>NZ_CP053586.1:0-452500 GCF_032598965.1 Leptolyngbya sp. NK1-12
GTTCACTGATCTATCCTCTCTATAGTTCTGCTAACAGTTCGTCAAGTTCTGCCTGATCAATTGCCATGAGGGGAAAATCCGACGGCGTGTAGCCTCCAGCCTCTGGGGACAGGCAGTGCTGAATAATTTGGCGGAGGGCGATCAGATACTGCTCTGCTAGGGTGGCAATCGTGCGGCGGTGATGCAGGGCGCGGCTGTAGTTCCAGTCGAGTCGGAGTTGGTGGTTACGAATCAGAGCATTGACTTCTAGTAAGACATCCCGGTGAGAGCTGGGGCTACGGAATTGACCAATTGCTTCGGGGGCAAGACCAAACAGTGGGTTCTCGCTGAATAGGGCATCGATCTGTCCCAGGTAATTAAATCTGACTTGTGGTTTTGCGGCTGGTGGCGGACTAGCTTGAGAAGGACGTAAATAGCGCCAAATACCATAGCCAATCCCGTTCTGGGGAATCGCCCGCAACTGTTCTTTGATGGTTTTGATTGCAGTAGCGATAGTGTCAGCCTGACTTAAATCTAACCAAACTGGGAACAGAGTCGTGAACCAACCGACGGTACGAGAAAGATCGATATTGGTAAACAGATCTTCCCGGCCATGCGATTCTAGTTCAATCAACAGCGTTGCACTGCCTGTCCAGGTTGAGAATGCCTGAACAAGCGCTGCCAATAATAGATCGTTGATTTGAGTTTGATAGGCGACTGGGGCTGTTTGCAGTAGGGTTTGGGTGTCAGCAGCAGATAGGGCCACGGATACGGTTTCCAGATCGGCAACTCGATTGTGGTCTGATACATCATGGCATGGATTATCGATTGGCAGCGGGGTGTCGGGTTGAGTATGCCAATAGTTGAGTTCGTCGGCACTAGGCTGGTAGGAGTGCAATGCTTCTGCCCACTGTCGAAAGGCGCTGGTTTTGGGCGGCAGCTCGGCTGGTTTACCCTGGCTGAACCGCTGATAGAGATGGTGCAAATCGCTGAGCAAAATCCGCCAGGAGATGCCATCGACGACTAAATGATGCAAAATCAACAGCAATCGACCGGACCGCTGTCCGCGATCAAAGAACGCAATTCGCAACGGTAGGGTTGATAGATCTAGACTGGCTTGCAGAACGGTAGCGGTCATTTCAATCGCCTGCGTTTGTTGCGGCTCTGATAATTGAGAGAGATCGATCCAGTGAAGTGGAGCAATACTTGCAGCAGCATACTCCTGATGCCAACCGGTCTCTGTGCGTTGAAAGCGCAGCCGTAAACTATCGTGATGGTTGAGTAACTGCTGTAGGGACTGTTCCAGCCACTCCCGACCAACGGGCTGCCGGACTTCCAGCAAAACGGCCTGATTCCAATGGTGCATCTCGGCAAAGTTTTGTTCAAAGAACCAGTGCTGAATCGGGGTGAGGGGCACGGTTCCAGTCAAAATCTGCTGCGGCGCGGTGATGGCTGCTGTCGGGGTAGCAACGGCGGCAAGTACGGCGATGGTTTGATGCTGAAACACCTGTTTGGGAGAGAAATGCAGTCCGACCTGACTGGCTTTGGCAATCATTTGAATCACCAAAATCGAATCTCCGCCCAGCGCAAAAAAGTTGTCGTGGCGATTGATGGTTTCGCGTCCTAGAAGCTGCTGCCAGATGCGGTGCAGTTCCTGTTCAACTGGAGTTTGGGGCGGTTCGTTGACCGAAGGAGGCGATTCCGGCACCAGTGTCGCTAGACGAGCGCGATCAATTTTACCGTTGGGCGTGAGGGGGAAGGTTTCGTGCAGCGTAATCTGGGCCGGGAGCATGTGGGCCGGGAGGCGGGTTTGGAGGTAGGTGTGGAGGGCGAGGGGAGATGCGGCTTGTGAGCCTCGCCGAACGAGGGGAGGCGGGGAGGTGGGGATGATGTGGGCGACGAGTTGGGGGGGGCGGTGGTCGGGGGTGGAGAGGGTGACGATGGCTTGCTGGACGGCGGGATGCTGAGCCAGGAGGGATTCGATTTCGCCTAGCTCGATGCGAAAGCCCCGTAGCTTCACCTGCTGGTCTAACCGCCCCAAATACTCAATGCAGCCATCCGCTCGATAGCGCCCTCGGTCCCCAGTCCGATACAGCCGCGTTCCAACTCCAAACGGATTGGGCACAAACCGCTCTGCGGTCAACTCCGCTCGCTTCCAGTAGCCCCGCGCTAACCCCGCTCCTGCTAGATACAGCTCACCCACCACTCCCAGCGGTACCAGCTGCAGCTGGGCATCGAGCAGATAAACCTGGCTGTGGGCAATCGGTGTGCCTATCGGGGGAGGAGCACCAGCAGCAGCAGGCGGCAGCGGGATGCGGTAAGCCGTGGAGTAGGTGGTGTCTTCTGAGGGACCGTAGAGGTTGTAGAGGTGGGTGACCCAGGAGTGATGATGCACCTGCTCGACTAGGGCGGAACTGAGGGCTTCACCAGCCAGCGTCAGTGTGGTCAGGTTGGGGGGCAGTGCCTGAAGCTGGAGCAGAGCCTGGGCCACCGAGGGCACGGTGTTGAGCAGCGTCAGGTGATGCAGGTGCGGAAGTTGGGCCAGAGGCAGGGCGGAGTCAGCTAGCACAACTGTGCCCCCCCTGCTCAAGGGAGCCAACAGCTCAAACACCGAAAGGTCAAAGCAGACCGACGTCGAAGCTAGCACTGCTGCCAGTTGCTCAGGGCTGAAGGTGGCCTCGACCCAGTGCAGGAAGGCAACCGTGTTGCGGTGCTCGATGGCGACGCCCTTGGGCACACCGGTAGAGCCAGAGGTGTAGATCAAATAGGCCAAGTCAGCAGGCGTGGCAGCAGTGGCAACTGGGTCAGGGCAGCAGCGGGCAATCGAGTCCCAGTCGGTGTCAAGCTGAATCACCAGTAGCTCAGGTCGGCCTAGGGTTGGCAGTTCTGAGTGCGTCACCAGGATGGAGATCTCAGCATCGTGGGCCATCCACTGCAATCGTTCTGGGGGGTAGCTAGGGTCGAGGGGGACATAGGCAGCCCCAGCTTTGAGGATGGCCAGGAGGGCAATCACCAGTTCTGGGGTGCGCGGCAGGCAGAGGCCGATGCGGGTATCGGGAGCAGCACCGAGGGATTGCAGATAGTGAGCTAGTTGGTTAGCGCGGCAGGCGAGGGTGTGGTAGGAGAGGGCGTGGGAGTGGCAGAGGAGGGCGATGCGGTCGGGGGTGGCGGCGGCTTGGGTGTCGAACCAATGGTGAATCAGGTGGTTGGGGTAGGGCTGTGGGGTGGGGTTGCACTGCTGGAGGTGCTGTTGTTCGGCAGGGGTGAGCAGGGGCAGCTCTGATAGGCGTTGATTGGGATTGGCAACGATGCCTGCTAAGAGGGTTTGTAGATGGCCTGCCATGCGTTGGATCCCATCAGCGTCAAACAAATCGCGGCGGTATTCTAAATGGGCGATTAATCCGTCGGTGGTTTCCTGCATCGAGAGGGTGAGGTCAAATTTAGCGGTTGGGCGATTCAGGTCTAAGGGAGTCCAATCTAAGTCATCCAGCGCGATTGGTTGCAGGGAAGCAGGTTGAAACAGAAAGAAAACTTGAAACAGCGGGGTATGACTAAGGGAACGCTGCGGATTAAGAGCATCAACTAATTGTTCAAACGGTAGATCTTGATGGGTGTATGCATCAATTGCGGTTTTGTGAACACGAGACAGTAAATCTACAAAGGTGGGATTGCCGGATAAATCGGTGCGAAAAACGAGCGTGTTGGCGAAGCAGCCAATTAGGGGTTCTAGCTCAGGGCGGGTGCGGTTGGCAATCGGTGAACCAACGACAATATCGGTACTGTGACTGTAGCGGGCTAACAGCGTTTGGAAAGCGGCAAGCAGCGTCATGAAGAGGGTGCAGTTGTGCTGCTGGCTCAGATGGTTCAGGGCTTGGGTGATGGGGAGGGAGATTCGGAAGGGATACCGGCTTCCCTGCCAACTTGCTACAGCACGGCGGGGATGGGTCGGCAGGTCTAGGAGGGCGGGCAAATTCTGGAGCTGCTGCTGCCAGTAGGTGAGCTGGGTGGCGAATCGCTCGGTTTGGGACCGCTGCCAAGCCGCAAAGTCGCTGTACTGAATCGGCAATTCTGGCAGGCGAGCTGGTTCACCGCGCTGTAGCGCCCCATACAGGGTTACGATCTCCTGAAGCAAAATCCCGATTGACCAACCATCCGCCACGAGATGATGCAGCGTCAACAGCAGCACAAATTCTTTGGGAGCTAGCCGCAGCAGGGTGATCCGCAACAGGGGAGCCGGATTGCCTAGAGAACTATTGCCTAGAGAACTACCGATGACAAAGGGTCGCTGCGCTTCTTGTTCGGCTAGGTGCTGCACCTGTTGGGCTTGGATTGAGGCGGGTAACTGGCTCAAATCGATTAAAGGCAGAGAAAGTGCCCCATCGCAACGCAACCGGGCAACTGGCTGACCTTCAATTGCGTAAAAATCGGTGCGGAGGACCTGATGCCGCCAAAGGACTTGCTCAACGCACTGGTGCAAACTGGCGATATCGAGCGTTCCGGTGATCCGAATCGCGGCGGGAATGTTATAGAAGGGATTGTCGGGTTCGAGCTGGGCGAGGAACCACTGCCGCTGTTGGGCAAAGGAGATCTGGATCGGTTCTAGGTCAGAGCGACGCGGAATTGGCTCTAGAGCAACAGCTTGGGCTTGAGCAGTGTGAATGGCGGCGGCTAGAGCGGCGATTGTAGGTTGCTCAAACAACTGACGCAGCGGTAACTCTACTCCAAACTGCTGCTGAATTTGCGACATTACACGGGTAGCGAGCAGGGAATGACCACCCAGATCAAAGAAATTGTCTGTGACGCCAATCAGCGTTCTCTGTAAGATATTTTTCCATATCTCTAGCAGTGTTTTCTCGGCCGCATTACGCGGAGCTAAAATCCTTACAGATTCATATACTGTTTGATTTACCTCAACTTTTGGTAGCGCGTTCCGATTGATCTTGCCATTCGCGGTCAGTGGCATGGAATTTAAGGGTACAAATACCGCAGGCAGCATGTAGTTGGGCAGTTTGGCGGCCAGAAATGTACGTAGGGATGGGATAACAGCATCAGTTTGAGCAGCATCAGAGGCAGGAACAAAATAGGCAATCAAACGCGGCTCTGAAATATCTTCGTCTTGCAAAATCACAACGGCCCGTTCCACCGCTGGATGCTGGGTCAGCACGGCGACAATTTCGCCCAACTCGATCCGAAAGCCGCGTAGCTTGATTTGATCATCCCAGCGTCCCAAATATTCCAGCCGATAGTTCAACTTGCCATTTCCGCTGGAATCATCAATACGATAGCGGACTCGATCACCTGTGCGATACAGCCGTCCCCAAGGATAGGGGATAAATTTTTCAGCAGTCAAATCTGGACGATGCAGATACCCCAGCGCCAACCCCGCCCCGCCAATACAAAGCTCACCGGCAACTCCAATCGGCACCGGCTGACCCCCTGGATCGAGCACATGAAATTCGGTGTTAGCAATCGGCTGTCCAATTGGCACAATCGCGGTTTCCAGGTTGGCTTCAACTCGCTGCACACTCGACCAGATCGTGGTTTCGGTCGGACCATACAGATTCCAAACTTCGGCCCCGCGTTTAATGAGCTGATTTGCCAACGTCGTATCTAGCGCTTCACCGCCACAGAGTACCTTCATCTGTCCGCGCCAGTTCGTTGCTAGCAGCAGTCGCCAGGTAGCTGGGGTGGCCTGCATGATCGTGATCTGGTGGCGCATCAGAACATCCGCTAAACCTGCTCCAGCAGCAGTTGTGCGGTCGGCAATCACAACGGTGGCACCGACGGTCAACGGCAACCAGAATTCTAGCGCGGCAATGTCAAAGGATAAAGTGGTGACGGCAAGTAGAACATCAGTGGCTACGATACCGGGATGCTGCTGCATCGAGAGCAGAAAATTGACAAGGGAACGATGGCAGATTTGCACACCTTTGGGGGTGCCGGTGGAGCCGGAGGTGTAGAGGAGGTAGGCGGGGGAGTGGGGGGATGCGGCTCGTGAGCCTCGCCGAACGAGGGGAGATGGGAGTATCAGGGTGTCGAGATCAAGGTGGGGGGGAGCGGTGACCGGGAGCGGCAGGGTGGAGTGGGTGAGGATGAGTTGGGGTTGGGCGTCGCTGAGCAGGAAGGCAAGGCGCTCGCTGGGGAGGTTGGGGTCGAGGGGGAGGTAGGCGGCTCCGGTTTTGAGGATGGCGAGTAGGGCAATTGGAAGATCGAGGCAGCGGTCTAGGTGAACGGCGATGGGAGCGTTGGGGTGAATGCCTTGGGTGAGGAGGAGATGGGCGAGCTGATCGGCGCGGTGATTTAGTTCGTGATAGGAAAGGGAATGATTGTCGTAAACCACGGAGATAGCGTCGGGCGTGCGTTCTGTCTGCTGTTCGATCAACTGATGGCAACTGTAGTTGAGTCGGGGATCGGTGTGTTGGTTCGTTGAATTACTGCTCAGATTACTGCTTAGATTACTGCTCAGATTACTGCTCAGACTGGCACCGTGACCCCACTGTTGGAGCTGTTGCTGTTCGGCGGAGGTGAGCAGGGGCAATTGGCTAATTGGCCGATCGGGATGTTCAACTATGCCACGGAGAAGAATCTGCCAGTGATCGATCAGCCGTTCGATGGTGCTGGCCCGAAACAAATCGGTGCTGTATTCGACGATGCCCTTTAGGCCGTCTGGGGTGTCGCTCAGATCGAGGCTGAGGTCAAAACGGGCGGTTTGGGTTTCTGGTTCTAGGTAGCGCAGGCTCAGATCGGGTAGCTCAATCGCGGTGGCGGTGGGCTGGTTGTGCAGTACCAACATCACCTGAAATAGAGGATTGTGGCTGAGGTGGCGATCGGGCTGTAGGTGCTCGACCAGATATTCAAACGGCAGATCTTGGTGTGCGTAGGCGTTCAGGCTGGTTTCATGCACCCGATGCAGCAGGTCCCAAACACTGAATTGGGGGGAAACCTGGGTCCGAAATACGAGATTATTCACAAATAACCCGATCAACGCAGCCAGTTCGGGGCGGTGGCGGTTGGCAATCAATGAACCCACGGTGATGTCGGACTGGCCGGTGTAGCGATAGAGGAGCACCTGGAAGGCGGTCAGCAGGGTGATGAACAGGGTTGTGTTGGCTTGGCGGCTGAGGCGTTTCAGTTCGTTTGAGAGGTCGAGACTGAGGCTGAAGGCATGTCTGGCACCGCGAAAGGTCTGCATCGCCGGACGGGAAAAATCGGTGGGCAGTTGCAGCAGGGCTGGTGGGTTCACGAGTTGCTGCCGCCAATAGTCAAGCTGCACGGTGCAGGCGGGGGTGTCTAGCCACTGCCGTTGCCAAGCGGCGTAGTCGGCATATTGAATCGGTAAGTCTGGTAGGGAAAGGGGTTGTTTGGTTTGTAGGGCGCGATAGGTGGCTGTGAGTTCATGGATTAATAACCGCAGGGATTCATAGTCAGCAATTAAATGATGCAGCGTGAACAGCAGAATTGATTCACTGGAATTGAAAGAAACAAACACAACTCGGAACAGCGGAGCTTGCGTCAGGTCGAAGGGCTGAGTAGCTTCTTGGTGAATAATCTCTACAATGGTTTGTTCCTGAGTATTAATCGTCCTGAGTACAGATTTGTGCCGCAGTGCAATAGCAGGATGAATCTGCTGAAACGGCTCTCCATCTACACTGACAAAGCTGGTGCGGAGGGTTTCGTGGCGCTCAATCAGGATTCTGATACTCTGCTCTAGGAGGTCGAGCTGCACCGATCCACTGACCTGAAAAGCGGCTGGCAGATTGTAGGTGGCGAGTCCGGGCTGCAATTGTTCTAAAAACCAGAGTCGCTGTTGGGCAAACGAGAGTGGATAGCGGGGTGCTTGCAAGAGCTGAGCCAAGAGCTGCCGTTTTTGAACAGGGGAGAGGTTTGTAGTTGGGTTACTCATGACTCATTCTCCGGTGATGCAATGGTTGATGACTCGTTGGCTCGCATTTCGCTGGCTAACCCTTTATTGGCTAACACCTGTTGCAGCATTGCCTCGACCTCTTGGTCCGACAATTGATCCAAATCCAGATCGGGCAGGCTGGGTGCGCGGCGATCGAGTTTGGGGATCGGTTGATCGACCGTTTGGGTGGGGTGGGGCGGTGGTGGACTAGCCTGAATGAGTGCAGCCTGTTCGGCCACTGTGGCGGCGGTAAAAAACTGACGCATCGAGAGATCGCGCTGAAAGGTTTGGCGCATTTGGGTAAGCACCTGGGTTGCCGTCAAGGAATTGCCACCCAAATCAAAGAAATTGTCGTGGATGCAAATGGATTCTACCTGTAGTGCCTGCTGCCAGATGGCGGCAATGGTTCGTTCGATATCGGTGCGGGGGGCAGTGGCTGTTGTGGGGTTTGGTCCAACGGTCTGCAACGGACGGGGTAAGGCTTGGCGGTCCACTTTACCGTTTGCGCTCAGCGGCAGGGCATCTAGGAAAACGAACCGATGGGGCACCATGTAGGCAGGCAGCGTTTGTTGCAGAAATTGCCGCAGTTGATCCAGCAGCGAGGGCTGAGTTGACGAGGCCGAGGCTTGACCGCTCCATTGCGTCGTCCAAACCGAATCGATCGCTCCTCCCACAAAGCTATGCAGCAAAATATGGGTCTCGGTTAACTCAAAGCCAGCCTCAATGGCCGCAAAGTTCAGCGTGCCAATCGGACAAAGTCCCAGATCGTAATCCGGCGCGGTTTGCATCAGCAGTTGCCCCATGTAGCCCGCCTCCAGGAAGCAAAACTCTCTGGATTGGTCGCCATACAGCGGGGTGATGGCATCGAGTTGGCCGATCAGAAATAGAGAGAAGGCAGCCTGCTCAAAGATCGATTGATTGCTGCCATAAATCGTGGATGATAGAACAGGTAAGGAATTGAGTAATGCAAGGTTATGGTGTTTGGCATCATAATAATAAATTCCGGCATCAAGGTCAGTGATGCGCTCGGGCTTAACGAGTAGATAGGTTTCTACAGGATAAAGACTACCGGCTGAGGCATAGCGATATTTAGGCAGCGGCGAATCTTTTAGGTTGAATTGGCGTAATGCACTGAGGAGCTGACTCAATTGCAGCAGCGTAATTGGAGCGGATAGAAACTGTCGATAGCTCTGTCGTCGCAGATCGGGTATTCCTGATTCATCGGCAGGAAGCGGTAAGGAAATTCGCTGTTCAGAAGTAACTGAGCGTCGTCGCTGCTGTAATTTAAATTCTACTCGTTCTATTGCTGGAATCGTATCTGGAACAACATAGGCAACGAGCTGATGATGATCACTCGTCACAACTGCTGCCCGAATCGCCGCATGCTGCTGCAAGGCTGCTTCAATTTCTCCCAGCTCGATGCGGTAGCCGTTCAGCTTGACCTGAAAATCTTCGCGGCCCAAAAACTCGATGGTGCCGTCGGGCCAATAGCGCCCCAAATCGCCGGTGCGGTAGAGTCGCCCGAACTGGGGATGGCTAATGAAACTGGTGTGGGTCCGGTCTGGATCGCGCCAATACCCCTGGGCCAGTCCTATGCCACCGATGTAGATCTGTCCAGTTACCCAGGTGGGGCAGGGCATTAAGGCGTGATTGAGGACATACACCTGCTGATGGCTGAGGGCACGACCGTAGGGAATGCTCTTCCAATCGGGGTCAACCTGGGTGATCGGGTAATAAATCGACCAGATCGAGGCTTCTGTTGCTCCGCCCAGGCTAATCATTTCGGCAGCAGGGCAGCGCTGTTGGATTTGGGCTGGCAGGTTTAAGGGAATCCAGTCGCCGCTCAGCAGCACTAGGCGCAGTGAGGAGATATCGTTAGCGAACTGCTGACTCGCACCATTGACCTGCTGAAGCAGAAGCGACATCAGAGCGGGCACCGAGTTCCAGACGGTGATCTGATGCTCCTGGATCAACTCGGCCCAGTGAGCCGGATCGGTACTCTGTTCGGCATCGGGTAACACCAGCGTAGCACCAGCGGCAAGTGTGCCGAAGATGTCATAGACCGACAGATCAAAACTTAGGGTAGATACTCCAAGAACGCGGTCGGTTATATCTAGCTGAAAGCGCTGGTTGATATCCAGGATAGTGTTAACTGCTCCCTGATGGTCGATCATGACGCCTTTGGGAGTGCCGGTGGAGCCGGAGGTGTAGATGAGGTAGGCGAGGGAGTGGGGGGATGAGGGGGGAGAGAGAGATGGGGGAGGTGAGGGAGATGGGGAAGTGGGGACTGTAGCAGTGTCGAGGCAGAGGCGGGGGGTGGGGGTAGTCCAGGATAGGCTGGAGTCGAGCCGGGATTGGGTGAGGATGTAGCGGGCTGCGGTTTGCTGGAGCAGGTGGGTGCGGCGCTCGCTGGGGAGGTTGGGGTCAATCGGGAGGTAGGCGGCTCCGGCGATCAGAATGCCCAGAACGGCAACGATTTGCTCCCAGCCTTTTTCCATCACGACTGCGATAATGGAGGCGGAGTTAGAGGCAGAGTTGGAGGCGGAAATGCCTTGCTGCTGCAAGTAGCGGGCTAACTGGTAGGCACGATCGGCGAGTTGTTGATAGGTGAAGCGCTGCTGTGGTGTGATAACAGCTAGGTGATCGGGGTGGAGCTTGACGCGATCGAGGAAGAGGGTGTGGAGGAGGGGGGAGGATGGAGGAACGGGATGGGGGGGATGAGCTACCGTGTACACAGATCCCGATCGCGGCTCAATGTAAGGGTTTGATCCCCCTAAATCCCCCTTGATAAGGGGGACTTCAATCCCTGGTTGGCTCGGTTCCCCCCTTTGGGTAAGGGGGGGGAGGGGGGATCTTCGACTTGTGTGTATACCGCAGGGAAGATGGGGGAGGGGGAAGGTGGGGGACTGCCAGAGGGCGGGTTGGTGGGCGAGCTGTTCGAGGCTGTGGGTGTAGGCGGTAAACATTTCGTCGAGGAGGCCGCTGGGGAATAGCTCGTCGATGGTGTCCCAGTTGAAGACGAGGGCTTCGTTGACTTCGGCGACTTGATGGTCGAGGTAGACTTGGGAGGTTTGACTGAGGCTGTAGATGACGTTTGATTGCCAAGGTGGATTGACAGGTGAATGCTCTGAGACTTGATTGGTGGAATTAGCTGGAATGGATTTTTTGTCGTGAGTGAGGATACTGGTGAAGACGACGGGCATGAGGGCGCGGGTGGTTTGCTGCTGCTGACGGGCAAGCTGACGCAATACTTCGACTCCGCTGACGTAACGGTGATCCAAATCCTGCCAAAGCTGGGCTTGCAGGCGCTGTGCTCGTAGGCTGAAGCTGGTTTGTCCTGAGTTATCTTGTCCTGAGTTATCTTGTCCTGAGTTATCCTGCGACCAATCCACGGCTAATAGCGTCGAGGAGGTAAAATCGCCTACGATTTGATTTACTTCTGGATGTAGCGGTAGGCGGTTAAACAGGGTGAGATTCAGCGTAAATTGCGGGGTACGGCTCCAGGCGGATAACACTTCGGCAAACACGGCTAGCAGCAGTCCGGAAGGGGTGAGGTTATGCTGGCTGGCCTGTTGCTTTAAGCGTTGCCAAACAGGAGCATCGAGTTGACCGCTGCGACGGCTGAAGTGGGGTTCACTGATGGCACTGGGGGCTTGAATTAAGGGCAATTCGGGAGCAGGTGGTAAATTGGCTAAACGCTGCTGCCAATAGTCGAGTGAACGTTGATAAACTTCTGAGGTGCGCCAGGAGCGCTCCGCCAGCACATAGTCTCGGAAAGAGAGGCTGAGCGGCGGCAATGCTCGTTCGGGATGTTGCAGTATCTGCGCTAATTCCTGCCCCAAAAGTTGAAAACTCCAGGCATCACCAATCAGAACATCAAAGCTAATGCAAAAACGAATTTTATTCTGATCTAAAAGAACAGCCTGAATATCAAATAGCGGATAGGTGTCGGTGGGTAAAACCTGATGGGAGAGCTGATTGCGCAGTTCGGTCAGGCGGGCAGTGGTTTCTGTAGTGTTACAGCCCCGCAGATCGAGGGTGTTGATGCGGTAGGGCGGCACTTCAGCCAAAATGCGCTGCTGACCATCGGGCTGAACAATGACGCGCAGCATCTCGTGACGGTTGATCAATCGCTGCATGGCTTGCTCTACTTGAACCACAGTCAGTCCAACTACTTCAATCTCGCGGTAGCCGTGGGTGGATACATTGCCTAGCTCAAACGCGGCATGGCGGCCAATCCAGTAGGCTTGCTGAATCTCGGTGAGGGGGAAGGGCTGGTGGCGCTGATCGGGATCGGGCGTTAAAGTCGGAAATAACGGCTGGGAGATGCGAGTGGAAATATTGCTTGAAATATTAGCCAAAATATCAGCGGGAATGCTGACAGAAACTTCAGCGGCGAGTCCAGCAACGGTGGGTGATTGAAGCAGAGTCCTCAGGGGGAGTTCGATTCCTAACGTTTCACTGATGCGGGCTACTACGGTCATCGCCAGGAGAGAGTGACCGCCCAGCTCAAAGAAATTATCGTCGCGGCCAATCGCATCTATTTGCAGCTCGGTCTGCCAGATCGCCGCGATCGTTTGTTCGATGGCAGTGGCGGGGGGTGTTTTAGATTGAGCCGATTGAGCCGTTGGTTGGGGCAAGGCTGAGCGATTCAGTTTGCCGTTGGGTAGGCGGGGCAGTTCGGGCAGGGCGATCCAGATGGCTGGAACCATGTAGGCGGGCAGGCGGGCAGAGATAAATTGCCGTAGTTCTGTCACCGGATCGGCATTGGCACTGTTCCGATTCGCTGTTACCCAATAGGCCACCAATTGATCTGCCTGAACCGCCACGACCGCTTCGCGCACCTGAGGATGCTGAGCCAGGAGGGATTCGATTTCACCTAGCTCGATGCGAACGCCCCGTAGCTTCACCTGCTGGTCCAACCGCCCCAAATACTCAATGCAGCCATCCGCTCGATACCGCCCTCGGTCCCCCGTCCGATACAGCCGCGTTCCAACTCCAAACGGATTGGGCACAAACCGCTCTGCCGTCAACTCCGCTCGCTTCCAGTAGCCCCGCGCTAACCCCGCTCCTGCTAGATAAATCTCACCCACCACTCCCAGCGGTACCAGCTGTAGCTGGGCATCGAGCAGATAAACCTGGCTGTGGGCAATCGGTGTGCCTATCGGAGGAGCAGCACCAGCAGCAGGCGGCAGCGGGATGCGGTAAGCCGTGGAGTAGGTGGTGTCTTCTGAGGGACCGTAGAGGTTGTAGAGGTGGGTGACCCAGGAGTGATGATAGACCTGCTCGACTAGGGCGGAACTGAGGACTTCACCAGCCAGCGTCAGTGTGGTCAGGTTGGGCGGCAGTGCCTGAAGCTGGAGCAGAGCCTGGGCCACCGAGGGCACGGTGTTGAGCAGCGTCAGGTGATGCAGGTGCGGAAGTTGGGCCAGAGGCAGGGCGGAGTCAGCTAGCACAACTGTGCCCCCCCTGCTCAAGGGAGCCAACAGCTCAAACACCGAAAGGTCAAAGCAGACCGACGTCGAAGCTAGCACTGCTGCCAGTTGCTCAGGGCTGAAGGTGGCCTCGACCCAGTGCAGGAAGGCAACCGTGTTGCGGTGCTCGATGGCGACGCCCTTGGGCACACCCGTGGAGCCAGAGGTGTAGATCAAGTAGGCCAAGTCAGCAGGCGTGGCAGCAGTGGCAACTGGGTCAGGGCAGCAGCGGGCAATCGAGTCCCAGTCGGTGTCAAGCTGAATCACCAGTAGCTCTGGTCGGCCTAGCGTTGGCAGCTCTGAGTGCGTCACCAGGATGGAGATCTCAGCATCGTGCACCATCCACTGCAATCGCTCTGGGGGGTAGCTAGGGTCGAGGGGGACATAGGCAGCCCCAGCTTTGAGGACGGCCAGGAGGGCAATCACCAAGGCTGGGGTGCGCGGCAGGCAGAGGCCGATGCGGGTATCGGGAGCAGCACCGAGGGATTGCAGATAGTGAGCTAGTTGGTTAGCGCGGCAGGCGAGGGTGTGGTAGGAGAGGGCGTGGGAGTGGCAGAGGAGGGCGATGCGGTCGGGGGTGGCGGCGGCTTGGGTGTCGAACCAATGGTGAATCAGGTGGTTGGGGTAGGGCTGTTGGGTGGGGTTGCACTGCTGGAGGTGCTGTTGTTCGGCGGGGGTGAGTAGGGGCAGCTCTGATAGGCGGTGATTGGGATTCGTCACAACCGCTTCTAAAAGCGTGCGGAAATGCTCAACCAAGCGGGCAATGCGAGCCGGATCAAACAAGTCGGTGCTGTATTCTACCTGTCCATTAATACCTTGTTCACTATCCTGTAAATTCAGGCGCAGATCATATTTCACCGTGCCATTGTCAAACGGCAGCCGCTCAACCTCTAAGTCGGTTAATGTCAGGGGTTTCACCTCGGCCAACTGTAGATCGAGCTTGACCTGAAACAGCGGCATCATCTGGCTCAGGTGGCGTTCAGGATTGAGCAATTCCACCAGCTTTTCAAACGGCAAGTCTTGATGGGATAGGGCGGCTGCCATCACTCGACGAGTGCGCTGCAATAGTTCGCGGAAGCTGGGATTCCCGGACAAATCACCCCGCAGCACGAGGGTATTCACAAACAGCCCAATTAAGCCCCTGGTTTCTGGCCGCTCACGATTCGCTACATCGGTGCCAACGGCAATATCCTGCTGCTGAGTATAGCGGTGTAATAGAGTTTGGAACGCAGCAAGCAATAGCATGAATAACGTTACACCAGCTTCAGCGCTCAGTCGTTTGAGGGCAGCAGTGAGGGACGCACTCAACTGGATTGGATGGGTCGCGCCCCGATAGGAGGGCAGGGCAGGACGGGGGTAATCGATGGGCAGTTCCAGCCCGGTTAGATCCTGAAGCTGCTGTCGCCAATAGCGAATCTGGGTCTCTAGGTGTTCGCCCTGTAGGGTTTGGCGTTGCCAGATCGCCCAATCTGCGTACTGAATGGGTAGAGCCGGAAGGGGTGATTCGGATGAGTTGTCCTTGGGAGAAGCACCATGACCAGAAGCACCATGACCAGAAGCACCATGACCAGAAGCACCATGAAAATAATCGTAAAGCTGGGACAGTTCCCGCAAAAATACCCCAACAGACCAGCGATCGGAGATGATATGGTGCGTGGTCAGGAGCAGCACATGCTCGGTTGGTTGCAGGCGCAGCAAGAGGCAGCGTAATAGCGGTTGGCGCAGGTCGAAGGGACGTTGGGCGGCGGCTTGGGCGAGCTGTTCGACTGTGGGGGCGGGATTGGCTAGGGCGGTTAAATCAACGATGGGCAAAATCTGAGGCTGAGCCATCGCAATCACCTGCACCGGCTGCTTGTCGGCATTGAGTTGAAACGTCGTGCGGAGGGTTTCGTGCCGTTGGATCAGGGCGCTGAGGGTTTGCGTCAGGGCTGTGATGTTGAGATTACCCCGCAGTCGTAAACCGCAGGGAACGTTGTAGGCAATGCTATCGGGATCGAGCTGCTGAATAAACCAAAGCCGCTGTTGCGCAAACGAGAGAGGCAACTCTGATGACGCTGATGACGACTCGGCACGGGGCAAAATCGGCATCACGGATGGCTGAATGCTCTGCTGCTTGAGGCGTTGTTCAAACAGGGCACGCTGGGCGGGGGTGAGGTCGGCGATTTGTTGGTGCAGGTCGGTCATGGTGGGGAGGTGGGGGAGGTAGGGGAGGTAGGGGGAGATGCGGTTCGTGAGCCTCGCCGAACGAGGGGAGGTGGGGGTTAGGAGGAGAGTTCTTGTTGGATGGCTTCGGGGGAGAGGGTTTGGATTTCGGTGAGGAGGTCGGTGAGGGTGGTGAGGTCGGGAGATTGCTCGTTCTGCTGTTGGGTGACTAGGGCGGCAATTTCGGCGACTGTGGGGGCTTCGAGGAGCAGACTGCTGATGGGTAGCTCGATTTGGAAGGTTTGCCGCAGTTGGGCGATGGCTTGGATGGCGAGGAGGGAATGGCCGCCTAATTCAAAGAAACTGTCATGAATGCCAATTGGGTCGATGCCTAAAAGCTGTTGCCATTGCTGGGTGATGATTTGTTCTATTTCGCTGCGAGGAGGGGCGTAGGTGCGGCTGAGTTGGGTCCGGGAGTGGGCGGTGGGGGCAGGGGCAGGGGCGAAGGCTTGCTGAATGCGGTGCTGGAGGTCAGTTTTACAGACGATGATCGATCCAGAGCAGCCGCTGCTTAGGGCGAGTTCGGTGGCGGTCCAAACCCGCTCGGCACTGAGGGCAACGGTGGCTAAGCCTGAGCCAAAGCCAGGGGGAGATGTAGATGGTTGGGTAGTATCGTTTATGTTGTTAGTGATATTCGAGTCTATGTCTAGATTTGTATCCAACTTTGTATCTGAGTTTATATCGGGGTCATAGGCATCCCAGTTGAGGCTGATCCAGTGGCGCAAGCGTTTGGACTGGGCGAAGGCGTCTATGGCTCGGTTGGCGGCGGCATAGGCTCCTAGCCCCAATCCTCCGACAATGCTAGAAAGGGAGGATTGCAGCAGGCAGAAGTCGAGCAGGCGAGCGGGCAAACGAGCGGATAAACGAGCGGACAAAACGGTATCTAGTGTGGTTAATCCGGCGATTTTGGTGCGGTGACAGTAGTGCCATTTTTGTTGCCAGGTGGCTGGGGTGAGATCGGCGAGTAGCCCCATCGATTGCTCGTTACTCATGGGCGTGGCGTAGAAGACACCGTTGAGGTCGCCGAATTTGGCTTCGCTGGCGGCGAGGATGGCTTGGATTTGGTTAATGTCCAGCAGGTTGGCGGTATGCAGGATACAGCTGGCTCCCAGCGCTTCTAGGGAGGCAACGAACTGGGTGACAGGTGTTGGAGCGGTTGCATCGGCTGGATTGGCTGGATTGGCTGGATTAACTGAGAGGCTTGGCTGGCTGCGAATGAGGGTCAGGTTGACCTTGAGGGCGGCGAGGGATTTGGCCCAAACTCGACCGACCCCCTGTTCCCAATCGCCTACGATCAGGTAGTGGCCTTGGGGCCGCCAGAGTGGTTTGCCGGGTTGGGGGGCAATCGCTTGAAACTGTTGCCGCCAGCGGTGATTGCCTCGGTAAGCAATGATGCGCTCGGTGAGTGTTGGCTCCGTGACTAGCTCCATGCCTAATGCTTCGATTAGGAAGCGAGTAGGTGAGTCCAAACAGCCCAAATCAATCTGGCGACAGGACCAGTGGGGGTACTCCTGCCCGATTACCAGCGCTAATCCCAACAGGGCTGCTGGCTGGACGGTGGCTCCCTCAGTTGTGCTCTCTACGAGTGCTTCTTCACCAGTGACATCCTGAGCGTTGGTCGTGAGCAGGGTGAGCTGGGTTGGAATTGTTGCGGCAGCGAAGATTTGGGTCAGAAAGATCAATGCTTCTAGCGGTGCATTATCGAGGCTCCAGCCATAGACAATCCGGTCGGGTAGCAGGTCGCGCTGCTGTAGATCGGTCTGGAGGGCGCGATAGTCGGCGGGCTGCTGCGGGTTGAGGGCAAAGGCGCGATAGCCAAGCTGGGTGAATACTGGTCGTTGTTCAGAACAATCGGTGTCCATTGCCACGGTGAACACATCCTGTCCGGCATCGGTGAGCTGTTGGGCGAGGGCAGCAGCAATCCCGCTGGAGTCTAGGCAAACTAGCCAACGGTGGGATTCAGCGGCGAGGCGGTCTGGGTCGATGGGCAGCGGTTGAGTGCGTTCCCAGGTGGGTTGATAGAGTAGGGTCTGGGTGGAAGTCGGGGTTACGCCATTCGACGGGGGAGACGCTGTTTTTTCTGACCAACGGTTAGCAGATGGGTTAGCAGACGACGGCAAATCCAACCAGTAGCGCTGTCGCTCAAACGGATAGGTCGGTAAGGGCAGTCGATGCCGGGTTTCGGCGGCGTAGAACTGCGACCAGTCGATCGGGGCACCTGCTAACCAGAGTTGGCTGAGACTGCGCAGCATCAGAGCCTGATCGGATCGATCCACTTGATCGGATCGATCTATTAGATCCATTAGATCCAAAGCCGATTTCGCTGAGTGGGAGCCAGGTTGCGCGGCTTGAGCTGAGCTGAGCGAGGGCAAGATGGTTGGGGACTGAGCAGCCTCGGTTTGAGCAGATGGCAATGGGTAATGCGCTTTCACCAACTGGCTCAAGGTTTGCCCTGGACCCACTTCGAGCCACACTCGTTCGGGCTGCTGCTGTAGGGTGATGATGCCAGCGGAGAAGCGCACGGTTTGCCGCAGATGGGCCAGCCAATAGTCGGGATCGGTGGCTTGGGCTGCTGTGAGCCAGGTGCCCGTCAAGTTTGAGATCAGGGGAATCTGGGGCGGGCGCAGTTGAATTTGGCGGAGGGCGGTTCCAAAGGGGTATAGCACCGACTGCATCAGGTCTGAGTGAAAGGCGTGGGAGACATGCAGCCGCCGATTAGGAATTTGCTGCTGATCGAGCTGCTGTTGCAGGGCCGCAATCGCCTCCTCCCGTCCCGATACTACACAGAGCTGGGGCGCATTCTCAGCGGCGAGGGACAGCTCACTAAACCAGGGTTGGAGCATCGCCTCGGTTTGGGCGGCAGATAAAGACACGGACAGCATCGCTCCGGCTGGACAAGCTTGCATCAATTGTCCCCGCAGGGCTACGAGCCGCAGGGCATCTTCCAGGTCAAACACTCCGGCCAGTGTAGCTGCTACATATTCACCCAAACTATGGCCGATCATCGCGGTAGGCTGGATGCCCCAGGAGCGCCAGAGTTGGGCTAGGGCGTATTCGACTACGAAGAGGGCGGGTTGGGCGTGGTGGGTGGGGGTGAGGGGGGTGAGGGGTGAGATAGGAGGTGAGGGGTAGAGGAGGGTGCGGAGGTCGAGGTTAAGGAAGGAGAGGAGGAGGGAGGAGCAGTGGTCGATGGTATGCCGGAAGACGGGTTCGTGGTCGTAGAGGTGGCGAGCCATGCTGGGGTATTGGCTGCCTTGGCCGGGGAAGAGGAAGGTGATGGCGGCGGCGGCGGCGGTTTGGCTGAGCAGGCGGGCCGGATCGCCAGAATCTAGGATTTGGATGGCGTCTTGGCGGGTTTGGCAGAGGAGGGTGCGGCGGTGGGGGAAGGCGCGACGGCAATGAAGGGTATAGGCGACATCGGCGAGATTCAGGTCGGGATGCTGGCGCAGGTGCTCTAGCAGGCGGGCGCTGGCCCGATCAAGGGCGGTGGGAGTTTTGGCGGAGAGGCTGAGAATCTGCCAGGGGCGGGAGGGACCAGAGGCAGTGGGGGCGGGAGCGGCTTCTAAAACTACATGGGCGTTGGTACCGCCGATGCCAAAGGAGCTAACTCCGGCTCGCAGGGGTAGGTTCGGATCGGGGCTGCGCCAGTCCGTGAGTTGGGTATTGACGTAAAAGGGTGTTTGAGCAAAGTTGATTTGGGGATTGGGCTGCTGAAAATAAAGGCTAGGCGGAATTTGCCGATGCTGAAGTGCCAGCACGGTTTTGATCAGGCTTGCGATGCCAGCCGCCGTATCGAGATGGCCGATGTTGGGCTTCAGGGATCCAATGGCGCAGGACCGGGGCGGGAGCTGAGCCGACTGGAAGGCTTCGCTGAGGGCGGCAATTTCGATCGGGTCGCCTAGGGGGGTGCCGGTACCGTGGGTTTCGACATAGCTGATGGTTTCTGGCCCAACACCCGCCACCTGCTGAGCCGCGCGAATCACCTGGGCTTGGGCACTGATGCTGGGAGCCGTGTAGCTGACCTTTTGGGCACCGTCATTGTTGATGGCCGAGCCTTTGATCACGGCATAGATGAAGTCCCGATCGGCCAGGGCATCGTCCAAGCGCTTCAGCACCACAATTCCCAAGCCGCTGCCTGCTACGGTTCCGGCAGCCTCAGCATCAAAGGCGCGACAATGCCCGTCCGGCGAATAGATGCCGCCCTCCTGGTAAAGATAGCCTACCGGCTGAGACAGGGCCACACCGCCCGCTAAGGCCATATCGCACTCACCGCCCAGCAAACTTTGACAAGCCATATGCACCGCCACCAGCGAGGTGGAGCAAGCCGTTTGCACATCCACACTCGGTCCGGTGAGGTTGAGTTTGTAAGAAACGCGAGTCGTGAGAAAATCTTTGTCGCTGGCTAGAAACAACTGATAGCGTCCCAGCGTTTGCTCCAGATCGGGATAATGCAACAGATTCAGCAAATAGCTGTTCATCGCTGCACCTGCATACACCCCAATCATGCCCCGATAGCGCTCAGCATCATAGCCCGCATCTTCTAGTGCTTCCCAGGCACATTCCAGAAACAATCGCTGCTGCGGATCTAGAATTTCTGCCTCTTTGGGACTAATGCCAAAAAAATCGGCGTCAAACCGATCGATGCCCTCTAGAACCGCACTGGCTCTGACATACTGTGGATGTTGCAACAGCGCCGAATCAACTCCCTGCGCCCGCAATTCTGCCTCGCTCAAGCGCTGGATCGATTCCACCCCCTGCCGCAAGTTCTGCCAAAACTCCGCTAGGGTACTGGCTCCAGGAAAGCGGCCAGCCATGCCGATAATTGCGATTTCGAGTCCGGTGGTGTTCATGGGAAGAGGGAGGGGCTGAGGTTTGTAGCTTGCTGCTGTGGAGCAATAGTTTGAATCGAGGGTGGGGGAGGTGGGTTGGTTTACGGCTGGTGGCTAACTTCTGGCTCCTGACTCCCTACCCTCTGCCTTCGTTGCTGTTGACGGGCTTTTCCAGCTTGGAGTTGTTGAGGGGATTGGGAGGGTGGCGAGGTGGGGGTGGGCTGACTGAGGTGGATGGCGAGACTGCTGATGGTAGGGTAACGAAAGAGGTCGAGTAGTGGCAAGTTGGGGTAGTGGGCGCGAAGCTGACTATGGGCTTGGACGAGCAGGAGGGAGTGGCCGCCTAGGTCAAAGAAGTTGTCGTGGATGCTGATTTGCTCTAATTTCAGGATTTGTTGCCAGATCTGGGCGATGGTTTGTTCGATGCTGGTTTGGGGTGGGGCATGGGGTGCGGTCGGGGTGGGGTGGGGATCTGGCAAGGCTTGGCGGTTGATTTTGCCGTTGGTGGTAAGGGGAAAGGACTCTAGCGGCACAAAACTGGAGGGCAGCATGTAGGAGGGCAGTTGGTTCGACAAAAAGTGTCGCAGGCTGGTTTCGAGAGGCGGGACAGGCGCGGTGGTTTCAGTCAGCGTTTCAGTCAGCGTCACATAGGCGATCAGGCGATCCTGATGCAACTGTACAATGGCCTGCTGCACGATTGGATGCCGCATCAGGGTAGCTTCGATTTCGCTGAGTTCAATTCTAAAGCCACGCAGTTTGATTTGGTAGTCACTGCGCCCCAGGTAGTCTAGGGTACCATCGGGGCGGTAACGGACGCGGTCGCCGGTTTTGTAGAGGCGAAAATCGAGCCGGGAGGCAGAAGCAAAGGGATTGGGAATAAACCGTTCGGCAGTCAGGTCGGGGCGCTCACGATAGCTTTGCGCTAAGCCGATGCCGCTGATATAAAGCTCTCCGATCACGCCAATCGGGACGGGTTGCAGTTGGGCATCCAAAACATGAAATTGGGTGTTGGCAATCGGGCGACCGATCGGAATGGAGCCAGTTGTGGCGTCGCTGGGTGTGATCTGCTGTACGGCAGACCAGATCGTGGTTTCGGTGGGTCCGTATAAATTCCACAACTGTTGCACGCGCTCTAGCAATTGGGCAGCTAGATCAGCATCGAGTGCTTCCCCGCCGCAGAGGGCTTTGAGATGAGCATGACCTGACCAACCGCCCAACAGCAGCAGTCGCCAAGTGGCAGGAGTCGCCTGCAAGATAGAAATACTGTGGCGATCGAGCTGGTTGATTAAAAGCTGCGGATCGAGGTTCTGGGGCGCGATCACTAGCTTGGCCCCAACCGTGAGCGGCAGGAGTAGCTCTAGCGCGGCGATGTCAAAAGACAGGGTGGTTACGGCCAGCAGGGTATCGTCGGATGTGAGACCCGGAGCGAGCTGCATCGATCGCAAAAAGTTGACTACGGCTTTGTGCAAAATTTGCACGGCTTTCGGTTGTCCAGTCGAGCCGGAAGTATAGAGCAGATAGGCAAGCTGATTAGGGTGAATCACCCTCGACGGGTTGGTGGTTGGGTAGGCGGCGGGCTGGAATTGGTCGAGATGGCAGATGGTTAAATCGGCAGTTGAATCGGCGGCTAGAGAAGGCAACGAGGAATCGGTCAGCAGCACCGTCGTTTGGGCAGTTTGCAGCATCCACTGAAGCCGCTCGGCTGGGAAAGCAGGATCGAGGGGAAGGTAGGCGGTTCCGGCCTTGAGCACAGCTAGTAGCGCGATCAGCATGGCGGGCGATCGGTTCAGGTACAGGCCAATCGGAGCACCTGACGTTACGTTCAGCGTCAGCAAATAATGCGCTAGCTGATTCACTATCTGATTCAGTATTTCGTAGGAAAACTGTTGATCCTCAAATACAAGGGCAATTGCATCGGGTGTCTGCTCGACCTGAGTTTCAAATAACTCATGAATCAAGTTTGGCTCTGTCAAAACCTGTTCAGTGGCATTCCATTGAGCTATCTGCTGCTGTTCTGCTTTCGTCAGGATATTCAGTTCACCGAGGTGTTGATTTGGGTTTACCGTTAACTGATCCAGCAGAATCTCCAGGTGATTCAGCATTCGCGTGATGCTCTCGGCTGAAAAGCGTTCCGAGTCGTAGAGAATTCTTAGCGTGATCGCCGCATCATTAACTACATAGAGGCTAAGAGGATAATTGGTTTGCTCGCTGGTTTGAATCGATTTCAGGCTGGCAATTGCTGATTTTAAATCAGGGTTGATTGGATAGTTTTCAAAAATCAGCAGACTTTCAAACAAAGGCAGCGAACGAGGTATATCGCTCCAGCGGTGAATATCAATCAGCGAACTATATTCGTATTGCCGCAGGTCTAACTGCTGAAGCTGAATTTGCCGTAACCAGGGCAGGATTGGCTGCTGGGGAGCAAGTTTGATCCGCATTGGTAACGTGTTGATGAATAGCCCAATCATCGCCTCAGCCTGGGGTAAATCCACTGGGCGACCGGCACAAGTCACCCCAAACACGACATCTGTTGCGCCACTGTAGCGGCTGAGCAGCAGGGCATAGGCAGCTTGCACTAGGGTGTTCAACGTTAGCTGCTGCTGTTGGGTGAAGGACCGCAAGCGAGCTGTGAGCTGAGGAGAGAGCTGGAGTTGCTGCTCCTGGTATATGGCAGGGTGTATGGCAGGGGCAATTTGCTCGGTGATGCGATTGGCAACGCGGTCAATCCCAAATGGAGTCGGAGTCAGGAAGCCTTGTAGCGTCTGTCGCCAGAATTGCTCTGCTTGCTGTTGATCCTGCTGCTGTAACCAGGCAATGTAGTGGCGGTACGGGTAGGCTGGCGGCAAGTCCAAGCCGCGATAGCAGGCCAGCACCTCTTGCAGCAGTAACGGCACCGACCAGCCATCTAGCAGCAGATGATGATAGCTCCAGATCACAGTGTAAACGGAAGGCTGCTTCTGAATCAGCGTTAGCCGCATCAGGGGTGCTCTGTTCAGTTGAAAGCCCTGGATGCGCTGTTGCTGCAATAAAGCACGCTGCTGGATCGGCTGCTCGGCGGCGGTGAGAGATTGCCAGTCGAGTTGTTGGAGCGGCAATTTGACGCTGTGCCCCACCACTTGCAGCGGTTGTTCGAGCTGTTCCCAAGCAAAGGCCGTGCGGAGGATGGGATGGCGATCCACCACCTGCTGCCACGCCTGCTCAAACCGATCGACTGCTAATGGCTCGTGGAGTTCAAAGCAGACCTGCACGACATAGGCCCCCGACTGGGGCGCAAGCAAACTGTGAAACAGCATTCCCTGTTGCATTGGTGACAGGGGGTAGATATCGGCGATTGGGGTTGGGGGCTGGGCGACTGGCGGCATCATGAATTACCTCCCGGTTCATCTGCAATATTGATGGGTTCAAACGCAACCTGCGCTAACACGGCTGCTAGCTGGGATGGATCAAGCTCGACAAGAGCCACATCAGAGGGATTGTCACCCGCCTGAGAGGTTTGATCAGACTCGCTCTGACTAGACTGAATCAAATCCAACAGGTAGGCTCGAAACCGTTGCGTGAGATGCAACATAGTAGAGTGATGGTATTGGTCGCGGCTGTAGCTCCAGTCCAAATAAAGCTGCCCAGCACTGATGGCACCATTAATTTCCAGACGATAGTGCTTCGGTTGCAGCAAGCTCTGAGTCGAGCCGAGTGGTTGCTGGATGCGCTCTAGCAGGGGTGCGGTTGCAGCAGGGATAGAGGCGTTAGATTTTTCTGTATCGAGTTGGGCTATGTCAAATTGGGCTATGTCAAATTGCCCCAAGTAATTAAAACTTACTTCAGCTTGTGGGTAATTAGGTAATTCATACTTCGTGCTCAGATAGCGTAAAGTTCCATAGGCAAAAGAATAATCTAGAGCAGTGCGAATTTGGGTTTTAATTGATTGTAAATTAGCTTCAATTTGGTTTCCCGTTACTGTCAACAAAATCGGTGAAATTGTCGTAAACCAACCGACCGTGCGAGACAAGTCAATATCCTCCCAAGGATGATCACGACCGTGGCTTTCCACGTCCACCAGGAATGACGATTGCCCGCTCCATTCACTCAGGGTTTGCGCCAATGCCCTCAGTAAAACCTCTTGAATTCGGGCACTGTAGGCTTTTGGAATTGCGGTTAAAAGCATTTGTGTTTGTTCAATCGAGAACATGATGCGGATCTGCTCACTGGTGGCAACCGTATTTTCGCCAGCAGGAAAATCAACGGGTA
This sequence comes from Leptolyngbya sp. NK1-12, assembly GCF_032598965.1. Lineage (NCBI taxonomy): Bacteria > Bacillati > Cyanobacteriota > Cyanophyceae > Leptolyngbyales > Leptolyngbyaceae > Leptolyngbya > Leptolyngbya sp. NK1-12. The sequence continues at coordinate 24,633 of NZ_CP053586.1, forward strand.
AATGAACCGGATTGGTAGAGAAGGCATTCCAGTAGGCAAATTGTGGCTGGATCGCATCCGAGTTGGCATAGGACTGCAATCGTTCTGCCCATTGTTGCACAGAGGTCGTCTTCGCGGGTAACTGGGGTGCTCTTCCTTGAGCGAGCTGTTGATAAATGGTTTGGAAATCCTCCAGCAGAATTCGCCAGGATACACCATCGATAACAAGATGATGCACGATGAATAGCAACCGATCGCCATCGGGCTGACCTAGCCTAAACCAAGCAACTTGCACTAATTGTGATCCCAGATCTAAGCTGGCCTGAAGCGGCTGCGCAGCCTGTTCAATGGATTGTGTAATTTTTTCTGCAATTGATGGTTTAATCTGTTGTTCATTGGAATGTTCACTGAGACCAACAAATGGCGTGGCTGACAGTTCCGTCCAGTCAATTTCGATCAGCGGCAGTTGGTCCGATGGTGAGGTAATCTGCTGCTGCCAGCCGGTTTCAGTTACGGTAAATTGCGCTCGCAGGGCATCGTGATGCTGGAGTAGGGCGGCAAGGGTTTGTTCTAGCCAAACTCGATTCAGAGGTGCTTTGACTTGAAGCAACACCGCCTGATTGTAATGATGCGGCTGGGGCAATGCCTGCGCAAAAAACCAGTGCTGGATGGGGGTCAGCGGCACGATACCCGTCACGAGTGCCTGCTCAGCTAACACAGGTGCTCGACTCGCTGATTGATCGATCACGGCAGCTAATTCAGCAATCGTCTGGTATTGAAACACCTGCTTGGGGGTAATTGTGAATCCGGCCTGATGGGCGCGGCTGACGATTTGAATTGCCAGAATTGAATCACCGCCCTGCTCAAAGAAATTGTCATCGATGCCGACTGGTCTACCCAGCACAGAGGTCCAGATTTGGCAGAGTGTGGTTTCGGTGGCGGTGCGGGGTGCAGTGGTGCGGGGGGTAGGGGCAGTAGGCAAGGGGAGTGCACGCCGGTCTACTTTGCCATTGGCGGTTAGGGGCAGAGTATCGAGCCAGACAAACGCGGCTGGGAGCATATAATCGGGAAGTTTGGCTTTGAGGAAGTCGCGTAAACTAGCCGAATCGATAGCAGCGTTAAGTTCAATAGGCACAACATAGGCGATCAGGCGCTTTGATCCTGCTTCGGCCACAGGCACAACAACTGCGGTCTGTATGGCTGGATGCTGCTGTAACAGAGCGGCGATTTCGCCCGGTTCTACCCGAAAGCCGCGAATTTTTACCTGCTGATCAAATCGCCCGAGATATTCGATGATGCCATCTAAACGATAGCGAACCCGATCGCCAGTTTTATAAAGTCGAGATGCAGGAGTGAACGGATTGGGGATAAATGTTTCAGCCGTTAGCGCGGGTCGATTGAGATAGCCCCGTGCCAATCCCAAACCGGCAGTGTAGAGTTCTCCGGGAATGCCAACGGGAACAGGTTGAAGATAGCGATCGAGAATATAAACTTCTGTGCCGGAAATGGGAGTACCGATGGGGACGGGGTTGAGATCCCCCCTAGCCCCCCTTAATAAGGGGGGAACTGAATTGGGTGCTGGCATCATCAGCGTCACGGGAATACCCTCCTGCACACACTCCCACCTTATTAAGGGGGGAACTGAATTGGGTGCTGGCATCTCCCTGTCTGAGGGGGATTTAGCTAAATCATCTGCTTCGGCTCGAACGGTATGGCAACAGGTGAAGGTGGTGTTTTCTGTGGGGCCGTAACCGTTGATGAAGCGAATATGGGGATAGGTTTGGGTGAGCTGCTGCACATGCTGACACGACAGGGAATCGCCGCCTGCCAAGAGTTGCCGCAAGGGTTGGAGGCTAGCCATCTGCTCTTCGACCATGAGATGAAACAGTCCGGCGGTGAGCCACAGGGTAGAAATTTGATACTGAGCAATAGTCTGGGCGAGTTGTTCTAGATCGGGCTGCTGGGTGGGCAACAGAACGAGACGACCGCCGTTTAGCAGAGCGCCCCATATCTCGAATGTGGAAGCGTCGAAGGCAATCGGGGCAGCCTGAAGCAGAGTTTCGTTGGTCAATTCCACATAATTTTGCTGCCGCACTAACCGCACAACACCGCGATGGGGCACACAAACTCCCTTGGGTGTTCCAGTAGAACCGGAGGTATACATGATGTAAGCTAAATGTTCACTAGTTACGAGTTTTACTGGATTGCGCGTACTGGAGTTAGCGATCAGGGATCGGTCCGCATCCAGGTAGATGGGCCGCATCGGGAATTCTAGGGGCGGCTTGGGTAAATCGGAACGAGTCAGCACCCAGTTGACCTGCGCATCGGTTAGGATGAATGCCAGTCGTTCGGTTGGATAGCTTAGATCCAGCGGCAGATAGGCACATCCGACTTTGAGAACGGCTAGAATGCTGATGATCAGGTCGGTAGAGCGTTCCAAATAGATGCCGATCGGTTCTCCCGGAGAAATACCGTGCGCTTGCAGGTAATGAGCAAGTTGATTTGCGGCTTGATTCAGTGCTGTATAGCTAAGTTGTTCTGTTTGATGCACTAAGGCAATTGCGTCAGGAGTTAGCTCAACTTGCTGCTCGAATAACTGATGGATGCTAGAAGACTGAATAGATTGACTATTTTTTACTTGGCTAATGTTATATAAACTAAATATCTGCTTCTGTTCAGCAGACGTTAAAATCGTCAAATCAGAGAGCCGCTGTTCTGGATTGACAACAATGTCTTCCAGTAGCTTTTGGAAGTGTCCTGCCATGCGTTCAATTGTTTCGGCGGCAAATAGGTCTAAGCTATACTCTAACGTTCCATCCAGCACTCCTGCTGTTTCCTGCATCGAGAGGGTGAGGTCAAACTTAGCAGTACCGCTATCACTCGGCATCGGCGTCCAGGTAAGGCCATCAATTTCGATCTCAGGCAGGGGAGCATTTTGCAGCACAAACATGACCTGAAACAGCGGGGTATGGCTGAGCAAACGCTGGAGTTGCAGGGCATCCACCAATTGTTCAAACGGTAGATCCTGATGGGCGTAGGCGGCTAGGGCGGTGGCTCGAATTTGATGCAGCACGGTTTCCAGGCTGGGATTGCCCGCCAAATTACTGCGCAGGGCTAGTGTGTTGACAAAGAAGCCGATTAATCCCTCTAGCTCGGCGCGGTTGCGGTTGGCAATTACCGTTCCCACTACGATATCGTCGCTGTCGGTGTAGCGATGCAGCAGAATCTTGAAGCCAGTGAGTAGCGTCATGAATAGGGTACAGCCCATCTGACGGCTGAATTGATGCAGCGCTTGGGTGAGGGAAGGCGAGAGTTGGAAGCGGTGGGTTGCTCCGCGTAGGCTGCGAACCGCTGGCCGGGGATAGTCGGTGGGCAATTCCAGCACGGGCGCATCTTGAAGCTGGGTTTTCCAGTAGGCTAACGACTCTGCGAAATCTTGGCGGCGTTGCCATGCGGCAAAATCGGCGTATTGAATCGGCAGGGGCGGCAGCGGAGCAGCTTCTCCTCGCTGGAGAGCGGGATAGAGGACAGCCAGCTCCTGGACCAGAATTCCAAGCGACCAACCATCGGCTACGATGTGGTGCAGCGTCAGCAGGAGGATATGGTTTGAGGCGTTCAGGCGCAGAAGTTTGAGGCGCAATAGCGGCGGCTGATCGAGAGCAAAGGGCTGTTTGGCTGCTCTATCAGTCAACTGTTGCACTTGTCGAGTTTGGACCTGCTCTGGCAATTCACTCAGATCAAGGCAGGGCATCTCCAGCGACAGGGGCACTATCTGCTGCACGGGTTGCCCTCCCACAGTCCAGAAACCGGCGCGTAGCCCTTGATGGCGGCTGAGAATCTGCTCGAAACTCTGCTGCAAAATGACAGGATTCAATTCACCCATGATCCGCACAGCGGATGAAATGTTGTAGAGCGGACTGTCAGGCTCTAGCTGGGCTAAAAACCACTGGCGCTGTTGGGCGTAGGAGAGGGGGAGGGAGGTGCCATGAACAAGCGGCACAATCCGTGCGGTATCCGCTGGTGTTTTGGCTGCTCTGAACTGCTCAATTGTCTGGGCCAAGGCGGTAATTGTCGGCTGTTCAAACAAATATCGCAACGGAATTTCTACCTGAAGGATTTGCCGGATTCGAGACATCACCTGAGTTGCACGCAGTGAATGTCCGCCGAGTTCAAAAAAGGAATCATACAGCCCTATTGGCGATCGTTCCAACACCGTTTCCCAAATTCCAAGCAGCAGTTCCTCGGTTGGGGTGGTGGGGCGGCTGGGGCGGTCTGGCTGGATCGCTTCGGTCGGTAGGGGAGAGGCGGCTAAGCGCATCCGATCCACTTTACCGCTGGGGGTGAGAGGCAGGGTCTCTAGCGGCACAAACGCAGCAGGAATGATCTGAAGCGGTAGATAGTGCGATAGAAATTGCCGTAAATCGCTCGGTGTAGGCAAAGTGTTAGTAGACGATACGGCAGTGGGTAAATAGTAGGCAACCAACTGCGGTTCAGAGAATGATTGATCGGGTGATTGGTCAGGGAATTGGTCGGGGAACTGATTGATTGATTGCAGCGTCACAATGGCCGTTTGCACAGCCGGATGGTGTTCCAGCCACGCTTCGATTTCGCCCGGTTCAACCCGGATGCCGCGCAGTTTGATCTGATGATCCAATCGGCCCAGAAACTCCAGGTTGCCATCAGGTAAATAGCGCACTCGATCGCCGGTTCTGTAAAGATAGGGAGACTGTAGTGCATCGAAAGTCGATGAATCGGTGAATGGATTGAGTAAAAACTTCTCTACTGTTAGCTGAGGTTGATTCAGATAGCCTTGAGCCACACCGGCTCCACCAATGTAAAGTTCGCCTGCGACGCCAATTGGTACGGGATTGAGAAACGTATCGAGTACATAGACCTGCCCGTTGGGAATGGGCCATCCAACCGCAACTAGATTGGGTTCAGATTGCAGCGGCACCTCCCACCAAGTGGCGACGATCGTGGTTTCGGTTGGGCCATAGGTATTGAGTAGCCGAATGCCGATTTGCTGCCATGCCAGAATGCGATCGAGGGCAGCGGCTTCTCCGCCAATAATCATCAACCGTAGGCTAGAAGGCAGCGATGACAATGTTAATGCTTGTGTGAACGTTGGGATACACAGATGCCAGTAGGCGGTCGGTAGATCCAAAATGGTAAGCTGCTGATTGCAGCAGGATTGCAGCAGGTTCTCCGGTTGCAGCATCTCCTCTGTTCGCAGCACCAGCGTTGCGCCAGCCAGCAGCGTCGGAAAGATTTCTTCAGCGGCGGTATCGAAGCTAATCGAGGCGAATTGCAGCACGCGATCGCGGGGCGTTAGCTCAAACTTCTGGCAGGCGGCCAGCGTGTAGTTTAGCAAGGCTCGATGGGGAATCATCACTCCTTTGGGCCGTCCTGTGGACCCGGACGTGTAGATCACATAGGCCAACTGATCGAGCCTGACCGGAACAGCCGGATCGTCGAAACTGTCAGCCTGAAATCGTGGCCCTAGCCTGTCCCACAGAAACACCTGCCGTTGCTGCAATTCGGGAATTCGCTGCACCATTTCCGACCGAGTTAAAACAAGCTGCACCTGCGCATCCTCAAGCATCCAGGCGAGACGCTCCGGGGGATAGGTGGGATCGAGCGGTAGATAGGCGGCTCCGGCTTTCAGAATCGCTAGCAGGCTAATAATCTGCTCCGGGCTGCGATCGAGACAAACGCCAATTGGAGCGCTGCTCTCAGCCTCAATTCGCTGGTGCAGCCAATAGGCTAACTGATTGGCTCTGGTGTTGAGTTCACCATAGGTTAACTGCTGCTCTTGGTGGACTAAGGCAATCGCGTCGGGTATGCGTTCGGCTTGAGTGGCAATCAACTGGTGAACAGCAGTGATTTGGTCTGGTTTGAGCAGGTCATACTGCCCATAAGTTTGATTCCACTGCCAAAGCTGCTGCTGTTCTGCTTGCGTCAACATTGATATCCTCGACAGTGGCTGCTCAGGGGAGCAAATAAACGCGGCCAGAAGGGTGTGTAGATGTCCCAGAAGCCGCTGCATAGATTGCTCAGAAACACACTGACTGTCATAGCTAACTTGTAGTGTTAATGCCGTGCCGGGTAACACTGTTAACGTCAGGGGATAATTAGTTTGGGGGGCTGAACTGACGACTGGCAGGGGATTAATTTGCAAAAGCGACGTATGCTGCTGTTGATAGGTTTGTAATGCTGCGGTGATAGAAGTAGGATAGTTTTCAAATATAAGCAGGCTATCAAATAGCGGCGTACCCTGGGGCACATCACTCCAGGCTTGAATATCAACCAGCGGACTGTAGGAATAGGCAATCTGTTCCGCCTGCTGGGATTGGAGTTGCTGTAGCCATTGCACCAGCGGTGTTTCTGGATCAAGCTGGACGCGAACCGGCACCGTGTTGATGAACAGCCCAATCATCCGTTCAATTCCGTCTAGATCGGGTGGACGCCCCGAAACCGTCATGCCAAACAGCACATCCGTAGCCTGACTATAGCAGCTCAATAGAATCGCCCAAGCGCCTTGAATTACCGTGTTGAGCGTCAGGTGATGTTGCTGCACAAAGGTTTGTAAATCACTCGTTGTAGCTGGCGTGAAAATTAGCTGTTGTTCGGTGTATATCGCAGAAGTATGAACCAGAGTAGATTGACTGATCGCATCTAGGAGGAATGTAGGCGTGGTAAATCCTTGCAGCAAGCGACGCCAAAACTGCTCGACCTGAGCCATATCCTGCTGCTGTAACCAAAGAATGTAATCCCGATAGGGGCGAGGCTGGGGCAGCACTATCGATCGCCCCTGACAGGCAGCTTCGTAGCAAGCGAACACCTCTTGCAGCAGAATCGCGTTACACCAACCGTCGAGCAGCAGATGGTGATGCGTCCAGACAAAGTTGTAGGTATCGTCAGCGATTTGCAGCAAGGCACAGCGCATCAGGGGCGCTTGATTCAAGACAAATCCCTGCTGGCGGTCAGATTCCAACCAAGTGGCTAGCTGGTTTTGTTGCTCGACTGCCGATAGCCCGCGCCAATCCTGCTCCAGCCAGGGTAGTTCAGCAGACTGATAGACGACCTGTAGCGGCTTGTCCAATTCCTCCCAAACAAACGCGGTTCGCAAAATCGCATGGCGATCGCACACCTGCTGCCAAGCCTGCTTAAAAGCGGCCAGGTTGATTCCCTGAATTTGACAACAGCGCTGCTCGATATACAGTCCTGATTCCGGCGCATAAAGCGAGTGGAACAGCATTCCCTGCTGCATCGGGGATAGCTCGTACAGATCCACAAGATGATTCGCAGCAGGATTCATAGCATTAGCAGGATTTAAACTAGTCATGACTCGACCTCCCTGGCTGAAGTTTGCGCATCAGTTGGTCGAGCTGCTTTTGGTTAAGTTTAGCGGCGGGAAAATCGGAGGGGGTGTAGGGGGCTGGCTGGGGTTGCTGTAGGGCGGTCAGGGCTTGTAGGTAGGCTTGAGCCACAGGTTCGATCGTGGAGCGATAGGGACGACTGTAGACCCAGCGCGTGTGGAGCTGATCCTGAGCAATCCAGGCGTTGATTTCCAGCCAATAGGGGCGTGGGTTCAGCGGGCTGTTGAGTGGTCCCACGGGTTCTCTCGCCCAACCGAGGAGGAGGGATGATGGCTGTATCGGCAGATCGATCGATCCGAGGTAGTTGAACTTGATTTGGGCCGAAGGCAATTGGGCTAAGCGCGTTCGGATCTCGGCCTCTGAACTGAGATAGCGCAATAGGCCATAGCTCAAACCATGCTGGGGAACTTGCCGCAGTGTTTCTTTTACCTGTTTGAGTGTGTCAACCAACGGCTGCGCGCTGATCTGGAAGGCAATCGGTGCAATCGTGGTAAACCAGCCTACCGTGCGCGACACATCCAGATCGATATGCTCGTTGCGACCGTGATGTTCCAGGTCAACTAGCAGGGTGCCACGACCGAGCCACGGCCGCATAGCCTGAATCAAGGCCGCCAGTAAAAGTTCCTCGGTGCGTGCACGGTAGAATTTTGCTACTGCTTCGAGGAGTTGGCGTGTCGGTTCCATCTCCAGCGCTAGCTGAATCTCTTCTGTATTGCCGTAGATGTTTGAGTTTGTATCCTCTAGTGGCAACATCAGTGTTGGCGATTGGGATAACCAGTAGTTCAATTCAGCGTGAATCGCTGCGGAGTTTGCCTGCGTTTGTAAGGCTGCGGCCCAATCTCGGAAGGCTGCGGTTTTGGACGGTAATTGAACCGGTTGACCCTGCTCGATCTGAGCATAGACGCTGGTTAAATCCTCCAACAGAATCCGCCAAGAAATACCATCAATAATCCAATGGTGCAAAATCAGCAGCAGTCGGTCGGGTTGGTTGCTCCCCATGCGAAACAAAACGCTACGCCAAAGTGTATGGGATAGATCCAAGCTAGCTTGCAATGCAGCCGTCATCTGCGTCACAGTTACCGTTTGTTGTGCCAGCGGCAGGTCGGACAGATCCACGACAGTGAAGCATATGGGTGTTTCCAGTGCCACATGGAGTGAGCGTAGATTAGAATATAAAGCAGAATGCGGACTGGAATGATTGGATGAGTCCAGCCGTAACCGCAGCGCATCGTGATGTTGCCAGAGATGGGTCAGGCTTTGGTGTAAGTAGGCGGCTGACACCGTTGGAACGACCTCTAGTAGCACCGCTTGATTGACGTGATCGGGATGGGGTAGTTGCTGCGCTACCAACCAGTGCTGAATCGGAGTCAGCAGTGCTGGACCTGTTACAGATGCCTGCTCTGGGGTCGATTCTGTTTTGGTTGGGGTCAGGTTGACCTGAGCCGCGAGTTCAGCAATGGTCTGATATTGAAAGAGCTGACGCGGGGTGAGCTGAATCCCGACCTGTTTGGCTCTAGCAATCACCTGCAGGCTAAGAATCGAATCACCGCCCAGCTCAAAGAAATTATCGTTAATTGTGACGGGAACACCGAGTAATTCGCTCCAGATCTGCATCAGATGCACTTCAAGCTCCGATAATTCCGATAATATAGATGACTCAGTAGATGCAACTGTGAATATATCTGGATCTGGTAAGGCCGAGCGGTCGAGTTTGCCGTGGGGCGTCAGCGGTAGCGCGGATAGAGCGACAAACAGCGACGGCAGCATGTAGTCCGGCAGTTGGGACTGGAGGAACTGGCGCAGCTCTTGCCGCAAAGATGCTGTCAGCAGCTCTGAGGGGGATGCTAGAGACTGCTCGCTAGTCAACATGACATAAGCGACGAGACGATCGGTGTTTACGGTCACGGTTGCAGTCTGGATCAAGGGATGCTGTTCAAGGAGCGCCGCAATTTCTTCTAGCTCAATCCGAAAGCCGCGCAGCTTTACCTGCTGATCGATGCGGCCCAGATATTCAATCGTGCCATCTGCTAGATATCGCGCCCGATCGCCGGTTTTATAGAGACGAGTATCAGAGGCGTTACTAGAAAGAAACGGATTTGGAATAAAGCGTGCGGCGGTCAGGTCAGGTCGATGGAAATAGCCGCGTCCTACTCCGATGCCGCCAATGTATAGCTCACCAGGAACACCAATCGGTACAGGCTGAAAATAACTGTCGAGAATGTAGAGTTCCGTATTGTAGATAGGGCGTCCAATCGGAATAGATGCAGTGCGAGAGCTATCCAGATCGGCAGGAATTGTATAGACACAGCAGCCGACCACCGTTTCCGTCGGACCATATTCGTTGATGAATTGACTATGGGGAGCAAGGCTACGCCAGTCCGTGAGATGTGCTGCGGTTAGTGCCTCGCCGCCAATCACAACGGTGGCCTGACAGTTGGTTTGCAGATCCGAAGGATTCGATCGCAGATCAGAACTAGCTTGCCACTGGCTGAGGAGCTTGAGATGAGCAGGCGTGAGCTTCAGAATACTAAAGTGGTAAAGCGCTAATGCTTGGTTTAGGGACTCCAATTCGGTTTGCTCTGGCAGCAGCACAATGGATTGCCCGATCAGCAGCGGCGGGTACAGGCTGGTAATGGTGGCATCAAAGCTAATGGAGGACTGCACAGGTGCACCAAATTGATTCGAGAGCGAATTGCCGCTGAAATAGGTTTGTAGACACCAATCTAGATAGTTGCTGAGTCCGGCATGGGTGAGCATCGTGCCCTTGGGTTTGCCTGTCGAACCAGAGGTGTAGATCAGGTAGGCCAGGTTCAAACCGCTGAGGGTCCGCTTGGGGGGATAGGCTGGATAGCTGGCAATAGGCTGCCAATGGTAATCGAGGTATGGACCAAGAGTGCAAGAGCGACAGGCTATATTCGAGAGTATGGTTAAATTAATGTCAGTTTGTGTCAACAGTAAATCAATCTGAGCATCCTCAATCATCCAGCTCAACCGTTCTATGGGATAGCTGGAATCGAGCGGCACGTAGGCAGCTCCTGCCTTGAGAGCACCCAGCAGTGCAATCATCATTTCCGGCGATCGGCTCATGCAGATGCCCACGCGGGATTCCGTGCTAATGCCTTGAGCCTGCAAATAATGGGCCAACTGATTGGCGCGGCTATCCAGCTCCTGATAAGTCAACTGCTGATCCTGGTATACCACGGCAATTCGGTCTGGCGTTTGGGCAACCTGAAGCTCAAATTGATCGGGCAGAAACGGATTCAATCCTATATCTCGGTGCGTCTGGTTCCAGTCAATCAGCAACTGTTGGCGCTCGGAAGCTGTCAAAATCGGCAGTTCAGAAATGTTTTGGTGTGGATTAACCACAATAGCTTCTAGTAGAACTTGAAAATGTCCCAACATTCGCACCACCGTATCCGGCTCATACAAATCTGTGCGATACTCAATTACCGCCAATAATTCTTCTGAACGTTCTATCAGATGCCAAGTTATATCAAATTTGGTGTAGCCTGTATCCAGCCAATCCTGGGTGAGGCTGAGGTCTGGCAGATCCAGATCGGGGGTGAGGGCGTTTTGCAGCTCATAGCTCTGATTCTGAACCTGAAACATCACCTGGAATAACGGATTCTGACTGAGATGGCGTTGTGGATGCAGTGCTTCCACGAGTTTGGCGAACGGCAAATCCTGATGCTGATAGGCGCTAGCGGTTACTTGCCGCACCCGTTCCAGCAAGACGCGAAAACTGGGATTGCCCGATAGGTGAGTTCGCAGCACAATCGTATTCACAAAAAAGCCGATCAGCGGCTCCACTTCTGCTGGATGGCGATTGGCAACTGGTACACCCACGGCAATATCAATCTGCTGACTGTAGCGGTGCAGGAGGATCTTGAAGGCCGTCAGCAGGGTCATAAACAGGGTGGTTCCTGCCTCATGGCTGATTGTCTTTAAGCCTGCCAGAAGCTGAGGAGAAAGCGACAGGGACTTGGTGGCACTGCGAAACTGGGAAATTGGCGGACGGGGATGGTCGGTGGGCAGTTCCAGGGGTTGAAGACCAGCCAACTGCTGCTGCCAATAATTTAATGAGGTGGTAAAGTCTTGCTGCCGTTGCCAAACGGCAAAGTCGCTGTATTGAATTGGCAGAGCCGCAAGTTGGGGCAATTGCCCAGTCAGGTTAGCTTTGTAGAGTGCAGTTAGCTCCCGCAGCAGTACACCCCGTGACCAGCCGTCGGCGATCAGATGGTGCAGTACCAGAATCAAAACGGTTTGGTGATCGGAAATTTGCAGTAACCGGATACGCAATAGTGGCGCTTGAGTCAAGTCAAAAAGTTCACTGGCGGTTTGCTGACATAGATGCTGAATAATATGAGTTTGCTGAAAATTTGGTAATGCTCGCAGGTCAATAATTGGAATAGAGAGCGTTAGATTTGATTGAACTTTCTGAATCGGCAAATCGACCCCACCAAATGCCGTTCTCAAGCTCTCGTGGCGTTCTACGATCTGATTAAAGGATTGCTGGAGAGCAGGAATACTGAGCACTCCATCCAACCGCCAGAGTAGGGCAATGTTGTAAGCCGGATTAGCGGGTTCAAGCTGATGTAAAATCCACAGTCGCTCCTGGGCAAAAGAGAGGGGACAATCGCCTGAATGGTACTGTTTGGCGATCAAAGGTGCTAGGCTTTCGCGTTTAGAGATCTTTTCTGCCCACAGCTCTGCCCACAGCTCTGCCCACAGCCGCTCGAACAAGGCCCGCTTTTCTGGAGGAAGGGCGGCGATGCGTTGCTGTAATGCGGTGATATCTTCGCTATACATGACTCACCATTCGCTCCTGACAGCGTTGCATCAACTGTTTCAGGTAAGGCAATCCTGCCATGACAGAGTCTGAGTTTTGGACAAAATCAATCAAACAGGCAATCTCATCAACACCCGCTTCTCTAGCTTGTTCGACAAACTCCTGACAGCTTTCTGGGGTACCAATCAGCGATCGACCATTCATAAATCCCTCTACACCAAATTCCAGCAGACTATCAATATCGTCTTCAGAGAAGTTTTTCAAGCTAACATTTAATCCCATTCCTTTAGCTAAATTTTCTAGTAGATCATAGTGGTTCTTCAAGTATTCACAAAATGGCTGCTTGATTTGCGCTTTGACTGTAGCCAGATCTGCACCCAGAAATGTATGGGTCATCATTGCTACTGTTCCAGTTTTTGGATCATGGCCCTGTCGTTGTCGTGCCTCGCGGTATAGCCGAATTTTAGGCGCAAGGCTGTCCAAAGTACTACCCAGCAGCGACGCTAGCACATTCGCGCCTAGTTTGCCTGCTTCTATAAAGGTTTCATTCGATTGACAGGTAATCCAGATGGGTAGCTCTGGCTGAATCGGTTTGGGGAGGGTTTGAATCGTAAAGGTCTTACCGGCACTGTCTTGTCGTTCAATCGACTCACCGCGCCAGAGCCGCTGAATTGTATCAATGTCCCGCCACATGACGGCTTTGCGATTAGTATGCCGTTCCCGCGATAGGACAAAATCGGCGACGGTCCACCCAGAAGCGAAGGCAATTTCCGCCCGTCCGTGCGAGAGATTGTCAACCATCGCCCATTCCTCGGCAATCCGGATCGGGTCATGCAGTGGCACCACCACACTTCCGGCCCGCAGCCGTACCCGTTGCGTAATCATGGCAAGCGCAGCGCTGGTAATGGCTGGATTGGGATAAAGTCCTCCAAAGGTGTGAAAGTGGCGTTCCGGAGTCCAAAGGGCAGTGAATCCGTGGCGATCGGCAAACTGGGCACTTTCCATTAGTAACCGATACTTATCGGTTTGTGTACTGGAACCATCTCCGTCAAAATAGAATAAACTGAATTTCATGGGTTTCTCCTATCTACTTTAGCTATTGCCGACCGTGTGTTGATAAGAATGAGCGATACTATTAGTTCCTTTTTTCTAAGTTTTTTAATTTTCTAAACTCACATTAACCTCATCGCTATCCATCTGTTCAATTTGCGTCAACAGATCCGCCATTGCCTGGAGATCGGTGGAGGAGGCTGCTTTGGCTTGATTGTCCGCAATAATTTTGGCGATGCCTGCTACGGTAGGTGACTCAAACAAAAACTCCCGCATCGGCAACTCTACCTGATAGGTTTCTCGCAAACGGGATACGGCCTGAATCGCCATTAATGAATCGCCACCCAGCTCAAAGAAATTATCGTGGATGCCGATTGTCTCGATACCGAGAAGGGACTGCATCGCCTCTGCGACGGTGCACTCGATTTCGTTACGCGGTGCCACATAGGCCGTTGAGAGTAGGGGACGACTGTGTTGGGGCACTGCCGATTGCTGACTTGATTCAGTATTCACACCATTGGATTGACCAGGAGCCGAACTTACTGGTGAATTTTTTGGTGAATTTTTTAGTGAACTTATTGGCGAATCTATCCGAAGAGACTGCTGAATACGCTGCTGTAGATTGGTAGGTGAAACGGCAATCTGAACCAGTTCGGGATGACACAGCACCCGCTGCAATGCCTGCTGTACCTCGATGGGCGTCATTGCCAGATCGAATAAGGCCGCACCCGTTGGAGCTGTCGAGGCAGGCTGATCCAACCGGCAGGCATCCCAGTTAATCGTGATCCAGGGAACAGCACTTGAGCGGTTCTGCTGCAAGGCGAAGGCATCCATAAAGGCATTGGCAGCGGCATAGGCAGCGAAGCCCACACCTCCGACTAGAGCTGAAAGGGAGGATTGCAGTAAATAGAAGCCGCTGACCTTACCACGCAGGACAGTTTCAAATACCTGTAGCCCAATCACCTTGGCCCGAAATTGTCGCTCGATCTCGGCTGGCGTGAGGGATGAAATCAAACAGCTTGCCTGATCCCCCATAACGTCAGCATGAACGGCAGCGTGAATTGGACCGAACTGCTGATAGGCCCACTCTACAATCGCTCGCAGTTTGGGTTCGTCGGTTAAATCAGCGCTGAAGCAATGCAGCTCAATTCCCTGGGCTTCTAACGACTGAAGTGCCAAAATGTAGCGGCTCACCGAATCATCTGGGCCATGCGTACTCAACCAATTGGTCCAATCTTGTTTATCGGGTAGACTTACTCGTCCGATCAGAATCAATTTGGCCTGCACGGTGGCGAAACATTGGGCAAAGATTAGTCCTAGTCCTGCAACTAGATCTCCGGCAATTAAATAGGTCTGGTGGGGTTGCAGCAATGTGGAGTTGAGATTCTCTTCAGCATTCGACTCTAGTAACCGAATTGGTTCAATAATCGGTATCCAGCGATAGTGATCGCGGTGGGCAACGGCTAGTTCTGGATTGGGCCGCAGCAATTCCGTCAATATGTGCTCTGGTTTTACTTCAGCTAGATCGAGTTCAATTATGCGGCAGGGCAAACTGCATTCCTGACGAATCACCCGACAAGCACCGAGTAGAGTTGCTTTCAGCGGCTCCCAGGTAGTTGCTCCGGGTAGATCAAACAACTGATTCGTGAGGACGGCAATCGAAATGGAGCCAATTTTCTGACAGGCTTGTGCTAAAGCAATCAGGCTATAGAATCCGGCGTCTGGCCGATCCAAGTTTGTAGCACTGGTGATACTCCAGGCATGGATAATCTGCTGCGGTGGTTCGCCCGATTGCTGTAAGGCGGTAAACAGACGGTGATAGTCCTGCTGATTTTGGGGATCGATCGTGTAAACAGTACCCTGCTGACTGAAGCGATCCCCCATCTTGACGCTGATCACGGTATGTCCGGCTTGGCGCAGTGCCGGAACCAGTGTCGCTGCAATTCCCTCAGAATCCAGGAAGATTAACCAGCATCCAGAGGGCGGTAACTGAGGTGGTGTGCTCGCAAGACGAGTCGAGCGGTTCCAGGAAGGCAGATAAAACCAATCCGACAAATCAGGATTTTTGACTGAAGCTGGAACAGAAGTTTGAACAGAGATAGAGTCTGGTTGGGGTTGCAGCTCGATCCAGTAGCGTTGACGCTCAAACGGATAGGTAGGTAGAGGAATACGTCGCTGAGATTCGGAATAAAGAGTAGGACAATCGATGTCAGCACCCGCTAACCAGAGCTGCCTCAAACTGTGAAGCAAGATTTCTAAGTCAGACGTTTGCTCTTGAGGATGCCGCAATGATGGCAAAATTAACGTTGGCGTGGCAGCACCGATGATCTGTTTTGACAAGGTGCTGAGCGTGCGTCCAGGACCAACTTCGAGTAAGACGAGTCCTGGTTTCTTCAGCAGTTCCGTGATCCCAGCAGCAAAGCGGACCGGCTGACGCAAATGCTGCACCCAGTAGTCGGGATTAGTTGCTTCAGATGCCGTGATCCAGGTGCCGGTTAGATTCGAGATAAACGGCAGTTGGGGGGGATGCAGCGCAATGGATTTTAACCACTCGCGCAGTGGATCGATCACCGATGCTATCAAGGGTGAATGGAACGCATGGGAGGTATGGAGCCGCCGACAGGCCACTCCCTCTGCAATGAGCTGCTGCTCAAATCGCTCGATTGCCTCTGGTGCACCAGAAACGACACAAGCACGAGGCGCGTTCACAGCGGCAATTGATAACTCGACGGGTAGCCTAGACGCCACTTCCGACTCAGCCAGTCCAACCGACAGCATCGCCCCTGCTGGACATTGCTGCATGAGCTGCGCCCGTGTCGCCACAATCATCAAGGCATCTTCTAGGTCAAACACTCCGGCCAGTGTAGCCGCCACATATTCACCCACACTATGCCCGATCATCGCAGTAGGCTGGATGCCCCAGGAGCGCCAGAGTTGGGCTAGGGCGTATTCGACTACGAAGAGGGCGGGTTGGGCGTGGTGGGTGGGGGTGAGGGGAGAGATGCGGCTCGTGAGCATCGCCGAACGAGGGGAGGTGGGGGAGGGGTAGAGGAGGGTGCGGAGGTCGAGGTTAAGGAAGGAGAGGAGGAGGGAGGAGCAGTGGTCGATGGTATGCCGGAAGGTGGGTTCGTGGTCGTAGAGGTGGCGGGCCATGTTAGGGTATTGGCTGCCTTGGCCGGGGAAGAGGAAAGCGATGGGAGGAGTGGTCGAGATGGGGCCGGGGGAGTGGGAATGGTTCTGCAAGGCTTGGATCGCTTCCGGAATGGTTTGGCAAACCGTGGCGTAGCGGTAGGGGAAGGATTTGCGTCCGACTTGGAGTGTGTAGGCAACATCGGCTAGGTTGAGGTCGGGATGCTGAGTTAGGTGATCGGCGAGTTGCTGGATTGAGGTATCCAGAGCAGAAGGAGTTTTGGCCGAGAGGAGCAGTAAATGGTGCGAATGAGATTGTGACGTTGCTTTTGATGCTTCGGGAGCTTCTTCGAGGATCAGATGGGCATTAGTACCACCCATGCCAAAGGAACTGACTCCGGCGCGACGCGGTGAATTATCCGTTGATGAATTATTCGGCCAATTGCGTAACTGAGTGTTGACGTAAAAGGGACTGTGTTCAAAGTCGATTTGGGGATTGTCCGATTGAAAATTGAGGCTGGGCGGAATCTGTCGGTGTTTCAGGGCTAGAGCTGTTTTAATCAGGCCAGCAATGCCAGCAGCGGCATCGAGATGACCAATATTGGTTTTGAGGGAGCCGATGGCGCAAAACTGTTGCTTTTGGGTGTACTGACGAAAGGCTTTTGTGAGGGCCGCGATTTCAATTGGATCGCCAAGGGCGGTGCCGGTGCCGTGGGCTTCGATATATTGGATGGTTTCTGGTGAGCAGTTGGCTCGCTCTAGGGCGGTGGTGATCACGGCGGCTTGTCCGGTGACGCTAGGGGCGGTAAGTCCGACTTTTTGGGCACCGTCGTTGTTGATGGCAGAGCCTTTGATCACGGCATAGATCGAGTCCCCATCCCGCAGGGCTTCCGACAGACGTTTGAGCACAACAAGGCCGGCTCCATTGCCGAATACAGTCCCCTGAGCGGCGGCGTCAAAGGCGCGACAAACCCCATCTGGGGAGAGCACACCATCATTTTGGTAGCGGTAGCCCCGCTGCTCCGAGGCATCGATCGAAACACCTCCAGCCAAGGCCATGTCGCATTCTCGATTCAGCAAGCTCTGACAGGCGAGATGGACGGCAACCAGAGAGGTGGAGCAGCCGGTCTGGATGCCGCAGCTAGGGCCGGTCAGGTTGAGTTTGTAGGAAACGCGGGTAGGCATCAGTCCCATCACATTACTGACCACTGCCTGCACCCGATCAACCGAATTTCTCAGATTGGGATGGGTGTAGAGGTTGATTAGATAGCTGTTAAGGCCAGCCCCCGCATAGACCCCAATCCGGCCCGGATAGCGATCGGGGTCATAGCCTGCATGTTCAAGGGCTGTCCAGGCGCATTCTAGAAACACCCGATGCTGCGGATCGAGGAGTTCGGCTTCTCTGGGGGAATAGCCGAAAAAGGCGGCATCAAAGCCGGCAATATCTGCAAAGCTGGCGTAGGCGTTGATATAGTTGGCTGAGTAGTTGGCTGAATACGAGGATTCCGTAGATAGTTCAGAGTTCGTTTCGTTTAGCGTAGATGGATTCAGAACCTGAATCGAGGCAATTCCTTGACAGAGATTTTGCCAGAATTGTTCTATTGTCTCTGCACCGGGAAATCGCCCTGCCATTCCCACAATTGCTACTCGTTCCTGCTTTGATTGTTCAACGGCAGCTAGTTTGGCACGAGCTTCTTTGAGCGCTGCCAGGATGCGCTGGGGTGAAATGGTTTCGGTAGAGGGGGTATCAAAGTTGTTCATCTTAGGATTGGTTCAGCAGAGTTTCTAGGGCAGTGAGTTCGTTCAGAATATTGGTTTCTATATTGGTTTCTATATCGTTATCAAAGTCATCACCAGTATGGTTCACAGTTTCGGATAATGTTGCCTGAAGCCTATCTGATTCATTCCTTTGCTTTTGTGGATTGGAAGGTATCTCCGTTGCATTCACTGACTCCGAACCGGCTTCTATCGTTGCGGTGAGGGTCGTAGCCAAATGCTGGGCCAATTCCCGAATCATGGCATGTTCAAAAATCGTGGTGGTGGTGAGATTAAGCTGGAGCTGGGTGTCCAGACGGTTTTTCAGTTCCACGGCCATGAGGGAATCCATGCCTAAATCAAAGAAGCCCTGATCCGGTTTGGGTAGCCGATGCGCTGGCAATCCCAATACTTTTCCCACTTCGGTTTGCAGGTGGGCGATCAGGAGGGTGAGGCGCTCGCTGGAACTGGCGGCCTTGATCTGGGAGAGAAGTGCGGATTGGGATGCTGCTTGCGGCACAATGCCATCGAATGGGCGGAAGGCATCGAAGAAGGCAGCAGCGCGACTCTGCAACCATTCCTGCTGCAAAAACTCCGGCCACTGAATCGGCACCACGCCAACCTGAGCTGTCGATTGGGCAAGCAGGGTTTTCAGGATGTGTAGGCCGATCTGAGGCGAGATTGCTCCGACGCCGCGCAGTTGCATCTGTTGATCAACCTGCCGCTGAGCCGCTGCCCCCACCTCAGACCACGCACCCCAATTGATACTCAGCCCCGGTTGCCCCATCGCCTGTCGGTAGTGAGCTAATGCATCCAGGAATCCGTTAGCGACCACATGACTGGCTTGTCCGGGTGAACCGAGCAGGGCTGCCGCCGAAGAGAACAGCACGAACCAATCGAGGGGCTGATCTTGGGTGAGGGTGTGCAGATTCCAAGCTCCAGCTAGCTTTGGAGTCATCACGGCGGCCATCCGCTCCCAGGTCAAGTGCTGCAAGATGCCGTCATCCAACACACCAGCTGCATGGAATACGCCATAGAGCGGCAGATCGAGCGCCTCCAGAACATCTGCCAGTTGCGATGGGTCAGCCACATCCGCCTGCATAACGCGAATTGCAGCACCCGTTTGCTCCAGTGTTTGCAGTGTCTGCGTTTGGGCAAGGGTTGGCGGACGGCGACTCACCAGCACCAGATAACGAGCACCCTGTTGCACTAACCACTCGGCTAGCAGGAGTCCCAAACCGCCTAAACCGCCGGTAATCAAATAAGCCCCAGCCGGACGCACTGAGAATGTCCCGCCGGTTGGGGTGGCCTGATGCGTCACAACAATTTTGCCAATATGCTGCGCCTGCTGCATCGTGCGAAACGCCTGCACCACTTTCTGAATCGGAAACACGGTTGCTGGTAAAGGCGGCACCAACTGGAGTAAATGACGCAAGCGAGTCTGGATCAATTGGGGCTGCTGTTGAGCAATCGCCATCAAGTCAATCAAATGATAGGTCGCGCCCGGTTTGATTGCCGCTACCTGCGCCGCCGTCCACACTTGCCGCTTGCCGATTTCGACAAACCGCCCCCGTTCGCTGAGAACCGACAGGCTAGCAGGGATAAACTCACCGGCAAGAGAATTGAAAACGACATCGACCCCTTCGCCTTGCGTTTGAGCCATCACCTGTTCAACAAAATCCAGTGTGCGAGAATTCATCACGCGATAGACACCCATTTGTTCTAGAGCGTTCCATTTGCTTGGACTGGCGGTTGCATAGACTTCTGCCCCGATCTGGTGCGCCAGCATTACCGCTGCCATTCCCGTACCCGTTGCTGCGGCATGGATGAGAATCCGTTCACCCGGCTGTAGATTAGCTAGTCGCAGAGCATAATCTGCCGTCAGAAACGCGGCTGGGATTGTCGCGGCGGCGGTAAAACTGAGCTGAGCTGGCTTAGGAACAACCAGAGCACCATCGACGGTGACATACTGGTTAAAGCTACCAGGTGCCAAGGCAACAACGGCATCCCCGACTTGAAACTCCGTCACCTCAGAGCCAACCGCACTAATTTCACCAGCGCATTCAACTCCAAACCAATTCCGTTCAAACGGTAATAAATTGAGTGTATCCAAAACATCAATTAAGTTGAGTCCAGTAGCAGCAACGCAAATTTCTACTTCGGTTGCAGCAGGCGATCGCCGTTCCGTAGGCTGTAGGGTTAGCTGTTCCAAACTGCCGCGCTGGAGACAGGTTAACTGGTAAGGCTGATCCGGCAAGGGTAGGGTATCCGGCACAAATCGGGCCAATCGTGCAGCATAGCGTTCATGCTGGCGCAGGGCAATTTGCGGTTCAGCAGTGGTCGAGTGCAGTTCCCGGTGCAGATCAGCCACTTGCTCGGATAGGGGCAGACAGGGATCGAGATCAATACAGCGGCAGTGGAGGGCGGGATACTCCAGGCCAATCACCTTGGCAAGTCCCCAGAGCGGGGTTTGGCTGAGTTTTGCTGGGTTAATTGGATGATCCCCCCTACCCCCCCTTAGTAAGGGGGGAACCAAGCTGCCGGGGTTTGAAGTCCCCCTTGTTAAGGGGGGAACCAAGCTGCCGGGGTTTGAAGTCCCCCTTGTTAAGGGGGATTTAGGGGGATCAGTTAAGGGGGATTTAGGGGGATCACTCGATTCACAAGCATCCAGAACCACGGCTCCCTGAGTCACGAGCCACAGCGACGGGGAGGTGGGCAGCGTTTGTAATAGATGCAGCAGACTCGTGCAGGTGGTTTCGGTCGCGGCTATCAAAGAGTCCAGCGCTAGCTCGGAAGAGTTATCCAGTCCCCAGAGATAGAGGATGTGATCGGGGGCAGGAATGGCAGCCCAGAGCTGCTCAAAATCGGCGCGAGCACGAGGATTGATCACAAATTCATGTGAACCTTGCTGATAGGTTTCACCTGTCTGCACCAGAGTGACATGACCGGATAGCTGGGGCGCTAACTGCTGCACTAATCCTTGCCGATCGGCAAAAATCAGCCAGTGAGACGGAGGAGGATGCGGAACAGTCTGGCCTGCCTTGGCGACTAGCAGCGTTTGGGGAGCCGCGAGCGGCGGGCTACCATCGGTTTGGGTTAAATCTGGTGTGATGGCAACGGGCTGCTCGAAGCCACAGTTCTGGAGTAGCGACTGCCATTGTCCAGCACTAATTAATGGATAAGCAGGGCGCAAATCCCGGTCTGTGAAGCGCCACCAGCCTGCGGTGAGGCCAAAGATCAGGTCCAGCCAGCATTGCGGTTGGGTGGTTTCTAGCAGCAGCAATAGGCCGTCGGGTGCTAACAGTTGACGAATATGATAAAGAGACTGAGACAGATCGGATGTGGCGTGCAGAACATTGGCGGCGATAATCAAATCATAGGACCTAGTCTCAAATTGTTGAGCTGTAGGTGAATGCTCAATGTCCAATACTTTATACTTTACAAAGCTATAATCTTGGAATCGCTGCTGCGCTTTTTGTAGAAATAGAACGGATAGATCGGTGAACGTATAGTCTATCGTTACGGTTGAATCAGCGAGGAGATGAGGTAAAATTGCGGCTGTGGTACCGCCGGTTCCAGCTCCAATTTCCAGAATCCGCAGCGACCTTCCGGCTGACAGCACAAAACTTACCGCCTGCTGCACCAATCGATTCATTAAGGCGGCTCCGGTTGAAGTCTCGTAGAGCTGAGTCGCGGTTGTTAAATCGCCCTGCGGAAACAACAATTGCAGCGGATTGCACTGGCCCCGCAAAACATCCGCCAAGCGTGAACCACAGCGATGCAGCAGGGTCAATTCAGCCTTGGCTGTTGGGTAGCGCTGCTGGAGTTGGGTGAGCTGGGCGTCAAGATCGATATTAGATGCCTTGATGTGAGCTAGGTTTTGGTCGGGCTGGGATTGCTCGAACAGGTCTGCCTGATGCAGAATTTCCAACAGGCGATGCAGCAACCGCTGATGCTGGAGAACCACACCAAGCCGTTCAGCAAGTTCACTGGCGGCTACAAGGGGAGTAATCGGTGTCCAACCTAATTGCTGAAAAGCCTGACAAGTGTAGATCAGACTCAGCCGCTCTAGTGCCGCTAATACCTGTGGGTAGGCAAGCAGATCGGGCTGAAGCAGCCATTCAGATAACTGCGGCAGCAGATGATCGTGAATCGAGATAGGAGTTGGCAAATTTGGCAGAGGTTGTACCTGCCAGTTGATTTGATACAGCCAATCCTGCCAAGAAGCAGATATTGAAGCGCTTGGTTTGGTTACTGGGTGGAGCTGGAGTCCTACAATTGCAATGAGAGGTTCACCGTTCGTATCCGTAATCTGTACATCAACTTTAATTTGTTTGTAAATTTGTTCAGTTGCGTTATAAGAAGTATGTACGGTTACGTTACTCCAGCAGATGCGTTCTGGCCGTTTGTAGAAGGTTAGCCGATCGCAGCCCGTGGGTAGGTAGAGAGAGTGAGAACCCAGACTGGGCAGAGCAGCACCAATCACCTGAAAGGCGGCATCGAGTAGAACTGGATGACACTGATAGGGGGCTGGGTCTAACTGAGCGGCAAGCTGAATTTGTCCTCGTGCCTGTCGGTCACCGCGCCAGAGTTGCTGAATCGCCTGAAACAGCTCGCCATATTCAATTCCATAGGCTCGTAGGGTTTGGTAGTAATCGGCCAGCTCAACAGGTTGGGAGCACTCCAACTGCGACATTTCACTAGCGAATGATTCAGCCTGACTGATTGACCCTGTAGCGTGCAGTTGCCAGTTTGCATCGCCTCGCTGACCCAACACCTCGAATCGGTAAGCATCATCTAGCTGAGGGCTAAGCACAACCTGCACGACCAGATCTGCTTCTGTCAGTAGGATGGGCTGCTGAATCGCCAAATTAGTCAGCGTTAAGCGATCCGACTGTAGAATCTGTTTCCCCGCCGCCAATGCCATTTCCATATAGCCCGCTGCCGGAAGCATGAATGCACCTAATACGCGATGCTGCGCCAGAAATAACGGCTCAGTTTGGCTGAGACGATGGGAAAAGTAAATCTCTGGTGAACGAGATAGATGTAATCTCTGCCCAAGTAGGGGATGAACTTCTGGATAATTATTCGATTGATTTACAAATAAATTTTTATGCTGCTCAATATCCACCCAGTAACGCTGTCGCTGAAATGGATAGGTTGGTAATAGTAGCGGCTGGATTGAACATTTAGAGCTGTCCTTCTTAGAGTCGCTGCGAGACGAATTTGTTGATTCAACTTGGAATAGTTTTGACTCTCTGAATTTGTCAGTATTGAAGGATTTTGAACCATTTTTCCCGAAAGCAGCCAACTGTTCAATCGCCTCTGCGGTAGAGTTGGCTGTTACAGTCAGTTGTTCGGCAAACAGCGATCGTCCAGTCTTGACCTGGTAACATACTTCCGCGAAATCAAGGGTAGGATTTTGCTGCAAATACTCATAGTATCGATGGGCGAGTGCTTGCAGGGCAGCAGGAGTTTTGGCAGAGAGGGTGAGGCTGTAAGGAGGCTGATCCAACCAAAGCCGAGGGGCATCAGGGTTGCTAGCCTCCGCTGCCGAGAGCACCACATGGGCATTGGTGCCGCTAAAGCCAAAGGAACTGACGCCTGCGATGGGAGCGCTGTCCGCCGGCCAAAGCATTGATGTCGTTGGGACTTGCAGCGGTAATTGATCCCAGGATACATGGGGGTTGGGCTGCTGAAAATGCAGATGGGGCGGAATTTCCCGGTAATGCAAGCAGAGCGCCACCTTGATCAATCCCGCAATGCCAGCCGCCGCTTCCAGATGCCCCAGGTTGGTTTTCACCGAACCGATCAGCAGCGGTTTATTCGCTCGATTACTATCCGACGGCTTGAATACTTCCCCCAACGCCAACAGTTCGATTGGATCGCCCAAGGCCGTGCCGGTGCCATGCGCCTCGATGTACTGAACCTGCGAGAGGGAGATCCCAGCATTAGCGAGTGCCTGCCGAATCACCGCCTGCTGAGCCGGACCATTGGGAACCGTCAAGCCACTGCTGCGCCCGTCCTGATTCACCGCAGAACCGCAGATCAAGGACCAAATCCGGTCGCCTGCCGCCAAGGCATCCGAGAGCCGTTTCAACACCACCACCCCACATCCCTCAGACCGGACAAATCCGTCCGCGCGGGCATCAAAGGTTTTGCAGCGACCGTCTGCAGCGAGCATGTGGGCTTTCGAGAAATTGATGCTGAAATCAGGCGAAAGTAACCGATTCACGCCACCCACCAGCGCCAAATCGCATTCCTGCTGCCGTAAGCTTTGGCAGGCCAGATGAACCGCCACCAGCGACGAGGAACAGGCCGTATCGATTGCCAAACTGGGTCCCGTTAAACCCAGCGTGTAGGACAATCGCCCTGCTGCAGTGCTGTGGGAATTGCCGGTTGCCAGGTAGGCATCAATCTGATGGCGATCGCGGTTGAGTAAATGCTGGGAGTAATCGTTACTGCTAATGCCGATGAATACCCCCGTTGCACTACCGGCTAAACGGGCAGGAATAATGCCAGCCTGTTCCAACGCTTCCCAACTCACCTCTAACAACAGCCGCTGCTGCGGGTCCAAGGAGCGTGCTTCCCGATCGGCGATGCCAAAAAACTCGGCATCAAACTCTTGCAGGTGTCCCACAAAGCCACCATAGCGCGTAGCGATTTTGCCCGGTGTATCGGGATTAGCATCGTAGAATCGGTCGTTTGACCAGCGGTCGGCAGGAACTTCTGTGATCGCATTTTGTCCGGTTTGCAACAGCCGCCAAAAGTCCGCCGGATTCTGAACCTGACCGGGCAAGCGGCAGCCGATGCCAACAATTGCGATTGGTTCGGTTCGAGCGGCTTCTATCGTCTGTAATTTGCTGCGCATCTGCCGTAGTTCTAGCAGGGCTTGTCGCATAAGAGAACGATGGTCTTGATTGTCTGTTAATCTGTTCATCCTACCGTTCCTCCACTGAGTTCGATCAGCTCCTGAGCTAGTAATTTCGCTAATTCAGCTTCAGATAAATGGTCTAATTCTAGCGTGTTGATTTCTGATGTTGAGAATTGCTGTATTTCTGGTGTTGGCTCATTTTTGTTATTGTTCAACTGTAGATTCAAACTGGCTATCAGATAATCGGTTAATGCCTCGATCGTCGGATAGTCAAATGCAACTGTAGCAGGTAATGTACAATTGAGCGCAGTTTGCAGGCGGTTCTTTAGCTCTACGGACGTAAGGGAATCCATGCCCAGATCAAAGAAGCCTTTTTGCGGATCGATCTCCGTCTCTTGAAACCCCAGCACTTGAGCCACTTGCCGACCGAGATAGGCTTGCAGCAAAGAACGTTGCTCAGAAGCTGACGCGCGGTGTAATTGTGGCAGAATCTCGCTAGGTTGAGCATTAACTGATTTTTGCTGCGACGTTTCTGCAATTTCTGTGCAGATTTCCGTCCAAATTTCTGTCAACAAATCGGTTAACCCAGGTGACATACCCTGCCCAAACTCCTGCCATCGCATCGGCAGTACCCCTACCTGAGTGAACGAAGTCGATAACAGTGCCGCGAATGCTGCAACACCTTGGCTGGGGGCAATGCTGCCCATCCCCCTGAATCGAGTTTCCGCCTGCCGAGCCGCTGCCGCTCCCACCTCGGACCAGATGCCCCAGTTGATACTGAGAGCCGGTAAATCTAGCGAGCGACGATAATGGGCTAATGAATCTAAAAACACATTCGCTGCCACATGATTGGCTTGTCCAGGAGCACCAAGCAGGGCCGTAGCCGAGGAGAACAAGACATAGAAATCGAGCGGTTGGGTTTGGGTAAGCTGGTGCAAATTCCAGGCTCCCAAGAGCTTGGGTCGCAACACCGCCGCGAATTTCTCCCAGGTTTGTTGGTGCAGCATCCCGTCGTCCAGCACACCCGCCGCATGGATAATACCGCCTAGAGGCGGCAGGGATGATTCTAAATCGGTCAAACATTGCGCTAACTGCGAACGGTCGGCCACATCAACGGCTGCTGTCACCACCCGAACGCCCGCCTGCTGCCAAGCTTGGATCGTTGGGGTAATTGTTGGGGAGATACGGCGGCTGAGCAACACCAGATGCTTGGCTCCCTGCTGCACGAGCCAGTCTGCCATCAACAATCCCAAACCACCCGTTCCACCCGTAATCAAGTAGGTGCTGTCAGGGCGAATCGGAAGAGAGGCAAGCGGCTGCGGCTGAGTGATAACCAGCTTGCCCACATGCTTGGCCTGCTGCATCTGGCGGAATGCCTGCACCGCTTCAGTAATGGGAAAAACGTTGTAGGGCAATGGCTGATAAATTCCCTGCTGAATTTGCTCGCTAATCTGCCGCAACATCTCCTGTATTAGATTAGGCTGCTGCTGACAGAGTTCTACCAAATCCATCTGAATATACTTCAGATTCGGATACTGGGCTTGTACTCGCTCATGTGTCCAGTCGGTTTTGCCCAATTCAATCCAGCGTCCCTGCGGTTTTAATACTGATAAACTGGGGGAAATAAACTCGCCTGTGAGAGAATTCAGCACCACATCGATTCCCTTACCTTGAGTCAAACGCATTAACTCAGTGGCAAATTCCAGATTGCGCGAGCTGAATACCTGAATAACCCCCAATTCCTGTAGAACAGGCCATTTCTCTGGACTGGCGGTTGCATAGATTTCCGCACCTACCTGGCGAGCAACTTGAATCGCCGCCTGACCAACTCCGCCTGCTGCGGCATGGATCAACACTCGTTCGCCTCGCTTCAGGCCAGCTAGATGGCAGAGGGCATAGGAGGCCGTCAGGAAGGCCACCGGAATCGTAGCCGCTGCTGTGCTATTGAGTCGGGCTGGTACCGGCGCAAGCATGGCAGCATCCACCGTAACCCAATTGCTGAAACTCCCAGAAGCCAGGGCCATCACCCGGTCGCCTACCTGGAAGCTGGCTACCTGCTCACCCACGGCACTAATTTCACCCACACATTCACAGCCTAATGGACCCGCTTCACCCGGATACAAATCCAAGGCATTCAGGACATCGCGGAAATTCAACCCCGTGGCTTGGACCCGAATTTCGACATCATGGGGGCCGAGAACAGAGCGTTCCGTAGTTTGCAGATGCAAGTTATCCAAACTACCGTGCTGCGAAATCTGCAACTGAACACGCTGCTGCCAATAATCTGGTGAATCAGCAAGGGAATTAGGAGATGGACAACGAACTAACCGAGCTACATATCGCTGCTGCTGGCGAAAGGCTACCTGTAGCTGACGTGGTCCGGAATGAGTCGGAGAATTATCCGTAATTTCGGCGAGCAATATCTCCGCCTGTCGATCCGCGGCGTAGCTTAAACTCAGATCTGGATCTAAATCAATGCAGACACAGTTCAACTCTGGATACTCTAACTGCACGGTTTTGCCAATCCCCCACAGTAAAGACTGTGCTAGGCCGGTTAATTTTTCGGCAGGATTTCCGGTGGCAACTGCGCCCTGCGTCACCAACCAGAGCTGCATAGGCTGGTTAGGCGGCAGGGACTGGAGCAAATGCAAAGCGCGGCTACATAGGGTTGTGGCAGTGGTCTCCAGCGCTTCAACACTCAGGTCTGCTGGAT
Organism: Leptolyngbya sp. NK1-12; assembly: GCF_032598965.1. Lineage (NCBI taxonomy): Bacteria > Bacillati > Cyanobacteriota > Cyanophyceae > Leptolyngbyales > Leptolyngbyaceae > Leptolyngbya > Leptolyngbya sp. NK1-12. The sequence continues at coordinate 52,301 of NZ_CP053586.1, forward strand.
CGGGCGCATCCAGAGCCGCTAGAAAAACAACTTGGGTGGGGCGAGTAAAGGGCGTTTCCAGTGACTCGGACAGGGTATCGGCAGACACCAAGCGGTAGGCTGCCCCGACTGCCTGTAAGCGGCTCACCATCGCTGCTGCCACTCCCTGCTGATCGCCAACAATCAACCAATCAAAGTCAGCTAGAGACAACATTGCTTGAGTCCCCACTTGGGCCACGATTATCGCCTGCTGAATCGCGGAACCATTCACCGTTGGTTGAATCGCTTCTGTGCATTCAAATCCACAGGACTGCAACAGAGAGCGCCATTGCGCAACCGAAATCAGCGGATAATCTGGGCGCAACTCATTGTCAGTAAATCGCCACCAGCCATCGGTCAAGCCAAAGGTGAGATCTAGCCAGCGCATCGGATAAACGCCCTCCAGCAGAATCAGCGCGCCTCCGGGCGCAAGCAATTGGCGAACATGGGATAAGATTGTTTCCAGATTTTGGGTGGCGTGAAGTACGTTGGCGGCAACAACTAAGTTATACTGATGTTGACGAAAACTTTTATCACTCGGTGAACGTTCAATGTCCAATGTTTTGTACTGAACAAAATCATAAACCGCGAATTTCTGCTGTGCTGTTTGGACAAATAGAGGTGAAATATCGGTAAATGTGTAGCTAGCGATCTGAGAATCGAGATCAGGCAGCAGATAGCCAGTCGTTCCGCCAGTACCGCCGCCAATTTCCAGAATTTGCACCTTGGATTGGGGCAATAATAATCGCACGAGTTGTTGCAGCAGTTGATTAGTGAACTGTGCTCCAGGCGAATCTTGATAGATTTGACTCAGGGTGCTGAAATCGCCATTGGGAAATAAAAGCTGAATCGGGTCACACTGACCCTGTAACACGTCAGCCAGAGCCGAACCACAGCGATGCAATAGAGCCAGTTCAGGTGAGGCAACAGGTTGAGTCATTTCAGCAGAACTATCATCCTGAAGCGATCGAAGCACGCCATACTGATTATTCTGACAATCGAGGTAATCAGCCTCTACTAAAATATTCAGCAAGCGTCGGACCCATCTAGGATTGGCTGTGATCTGAAGCTGCTGCATCACCTGCTGCACCGTAAAGTGTTCGTCGCTGGTAAACCGCCAGCCCAGTTGCAGAAAAGCTTGCCTGATATAGCTCAGGCTCAACGACTCCAGCTCTGTTAAATGCTGCTGATAGGAGTTCAGGTGCTGCGCCTGAGCAGCGGACAACCGATCAGACAGGGCCGCAAATTGGTGGCTTATCTGGCGCAACTCTGGTAAATGAACCTGATGCAGCGGCTGAGGACGCCACTCGATTTGGTATAGCCACTCCTGCCAGCTTGCCGACTCAATCGGTTCTCGGTCCGCTGGATGCAGCCTTAATCCTGCGATTGTCAGAATCACCTGTCCCTTGGCATCGAGCAGTCGCAGATCGGCAACTGGGTGGACCGAATTCTGGTTAGATCGCAGCGTCACTTCACTCCAGAGGCTAGAGGGGTGACCCAACGGTCTGCGGTGCAGGATCAAGCGGTCGAAACGAACTGGGAAATAGGTTTGGGACTGCGCGGGTAAGGCTGCTGCAATTGTTTGTAAGGCTGCATCCAGGAGGACTGGATGGATTTGGTAGGGAGCCGCAGATGAGCAACTGGATGGTAATTCAATCCAAGCCATCGCGGTGCGGTGTCCCTGCCAGAGCTGGCGAATCGCTCGAAAGGCAGCTCCGTACTCGATGCCGAGCTGCTGATAGGTTTGATAGAAGCGTTCAACATCCAGTTCGGTGAAATCGGGATTGGAGGCGACTGTATTTCTCAAGTCCATCGAGGCAGTCTGGTTGTTCGACAGATCGATTTGATTAATCGTGCCAGACGCATAACATTCCCATTTCTGTTGCTCATCTGAATTGCGTAAAGCAAAAATCTCAAACTCGTAGGATTGACCATCAACTTTTGCTGGCATCAACGTTAACTGTACTGTTATCAGACTATCAACTACTAATCTTTGGTGAATCGACAACGCCAGTTCTAGCTGAGCCGATGGCATGACTTTCCCAACTGCCGCTAGCACCATCTCGATGTAGCCCGCCGCTGGCATGATGGGTTGCTCAAACACCCGATGCTGCTGAAGGAACGCCGGATGATGGCGATCGAGTTGGGCTTCAAAATGTATGGCGGCGGATTTTGCCAAAACTATACGCCTGCCGAGCAACGGATGGTTGTCTCTAGAAGCACCAGAACGCCCTGGGGGCGGCTCCATCCAGTAGCGCTGCTTCTGAAACGGATAGGTCGGTAGTACAACTCGGCGGTAGAACTGACTGTAGCCAAGCTGATTCCAGTCGATATCTTCCCCCTGCAAGTAGCGCTGGACTAGGCTATCCGCTGGTGGTTCAACAGGCTCATCTGCAATAAACTGCCGTAGTGCCTGCCGCAGTTGGGTGATACTTTCAGCCCTGACCGCAAACCGATGCTCGAACTGCGATCGGCCCGTGTTGGCCGTAAAACAAATGTGGGGCAGCAGTTCATCGGCTTGTGTCGTTAAAAATACCTCATAACGTTCTGCAAGCTGTTTGAGGGCCGGACGGGTTTTGGCAGAAACCGTAAACAGATAGGGCGATGGTGGATTCACAACAGCGGTTGCTTCGGTGCTTGCCTGTTTATCTACTTGTCTATCTATCTGCCCATCTACAACTCCCTCTACAAACTCTTCTAAAATCACATGCACATTTGTGCCGCTCATGCCAAACGAACTGACGCCCGCCAAACGCGGCTGATGAGCTAATGACGGCCAGAGAGTGAGCTGCGTTGGGACTTGAACCGCGAGTTTTTGCCAGGGAATGTAGGGATTCGGCTGCTGAAAATGCAGATGGGGTGGAATTTGCTGATGCTGGAGTGCCAGGACGGTTTTGATTAAGCTCGCTACTCCTGCTGCCGATTCTAAGTGGCCTATATTGGTCTTCACCGAGCCAATCCAGAGCGGGTTATCCGCAGACCGCCTTTGAGCCAACACCTTGCCCAACGCCAACACTTCGATTGGATCACCCAACGGTGTGCCGGTGCCGTGAGCTTCCACATACTGCACCTGAGCGGCTGCGACGCCTGCCTGCCCCAATGCTTGCTGAATCACCGCTTCTTGGGCTTGACCGTTCGGTGCTGTGAGTCCGTTGCTTTGACCATCGTGGTTTGCTGCCGATCCTCGGATTATCGCCAAGACTGGGTCGCGATCGGTAATCGCATCCTTTAGTCGCTTCAGCACCACGATACCGCAGCCTTCCCCACGAATATATCCATCCGCATTCGCATCAAAGGTGCGGCACTGTCCACTCGAAGATAGTGCCCGTAGTTTACAAAAGCCGATCGTCGGTTCGGGTGACAGCATCAAGTTGATGCCACCTGCTAAGGCCAAATTGGATTCACCATTACGTAAACTCTGACAGGCTAAATGCACTGCCAGTAACGAAGATGAGCAGGTGGTATCGAGCTGCATTGTCGGCCCTTGCAACCCCAATACATAGGCCAACCGCCCTACCGCCATGCTGTGGGTATTGCCCAAACTGCTGTAGGCATCGATACGAGACAGATCGCCCGAATGCAAACTTAGCTTGGCGTAGTCGGCAAAACTGATGCCAATATACACTCCGGTTTGACTGCCCCGCAGCCGATCGATTGCCTGCCCAGCCCGCTCTAGAGCCGTGTAGCTCACCTCCAGCAACAAGCGCTGCTGCGGATCAAGACTGACCGCTTCACGGGGCGAAATGCCAAAGAACTGCGGATCAAATTGATCGACCTGATCGATAAAACCACCATGCCGACTGTAGAGCCTTCCAGGCGCATCTGGGTCCGGATCATAATAGGCGGTCCAATCCCAGCGATCGGGCGGTACTTCAGTGATGGCATCAATCCCGTTTTGCAGCAGATTCCAATAGGCTTCTGGTGAATTAGCGCCGCCGGGAAAACGGCAGTCCATGCCAATCACAGCAATAGGCGCATTGGCCTCAGTAAGAGACTCTAGTTCCAAGCGCATCTGCCGCATTTCTTGCCATGCTTCTAGGAGCAGGGTGCGATAGTCGGGGGTGGGTGTCATTGGCGTTTCCTCCCTTTGGCAGCGGCAAGTTCAGCAGCGAGGAGGGCAGCGAGTTCGGGTTCGGTGAGGCTATCGGGTGGATGGCTAATCGTTTGCTTCTGCGTAGCGGTTGGGTGGCATAGATGAGTAGGACTCTGTAAAGGGGCAGGCGTGAGGGTGGCGAGGTGGTAGGAAAGGGTGGCAATGGAAGGGAAGTTCCAGGCGAGGGTGGCTTCTAGGGGCTGAGAGAGATTGAGCCAGGTTTCGAGGTCTTGGGCGAGTTCGACGGCAATCACAGAATCGATACCATAGTCAGCGAAGGGGCGATGGCGATCGATATGCTCTGCTGCGATATTTAGCTTTTGGCTCAACCATTGGATCATCCAAGTTTGGATCGCTTGGGCTGTGTCTGCTAGGTTGGCGTTTTCTGGGTTGGCGTCGATGGGGTTGGTGTCGGTTTGGGGCTGATTCTGTGGAGCAACAGAGACTGAAGCAGATGCGGGAGAAGAAAGTTCGGTTGGAGCTGGAAGCTTGTGCAGCAGGTCATCGAGTGCTTGGTCTTCACCAGCTAGGGTTTGTTCGATGTCGCCAATTGTTTGCTCATACTCTAAAATCTGATTTGTGACTACGTCTTTTCTACAGTTATTAAAATGTTCTGAAGCTGTAATTAATGCTTGTGAAAACCTGTGCTCAAATTGAGTCTGTATCCATTCAAGAGTCAATCTCAGTTTACGCTCGGAACTAAAGTGGTTAGCATTCTCAAGACTGGCCCAGAGAAACGCCAGAGTAGCAACCTCACCGATTAACCCAGAGGCCAATTGTTGGGCCACGAGGGGCTGATCAAAGCCAGCATGGTGACAGCAATCGTTGATCTGCGCAGCCGCATCAAGTAAACGCTGGCTAATTTCGGGAGCATTTAAGCTTTGGCTGAGCCATTGTTGCCAGGACTGATGATGCAAGATCCGCGAACCCAAAAAGGCGTTCAGCGTCTCGGTCGGTCCTTCAAAAATGCGCAGCACTCTGGCATCGCGCAGAATTTGCGGAGCCAAGTTGGTTTCGATGTAGCCGCGTCCTCCCAGGGTTTGGACTAATCCATCGGCGGCTTGCCAATAGAATTCTGGCGCAGCAGTTTTGCAGACGGTGTAGGCTTCGATCGGAACTGATTCACCGGCATCGAGGCGCTGAGTGATTTGTGTGACCAGCGTTTCGGTGGCTACGATGGCGGCATTCAGGTGATGCAGGCGCGTCAGCACAACCGGATGCTCTAGCAACTTGCCGGTAGCGATACTGCGACGTGCACTATAGCGCAGCATCAGTTGGGCACACCGCTTCATCCCGCCGATGCTAGCCGCCGCGATCGCCAAACGGCCATACATCATCGCATCCTGAGCAATTGACATACCGGTTCCCACGGTACCCAGCAGTTGATCGGTCGTTACCGGTGCGTTTTCCAAGTAGAGCGTATTCTGCACCATGCCGCGCATGCCCATCGTTAGGGCTTCTGGCCCCTGCCGCAGTCCTGGGTTGCCGCGTTGCAGCACAAAGCCACTGATGCCGCGATGCTGATCCTGTTGATGCTGCACAAATACATTAATCACTCCGGCCCAAGCCGCCGAGCCGCTCCAGATTTTGGTACCGTTCAGCCGCCAGCCGTCTTTCTCTGGAATAGCGTGGGCTGCAATTGCCTGGGGATTGGCTCCGGCCCCCGGTTCTGTTAGAGCAAAGGCGGCCAGTTCCCGTCCGGTAGCGAGTAAGGGCAGCAGATCGTCCTTGAGGGCAGGGGCAGCAGATTGAGCGATCGGGCGAATTCCCAAAACATTGTTGAGTCCGACAAAGAGGGCTAAGGTGGGGTCAATCGCGCCGAGTTGCTGCAAGACCCGCATCGTCTCGGTATGCCCTAGTTCGAGGCCGCCGTACTGCTGCGACACCTGCATGCCCAGCAGCCCTTGATTGCCGAAATCTAAAACAATTGCAGGCGGAATACAGCGGCGTTCGTCGATCAGGCGGGAGTTGATGTGGTGGGTGGCGTAGTCGCGCAGCCAATCGATCAGGCAATCCGTCAGGTGCTCGGTTTTGCGGCTAGTTTGGTTTGGTTTGGCAGCGGGAGCAATTGGCAGTTCCACTAACTTGTTAGTCGAAGCGTTCAATCGGTTCAATGGATTCATCAATGGATTCAATCGATTCAAATCGGTTTGTGGGCCTGCACTAATAAGACAGGCAAGATGACCATTCCACGGTGATGCAATCGGTTTTTTAGATTGACTTCTAGTCGGCTCCGTTTGTCTCGAAGGCGAGGTCGGATCTTGTTCAATAACCGTTTTAATAACTGTAAATTCACCGTTCTCAAACTTTTCTCGACAGGCATACCGTTTAATTTTACCGCTAGATGTTTTGGGAATTGTGCCCGGTTTAAGCAATTGGATCGTATGGACCTGAAGCTGATGTTCCTCGGAAATGGCCGCTCGGATTGCCGTAATCATCTCTTCTGGGTTTGCCGATCTCCAATGCTCACGATTTACTTCTTGTATGATAATGAGCTGCTCAGTACCATCAACTTCACAGATAAAGGCGGCTCCACATCCTGGACTTAGGGCTGGATGGGATTGTTCAACCGTGCGTTCAATGTCTTGAGGATAATAATTTCTACCGCGAATAATCAGGACATCTTTAAGTCGTCCAGTTATGAATAACTCGTTATTATAAATGAAACCTAAATCCCCTGTGCGTAAATAAATACTTGGATTGTGCTCTGATCCGGTTGCTGACTGGAGTTCTACAAAGGTTCGGGCATTCAGCTCCGGCTGATTCCAGTAGCCCCGCGTCACGCTTCCGCCCGCTAGCCAAATTTCACCGATGCGATCAGGCGCATAGGGCTGCCTGGTTTCTGGATCAACAATGAGCAGCGACTGATCTGCCGCTGGCTGACCGCAGCTCACCAATCGTTGTGCGGCTTCTGACTGGGCAGCGTCTGAATCGCACACAACTTCAACCCGATGCTGCTGGAGAGCACTGATCGAAACTGAGATCTGCTGTGGCTTACTGGCTTTGTCCCCTCCCGTCACCAATAGAGTTGCTTCGGCTAGGCCATAGCAGGGGTAAAACGCCTCCGGGCGAAAGCCACAGTCGGCAAAAGCAGCGGTGAATCGAGACAGGGTGGCAGCCCAAATTGGCTCGGCTCCGGTGAAGGCCACAGTCCAACCGCTCAGATCTAGATTAGCTTTCTGTGCGGGCGTAATCTTTTCAACACAGCGCTCGTAGGCAAAATTGGGACCACCGCTGGTGACTGCACCCTTCGCACCACAGCGGGAAATGGCCTCTAACCAGCGAATCGGCTTTTGCAGAAACGCCACTGGAGCCATTAGGGTGACGGGAAAACCGCCGTAGAGCGGCTGCAATATGCCACCAATCAAACCCATATCATGGTAAGGCGGCAGCCAAATCACACCCCTACTAGCTGGAGAATGACCGAATTTTTCGTAGATCAGAGCTGAATTGTGCAGCAGATTGGCATGGCTGACCATCACTCCCTTGGGTTGCCCGGTTGAACCAGACGTGTACTGCAAAAAGGCGAGTCTATTGGGATCAAGGGTAATCGGTTGCCAAGCATCTGGTTGCCCATTAGTCAGTTGCCCATCGCTGAACGGCGGGCCAGAGCTTTTGCTCAAAATTTGATCGGTGGCAATCCAGTGATCGATCCCGACCAATTGGGCTGTTTGCGTCAGCAAGGACTGCTGGGTCAGCACTGTGCTGGCTTGGGCATCAGCGGCAATGGTCTGTACGGATGATAAATTACGACGGGGCGGATAAACGGGAACGGCAATCACCCCAGCATATAGACAGCCAAAAAAGGCAGCTATAAAGTCCAAACCAGGCGAGTAGATTAACAGAGCGCGTCCGCCTTGTAATTCTAAGCGCTGAAGTTGGGCTGCGATGGCTCGCGCCTGTCGGTCTAAATCGCGATAACTGAGGCTGGCTTCCTGCTGTTCCCCATCGATCAAAAAGCGGTAGGCGAGCTGATTCGGTTGGTGGATGGCCCGATAGTGTAGCAGATCCACAACCGTAGAGAATTCGGCGCGTTGGGAAGCAGAGCTGAGGAGATTTGCCGCCATAAGGAACTCAGACATTCAACCATTTATCAACAAATTCGGCGATCATGCTTGTGCAACTCTTCTCCAGATTTGAGATTTCGCCTCTAAACTCGATCTGGCTCCTTCTATGAGAGGTACAAAAATCAATTCGGTAATTCTATAGTGCGTATATTCGTCTCGCTGCCACAGAAGGCGTCCGCACTTCAAGGAACCTAATTATTTTTTTAACTTTCACTAGAGAGCAGTCAGACTAGTATTGAAGACAACGGTTCGGATTCAATGGCATCCTCTTCCGATATGAAGATTATCGACTGATTAGGTGTTTCGTGCAACCATTGTTAGTAAAATTTCTCAAGAACATTGAGGTCGATGGTATGACTGAAATCTATAATCTAGGCAGTATAACCTAGGCAGCCAGAGCATAGTTAGCCAATCTCAGTAGATTGCAAATCCTGTTGAGATCCCCCCTGGCCCCCCTTACAGAAGGGGGGAACCATAGGCGAAGCCTGGGCGCAGCACATACTAACAATGATTTGAAGGTCCCCTTCATAAGCTACGGCGTCTACACAAGTCGAAGATCCCCCCTAACCCCCCTTAAATCAAGGGGAAGAGGCAAAGCCTGGGCGCAGCACCTACCAATCAGGGCTTGAAGTCCCCCTTGATCTACGCCGAAGGCGCATCCCCGCTGGGGTTTAGGGGGAGTGTGCTAGGCACACGCTGCGCGAACGAACTCAAGTCTAGTGAGCAAAACGAATTCATTTTCGATCGACTGAGGTTTAATGGTGCGTTTTTGCTGGTTTTTCCAACTCGTGGCGGTAGCTTCCGTCATTGCGGCTCAACCCGTAGGGGCACAAACTGTTTCTCCGGGTAATGAGCTTGGTATCGATCCAGATAGTGCGGATGTCCATTCTGCCCCGGCTGAGGTCACAGGTAATTCTGGGCCAATCGTGACCAATATTCACCTGGAGCCATCTTCTGATGGAGCCAACCTGATTCTCTTCAGTGAAATGCCGCTTCAGTTCCGCCAATTTCAGGACGGCAGCAGTCTGATTGTCGAAATCGAGCGGGCGCGGCTAGCGGGTGAATTTGCTGACGAGGGGTTTCGGCAGGACAATCCGGTCGCGGGTATGGCGGCAATTACGGTGATGCAGGTAGAAACCGGGATTCGGGTGACGCTGACGGGAGTAGATACCGTTCCCAATGCCACGGTCACTCCAGATCCGCGAGGATTAGTGTTAAGTCTGACTGTTGCTGATAGCAGCACTGCCGAAGCGCTGGAACCGCCCGCCGCTCTACCGTTGCAGGTGCCGCCTCCTTCAGAGAACGCGATTCGGATTATTGTCACCGGTGAGCGAGAGACCTATCGAGTTTCCGAGTCTGCGGTCGGGACGCGCACCGATACGGATATTCGCGATGTGCCGCAGGCGATTCAGGTGATTCCACAGCAAGTCCTTGAAGATCAGGGAATCCAGGAAATTGGCGATGCGTTACAAAATGCAAGTGGAGTCGTCCAGGCAGAACGTGCTAGCACCCCCCTGCCAGGAATTTCCGCCATCATTCGCGGCTTTGAGACAAATAACGTCTTACGAAACGGGTTGCGAGATACCAACGCTCGATTTGCAACAGTAGAAGACAATATTGCACAAGTTGAAATTTTGAAAGGCCCTGCTTCTGTGCTGTTTGGGCAGGGTAATTTAGGTGGAACCATCAACTTGGTAACAGAGATTCCGCTTGAGGAGCCAACCTACCAGTTTGAGTATAGTGGTGGGCAGTTTGGTTTCAATCGATTCGCGGTTGATTTTTCTAGCCCATTTGAATTAGGTAGTCCTTTGGGGTTTCGGGCAAACGCTGCCTATGAATTTGCAGATGGTTTTCGAGAATTTGAACACACCGAACTGCTATTTGTTGCCCCCACAGTCCAGTTGATTGCTAATGATACTACCGAACTGCTAGTCGATTTAGAATACCTCAAATTTCGCTCCTATGGTATTGCACCAGAGCTTCCAGCATCGGGGACGGTGCTAGATAACCCGAATGGTGATGTGGATCGTACAATCAACCTAGGTGAACCAGATCTGGTAGAAGGAGAGGATATTATCACCCGTGTCGGCTACCGATTTGAGCATCGATTTAGTGAAGATTGGCGTTTGAGGAATGAATTTCTACTGTCGCATCGCGAATCAGAGAGCGTTGGAGTTACGCCCAGATCAGATAATCGCACGGATGTGGGTTTAGAGCCTGAACTCCAAACTGTACAGCGGCTTTTGACTATTAACCCTGGTGAGCAAACTAGCATCGCCTTAAATACGAGCGTGACGGGCCGCTTTGAGACTTGGGGCATTGAGCATCAGGTGCTAGCTGGCGTTGAGCTGCTTTCCGACCGTGCCAAAGATCGGATTGTATTTGACACGATCGATTCAATCAATATCTTTGATCCAGATTATGCTCCTGAGAGCCGTCGCCCCTTAACGGTGTTTCAAGATGAAGTGACCCAGACAGTTTCAGTTGGACTGTATTTACAGGATCAGATCACCCTGCTGGATAACTTGATTTTGCTCTTGGGCGGGCGATTCGACATTGTGAATCAGAGTAATCAGAATTTGATCAACGAAGAGTTGAACTTTGAACAGGAAGACCGGGCCTTCAGTCCGCGTGTAGGAATTGTCTATCGTCCAATTGAGCCAATTTCGCTCTATGCAAGCTATTCCGAGTCGTTTCTGCCTGTTAATGGCCGTGAGACATCCGAAGGAGCAGATGGGCAAACCCTGTTTGGCGATCCGTTTGAGCCAGAGCGGGGTAGACAGTATGAAGTAGGGATTAAAGCAGACATTTCAGATCAAATTTCGGCCACTTTGGCATTCTACGATTTGGAGCGTAGCAATGTGAGGGTGCAAGGTAGCGATAACCCCTTAACACAGTTTCAGGTGGGAGTTCAACGTAGCCGTGGCATCGAATTTGATATTGCAGGAGAGATTTTACCAGGATGGCAGGTAATTGCAGGCTATGCGTACACTGATGCTAGAGTGATCGAAGACGATCGGATTGCAGTAGGAAATCGCCTCTCCAACGTGCCAGAACATGCTGCTAGCATTTGGACAAGCTATGAAATTCAGTCAGGAACTCTGCAAGGTCTAGGGTTTGGAGTTGGGCTATTCTTTCAGGACGAGCGAGAAGTCGCACCTGAGAACTTATTCACGTTACCTAGCTACTGGCGAACGGATGCAGCACTGTTTTACCGGCGCGATCAGCTCCAGGTGTCTTTGAATTTTCGGAATTTATTTGACGTAGAGTATTATCCAGCAGGTCGGGACTACGTTAGAGTTATTCCTGGTCAACCTTTCACAATCATAGGCAAGATTAGCTGGGAGTTCTGATTGCAAGAGGGAGAAAGTTGCAGTACGCCCTATTCAGCTATAAGAAAGCTAAATGCAAGATTTGAGATTATCGTGTTTAATCAAAGAGCTGATATCTCTAACTTCTCATTTGCAAAGAATCTAGAACTACTACATCCACATTTGCTCATTTCATTGATGAAGATTCAGTTTTTGTTATCAATACACGTGCTAGCATTGCGATTTATTTTCACGATGATTACTGCCACAGAATATACTTGAATAAATATCAAGCTGCGATTATTCTCATCGTAGAAACTCTTTTCATAGTCTAAATAATTCAAGGATTTCAGAGATGGCACTAATCAGAGGTACCAGTGGAGCAGATAATCTGAATGGTACTAATTCAACGGCTACGGAGGTAACGATCAAATAAATGGAAATCGCGGTGATGACTTAATTTATGGAGGTGCTGGTGCAGATCGTCTATACAGTGGCGGTGGGCGAGATGATCTTTACGGTGAAGGTGGCAATGATCAACTCTGGTCTACTGGGGGCGGTTCCGTAAATATGTACGGCGGTTCAGGTGCAGATTCGTTTTATTATGGCAGTGGAGGGGTGACTGTTTTTGACTATAATGCCTTTGAAGGGGACAAAGTATTGCTTCCAAATTCTTATAGATCGGGAATTTCAATCAATTTAATTGATCCGGTGGGACCAATACTGTATTCAGATATCAAGTGCTCTACAACAACCAAGCAATAATGACCATTTTAGGTCCAGGTGGTGCTTCTGCTCCTCCTCTCACCGTCGAATACTACTAACAGCTCTCCAGTCAAAGGGTTGTGAACCGGGAAAGTTAGGGAGTGTGAGCAATCGCAACTCCCTACTTGGCTTTTTGGGTAGTTTGGAAGCTTTTAAATTTAATGCGGAACTTTACCATTCTCTGGTTCGGGCAGTTGGTTTCGACGATCGGCAGCTACATGACCGTGTTTGCTCTGTTGATCTGGGTCTGGCAGCAAACCGAATCGGCCACAACGCTGGCTCTGGTGACTTTCTTTTCCCAGCTACCGCGCATTTTCATCACGCCCATTGCTGGGATTATTGTGGATCGATTCCATCGCAAACGGCTGATTCTGCTAGGCGACGGGATCGCACTGTTGAGTACATTGGCGATTGGATTGCTGTATCTCACGGGCGTACTGCAAATCTGGCATCTCTATATCGTCGTAGCGCTCTACGGCTGCTTCGGACAACTGCAAACCCTAGCCTATTCTGCCTCAATTGCCATGCTGGTTCCCAAGGCACAATACACCAGGGCCGAAAGCATGATTGCAATGGTGGGCTACAGCGGTGCCGTTTTTTCACCAATTTTGGCCGGCAGCCTCTACCCGCTGATTGGAATTACCGGCATCATTGCCATTGATCTGATCAGCTTTATAGCTGGATTAATCACGCTAATTCTCACGCCAATTCCTCAGCCCATCAGTGAGCCAAACAGCAAGCCTAGCAGCGACAAATCTGGAATCAACCCATTCACCTGGCAAACTCTCACCTTCGGCTTCCGCTATATTGCCGCCAAACCTGCTCTGACCGCAATGGTGGTTGCCTTTACGCTGTTTGCCATTCCGGGCGACATTGGCAAAGCCTTGTATAATCCGATGATTTTGGCCCGCTCCGGCGGAGATGCCAGAGTGCTGGGATTTGTCACAACAGCGGCAGGGGTAGGGGGCGTAATCGGCGCAATTCTGTTTAGCATTTGGGGTGGCTTTCCGCGGCGGATTCACGGCATGTTGTTGGGGTTTGCCGCCACCGGGCTATGCAAAATTATTTTAGGACTGGGGCGAACGCCGCTAATCTGGGCCACTGCTCACTTTTGTGCCACCCTGCCGATTCCGATGTTCTACAGCTCTAGTAATGCGATTTGGTACGCCAAGGTGCCGCCGTCGTTGCAGGGCCGAGTCCTGGCCGCCGACCAGATGATTGGCCTGATTGTTGGCACGCTGGCTCCGCTGCTGGCTGGTCCGTTAGCCGATCGCGTCTTTGAACCGGCGATGCAGCCGGATGGTTGGCTCGCACCTTTGTTTGCTCCCCTGTTCGGCACAGGTTCCGGATCTGGCATGGCACTGCTATATACGCTGACAGCCCTCTGGATGCTGCTGGTTGGTCTGGGTGGCTACGGATTTCGGACGCTGCGCCAGGTAGAAACGCTCTTACCCGATCACGATGTGGCGGATCAGGATGCTTCTAACCAGAATGCTTCTAACCAAAACATCTCCAATCCCGATCAGTCACTGTTTCATACGCCATAAATTTATTTCTATCATTTCCCATGACAACTCAGTTATCTTTAGCGTCTGCTGATTCGGTTACTGTTGCTCGCAGGCGCGCTTTACAAACTGGATTGGATCACGCCTTGGGCAGCACGGTTGGTGCCACAGCCGCAATCAGCACACCAGCTGGAAACTGGTTGGGAGCTAGCGGGGTTGCCAGCCGCCGGACCGGGTTAGCGGTACAGCCAGATGATTTGTTTCAAATTGGCAGCATCACTAAACCATTTGTCTCAACCGTTGTTTTACAGTTGTTCGAGTCCGGTCAGCTTTCGCTGGATGATCCCCTGACTCGCTGGCTATCGCCGGATCTGGTGCAGCCAATTCCCAATGGCAGCCAAATCACGATACGACAGTTGCTCAACCACACCAGCGGCATTCCCGACTATGTACCAATTTTATTAGCAGCGGGTGTCAACCTATTTCGCGACTGGCAGCCGCAGGAATTGACTCAGCTCATTGGCGGACAGGCGGCGGCATTTACCCCCGGTACCGGCTGGTCCTACTCTAACACCAACTACATTCTGCTAGGGCTAATCATTCAGCAGGTGACGGGCAATCCGATCGCTAGCGATATTCGCTCCCGGATTCTAGATCCACTTGGTCTGAAGCAGACCTATTTCGCTGCAGCCGAGGTAGGGCCAAATCCGGTCAGCGGCTATTGGGACGTGAACAACGACGGTCGTTTAGATGATGTCAGCAGTCTGAGCCTATCTTGGGCTTGGTCTGCCGGAGCATTGATTTCCAATACTAAGGACTTACTGCGGTTTAGTCGAGCATTGTTTGGGGGTGAACTGCTCCAGCCCGACACCCTGAAGCAAATGCTCACCTTTGTCGAACCGATTCGCTCGAATGCTTTTTCCGGCTATGGCCTGGGGATCGCTCGTCTCAAAACCAGCGAAGGCACTTTCTATGGACACACCGGCCTGACGCTGGGCTTCCGCAGCAGCCTTTGGTATGAGCCGGAAACGCAGTTGATTTATACTGACCTGCAAAATACGCGCCGGTTTAATAATCTGTTCTCGCCTCTGTTAGCAACCTGGGAAGGCGAACCGGAACGCTCTTTAGTCGGCACTGCCAGCAATGATTTTCTCTTAGGCAGCGGCAAGCACGATACGATTCAAGGCCGAGCAGGAGATGATCTCCTCAGCGGCGGCAAGGGCAATGATTTTCTTTGGGGCAATGCCGGGCGCGATCGGTTCTATCTGGTACCCGGCGAAGGCATCGATGCGATTGTAGATTTTGTCGCCACAGAGGACCGCATCTTGCTGCCCAATCTTGACTTTGACCAAATCACCCTCACCGAACGCTACGGTAACACCCTTATCAGCCTCACGGCCACCGGAGAACGACTAGGCGGACTGATCAACGTTGCCGCTAGTGACCTAACCACCGCCAATTTTGTCAGTACTTTGACTTGATTAGCCTGCTACAGTCCCTACAACTGTGCAAATTTTGCACAAACGTCTTTTGGAGAAGCAACAATTCTAACTGGCGTTGCTGAATCTAGTATGCTTTTGCCCTCCACCTCCCTTCTGGAGTGCCCGACAGGGCTATATGCCGAGGGTTAGAACCGACTCAAAGTCCCCCAAAGTTGCTACGGTATACACACCAGTCGAAGATCCCCCCTAACCCTCTTACCTAAAGGGGGAACCGTAGGCGCAGCCTGGGCGTAGCCCATACCAACCAAGGATTGAAGTCCCCCTTGATAAGGGGAATTTAGGCGGCCGGGAGGAAACGAAACTCTAACCAAACGTTCCTCATTCAACAACGCCCTAACTTTCACTCATTAGGGGCTTCTTTATAAGAACTTAACAAATCTGTAGTGTGAAAAGGCAGAAGAAAGTGTTATTGTTTGTACTGTTTGCAGTTGTTGAGAGGAATTCTCAAGAAATAAACTTTAAATAAAATTTGAGCAAGAAATGGAGCCTGTCTAGATTGTGGCAATCCGATTGTGGCAATCCGATTATTTGGCCTCGTCACTTTCCATCCGCGTGTCAACAGCGGGCTGCTTTGTAGCAGCTCCCTGGCCTTTTTACTAGGCCGATTGAGCCTTGTCTGAGTTTGGATCGCCAATGGCGATTGAGTGTGATTGTTTTCGTTTGCAACTAGGTATCCCTTTCGTAGAAGCCAATGGTTATTCTCAATTAATTTTTAGCTACTTTTACTTGTAACTATCAACGCAGCATCTGGATTAATGAAAATTGGATTTACAGCGAATCCCACAACGCTGATCGAGGATCAAAAAACGACCTTCACACTAACATTCACCCTGGATCAACTGCCGCCCAGCGAAGGTCTTCTCGTTAGTATTGATAGTGATATTCCTCGCGCCTTAGCCGAATTGGATGTCTTTGCGGCTGAGTTCTCTGGAGTTAGGCTGACAGGTGCTAATGCTGATGCGAGTGGTTTAACCTTGAGAATCACCCAGCAAACTGCCACAATCACGCTGCCCGTCTTCGACGACGATCAACCCGAAGGAACAGAGCTGTTTACTTATACGATCCAACCCAGCAGCAGTTACACGGTTGATCCCAATGCTGCATCTGTGACGCTGACCATTCTCGATCAGCCAGCCCCCAATCAAGCCCCGGTTGCCAATCCAGACAGCTACAGCACCACCGCCGACACGACCTTGACGATTGCAGCAGCGGGTCTATTAGCCAATGACACTGATGCCGATGGCAATGCCTTAACTGCAGCTCTGGTGACGCCGCCTAGCAACGGCAGATTAACGCTGAATCCAGATGGTTCCTTTACCTATAGCCCCAATGCTGGCTTTAGCGGCACCGATCAGTTTACCTATCAGGCTAATGACGGCACAGTGAATTCTAGTCCTGCCACCGTTAGTTTGACTGTCACAGCTGCGCCTGCCCCATCTCCACCTGGAACGATCTTAGGTACAGCAGGCCGCGATTTGCTCAGGGGCACACCGAATTCTGACCGGATCGAAGGGTTGGGCGGTAATGATCAAATCACGGGTTTAGGCGGCAACGATCTGCTGTTGGGTGGTGCCGGAGCAGACCGAATTGTGGCAGGAGCAGGTGACGACCAGATCTTTGGTGGCACGGGCAATAACCGGCTCACAGGTGGTCAAGGTCGGGATCGGTTTGGTTTAGAGGCCGGAGCCGGACGCAGCCTGATTACAGATTTCCAAGATGGTCAGGACCGCTTGGGATTAGTTGGCTTTAGCTTTGGTGAGTTGGAGATTACTCAACGAGGCCGCAACACGCTGATCCGCAGTGGCGATGACCTGCTAGCGATTTTGAGCGGAGTGCAGCCCAATCAACTGACGCGGGCTGATTTTATCCAGGTTTCAGTTCCAACCTAGCGGTCTGAAGTGGCAGTCTCAACAGGCTGCTTCGATGCAACCGCTGCAAACGGGAACTGAAACCGCGACTGATGCAAAAACACTGATGCAAAAACACTGATGCAAAAACACCGATCCGGCCAGCCTGTCATCAGGGTGCAAATTTCAACAAAACAACTCCTCAAAAGGTAGGAACTATGGCAATTTCAATCTCAGCATCTCCCTCGGTTTTGCAAGAAGAACAAGGTACTGTTATTACCCTCACCCTCACCTCTAGTGAACCAGTTCCTCCAGAAGGTTTAGAGGTAACGGTGGATAGCGGTGTTGAAAATGCCCTGGGTCAGTTTGATGTATTTGCTACTGAGTTCAACAATGTACGTCTAGTCCGTGTTACTGACAATACCAGCGGCTTCACCGTGCGTTTGACTGGACAGACCGGAACGCTGCGCCTACCAGTGTTTGATGATGATTTATCCGATAGTCCGCTCAATCTAACTTTCGCAGTTCAGCCCGGTGCGGGGTATACCGTTGATCCGAGTGCCGGTTCCGTGTCTCTGACCATTCAGGATACAGACAGCGCTCCCACTCCATCTCCGGCCCCGAGTCCCGCACCCGCTCCAGCCCCCGCACCCGCTCCAGCCCCGGCCCCCGCTCCGGCCCCGAGTCCTGCACCCACCCCGGCTCCATCTCCGGCCCCGAGTCCAGCCCCTGCCCCCGCCCCGGCTCCATCTCCGGCCCCGAGTCCAGCCCCTGCCCCTGCCCCGAGTCCAGCCCCTGCGCCGAGTCCAGATCCCGGAGCCCAACCTATCGTCAGCTTTGAAGTGACACCTGCTAATCTTTCAGAAGAAGATGCTGATGCAACTGTGATCTGGAAATGGACAGTGACAGGAGACTTTCCAGAAGATGGTGTGGTGATCAATCTTGATACATTGGGCGACAACGATGTAATTAAGTTCACCGAACAATTTGCTGCCGATCGAGAAGTTGAGTTTGTCAACTCTGAAATTGTCGGGTTTGATGAGGCAACTGGCCGTCTGCAAATTCTGCTTTCAGCTCCCGAAGCTTCTTTTGTGTTGCCAATCATTAACGACATTATTGAGGAAGGTGCACAAACCTTTGATTTCAAACTTGCTGAAGGCGAGGGGTACACCGTCGATCCACAGAAAAATGCTACTCTGCTGACGATTACGGATGACAATGGCGGCCCTGGAGTCGGTCCTACTGTGGGTCTATCGGTGGACAAAACCAATTTGGTCGAAGGCGATCAGTTGACCGTCACCTTTACCGTTGATGGCGAGATTCCGGCAGACGGTTTGCAGGTGTTGGTGCAAAGTCCCGTGATGGCTGCACTCGGACAGTTTGATCTGACAGATCTGAGTACACTTCAAACCACGGGCATCAAAGGAGAACCGACCGTTGGTGATGGCAGCGGCAGCAGTTTCTTTGTCACAATTACCGAACCCACGGCAACCATTACGCTATCTACTTTGGATGATATTGAGGCAGAAGAGCCGTTAGAGATTCCGTTCAGTCTGGCGAATGGCGAACTCTACGAAGTTGATCCCAATGCCTCATCGGTGACGTTGAACATTGCCGATGAAGTGGAACCTGGACTTGGTCCGACGGTTGGCCTCACGGTTGATAAAACGAATCTTGCTGAAGGCGAGGAATTCACGATTAATTTTACGGTAGATGGCGAGATTCCGCCGGAAGGCGTCACGGTTTTGGTTCAAGGCCCTGGCATTGCCGCCCTCTCTGAATTTGATATTGCTGGCATCGATCCGGCAACCGACATCACGGGCACCAATGGTGAATTTCCCATTCCCGGTGACGATCGCAGCAGCTTCCTGATCACGATTACGGAACCGCAAGCCTCGATCACCCTCTCCACATTTGACGATGGACCCAACGAAGGGGCAGAAGAACTGACATTTAACTTAGCCGATGGCGAGCGCTATAACGTCAATCCAGAGGCAAGCGGAGTCACGCTGACCATCAATGACGGCGGGACGCCCTCTCCCTCTCCTAGCCCGTCGCCAGCGCCCAGTCCAGATCCATCCCCCGATCCATCTCCAACTCCGGGTGCACCTACCGTATCCTTCTCGACCGTGACGGGGACGTTTGATCCAGAGGATAACATCCTCTCGCCCTATCTGGTGCAGTCGATCGAGGGCGGCAACCCGGTGTTGACCTTGGCGTTCAGCGTCGATAGCGAGATTCCGGAAGAGGGTTTGGTTGTCACCGTCAACAGCGACATTCCGCTGCAAGATTACTTTGCCAACCTGGGCATTGAACCCTTCTCACCCGGCGGTAAGCTGCTGGAGGCTGTCTACGATGACGATGGAGTTGCTACCGGCTTCAAATTCCGGATCGAGCAGCCGCGTGCCCTGATCACGCTGGTGGGCAAAAATGCCGACAATACCGAGCCAGTCGATGCCACCTTTACCCTAGAGGCAGGCGAAGGCTATAACCCTGATGCTCAGGCCAATGCGTCTACCGTTACCTTCTACGACACGATCGAGCAGGTGCCCGCCACGGCAGTGACCCCCGAAGTCAGCCTTAGCCTCGACGAGACGACCCTCAACGAATCCACGGGCAACACGACCACACTGACCTTCCAACTCAGCGAAGCACCGCCACCCGAAGGAGTCTTGGTCTACCTCAAGGGCACGGCTCCGGTTGGGGTGGATGAAAACCAGACGGGCAATTCGCTGGCCGAACTAGATGTTTACAATGCCAAAGTGACTGGCGGTGCCTTCCCTGCTCCCAACTTTGGGGCGAATGGGTTCTTCTTCCGGATTACCGAGCAGATGGCCACCATCACACTGCCCGCTTTCAAAGACGAAGATTTGGAAGGCATCGATGAATACACCTTTGCGCTGCAAGAAGCACCAGGGTATACCATCGCTGAAGATGCAGGAGCTATAACCGTAAACGTTATCGATGACGAGAACTCCCAGATTCAGGTGGGCCTTACCACCGAGCCAGCGGTGCTGATCGAATCGGAGAAAACTGTGTCGGTGCACAACTTCAGCCTCAGCGCTACCCCGCCGGACGCAGGGCTGGTTGTTTCGGTGGTGGCTCCCAATCTCAGCGAGTTTGACCTCAGTGGCATCAAGACCGAAGGCGGCGAAATTGCAGCCGTCACTCCGACTGGCTTTGACTTCAAAATCACGGCCAAGAATGCCAAGATCGAGCTGCCAGTGGCCGAGGATGGCGAGGACGAAGGACTAGAAGAAGCTACCTTTACCTTGCAGGATGCACCAGAGTATCAGGTGAACCCCGATGCGATTGTGGGTAGCTTCCAAATTGTCGATACGCCGGAACAGGCTCCAGCGCTGGAAGTGACTGAACCGAATGACACAATCGAGAAAGCGCTGGATACTAAGTTGAGCGCTACCAATAATAAAGTGTCGTTCAAGAGCACGCTCGATTTTGAGTTTGAGAACTCCTACGAAAATGCTGATGGCAGTGTCGTCTATGTAGACGCCAGCGAAGATGTTGACTTCTATAAGGTCAGCCTCAAGGCCGGAGACACGATCTACATCGATACCGATTCCAATCAATTCGACGAGGGCAGAAAGGTAGACACTTGGCTGCGCGTCTTTGATGGAAGCGGTACGGCCCTAGCCAGCAACGACGATGGTACTGCTCCCGATGAAGTGTTTGAGTCGCGCTTCCAGTCCTATATTGAGTTCACCGCTCCATCGGATGGCGATTACTACGTGGGTGTGACGCTGTATAACAACAGCAAATACGACCCCAACAAACCTGCCACAGGTGGTGCCTTCTCCTCTCTCGATCCCAATGAATACGGTACCGGAGAATATACGCTGAATATTAACCTGAACGAATCACCGCTAGCTGCACCAACAGCAATTCCACGCGGCGATGGAACAGGTCCGGCGATTTCCCTGTTTAGCGTGGCTGGCGTCTACGGCGATGATTTCGATACGCTTGGCTTCGATATTAAAGCCACCGGATTGGCAGAAACTGTTGCCGAAGGTGCGGGCGCAGCGCTCAACTTTGTCCTGACCGCCGATAGCGAAATTCCTGAAGGTGGTGTCGAAGTTGTGATCAACAGCGATGTTGACCTGACCCAGTACTTCGGTGGCGTTGGCGAAGAGAACTACACCGTGCCCTATGGCGGTAACTTGAACAACAAACCGTTTACTCGCGGTGGGCAGTTCCTCGATGCGGTGTATGACGCGACAGGTAAACCGACTGGCTTCAAGTTCCTCTTGGAGCAGCCCTTTGCTACTATCGTTCTCAATCCCAGCAACCGGGAAGAGGCAGAGACTGATGGCCCCGAAACTGCTACCTTCTCAATCGTTGAAAGCAAAGGCTACACCACCTCGGATCTGAGCAGCTCTACTGTTACTTTCTACGACACCGTAGAGCAAATCCCAACTCCGGCCACCACCCCCGAAGTCCGCCTGGAACTGAGCACCACCGAGCTGATCGAAACGGAAGAAACGCCAATCACGCTCACCTTCACCCTGAGTGAACCTCCACCCGAAGGCGGCGTCCAGATCTATGTCAGCGGTAACGCCCAAGACTTCCTGAATGAGTTCTCCATCTTCCAGGCAGAATTTTCTGGTGGGGTTGCCGTAGCCGATGGAGCCGTGAGTGGCTTCTACTTGCAGATGTTCGAGCAGACCGCCACCATCACCTTGCCCGTCTTCAATAGCACCGACATCACCGAAGGCATCGAGGAGTTTAACCTAGCGATTCGACCGGGTGCGGGCTACACGGTGAACGAAGCCCAAAATGGCGGCACGATCCGCATCAAGGACACGCCTGACTCCCAGATTCAGGTCAGCCTCAGCACCGAACCTGCTGTGCTGATCGAAGCAGAGCAAACCGTGTCGGTGCATAACTTCAGCCTCAGTGCCACACCGCCGGAGGAGGGAGTAACGGTTGCCGTGAGTGCCCCCAATCTGAGCGAGTTTAACCTAGAGGGCATTGCCGTCGAAGGCGGTGAGATTGTTGGAGTTCGAGACGATGGCTTCGACTTCAAGATTACGGCCAAAGAGGCCAAGATCAGTCTGCCTATTGCCAACGATGGCACGGAGGAAGGAGTCGAGGAAGCGACCTTTACGCTCAATCCCGGCAGCGGCTATCAGGTCAACCCAGATGCAGGCAGCGCTACTTTTACCGTAGTGGATGCCCCAGAGCAGGCTCCCGGCTCCACCGAGGAATCCAACGATACGCTGGATACGGCGATTGCCACTGGTCTGAGTGCAGCCAAATCAACCGTGACGTTTGATGGTGAAATTGCCGAGCACTCGATTGAAGTGGGTCCGGAAGAAGAAATCACGATTGATGGTACCGAAGATGTTGATCTGTACAAAGTTGATCTGCTCACAGGTCAAACATTAACCATCGATCTGGATTCCCTTGATCCCGATCCCGACCAAGCGGGTGCCACCAAGCTGCAATATGCTCAAATCCGTGTGTTTGATGCCACCGGCAAAGAGCTAGCCAAAACCAGCTTTGATGATTTTCAGGCGGCACCGGATGAATTGTTCACCGTGTTCAATGATCCGTATCTTCAGTTCCGGGCTGAAACCGACGGCGTTTACTATGTCGGCATCAGTCAGATTGGTAACGATTACTATGATCCGACCAAGGCTGGCAGTGGCTCCGGCTGGATCTTCCCCGACTTTGACATCGGAACAGGCGGCAAGTACACGCTGAATTTGGGTGTTACGCCGGCATAACCTGAACCGAGGTTAGCTCCTCTCAGCGATGGTGGGAAGTTCCGAATGGGGCTTCCCTTTTTTGCCGATTTTTAGCTCGTTGCCTGAGTTGGAGGATCGTGCAAATTTTGCACAGGCTGCTAAATAGGTTACCCAATTAAACAGTAGATGGAGCGCGGGTATCTTGCCTACGCCAGCGAGACGCTGACACTACGGAGCTTCAAATTGGTGATGTTGATTTACTTATAAATTGTGCCAATCAACACACCATCTTATAACTTTACAGAAACTTTGCAATCAAACAATTCTGAACTAAACTGGAGATGTTATTTTTATAACTATAGACAGCCCAAAACATGCCTAGAGTGACTTGTCTGTATAAGCTGCTCTGAACAGAATTGTAGTTTTTATCCAGATGGTTACTATCTAGGATTCATAGCAGGGTGTATGGAATGTATTTATGCTAGAACACAAAAGCTAATTTCTCTAACCGATCAACAACTGATCAACAGTGGAGAAGCGAGCTGAGTGTTGAATTAAGTTGATCAACCCAATCATTGGTGATTTGGTATTGCCCAAATCACCTGGCTAAAGCATTTGGCCAAAGCATCTTTGCGCAACGCACACTCGATGAGTGAGGCGGGTTGAATCACTTAAAATTAGTAGATTCAAAGGGTGTATTCAATCGTTCTAAGCAGTTTTGAAGGACACGTCAGAAGACAGGCCCTAAAAAGTTGTCCTGAAGTCATCCTAAAATCATCCTGAAAATTGTCGCATTAATCCACTCAACCGGGCTTTCGCTGCTTAGGCAGTGCTTAGGCTCAATTGATCCCATCGGACCATTCTACCAACTGAACCATGATCTACAGCGTCAATGCTCTACGACATGATTGTCGGACCACCCAGGATTACTGTCACTGATGGCTGGTACGAAATTAGCTTGAACAGGCTATCAATCCATCGTTGCACCAGGATCTTGTGAGAGGAGACAGTATCAGCATTGAGTTAGTCAATGTTGAGTCACGACCCATCAATCAACACAAGGATCAGGACTATTCATTTGATCCATCTAGATTCTTACTGACTGTACATTACGACCCAAAAACTAGAAATTATGGCAATTAGAATTTCGGCAGCTCCAACCATTCTCCGAGAGGAGGAGGGTACCTTTGTCACCCTCACCCTATCCTCGACTGAACCGGTTCCAGCAGCGGGTTTGGTGATCACCGTCGATAGCGGCGTACCTAACGCCCTCGGCCAGTTTGATGTATTTGCCACTGAATTCAATAATGTTCGCTTGGTTGGTGTCACCGATAATACCAGCGGCTTTACTGTGCGCCTGACCGGACAAACCGGAACGCTGCGGCTACCTGTATTCGACGATGATTTACCCGACAGTCCGCTGACACTCAATTTCACCGTTCAGCCCGGTGCGGGGTATACCGTTGATCCGAGTGCCGGTTCCGTGTCTCTGACCATTCAGGATACAGACAGCGCTCCCACTCCATCTCCGGCTCCGAGTCCCGCTCCCACTCCAGCCCCCGCACCCGCTCCAAGTCCGGCTCCAAGTCCCGTCCCCAGTCCTGCCCCTGCGCCCAGTCCCGCTCCCACTCCAGATCCCGCTCCCACTCCAGATCCCGCTCCCACTCCGGGTGACAAACCTGTCGTTTCTCTTGAGACGGTTACGGGTGCCTTTGGCGTTGATGACAACGTGTTAGCACCTGCTCTCGTAGATGGACTCGTTACCTTTGAAACCGGTACTTCGGTCCTCAGCTTGGTGCTGAATGCGGCAGGTGAGATTCCAGCCGACGGCTTGGTTGTCACGATCGATACCGATGTGAATTTAAGCGATTACTTTGGTCGTCTTGGCCGGACACCATTCACACCGGGCGGTGAAATTGTCGAAGTTCTGTATGACGAGGCGGGTAAAACCACGGGCTTCAAGTTCCGTATGGATGCACCCAATGCGATTATCAACTTGAATGTAGCCGATGATGACAATGTGGACGGCGTGCGGGAAGCAACGTTTTCCTTAGCCGATGATGAGGGCTATGCCGTCAAGTCAGGCAGTGATGCTTCGACTGTACAATTCTACGACACGCTAGCGCAGGTACCGCAGCCCACAGTGACGCCTGAAGTTGGCTTCTCAGTAGACAAGACCATGCTAGTCGAGACAGAAGGCACAGCTCTAACGTTGAATTTTACCCTCAGCGAACCGCCTCCAGCCGAAGGTGTACTGGTCTATGTCTTGAGTCCGCAGCGGGGTGCATTGAGCGAATTTGATGTCTTGAATGCCAAAGTCGAAGGCGGCGTCTTTCCTCCGGCCAACTTCCAATCGAGCGGGTTCTATTTCAAGATCACCGAGCAAATGGCCAGCATTACCCTGGAAGCGTTCAACGATGGTGATCAGGAAGGTATCGAAGAACTCACCTTTGCAATTCAGTCGGGTCCAGGATACACCATTGCTGAAGGCAAAGATACGGTTAAAGTTAACATTGCCGATGATGCTAACTCGCAAATTCAAGTTGGATTAACCACCGAACCAGCCGTGTTGATCGAAGCGGAGAAAACCGTGTCGGTGCACAAGTTCAGCCTCAGCGCTACCCCGCCGGACGCAGGATTAGTTGTCTCGGTGGTGGCTCCCAACCTCAGCGAGTTTGATCTATCCGGGGTTGAAACCGAAGGTGGAGAAATTGCCAGAATCACGCCAATCGGATTCGATTTCAAGATCACGGCGAAAACCGCCACGATCAAGCTGCCGGTTGCCGACGATGGCACAGCGGAAGGGCCAGAAACTGCCGTGTTTACGCTGCAAGATGGGCCGATCTATCAAGTCGCTCCCAATGCTATCGAAGGCCAGTTCACGATTGTAGACACTGCCGATCAAGCTCCACCCGCAACTGTAGTGAGGGAACCCAATGATACGATTGCTAACGCTTTCGATACCAAGCTGAGCGATTTGTATCCCACCTTCAAGATCAAGAGCCGCATTGATTTCGACTCTGCGAATCCTAACGTGGATGCAACCGAAGATGTAGACTTCTACAAGTTCACCCTCAATGCTGGTGAAACCGTCACCATCGACACGGACGCTACAGCCGTTAATCTGGGCAACTTCATCAACACTGGCTTCAACACGGTGCTGCGCTTGTTT
Organism: Leptolyngbya sp. NK1-12; assembly: GCF_032598965.1. Taxonomy (NCBI): domain Bacteria; kingdom Bacillati; phylum Cyanobacteriota; class Cyanophyceae; order Leptolyngbyales; family Leptolyngbyaceae; genus Leptolyngbya; species Leptolyngbya sp. NK1-12. Next base: position 78,286 of record NZ_CP053586.1, read on the forward strand.
GACGCCAATGGTAACGAGTTGGCCCTCAACAACAACGGCAGTGCGCCCGATGAGGTGTTCTTCCGGACGCTGGACTCCTTCATCAGCTACACGGCTGAGACTGATGGCACCTACTATGTTGCAGTCAGCAGTTCCAACAACAATGCCTATGATCCAAACCAGGCTGGAACCGGCAGCGGTAACACCCGCGGTGAGTACGAATTGGAAATCAAGCTGAATCCAGAGCAGCCTGCACCAACGGCCTTGCCTCCAGCAGGAACACCAGCTGCCAATGCGCCGACTGTGACCATGGATACGGTAGTGGGAACATTCGACGGTGTGCTGCCGGCTGCTGAAAATCCCAACTTCGATAACATCGTTGTGCCAGCTCTGGTACAGTCGTTGGCTCCTTCGCTAGTACGTGGTCAGTCTTTGCTCACTTTCTCCTTCCAAACCGACGGCGAAATCCCGCCGGACGGATTAGAAGTGTTCATCCGAGCTGACTCCGATATTGCCGAATTTCTCAATAAAGATGCGCGAGTGCTGCTGGTCGGAGCCAACACCAACGGACCAATTTACAGCAACAGCGGCGAACTGATTGGCTTTAAGTTGTCCTTATTTGAACCCCAGGCCAACGCCACCTTTGTATTGCAGAACAAAGAGGAAATTGAAACCGACGGCCCCGAAACGGTCAATTTCTCACTGTTGCCAACTAGCAGCTACAAGATTGGTGGGGAAGCGACGCTGCCGGTCACAGTTTACGACACAGTCGAGCAAGCCAAGGCTGCTGTCCTAACCGGACCCGAACCCGAAGTCAGCCTCAGCCTCAGCCAAACCGCGCTAGTGGAATCGGAAGGTACCGAAACTACCCTCACCTTCAACGTCAAAGGGGACATTCCCCCCGATGGTTTATTGGTCTACGTAGATAGCCCCACCCGTGCTGCTCTGGGCGATTTAGACTTGACCAAAGCCAAAATTACAGGAGCCGAATTCCCACCTGCAAACTTCGATGCCAGCGGCTTCTACATCAAGATCAAGGAAAATGGAGCCAGCATTAGCTTCAAAGCCCTCGATGAAACCCAACTGCCGCTGATCTACACCCCAGAAGAAGCCTCTGAAGGGCTGGAAGGCTTCACCTACAAATTGGTCGATGCTCCTGGCTACACGGTGAATTCAGAGGCCAGTGAAGTCAAGTTCACGATTGCTGACACACCCGACTCGCAGGTACGGGTCAGCCTCACCGGATCGCCTGCGGTGCTGGTGGAATCGGAGCAAACGGTAGCCAAGCTCAACTTCAGACTCAGTGCCCCCCCGCCTGACGAAGGAGTGCTGGTGACGATCGCTGCTCCAGAAATGCTGGAGTTTAGCCCCAAGAGCTTGACGGCTGAGGGCGGTGAACTAGTTTCGGCTTCACCCGATAACACGAGTTTCACCTTCCGCATCACGTCACCAACCGCTAGCGTCAGCGTCGCCGTAGCCGATGATGGTGTGGCTGAGGAGCTAGAAACGGCGACCTTCACCCTCCAACCCGGTGCTGGCTATGAAGTCAGCCCAACGGCGGGAGCCGCCACCTTTACGCTGGTAGATACGCTCGCGGATGTGCCGCCCATTGCCCAAGAGACCGACACAGGCAGCGCTGGAAACGATACGCTCGAAACAGCCAATGTGGTATCCCTGCGATATGGTGAAGCGGATGTTAAAGGTGCAATCTCAGGTCGGAGTGGCGTTGATGCCTCCGAAGATGTTGATCTCTATGCCATCACGCTAAAAGCCGGTGAAACGATCAAGCTCGATGTTGATTCGGTGCCTTATTCCATTGCGGAAACCAGCCGTGAACAGCGAGTTGATACCGAACTCCGCATCTTTGATGCCTCTGGGGTCGAGTTGGCCTACAACGCCGAAGCTCCTGCCCCAGGCGAGATTTTCCAATCTGGTCGGGATGCTTACTTGGAGTTCACAGCTCCTAGTGATGGAGTCTACTATGTGGGCGTTGCTCAGTTGGGCAACCGCAATTACGACCCCAACCAGCCGGCGTCGGGCAGCGGTCGCATCTTCCCCAACTCTGGCATCAACACCGGAGCCTACACACTCAACTTCACGCTCGATTCCACCGCAGCCCCCGTGCCTGCCTCCGCCAACGACCTGCTGGATCTGCGCCCGCTGACCGGCATGCCCAAGGTAGAGATCCGTAACCCGCAGTCGGAGGCGCTGTTCAATAACGCCGTTGGCTTCTACCGCATCGAAGACCCCAGCGGCACGGTGATCGATCCGTTAACGGGCAGTTCCCTAGCGCCCGGAGATGCTGGCTATGCGGTAGCCGCTCTACGGCGCAGCCAGACCAAGGGCGATGGCTTCAGCTTTGGCATCCGCGGCACAGAGCCTGTAGTCGCTAACCTGAAGGGTGGTGCTCTCTATGCTCCATTCATTGTGGCAGATGGCAGTGTGGAGCAGGGCATCAGTGGCAGCAAGGATGTCTTCTTTGACTTCGCAGCCGCCAACCCAACCGGGCTGGATCACGTCAGAAAATCGAGCAACAGTTATTCGTTTGAAGATTCTCGCGGGTTCGACCTCGACTTCAACGATGCGGTGTTCTCGGTGAGAACGACAGTGGTGGCATAGCCAATGCTGTGGGGAAGGACAGACTGAAGCGATTCAGCAGTTCTTCCCCGACTCCTTCTCTACTTTACCGAAACTCGTTCAACCAAGGAAAGGGATAATCAACTATGACTTCCACAGCTCAATCAGGCTACCTTGAAACAACGCTTGCCTCCAATAATCCCAATTACGATCCCCAACTCCTTGATCCCTATGTTCAATTAGCCTGGGGAATTGCGATTCGTCCAGCAGGGTTTGGCGGTCACTTTTGGGTCAACAATAGTGCTACCGGAACCGTTACTGAATATGTAGGTGATGTTAGGGGTATACCAATCTACCAGGATGCCCTCAAAGTTGTGGATATTCCTTTTGCGCCCGGGAATCCTTTTGAGGTCTCTGGACCCACCGGACAGGTCTTCAACGGTTCCAATGAGTTTGTGATTACCCAAGATCATCCCAATGGCGAAATCACGGCTGCCAGCAAATTTATTTTTGTCACCACCGATGGCAGTATTACCGCCTGGACAGAGCGCAAAAATCCAGACGGTACATTTGACTGGCCATCTGAAGCCGAGATCGTGATCAATCAATTTGGTTCAGCAATTTATTATGGGGTCGCCATCACCGATTTTGAGCAAAACAACCGCCTCTACGCTGTAGATTTTGATGACACGCCCAGCATCCAAGTCTACGACGGCAACTTCCAGGATATTAGTGACCAAGTTCAATTCACGAATCCGTTTGCAGTAGAAGGATACGCCGCCTATAATATTCAAACCCTGGGCGATTCTCTCTACGTCACCTATGCCCAGCCGTTGCCGGATGTTCCTGGAGATGAATTGGTTGGTCCTGGGTTGGGGAAACTAGCACAATTTGATTTTGACGGTAACCTGATCGCCACTTGGGACGATGGGGGCTTGCTGAATGCCCCCTGGGGATTGGCCATTGCTCCGGCGGATTTTGGTGAATTTAGCAATACTTTGCTGGTGACGAACTTTGGTGATGGGACGATTGTTGCCTTTGATCAAACCACGCGCCAACCGTTAGGTTACTTGGAGGACCCCAAAGGTGACCCAATCGCGATTCCTGGCATCTGGGGAATTCTTTTTGGCAACGGCGCCAGTCTCGGTGAAACCAACCATCTCTACTATGCCGCTGGTCCCGATACGGGTCCCAATGCTGGCGATGGACTGTTCGGTAAAATTCAGCCTGCCGATACGGTGACGACCTTTCCGGGCGGTGATTCCACCTTCTCTGGTAATGATCAGGACGATTTGTTCCAAATCGGTGGAGACAATAATCTCATCCTGGCAGGAGAAGGAAATAACACAGTTACGGCTCGCGGTGTGAATCAAACTGTATATGCTGGATCTGGCAATGATATTATCAGCATCGGTAGCGGTATAGTATACGCCGGAGAAGGAACCAATTTTGTCGCCACTAGTAATGGGGTAACAACCATCTATGCCGGAGCCGGTGACGACACGCTGAACGCTGTGCGAGGTAATACAACTATCTACGCTGGCGACGGTGCGAACACAGTTATAACTGGAGCCGGTGATGATTTAATCTATGCCGGTGCAGGAGATGATGTGATTCATGCTGGCGCTGGAACAAATACAATCTACCTGGGTGAGGGAAATAATTCGATTACCTCAGTTGGAAACGATACAATCTACGCAGGCAGTGGCATCGATACCTGGACGTTAAGCCCTGGTGAAGGAGTCGCCACTATTTTTGGATTTGGCAGCAATGACAAGATCAATTTAAGCGGATTTAACAGTGATTTCACCGGAGCACTCACTGCTGCCGATCTGAGTTTGGAGCAGGTGGGTACCGATGCGGTAATCAAAATTACAGCTACCGATGATGTCCTGGCGATTCTGAAATGGACGCAGGTGAATGCGATTAGCAGCAGCAATTTTCAGTAGCTTGCAAATAAGCTGATTTTGATTGCGAGGTATGATCTCTCCCTAACTCTGATCGCAACTCAACGAGTGTACGTTGAAGCAAGGATTCAAGCAGGAATTTGGCATGACGGTGTTCGATTATTTGTTGAACTACCGCTTAGAGCAGGCACGGGAACTGCTGGAACGGGGAGCAATGCAGGTGGCAGAAGTGATGACGGCAGTGGGGTTAAAGAATCGCAGCTATTTTGCAGCGGCATTTCGACGAAAATTTGGACAGAACCCGAAGCAATATCAGCAGCAGTTTTGGCATTTTCAGACAAAAGGTTAGCCCTCCGTCTGACGTTCTTTTTGCTTTTCTGAATCATACCAAGCCTGATATGGTTCTTGGCAGCTATTCTCAAGAGCATGGAATGGTGTGGGAGCAGTGATGGTAAGCAGCCAGCGTTTTGTAATGAAGTCCTGGAGAAAGTTGTCGTTTCAGGTATGGCTTTGATTGGTGTGGTGTCGGGAGGTGTGGCGAAGAGCTTACTTGTGTTTCCGGCTAGGGCACAGGAAGAAGGGGAACGGTTATTGGTCAATCGTCAGCCGTCATTAGTCATAGGTCAGCCGTCATTAGTAGAAGATCAATCACAACTGACAACTGACCAGGGGCAAATCACCAATGACTCTCTCCTCCTGAGTGAGATTGAGCAGCCTGCTACAACGATCGCAGGCTGGATGGCACAAATTGAGGCATCGCTGGTACAAATCACTGAGGTGCGAGGTTATCTGCACCTTACAAACAGAGGTAGCTTTTTATCGAGATGCTGTTTTTCTCTCTAAAAACTGTCCAAACTATTGATCTAGGCTATTTTAGTAATATCGATAATATTACGATTGTTCATCCTCAATCCATTTTAGAAGCGCCCCAAGATTAGCTGTTTAGGGTTCTTAGAGATTAAGCAGAACACAATGAAATCTAATCTGTAAAGCGTAGATTTTTAATTCCACTCATCGCACAACTCGCCATTCCTAACAACCAGATGCGTAAAGCGCATCTTGGCTCAAGCTGCCGTATTCATATTTTTCTTATGCGTACTTTCATCATCATCTGGTCAGGACAACTGGTGTCTACCGTTGGTAGCTCCATGACCGGTTTTGCCCTGACCCTCTGGGCTTGGGAAGTAACGGGTTCTGCCACGGCTCTTGCCCTCGTTGAGTTTTTTGCCCAGATGCCCTCCGATCACCCTGGTTGTCGGTCTAATTGTCGATCGCCTCAATCGTAAACACTTGATGATATTGGGAGATACGATCGCCGCTTGCTCTACCCTGGCTATTTTACTGCTGTATTTCACGCATCAACTTCAAATTTGGCACATTTATCTCATTAGTGCTGTGAATGGTGGATTTGGTCAAATTCAAAATCTTGTCTACTCCACTTCACTGACCCTGATTGTGCCGCCACACCACTACATCCGCACCAACAGTATGGATTCAATCGTAGGATATGCCCCGCAAATTTTTGCGCCTGCTTTAGCGGGTATTCTTTACTTCATCATTGGTCTGGTCGGAATTGCGTTGATTGACCTTGCCACCTTCGCAGTGGCGATCGCCACGCTCCTTGCAATTCACATTCCGCAACTATGATTAGATTGAATTGTTGACTATAATCATTGATGTTGATTTTAGATTTTGGTAGGAGGGTAGGGAGATATAAACATGATTTGCAATCTACTAAATATCTACTGGGATATATTTACCTCGATCGACCATCGCTTTGATCTGGAACGTGTCATCAAAAATTATCAGATTAGCTACATAGCCTGGGGCAATTCTGCCAAGATAATCGTCTACACCAATTGCTTGGGCTGGATACAAAGAGGCCATTCGCAGCGCTTCAGCTAAGGGTAGCCCGACCTGCTGCACACAGTTGGCTACAGCCTCGATCATCGTCAGAGCGGACCCTCCCAGCGTGCCATCAGCGGAAACACATTTACCGTCTTTATAAAAGACCTCTTGACCACCAATCCAAAACGACGCCATCTGGGTGCCCACGGGCGGTGTGGCATCGGTGACTAGCAGCAGTTTGGATTGCTTGAGGCGATGAGCCAGCGCAATCGATTCAAAGTGGACATGATAGCCGTCGGCAATAATCCCCGCGTAGACCTCAGAGTGGCTGAAAACGGCTCCCACCACCCCCGGACTGCGGCCTAACCAGGGCGACATGGCGTTGAACAAATGGGTCACCATCGCTACACCCGCCTCAAATCCGGCAATCGCCTGCTCGTAGGTCGCGTCGGTGTGTCCAGCGGAAACCACGATGCCCTGCTCGGCCAGTAAGCGGATCTCGGCTGGCGTAGCCTGTTCTGGAGCCAAGGTGATCAGTTTAACTACGTCTGAACCAGCGGCAGCGATCGTTTCCAGCATGGCGCGATCGGGCAGGCGGATATAGGCTTCGTTGTGGATGCCTTTGCGTTTGGGATTCAGATAGGGTCCTTCCAGATGCAGCCCCAGCACATTGTGGGGGCTATGCTGGCGATAGGTTTTCACTACTTCTAAAGCCTTCAGCATGTCGGCATTAGGAGCTGTAATCAAAGTTGGTAGATAGCTGGTTGTACCGCTTTTTAGACTGGTTTGATGCATGATCTCTAGCGTTTCTGCAGTGATGGCATCGTTGAACATCACTCCACCACAGCCATTGAGCTGCAAATCAATAAATCCGGGAGCGACAGAATAGCCCGCTAAATCGATGATTGGGTGAATAGTGGTGTGAACAAAATCGAGCGCATTAACAGGAACAATATCAACAATACGTTCAGCATCGATGAGCACCGCCTGATCGGTCAATGCTTGCTCGCTGGTGTAGAGATGGCAGTTGGTTAAGGCATACATAGAAAATAGACTCTATCAAAATTAATCAACTAAGGTGGGACTATCGTGTTCCAACTCTTTGAAATACTTCACGGTCTTCACCTTCAACTCCAGCGTTGCGTCTTCATCACAAACGATAATACTGTGGGGATGGAGTTGGAGAGCTGAAACTGTCCACATGTGATTTACACTGCCTTCGATCGCCTGTTTCAAAGCAATGGCTTTGTTATAGCCCTGAGCTAGAATCATCACTTCTCGTGCGTCCATGATAGTGCCAACCCCAACGGTGAGGGCATGTTTCGGAACTTTCGTAACATCGTTGTCAAAGAAGCGAGCGTTGGCAAGCTGGGTACTGTAGGTGAGGGTTTTGATGCGGGTGCGGGATTGGAGCGATGAACCTGGCTCGTTGAAGGCGATATGCCCATCTTCGCCCACACCGCCAATAAATAGCTCGATGCCGCCAAAGGCTTGGATTTTTGCCTCGTATTCTTCGCACTCTTTGTCTACGTCAGAAGCATTACCATCGAGAATGTGAATGTGATGATGGGGAATATCAATATGGTCAAACAAATTGCGATACATGAAGGCATGATAGCTCTCTGGATGATCATTCGGTAAGCCAACGTATTCATCCATATTGAACGTCACCACATGTTGAAAGCTGAGTTGACCAGCCTGATGCAGTTGAATTAGCTTTTTGTACATGCGCAGCGGCGTTCCGCCCGTGGGCAAGCCCAGCACAAAAGGCCGCTCATTTGTAGGAGCAAACGCTGCGATGCGGTGTTTGACATACCGCGCGGCCCAGTCTGCTACGGCATCTGGGGATTGGCAAATAATCAGACGCATACTATGCTCCTAGTAGAGGTGATCTAAGGGTTAATCAACAAAGTTAATCAAAAAGTTAATCAACGATTTTCTTCATTGCGGCTGCAATTGAGTCTGCCTGCTGCTCCAGAAAAATCTGCACTACCTCGGAGCCAGGGCGGGCCATGCCCACAGCACCCAAGGCGATAATTTGGGATTCAGATACGAGGTCGCGATTGGTTAAGACGACCCGCAGCTTGGTACCGTTGGCATCGATGCTCTTAATGTTATCTCGTCCGCCTAGGGCCGCGATGTAGTGGTGGGCGAATTGGGTAGCGCCAGTTTGAGCCAGATCCGTTTGAGCCAGATCCGTTTGGGCTACAGAAGCAGGCTTATCAACAATGGCGATAGTATCCCCGGTGGCTGCCCGGTTGGTGATGGGTGCGCCCATGTTCAATGTCCCGACATTTGGAGCCATATCGCGCAGGTTTTTCATCTCTTCGGCTACAGATTCCGCTAGCGGACCGAGGATAACCTGCATGCCATCTGCCCCAGCCCGAATCACGCCTTTGGCTCCCAGAGACTTCAAGGCATCATCCGAAACCAGATCGCGATTCACCATAGTCAGCCGCAGTCGCGTAATACAGGAATCAATCGTTTTGATGTTTTCGTGACCGCCCAAGGCGGCCAGATAGCGACGGGCCAACTGAGTTGTATCGTTGGAGGCCGCCATTCCTGGACTGGGAGTGTCCTGCAATGAAGTAGCCGAATCTGCTTCGACAACTGTTCCGGCTTCGCGTCCGGGTGTTTGCAAATTCAAGGCCCGAATCATAAAGCGGAACAAAAAGTAATAAATAGCAAAATACACTAATCCAATCGGCAGAATCAGCCAGCCTTGGGTTGACAGACCCAGATTGAGGACAAAGTCAATGGCTCCGGCAGAGAAGGTGAACCCATGCTTGATGCCCAAGATGTCGAGTAAGGCTAAGGAAATTCCGGTTAGTACCGCATGAACCGCGTACAGGACCGGAGCTAGAAACATAAACGTAAACTCGATCGGTTCGGTAATGCCGGTCAGGAAGGAAGTCAGCGCCATACTCAGCATCACGCCGGAGGTAACACGCCGGTTTTCGGGACGAGCCATGTGAGCCATCGCGATGCAAGCTGCCGGTAGCCCAAACATCATCACTGGATAGAACCCGGCCATGAAGGTGCCCGCTGTTGGATCGCCGGCAAAGAAACGGTTCAGGTCGCCCGTGGCAATTGTGCCGTCCGGTTTGGGATAGGAGCCGAATACAAACCACACCAGACTGTTGAGAATGTGGTGCAGCCCCAGCGGAATCAGCAGTCGGTTCAGCGTGCCGTAAACAAACGCGCCAATTGAACCGGAGGTCACAATCCAATTGCCGATCGCCTCAATCACCGCCTGGATTGGCGGCCAGATAAAGCCAAACAGTACCGCTAGCAAAAAGCAGACACCGCCTGTGATAATTGGCACAAACCGTTTACCGCCGAAGAACCCCAGATAGTCGGGCAGTTTGATTCTATAAAAGCGGTTGTAGAGTAAACCAGCCGTAACGCCTGTGATGATACCGGCTAATACGCCCATGTTGATATCGGCGTTGATGGCTTTCATCCCCGTTGTCATCACATAGTAACCCACCAAGCCCGCTAGCCCTGCTGCTCCTGCCGCATCTTTGGAAAAGCCAACTGCAATCCCCGCTGCAAAAATGGCCGCCAAATTGTCGAACACGGCCCCGCCCGCTTTGGTCATGACCGGAATATCTAACACATCGGGTGCGCCCAAGCGCAACAGCAACCCCGCCGCTGGCAACACGGCAATCGGCAGCATCAAGGCTTTTCCCAAGCGCTGTAGCTCGCTAAATCCTGCCATTTGTCTTCCCTCCCCCGCTTGTGGTTAGTTATTAATGAATCATGTCTGATCAGTGGAACCGTAAATTTGATGGAATTTTTTACGATTGTCCTGTCGGGATTGCTAGGAATCGTTTCGCCGTTTGGGTTTGTGGTGGAGCGGGTGGCAGAAGATACGATTCGTGATCGGTTGGAAGCTGTGGAAACGCTGGCTGTTCGCGTGGATAATACGCCCAACTATCAGTTGGCTCAAGGGAACGTGGATCGAGTGCGGCTGGCGGCGCGAGGTGTTTATCCAGAGGCAGGAATTCGGATTGCGCTGCTGGAGGTAGAAACAGATGCCATTCAGGTCGATCCAGGCAGACTGCGGCAGGGTGAACTGACACTGGAACGGCCCTTGAACGCAGGAGTGCGGCTGGTGCTGACGGAAACTGACCTGAATCAAGCCTTGCAGTCGCCCCAAGTCAGTGAACAACTCCGGGACCTCAGCCTGGATTTTCTGGGCGATCCGGCGCAGCAGCTAGAACGCTATGAGTTCGTCGATCCTCAAGTCGAGTTTCTGGACGGCAACCGCGTGCGCTTTCAGACGGTGTTGCAGTCGCAGCAGTTCCAGCAGCAGCTTGTGATTATTGTTGAATCAGGAATTCAGATCCTTGCCGGTCGGCAACTCCAGCTCGTAGAGCCAACTGTTACCATCGATGGCAACCCCTTACCACCTGAATTGATTCAGTTTTTGGTGGGTGGCATCAGTCAGCAGCTCGATCTCGCTAATTTGACAGAGCAAGGCATCACGGCCCGCATTCTAGAATGGAGCCTCGATGCAAATCAGCTCAGCTTGGCAGCCTTTGTGCAAGTCCAACCCGAATTTGTAGAACAGAACTTGACTCAACTGACTCAATCAAATTAGCTGATGCAAATCACCATTTTCTGGCTAAACTGAAACCTCTGACGGTGCTAGCAGTCAAGTGAGAAAGCAATCCAGCGAATAGGAGCAGGCCAATGCGAGACCATGATCCAGCATCCCCCCAACCCACCTCCCGCCGCTCAGTTCCCCGTGGCGTAATTGCCGGACTAGCCGCCGTGGTGCTGGCAACCGCAGCTGGAACCGCCTGGTGGACTTGGCGATCCTTCCAAGCTCAGCAACAGCCGCAGCCACTTCCCACCACCGCACCGCAGCCAACCCAATCTCCTGACATCAGCCAAGCCCCGATCCAACAAACCGTTCAGGTCTACTGGCTGAGAAGTTTGGACGACCGCTTTGAACTGGTGCCAGTACCCGTCGCAGTCACAGCTCCCGGTCAGCCGGATGCCTTAGTGAAAGCGGCGCTAGAAGCAATGCTGCAAGGTACCCCGGAATCAGAATTCACCTCAACTGTGCCCCAGGGCACCCAACTGCGGCAGGTTGAAATCAAGCCAGACGGCATCCATGTAGATTTATCGCCAGAATTTACTGGCGGCGGCGGCAGTGCCTCCATGACCGGCAGACTGGGACAGGTGCTCTACACAGCCACAACCCTCGATCCGAATGCACCCGTCTGGATTTCTGTGGAGGGTAAACCGCTGGAGGTGCTGGGTGGCGAGGGATTGATGATCGATCAACCGATGACGCGGCAAAGCTTTGAGCAGAATTTTCCGCTCTAAAAATGTGCTCTTAAAAATGTGCTCTTAAAAATGTGCTTTTGAAAAACTGTTCTAAAAACTTGCTCTAGTTTTAAATCAAGCCTACTGCCGACTGGTGAGGCTAAAGGACCGAAAATGCTTGGCTTGTTCTTCGATCCGGCTGGCGAGTCGGTCACATACCAGATGGCACAGTTCGTAGCTGAGGTCATCCGCCACACTGTAATAGGCTGATGTGCCCTCACTGCGGCGATTCAAAATGCCAGCTTGCAGCATCACTTTCAAGTGCTTCGACACATTGGCCTGACTGGTTTCGGTGGCTTCGACTAGATCTTGGACGCATTTTTCCCCATCCCGCAGCAAGTTCAGGATGCGTAAGCGCATCGGTTCGCTCAACACGCTAAAGTAATCAGCCACCTGCTGCACAACCTCTGAAGGTACAGATTCCGCCGTTTTCATGCAATCTAACCTAGAAAGGACTGATCCCCAAATTGTAGCACTCAACCCCTCTATAGTAATGGAGTGATTGACCCCCGCTCAGGTGGAGGCTCCAAAGAGACGGACACTGCATTCTAGCGACAAATTTCAAAATCGGCGCAACCAAAATTAGCGTCATTAAACTAAAGAATTTAGCGAATCCGAATCCGCAGGCGCGGCAACCGGACTCCCCGCTGTGTGGGTGGTTGGGAGGCTTCAGATGGCATGATTCGCCGGTTATTCGGATCAATCGAAGCGATTTCTGCCTTGACCGGGTCGCGGTCTTCTCCCACCCAAAGCACCGCATACTGCCGGTAAATCCCAATTCCCATCGCTCGCCAGCGACTATTCCGCCAGTTGTTCAGATTCAGGAGCAGCGCGTTGTGGGAAGGGCTGTTTTGCCAGCCGCGCAGAGCTGATGCTGCCGTGGCTCCCCGCGCACTGTAGTGGGCATTCTCGTAAGCTTTGCCAGGATAGGCTGTGCCGAGCCGTTGAGCCGCCCGCGAGCTACAGTTTAGGGTTCTCAAATCACTGGGATTATAGTCACAATCACTCCAGCTATGGGTAAGCTGACCGATATTTAGCGCTATGTCTAGAACATGCCGATTCGCCAGTAAATCCAGCGACGGAGAACGGGGAATGGGTGGTAAACCCTGCTCAGCCCGATATTGATTCACCAACTCGTGCAGGCGCGCTTCTTCCAGTTCCTGTCCATCGCCCTGGCACTGAATGGCACTGAAAATCGCCTGACCAGAACATTGGGGCAAGGCCGAATTGACCGCTGCATCGGTGGCTGTATCAGTCCTACTCGCTGAGGGTGAACGGGTGGCTTGGGAAATTTGGTGCAGTGGAGTTGGCGAGGGTGGTTCTACTCCAGACGAGATACCCAATACCAAGCTTGCTAAAACCGAAACCCCAAGTTGTTCCATCGATAGTAACCTCCCGACTCCGTGATCCCACGACCTGGAGAAAGTTTACCATCTGCTCCAATCAGCACTCCGTATCGCCCGATTCAACCGCTGTCTACTAAACCGAGGCAAACCGAATCTTCAGGTAGTCCTCCTCCATCTTGGCGCCGGCGGGCTGGAGGGCAGCTAATGCCTGCGGTAAAACCAAATTGCGACGGTGGTTGCCGATTCGGATGTTGAGTTCGTCGCCGGTTTTGCTCAGCTCCACTTTGTTTTTGGGAATGCCGGGTAAATAGACTTCTAAGCTGTATTGGTTTTGCTCCTGCACGACCCGCAGCGTGGTTTCTTTGTAGTAGACCTGGGCCGGATCTTCGTCGGCATAGAGCGTTTCCTTCAGGCGTTCCAGCGCTGCTAAGCCGCACATTTCCTCAGAGTAAAGCGGCACTTCTTTCACCGGCAGCGGCGTAAAGTTATCGTGGATCTCCTGGCGGTATTGCTGTTGATTCTGCTTCCAGCGCTGAAAGAAGGGATCGTTGACGTGATCGGGAATGATTCGATTGGCGATCACCAGATCGGTAGCAACATTGTACAAACTGAGATAGGCATGGGCACGCAGCGATTCCTTGATCACCATTTTTTCTGGATTCGTGACCAGACGAACCGAGGTTTTGGTATTGTCCGTCAAGACTTTCTCCAACTCCTCGATCTGCTGATAGAACTCGTAGGGAGCATCCATCACCTGTTGGTCCGGCAGCGAAAATCCGGCAATTGGCCGAAACAGCGGTTCTACCAGCGGACGCAGGGCGGCTGATACGGCTTGTAAAGGTTTGTAAAAGCGTCGCATATACCAGCCCGCTACTTCCGGTAGACTCAGCAATCGCAGTGCCGTTCCCGTCGGAGCCGAATCGATAATCAGCACATCGAACTCGCCTTCATCGTAATGGCGCTTCATCCGCACCAAGCTAAAAATTTCATCCATGCCGGGTAAAATCGCTAGTTCCTCAGCTTCGACACCTTCCAAACCCCGTGCCTGCAACACCTGAGTGATGTAGCGTTTCACCGCTCCCCAGTTGCCTTCCAACTCCATCAGCGCATCTAGTTCAGCCCCCCACAGGTTTGGCCGCACTTGCCGGGGCGCATGTTCTAGCTCCATATCAAAGCTGTCGGCCAGCGAGTGGGCCGGATCGGTACTCAAAACTAATGTCTTATACCCCAGTTCGGCACACCGCAATCCCGTGGCGGCTGCTACCGAGGTTTTGCCAACGCCTCCCTTACCGGTCATCAAAATTACGCGCATGGATGAACTATACCTACCTGAGAAGTCTTCACATTCCTTTACCTACTGTATCGGTTTTTTGCAGAAGCCGGAGGATTCAGTATAAGTTTTGATAGGTTTTGAGGTTTAAGTTTTGTATAGATCCGGTAGGGGCGGTCGCATGGCGGTGCTTCGCACTCAGCATATGCCAAAGAGGCTGCAACGCAATCAGACAGATTTATGAGAAATGCTTCGCCCTTAACTAATCTAGGCAAAGTGCATCGTTTTGGTTCTATTGTCTTTCCTGGCGTTCTCGTAGTTTCAGCAGAATTTCTGCGTGGACTTCGCGGGTGATCGGGTAGAAATAGGCCAGGAATAGGCCGATGATCAGCGCTACGGTAGGCACGGGACCGATTGCCAGCCGGATGGCCAGCAGCGCGGATTCGGGTTGAACCGGAGTGGGTTGTCCGGCCACACTCTCGATGAAGCCAGCTTGGTCGAGGGCCTGTCCCACGATAAATAAACCGAGTGCCAATCCCAACTTTTGCAGCAGCACCATAAAGCCGTAGAAAATCCCTTCCCGCCGCTGGCCGGTGTTTAGCTCGTCCAGTTCAATCACGTCGGGAATCATCGACCAGGGAATCAGGTAGGCCGTGGAGACGCCGATGCCCGCCATAATCGCCAGTGGGTACACCAATCCCGATTGGTTGGGCTGCAAGAAAAACAAGCCAGCCTGGGCGATAATCCACAGCACCATGCCCATAAAGTACACTGCCTTTTTGCCGACGCGGGCGCTAATCGCGCTCCAAACAAACAGCATTAACAAGGCCGTTCCCTGTACCGCTAGGGCAATCAGGGTGAAGGTCTCTGACGACAGACCCAAACAGTTGACGACAAAATAGGGCAGGATCGTGGCTGTGATCTGCACCGCTAACCAGGAGCAGAGGTAAATCCCAATCACAAATAGAAACGGGCGATTGCTGAAGGCGATCTTGAGCTGGGTGAAAAATGGGATATTCTGTTCATTCTGGGATCCGTGCAGTTGCACCATTGCCATTGTGCGGCGGTAGGTGCCAAACACACACCAATACAGCGGCAGGGTTGAAATCACAGCACAAATCCCCCCCAGCCACAGGTACTGCTGGCCCGCATCGGGCACGATTCGGAAAATCACCAGCGCCAAAATCAGCGAGAGAATACTGCCACCAATCGAAAAGGCGAACCGAAAGCTGTTGAGGCTGGTGCGTTCGTTGTAGTCTTGGGTCAGTTCGGGGGTAAGGGCCGTGTAGGGCAGGTTCACCATTGTGTAGAAAATATTGAACAGCACCGAAATCAAGACATAGTAGGCAAACAATCCCCATTGATTGGCAGCTTCGTTCTGGCTAAAGCGAGGCACTACCCATTGCAGAAAGAAAGTGACCCCAAACGGAATTGCACCATACAACATCCAGGGATAGCGCCTGCCCCAGCGCGCCGAACGGGTGCGATCGCTCAAGACGCCAACAAGCGGGTCATTCACCGCATCCCAGATTTTGCCGATCATCAACACGCTGCCTGCTAACGCCGCATTCATACCGGCCACGTTAGTAAAAAAGAACAGCAAAAAGAAGGCCAGAATGTTGGCCGTAATCGCCGGACCCAGATCTCCAGCACCGTAAGCTAGTTTCGTGCTGAAGTTGAGCGGTGGTGGGACAACAGGGCGTGGCGCAGAAGACTCAGACATAGGAGTTTGATGGGAAAAATGAATTGAGAAGGGCGATCAGACAGGGCGAACTAGAGCCGCCCGCAAGTTCTCAGCCGCCCGCTCCGAATCGTTGGCCAGATAGAGTTCTCCAGCCAGCATGTTCTGTTTTTCTGTTTTTTCGGAGGATTCACCGGAAAAGTCAGTAATAGAGTGGCAACAAACTGTGTTCCCACTCTATTACGTTTTCCCTTTACCGTTTTACTTCTTTGATCAAATCCAAATACAGGCGTTTTGCCAAAAGTACAGACGTTTTGCCAAAAGTACAGGCGTTTTGCCAAAACGCCTCTACGTACGCGAACGCTGGCGGATCAACCGGATTTGATATTATTTCTCTTGCTCCACAAACAAATTCAAATCCGTCACCGCGCCTAAGCTGCTCGAAGAAACTAGTTTGGCGTACTTAGCCAGCACTCCTCTTGTGTAGCGGGGCTGGGGCGGTTTCCAGTTGAGGCGACGCTGGGCTAGCTCTTCGTCGGATACATTCACTTGCAGCAGACGCGCATCGGCATCGATGGTAATCGAATCGCCTGCTTGGACTAGGGCAATCGGTCCACCCACAAAGGCTTCTGGAGCCACATGGCCGACTACCATGCCGTAGGTGCCGCCAGAGAAGCGGCCATCGGTAATCAACCCCACCGAGTCGCCTAAGCCTGCGCCGATAATCGCTGAGGTGGGAGCCAGCATTTCTCGCATGCCGGGACCGCCCTTCGGACCCTCGTAACGAATCACAATCACATCTCCGGCCTGAATCTTGCCAGCCAGGATCGCGTCTAGACAGGCTTCTTCCGATTCAAATACACGAGCGGGACCGGTGATTTTGCGATTCTTGACGCCGGTCAGTTTCGCGACCGACCCATCGGGAGCCAAATTGCCGCGCAGAATCCCCAAATGCCCCTGCGGATACATCGGGTTACTCCAGGGACGAATCACATCCTGGTCGGCACGCGGTTCTGCGGGAATGTCTTGCAGCAGCTCAGCCACGGTTTTGCCGCTGATCGTGATGCAGTCGCCGTGCAGCAAGTCATGGGCCAGCAGCATTTTCATGACCTGAGGAATGCCACCAGCTTGGTGCAAATCGGTGGCTACATAGCGGCCCGAAGGTTTCAGGTCACATAAAACAGGCACACGGGCGCGGATAGTTTCAAAATCGTCGAGGGTCAGGGGCACACCGGCTGAATGGGCAATCGCCAGAAAGTGCAGCACCGCATTTGTGGAACCACCCACAGCCATGATCACCGAAATCGCGTTTTCGATCGACTTGCGGGTGATGATGTCTCTGGGGCGGAGGTCGTTGCGGATCGCTTCCACTAGGGTTTTGCCGGCAATCTCGGTGTTGATCGCCTTTTCGGCATCTTCAGCCGACATGGTTGAGGAATACATCAAACTCATGCCCATCGCCTCGAAGGCAGCCGACATGGTGTTGGCCGTGTACATGCCGCCGCAGGAACCCGCTCCCGGACAGGCATTGCGCTCGACCGCCAGCAGCCGCACCTCGTCGATTCGGCCTGCGCTGTATTGCCCCACCGCCTCAAACGAACTCACAACCGTCAAGTCTTCGCCTTCGAGATGACCGGGTTTGATTGTGCCGCCATAGACAAAAATTGCCGGAATATTCATGCGCGCCATTGCAATCATGGCTCCGGGCATGTTTTTGTCGCAGCCGCCGATTGCCAGCACTCCATCCATGCTCTGGGCATTACAGGCGGTTTCAATCGAATCGGCAATTACATCGCGAGACACCAAAGAATACTTCATGCCTTCGGTGCCCATCGAGATGCCGTCACTCACCGTGATCGTGCCGAATACCTGAGGCATTCCCCCTGCCGCTCGAATCCCGGCTTCGGCCTTTGCCGCTAAGGGAGCAATGCCCATGTTGCAAGGAGTAATCGTACTGTGGGCACTGGCAACCCCGACAATTGGCTTAGAAAAGTCCTCATCCTTAAAACCAACCGCTCGCAGCATGGCCCGATTTGGCGATCGCTGCACCCCCTGGGTGATCGTCCGGCTCCTTAAATTCTCTGGCATTGCGCTTCCTCTCTGTGATCTCTAACTAAACTGAACCGATTGCTGTGATGTCTGCCGACCCAAAGTTTATTAGGGATTTGGGCCAGTTGGCAAAACGCACTCCGCTGCCTCCGAACCGATGGCAATACATCATGAAGCGATTCCAGTCGGCTCCAACTGGCAACAGAGATCGGATGCAGTGTTAACAAGACTAACTATTTTACAGGAGAGCCGTTGCCGTGAGATATCTAGCGTTGCTGGCTTATTCCCATCCCTTGCTCAGGTTCTAACCTTTCCAGCAATTGCTCCGGGCTGGGGTTAGTTGGACCTCGAAGCAGTATGATTATCAGCACCAAAGGAAGCGTTCATCTCCATTATCAAAGGTTCTAGAAGAATCAATACAAGCTAATTTACCGTAGTGTTTCGCCGAGCTTGGCAGGAGATGTGTCTTTCCATTCAGTCCTATTGAACTTATTTGAATTATTGCCCACCCGATACCACCGTATGATGAAGGGACCCGTGAGGATTGTGCTTTCTATTTTGGGCAACCTAGGGGTTAATACATACAGGCGATGAGACGATAAAACATGTACGTTGAAGAACTGCTGAACCACTTTGCAGCAGGAAAGCGCGACTTTCAGGAAGTGAGTTTGATTGGAGTTAACTTAAGCGGCAAAGACTTAAGGGGCATCAACCTGCGGCGAGCCAATCTCAGTCAGGCAATTTTACGCGGAGCGGATCTCAGTTCCGCCAATTTACGAGAGGTCAATTTAAGTGGAGCAGACCTCAGCCAAGCTACGTTGATCGAAACGAACCTGATCGGGGCAGATTTAAGTCGGGCTAATTTGTACGAAGCGGATATGTTGCGGGCGGGTCTGCGGGGTGCCCGTTTGGGAGGGGCTAATCTGAGTCGGGCTAATTTGCCAGAGGTGAATTTGGGTGAGGCAAACCTCAGTCATGCCAATCTGTGTGAAGCGAACTTGAGCCATGCTAGCCTGCACCGCTCCAAACTGCTAGAGAGCGATCTAACGCGGGCCATTTTAGAAGGTGCCAATCTCTCGAATGCCCTCCTCAGCAATGCCATCTTGGAAGGCGCAAATCTAACAGACATTGCTGGACATGGAGCCACGCTGGAAGAAGCCGATTTGCGGGAAGCCGATCTGAGCCGCGCTAAGTTGATCGGTGCCAATTTGATCAATGCCAATCTCGGACGCATCAACGGACGAGCCGTTAACTTGAGTTGGGCTTCACTACGGGGTGCCAACCTGCGGCGGGCCAACCTGTATCGGGCACAGTTGAGTTGGGCCAACCTCAGCGAAGCGGATTTGAGTGAAGCGATGTTGATTAGCGCTAACATCAACCAAACTAACCTACACAACGCCGATTTGACTGGAACGATAATGCCCAGCGGCGCAACGCACGATTGACTCAAGTATTAAAAGTCACTTTCATAGAATCAGTGATTGCCTGGTACGGATGCAATATTTACGCCAGACTGATAGGAATTGACGAGTAGCAATCAACGGACGCTGCTAAAACTGGCAGAGGCCGCTGAAAGCTAACAATAGCGCTAACACTTAGGAATCCCAAGAAACTACAGAAATGATATTAATCCCCAAGGTTCTGGGCAACCTTGAGACCAGTTGCATTCCGTTGAGGCCCAAATTGAAGCTGAAGTTGAAGCTGAAGATTTGCTAAGTAGAGCTTGCGATTTAAACGAATCAATCCAGTCTTTAATTCTTCATCGCCCTGCAACTTTTCTTGTCTGAGATTACTGTCTGAAATTCTGTCCTGCAACGTTTTTGCCGATAAGGTGGTCTATGACTGAAGCACAACGTCCGACGACTCCTTCTTCTACTCCCCGCGTCCCACCGCCCCCACCGCCGTCGCGATCGATGGCAAATCCGGCTCCGTCTGGTCCAGCCCAACCTACCTCGTCTCAAACGATGCCGATGGCCCCCGCCATGCCCGGTGCCGTCCGGCCCGCCGTTCCAGGCCATCGCCCCGCTCCGCCACCGGGCATGCGAACCGGACGCAGCAAGCCTGCCCCTGGACAGCCCACGATGGAGCAGTTGGTGCGAGAAGCGTTTGAGAAAGGATTTTCGGATGTGCATGTCGGCGTGGGGGAAGTACCCCGATTCCGCAACCGAGGAGAGATCGAAGTCACAGACTACCCAACGACCGATCGAGAAACTTTCTTTAGCTGGTTGAAAGAAATCCTCAGCGATGAAGAGATCAAACGCTTCCAGGACACGTTAGATTTTGACGGTGCGACTCAGTACGAATTTGCCCGTGTCCGGATCAATATTTTTGATTCGTTGCGGGGTCCGGCGATGGTGATGCGTCTGATTCCGCTGAAAATTCTCACAATTGACCAGCTCAATCTACCGCCTGTCTTCAAAGATGTGTGTCACTACCACAAGGGGTTGATTCTGATTACCGGCCCAACTGGCTCCGGTAAATCAACTACCCTGGCGGCGATGATCGACTACATCAACAACGAAATGCCCAAGAACATTATCACGATTGAAGACCCGATCGAATTTGTGCATACCAGTAAGAAATCCCTGATCAAGCAACGGGAAGTTGGCATCCATACTCTCAAGTTCGACAGTGCCCTGAAAGCCTCGCTGCGAGAAGACCCGGATATTATTCTGGTGGGTGAAATGCGGGACCGGGAAACGGTCAACACTGCCCTCAAAGCCGCCCAAACCGGCCACTTGGTGATGGGAACCCTGCACACCAACAGCGCCGTTAAGACCATCGAACGGATTTTGCAGCTCTATGAACCGGATCAGCAGGCTCCGATGCGGGTGTCGATTGCTGAATCGTTGGTGGCAGTCATCGCCCAAGGACTGTGTCGGACGACCGACGGCAAGCGGGCCGCCTATCACGACATCATGATCAATACCGACGCAATTCGGGATTACATTCGGCGTGGCGAGATCGATGAGATCGAGGCGATCATTCCCCGCTGTACCTTCGACGGCATGTGTACGATGAACCAATCCCTCTACAAACTCTACGAAGCTGGCCGCATTACTGAAGAAACAGCCCTAGAGCATTCCCCCAAACCCAACGAAATGGCGCAAATTTTGCGTGGGCGAGTGTAGGAGGGATAGGGATCAGCATTAGTGCATCGGCACTACTCATCTCAACATACTCATCAAGATACTCAAGATACTAAAGGGGAAGGCCGAGTTTTCTCACCTTCCCCTCACGATTTTTGATTGAGCAGGACTCAGCAGAGTGAAACTGAGAACTTTAGATTAGACAACCTAGACGTATCTAAACAATCTAAACAATAAAGTTAGTCACAGGATTAATATCGGCTACCTGGACCCCCTGTAGGATGGCCAACCGTAAAAATCCACCTGCTGCATCTCCATTCGAGTCTACTCGCAGAATCGCGCCATTATCACTATCGCGCAGCCGAACATATGCCCGGAACCGATCGGGATTGGTGTACTCGGGCTTGTTGAAGATACGCCGCAGGTTGATTACGTCGTTGGCAACATCGAAATCGACAATCCGATCGACTCCGTGCTCAGCAGACCGATAGTTGATCTGATCTCTGCCTACTCCGGTCCGAATTCGGTCGCTGCCGTTGCCACCCGTGAGTGTGTCATTGCCAGGACCACCGTTCAACCGGTCGTTCTGAGTGTTACCAGAAAGGCGATCGTTGCCTTTGTTGCCGAACAAAACATCGACACCAGGACCACCCCAAATCACATCATCCCCTCGGCGTCCATAGGCAGTGTCGGCTCTACGGCTACCCCGCATCCGATCGTTGCCTAGGCCACCATTCATGAAATCGTCGCCTTTAGCACCTCGCACTTCATCATTGCCCTGTTGACCATCCACGAAGTCGTTGTTAGGGCCACCGTTAAGGGTATCTCGACCCCGACCGCCTCTCAGGGTGTCGTTACCGCCTCTGCCCTGAATCCGATCGTTACCACGTCGACCATCGACAATATCGTCGCCTTTGCCACCAAAGCCGCGGTCATTGCCTAAGCCCAAATCAATCACATCATCGCCCGCATTCCCACGAGCAACGTCATTGTTTTGTTGGCCCTTGATCACATCACGGTCAGCCCCACCGGCCAGTGTATCGTTGCCGCGTCCGCCTTGCAGGATATCGTTACAATCGAAGCCACGAATCCGATCATTGCCACCCAAGCCGCGCAGTTGGTCAAACAGGGGCGTACCGTCAATCTTGTTATCACGGTTATTCCCTGTGAAGTTTCTACCGGGTGGGCAGAAGACGTCGCCTGTCCCGACTCGAATCAAGCTCACCGTGGCAGGCGTCGGGTCGATTTCGCCTTGGTCATCAATGGCAGCATAGGTAAAGCTACTGCCTCTAAAGGTAGAAGAAGACTGGAAATAAACCTGGGTGATTTCAGCAGGTGTGAGCCGCTGGCCCGCCTGGATCGGTCTGCCGCCTTGAGTCGGATTACCCAAGAACAATTGACCTTCGCTGGCCGGTGGCACGGTCAGAATCTGGAAGAACTGAATCGTGTTATCGCCATCGGGATCCGTTCCTGACAAACCAGGCACCAGCCGCACATCATCTCGCGGTATTTCTAGCTGGCTTGGATTAGTGTTGGGCGGTTGGTTGGTAATATCGCGCAGGTTCAGCGTTACCGTTGCTGGCAGTTCGGCTGCTTGTCCTCGACTATCAATTGCGGTGTAAGTGAACGAAGCACCAGTAAAGCCAGCCGTGGACTGAAAATAGATGGTTTGAATTTGCTCAGGCGTCAGCGTAGTTCCAGCAACTACCGGTACACCGCCTGTTAAAGGATCACCGACAAACAGCGTACCCTGGGCCGGATCGGGCAGGGTCAGAATTTGAAAAGAAGCAATAAAATCGCCATCTGCCACATCTGGATCAACGGCAAAGAAACCATCAGATGGATCGGCAGATGTCGTTCCATCTAGCAGGATTGTGGTGCCCGGCAGCAACACTTCGGTGAACGGTGAAACTAGGGGCGCATTGTTGAATGTGCCGAGAACCAGATTACGGATTTCGTGAATATTATTGAAATCGCCTGTACCGGAGGCAAAACCAAACTTAATCGTTTCGGGTTTGGGAGTCCCGGTGAGTTGAGCTACATCGATATTGCTGAGACGCGGATCACTCTCAAACGGATCGAGAAAATCACCATCGTTGTTGCCATCAATTTGAACTGTTAGACGACCAGCGGGGGTCAGATCAATCTTGATCGTGCGCGTGGCTTCTTCTCGTGTGGTTGCGGTTGGGGCGTCAATACCAAAGGGTAGCCCATCAGTTCCACCTAAGAAGAGATAGTTTGAGGCTTGGCTACCCCGAATCCCAATCGAGTCGGGCACTCGCCCTTGAGGTTGGCCGCCATTCCGCACAGGGTCTTCTCCGGGAGCATCGGTAGCGCTTGAGAAGTTGCCGAATTCATCGAAACCAATGCCCAAGTAGCCGCCTACCAGCCCTGGCGCAATATCTTCTTTTTGGGCATAGCCCAGTGAACCACCAAACGCCCCAGCATCAGTAGGCGAAGCTGTGCCATCCAGCAGAAAGAAGCTGACGCCATCAGCTCGTTCAGGGTTAGTCGTTCCACCGTAGGCATACAGCTCAAAGGTAATCGTCAAACCTTGGACCGACGGAACGGGATTGTTATAGAGAACAAAGGTCGCTTGATCAGGTAGGGCGCTAGTTAACCGCAGTGCGCCTTCTCCTTCTGGATCAAGCTGACGGCTGGGGTTACCTGGTAAGCCGCCAGTCGGAGCTACGGTCGTATTCCGAGCTGTCAAAAACGGTAGCTCTGAAGGTGGCCGGCCTGGAGCCGGAGCATCAGTACCAAACACCCAGACTTTATCAGTAACATCTCCATTTCTGAACGTATCTGAGACCAGTACTGGCAACACATGTGGATAGCTAGCCATTGCTGAAGCAGAAAAAGCTAGCGGTGTGCGGATCTCACCCGTTGTAAACTCTAAGTTCCAGTCTCCTCCCAGAACGGAGCTACCGGTGAGATTCGTCGAAGCTGCAATTTCTGCACCGGTCAAGCACTTTAACTGGCGCACAAACCATTGCCCGATCGATCCAGCCGCTACCTTACAGCCATAAAGCAATATTTCTGCACCAGCTAGTGGTTTTGCCCAGGCTTGTAGTTGAGCAGCATAGCGCCTTAACGTTTGCCAATTCAAGCTAGTTGAGCCTAATTGCAGTACCCCAGCACTACCGTGGGAAAGAATATGCAGGCTTTCTAGCGAATCAGCTTCGGCCAAAGCTTGAGAGATTTGCTCAATTCCATCTCGCTCAGCGTCGAGAACGAGAACGGCAGTGCCCGGTTTTGTGCTGTTAACTAAACTTTCGTAATCTACAACCGTTGAATCGACTACGACTAAGGTGGAAAGATGACGACAGGAAGTCATGGCCAGATGCCTCTGAGTGATTTTTTTTACTTACAAACTCGGAATCTTTTCAAAGCATGTAGCTTCAGGAGATGCGTACCTTGGTGAAAAACAGGTTCTACTCATCAAGTTATAGCAGTAAATCCCCTGAACTAAATGCAAACTTAAGTTAAATTAAACACCAAGATTCCGGGAAGATACTATAAACTACGAATTTCTCAGGGATTTCTACTAAAAAATAATTCAGATTTTACCCGGAGTTCATAGAAAATTCACCTTATTTCAAGATTTACACTGAAATGAGTCGCTTGTGATCAAGCCCGTTGCACTGTTGCTCATACAGCTGTAAAGTAGCCCGTTTTTGTAAGAATTTAGTATGAAACCAACATTTACAGCCTTTTGGGCAGCACACTTTTGCAGCTCAAGCTATGAGCTAGCCCAAGGCTGACTCGAGTCACAACTTGTCGATCGCAATGGCAGACAGATTTGTAGGCAAATTTGCAGGCAAATTGCAGCCGACTTGTCTGTCAACTCCACTTGTCTGTCAACTTCACTTGTCTGTCAACTTCAACAGATAGGCGCTAGCCCAATACTTCGCCTTATTTGGATGGAGTTCAGTTAGACCAGTTTGGTTTCTGCGTGATCAGATCTCATCTGAACTACAAAAGCCGCAAATTTAGCAAATTTAAAGCTTCACCAAGCTGCGTCAATAGGCATTACTACAAACCGGATAGGCGAGCAGTGCTGCCGTAAACAAGGGCAGCCTTCAATACACCCCAGCAGCATCCCTGATGGTAGGACTACGCTTGTCTCAAGCGCTGTATATCTTTCATACCATTAGCGCTGAACCAGCACACTCAACCTAAAGTAGTAAGTGCTACACCGGACATCTCAGCTTTACGATAGTTTGCTTAAAGAAGCAAACTCATTTAGGCAAAGTAATTCGAGACATTCAAATTGCCATTACGGGTATCGCCTGGTTTAAATTGAATCCCCGTGACGTTAATCAGTAAATCTTGGTTTGCCGCAAATTCCTGGCTTCTATCGTTGACCGACAGGTAGGTGCCCCCCCGCCAGTTAAAGAAAACTGCTTGGTTCGCCAAAAGCTTTTGGGCATTTTCTGTCGCTTGATCCTTGTCGCGATAGGCGCTTTTAGCCGCTTGCTCTAGAGTGCGACCTTTGACTCGTCCGGCGTTAAACAGGCTGCGCGGGCGGTCTGAACTATTCAAATTGTCGTCAAAATCCAACTGGAATTTATCACCCTGAGAAAATCTAAATTTGACGATTTGATCGGGGTTGGCTGCCAAGGAATTTTCGAACGCGCTGGCCTGATCTGCACCAGAGTAGATAAAGCGATCCGCTCCAGCCCCGCCGACTAAAATATCCGCACCGAGTCCGCCGTTGAGTCGATCTGCTCCAGTTCCTCCATCTAGTCGATCACGGCAGTCTAAACCGATCAGCACATCATTCCCTGCCCGCCCGATCAGCACATCACTATCGTCCGTACCCTGTAAGCGATTGGCTCCCTTTGTGCCACGCAAGGTGATGCCTGGGTCACAAGCCTCTACCGTTACCAAGTTGGTCCAGCGATCACCCGCATTATTGATTAAGGGATTGCCAGCTACATCCGTAATGCTGCTGCCCGTTGCCACCAGCAACAGCTCATAGTTACCCCTGAGGCTCGTGAGCTTGCGCAGGTTACCCAGCGTCCAGGTGATCCCATCGGCGCTCGTTAACGTGGCTTGATTTAGGGAAACCAGCCTACCGCCTCGGGTGAGCTGCATATCCGATAAATCAAACCCTCTAACAGCTTCACTGAAGCGGATAGTAACCGCATCAACTTTATCTTGGCGCGGGTCAGGAATCACATCGATTAAGTCAGCAATCGGAGCGGTACGGTCAATGCTATAGACCTCGCCCACCACATTGCCGTTATTGGCCCCTGCGCCACCCAAGGGCAACCCTAAACTGTTCACAATCGAGTCGTTGTCCACCAAGTTAAGCCCAACGGTGCCTTCGCCTCTGCCTGTACTGACTGCCACCGAGTAGAAACTGTCATTCACCCGTGTCACCGCAGTAATGCCAGCTCCCGTTAGTCCCTGAGTGACTAGCGTGAAATCGGATGGATCGACGCGGCTAACGGCCTCATTGAAGCTGATCGTAAAGTTGACTGTAGCTGCATTGGTTGGGCTGGACTCTAACCGATTAATCGCTGTGACCCGGGGAGGGGTTCTTTTGATGGTGTAGCTCTGCCCAGTAAAGTTGCCGTTCCCGCTGCCGCCTCCACCTAGCGGTGCCCCAATGCTGTTGCGAATGCTGTCGTCATCTACTAGATTCAGTCCCAGGGAGCCACTGCCCCTCCCGGTGTTGACAACGACTTTGTAGGTGTTGCCGCTGCCCGAAACTTCCTGGATGCTAAATCCACTAATCCCTGCTCCCACAGGGCGAAAGTCGTCTCTTGTGACGCCTGTAACATTTTGGTTGAATGTGATTGTAAAATCTACAGTTCCAGATGCTGTAGGATTGGGGCTAGCTAAATTGATGGCTGAAACAAGCGGTGCACTTTTGATCACCGAATAGGCGGGTCCGACAAAATTACCGTTGCCTGCTCCTGCTCCCCCCAGCGGCACACTCAGACTGTTGCGGATGCTGTCGTTGTCAGCCAGATTCAACCCCAAGCTGCCATCGCCACGGCCAGTATTCAACACGACCGTATAGGTGCGGGCATCCACAGGCGTCACTGAAACCACACTCGCGCCTCTGAGGCCACTGCTGGCCGCCGCCACAAAATCATCTCTCGTAACGCCAGCTACGTCTTGTGTAAAACTGACTCTAAAACGAACTGAGGCGTCACCAGTTGGACTATTCGCCAATCGCTCGATCGAGGCTACGCTGGGCGGAGTTTTGAAGATGCTGTAGTTTGGCCCATCTACATTGCCATTCAGCGGCACACCCCGCACCCGGCTGGTAATCGAGTCGTCATCGATCAGGCGCAGCAGAATCTCGCCATTGCCGCTGCCGGTATTCACCTCGACATCGTAGGCAGTGTTGTTGTTAGTGTTGGTTCGAGGCTTGACCGAAACCACCTGAGCACCTGAAAGGCCACCGCTGGTTAACACCTGAAAGTTTTTGAAGCCGCCTTGAGCGCTGGTATCAACCCCGTTCACCGGTTCACTGAAGAAAACCGTATAGGTCACGAGGGTAGCGGCTGTGTCTTTAGGGGCACTGCCCTGACGCAGGATTTGTGCAGTCGGGGGAGTCCGATTCACCGTATAGGCTTGGCCTGGGAAGTTGCCATTGTCCAACCCTGAGCCGCCTAACGGTACCGTACTGCTATTTCTAACCGAGTCGTTGTCTTTCAAATCGAGCCGGACTGTACCATTGCCCGTACCCGTATTCACCTTAACGCTATAGGTTCGGTTGTTGACTGGAGTAACCGAAATAATTCCTTCCCCGGTAATGGTTCCGGATTTAACAACCACAAAATCGGACAGATCAACACCCGCCACGTCCTGACTGAATTGCACGGTAAAGTCTACTGTGGCTTGCGCTGTTGGGTCAGGGTTGGCTCGGTTAATCGACTGAACCTGGGGCGGCTCTACAATCTCGTATTTGCCTGGTCCGAATGTATTGGGTCCCGTATTTGCCGTGTTGCTGCTGAAGCGCGGGTTGCCCTCCGCCAAAACATTGCCAGCATTGATGTAGATGGCTCCGGCCTGACTTTTGCCTGCTTGGCCTGGACTGGTGCCCCCCGTGCCCGGTCTACCGGCAACAGCGCTATTGTTGCTAAACGCTGTGTTGCTGATCCGCAGTGCCCCTTGATTGACGTAAATGGCTCCCCCCAAGCCATCTCCTCCATTACCACCGACGCCAGTGGTACTGTTGCCACCTATACCACCAATTGCACGATTGTTCTCGAAGGTTGTGTTGATCAGCGTCACCGAACCACCATCGATGAACAAACCACCGCCTAAACCGTTACCACCCTTGCCGCCCGGATTACCCACAGTTCCAGCCGTGCCGCGAGCCGTGCCGTTAGCAATGGTGAGATTCGTGAAGGTGACATTGCCCCCCGTCACCCGAAATACCTGACGGCTATCGGCACCGCTAATAGTTGCGTTGCGTCCGGCACTGGTAAAGGTCAAATCTTTATTAATGACAGGTAAGAGGGCTTCCAGTACAATCAAATCCGTCGTGATACTGATCGTGTCGCCATTTTGGGCATTGATGATGGCGTCACGCAGACTTGCAAAACTGTTAACAGGGAAAATGGCCATGGTAGATCGGTCCAGGCTGGAGATTCACAGAAACGACAGGACGATATTGAGAGCAGGACTTTACTCGTCAATTTGAGAGAAGGCCGCTAACAGCGCTTACCCTTATGAAATTTAACTACAACTAAAGAAAATTGGCTGAGAGAATTTGCTGAGGATCAGATCTAGAAAACTAACCTTGCACTGAATTAGCCAATCGAGTTTGTTTGATTCGGTGTTTTGCCCCGTGATTTGACGATCCGTTTCAAACTGGTTTAAGTAAGATCTGGTTAAGAACGGGGCGCAAAAGCCAAAGGTTGATAATAATTTGGCTGAATTATTGGCTAGATCATTGGCTGCGTTGGTTACTTCAAGGTGGCCCAATCCCAAGCTAGGGTTAACGTCGTATTTAGACTGCCCAAATTCTGGTGTTAAATCACTGTGCTATCAAAATCGGCTGGCTTCGGGTGTGCAGTTTCTTAGGGACTGGGCACTTTAGAGAAAGCCGCCCATTTACTTGTTTTTTCTGTAAGCTTCATGCCCTCCCCCAAACGCTCTAGCCCTAAACTGCCGCTTCCTCGTCTGTTGGAAGCCGGTAGCCAGGCTCTTTGTTTGGAGTCGCTTCTAGCTGACTTGCCGCTGCATGAATTTCAGGTGGAATCTCACCATACGGGCATGGAGCTTGCCCAGATATTTGAGCAGCATCCCAGCTTACCGGGTGTTGTACTGCTCGAACATGGCTGCTTCTTGGGCATGATTTCGCGGCAGCGGCTGCTAGAGTTTTTAATTCGTCCTCGGGGAACAGCTCTATTTTTGCCAAGTGCGCTCTCGGTGCTCTACAGCTATGCCCGAACCGAGCATCTAATGCTGACTGCCTCAACGCCGATTTTAACCGCAGCTCAAATGGCCCTGCGTCGTCCACCGGAGCAGCAGAGTGAGCCAGTTGTGGTGCAGGTAGACCCGCAAACTTACCGCTTATTAGATATCCACGATCTCAACATTGCCTACTGGCAAATTCGCGGTGTCGAAACGCAGGTGCGGTATGAGCGGACCCAAACCCAGATGATTCAAACCGAGAAAATGGCGAGTTTGGGGCGGCTGGTCGATGGGGTTGCCCATGAGATTCTTGACCCAGTGGGGTTTATCTGGGGTAATTTGACCCATCTCTCTACCTATACAACTCAAATCATGCAGCTTTTAGCTGCCTACGAGCAGCACTTTCCAGAAGTACCACCCGAAATTACCGATCTACAAGACGAGATTGAGCTAGACTACCTGCGCAATGACCTACCGCAAACGATTGGCAGCATCCGGGCTGGCGCGGACCGTTTGAAGAATTTGGTTACTAGCCTACAAAACTTTTGTCATATTGACGATGTTTACCCCAAGCCTGCCAATATTCATGACTGTTTAGACAGTATTTTGCTGCTGCTCAAAAGCCGTCTATCGGGCATTCAGATTGTTAGAAACTATGGCCACCTCCCACCCGTTTCCTGTTTCGCAGGGCAACTCAATCAAGTGTTTATGAACATTTTGACGAATGCAATCAACGCTCTGTTGAATCAGGCGGTGCAACAAGAGGTGGCCTCCGAATTGCGGAAGCGCCAATCTTCAATCGTTGGACCGGAGGAGCAGTTGAAACCGCAAATCACGATTACTACTCAAGTGCGTTCTGCTCCAGCCGACAGCCCCGATCCGATTGCCTCACGCTGGGTAACAATTCAAATTGCCGATAACGGACCTGGGATTCCAGCAGCGAAATATCAACAGATTCTCGATTCATTCTCAGTGGAAAACCGCGCCGATAAAGAAACCAGCCTTGCGGTTAGCTACCAAATCATCACGGCCAAACATGGGGGCAGGTTTTACCTTCGCTCTCAGCCAGAAACCATTATGGCCTCATCTGTTGCTCCAGCCTGCTCCATCAACCACGGTACGGAGTTTGAGATTTGGTTGCCGCTAGTTTAGGGAAGTTTTGAGTTTTACGTCTTGGGTTTTGAGTCGGATGACTGGTTTCACACAAGTACGCTTCAGATCTCAAAAAAACCTCCGGGCCATGCCTGGAGGTTTAGATACTAGAGGAATCCGTTGAAACAGATAGGAAGACCGAAATTGAGGCTTATGCCTATGCACTAGTTTGCCTATGCGCTAGGCAGAATGCGGCTGGTGTAGGCATCGACTGAGAAACCAGGTACCCGCTCCTCGAAATCAGTCTCAGTTCCGGTGACAGAAACGGCCAGCTTCTCAAATGATTCAGAACGCCAGTTGCGCTCATGAATGGGCTTGGTTTGTTCACCTCGGAAATAAGCTTGGCTGCCAATCACTGCTGCCGCAACCCAACCTACTACAAACAGAGCAATTACAATTGCCATCGTCGTTACCTCCTACTTCAAACTTGCTACTTTAAAGCTCTAAACTTTCAACTGCATCTCCAGCCATCGGCGGAGTTAAGGATTTTCAACGTACTAAATCAACTAAGCCAGTAGACCCAACTTCTTACCGTTGTCCCGTGCTAGGCGAATCCAGTTCTGCCGCTGAGTGCGATCGATGCCAAACCGCTCACAGAAGTTGGTGATGGCTTGAGCATGGAGAGCGATCGCTTTACCTCTGAGGCGAACAAACTGAGGCTCACCTACCCACTGACGCAACAGAACAACGATTGGTGCAAACATGGCAAATCTCCTTAGAACCCTTACTCAAACATCAGGTGGCTCAGCCGGAAGCAGGGAATAGACAGACTCTACAAACTGACATTCGGGCGTTTCGCTTCCTTTTGTAACCTTATGTAAATAAATATAACAGTCTTGTTACAAAGCTGCAACATTTCTTGCAAAAAATCGGTGGTAGTGCTAGTAAAAATTTCTTATGGCTCAATTGCAGCGGCTAATCATCACGGCTAATCAACGCTCTGGGCAACGCATCCAGCTCAGTCAGTCGCAGCAGCATTACCTCTATCGGGTTCTGCGGTTGCGAGCTGGCGATCAGTTTATTGCCATTGATGAAGCTGGTCAGTGGTGGTTAAGTCAGCTACAGGCCGAGGCAGCAGCCGAAATTCTAGAGGCAATTCCCGTTGAAACTGAACTGTCGATCGCGATCACACTGCTGATGGCCCTACCCAAAACCGGCATGGATGATGTGGTGCGGCAAGCCACAGAAATTGGGGTACAGCGAATTGTGCCAATTTTGAGTCAACGCACTGTTCTAAAGCCCAGTTCTCAAAAGCTAGAGCGCTGGCAGCGCATTGCCCAAGAAGCGGCTGAACAATCAGAGCGGCAGTTTACTCCCGAAATTCTGCTGCCCCATTTTTGGCCGGATGCTTTGCAAACCTGGAATCACCAACTCGCCTCCTGCTACCTCTGCGAGGCTCGCGGTAATCATCCCCATCTGTTAACTTGCCTATTGCCTGGCCCGCTCTCCGCCTCCCTTGCATTTGCCATCGGACCAGAAGGCGGCTGGACTGACTCAGAAATTGCCCAAGCCCTTGAAGCTGGCTATCAGCCTGTCTCTCTGGGAGCAAGAATTCTACGAGCCGTGACGGCCCCGCTGGTGGCCCTTTCCCTTTTAGCTGCCGTCAGCGAAATCCAAGCGGCAACCGATCTAAACCCGAGCTAAAACCAAATCTAAACCCCTTGCCCAGTCGTGCCCGTTCGAGTCGGGGATACCGTAGCCCAAAAGGGCAGTGGATTCAAAATGGCATTAACCCAAAATGACCTTAACTCTCTGATGGCGTAACTTGTGGAGTGAGAGTGCCCTGCTGCCAGAGATGTTCAAAAGCGATTTGCAGCATGTTTGCCAAACCGGGATGGGTGATGCTGAGCGCCGTAAAGCTAGGGGTACCGACTAATGGATCTTGCAAGGACAATAGGGTAACTCGACTATCAAACAACTGCATTTTGAATGGCACTTCTGGAACAAACCGCACCTGTTGCCCCCAGTCCTGACACTGCCGCACAAACTCGCGACTGTCTGTCTCTTGCCAGATGCTGTGTTCATAGATTGTGCGGTAGCTAATGCCGCGTCTAAGAGGGTTTTGAGCCAACTGCAGCCCTTCTTCATAGCTCAACAGGGACGGATGGCTGAAAAAAACGCAGATGCTGTGCTGGGCAGACTGCGCTAGGGTGGCTCCTCGCTCCACAATCCGGCGTGGTTCTGAAAGAACTTCGATATAGGCTAAGGGGTCTTGTGTGCGATGACCTGATTGATAAAGCGGCGTCAGAGTAGTCACAAGCTGTTGGGTTTGCTGCTGTTGTCGAGACAGTTCTGCTTCATACTGGCGCTGCTTTTCGGCCAACAAGCCGGGTAGGGCATCGGCGGGATCTACCGCCTGAAACAAGCGCTGCCGACCTGAATGGCGCTCCACGCAAAGCCCTCGACTACAAAGTGTTCCCAACACATCGTAGATGCGCTGTCGCGGTATCTGGGCACGGGTTGCTACCTGGGAGGGGGTGAAATCTTGTCGTTCTAGCAGCGCCAAATACGCGGCGGCCTCATAACGGGTTAGGCCCAGATTTACCAACTCGTCTAACTGTTGTAGATCGGACATTGAGATGTTGATTGAGTGACACCACTGCTCAGTGGTGCTATTTTAGGTTCATTCCAATTTCTTTGCAAGAGGACGCTGTGATGAATCCCCCTGTTATGTCAGAATCAATCGATTTGCAGCCGACTGCTCAATTTGAGAATCCACAAGCTAACTCCAACGAACCTCTAGCTGGTTTTTTGCCGCAGGCTTATTTAGGAGGTCGTTTTCTTCCCTTTGCACAGGCGCAGATCTCGATCGCTACCCATGCGCTGCATTACGGGACAGCCGTATTTGGTGGCATTCGCGGCTTGCCGTCTCCAAGTGACCCGCAGCAAATTTTGCTGTTTCGTCTAGAAGCCCATTGTCGTCGGTTGAGCGATAGCGCCAAATACCTGGGTTACAGCGTCACGCCGGAGTTTCTCCAGGCTAAATTGATCGAGTTTGTGCAGTTAAACCAACCGAGTCAGCCGTTTTATCTGCGTCCACTGGTTTACACCTGTGGTTTGGGAATTGCACCCCGGCTGCATGAAATCGAGAAAGACCTGTTGATCTATGGCTTGACGATGGGCGAATACCTTTCGCAGGTAGGGGTGAATTGTCGGTTTAGCTCCTGGTACCGCCAAGAAGATCGGAGCATGCCCCTGCGTGGTAAGGCAAGTGCAGCCTATATCGCATCAGCTCTTGCAAAAACCGAGGCGGTGGCTTCTGGCTTTGATGAGGCGATTTTGATGAACGCACAGGGTAAGGTCAGCGAAGCCTCTGCTATGAATTTGTTCCTGGTGCGCAATGGTCAGCTGATTACGCCTGGGGTGGATCAGGATATTTTGGAAGGAATTACCCGCGATAGCATTTTGACGATCGCCCATGACTTGGGAATTCCAGTACAAGAGCGAGCCGTAGACAAATCAGAGCTACTGATTGCAGATGAGGTCTTTATTTGCGGCACTGCGGCCCAACTCACTCCGGTGCTGCGAATCGAAAACTATGGGCTGCCAAACGAACGTCCTGTTACTGCCAAACTGTCAGCCCAGCTGAAGGCAGCCTTGGAGGGGCGCGATCCTGGTTACGACCACTGGCTAACTAAGGTGCCGCTTGGCTGAGTAGATCAGCAGCCGTCAAGCTAGCGTTAGTGAAGAACGAGCCGAATCAGCGAAAACAGGGCAAAATGAAATTTCAGACCTCCCTTCACCTCAAACTGCGCCATGCTCGACCAACTTGCAGCAGCGTTTGATCGAGGCGATTATCGAACGGCTGCATCTCTGCTGAAGCAACTCCAGCACCAGACTCCAGATAATCCCTGGGTCAAGTTGTATAGCGGACGGTTACGAGAAGTGGCCGGCAAACTAGAGGCTGCAGAAACCATCTATCGCCAATTGCTGCGGGAAACCACAAATCCTAAAGTGGCAGTTCAAGCACGACAAGGGTTGCAGCGCCTGACCGATCTGGCCCAAGCTCAACGAGAGGCCGCTCTGGCTGAAGCTGCTGCGGATCCGGCCAATACAGGGATTGGATTTTTAATCCTAGACGCTGTGGGACCCGAACAACGGCAAACAGCAGCTCAATCATTCGCTCGCATTATGAAGCTAGATGCCTATACGGCACGGTTGTTGCTGCCGAGTCGAGGCTGGCGGCTCTATCGGGTTGGCCCTCTAGCAGAACTACAGCTTTACGGTCAGGACCTGCTTAAAGCTGGCATTCCGTCTTTTTGGCAGGCGCTAGCAAAAATTCAGGCGATTCGAGTGTTTCGGGTCCACTATCTGCAAGCGGTATCTCCCCAAGTTACGGTAGTGTGTGAAAATGAGGCGGGTCAGTTGGGAGCGCTGTCGTTTGATTGGTCTGAGGTGGCAAAGCGGGTCGAGGGTAGACTGCCGATTTTTGAAGATGTGGTAGATACCGATAGCCGCAATCAGCTAACTCGTAAACAGAAAACCCAAGATTACGCTCAGGTGATTGATCTGCATTTGCCCCGACGCAACTGTATGCTGCGATTTTGCGACTGGAGCTATCAATACCAGCAGGGCGTGATCTTTGATGCCAGCCAGGACGGCGAGCTGTCGGTAACGCAATCGACTAACCGCATTCGCTGGAATCAACTTGTTTATTTTTTAGACCACTACCTGGCTGCTGTTCCAGTCTGGGCTGAGTTTCCTGCCTTTGCCGAAACGGCGCTCGAACCCTTAGCTCTGGTCAGAGATCTAAAGTCCCATATTGACTTACTCCGCAAGGCACCCAGTCGATGGGATCCGGCCTTCCAGCTTTACAGTGGTTTGGTGTTTGCCCGCTAAGGGATTCTGCTCTATTTAACGGCTCCCTTACAAACATTTTGGATAAACCATCTTGCTGACAATGGGCGCTTGCATTCTGTCAAACAAGCTGAGCCTGAGATAGGCGATCCAGCATTTTGGCTAGGTCTTCGAGGCAGATGGAAAAGCCGTTAGCTTCCGGATTACCGACGACAAAGGCATAGTTCATGCCCAAACAATCGGTATAGTCCTTGTGTACATTATTGAAGCGATTGGGTGGCTGTAGGGTCAGTAAAGTACCGCCGTCGGCCATTGCAAACAAGCCATGCACCAGTTGGCTCCCTTCGACCCCAATCACAAGTCTGGCGCCTAGGGCTTGGCGCATAATCTCGGCTACCGATAGGCTTTCAGCATCTAGAATCACAAACCCCTGTTTCTGCAGAAATGCAGCCACTTCGGTTTCATTCAGCAGCCAGCGCCGCACTCCAGAAGACTTTCGCAGAAACATCACTCCTTCACAGGTAGAAGGACCCAATTGCTGCAGCCGTAATCGCATCCTTTCATAGCGTTGGCGCTTAAAACGATTTTGTCCTACATCGTCGATAATAAGTAGTTCCTGGCATTGAGCTTGAACTACCGGCAATGGATCGATGCCAAATAGATGGCGATATTCCAACTGATGAGTTGTCAAACGTTGGGACATGGTAATGGGCTGGGCTAACGATTCAGCCGCCATTGCTAGCGTTAGATCGTCTGTGACAAAATGGCCGAAATAACGCAACCCAGCAAACGTGCAGGCTAAGGCAGCTCGGTCGAGCAACTCGGTAGTTGAAACTGAACGAAAGCGGGTTTGCGCTGGAGCAAGGCAGTGCCTCATGGCACCTTTGTAAACAGACCCATTCTGGATATGGGTTTGCCGTATCTGATAAACCGTTGTTGCCGCATGATTTACTTTGCCTCCCTGGATGCGTCCTACTTCATAGGCATAGGTGGTTTCTGGATGGACCGCTGTCACCCGTTCTAGGTCCTCACTCCGGTATATCGCCCTTGGAGTCAAACAACTTTCCTGGGGATACAGGACCCACTGCCGATCGCAAATTTCCTGGTAGGTTCGACGTCCTTTGAGTAGACGCAGAACTTGCCATTGCAGCGGAATTGGAAGAATCATAACTGGCTCAACTTGGTTTGAGATTAACAATCCCAGAAGGTAATAGTTTGCCTCACTCTTGTAGCAGAGATTACAAGCCAACGAATCAGCCGCTAGCACTAACTTTACTTAAAACGGAATAGTATTCACTCGAACTACTGCTATCGCTCTTTCACGACAGCACAACCAGATCAAGCACAACAAAAAGGCACAGTTACCCGTGCCTCATGTAGATGACTATGATCAAGAGCCTATCCGAAACCCCTAAGGGTTTTGAACCTCAAGAACTCTGACGAGCGTTCGGATAGGTAGTAAAGAGCATAAACTCAAAGCCAGGAAGGTAGGCAACTGATACTGTTACCACTGCTAAGCACCAGCGTTGGCAAACTGACCCGCCTCAATGGTGGGAAATTAATGTTTTACTCCCAGCAACAATCTTGCTACTTGCGAGTCTTCACATCCTTGGCCATATCGCGGAACATGTTCAAACTCGGACCGGGACGCCGCCGTGGAGTTGCAGAAGGCATCAAGTAGTCAGTAGCAAAGTTTTTAACCGGCTCTGGCTGTGGAGCTGGTTTAGCAACAGGCTTAGCGACCGGAGCTGGCTCTGCCACTTTGGCTTCAGAGGCTGTGCTATCCGCAGTTTTCGTTTTCTTAAACTTTTTTGCTTTGGATTTGGCTTCATTAACTGGAGCCGCACCATTACTTGTCAGCTCGGGTTTTGCTGGAGCATCGGCTACTGCAGCAACTTTATCGGTCACCTGATCGGCTACTTTGTCGGCAACTTCAGCCACTTTGTCGGTCACCGCGCCAGCAACCTCAGCAACTTTATTCGCAACCTTAGCAGCAGGGGCTGCACCGTTGTCAGCAGGGGGTGCTTCTAGAAAATATTCAGATTTTTTGCCTTTACCTAAAAATTTAAAGACCATGCTTGACGATCGCTCCCAACGTCTTAATCTATCTCTGCGAGGTGAAGAGCTGCCTCATGACGAGGCAACAGATCAGGGAAAAACCTATGAATGATATTTGCCCTATGAATATGAGCGTATCATGAGATGCACGTGCTCACCGGAAGAATTATAGTGATCCGAATCCCTTCTTTTTTTTCTCCTTTTTCTTTTTCTTTTTACTAGCCATCGGCGCTTGATAACCTCGCCATCCTGGAGGTGACATATTGCCATATCCCCCCGTAGGTGCACCTCCAAACATGCCACCCATATCGCCCATACCGGGCATCCCCATACCACCCATGCCAGGAAAATTACCTTGGCCCATCTGCTGCATTAGGGTCCGCATTTTCTGAAAATCGCTGACCAGCTTGCTGACATCTTCGAGCGAATAGCCAGAGCCTCTAGCAATCCGCTTACGCCGGCTGGGAGAACCGGCCAGCAAATCGGGGTCTTTGCGCTCCGCCATGGTCATGGAGTTAATCATGGCCTCTGTTCGCTTCAGTTGAGCCTCGCCTTGCTGCAACTGCTCATCAGAAATTTTGTTGCCCATGCCGGGGATCAGCTTCATGATTCCAGCTAGGGACCCCATGTTTTTCATCAAGCGCAATTGCTTGACAAAATCTGTGAAATCAAACTTGGCGGTGAGAATTTTCTCTTGCAGTTTTTCTGCTTCGGCAATGTCAACTTCTTCCTGGGCTTTTTCAACCAATGTCAGCACATCGCCCATACCCAGGATGCGGGAGGCCATTCGGTCCGGGTAAAACGGCTGTAACGCCTCAACCTTTTCGCCCACACCAATAAATTTGATCGGCTGCCCAGAAATACGGCGCACTGACAGGGCGGCACCACCACGGGTATCCCCGTCCATTTTGGTGAGAATCGCGCCTGTAATTCCAATTTGTTCATGAAAGGTGCGAGTCAGGTTGGCAGCCTCTTGGCCAGTCATGGCATCGACCACCAGTAGCACTTCGTGGGGCTGCACTGCCTCTTTGATCTGCGCCAGCTCAGCCATCATCGATTCATCGATCTGCAAACGACCTGCCGTGTCGATGATCACGGTATCAATGCCGTCGGCCTTGGCTTTTTCAACCCCCTGACGAGCAATTTCCACCGGATTAGCATCTTTGCCCAGCTCAAACACCGGCACGTCGATCTGCTTGCCCAAGGTCACAAGCTGATCAATCGCTGCCGGACGATACACGTCAGTCGCTACCAACAGCGTGCTGCGGTCAAGTTTACGTAGGTGCAGAGCCAGTTTTGCCGTTGCGGTTGTTTTACCGGTTCCTTGCAGACCTGCCATCAAAACAATGGTGGGCGGAGTGTCAGCCTGCGCGAGGGGAACATTGGTATCCCCCATGACGGCAACCAGCTCATCGTAGACAATTTTGATGAACTGCTGCCCTGGGTTCACTCCTGCGATGACTTCTGCTCCCAGTGCCCTTGTCTGCACATCGGCAACAAAGTCCTTTACCACCTGCAGGTTGGCATCTGCCTCGAGCAGCGCCCGCCGCACCTCTCGCAGCGCTTCCTGGATATTTGCTTCGCTGATTTTGTCCTGGCCTCGGAGTTTTTTCCAGGCTCCTTCTAGGCGGTCGGCAAGGGCTTCAAACATAGGGTTGTTTAACGGTCAACTTTAGACTTCTTCTTATTTTAGGGTGTTGGGTGGCTTTTAGGGTGTTGAGTATTGAGTTGGGGGGCCAAGGAGTGAGCAGAAAAGTTTCCATCTATCGTTAATTAGGTACTAATTTGAATATTGTCTAGTTAACTAAGCATGGAATTAGAAGAGCAACTAAAAGTGAACTGTCTCTTGGAGACAAAAAAGAAATTTGCTAAGCCGTAAACCCTGCGCTCGTAGGGTGATTCAAACGACTGTAAGCAAGAAGCATAAAAAAGGACACTACTGTGCCCCTTCCGTTCCTTATCGTTTGAAACCCTGAATCCGACTTTGATTGCCTAAAGTGTCGTTTAGCGAGAGCCTTTGTCGTCTTTGACTAGCTCTACAACCGTATGTAGCAGATCCTTGAGGATTTGTTTCACCTGTTTTTCCTTCCGAGCAATAGCGGCTCCGGCCTCGCCAATTTTTTGCTCAAACTCAGCCTGCTTCTGCTCCATTGCACCTGGTTCAGATGTGGCAGCTTTGGTTTGAGCTTCTTGATACCAAGCCTTGGCATCATCGAGATGGCGTTTCATTTCTTCATATCGATCTCCATAGCGGGCGGCCAAGTTGGCTCTTAAGATAGCGAGTTGAGCTTGCAGTTGGGCATAGCGTTTCCGCAGTAGAGTCGCCTCTTCACTTTCCTGGATAGCTGCCACTGCTGATTCAATCGCGGCTCGAACATCAGCCGATGAGGATTTGGCATCGGTTTCAAGCTCGGTTAGGGTCCCTTCAATTTCGGCATTAAGCTGCTCTTCCTGCTGCTGAATGTGAGCCTGGAGCTGATTGACTTCAGTTTGAGATTGATTGATGGCATCACGACGTGCATGGCTAATGCCATCAATGATGCCTTCGACCGAGGCGGCCAAATCATCTCGGATTTCCTTTCCTCGCCCCTGAAGCGTTTCAATTACAACGGTTAGGGCTTCCTTTGCCAGCACTTGAATTTCACCCGACCCTTGTTTAACTTCGCCTGCTACCTGCGCCATTGCATCCCGTACAATTTCGCGAATTCGCTCGGTTCTTAACTGGCCTTCTTGCTGTGCTCTGCGTAGATCTGTCTTAATTTGCTCAATTTGCTGATGAGTCTGTTTTTCTTCTAGTGGGTTTGTCATATTCCACTCCTGATAACTTTTTAAAAAGGCTCTGATTAATGCTGGAATGCCATTACTATGCACACGTGGCAGGTCTGATGTTCTGATCTTCCGTAATCGCTCAATTGTTGCAACCTATCGGAGGAAAGAGGTTCGGCCCTGAGCAAGATTGCGATTTGAGCAAAGGTAACAGTACTGCTGCTTCCAAGCCTCTGACCCACAATACTCATCGCGAAGATATCCCTCGCTCTTCTTTGACGACGTTGTGTCACATAACCACTGCTGAAGCTGAGCCGTAACGTTGCAATTTCTCCGATTACCTTCTCCGATTACCGAGAGTGAAACAAATCATTGCCGATGCCTCTCTCGATAGAGGTATTGCTCGATTGTGCCTCTGGGGTGGAACCACCCGCCACTTGGGGATCGTTGACCAGAATCGACAAGTCATTGAATGAATGGATTATGGCGACAATAGCAGTCTGACTCAACCAACGGCAGGAAGCAGCGCCATCTAAGTCATCCATTCTGTTTGTACTCAGGAGTAATCTCAACAATTAAGGGCGAACAGTTCTGTCGATGGTTGCTGAACCTTTCAAAAGTTGGATTTATGTTAGCCTCTGAGATCAAAACTCACAAAGTTTTTTACTATCAAATAGACTGTCCTGCCTAACTATTTTTTCGTACTGAAATCTTTTTACAATCATGTCTTCCTTAAACCCTCAACAAGAAAAAATCCTTGCAGCGTTTGTGACCGCCTTGGCTCAGCAAGAAGAATCCTTGCCAGCGGGATTACAGAACCAGCTCCAGGCCATTGGTCAGAACTTGGAAACCCGGATTGTCGAACTTCCTGTAATTGCAGCCAGCCTACCTAGTTTAAATCAAGCCTACCAGGCCGCTCTATCAGATACTCAAAGCGAAGGTCAACAGGAAGCAACCCTTGTTTCCACCAATCAAGATCGCAGTGCTAAACTTCGCGACCGTGCGGTTCAGATTCTCACCGATCCAGACCCGGTGCAAGCGGCTCAACGCCATCAATCGCGAGGGATAGGGCAAATCGCCTCAAATCCACTGAAGCGCTTGTTTGGCAGAGGTTAGCAAGGGTAAGGAACTGATTATCTCGTTTTAAACCTCTCAAATCAAAAACGACGACCCATCCTTTCCAGATTGATCGTCGCGGTGTCAAGAGTCGTCACCTAAGCGTTTGGAATCGCTTGGAATCAGCTTAGCGACCTTGGCTTCTAGCTTTGCTGGTTAAAAAATGCCAGCACTTCTTCGCTGACGTATTTAGCTTCGGTTAAGGTCATACCTGCCCCTAGTGGCAACCGAATCAAGCGATCGCTTAAGTCATCCGTGACAGACAACTCTCCAGTTGTTCGACCGTA
Organism: Leptolyngbya sp. NK1-12; assembly: GCF_032598965.1. NCBI lineage: Bacteria > Bacillati > Cyanobacteriota > Cyanophyceae > Leptolyngbyales > Leptolyngbyaceae > Leptolyngbya > Leptolyngbya sp. NK1-12. The sequence continues at coordinate 119,933 of NZ_CP053586.1, forward strand.
CTTGAGTCCAGCGGGGGCACTGTGTAGCGGTACATAGTGGAAGGTCGATTGGATTCCTTTGCGCTTGAGATGGGCAATCAGGGCTGTGCGGACCTCCAGGTTTTCCACCAGCAGGTAGTAGATATGAGCATTGTGCTGACAGTCAGCCGGAATAATCGGACGACGGGCAATTTCCTGCTGTTCCAGCGTCTCTAACCGTTGGTGATAGTAATTCCAAATGGCCATTCTTTGTTGAATGATCAAATCTACCTCTTCCAGCTGAGCCAGGAGAAAAGCAGCTAAGATATCGCTGGGCAGGAACGAAGAGCCGACATCCACCCAAGTGTACTTATCCACCTCGCCGCGGAAAAACTTGCTGCGGTTCGTTCCTTTCTCGCGGATAATTTCAGCCCGTTCAATTAACGCCGGGTCGTTAATGGCCAGTGCGCCCCCTTCGCCGCAGACCACATTCTTTGTTTCATGGAAGCTAAAAGCAGCAAGGTGACCGAGGCTGCCGACTGGCTTGCCCTTGTAGAAAGATCGGATTCCTTGAGCTGCATCTTCGATGACAAGCAGATTGTGCCGTTCTGCGATCGCCTTCAAGATATCCATTTCACAACTAACTCCAGCATAGTGCACCGGAGCAATCACCTTGGTTTTAGGCGTAATCGCAGCCTCTACCTTGGATTCATCCAGATTGAGCGTGTCTGGTCGCACATCCACAAAAACAGGCGTCGCTCCTCGTAACACAAAGGCATTGGCAGTAGAAACAAAGGTGTAGGAGGGCAGAATCACTTCATCTCCCGGCTGCACATCTGCCAGAATCGCTGCCATTTCCAGCGCTGCGGTGCAGGAATGGGTCAACAGCGACATGCGACAGCCAAGCTGCTGCGTCAACCACGCCTGGCACTGTTTAGTGAACGTGCCGTCTCCAGATGTGCGTTTACTGACAATTGCTTGCCGAATATATTCCAGTTCCTTGCCTGTGATCAACGGGTTGTTGAACGGAACGCTGGACGGCAATGCACTTGGGGTAGATGCTGTATCTGGCATGATGAAGCTTTGAGCTTTGCTAGCACTGTCTAGGGACGAATCCGAAGGGGGATAAACCATTTTTGTCAATAGGTCAGGGTTATATAGTGGACGTAATTCAACAGCTCACTATTGGCCGTAGTCAGGAACGAAGAACGGGCATTAGATAACACCACTGTCATTTCACTCATTTTGCAAACAATTTCAGCAGTCCGCGAATCATCTCAAACAATAGAGCAGCTCAAAGGGAACAAAATTCAAACGAGCATCCGGTGGAATATCAATGCCATCATTCATGTTGTGGACAACTGCTGGTAGGAAACACTCTGTGATTTACGCAGTGGCACGATAATTCCTGCTTTCTGAAGTTAAGTAATGCAACAGAGTAGGGGTAATAATCACTACACTACAATTCTGGGTTGAATTTATCGCCACCTAGCTCGGCAACTTCGTTAAAAATCAATTGAATGATGAGATTTGTATGAAGCACAGCTACCCTAAATCTGACCTGAAGCCGAGGGTGGATCCGCAATTGTGCCATCTGTTGTCTATCGCCGCTCTGCATCCGGTTGTTTTCTCGGTGGTATCTCTGCTTTGGTTAATCTATATTTAATCGTTTCACAATACGCCTCACGTAAAATTTTTGTTTAGGTAATAAAACTATCCGGAGCAGTGCTTTCGGATTGCGTAAGTTGATTAATTCCCAAGATGAACTGATAACTACATCAAAAATTGATTAAACATGGTCTGCTCATAACATTTCTGCAAAGCATCCTATAGATATTGCGTAAAGATCGCAGGATTGATTGAAACTCAATTCAGGATTTGGTTTATAGGCCGGTCACAACGAAACGGACTGGCATGGCCCTTCTGAACTGATTTCGCAGCCTTCTGAGTCGAGAGAGTGTAATATGCGTTTTATTTTCTTGGTGCCAGATTTAGATACTCGTGAGAGCTGGTGGAAGCTACAAAGGATCGTTTGGGATTTACGCCTTCGCTCTCTTGATCGCTTTCTGTGGCACAGATTTATGAAGACTGACCAAGTATTTGGTGGTACCCTCAACATTATGCGCCACTGCCAGGTTGCCCGCAATTGTGGGGCTGATGCGTTTTTAGCTACCATGAGCGGCGAGGATTCCTACGGGGAGAAGGGTATCGCTGGTCTTCCGTTTATGCGCTGGCAAGATCGTCGTCATGATGATGTTTGCATTGTGCCCGATCTTTCGACTGGGTTGATTTCTGAGGTTCACGGACCAGTCATCGCCTATCTTCAATCACCCATATTTGTCAAAAACAACTTTGATTTTCGTGACGAGCGCGTATCGCTATGGACCGATTCTCCGTTTATGCTAGAGATCTGTCAGCGCACTTATCCGGGCAAAGAGATTCGCATCGTCCCTAATATTATTGACAACAACAAGTTCCCCTTTATCCCCCAGTCGGAGCGAGAGCCTGGTTTGATCTTTGCCTTTCCTCGAAAAGGGCCAGACTATATTGACCAGACTGAGCAGATCTATCGAGACATGGGAGGGCGCTACTGGAAGTTTGAGCGAATTCATGGGCTATCGATTCACGAGCTAGCAATGGCATTTCGTCGCCCCCAAGCATTTTTGGCCTCGGCAGAAGTGGAGGGATGTGCATTGCCGCCGCAAGAATCGATGGCAGCAGGTGTGGTGGTAGTAGGCAAGAATGCCAAAGGAGCCAACTTCTGCATGGAGCATCGGGAAACAGCAATGACTGCTAATACTCCAGAAGCAGCAGCCCGTTGTTTGTTTGAAATTGAGAATCCTGAACTGCGCGACTTGCTGACCCAAAATGCTTATCAGGCTATTAAGCGCTATTTCCCAACTGAAGAGCCTGCCGACTTTTGGCGAGAAACCACCCGCAATTATCAGGCGCTGCTCCGTTAATAGAGCCTAATTAATCCTCCTTCAAGCCTGATTCGATCTGCTGCCGTGCTGCCTTCAGGGCTTCGGGTAGTTTGTTGGCATCGCGTCCTCCCGCCTGAGCTAAATTAGGCCGACCGCCGCCGCCGCCGCCACATAGTTTGGCAATAGCCCCGATGAACTTACCTGCTTGCAGTCCTTTATCGTTGACAGATTTACTGAAGGCGGCTACCAAACTTACCTTCTCCGGTTCTGGAACCGAACCTAGCACCACAGCGCCTTCACCGAGTTTCTGAAGTAAGCGCTCTGCCGCCGTCTTAAGCGAGTCAGGATCAACGCCCTGCATTTCCGCCACTAAGACCTTGAAAGCACCAATGGTTTCCACCTGGGTCAAAAGCTGATCTGACTTGGCCAGAGCCAATTCGGCCTTCACAGATTCAAGCTGTTTTTGCGTGGTTTTCAGTTCGGTTTGCAGAGTCGTAATCCGCTCCGGCAGTTCCTCTGGTTTTGCCTTGAACCGCTCGCTGAGGTCGCGCACTACCTGATCCCGCAGGTTCAAGTAATCGAGTACTGCTGGACCGGCAACTGCTTCAATACGGCGAATTCCAGCCGCCACACCGGTCTCTGAAATGATTTTGAAGACGCCAATCTCGGTGGTGTTGCTGACATGGGTACCGCCACACAGCTCCATTGAAACGCCCGGAAAGTCGAGTACCCGCACTTCGTCTGCATATTTTTCACCAAACATGGCAATTGCCCCTTTGGCCTTTGCTTCAGATAAGGGCATGACGCTGATTTGTGCCTGGTGGGCTTCAGCGATCCAGGTGTTGACCTGCTCCTCAAGTTGGTGTACTTCCTCGGCCGTTAGTGGCCGTGGGCAATTAAAGTCAAATCGCAATCGGTCAAAGGCAACAAGAGATCCAGCTTGTGAAATCGAATCATCCACAATCTTTTTCAAGGCTGCTTGCAGCAGGTGGGTTGCCGTATGGTTGGCCTGTGCTCGGCGGCGGCAAGCTTGGTCAACTTGGGCTGTCACCACATCTCCCACATGCAGCGTTCCCCGCTCAATTCGTCCGTGGTGAACGAAAAAGCCCGATTCTTTCTGCACATCTTCAATCCGAATCAGCAGGTTATCGCCTGACAGATAGCCCCGATCACCAATTTGCCCACCTGACTCAGCATAGAACGGCGTCTGATCCAGAATTACCTGTACCGTTTGTCCAGAGCTAGCAGATTCTACCGGCTTGCCTTCGATCAGCAGGACGGTTACTTCGGCTTGGCTGGAAAATTGGCTGTAGCCCAAAAATTCGGTGGCGTTAATTTGCTCGGCCAGTTGATCCAGCGAACCCTGCACCGTCAAATCGATGGTTTCATGGGCTTCTTGCGAGCGTTTGAGCTGTTGTTCCATTTCGGCCTCGAACCCTCGAGCATCAACTGTTAAGCCCTGCTCTGCCGCAATCTCCTGGGTCAGTTCCAGCGGAAAGCCGTAGGTGTCGTAGAGGACAAAGGCATCATGGCCTGAAATCAGGTTTGTCTTCTCCTGCTGTGCCCGTTCGATTACTTTCTCCAATAGCTTAACGCCACGCTCCAGAGTTTTTTGGAAACGGTATTCCTCCCGTTCTAGTTCCGCTTTAATCTGCTCGGCTCGTTGCCGCACATGGGGATAGACTGACTCAGCTAAGGCAATTGCCGTTTCTGCGACTTGAGCAATGAATTCCCCTTCGATGCCAACCAAGCGGCCATGACGCACGACTCGACGAATTAAGCGGCGCAAAATGTAGCCTCGTCCCACATTTGAGGCGTGAATTTCATCAGCGATCATGTGGACCACGGCCCGCACATGGTCTCCGATCACTTTGAGCGAAACTTTGGTTTTTTCATTGGCCTCAGCATAGTTGATACCAGCGAGCTGAGCGGCAGTTTTAATGATGGGAAAGATCAGATCGGTTTCGTAGTTGTTGGGCACTTGCTGCAGGATTTGAGCCATGCGCTCTAGACCCATGCCCGTATCGATATTCTTAGCCTTTAGAGGTGTGAGTTTGCCTTCTGCATCCTGGTTGTATTGCATGAAGACAAGGTTGTAAAACTCGATAAAGCGAGAATCATCCTCTAGATCGATGTGGTCATCGCCTTGTTCTGGATGAAAGTCGTAGTAAATTTCTGAGCAGGGGCCGCACGGGCCGGTTGGGCCAGACTCCCAGAAGTTGTCCTTGGCACCCATACGGATAATCCGCTGGGGCGGAATGCCAATTTGATCGCGCCAGATCGCGAAGGCTTCGTCATCTTCTTCAAACACGCTGACGACCAAGCGTTCAGGTGGCAATTGGTACACTTCGGTAGACAGTTCCCAGGCCCAAGCAATCGCTTTTTCTTTGAAATAATCACCAAAGCTGAAATTGCCCAGCATCTCAAAGAAAGTGTGGTGGCGAGCCGTGCGACCCACATTCTCAATATCGTTGGTGCGGATGCATTTCTGTGAGGTCGTAGCTCGCGGAAACTCAGCCTGCCGCTGTCCCAGAAAAATAGGCTTAAACGGAAGCATCCCAGCAATCGTTAGTAGGACAGTGGGATCTTCTGGCACAAGGGAAGCGCTAGGCAGCACCTGATGGCCTCTAGCCGCATAGAAATCCAAAAACGTTTGTCGAATTTGCGAGCCGCTCAAGAAAGTGGACATGGGACGCCTACGGTTCAAAAGTCATCAGAGTATCTAATTAAAACGGGTTCCGATCCGTCGCTGTGGGCACGTTCGATGCAGAAAGTTATGATTTCTATTCTCAATCATGTTTGCCAGATTCGACAAAGTTTGATCGAGTTCTGGTCAGTTTCCGTCAGAACAGTCAACTAAGTTGAGCTATCGTGTCTGTGATCTCTAACCTAGGGTAGAGTTGGTCGAGGAACTAAACTAGGGAACACTACCAACAGTCAGCCGAGAAGACAGTCAGCCAAATGGCGCTGTGCCTAACGCTGAGAAACCCTCATGATACGTCCAGACATACCCAAGAGAGATCCTGCCATTTGTTCAAAGGCTGAGCAGGGTCAATGCTAGATCCGGAGTATCCATGATATCTTACCTAGGCTCTCAGAATTTAACTTGGCTACCTAGAGCGTAGCTGGCTAAACGTTGATGGATGCTTCAATTCTCCTAGTCGGCGACGAAAACTTCCGGTACTCGCTTTTTAACCTGGTGGGACAAACCCCAACTCTAACGATGGCCAGTGCAGCCGATCCCCTAGAGGCAATGCCGGTGATTTTAGCTCAGCAGCCGGATCTGCTGTTGGTGCAGGCGACCCAGTCTGATGGGTTAGACCTCTGTCAGCAGGTGAAGGCTCAGAGCCGCCTTGCCTGGATCTATTGCATCTTGATCGCCACTGCGGCGGAGTCTATGGATCGAGCTAGGGAAATAGAGCTGGAAGCGATTGCTTTAGAAGTCGGGGCGGATGCCTACTTACAGTTGCCCCTCCTGCTGTTTGAACGAAAAGTTTTTCCAAATGCTCCAGATTTGTTGGCAAAGAGCGTTCCCACTGCCCAGCTTCAGCGGTTGTTGCAGGCAAAAATTCAGGCAGGTTTACGTCAGGTTCGAACCTATCGGGAGCTGATGCGCACCAATGATGTGCTATCGGCTATTGCCCTGTCGGATCCATTGACCTCGTTGAACAATCGGCGGGCCTTTGAATGGGAGTTGCCTCGTCAAATTCAGAATGCGCGCAGTCGTGGAATCCCGATTAGCTTGATTATGTTAGATGTTGACTTCTTCAAAACCATCAACGACACCCACGGCCACCTAGCAGGCGATCAGGTTTTAAAGTTTCTGGCAGCTCGTCTGCGGCATAATTTGCGAATCTATGACACGCCCTTCCGCTATGGCGGAGAAGAATTTGTGATCATTCTCAGCAATACCGACAGCCAAGAGGCCTTTGCCATTGCTAATCGGTTGTGCCAGTTGGTTAGCGAGCAGCCCTTCGCGATTGATGACAGCCTGGACTTGACGGTTACTATCAGTGCCGGAACGGCAACTCTGAGGTACGACGACGATGGTAAAGGGCTAAGCCTTTTGCAACGGGCTGACCAATGCCTGCTACAGGCCAAGACCCAAGGCCGCAATCGAGTGGTGGGGTGTGGGGTGGAATCAATTTGAAGCATAGCTGCTATGCCATGTTGGGGTTGGGCTTGTCCACCCAGCTTGGCGACTATACCATTAACAGTGAACAAGTATTGGTAATAATTAACGAGTAATAGCGATCAAAATTTGGATTCATCCATCACGCAGCTTGTGAGTAAAACTCAGGCTCGATCTCCGTCTAACAACCAGGCGGTGCTTCTTACTTCAAAGCATTTTCCTTGGTGGCGCAAGATTCTTGGCGAGGCGCGCACCCGGATTTTGCTGCTTTATTTGCTCTTGATGCTGATGGTGACAGCCGCAGCCGTACCGCTATTTGTTTCGCTCTTTTTCGCGAGCGTCCGCAATCGAGTTCAGGAGAACCTGAACCGGGAAGTTGAGCGCTTTCGCGGTGCCTATTTGGAGTGGAGCCGCCCGTTTAGCCGATCCGACGCAGAGCTGCGGGAATTTCTAGCAGACTATCTGGCCGTTCAGCTTCCTAGCGATGACAATTTTTTGATTACGATCGTAGACAATCAGCTCTATAAGTCGAACCCAGCCAACCTGCCCGATGTTCTGCAACCCGGTTCGCCGCTAGCCAATCGGTGGCTTTATCTTTCTCGCCCCATTTCAGGTCAGCAGCAGGTCAATGATCCTGCGATTGGCAGTGTCCTCTATATTGCAGAACCTTTAGTGGTTGGGGGCAGAATTCGTGGGGTATTTGTAGCTGTGCACACTACTGCTGGAGAGCAACAAGAAGCCCTAGACAGCGTTGGCATTTTTATTAAAGTAGCGTTTGGCGTTGTGTTAGTTTCTTTTGGGTTAGCTTGGTTTGCCACCGCTCAGGTGTTGGCTCCAGTGAAGCGCCTATCAACCATTGCTCGCTCTATCAGCGAAACGGATTTGGCCCAGCGGATTCCCGTCCAGGGTTCAGGAGAGATGTCTGAACTGGCCGATACATTCAATGCCATGATGAATCGGCTCCAAGATGCCTTTACCAGCCAGCGCAACTTCATCAACGATGCTGGACACGAACTGCGGACGCCGATTACGATTATTCAAGGTCATCTAGAGCTATTGGGGGACGATCCGGACGAACAACGGGAGACGCTGGCTCTGGTGATGGATGAGCTAGAGCGGATGAGCCGATTGGTCAACGATTTAATTCTTTTAGCTAAAGCAGAACGTCCAGATTTCTTACGCCTGGAAACCATCGAGGTTCAATCGTTTACTCAAGAATTATTTACCAAAGCCCAGGCTTTGGCTGAACGCGATTGGCAGCTTAAGATGCGGGCGAGTGGTCGGATTGTAGCCGATCGGCAGCGTCTTACCGGAGCCATCATTAACCTGGCTAATAATGCGGTACAGCATACTCGTGAAACCGATCGAATTGAACTGGGTGTTAGTTTATATCGTAATGAGGTCCGCTTTTGGGTCAGCGATACGGGTGAAGGTATTGCCCTAGAAGATCAGGAGCGAATTTTTGCTCGCTTTGCGCGAGCCAGCAGCCGGTTTCGCCGTTCTGAAGGCTCGGGATTGGGCTTGGCGATTGTGCGGGCAATTGTGGAAGCCCACGGCGGGCGAGTGGAATTGAACAGCAGTGTGGGAATGGGGTCTACATTCACGCTGGTCTTACCGTTAGAACCACCGAAGGAGCAATGGTCTACATGAGTCATATTCTGATTGTGGAAGATGAACCGCGCATTAGCGCTTTTGTTGAAAAAGGGCTGCAAGCCAATGGGTTCACTACAACGGTGATTCAGGACGGTGACGGTGCTATTGGTCTAGCGCTAGACGGCGATTTTGATTTGATCATCCTAGACTTGGGGCTGCCTGATAAAGATGGGCTAATGGTGCTAGAAGAAATGCGGGGACAGGGCATTCAGACACCAGTGATCATTCTGACGGCACGGGATGACATTCACGACAAAGTCAGTGGGTTTGAACTGGGAGCCGATGATTACATCACCAAGCCGTTCCGGTTTGAGGAACTGCTGGTCCGAATTCGGGCCAGGTTACGCTCGGCTCCGGTTGCCCAATCTCAAGCAGATATGCAGATCACATTTGGAGAGATTGTTCTTGATCTGCGAACACGGCGAGTGCGGGTGAACAATCGCCCCGTTGATCTATCGGCGCGTGAGTTTACCTTGGCAGAAATCTTTTTGCGCCACCCAGGGCAGGTGCTGAGCCGGCAGCAGCTGCTAGACCGTGTTTGGGGCTATGACTATGATCCTGGTTCTAACATTGTGGATGTTTACGTAGGCTATTTACGCAAGAAGCTAGGCAACGACTTGATCGAAACTGTGCGCGGTATGGGGTATCGTTTGCGGGCATGAATTTCTGCAATTTTGCAGTCTTGGAAATTGGCGAATCAGTTAGGGGAATAGATACCGTTTACGTGAAACATCCTAGCTAGTAGACGCATATTTCATGAGAAAATTCTCATGAAATATTCATTCTAAATTCATTTCTATATTGCAGAATTTTCTTCTGCTTGCTTGAATGCGCTCTAATTCAATCAATTACGCATGTGCCGGATTCTAATTGCCGAAGACGAGCCGCGCATTGCGGCCTTTATCGAAAAGGGGTTGCGAAAGCATGGTTACCAAACAGTTGTGGTTCACAGCGGCATTCAGGTGGTAGAAGTGGCACAAGCGGTTGAATTTGATCTGCTTTTGCTCGATTTAGGGCTGCCGGGTAAAGACGGCTGGACAGTCCTCCAGGAACTGCGACAGCAGTTGCCCCATTTTCTGAGCGTTATTATCGTCACGGCACGGGATGATATTCAAGATCGGCTGATTAGCCTTGATTTTGGCGTAACTGATTATATTACCAAACCTTTTCGGTTTACAGAACTACTGTCTCGGGTTGAAGCAAAATTAGGCAAGGCTCAATAGCATTAGTGAGCACGCCTATCGACTGTAGAGCCAAACCCGCAGCAGCGAGAGGAGTTGTTCGGTATCAACTGGTTTGGTGATGTAGTCGGATGCACCAGCTTCCAAGCATTTTTCTCGGTCGCCCTGCATTGCTTTAGCCGTAAGGGCAATGATAGGCAGCGTCTGAAAGTGAGACTGCTGACGAATCGTGCGTGTTGTTTCATAGCCATCCATTTCGGGCATCATCACGTCCATTAGAATAGCATCAACATCTGGGTTCGCTTCGAGCTGCTGAATTCCATCTCGACCATTTTCTGCATAAATAACTTTCATTTGATATTTTTCTAGTAGACTAGTTAGTGCAAAAATATTTCTAACGTCATCATCTACAATCAATACTTTCTTGTTCGCTAGGATTGGATCATTGTGGCGCAATTGTTCCAGTATTTGCTGTTTAGGCTGGGGTAGATTAGATTGGACCCGGTGGAGGAACAGGGTTGTTTCATCGAGCAACCGTTCGGGCGAACGCACATCTTTAACAATGATTGTTTCGGCGAAACGTCGTAATTCGGTTTCTTCCTGACGGCTCAGCTCTTTACCGGTGTAGACAATAATCGGCAGATTGGTAAGCTGGGGATCCTGCTTAATTCGATTTAGTAACTCAAAGCCGTTCATATCTGGTAGGCCAAGGTCTAGTACTGCACAGTCAAATGATTGAGATTTCAGCAGCTCCAGAGCCTCTGTACCGCTGTGGGCTGGCGTACTTTTAACATCTCCGTTACCAATCAGCTCAATGATACTCTGAGCTTGTACCGGGTCGTCTTCGATGACCAAAAGCTGTTTAACTGGACGTTCTACGAACCCTTTGATTTTATTTAACGCCTGCGTAATTGTTTCTGCTGAAACTGGCTTTTGCAAATAGGCGATTGCCCCCAATTGCAAACCCCGTTGCTGCTCTTCGTCTACTGAAAGAATATGCACTGGAACATGACGAGTGCTGGAATCATGCTTGAGTCGATCCAAAATCGTCCAGCCATCGGTATCAGGCAGGCGAATGTCCAGCATGATAGCCGTGGGTTGAAATTCCTGTGCTAGCACCAATCCTGCTCCGCCTTGAGTAGAGACCAGCACCTTAAAACCTTGGTTTCGGGCCATATCTACCAGAATGCGAGCAAAGTTGAGGTCATCTTCAATAATCAGCAGCACTTTGTCATCCGCTTGGATCTGATCGCGATCATCGGGTAGAGCTAGAGGAGCCGACGGCAGCACAGCAGGGCGTTGAGCGGATGCAGTTGCCTGCTCCTGGTTTTGGGGTCCTGCATCCTGGAGGCGAACGGTGGAGTGGTTGGACTGCAATGGTAAGTAAAGTGTAAAGGTACTGCCCTGTCCTAGTTGGCTTGTCAATTCAATGTGACCACCGAGGAGTTGGGCTAGTTCGCGACTAATCGATAGCCCTAGGCCGGTACCGCCATACTTGCGGCTAGTTGTGCCATCTGCCTGCTGAAACGCTTCAAAAATCACCTTTTGTTTCTCTGTCGCAATGCCGATGCCTGTATCTTGAACTGCAAAAGCTACCGCCGGCTGGGGAGCTTGGGATTCTCCAATCTGAAGCACATGGGGCAGGGGTGAGATGGTCAAAGAGACTTTGCCTCGCTCGGTAAACTTAAACGCATTTGAAAGTAGATTTTTGAGAATTTGCTGTAGTCGTTTGGGATCGGTGACGAAATCAGCAGGTAAACGATCATCTAACACAATTTGAAACTCTAACCCGTTGTCGGCCGCAACCTGATCGAAGGTCCGTCGCAAGTAAATTTGTAAGTCGGTAAAGGGCATCGATTCTAAATTTAGAACCATCATGCCGGACTCAATTTTGGCCAGATCAAGGATGTCGTTGATCAAATCCAGCAGATCATTGCCAGCCGAGTAAATGGTGCGGCTATAGTCCACCTGCTTCTCGGTCAAATTGCCCTCGTTGTTATCAGCCAACAGGCGAGCCAGAATTAACAGACTATTGAGCGGTGTCCGCAGTTCATGGGACATGTTCGCCAAAAACTCTGATTTATATTTCGAGCTGAGGGCCAGCTGCTCTGCTTTTTCGGCTAACTCTTGTCGAGCCTTTTCAATTTCCTGATTCTTCTGTTCAACCTCGCGTTTTTGAACCGACAATAGCTCTGCTTTTTCTTCTAGCTCTTCGTTGAGCTGTTGCAATTCTTCGTTGGTTTGCTGTAATTCTTCCTGTTGCTCTCTGAGTAAGGTTTCAGATTGGCGCAATTCTTCAGCCTGTTCTTCCAAACGGCAATTGCTCTCTTCTAGTTCTTCTTGCCGCTGCTGTAGTTCTTGGGTCAAGATTTGCGATTGTTCTAGCAACTGAGCTGTGCGCGTATTGGAGGCGATTGTATTTAACACAACGCCAATGCCTTGAGTAACCTGATTTAGAAAAGCCAAGTGAATTTCACTAAACCGCTGCAGCGACGCCAATTCAATTACTGCCGTCACCTGATCTTCAAACAGAACTGGCAGCACAATAATATTTAACGGCGTCATTTCTCCCAAACCGGAACTGATGCGGATGTAATCACTAGGCACCTGGGTCAGCAAAATCCGCTGTTTTTCCAAAGCGCACTGACCAACCAAGCTTTCACCGAGATGGAACTGATTGTTGAGCTGTTTACGCTCATGATAGGCATAGCTCCCAACTAATTTGAGCAGAGGTGGATCGGTGTCGCTATCCAGAATGTAAAAGGCACCCTGTTGAGCTTCCACTAATGGTACCAGTTCTGACAATATCAGCCGAGCCACGGTGACCAGATCTCGCCGTCCTTGCAGCAGTTGGGTAAACTCCGCCAAGTTGGACTTCAACCAACCCTGTTCCTCGTTCTTGCGAGTAGTCTCCCGCAAATTCACCACCATTTCGCTAAAGGCTTGGTTGAGTGTACCAATCTCATCTTGACGAGTCATGGGTGGAATATCGACTGACAGATCTCCTGTGCCAATCCGCTCAGCCACCTTAGCAAGTTGTCGCAATGGACGGGAAATGTTGCGTGCTAACAAGAACCCAATCGTAGCCAGCAAAATTAGATAGAGCGGTACGCCGTATAAAATACTGTTGAGAGTACGCTGGGTAGAGCGCTGAGCTGCTTGCGATCGCTGGGCTAGAAGTGCCTGCTCTTCCTGTTCCATCTCGGTCACAACCTTTTCGATCTGATTGCTAAGCTGTAGCCCTCTGCCCTGCGCCACGCCCGCTTGAGCGGACTGAAATCCTTGCTCTCGCCGCAGATCAATTCTAGATTGCATCACTTCGAGCCGCTCTTCGATCAGAGGTTCTAGCGTATTCAGTCGCTGCTGCTGGTTAGGATTATCTGCCGTGAGCTGTCGCAGCCGCTGGATTACAGTATCCAAATTGTTCAAAGCCCGGCTGTAGGGCGCTAAATACTGAGTATCTCCAGTGATGATGTAGCCCCGCTGCCCTGCCTCTGCTCCTTTGAGCTGAGCGTCTAGATCCGTAAGGTATCTCAATACTTGAAAGGTATGTGCTTCGCGCCGAGAATTTTCAACGAGTTGATTGATACTACGATGGGAAAGAAGGGCAATAACTGTAAAAATAGTTAACCCCAACGCGAAACTAGCTCCGATCTTCGTTCCGATTTTTAGGCGATTCAACATGTTGTGCAATGAGTTGTGCAGTAAAACGATAGTCTTGGAACAGGGAAAGGAGATACCCAATCAAGTATCAAGTAATGCTTTTCAATTTTGACAGAGGTTGAGCCGGTTAGGACACTCTGGCTAAACTTAGCCTAAGATAGGCTTAAGATAGCCGCCTGCTCCCCCTAGAAGACTCGTCTAAGGCTAGGTCTAAGGGTAGAATGACAAATAGCTCTAACCTAACTCCATAGACAACCTCTTTAAAATATCTCTAAGGATAGATTCTACCTTTGAGCGAGTTTAACTTGATACCTGCGATAGGGGCGGAATGTTGCAGATAAAGCTACGCTGCTACCTGATGTCTGTGGTTATGAGTGTGTCACAGCCAAACCTGGAAGATATTGAACTTCAGCTATTACTTGAGGGGATTTATCAATACTATGGCTTTGATTTTCGCAACTATGCGGTCTCATCCTTAAAGCGGCGGATCCGCAAAATTTTGCATGCCGAAGAATTAGCCACAATCTCTGAGCTGCAAGCTCGCATTCTGCATGATCCAGATTGTTTAAAGCGCTTTCTTCTCGGCATCACCGTTAATGTCACGTCTATGTTCCGCGATCCGAGCTTTTTTCTGGCGTTTCGGCAAAAGGTGATCCCGTTGCTGCGCACCTATCCTTACATCCGGATTTGGCATGCTGGCTGTTCAGAAGGGCAAGAAGTTTATTCGATGGCGATTCTACTTCAGGAAGAAGGGCTATATAACCGCTGCCGGATCTATGCTACTGATGCCAACGAAATAGTGCTACAAAAGGCCAAGAGCGGTATCTATCCACTGGGCTTGATGCAGCAATATACTCAGCTTTATCTACAAGCGGGCGGGAAACAATCTTTTTCGGAATACTACACCGCCGCTTACGACAGCGCCATTTTTCGAGCCACGTTACGCGAAAACATTGTCTTCTCGCAGCACAATCTAGCAACCGATCGGTCCTTCAACGAATTCAATATCATTCTCTGCCGCAATGTCTTGATCTATTTCGACTCGGTGTTGCAGCAACGGGTGCATCAACTTTTTCACGAGAGCCTCTGCACGTTTGGGATTTTAGCCTTAGGACGGCAGGAATCGCTCCGGCTCAGCCCCTTTGCCAATCGCTACGAGGATTTAGACAAACGGGAGAAGATCTACCGGAGGTTGGACTGATGCAGTCGCGTCTGGTTGTAGTCGGTGCCTCATTGGGGGGAATGGCTGCTTTGAAGGTGCTGCTGCAAGAGCTAGCCCCCGCCTTTACCCTTCCTATCGCAATTGTGCAACATCGCCACAAAGACTCTGCCAATCAAATCATCGAGTTTTTACAGCGCTCCACTAGCTTGATAGTGAAAGAAGTAGAAGACAAGGACCAGATTGCTTCCGGCTATGTTTATCTGGCTCCGGCAGATTATCATTTACTGATCGAAGCAGATCATTTTGCCCTATCCACTGATGACCCCGTTTTCTACGCTCGCCCCTCGATTGATGTGTTATTTGAATCGGCTGCCGATGTCTATCGCGAGCGCACAATTGGCATTATTTTGACCGGTGCCAATCAGGATGGAGCGGCTGGAGCAGCAGCAGTGAAAGCCTGTGGTGGTGTAGTGATGGTGCAAGATCCCGCAACTGCCCAGAGTCCAGTCATGCCGGAGGCCGCCATTGCTCGCACGTCGGTGGACGAAATTTTATCATTGCCGGAAATTGCCGCACGGCTCAATCGGCTCTGCTGAACTCAATCAATCTCAAGCTGACCGGTCTCTTGCTTGGGTAAGGCTGCCTTGGCTGAAGTAAACTCAGAACCGAGGTTTATATTTCAACGGGCTGAATGTCAGCTCAACGCGAACACCGTGGCTGCCATCAACCGTAAGCGTGGCCCGCAATTGCCTGGTCAGAATCTGCACTAGCTTTAAGCCCAACGAAGTGGAATTACGCCAATCAAAATCAGCCGGTAACCCAATTCCGTCATCCTGAACCAGGATGTGAATGGTATCCTGCACCTGAAACAGCGTAATCGCAATTTCTCCAGGCTGCTCTGGAAAGGCATGTTTGAGTGCATTAGTAACTAGTTCGTTGATCAGGAGACCACAGGGCACGGCTGTTTCTAGGTTGAGCAATACAGGTTCGGCAGTGAGGTTCGATTGAATGGGGTGGGTAGGATCATCAGCAGCTAGCCTAATATTGTCCAACAGACGACGCAGGTAGTCGGCAAAATTGATGTGTCCTGCGTGATCAGATTGATAAAGCTGCTCGTGAATCAAAGCTATGGCCTGAATTCGAGTTTGTGCGTCTGTAAACAAGCTGAGCAACTGCGGATCTTGAATTCGGTCTGACTGTAAATCCAGCAAATTAGCAATAATATGCAGATTATTTTTGACCCGGTGGTGCACCTCCTTCAGCAACACCTCTTTCTCCGCCAATTTTTCCGCTAAAACCTGTTGTAGTGCCTGTTGAATTGGCAAGCTGTGTTCGCTGCTTTGGCAGTCTTTAGTGCCAGCAGCGGTGATAGGCGAGGTGACAGGCTCAGAAGCAGAGAGCCGAACGAAACGCCTGAAGCTACAAGCCGCAGGGACAAGCGCCAGTAAACTCAGTACCAGGATGCGGCTAATTGGATGAAAATTTGTCGTGAAGGCAGTTTCCGGCACAACTGTGACCAACCACCAATCCAACCCAAACGAATTCGTCCAGGAGGTCACTTGCGCGAAATAGCGCTCGCCATTAAGCTGAAATTCCAACGGCTGGTTGGTCAGATGGGGCGATGTCGGAGCTTTTTGGGCAGTCTGAAGTTGGTGGAGCGTTGTTTGCAATAGGAGATCGGCGCGAATTGCCATTGCAGTTTGGTTTTGCAACAAACTGGCCTGAGAGGAGCTGGCAATTATCTGTCCTGATGTTGCCACAATAAATAACCTGCCCAACTTGCTCGCTTGCTGTAACCCGTGAGATAGGTCAGCGGTTAGCTGGGGCGTAGGTGGTGGGATGGCTTGCCGAATCGGCGAAACAAGGGCTTGAGTGCTCACGATCTGCTGGCGATCGGAACTTGAGATAGAGGGCTTTGAGGGCTTTGGCTGAGATGCTTGCGACTGGCGGCCAACCCAAATGGCAAAGTAGGCGTCTAGGTAGAGATCTGTCAAAGCAAGGGCTTGGCGATTAAACTCATTTGCTAGATGGCGAGTTGAGCTAGCTTGGGGTTGGGTCAACCACCATTTCAGGCTCCCCCCACTGCCCAAAAGCAATAGCACGGTGATTAAAAACCATCGCTTCGATGGATTGGCTAGCAATCCACTCTGGAAATTGAAGATCTGAGCTTTGAAATTGGGCATGAACCATTCCGCCCTAAGCTAGGCGAGCTAAATTCTTTCACTAGAATTCCACTGGAAGTGGGCGTGACTAGAATTCCCGCATCGCTGCATCTGGCAACGAGCCTGAGTCGGGCAGCTGCAAAACTTCAGATTTACTTTGCAATCAAGAGATTTACGTTGCAACTAGTAGGCACTTGGAAACAAAGGCCCTCGGAATCTATGATAGAGATAGAGGCATATACCGCTGCCGCTCGCTCACGGCTTGTAATTTGCTGCTGTTGAGACAACAGAGGACATCCGATTCGGTATGGTCAAAACGATTGACATTCAGGGATTTCCCCACACCTACGAGCTTTCTGCCCCCACTGGCTCCCCTGTTGTTTTGGTCTTTATTCACGGTTGGCTTTTGAGCCGTGCCTACTGGCAGCCGGTCATCGAACGCTTATCTCCTCTCTATCAGTGCTTGGCTTACGATTTGCGGGGATTTGGCGAGTCCCAACTCGATGCTATTAAGCCAACCAACATCGGAACTAGGGTAGAGACTAGTGTGGCCGCTAATTTGGCAGAACGGGTAACGGTAGGAGCATCTGCCAAAAGTCCGCCTAGTCTAGCTTGGGAAGTTGAAACCGCCATCGCAGCCCCAACCACGGCAAATTATACGCCTGCAGCCTATGCCCAGGATTTAAACCTACTGCTGCAACAACTCGATATTCGCAAAGTCTGGCTGATTGGTCACTCGTTGGGTGGAAGCATTGCCCTCTGGGCTGCCGATCAAGCTCCCCAAACCATCGATGGCGTGATCTGCGTCAATTCGGGGGGCGGTATTTATCTAAAAGAAGAATTTGAGCGATTTCGCACGGTGGGCAAAATGCTGGTGAAACTGCGTCCCCGTTGGCTCAGCTATTTTCCCCTGTTGGATTTGCCGTTGGCTCGGATGAATGTGGCCCGCCCCTTAGCACTGAACTGGGCTAGGCAGCGTCTGGTCGATTTGGTCGCTGCTCAACCAGAGGCCGCTCTAGGAGCCTTACTTGATTCCACCACAGAAGCAGAAGTGCACCGTCTGCCTCAGGTAGTGGCCCGCCTCCAGCAGCCCGTTCACTTTATTGCTGGCGCTAACGACACGATGATGGAACCCAAATATGTGCACCATCTAGCCAGCTTTCATCCCTCGTTCGAGTTTTGTGGCAACAATGTCAGCGAAATCTCAGACTGCGGCCACCTCTCAATGGTGGAACAGCCCGATGCCGTAGCAAACGAGATTCAGACAGTTCTGGCGAAGTATTTGGGGTAGTGAAGCTTCACTTCCCCCATCTTTCTCACTTATCTCTTGCCACTGCAACCGCAGCTGACGCTAAGGGATCAACGGCAGTCCAGCCAGTTTCAGTTGAGATCAGAGATTCGAAATGGAGGTGCGGGCCAGTGGAATTGCCGGTGCTACCAACCCAGCCGAGAATCGCTCCCTGGGCAACCTGCATACCGGGTTGAACTGCAATTCCAGAGAGGTGGCCATATAGGTTCCGCTGGCGGGTCGTTGGATTTTCTACAACCACTGCCAGTCCGTAGCCACCCATATAATCGGCGGCCACAACCCGCCCACCGAGGGCGGCCATCACCGGAGTTCCCATTGGTACACCCAAGTCAAGACCTGTATGAAAGCTCAAATTGCCAGAAATCGGGTGGATACGCCAACCAAAGGCCGAAGTAATCACTGCCGGAATCGGTAAGGGGAACAGCAAATTCACCCAACCCATCCGCTTCGAGGTCGCCGGATCAACGACATAGCTGCCTGCATCATAATGGCCGAGTTGGGCGTTGCTACAGCTAATTGCCAAGAGAGATGCTGCATCGTAGACTGCTGGTTTCGTGGTTGCCTTTGCCACCAGGCTAGGAATTGATAGCTTCTGAGCCAATTTAGGAACATTGGGCTGCGGTTGCAGCGAAGCCAGCTTCTGTTCCAGAGTTTGCCAGAGAGGAGCGTTGCTCAATCCCACCTCAGCAGATGGGAGATTTAGCGGCTCAAACCCGAAACGAGCCGGTTGAATAGAGGCTTGAGCTGCATCAGCTAAATCAGCATCGGCAGGAGGCTGGTTGGATGGTTCCTTATCGTCAGCACCGAGCCACCAAGGACGCACCAGATCCAACGGCGTTGTCTTACGGCTAGAAAAATCAGAAAGTGGCGGCAGAAAGGGCAAATTCAACTGAGCCAAGGAATAGTTCAACGTTGATGCCATCCATGAATCTAGACCGGGGTTGAGCGGGGACGAGGTCAGAGCCTCGGCGCTTGCAGTTCCATCATTAGCGCTAGCCGGCAACAGAGCTGGCATCTCAGGCTCTGCTTTAACTTGCACTTGAGTTTTGACATCGGCTGCGGGCCGGGACGCCAGTTCAGCTGTGGGTTGTGCTGTGGGTTGTGCCACTGTGGGTTGTGCCGGAATCGGTCGGGGAGCCAGGGGTTGGGCCGTAGAGGCTTGAGTAGGAGCCTGAGGAACCTGGGCAGGAGCAGGTTGGTCGAGCTGGGGCTTGACGCTACTGCTAGCGACACCAGTAAATAGATGCGGAGCCACAAGCGGTTGCCGTGCGCGTGTGCTGGCCTCCTGCTTACCGGAGGTCTGATGATTGGCAACTCCACTGGGTTTCTGGCTCAACTGCACCAAACGGCTCGCTAAACTTTCACCCAGAGCCGGAATGAAAGCTGGAATCCCGGCTGGTTTGTCCGAAGCCTGAGTAGATTTAGCCGCTGCTACCGATCCACCTGGCTTTGCGTTTGTATTAGGAGCTGAGGCAACAGAGTGATTGACCGCTGGACACTGGTTTGCCAGGGAAATGCCTGCATGGTTGGATAATGAAGCTAGATTGACCCCAGCATAACCAGAGGGAACAGTGCGTCCTCGGTTCGCCCCAGCGGGCTGCTGTCCTGGGGTAGACGCTTGGGCGGTCTGTGGGCTGGGCTGCGTCGTAAGTTGAGCCTCAATGGCAGCAATCTTAGTCAGCACTTCCAACTGCAAAGTGGGTGGGAGAGCTGGATGTTTGGCAATCTGGCGGGCGCGCTCAAACTCTTTGTTCCAGGCTGCTTGTAGAGCCGTGTAAATCACGTTTTGCTGCCACTGAGATTCTCTGGTGGCCTTATCTTGCTCCACAATACCGGCTAGCCGTTTCTCTAGCACCTGACGCATACCGGCAATGGTCTGGGGGCTGGCATTGGCTCCTGCTTTGGGATTTGCTGGCGGCAATGGAGCGGCGGGGTTGGTGGTCGCCCCAGGTTGGTCAATTAGATTTGAGTCTACATTTGGATCTGTAGCTGCGGCCGGTGGGTGAGCTGGCTTGGGCAGGCTCGGTGTGGCTGTGGGCTTCTCAATACCGCTGGCTTGAGGTGCGGTGGGAACGGGTGTTGCCGTGGGGGCAAGCGTCTGAACCGGAGCCGCTGCGGGCTGCAGCGTTTCTGCTGGCGGAGCTGTGGAAGTAACTTCGGGTGGAGTAACTTCGGGTGGAGTAACTTCGGGTGGAGCAGCCTCTGGCGCAGCTACGGACACAGCTGGCAATGGCTCGGTGCTTCCAGAATTAGTAACTGTATCTGTGGAGAGTGGATCTGTTCCCGGATTGGGGGTGGAGGCTTCGGCAGGGGGCAATGCATATATTCTCAACATTGCCGATGTCATTACAGCGGTCGTGAGACAATGTCCAAGCGGTTTGAGAAGATGCTTCATTAGAGACAGACAATAACACCAAACTACGGGAATAGACTAGCCAAGTGGTGCTGACTATCGCAGTTGCCCAGTTATGACACGCTGTCAGCAGTGGGAACAGTCATTTTTTAGCGTTGTATTGCTTTAGCGTTGCGTTTTGTCAGGCTTCACTCGTTACATCCAGTCAGCGAATAGGGAGATCCGGATCATGTTTCGAGTCCATACTTCAAGTTCGTATTAAGTTTGCATTGCAAATCCCCATCTGTTTGTAACCAGTTCGCGTCGGTCGTCAGATCCAGAAGTTAGGATCAGAACGCCTATTGCATTATTCCATAAAGGATTCAGCATAATTGTGACTCTTAGCAAATTCAGAGATTCTTGAACTCAACTCCCAGCAGATGGGCAAATTGAAGTTGCTCAATCGTAGGTTTAAAAAAATTGGTCAGGGTTCATTCAAATTTTGCTAATTTCCACCGGATTATCTAGCACTGCACCCGTAGTCTAGGTTAAGAAGAAAGTAAAGTAGGTTAAGTAGGAATCAGCCTCAGTTGATCCAATCACTCGACTCATACTTCGCTTGCTTGCTGAGAAGAAAAAGTCTTTCGTTAGATGTATTAGCACAGATAAGCCAAGCTTTTTATAATGAGGGAACAAATTTTACCTTAACTAAATATTAAGAGTCGCCAACGCGGTTTTTCTGGTGCACTACCGCCCTCAAGTTTCTAACAGCTTATCCAAGGCCCCCTCTGGGTGGGAATTCAAAAATTCCGACGGGTTTACTGACTTGTAGTCAGAAAAATCGGATAGGTTCAAGTACAAATGTTTCACGGATACGTTCCCTGCTATTTTGAGGTTTTTAGAGCGGTGAGTCATGAGTAGTCGTCACGTTTCGAGTGCTATTTTGCCCGCTGTCGTTGCGTCTAGTGCAGTCTTTTCGTTACTAACGCTGCCATTCTTCTTCTATCATTCCCAACCGGAAGCAGTAGTTGACAGTTTGCCATTAGGGCGGGAACTGCAACCCATTATTGCCAGCCAAAATCGGGATTTAACGATTCGCTACATTGGTGGTGCATTAGTTACGAGTGTAGTAACGGGCATGGCTACAGTGGAGATATGGAGGCGGCAGAAAGATCGAGTGGCGATACCGGCTGCGGTTCCTTCAGTCCCCGCTGCTGAGCCAATTGTGGCTGCTGATTGGGATAGTGAGCTTGCATCCGAATTGCCATTGCTAACCGAGGTGACGTTTGAACCAGAATTATTGGCTGCTATTGCGGCGCAGCCGCAGCTTGATCTAGTAGAGCCAATTTCAGGAAGTATGACCGAGTGGCTTGCTACCGATCCAGAGATGGGGGAAGGAGTTGGGCAAAGTTGTGGGCTGATTACAGAACTAGCCGAAGAATATGCAACCTGCCGCATTCGAGTAAAGCATGAACACCGACGTCAATTTGCCATTCAGGTTGCAGGCCAATACTACAGTTTCTTTCGCCTACTCTCCACCAAAGAAGCGGCCCTAGAAACAGCTCGGCAATTGAGTTGCAGAGCACATCATGTGGTTGTAACACCAGTAGAACACCAGTATGCAGTTTGGATTTGGCAGCCAGTCACTGAACTAGAGCTAGTTTCCTCCTGATGGAAACCGAATGATGCTGATGCACTTCCCAGGAATGCAACAGTTGAATGCAATCTGTAGACGCATGCCATGTACGAAAAATAGAGAATAATTGTGAATTCGAATAAACAAAGATAACAGCAAGCAATACCCCCATGTGACATGAACTCAGCGGATTTTCAGGAGCAGTATACCCTTGGGCGACGAAACTTTAGTGGTGCAAGGTTGCGTCAGGTGGATTTGCGTGGAGTAGATCTACAGGCCATTATCCTGTGGCAAGCTGACCTAACGGCCGCAGACCTGAGGCAAGTCAACTTGA
Organism: Leptolyngbya sp. NK1-12; assembly: GCF_032598965.1. NCBI lineage: Bacteria > Bacillati > Cyanobacteriota > Cyanophyceae > Leptolyngbyales > Leptolyngbyaceae > Leptolyngbya > Leptolyngbya sp. NK1-12. Next base: position 142,379 of record NZ_CP053586.1, read on the forward strand.
GAGGCAGTGATTTACGAGAGGTGGTTTTAGCAGCCGATCTAGAGCAGGCAGATCTGCGGCGAGCAGATTTGCGACAGGCTGATCTATCTGCTGCCAGTCTGCGCCATGCGGTTCTAGCTCAGGCGCTATACGATGAAACCACGCGATTCCCCACTGGTTTTGATCCGGTTGCAGCAGGGCTGTATTTGATTGCGCCCCGTGCCAATCTGCGTCAGGCTGACCTGCGCGAGCGTGACCTCAGCGGGGTCGATTTGAGTGAGGCGGATCTGACCGCAGCAAATTTGCAGGCTGTCAATTTGTTTGGAGCAGATCTGAGTTGGGCCAACTTGTATCAGGCCAATTTAAGCGGCGCCAATTTGAATCAAGCCAATCTGACGGCTGCCTGCCTGATCCGAGCCAACTTGAATGGTGCTAAGCTGCACAAAGCCACGCTCGATTATGCAATTTTGCGCTATGCCAATCTGTTTAATACGGATTTGCATACCATCCACAGTCAGCAGACCGATTTTGCTCAAGCCCTTTACGACGACACGACCCAATTTCCAGCCGCTTTCAGCCTCGATGAGCTGTATTGGATTGGTCCAGAAGCGCGTTTAGGACAGATGGATTTGAGTCGGGTGAACTTGGCCGGAGCCAATCTACGTGGTGCCAACCTGACCCATATCAACCTAGCTGAAACTGACCTCTGGGGTGCTGATTTAAGTGAAGCGAACCTAGCCCATGCGAACTTGCGTGCTGCTAATCTTTGGGGTGCTAGTTTAATGGGAGCCGATCTAACTGGTGCCGATTTAACTGGAGCCAATTTGCAGGAGGCGGATCTTACCGACACGATTCTAATGGTGCAAGAACGACAGGCGTAAGTTAAGACTCTCAAACTAACAACCATTATTGACTCTCCTAGCGCAAGAACTCCTCTGATCGGGCAGGCGCATCGGTTTGGCGGGTCTTGGGTCGTTCCAGCTGAGTTGGATTTTGCGGTTCCTGTGGAATCAGGTAACGGCGTCCCCAGCCAAAGTTTTCTGTGTCTACCTGAGCCGAGGAAGCCAACGTGCTGCCGGTGGGCAAGGCAACTGCCAGAGTTTTTTGAAACTGGGCGTACTGTTCTCCTTCCGTGCTGCTGCGAACCGTACTTTTGGCAAGCTGCTGTCCCTGTTTAGCAAGCTGCTGCTGTAATGCTGGCAATTGGTCAATCGGAGCCAGTGTCACCAAAAAAACCACATCTTCGCTGGGATTAAATCGAATCGCTAGTCCCTGTTGGTCGAGCTGCCAATTTTCCTTAAAGGTCCGATCCGATGCAACTTGCCACAGATTCAGTTGGGTTTGCCAAGTGCCCTGCTCTACCGTGACGGACTGATAATCCAAAATCGTATAGGTTGGGTCGGTGTTGAACCGACGAGCCGTTGCTGCAATGGGGTAGAGATAGCGGAGAGCGGCTACCGTGAGCTGGGTGCGATCCGGTAAGTTGGTTTTACCAGAAATTTCATAAGCTCCAGGTTGGGATGTTTGATTGACGTGCCAATCCATCATAATCTCTTTGAGTTGGCGTGCCGGAATTAGTTTGGTTGGCAGTTGGATCTCTGTGCATCCAGTCATCAGAGAGATGCAGGGAGTAACGCTGAGGAGAATGAGGAGCAACCGGCAACAAAAATTTGACCGGAGACCAGGCGATCGGAGCATAGAGAACTGAGTAGACATGGGAAAAGGATCAAAAACTGAAGTTAAACCGCAAACCAAAGTAGATGTGGCGATGGTGCTGACGGTCGAGCTTGCACTCCTATTTCATACCATACTCTAGAAATTGGACTGGTTCTACGGATTGGTCCAATATTTCACGATTAGCCGAAGAACTTTTCAAAAACTTCAACCAAGCTAACCCGATGCCGGTACAGGTCGAGCTATTTAGTCTAGTTGATACTAGTTAATGTCGTTTAAATTACCTGGATAATTACAACATTATGACTTTTTAGCTCCAGTTTAGGTTATCTTGTCAACCAGTCAAAAAAACAATCCAAAAATGGGATGGTGGCGAGTATAAATTGTTGCCATTCATCTTAAGTGCGGTCAATAAGTTTTTCCCACCTTTATATGGAGCTGCTTATCCTTAATGGTTCCTTCAGATTTTTTGCGTATACAAGGATAGAATGAGTTTAGTTGTGAAGCGCTTCTCGATCGCTTCCTGAATTCATCTACCAGGTTTTCTCAGGACGTGCATCGCTTCCTAACATTTACTTTCTATCTAATTGGTGTCATCTCCCAGACTGAAAGCTGAAACTGAAAGCTGAGAGCAATAAAATTGTTCTGAGGATTGATTAAGCGATCAGTTTGTGTTTACCTGTTGTATCAATTCTGGAAAAACAACTACACATCAGTTGTCATAGTCAGTTACAACGACTAGTTATACAATCCTGATTTTTCTGATTCTAGCGATGATATCCCGTTCTGTGCGCGTTTGCCGACAGAAGACGATCTCTCAATCAGTACGCCGGTATTCAGAATTATCTGAATTACAAGTTACAAATTAATTCCTTTCCTGGCCGATCAGGAAATTGCGTCTTTTATCTATCAGGAAACATGAATCCCCCACTTCATGATGTTGCTCTGCATCAGAGAAAAATTTCACGGTTATATGCTCAGTGCTGGTCTCGTTTATCTGCTACGAGCTTATCTGCTACGAGCTTATCTGCTACAACACTGATTGCACTGGGTGTTTGTGCTGGTTGGCAGCCCCATGCTCAAGCAAATTCTGAAGCAAATTCTGAGCGCTCTACCCAGATTGTCCAACCATTAATTACAGTGCAGGATGAGGTAGAAGAAATATCAGTGGTTGAACTGAGTGATGAACTCAATCATGACGATCTTCAGTTTTCTCCTGCATCTGAACTTATTGATTCTGACATTCCGCTGAATGCATCAATTGCTGAATCAGAAGATGCAGAACTTGCAAAAGTTGACATTCTAAAAGTCTCAGCTTTAGATGTACTTTTTGTCAATCGGCAGAATTATGAATCGACGGCTGAAGTTAACGAATCTCCGAACCGTTCACCACAGGAATCATCTAATCCGGTTCTTACCGTTTCTCAAGGTGTTTCTGAACTTACTCCTGAACTTAACTCTGAATCTATAGCGCAATCTGCCAATGATGTCGATCGCAGCAATGCCGATCGCCGCAACGAGCTGCTAACGCCCGCCTCTCGCCGCAGCCAGGATTTGGGCGAACCATTGGTGCAAGTACAGGGGGTGTATACGCTTCAGGGTGAGGAATCCTCGGCGCGCGGACGGGTGAGTGCCTCCTATGCAATTTCACCCAATCTCCTGGTTGGCGGCACGATTGATGTCACGGGAGGTGACGCTTTTTCGGATTCGCCAGAAACAGGATTTGACCTGAATGAACTCTATGTTGCTGTGTCGCCGACCGAAGTGCCCAATCTGCGCTTTATAGTCGGGATGCTGGATTTAACCTCCTATTTCGACCGCAATAGTTTTGCTAAAGATGCGGCAACTCAGTTTCTGAATCCCGTGTTTCAAAGCAATCCGGCCTTGACGGCAGCTGGGTTGGGGTCGCGTCCGGCGATTTTGCTCAACTGGAGTGTGGCAGATCCGCTAGAAATTAAAATTGCTGGCTTCTCGTCCGATCGAGATTTGGGTGATTTTGCCCTGGATGGATTCGCAGGTGAAATCGGGCTGCGATTTCAGAATTTGATTCTGCGTGGCACCTACATTACCGGGCGCGATGCTGGACAGGACAGTGGCTTTCGGGAAATTTTTCAGATTGCTCGCGGCGATCAGTTTGGGCTGCGGTCGGGGGACCGGGAAGCTGCCTATGGTCTCAATGCTGAGTACTTTATTCCGGAAATTAATCTGGGGCTGTTTGCTCGCTATGGTTGGTACGAAAATCTGGAGCTGGATCGGGGTGGTACGACCTACAGCGTGGGGGTCAATCTGCTGGATTTATTCATGCCCTATGACCGCTTGGGTCTCGCCTACGGCCAACAGCTCTCGAACGCAGATCTGAGGCGCGATCGGGGTGATGATTACCCAGACGTATGGGAATTGTTCTACGACTTTCGGATCACGCCCAATTTGCGGGCTGGCGTCACGGTGCAATCGTTCGATCAGTTCTCTGAAACGATCGGGGGATTCCGCATCCGAGCAGATTTTGACTCAAGCGATTTTGGGAGGCTATTTCGATGAGCCAGTTTTCTGTAGGTCGGTTCGCAATGGCCGCTTCTAAAGCACGACAGGCGCTAGGATTGGCATTGGTGCTAGCGGCCAGTCTCCATGTCACCATCACGGCAGGATTGGCTCAGGCTCGTTCGGCAGCTGCTCAGGAAGGCTACATCCTGCTAGAGCGGGGTTGGGTCAACGATGCGATTGCGGCCTTTCGGCAGGCTTTACGAACCAATCCCGATGCGATCGACGCCCGGTTGGGATTAGCGATTGCCTATCAGCGAGCCGGACAGGATGGCGAAGCCTGGAATGCCTATCAGCAGGTGATTGCTCAAGAGCCAAATAATTCTACCGCCTTGACTGCGATTGGTGAGTTGGCCTCCTACCGTCCGGAGTGGCAGCAAACGGGGATCACGGCTTTAACGACATTGCTGACGCTCCAGCCTAACAATCAAACCGCTCGTGCCCAGCGGGCGCTGCTCTATGGCTATCAGGGGCGGTTTCCAGAAGCAATTGCTGACTATGAGGCGGTCTTGTCCTCGAACCCGCCAGCGGCAGTGGTTTTAGCGGCGGCTCAGATCTACACCTACAGTGGGGATGTCCAAACCGGACTCGCTCTATTCGAGCGCTATCAAGCCAGTGGGGCCGCCATTCCCAACAGTGCGATCACGGCTTACGCCCTTGCCCTGCGGCAAACCGAGCAGCCGGATCTGGCCGTGCAGGTCTTAAGTGAGCGGTTAGAGCGTCTATCCAGTTCGGATCCGCTGGCGACAGAGTTGCGTTCGGCCTTAGCCGTTGCCTATATCGCCAATAACCAGCCGCAGCAGGCAATCACTAGCCTGGAGCCATTGCGCAACCAACCCAACGCCGAGTTGCCGTTAGCCCGTGCTTTCAGTGCCATCGGACGGCAGACCGAAGATGAGGCGATGTATCGAGAAGCGATTGCGCTGTATCAGCAGGTGTTGCAGCAGCCGTCACCCGCTCCCGGCTTATTGAGCGAAGCCGCCGATGTGTTGAGCGAAGTGCCCGAAACCAGAGCAACTGCTTTGCAGCTTTACCAGCAGGTGTTGGCCGAGCAGCCTCAGGACCGTAGCGTCCAGATCAAGGCGCGTTGGATGGCCTATCAGTTAGGAGAGTTGCCGCGCCGTCGCTTTCAGCAGGAGATTCAGCAGTTGGTGCAGCCCCTGCCCAGTTCTGCTGCCGAACAGCAGCCGTTGGCCCAAGCTCTGATTCGGATCAACCCGCCCGATCCGGCCTTGCTAGCCACCTACGAGGCGCTGCGTTCAACCAACGTGGCCTTTCTCCAGTTTCGGATTGCCCAGATTCAGCTCAGTCGAGGGGATATCGCCGCTGCCCGATCTGCGCTCGCTGCCTACCGCCAGACCGTTAGCGGCAAAGCCGACCCAGCAGGAGAACTGCTGTTGGCCGAAATTGAGCGGCAGGAAGGCAAATTAGAGGAAAGCGCCAATCGCTATCAAGACTTGGCCCAGCGCTATGCCAACCGGGCGACCGGCAAGGCTGCCCTGCGAGGATTGGCTGGAATTCGCCTGGCTCAGGGCCGTAGGGCCGATGCGCTCAAAATTTATCAGCAGATCCAGGCTACCTATCCCGACGACAGAGCGATTCCTCTGGGGGTAACAGCCATTGCTTACGAGCAAGGACAAATTTCCGCAGCTGAGGCAACTGCGGTGCTCAACAATTGGCTTGCTGCCTCTAGCAGTGAGTTTCCGCCGGAACTATTTTTGCTGGTAGGCGCATTGCCAGCGGATCCGGGCCGCGAATCCCTCTACGACACCCTGCTGGAGCTGGAGCCGAATCATATCGCCGTTAACCGTCGCTGGGTGCAGCTCTGGGCCAGCCGCGATCCGGATCGGGCGCAGAACCGGGTGAATCAGCTATTGGCGGAGAATCCTGACCGGATTGAGGTCTACTTTGTTCAGGGTGAATTGGCCCAGGCGCTGGGCGATTTGGAACGGGCCAGTCAAGCCTATGAAGGCATCCTGGCCCAACAGCCGGATCAGATAGATGCGGTGGCTGCATTGGCCGGCGTGCGATTTCAACAGCGGCGCTATGCCGAAGCCGAAACCCTCTACCGGCAGGTCTTAGCCCAACGGCCAGACGATGCCGACATTCAACGGGTGCTTGCCGAACTGAAGATTGTCCAGGACCAGCCCGTCGCCGCCACCCAGCAATTACGTCAACTGCAACAAGAGCAGCCCAACGCCTCCACCGAGGAGAGCCTGCGCCGCTTGCAAACCCAATTCCTGCGCCGCCGAGGTTTTCAGCCCGAATGGGAGCGTTACCGATAGTTCTTGATTGAGCGTGCTGTTAAGTGTGCTGATTAAGTGTGCTGATTGATTCTGATTGAGAAATCACTTCTGTCCTGATTTATTCACGCATCACGGTGCAACCCCCACCCTATGACAAGTCAATTTCCCTTCCGATTCCCCCAATCCTCTGCTGCCAATGATGCTAATCAGCGTGGCAATCGATCGCCGCAGATGAAATTGTTTCTTTGTCGGCTGCTGCTGGGACTGAGTCTAGCGCAACTCACAACGCCAGTTTTGGCCCAAGCCGGACCGGATCCGGTGAATACTCCAGCGAATGCTTCAACGAATGCTCCTACAAATGCAGCAACCAAATCGGTGGCTGTGCCTGCTGCACCCAAAACGCTTGTTCTAGCACCCGGTTCTGCCAGTCAGTATGTACTGGAGTTTAACCGCAGTCCGATTGTTAGCAACCGCCTGCGGTTAGAGAGTATCTATGACGAAACGCGACTTTGGTTTACCCGACCGCGGCACTGGAAAACTGACACGGTAAAGGTACAGTTACGCTATCGTCATTCGCCGGCCCTGTATGCCAGCCGCTCTAACCTAACGGTGTTAATCAACGGCACCAGCATTGGCAGCGTACCCCTCAATCAACCCGAAGGCCGGGTTGGCAGCGCTATTTTTGACGTTCCAGTGCGCCTACTGCGAGACTACAACGAACTGGCCATTGCTGCATTACAAAATAATTCACCCACCTGTACCCAAGACCCCTACGATCCATCCCTGTGGTCGGAAATTTTACCAGATTCCAAAATTGTTTTTAACGTCCAGCCGCAGCCGGTTTCGCTCAATTTCGACCGCTATCCCTATCCTGTGTTCGACACCCTCAGCCTGGAGCCGAACCAAATCGCCTATTTGCAGCCTAAAGCTCTTGACGAAACCTGGTTGACCACTGCCGCCCGCTTTCAAGCCTCATTGGGCCAGATTGCTCAGTATCGTGCCCTCGATAGTCGCCTCGTGGATGCGCCCGACCAAGTCAATGATGCCGAGCGGTTGGTGATCATCGGTACGCCAGACGAGCAGCCAATTCTGAGTGAATTGGAGTTACCGGTAGCACTGGAAAACCGAAAACTTCTTGATGGCAACCAGAAAGCGCTAGGGGATGACGTGGGTGTGCTGCTGATGGCAACGGTCAATCAGGGCAAAACCCCGGTGTTAGTTGCCACCGGCAATACGGCGCAAGCGGTAGAGAAAGCAGTCCAGTTTATGGTGCAGGCTCCCGATCGCCAATTGGGGACGGGCAGTGTGATTTTTGTCAACGAAGTGACGGCAGTGTCTCCGCCTCCTTTGCGCGAGTGGCGCGGCTACCTGCCACCTACCGATCGGTTCAAGCTGAGCGATCTGAAAACTTTTGAAGACAAGCCCTATACCGATGTGTCAGTGCGCGGCTCCCATGCGCCCGCCTTGGAGTTTGATTTTCGTGCCCTGCCCGACGACCGGATCTTGCCAGGTAGCTCGATGACGCTACGCTACAGCTATGGCCCCCAGGTGAATCCCTTAACCTCGCAGGTGGAGGTGCAGTTGGATGGGGTGCCCTTGGGGGGCGCGCGGCTCACTTCCGTCAGCGGGGCTAATCGCCAGTCCTTGCGGGTTGACATTCCTGCCGAAAGCATCAAACCCAACTCGAAGATGCAGATCAACTTCCGGCTCGATCCGCGCGAACGCCGTTCCTGTAGCCGCGTCACCGATCAGCAGCTCTGGGGCAAAATCCATGCCGACACCAGCTTTGACTTAAAGCGCGAACAGGTGGCCAAACTGCCCGATTTGAAGTTGTTGCAGGCGGGCTACCCGTTCACGGCTCCCCAGGATCTGTCCAGTACGGCAATAGTGGTACCCGATAATCCCAACAAAGCCGATCTGCTGCTCATGCTGGAAGTGAGCGAGCGGTTAGGCCGGTTGAGCCGCTATGATACTGTGCAGTTCTCGGTCTACCGGGCTGGCCAATTGCCCGAAGAACAACGGCAGAGCAAACATCTGATCGGAATCGGCGTTCAGGCCAAGTTTCCCTTTCCGGAAGCCTACCAGGCTGATAATCTAGCCTTGCAAAACCTGTTTTCCCGGCAGTGGCGCGATAGTCAGGTACAAACCTTACCCGATGTGGAAGGTGTTATCAAAGCGATCTTTTCACCCTGGAATTCAGACCGGATGCTGCTGGCCCTGACCAGCCAGACCGACACCGGACTTGATCAAGTGCGTGATTTGATCAGCCGCGATCCGCTGTTCTACCAAATCGAGGGAGACACGGTGCTCGTCAGCGCCAATACGGACAATCCGTCTCCGTTTGATGCGCAAGACTACACGCTAGAATTTTTGCGCCAATCGCCTCAGCGAGCCGTCACCAACGCAGGTGTGAGTGAACAAGTGACAAGCCTATTGCGTAACCATTGGTTTATCCTAGCACCCGGATTGATCGTGGCCGCGCTGATTCTCTACAGCATCACCCAGTTTTATCTGAAGAAGTTTACAGGACAGGAACAATGAGTCAGTCATATCCCCGCCGTTCGCGCCCGTGGAGAGCGCATATTGACCGCTGCGGTCAGCTGTTGACCACGCTGCTGGTGGAACGACTGCCTCGTCTGTTTGAACCACTGTTGGCGGGGCTGGGTCGCCGTCAGATTTTGCTGCTGATTATCTCACTGCTGATGCTGTTTATGCCGCTGATCACAATTCGGCCCAATTTATGGCAGCAAAGCATTGTGGCGGTTGTGGTGATTGGCATGGGCCGTTGGCTGCTGCATCTCGAAGAACGGCAGCCGGAAACCCGCGCCAGTGAATATCTGCATCTGCTGCTGTTGACCCTGAGCATTCTCACGACCCTGCGCTATCTCTACTATCGCGCCAGCTACACGCTGAATTTAGGCGAACCGCTGGATGCGGTTTTCTCGCTGCTGCTGTTTTTGGCTGAGCTGTACGGGGTGGGGACGCTGTTTCTGGCCTACTTTCAAACCATGAAAACCAGAGACCGACGACCCGTTGACCTCAACGATATTCCGGTCGAGCAGTGGTTCACCGTTGACGTGTACATTCCCACCTACAACGAAGATGTGGAGATTGTCCGCAAAACGGCCTTAGCAGCCCTCGCCCTCGATTACCCGACTGAGAAAAAGCGCGTTTATATTCTCGATGACGGGCGAGCTGAAAAATATCGCGAACGGCGTGCCCAATTGCGGGAAATGTGCGACGAACTAGGCTGTATCCTACTGACGCGAGATAATAACGATCACGCTAAAGCGGGCAACATCAACACGGCGCTGCACAAAACCACCGGCGACTTAGTGCTGATCCTGGACTGCGATCACATTCCAATGCGGCGGTTTCTGCAGGAGACGGTTGGCTTCTTCTACGATGAAAAAGTGGCGCTGGTGCAAACACCCCACTGGTTCTATAATCCCGATCCGTTTGAACGCAATTTGCGCACCGGAGGCCATGTGCCTGTCGGCAATGAGCTATTTTACAAAGTACTGCAAAAAGGCAACGATTACTGGAATGCAGCCTTTTTCTGCGGTTCTGCGGCAGTAATCCGGCGGAATTATGTGCTGAGCATTGGTGGCATTGCTACCGAAACTGTAACTGAGGATTGCCATACCTCGCTGCGGCTGCATGCCTTGGGCTACAAAAGCGTCTACTACGACAAAATCATGGTGGCCGGATTAGCGCCCGAAACGTTCTCGTCCTATGTGGGGCAACAGGTGCGGTGGGCACGCGGTATGGCTCAAATTCTGCGGCTGGAGAATCCGTTGTTTAACCGTAAATTGCGGCTGCGCTTTCCCCAGCGGCTCTGCTACTTCAGCGCTACGTCCCATTTCTTCTTTGGCTTTCCTCGCCTGATGTTTGCGATTGCGCCCGCCTGTTTTTTGCTGTTTGGCATCAACCCGGTGAAGGGATTGGGGGTTGAAACCCTAGCCTATGCCCTGCCTCATATTATTCTGTCGATGCAGACGAATTACATTCCCTACAAACATGTGCGGTTCTCGTTTTGGAATGAAATCTACGAGTTTGCCATGTCGTTTCAGGCTGGGATTGTGACTATTCTGGCGCTAATTAATCCTAAGCTGGGTTCGTTCAACGTGACGAGCAAGGGAGAAGTGGTCACCGAGCGGCGATTTGATCTGGATTCGATTCGCTATTTGGTACTTTTGGGTGTGATTACATCGGTTTCGCTGCTGACGGTGCCGTTTTGGCTGGTGATCAGTCCGCTAGAAACGCAGGCGGTGATCATCAATGCTCTCTGGTGCTGTTTCAACATTTTGCTGGTGATGGCTGCCTGTCTGGTGGCGCTTGAACAGCCACAGTTGCGCCGTGCCCATCGGTTGCCGCGCCAGCTCAGAGCCGTGATCCACAGCGACGGTAAATTTTGGATTGGCAAAACGGTGAATGTGAGCGAAACAGGAGCTTTGATCTTGCTCGATCTGTGGCCCAACATTCCCGATGAAGTGCGGGTAGAACTGATTGGCGACGCCGGGGCTAGCGTGTTGCTCGATGCCCGAATTGTGCGGGGAATTGCTACCAGCAAACTCCAAGTACTGCTGGCTGTTGATTTTATTGAACCGACGCGCACCCAACGCGATGATCTAACGCTCGTGATCTACTCAGATGTCAACGAGTGGTACGCCCAGCACCGGCGCGAAACTGATCATCCGCTGGCCTCACTGCGATTTATTGCTACTAGCCTGAATCGAGCCTTCCAGGAGTTTCGACCTGAAGTAGGAGTGCGAGTACGCAAACAGGTACGGGCCACGGCAGAACTGTTTTGGGAAGGCTGGGAAGGGGTGTCTTATAGCGGTAAAGTAACCGAGATGAGCCATCGCGATATCCGCATTGAACTGACGGGCGAAAAGGTAGCGGAACTCGAGGAATTGCAGTATACCCAACCCCTGATTGCTCTACTTTTAAGCCAATCCACAACTCAGCTCAATCCGCAAACCTATCCCCAGAGCTTACTGGCTCAGGTGCAGTCAGTGGAGGTGCTGCCTACCTATTCCCGCATCGATTTGACGCCAGCAGCTAGAAGCCCGCAGATGCAGCACATCATTATGGAGTTGACGTTTCCTGAAATGCTTGATCGGCAGCAAAAACTCAAGATCAAGCGACTTCTACGCACGCTTTCGTAAAAGCAGGCTCTTCAGCCCAATAGGAGGGCATCAACATCAATCAAGCATCAGTCAGGCAACTGTACGGATGCTTGTTTTGTCTACAGGCGGGCTATGAAAGATCCTCTGTAGCTCCTTTGCTTGGAAGCTCTCTGTGGAAAGACCGCGCCTAGAGCCTCGATGGCGTTGAGTCAGTCAATCTGATGATTTGAACGATTTGTAGTGCCAGCGTCTTGCTGGCGGTGGGCAAGATGCCCATACTCCCTTGATCGTTGAGTTGAGTTGAATGACTTCATTCGCTGTTCCCCTGCCGAGGGCAGGATGAGGAGTGACTTCCTCAAGTCAGGAGCGATTAATTAACGATATCGAGAAATTAGTAGTATAAAATCAAACTTAAATTTCAGATTTCTTGTACATAAATGCTGCTATTTGATACTTTTTTGAAATTCAATGTATTTATTTTTACAGCTTGACTGACTCTATAAAGAGATAACTATTTTATGTATCAACTTTATCGGTTTGCTGAGTGTCCGCCTTGCCCTGCTTCGCACTTTAGCGAAACTCATCTCATCTTTATGGTTTAAGGGTTGATCTTTAATGAATAGGGGATCATTTAGCTAACCCATCTGATAGGCTTGTTTATAGATAGAAAAGTAACTGCTCAAAACTTACTGATCGAAAATCGATCGAGACCTCAATCCCAGCCACTGGGGATGCACTACTGAACGATGATTCAACCCATCCTGCCAACTTAATTCTGTCAACAACTGGGTGAATTAGGGGCGTCTTGGCAATCTGTAAATTGTGGTTTGGTTTCTCTAATCTTTTCTGCTTTGCTTGCGATCTGTTCAGGCTAATTTGCTTAGACAGTTTTGCCTAACGCTTTCTGCCTAACACTTTCTGCCTGATAATGCTGCCTGATAATGCTAAAAGTTGCTGATTCCCTGCTTAAAAAGATTCTAAATGCATTTTCCGTAGGGAACTTAAAGAACAACTTTAGGTCCTCTAGTGTGTTGCAACTTTTCTTCAAGCATTCTCGCGTTGTCAGAGCTTGTTTGTCAAGAATGATGAAGCAAAGTTCTTGATCTTATTCTTAACTCTAGGAAGTTTTATTCCTACCTCTATCAACAGGGTGCGCTACTGACTCACTATACTTGCTAGGCTACTCCTGCATTTCAACGCAGAGTTTAGCTTGATAGCAGTTTTCAAACGGGATCGAGTCGTGTGCATACGGAGTACTCAATGAATACAATTCCTAAGGTGACTTACAGACCTGTACAAAAATTGCATCCACTTAGCTTGTTAGCTCAATTTATTAGCCGTGCATCTGACGGTTGTTTGCAGATTACCAGCGGCGGCAGCTCCTGGTTTATCTATTTAGAACAAGGCAAGCTTGTTTATGCTTCCGATTTGCTGGATCCGTTTGGACGCTTGGATCGCCATCTGCGACGGATGAGTTTACAAGCCCCCAGTTTGGTGAGTGCGGTACGGGTTCAGGTGCGTCTGATGTTTGAGACTCTCACGACTGAACAGCCTACCCCAAACAACGATTACCGTGCGATTTGTTGGTTGGTGGAACAGCAGCATCTCACCCCTGAGCAAGCCGCCGCTCTGATTGAAACCATGGCCCGCGAAGTGATTGAAGCCTTTTTGCCAGTCCAGTCGGGCAGTTACGAATTTGTCGAGGAGGATTTGTTAGCCGAATTTCCCAAGTTTTGTCAACTCGATCTGCGAGCGCTGGTCGAGGAGTGTCAATCCCAGATTCGGCGGCGGCAAGCTTCGGTGGCTATTCCAGTTTCAGAGCGGCCTCTATCTGAGCGTCTGAATTTGACAGCCAATATGGCGGCAAACATGACACCATTGCCTAAGCCATTTCAGCAGCCAGCGGAAACAAACTCCATCGAGCTGCCTGCTGCCCCTGCTCCAACGAATCAGGCTCCATCTCCGCAACCATCCCACTCTGTTTCAACGTCTAACGCTAAAACCTACACGATTGCTTGCATTGATGATAGTCCCACAGTTCTACAGGCCATTAACTCCTTTTTAGATGACAAGAGCTTTTCGGTGGTGTTGATTAGCGATCCGGTCAAGGCATTGATGCAAATTATCCGCAGCAAGCCCGATTTGATTCTGCTGGATGTGACCATGCCCAACCTAGATGGCTATGAATTGTGTTCCCTTCTGCGCAAACACCCCAGCTTCAGAGGTACGCCAATCATCATGGTCACTGGCAATACGGGCTTTATCGATCGAGCCAAGGCCAGACTGGTGGGAGCTTCAGGATATCTCACCAAGCCCTTCACTCAGTCTGATTTGATCAAGATGGTCTTTAAGCACTTGAGTTAGGTTGCTGGTTTGAGTCTACTTTCACGTTGTTGCCTACTATTAGCAGAACGAAGCTAGACCAGAAAGTCAGCACGATGGCGCTAATGGAACACCAATTGCGGTGACTATAAAGGTGACTAAAAAATCAATGTGTTCATTTACCAAGTGCGAAAAGGACAATAGAGATTCATGGGAACTGTTCTGATTGTTGAAGACACACCTTCGGAAATGGAGCTGATGAGCTACTATCTGCGTGAGGGCGGATATGTGGTAATTAGCGCTGGAACAGGAAAGGAGGCAATCAATAAAGCGATTGCTCAAAAACCAGATGTAATTTTAACTGATGTGGTCATGCCTGGGATGAGTGGCTTTGAGCTGTGTCGTAGCTTAAAAAAACATCCTGCGACTGAAAACGTTCCCATTGTGATTTGTACTTCTAAGAATCTAGAGATTGATCGGCTTTGGGGCATGAAGCAAGGAGCAGATGCCTACATCACAAAACCCTTCACTCGCGAACAGTTGATCCGTGTCGTGAAATCGGTGGCTGGCTAGAGAACAGGTTAGAAAAATCAGGCTCAAAATTAGGCTCAAAATCAAGCTCAAAATTAGGCTAGTGGCAGCATATGGATGCAGCAATTGCTTTACCCGATCGATTGACTAAACCTATTGGAGACGCCTACCTAAAGTTTCACTTAAATGGGCAAACTCCGGCTGTGTTCCCAATGCGTTCAGTGCAAGAGGCCGTTGTGTTGCCAACCCGCCGCTTATCGCCGATGCCCAATATGCCTCCTGCCATGATGGGGCTGATGAATCGCCGCAGCCGGGTACTTTGGGTGGTGGATCTAGCTCAGTTACTGGGAATATCTGCGCTTGATTTAAATGCGCAGCATTACACGCTGATCTTGATTCAAATTGGCGCTGTGCCTCTGGCGCTGGCCGTACAGCAAGTAGACGGAATGATTCGACTAGCCAACGATGAGATTCAATCGCCGGTTGGGCAAGTGAGTGCGGCACTCGTGCCCTATTTACGAGGCTGTGCCCTTCAGCAGCAGGAGCAAAAATCTGAAATTCTGCTGGTTTTAGATGCAGAGGCCGTTGTGCAAGCGCCGATTCTTCGTCATCCTTCAACTATTTAAGTTTTTATTTGCTTACGCAGTTCTATTTGATTCTGTTTTTCGCGCAGCAAGGATTCTCTCGATGACTATTCAACCTTCTCGCTCTGTATCTAGCCAATCTACCCCGTGCCAATTACCACTAGACACACAGACCATCACAACTGACTCAGTCTCTGATGCACCATTGCATTCTTCTAGTCAGGCTGCAAAACCAACAGAAAATGCAGTGTTACCTGTGCGGAGTACTCATCCCGAACCGGGGCAAACTCCTCAACCTATCCTGTCGGCAAGTTCGTCCCCCCTGTTGCATTGGTTTCATAATCTGCCGATTCGGCGGAAGCAGTTGCTAGCCTTGTTTGCATCTGAAGCTATTTCAGTGGTGGGGCTAGTGGGCGTAGGTTCCTGGCTAATCGTCAATGCAGGACGGGCGCAGTTAGTCGATCAGGCCAGATCCGAGGTTGCAGTCAACGAAATCGCTTACAACGTCAAGATCAACCAAATGGGCTTTGGCTTCCGCGGCCAATCTGAAAATGCGGCTATTATTCAAGCTGCGAAGGAATATGCAGAGTCTCGCTCGGTTAATTCAACGCTACGAGCTCAGGTGAGAGAAATCCTCAACAATGAAGTGTCCGCTCGTAATATTGAATACGCCACGCTGGTCGGAACCGACCTTCGCATTATTGCTAATGCCAATGCCAATCGAGCCGGACAAAAATTTGATCCGCAAGGGCTAGTTGGAACGGTCATGAACAACCCGCGCCAGATCAAAACTAGCGCCATTGTGAGCTGGGCAGAACTTGAGAATGAGTCCCCTTCTTTGCCAGATGGTTTAAATCAGCAAGATGCCTTGATTCGCTATGTCCTCACCCCTGTTCGAGATCCGCAAACTGATGCCGTGATTGGAGTACTGGTGGCGGGAGACATCGTCAATAACAAATTGCCAATTGTTCGAGACCCGCTGGCGGCCTTTAATAGCGGCTATAGTGCGGTATATCAACGCCAACCAACCGGGGAACTGCGTCTAGCAACATCCCTCGACTTGGGCAAGGCCACTGAGATCGATCAGGCTACCGCTCAGGTAGCCCTACCGAATAAACAACTCCTAGAAAAGGCGGCGGCGGCTCCTGGTACCGTCGTGACCCAGCGGGTGAAGGTGGGCGAGCAGACCTACACCACTGCGGCTCAGGCGATCAATAACTTTCAAAATCAGCCCGTTGCCGTGCTGGTGCGCGGTACCTCCGAAGTGGGGCTGAACCAACTGTTACTCCAGAGTCTCTTGCTGCAACTGTTGATTGCGGCCTTGGCTGTAGCAGTAGATATTCTGCTGGCAGGGGCACTCGGTCGTTCGATTGCAGCTCCAATTGAACGGTTACGACAAGTGGCGCTGCGTGTTGCTCAAGGCGATCGGCAGGCCCGATCACCCATCTTTGCGGCAGATGAGACGGGAGAACTCGCGGTGGCATTCAATCAACTGGCTGACAGTATTGAAACATCAGAGTCACTGCTGCGCGAACAAAACCAACGCCAACAGCAAGCTACCGAACGCGCTAGACTGCTGACCGAAATCACCGTGCAGATTCGCCGCTCCATGGATGCCGAAGAAATCCTCAGCATGTCGGTGGAAGGTGTACGCGCCCTGCTCAAAGCCGATCGGGTCCTGATCTACCGCTTTAATCCAGATTTCAAGAGCGGCAAAATTACAGCAGAATCAGTTGGTGAAGGTTGGATCAAGGGATTGGGCCAAACCATTCACGATCCGCTAACACCCGCATCGGTTGAGCGCTACAAAATCGGCAGAATTTCGATGGTAGAAAACCTGGCTGAGGCTCAACTTTCCCGCTGTCACTGCGAAATTCTAGAACGATTAGAAGTGAAGGCGAATTTGGTCGCTCCTATTCTCGTGGGCGATGAGTTGATTGGCCTGCTGTGTGTGCATCAGTGTTCGGCACCACGAGTGTGGGAAGCGGTTGAAATTGAGCTAATCCAGCAGCTTTCGACTCAGATTGGCTATGCCTTAGCGCAAGCAAACCTGTTGCAGCAGCAGCAAGGTATTGCGGAACGAGAGCGGCAGGTGAATGTGCTGGTGACTCGGATGCGGGAATCCCTCGATCGCTCCACCATTCTCAGTACGGTGGTGCAGGAGATCAAAGCAATACTACAGGTGGAACGAGCAATTGTTTTCCAGTTTGATGCTGACTGGAATGGCACGGTTGTAGCCGAGGCCGTAGAACCCGGTTGGACAGCAGCGATGAAGGCAAAAATTAAAGACCCTTGTTTTCATGAAAAATACATTGAGCAATACCGCAATGGGCGAGTTCAAGCCACTAATAATATCCTGGAGGCCAACCTGACGGAATGCCACATTAAGTTACTAGAACCCTTTCAGGTGAAAGCCAACTTGGTCGCTCCAATTATCGTTCGCGAAGCGCTAATCGGTCTGCTGATTGTGCACCAATGTTCGGCTCCCCGAATTTGGCAGGAAGGCGATATCAACTTTATGCGGCAGATGGCGATTCAGTTGGGATTTGCGCTAGAGCAAGCCGAGCTATTCAGCCAAAAAGAAGCTGCACGCCTAGATGCAGAAGCCCTTTCGGAAGAACAGCGTCGTCAAAAAGAAGCTCTACAAATGCAGCTTTTGGAATTGCTCAGCAGTGTGGAAGGGGTATCGCGGGGTGACCTCACGGTGCGAGCTGACGTAACGGCGGGTGAAATTGGTACTGTAGCTGACTTTTTCAACTCAATTGTGGAAAGCTTGCGCCAAATTGTCACCCAGGTGAAGCAGTCGGCAGAGCTAGTGGGCAGCGCTCTAGGGGAAAACGAAGATGCGGTGCGCCAGTTAGCAGAAGCGGCTCTGAAACAGGCCGAAGAAACGACCCACACCCTCAATTCAGTGGAGCACATGACCCAGTCGATTCAGATGGTGGCCGAAAAAGCTCAGCAGGCCGCTCAGGTGGCTCGTGCCGCTTCTACCACAGCAGAAATGGGCGGCAGCGCCATGGATATGACGGTACAAAACATCCTCAACCTGCGGGAAACGATTGGAGAAACCGCCAAAAAAGTCAAACGTCTGGGTGAATCGTCGCAGCAAATTTCGAAAGTCGTTTCGCTGATTAACCAGATCGCGCTGCAAACCAACCTACTCGCCATTAACGCCGGTATTGAGGCGGCCCGGGCTGGTGAAGAAGGGCAGGGCTTTGCCGTGGTGGCTGAAGAAGTAGGGGAGTTGGCGGCCCGTTCTGCTGCTGCTACCCGTGAGATTGAGGAAATTGTGGCGGCGATTCAGCGCGAGACCGGTCAGGTGGTGGAAGCGATGGAGCAGAGCACCACTCAAGTAGTCGAAGGAACCCATCTCGTAGAAGAAGCCAAGCACAGCCTCAGCCAAATCCTCGCTGTTTCGCGACAAATCGATGAACTGGTGCAATCTATCTCGTCGGCCACAGTTTCCCAGGCCGAAACTTCGGAAATCGTGTCTCACCTGATGCGGCAAATTGCTCAAGTCTCGGAGCAAACCTCGGCCTCGTCTCGTCAGGTTTCTCAGGCATTGCGCCAAACCGTGTCGATTGCCCAAGACCTGCAGGCGTCGGTTGGCACCTTTGAAGTCGGAGAAGACCAAAGGAGTTTTGAGTTTTAAGTTTTGAGTTTTAAGTTTGGTTGGAATTGGCATCACTTGCCGCTGGCAATAGCCTGCATAGAGCACGTAGTCTTGAATTGGGAAAGCAATCAGCTCTGCTCCTAACTTGTAAAGCCAACTTTGGATCGCCCCCCCACCCACCAAACCTAAAAACATCTGTTTCCCAACAGCAAGCAATATCCTCAAAACTCAACCTCAAAACTCAACCTCAAAACTTAATAGCAAGCAACTCAAAATTCAAAACTCAAAACTCAAAACTTTTCCTAACCGTTTGGCTTATGTCACAGGATAAGGAACTCGAAATCCAGCTCCAGTTTCTCGATGAGGCATTAGATTATGTCGCCACACTGGATGCTGCGCTACTAGGGTTAACCAGTCACGGAATCGATATCGATAAAATCAATGCAGCTCTGCGTTCGGCCCATTCGATTAAGGGTGGCGCAGGCATGATGGGATTCCAAACCCTGAGCGAATTGGCCCATCGGTTAGAAGATTCGTTCAAGGTCCTAAAAATTCAGAAACATACCGTTCAGGTTGATTCAGAACTAGAGCACCTTTTGCTAACCGCTGTGGATTGTCTGCGGCAAGTAATCGCCTGGGAGCGGCAATGCCTGGGAGTCAATCCCAGTTGGCTTGAAAGCTATGCAAACCCCATTTTCGCCCAGCTGCATCAGCGCCTCGGCGACCCTACCGATGAAGATGCCCAGTCAATTCTGTCACCCGAAGAAGGGCAGGACATCATCCCGCTGCTGTTTCAAACCGAGGTGGAAGGCTGTCTCCAGCGGCTAGAAACGGTATTGGCAACCCAAGATCCGCGCCTGCGGGAAGAAGTCGAGATTTTAACGCAGGAATTGGGCGGTTTAGGCGAAATGCTGCAACTCACTGCCTTTACCCAGCTCTGTGAATCGATTGCCCAACAGCTAAAGGCGCATCCACACCAAACGCAAACTGTGGCCCAACAGGCTTTACAGGCATGGCGACAGTCACAGTCCCTGATTTTGGCCAACAACTGGCAGGCGCTGCCCAACACAATTCCCCTAGCCAGCCCTGATCCGTCAGTAGAAGTGGTTTCCGCGGCAGAGGCAGAAGTGTTGGTAGATATAGCCCCAGAACTAGTTGAACCAGAACTAGTTGAACCATTAGTCGAAGCCGAGTTTGCTGAGGCTGCAAATTACCGATCAGAAGAGATACCAGAAAATATTCTCAATATTATATCAAATGAAATATCTGAATCCGCTACAGCTAATGAAGAAGTCGTTCAATCACCTGTCTCCTCATCTGCCCAGGAATTTACTTGGCAATCGACTCAGGCAAATTCTCAACCAAATCCTCAAATAAATTTCCAATCAAATTATCAACCGAATGTTCAATCATCAGCAGAACCAGCTGTAGAGGTGATGTCCTCAGCTACCAATGCGGCTGCATCTTCTGCTGCCTATGAACGAGCCGCAGACTTCCGGGTTCCTGAGCCGCCTGCTGCCGAGCCTGTTGACAATACCGTGCGGGTTTCCGTCAAGCAGCTTGATCAGCTCAATGATTTATTCAGTGAACTGGTGATTGAACGTAATGGTCTAGATCTGCATCTGAGGCGGCTGCGTAATCTGGTGGAAATTCTGCGTCACCGGGTTCAGATACTGGAAGAGTCTAATAGCCAGCTCCGCAACGCCTACGACAAGGTAGAAACTCAAACGAATCCATTTTTAGGACGGGAGATGCCCAAGCTGCCTGCCTCGGTGCGGCCTGCTAACAACTCCCCTGCTGAACCTAATCATCAGTTCGATGTGCTGGAAATGGATCGATACAATTCCCTGCATTTGCTGTCGCAAGAGGTGATGGAAACGATTGTGCAGGTGCAGGAAGTCACAAGCGACATTGAGCTGGGACTAGATGATGCAGAACAAACGGCTCGCGAACTCAACAAAACCTCTCGGCAGTTGCAAAGTAAGCTGTCTCAAGTGCGGATGCGTCCCCTCTCAGACATCACCAGTCGATTCCCTAGAGCACTACGCGAATTGTCTCTGCAATATCAAAAGCCAGTTCAGCTCAAGGTACAGGGCGATGCACTGATGATTGACCGCAATATTCTGGAGGCATTGAACGAGCCGTTAATGCATTTATTGCGCAATGCATTTGACCACGGCATTGAATCACCAGAACTGCGGCGACAGCAAGGCAAACCCGAACAGGGCACAATTCAAATTCGGGCGGCTCATCAGCAAAACCGTACCGTGATTACGGTAAGCGACGATGGTGCGGGCATCCCGATCGAAAAAATTCGGGCGCGTGCTCGCCAAATGGGCTTGGATGATGTGCTGCTGGCCGCAGCTAGCGATGAGGAACTGTTGTCGTTGATTTTTGAGCCTGGGTTTAGCACTAGCGATCGAGTAACCGCGCTGTCTGGGCGGGGTGTGGGTATGGATGTGGTTCGCAATCGGCTCAAGCAAATTCACGGTGAAGTGACCGTTGCTACTGAGGCAGGCCAAGGGACAACCTTTACGCTGCTGGTACCGTTTACCCTCTCGGTGGCGCGGGTTCTGATTGCTGAAAGTCGCGGGATGTTGCTGGCTTTTCCCACTGATGCGGTCGAAGAGATTACGGTGGTGCAGCCGGACCAAATTTTGTCAACGGCAGGCAGCCAAGCTTTTAATTGGAATGGCACTATGGTGCAGTTGATTCACCTGTCCCAGTGGTTGACGTTCCATCGTCCATTCCAGCCAGACAGTTTAGAAACCAGTGCAGCCATCAGCATTCCGACCACACTGCTGCTCAATCAAGGTGGTCAGCTCATTGGCCTTCAGGTGGATCGCTGCTGGGGTGAACAGGAGGTGGCGATTCGGCAAGTCGAAGGTGGGTTGCCGCTACCCGCTGGTTTTAGTAGCTGCACAATTCTGGGAGACGGGCGGGTGGTGCCGCTGGTTAGCCTCACCGAAATGCTGCACTGGATTGCTACCTGCCAACGCGCCAGTTTAGATCGCGCTAGCTTGGAGACAGAACGACTGCTGCCTCAGGGGCTACCTGCCCAGCTCAATGCCGCTCCAGCATTGCCAGCTATCCCGGCTGAACATCAACCCACGGTGCTGATTGTGGATGACTCGATCAATGTGCGACGCTTTTTGGCCTTGACGTTGGAAAAGGCAGGTTATCAAGTCGCGCAGGCCAAAGACGGGCAAGACGCCATCGACAAGCTGGCGGCTGGTCTCAAAGTAGAAGCCGTGATCTGCGATATCGAAATGCCCCGCCTCGATGGCTACGAATTTTTGGCCCGCGTCAAGTCGTCACCGGTGTTGAAGGAAATTCCCGTGGCTATGTTGACCTCCCGCAGCGGTGAAAAACACCGTCGATTAGCGATGAGCTTGGGAGCCACGGCCTACTTCTCCAAACCCTACAACGAACAGACCTTACTGCAAACCCTGGAAAAAATGATGGACCTCACCCCCGCCTAATTGCCTAGCTGCCATGAATGTCCAGCTTCTTGTTTCCGTTTCAGCCATTTCCTTGGCAACCCTGCCCCTAGCCATCTATGTGGCAGCAACGACACCCCAATCGCCGTTTCGATCGCTCTTTCCGGCTGCCGAAACCAGCGAACCAGCCGCCGAGCCGCCGGTAGCCGAAACTCTGCCTGTGGCTCCACTGGCCTCCGCTTTGGCCGAACAGCCGCGACTGGAGCAACCCACCGACATGATGCAGCGCACTATCCGCATGAAGTCCTGCACTGAGTGTGACCTCAGTCGAGCCGACTTCCGGGAGCTAGATCTGAGCCGGGTCAATCTAGCGAATACCAACCTGCGTCAGGCAAACTTTGAGCATACCAAGCTAGTGAATGCCATCCTGACTGGGGCCGATCTGCAACAAGCCAGCCTGCGCTTGGCCCATCTGTACGGTGCCGATTTGAAGCGAGCAGACCTCCAGAAGGCCGACCTCAGCCGCTCAGAGTTGCTGCACGCCAGCCTCTCCCAAGCCAATCTCTCGCACGCCAATCTCCAGTCTGCGGAGTTGCGGGATGCCGACCTCACCAATGCCCAACTCCGGCAGGCCAATTTGCAGTCTGCCAGTCTTTATGGAGCGCTGCTGCAAGGCGCAGATCTATCGGGTGCTAACTTGCGTGGTGCTGATCTCCGCTACGCCAACCTCACCAACGCCAACCTAGAAGGAGCTGACTTAACCAACGCCCGCCTCGAACTAGCGATCTTGCCTAACGGCGAACAAACCTACACCGGCAAGTATGAGTACTAGAATCTGATCGATCATGAAGTGGAACGGATATTAAATCCGGCTAGATGATCAGAATTAAAATTCTGACTATGTATGGGCAATAGTATTAGAAAACGACTCTGCCTACTCGAATGTCCTACCAAAATAATGAAAATTATAGTGTTTGCCAGAAGAGAGCCGTGGCGACGGCTATAACTTAACTAAGAATAAAATCTCGCCTAATTCACTGCCATAGTTAATGTACGTTCTAGATATGAATCCAGTAATGGAGCTATTTGGTAAATATCATGTAAGAGATATATGGAAGTATTGAACTACTGCAAAGTAATATTTTGCTTATTTCAAGCTGATAATTATTTCAAGCTAATAGCTAGCCTGCCTATAGTAATCATAGTTGTTGCTATATAATAAACGAGTTCTCCATCGAACTGCTTCCTGGAAACGAACTGCCGTCCAGTAGATGCTCAGAAATTTAGTCCTTAAAGTTAATCTAAATGGGTTCTAACAGGCTCTAAGCCGAAGGTTCAATCCGCTACAGTCTGCCAGTGAACAGCGATTTATAAGGTTTTCTTTACGAATGGAACGATGGCTTGGAATTAGGGCAATTGGGTCAACCGCACTGCTTAATAACTCACTGAGTTGTGTCGATTGTACTAAACGGGCCAGAATTTTCTGACCTATAATGCCAGGAAACTGAATCCAGTTTGCATCTGGTTTGCTGCATCACATTCAGCAAGCTATGTCGATTGTGCCGTTCTATCTAGATTTAGATAGCAGAAATCCCATTGGTTTTACAAGAGTATGTGCTTTCTGTACGGCATTGTACGGCATTTTGTGTAGGTATTTGGCATTTGGAGAATTATGGTAGCTACTCCTGAACGACCCACCATTGACACCTCCTCGATTAGTGCATTTGGTCAAGCCAGATCAACGATTCCAGGAGCACCCCTCAGCCCTGAAGAACTGCAAAACATGCATGCCTTCTGGCGAGCCGCCAACTATCTGGCTGTGGGCATGATCTATCTACGAGATAATCCTTTACTGAGAGAACCCCTCAAAGAAGAGCATATTAAAAAGCGATTGCTTGGCCATTGGGGGTCCAGCCCTGGGATTGCCTTTCTCTACACGCACCTCAATCGCATCATCAAAAAATTTGATCAAGACATGCTGTTTGTGGTGGGGCCAGGACATGGCGCACCGGGATTCCTCGGCCCCTGCTATTTAGAGGGCAGCTACTCGCAGTTTTTCTCCCAATGCACTGAAGATGCAACCGGCATGCAAAAGCTGTTCAAGCAGTTTTCGTTTCCGGGTGGGGTCGGTAGTCACTGTACTCCCGAAACTCCCGGTTCGATCCATGAGGGCGGCGAGTTGGGATACAGTCTGTCTCATGCCTTTGGTGCAGCCTTCGACAATCCCGATTTGATTGTGGTCGCCATGCCGGGGGATGGAGAAGCCGAAACCGGAGCGCTGGCCACCTCCTGGCACTCCAACAAATTTCTCAACCCGATCCGAGATGGAGCCGTGCTGCCGGTGCTGCACCTGAACGGCTACAAGATCAACAACCCCACCATTTTGGCCCGCATCAGCCACGACGAACTAGAGGCGCTGTTCCGCGGCTATGGCTGGACGCCCTACTTTGTAGAAGGCTCCGATCCTGAATCGATGCATCAGGCGATGGCCGCTACGCTGGATCATTGCGTGACCGAGATCAAGCACATTCAGCAGGAAGCCCGCAGCAGTGGACAGGCGACTCGACCCCGCTGGCCAATGATCGTGATGCGTACACCCAAAGGCTGGACCGGCCCCTCTGACGTGGATGGCCGCAAAGTCGAAGGCTTCTGGCGTGCCCACCAAGTGCCGATGGGAGCCATGCACAACAATCCAGGCCATATGCGGCTGCTAGAAGACTGGATGAGGAGCTATAAACTGGAAGAACTGTTTGACGCCAATGGCACCCTGTTCCCCCATATCAAAGCCACCGCTCCCACAGGCAGCAAGCGGCTGGGATCTACACCCTATGCCAATGGCGGCCTGTTGCGCAAAGAGCTAAATCTCCCTGATTTTCGCAACTACGGTGTTCAGGTGGATAAGCCAGGAACTACCGAAGCGGAGAACACCCGTCCGATGGGCGTCTTCTTGCGGGATGTGATGCGCAACAACATGACTAGCTTCCGGGTTTTTGGTCCCGACGAAAACACTTCCAACAAGCTGAATGCCATCTACGAAGTCAGCAAAAAATTCTGGATTGCCGACTTTTTACCCGAAGACCTGGATGGCGGCGAGCTTTCACCCGATGGCCGCGTCATGGAGATGCTGAGCGAGCATACGCTCGAAGGCTGGCTCGAAGGCTATTTGCTCACCGGACGGCACGGCTTCTTCTCCACCTACGAGGCTTTTGCCCATGTAATCGATTCGATGGTGAACCAGCACGCCAAGTGGTTGGATATTTGCAATCACATTCACTGGCGGGAAGAGGTCTCATCCCTGAACCTGTTGATTACCTCAACCGTATGGCGGCAAGATCACAATGGCTTTACCCACCAAGATCCGGGCTTTTTGGATGTGGTCCTGAACAAAAGTCCCGATGTGGTACGCATCTACCTGCCACCCGATGTGAATACCCTCCTGTCGGTCGTGAACCACTGTCTCAAGAGTGCCAACTACATCAACGTCATCGTGTCGGACAAGCAGATGCATTTGCAGTATCACGACATGGATGCGGCGATCAAAAACTGTACCAAGGGCATTGATATCTGGGAATGGGCCAGTACTGATGCCGGCGAAGAACCCGATGTGGTACTGGCAACGGCAGGCGATATTCCCACCAAAGAGTCGCTGGCGGCTTCACTGATGCTGCGGGAAAACTTTCCTGATCTGAAGATTCGCTTTGTCAATGTGATTGACCTGTTCCGGTTAACACCAGATACCGAACACTGTCATGGCCTCAGCGACCGGGATTTCGATAGCCTATTCACCCTCGATAAGCCGGTAATCTTTAACTTCCACGGCTATCCCTGGCTGATCCACCGCCTCACCTACCGGCGGACCAACCATCACAACATCCATGTGCGTGGCTACAAAGAAAAAGGCAACATCAACACGCCGTTGGATCTGGCGATTGCCAACCAAATCGATCGCTTTAGCATCGCGATTGACGTGATCGACCGCGTGCCCAGACTTAAGGTGGCGGGTGCCCATGTCAAGGAAATGCTGAAGGACGAGCAAATTGCCTGCCGTCAATATGCCTTTGAGCACGGCATCGACCGACCTGATATCGTCAACTGGAAGTGGCCGTATTAAACTAATCTGAGCGTTTAGATTCTGAGCGTTTAGATTCTGAGCGTTTAGATTCTGAGCGTTTAGATTCTGAGCATGGGGGTGGGCGTGGCTCACCCCATTGACTTAGAGTCGGTTCAACTAAAAATTTAGGTTTGTGTTGCTGACTAATCACAAAAGTTTGCCGCGTCAATCTAAAATCGCTGAAGCGAGGTTCACACCGATGGAAAGTTGGCACGCCTTGACCTGTTGAGCCACAGCTCAGCTAGAAATTACGATCACACAGGAGACCCCTATGGATACAGCAATCAAATCTATCCACGCCAGAGAAATCTTAGATTCACGCGGCAATCCCACCGTTGAAGTGGATGTAGTTCTGGAAGACGGTAGCCTCGGACGGGCGGCGGTCCCATCTGGAGCCTCGACCGGTAGCCGCGAAGCGATGGAGCTACGCGATGGGGATACCAGCCGCTATGGTGGTAAAGGTGTGCTGAAGGCGGTGAACAATGTCAATACGCTAATTGCCGATGCGCTCAAGGGGGCTAATGGAGCCGACCAAGCCGCGGTAGACAACACCATGCTGGAACTCGACGGCACTGAGTACAAGTCGAAATTGGGGGCCAACGCAATTCTGGGCGTGTCGATGGCGGTAGCGCGGGCCGCGGCAATCGCTCAGGGCCAATCCCTCTACCGCTATCTGGGAGGTGAAGACGCCCATCTGCTGCCCGTACCCTGCTTTAATGTGCTGAATGGCGGTGCCCATGCCGACAACAGCGTGGACTTTCAGGAATTCATGATTGCTCCAGTTGGTGCTGCTACCTTTAGTGACGCTATGCGGATGGGAGCCGATGCCTACCATGCCCTCAAGTCGGTGTTGAAACAAAAGGGTTACAGTACGGGCGTGGGCGATGAGGGAGGCTTTGCTCCTAACCTCAAGGCGAATGTGGAAGCAATCGAGCTGATCCTAGAAGGCATCGAAAAAGCTGGACTGCGGGCCGGTGAAGACATGGCGATTGCGCTCGACCCCGCCACCAGCGAACTTTACCAGGAGGACGGCACCTATCTGTTCTACAAATCCGATCAGAGCCGCAAATCCTCGGAAGAAATGATTGACCTGTGGGAAGGCTGGGTGAACCAATACCCGATTGTTTCGATCGAAGACGGCTTGGGCGAAAAGGACTGGGAAGGCTGGAAGCTAATCACCAAGCGGCTTGGCGACCGCATTCAGCTTGTGGGCGATGATGCCTTTGTCACCAATCCCAAAATCATCAAGCAGGCGATTGCCGATGGCGTGGGCAACAGCACCCTAATCAAGGTGAACCAAATCGGCTCGGTCAGCGAAACTTTGGCAGCGATTCGGGATTCCTTTGCTGGCGGCTACACCTGTATGGTGAGCCATCGCTCTGGCGAAACTCCAGATGACTTTATCGCCGATCTCGTGGTGGCGACCGGCACCGGTCAGATCAAGAGCGGTGCTCCCTGTCGTGGAGAACGGTTGGCCAAATACAACCAACTGCTGCGAATTGAGGCCGAATTGGGCAGTAAAGCCAGCTATGCGGGTGCCAATGCCTTTAAGCGCAAGCAGACCATCACTCGGTAGCGCCAGCAGCTAACCTCTGGGGGTGGATGTCCACCCCATTCAAATTGCTTTCTAAACTGCCTTGAATCTGCTTTTTAACGATCTTGAGGTCGGCTATGAAAATTGCTGTTTTTAACACGCGCAAATACGATCGCCAGTTTTTGGATCGGGCCAATGTTAAGCGCGACCATGAGTTGATTTATCTGGAACCACGCCTTGATGCAACCACGGCAACTCTGGCAACAGGTGCAACAGCAGCCTGTATTTTTGTCAATGACACTGCCGATGCCCATACTCTGAAGCTTCTGGCATCAGAAGGGGTTCAATACCTGCTGCTGCGCTGTACCGGATTTAACCAGGTCGATCTCAAAGTGGCAGAGGAGGTTGGGATTAAAGTGGCGCGGGTGACTAACTATTCACCCTATTCAGTGGCAGAACATGCGGTAGGCTTGGTGCTAATGCTGAATCGTAAACTGCATCGCGCCTTCAATCGAGTTCGAGATGATAATTTTGCCCTCGATGGCCTGATGGGATTTGACCTGCATGGTCGCACGGTGGGCGTAATTGGCACCGGAAAAATTGGCATGATTTTCGCTCAAATTATGCACGGATTCGGCTGCCAGTTGCTTGGCTATGACGCTTACCCTAACTCAGCTTTCGAGGCAATTGGTGCCGCCCGCTATGTCGAACTCTTTGAATTGCTAGAGAACTCAGATATTATCTCACTACACTGCCCGTTACTACCTTCTACAGAACATATTATTAACACCAATGCTATCGACCAAATGAAACCAGGTGTGATGTTGATTAATACGAGCCGAGGTAAATTGGTTGATACAAAATCTGTGATTGAAGGCATCAAGTCTGGAAAAATTGGCTATCTGGGCATTGATGTATACGAACAGGAAGATAATCTTTTTTTTGAAGACCTCTCGGATAGCGTAATTCAGGACGACACCTTTCAGTTGCTTCAGTCCTTTCCCAACGTAGTGATTACTGCCCATCAGGCATTTTTTACCGAAGATGCTCTCACTACCATTGCCGAAACCACCCTTTTCAACGCCGATTGCTTTGCCCAGGGTCAGCATTGCCCCAACGAGTTGAAGTTTGAGGAGAAGGTCATCGTCAAGTCATCAGCTTAAGTTCCTCTAGGCAAGACTTATACAAGCCTTTCAAGGAAGCTCCAAACTAAGCAATTTTGTCTCAGAGGTTGGCATTAGAGAAACTTCCTTAATTTGAAAAGGAGCTTGTTGCTTGGCCCAAGTGATTGCCGCATCTGACGGATGAGGAAACAAAAAAATACGGCTAAATTGGGATAGCTCAACATCTTCAGCCGGTCTAAAATCTTTAGGGTCAACCTGGACACTACAACTCACACAGGTCGGTTTGGTTAAGATCTTGACGTTGGGGTTAAGATATTGACTCAGGTACATAATATCCCAGCCGCTAGAGTCGGTTAGCAGCAGGGGTTTCTCAGTTTCGTTAATGATATTAAAGGCGGCAAGATTGGTTTGCATTTCGTCTTTGTGGCCATTTAACCATGTAAACTGGGCCTGCCAAAGCGATAATGTATTGAGTAGCTGCGTTGATATAAAAATGGCTACCACGACTATCCAAATCCGTCGTTGCCATTGCTTCAAACTACCTTCAGTGAGTTGATAAGCAAATAAATGAGCAATCGCTAAGATAATGCCAAGGAAACAGGGTGTCAAATACTTGGGAATATTAGACATCCCACCTGTAGCTGCATGTCCACCTAGAGTTAAATCCTGAATTACCAAGCCAAGTGCGGTTGTGCCAACTAATGTAAAAATGAACAGCCACACTCTTTGAACCGTTGTTTGTAACAAAAAGTAGAAAGTATAGAGTACGAAGATCAGACAACCAACTGTAACCGAGTACTGCAGAATTTTCTCTACTGTGGAAGGATCTGCTGAAATATTTGGATCGTACAGTAGTTTTCCGGGTTGTCGTACCCATCCTCTAGCTAGCTCAGCCAAACTCAGTTTGACCGTATCTGTCTGACCAGACATTTGTTGCAGTTGTGCCCAGTTGAAAAATACAATCGCAACCCAAGGTATAAAAGCAATTATACCCACGACTGAAGCTAGCACATAGGATAGAAATCGTTCCTGAAAGCGAAATCTTTCCATCGAGAATACATAGATTGCATGACCAAAAGCAACGATAATAGATAGTAAACCGGTATATAAGCTAAACGCTACACTGAACGCATAGATTGCCCAACTGACCTGGTTTTTGATCCGCATTGCCTGCAACAGCGCCGCACTCATTAAAAGAATCGAAACAGTCCAGAGGCTATAGTGTCTCGCATCCTGTGAAGCCATGAAATAAAATGGAGTGATTGCTAGAATCACTGTGGCTAGACTAGCAGTGAGGCGAGATTTGAATAACTCCATACTCAACCAGTAGATGCAGGGTAATCCAAACACGCTAATCAGGGCAGACCAACTACGTAGAATACCAATAGCTCCACCCCAGAGCTGTGCCCAAAGCTTGACGGTAACAAAATAGAGTGGCGTTAGCTGGGGCTCTTCTTGAGCTAGCCCATTGATCGTATGCCAAATAGTTTTCTGAGGATTGGGAGTTTGATATTTTTGCAAATACTCGATCCCAACTGGTCGCACATTGCTTGACAGATCCTGAACCAGTTCAGCCTCGGTATACCCCGAAACTCTTAAAGCTGTAAACACCTCATCATGAGTAGGAAATTTTTGCTCTAGATGAGTGAATCGTAGAAAAACGCCGAAAAGTGCTGCTAGGACAACGAGGCAAACGGTAGCTGTAAAAAAGCGATTCTTCCCAATCATGTTTCTCATCCTTGTTCAGAAAATTAGGCAAACCCCAGCCTTCTAAACTTCCCTGCTTCAAATTAGCCGTCCTCTCTAATTTTGGGTATCAGTGACGCGCCAGCTTAGTTTCAGGTTCAGCCAAAAGTTCCAAAGGGTCACAGCAGCAATCGCAATCAGGTTAGCAACATAGCGATTTAGTCCAAAAGCGTTAAATAATAAATTCAACAGCAAAACATTTAAGACCAAACCGCCTAAGCAGATCAGGTTGAACTTCACCAAGCGTTTGATCCGCTTACGCCAACCTCGTTGTTGGCTGGATAAATCTCCAAACGTCCAGCGATCATTCCAGAGAAAATTATTGATAATGGCTACTTCAGCCGCGATAATCTTACTGCGCGTTAATCCCCAGTTCAGAGCATCTGGATCACTCAGTAAGTAAAAAACGGCCATATCGACAAAAACACCGCTTAATCCTACTAGGCCGAATCGCATAAAACGACCAATCGGCCAATTCAAGTGTTGACGCAGTCGGCTGAGTTTTCCGCTCAGGCGTAGCCGAGTCAAGTGCCTCAAATACTCGACATACTGCTTCCAGGTGACTTTGCTTTCTCCTTCAAGCCGCTCCTGAAATACATAGCCTACTTCAGCAATCGTCTCAATATTTCCTCGTCCGATTACTTCCAGCAGAATCTTATAGCCCACTGGGCTAAGAATTTGTCCGGCAATGGCTGAACGCCGCAGCATAAAATAGCCGCTCATGGGGTCAGATACTCTCCCCACGACCCTGGGCAGAATCAGCAATCCCAAAAATTGTGCTCCCCGCGAAAGGAAACGGCGAGTTGGACTCCAATCGCTGACGCCTCCTCCTTCGACATGCCGGCTGGCAACAGCTAAATCTGCACCACCCTGAATTGCCGCTAGCAGTTGCAGTAAAACCTCAGGCGGATGTTGCAAATCTCCGTCAATCACGCCGATCACTTCTCCCCTCGCCACCTGCCAGCCCCGAATTACCGCAGTTGACAAACCCCGCTCTTGCTGTCGCCGCATCACCCGTAATTGAGGATACTCATGCACCAGTGTTTGGGCAATTTCCCATGTGCGATCCGGGCTATCATCATCGACTACAATTAACTCATAGTTCTTTGGTAGCTTCTGATCTAAAAGGGAAGCAAGTTGGTGAACTAAGCGATGGATATTTTTAGCCTCGTTGTAGGTGGGAATTACCAGAGAGAGGGTAATTGGAGCGAAATTGAAAGAAATAGACTGTTCAATTGATTGTGGAATTGCCTCTGAGATCGACTGCTGTGATGATTGCTGAAAATGATCAGTCAATGCAGGAATTCGCAAAATACCTGAAGGCGGAATCAAAAATATGCTGGACTCAGTCATGTTACAAGAATGAAGTTCAATGCTAAATAGCAGACGCTGAAAACTGCTTAACCTACTGATTAATCTAATCTATATACGTCTAACGCTTAATTGAATAAACCTCAGCTGATTACAGCTATAAAATTTATAGCTACAAACAATAGAAGAGATAAATTACAAAAAATCTCACACTGATGATCGACAGGTTGAAATCTGCCGCTATTAAACCTAAGATGTCTTCGCACATTGCGAGAGAAGAATTCAGCTTACGAAAGTAGGTTGAGCTTCAGATCAGTAAATGCTTCTGTGTTGCTTCGTTGCCTGACCTACCCGCAATTGATTTGCGGGTGAGAGAAATACGAAGTCACAAGCTGGATTGATCCAAAACTCTGAACAGACCCTTAGCTTTTGCAGCTTGTGATTTGAATCATTGTGTACAAGCTCTGAATATGCTGATTCAAGAAGGTAGCTGAAGCCCTAAATCTAAACTCAATCGATAGCTCAAAACCATCCAGCTGGGTACCTCACTCTAGTCAGTAATCCAAACTATTTGAAACTAGCGCAAGTTTGCTTGGACTTGTTCCACTCATCACTTAACTCAACTATACAAAATTACTCAATCCAAGACTAGTTATTCCAACTATAAAACTGCAAACTTAGTGGAATTTTCATATACCTAGTGTCAGATCTGCTCAAAGGGACGATAAATCACATAGGATTTTTCAAGTAGAAAAGCGCGCTCTATGTAGAGTTTCCCATCTGGGAATAACGCCTGCATTTGCTTACGGGAAATTACGCGAGTTCCTTCCACCATTTCCGTCCAAACTGGTAATTTTTTCTTCCAGGAACGCTTCAAGTGCTGGCGCGCAAATTCGGGCAGTTGCCAATAGAATGGGAAACCGGTATGAGGTTCAATTGGCCAGCGGTCGCTTGGCGTTTGTACCCAATAGGCTTTGCCTAAGCGATACACCTCTTGCGCAAAATCGGCCTGTTTGTTGTCATCGCCTACATGCTCAATCACCGAATTGCTGAATACAACATCAAAGGATTGATCGCTAAACACATCTTTTAGATTCGTGGCATCTGCTTCAATAAACCGAATCTGGTGGTGTCCATGGGGTCTAACGGTTCCTGGCAGGTTTACCAGCGTTACCTCAAAGTCGTGAGGCACTAGTTCCCACATGTAGGGTGTACCCCCTAAATCGATGATCTTAGCTCCAGAAGGTGGTTTTACCAGCTCTAGAAAATCTTTGAAGCGCCGAGTTCGCCAAGTGCCGACGATGGAGTCTTTGTTAGAGTAAGCGCGTTCAGTAACCCGGCGAAGCAGTAGTTGCATGATAACTTCCACCTACAATATGACTGGTATAGCGATCCTCTCAAATCACAGTTTTCGCTGAGCTTTTATCTAATCGCAAGCTCTGACAATGCCTGGATATCTGACGAAATCCTCACCCTGGTATCTAACATTTGACACTTTAGAACCCTGATACCCTTTCTGGTGCTTAAGCTAGGAGGATCCCACCTTTAAATAGAACTACAATGCTCTCTACTGTAGTCCGGAATTTTTACGTATAGTTCTAAATGAAACTACAGGTAGGCCACTTTAAAAACTCTCTATGGGTGGATGTTTTTTGAGTAACAGGTCAACAGCTATCTACACATTATCTAGTGAATTAAGCAGCAATCCAGTAGGTGGACCCAATTATTGAACAGATCTGTAGCGCGGATATCTGTCAACCTGTAAGCAAGATGCCTCCCCTACGCCTTGCATTTGACCTCACCCATTGATTCAGGAAAGCAAAAGGGTTGGCTGGCTTACAAACCTCTAAACGCTAGCTGTTGCAAACGCGAAAATTCTCCGAAAGAGGCCGTGTCTACAGGAGCAAAGCCTGATCACCAGTTTAAAACCGCTGCTATACAAGCCGACTCGGCGACTCGGCTGAGCTGCGCCGAACACACCCTGCACCGACTATTCGTTTGGTTAAGTAACTTCATTATCCATTTGACAAATTGCTATCCCTTTTGCAGCAACAGTTGTTTCAGCGAGCGCCAATAAGGGCCGATTTGAGAGCGGCCAACTGCAACCCGCAGTCGTTTGATCAAGCTGTCTTTGGGAGCACCATAATAAATTGCTTGGCTAGGATCCGGTGGAGCATCGGAGAACGCAGCGTTCATGTATTGCTCAATATTTTTACGAGCGCGATAGCGCTGACGCACAAGCTTGAGGCGTTGCTCGTGTGTATTAGTATGGAAAACTGTCCAGTCAGGATCTTCGACCTTAAAGAGCGTATAAACGTTATGTCGTTCCATATAGCGTTCTAGGGCGATCTCTAACATATACCGCTCCTGGTTCGTAACAGCAGCAGGATTTTCGCTTGTAAAACCAGAGGCAACATAATCACCTGCATACTCGTGAACTGCCGCCATAAACACACTACGTTTCATCAACGCAAAGTTCAGACTACATTTGTAGCTAAAGTACCAACCCTCCCAAGCATCACGGAGTTTTGCTGGCATGTTAAAGGAGCCACCAACGGCAAAAACATCTTCCCGATCCAAGTAACCAATCGATTCTTCTAGCCAACCTTCATGGCCTTTGCGGTACGGTAAAGTATCAATATTGAACCAGAGGAGATAAGGTTTAGTTGCAATTGCAGCCGCTGTGTAGGTCTGAATGTATCCTCGATCGAAATCTTGCTCTTCGTGGTCCTGCTGAATAATTTGCAATTTGTCGATTAATCCTCTTTTGAAGAGCTGCCAATAGATTTCCTGCGTCTCTGGGTTGCTGCCAGCATCAACAATCACCACTTCACCGGGCTTTCCTCCCAAGAACTCAAACCAGTCTAGAAGCACGTCTTCAAGAACAATTCCATCGCCGTAGTTACGAGCAACCAATGAAATTTGTTCTAGGACTGTATTC
Organism: Leptolyngbya sp. NK1-12; assembly: GCF_032598965.1. Lineage (NCBI taxonomy): Bacteria > Bacillati > Cyanobacteriota > Cyanophyceae > Leptolyngbyales > Leptolyngbyaceae > Leptolyngbya > Leptolyngbya sp. NK1-12. Next base: position 177,205 of record NZ_CP053586.1, read on the forward strand.
AATGCACTCATCAATTCATCTCCTTTAGAAACAGCAGCTCTCAGATTCATTAATTAGCAGTTTTAGGCTTTGGTGCTTACTATAGGGAGTACCTTTAAAATTGCTCCAGTTGAGGAAAAATCAACTTGTCGCTTCAAAATTTACCTCTTCAAAAGGAACGATATCCTGCCTCTTCAGCAAGGTAAAACCGGGTGTGTCAAGAAAACACAATTCGGGGGGATTTCGGAGGGAAACGATAAAGTTCTTGTGAAGATTCTCATATCAAATCCGGTTGATCAGCCAGAGTTCGCGTACAGGTGTTTCGGCGAAACGCCTGTACAACGCAGCATTTAAATTTGGGGCGTTTAGTCGGATTTGATGTCAATATTCAATGATTTAGTAACCGAAGAACTGAATTCATCGCAAGTTTGAGCGGCAAATTGGCATCAGATCTACGGTTAGATGACAATCAGCCTTGCCTTTCGAGGAGCTGGGTAGCAGTCGCAAAGTAGCAGTTGCGAATAAAATTCTTGCAATCAAACACCGCCTGAGCAGAGCAACAAACCGCGATAATCGGTGAAGACAGCGTGTTGAAAATGATTTTTTAGAAGCAAACCTTTCACAGGCTGAGTTTCTACAGCGGCCTCTGCTGCACGAGTTGACGACGAACTGGAACAGCTGGATTGGTTGCCTTTCGCCGTCGGGGTTCAGGACTCATAACAAATCCTGCAATTCCTCCAGCGGCCAAAATGTAGATTGGGTTAATCATGGCGTTCATAATACAGTCCACCATGTAAAGGACTACCATGATTGCCAAAACAGCAACTGGGGCAATTTGGGGATGGGTCCAGAGTCGTGCCGGACAACGAGACCAAAATAATGCCACAACGGGCGCTAGCATGGAGGTGAAGATGCTAACCAGGCCAACCGTACCGTTCTCTCCAAAAGCAAGAATCCACAAGCTATCTTGAATTGCTAGCTGATCAACAGTCCCCGGAATGATAACCCGTGAGCGGTTAAATCCACCCCAACCAAACAATAGTCTTTCCCGCGCGTGATCGGCTAGAAGTTCTTCGTTATTGAATCTAAATTCCAATGATTGAATCCGCTCTGGCGGAAAGATTTGTGACAAATAGGAAACTAACTGATCGGTGAAGTAGGTATCGGTTTCTGCATTGATATAGAGATAGACTGCCATTGCTGCAATTAACAAGAAGACGGGTAAGGCAGTGCGAAATTGTTTGCCGATGTAGAGCAGCACTATTCCAATCAGCAGTAGGGTCAATGCACCGATCGATCGAACTAATACAAAGGTTAAAAATAATCCAGCTACCCAGCCACCCATTGGAATATTCCAAAGGCGTTTGATTGTATTGGTTTGCCACAGCCATAGGCCAATCAAGGTCGCTGCCATCATAAAGGCCCCAACGGCCAGACCATGCTGCATAAACACAATCGGTCGATAACCACCTAAACGAATGACTTGGGTGAAATCCTGTACTGTGTAACCGCCGTAAACAATCCGGTGAAGTTGAGGGCTAAGCCTCGATTCGAGGATACACAGCGGCATGTACACTAACCCACCGATAAAAATCCCAATTGCTAACTGGCGCAATCCCAGCAAACTGTTTAAATAAATTCGGCCTAAAAAGTAGGGAGCGCCCCAAGTCACCGTGCGATCCAAAGCTTGGGCCAAACCATCATAGACACCCAAATCATTCGTGACCGACGACATATAGGGGCAAAGGCACCAAATCAGCATGGGTACATCCAGCCAGCCAAACCGGAAGGAACGGAACCGCCCCACATCAAAAATGAAAGTTGCTAGCAAAATTCCATAGCAGGTAGCGGAGGTTTTGGTGTAGTCGGGGATACCTGTGAGGGGTAGGGCTGCTTGAGGCAAAAACATCCAGGCAAACAAAAAACTGATGACAACAGCTTGTCGGGCAGGTAGCTGCGAAAATAAGTAAAGAACGACGGGAATCCAGCCCAACATAACCAATGGAACAAGCAGGTTGGGACTGGCCATGGGATTGCCGGGAAAAATGAAACTCATAGCTGCAAAGTTCAATAAACTAAATGGCGGTGGCGGATCGACCCCGGATAGCAACTAGTGTGCTGAATGCACCTACAATGGCTTCAATGCGGCCAGAATGCTCGATTTATCGAATGCTTAGGTCAAATGCTTAGACTAAGTCTTGAATCAAATTTTTGTGACGTGAGCGTCTCACTATTTGACATAGTGCCGCCTCAAATAAATGAGTTGCATCATCCCAGGTATAACTTGTCGCGCGCTGATGGGCAACCTGCGACATGAGTTGCCACTCCCGCTCGGTCATCCAGCAAATCCGCTCAATTGCTTGTGCCATATGTTTTGGGTCTTCCGGCCTAACTAAAATGCCAGCTCCTTGCTGCAACAATTCGGGCGCAGCTCCAGCCGGAGTGCCAATCACCGGTGTCCGACAGGCCATTGCTTCTAAAATGGGCAGACCAAACCCCTCAATGGTGCTGCCAAACAGCCACGCATCACATTGGGCATAGATCTCTCTCAGTTTGGCTTGGGGAGGTCGAATGATATATTTAGCTCCTTTGGGTAGCGGCACCTGACGCGAAGGTTGGCCGACGCCAAACGCTACGAGCTGCAGTTCTGGCACGGCCTGAGCTGCCAAGGAGAACGCCTGTAAACTAATGGCACTACCTTTCCATGTTGCCCTTGAGTACATCAAACCAACTGTAGGCACGGGCTGCTTGCCGCGAGGCGGAGCAAAGAATTGCTCAGTACTGACGCTGTTGGGTACTAGGGTAACGCTATCAGCACCATGTTCAGCTCGAACCAGATCGGCTAACCAGCGAGAAACGGTTATTTTGTGCATCGGTAAGTGCCAAGTTGCTTTGACCCGTTCCATCGGCTGGCCTGCCAGCAGTGCTTCGTAGTGTTGAATGAAATAGACTTTCGCGCCCTTAGAGCTAGGAAACTGCGCCACCCATTCGGCCGTCTCCCACCAAGTGGCAATCACCACATCCGCATCGGGAACATCATCGGCTGTGATCGGTCGCCAACGATTGATGATTTTGCGCTCGATTGGTTTGTCTTCAAAGTGTTGGCAGGGTTCACTGAAGGTCCAACCTTCTCCTTTTACTAAGGAGCGAAGCTGATCGCGTAAACGAATAGGACGGGGCGGTAAACAGACTACACAAACCTGATGACCTCGCTTTTGCAGGCGCTCAGCGTACGTTGCTACCACACGAATACCGCCAGCAATTCCTGCATCTGGAAGAACAAAGGTGATTCTCATGCTAAACCATCGCGCTAGTCAACCGGAGTCAGAAACTGAAAACTATGCTTCAAACTATGCTTCTCAAATACAGCTTCGCCAATAGGATTTGTTAACAGAAACGTGTAATGTGGATCAAAAATATCAATCAGATTTGATCTTGATTCAAGCAGCACCCGTAACAATAAGCAACATTTAGCTGAAGATCATGTTTTATTGTAAACGGGTTGGCAGTTATGTCCAGTGATCTAAATCCAGCGGCTTAAAACTGTCTAGAACATGGTGTCGATAGGCAGGCCAAAACCTAGAGCCTGACGTATACTCAGCAAGACTGCTAAGACAGCAAACAAAATTCCGCTAGCTAAAATGTCTTGCTTTACATTGCCTAATCCTTCACGCCACAGTCCCCAATTAATCACCAAATGGTAGAAAAGGTCATTGAGCGCCACTCCTATAACTGCTCCCGGCATCCCGAATAGGTTATATCCCACATAGATCCCAACGGATGTACAAACAAATCGGGTGAAGTTAGCTCCAGCTGTGTATTGAGGTCTGCCAATGGCAAATAGAAGCGCTTCATTGGTGTTACACATTAAACGGGGCCACAATCCTAGAACTAGAATTGGCAACATCCAAGCTGCTTGACTGTAGCGGCTATCATACAGCGTTTTGATGATCACATCTCCCATGCAGACCATTAAAGCCACAGCCAGCGCCATCAAGACTAGAATATATTTACGTTTGCGCCCTACTTTGGTTCGCACTTCAGATCGAGGCTGATCGATAATCTTTGAGAACGCAGGCATCATTACTTTGCCATTCAGAGCATTGGTCACCGCACGGGGTAATTCAGCAAACGTGAGGGCAATACCATAAACCCCTAGTAGGGTTAACCCGGCCGTTTCACCCAGATCCTGGATCAAAACTTTACCCAAAATTAGCCGATCGGCTTGCTCACCCAAAAAGGTGATAGCGGTGGTTAAAAAGATCCAGGCTCCAAAGGAGATCAGTTCACGGGCCGCAGACTTATCCCAAGCAAAGCGGTTCGGTTTACCCTTGCTGAGGCGGTAGCTCATCCATACTTGATAGACGCTGGATGCAATCCCCCCAGCCACCAGTGCCCAAACTGAACGATGGAAGAAGGCCCAGGTGATCATGACAACAATGCCGACGATTTGCCCTGAGAGTTCAAATAGCGCGACTTCTTTAATGGAGAGATGGCGGTTTAAGCTGAAGATGGCCGTAAAGGTAAAACCAGTAATAACCGTATTTAGCCCTACCACGGGCAGCAGCCACAGGAAGCGTGGATCCTTATAGACGAAAGCAACAAAGTGGGCCAGGAAAAAACAGCCAACCCAGATTAGAACACCGCGAACCACCTGGATTGTCCAGGCTGTGTTGAGAAATTCCCGCTCATCACCTCGCTTATTTTGAATAATGCTGACACCAATCCCCACATCAGAGAACATGTGTAAGCCGGTGATGAAGGCATAGATCAATGCCATTAAGCCAAACAGCTCCGGTGCCAACAGCCGAGTCAGGATCAGGTTACTGATAAAACGGACAATATTGCCAGCACCAAAGCCAACAATTGTCCAGAGTGCACCACGAATAGCCAGCTTTTTGACAGAAGAGTTTTCAGTAGATGAGGCCATGACTCCCAGACAGAAACAACAAAGCAATGAGCAGGAACTCAAACAATGATGAGGTCACCTGAACGAGAAATGCATCCCCACAGAAGCATCCCCACGATTTGACAGCAGATATGCCATCCTCACTCCAATCATGACTTTTTACAGGAGGAGCCTAGAGGAGACAGTGAACCAAACACGATAGTGGGGCTGAAGTAGGGCTGAACTGACGGATGCAAGAATCGTCCTAGTCCCATTAGGGCAGCAATCCGTGGAATTCAGGAAATTGTGCAAGCGATCTTCATTCATTCTTAGCAGGACCACAGGTTTATTTGGGAAAACAATGAAGATCTAATTCCTGAAACAGGCACCGCTCCTACGCCTTTGCTTATAATCAGGACTGGCCAAGGCTGCTAGCAGGTTCCGCCAAAAGTGTGAACTTGTGATGAACCGGTGAAACTTGTCAACCTGGCTTGGACTTGTTAGAACAGGGTGAATGACTGGGTCAGTTGCAGTTCTAAGCTGGGCCAATTGCAGTGCTAAAAAGAGGTTGAATGCAGATCGCGATTGTTGGGTGTGGTTTTGTCGCAGATTATTACCTGAAAACTCTAGCGAACTATCCTGACCTCCAGGTCGCAGGAGTAATGGATCGGGTCGAGGAACGGGCAACTCGATTTTCTGCCTATCATGCAGTGCCCATGTATCGTTCTCTCGCTGAACTGCTTGCCGATCCCAACGTCAGCATTGTGCTGAATTTGACCAATCCTGGCAGTCACTACGAAATCTCGAAAGCAGCCCTAGAAGCCGGTAAGCATGTCTATTCAGAAAAGCCCCTGGCAATGACAATGCCTGAAGCAGAGGAGTTGGTCGCTCTAGCGGAACAGCGAGGCTTGCTGATCTCATCAGCTCCGTGTAGCTTGCTGGGGGAAAGTGCTCAAACCCTGTGGAAAGCGCTGCGGGAAAAACAGATTGGCACAGTCCGCTTGGTCTATGCCGAAATGGATGATGGGTTAGTACATCGGATGCCCTATCAGAAGTGGGTGAGCGAATCAGGCATTCCTTGGCCCTACAAAGATGAGTTTGAGGTGGGCTGCACCCTAGAGCATGCAGGTTACTACGTGACTTGGCTAACGGCTTTTTTTGGACCTGCTGAAACCGTAACGGCTTTTTCCTCCTGTCTAATTCCTGATAAACAAACTGATGTACTACTAGACCGCAACGCGCCTGATTTCTCAGTAGCCTGCATTAAGTTTGCCTCTGGTGTGGTGGCTCGTTTAACGTGCAGTATTGTTGCACCCCACGATCATCAGTTAAGGATTATTGGTGATGATGGTGTTATGGGCATCGAAGACTGCTGGTATTACGGCTCGCCAGTTTACATCAAACGGATGATCCGAATTCGCCGCAAGACGTTCATGTCTCCCTGGAAGCAGCGGTATCCACTCGTGCAAAAACCACCCAAATTTGGCTACAAGGGTTCCCAGCAAATGGACTTTGCCCGTGGTGTTGCAGAACTGGCGGCCGCAATTCAGGAAAGACGGCCCTGTCGCTTGTCGCCTCAATTCTCGCTACACAATAATGAACTGGTGCTAGCAATCCACAATGCGTTGGAAACTGGTGCTCCCTATAAAATGACAACCAGCTTTGATCCGATTGCCCCTATGCCTTGGGCAAAATAGCCAACTGCTGTTGTAGTGGGCTTGTACTGATGTGGCTTATAGGAATTGAGTACCCCGCAAAGGCGGGTTTTATCTGTATAGGTGCGATTCTTAACTGCCAGTATGAAGTTGTCAATCAGCTTGACTTTGACCCTATTTAGACAGGATTTAGACAGGGCTGAGAAGAACTTCAGGTTTCGTTTGCGGTCGAATCGTTTCCACGTTACCGGCTAGTGCGGCAGTCATAATCTGACATAGCCAAGCTGCCTCGTGGTGAATGTTAAACTCCTGCTCGATCTTGGCGCGCCCGGCAGTCCCAAACTGCATCCGTAATTGGGGATCGGCCAGCAGGGTAGCAATTCGTTCCGCTAACAAAGCTGCATTTCCTGGCGGCACCAGATAGCCACTGACGCCATTTTCTACCAGCTCACTAACGCCAGCGATTTGAGTTGACACAACTGGCACGCCAGCAGCTAAGGCTTCCATCAGCGAGACAGGCACTCCCTCCGCAAAGCTAGGCAGCACAAACACATCAGTGGCCTGCATGTGCTGACGCACTTCTGTTTGTGACTGATAGCCGACAAAGTTGACGTTTTGGGTTAAACCAAGCTGGGCTGTCATTTGTTCAAGCTGAACCCGATCGGGGCCATCGCCAACTACCGTCAGCAGCACATCTGGATAGGTCGCTTTGAGGATTGCCAGACTTTCTAGCAGAATCGGTAAGCCTTTGACGGCAGCAAGCCGTCCGGTATAGAGCAGCCGTTTACCAACTTGCTGATGGCAAACCAGGTCGAATAGGGCTGGGTCTACCCCACAGTGGACAATATGCATGCGTCGCCACTGCTCCATAGGCGCAAAAATCATGCCCTGACTGCGACAAAAATAGCTGATGCAGCAAACAAACAGCGCTCGCTTCAGTTTTTCATCAAGTCGCCACCGCAACGGCTCGAAAAAGATGTAAGGGCCATGCATTGTGAAGCTGAAGCTAAAGCCGCCTAATTCGGCTGCCAACATCGCTACGGTACCGCTTGAGTCTGGGAAATGATTATGTAAATGCTGGATCTGTTGCTGATTGATCTGGTGAGCAACAATGCCAGCCTCGAGAAAGTAAAAGATCTGGTAGAGCGTGCCGCGCAGTCCAGGCTGGTGGGTTTGCCAGGCTAGCTTGACAGCTTGGAAATAGCGTTTTGGTGAACGGAAAACCAGCGACAGATGGGCGAGCAGCAGCTTCAGCGGGTTGGGCGGCAGGATATAGAAAGTGCGATCGGCTTCGGCCTGCTGCTCTGGGCCAACAATGTGTTCTGCTCCAGTGCGGCGAATCGAGAAGGTGAATACATCAATTCCCTGCTCTCGCAGGGCGGCAACTTCCCGTTGGATAAAGGTGTCGGTGGCTCTGGGATATTCACCCGTCAGATAGGCAATCCGCATACAGTTTTCCTGATCAAGACTGGTTAGAAATCATGGACCCTAAGAAGGGACAGAAGGCGACTGACTCGATGGTTGAATAGCTGTGACTGCCAATAAATCAGCGTCTCCCCAGCTTCGTGCTAACGCCGCATCGAGAGAGTAGGAAGGCGTCCAGTTCAGCATTTGTTTAGCGTAGAGATTGCTGTACTGCAAGGGTTTGAAGCGGGCATGCAATCGGGCCGGAATCAGCAATCCTGGTAGTTTCAAGCGTCCAGCAAACAGGGTTTTGTTGATCTGCCAAACAAAACGAGCCAGCAGCCGCATCACGGTCCAGTTAATTACAACCGTGCGGGGTGGAGCAGACATGCGGGCCAGCAGCTTGTTAGCGTAGACGCTCTGCGTGGGCAATTGATCATCCACAATATTGATCGTGGCTCCGACTGACTGCTCCTGTTCTACAGCATTGGCAATGGCTGCCGCGCAATTTTCTACATAGGTTAGGGGCAAGATGGCATCGGTCCCAATCCGCAGCCAGAGATTGCCGTTCTTTGCCCCCAAACAAGCATTCCATAATGCATCGCGCCCATAGACCATACCGGGACGCAGAATTGTGACTTGGCCCTGCTGTTGGCCAAACTCTCGCATCAATCGTTCCTGCATCAGTTTGGTTTGGGCATAAGCATCTCGCTCGCTTGGGTTGCATTCTAGAGGGGATTGTTCGTCTAGGGTAGAGCCAGCAGGCAAGTGCAGATAGTCGTAGACGGAAAAGGTACTAATCCCGATCAGGCGCTGTACGCCTGCTTTCGTCATCGCTTGAAGCAGATGTTCGGTCGCCGTGACTGTGCCACTGAACTGAGTCTGCCAGTCTCCTGATTTGGCCGCTGCCAAATGCACAACAGCATCAACGCCTTTAAGAGCAGATTCCCAATCTCCTGGCTGGGTTAGATCGAGCCGAATTATCTCAACCTGGGGAGAATTGTGCCAAGCGAAGACACTGACATCAGCGGTTGGTCGTACCAAGGCGCGCACCTGATGGCCACGTCGCAGCAGTTCCGCAACCGTATAGCAACCTAGAAAGCCCGATGCACCTGTGACAAGGATGTTCATACAAAAGGATTGGAGAGAAATAAGCAGGAAAGCGGGGATGGGTGAATGAGTAGATGGGATGTGGGGTAATGTTCGTCGCAAAGTGCTGCGGCTAGGGACTACGCAACGCAGTTGGAGCCTTGTACTCGATCAGGGTGGCCTGTTGTCCGCGCCAGCGGGTCAGCCAGTATTTTGCCTGTCCAAGCATTTCGGGAAATTTCCCTAGGACACAGAAGCAAGCGTAGAGCCAAGCGTGAGTAGGCGGATCGTTGAATTTGCGTCGGTAGTGGTATACCTTTGCCATTTGAGCGGGATAGCCCAACAGCAGCAGCAGGCTGAGGCCGGAAGTGGGCCAGACCAAACCAAGCGTTAGCACGGGCACAATCAAGCCCCAGACCCAGCGGCTCCAGGTTTCTTTCACCCGATAGCGTTCTGGTGAAGCACCATGAAGCGCAGCTCCAGCCGCCATTGCCCAGCCGCCACGCACTGTGCGCTTCCACCACTGGCTGAATTTCAGCATTGCGGCGTCGTGGAGCGTCATGTCGGCATCAATCCGCTCGATTTTCCAACCCTGTTGACGTAGCCGTACACACATCTCTGGTTCTTCGCCCGCAATCAAAGCTTCGTTGTAGCCGTTAACTTCGCGAATCGCGTTCATCCGCATCAGAGCATCACCGCCACAGGCCGTTGCTTCTCCTATGGGTGTGTTCCATTCCATATCGGCTAGGCGGTTGTAGATCGAAGCCTCGGGGAAGCGCTCGCGTCTCCGTCCACATACGATTGCGAGTTGGGGATTGCGCCTCAGAACCGCTAGTGCCTTGTCGATCCAACCAGGCAGCAGCTCACAATCCCCATCAATAAACTGGACATACTCGATCTGAGGAAAATGGTCGGTCAAATAGCGGAATCCGGTATTGCGTCCGCGCGCCATGGTAAAGGGAACTGACATATCTAGCTCGATTGCGTGCACACCTAAGGACCGAGCCATTGCCACACTGCCGTCCGTTGACCCCGAATCGACATAGACAATCGGCATTCCCGCCGGAAGCTGGGCCAGCAGCGACTTGAGACAGCGCACGAGCCGTTCTCCCTCGTTCCGCCCAATGGCAACGACGCCAATTTGGCTAATCTCCCCTACCGGGTTTACAGTTTCACTCATAGGATTGGTTCATACCAGCACCTGATGCAGTGATCACAGAATTGGTAGTGACCGTGTTAGTAACCGTTAGTGACCACATCATACAAATTAATCGGTTCCAGAACTGGGCCTGAGGTCCAACCTGGAGGTTTCACGGAAGCTTAATGCCGGTCTAGATGGAATCCACCAAACATCAAGAATAGGTAAACTTTTCCAGGTTATTGGTTGGAGTTCAGCATTTCAGTTCAGCTAAGCTTCTGCCAGTTGCACCGAAGTCTGACTGATTGGCTGCTGTTTATATAGCCCGGAAGTCAGTCGGTGCTGATATAGCCACTGCTGGTTTTCTGGCGTAGTGTTGACCCAGCGCGCCAAAAGATCGCCCATTTTGACTGGTAGTTGGAGTTGGTGCCAGGTGGCGGCAGTTGCTTCTGAAATCTGGCTGTAAAGCGCTGCATCGCTGAATATAGCTTCGATCTGACCAGCTATGGCTTGCGGCTGACCGGCTGGAAATAGCATTGCATTGACTCGATGCCGCAACTGGCGGACGAACATGGGATGATCCGAGGCTACGATTGGGGTGCGCGAGCACAGCGCTTCATAAATCGTCAGAGGAAATCCTTCTGGATAGTCGTGACGACTCGGAACTAACACCAGATCCGCCGAACGCATCAGCGGAATAATGGATTTGTTGTCCACCAGGCCCAAAAATTCAACGGCATCAGTGATGTTCAGGGTAGCCGCTTTTTGTTGGAACACCTCCAGATCGCCCTTGCCAGCCAACTTCAGAGTCACTGGGACGTTCTTGGAGCGCAGCAGGGCCACGGCTTCCAACGCATCTCCTACGCCTTTGGCCTCCGTGATCAACCCCACATACACCAGGGTACGGGGTTCATTGCCTGTGAAGAGGGTTTTAGCTGAGAAAGCATCGGGTGTTAGCGGGTAGGGCCAATCCCAGGGAATGATCTTGTTGGGGTTGACACCAATCGAACACAGCGACTCTGAGGCAGTGATGCCGTGGTTTGCTACCCACTGAATCTGGGGATGGTTCAAGGCTCTCACGAGCTGAAAATTACGCAAGCGCTGACGCCAGTTTTTACTATTGAAGGAATCAGCCAAGCAAGTGATGGTGGGAAGTTGGCGCTTGATAGCCCAGTTGAGGATTTCGCGGCTGGGGATGTTGAGAATCAGATGGGTAGGCTGGTAGGCTTCGATCTGCTGGATGATGGCCTTAAAGTCAACCGGATGCTGGCAGCCTGCTCCAATCGCCCGCACGCCATTCGGCAGCTTTTCGTTGTAGGGAGACTCAGTGATGCAGCATAGCACTGCCACTTCTTCCGCAAAGGAAGTCAGAGCTGCCACCGAATTTACTGAATACCTTTGGGCATGGTAGGTCTCACCTTGGCCAGCGGCAAATCGATACACGGCTTCCCGGTAGTCGCCTGCATACTGCACGATGATGATTCGCATTTCAATCAACTCCAGTCGCTGCCTTTCGAGTCTAAGCAAAAATGCTGGCAACTTGGAGTGATCTCAGCCAGAATTCTTGGCTTTTTCATCCGAATATTAAACTTCTCCAAGATTCTGCCAATTTCCAGAACCGAAGCAGCGGGCTTTGAATACAGCCGATTAATTTTATTGATCTAGGGGTAGAAGCTGAGTTTGGGCAAGCCAAGCGTTTCCTCCCAGCCCATCATCAGGTTCAAACACTGGATTGCTTGCCCTGCCTGCCCTTTCATCAAGTTATCAATAGCCGCCATCACTATCACTCGGTCAGTACGCGGATCGACTTCAATGCCGATGTAGCATAGGTTTGTTCCCTGTACCCACTTGGTTTGAGGATAGATACCGCTGGGCAGAATTTTGACCCAGGGCGAAGAGCGGTAGAACGCTTGAAAGATCGTAATCAAATCGTCTCGGACCAAGCCTGGATCGCGCAGAGTAGCATAGACGGTGGCCAAGATACCCCGAATCATCGGAATCAGGTGCGGCGTAAATTGAATCATTACCTCGTGCCCTGCCAGATCGCTGCATACTTGCTCGATTTCGGGAGTGTGACGATGACGAGCCACATTATAGGCAGCCACGGACTGATCGGCTTCAGCCAACAGCATATTCACGACTGCTTTTCGTCCAGCTCCAGACAGTCCCGTTTTCGAGTCGATGATGGCCGTTTCGGGAATGATCAGCCCTTGCTTTAGCAGTGGGGAGAGCGCTAAGAGGCTAGCTGTGCAATGGCAACCCGGACAGCCCACAAGCTGAGCTTCGCTAATCCGGTCGCGGTAGAGTTCGGGCAAGCCATAGACAGCGGTTTCGGCAACGGTGTGATCGGTGCGTTCTTTACCATACCAAGCTTCGTAGGTTTCTAGATTGGTGAAGCGATAATCGGCAGACAGATCCAGCACCTTACAGCCTTTGGCAAGCAAAGCAGGAGCCATGTCACAGGCCAAGCCGTTCGGCAAGGAAAGAAACACAACTTGGCAACGATCGCCAATGGCCTCCAGATCAATGGCTTCGATCGTCAATTTGACCTGATTGCCCAAGTGGGGATAGAGATCGCTAAAGGACTTGCCAGCGCTACTCTCACCGCCCAAGTAGACTAGCTCCAGATTGGGATGGTCTTGCAGAAGGCGCACAAGCTGTACACCTCCATAGCCAGAGGCTCCCACAATCCCTACTGGCACACGTCCTGAATCACCCATGATGCCTTACCGTTCCATGCTCTTAGTAGAAATACAATAAAGTAACTCGGCCAACTACGTCTATTAAGAAAACTGCATTCTAATCTAAACTTTTGCTCTAAGCCGTATCAAACGTTGCCCTCAACACCATAGCTGCAGAATCGGCATTGAAACGGGGCGGTTGGTAAGAACCCCACAAGCCGCAAAACTTCCCTTACAGACTAGCAAGCTTCTGGTTGAATGACCGGGTCTGCTGATCAATCGCTGTTACGTAGCAGGATGCTAGGCAAACAGGCGCATAGCACCGCAGGAAGTCTCAGTCCCAGAACCAAAGCAAGGACGGAAAAGCGCTAAAATCGGAATCGAGCATCTGTAAATAAAATTCACAATTGTTGGTGCGGCCTGCCGACTGGCTTTGAGGGAGAGAACAACTGAGGAGAACCCTACCGCTGACTTGAGGATGCTTTAGGCGCTGATCGTTTAGTGCTGATCTAGTGCCACTCGTTTAGCCCTGATTTAGCACTGATAGCGATGGTCTTACAGCACTCGTATGGTTGTCGCTTATATAGTTGTCGCTACATGGAATTTTCTTGTGGAACCGCTGCATCTTGAAGAATTGAATTCACCTGCTTCGTCTACCTCTGTGTTTGACTCCATCGAAGCTGCTCTGAACGATCTGAAGGCTGGCAAATCGATTGTGGTGGTGGACGATGAGAATCGCGAGAACGAAGGCGATGTGATTTGTGCGGCTCAGTTTGCCACCCCTGACATGATCAATTTCATGGCGGTAGAAGCCCGTGGCCTGATTTGCTTAGCTATGACTGGTGAACGGCTCGACCAATTGGATTTGCCGCTGATGGTGAGCAACAAAACCGACGAAAGTGAACAGACCGCATTTACGGTTAGTATTGACGGAGCCTACCATCTAGGGGTTGGAACGGGCATTTCCGCTGAGGATCGCGCTCGCACAATTCAGCTAACCCTCAATCCCAACACTAAGCCGAGTGATTTGCGGCGTCCGGGGCACATCTTCCCCTTGCGGGCCAAGGAAGGCGGCGTGCTGAAGCGAGCTGGTCATACCGAAGCGGGGGTAGATTTGGCGAGACTGGCAGGGCTTTATCCAGCGGCGGTGATCTGCGAAATTCAGAACCTAGATGGATCGATGGCGCGATTGCCAGAGCTGATCGAATATGCCAAGCGCCACGAGCTGAAGCTGATCAGCATCGCCGATTTGATTAGCTATCGGTTGCAGCATGAGCGATTTGTACAGCGCGAGGCCATTGCCAATTTGCCGACCCAGTTCGGGCATTTTCAAGTTTATGGCTATCGCAACCTGCTAGATAATTCTGAACATATTGCGATTGTCAAAGGCGATCCGGCTACCTTCAAGGACAGAAGCGTGATGGTGCGGGTGCATTCCGAATGTTTGACCGGGGACGCTCTCGGCTCGTTGCGCTGTGACTGTCGAATGCAGCTTCAGGCAGCCCTGAAGATGATCGAGAATGCGGGCCAAGGTGTGGTGGTTTACCTGCGGCAGGAAGGGCGAGGGATTGGGCTGATCAATAAACTCAAAGCTTATTCGCTGCAGGACATGGGGCTGGATACTGTAGAAGCGAACGAACGCTTGGGCTTTCCGGCGGATCAGCGCAACTACGGCGTCGGTGCTCAGATTCTCAATGATTTGGGGGTGCAAAAGTTTTGCTTAATTACCAACAACCCTCGCAAGATTGCTGGCCTTAAAGGTTACGGCTTGGAAATGGTCGATCGAGTGCCGCTGCTAATCGAAGCCACCTCCTACAATGCTGATTATCTGGCGACTAAGGCCGAGAAGCTGGGCCATCTGCTGCTGCGCACCTTCCTGATTACTGTGTCCATTCAGTGGCAAGACGAGCAGCTTTCGGTTACAGAACGCTATGAACGGTTAGAAAAAATCCGTCACTTAGCTAAAACTCACGATTTTTTACTGCAAGAAGAAGCGCGATCGCTCGCCTCAGCTCTGTTTGGACAATCCACCCTCACTTTTCATTTAGGGTTTGATCAATCTGAATTGGCTACACCAGAGTGGTATCGCCAGCCGAGTCATCCCTATGTCCGAGCCATCGCCGAAATTCTGGATACTTTAGCAGCTTGGCCATCGGTGCAACAGCTCGAATTCCTGATCGCGACAGGAGACGATCCGCTGACCAATTTGCAGGTGCAGCTCGATCGGCAAATCTTCCGCCTCGGTCCCACTCCGGGCGATGCGGAGCACCATCGCTCTTCGGATGCTGCAGAGCGTGGTCAATTGACGCCTGACTCTATCAAACCTTCGGCAGTTTGTCAGAATTTGCAAACTCAACGCATTTACGTATTCTCAACCCATCTACCGGCAGATTAGCCGATTGGTGTTCTTGAGATTGGTGTTATTGAATTGTTCTCAGCACCTGACTGCCCAAAAAGACCACTCGCGCTGCCATGAAAACAGAGAGGGCAAGCCAGAGTAAATCGTTGCTTTGCAGTTGCCAAGCCCAAACTACCAATGGCACAAAGCCAAAGAGGGTGGCAAACAGGGCGGCGTTGCGCAACGTTGCCCCCTCTGCCAAACCCAAAAAATAGCCGTCTAGCATAAAGGCAATCGAGCCGAAGCCCAGCACGGGAATCAGCCAAAACACGTAACGCCCGATTTGAGCCAGCACTTCAGTATGGTTGGTCAAGAGGGCAAATAAGGGCATCGGAAACAGTACAAACAACAGCGCAAACGTGACACCAATCACCAGACTGCTGCCACCCGACAGACTAATCAAACCCAGCAGCGGTTTTTTGTTGCCTTGCCCATGCAGTACACCGGTGAGGCTTTCTGTCGCAAAAGCGAGGCCATCAATCAAGTACACTGCGAAGCTAAACACCTGCAACAGCAGGGCATTCTCTGCCAACAGGATGGCTCCAATTGCAGAACTGAAATTTGTGAACACCGAAAAGGTCGATAGAAACGCCAGGGTGCGAATAAAAATATTGCCGTTCAGCGTCAGAGTGCTTTTGAATGCGGCAGTATCCCACAGCTTTGACTGGATCGCCTGAATTTCCAGCCAGGAGGTTTGGCGAGCGCATAGGACCAACCCCAACAGCGCCATCAGGTATTGGCTCACAGTGATCGCCCAGCCCGCTCCGGCACTATTCCAGCCCCAGCGCACTACAAAGAAATAGTCAAGCAAAATGTTGGCTCCATTGCCAAGTGCCGAAATGAGCAGCACCTGACCACTTTTTTCCTGACCTAGCAGGGAACCAATCAAGACAAAGTTGAGTAACGTAGCCGGGGCGGCCCAAATTCGAGCGTCATAGTAAGCTTGCCCTGCCGCTTTGATCACAGGTTCAGCGCTGAGTACGGCAAACCCTAAGTCGCGAATTGGATGCTGCAATAGCAATATGATCAACCCCAAGCCAACCGCTAGAATGCCGTTGCGCAAAGCGGTTAGCAGAATCGCAGCTCGATCGTTGCGTCCTACCGCCTGAGCGGTTACACCCGTCGTGCCCATGCGCAGGAAGCCGAGGGTGCGGTAGAGGTAGTTAAACAAGACCGTAGCCAAAGTGACGCCAGCCAAATAGCGAATTTCAACTAAATGGCCGAGGAAAGCAACGCTCACCAACCCCGCTAGCGGCACTGTCAGATTGGAAAGGATATTAACAATCGCCAGTCGAAAAAACCGTTGAGATAGGGATTGGTCTAGATCTGTCACCAGCAGGGGAGGAGAGTGGCTGGCCTGAGAAGATTGGGCTGGTGGCATGAAGCTGGGCGGCAAAGGAATACTCCAACTAATAGCTGCGGGACGATCGAGGTTTAGCCAGCATCCAGGCAGCAATGATGCCACCGATGAATCCAAATAGGTGACCTTGCCAGGAAATGCCGATTCGGGTCGGTAGAACGCCCCAAATCATCCCGCCGTACAGGATACCAACCATGAGCGACATCAGAATTGAACCAAAGCTGCGCTCAAAGTAACCCCGCGATAGCAGAAAGCCCAAGTAACCAAATACAAGGCCGCTAGCACCGATATGGATAGTAAAGGGAGAGGCAAATAGCCAGGTGCCCAAACCCGACACCAGCATCACAATGAGTGTAACTGGCCAGAAATCGCTCGTGCGCCGCAGCATCACCAACCAACCCAGGATCAAAAATGGCACCGTGTTGGCGATTAGATGCAGCAGGTTGCCGTGCAGAAACGGTGCAAACAAGACCCCGCGTAGGCCAATCAGTGAGCGAGGCCGAATCCCAAACTGGTCTAGCGCTCCGCCTAGAAACAAATCAAGGATTTCCAACGCCCACATCAAACCCACGAAGCCGCCCAGAATGCCAATTTGGGCTTTAACTTCGCCTACTAAACCTCTCACTTCATCACTACGACTCATGACTCATCCTCGGCTGATTTTTCTGAGCAAAGGTCAGTACCAGACTCATTCTAGCCAGACCTAATTCAGATCAACCTGTATTCCGCATACCGGCAGCGATGCCGTTGATCGTCAAGAGGGCACCGCGCAGCAGTTCGCCCCGACTGTAGCGGGAGCGAATCACTCCCGATGCGGCACTCGATTTATGTTGACGCAGCCGCTTCAATAGCGACACTTGTAAAAAGCCCAGCGGTACGATTGTGTTGTTACGCAACTGCACCGAGCGCTGTAAGTCTGGATCGCCATCGAGCAGGCGGGGATGGCCAGTAATTTTCAGCACCAGATCCCGAGTCAAGTAGTATTCGTTGGCAATTTGCTCGAACACCCCTTCTAGGCGCTCCCGGTCTTCAGGATGGCTGAGTTCCTGCACATAGTGATGGGCGATCTGCAAATCCACCTTCGAGAGCGTCATCTCACACTTGGAAATCGCCATCTTAAAGAAGGGCCACTTGTAGTAGAAGTAGCGCAGCAGCTTCATATTCTCCTGGGGAGCCTCTTCGAGGAAGCTCTGAATCGCGGTACCCACTCCATACCAAGACGGCAGTAGAAAGCGAGTTTGCGTCCAGCTAAATACCCAGGGGATCGCTCGTAGACTGGAGAGATCCTTTTTGCTGCCGCTGCGTCGGGCCGGACGAGAACTGATCTGTAGCTGGCTAATTTCCTCAATTGGCGTCACCTGCAAGAAAAAGTCGAGGAAGTCTGGCTGTTCATAGATCAGATTGCGGTAATGGGCACGAGAGCGAGCTGCCAGTTCCTCCATGATTTCGCGCCAAGGTTGGATGTCATCAAAGCCACTGCGCAGCAGGCTAGCTTGAATCACAGCGGTAGTGACGGTTTCCAGATTGTAGAGCGCCAGCTCCGGCAGGTTGTATTTAGATGCCAGCACTTCGCCCTGTTCGGTAATTTTGATGCGGCCATCGATGCTGCGTCCGGGTTGAGCCAAGATTGCATCGTAGGCAGGACCGCCGCCGCGGCCCACCGAACCGCCGCGTCCGTGGAAGATACGCAGCGCAATGCCAAAGCGATCGGCCACGCCTTGCAGCGCCTGTTGAGCTTTGTGAATCTCCCAGTTACTGCTGAGAAAACCTGAGTCCTTATTGCTATCGGAATAGCCCAGCATGACCTCTTGCAGGGAAACAGTACTCCGAGGCGAGTCAGCACCATGAGCGGTAGTTTCAGAGTCAGCCTGCCCACCGGAGAAACCACCCGCCAGCAGCGCCCGATAGAAAGGCAATTCAAACAGTTCTTGCATCACCGCTGGTGCCCGCTGCAGATCCTCGACGGTCTCAAACAGAGGGACAACCTGAAGTGTGCCTGAACCTGTGGCCGGATCATACAAACCCGCTTCTTTGGCCAGCAGCAGCACTTCTAGCAAATCGCTGGCATGGTGGCTCATGCTGATAATGTAGGTCTGGCAGATCTCGGTGCCAAATTCCTGTTGCAGGGTCCGCACCATTCGAAAAGTCTGAATCGTTTCACAGGTTTTTTCCGAGAAGGGCAGCTCAAACGGAATCAGCGGACGACGAGTTTGCAGTTCGGTCGCTAGCCAACGGCATTTTTGCTCTTCCGGCAGTTCATCGTAGGGCTTGGGTAGAATTTGCAGATAAGCAATGATCTCAGCCAGCGTGTCCGAATGGCGGGAGCTTTCCTGGCGAATATCCAGATGGGCTAGATTAAACCCGTAGATCTCCACCTGGCAGATCAGCGTTTCCAGTTCTCGGCTCTGTAGGCCAGTTTCCTTGAGGTTGCGCTGAATCAGCTTCAGTTCGTCCAAAAACTCCTTGCCGGACCGATAGACCAGAGCGGGATTAATTTCTGGCACTTCAAACTGGGGATAGTCGCCGTTATAGAGCTGGAGGCTGCGATCTCGCGTATTTTCTAACCGTCTCTGAATGTAAGCCAGCTTCAGGCGGTAGGGTTCCTGGCGATAGCGGATAGCCAACTGTTCGTAGATATCGGGCATCTGCACCTGATCCTGCTCCAGCGATTCCAGCAGATCGGGCAGCACGTCGCTCCAGTGCAGAGACATGCTTAGCAGGTTGATCAGATTTCGCACTGAGTTGATATACTTGCCCAAAACCAAATTGCGCTGATAGCAGGCGGTTTTCCAGGTGACTTCTGGCGTTACTGAGGGGTTGCCATCGCGGTCGGCACCGACCCAAGAGCCGAACTTGCAGAAATTGTGTTGCGGTGGACGCAGACCTGGGAAGGTCGTGTGGAGCGAACGACAAAACCGCTGATAGAGCTGGGGAATGGCGTCGAATAGCACCTCATGGAAATAGTGCAGCGCGTAATCTACCTCGTCCAAAACCGTGGGCTTAAACTGGTGCAACTCATCGGTCCGCCACCACAGTCGGATCTCGTCCATCAACTGGTCGCGCAAATCTTCGGTTTCCCACGAGGATGAAAGTCCTAGCGCCCGCAGACTTTCTTCAGCGGTATCAAGTTGACGGAGAATTTTAGCGACTCGGCGTTGCTTGTCGCGAATTGTGTGGCGGACAATTTCGGTCGGGTGCGCCGTAAATACCAGCCGCACATCTAAATTATCAATCAACTGTTGGATCTGCCGGGGAGGTACGTTTAAGCGCCGCAGTTTTGGGAAAAGGGATTGCAACGTTGCCGGCTTTTCACGTCGGGCGGGAGACTCTTGTAGGTTTTTTTCTAGCAGCTCGGCCTGGGGAGAACCCGATTCTTCGCCTTCTCCAATCAAGGACGGATCGGTCGTGAAGATCGACTCTTCGTGACCTGTGGCCTGTTCGTATGCGGCTCGATATTGTTGCTGTTGTTCCCGCTGCTCATAGTGCTGTTCCACAATATTGATCAGCTGGAAATAGAGCGCAAAAGCACGGGCAGCTCGAATGGCTTCATTCAAATCCAGATTCTCGATCAATCTCAGCACTTCGGCAGCGGCAGCTTCTGCTGCTTCACTTTCAGAAGAATGGATCGAGCGCAACTGGCGCAATAAATCTACCAAGGTTTGTCCACATTCCTGTTGAAGAACCAGTTCCCACAGATCCTCAACAATCCTGAGGCGATGGCGCAAAAACAGATCCGAAGTCGAGTCAGGGGTCAACGCTGGGATAGTTTTCTCCTCAATTACTGTATTAGCACTAGAGCGAAAAGCATCGTCTGAGGATTGGAGGGTTGAACTCATAGTTTATCCTGGCAAGATCATTCGATAATTCTATGGCGTTTGCTAGAGCAAATCTAGATGTTTGCGTTCATTGCAAAATTCTGTTGCATCCTAAAAAGCAAAGCTTTAGAAGCATAAAATTGTGCTGGTTCTCTTCCAAAACCAACCAATAACCATTTAGAATTGGCGGCCCATTTCTTTAGCTAATTCTTCGACTAAAACTGCATATTTGGCAATTAATTGACAATAAATATAGGCTTAAATTGCCTTAGAGTAAAAGCCATAGCAGCACGCATACGATAGAACGGGCTTGTTTTTTGTATCAAAAACTACGTGATTGTAATTGTTTGAGTTTAGAGTCATAGTAATCGCTGCATCGCATGATTTAAAATTGCAAATTGTAAATGCTGATGGATTCACATTGATAGAGTTACTAGTTTCTCAACGGGCTTCCATGAAACAGGACCTAATTCAATTAAGCGCTTACCTTAAAGTGCCTGCAAAAAGTGCCTGCAAAAGAGCAGCCAAGTAGAGGACCTACTCTCTAAACTTGCCACCAACTGATTTAGGGTGGGTTGAGATTTTGCTTGTCAATTGGCTGCCTACCCCTCTTCTGCCGCATTTTTGCCAGTTGCATCATCGCCTATGACACCTGCTTTGGGTCAAGTTTTTGCCTATACATACAGCGATCCCCTGCTAGAAGTTGTGCCTGATGCATCCATTTGGGGATGGGAAGTGGACCGGGTGTACCAAGATCAAGGCACGCGACAGCAGTTACAGCAGCTCTTGCAAGATTGTCGCACTGAATCTGTCGCTTATCTACTGGTGCGGCATCTCAACGAGTTGGGCGACTCCCTGACTGCTATTCGGGCCATCTTAGCCGAGCTAGAGACGCTGCAAATCCAACTGATCACAACCGAAGATGCGATTGGCCTCGCTGAACCATCGATCTGCCCTTCGGATCTGATGCAATTGTTTCAAACGATCCAAACCCAGCAGCAGCGTCAACAACTCCGCCGGGGCCATGCCCGCAACCGCCTCAAAGCTCTGCCTCCACCAGGCAGAGCACCCTACGGTTACCGCCGTGGCAAAGACCGCTATGCGTTAGATCGGAGTACGGCTCCAGTGGTGAAAGATTTTTTCGATCACTTTTTGCTGTACGGCTCGCTCAGGGGCAGCGTTCGCTATTTGCAGAAAAAATATAGCAAGAAAATCTCAGTTTCGACTGGCAAGCGCTGGCTGACTAGCCCGGTGTATCGGGGTGACTTAGCGTACCAAAACGGTGAGGTGCTGCCTGACACCCATGTGCCGATTCTGTCACGAGAGGAAGCCGCTCAGGTGGATCGACTCCTGCGGCGCAACCAGCGGATGCCGTCTCGAACTGCCAGTGCCCCTCGCTCGCTGTCGGGTTTAGTGGCCTGTGAAACCTGTGGCTCCGCTATGAAAATTAGTCGAGTGGTGCGCAACCAACAAGAGTACCTCTACCTGCGCCCGGTGGCCTGTCCGCGTCAGCCACTTTGTCGTAGCTTGCCCTATCAGCAGGTGCTGGAAGCAACGATTCAGCAGATCTGTGCCGATTTGCCGCCTGCAGTCAGTAACGCTGCGATCCCCGATGTAGATGGCATTCAGCAAGGGTTAACTGCCCAAATGACCGCTAAACAAGCTGTTCTAGATCAACTGCCGCGTCTAGTCGAAACTGGCGTGTTAGATGAAGAAACTGCTTCCCTGCGCGCCTACAAAGTTCGGACGGAGATCGCCGCCATCCGCACCAAACTAGCCCAGCTACCGCCTGTAAACCTGAAGACAATTGCCCAACTCGTCTCGATTCCCCAGTTTTGGCTGGATCTGTCTGAGGCAGAACGGCGTTTCTATTTTCGAGAATTTATTCAGCAAATTAAAATTCTGCGACTGGATCAATCCTGGGCGATTGCGTTAGTTTTTATCTTTTAATGCTGTTGGGTGTAATGCCTGTTGAGTAGATTACTACAGCGTTTTTCACTCATGTGAGGTATGGGGGGTGTGGGGATGAAGCCCCCATGCAGGGGTACTGCCTCTGCACCCCATTTTTCGTACTTCACTAGCCTGAAAAAGGCTGTAAGTGCAAAACTGAGTGCAAATTTTCTTTTTCAAACTAGTTATTGAGATGCGTTGCAAACCTGGAACCATCGTCTATAGTCTATCTGTCTGTTCTAACGCAACCTGTGGTGGAGGGCAGTGACCTGTGGTAGAAAAACTGTTCAAGCGTAAACCGGCGCTTCTATTAACCCTCGGAAGTGCTGCCGGCTTTTTGATCGGCGGAGTCGTGGCCTGGAGCTTGCTGCAAAGACGCCCCACCCTGGTTGGGATGCCGAGCGGAGCCGCGATTATTCCGCAAGAGGCGGTCATGACGGTTTCCGTTTCAACCGATCGAGGGCAGTGGCAGCAGTTGCGGCGGTTTGGCACGCCTGCATCTCAGGCTGCTTTCGATAAACAGTTGGCCCAATTGCGCGATCGGCTGCTGATTGCCAACGGCATGAACTACCAACGGGACATTCAGCCTTGGGTCGGCAGTGAGATTACGGCGGCCTTTCTGCTGCCTGCCATCGAAGCAAACGGTCAAGACAAGGCGATTCAGCCCTACAATCCAGACGCCCTCACTGCTGCTGAACAAGCGACCGTCATGGTGCTGCCGATTGCCGATGCCGGTAAAGCGCAACAGTTACTGGCCAGCCCCAAAGTAGCAGCCACTCAAGACTGGGTGGATCGAGACTATAAGGGCGTCAAAATTCGCGAGGTGCATGGTCAAACCGAGAAGGCTTACGCCGCGGCAGTGGTAGACAATCAGTTTGTAGTGGTTGCCAATGACAGCAAGGCAGTAGAGCGAGTCATTGATACGGCGAAGGGCAAACCCTCGGTGGCGCAAACTCCGGGCTACGGTCAGGCCCTCAACCATATCACGGCTGCCAATCCCTTCATGCAGCTTTATGTCAACATCCCAGTCGCCACAGCCCTAACCGCGAATAATGCTAGCCAGCCAATTCCACCCCAGGTTTTGGCTCCTCTTAAAAGCAACCAAGGCTTAGCGGCAACGGTCAGTTTAGAATCCGAAGGGATGCGCATCCAAAGCGTGTCCTGGCTGGCAGCCAATCAAAAAGCTCGCTTTAAGGTGACAAATAATGCCGAACGAATGCCGCTTTTACTGCCATCAGATGCCCTGCTGGTCGCGTCGGGGGGCAACCTGAAACAGCTCTGGCAAAACTATACGCAACAGCCCAACGATGTACCAAGGCTGGGCTTTTTTGATCCAGAAACTCTGCGGCGTGGGGTTAACAACCTGACTGGTCTGGATCTCGACCAGGATCTGATTGCCTGGATGACTGGTGAATACGCGCTGGCCGTCATCTCTAGCCCTGCTGGCAATGCCGCTAATGCTGACAAAACCACGGCAACCAAAGCTGGCATTGTGCTGCTGGCACAAACTTCTGACCGCAAAGCCGCTGAGCAGACCTTTAAGAAACTGGATGAGCTGATGAAAACCCGCTACCGCTTCCAGGTGAGCGAAACGCAGGTAGAAGGCAAACCGGCCATTAGCTGGGTCTCGCCGTTCACCGCTCTGAAGGTGACGCATGGATGGTTGGATGGCAATGTGGCTTATTTGGCGATCGGTTCAGATTTGGCAACCACGATTGTGCCCGCACCCGATCAACCCTTAGTTGAGCATCCCCTGTTTCGGCAAACTAGCTCGACCGAGCTGAACCCGAATAACGGTCAGTTTTTCCTGGAGGTGGATCGCCTGACGAATGCCAACACCAATTTGCCGCTGCCCACTCTACCGCCTGAACAACAGGTTTTTCTCGATGCAATTCGAGCGATTGGGATCACGGCGGCACTACAAGACGGACGCACCACTCGTTACGATGCCCATGTGCTGTTACGTAAAGGCAATGCGCCTGGAGCACTTCCACCCCCAGCGCCCATCAATCCACCTCTGCCGGGTAGTTCGGAGACGCCGACTTCGCCTGCCCAGTAGGGCATTCCCATCCAACAACCGGGCTGAATCATGTCCCTATCGTTTCTATCTTTCCTGACCAGAAGCGAACAAGACTCGATAGGATAAGAAAAGAAACCATTCGAGATGGCTGATCTAGATGGCAGATATAAATGTCTCTTAACCATTGAAGAGACATCCATTTCAGGCCCAGCCATCAGCCGAATTGAGCTTGATTTGAATTGCCCGTTTATAGGCTGGAGAACACTGCATGGATTTAGTTGCCCTTCAGAACTGGCTTGATAATGCTGCGTTCGCCGTTCTGTTTCTGACCATGCTGATCTATTGGAGTAGCGCGGCCTTCCCCAAGATTCCCTTTCTGCCTACCCTGGGTACAACAGGTATGGGAATCGCCAACCTTTGTATTGCTGCTTTGCTGGGAGCACGTTGGCTGGAAGCTGGCTACTTCCCGCTCAGCAATTTATATGAATCGCTGTTTTTTATTGCCTGGGGTATTACGGCCGTTCATTTTTTGGCTGAGTCCATGAGCCGTAGCCCCTTAGTGGGCGTTGTCACAGCTCCAGTCGCGATGGGCATTACGGCCTTTGCTGCCCTCTCGTTGCCAGCCCAAATGCAGGTAGCTGAGCCATTGGTGCCGGCGCTTAAATCCAACTGGCTGATGATGCATGTCAGCGTCATGCTTCTGAGCTATGCAGCTCTGATGGTGGGATCCCTGCTGGCAATCGCGTTTTTGTTTGTGACGCGGGGGCAGAATGTAGAACTCAAAGGCAGTTCGGTAGGAACGGGGGCCTATCGCAATTCTCGCTATCAGATCCACCGCTCTGATGAAGCTACCCTGCAACCACTACCAACCACATCCTTGCCCCAAGAGGAAATCAGCCATAATGGATCGGGTGGCACTGCTGTACTCATACCCGTCACAACTACTACGACTCCCTTATCTCCGCAGCGGTTGAGTTTAGCCGAAGCGCTCGACAATATCAGCTACCGGATTATTGGCCTTGGCTTTCCGCTGCTGACGATCGGGATTATCGCCGGTGCGGTTTGGGCGAATGAAGCCTGGGGATCCTACTGGAGCTGGGATCCGAAAGAAACTTGGGCATTGATTACCTGGTTGGTGTTCGCCGCTTATCTCCATGCCCGGATTACTCGAGGCTGGCAGGGACGCCGTCCGGCAATTTTAGCCGCGTCAGGATTTTTGGTTGTGTGGGTCTGCTACCTGGGAGTCAATTTGTTGGGCAAAGGACTGCACAGCTATGGTTGGTTCTTTTAAAGCAATCAGAAGCAGTAATTTTCGCCCTGCAAACTGAGAATCAATTGAGAATTTAGTATTCTCTACCAATCCCAATTCCTCCCCGCGAGGAACCGCGAATGATCATGCCGTCGGGTAAGTCAAGTAGGTCCCGCAGTCGAGGAGCGGTATTCTGGCCCGCGTTGAGATTGCGGTTAATCTGCTGGGCTTGACCCTCTAGATGGACAGAGCGATCGCTGGGTGAAACCAACTGGGAATCTTGACCAACTGACAGAGGTTGAATCGACTCAGATGGGGTTGGCTGTGGACTGTCTAGAGTTGAACTGTCTACATTTGGACTCATTGGGACAGATTCAGGAGTGACGAGTCCTGGCTCTGCATTTGCGGTAGTTGCGAGGCTCAACGGAAGCAGCATCGCTAGCGTCATAATGGATAAGAACTTCATGGCCGAACTCCTATTACGCTATCTCTAAGCATGACGAGGTAAAAGTTGCACAGGGCATGATTGAAATCACCATATCGCCGGGATTCAGGCCAGTCAAGATGGCAGCAGCGCTTGATTTTTGCGATAGATTGCACCCTTAAAGCAGTATCAGCTAATCTTGGCAGCGCAATTGCCATAACTGGTTTAGCGTTTAAAGTTCAATCTAAATTTACATTTGGGAAAATACACATGGACAACGAATACGGACTGCTCGGTGATGATGAAGTCCTGTTTGTGCGCTCAGGACGGATTATTGTGTCTAATCCGACGTTCAAGGTGAGCGAATTTCTTGATGCTCTGGCCCAGCTGATCAGTGAGCAAGAAGGCGAGTGGTCAGATGAGCGAGAGGGTTGGTTCACCGATCGTGGCCAGACTTGTGAAGTGCTGCGCTTGGGTAATCAGGGCTGGCAGCGGGGCAGAGTACGGATTCGGCTAGAGTTTTGTCCGGATCGCCCACCCAAGTTGCTGCGCGAAAGTTCTGATCTGCGGTCAGAAAAATCAACCAGAGATAGCGAATACCGTGATGATCTGTTCCGTGATGATGTCTATACGCCTCGTCGCAGCCGGGAAACGCCTTTTCCTGCCGATGAATCCTACCGCTGGCCGGGAGGCAGCAATGAGATCTATCCCGAAATCGACGAAGATTACTAAGTAACTAATCGCTCACCCCATCTCTCTAACATGGCTGCACAGGCGGATTGGACGCCGTTTCATGCTCGCATTCATCGAATGCTGAGGCAGCGTCAGTTGCTTCCCCCACAGAGTTGGCTGCTTGTAGCAGTGTCGGGTGGGCAAGATTCGCTCTGTTTGTTAAAGCTGCTGTTGGATTTGCAACCCAAATGGCATTGGTCTGTAGCCGTTGCCCATTGCAATCATCGCTGGCGACCTGATGCCGATGCTAATGCTGAATACATCAGGCAGTTAGCTACCGCTTGGCAATTTCCCTTTTACGGTACGGTAGCACCTGAGCCGTGCCCAACCGAGGCTGCCGCTAGAGAATGGCGCTATCAAGTGCTGACCGAGATTGCGAGTGAACAAAACTACGGCTATGTTGTCACTGGCCATACCGCTAGCGACCGCACCGAAACCTTGCTTTACAACCTGATGCGCGGCAGCGGTGCCGATGGCCTGCAGGCTTTGGCATGGCAGCGCCCTTTGGCTTCCAAAGTTCAACTGGTGCGTCCGCTGCTGGAAATAACCCGGGCCGAAACCGCCGCCTTCTGTCAGCAAAACCTGCTGCAGATTTGGGAAGACAGCACCAACCACGATCTCAAGTTTGCCCGCAACCGGATTCGGCATGAGCTGATTCCCTATTTGCAAACCCATTTCAATCCTCGAATTGAATCAACCTTAGCCCAAACGGCTGAACTACTGCGCTCGGATGTGGAATATTTGGAAATGGCTGCGGAGCAGCTATGGCAACAGGTTGTTATCGTCGAATCCAATCAAGTGATCCGGCTGAATCGAACTCTGCTGCGGGATGCACCACTGGCGCTGCAGCGTCGTGTGATTCGGCTGGGGTTAAAACACATTCTGTCCACGGCTTCCAGCTTTGAGCAAATTGAAAAACTGGCTGCTCTTTTATCTGCCCCGAACCGCAGCCAAACCGATCCGTTTCCCGGTGGAGCGATCGCTTGGGTTCAAGGAGATTGGATTTGGCTAGGCAGCAAAGAAGCGGCATCAACCCACAGCTAAGAAGCGGCTAATTCAGGTGTGGGATTGGCAGTTAGGCGCTGCAAGGTGTCTCGGATCCCAACAACGGCTTGCTGTTGAGCGGTGCTGGATTCCTGGAATTGGCTGAGGTTGGCAACGGCAGTTTCGGCTTGCTGTTTGAACTGGTTTAAGTCATCCTGCACGGGCTGCAACATGGTTTGATAGGTGTTGACCTTACCCCAGATTTCGGCCACCGTTCCAATTTGACTGCGGAGCTGCTGCTCGACTTGGCGCAGTTCATCCCAATTCGCGGCTTGGGTTACTCCTTGCTGAGCCACCACCTCCTGACTCGATTGAATGGTTGCCTGCAATTGCTGAATTTCCTGCTGAGCGATCTGAAGCTGTTGGGTCAACTGCTGCCGCATCTGATCGATTTTCACCAGGATCGGGTCTAAATCCACCATGCGGGCCTGATCCTCTGGCGGCGGGAAGCCTTGCCGTTTCGCCAATACGGTCTGATAGAGTTTCAGCGTCGCCTGCCGCTCCTGTAAATTGCGCCGCTGGCCTACTAGGGTTTCGTTCAGCATTTGGTAGCGATCTTGCTCGTCGGCCAATTCAGTTTCTAGCCGGAGCCGGTCATATTCGCTGGCTTGTTGAATCTGCTGCCGCAACTCGTCAATCTCCTGCTGCTGCAACACCAGTTCTTCTTCCTGACTGCTGACAAAGCGAGACATTTTTTCCAGATCTTTTTCCAACTCCTGCACTGTTGATTGCAGCTCGTCTAAGGACATTTGCTCGATGCTTTGCAGGTTAACCTTTACCGAACCTTCGACCAACTGGACCAAATCCTGATGCAACGAAGTCTGGTTCTCGATTTGAGCGGTCAACCATTCGGCATAGTGCTGCTTGGAACGAAGTTCAGTTTGGCTGGCTTCTAGCTGGCTACGGGTTTGCTCCAAAGCGGCCTGAGCCTGCTGCCATGTTTGCCAGCGGTCCTGTAGGGTTTGGGTTTGCTGGGCTACTTCGGTTTGCAGGTGTTGGGCCGAGGCGCGCTGCTGCTCTAGCTGCTGCCAATGGCCGTTCAGGGTTTCCTGCTGGCGAGCAATCCCCTCGAGCAGGTGGTGGAGCGGCTCTTGAATTGCCTCGACTGGGGTTGTCGTCGCTAGTTGGTCAAGCAAGGACTGCAGGGAACGGGCTTCATCTTCATCCAAAACTGCTTTTTGCTGTAGCTCTGCCTGCCGATCCTCCAGCCGACTAGCTTCTCCTCGCAATTGTGCCCATGCCCCTTCGAGTTCCTGGCTTTTGCGCTCAAACTCTTCGCGCAGTCGGTCTACCTCAGCCTGGGCGGTCTCTATTTCTTGCTGCTGCTTCTCCAAACGTTCAAAATCCGCTTCGAGTTGTTGAAGCTGCTCTTGGGCGGCCTCAATCTCCATTTCGCGCCGGTTTAGCTCCTGGCTTTGATAAGTGAGCGACTGCTTCCACTGCTCAATTTCTTCTTCTTGATTTTTGGCTTTCTCTTGCAAACGGGAAAAATTCTGCAAAATACTAACTAGCTGCCGCCCCGCCTCACTGTGACGCTGTACCTGCTTGGTTGCGGAAAGCTCTACCATTACCAGTGTTCCCGCTCCGTAGTTCATATCGTCAGACGCAGGAATCACCTCTTCGCCAGTCACCGCACTCCAGCTCAGTTCAGCTCGTTGGCAGGCGAGTAGTTTCAGTTCAGCTCGACCACCACCGATAACCCTGGCTTTTCTTAGTACTTCCGCTAGATACAGCACGCTGATAATCCCCTTCTGTGTCTATGCTCAAATCAGGACTGGTGTTCTACCACAGGTTCTACTACAGGCTCTACTACAGTAGTTTCTACTCACAGAGTTGGACGATAAGTGCAAGTTCAGAGAGAAGCGCCTTTCAGAATTTGCCTTCAAAACTTGCCTTAGGTCACTGGCTAGTGCGTCCTCAACAATCTTTAGCCTAATCAACTGTAGCCGACCCAGCTAGCCAAATTCAGTAGATCGAAAATGAATTCGTTTGGATCACCAGACTTGGGTCTGCTCGCGCAGTGTGTGCATAGCACACTCCCCCTCAAGTAAGGGGGACTTCAAATCATTGTTGGTTTGGTTCCCCCTTACTTAAGGGGGCTAGGGGGGATCTCAACATGATTTGCGATCTACTGAAATTAGATTTTTGTCAATCTTACTGCCTTCCTAGAGCTGAGTGTTGGTATTGGCCTCGAACCCAGCTTGCGTGAATAGAGCCAGTTGCCATTTCTAACTTGTTGGCCCGATCGGCAACCCTGGGGGACTATCATCGCTACTTGGGTCACAAGCGTCTGTTTAGGCAGTGCATTTCTAAGATTCCCTAGACTTTTCCGGCAACAACAGGGGTAACGACAGCGAGAAACAACAACAGAGGCGGTTGCTTGGTCGTGCCTGTGGAGAATGGGCAGAGGTTTAGGTAGGCCAGCCTGATATTGTTGCAGATCCTACAGATCCTACGGGGAAAACACCTCGCGTCTACAATTGCCAGTATTCAAAGTTTTGTCCGTAGAAAACAGGAGAGTTATAGTTGTGGGATAGCAAGCAGGTGATCATTCCTCCCTACACAGGCATCCGGACCAAGTCAGGACAAATTTCCACAGATGCTTTTTTCTTAACTCTGCCAACACCTGCCGCTGGTTCAAATCACTAGCCCCCTATCTCTAGATCCTGTTCTCTAGATACTCTCTAGCAACATACTCTCTAGCAACAAATTTTATCGAACAACGACAGCAAGCCGAATTAACCTAAGCTTGAGCTGTGTTCAGGAGAAATGCAGGCTACATGCAGGGAAAACTCAACGAAATTGATATTCGTAGCATTCTACAGCTGATTGAGCTAGGGCAGCGAACGGGGGAGCTGTTTGTAGAAACCCATAGTTCTGCGAGTTTTAGCCCAAATCGTGAACCAGCCATCGGCTATTCTACCCTCTGGGGCCGGAATTCTCGTGGCTCCATGCAGTCCTGGTTTGTCTTTTTCCTGAATGGGCAGATTATTTATGCTGGGGACAGCAGTTCTAGTCTTGCTCGCCTGCGCGATTACCTGCGTCGCTACAAGGTTGACAAAGCGCTAGACCATACAACGGTTTCGGCCATTGCTACGATCAATGCACCGGAATATGGGTATTTCTGGACCCTTCTGGAGAATCATGTGCTGACACCGGAGCAGGGCCGCAGCATTATTCAAAGCATGGTCCAGGAGACGCTGTTTGATTTGCTCAGTCTGCATCAAGGGTCGTTTATTTTCGAGTTGGGTTCGGCTTTAGCTCCCCAATTGACTACGCTGGAGATCGGGCCTTTGATCGCCCAGATCATGAAGCAGGTTCAGGAATGGAAACAGTTTCATCCCCATATTCAATCGCCGGATCAATGCCCTGCGATGGCTGATCCAGAACAGCTGCGCAAATCTTTAAGCGAATCTAGCTTTGAAGCGTTGGGCCGCTGGGTAGACGGCAAAACCTCATTGCGGCAAATGGCTCGCTATTTGAATCGAGATATCGTCACGGTGGCGCGAGCAATTTATCCTCATGTGCGGCAAGGCACTGTACAGTTGCTGGCTCCTGAAGTTTCAGACCCAGGACAATTGCAGACAATCCAAACCGCTGCCGCAGGAGGTAAAGTACCGCGCATTGTTTGTATTGATGATGGAGCAACCGTTCGAGCCACAGTGGAGCAAATTTTGAACCAGCATGGCTATGAAGCCGCCAGCATCAGCAACCCACTCAAGGCTCTCAGCTTAGTGTTCCAGCTCAAACCTGACTTGATCCTGTGCGATATTGCCATGCCCGAACTCGACGGCTACGAAATTTGCGCCATGCTGCGAACCTCCACTGCCTTTCGGGAAACGCCAATCATCATGCTGACTGGGAAAGATGGATTTATTGATCGGGTCAAGGCTCGCATGGTCGGTGCAACGGATTACTTGACCAAACCCTTTGGCGAAGGAGAACTGCTGATGCTGCTGGAGAAATACGTCGGCTTGGGGTATCCAGATCGTCCTACGCCTGACAAATTATTAGCAAAAGCGCTAGCAGATGAGCTAGAAATTGATAGCGAGGGTTCTACCTCGATTTCCTCAGTTCCCTGACCCAATTTGCTTTATCCGGATTATCGTTTCAAACAGTCGCTAATTCAAATTAGAAAGAACTGAAATGCCGCGAGTCAAGTTAACTCAGGGTAAAGAGAACAAGTTTTAATGATAGAAGAGCAGATCCAGAAACTGCATCAACCTTGCCCGTTAATTCTTGCATCGAGCAGGTAGAACTATATGAGTACTGTGTTAGTCGTAGAAGATAGTGTTGCCCAACAAAAAATGATCACCGATCTGCTCAAGGGCAGCGGCTTGAATGTCACCGTGGCCAATGATGGTGTGGATGCCTTAGAAAAAATTCAAGGACATCGCCCGGATCTTGTGGTACTCGATATTGTCATGCCGCGCATGAATGGCTATGAAGTTTGCCGCCGACTCAAAGCCGATCCAAAGACACAGCATGTGCCCATCGTCATGTGTTCTTCAAAAGGCGAAGAGTTCGATCGCTATTGGGGTATGAAACAAGGTGCAGATGCTTACATTGCTAAACCCTTCCAGCCCACTGAACTAATTGGAACTGTAAAGCAACTTTTGCGAGGGTAGTTCAGTAGAATAGTGGCAAAATTTGTTAAACAAAGGGCATAAACTGAATGATACGAAATATTTTGTTGAGGGTAGGTTAAAGGTGGTAGGAAGTCATTTTCAGTAGCGAGTTAGGTCGAGCATGATTGGAAGTCCGGATTTTTTAGCAGGTAGAGGCCAAGACCAAGCTCCAGAGCTTCAGCAGTTAGAAAGCCCAGAAGGCGAACTGCACCTGAGATTCTTTGTGGCTTCCGGCGATGAATTTGCCCTGCCTGCTTCTGGCATCCGCGAAGTGATCTCGGCTCCTCCTGATCGCATCACTCCCATTCCCAACGTCTCCCCCCTACTGCTAGGGACGCTGAATATCCGAGGCCGAGTGATTTGGGTAGCTGATTTGGGCCAGTTTTTGGGTGGAGCTACCTCTCTAAGTACTGATCGAGCAGAGATTTCGGTGATTGCAGTTGAAGATCAAGACATGATGTTGGGGCTGGCCGTTGAGCGAATTGTTGGCATGGACTGGTTAGATATCGATGAAATTCAGATGCCAACTAATGTTCCAGACGGCATGGCCCCGTTTTTGAGAGGAGAATGGTTCGCAAAGGAGAACAACCAGTCGCTCCGTTTACTGGATCAGGTAGCAATTTTGCGGTCGGCACGATGGGCAGCGTAAACATTGAAGCTTAACTTGGGGCACTCGTATGGGCAGAAAAAGGGAAATGGGATCAACGACTAAGTTTGCAGACGAGTACAAGCAAGCTGAAAGAGCGTATATGCTTGGCAGCTACGAGGAAGCTGCAACTATTATTGACCGGCTGTCAGAAAACCATCCAACTGATCCAAATGTCTGCCTGCTCAAAGGCCACATCTACGGCTATGGTCTGCAGCGCTTCGATGTTGCCAAAGAGCAGTACCAGTCGGTCCTCAGCCTGACCACGGATGCCGAATACGTCAACTATGCCAACAAGGGCTTGGCTGATGCGGACGAGTTCTTGAATGCAGAACCGGCTGAAGCCGGAGCCGCCAATAGTGATGTCAATAGTGATGTCAATAGTGATGCCAATGATGATGCCTTTGCCCTAAACGAATTTGCTGATCAAGATGAGGTGAATCAATTCGATGAGCAATTCGATCATCAATTTGAAAACCAGTTCGGCAGTCAATTTGACCAATTTGACGATCAATTTGATCCTGAGCAACTTGATGCTTTCGGGGAGTCAGCCGTTGCTCCGAATGAGTTAGCCCTAGAAGCCGACGAGCTAGATCAAAATCCCTTTGCTCAGCCCCAATATCAAAACCAATTCGACCAAACCGAACTTGAGGAGGGTCCGTTTACCGATCCAGCGTTTGATCCTGCTTTTGGCGATGATCCGGCCTTTGCCGACTCGTCGTTTACTGACATCGATGCTGATTTCGTCAGCACAGTGGACTCGCAAGCGGCTCCATTCGCTGAGCCTCAGGCTGGAAACGAGTGGCAGAATACGGTTAGCTCCGTGAATCAGTTGGGAGACGATTTCGACTTTGCTGACCTGAGTCTAGATAGCACTGAAGCGTTGGAAGACTTGGGGCTAGATTCGGGCAATCCTTTTGCTCCACCCCAAGCTTTTGACTCGGCAGAGCAATCTGGTTCTGAATTCGACAATCCATTTGCGCTTGGTACTGCCTCTGATCCGATGGCTGATTTGGATCCGTTGGACCAACTCGATCCGCTAGACGAAGCCTTTACCGCACCGCCATCCTACGAAACCAATTACGACGCAGACTACAACACAGACTACAACGCGACTCAAACACCGCCGCAGGATTTCAATCTCGCCTCAGAAGACGAAACGCTGTTTATGGGGCTAGACGATCAAACCCCGAGCCAGTCCTTTACCGACACCTCATCCGGCTATGCCGCAAATTTTTACAGCGACGATGACGAGCATACCTTTGTCGCCAACAGCAGCTACGGTCTGGATGGCACCGATGCTCAAGATTTCTCAACCAGCGAGGAGCCGTCTCTAGAAGACAGCCCCACCAGCCGCCGTAGCAATGTTGACTTTCTCGATGAGTTCGACGAGTTCGATGACCTGGGTAGCCTGCCTGATTTCGACCTGTCCGACAATTCGGTAGACTTTACCAGTCCGTCGATTGGCTCCAGCATTAGTTCGACTTCCTCGGTCTCAACTACTTCTAGCTTTGACTTTAGCGATGCCGATCAGTCGATCATCCGCGAAGACGATGCCTTTCCATTAGCTGGCGGCGGCGAGCCGTTGCCCACCTTCACCCAGGTTGACAGTCGGGGACTAGAACCAGATGTTACCGTCGAGCAGGGCTGGACCGCTCCACTAGAGAATGCGCCCCTCTCCACCAAAAAATGGATTGTAGGCGGTGTTACTGGCACCGTTTCGATGCTGGCTGTGGCGGCAATTAGCATGTTGACGGCGAGTAATGTACCTCCCATGAATCGTCTGGCTATGAGTGCGACGGCGGGCATTGCCAGCTTCGGTTCAGCGCTGGCTTTAACCGGAATCGCGACTCGGCAGGCCAAACGCACCGCAACGGATTTGCAGGCTCAGTTTGATGCGGTCTCGCAAGGTAATCTGAATGCACGAGCCACTGTCTATTCCGAAGATGAGTTTGGCCGACTTGCCACAGGCTTCAACCAAATGGCGCGGGTAATTTTGACGACCACGAGCGAAGCCCAGCGCAAGGCCGAAGAGCAGGAACAGGCCAAGGAAGATTTGCAGCGGCAGGTGATTCGCTTGCTCGATGATGTGGAAGGTGCCGCCCGTGGTGATCTGACCGTGCAGGCCGAAGTGACGGCAGATGTGCTGGGTGCCGTGGCAGACTCCTTCAACCTCACAATTCAAAACCTGCGCGAGATTGTGCAGCAAGTGAAGCTGGCTGCTCGCCAAGTGACTAAGAGCGCCACAGAGAATGAAATTTTCGCCCGTTCACTCTCTTCGGATGCTTTGCGTCAGGCTGAAGAGTTGGCTGTGAGTTTGAACTCGGTTCAGGTGATGACCGACTCGATCCAGCGGGTAGCCGAAAGTGCGCGAGAAGCGGAAGAAGTGGCTCGCTCCGCGTCCGCAACGGCCTTGAAGGGCGGTGAAGCTGTAGAACGCACGGTATCGGGAATTCTGGAAATCCGCGAAACTGTGGCCGAGACGACTCGCAAGGTGAAGCGCTTGGCCGAATCCTCGCAGGAGATTTCTAAGATTGTCGCCTTGATTTCCCAAATTGCCTCCCGGACTAATCTGTTAGCCTTGAACGCCAGTATTGAAGCCGCGAGAGCTGGAGAAGCCGGACGCGGTTTTGCGATTGTGGCCGATGAGGTGCGCCAGTTGGCTGACCGGGCTGCAAAAGCATCGAAGGAAATTGAGCAAATTGTGTTACAGATCCAGAGCGAAACTAGCTCGGTGATGACGGCGATGGAAGAAGGCACTCAGCAGGTAATCGAAGGAACGCGCCTAGCTGAGCAAGCCAAACGTTCGCTAGAAGACATTATTCAGGTCTCGAATCGTATCGATGTGCTGGTGCGGTCAATTACGGCGGACACAATCGAGCAGACCGAAACTTCGCGGACAGTAGCCCAAGTGATGCAATCGGTTGAGCTGACGGCGCAAGAAACCTCTCAAGAGGCGCAGCGAGTATCTGCTTCCCTCCAGAACCAGGTAGGAGTTGCTCGCGATCTGCTGTCTTCGGTGGAACGGTTCCGCGTCGAGAAAGTTTAGTGAAGTTTAGTGAGAAAGTCTAGGTAGGCAAACGTGCAGACAGCATGCTAACCAGCCTGCAGAATCCCTTAGTGAAAAAGCTACGCAAGCTGCATCGGGCTAAAGAGCGACGCGAGCAAGCTTTGTTTCTGTTAGAAGGCACCCATTTGCTGCAAGAAGCCTGTGCCGTTGCCTATCCCCTAGAGACAGTGTGTTGTACCCCGGACTGGCAAGCGGCCCATCCATTGCTTTGGCAGCAGGTGAGTCAACAGGCCCAGCGCGTCGAACTGGTGAGTCCAGAGGTGTTGCAGGCCATTGCTACAACTGTCAATCCAGATGGTGTCGTTGCAACTGCCCGACGAGTTGAGCAATCGTTGAATCACCAGTCACTCCAGCTCGGTGTTGCCTTAGAAACGCTGCAAGATCCGGGCAATCTAGGGACAGTGATTCGCACCAGCGCGGCGGTAGGGGCCGATGGGCTATGGCTGAGCTACGACAGCGTTGACCTCGACCATCCGAAAGTGTTGCGAGCTTCGGCAGGACAGTGGTTTCGCCTGCCTATGCGTGTGAGTCCCGACCTAGCTACCGATCTCCACCAACTACAGGCCGAAGGCATTCAATTGGTAGCGACCTTGCCCACCGCATCACATACCTACTGGCAGGTTGATTTTACCCGTCCTACCGTAGTGCTGCTTGGCAACGAAGGAGCCGGACTCTCACCTCAGCTCACCGAGATTGCCGACATCGTCGTCAAAATTCCCCTGGCTGCAGGGGTGGAGTCCTTAAACGTTGGTATAGCCGCTGCCCTCATTCTCTACGAAGCCCGCCGACAGCGAAACAGTGGTTTTTGAGTGTTGAAGACGCTCAAACTTTGCTTTACTCTGCTGGCCGACAGATGCCGAACACAGAGGTGTAGCCGTGTAGAAATGTTGTACCGCCAACTGGACCAATTTCGCCATTACAGAAAAAGCCGCTAAGGGGAATCTGACCGACATGCTGTGTGAACAATTGGGAATCAAAGTTAGGCTCCTCGTAGAGACTCTCGCCCCGCCCCATGCAGGAAAAAAGCAATGCTCCAACCGGAGAAGTCGTGCTAGTGCAATGAATTCGATAGCGGGCTAACAGCGTACTGAGATCGTCTGCCGAAGCGGTTGCATCGCGTAAATGAAACTGGATCCGCTGACCAGGACGAATCCGATCACCCACCGCAATTGCTCCGGTTCTCGGATCAACTCCCAGCAAGTTGCGAATCAGAAAATCACCTTGTTCAAGCTGCTGTTTAAAGGCACTCTGCGCCACGCCAATAAATAATGAATGTTGGGCCAGGGCACGATCGGCAGGGTCGAGATCTTGAAATAGCGCTTGTAGGATTTCTAGAGGTGTACGGGTGAGGCCACAAGCGGTATCGTCACTCACCTGTTCTTCAAGCTGAGTCAAGATATTGCGCTCTGCTGCGGCTACTCGGTACGGCTGCCCAATTGGACGGCACCCCTGGGCCACAATCGTATCCAGCACAATGTTGCCACTCAAGGCGACCCCCACAATTCCGTCTTGGTAATGAGCGTGATTACAAAACAAACCACTGCTGCCCGACAGTGAATTCACACTTGCCAAGCCACCTACCTTCACAGAACCCGGATAGGCAAAGTCTAACCCTTGCAGCAATTCTGAAACGCCTGCAGAGGTGGGAGACGCCAACAGCACAAACTGCGGCTGCTCTTGAGCCGGTACGCCAATCACCTCAATCCAAGCTTCGGGAGGGCTATCGAGATCGGGTAAATCTTCAGTCGTAAGGTGGAAGGGATGCACCTTCACATCGGGCAGCTGAGCCAGCGTGAGGCTGAGGGCTGCTTTGCCTTCGATTTCCTGAGCCTGACCCGTTGCATCAATGCCAATTACACCGCCACCGCTACAGCCAATCCAAGCAGGAACCGATAACATCTCTTGCAAGAGCGGCATCAGGCGGGGATATTCACTGGCAAAGGCGGATGAAATAAACACCAAGGCCAGATCGGGCGTTTGGATTTTCTGTTGGGCCTGAGCCACCACATCCTTCACGGCTGCTTCTAACGAAGCACGGGTCGAGAGGGCACTAACCCACCGCATGGATTGCAACATCGGTTCTGCCATTTGTTCTCCCTCCGTAGATTTTTAGGCAAGGGCTAGGTTCTATCGGATCCCTACGCCGATCATCGCATCAATTACTCGAGGTCTAAATACTCGAGGTCCAAAAATCCGAGTGTAAAAATCAAAACTAATGTGACTTAACAGCAACAATAGCTACTTTAAAATTTATTATGAATCCTTACATTCACTTTGTTGCGGTAGATCACTAATTATCACTAAAGGAATAGATTAGGACTATCCGCTCTAGCCTTGAGTGTTCGCTATGGTTCGGCTGGCTAGATCGATGCGCTTCGGGCAATCCATTTAGACAAAGCTGCCTTACTATGGGCGTTTCCAGGTTTCAGTATCGTAGCTCACAAGTCTTCGCCAAATTAAAGGCTAGGATTAGTTTAGACAGTGGTGTAAGCTGCGATTTTCCGGCAGGATGGGCCAATTCTTAAGAAAGCCACTTAATTTTGGCTGATCGAACCTAACCTTAGGCATTACTAAAGTATGGGTGATGTCTAGCAAGACACCCATAAGGGTGATTTGGTTTGAAAGCAGTTTAAGCTA
Organism: Leptolyngbya sp. NK1-12; assembly: GCF_032598965.1. Lineage (NCBI taxonomy): Bacteria > Bacillati > Cyanobacteriota > Cyanophyceae > Leptolyngbyales > Leptolyngbyaceae > Leptolyngbya > Leptolyngbya sp. NK1-12. Next base: position 216,012 of record NZ_CP053586.1, read on the forward strand.
TTTTAGAAGCAGACCACCCGGTAAACTTTAAGAATCATTAACAATTGCTAACTCATGAGCAACAATATCCAAGAACAAATTGAAAAAGAACGGCAAGAGGCCCGTGAAGCCTGTGAAGTCAACGGTACTAACTCTCCTGAGTGTGCTGCTGCCTGGGATGCCGTAGAAGAACTTCAGGCTGAAGCATCTCACCAGCGGGAAAAAGAACCCCCAAAAAATGCCTTTCAGCAGTACTGCGATGCTAACCCAGAAGCTGACGAGTGCCGCGTTTACGATAACTAGACGTTTCACTTGAAGGCTTGAAGTTGGTATTCGTTTGACTGGCTACGGGCTTTTTACGATGAAATTACCGATTGGGGCACCTCCGCAGGTGCCTTTTTAGTTTTATGGCTTAGTTTTATGGCATCTGGCCGAGAGCATTTTTCGCTGCTTCAGATGCTGCTTCAGATAGAGAAGTGTGATTCGCGAGTTATCCTAACAACCATCAAACTAATTGCATCAGCTAATTAAACCAACGATGGCAGGACAACAAAATTCAAAACCAGTAGGACAAATTAGGCTTGCAGATGAACCAGCAACGCGACAGTTCGGTTTTGAATTAGGCCAACGGCTCCCGGCGGGGATTGTTCTGCTGCTGAATGGCGATTTGGGCAGCGGCAAGACTACCCTGGTGCAGGGGTTGGGACAGGGCTTAGGTATTGCTGAACCGATTGTCAGCCCCACCTTTACGCTGATTAGTGAATACCCGGAAGGTCGAGTACCGCTGTATCACCTGGATCTGTATCGCCTTCAATCAGAAGAAGTGGATGAGCTGTATGTCGAAGCCTATTGGAGCGGCAGTGAGTATCCCCTGGGAATTGTGGCCATCGAGTGGGCAGAAAGGCTGCTGCATCGTCCGAGTGAGTATTTGCAGATAGATTTCACAATTCTCGATGCTGGCAGATTGGCGCAGTTTCAGGCGGTAGGAGCCTTCCATCAGCAGATTCTCCAGCAGCTTGAAAAGCTTGGCTGCTAAGGACGTTGAGTCGCAATAGCGAGTCGCACGCCTTTGATCCCCCGCAGCCGATCCATAACGGCAATCACCTGGCCGTGACTCACTGCTTCATCAGCATTGATCACCACAATGGGCTGCTGTTCGGTGAGGGCACGGGACTGCACTTCAGCAATGAGGCCATCTAGCTGGATGGGCTGGCGATTCAGCGCTAGTTTGCCGCTCTGATCGATCGTGACCACGAGTTGGTTGCTGGCTTGTTTTTCGGAACGGCTCGCCTCTGGTAAGTTTACCGGCAATCCCTCAGAACGGGTGAGGAACAGGGTAGACATGATAAAGAAGGTCAAAATCGCGAAGATCACATCGATCATCGGCACGATGTTGATTTGAAACGGCGGTTCTGGCTCATTGGGGAGACGCATAGGAAGCTCCTCGCTCGTGGTGACGACGGTAAATTAATTCCAACTGGCCGCCATACTCCTGAATTAGCGCCATTTGCCGCAAATACAGACCCCGAAACATGTTGGCAAACAGCAGCGTAAAAATAGACACTACCAATCCGGTTGCGGTAGAAACCAGCGCCTCGCTAATTCCAGCCGAGACGTTGGTTGTAGAGGTGCCGCCCAAGTCGCCAATCCGCAGCGAAGAAAACGAATTAATCAAGCCCAGAATGGTACCCAATAGCCCCAACAGTGGCGCGACGCTAATCACCGTTTCAAACACGGTATTAAATCGCTTTAGCAGAGGAATTTCGGCCTGAGCTGCACTTTCCAGGGCCAGACGGAATTCTTCGGGGGTTGCCTGTTCGAGTTCCAAAGCTGCTAGAAAAATCCGAGCCATTGGAAAATGAATATTTTTTTCTAGCTTGTGCAGAGCCGCTGCCGCATTGCGACGATACAGCAGCAGCACCTCGCGCACCACTCGCTCTTGACGACGCACCACCTGAAACCAGAAAACAATTCGCTCTAGAATCAGCGCCATTGCCAGAATGGATAGCCCCAGCAGGGGCCACATCACCACCCCACCCAGAGCAAACAGATTACCAATTGGCATGGATCTCCTCGATTACTGTGAGATTAATGTGATCAGCTCGCAATTAGCTATCAGCATACCGCTATCGGAGATCTTGGGGATCAGAGGGATCAGGCACTGCCTTTGGGAAAATGATCAATCTGGGCGTAGCCACTAAACAGAAGCTGCTTGTCGTGGGTTTCCAAGCGATTTAAGCGCATGGTTACGCCATCCAGGTCGAAACGGTCCAGATCGACCATCTCATTCAGCACCTGCACAAAAGCCATGGTCAACGGTTCAGAAATGCCGCGCAGGGCTGTATCGGAAATGGCTTCAGCCTCGAATTGGGGATTGGCAAACACAATCCGCCGCCGCTTTTCGATTTCCAGGGTAGCCGCCAGATGAATCGGCACATCGCTTCGGTTGGGTAGATCGGTTTTGGCCGCGATCGTAACGCGATTTTCGGGCAGGAGGGTGATCTGGACATCGCGGAAGGAAACGGGTTCGCCGCCGGAGAGATTGGTTAAGGGTGGTAGATCCAGCATTTGCAGGCGCTTTTGTACCAGTTCGGCCTGAAAAGCGCGGTTGATGGCATCTTCCACCAAAATAATCTGGGCTACCGCCTGCGTTGGCTGCTTGAGGCGGAGTTGTCCTCGCACTAGAGTGCTGAAATCAATCGCCACCGCATCGGTTTCAAACGACATTTCGGCTACTTCAAACTGGCGGCGAATCACAAGTTGCCGTCCGGTCATTTTGAAACTGTCAATGCTGCCCTGCATCAGCTTGCTGGAGGGATAGCAGCGGACCACCACATCCACAAATTCGCTGCTTGTGAACAAGTGCCGAATGGATTGGGTAGCAACTGCATTCAGCATCCGCTCGCCGAAATCAGTGCTGGAGTTGCTCTTTGACCCTGTAAAACCGCTAAACATGATGCTTTTTGGGGGGAAACGATCCGTACCGTGAACCTAAATTGAGCAGACTTCAGCCGCTGGATCAGCGCAATTTAGTTTGGTTGATTTTCTTGCTAATCCTGTCTCTGTTTGTAACAAAATATTAAGACATCGACAAATTAGATTGGGTTCAAATAACTTAACTGTTTTTGATGGTGATTCTAAGAAAAACTTTGGCTTTGGCGTTTAAGGCCAAAGGGCGGCTTGATAGAAGCAAGGCCGAAACCGTCGAGAGAATCCCCAAGGATGCTGTTCAAAGCCTGGGCAATCCCCTAATCTAGATAAAAGCGTTGCCGGCAAGGCTGGCTGCTGACCCGTTGATTCTTGGACCTAAGATCTGGATGCTGCGCGTGCCCAAAGCTGGCATTATTTACAACGACATTAAACCTGTCGCCCGTCGAACTGCGGAAGAGATCGCAGATAAGCTCAGGGGCTATGGTTGGGATGTTTGCCTCACCACCGGAGTTGGTGGCATTTTGGGCTACTCTCAGCCCCATCGTCCTATCTGTCATACGCCGATTAGCCAACTGGTGCCGCCCGGATTTGATCGAGATATGGCATTTGGCATCGTCCTGGGTGGTGACGGAACGGTGCTGGCCGCCTTTCGTCAGGTTGCCCCCTGCGGTATCCCTCTCCTAACCGTAAATACTGGCCACATGGGGTTTCTCACCGAAACTTATCTAAACCATCTGCCCCAGGCAATCGAAGCTTTGATGCAGGATAATTACGTTGTCGAAGAGCGGGCAATGCTGACGGTACAGGTCTGGCGCAATGAGGCGCTAGTCTGGGAAGCCCTGTGTTTGAACGAGATGGTGCTGCACCGGGAACCGTTGACTAGCATGTGCCATTTCGAGATTGAGCTGGGTGCCCATACGCCGGTCGATATTGCCGCAGATGGAGTTATTATCTCTACACCAACCGGTTCCACGGCCTATTCCTTGTCGGCTGGAGGGCCGGTGATTGCTCCTGGCGTGCCGGTTTTGCAGTTGGTGCCCATTTGTCCCCATTCGCTGGCGTCGCGGGCGCTGGTGTTTGCCGACACTGAACCAGTGACGATTTTTCCAGCTAACTCCAATCCCTTGGTGATGGTTGTAGATGGCAATGCGGGCTGCGCGATTCTGCCCGATGACCGGGTGCGGGTGCTGCGGTCCCCCTATGCGGCTCGCTTCATTCGGCTGCGGCCCAATGAGTTTTTGCATGTGCTGCGGGAAAAGTTGGGCTGGGGGTTGCCCCATGTTGCCAAGCCCACTTCGGTTGAATTGCCATAGTAAACTATCCCGGTGAACTGTCCAGTGAACTGCCCAGTGAACTACCCCAGATGTTGCCGGCTAATTTGCCAATTAGACCCGACTCAGTGCTAGGCATGCTAGAACTGAGAATTAATATGCGTGAGTATCACCATGAGTATTGCTCCCCTTGATGCTAGTCCGCGCGTGCTGGTGATTGAGACTGATGAGAGCTTAGCCCAGCATGTCAGTACTGATCTGCGCGAATCAGGCTACGAAACGACCGTGGTCTACGATGCCATCGATGGCCTCCGGCAGGCCCAAACCCTACAACCCTCCCTAGTGGTGATTGACCGGATGTTGGCGGGTGAGTCTGGGCTGTCGCTGTGCAGCCACCTGCGAGCTAGCGGTGCCCGCATGCCAGTATTGCTGCTGATGGCACGAGATTCGTTGGATGACCGGGTGGCTTGCCTGCAGGCTGGTGCAGATGATTATTTTCTCAAGCCCTACCGCAGTGAAGACTTTCTCAAACTGGTGCGGCTATATCTGCATTCGGATACCGGCAACGATGAGCAACTGCGGTTTGGCGATCTGGTGCTCGATCTGGCGACGCGGCGAGCGATTCGCAACGAACGCACGATTGATCTGACAATGAAGGAATTTGAGTTGCTGAAATACCTGATGGAGCATCCGCGAGAAGTCTTGACCCGTGAGCAAATTCTGGAGAATGTCTGGGGCTACGACTTCATGGGCGAATCAAATGTGATTGAAGTCTATATTCGCTACCTGCGGCTCAAGATTGAAGATGAAGGCGAAAAGCGTCTGATTCAAACTGTTCGCGGCGTTGGCTATGTGCTGCGCGAAGCTTAGGCTGAGAACGGTGCTCAAAATCTTTTCATGGACCAGCTTAATTCTGATCGGCGGTAGCATCTTTCTTGCCAATGTCCCAGCAGAAGTCCCAGCAGAAGTCCCAGCAGACGCTTCAGTAGCAAGCATCCTGGAAAAGGTAGCTCGAACTGGAAAACTAGTAGCCGGAGTACCCACGGATGCTTTGCCCTTCGCCTATCGGAATCAAGCAGGCGAATGGAGTGGATACTCGGTGGATTTGTTAGAACGCATCCAGGCTCAGTTACGGCAGCAGCTGCGTCGGCCAGTGGAGTTGGAGCTGGTACCAGTCACGAGTGCTAACCGCCTGTCGATGGTGACCGAAGGTACAGTAGATATTGTCTGCGGTACTGTGAGCGCCACACGCAGTCGAGCACTGGATGTAGAATTTTCGCTTGGGTACTTCATCACGGGGACCCAGTTGCTCGTTAATCCGGCTAGCCGCTTAGGAAATCAATTCACCATTGGTGTCATTGCTGCCACCACAAACCAACAGTTTGTCCGCCAACGCTTTCCGATTGCGCTATTTGTCGAGTTTGAGGACCGAGCGGCTGGTTTGGCTGCCCTAGAGCAGGGACGAATCGATGCCCTTGCCAGTGACGGCATTTTGCTAGAAGCGATGCGGCAAACCCTGCCGGAGGCGGAATCGTTTGAAGTTGTCCCCGACCAACCCTATACCGAAGAAGAATATGCTTGTGCCATGCCGCGCAATACGCCCGATTTGCAGCAAGCGGTTGATGAAAGCCTGCTGACCTTTATGCAAGGCGTCCTCAATGGCAATCCGGCCGATTTGCAAGTTTTAGACACCTGGTTTGGCACTGTAGTATCGATCGACCAGCAGCCGTTGCTGGATTATTTTCAACGCCAGATCTACAGGCATAGGCAGTCTGCTCCCGATCCCGAAAGTCCGCCTGCTGGCTCAAGCTTTTGATACGGCTCCTTAAAACCCCCTTAAAACCCTGGGAAACTTTGTCGAGCGCAAACCGGAATGCCTGCTTCTCAGCAACTTAAGCTACAATCCAAAAGCTAAACTTCAAACTGGTCTGGAGCGGGGCTGGAAAATGATGCGTAGAGGCTTTTCTCGTATTCAATCGGTTGGGCTGAGTGTTGGAGCCAGCCTGTTGCTGCTGAGCTGCTCAGTGACTCCAGCAACCCGCGCTGGCAATCCCGCTGCCTCCCCGATTGAACTATCGCAGGACCCCACTGTTCAGGAGGATTTAGCCCAAATGCTGCCCATCTCAGCCGAGGCAGAAATTGCCGGTCAGATCATTCAGCTGGAAGTGGCACGAACGCCTCAGCAGCAGGCTCAGGGCCTGATGTATCGGCCTGCCTTACCGGATGATCGCGGCATGCTGTTTCCACTGGACCCACCCCGAATTGCCAGCTTTTGGATGAAAAATACACCGCAACCGCTGGATATGGTGTTTTTGCTCGACGGTGAGGTGAAGGCCGTAATTGCCAATGTGCCTCCCTGCACGAGTCAGCCCTGTCCCACGTATGGACCCGGCACACGCGTAAATCAGGTGATCGAGCTGCGCGGCGGACGAGCCGCAGAACTTGGTCTGAAGGCAGGCGATCAAATCAAAATTCGGTTTCTGGAGACAGAGCGTTAGAGATAGAGGGCGGTACTTCCCCTCCACCCCTCCACCCCTCCCTACGTCTACTTCAGCGGCCACCAGGATACCTTGTCTCGCGTAGCGCTGTAGGTTTCTTTCAACCCTTCTGGATCGAGCACATGCAAGCTATCTTCTGAGGTATCCTTCGGACGATGGAGTGAAATCAAACCCGCCTGCTGCATCCCCTTCAAGACCTGTTCAACGGTGCGCTGGTTGAGTTGGCAGGTTCGAGCAATGATATCGACCGGCAGATCGAAACAGTAGGTGCCGTCAGCAGCAGGTTGGTTGCCGAGGCTGCGCTCCTGATAGATTAATGCCCGCAGTAAGGACGCAACAGCCTGAGGTGGATAGGTACTGCAATTGAGCAAGTGGTATTCAAATTTCTCCCGCAGTTCAAATAGCTGGTCATAGCGAGATCGGAACAGGTCGCTGGCTTCGTAGAGCGCGCGTACCGTTTCGACCGGAATTTTGACGACATCGGTGGTTTTGTATGCCTCCACCAGGCTAGGAAAGGCATGCCGAATCAACCCGTAGGCAAGCGGTAGATTGCGCATGCCGAAGGAGGCACCTGGGTAGGTAATGGCAATAATCCGGTCCAGCGGCGAACTGCGTGTAATCACTGGGCCACCGCTAATTACCAGGTAGAGAACTTGCAGAGGTTCACTGGCTCGATAGGCGGTGTAGATCGGACGGCTAGAGTAGAGCTTTTCAGTTGCCAAGGGTTGAGCGAGCAGATGATCGGCTAGCCATTCTGGATCGAGGTCACGAAACAGGTAGTGGCGTTGTCGTAGCCAACTCACCAAATCGATTTCAGAAAGTTTAAGGCTCGATGGCATGGTTTCCGGGGTTGAGCGCACAAGGGAAAAGCAATCAGACATCCTGAGTTGGATCGATTTGATCAGAGCCTGTTTTTGTCTATCCAGACTTCACAAAGGCTTCATCAAAACTTTATTACGGCTCGCAAACAAGACTGAATCACGACTTGAGCCAGCCTCACCTTTTCCATTATCAGACAACTCGCTTCAAACAAACCATTTGGTATTGCATCCTACTTGCATTCAAAATGTATTGAAATGCAAAATAGATTCAATTCAGAAACAAATGGCTATTGCACTCTCAGAATCCGGTTGGTCAAGCATTTTGCTAAGTGCTGTTTGGTGTCTGAAACAGCCGCCTGCCGGATTTTGCCTCTCTCAAGCCCTTATCTAATCGCCTATGTACTTACTGAAAACTCGGTTCGCCATCGACGATTTCATCGTGGAAATGATGCGAATTCCAATCGAGCGTCTGCAATTGAGCCAATTGCAAGCGTGGGTATCACAGCTAGCGCTAAAGGACGATTTGTTTCGCCATCATCTTTGCTTTCGGCCTGAGCAGTACCAACGCAGGCTGCTTTGCCGCACGCCTCGGTTTGACATGCTGATTCTGTGTTGGCAGCCCGGGCAGGCGAGTACGATTCACGACCATCAGGACTCGCTGAACGTGACGCGGGTATATCGAGGCCATCTCACGTCGCGCTGCTTTGCGGCTGCCGAGGCAACAAACCGCCCACGGCTGACTCAAGAAGTGCATCTTGGACCCGGTGATCTGGCGGTTGTCGATCGCCATCAAATTCATCAGCTCGCCAACACTGCCAACGAAAACTTGGTGACGCTGCATGTCTATGCCCGCCCTTTGCAGGAGATCACCGTCTACTGCCCCCAATCGGGGATAGCCGAATCAATTTCTGTGCCCTATCCGCTTCAGTAATTCGCTATGCTGCCAACTTCCTCTCCCCAAACAATCGCCATCATCGGCGGTGGGTTTAGTGGCGCTATGGTTGCCACCCAACTACTGCGGCATACTACCCAGCCGCTGCAGATCAAGCTAATTGAACCAAGAGCCACCCTAGGCCAAGGAACTGCCTATAGCACTGGCTTTGACTGTCACTTGCTCAATGTACCCGCAGGCAAAATTAGCGCTTTTCCAGACCAACCAGATCATTTTTTGGAGTGGCTGCGATGCCGGCAGGTGCCATCTCCTTGGGCTGCTGCTGAAACAGTGCATGCCGGTATGTTCGTTTCGCGTCGGCTATACGGCGACTATATCCAATCACTCCTTCCATCTGTGCTGGCTGAAGCTCAGCAGCGGGTGAGGGGAGTGCAATTGGACTGGTTACAAGATGAAGCTACCGCCGTTCAATCTCATTCCCAAGGGCCAACGGTTTATCTCAAGAGTGGACGCATGCTGTCGGTGCATCAGGTCGTGTTGGCGCTGGGCAACCTACCGCCAGCGGATCCTGCGGTTGCAAATCGAGACTTTTATCAAAGTCAGCGCTATATCAGAAATCCTTGGTCGAATCAGGCATTGCAACAGATAGATTTGGATCAGCCGCTGCTGCTGATTGGCTCTGGCCTAACGATGCTGGATTGGGCGATAGCACTGCATCAACGAGGCTTTCGGAGCACTATGCATGTGATTTCTCGGCGTGGTCTTCTACCGCAAACCCATCAGCCAACTCTGCCATACTGCATTACTCCACCTAACAGACCTCACACAACCCGGTCTCTGTTGCGGTGGCTGCGACAAGAAATCAAACTAGCTCAGCAGCAAGGTAGCGATTGGCGAGCAGTGATCGATGGTTTGCGCCCCTATACTCAGACCATTTGGCAGTCGTTATCTCTAATTGAGCGGCGGCGTTTTCTGCGGCATGTTCGACCCTATTGGGAGGTGCATCGCCACCGGGTTGCTCCTGAGGTTGCCAAAACAATTCACCATCTCATCCAAATAGGACAATTGCAGCTCTGGACTGGACGCATTCAGGATTATCGTGAACAGACTGAGGCAGTTGAGGTCTACTTTCGCGCTCGTCCAACCAATCAGCTACACTGCCTGACAGTTAGTACGGTGGTCAACTGTACTGGAGCTACCTGCAACTATAATCGATTCCACCATCCTTTGATTGCAGACTTACTTCAAACTGGGTTGGTCTTATCCGATCCGCTTGGGTTGGGACTTGAGGTTGCGGCCAACGGTGCATTGATTGAAGCAAGTGGTTGCATGTCCAACTGGTTGTTTACCTTGGGGCCAACGCAAAAGGGCCGCCTCTGGGAAACCACAGCCGTGCCCGAACTGCGCCAGCAGGCAGCCACCTTAGCCCAACAGCTTTTACAGTCTTACCAGTCATCCTGCTCGGAGTCATACCAGATTTCTAAATCTAGGTCGTTTAGGTACAGCAACGCACTCTGAATTTGCGGTACGGTGCCTTGAAGCTCTAGATCAAACCAGCCGTCTTCTCTAGCATTGGCTCCTAGGAGGGCGGCGGCAATGTTTACTGTCAGGCTGTACTGAGAGATCAAATTGGAAATGATTGGCTCTTGCTGATAGCGCTTCGGAATCCGAATTCGAATTCGCGTTGAGGTCAGCCTCTGGTCGTTGCTATGGCTGCTTAGCTTTACGGCGACATCATAAGGCTTGAGGGAGGTCATCGATCCATCTCCTTAGGGATAAACTGCACAGGTTTAGAACACAGGCATCAGCAAAACCTACAGCTGGGATTTAGCACTGATGAAACTGCCTAAAAAAGTAGATTTCAGTAACCACAAACCAAAAATACGGTAAACCGACAGAGATTTAGTAATTTAACTGAATTGATTCTACGCTACTTACATTTAGAAGTCTAGTATTCCGCTCGGCGAACCGGATTTTATTGCCGCTATCAGCAAGGTGTCTGTAGGTATTGCAGAAGCTGAAAAATCATTGGATGGATCTACAGACTAGTAGATTTTGGCCCTGGTTGAGCCGTTTGCGAGAGCCTCAACCGGCGGGCATAACCCTGGGGCAATAAGCCTCATGTCATAAAAGTTATTGTGTTTTATGGTTTCGCTAGAATCTGCTTCAAAATAATTGCTTCTAGTTAAGCTGAACCCAGTCAAACTTCAGCAGCAAGCCGATTCCAAGTTTCAATCAGAAAAATTTATAGCGCCAAACAGGTAAAAATGATAACTTGCATTTGAATGAGAAATACAGTATTTTTACGGGAGTACCACGAATCGTAGAGAATCCCCCCAAAAGGTGTAGTCTGATTTCTGAGATTTCATCTATCCTTGATTCTTAACTCGGATTCGCGTTCAGCTCTGATTTAGTTGCGTTTCATTAGTGGTTCTATTGATGTTTGGCTGTGATGGTTAACTGGGCATTCGCTCTCGGCAATCAACTTGGCAATCAAGTTATCTAGTTGAAAAGCTATTCAGCTTGTGCCGGTGAGCAGTGCAAGAGTGAGGAGAGCGAGTCACAACGCAGTAGTAGGGCATCAGTGGCATTAGTCAAGTCGCACTAGTTCGATAGCAGAGTGTTGACAAATGTGGTGTGGTGAAGGGTGAATTGTTTGCCCGCAAAAGTTTGATTGCTAGTATGGGTGCCGGTCTTTGGCCGGGGGCTGCCGAATCTCGCCAGCGGAGTGAGTTAGAAGCAGCCGCGTTTTCCGGGATGTTTGCCTATCATCCTGGATCTAGGGATAGCAGCGCATAGGGTTTAGGCAGTTGGTATCTATGGTCGGAAGGAGATGATTTCAGGGCTTGACAACGGAGGTGAACTTGAAATGACCCCCACAACTTACTCGCGTTTCATTCGCTTCCTACAGGAAGACTTGGCCCTGTCGTCTGCCTCGATTGCCATTGCTTTGCGCTATCGAGAACACGATCCTGGCCCGCTGCCGATGATTCTTTGGCAATATGGCTTGATCACGCTAGAGCAGCTCGACCGGATCTTCGATTGGTTGGAGACAGCCCAGCCTTAGTGACCCCTTATTCTGGCTAGAAGTTAAGCAAATAATGGGGTTATGAAAGTGCAGATAGTTTGCCAATCTGGCTATGCAAGGCATGGAATATGCTCGCGGGCGAGATGCCCGCACTACAAAATGCCCGCACTACAGAAGCGCCAAAGTCAATTTTGAGAAACTGAAAAACTGAGAAACAATTAACTCGCCAGCACCTTAGCTGCTGCTGCCACACCGGCTCCCACGCTCGCGCCTTCGTAATTCAGTTCCTGCAGAGCTGCTTCTAGGGCACTGATGGCAGTGAGGATATCCCGATCGCTAACGAAGCCTAAATGACCAATGCGGAAAATTTTGCCCTTGAGTTGGTCTTGACCGCCAGCCATCGCGATATCAAACCGCTTGCGCAGAATCGAACGAATTTGTTCGGCATCGACGCTAACCGGAGCCACAGCCGTAATCGCCGGACTAGAAGCGTGATCAGCAGCAAACAGCGGCAGGTTTAGAGCCTTAACCGCAGCACGAGTAGCATTCATGTGCCGTTGATGACGAGCAAAGATATTTTCTAAGCCTTCAGTCTGCATCATCTTGAGAGCCACCTGCATCGCGAAGAACATGTTCACTGGTGGCGTAAACGGATGGCTGTTTTTAGCAGCTTCCTTGCGGTATTTGCCCAGGTCTAGATAAAAGCGGGGCAATTTAGCCGTAGTGTAAGCCTGCCAAGCTTTGGAGCTAACGGCAACGAACCCCAAACCGGGCGGCAGCATAAAGCCTTTTTGCGAACCAGAGGCCACCACATCCAAGCCCCAGGCATCGATTGGTACACTGGTCGCGCCCAAGCTGGTGACAGCATCGACCATAATCAGCGCCTGTCCGTGGGCTTTTACATAGCGGTTAATCGTCTCCAAATCATTGAGGACGCCGGTAGAGGTTTCGCTATGGGTGACAATTACCGCTTTGATTTGCTTGTCGGTATCGGCTTCTAGGGCAGCGCGGAACTGCTCTGGGTCCAGCGGTTTGCCCCACTCGGCGGTGATGCGTTCGGTGGCTAAACCATAGACATCGCAAACCTGTGCCCACCGTTCGCTAAATTTCCCGTTGCAGCCAACCAAGACCCGATCGCCCGGACTGAGGAAGTTGATAATTCCAGCTTCCATCGCGCCAGTACCGCTCGACGCTAAAATCAGCACATCGTTCTGCGTCTGGTGCAGCCACTTCAGCCCTTCGGTGACCTCGGCCATAATTTTGGCAAAATCGCCGCTGCGGTGTCCGATTGGGTGTTTGGCAAGCGCTCGCAATACCTGCTCCGGTACGGGGGTGGGACCGGGGATCATTAGCATCAATTTGTCGTCCATCGCTGTGTCCTGCTGTTTCAATAGGGTGATTGTCTAGCCACAATCCAGCCCCCGCACGGGCAGATTGGGCCTCTGTAGGGGTTGACATTCAAACCAATAATGATACACCGTTCCTTGTAACTATAAATTTTTGGTGATGAAGAGTTTTCGGCAGCCCGTTTGGTCAACTGTGAGAATTCGATAAATTCGGCAATGGCTCAATCGGCATGGATTTGGAGGTCGTTTTGTGAGCGACTGTTTTTTGGGTCGGTGGGTTCTGGGCAGCGCGGCGGCGCATCAGAAACTCCGGTAGCTCAACGGTAGTGAGGCGCGGTAGGGGCAGCGGCGTAATTGGCTTCGATTCAGGCCGGTCGCCGGGTAAATGCACTTGTAGCGTGGTCAGCAGTTCAACTAACAGTGGATTGGATTCGGGTATGGGATAGAGTAGGAGCTGCTCGGCTAGCTCTTTCAAGTGGCTAATCTGCCGGTGTATGCTGGTGTAGCGATCCTTCCAGTACTGTACTGCCGTCTCATATTCGGTGGCCTGCTGTGCCTGCTGGAGAATCTGCTCTTGCATTTCCGCCACCTGCTGTTCCAGCTCACGGACTCGCATGTGCAAGTGATGGCGATCGGCTTCTAGCTCATGCTGCTGCTGTTGCCATTGGGCATGCTGAGCGAGCTGTTTGTCGATCTCGTCGCTGAGGGCGGCTGGACTGAGCCGTTTGCCAGAGGCTGATTCAAGTTGGGTTTCAAATTGCTCTAGGTGCGAGCGGTTTTGCGATAGGCGGGTCGATAATTCCTTGATCTGCTGCTGCGCCATTTCCAACTGGCCTTGCAGACGGCTGCTGAGCGTCCGGGCGGCTAAGGTTTCGGCCTCTAGTTCAGAAACGCGCTGCTGCCGTGACTCCAAGGCTGATTGTAAATCTTGCAGATGTTTGCCCAAGCGGCTGCGATGCGTCTGCACCTCTAGCTGATCTTGCGCTAAGCGGGACCGCAACCGTTCCACCTCTCGCTGCTGGGCTTGAGTCATATTCTCAATCGTGGCTAGCAGTTCCTGAATTGCCTGATCGCGCTGTTGGGTTTCCAGAATTTGGGCATCAAGGGCCTGCTGCTGTTCCACGATCTGGAGCTTTAGCCGCACAATTGCCTGTTGCTGCACCGAGGCATAATCTTCGGTATTCGCGAGTTGGGTTTCTAGAAGCTGCTGATGTTGCACCTGGGAGCGCAATTCTTCTAGGCAAATCAGGGCCTGGTCCAGCGCTTGTTCTAGATGCCGAATCCGAGTGCAGCGTTCTCGGTCGAGGGCTTGCGCTTGGGCTAATTCATCTAGCAGTGCTTGGTAGTCGGCCACGGTCAGGTCCACCGACTTGGAAGCAGTTTGGCTCGCTTGGCTCAGCTCGGTTTCACCATCGCCAGTCAAATCAACAGGAGCCAGCGGTGCTCCCTGGAACGATTCACCAGCCAATTCACGATCGGATGCCAGGTCCAATGAGTGCAAACCTCCGAATAGTGCTCAACGAATCTAACAGACAGCTCATCGCATGAACAGTCTATAGCATTCGCCTGGTTTTCATCAGCCGTGCCATTAATTTGTTGTGAAGATTTAATGAGCAGTGCTAGAGGCTGGGCTGAGACGGAGTACTGTTGGGTGCAGCGGGTGCAGAAGGCGTTTGAGCTGTTTGATCAGCTATGGCTTGATTCAGCGACCAGCGGTAATCGACCGGTAGACTAGCCCGCTCACAGCTCTCTTCTAGCTGCTTTTGCTGGGTAAATGCTTTGCGCAACGTGACGATTAGCTCATGCAACTGTTCTTGCTGGGGTGATTTGCGACCAATGGCATGCATGGTCTGGCGTTCCAAAAGTTGCAGCAAGAGTTCGTAATGGATGTGGGATGGAAGAGGAATAGGATCCATGCAGCCTGCGGTTTAGGAATACGTCAATCTAAGCACGAATCTGGGAAAGTGCCCAGCTACTGATTATGGCCATTGCGTGAATGGCCATCTGGTTACGGCCATCGCGTGAACAGCAATCAGGGTGATCCGGAGCGATACCGTCATACCGATGCTGAAACCTAACAGAAACCTAGCAGAAACCTAGTCTTGGACCCAGTCCACCCACTGGTCTTCAAAGAGCTGAGCAATCGCCGCTGCCGGATCGGGTTGGCTGACCAGCGATTCGCCAATCAAAACTGCCTTAGCTCCGGCTCGGTCTACCCAGTTTAGGTCAGCTCCGGTCAAAAGTCCTGACTCACTGACCACCAGAATGCCGCGTTCCTGAATTTGTTCACCTCTAGCGGCCAGCAACTGCTCGGTGGTGTTCAGATCTACGGTGAAGGTTTCCAAATTGCGGTTATTGATTCCAATCAAGCTGACGCCCGAAAGTTCCAAAACCCGATCTAGCTCTTCCAGCGTATGCACCTCTACCAACGCCGTCATGCCCAGAGCGCTGGCAATTTTGAGGAAATATTGCAAGTCCTTATCAGACAGAATCGCCGCAATCAGCAACACTGCATCTGCCCCATGCAGCCGCGCCCAATAGATCTGGTAGGGGTAGATGACGAAATCCTTGCAGAGCAACGGTATATCCACAGCAGCCCGGATTTGCTTGAGATACTCGAAGCTGCCCTGAAAAAACTCGCTGTCGGTCAAGACAGAAATGCAGGCCGCGCCTCCCGCCACGTAGGACTGGGCAATCCGGACCGGATCAAAGTTTTCGCAGATCACACCCTTGCTGGGCGAGGCTTTTTTCACCTCGGCAATCAGGGCCGGATGGGTTCGGGCTTGCTGCAATGCGCCAATAAAATCCAGCGGCGGTGCCTCATCCCGGACTTTGCGCTGCAACTCGATCAGCGGCATCCGTTCCCGGCGTTGATCAACCTCTTTTTCCTTGTGCCAAACAATTTTTTCTAAAATATGACGCGGTTCGGCATCGGGCACCTGGACCTGATAGCGGAGGGTTTCCACCGAAACAGCTGGGTTGGGGGGGCGGCGGCGAATTTGCATAAATTCTGACTGTGAGTGTGTTTCCTTAGTGTGCGCCAACGGCTCGCTTGTAGGCTTCGTCTAGAACTTCTGAGAGGGTGGGGTGGGTGTGGACCAAGAAGGCCAGATCGTGAACTGAGCGGCGTTCGGCAATTGCGTTGGCGGCTTCCTGAATCAGGTCTGAGGCATGCAGGCCCAGAATGTGGACGCCCAAAACCTCGCCCGTATCCTGGCGGAAAATCACCTTGGCAACTCCATCGGTTTCTCCTTCAGCAATCGCTTTGGAGTTGCCTTTGAAGTAGGAGCGCACGGTTTGCACCTGAAAACCTTCAGCCTTGGCTAGCTCTTGGGCAGCGGGTTCGGTGAGGCCAACAAAGCTGACTTCGGGATGGGTGAATGCGGCAGCCGGAATACTGCGGTAGTCTACCGTGCGGGGGCGGCCACAGATGTTTTCTACAGCCACAACACCTTGGGCCGAGGCCGCATGAGCCAGCATCATTTTGCCGGTGGCATCGCCAATTGCCCAGAGGTGCGGTACCGGCTGACCATCGACCAGAACTGCCATTTCGTCATTCACCGGAATGAAGCCTCGCCGATCCAGTTCCACTCCAACCGATTCTAGGCCCAAATCCTTGGTGGCGGGAATGCGTCCGGTGGCAACCAAACAGGCATCGACCTCCAGCACCTCGACCACTTCTTTGGTTTTGGCATCGGCCAGTTCAATCACAACTGGCGAACCGGGCGTCACTTTCTTAGCAAGCAGACCGACTTTGGTATCAATGTCACGGGGGGCGATCAGAACCCGCTGCGCTAGTTTGGCAATGTCAGGATCGAAACCGGGCATGAGCTGATCCAGCGCTTCGATCAGGGTGACTTCGCTGCCCAGGGCCGTGTAGATATCGGCAAATTCCAGGCCAATGTAGCCGCTGCCAACCACCGCTACCCACTGGGGCAACCAGTCAAGCTTGAGGCCATCATCGCTGGTGAATACGGTTTTGCCGTCTAGCTCGATCCCCGGCGGCACAAACGGCACCGAGCCAGAAGAAATAATAGTGTCTTGCGCAGTAATTGTCTTTTCGCCAGAATCGCTGATGACGCTGACTTTATGGGGACCGGCCAGCTTGCCTCTACCCTGGATGGTTTCGACCCCCAAGCGCTTAAGGCTGTTGGTCAGATCGTCGCGGATCTTTAGGACTAGATTATTGGCATGGTCGGCAATTGCCTGCCGCTCGAACGAGACCCGATCCACCTGGATGCCTAAAGCTTTGAGATGATGGGCATTACGCAACTCCCGCACCCGCCCTGAGGCAGCCAATAACGCTTTTGAGGGAATGCAGCCGCGATTCACACAGGTGCCGCCCATCTCTGCCATCTCAACAATCGCAGTCTTTAAACCGCAACTAACGGCGTGGAGGGCAGCTCCATGTCCACCAACTCCTGCCCCAACAATGACCAAATCGTAATCGAATCCGTGACTCACTTCTCGTGCCTCTATTCTCTGCTATGGGTGATTGCGGAAACACCGTGCTAGTAACACTCTGTTTAATTCTCAACGGTGAAGGGGCCATTCGACAAGGGCGTAGGCCGCGCCAAGATTGGTAGTTTACCAAATTCTGCGAATCAGGTCTGTTAGTAAGCAAAGAGTGGAGGCAGATGGGATGCGTATGCTAGGCTAACTCAGAGCCGCTTGTAGAGAAACAGTATGTCTCTCAAGAAACACTTTCAGTGGAGGAGTGGGGCACAACTTCAAAACCGAGAGACTGAGCTGTTTTCTTCAGGTGTTTAACCAGGCGTTCCCGGTATTGCTGCTCATAATAGTTTTCTCCAGGGTCAGCATAGGTTCCGCCCTCAGACCATAGCTTGTAGAACAGACGAGCAATCTTGTGAGCCGTTGCTGTGATTGCCTTAGGTGCGCCTAAACGAGACCGCAGGCGTCGATAAAATGCCCCTAAGGCTGAGCGACTATGGCTAACAGCTTGAGCCGCTAAACGAAAAGCATTCGCTGCTCGATTCACCACTACTCGTGTCTGAGAACTCAGCGACTTTCCCCCAGTAATGCGCGTCCCAGGACATAATCCCAACCAGGAACAAAAGTGTTTGACACTGGCAAAGCGATTGGACTCTAAGCCCACCTCAGAGAGAATCGTCTGGACGCTCAACGCATCAAGCCCAGGAATCTGAGTAAAATCGATGCCGCTGATTCGATATAGCTGCCCACGCAAATCAAAGGCAGGAGCATTTTGAGTGGTCTTACGCCGCTTGTTCTTTGCCTCTGGTGGTGCTTGCTCAGTTTTTGCATCAAACTTCAACAGGCACTGCTCGATCTGCTCATCACAAGCAGCAATCTGCTGTTGATGCAGATCGTAAAGCGTTAACTCCTGTTGCAAAACAAACACCAATTCTGCTCGATAATTACCGCTGAGCGCTTTGGCAATTTCGTCATGGCTACTGCGGATACGCGAGTGCTTGAGGGCAGCTAAGGTTTGAGGGTCATGCTCTCCTGCAACAATTGCTCGAATGATGGACATCCCCGTTAAGCCAGTAATGTCGCTAATCACCTTGTGCAGATGCAGATTCATCTGAATCAAGGCATGTTGCATCCGTTGAATATGCACAGCCGCACTTTGAATCAGTCGTTCTCGTTGACGTACATAGCTTCGCAGCACACATACTTGCTCCTCAGGACGGAATGAGCCAGCTAACAGACCATAGGTGTGCAATTTCTGGAGCCATTGACAATCAAGCACATCGCTCTTACGTCCAGGCACCGTTTTGAGATGGTGTGCATTCACCAGTTTGACCTCCAACCCGCTGGACTCCAGAATCTGAAAGACTGGAATCCAGTAGACTCCTGTTGATTCCATTGCGACTGTTGTCACCCCACACCCCTGCAACCATGCTGCCATCGCTTGTAAGTCTGGGGTAAAGCAACCAAAGGCACGGACATTGACTTCGGCTCTTCCAGCAGGGACACAAACCCAATGCTCAGCAGAACCCACATCAATTCCCGCTGCATGCAGATTGAGTTGCTCAAGATGAGCCAGCTGGGCAGGCAAGGCTGGAGATTGAGCTAACTTACGCTTTGCGATGGACGAGGTATTTTTCATAACGCTCCTCATTACGATTAACCTCCCAAGTTGGGGCGGGCTGAACAGCTAATCTCTCAAACGGGATAGGCTTTGCCACCTTCACCAATCTCATTGCCAGTACGCCCCACAACCACGCTCCTAATCAGACCCTTGATGATACTATTGACCGCTCGGTTTCCTAACTCAGGATTGTCTCTACAATAAATCGAGTACAGACTTGTTTCTTCCATTCGTGCACAGGGCAAACCTGCCCTAGTGAGGCGCTCCTAAGAATCAAGTCGTTTGCATTTTGCCACCGCCTGTGGGCGTCTAGGGCAGGATGCAGTAATTTCTCAAGTTTGGAGCTAGCTCAGTGAGTTAGCTGCTTTAATGTCCTGCCCTCGTTTGATTCGCTTCAGTCCACAACGAGGAAAGGAAAAGGTTTCTATGAAAATTGAATCTATGGCTCAGGTGCGCCTGGGCCTCGCCTTGGTGCTGTTCTCTGCCATCCTGTGGGGAACGACGGGGGTATTCGTGCGGGCACTGTACGGCATGACGGCCACCAATCCTCTGTCGGTCGGCTTTTTTCGACTGGCATTTGCGGTGCCGGTGCTGTGGTTTGCCTGCTGGCTCGTGTTGAAGCAGCGGATGTTTCGGGTCAAGCGCCATGACCTGCTGGTGATGCTGCTGATCGGCGGACTCTTGGCGCTCTATCAGGTGTGCTATTTCAGTGCGATTGTTCAACTTGGAGTTGCAGCAGCTACGCTGATTACCCTCTGTACCGCTCCGCTGGGAGTGGCGCTGTTGGCAGCAGTGGTATTGCAGGAACGGCTAACGTTGGGTGTAATGCTGGCCGGAGGCTGTGCGATTGCAGGCACGATTTTGTTAATTGGCCCGCAGTCGAATGGAGCCGCAAACGCGAATCGAGTTCTGGGCGTGGGATTAGCCTTGATGTCGGCCTTGGGCTATGCGGCAATGGTGTTGTGCAGTCGGCGATTGGCAGGACGCTATCATCCGTTGCAGTCAGTAACAATTAGCTTTACGGCGGGAGCATTGGCTTTGCTACCCTGCACGCTAGCGACCGGCTGGATCAGCAGCTATTCAATCCAAGGCTGGATGGTTCTCCTGTATCTGGGACTGATTCCCACAGCGCTGGCCTATTCACTTTACTTTCGCGGCATGCGCCATACATCTGCGACCGTTGCCAGTATCGCCACGCTGCTAGAGCCACTCACCTCCACCCTACTAGCCTGGTGGCTATTTGGCGAACAGCTCGGCTCGTTGGGCCTAATCGGCGCATTGTTGCTGATCGGTTCGATTGGGCTTCTGTACCGCCAACGCTGAGCAGCCGCTAGTTATTGAGTTAATTTAGTTATTGGGTTAATTTAACCGCCCGGGTTGCCAAGTTCTCAGCGGTGATGCCGTTCACAGCCATCAGTTCACCAGGGCTAGCGGTAGTTTCGCCACGCTTCCAGGCCACTGTGTCGCGCTTGACGGTGCTGCGGAGCATAACTGGCTCCAACATGCCGCTGGCCCCACCCGTGATACCAATCAAGGCATCGCCGCCAAACAGCGTCTCAAAGCCCGCATCATCCAGGAAACCGCCATCCGGTTCTGAGCAAATCTCCCAGGCCACATCGGTAGGACGGTAGAGGCGACGTGGACTGACCACCGAAACAATCCGACTGCCAATACCCTGTTCGGCTAGGCGATTAGCGGCTTCATAGACAGGCAGCAGAGTCATGTCGCCCACCACGGCAAACACAACCGTCTTGCTGCCGCTGGTTTCTTGCAGCACAATCGCGCCATCCCGCAGAGCTTGACGAGTTTGCTCTAGCGTTGTGCGGATCGGTAGAGGTGACTTGCTGGCCGTGATCACAACGCCTTTATTGACGGTGGATAAACCCCACTCGTAGCAAACCTGAATGCTGTTGGCGTCTGGGGGAAACAAAGGAAACACATTGCCATTGCGCATCATAGCCGCGAAGTAGGCTTCGATCTCTGGTCGTTGGTGAGTCCAACCATTGCGGCCTTGCTCTAGAGCACCGGCAGTAAACAGCGTCAGTGTCGATGGTGTAGGGCGACGCAATTCGGCCATTGCCTGGGTCACAGTTTGCCAGATCGGCAGGCCGTTGATCGCAAAGGATTCGTAGGAACACCAGAGCGTGCGGGAACCAAACAGCGCCAGTCCAGCCGCTAGTCCAGCACAGGCATCTTCGTTCAGCGGCTCATAGACCTGACCTTTGGGGCTTTGATTGTAGAGCGGATCTTCGGTGGGGTGAATAATTTTCAAGCCTTGGTTGATATTGGCAATCCCAGAGGCTTCGTTGCCGTCTGCATTGGTGACTATATAATTAGCGTCTTTTTGACCCACATAGGCCACTAAGCGTCCCATTGCGGTAGTGGACACCTTTGCTTCGCCGACGGCATATTCTTCTAACGGCAGTTCCCCCAGTTCCGGCAGGGGCAGCACCGATTCGGTCACGGCCACTTTGCTGGCAGGTCCACCGGCAGCTCGTTCGCAGTTGGTGCGTACCACTTCCCACACTTCCGGCGGCAGGGCGTTGGCTTGCAGTCCGGCCACGATATCGGGGTTATCGAGTGTGTGATGACCGTAAAGATTATGGGACTTGGCTCCGCGCGCATGGACACCGGCACCCTTGAGCTGCTTGATAATAAACACCGTCAGTTTGCCGCTGAGGGCCGAGCGCGCTGCTTCATCCACGCCCACCAGCACTCCCTTAGTGAAGGCCAGCCGCTGTTCAAACGAGAAAGCCGTGCTGTCTACAAACGCTCCGGGCTGGTCCTGATCGTCAAAATCCTTGGCGTCTACCAACACCACTTCTTCAAATCCGTTGCCGTGCCAGTAGGCCATCATCTGCTCGTTGGTTTGCAGCGACACCATGCTGTGGTGCTCTTGCGAGAAGCCATTCCACACTAACACCGGCAAAAAGTTGGTAATGCCTGGAAAGGCCGTGTGGAAATGAGCCATGCTGCTCATCGGGTAGGGTTCGCCCATGCCACCATCACCGATCGTGAAGGGAAACAGCTTATCGCGGTGCAGAAACGCCCCCGCCATGGCAAAGTGCTGCCCCTGCCCCAACGGACCTGCTGGAGCCAAGATGCCCGGAATATAGCCAGACAGGTGGCCGAGCAACCCATGCTTTTCCCGAAACCGATTCCGCAGTTCTTGCACGGTCTGAATTCCCATGTCTTCTAAAGAGCGGTCCAGAAACATGGCGCTATAGAAACCCGGTGCATGGTGCCCCACTTCAGTGACGATATTTTTGTAGCCCAGCATCACCAGAGCGGCGTAGGCTTCGGCTTGGCTGGCGAACCCACCCGGATGCCCAGAGGCTTTGCTGGCTGTGATTTGCAGCGTTAGGTAGCGCAAGGCATCGGCATACAGCAGGGTTTGATAAACGGCGGCGGCATCGGTGGGGTCGGCAATGGCTGTGTTTCCAGCGGCGATTGCTGGAGTTTTACCGTAGGTGTCGAAATGCGGCGGCAGCTCACCAAAGTATTGAATTCCTTCACAAAAAGCCGGAACCTGAGTAACAGCAGCCATGAATCTATAGACCTCTTCGTAGTGAACCGCAGACGAGTGAACCGCAGACGGAGAATCAGCTCGATCTAGAACTTTATCATTATTAATGATCGATCCTATCGTCTGTTGCTGTGGCGAGTAGGCATTTAGACTGTTGAAACTGCAAGAAATTCGTGATGGTGCGCCTAAGAATTGCCAATAGACACGCGCATTAATTCCATTACAGCCTTTTTCAGGCTAATGAAGTACAAAAAATGGGGTGCAGGGGCCGTGCCCCTGCGTGGGGGCGAAGCCCTCACATCCCTCGTACCTTACCAGAGTGGAAAAAGCTATAAACTAGAACTAACGTTCTGGTAAACCATTCTGGTGATCAATCATGTCCTCTTTGTCAAATCCTGAAATTCAGGACAAGGTACAGGATCAACCGCAGGATCAAACTACTGACCTGCAGTCACAGGAAACATCAGAAGCAACAGCAGAGCTGGGAGATAGTTTGGAAGATGGGATTGTCTTTCCACCCGGCGATTTATACAGTGACGAACCTCCGATGGAAACAGAATTTCATCTGCGGCAAATGATCTTGCTGCTTCAGTGCCTAGAGGCTTGGTGGCGAGGGCGGCAAGATTTCTACGCCTGTGGGAACATGACGATTTACTACAGCCCCCGTCAGCTTAAGTCAGAGCATTTCAGGGGTCCTGATTTTTTTGTCGTACTGGGCACCGATCGTAAGCCGCGCAAAAGCTGGGTGGTGTGGGAAGAGGGCGGCCAATATCCCAACCTGATTATCGAAATTCTGTCAGATTCCACGGCCAATACAGACCGGGGCTTGAAAAAGCAAATTTACCAGAACATTTTCCGCACGCCAGAATACTTCTGGTTCGATCCCAGCACTCAGGAATTCAAAGGATTTCAGCTTCTAGCAGGCGTTTATCAAGATCTGCAGCCCGACTCACGCGGTTGGCTGTGGAGCCAGCAGCTTGAACTATATCTTGGTGTCTATGAGTCTAAACTGCGCTTTTTTACGCCTGACGGAGAGCTGATCCTGAATCCAGAGGAAGCCGCTCTGCAAGAAATCCAGCGGGCCGAACAGGAAAAACAACGCGCCGAGCAAGAAAAGCAGCGGGCCGAGCAAGAAAAGCAGCGGGCCGAGCAAGCCGAACAGCAAGCCGCCCGTCTAGCCGCCAAGCTGAGAGAATTAGGCATTGACCCTAGTCAGGTCTAGTCGCATTATCCCAGTCTCTACTCAGGCGACTAAAGGTTGACAGATATCATCGGCAAGGACGAGTTCCGTTTCTTCGAGGTCGCGGATCGCCTGCTGCATTACGGTGCGCACATTGAATCCCTGCTCAATCAATTGCAGCCAGCGTTGGGCCTCGTTGCCTTCGCGCAGTATTTTTCTCAACGGCATCAGAAAACAGCTAAATCCCTGCTTTCTAGCGCTCTCCCAAATTTCTTGCTGGAGTGCTTCGATCCAATCGCGAGCCAGAATCGGGCGACCGTCTTTCCAGTGGCGCAGTTCGGCATCGAGACTCGATTGAGCAACAGCCATTTCGTTAGCATCAGTCAGAGCCGCCAATTCCTCAGCACGGTTGTGGGCCGGGAGAGTGCTGATTTCTAGCGGATCGAGGCTGGGATCGGCGATTAATTGCAGCAGACGGGCTTCTAGCAGCGCTGTGATTGCCAATAGGGTCAGCGGATCGCCCACCATGTCGCAAATCCGCAGCTCCAACCGATTCAGACTATAGGGCCGCCGATCGCCATTCGGACGCACGGCAGACCAGAGGTGACGCACATTTTGCATTGTGCCCAGAGCCAACTGTTCCTCAGTCCAGCGAATGTAGTGGGCATGGCTTTCAAACAAGGGTACTTGCTTTGGCGTTTTGGGAAACACACTCCAGCGGGTCGAGTGGTAGCCGGTGACTTCCCCATCGAGAAAGGGAGAGGCCGCACTCAAGGCTAGATACAACGGTGCTTCTACCCGCACCAACCGACAGGCCCGCATCAGGGTCTCCGCATCCGGAATGCCAACATTGATGTGAATGCTGGCCGTAACGACGGTGGTGCCATAGGTTTGCTCAATATAGCTGTGGTAAGGGTTGTAGGGATCAGAGCGATGAAACTGGCCGCTGCCGCCGGTAGATAAGGTGCTGCCGGGAATCAACGTGTAGTTGCCAAGCTGTTTCAGGAACGTCCGCAATCGCTGCCGTGGTCGCACCAGTTCACATAGCAAGCGGTCATAGCGGCAAAAGGGAGCCGTGGTGTATTCCACATTGCGTGTATCTGGCTCTCGGACAAACCCATCTAGAGCCGCCACAATTTTGTCGGAAAAGCCCACAATGTCCGCCTGAGGTGTACCCGTGTACATCTCAACTTCAAAACCCTTTGTCAGCATTGCGGTTCTCCAGTAAACGATTGAATAGAACGGTTGGGTGTTCTTTCATTAGTATCGAGGAAAAGCGGTCGGCTGCATCCCCCTGTTGGTTTAGCTCGTTGGTTTAGCTCGTTGGTTTGGCTCGTTGGTTTGGCTCGTTGGTTTGGCTTACTGATCTAGGCTAGTTGTTGCAGTGGGTTAGCGAGTCAGCTTCTTGCCAAATTCCGTCGCAGGAATGGTGTAGTAAAGTACTTTTGTACCGTTGTAGGACATGGTTTTCTCGTACTTCATGCCTAGCTTTTGCATGACTCGCTGCGAAGCAATGTTCTCAGGACCGGTGACAGCTACAATTTGGTCTAGTTTCAGCGTTGAAAAACCCCAGTGCAAAACGGCCTCTGCCGCTTCGGTGGCTAATCCCTGTCGCCAGTAGGCTGGATGCAGCGTGTAGGTCAGCTCAACTTCGGAAGGGTTTCCCCCATCGGTTTCTAGGTAATGCAGACCGCAATGCCCAACCAACTGCTGATCCGGTTTGTGAATTAGTGCCCAAGCTCCAAAGCCATGTTGTTGCCAATGCTGAAGCCGACGGCGCAATAGGAATGCCGTTTGCTGAAGCGACATGGTTCCCGTGGGAGACAGCGCTCCTGCTACCTGCGGATGGCTGTAAATCTCGCGGTAGAGCAGGTCGAGATCGGCTGGAGTAAAGTGTCTAAACTGCAGGCGAGGCGTTGAGAGCATAGCATTACGATTGGTGGACCAAATCCGAATTTTCGTTGGACTTGAGTGAAACTATCTCAAATCAGAGAATTAAAACTACACCGAACTGCAAGACTGCAAGATCTACTCTTTCAAACTCTTCTGACCTCCTATGCCTACCGCCAGTTCTACCATCACCCCTACCATCACCCCTACTGCAACGCTGCTGATTTCCTGCCCAGATCAGAAAGGGTTGGTGGCCAAAATCGCCAACTTTATCTACTCCAACGGCGGCAACATCATCCATGCCGATCAGCATACCGATTTTACGGCTGGATTGTTTCTTACCCGGATCGAATGGCAGCTCGAAGGCTTTAATTTACCGAGAGATCTGATTGGGCCGGCCTTCAACGCCATCGCTCAGCCGCTGCAAGCCAACTGGCAGTTGCACTTTTCCGATGCCTTACCCCGAATTGCGATTTGGGTGAGCCGGCAGGATCACTGTTTATATGATCTGCTCTGGCGACAGCGAGCCGGAGAACTTACTGCCGAAATTCCCCTGATCATCAGCAATCACCCCAACTTGCAGCCGATTGCCGACCAGTTTGGCATTGACTACTATCATATTCCGATTACAGCTGACACCAAAATGGTCCAGGAAGGGAAACAGCTTGAGCTGCTGCGTCAGTACAAGATTGATTTAGTTGTGTTGGCAAAGTACATGCAGATTCTTAGCTCTGAGTTTGTAGCTCAGTTTCCCCATGTGATCAATATTCATCATTCGTTTTTACCCGCTTTTGCCGGAGCAAATCCTTACCATCGTGCCTACGAACGAGGAGTAAAAATTATTGGCGCAACGGCCCACTATGTGACTGCCGATCTGGATGAAGGTCCGATCATTGAACAAGATGTGGTGCGGGTGAGTCACCGCGATCAGGTAGACGATTTGATTCGCAAAGGCAAGGACTTGGAACGAGTGGTGCTAGCTAGGGCTGTAAGATTACATTTGCAGAATCGAGTGCTAGTTTACGGCAATCGCACGGTCGTGTTTGCCTGATTTAATGAATAGATCAACATTATT
Source organism: Leptolyngbya sp. NK1-12 (assembly GCF_032598965.1). Taxonomy (NCBI): domain Bacteria; kingdom Bacillati; phylum Cyanobacteriota; class Cyanophyceae; order Leptolyngbyales; family Leptolyngbyaceae; genus Leptolyngbya; species Leptolyngbya sp. NK1-12. The sequence continues at coordinate 242,522 of NZ_CP053586.1, forward strand.
AATTTGGAGATCCGTAGTGCAAGCGTTTCGCTGGCGTGAGCAAGTACTATATCTACCGTTTAATTTGGTTCGCCTAAGTAGGTGGGGGCAATGATTGAGAAGACGCATTTCGACTCCGCTCAATGCGCAACGTTTCGGGAAGCAGAGGGTTAAGCGGAGTCGAGACCCGGCATTGTGGAGCGAAGATTAATTTAGCCTACCTACTTACTTATTGGTTCCAACGAGGAATGAATGTACCTAGGTATAACAGAGCTATGATTAGGAGAAAATTTGGTGCGTTATCTAATCTTTGGGCTTGGATCAATTGCTTTCATTGTTCTAGTTAGTGCATTGATTTCAATCCGCCTTCAACCAAGTAAATCTCTAGATACTTCATCCCCTATTCCTCAAGATGTTTCTCAAGCCAAAGAACCTTTTCCGAAGGAGACTGATTTGACTGCCGAAAATGCCTCTAAACTGGCTCCAACACTGAGATTACGTTTAAGTCAACTATCACCTGAAGCCAATCCTCAGGTCAATATCTTGTTGCGCACAACTAGTGCTTTAACTGCTGAACAACGTTCCCAACTTGAAGCAAATGGAGCGAACGTTCGCACTGTAGCTGGAGATATTGTTACTGCTTCAATACCCTTAAGACAGACGCTCGCATTAGCTGAACTCGACTTTGTGCGCTATATCGAATTATCGGGTCCGCTCTATCCGGAATTGCCTTAATTTTCTATGTTTCTAGCTTATGAGCGATAAAATAAGCACCCGTGTTCTGGAATAGATTCTAACGGCTGTGCTCCTTCGCAAGCAAATTCACTTCACTTATCAATAGGTGTGCTATGAGTAAAATTGATCCCCGTCTTCAATTGCTCCAACGAAATCAAACTGTTTTACCAGAGCTAGAAGCAACCGGGCGATTTGCAATAGAGTCTACAGAAACAGGGCCGAAAGTGAAAGTGCTGCTGAAATATCGTGGCAGCATCACAGATTTAGAACAACGCGGATTAGAAGTTCGGACCGTAGCCGGAGATATTATTTCGGGTGTAATTGACTTATCGCGATTGAACGCCATTACTGCCTTACCGGACCTAATTCGGATCGAGAGCGCTCGTCCGATGGTAAGAGAACTGAACCGCAGTGTGCCGGAAATTCGAGCTAACCTCGTTCATACTGGCTCTCCCGCCTATAAAGGCACAGGCGTTATCATTGGGATTATTGATTCGGGGATTGACTACACTCACGCTAGTTTCCGAAAGCCAGATGGCACCAGCCGGATTCTGGCGATTTGGGATCAATATTTAGAACCAATTGGAAATGAATCCAGTCCAGCACGTTTTAATCCACGCTATGGGTATGGAGTGGAATACACCAAAGCAGAAATTGATGCGGCACTGGCGGCAGCTGATCCGTTTAGCATCGTTAGACATGAAGACGATTACTTAGTGGGACACGGCACCCATGTAGCTGGAATTGCCGCTGGAGACGGTTCAAGCGCTGGTAATGGGCAACCTGCATCTACATTCGTGGGAGTTGCGCCAGAAGCTGACATTATTGTGGTGGCGAATCAGGTTAACTCAGAAATTTTTGGCGATTCGGCTGAAACATTAGATGCAATTAGCTACATTTTTGATAAAGCCACTGCTTTAGGAAAAGCCGTCGTCATTAACCTGAGCCAGGGCGATAACTTAGGACCCCATGATGGAACCAGCCTGTTAGAACAGGGGATTGATAACCTGTTGGGGAACCCTGGCAGAGCGATGGTAAAATCTGCTGGAAACGAAGGAGCGCTGGGTAGACATGCTAGCGGCTTCGTTGCTGTAGACGGCCATACTCAGGTGCAGTTTGCGGTAGATGCGAATGATGCCACCTTGAATACAATTGACATCTGGTATGCGGGCAGCGATCGGTTTGATATCACCATTACATCCCCTGATCTCAATACCAGTGCAGTTGTGAGACCCGATACTACCACCAGTTTTACCATGCCCAATGGCAATCAGATTTCGATCGTTTCCGCTATTAATAACCCCAACAACAAAGACAACCAGATCTACATTCAGCAGACGCGTGGTACCAGTCCGAGCATTCAGCCCGGTAGCTGGTCGTTTACCCTGCGGGGCACAACGGTCACCAACGGTCGGTTTGATGCCTGGATCGAACGGGGGCACCCTGCCAACACACCTGAATTTCGGCCGCCCCATCGCGATGACACGCTGACAATTTCGATTCCGGGTACTTCTAAAGAAGTGATTGCCGTTGCGTCCTACGTTACCTCCGATGGTCCAAACAGAGGTAGAATTTCGGCCTTTTCGAGTCGTGGCACCACCCGCGACCGGCGGCTGAAGCCAGAACTTGCGGCTCCGGGTGAAGGAATTATCGCTGCTTTGGCGGGTGCTAGTGGCGATAACCAATATCAGGGCCTGTCCGGAACCAGTATGGCAGCTCCCCATGTGGCTGGTGTGATTGCTCTGATGCTGCAACGCAACCGCAGTCTCACCCAGTCCCAAATCCTGGATTACTTGACTAAAACCGCGCGGCGCGACAGCTTTACTGGGGCAAGTCCTAATGCAACCTGGGGCTATGGCAAACTGGACGCCAAAGCAGCGGTTGATCTGGTTACGCCACCTCAATTGAAAGTCGTTTCACTCTACGAATACCATGCTCAGGAACCGGCAGGTCGCTGGCGCTTCTTCTATAGCAGAGCCGCAAATGTGATGGATGGCTGGACGCGCAGCGGACGAGAGTTTCTGGTGATTGGTGAGAAGGCCGAGGATGCAGTTCCGGTCTATCGCTTTTCCGCCGATACGCCTTGGCGGTTCCAGTATTCGCGTTCGATCAATGCCGGTGGCGACGGTTGGCACAACGACGGGATTGCCTTCTACGCCTATGCAAATGCCGCTTTCAACAGACGGCCCATCTATCAATACTCGGCTCCAAATCCCTGGCGGTTCCGCTATTCGCCTGAGGCCAGTTTGCCTGATCCAGGCTGGCGCAATGACGGCGTGGCGTTCTACGTTCCAGCTAGCCGCTAGTTTCCGGGACATTAAGCCGCTTGGAACTTGGTGATTAGCCAAGCTACAAGCCAAGCTACAAGCCGACTATCATCTATCTGTTGCCGTTGTTCGATCGCCTCTCGGATAACGGCAATTTCTATTTGGCAATACGAAATCTGGTCGCCATTCTAAAAATTCTTGATCGAAAACCATCACTGCTGAAATTTTGTGGTATTCATCGTTTAACACCTATTTCAACACTTCATGGTTGGGCTATTCCGCAGCATGAATTCTAGCTCTGTAGGTGATTTGTGGTGACTCATGGTAGGTGACTTATGACATCAACCAATCTTCTACTCGGCTGGTTGGTTTTTCTCAGCCTCAGCGTTCCCCTCGCTGTTGCAGCTCAGGTCGTTCCAGACGCAACCTTAGGCAACGAGAACTCACGAGTCAGACGGGCAACGGTACGAGGACGAGAGGCCGACTTAATTGAGGGCGGTGCTGCCCGCGGTAGAAACCTGTTCCATAGCTTTCGAGAGTTTGGCGTGCGGGAAGGCGATGCTGCCTATTTCGCTAATCCAATCAACATTGAGAATATCTTTGGACGCGTTACAGGGAATAATCCATCAAATATTCTGGGTACCCTCGGTGTTGATGGAGCTGCGAATTTATTTCTGATGAATCCGAACGGGATTTTGTTTGGTCCGAATGCCAGTTTGGATATCCAGGGATCGTTCATGGGCACAACAGCCAATACCATCCAGTTTGGCAACTTCGGCTGGTTTAGTACTACCGATGGAACGGCTCCGGGCTTACTCACCGTCAATCCCAGTGCCTTTTTTTTCAATCAGGTGGCGAGTCAGGGTGGAACCATTGCCAATAGGGGGCACCTCATTACCGGACAGGATCTCACACTGGCAGGAAACACGCTGGATTTACAAGGGCACTTAACAGCAGGTAGAAACCTAACTCTAGAGGCTCGTGATACGCTGCGAATTCGCGATAGTGCGACGACTCCATTTGTCGCGGCGGCAGTTGGGCAAATGCAGTTACAGGGCGACCGAGTAGTAGATATCTTTGCCCTGAATCATCCTAACAGCGGCTTGGTTTCCGGTGGTGATATGGTGCTGCGCTCGGCGAATCAAGTCGGTGGCGATGCGCATTTCTGGAGCGGCGGCAATTTTCGGATTGAGCGGTTGAATGGCAGTTTGGGGGATCTTTACAGTCCTCACGATCCAATCATTCGGGTGACAGGGGATTTAACCTTTAATAACTACGTTGGAAACTCATTACATATTCTGGCAGGTGGTTCAGTCGTAGTTCCGGGAACAATTGTCATTTTGGGGGCAGACACTCCAGCAACCACGCGCGCAGAAACTATTCCACTTTCAGATGGCACAGAAATTGAGATCAATGGAAGCACTCAGCCGACTCTAGATATTCGTGCAGGGGTCAATCCATCTGCTGTTGTTGTCTCTAATGGTTTTGAACAGATTGGCTCAGGGAACTTTCCAGGAGGTGGTACTTTCTTCAGAACACCTACATCTGCTGGCATTGTGCTTGGAAGCGTGATCATTGTGCCACCAGATGGTCAGGTATTAATCACCAACCAATACTTACCCAACCCTACTTTGCCGTCACCCGATATTCTCATTACTGGCAGAGGGATTAGCCGATTGGGTGCAGCGAGTCCTGTGTTGGGAATTGACGCACGCGGCTTTGCAGGCAATGGCAGTGCAGTTACATTAGACGCACGCGGTCAGATTTTGCTGTTTAGAGAACGCTCGATTGATTCATCCGCTGAACTGGGTCAGTCCGGGAATGTTCGGCTGCTTGCAGATGCAGGAATTGCACTAGGTAATTTAGCTTCTATCAATGCCTATTCTGAGAATAGGGGAGGTGATATTAGCTTATCAACCAACGGAGAAGTTTCACTCGGCATCGGTAGCTCCATCTTGACCAGTGGCGGAGGCAATATTCGGATTCAATCTGATCAATTAACGATGGAGCCACTTTCTCAGATCAGCGCGCCTGTTAACAACATTCGAGATGGAGGTAATATCACGCTTCTCGCATCTGATTTTATTCGTATTAATGGTGGCAATATTGGCACTTTTGTCGCCTTTCCGCTACCTTCTACTGATCCACTGCCAGAATTTGGAGATACTGGAGATATCAGAATCGAAACAGGAACGTTAGAGCTAACTGGATTTGTAATTCCTGCTGCCAGCTCGCCAATTGGGTTTTTAAGCGGGGGAGATATCACGTCTGATGTAACCAGTAACGCAGATGCTGGCGACATCACTATTACTGCTGAGCAAGTTAGACTTTTGAATGGAGCACAAATCAGAGCTTCCACGTCTGGAGCAGGCAATGCAGGCAATGTCACGCTGCGTGCTTCAGATGTAGTTGAGGTGACTGGCCGTACTCCAGAGACCGATCAGGTCAGCAAAATAGCGACTTCCGTCAATAGAGGAGCTACAGGCAACGGCGGGGATCTGTTAATTGAGACCAATCGGCTAATCGTTCAAGATCAAGCGCAAATTCAAGCAGGTGTATTTGGAGCAGGACAGGGTGGTGCTCTGGTGATTAATGCACCTCAGTCGATTGAAATCATTTCTACAGCAGATAGCGGTAGTGGCACTGGCATTTTTACGGGACCTGAAGGCAGTGAAGCTAGTGGTAATGGTAGCACCCTTAATATCACAACAGGACAATTAACATTACAGGGTGACGGAGCGCAAATCTCGAATGAAGTTGATTCAGAATCAACCGGTAACTCAGGTAACACATTAATCAATGTCAATCGTCTGGTTGCTAGAGACGGTGGGCGGATCCGGACTGGAACATTGAACACTGGGCAAGGTGGTAATTTAGAAATTACTGCTGCTAGCTCGGTTGAGCTATCTGGAGTTTCGAGCACAGGTGAAGATGCAGAACCTAGCGGAATTCTGACGGGTACGTTTGGCTTGGCAGATGCTGGAGATCTGTTGCTGACTACTCCGCAACTGATTATCCAGGGCGGAGCTGCCATTACTGCTTCTACGGTTGGTCTTGGTCAAGATACTTCTGCTGGAACAGGTCGGGGAGGAAATATTACTATCAACGCTGACACGATTGAGATTGCTGGGGAATCGGCGGGTGGATTGTCTAGCAATATTGTGAGTGAAGCGGGCAGCTTGTTTGGCATTCTCAATCCGAAATCACAAGCGCCTGGAGGCACGATTCGCTTGATGACTAGACAACTCACGGTGCAAGACGGTGCGACAATCTCGACCCAGACCGTTGGAGCAGGCAATGCAGGCGATTTGCTGATCAATGCCACTGGAACTGTACAACTTTTAGAAGGAGATTTACGAACTCGCACAACGGGAACTGGCAATGCTGGTGATCTGACCATCGCGGCTGGACAGTTAACCATGCAAAACGGAGAAGCAACCGCAGCGACAAACAGTGGGGGAGGTCGTGGCGGAAACATATTCGTAGCAGTTGGAGGAACAACTGAGTTGATTGGCGGTCAGGGCGGATTGGCGGCAACGTCATTTAGAAGCGGGGATGCAGGGAATTTGTCGCTACAAACGAACCGATTAATTGTGCGAGATGGGGCAGGCGTGATTACAGAATCGATTGGGAGAGGGCAAGCTGGTCATTTATCGATTATTGCTCCAAATGGTGTTGACGTGAATGGGGGGCGATTTGTGACCGGATCTGAGGCTAATACATTAGTCAACAATGAGTTGCCCGGCGTTACCCCCTTCGATCCCAATCAAACCTATTTCTTCCCGAGCCGCATTTCAGCCCAGATCGCCTCTCCAGCCGGTACTCCTGCTGCTAATCTTTCGATTCAAACCGGCCAACTTACGGTTCGCGATGGTGGAGAAATTACAACCCAAACCTTAGGCCCTAGCCGTGGTGGTCGTTTATCAATCAATGCTTCCCAAATTAACCTGATTGGTAACTCAGGCAATCTGCGAGTCGATGTAGAAAGCAACCCTTCTCTACTCTCAGCCCGAACTTCTGATACCGGTGATGCAGGTGATATTCAGCTTGATGTGAGGCAGCTACAGATCAATAATGGTGCAGCTATTTCAGCCGCAGCGGTAGCAAGAATGGGTGACTCGACTAGAGGCAGACCTGGTAGTATTTCAATTCGCAATGCCGATTTGGTCAGGCTCACAACCAACGGTGAGATTTCTACCGTGATCGAACCAGGCGTATCCGTCAACAGTTCTGCTCCCGACAGTGGCAGTATCGAGATCCAAACTCGGCAGCTTTCTGTCAATTCCGGTGCTGAGATCACGGCCAGTACATCTGGGCGAGGCAATGCAGGTGATATCACCATCCGTGACGCCAATATAATCAATCTCAATCGCGGCAATATTTCTACTGCTGTCAACGCAGGTGCTATCGGTCAGGGTGGCAGCATTAATCTCGAAACTGGTGTCTTATCATTAAACAATCGCTCCACTATTACCTCTAGTACCTCTGGTGAAGGTGATACCGGTAGCATCAATGCTGATGCAAACGAGCGTATTACTTTAGATAATGGCAGCAGCGTCACCAGTACGGTCAACCCAGGTGCAACCGGTGACTCCCAGACAATCACTCTTACTACACCTAACCTTTCACTTCAAGACGAATCCCTCATCTCTGCTGCTACCAGCGGCGATGGCAGTGCAGGTGATATTCAGATTCAAGCTGTTGATTCTGTTTTGCTCTCCAATAGCACCATCTCGACCCAAGTGCAGCGAAACGCCGTTGTTCTTCATAACCAGGCTCGAACATCAACTCGTTCTAATGCCAATCAAGGCAACATCACAATCGACACCAATTTGCTCTCACTAGTCAATGGTGCTCAAATTACTGCTAGCACCAATGGTCAAGGTGATGCTGGCGATGTTACAGTTCGTGATGCTCAGACTATTTTTCTCAATGACAACAGCCGCATCTCTACTGAAGTACAGCGGCAAGGTCGCGGCAGCGGTGGCTCCATTCGACTCAACACTAACTTGCTAAGGCTCAACAACAGCGAGATCACTGCTAATACCCAAGGTCAAGGCGATGCTGGCAATATCCTGGTGCGTAATGCCGACACCATCGCTCTCAATCAAAGCACGATCTCCTCTGCCGTAGGCCCTAACTCAACTGGGCAAGGTGGCAACATCGACCTCGTCACCAACTCTCTCAACCTCGACAACGCCCGCATCAGTGCTCGCACCCAAGCCCAAGGCCGTGGCGGAGACGTTACTATCAACGCCAGTGACCGCATCAACGCTAGCAACAGCGATATTGAAACCCGTTCTGAGTCTTCCTCCAGTGGCAATATCACCGTGACGGCTGGAGATATCCGACTGCGGGGCGATAGCGATATTCGTACTCAAGTCAATCAAGGGCGCGGTACCGGTGGCACCATTACCCTCAGCGCGGATTCTATCGTAGCGTTTGATGATAGCGATATTGTGACTCGTGCGCCTGAAGGCCAGGGAGGGGATATTCGCTTTGAAACACCTGCTTTCTTTGGCGAAGGTTACATTGCTGATTTCTCTGGCCGTAGGACAGTTGCTCCAGAAGCCGATGGCAATAATCGAGTCGATGTGGATGCCAGCGGTGTGCGTTCCGGAGTCGTGACTGCTCCAGATGTTAGCTTTATTCAGAACAGCTTGGCGGACTTGCCCGCAGGAGCAATTGACACCGACCAATTACTCGCCAATAGCTGCATTGCTCGCACCAATCAAGATGGTACCTTTTTGATTACTGGAACGGGCGGATTGCCCGCTGCTCCAGGCAATGATGCAGCATCGAGCTATCCTACAGGGGAAGTGCGAGAAATACCTGCAAGTGAAGCAGGTTCGAGTTGGCAGCCCGGAGAGCCGATTGTGGAACCGCAGGGGGTATATCGTCTGCCCGACGGTCGCTTGGTGATGAGCCGGGAATGTTCAGAATAAGTTCAGAGTGAGAGATTGGAACGGACAGCATTGGTTCTGATTATATTGATGCCTTATGTCAAGTCTGGTTAATCGCAAGGGCGAAGTATTTGCGGCAGAAGCTCTGTAGCTATGCCTTAAATTCATTTCGCAAATGCTTCGCCCTTACGGTTCCATCCGACTTGATATTAGCCCAAATTGCGATAGGCCAAAATTTCCTTGGCAGGCTTCCGATCACCATCACAAGAAATGCGGCGAGGAGCGTCTAGAAAGTGAATCGAGAATCTCAGGCTACGATAGAGATCAACAATGCGTTCAGTTGCCTGATTTGAAGCCAGCACCGGTCCCGAATGCGAAGATAACCATTCGGCTAATCGCACCTGATCCTGCCACTTGAAATCATTCGCACTGTATTTGGTGAACTCTACGTCATAAGGGGGGTCAGCGTAGACCACATCATTGGTATGGATTGGTAGAGCGGCGAAATCCATTGCAGTGAATTGAAAGTTTTTTAGAACAGGTACGTAACTCGAGAAGTCTTTGACATAGTTAATCGTTTTGTAACGCCCAAAGGGAACATTGAATTGATCGTTGTTGTTGAAGCGACATAAACCGTTGTATCCAGTTCGATTCATGAAGTAAAACAGTTTGGCTGCCTCTAAACTGGTAGCTTGCCCCCTCAAAATCAGATCGTTGAATCGCTGCCGGCAAACATAGTAATATTGGGCGTTATTTTCCAGGGGAATGTCAATCGTCAAGCCTTTTTGTAGCCAGGTGTAGAAGTTGATTAGATGGGGATTCAGGTCATTTAATAACGCGATGCGGGGCTGTAGTCCCAATGCAACCGCCATTCCCCCTACAAAGGGTTCCACCAATCGGGTCGAGTCCGGTTGCCAAATGTCTTGTAGAGCTAGCCTCAGGATTGGCACCAGCCAGCGTTTACCGCCAGCCCATTTCAGCGGAGGACCCAATGCTGCCTTAGTGCCAGTGAGTGCCTCTACTGACTGCTGGTCAGAAAATAGTAAAGCCAACGCCCCAAGCTTCCTAGTGGTTTAAGGTATCCAAATTCTATCAAATCTTGGCTGCTAATTTCTCTAACCAGAAGTTAGTTTCGTGGGCAATGCTCTACTGACCTGCGGTCAAAGAAATCACAAAGAAACCAGAGCTTGGTCAGTTAAACAACAGGCTAGCTTTTCTAGATTGGGCATAACAGGTTTGGATACAGGATAATTTTTAAGCAAGTTTTTCAGAAGGTAAAGTAGGAAGATGTATTGAGCACCTTTCTGTCAAAGTAAAGGTTTACTATTGAAAGGTAATTCAGTGATGGGACAGCAGCTCGGTCAGTAACGCTGCTACCAAGAGGTCGTTATGGAGCAGGCAGAACCGCTGCAACTGAGACGTAAAGGGTTTTGGGCTATCAGTCTCACCCTGTTTATGATTGCCTACAATGTTAGCGTCATACCTGCGATTATGCCCCGGATTGTGTCTGACTTGCAGACTAGCGTGGGTTACATTCAAAGTATTTTGGTACTGTTTTCGTTAGTTGCAGCCTCTTTTGCCCCTACAACCGAGAACCTGTGCCGTTTCTATGGCCGCACTCCAGTATTCCAGATGGGCTTGATTCTATATGGGATTGGGATTGGCCTGACTGCCCTGAGTCCTTCGATTGGCGTGCTGGCAATTAGTTTTTCTCTCTTGACTGGTCTAGCGGCTACGCCCTTAATCAGTACGCCTTGGTCGATTGTGGATTTAATTTATGACGGCAAAGCAGAGGATCAGGCCAACGTTGGGCTGATTGTGGCTTCGGCGTTGGGAGGTTTATCGGGTGTACTGCTAGGGGGGTATCTGGCGTCCCAATTTAGCTGGCGTTGGGCGTTTGTACCGTCCTTTGTTGTTTTGATTCTGATAGGGGTGCTGCGGCAATCGTTGCCGAAACTAATTATTCGCTGTCAGCAGCCAATCGATTGGGTGGGAGGGTTGCTTTCGTTTTTGGGACTTAGCTCGATCTTGATGGGCATTAGCTTAGGGGGAGAGTTTGGCTGGTGGAAACCGAAGCAACTCTTTTCCATCGCGGGAGTTGTGCTGCCTCCCTTCTCCATTTCGATTGTGCCCACCCTGATTGCCGTGGGCGTAATCTTGCTGGGATTCTTTATTTTTTGGCAACGACGACAGGCCAATCAACGGATGGCTTCCTTACTGCGAGTCGGGCTACTGCGGAACCAGAAATTTGTGCTGGGTATGCTGACAGCCATGCTGCACACCTTGATTACCACTGGCCTACAATTTAATTTCTTTCAATTCGTGCCTGTAGCAATGTCGCTCAATCCGTTCCAAACTGCTCTGACGATAATCCCCTATAATATCACGATGATCATCACCGTGATTTCAACTTTGAAGTTACTAAAATTGGGTGATCGGATTCCACCCAAGTATATTGTCTATAGTGGTATTGCGCTTCTAGCGATTGGGATCGGAGTAATTTACCGAAATCTGCATCTTCAGATCACGTCACTGGAACTGATGCCGGGACTGATCTTAATGGGTATGGGTTCAGGTTTGTTTTTATCCCATATCAGCCGCCTCACCTATGCTGATGTTTCCAGACACGAAAAACCAGAAGGATCAGGCATTTACAATCCAGTGCAGAATTTGGGCAGCTCTCTAGGCAGAGCGATCCTCGGCACACTGCTGATCTTCTACGCTTCCAAAGGCATTGTAGATGGCATCTTAGAGAAACTAAGCAAAGCTCTACCACCAGCTCAACGCGGTCAACTAATTGCTGACCTACAAGAAATGATTCAAACCCTTTCTCAGCAAGAAATCAGAAAGGTTCTGGGTGAGCGATTGCCACCAGAAATTCAGTCGCTGATCTACCCAATTAGCTTGGAAGCGGCAATGGCAGGAATGCGGACCTCGTTGCTGATTGCCCTGTTGTTTACCGTTGTTTGCTTTCTGTTGTCTACCCGTCTACCTAAATACCCCTCTAAACATTCCTAGAGAATTTAGCAAGAAATTTACTAAAAGTGATTTTGCAGACAGTTTTCAGACCGTTGAATTTGCTCTACCTATAAAGTTTACCTAAATAAAGTCTACCTAAACGTTAAAGTCTTCTCCAGCGTAGATAACGCCCCAGACTCTTGGCGGCTGACCCGTTCACCGCCGATGCCCCAAATGCCTTCTTCTTTTACGGCCTTGGCGACTTGAGTAGCAAGCTCCAAAATCCATTGCTTAAATTCCTCTGCCTGCACAATCGGCACTTTGTTCAACAAGATATCCTTCACCTGCTTGAAGTGTTCAACTACCTGATTTTGTCCATCTGATACACTGCTGAAGGCTTGAATGCGTTTGATCAGCTCAAACTGTTGTTGCAGCAGCAAATCCTCACCCTGGAGTGGCGATTGGCCAATCGCGTCGTTTATAGAAGCAATCATCGCCTTAATCAGATCGCTGGAAATATCCTGCCGCTGCAGTTCGGCTGCCAGGATCTGAAAGGCGGCCTGCATTTCTTTGAGAAAGGAAACTGGATCAGTTTTGTCGGCTAGGATAACCGCTAGGATTGCTTGCGTAGGAGATTGCAACAGAGTAACCCATTCGCTATCGGAAAAATACTGCTGCTTCATGGTTGAGTCCCTGATCAAGGTCAGCCTATCACTATACAGAGAAACTGTATGAAAGTTATAAGATGGCGCTGCAGGCGGGGAAGCTGAGGAGTCATATCAAATCCGGTTGATCAGCCAGAGTTGGCGTAGAGGCGTTTCGCCGAAACGCCCGTACAACGCGGCATTTATTAGGGCGTTTAGTCGGATTTGATATTAGGAGTCAAAAGCTATTTGGAGCCAAATGACCAATAACTGATGGCCTTTTATTCTGTTATTCTGACAAGTCTGCCAACTGATATAGGATTGCTATGGTGTGAATTGACTAACCATGAGTTCAACGATGATTAAACCAGATTTTCTAAAGCGGTTTCTGCGAACCTGCGGTTGGGGACTTGGGTTGAGTTTAGAAATAGTAATTTTGGCCAGCGTTGCGTTAGAACCGGCAGAGGCTGAAACCGAACTGGTTTGGCATAACTGTCTCACTCGCGAGGTATTTACTCCAGACAAGCAAGTTTGGTGTGACCGTTGGCAAACGCTGCAAGATGGCACCTTTACTGTCCCTACCAGTCTGGATCCCAATCCTACCTTCACGACTGTGGCGTTGGAGAATGGCCGCTATGCCCAGCAAGATGGGCAATTTATCGTTGAGCTGGTGAACGAGCGAGGCTGGTTGGCGTTTGGAGATTTGGATGGCGATGGGCAGGACGATGCTGCGGTCATCTTTGGCGTTGCTCTCGATCCAGACGGTAAAGCGGTAGCGACCTATCTCACTGCGGTGTTGGATGTGGATGGAGCCGCCCAAGCCCTAACTCCGATTCGACTCGGCGAGCGCATTGTACTCAATGCCCCCATTGCCATTGCTGAAAACCGCATTATCATTCCATTTCTGACCTCAACTGAGGTAATCAACCGTTCTTATGGTATTGATACTACCCTGCGAGAGATGGCAAAACCTGTCAATTAGTCAAAGCAAACCAGCTGCACAGATGACCGGTTCAGGGTTCAAGGTAGAATTCTGGATCAAGCTCTAAATCTGTTCTAAATCTGTTCTAAATCTGTTCTAAATCTATGTAATACCTTGTAACTTGCTTGTGAAAAAACTATTTCATTTCTCTTTCGCTGATGCTTCATCTCCAGTCTTGATGGATTGAACGGCACTGTTATATATAGCTGTCGCCGCGACAGTTAGGATGATATTGTTGTGGACGCGCTTCGTACGTCCACAACATCTCTTCTAGCAAACACTATAGCTGTCGGACAGGCTTGTCATTTCGCAATTAATGAGATACTCTTAGTGCCCCGATCAGTGATTTCTATAGCTCGTCACAAGTGTTTGTCTTAGCACTACCAAAAGCACGTTTCTCGTATAGAATGTGCGAAGCTGTAATGTTCTCTTATATTTGCTTAAGACAAGATTAAGGAGGAAATTATGTCAACCTTAACAGTCTGGAAATTCAACACGGTTGATGGTGCAGACAAAGCTTTGACAAAACTAGAAAGCTTGCAAAAACAGCAGCTAATCCAGGTGCTCGATGCGGCAATTGTCAGTTGGCCCCAGGGGCGTAAGCGGCCTAAAACCTATCAGGCCATGAGCACGGTGGGAGCAGGAGCGCTGGGTGGTGCCTTCTGGGGCATGTTATTTGGTCTGATCTTTTTCGTGCCGTTGCTGGGAGCAATCGTGGGAGCTACAGCCGGAGCTGTGGCCGGTCGGTTTACCGACTATGGCATCAACGATGATTTCATCAAGGAGCTGCAAAGCAAAGTCACCGAGGGTACGTCTGCCCTATTTCTGCTGACTGGACAGGTAACGCTCGATAAAGTGGAAGCAGCATTCGCCCCTGAGGAACGCGGTGAACTGATCCAATCCAACCTGTCTACTGAGCAGGAAGCCAAGTTGCGGGAAGACTTTGGGGCAGAGGTATAGAGAGGTCGATGGGTATGATTCAAATGAACATGCGTACAGGCAAGCTGTTTAGGCAAGTTCATATGAGTTTCATATTTTGTTGCTCTAAGCTAAGAGGCGAACAAGTCTCAGTAGCATCTAATAACTCTCATCATGCTCAGAGTGCTCGAATAAGCTAACATCTACTCCCCTTGAGGGGGGCTACACCATAGTCACGGCCTCCCTTTCTTATTGATATAACTCTATGTTTCGTTTCGTCTTTGGATGAGCCATTTATTGTATCGATTGAGTTTTTATTGGCATGGCACTTGACATCACACTGATATCAGTTAGTCAATATTAGTCAATATTAGTTGGATACTGTGAGTTGGCTAATTTTAGTTGACGGTATCAGTTCATCAACAACCAATTGAGGTTTCTCGTTTTTAATTATTTATAGAGTAAGAGATCAAAACCAAATGATTGAGGCGCTGCAGGGGAGCTTAAAGTCAAGCTCGGCTCTTTTGACGAAGGGGAATCGACCGTTGGCTCAGGCTGTAACGGAATCATCAAGATTATCTAGTTTTGGAACTCGCTCTCGGCTAGAAATTGGGGAATTTAGCCAAGTTTTCAGCTCTTCTGGCAGCGTTAGGCGCGATTTTCCGGATGTTTTTCGGTTCAGTTTGTCTAGCCGCAATCGGCTGCGGATCTATGTAGGCAATCAGTTCTCCAACCCTCGCTCTGGTAATCGGCGCATGGTTGTGGATCTCTTGAATGATCGTAATCTGAGACGGATAAACAGCGTTACCGTGAATCCCACCCAAATCGACGCCATTACTACTACCTTGAGTCCGGGGACCTATCGCATCAGGATTGCCACCCAGAGTAATGACAGAGGCCGATATTTTCTGGATATGGTCAGGCTATAGGTGGGGGATGGATCGATTTGTGTATTAAGCGATTGGCCCTAAATCGGCTCTAACTCTAATGGTATTCATTTTGTCCAACAACAGCAGTTAGCCTAATATAGCCTTGAGAGTAGCCGTGAGAGAACTGGAGCACTGGCGATGCAAACTAGAATTGTGAATCAGGTCAGGCGAAGCTTGAGTTGGATGATGGGTCTGGGGATTTTGATGATTTTACTAGGAATCGCCGCAATCATTGAACCCTTTATTGCCACCCTTGCCGTTGCTCGTCTGCTCTCGTGGTTTTTCTTGCTAGCCGGGTTGATGCGAGTGGTCTATGCACTGCAATCTCGTCAGCAGCAGGGCTTTTGGCTGCGGCTTCTGGTTGGCATTCTTTATATCGTGACTGGGATTTTGTTACTGAGCAACATCTTTGGAGCACAACTCACCCTAACCTTAGCGTTGGGATGGGCAATCTTGATCCAGGGAATCGTCGAGGTGATTGCGGCCCTATCCATGCGTCCGGCCCTAAATTGGGGTTGGATGCTTCTGAGCGGAATAGTTGCGGTTGTGCTCGGAATCTTGATTTTATATCGCTGGCCCTCTAACGCCTTTTGGTTATTAGGGGTTTTCACTGGAATTAGCTTCATACTGGCGGGCGGTTGGATGCTGATGATCCCCTGGGCCATTCGGAACCAGTTGTCGAATGACGCAACACGAGATCGAGTATGACTTAAATCTTTTAATTACAGCCCAATCTGACCGATTGAGTCCTGTTTCTATTCTGATTCATTTACATATTTCCGGATTTAGGAGCCATCCATGAGCACAGAGCAGCAGCGGCTAGAGCAAACCCGTCGTGGTCAGGTTGATTGGTACAAATGGGGTCCCTATCTGAGTGAACGCCAGTGGGGTACGGTGCGCGAGGATTACAGTACAGATGGCAATGCCTGGAATTATTTTCCCCATGACCATGCCCGATCACGCGCCTACCGCTGGGGCGAAGATGGACTGGGTGGCATCACCGACAATCACAACCTGCTCTGCTTTGCGCTAGCGCTCTGGAACGGCAGCGATCCGATTTTGAAAGAGCGGCTGTTTGGGTTGACCAACAGCGAAGGCAACCACGGGGAAGATGTCAAGGAATACTACTTCTACCTGGACAGTACGCCTACTCACTCGTACATGAAGTATCTCTACAAATACCCTCAGAATGAGTTTCCTTACCGAGATCTGGTAGAAACGAACCGCAACCGCAGTCGCTATGAGTTGGAGTACGAGCTGTTAGACACGGGCATCTTTGATGAGGATCGCTACTTTGATGTGTTCGTCGAATACGCCAAAGCCGACGCCGAAGATGTGTTGATCAAAATCAGCATTGCCAACCGCGGTCCAGAAGCGGCCCCGATTCATGTGCTGCCGACGCTCTGGTTTCGCAATACCTGGTCTTGGACCGATGGCGGAGCCAAACCGGTATTGACCAAGGTTGAGGGAATGGGCAACAGTGCCGTATATGCCCATATAAACGATACGTTATTGGATCATTACATAAAAGACTATTATTTCTACTGTGATAGTCTTGTGCCGCTGCTGTTTACGGAGAATGAAACGAACAATCAGCGGATTTTTGGTACAACCAACGCCAATCTCTACACCAAAGATGGCATCAACAATTACGTAGTCCAAGGGCAACTGGATGCCGTCAATCCCCACAGTGCCGGCACCAAGGTTGCTCCCCATTACGAGCTGACCATCGGACCCGGAGAAACCCAGGTGATCCGCTTGCGCCTCACTAAGTATGAACCCACTCAAATGGGAGATCCCTTCGGCATCGGCTTTGACCAAACCTTTGCAGCGCGGCTGAAGGAAGCCGATGAATTCTATGAGACCGTGATTCCGCCACTGGTTCTGACCGATCCGGATCGTACCAACGTCATGCGGCAAGCGTTGGCCGGAATGATGTGGACGAAACAATACTTCTACTACGACCTGGATCAATGGCTACGGGAACGCGGCATTACTCCCTGGACGCCCTCCTCTCAGCGCAAGTATGTGCGGAACAGCGACTGGTTCCATATGCATAACGACGACATTATTTCGATGCCAGACAAGTGGGAATATCCCTGGTACGCGGCGTGGGATCTGGCCTTTCATGTGATTCCGATCAGCCTGATCGATCCAGCCTTTGCGAAACATCAGCTGATGCTGATGCTGCGGGAAGACTATCTGCATCCCAACGGCCAAATCCCGGCCTATGAATGGAACTTTGGCGATGTCAACCCGCCGGTGCATGCCTTTGCTACTTGGGAAATCTACACCCGTGATCGGGAGGTCAATAAGGGCGAGGGTGATATTGAGTTCCTCAAATACGCCTTTTCTAAGCTGTTGATCAACTTCACCTGGTGGGTAAACCGCAAAGATGAAGGCGGCAACAATCTGTTCCAGGGTGGATTTCTGGGGCTAGATAACATCGGCGTGTTTGACCGCAGTTCGCCGCTGCCGACGGGCGGCTATCTGGATCAGGCAGACGGTACAGCCTGGATGGTGTTCTTTAGCCAACGGATGTTCCAGATTGCGATCGAGCTGGCCCTACACGATCCGCTCTACGAAGACTTTGCGATCAAGTTCTTTGAACACACAATGTGGATCGCGGGTGCAATGGACCGGATTGGAGAACACCACGATGAATTGTGGGATGAAGAAGATGGCTTCTTCTACGATGTGCTCCACTTTCCAGATGGCCACTCCACTCGCTTAAAAGTGCGCTCGTTGGTGGGGTTATTGTCGCTCATGGCCGTTTCCGTGTTTCCGCAAGAAGCCTTTGCGAAACTGCCCAATTTTAGAGAAGTAGCCCAGAAGTTTATCATGCAGCATCCTGAGCTGACCCACAACATCCATCTGCCCAGTCAGCCGGGTGAGCGAGGCCGCCTGATGCTGTCGATCTTGAACGAGGCGAAGCTGCGCCGTGTGCTTTCCAGAATGCTGGATGAATCCGAATTCCTCAGCGATTACGGCATTCGTTCTCTGTCGCGCTATCACCTAGAGCACCCCTACCGCTTCCATTACGGTGGACAGGAGTATAAGGTGGGGTATGTTCCTGGCGATTCTACGTCTGGGATGTTCGGCGGCAACTCCAACTGGCGCGGCCCGATCTGGATGCCGGTCAATCTGCTGCTGCTGCGATCATTGCTGCAACTCTATACCTACTATGGCGATTCCTTCACGGTTGAGTATCCCACTGGGTCTGGTAAGTATATGTCGCTGTACGAGGTGACTCGCTGCATCACTGAACGGTTGGTAAGTATTTTTCTCAAGGACGAATCGGGCCGGCGTCCGGTGTATGGCGGAGCTGAGAAGTTTCAGACCGATCCCCACTGGCGCGATCTGATTCTGTTCTATGAATATTTCCATGGTGATAGCGGAGCCGGAATTGGTGCCAGCCATCAAACCGGATGGACGGGCTGCGTGGCTCGCCTGATTCAAGCGCTGGGCTACGTGACACCAGAAGTCGTGCTGGATACCATGTCTCCTGGAGAAGTGGCAAGATATCGAGTTTAATGTCATGGGCTTAATGTCATGAGTCAATCTGTCAAAGCTGTGCTGGTTGCCCGTGCCCGCCTGGGCGAGTGTCCGGTCTGGGATGCCGATGGTCAGCAGTTGTTCTGGGTCGATGCCTACAATCACCGAGTGCACCAGTTTGACCCTGCCAGTGGACAAGACCGTTATTTTGATACGGGTGATGTAGTCAGCGCTCTTGTTTTGGCGGGCCGCAATCGTTTGCTGGTCGCCCTGCAAAATCGTCTTGCCTTGCTGGATCTGTCAACCGGCGAAGTCACCACGCTGTATACGGTTGAGTTTCCCCATCCCGACACACGGTTTAACGACGGTAAATGCGATGCCCAGGGGCGGTTTTGGATCGGCTCGGTGAGTCAGGCAACCGGGCAGGCTGCCCTCTATCGCTATGACCCCGATGGATCGTTTCAGGTGATGGAGACCGGGCTGACCATTTCGAACGGGTTGGGCTGGAGTCCAGACGGAACCACCTTTTACCTGACCGACTCAGCACCAGCCAAAACCATCTACGCCTATGATTTTGATGCTGAAACCGGGACTATTGGCAACCGCCGCGTTTTGGTAGACCTGAGCCAAGAAGAGGTAGAACCCGATGGCTTGACGATTGACCGGGAGGGAAACCTGTGGTCGGCCCTGTGGAATGGCTGGCAGGTCGCTTGCTTCGACTCCAGCGGCCAGGAAAAGTTTCGAATCGCGATGCCGGTGCAGCGGCCAACTAGCGTCACCTTTGGCGGGCCAGATCTGAGCCATTTGTACATCACCACCGCATCGGTAGGGCTGAGCCAGAAAGAAATTCAGCAGGGCTTTTTAGCGGGTGATTTGTTTCGGATGGAGACTCATACGGCTGGGCTACCAACTTGCTCATTCTTGGCTGAGCAAGATTGAGTTGCAGTAAATTTCAGCCAACAAAAGTGACATTGAGACACAGTGACATTGAGGCAGGCTCATTTCTGATCAATCATGAGTTGGATGCGATGGAGCGTCAGCTCCGCTTAAATGAGGAGTGGTATTTTGGAGAACAATCAGCATGAAAGGATTAGCTGGGAAAAATGCGTTGATTACCGGAGCTAGTTCCGGCATCGGCCAGGCGATCGCCATTCGTCTGGCTCAAGAAGGCTGCAACATTGCGATTAACTACCGCAGCAAACCAGAAGCCGCTAAGGAAACCGAGACAACGGCGCTACAGCGGGCTAGTGAAGCCGGATATGGCAATATACAAACCCTGTTAGTGCAAGGGGATGTCTCCAAAGAAGAAGATATTCTCCGAATCATGCACCGTGTAACCGAGCAATTTGGCAGCCTGGATATTCTGATCAACAATGCTGGCGTTCAAACCGAACATGCTTCCCACGAAGTCCCGACCGATGAATTCGACTGGGTACTCTCCGTCAATTTACGGGGGGCGTTTATCTGCGCTCGTGAAACGATCAAGCAGTTTCTCGCCCAACAGCGTCCGGGTGTAATCATCAATGTTTCCAGCGTTCACGAAGTCATTCCTCGTCCGAGATACCTCAGCTATTCCATCAGCAAGGGCGGCATGGAAAACCTGACGAAAACCCTAGCCTTGGAGTATGCCAATCAGGGAATTCGGGTCAATGCAATCGCCCCTGGAGCCACTATCACCCCAATCAACGAAGCTTGGACAGACGATCCAGAACAGCGAGCCGTAGTGGAAAGCCACATTCCGATGGGACGGCCTGGAACATCCGAGGAGATGGCAGCCGCAACCGCGTTCTTAGCCTCAGATGAAGCCGCCTACATCACGGGACAAACCCTATTCATT
This sequence comes from Leptolyngbya sp. NK1-12, assembly GCF_032598965.1. NCBI lineage: Bacteria > Bacillati > Cyanobacteriota > Cyanophyceae > Leptolyngbyales > Leptolyngbyaceae > Leptolyngbya > Leptolyngbya sp. NK1-12. The sequence goes on from NZ_CP053586.1 coordinate 263,169, forward strand.
GACGGTGGCCTCACCCTATACGCTGATTTTCGAGAGACATGGTCGGCTTGATTCTATTGCCTGTTCTGATGGGCGTTATTGGAAACGAATTGTATAATTACAGCGTTGGCAGTGGCGGAACAAAATTAGGCTTAAGACAGTCATAGCTGAGATGATTTTGAAGGCAATCAGAGGTGCAAATCTGCACTTATTTCAAAGTTATTGCAGAGGATGTTCAAAGTATGTTAAAGCAAATTCAACTTTCGCTTGGATTGGCAGCCTTGCTCGGCGCAGGGAGCCTAGCTTCACCCCATGCCATGGCTCAAATTAGCAGCGAAGAATTTCAGATGGGGCGTGCTCGTGAAGCCTGTGCTACTCAAGCTCAGCAACAGTTACTCACTGTCAACAATGTCGTTTCCACCACCCCAGTGACCGGCAGCGGTGGGCGGATGATCGGCTCCGAGGTGATTTTGAACGTGAGTCGTGGTGGGGAAACCTACGATGTTCGCTGTAGCTTCGACAACGCTACCAGAACCGCCACCATTGCCAGCATCCCATCGACAGGAAGTGGCTCAGGCACGACCGCGTCCCGTCCGGCATCCGGCACCTTCCAGGGGCGTGGTGTGGCTCATGGGGCTACCTTTACCAGAGGCCGTACTGCCAACGTCGCTCTGACAATTGAGGGCGATAACTTTGGTCTAGAATTGGCGGAACCAGCTCCTACAGGAGCAAGAGTCCAGTATCGCGGCGTAATCATGCGCCGGTCTGATGACGCTGCTAACAGCTTTACTCTGCGGACACGGGTGCGGAGTTTCAACTCGTCCGGCAATCTGCGCGTGCTCAATACCACCACCGGCACCTGCCAAATTGAAGTATTCGACGCGCGGGTGATCTCAAGCAACTGCAATACGGCCACTTCCGACAGCTCGACTCGGTTTTTAGGATTAGAGCAATTCTGAATTAATTAAGGAAAAACATAACGCTGATGCTCGGCTCCTGTAAATTGATCACTGGGAGTGAAGTCAGCGAGTTAACCTGAGTAACACTAACTGAAGAAACTAACTGAAGAAATACTAATACACACCATGAACGATAGCCCTTTATTCCATTGCCGCTTCAGTCAGCATTTGACCCGTCCGATCCTGGCTTTGATAGTTGGGCTAAGCGGAATTTCTGTGGCAAACATGGCAAGCGCCCTACCTGTATTGGAACAACCTCCCCTGCTGATGGCTCAATCCACTGCTCTCGCCGGAAACTGGCGGCTGGCCAACATGACCGAGGATCCAACTCCCACTCCAATGGTTCCGGCTGGTGAACTCACCGTCGAGTTTGCTGGCGATCGGATTTCCGGATCGGGCGGCTGCAATCGGTTTACAGGCAGCTTCGACACTGAAGGAAACCAGTTGCAGGTTAGCCCGTTAGCCTCCACGTTCAAAGCCTGTGAACAGTCAATCATGGACCAGGAAACCCGGTATTTAACCGCTCTGCAAGGCGCACAGCGCTATGAACTCGATGATCAAGGCCAGTTGACGATTTTCTACCAAACGGATCAGACATCGGGCGTGCTGCGCTTCACGAATCAAACCGTTCGAGGCATGTGGTGAGTTGTTATGGTTGCACAAGTGCCAGAACGCCAAATGCATTGGATTCGCTGGATCCTGACGGTTGGATGGCTGCTGGTGATTGCCTCGTTGTTCTATGACCCCTGGACCGCTGCCCTCACCGCACCCGAGCATCCCTGGAGTCCGCTGCGGCTGACTGGTGAGTGTGTGCCGGTGCAGGGCCAATGTGTCGAGGAGCAGCCCTACCCGATCGGAGCCACCTTATTTTGGGGCGCGATTGTGCCCTCTGGTATCTTGATTCTGCTGGTGTTTGGGCATGAACTATGGCGGCGGATTTGTCCTTTGTCGTTTTTGTCTCAAATTCCCCGTGCGCTGGGCTGGCAGCGTCAATTCAAGCGAGAAAGCGCCAATGGCAAGGTGCGCTATGAGTTGGCTAAGGTAAAGCCTGATTCCTGGTTGGGCCGCAATTATGCCTATGTGCAATTTGGCTGGCTGTTTGTCGGACTGTGCGGACGCATCCTGTTTTTCAATGCCGATCGGCTGGTGCTGGGTCTGTGGTTGCTATTTACAATTGCCGTTGCGATTGCGGTGGGTTACTTCTATGGCGGCAAATCCTGGTGTCAATACTTCTGCCCGATGGCTCCGGTGCAAACCATTTTCAGCGAACCCAGGGGGCTGCTAGGTAGCAAGGCCCACATGAGCGATCAGCGCATTACCCAATCCATGTGCCGCACTGTATTGCCCGATGGCAATGAGCAAAGCGCCTGTGTTGCCTGCCAGAGTCCCTGTTTTGATATCGACTCCGAGCGTACCTACTGGGATGGCCTGAATCGACCCGAGGAATCGGTAATTCGCTATGGTTACGTCGGCCTGGTAATTGGCTATTTTCTGTACTACTATCTCTATGCTGGCAACTGGGATTATTACTTTTCCGGCGTCTGGAATCGCGACCCCAATCAGCTCGCCGCTTTGATGAGTCCGGGGCTGTATATCGCCGGACAGCCGATCAACATTCCTAAATTAGTTGCAGTGCCGCTGGTGTTGGGGGGATTTACGCTGGCGGGCTATGGAGTTGGCCGTTGGGTGGAAACGCAGCTCAAGTCCTATAGTCGGCAGCGGCGTCCCAATCTCAATCCCGATCTGATTCGCCATCGCATCTTTGTTGTTTGCACCTTTGGTATTTTTAATTTCTTTTTCTTTTTCGCCGGTCGTCCACTGCTGCAACTGACGCCTGCCTGGGTGCAGTACGGATTCGATGTCAGCGTTTTGTTCCTCAGCACCCTCTGGTTACAAAAAAGCTGGCGACGCCAACCCGATCTCTATGGACGGGAGAACCTGGCTAGCCGCTTCCGCAAACAGCTAGGGCGCTTACAGCTCGATCTGTCCCAGTATCTAGAAGGTCGGTCAATCGATGACCTCGATGCCAATGAAGTTTATGTACTGGCGAGAGTTTTGCCTGGGTTTACGCGCCAGAAACGGCATGAAGTCTACAAAGGTGTGCTGCGCGAAGCATTAGAAGAAGGCTACGTCAGCTATTCCAGCAGCCTGGAAGTGTTGCAGCAAATGCGGCACGAGCTAGATATTTCTGACGACGAACACCGCGAAGTGCTGGAGGAACTAGGGATCGAAGATCCGCAACTGCTCGATCCTAACCGGCAGCGGTCTCTGGAAAATCAGATTCGCTTGAGCGGCTACCAGAAATCGCTAGAGCGGTTAATGCGATTGCAGCAACAGCCCGGCCTGACTGAATTTGAACCCTCACCCCAGGATTCCACCACAGTGCGGGCCTTGCGGCGCGAGTACTCGATTACCCCTCAAGAAGAAGCGTGGATCTTGAGTGGACTTCCCGGCGAGACGGGTAATTTGCAAAAAGCCGAACGGCTATTGGCTCAACTCGACGAATGGCTGGCCTGTGAGCGGGCACTGGCGCATCCGGCTTTGCAGGCGCATCCACCCGTAACCCTGCTGCAAAAAGCCGCTCAGCGTAAGCAGGAGCTGATTGTGCAATCGGTGCTGGATATTCTGGCGACGCTTCCCAACGATGCCCAGACCGTTGCTCTAGCGCAGTCCTTACACCAGCGTTCGCCCCAACGGGTAGCCACATCAATCCAGCGCGAACCCTGGCCAGACCGGCTAGCACCCCAGATCCTGGAGCTGTTGTCCCAACCGACGGCTCCGCCGCTGTCTGTCGAACCTTCGACCTCAGAAGCCCTGAGCCACCTAGAACACCTGCTGCAACACTATAATCCCGTAGCGCAGGCGGCGGCCCTATACCTAATCGCCCAACTCGATCCAGAACGCGCCCAGACAATTGCTCGGAACCTGAGTCAAATGCCCGATTCGCCGCTGGTGCAATCCACCGCAGAGCAATTGCTGGCCTTGCCGCCTTCACCGCCGCTTACCGCCTTTCCCAGCTTGGAAAAACTGGTTTACCTGTCCAACAGTAATTTCTTTGATCCAATCCAACCCCACACCCTGATAGCGCTAGGCGAGCGGGCCGAGGTGCGGACCTATGCCACGAATGATCTGATCACCGAAGCAGGCGATACCTGCCGGGAATTGCTGCTGCTGATCGAAGGGGAGGCCAAGATTCGCTACCAGTTAACCGATGGGGTGCGTATCGAACGCCTCCAGCCGGGGCAGCTCTTGGATGAGCTGGAGGTTCTGACCCACAGCACCTCTGAAAATACGATTCTGGCTGATAGTCCCAACACCCGCATCCTGGCTCTATCCATAGATGCTGTTGACGATCTGCTGGAACACGATCCAAATTTTGCCCGCCGGATTCTAGAACTGGAAAGTCGGCAACTTCAGCGATTAGTCAAATCGGGGGCAGGGCCACTGTCTCTACCCTAAGCAGAGCCGTGTGGGTGATTTGGATAAGACGTTTGTATTGTTTAACACATCTGGGTATTGCCCTTTCACAGCGATGCCATATAATGAGGCTGCTAGCTGTTCTGCTGACTTGGTTATAGTCCCCATATCCATTAAAAAGCTGTTTGGAAAGGGTTTTGTCGTCTGGACCCATCTCCTTTCCCTACGGTGTCCACACAAGTCGAAGATCCCCCCTAACCCCCCTTAAGGAAAGGGGGGAACCGGAGGCGAAGTCTGTGCGCAGCATCTACTAATCAGGAATTGAAGTCCCCCTTGATAAGGGGGATGTAGGGGGATCGACCCCTTGCATTGATTCGCGATCGAGATCTGTGTACACGGTAGCTTCCTTTCCTGGGATGCCCACAGAGCTAGAACCCCTCACTGATGGGGAGTTCTGAACAGCGACAGTTTGAGGTCTCCCAGATTGGGGGATGTAGGGGGCTTTTCAAACAGCTTCTGAGATAAAGATCTTAAAGATGAAATCTTAAGAACTGAGATCTTAGACAAATCTGACATTAGGCTGGGTCTTTTTGAGAAAGATCGCTTTTTATTCTCCTTTCACTCGTCACTTAAAGTAGGGTTTAACGTTTGCGTATGGTCTAATTCATAGAGAAGATACACTGGAGATACACTATAGTCCTACCTTTAATGTCTTTGTAAACGACAAATAAAAGTAAACGACAAATAAAAGTAACGACAAGTAAAAGTAAGCGACAAGTAAAAGTAAACGACGAGTAAAAAGCCAATAGATTAAGAAGCATAACAATAAGCATGATTGCTAACCCATTGGTAATCCTGCACAGACGCAGCTGGCAAATTGAGCTAGGTTTACCGAGGAAGGTGCGTAATGAAAATTCTTTTAGTAGAAGATGACGAATACACCGGTCAAGTGCTTTCAGCCACCCTTTCAGCTCATCGTTACGCGGTGGATACTGTCACAGATGGCTCGGTGGGGTTGGAGTTGGCTACTCGCTGGAATTATGATCTGATTCTTTTGGATGTATTGCTGCCAACCCTGAACGGCATCGAAGTCTGCCGCCGACTCCGGGCGCAAGGCTGCCAAACGCCAATCTTGATCCTGACTACAAAAGATTCGAATGATGATGTGGTGACTGGACTAGATGCAGGTGCAGATGACTATTTAGCCAAGTCCTGTGAATCGTCTCAGCTTTTGGCTAGAGTGCGGGCGCTGCTGCGGCGCAGTGGCATGGTTTCACCCTCGCCGGTTTTAACCTGGGGACCGCTTTGCTTGGATCCAGCCTTAGCGCAAGTTACCTACCATCAGCAGGTGATTTCGCTCCGACCTAAAGAATACAGCCTGCTGGAGCTGTTTCTGCGTCACCCCCAACGGATTCTCAGCCGCAGCGCCATCATCGATCACATGTGGCCCATGGAGGAAACCCCGGTGGAGGGGGCTGTCACTAATTTGATCAAGGATTTGCGGCAGCGGTTGAAGTCGGCGGGAATGACAGCGGATCTAATCGAAACGGTGTATGGCTTAGGATATCGGTTAAAAACGGCACCTGTACCCGAAGAAAAGACCGAAGAAAAGACCGAAGAGAAATCTGAATTGGGTCATGCTACAACCAGTCCTAGGGAAAATCAGCGGGAGACGCCATCCTTGGCCGAAATCAACTTCCCTTCAGAGATGAGGCAGCAGCGCGGAAAAACGGCGATTCAGCAGATTGCTGAACGGTTCTACGGCTCGCTAGAGCAGCGGCTTGCTGTACTAGAAGCGACAGCCTTGCTGTTCCATGCCGATGGTTGTAATTTGCAGCAACAAAAGGTCGCCCGCACCGAGGCTCACAAGCTGGCCGGCGGTTTGGGAACGTTTGGCTGTAGCAAAGCTTCCGATATTGCACGAGCAATTGAACGTTTGTTGGAAACTAGACTCAGCCAACAAGCGCGAGTTGCCGATCGGTTTTCGCGACTGTTGGCCGAGCTAAGGCAGGAACTGGGGCAGCCCCAGACATACCAGCCCATGGCTGATTCCGCGATGGCGAGAAAGTAGGTGAATCGAAAGGCCGGTGAATCGCAAGTCAATGAGGCAGTGTAGGCGCTGCGCAAAACAGGTCTTATCAGTTTCATATGTTTTTAATTTAGGCTGAAGGCTAAATCCTTTTAATACTTATGCTTCGTCATGCATAGCGATGACTGGTTTAGGAATGATTCATTTCAAATTGAGCGGATTGAAGCAGCGTCCCATGCTTTAAATCAAGCGCTACAAAGTCTTTATGAACGCGATTATGCGTCTGCTCGAAATCTAGTAACCTTCACCCAACAAGTATTAGAAGAATTGTTGCTGGATTGCGAGCATCACGTTCAAGCTGAAGCACTGCTCAGCCAGTTTCGCTACTATAACCAGTCCATAAACTAGCGAAGGTAGACAACCACTAGGAGCAACAATTATGGGTACTGATACGGCGCGGGGGCCTTTGGTCATCATTGGCGGCGCTGAAGATAGGGACGGTGAGTGCATCGTTCTGCGGGAGTTCCTGCGCTTAGCAGGCGGGTTGCAGGCTCGGATTGCGGTCATGACGGCAGCTACCAGCATGCCCAAAGAAGTCGGAGATGACTATATTCGCATTTTTAAGCGGTTGGGGGCTGATTCCGTCGAGGCTGTACACACTGAAGACCGGGAAGACTCCAGACGCGAAGACTCACTCCGCATCATCGAACAGGCGACCGGCATCTTCTTCACTGGGGGCGATCAGTCCCGGATTGTGGACTTTATTCGCGGTACGCCACTGGATCAGGCGATTCACAGACGGCACGAGGAAGGCGTCGTGATTGGTGGAACGAGTGCAGGGGCAGCCATGATGCCCGATGAGATGATTGTCGGCGGCGCGTCGGTCTCGAATCCCAGCGTCGATGCGGTCAGCATGGGTCCTGGCATGGGCTTTTTACCTGGCGTTGTGATCGATCAGCACTTTGCTCAACGGGGCCGCCTCGGTCGTCTGCTAGCCGCTCTGGTGCTGCAACCTGCTGTGTTGGGTTTGGGCATTGATGAAGACACGGCAATTATTGTCAATGGCGACGAGTTTACCGTCGTGGGCCGGGGCAGCATCACCGTTGTGGATGAAACCACCGCCACCCACAACAATCTGGAAGGCTTGCTCAAAGATGAGCCGATTGCCCTGTGTGACGTTAAGCTGCATATTTTGCCCCACGGCTATCGCTTTAATCTAAACACGCATCAACCGTTGGTGTAAGAGGCAGGCAATCATGACAACTCTGATTCAGCCGGAAACACAGCTGCCGCAGACGGTCTACACGGGCGATATCATCCAGAAAGTGCCGGTGATCAGTCAGTTAAATGTCAACGACCTTGAACCCGGTCAGCATCGCTTCTTCTTTCAGGGCGTGCAGATGGGCACAGGCCAGCACTGGTATGTGCCGGTCATGGTTGCCAAAGGGATACGAGCTGGTAAACGCATCGCGCTAACGGCAGGTGTGCATGGTGATGAGTTAAGCCCAGTCAAAGCGGCACAGCAGGTCATGGCCGCTCTTGATCCAACCCAAATGGCCGGCACAGTGATGGCGGTCTATGACCTTGCTCGCCCCGCTAAGGAGTACACGCAGCGCCAGTGGCCGGTGGCTCAAAAAGGCGGTTCCCTGATCGACCTGAATCGGGTCTGGCCAGGCAATGAGACGGGCGATGATACTCCCACTCGCCATGCGGGTCTGGTCTGGAATCGGCTGTTCAAACCGAATGTTGATATCGCGCTGGATTACCACACAGCCTCCACGGGCGGTGATTTCACGATGTTTATCTTTGCTGACCTCCGCCGACCAGAAATCCGACAACTGGCTGAACTATTCCCAGCCGAGCAGATCAAGGATGATCCAGGCGAGGACGGTTCGCTGGAAATGGCCTTTGTGCAGGCGGGCATCCCGGTTCTGACTGTTGAGATTGGCGGTCCTCGTGGGTTTGATCGAAACAAGATTGCGATGGCTGTTGAAGGCAGCCTGAATGTACTGAAACATTACCAGGTGATGTCGGGACCGTTGGGTCGCACCTCGAAAGAAGTGGGTACTTTCTTTGGCAATGCCTTTGAAACAATTCGAGCCACGACTGGCGGCTACCTGGAAATGCTGGTCGATCTGCAGGACAAAGTAACGCCCGGTCAGCTCGTGGCAATTCAGCGCAACTCGTTCGGCGATGTGGTAGCTGAGTACAACGTGAGTGTAGCTGGCGAAGTGGCAACGATCACCCGCGATGCGTTGAATGAACCTGGCTCCCGGCTGTTGCAAATTCTGTACAACCGTACTGAGTTGGGTGGATGAGTAAATGAGTAAATGAGTAGAGGAGTAGATGAGTGGATGGGTGGCTATGCACCGAGATGGGATACGAAGCAGAGTTACTGTAGAGTGCTGTGAGGAGTGAATTGTTTAACCAAATACCATACGATAATCAGGAGAATATCAGCTAGAAACCTGATTTGAATTCTCCAGTTGGTTTTGAAATGAATGCGATTGCGGCACGGCAGCTAAAATGGCAGCTGGCAGAAGGCGTTAGTTCATGACGTTGCTTATTCAGGACTTAGCCAGAACCTACCGATGAGGGACGGCAAGCCCCATCATCCAAATGCCTTGGCCGATAAAACTCACCCCGATCCAAAACCCGATGATCCAATCGGCCCGTAGCGGCCAAGCGGACCAGATGAAAATGCCGACCATAATTCCCAGCAGTCCGCTAAGCAGTACCCAAGTCCAACGAGTAGCCGGACGAATCCAGAAGGCGAGAATCACCTGCACGACTCCGATCAGGAAAATCGTAATTCCTAGCAGCAGCGTCAGCGCAAGTGCGCCTTTAAACACGTTAGACAACACCAAAATGCCCGCGCCCAGACAAAGCAGCCCCAGCAGTAGCCTCCAGAGCAACTGACCTCGTGGCGATCGCACCGCGTAGACTAGCAGATCCAGCCCCGCCAGCATAAAGATCCAGCCAAACACCACCGTTGAGGCAATCGTTGCATAGGTTGGGCGAGCAATAGCCACCAGCCCCAAAAGCGCTAGTAGACCACCCACGAGTATTTCTAGTTTGGAGCGTTTGGCTCGATTCCTGCTCTCTGCTTCAGAGTCACTAGTCATGTGGATCTCCCGAATATCAGAACTGCCTCAACTAGAACTGCTTTAATCCGGCAAAGCGGGTTGCACTATCCCGCGCCCTTGTATTGCAGGTAGAAGAAATCACCCGTGCATCAAACACTTCAATTTCGCAGGTGCCAGTGGCATTGATCACCTCTAAGTTATTGGCTGAAGAGGCAAACCGTTGCACCTGTCCTCGCAACACAAAGCTGTTAGCCCCTGTACTGCGCGTACTCCGAATTCGTCCGCTGTAGTTTACCTGCGCTCCGGTGCCGGGGGGAACGGCCAATGAAAAGCTGAAGTTATTCGTGCTGTTAAAACTCAGCATTGCATCAGTTTCCCGCTCGTTGCCAAACACCGAACCGCTGGCTAGCCCTCGACCTTCAAACGAACCTTCGGTTGGCACCGTTGTTGAATTACCCGAACCGTTTGGGTTGGGTAAATTGGCAATGGTTGCCGATCGAGAAGCATTGTCATAGGTGCAGCGAACATCGTAGGTGTTCCCGCCCCGGCTGACATTCAGAATCACATCGGAACCAATCATTTGCCCGCCACTGCCAGAGATGGGCATGGTAGAAACAACTTGGTTAACCGTGAGGCGCTGCTGTTCTGCCTGGTTTCTGCAAGCTTCTCGAGCACGCCCCATTTGAAATTCCTGCTCGTTGATTTGCGCATAGCCTTGAGGAGCCAACGCAACTCCGATCACGGCGGCTGTAATTCCAGTCCAAACACCAACTTGCTTAAACATTGTGGTTTCTCGAAAGAATGAAATGATGGATAGATACAGCGTTTTTCACTCATGTGAGGTATTGGGGGTGTGTGGGCTTCGCTCCCACGCAGAGGCAGTGCCCCTGCACCCCGTTTTTCGTACTTCACTAGCCTGAAAAAGGCTGTAATTACTTGTTACCTGGCTAATGCCTAATTAGATTAAACTTGAGCGTGCTCAAATTTGCTCAGCATTTTTTCAGCTTTCTAGTCTAAACACTTTATCGTTTCTGGTTTCAGATCTTCTGCTACTGCTGCCATTTTGAGTTACTTTTTGTTCCTCAATTGCGTGCCTCAGATCACCTGCTGTAGACGCCTAAAAACCTACTAAGCAGATACGTGCCAAGGCATTTCCCCTGACAATCGAGCCACTATTCAAGCCCCTATTATAGGGCAGCTACAGAACCGTAGTTTCATCAGCAATCAAAGAATATTACCGCAAAAGATACCACTATCCGATCTCGTAGGTAAGCAATCAAATAATCTGTAACGTTGCGTAAACTTTGCCTCTGTAGTAGTTTTGTAGTAGTTTAGGCCCAACTCAATGTCAACTGAGTCACAGTCAATTGAGTCGTGTGAAAGCTCGGGAAGTTGAAATTTTGTGTGTAATTCGCTCGCTCATCCATGTTCTTGACGTATTCTTTAACTTAAGAAAATATGTATAGAATGCAGGGGTGTACTATTAAATGTACTAAAGAGATCTACTAGAGATAAATGCCGAAGATCATTGCGTTTCGGGTCTAGTAGTCCGCAATTGTGAAGCAGCTATTGGCAAAATCTAGAGTAGGCAAATAGCTGAGCTAGCCTTTTGCAGTTATCGCTAGCGATTTAACCCATACTCAGTTGATTGGTTGATTGATAGTTGTTAATTGATAGCTGAACTGTCTAAACATAACGAGGTGAATTTATGACGACTGATTTTCAACCTGAAGTTCAGATCAGAAAAGCAACAGGCTGGGTAATTGCCCTCAGCATCGGTTTAATTATTCTGGGCGTGATAGCGATTCTGCTGCCAGGGATCGCGTCTGCCTTTTTTACCTCTGTCATGGCTTGGATCGCAATCATTAGCGGTGCCGTGATGATTGTAGAGGCATTTCAATCTCGCCCACTCAGAGGCTTTTGGCTGAATTTATTGGTTGGCATTGCCTATGTGATTGCCGGTATTTACATCCTGTTCAACTTGGGAGCGGCGGTAGTAGCCTTAACCTTTGCTTTCGGCATTCTGTTCATCGTGGAAGGAATTTTCACCATCATCATGGCCTTTACCAACCGGGCCGGTCATCGCATGTCTTGGCTGGTGGCGCTGAACGGAATTGTGACTTTGATCTTAGGCATCCTGGTGCTGAATCGCTGGCCTGATAGCTCTCTTTGGCTGATTGGTTTGTATGTGGGTATCAGTCTGCTGCTGAGTGGCATCTCGTTACTGGTGGCGGCAATGGCGGCACGGCGGGCGGTCACTAGTGCCTGAGCAGAGCACGGGAAAAAGCATCGATCAAACTTGTGAATCAGGTGCATCAACTCGGTTTGACCAACGCCCAAACTTTCATGAAGAAGAGCAATAGCATATTCAGTGAGATTTACAAACTCGACCCAGTCACCAATTGCTACATCATCGAGGTGGGGTTGGATCAATACGCCGATATCTTTGATGAGTGGGATCCAGCTCCTTTTAAGCGACGATCCCTCGATCCTGATCTGGAGCTTTACTTAAAAGGTAGTTCCGAGGAAATTCCTCTGCGCCATCCGATTGAGTTGATGTTTCTCATGCCTGCCGGCAGCCGCAATGAGGCGCTAGAGCAGGCTGCACGACATGGGATCAGGAACAGTATTGCCTTCAAAATGTATCTGCTCAGAAAAGAGCTGAAAAAAACTCAGTTCCGCTTAGTGCGCTATGTTCTGCTTGGGTTTGTGTTTTTATGGGCAGGGCAAATCTTCCCCGCTCGGTTCGGAGAAACCATGTTAACCTCACTCTTGGCTGAAGGGATATTCATCGGCGGCTGGGTGTTTCTATGGGAAGCCGTCTCGCTGTTTTTCTTTACCGATCTGGAACTGTATGAGCGCTATCGTGCCTACAAACGATTGCTGAATGCGCCGGTGTTTTTTCGTGAGGTGTCGAGCCAGAGCTTGGCTGAAATTAATCGCCAGAGTGAAAGTGATATTGAAATAGCCTAACTAATGTTAAGTAGAACAACATAATTAAATATGAAACCCAAAGGAGGGGTTGTCGCCTGGAGGGCGGTGACAACACCCTGATCTTAGTTTTAATTAAGTTGAATGACTTATCTGAATGATTTCTAAATGATTGCAATTCAAGCCCCAGATCATGACATCGCTACGCCCAATTTGCCTCAGCCACTGACGGTGGCAGAACGGTTAGCTGCTGGAAAAGCCTTGCGCCAAACCGTGAAACGCTCCGAGCATGGCATCTACCCGCCTGCGGCCAACCGCGAAGACCCAGTCGCTATTCTGGAAGCTCAAGCCCAAACCCGCCTGCCGGATCTGGTGCCAATCCGCTATGCCCGCATGTTAACGTCTCCGTTTGCCTTCCTGCGCGGTGCCGCTGCCATTATGATTCGGGACATTGCCCCAGCTCCCACCACCGGTCTAATCGTGCAGGCATGCGGTGATATGCACCTGTCGAACTTTGGCGTGTTTGCCTCTGCTGAGCGCAACCTGATGTTTGCCATCAACGATTTCGACGAAACCCATCCCGGCGCTTGGGAGTGGGATCTAAAGCGCCTAGTGGCGAGTGCGGTGGTAGCCGGACGCTTTTTAGGAGCAGATCGGGTGCTGTGTGAGGCGGCAGTGCGGTCCGTGGTGCAGTCCTACCGGCAGCATTTGCAAGAATATGCCGAAATGGGCTATCTGGAGCTGTGGTACACCCACATCAAAGAAGACGAGTTGCTCCAGAAGTTACCGGATGAGTCGCGTCAGCGGGCCAGTCGGCTGTTCCTAAAAGCGCGCAATCGCAACCACCTCCAGGTGCTGGAAAAAATGACCAACCTGGTCGATCAACAACACCACATTATCGAATCGCCGCCGCTGGTGATGCGGATGGAAACCGATCAGGACGGGCGGCCCATCACCGAGGTGATTGCTCCCTTGATGCAGGATTACCTGAACTCTCTTAACGCCGAGCGGCGCTTTTTGCTGTCGCGCTATCGCATTTTGGACGTGGCTCGCAAAGTAGTGGGCGTGGGCAGTGTGGGAACGCGCTGCTGGGTCGTGTATCTGGAGGGCAAAGACCACAATGATCCGCTATTTCTGCAAATAAAAGAGGCGCAGCCGTCGGTATTGGCTCCCTATGCCCAGGTGCAGCATGACGACCGATTGCCGGACGATCATCAAGGGCAGCGGGTGGTGGTCGGACAGCGGCTCATTCAGGGAGCACCCGATATTTTTCTGGGCTGGGGTACATTGCAGGGCATTCACTACTACATTCGCCAATTGCGGGATATGAAGGGCGGCGTCAAGCTGGAACCCGGCAAGTTCCGTCTCGCTGCTCTGCCCGATTATTGCGAACTTTGTGGCTGGGCGCTGGCGTTGGCTCATGCCGATTCGGGGGATGCGGCCATGCTGGCTGGCTATGTGGGTACGAGCGCAGCCCTAGACGATGCGTTGGTGAAATTTGCCCAAGCCTATGCCGATCAAACCGAACGAGACCACGACCAACTAGTTGCTGCGGCCCGTCAAGGCCGAATTCCGGTGGCGAATGAATTTTGACTAGAATCCCATAAGAGAATGTTTGAAACGTATCAAACGTGTTGCAATGTCCCCCAACCCCCCACCCGTGGGGGACTTCCAATCCGTATTTCGGTGCCCCCTAAATCCCCCACGAGTGGGGGACTTCCGACCCCGGATGTCTGGTTCACAGTCCCCCATTGATGGGGGATGGAGGGGGCTAGTTCACAGTCCCCCATTGGTGGGGGATGGAGGGGGCTATGGGGGATATAGGGGGCGGTTCGGGTTGCATCGGCGACTTTTAAAACATCCTATAAGCATGATTTGTAAGCAGCGTGATCAATGAGCGTTATCTACGATCTAGAACATACCACCAGCTATCGCTATCGCAATCCGGTCCGGTTTAGCGAGCATCGCGCCATTTTCCTGCCCAGTTCTGGCTATGGCGGGCGAATCTTGAGCTACGGTCTGGAAACTAATATTCCATCCAACGTCCGCTGGCTGATGGATACCCTCTCGAATAACGTGGCCCTGATCGAATTTAGCCAGCCCGCCAAAGAGTTGGTCATCACCTATCGCGTCCGAGGCGAGCATTTTGGCATTCCGGCCATCGCTGCCTTTCCCCTCGATCCTCGTGCTGAGGAAGTGCCGGTGCAATACACTCCAGATGAATGGACCGATCTGGCAGTGTTTATCCGCCCCCATGCCGAAGACCCGGATGGCAGCCTAGCAGCTTGGGCCAAGAGCTTTGTAGCGGGCGATCAGGACAATACGCTGGATGTGCTGCAACGCATGATGGATACAATCTGGACCAACTTCACCTATCAGGCGCGGGAGGCCGAAGGCACCCAGGCTCCAGGCGAAACCCTGCGGTTACAGTCCGGCACCTGCCGTGACTATGCCTGGCTAATGATCGAGGCACTGCGGCGGTTGGGGTTTGCCTGTCGCTTTGTCAGTGGCTACCTGTATGACCCCGCTCTGGATGGAGGCGCCGTAGGCATGACCGGTTCCGGCGCAACCCATGCCTGGTTGCAGGTGTATCTACCTGGTGCCGGCTGGCGCTCCTATGACCCCACGAACCGACTCACCGCTGGCTTTGACCTGATCCGCGTTGCGATTGCCCGCCATCCCAACCAGGTGATTCCCCTATCGGGGTTCTGGTTTGGTGATGCTCAAGATTACCTTGGCATGGATGTAAAAGTGACGATTCGTAAATTGGGAACGCTGCCGGAATTTGAAGACATTCGATAGCGGCCATTCTGCTCACACCTCGACGCCTACATTCAGCCAGCGGGCCACCGGCGCGAGCGAAAAGCCTTGCACCAGCACCGAAGTCACCACAATGAACGTGACTACTGTAAAAATCTCTCCTGCTTGCGGCATCGCCAGGGCAAGTGGAAACGTGGCCAGCACGATTGGTACCGAGCTGCACAATCCCACCCAGGCAATAAATAATTTCTGCAATTCTCACTAGATGGAACCCTGTTCTCGACTGCATCTGCTTCTAGGCCAGCCAACCCAAAATGGCTCCAATCTGTTGCCAAATTGTCATTGGGTCAAACGGTTTGGTGATCACACCCGCCACATCCAACTGGGTAAATCGCTGCTGGTCGCTGGGCAACACCTTGGCGGTTAAGACAATCACCGGCAGATTTTGGGTTTTGGGATGATTTTGCAAGGCTTCGCATAGCTCAAATCCATCCATGTCGGGCATCGAGATATCGAGCAAAACGGCATCGACTGGTTCTGTCGTAGCTAGACACAGTGCCTCCATGCCCGAAGCCGCACTCAACGTCTGCCAACCAGCAAACTCTTCCAGCGACACTTGCACCACATCACGGATATCGTCTTCGTCATCCACGATTAGAATTCGTTTGGTCATAATCAACTAGTTATAGTCAACAGGGAGATGCGGCTCGTGAGCCTCGCCGAACGAGGGGAGATGGGAATTGATGTAGATGATATAGTCTTTGTGGCGAGTTTAGGACGAGTGAACAGGTTCGCTGCTCGCTTCTCTGCGGGTTATCTGCAAAATATCTTTACAGAATTGACAGAGTAATTGGATTATTTGTAGTTTAACGGCTACCCCTCGGCTGATTTCTCAGAGCAAAACCTCCCTGGATAAGAGCTGCTGAAATCGATTTCCTGGCATAGGAATTAGTAAACAGAAATTACTGGAATAAGGATTTAAACGTTATGCAAACTGTCCCAACTCATCTGCAAGGGTTAAGCCATTCGGAAGTGGCGAAGCGACGCGCGGCTGGGCAAGGCAATGACGTGCCGATTCAAACGAGTCGCACCTACTGGGACATTTTTCGAGATAACCTGTTCACGTTTATTAATTGGGTATATTTCTTTCTCAGCCTAGTACTGATTGCATTGGGACGGGCCAGCGACGTGCTGGTGTTGGCCTTTGTCGTTTTACTGAACGTGGTAATTAACGTCATCCAGGAAATTCGCGCCAAGCAAAAACTCGACAAAATCGCCTTGATTACTCGTCCCAAAGCCAGCGTGATTCGAGACGGACAGGAACAGGAGATTGACCCATCCGAGATTGTGGTGGGGGATGTGCTGATGGTGCGTCCAGGCGATCAAATTGTCGTGGATGGCTCGATTGTAGGCGAGGGTGAAATTAAAGTCGATGAATCCCTGCTGACGGGAGAATCAGATCTGATTCCCAAACAGAGCGGGAATCTGGTCTATTCCGGCAGCTTTTGCGTCAGCGGTGCGGCGTGTTACGAAGCCGAAAAAGTAGGAGCCGAGAGTCTCGCTAGCAAGATGACCGCCGAAGCCCGCAAGTTTCGCAAGGTGCTGACGCCGTTGCAGCATCGGATTAACCTGATGATTCGCCTGCTATTGGGCGTCGCAATTGTCTTGGGATTTGTGACAGTGCTACGGATGACGCTAGGAGTTACTTCCATCACCACCGGGGTGCAAAACCTGGCCGTTATCGTTGGCCTAGTGCCGATTGGGCTGTACTTTATGATTACCCTTGCCTATGCGCTGGGGGCGGTGCGAATCGCCGAGCAGAGTGCTTTGGTGCAGCAGTCAAACGCGGTGGAATCGATCAGCAACGTGGATGTCATGTGTTTGGATAAAACCGGCACCCTGACTACCAACCGGATCAATCTACAAACTGTGTATCCCATTGGTATCGACCAGGCAAAATTGGAGGCAATTTTAGGTGACTTTGCGGCTAGTGCCTCTACCAGCAACAAAACCAATGACGCGATTATCGCCGCTCTGCCGCGAGCCAAGCGTCCTGTGAAGGTAGAAGTGCCGTTTGGCTCGGCCCATAAATGGAGTGCTGTTGGCTTTGCCGATGCTCCCGGTCTATATGTGCTGGGCGCACCAGAAATTTTGGGCACCGTGATGCCGCTTTCAGCCGAGCAGCAAGCCTCTATCCGCGAAGCAGCCGACCGGGGTCTGCGGGTGCTGATGATCGCCCATAGCCCAACGGTGCCGGATCTATACGATGGCGCCGGCGATCCCGTTCTACCCGCCACACTCCAGCCCCTGGGCATTCTGCAATTTGGCGATGAGTTGCGTCCCGATGCGCGCCAAACCTTGACTGAATTCCAGCAGGCGGGCATCCAAGTCAAAGTGATTTCGGGTGATAATCCACTCACGGTAGCCGCCCTAGCTAAACAAGCGGGCCTCAGCGATGACATCATTGCCGTATCGGGTCAGGAGTTGGCCCAGATGGACGATGCCGTCTTTACCCAAACTGCCGAAGACAGCACGATTTTTGGCCGGATTACTCCAGAACAAAAAGCCCGCTTGGTGCAGAGCCTCCAGTTGCGCGGGCACTATGTGGCCATGATGGGCGATGGGGTAAATGATGTACTGTCGCTGAAGCAGGCGAATGTGGGGGTGGCAATGGAAAGCGGCAGTCAGGCGACTCGTGGCGTAGCCGATATTGTTTTGCTCAAGGATACCTTTAGCGCTCTGCCTAAAATATTCCTGGAAGGACAGCGGATCCGCAATGGGGTAGCCGATATTAGCAAACTGTTTATGGTGCGTATCTTCTCGTTTATTCTGGCCATTATTGCCATTGGCATGATCACGCTGTCGTTTCCCTTTGGGATCAAAACCAGCACGATTGTCACGTTCCTCACCGTTGGCATTCCGCCCTTTTTTGTCACCCTCTGGGCCAAACCCGACAAACCAAGAGGCGGTCAAGGTAATCCGTTCATGCATTTTGTCTTGCCGGCAATGTTCACCCTTTCGATCGCCAGTATTCTGATCTACCTGTTCTTTTTGGCGGAAAACATTGGCCCGGTATTCGATTGGCTCAACGGTCGCATTCCATTTGAAGAACTGGGCCGCCGCATCACCAGGGCTGACATTGCTAGAGCGCAGCGAGTAGCCGAAACTGCGATGGTGACGATGCAGGTGTTAGGCGGGTTGCTGCTACTGCCCTTCCTCAAACCGCCCACTCCAGCCTGGGTGGGCGGAGAACCGCTCAGCCGCGATTGGCGCTATACGATTCTGGCAAGCCTAGTTTTGGCCGGTTATATCGTGATTCTGGCAGTTCCAGCTCTGCGCCGCTTTTTTGAACTCTCTCAGCTCGATTTCACCGATTACCTGGGCATTGGCTTGGTCGCGGTGCTCTGGGCTTTGGTGGTGCGGTTTGTCTGGAGGAACTCGCTGCTGGATCGGTTTTTAGATACCAAAATTAGTCCATTTTGAGGAGGCAAGACAGAGCAACTCTTGCACGGTGCGTTCGCAAAGCGTGATGTTGGAGGCGGATTCATGACCACCTGGTGCCCTGAGTGAAAGTCTGCTAAGGGCTTGCCTCCAGCTTCAGTGCGGGTAGTCTAGATTCTCAAACGGTGCTAACTGCGGTCATGGCGCAGCTAAACAGACCAAAGAAGGCAATATTTCGCTTCATTAATTTGAGTAACTAAAAAGCGGCGAATTAATGAACAAACGCAAATAAACGTAAGCATCGTGTTGAACTTGCCGACTTTACCCTGACGCTTGCGGTTTAATCAGAGTGATTGCCAAATTGCCTCTACTTGAATTTGCTAAATCAAATCACCCAAACTGAATCGGCTAAACCAAATGCAGCGTCCGTCAATAGAGGTAAGGCAATCGAGGGATGAAATCGTCATCAAGATTCTCTATAACTAAAACAGAATTCAGGAGATTGCAGAAATGATTACTGCTGCAATACACACTGCCAACACTGCTAACCCTGCCACAACTCCGACTGGTGATCATCTCCGGGCTGAAGTTGAAAAGCTGGCTGCCGAGGCATTTCATCAGCATCTGATCTCAGGCTATGGGGATGGTGAGTCCCCGGATGAGTATCAAATTGTCCTTCAGGGTAAGCCGAGACACTATTCGCTTGAATATGCTCACTCGCTGCTCGCTAATCTAATCGAACACCAGATTTCCCTTGTGGAATAGGATGCCCCGTGGCAAACATTGTTCAGGAGGTTCGAGATACCTCTCCCAGTCTTACATTCATCTTCCATCCATTAGGGTCTAGCACTAGTGACCTGGCTCGATTGTCGAGTCAGGTTTTTTACGGTGCAGATTTGATGAATATTTCTATTGGCCAGCATCCCGTTGCGGTGCTCAATGAAATAGATAGAAAACTGCAACACTGCTTTCCAAGTTAGGAAACAACCGTAGGAGTGATGGCAACAATAACAAAGAACTGTTGAAGATGAACAGTCTAAACTTGATCACCCTTCAAAAATGGGAAATAACAAACTGTGAAGGCCAGAACTATACCAGCAGTAGGAGTTCAAATTACTTAGCTTTAGTTTAAGAATCTTCTAAGGCAGTCATGTGTCACAATGTAAACGGTTTTGCCAACTCAATCAGAGGCGAGGAGTAGGCGCGAGTCATGGAACCAATATATGAGTACGCCTGGTTGATTCCGGTCTTGCCGCTGGCAGGAGCGATGATTCTAGGCTTAGGACTAATTTCGTTTGGCAAGACAGTTGCCACTATGCGGCGGAGCAGCGCCATTTTTATTGTGTCTCTGCTCGGTGCGGCAATGGTGCTGTCCTTTGCGTTGTTGTGGAGTCAAATTCAAGGGCATCCCCCCTATGCGCACATGATTGAGTGGGCGGCGGCGGGCGATTTTCGCTTGACCATGGGCTACACGGTCGATCACCTGACGGCGATGATGCTGGTGATTGTCACCACGGTTGCCTTTTTTGTAATGATTTATACCGACGGCTACATGGCGCATGATCCGGGTTATGTCCGGTTTTACGCCTACTTGAGTTTATTTAGCTCGTCAATGTTGGGGTTGGTAGTCAGCCCCAATTTGCTGCAAGTGTATGTGTTTTGGGAGCTGGTCGGCATGTGCTCCTACCTGCTGATTGGTTTCTGGTATGACCGCAAAGCCGCCGCTGACGCCTGTCAAAAAGCATTTGTGGTCAACCGGGTGGGAGACTTTGGCCTGCTGCTGGGGATGCTGGCGATGTTCTGGGCCACGGGCACCTTCGAGTTTGAGCTGATGGGTGAACGGCTGAATGATTTGGTGCAGTCGGGGGCACTCTCGGCTGGGCTGGTCTCGCTGTTTGCGATTCTGGTGTTTATGGGTCCGGTTGCTAAGTCAGCCCAAGTGCCGCTGCATGTGTGGCTCCCCGATGCGATGGAAGGTCCGACCCCGATCTCAGCTCTGATCCACGCGGCAACGATGGTGGCTGCCGGTGTGTTCTTAATTGCTCGCATGTATCCGGCTTTTGAGCATGTGCCCAGCGCTATGAATACCATCGCCTGGACTGGAGCCGTGACCGCCTTTATCGGAGCCACTACCGCGATTACTCAGAACGACATCAAGAAAGGTCTGGCCTATTCCACCATGTCGCAGTTGGGCTATATGGTGATGGCGATGGGCGTTGGTGCCTACGGAGCAGGCTTGTTCCACCTGATGACCCATGCCTACTTCAAGGCAATGCTGTTTTTGGGATCGGGTTCGGTAATCCACGGGATGGAGTCAGTCGTCGGCCATGATCCGGTCTATGCCCAAGACATGCGCTTGATGGGCGGACTGCGGAAGTACATGCCGATCACCGCGATCACCTTCTTGATTGGCACACTGGCCATCTGTGGGATTCCTCCCTTTGCCGGCTTCTGGTCCAAGGATGAAATTCTGGGCGCGACTTATGCTGCCAATCCGGCTTTGTGGGCAATTGGTTGGTTGACGGCTGGAATCACCGCCTTTTACATGTTCCGCATGTACTTCAGCACCTTTGAGGGCGGTTTTCGCGGTCAGAATGAGGGCATTAAGCAGAAACTGAAGCTAGAACAGCTCCAGCGTTTGGGCTTGGCCTTTGGTCCTGGGGCGATGAATCCGAAGGAACTGACGGCAGAATTGCCACAAGAAGCCCACGATCACGAAGCGCCGGTGGATCATCACAGCAGCGAACCGCACGAGTCGCCGAACACGATGACCCTGCCGCTGATTGCCCTAGCCATTCCGTCAATTCTGATTGGTTTGGTCGGGACACCGTTTGCCAACTACTTTGAGGCATTTATTCACCCGCCCGGCGAAGTCGTAGAAGGAATTCCTTCTGAGTTTGAGTGGAGTGAGTTTCTGCTGATGGGAGGCAGCTCGGTTGGCATTGCTCTGCTGGGTATTACCTTGGCCTCGCTGATGTACCTGAGCCGTAAGATTGACCCTGCCGCAGTGGCCGAGAAAATTCAGCCGCTGTATCAGCTCTCGCTCAACAAGTGGTACTTCGATGATATTTACGAAGTGCTGTTTGTGCAGGGCAGCCGTCGCTTGGCGCGGCAAGTGCTGGAAGTTGACTTGCGAATTGTGGATGGCGTTGTCAACCTAGCGGGCTTTGTCACCCTTGTGACCGGCGAAGCGCTGAAGTACTTAGAAACAGGACGTGCCCAATTCTATGCCCTGATTGTGTTTGGGGCCGTACTGGGACTTGTGCTGCTCTCAGGAATTACTGGGTAGGAAATTTAGGAAAGTTTTGAGTTTTGAGTTTTAAGGTTTGAGTTGGAGCGGGTGAAATAGTTCTGAGTTTTAAGTTTTGAGTTGGGGCCAGAATCAGGAAACCTATATTTTCGTCCTCCTAGCCAAGATATCTCGTCTTACTAAACCGTCGGGACCAATGCGAAACAAACCCAAAACTTAAAACTCAAAGCTTTTTACTACAGTCCAATGCTAAATAAACCCAAAACCTTAAAACTCAAAACTCAAAACTTAAAACTCAAAACTTGATAAACGCTGCAATGAACACTGCTGATTTTCCTTGGTTAACAACCGCAATTCTGTTTCCAGTGTTAGCCTCCTTGGCAATTCCCTTTATTCCAGACAAGGATGGCAAAACGGTGCGCTGGTATGCACTCATCGTGGGATTAATTGATTTCCTTGTCCTCGTCTATGCCTTCTACACGCAGTACGATCTGTCGAATCCGGGTCTCCAGTTGGTGGAGAGCTATACCTGGGTACCGGCGATCGATCTGAAGTGGTCGGTGGGCGCGGATGGGTTATCGATGCCGCTGATTTTGTTAACCGCTTTCATCACCACCCTGGCGATTTTGGCCTCTTGGCCAGTGACGCTGAAGCCCAAGCTGTTTTACTTTTTGATGCTGGCGATGTACGGCGGCCAGTTGGGTGTGTTTGCCGTGCAGGACATGCTTTTGTTCTTCCTAATGTGGGAGCTGGAACTGATTCCGGTCTATCTGCTGCTCTCGATCTGGGGCGGCAAAAAGCGCCTCTACGCCGCGACCAAGTTCATTCTCTATACGGCGGGCGGTTCGCTGTTCATTCTGGTGGCAGCCTTAGCAATGGCCTTTTATGGCGACACCACCACGTTTGATATGCGCGCCCTGATGGCAAAGGATTATCCGCTCAACTTCCAGCTTTGGGTCTATGCTGGGTTCCTGATTGCCTATGCCGTGAAGTTGCCAATTTTTCCCCTGCATACCTGGCTGCCCGACGCCCACGGTGAGGCCACAGCCCCAGTCCACATGCTGCTGGCGGGGATTCTGCTGAAGATGGGCGGCTATGCCCTGATCCGCATGAATGTGGAAATGCTGCCCCAGGCTCACGTTTACTTTGCGCCGATTCTGGTGATTTTGGGCGTGGTGAATATCATTTATGCTGCCCTCACCTCCTTTGCCCAGCGCAACCTGAAGCGAAAGATCGCCTATTCTTCGATTTCCCATATGGGCTTTGTGCTGATTGGGATCTCGTCCTTTACCGACCTGGGTCTCAGTGGGGCGATGCTGCAAATGGTGTCGCATGGGTTGATCGGAGCCAGCCTGTTCTTCCTGGTGGGAGCCACCTACGACCGCACCCATACCCTGATTTTGGATGAGATGGGCGGCGTCGGTAAGAAGATGCCAAAAATCTTCGCCATGTTCACGGCCTGTTCGCTCGCATCTCTGGCGCTACCGGGCATGAGCGGCTTCGTGGCTGAACTGATGGTGTTTGTCGGTTTTGCCACCAGCGATGCCTACAGTCTGCCGTTTAAGGTGATTGTCGTGATCTTGGCTGCGGTGGGTGTGATCTTGACGCCGATCTACCTGCTCTCGATGCTGCGAGAAATCTTCTACGGTCCCGAAAACAAGGAATTGGTTGAGCATGAGGTCTTGGTCGATTCTGAGCCGCGTGAGGTGTTTATCATCGCCTGTCTGCTGATTCCGATTATCGGCATTGGCTTCTATCCCAAGCTGCTGACTCAAATCTACGACGCGAAAACCCTGGCTATTACTGCCGAGTTGCAGGAAGCTCGTGCGGCTCTGGGCGATCAACCCATCAGACCACTCGCCCTACAGGCAAGTGAGGCCCCTGCGCTCAACTGACAAATCTCTGCGACAGTACAATACTAGGTAGGCTAAATTAATCTTCGCTCCACAATGCCGGGTCTCGACTCCGCTCAACCCTCTGCTTCCCGAAAAGTTGCGCATTGAGCGGAGTCGAAATGCGTCTTCTCAATCATTGCCCCCACCTACTTATTTTTTGTCAGTCGCGCAGGTAATAAGCAGGTAATAAAGGTAATAAATCCTATGCTCCAGCTTTACGGTGTTCACTGAGGCTGGAGTTTTTGTTGAAATTATGTCTATGCTGTTAAGTAATCATCAACTAGGGCATGTTTAGTCACGATCCGTAAAGGGCCAGATCGTTATGACACAGGCGCTTGAACAACGAAACTATACCGCTGAAGAGTATCTTGAGCTTGAGTTAGCAGCCGATATCCGCAGCGAATATCGCAATGGCACAATTGTTTCTATGACCGGGGGCACGCCAGATCATAATGAATTAGCCATCAACCTTGCTACCCTTCTCAAAGCTGCCTTACGAGGCAAACCCTATCGAATTTTTGCAATGGACCAACGGATTTGGGTCCCCAATCGCAATCTCTACACCTATCCGGATGTCATGGTTATAGAAAAGCCCTTGCAGCTTCAAGAAGGGCGCACCGATACTGTAACCAATCCTTGCTTGCTCGCTGAAATTCTCTCAAAATCAACTCAAGATTATGACCACGGTGAGAAGTTTTTTGCTTATCGCAGTATCGAAAGCTTTCGTGAATACCTACTGATTGATCAATATGAAATTCATGTAGAACACTACGTTAAAACGGCTGCTAATCAATGGCTGCTATCCGAGTATGATGATCCCGCTGTGACGCTATCCTTGGCTACGTTTGAGGCGCATATCCCAATCCTTGATCTCTACGAAAATATTGATATTACGATTGATTCTTGAAGCAAGCAGCTTGGTTAGATCGCGGTGTAGCCTCCGTCTACATACAGCACGGTTCCAGTCACATAGGAAGAGGCATCAGATGCCAAGAACACGACTGGACCGACTAATTCTTGCGGTTGGCCCCGTCGCTTCAGCGGTGTAAATGTAGCGATTTGTTGCTGCTTCTCAGGATTATTATGTTCCGCTTTGGCTCCTTGCATAATGTTCTCGAAATAGCCTGGTGCAATGGCATTAACCCGAATCTTCTGGGCCGCCCATTCTAATGCCATCACCCGCGTCAGTTGGTTGATGCCACCCTTGGCCGCACTATAGGCTACTAAATTTGTAATTCCTACCACCGAGGCAATGGAAGAAATAAAGATAATCGAACCACCTTGGCCCTGATGCATCATCTGTTTCGCGGCAGCTTGAGCACAGAGAAACTGCCCTTTCAGGTTCACGTCCAAAATTTTGTCCCACTCGGCTTCGGCTAACTCGATAGCTGGCTTAATGATGTCGATCCCAGCATTGTTGACCAAAATATTTACACTGCCAAATTGGCTAACCGCAAACTGGATCAGCGCCCCACAGCTTTGTTTTGAAGTGACATCTACAAAGGTTGCGGCTGCCGTTCCACCAGTTGATTGAATGCTTTGGGCAACCTGGTGTGCTGCTTCCAGATCGCGATCGCAAACCACGACCTGTGCCTGATGGGCTGCTAATCCCTGAGCCATTGCCGCTCCCAGCCCACGCCCAGAGCCGGTGACGATCGCAACCTTACCTGATAAATCGAATAGGTTGTATTCCATCTCACTCTGTCTTTGAAGCAACTTGTTCCGAACGAGAAAAGGGCATGGAAGTTAAACCAGTCTGCAAGCCATTGGTAATGGGGGGCTTTAACAGCGGCTCAGCCCGACCTTTAGCCGATCCGCCCTGCAAATACTCGACCAACTGCTCAGCGGCCTGCCCGATATGCTGCTGCAATATCTGAATCGCGGTTGGAATATCTCGCTGACGACAGGCCGCCAAGAGCTGGTGGTGTTCGGCTTGGCTGCGGTCGCGGTACTGCAATTCCTGCATTTGCAGCCGAATATAGCGATCGACATTGATATGCAAGGTTTTGATCATGCTGAGCAGACGCGGTCGATTTGCTGGCTGATATAAGGCGCTATGAAACTGCCAGTTCAGCTCAGCCCAGCGCATTGGCTCAGTGGTTTGCTCGGTCTCTTGCAAAAGTTGGGCTGCTCGGTCGAGGTCGGCATCGCTGAGGTGGGGAATGGCTAGCTGGAGGGCCATCGTTTCTAGCGCCATGCGGATCTCGCAGATTTCTTGGGCTTCGGAGGGAGACAGACTCGAAACCATCGCACCCCGATTGGGATGAAAGGTGACTAACCCTTCTGCCTCTAGCTGCCGCAGGGCTTCTCGCACCGGAATCCGGCTGACGCCAAACTGGGTGGCAATTTCGTCTTGCCGCAGGGACTGGCCTTCTTGAAATAACCCATGCTGGATCGCCTGCCGCAGGGCTTCTGCAATCAAATCTGGGGTACTGCGTTGATGTTGCAGCACATTGGCTGCCAGGTCGTTCAAGTTCATATCTGATCAAATTCATACTTTATATTGTATGCAAAAAGAGGGATCGTATACAATATCCAATAATCACGCTTTCTCTCGTTCCTTTCTAGGAGTCTGTTATGAGCATTCCACAGCCCGATCGGGTCATCATCTTCGATACCACCCTCCGCGATGGCGAGCAGTCCCCCGGAGCTACCCTCAACGCCGAAGAAAAGCTGGCGATTGCTCATCAACTGGCTCTCCTGGGCGTAGATGTGATTGAAGCAGGCTTTGCCGCCTCTAGCCCTGGTGATTTTGCTGCCGTGCGGACGATTGCTGAGCAGGTAGGCACACTCGATGGCCCGATTATCTGCAGTTTGGCGCGAGCCGTGCGTCAGGATATCCAAACCGCTGCCGAAGCACTGCAACCCGCTGCCCATTCCCGCATTCATGTGTTTATCTCGGCCTCGGATATTCACTTGCAGTATCAGTTGCGCAAATCCCGCGCTGAGGTGCTGGCCATTGTGGAGGAAATGGTGGCCTATGCCAAATCCTTTGTGGAAGATGTGGAGTTTTCGCCAATGGATGCCACCCGTGCCGAACCCGCTTACCTCTACCAAATGCTAGAAACAGCGATTCGGGCGGGCGCAACCACAATCAACATCCCCGATACCGTCGGCTATCGCACGCCCAAGGAAATGGAGCGGTTGATTCAAGGGATTCGCACCCGGGTGGCTGGGATCGATCAGGTGGTGCTGTCGGTTCACACCCAGAACGATTTGGGGTTGGCAACGGCCAATGCGTTAGCGGCCATCGAGCATGGGGTACGGCAGATTGAATGCACGATTAACGGCATTGGCGAACGGGCGGGCAATACGGCGTTAGAAGAAATCGTCATGGCGCTGGAGGTGCGCAAGTCCTACTTCAATCCGTTTTTGGGACGACCCAGCGAATCGGATGCACCCCTCACCCGCATCAAAACCACCGAAATCTACAAAACATCGCGCTTGGTATCACACCTAACCGGCATGTTAGTCCAGCCGAATAAGGCAATTGTGGGTGCCAATGCCTTTGCCCATGAGTCCGGAATTCACCAAGACGGCGTGCTCAAGCACCGCGAAACCTACGAAATTATGGAAGCGGCCTCGATTGGTCTAGCCGAAAATCAGATCGTTTTGGGTAAACATTCTGGCCGCAATGCCTTCCGGACGCGGCTCCAGGAATTGGGCTTTGAACTGAACGAAGCGGACCTCAACAAAGCCTTTCACCGGTTTAAGGAAATTGCCGACAAAAAGAAAGAAGTCTCGGATTGGGATCTAGAAGCGATTGTGCGCGACGAACTGCAAGTCCAGATCGAGTCAGGCTTTCAGCTGGAGCATGTGCAAGTCACCTGCGGTGACTGTACCTGCCCCACGGCCACCGTGACGATTCTCAAACCCGACGGTACGATTCTCACCGATGCCGCTGTGGGAACTGGGCCGGTCGATGCGGTCTATCGTGCTATTCACCGCCTGGTGCAAATTCCGAATCAGCTCGTGGAATTTTCGGTGCAGGCAGTTACCGAAGGCATTGACGCTCTGGGTACGGTGACGGTACGCCTGCGGCAAGACAGCCGGCTTTTCTCCGGTCAAGCCTCCGACACGGATATTGTGGTTGCAGCCGCCCATGCCTACATGACTGCCCTGAATCGAGTGCATCGCCATATCCAGAACCAGCCTGAGCGGCCAGCTCCGACCGGCATCCTGTTCTAGAGCAAATTCAGAAAATTAGGGGAGCAGAAACCAGATCAGTAACTACTCCCCTAATCAACCGAACGTTGGTGGTTTGGGCAAGGTGGCTCTTAGAGTAAACCACGCTTACACAGACCGCGTTGATCTACTCACTGGGTTGACTGCTGTTGCCCCTGACCGACGCTGAGTTGTAGCAACGAGGGAGATGGAGTTGGGTTGCGCCGATTCAAGGCGATGGTTGGCTTGAGGGCATTCACAGCCTGTAGGTATTGGGGATCATTGTCGGTCCCGATCAGCGCCTGATTGGTAAGCAATGTCCGCCGCTCGCCTTCTGATAGGCTAATTTCGACATTGGGCGTAATGCCGCGATGGCTAATGTCCAAACCGCCTGGCGTGTAGTAATGGGCAATGGTTACGGCTAAACCCGACCCATCCGAGAGGGCATGCACCGATTGCACCAACGCTTTACCAAAGGTTTGGCTACCTACCACCACGGCTCGGTTGTTGTCCATCAAAGCGCCCGTTAAAATTTCACTCGAACTAGCCGATCCGCCGTCAACCAAGACCGCTAGCGGTAGCTTTGTCATAGCAGTTTGATTGGCTTTGATCTCTTCGCTAGCGCCCCTCCGATCGACCGTGCGCACAATTGAACCAGAATCTAACCAGAGTCGGGCAATTTCAACGCTAGCTTGCAGTAGCCCGCCCGGATTGCCTCGCAAATCAAGCACAAAGCCTTCGACGTTTTGTTTGAGCAAGTTCTCCATCGCCTCGCGCATCTGTTCTGGCGCATGGCCACTAAATTCGGTCAGCCGAATGTAGCCAATCCGAGCACCGTTCTCTTGACGGAGAGCATGACTGACGTTAGATAACTCAATTCTGGCGCGAGTTAGGGGTAGCTCAAACGGTCTCTGTCCCTCTCGTTCGATCTTGAGGGTAATTTGCGTTCCAATTTCCCCTTGAATCAAACGGGAGGCCGCTTCTACCGTCATCCCGCGAGTTGACTTACCATCGATTGCCACAATCCGGTCGCCTGCTCGAATCCCGGCCTCACTGGCAGGTGAGTTGGCAATCGGTTCAACCACCGTCAGCATTTTTGAATTTGCATCCACCCGTAGCCGCACTCCTACGCCGGACAGTTCCCCAGAGGTTTGGTTAGTCAAGGCGCGATACTGCTCGGGATCAAGAAAGCGGGTGTAGGGATCTCCTAGGCGTTCCAGCTCCTGCCGTAATGCATTGTACGCTTCTTGAGTACTGGAGTAATTGCGGCTCAAGAGCTGCTGCCGAACAGCCATCCAGTCTACTTGATTGAATGCGGTATCAACATACTCCCGGTTTACGATCTGCCATGCTTCATCTAAGACAGCTTTGGGACTGTCTTGAAACAAGGCCTGAGCGGGATGGGAAACACTAAGAATCGAGGTTGCAGCAAAGGCTCCAGTAAACAGAGCACCAGGCAGGGTACGGGGAAAATCACGAAGTTGCTTCATGTGGGCTAACGGTAGGCAATAAGGAACGGAAAGAGCAGAAGGGTTAGTTGTCAAATGTGTGGCTCTAGTTCAAGTGAAGCGTGTGGCTCAGTAGCCAATTGAGTTGGAATAATCGCTGAGTCACCACGTCAACTAGAGCCAAATTTTAGCGGAGTTCCTGTTGAAACCTAGGTGACACCTAGCCTAAGCAAAATGTGCTTTAAATCAACAGCAGCGACTAATGGCTATGAGACAAGCCGATTGAGAGGGGCAAGATTTAGATAGAGCGTGATCGAACTGGGGCTGAATGTGCCATGAGTTACGCCATGAGTCTTTCACTGATTCGGTACTCCGTAGTTCTAATTCAGGGTGACGGGGATCGGTAGGGAATTTAAATAAAATAAACGTATGGATTGTGGCCGTTGCCACAAACTTGGCCTTATTAGCCCAGCACCTTTGAAAGGAGCTGAGCCTACCAGAAAGCCACCCCTAGGCCAATTGCTTGGTTCACCAATTAGCTTGGTTCACCACTTTAGGTTGACCAGTCTGAGCTGACTAGCTTTTAGTTCACCAGTTTTGGTTAACTGTTTCCGACCTAACAGATTTAAACAGATTTAAGTAGACAGAACCCATTTTCTAGCTTGCCACTCTGGAGCTGTGGACCATTAATCTAAACAATTAACTGCCGCCCTCAGAGTGCAATTTAGAACAAGCTGATGCGTATATGCTCAAATCTACACAATCGATCAAATTACAGAAGAAAGCCAATGCAATAAGAATATCAAGAGATGCTATTCAGTAAAAGTAGTGTCCGCTAGTGTAGCAAAAGATCGCAGCGTGTCATCACTTCGCAGCCAAACTTTAAAGTCTGTTTAGATCTATTTAGATTTAGTAAGTAGAACAACATAATTCATGAAACCCAAAGGGGGGTTGCGCTGCCCACTGGGCAGCCCAACACCCTGATCTTGGTTTTAATTAAGTTGAATGACTTAAAAACTTTTGTAGACTGCAGCGGCTGTTCTTAAAGGAACTACAAGCAGAACTTTTTCAGACGGCTAACTTTCTTTAGGCCCCACTACCATCTGAAGCGCAACTGTTTTGCCGCCCTTTTGATGGTGTCGATCGGCCCAAGCTCGGATGATCTCATCTAGTTCTTCCAAGGCGTCTTCCATCTGATCAGCCGGAATGTCAAGTTCCTCCAGGATGCGAATGGTTCCTGGTCGCCGTTCCGACCAATCCTTCATCATCCGGAAGAAACGAGCTGTGTCCTCAATCATCGTGTAAGCCCGCTCTTCCTCATCCGCTGGAGCATAGGAGGCTCGCATCAATGCATATAACGGGATACTCCAGGGAGAATCGATGCGGGTAATCGTCCCTGAGTAGATTAAACGGCGTTTAATGTGTTCGGCTAAAGCTTCACTGAGCGGTGCGCGACGGTCGGGCGGTAGGGTGGTCTGGGATTGCTCGTGCAAATACTCGATCAAATCCATCAGCTGAAAAGCATTGATCAGTTGAGCGTTGGGTAAATTGGGCGGCAGTTTTTCTTCGATTTGCCGCTTTTCTTCCAACGTCAAGCTGGTTCCCGGCACTCGTGAGCGGCCCGGCTGCCAGGGATACTGCTCCAACCAGATATAGGGAAACTCGATCAAATAGCTTGGCTCCTGCGAGCCAAGCATTTTCAGCAACTTACCCTCGGTTAGCGCCTGCCGCACCTCCTCTACAATCACCTTCACCCGCTTTGGTTCGATGTGGTGCAAATGACCCGTCATGCGCAGGTTTTGATCCTGCTCTAGATAAGTCATGTAAATCGCACATTTGGCAGCTGTAGCCGCTGCATCTAAAAAAGCACCATGCCGATGCCCACCCATTCGCATCGCGCTAAAGGCAAGATAAATCATGATCTGATCGATCGCACTGGGGCTTAGGCGTTTAATCAGATCGACATCATTCGTCATTGCGGCACTCAAGAAAAGGTTACGGGGGAACTTTACCGAGGACTATTGTAGGGAAGGGGAATTCACTGTCAAACAATGAATTCAGATATCCTCACTATATATTTGCAGCCACATAAAGGAATCGTGTAGATAACTGAATTAACAGGCCATTCACAGCATGTCGATGGATTGATCGCGGCTCATGCAGCATTGTTTCGCTTCCTAGTCTCGCTTCTTATTTTACTTCAGAGACCAAAAATCTAAGGGCAAAATCAAGCTCTAAATGAAAATAACTAGCGAAACCTGAAAGACGGGTGAAAGGAATGTGGGCAATTGAATCTTAGCAGTTTAATTTGGAGCAAAGCAGCGGATCATAGAAAACAGCGCAGACTGGCGAGACGTTTGATTTGACTTAGCTTGACCAATTCAGCTCCTGATTCAGGTTTTTGGGTGGGGTACACTGAAATGTACCCCGTCTTGCTGCTAGGTTGAAATAGGTTAAAAACTCAACTGTCACCTTGCTGCTAGAGAAGAACTCGCTTAAGAGAACAGGTTTGAAGCAATGGAGCGCAGGAAAGGGAGAAACTGCACTCTGCGTGCTTCTGAATTCAGCTGATCAGAAAAACAGCCGGGTCACTGAACAGATATGCTTTGAAAAGCTGTAGACTGGTGAGACATTCGGCTTTGGAGGTGGCAGAACAGGGAATTGGAACCATTGGAAAGCTAGTATTTGACTGTATCAACGCCCACTACCCCGGTTTAAGGCAGGACGTGTAGGCACGGCAAAAGCATCAATCGAGAGAGCGACGATTCGTGTAAGCATGATTGGTTTCCGTATCAACGTCATCTAAATTGGTGATACAGAAACTTTGCTGTTCAATCAGGAAAAAATTGGACCAAGTGCAAAATTGCGCAGAAAGGTGATACGGGTAAGCAGTAGCAACTGACTCACCAACCTTCCCCTTTCCGGCTAACCTGGACTATGGATTGTTGATTTACTGATTGTCGATATAATGTTGGACCAATTGTTGGCCCCCGTTTCAAGTTATGACTTCAACCTGGCAGAACTTAACCCTGATCAATCTATCGGCGCAGCAATGGATTCGCTCCAGTTACCTGCACTATTTGGTAGGCTCCCTAAGATCCTGGCGGCAAGGTAGTTGGTTGATGCAGTGGGCAGAACCAATTGGCGGACTATTGGTGATGCTCGTGTTTTCACTAGCACCGTTTGTATCCAATGCCCTGATCGGGGTGCTGCTCATGGCCTGTGCCGGCTATTGGTTATTGCTAACCCTTTCAGATGACGCTGAGCCAGGATCGGTAATTACACCGATTCATCTAATAGTGATACTTTACTGGGGAATTGCTGTTGTTGCAACTGCCGTCTCGCCGGTTCGCTCCGCCGCGTTGGAAGGACTTTTCAAACTAGCGCTGTACATCCTGCTGTTTTTTCTGATGGCACGAGTCATGCGTTCGCCGCGAATTCGTTCAGCCATAATTACGGTCTATCTGTTGGTGGCGCTTGTGGTAAGCGTGGTGGGCTTACGCCAGTGGTTTTTTGGGGCAAGTGCGCTGGCTACCTGGGTTGATCCAGAGTCTTCGTTGGCAGGTACCACACGGGTCTATAGCTTCCTGGGCAACCCGAATTTGCTAGCGGGCTATTTGCTGCCAGCCGTGGTGTTGAGTGCGGCGGCCTTTTTTGCCTGGAAGCGTTGGGTTCCGAAAGCCCTAGCAGTTGTAATGTGGCTGTGCAATTCGCTCTGTTTGGTGCTCACCTTTAGCCGAGGCGGTTGGATTGGCTTTGTAGTGGCCTGCTTTGGGCTACTGCTGCTGCTAGTGCATTGGTTCAGTATTTATTTACCGCGCTTTTGGCGTCGGTGGGCATTGCCGATTGTGTTGGGAGTTTCGGCGACGCTGGTGATCCTGGCAGTAGTTGCAGTGGATCCGCTGCGGGACCGGGTGATGAGTATGTTTAGCGGACGGGAAGATAGCAGCAATAACTTCCGCATCAATGTTTGGATGGCGGTGATCGAGATGATCAAAGACCGTCCAATTCTGGGGATTGGGCCAGGCAATGATGCATTTAACCGAGTCTATCCCCAATATCAGGCCACTGGCTACACAGCCCTCAGCGCCTATTCGATTTTTCTAGAAGTTGTGGTGGAAACAGGCTTAATTGGGTTAGCTTGCTTTCTGTGGCTTTTGCTGGTCGTGTTTAATCAAGGCTGGGTTCAGCTACAGCGGCTGCGCCAGATCGGCAATCGGGAAGGCTTTTGGCTAATGGCAGCCCTGGCTACTATGCTGGGGATGCTGGCGCACGGAGCAGTAGACACGGTCTGGTATCGGCCTCAGGTGAGCACTCTGTGGTGGCTGATGATGGCGCTGGTGACCAGTTTTTATCAGCCGTTGGGCCAAGCTTACTCAAGACCAGACGCCCTTTTGGCCGATGGTCAGGGTGTGGAGCCGCAGGCTTGAATGTTCTCTGACTTGGGATAGCTTTAGCGACTAAAGTCACGACTCCACAGACAAAACCTGCCTGCGTAGGTTGGAACTGTGCGTTATCTTCACCTTGTCCTCAGCTTTGGGCATTTGGGAGCCTCGGGCATTTGGGAAGGCGCTTTGGTTTTGGAGTGGTGGTTACTTTTGAAGCAGCCGCTTTCCGGCTGGGCCGTCTAGACCGGCTTCAACTATCTTCTGGCGGAACCATCTAGCCATGACAAAACCCCTGCCCGCTTCACTGGACGAGAGGTTTTGTGAAAGACCTAGCCTAGGCTGTAACTACTATCGACTAAAGCAATCTAGTAGAGATAAGCTGCCGCTTGAGCTGCTGCCGTGACAAATAGTCTAGAGGCGATGTTCAGCACAAAGATAGCTAGAATCGGCGAGAAGTCTATGCCGCCGAGCGGTGGAATAATCGAGCGGAAGAGGTTCAGATATGGGTCAGTAATCTGACTCAAAAACGACAAGGGCGGATTGTACAAATCGATATTGGGGAACCAGCTCAGAAGAATCCGCACAATCAGCAAAACCGAGTAAATCTGAAGAAACTGGCCTAGGGCGATTGCAATTAATGCGATAGAACTGCTCATGGGTATGCCGTCGTTTTTCTGTAGAGCGCTTGTCTGAGTAACAAGCTTAGTCTAACGAATACTCTACCATTCCTGACAAATTCTCAGCTTTTCTCAGGTTAATTTCGGTTTTTGCTCGGTAGCCGTATTGATGCTGTTTGGAGGTTAGGAGTCGGGAGTCGGGAGTTGGGAGTCGGGAACCAGATTACTCCATTCGATTGATCTAGTCTCAGCAAAAGCGGTTGGGTAGCAGTTGGGGTGGAATGGCTTTGCTGAGTCCGGTGGCGGCTTGGGCAAATCGACGCGCTAAGGGAGGCAATATCGAGAAGGGATTGCTGAATCCGGTGAACACATGTAGTCCGTCTCGGTTGGGAACAGCTCCTACCAGCGGTAAGCGATCGCCGCTAAAGGCAACCCGACAGGACCGCCATTCACCGGGCACTGACTCTAAGGCGGGAAGCAATTGGCCAATCGTTCGACGCAGGGCGGCTTCGCTAGCAGCGGCATCAATGGTTGCCTCTAAATCGGTGAGGGTGCGGCTTACCTGCCCAATCAACAGCCGCCCATCCCGAAACTGCACAACTCCGGCATCCAAAATAGCAGGTACCACTTCCTGACCGGGTTGGTCCCAGAGGACATCGGTTTCAGGTGCGCTGGCTTTGGCCTCCATTTCAAACCGCTGAAGTTTGGCGGGCATCACCAGAGCTTGGAGGCTGATGTCAACCGCAGTCGCCTCGATCAGTTCGGCATGGGTGAAATAAATCCGCGTCGAGAAACCGGCTGAGCGCAACAGTGGACGTGTGTAGGCCCCGGCACAGATAACGACATTGGCGGCGGCATGGGCAGCAGTTGGAGTTTTCACGCCTTGAATCCGCTGATTCTGCTCGATCCAACCTATTACGGGTGCAATCTCGATCAATCCACCCAGGCGCAAAAATGCCTGATTATAGGCTGCAACAGTTGCCGAGGGAGAGACATGGCCGTGGGGAAACCGCAGTGCTCCCGCAATTGCCGATTGGTTCAGCAGGGGTTCTCGTTCTGCAGCCGTTTGGGCATCCAGAATCACGGGAGGAATCGCCACCTTGGTGTAGGTGGTTGCAACCGCTGTTGGATCGTCCTCAGGCGCAACGGTCATCAGCAAATCTAGCTCTCGAAATTGGGTATCGCTCTCCAGTTCTGCCGAGAGCTGACGGTGCAGCGTGATTCCCTCCTGGCAGAGTTGCTGCATCAGCGCTGTGGTGCCCGACCAGTAGGCAATGCCGCCGTAGCTGTAGCGTGTGCCGTTCTCTGGATGGTTTGACTGGTCTAGCAGCAGAACCGAAAAACCGCTTTTCTGTAATTCGTAGCTGAGGGCCGCTCCCGCCAGCCCATTGCCTACCACAATCCAGTCTGTGGTCATCTTTACCCAATCCCTCCCAATTCCTGATTGCCCGCTCACCTTAGGATATAACTGGAAAGATTACCCGATTGGAACAAAGACTGCATGTCCTATCAACTCGAAACGCAAGTTGCGATCAAAGCTGTGACGCTGGCCGCCAAACTATGTCAGCAGGTCCGCCAAACCATTCAGGCCGAAGCAATTGAAAAGCGAGACCGCAGCCCAGTTACGATTGCCGATTTCGGCTCTCAGGCCATTATTTGCAAACTGATTGCAGATGCCTTTCCTAACGATCCGATTGTGGCTGAGGAAGATGCCGCCGCCCTGAGCCAGCCCGATATGGCTCCCTACTTAACCCAAGTGACCGAGCAGGTGCGGTCGATTTTGACCGAAGCGACGCCCGATGCAGTAATTGACTGGATTAACCGAGGCAACGGGCAGGTTGGCTCCCGCTACTGGACGCTCGATCCAATCGATGGTACCAAAGGCTTTTTGCGCGGCGACCAATACGCTGTAGCCCTAGCCCTCGTGGAAGACGGGGAAGTCAAAGTTGGGGTTCTGGGTTGTCCGGCGCTGACGCTGGCAGGTGATGCGGGTAGTCTGTTGGTAGCAGTGCGCCATCAGGGCGCAACAATAACTTCCCTTGCCGGAGGCGATCCGCAGCCGATTCAGGTTGTCCGTTCCGCAAATGCCGCAAATTTCCGCTTTGTTGAAAGTGTGGAATCGGGACATGGCGATCAGACCCAACAAAACGCCGTCGCTCAAGCGGTTGGGATCACGGCTGCCCCCCTGCGAATGGATAGTCAGGCCAAGTATGCAGTCGTAGCTTGCGGTGAGGCGGCTCTGTATTTGCGCTTGCCTTCACCCAAAACGCCGGATTACCGCGAAAAAATCTGGGACCATGCGGCTGGCGTGATTGTGGTGGAAGAAGCAGGCGGCAAAGTCACCGATATGCATGGCAAACCGCTCAACTTCGCGCTGGATTACAAGCTCACCGAAAATCAGGGCGTTGTGGTGAGCAACGGCAGTTGTCATGAGGCCGTGTTGGCTGCCTTAAAAGATGCCTAGACCCGCTAGCAGTGCAGCAGCGATTGCTCTGGCTCAAGATTTTTCGGCTTTGGCTTGCTGGATGAAAAGTTGAATACTTAAGGCTATTAAACCCAGCGTCGCGATTGTAAAAATGCCGGTTGCCAGCGTAGAGACCCCAATCACCAAAGTACGGACCGCAACGGCAATGTTGGCCGCAAAGGTGCTCTTGGTTGGCAGCGGCACACCGGCCAAAACCTGAATAATCGAGTGAGTCAGGGAGTACATTGCAAACGCCAGCCCGCCAGAAATAGCTGCACCCCGCAGGCAGCGCCCAGGTGTGGTGGGAACCCTGCTAGAGCTAGCGGTTGAACTGCCCAGGGAACGTTCAGCCGGAGTGACTGGGGTAGGATTTTGGTCCGTCATGATGGATTTCCTCAATGAACAAGCTGAATGCCATTGGCGCTCAGTCGAGTGGTCCAGACACCCAAATCCGGATCGGGTAGGGCGGTTTTAAGCTGCTGGCGGATTTGTTCTGCCTGTGCCTTTGATTCTACCAAGGCAAACACCGTCGAGCCGGACCCCGACATCATCACCCCAAGTGGGTTAAATTCGGCCAAGATGCGGCGCAACCCTTCTACCTGGGGATAAGCCGGCAGCACCACTTTTTCCAAATCATTGTGCAGCAATTGCCCGATTCGCTTGCCGTCCCGCTGCTGAATCGCCGCCACTATTTCGCCCGAATGGACTCGCTGGCGTCGTTGCAGCAAATTGTCTCCCGAAACATAGGACTGACTGAACTGCTGCCGATAGGTTTTGTAGGCCCAGGGCGTAGAGATACCCAAGCTGCGATATTTGGCCAGCACCGCATAGAGAAAATCCACACTCGGTAGGGGAGCTAACTGTTCGCCGCGTCCGGTGGCAATCGCAGTCCCACCACTGACACAAAAAGGAATATCCGAACCGAGCTGAGCTGCCATCTCTTGAATTTCGATTTGGGTCAACCCTAGTTTCCACATCAGGTCCATTCCGATCAAAACTGCGGCGGCATCTGTTGAGCCACCCGCCAACCCTGCGCCCATCGGAATCCGTTTGTGAATGGTGATATCTACCCCGCCAAATTTACTATATGTCTGCGGAAACTGCTTCGCCATCAGAGCGGCAGCCTTATAGGTCAAATTGCTGCTATCGGTGGGAATTTGCGGATCATCGCAGTGTACCCGAATCTGCTCGGTACCGTTGGCTCGCAGGTCAATTTGATCCGCCAGATCGATACTTTGCAGAATCATCGCCAGCTCATGGTAGCCGTCCGGGCGGTCGCCAATGATTTCCAGGTAAAGGTTGATTTTAGCGGGAGCGATGAGGGAGTAGGCTTGCATGGGAGGTGAGGGGAGATGGAGAAGGTGGAGAAGGTGGGGAAGGTGGAGAAGATGGGGAAGGTGGAGAAGATGGGGAAGGTGGAGAAGATGGGGAAGGTGGAGAAGATGGGGAAGGTGGGGGAGTGGGTTGGGGCAGGGGGCTATTATACTTCGCAAGCAGGACAAGGGGAATGAGGGGGAGGATTTTCAAGGAGCTAGAAGCCAGGAGTCAGGAGTCAGGCTTCCCAGAGCGTCAGCCGACGAGAGTCAGGAGTCAGGAGTCAAGAGTTGGAGTGAGAGCCAGTTTGGTCAGAGTCAAAAAGAGATGCTGGCTGCTTTAAACTTCCCTATCTTCCCTATCTTCCCTATCTTCCCTATCTTCCCTATCTTCCCTATCTTCCTTACCTTCCCTATCGCCTCCATCTCCCTCATCTCCCAGCCGATTACTCAACGCCACCCAATCCGCAACGCCCAGATCTTCTGCGCGGGCTTGGGGGTTGAGGCCAAGACTTTCTAGAAGGTGCGATAGCGTCTCCCGATCAATCAGGCTTTGCAGATTATTGCGCAGCATTTTGCGGCGAGTGGCGAAACCCAATTTAACGAGCGTATCTAACTGACGTGGATCGAGGGCGGGTGGATCAAATGGGCGAGGCTGTAGGTGCACCACCGCAGAGTCTACTTTGGGCGGCGGCTGAAAGGCTTTGGCGGGTACGTCGCAGATCCACTGGCAAGCGGCTAAATATTGCACTCGTACCGATAGGGCACCAAAGGCTTTGGAACTAGGCTGGGCGCACAACCGCTCGGCCACTTCTTTTTGCAGTAATAGCACTATCGCGTCGAATGGTTGAGGGTTGGGTTGAGCAATAGTACCGAGCAGCTTTTCTAGAATTGGTCCGGTGATATTATAGGGAATGTTAGCGACGACTTTATTAGGATAAATGAAGTTGGGAAAATCAGCCAATGCTTCAGCCAAATCTAATGACAGAAAGTCCCCTTCCAGTAACAGAAAATTGGATGTCGTCGCGAATGCTTTGCGCAGCAGCTCGCACAAATCGCGATCGATCTCTACAGCAACTACCGACTGCACCGAGGGCAACAGCTTCTGTGTCAATAGGCCCGTTCCTGGACCAATTTCCAACAGCCGATCGTCTGAGGAGAGCGTGGCTGCTGCCACAATTTGCGCCAGTGCGGTTTCACTGCGTAACCAATGTTGTCCAAATCGTTTGCGGGCTTGGGGCATGGAGGCTGGAGAGACGGTTGCTAAAACGGTAACTAAAGAATAGATGCCAAGACCAGGTGTCAGAGTAGATTTATAACACTTTTGTGAGGAGATGATTCAAGATGAAATTGGCTCGATCGCTACGCTCCCTAATGCTGGTAAGCTGTTTGGCATTTCCAGTAATGATCACAACTAGTCTGGCGGCTAGTCCCGTTTTGGCTCAGCAGGAGCAGATTATGCGCACATTAACCGTAACTGGACAGGGCAAGGAGTCAGTGGCAACCACCCTGACACAGGTGCAGCTTGGGGTCGAAGTCCAGGCCAAGACT
Source organism: Leptolyngbya sp. NK1-12 (assembly GCF_032598965.1). Taxonomy (NCBI): domain Bacteria; kingdom Bacillati; phylum Cyanobacteriota; class Cyanophyceae; order Leptolyngbyales; family Leptolyngbyaceae; genus Leptolyngbya; species Leptolyngbya sp. NK1-12. The sequence continues at coordinate 302,861 of NZ_CP053586.1, forward strand.
GCAGAAGAGGCACAGCAGGAGGCAGCCCGCCGCTCCACTGCCGTAGTCGAGTTTCTGCGCTCCCGCAACGTTGATAAGCTGCAAACCACCGGCATTTCCCTAAATCCGCGATATGACTACGCCAATAACCGCCAGCAGATCATTGGCTACAGCGCCACCAACACTGTCAGCTTTCGGGTGCCAACCGACCGAGCTGGCAATCTCCTCGATGACGCTGTGGCAGCCGGTGCGACGCGAATTGATAGCGTTAGTTTTGTGGCCGATGATGCCGCTGTAGAAACCGCACGTCAGCAGGCAATTCAGGAAGCGATCCAAAATGCCCAGGTTCAGGCCAATACAGTGCTCAGCAGCCTGGGCTTAACGCAGCAGGAAATTGTCGGGATTCAGGTAAATGGAGCTGCCCCACCTCCCCCCATTCTGTACCGAGCCAATATGGACGCAATGGCCCAAGCAGAGAGTGCACCCGAAACGCCAATCGTTGGCGGTGAGCAGGAGGTGGAAGCCTCGGTGACGCTGCAAATTCGGTACTAGGGTGCAGGGATTCAGAGGTGATCGACGGAGAAAGCTCAGATCCTCTCGCCCTGCATGAATCCAGCGCCTTTCGCTATCGCCTCGCAGTGGGTGATGGGAACGAGTTAACATTTAACCTCTCTCAACTGAAGTTCAGACTAAGCAGAAATAAGCTCAGCCTGGATTTCAATGCTGAGCAAGGAATGAAGAATGACGTGTTGAACGCTCAAGCAAATGGTAAAACTCACCTAACAGGTCAATGCGCTCATCTGTGTTAGAGCGACCTTTCTTAGCGAGCATCCACTAAAATAGGGAGAATGCGACGGTGATTCTGGCACCATGCTAGCCGAATAGGGCTGCAAAGTCTTGGGATTAGAGTGATCTGATCTATGGGGGCCATAGTTTGACAGTGGTTATTCTCATGCCCCTTTTTCTGTTCTCTTGCAAGTTTTGTCGTGTCCTCAGAGCGATGGATATTATTTCTATGCTGACAACATCCACTTCAGCTACAAGGCTTGCGGAACTCCAAACCATGATCAAAACCGTTGCGCATCAGCGCTACACCTTTGAGTTTGAACCAACGGTGTACCATCAGCTTGTACAGGACTATCCCAGCTTTGCGCACTTCTTTGACAGTTTTCAGCAGTTGCACCAAGCGATTCTGCTTCACAAGGAAAATTACGACATCAATCCCTATCAGGACACGGCCCACAAAGGCGTCTACCTACTCGGCGTTCAGGATACTGATTTGGGCATTTTCCCCTATGCTGACCTGGTTTGGAAATGCTCCCAGGGCAAACCTCAAGGCGGCAACCTGCGGCACCAATTTTACCGCAGCCAAATGCTGAGCTATGAGTTGGCAGCTAAACTGTCGGCCAGAGAACAGGAGTTGCTTCAGATCTGTCCGGTTTATCTTTATATGCAGTCCCAGAGTGAGCAAGATTTCTGCAAGCAAATTCTGGTAATGCCGCGCGTCAAGGGCAAAACGTTAGGTGAAATTCCCACCGGATTTACAGCCGATTTTTGTCAGGTGTTTCAAATTCCCAGCTTGGAGGAAATTCAGCAGCGGTCTCGGTTTCGACTGCATCGCTGGCTCGATCCGGACAAACAGCGCCAATTGCTGAAAATTCAAACGGCTTATTTATTTCGGCGTCTTTGGCAGAAAGGAATCAAAATCCTTAGCTTGAATCAGAAGAATATTCTGCTTAATTCATCTTCGGCAAGCGAGGATGTTCACTATAATATTATCGATCCGGTTGCCGACTACTTTGCGCCAATTACTCCGTTGTATAACCTCAGTACTAGCTTACTGTGCGATTAATGCAGTTGATTTAGATAGTCCTATGCAGCTTCTGAGAGTGCTCAAAGCTATCCGGCAAATCGCCATGCGGTCAGACTGCATTGAATTCTCACGTTAATCTACTCCTTCGTTCACCGGGAAGCGATCAATCAGCTGAATTGCCCGCACTGCATTCACTTGCAAATCTTCGGTCAGGTAGGGCACATGGGGCACCTGGGAGAGAAAATCCACCGTGCGGCGCAGGATGCGCACCACATCGCCTTCGTCCAGGCTGGTATTGGCGCAGAGTTCAGTCCACTCCACACCAAGCGCCCACTGCTCGACTAGCCCCATCCACTCAGTTTCCAGCCACACGGGCAGGGCTACCTGATGGCGACGTTGCAGTTTGAAAAGCTCGCGGCGAATACTGCGCAGTTCACCCAGGGCTGTTTCCACCTCTAGAGAGGCATCGTAGCGAGTCCAGTTATCCGGACGAGACACTTCCGTCACCAGCGCGGCACAGGCCGCCGCCAGATGATGAGGATCGAGCGTGTCCAACTCACCCGAAGCCAAGGCCAGCCCCAGCCACAGTTCATTATCGCCCCGAATCGCGGCTGCCACCTGACCGAGTGGCGTCGGTTTCGCGTCTTCTAGGCAACCAAACGCCTGCAAGATTTCCATCAGGCTGAGGAATTCCTGCCAATAGCGCTGACTATGCTGACTTAACTTTTGGCGTCGGCTTGCTAGCTCATCCTGCATCCGTTCAATCCGCTTCTGCCGTTTCAGCAGATAGGTAGGATGCCCCACGCTATGAAGCGGGTGATCTTTGAGTTGAGCTTCCAGTGCGATGACTCGCCCCTGCTGATCTCGCACTTCTGGAGCTGTATCTGCTTGATCTGGAATCATCGGAATCAGTTGAACAATCGCAGCCGTTGCTTCATCGCCTTTGCGCACCGATCCCGGTTTTGGCGTCAATTCGGGCGGCGGTACTAGTCGATCCACTGGTTCTAGACGCGGAAATTCAGGATGTAGCCCTACCACATCGCCTACGGTGGCCACATACCAGCGGTTATCTTGCCCCAGACAAATCAGGTAGGGGAATTGACCCGATCCGTGGGCTTTCATCACCAGTGTGGCCGCCAGCGGTGCAGACACTGGCACATGCTTGCCCTTCAAACTCAAGATGGTTCCAGCTACCGCAAACGACAAAGCCGTTGCTAAATGTTGCGACTCCACCTCATGGGCCTGCTGCTGCAAAATTTTCAACAGGCGGCGCTCTTCCTTCAGCCGCTCGTTGAGCTTCTCGTAGCTGGCGATCAGCTCTGGGTCAATCGCTGCAAACTGACTCTGCTGATGGGCGATTTCGGCCTCCAGATCGTAAATCGCCTGCTGTTGCGGTCGTAGATACAACGTCGAGAGGTAATGGCCAAAGCTGCGCTCGATCAAGTTTTGCGCTTCTTCTAGGGTGTGGGTTTGCAGCAAATTCAGCACCATGCCATAGCTGGGCGTGAATTGGCTCACCAGCGGATCGGCTTTAGACGTTGCCAGATAGGCTGCTTCTGAGGCTCCCTCAAACGGAGTTTGTACCGTCACCACATGCCCCAATTCATCCATGCCCCGGCGTCCAGCGCGTCCGGCCATCTGCAGAAATTCCGATGCTGTCAGCAAGCGATGGCCGCGATCGGTGCGCTTGGAGAGGCTAGAAATCACCGTGGTACGAGCCGGCATATTGATTCCAGCCGCCAGGGTTTCCGTCGCAAACACGATTTTGATCAGCCCTTGCTGGAATAGCTCCTCGATTAACCCCTTCCAGGCAGGCAGCACCCCGGCATGGTGGGAAGCAATACCGCGATAGAGCGATTCAATATAGCCAGACCGCCCGGCCTCTGGATTGCGCTGCAAAAACTCGTCGATTTGCTGCTTTAGGGCCTTAGCTTCCTGCGCGTTTACCAGTGAGAAATTGGCTAGCTCACTCACAGCCTTATCGCACCCCCGACGGCTAAAAATAAAGTAGATGGCAGGCAGCATATCCCGCTGTTGCAGCTGGCTGACCACATAGCCCAAACTAGGAGGCTCTTGCCGTCCCCGCTGCCGTCCTCCTTTGGGCTTCAGACGGGGGTTAATCGATTTGCCATTGCTGTTGAGCAGGGGAAACAGCCCTTTGGGGTTGCAAAAGTGAAACTCCAGCGGCACTGGGCGAAAGTCGGAATAGATCAGCCGAGTGGCTCCGTGGACTTCGCTGATCCAGTCCGTGAGCTGGTCGCTGTTGGCAATTGTGGCGGAAAGGGCCACCAGCTGGATTCCTGGCGGGCAGTAGATAATCGACTCTTCCCAAACCGTGCCTCGCTGCCGGTCGTTCATATAATGGCATTCATCCAGCACTACTGCTTCCACATCTACTAGCGACGTGCCCACCTGCCCGATCGGCGTACCGTACAGCATGTTGCGAAAAATCTCAGTGGTCATCACCAGAATCGGCGCATCCCGGTGAATTGATACATCGCCCGTCAGTAAGCCTACCTGCTCCGCCCCAAACCGTTCGCGAAAGTCCCGCAGCTTCTGATTGGAAAGGGCCTTCAGCGGCGTGGTGTAGAAAACCCGCTTGCCATGGGTCAGAGCGCGATAGATGGCATATTCCCCAATCAGCGTTTTACCTGACCCAGTCGGTGCACACACCACCACCGACTCGCCCGCATCTAAGGCCGCAATGGCTTGCTTTTGAAACTCGTCTAGATCAAAGGGGAACAGTTGATTCAAGTCTAGGGTGGTTAAGGATGGCAGATTCACAGATTAAAACAGAATGGGACAGGTTTATTCCCAATCATACTGCGGGAAGTCAGAAGCGGGGCGTCAGGGGGCTAATACCAATTCTTAGTTTTAAGTTTTGGCTTCCGGTGAGTCAGCCGAACCGAGTTTTGAATTACGGAAGCTGCATACCGCAACCCATCGAATGCTGTAATCTGTAGCCCGATTAAAGGGAAATGGTATAAGCCGTTTTTTGTGCTAAACGCATCAAAATTGCCGAGGCCGAAGCTCAACGAGAACCCCTGATTGCTGAAGCAGAGGACCGCCGTCAGGCCATGCTTAAGGATGCGGCAGGACTGACGCAAGTGAGGCAGCAGATTGCCGCTACTCTGCCTGAAACCGTTGATCCGCGTCAGGTGTTGCGGTTTTGGATTAGGTACGAGTATGCCAAGCGGGGAACGCCATTTGCTGCAACTGGTGTACAGATGCCAGCCGCTTCACCTGCAACCCCAATGCAAATCATTCCCTAGCCCAACACTAGTGAACTACCTGCCAATTCAGAATCTGCACGTAGGATTTCTGCCTGTACCGTTTGTACTTGCGGAACAAACGTGAACCGACACCATTCCGGTAGCAGATCATACTCCTCATCTCCTTGCTCATAGCCAGGGTCACGCTCCAACTCTGCTTGGTTCTGAAACCGAATTTCAAAAATCAAAGCGTATTCTCCCTGGGCAAGCGGAATGGGATCGCCCAGGTCATCTCCTGCAACTCGAATTTCCCCTGAATCACTCACCGTAAATGGCACTAGAATTGCTCGAACTACATTTGGGCTGATCTGAATCTGATCCGCTTGCCAAACTTCTACCATCACCAACCCTGTTTGTCCAAGAGTATTAAATTCTACATGCCCCGGAAGCCATAAAAATCCTTGAGCGTAGTGTTGATCATTCCACTCAACATAAAAATCCTCAATCGCTGTATCGTAAACCGCGATTTGTAGAGACATCGTTGTTGCCAGTTTCAAGGCAGCAAGCATTACAGCATTCATGGAACAACTCTTATGACGACTTTACCTCCATTTGGAATATAGCCATATTTTTTGCCGTTATACTGCCCTTGCATGAAAGCTCCAGAACCTTGATTGTCGCTACTAGCAATTGGCCTAATGTTTGCCCTGCCACCGTTTTCAAGAAAAGCCGCTGGTGGATACTCATCATAGTCCTGCTTGCCAACAGTTCTCGGGTTGCTTGGGTCCTTTTTATAATTTCTGATAGATTGCCGACGACGGGGGTTATCTTTGCCCTTAAGAGCTCTATCTAATGTCAGAATGTCTGGCGCTACTCCTTGCCTATCTAATATATGAGCGGCTGATTCAGGATATCTGCTGATAGGAACGGTAATTTGGGGTAGACCTATTGTAAAAGAATCAGATTGTCCAATTTGCAGATCGGGAGCATAGGTTGGCGCTCCAGTCAGAACTTGCTTGAGTTGATTAACGCCTGGGTTGAGTTGAAGGCGCGGTGCTTTGATAGTAGGTTTAAACCAAACAAAGGGCGTTGCTTCAGTAATTGCACCCGTGTTGAGAGCAATGATTCTCAGGGTGTTTACTCCAGGGCGCAGAGGTTCTGAGAATGTTTTTCCCAGCGGAAAGGGTTGCAGCAGCAAATTCCCCGCAATCACGCGCCGATTGAATATGACAACGACTCGATCGCCATCAAAGATTTCATTTGGTTGCTCAGTGATTTTGAACCGAACCCGATCAGTTATAACCGTTGTATCAAAAGGTGAAGGATCAGAACTGGGTACAGAGCGCGATGAGGGATTAGCTACGTTCTGCCGGATTGTTGCTCTTGCAGAAGTTCTCCTTTGCTGCTTTTCTACAGCAGGAAATGATCTGGGCTTTGTCGATCGGTGATCCAGCAAGGAGTCGTTGCTGGTTGAGTTGAGCAAGGAAGTAGCCGTTTTATTACCTGTTAAGGCATCTACCCCTCCAGACTCCTCAGAACGAATCAGATTACGTCTAAACACAGGTTTGAGGCGCTTTGTAGAATCCGAACCGGAGTTCCGAGTTTCAGCCGTCGCATTGACGGATGTCGGAAAAGATAGTAGTTCCCCTTCAAATCGATGTGGGGAGGATAAGGAGGTATTAATTTCTCGCTTCTCTATCTTGACGTTGCTGTCCAATCTGGGGTTGAGAAAAACTCCATTCATCCAATCAGGCGGTTCTGAGGAAGCGAAAGATGTAGAGCCAAACGGTGGTACATCAGAATGGAACATAGCAGGACATGAAAAAGGAATTTTTAGTTAGAGTGACAATAGCGTGATAGCGCTCGTAATCGTTGCTCAACCAGTGATATTGACCAGTAGGCTGACCTGCTTGAACTACGAACATTCAATCAGGCTGCTATTCAGGCATATCTTCAACGCAGAATAGTTCTTGGCTCTGCTGAAATTTGCGCCATTCGGCGAGAAATGCATAATTGTTTTATTGATTCCAGATAGATGCATTGTGCTTGTTTAAGCAGATCAAAGTTAAACTAATTCATCTTTTATTCAGAGCATGATTTCAATTTATTGACTTTAGGAAACACTATAGTTGGTAGCATATTTCCCCGAGCATACATGACGCCACGATAGCGTAACATTCGCACGGATTGAGGAATCAACTCGGATCGGAACTGTTTTGAGCGCCAAGTCGCCCCCCGATAAACCCCTGAAAGGCTTCCGTCAACCAGAACAAGTTGAGGTGGGTCATATTCATATACACTACCGCGATAACAAAGTTGCATAGCCTTACCTCATCGAGTGAAAAAACTGTAATCTAAATGGTTTACATGCTCAGTCACGTCTCTAGCCGCAATCCTGACATTGCTCTATAATTCCTCAACTGCTGGTTTTAGATAGAAGGGCGAGATTAATATCGAGTACTACAGTGGCAATATATTGCTTCACTTCTATATGGAAGATTGAAAAGTAGAGGGGATTCTGCTGGTAAACATGTACTATCAAGTAACGCTTCTTTGCTTGAGATGCACTAAGGCGACCTCTTTTCTTCTATTCAGTTAATTCTTATTTATTCTGCTAAAGCCATCAATGTCTGATCATCTAAAATCATTGCTGAATCGTCTAAAACATCATCTACTGTTCTAGAGGCAACATTATGGATGTGGTGACTGAGGTTCTGCGGGGTGTGCGACTAGATAGCCAAATCTGGGGACGGTTGGAACTGAGCGCACCTTGGGGGTTGCAAATGGAAGGCTTAAAAGAATCTGCTTTTTATGTTGTGACTGAGGGGAGCTGTGTGCTTCAGATTGAAACTCAAGACCCACGTGTTAAACATTTGAGCGCACCCCGAGTTCTACAACCAGGTGACTTGGTGATTCTCCTGCAAGGTTATTCCTATCGCTTGAGTTCTCTAAACAGCACTGAGAAAGAGGCATTGCCAGCAATCTCCCTAATGGAAGTACTAGAGCAATCTGCCAGCAATCATCAAACAACGTCTTACAATCATTACCGTTATGGTGGTGGTGGCGATGAAACTCATTTGGTGAGTGGCTGTTTCTTTTTTTGCAATCGCCAGAGGTGCCCACTATTAAGTGCTCTGCCAACTGTTATTCACCTCACCCAGAAGCATATCCATGAAGCTACCGGATCTTCAGCTGAATGGTTTACCTCTACCATTGAGTTCCTAGCGTGTGAAGCAACCTCAACTCAACTCGGTGCACCAGTCATCAGTAGTCGTCTGGCAGAAATTATGTTCATTCAAGTGGTACGCACCTACTTAGCGAAATTGCCAGATCACGAGCAGGGTTGGCTGCGAGCAGTCGTAGATCCTCAAATCGGGCAAGCTTTGGCTCTGATTCACCAGCACCTCAATCATTCTTGGACGGTGGAGGAGTTGGCACAGCGAGTAGATATGTCACGGGCAGCCTTTGCAGCTAAGTTTCGCCAGCTTGTAGGGGAACCTCCTTTGCAATACATCACGCGATGGCGCATGCAAGAAGCCGCTACAGTATTGCAGCAGAATAATCTAAGCGTGGTAGATGTAGCACTCGCCATGGGGTACGAGTCAGAGTCTGCGTTTAATAAGGCATTTAAGCGCTGTATGGGCGAAACTCCAGGAACCTATCGCAAAAAAACAACGGAGTGAGCTTGTAGCCTACTCCGTTGCGTTGGTGAATCCTCTAACTGCTGAGAGCAGCCAAGGCTTTTAATTAAAACTGAGTTGGGCAAATCATGAGCAGAGCACTTGAGGGTGCCCTACCTTGCTCCTTTGGCTAGGCAACAACTACGGTCAAGAAGCGTTGTAGGGTTGCCGCAAGAGTAGTTCAGTCTCCTCTCGGATGCCGCTTAGATGCTGAGCCAAAAGCTCAAGGTCGTGTGTTTTGACACCCCTCTGAAGCATCTGAACAAAGGCTGCCCATGCCTCAGGGGTTTGAGTGGCAGCCAGAAGAGGAGTTTCGGCGTTAAGGAGACGCTTTGCCCACTCGATCAGGTAATGCTCCCGATTCGGTGGCATGTTGCGAATGGGATTCAAGCGATCGAGTAAGGCGGTACATGCAGCTTCATTGCGATCCCGAATCGCCGCAAATAGCTTCAGGCGCAGAGCATTGTCAGGGGCTGTAATACAGCCCTCGAAAAACATTTGATCCAGTCGCGCTAGCAGAGCCGCAGATTGTCCTAGCCAATCGTTAGCTGCCTCATCCCGAATTCGCAAAAGTTCTTGAATATTGCCAGGAAGAAACGGACCATGGCAGCCAGTGGAGTGATCCATTAACCGGAGAATTTGTGCTCCTCCTACGCCGACGCCATCGACGCCTGTGTAAACGGCTGTGGGCAAGTGATGCAATCGGAACCCGGCGGAGAAGTAGGTGAGTAAGCCCTGCTCATGTGCCAAGTGAACGAACTCAACGGCGTTTGGAAATGGGAGTTGCTCCAGCACGCAAGAGCTGGGATAGGAGTTACTGGCTCCATCACAAGTTACTTTGTCAAACCCTCCTGCTTTAACCAGCTCAACGGCGAGTAGAGCAATCTTAGAGGGATCTTTGATCCAAACGGGTTCCTGATGGTTCTGCTGGGTTTTCTCGCGGTCATCCAGAATTGGAGTGTTGAGATTGAAAGCAGCAGATAAGATTTGAGCTGAGCTATCTCGCCGCACCTCCCCTCGAACACACTGTATGAACTCTATAATTTGAGTCGCGGTCATATTCTCAATCGCGATTTTGCACTCTGCTACCCCTTGCATGAACAGGGCGCTACAGGCAATGGCAATGAGGCGAACTGCTTTGAGTAAACCCGCCTTGAAGTCGCCACTTTCAAAGAAAGGCCGCCCAATATAGACTGTACAGGATGCTTCTGACCCCACTCGTGCAAGCACCTTGGCAACAGAGTCAATTGCGGTTATGCGATAGGGTTCAATAATGCATCGATCCTGCTGTTCTCGCTCCAAGTGCTCCATATGCCAAATAATGCCACGCTGGTTTGGAGCAACACATGCTTCAATTAGCCCTGCTCCGGGATCGGTGATCGACAAATAGGTTTGATAATCGCCAAAGCCAGGCATACTGAGGGGACGAGAGGGATTTTCGATCGGCACTCTGGTTTGCAACAACGCATCATGAAACTGAATTGCAATGAAGTCATTTTTTGTCGGTTGACGCTTTTGAGTGCGGAGCGTTCTGCAGAGGATGCAGATCTTCTGTGCAAAACTGCGTGCGCCTGTCTCTTCTCGCGGCTCACCTTCATCAACAAAATTAATGAACAGGTAGTTATCATTGGCTGTAACAGCAACCTGGTCTAGGGTTGGGTCCTCGCTAAACTCTATCCAGGGAGGCAGCACATCGAGAAACGAACGGAATGCAGTGAGAAGATCCGCTGCGCTTGATTGCGGCTGGCGCAACGTAGGTCCAAGAAACTCTAGTTCCTGAGCGATTGGCTTGAGTGCGGGAAACTCGGCGGCTAACCTATTGGCAGTTTGCTCGACCCTCTGGAGCTGCTCCTTAAGCGATCGAGCCTTATTCAACGCCATCGGCACTGTTTTGACGAATTTATTCCCGGATTGTACTTTTGCTCGAATTGCTTGTGCCTCTACTAGCTTGAGAATGCTTTCTATTGCAGAAACAACTGCTTTACGAACTTGTCCTGTCTTGAGTTGCATCATACGACTGTTACTCCTTGAGAAATAATGGGTAAATCGCAACATGCCGCAGCGGGCAAGAAGCCTGTCTGAACCTGTAGTCGATGGCAGGCTTCTCAGCCGTTGAGGATAGTTGGTGTTGCTAATTCACTACTGGAACTGGGCGTCCTGGGCGTCCTTCAGGTATTGCCGAATCTGGGATTGAAGCCCCAAATCATCAAGCTGCTGAGCAAGTTTTAGAGCCTCTAAGTAGAATGCAATTGCTGCACTGGTTTGATTCAAAGCAACAGCAATCACACCCCTTGAAACCAAACAATGAACTTGTACACCGCGATCGCCAATTGCTCGGGTGATAGCTAAACCCGCTTCTGTAAGCTGGGATGCTAAGGAGTACTGATTCAACGCCAAGTAAGAGTAGGCTAGGTTGCACAACACAAATCCCTCTAGCGCTTGATCGTTGGTATCCTTAGCCAGTGTTAGTGCATTCCTGAGGAGCACTATTGCCTCTACGTGGTGCTGTCCATCGACATACATCAGTCCCAGGCGAGTCAGACAGTCCGCTAAACTGCTGACAGATGCAGACTCTGCAACCAGTTCCCCACAGACTTGCGACACCTGCTCTATCCGACTTTGCTGCTGAGCAATGAGCAGGAGGGATTTCCAGTAGAAACCAGATGCTAAACTGAGACAAAGGCTGAGAACAGGTAGTATTGGAATTTGCTTTAGGTTTCGCTGGTTGCCATCCTTAGGTTGTGCAGAGTTTGAGTGATCATCAGGCATATCTTTTCTCCGGTTTGTAATGGTTGTGAAGGGCTATGGCGAACCAGGGAAGAAAAGACGGTTTAGCAATGAAAGTTCACATCTAACTGCAAGGACCTCATTAATGATTTGTATTAAAAATACAAATTACTTGCTAGGTGATCGCTCCCTGATGAATGAAGTGCACAGCAGCAGCCTGTAAATTGATGTACTCGCTGACTATTCAATCATGTGTATAGATGAGTCGGACGAACAGTTGTTGCATCAGCTAATTCAGGAAGCTTGTGCGTATCCGCCTTGCACCCCAGAGCGACAGAAGTTGGTCAATCGGATTGTCAGCATCATATGGAAGTCGCCTTGCCTCTGGAGAGGAGCGGGAACAGCATCAGACATTTACCAACAGGCACTTCAAGACACCTGGTTATGGTTCTGTAAGCATCTATGTGAATACGATTCGAGTAGAAGTAAGGTTCTCACTTGGTTCAATAATCGGCTGAAGAATCGGATTCGGGAGTTAGAACAGAAAATAGCGGAGGAGAGAGCAAGGGAAATACCGTCTTTGACGAATCAGGACGGTGAAGAAACAGATCCAGTTGAGAAAATTCCTGCTTCGTTGGTTGATCCTTATACTCTGATTGAACTAGATCTGGTTATCGAAGAAGTCTTGACGTGGGTCAGCCGGTATGGTGCATCACTTCGCCGTAAATATGTGCCAGACAATCCACGGCTCAATTGTGCGGCTCTGATTCTATTGCGGCTTCCCCAAAAAGATGAAAAATCAGGGCGGTATATCGATCCTCTAACGTGGGAAGAGATCGCGGAACAGTTCAGGGTTCCACCCGAAGCAATTGCTGCAATGCGTCGTTGCTATGGAGAAAAGTGTCGTCCTTGTCTACAGACGTTTCTTCGATCACGGGGGTACATCGATCCGTAAAATGCTGCCTATGCCACGTCCTACAACTCAACCCTTTTCCACCTGCACTGTCCCTATTTCTACCCATCTGGATTTGCTATGATGAATGCTTCGACAGAGGACTTCGCTATCTCCATCCCCATTACGCCTGCCGATCGTCAGCAAGCTCGTAAATTAGCACAACACTTCGCTAAAACGCGAGCAGAGCGAATTTATCGAAATACGTTGGCAATTCTGGTCGTGCATTATTATCTGCAAATGCTGGGCGTATCAACTGACTTGCAAGCTAGCTATAGCTGGGATCCAACCAGTCATGTCATTGCTGACTTAGCCGATCTGTACGTTCCCGCAACGCGAAGACGTTTGGAATGTCGTTCAGTCAGAGCAGGCGAGCGAACTTGTTTCATTCCAGAAGAAGTTTGGGATGATCGAATTGGCTATGTTGTTGTTCAGCTTGACGATGCCGGTACTGAAGGAACGATTCTAGGGTTTGCCTCAGAAGTTTCTGTGGAGTATCTGCCGCTCAGTGAACTGCAATCGCTGGATGCATTGATCGACTGCATTGCAGAGTACTCAGGGGTTCCTGCTGAACCTGCTGCCAATGTTCTCCCTGAAGATCCCGTTACTGTCCTGAGTGACTGGTTTCAAGGAGCAGTAGAATCTATCTGGCAAACGCTGGAAGAATTGCCTCTCGCCGATGCGGCTCCGGTTGGGGCAGGAGCACGATTTCTCGATACACCACAAGCGGAAAAAAAAGAAGAGGAACAAACAAAAGAGCAATTGATTCAAATCCTACAAACTACAGAAGATGAGGAAGAGCGCTGGCTGGCAGCGGAACAGCTCCGTCAGCTTGAACCCAACCACTCAGCGAGCGGAGTCTGGAAAGCGCTAGATCTAAGTCTACAGCTACCCAAGCAATCAATTGCCCTCATGGTTGCAGTCTTGCCTAAACCCAACCAGAGTGTAGCTGTGCTTCTCCGAGTCTATCCAGTTGGTAACCAAGCCTATCTACCTGAAGGACTCAAGCTAGTTGGATTGGATGAGCATGAAGCAACTCTTTTTGAGGTTGAGGCGAAAAACAATCCTCAAACTGGAGAGAAACCAAGATGGATTCAGTTCAAGTTCTGTTCAGACCTAAACGATCGGTTTGATGTCAAGCTCATCTTTAATAACGCGAGGATTACTGAGAGCTTTATAATCTAAAAATACTTCTTAAGTGGCAATGATAGTCGAAAAAGTTGCTGTCGCAATTGACTGCTCAGTTCCGCGTATGGATTTCGTTTCAATCGCTCCTGCTGTTCCCTATGCTAGCTCTTATTGAAATTGGCGAAGGTAGCTTTGAGGAGGGTTTTCCTGTAACTCTGAGACTCGGCAGTCACGGAAGTCCATTACGGAGAATAGAGGGAAATTTTAATCTTCCGTCTGCACCTGATATTCCAAATCTTTATGAAAGATGGAGACGATACTACTATCTCTTGCCTCAAATACGCACTATTTCTATTCCTCCTAATCAAAGAACTCAAATTTATTCATCCGAGCAAGACGAAGAGAATAGGAGGAACTGTGAGGAAGCTGTTATTGAATTAGAAAACTTCTTACGAATAAACTGGTTCCCGCAAAGCAATTTTACGACTCTACGAACCGTTATTTCCCATGTGGCGCAGAATAGTAATGAGCCGCAGCAAGTTGTCTTTCAAACCAATAATACATACTTGCAAAAATTACCTTGGCATGTCTTTAACTTATTTGATGATCTGCCTGAATTGGGGTTTGCTTTGTCGGGAGGGATGACATGGGAAACTGCTTTAGACACTGAATTCATCTCATTTAATAGACCAGTTCGAATTCTTGCTGTACTGGGTAATAGTGAAGGAATTAATGTTGAGCAGGATCGGGAATATTTAGAGCAGCTACAGGGGGCAGATATACATTTTCTGGTGGAGCCTTCTCGACAAGAACTCAACAATCAATTGTGGCACCAGCAGTGGGACATGCTATATTTCGCTGGACATAGTTATAGCGATAGTGATGGAAGACGCGCAGAATTTCAAATCAACCCCCAGGACTCGTTGTCAGTTGGTCGATTACGTGCAGCACTACAACGAGCAGTCAGGCAAGGTTTAAATTTAGCAATCTTCAACTCTTGTAATGGATTGGGTTTAGCAACTCAATTAGCAGAGCTGAGGATTCCTCAGATGATCGTGATGCGGGAATCCGTGCCAGATCAAGTTGCTCAAGCGTTCTTGAGAGAATTTCTAAGATTAATTGCTGAAGGATCCCCACTTGATTTTGCGATTCGAGAAACATGTGGCTGGCTTCAAGGACATATAGGATATGATTTTCCAGGTGCGCATTGGTTTCCTGTAATTATTCAATCTCCTGCGGCACCCCCATTAGTTTGGCCTCAACCTACTCAAACCTCTCCTACTCCTGCGCCATCACCCGCTCCAACAGTTGCAGAAAATAATTCAATTACACAGAATCCTGAAGTAAGCAATAGTGCAATTGATCCCAATACATCACCTGCGCAGAATTCAGAAGATAGGAAAATTGCCTCCAATACGTCAACTGAACTAAATGACTCTACACAAAATCGGGAAAGCCAAGCAGGAGAACCCACTTTGCTAGATCGATTGCTAAATCACTCATTTTGGCAAGCAATTGGACGACAATTGCGCGAAGTTAAGTTCCTGTTTGTTGTAGGAGTTCTGATATTTTCTGTCCTAGGAATCTTCATAAACTTTGTTTTGGATGTTGCTTCAACTGACCCGGTAGATTCTTCCCCCACTTTAACTTCGCTTTCACTTCAGATTGGTGATGACCTTAGTCTAGGAGAAGAAACCTTAGTTAAGAGCAAGATTTCTGATGCTAAAACGGCAGGCAATCAGGCGTTTCTTGAAGCTGCTTTAACTGGAGATTATAGCAATGCCATCTATTGGTTTACTGAGTCTCTTAAGGAAGAATCCAACGACCCAGAAACATGGCTATACTTGCTAAACTCCATTGCTCAACAAAAAGTCAATGAATCTCAAAAAGAGAATATTGCCACTCCCTATATAATCCAGAAAGTTGCTGTTGCTGTTCCCGTTGGGGTTCCGTCCTATAGCCCTGAAGACGAAGTTTCTGACATTGCAGAAGAGCTACTACGGGGGGTGGTACTAGCTCAGAGTGAAATGAACTGCGGTAGTGTTTCGAATATCAAAGCAATTGTTGAGAGTAATGAATCTTTGAATAATTGTAAAGGAAGAGACGGCAGATTTCTGATCTTTCTTGTTGGAAACGATCAAGATAAACCATCCAAGGGGCGCGAGATTGCTAAAGCAATTGCTAAGCAGAGCAATATCCTAGCATTTATTGGCAATAACGCCAGCGAAGTTACGCAGCAGAGCTTAGAGGAGTTTCAATCAACAGAATTGGTCAGCATCTCGCCGAGCAACACTTCTATCTTTTTGACAAGCAGCAATTCCAAAAATGATCGACTATTCCTTGCGGCTACAAATGATGAGGTCGCAGCCAGATCTCTCGCTGAATTTATTAAAAACCGGTTTAGAAATAGAGGAGTAACGGCAACAGATATTGCAATTGCAACCGATTTAACTAATTACAATCCCTATGGGGAGTCATTTAAAAATGTGTTCTTAGAAGCACTCTCTCTTCAATACCAGAAACAGGCAGTTATTGGCTGTGATTTATCAAAGCAATCCGTTGTGAGTGACTGCCTTCAGCGTGGGCAAGCAGTGCAGTGGCTATTGTTGATTCCAACAGTTGAAGAAACAATGCAAAACGCCCTAAAGCTTATAGAGAACAACCCGCGTTGGAACCTGCTTGGTTCCGACTCGACCTTTGATCAAAGGATGCTGACTGAACAAGCCTATAAGAGTGAACTTGTAGTGGCTGTTCCGTGGGGTAGAGACGAATTTGAATCTGATTTTGAGATCAAAGCCAGTGAGCTTTTTGGTGTCAAACAAGGCTACAGTTGGCGAACCTTGACCGCCTACGATTCGACCAAAACGATCATCAAAAGCCTGGATGAACTAGCTCATAACCATAAGCCTGCTACCCGATCTGAAGTATATCAGCAATTAGCAAAGCCTAATGAATTTATAGCAGACGGTGCTTTAGGTCCAGGAACAATCAAGTTTGATAAAAACCGAAATCGTGTACCGATTGAAGGGCTAGGTGTATTGGTCAAGGTTGAGCAAGTTGTAACAAGAACAGGAGAAGTTGACTATGAGTTTCGACGACTGCCTTCTAAGTTATGATAGATTAGATAATTTGCAGTGAAGGGATAGGCACTGTGAACAGAATTAGAATAGTACAGAAAAAAGAAGTAATTGAGAGCCTCAGAGCTTAGTCCGACTCCATTGACTAGCTAATTAATCCACATGATTAAAAGTTGCAATACTGCTAGCTCTGTTACATTTGATGTTGGCCGTACTGGTTGGCACTCACGTTTGGACTAATTGACGATGTTGTAGCTCGTTTTCAATGCTGGGAGATAGATTGCTCTCATCGCATGCCAAGGCGGGGCTATACAAATTGCTCTGCCTAAGCAGTTAATTTGTCTCACCTGGATTAAAATCAAGCTGTCTATTGCTATTCAACCCAAATGAGCTACTGCCCATTTTTGCTCTGAATCTGGAACGAGGGAGGACTGTAATCATCTGGGAGATAATCACCGGGAAGAGTGGAGTGATTGCCATCGCGCAGTGACGAGTAGGTGGGAGACAAAATTTCAATCCCAGCTTGATTGCAATAGTCTTGAATGTTCTGGTGCAATTCAGAATAAATTCTTGGCATAATTTCCGGATGATTTGTATAGGCATTTAGTTCGTAGCTAACGTTAAAATCATTTAACGCCGTCTGCAATACGAAAGGACCCGGCTCAGGGACAATATTTGACGTTGAAAGAGCGGCTTGAATCAATACATCATGGACTTTGCGCCAGGGGAGATCATACCCCAGCGTAACGGTTGTGTGTAGCAGTAAGTACTGTTTGAATTCACGCGCACCAGCATGGAAATTGACCACATTACTACTGAGCACCGCAGAATTGGGAATGGTAATTACTTCTTTTCTAGGCGTCAGAATCCGGGTGACAAACAGGGTTTTCTCAGTCACTTCTCCTATAATGTCTCCAATCCGAATCACGTCTCCGCTCCGAAAGGCGCGAGTGTAGATTAAAATAACGCCTGCAATCACATTAGCGATAGCAGATGATGATCCTAAAGTAAGTAATGCACCTAAAAACAGCGAAATTCCTTGAAAGCCTGGTGAACCGAAACCAGGAAGATAGGGAGCTGCTACCACACAGGCCATAGCAATCAGCAACATCGCAGCTAGCCGATTCGTGGGCTGCACCCATTCTGGATAAAACCAGGGATAGGCATTGTCTCGCCCCAGTTCGATGATAATCAGCTTGGCGAATTGAATCAGGTAGTAGGTGACAAAACTAATGATTGTGATAATCGCTAGATTTGGTAAATATCCTGCCAACCCAGCAATCAGCAGTTCTAACCGAGCGGCAATGTCACTAAAGATGGAATTCCCGATCGCCCTTGTGCTCGGAAACTGGCTGAGAACAAACGGAATATATAGGTAGAGGCTGCCTAAAATCAACGCTAGCCGCAATGCTTTCACCAGACCTGAAAGAAGATAACTGGTTGCATCGGAACCAAGCAATTGCATACCTTGAATTCGGAAGTCTAGCGCATCAGCTTGTCGAGCCGCTCGAATCCGAATTAACAGGCGAGATATCCAGCGTTGCAGCAACAGCAGCAGGCCGATTAAGGCAACTGTGCTCAAAACGCTCAATATAATACCCCGGATAATTTTCTCAGCGCTCCGTGCTTGACGGTATTGAGTCACAGCAGACTGGATAATTTGTACTGTTTTCTCAGCAAGTACTTGACGTGATTGATTACCTTCTCGATCACCATCTGCCACAGTTAGCAGAATGGTATCTCCTGCTAAGACAACCGACAGGCCATTTTGTTCTTCAACTCGGACGGTTTCGGGTGCAATTGAGGTATCGCTAGCGAACCTAGTCAAGCGACTATTAATAATCGCTGCCCGTTCCTGCGCTGATGCAATGCCTGGAATATCCTGCTTGACACGAAACAACGTTTGCCCATCTAAGACCACTGGATAGCCATCAACTGGATTACCTGCCGGATTCTCTGCTGGGCTGCCAGGATCGCCAATCAAGTTGTTCTCTTGAGCATGGATTGGTGGAGCTACGATAGTTAAAAGGACTAGCACTATACTCAGAATCAACCAGATTCGCAAGCGGCGATGCATGGAGTGAGACCAAACAGCGATAAGAGTGGGCATGGTTAAGGTTGGCTGTAGAAGGAAGGAACGCGAGTGATTGCTTCAACATTCCTAATTTTAGGAATAAAATGCTCACGCTCCCATACCCGAATATTGCCGCAGACCGCGTTTCCAGAGCCAGCGATTCAACACCAAGAATAGAAGAATCCAACCGATCATAATTAGCAGACCTAAACCAATGTTCACAGGTAGGCCAACCAAAATACTGGCTGGGAAGCCAATCATGTAGGGGAACGGCGTGAACAGAACAATTTGACGCACTAAAGGCGGAAACACGTCGAGGGGAGCGACTAAGCCAGAGAGGAAAAGGTAGAACAAAAACCAGAACTGCTCAATCGCGTAGGCTCGCTCGATCCAAAAGGCAGCCATCGAGAAGGTATATTGACTGACGAATCGCAAAATGAACGCTAGAAATACAGCTACTGAAAATAACAGCAGCTCCGTCAGGCTAGGGAACCAGAGAGCCTGGGGATAGAGCCAAAAGAATAGCCCAATTAAAAGAATTGCGAACGGCAATCGAGCAAAGCGTTCCGCAAAATGAGACGCGAGGTGATGCCAGCCCGGATCCAATGGCTGTAACAAGCGAAAAGACAATTTACCTTCCACGATTTCGCGCTCAAACTCCCAGATTACCCAAACAACCGTAAACTGCCGGACCAGAAACACCGCCAGAAAATAGCGCACAAAATCCTCAGGCGATAGACCAAACTGCCCCCCCTGCGCTGCTTTCACCCAAACTCCCATCAAAATCAGCGGCAACGTACCTGAGAGCACCCAAAACAGCAGCTCGGCCCGATATTCAACCATGTAGGCGTAGTAGACGGTTAGTAGGGTACGGGTAATCCGAGCAATGCGGTGGAAGGCACGGTTCATAGTCTCTGGATATTCGGGCAGATGGTTTTTTGGATGCGATCGGCAGCGGGCTGTTCCTGCCAGCCGGAAAGGATGCCTTGCAGTTCCGTTTGCAGGGTTTGTAGGGCGTCAATTTGACGGGTGATATCAGCCAGTTTGGCTTCTAGATGCTGCTTGACCTCGCCGCAGGGTAACTCCCCATGATCGTGGACTGCTAGAATTTGCTGAATTTCTTTCAGGTTAAGGCCCAGCGCCTGCGAGCGTTTGATAAAGGCGAGTCGGTTTAAAACTGAGGGCCGGAATAGCCGATAGCGCGATTCCGAGCGCTCTACCGTCGGTGTAAGCAGGCCAATTTCGTCGTAATAGCGAATGGTTTTGATCGGTAGGCCAGTCCTTTCGGCTACCTCACCGATTTTAAGGAGCTTATTGGTCGCGGCAACACTAGTCATGCTTTTCTGATAAACCCAGTAGCGGCAAAGACGGACGAGACGAGCGGGCAGGCAGATAACGCTGGGGGATTGGCTGAGGCAGGGGCAACTCAGGCCGACGCATCAGTAACCGCCGCAGGGCTATGGCAACCCCAACTGTTGTTAAGCCTAACAACAGCAGTGAACCACGTCCGCCCATACCGCCGATCACCGCATCCACCAAACCAATCGTCAGCACGAAGCTAGAGATTGGCTCTTGACGATAGGCCGTTTTCCAAAAACGAGTCAACCTGTTCATACGCCATCAAGGAGAACAAATCCGCTATGCTCCTACTCTAGCGTGCCAGCAGCGGTCTGCATCGGTGCTGGGGTGTGGGCATTGAGCAGGATTAGCTGGGTAGGGGCAGGTGGGGCCGTTCGCCAAAATCGGGTAGAATCACGGGATTTTCAGCCAATTGGTTGGTGATAATTTGAATTGCGGTTTCGAGCTGAGTGTCTCGGCCTTGTGCCCAATCTTGCGGTGTAATCTCGACTTCAATATCGGGATCGGTGCCATAATTCTCGACTTGCCAGCCCACATCCACGAACCAAAACGAATATTCTGGCTGAGTAACTCTGCCGTGATCCACTAAGGCATGGCGTGGATGGATGCCAATTACGCCTCCCCAAGTGCGCTTGCCAATCAGGGTCCCGAGTTTCATCAGCTTAAAGCTGTGGCTAAAAATGTCTCCATCGGAAGCAGAATACTCATCGGTGATGGCAACAATCGGACCGGCCACCGAATGGGAAGGATAGGGATCGGGTTTCCCCCAGCGGTTAATGTCATACCCCAACCGTGGTCTGGCCAATTTTTCCAGAATGAACTGCGACACATTGCCACCCCGGTTATGGCGCACATCTACAATCAGTCCAGCTTTGTGGGTTTCGGCGAAATAGTAGCGGTGAAATTCGGCGTAGCCGATCACTCCCATGTCGGGAATATGGATATAGCCGATTTGGCCCTGGGTTGCTGCCTGCACCTGACGGTAGTTGCGTTCCACCCATTCCCGATAGCGGAGTGCGGTTTCACTGCGGAGGGTTTTGACAGTAACAGTACGGGGTGTGGCGGAACTATCAGAAGCATTGGCTGCGGCATTGGCTGCGACAAAAGTGAGCGCCACCTCACAGCCCGCCTGATTCACCAGCAGTTCTTGCGGGCTACAATGGCGGCTGACGCGCTGCCCACCTACGGCTAAGAGTAAATCCCCTGGCTGCACGTTGACGCCCAACTGGTTTAAGGGTGAGTTCTGCTCGGTCCAGGAATCCCCCTGCACAATATGGTCCACCCGATAGGCATCGGCCTCAGCATCGTAGCAAAAGTCAGCTCCCAGAAAGCCCATGCGGTAGTCTGGCTCTTCTCGGTAGTCGCCGCCACTTTCATAGGCATGGGACGTGCCCAACTCGCCCTGCATCTCCAGCACCAGATCGGCAAATTCTGAGCGGCAGCCGATCCGATCCAGCAGAGGGGCATAGCGCTGGTAGACCCGCTGCCAATCCACCCCCGACATATCGGCAGTCCAGAACTGTTCTTGCTGTAAGCGCCACGCTTCTCGGAACATCTGCGGCCATTCCTGCTCTGGGCTAACGGCCAGCCGCACCCGGTTCAGATCCAGCCAACCACTTTTGCGACCTGGCTCCGTTTCTTTCCGATCCCGGTCTTGAGGAGCAATCCCACAGACCCGCAGGCGGTTGCCGGAGCGATAGATTAGGGTCTTCTGATCGCGTCCGATCCGAAAGCTGCTGACATCTGCAGCAATGCGTTCCTGCTTGTGGGCTTCAAAGTCGTATAGCTCTAGCGATGGTTTTGCTTCTGATTTACCGTTGTTGTATCGCCAGTCCAAACTGCCCTGGACCGGAAAGGTGGTGAACAAAACTTTCCCTTCGATGCCGATGATTTGGCCGTAGATGCCTTCGGGGACCGGAAAACCCAGAATGCGCTGCTCGATGCCGTCCCAGTCGATCCGCAGGGGATCTGGCGTCTTGGCTTGGTTTTTTTCGGCTTCATCTGAGTTCTCCGTTGCTGGTGCATCCGTTGCTTCGCTGGCGGCTGGAGTCGCGGCTTTAGCCTTGGCACCATTGAGTGGGCGGGGAACCGGCACAAAGGGGGATGGTGTTTCGCGCTGCAGCGAAATCAGAAACGGACGCATTGTTTTGGGAAAGCTCCAATCGGAGTAAATCCGGTCGTGAACCGGGTTGAACTCCCGCATCGACAAAAAGTAGATGAACTTACCGCCGGGGTCAAAAGCCGGATTCACATCTCGAAACCGGGGCGGGGTTAACACATGCGTCTCACCATCACTGATGCGGCAGAGTTTGATCGAGAAAGTGTGCTGGGTTTCGGCACAGCTATAGGCGACCCACTGGCCATCCGGCGACCAGGCAAATCCTTGAATCGGCTGAAACTGGCTGCAATCGAGGATGCGGCTGGTTTGAGTGACCAGATCAACCCAGATCAGCTCTTGCCGATGGTTAGACAACACTACCTGATCGGCTACCGGGGAAACGTCTAGCCTGGTGACTCGGCCAATATCGATCTCGAGTGGCTGCGGCTCGGCGGCAAAATCGAGCGTCAGAATTTCTAGCCTTTCGGCTCCACTGCGGTCCGATATCCCCACGAGTCGCTGCTTATCGTTGAGCCAATGGGTCAGGCGATAGCGTCCTGCGTCTGGACGACCCAGCTGAAACACTGCGCCTTCCCAATTGCCAAAGCAAAAGCTCTTGCCGCGGCTGGTGATCACCACCGAATGGCCCTCTGGATGCAGATCGTAAGTTTCTAAAAACTCATCGGCTTCAACAAATTTGCGCTGCCGCTGGATGCGGGGACTGTGAAACTGCACCTCAATTTGGTGCTCAGCTCCGGTAGCAGGATCAAAACAGAACAGATCGGCTCCAGCGTGGTAAACAATGCGCTGCCCGTCCGATGTGGCGTTGCGGGCATAGTATTGGCGCTGCTGGCTGTGCTGTTGCAGATCCTCACCGGTGGGTGTACAGGAATAGAGATTGCCGATGCCGTCGTGATCCGACAAAAAGTAAATCCGCTCCCCGACCCACATCGGAGCTGTTAGATTGCCATTGAGGGAGATGAGCTTTTGAAAGCTGCCGTCACCGCTGGGATCCACCCAAAGCACACCCACTCTGCCGCCGCGATAGCGCTTCCAGTAGGCTGGCTCGCCCGTATTGCGCCCCAAGACCACACCGCCATGGGGAGCAAAGGCAACGCTGTGGGCCAATCCGTAGGGCAATGGTTCGGGTAAACCGCCGGCAGGACTAATTGTGTAGAGGTGTACCATCCGACCAAAGGGTTGACCAGCAGCGCTACTGAATACAATCGATTGACTGTCTCGGCTCCAGCCAACAACTTGGGCTGATCCCATGAAGGTAAGGCGTTTGGCAACTCCGCCCGCTGCCGACATACAGTACACTTCTGAGTGGCCTTCTTCTCGACCCACAAACGCTAGATGCTCGCCATCGGGTGACAGAAACGGGTGCTGCACTCTCGCTAAATTAGCCGTGAGGCGCATGGCAACGCCTCCTTGAACTGGGACACTCCAGAGATCATCTTCACAAACAAAAACGACGCGATCGCCACTAATGGTGGGATGGCGGTAATAACCAGCTTGACTCATGCCTATGCTTGAAAAGTGGGAGGTGACAAGACTTGCCGCTTCGGATCGATTCTCGTTCAGCGCAGTCTAATCCATTAAAGCTTGAACCAATTGAAAGGCAGCGATTCCAAAGCCTTTTTTCATCTCTTGGCTCTGGAGGGCTGTAAACACCGGATCTAGATTCAGCTAATCACCGTTGGTTTAACAGCAGGCTCAGTGACCGATGCGGCTTCTTTCGGTGGATCCTGACCGTTGGAGGATTCCGGCGTAGTGCTGAATATCGGCAACACAACCTTGACGGTGGTGCCATGCCCCAAACCGGCACTGTGCAAACTGATCTGACCGCCCATCATTTCTACCAAATTGCGCGAAATCGCCAATCCCAATCCCGTGCCTTCAAATTTGCGCGTCGTGGAGCCATCCACCATCACAAACGGCCGGAATAGCTTGTGCTGTTGAGCCGGGTCGATGCCAATCCCCGTATCCTGAATGGCGATGACGACCCACTCGGTATCATCTTCACCGTCGTGGTCTGCCCGATGTCCGTTTTGACCTACGGGCTGGTTGGCTGGACGAGTCACAACGTCTTCAGCCTGCTCTAAGCGAATCTGAAGGCTAATACTGCCCTGGTCAGTAAATTTGATCGCGTTGTAGATGATGTTGAGCAAAACCTGCTTGAGGCGAGCCGGATCGACGCGCACCATGATCGGCTCAACCAACTCCATCACATGCAGCTCTAGCCCCTTCTGCTGAATCTGCACCGCTTCTAGATCCACCACATCCTTGAGAATTTGGCGCAGATCGATCACCTCAAACGAGAGGGGCAGCTTTTTCTCTTCGATCCGCTGGATGTCGAGCAAATCGTTGATGATCTTCAGCAGGTGGATAGCGGCCTTATCAGCTTGCTGCAAAAACTCCACTTCCTCTTCTCGGCTGTCGCAACAGCCATCTTTCACCAACCGGATACAGCCGATGATCGCATTCAGAGGCGTTCGCAGCTCGTGGGAGGTGTTGGCCAAAAATTCGCTCTTGAGCTGATTGGCGGCTTCTGCTTCCTGCCAGGCTGATTCCAGTTCCTTCGCCCGCTCTTCCAGGCGTCCCACCATGTTGTCCAGCACTTCGGCCAAGTGGTTCAGTTCCCGAATCCGAAAGTTCTTAGGCGCTCGCTCGATCGGGTCGCGTTTGTGGATCCGCAGCGCATATTTACCCAACTGTTCGATTGGCAAAGCCAGATCCCGCGCCATATAGAGCATGGCCAGCAGATGGGCGGCCAGCAGGCCCACCGTGAGAATCAGCAGAATTTGAGTAATATCGTCCAGCCCTTGCAGGGCGCTGTCGGCTGGGGTAACGGCTAGCACGGCCCAGGTTTCTCGCTCTTTCGCCGTCACGGGAACGGTCAGGGGGCTGAAGCCAGCAATCCATTCGGTGACATTCCCCTCCAAGTTAAACAGGTGGCGCGAGTCGGTGTCTCCCCGCTGAATGTTGTTGAGGATATCCTGAAACCGATCACTGTCGCCCGCTTGCGCAATATTGAGGCCGACTTTTCCGACTAGGGGATGGGCTAAAAATGTGCCCTTTTCGTTGATCACAATCGTATTGCCTTGCAGCAGCCAGGGAGCCGGCGATTCAGTTTGTTTGATCACTGTCTGAGCCGTCAGGCTGTAGCGCAACTGGCCGGTAGTGTTATAGACCGGTGTGCTGAGCAGCAGAGTCAGCTGACTCGTATTGTCGGTTTGAGGTGGTCGATTGAGCTGATTGATCGTGAGGGTGTGGGTCTGCAGGTGGTTCAGATCGCCGGGTTGCCGCTGCTTAGGCCAGTCCTGAGTAGCAACCTGGTCCAACACCAAATTACCGCAGGTGCTGGCAATCATCTCAGCAGTTTCCAGATCTTTAAGCTGGAGGCAGCGCACGTCGGTTGGCAACTGAGGCTGCAACTGTTTGAGAAACAGGCTTGCTGTCACCGGGGAACCAAACTGTAAAGGAGCGGTTTCGCTAGCAATCGCCATGCTCGTTTGCAGTGCATTGATCGAGTCCTGGATCGTTTCAGCCTTGCGAACGGCACTTTGCTCTAAATTTTGTCGTGCAGTTTGCAGCAAACTACTGCGAGCCTTGCGAAATGTCACCGCCATTCCTAAAAACAAAATCGGAATACTGAGCAACAAAATTCGCAGCAGTAGAATGCGGCGAAACGATGACTGACCCACCATAGCCATAACTTTCCAATGTGAGGTATGGATTTCCCACCCGGATGCGCTCCCCTACTAAGATTAATACTCAACTCGTTAGGATGGATGGACATCCGTAACAGAAATCAGTTTCTTCAACGACTCTTTACTCAATATGAAGATGCAAATTGTATTGTTTTGTATTGTGAACAGGGAGAAGCTACTGCCTGTCCCGCGCTTGGAATCCTCCTCAATCTCTGCTTAAGATGATCCTCCCCCAGCCTGTTGAACGGCCCTATATTACGCTGGTTCTAGCCATGAGTGCCGACGGCAAAATTGCAGATGCAACGCGAGCACCAGCCCGGTTTGGTTCTAAGGTCGATAAACGTCATCTAGAAACTCAGATTGCTCAAGCCGATGGAGTTTTGTTTGGATCGGGAACGCTACAGGCTTATGGAACCACACTAAGAGTGACTAATCCCCTATTGTTGCAAAAACGACAGCAGCAAGGGAAGCCTCCCCAGCCTACCCATATTGTTTGTTCGCGGTCTGCCAGCCTCGATCCGCAACTTTTTTTCTTTCAGCAGCCGGTTCCGCGTTGGCTACTTACCACTAAGACAGGAGCAGCCTCCTGGCAAAACCGGCCTGAATTCGAGCGCGTGCTGATGTTGGCCCAGTCTGATCCGGCTAAGCCGGAAAACACTCAGGTGTCTTGCATTGACTGGTCAAAAACTCTACATCAGCTTACGGTCTATGGTATCGAGCAACTCGTGATTACCGGTGGCAGCGAAATTGTGGCTGCGCTGGTGGCTCAAGATCTGATCGACGAATTCTGGCTGACGGTGTGTCCCCTAATTTTAGGCGGCACAGATGCTCCTACGCCGGTCGGTGGAACTGGATTTACCGAAACCCTAGCGCCTCGCTTAGCCTTGCTCTCAGCTGAAGTAATTGACCAGGAAGTTTTTCTCCATTACCGTCGTCAACGGTGCATCTAGAGCGCAGGACCATGAATACCCCAGCCGCCTCCGTTCAGTTTCGACCTGCCTACCCAGCCGAAGATGATTTGATTGCTCAGCATTTCTATCAGCTTTGGCGCGACAACGACGTGACAGCAGGCGATATTCAGCCTAATTGGCACGCCATCATCCTGGACTTCATCCAGCAGGCCCGCCAGACCCTGTCCTATCAAGCCTTTGTCGTCGAGGTGGACCAGCAAGTCGTGGGATCTGCCGGTTGCCAACTCTTCGCCGGACTGTATCCCTTGGTGCTGGCTGACCACTATCGCCAATACGGTTATATCTGGGGCGTCTATGTCGAGCCGACCTATCGCGGTCAAGGATTCGCCACCACCCTCACCACCCTGGCAATCGAACACCTCCGCTCTCTAGGCTGCACCCGCGCTATTCTGCACGCCTCCCCCTCTGGTAAACCCGTCTACACCAAACTCGGCTTCAGCGAATCAAATGAAATGCGGCTTGACCTGTAAAGCCCACTCCCTGCTGCCCGCCTCAAGTCAGTTAAACTTTCTTTAGACTTCCTTCCCTATCTTTCCCACCCCCCACTCCCCACTCCCCACCCCCTACTCACGCA
Source organism: Leptolyngbya sp. NK1-12 (assembly GCF_032598965.1). Taxonomy (NCBI): domain Bacteria; kingdom Bacillati; phylum Cyanobacteriota; class Cyanophyceae; order Leptolyngbyales; family Leptolyngbyaceae; genus Leptolyngbya; species Leptolyngbya sp. NK1-12. Next base: position 330,218 of record NZ_CP053586.1, read on the forward strand.
CTCATCCACCCATCCACCCCCTATGGTCGAACAACTCAAGCCCCGCTACTCGGTTGCCTGGATCGACAAGATGGCGGACATTCCGCAAGCCGAATGGGATGCCCTAGCCCTGCCGCTGAAGATGCCGTTCCTGGAATGGGAGTGGCTCAACAACATGGAAACATCCGGTAGTGTCAGCGCCAAAGCAGGCTGGTTGCCCAATCACCTGACGGTCTGGCGAGATCGGACCTTGATTGCGGCGGCTCCTCTGTACCTCAAAGGGCATAGTTATGGCGAGTTTGTGTTTGATCACCAGTGGGCGGATCTGGCCCATCGGCTAGGGATTCAGTACTATCCCAAACTGCTGGGCATGTCGCCTTTCACGCCTGCCGAAGGCTATCGCTTTTTGATCGCGTCGGGCGAAGATGAAGATGAACTGACCGACCTGATGATTGGAGCCATCGATCACTTTTGCATGCGTCATCGGATTTCAGGCTGTAATTTTCTCTATGTGGATCCAGACTGGCGATTGTTGATGGAGCGGCACGGCTTTATAAGCTGGCTGCACCATAGCTATATCTGGTCAAATCAGGGCTTCCAAAGTTTTGATGATTACTTAGCGGCCTTTAATGCTAATCAGCGGCGTAACATTAAGCGAGAGCGCAAAGCGGTGACTCAAGCTGGGCTACGGCTCCAACCCTTAACTGGCGAAGCAATTTCCAAATCCCTGCTCTCTCGTATGTATGACTTCTATAGCGATACGTGCGACAAGTTTGGTTGGTGGGGCAGCAAGTACCTTACCCGCAGATTTTTTGAGCAGCTTTACCCCAACTATTGCGACCGAGTCGTCCTGTTTGCCGTTTATGCTGAGCAGAATCCCCATCCAATTGGCATGTCGTTTTGCCTCACCAAGGGTGATCAGCTCTATGGGCGCTATTGGGGCGCGACGCAAGATTTTGACAATCTACACTTTGATACTTGCTACTACACGCCTATCGAGTGGGCAATTCAGCACCAGATTCAAACGTTTGATCCGGGGGCAGGTGGGCGGCACAAGAAGCGGCGGGGGTTTCCGGCCGCTCCCAACTATTCGCTACACCGCTTCTACGATGCTCGGTTTGCTAAAATCTTGCGCTCCTATATTAGTGAAGTTAACGCTATGGAGCAGCAAGAGATCGAAGCAATCAACCAAGATTTGCCGTTTAAGCAGCAAGGTTGAGGCGAACCTATAGAGGCGAAATCACAGAGGCGAAATCACAGAGGCGAAATCACAGAGGCGAAATCATAGAGGCGAAATCATGGAGGCGAAAATCAGCCTAAATTAGCAATCAATTGGTAATCGATACAGAGCCAGGGATATCTCGCCGCCACTCTTGTCGATAATAAGAGGGCAATAAGAGGGCATTTGCGCTGGAGTAGCACCCCCGCTATGGTTCAGTCAATTCAATCTGCGTTTCGATCTAGGCTGATCTACATTCTCAAGCGTCTACCGCTGCGAGTCGTTCTCAGTATTCCGTTTATTGTGCAAATTGTCGTAATTGTGGGATTGGTGGGTTACCTTTCCCACATCAATGGACAGCAGGCCGTGAATAACCTGGCACAACAGCTAATGAGCGAAGTGCAGAACCGAGTCCAGCAGCATTTGCAAGCCTATACAGGACTGCCGCAACAAATCGTCAAACTGGTGGCCGATGATATTGAGTTGGGGCTAATCAATCTAGAGACCCAGAATTTGCAAGCGCTGGATGCCTATTTTCTGGACCGGATCCAGACCTTTGATACGGTCAGCTTTATCTATGTGGGAGACCAACAGGGTAAGTTTATTGGTGCGGGACCTGTCCACAAAAACGGTGAGGTCTCGTATCTGATTGAAGTCACCGATGGCACCACTGACCGGCACTACATTTCCTATGCGGTGAATAAATCCGGCCAACGCACTCGCCCCTTAAATGCAGTGCCCAACTACGATCCACGCCAACGTCCCTGGTACCAAGCAGCTGTGGCAGCCGGTAAAGCGACCTGGAGCGAGATCTATCCCTTTATCGGAGAAGCGAATGAAGGGTTAACAATCACTGCGGTTAAACCGTTTCGCAGTCCGAGTGGTCTCAGGGGCGTAGCAGCAGTCGATCTGTATTTGAACGATATTGAACGCTTTCTTAAACAGCTCAAAGTGGCTAAATCAGGCCAAATTTTTATTTTGGAGCCGACTGGCGTTTTGGTGGCAAGTTCTACCCCACAACCCACCTACAGCGTTGTTAATCAGCGGCTCCAGCGGGTGCCTGCTCTGGAGAGTGATAATCCGCTCATGCGCTCAACAGTCAGCCATGTGATCCAGCAGTTCGGGGGGTTAGACCAAATTGACCAACCACAACAGCTCAAGTTCAATCTTGAGGGTGCCCCCCATTTTGTGCAGATAACGCCTTGGCAAGACGGGTTCGGGTTGGATTGGGTGCTGATGGAAGTGGTACCCGAATCAGATTTCATGACCCAAATCTATGCCAACACGCGCACAACCTTTCTGCTCTGTGCTGTTGCCATGCTGGTTGCCATCACGGTTAGTGTCATGACTGCTCGCTGGGTGATTACTCCAATCCGCAAGTTGAATCGAGCTGCCAAGCAAATAGCCAAAGGGCAGTGGAAGCAGCCGATTGCGATTCACCGAGCCGATGAAGTCGGAGAGCTGGCCAATTCGTTTAACCAGATGGCAGCCCAGCTTCAGCTTTCGTTTGATGCGTTGCATCAGGAGCAACAGCAGCTTGCTAAATTTCTGGAGGCGATTCCGGTGGGTATTTGTGTGGTTGAACCGAGCGGCAGCATCAGCTACATGAATCAGACGGCTCAGCACCTGCTCGGGCAGACTTTTAAGCCGAATTTGGCGATGCACACGCTAAAGCACTTTTATCAAACTAACCTGGGAGCCAACCGCCCCTATCCGCCCGACCAACTACCCTCAACCCGCGCTCTGCATGGAGAAAACATTACCGTAGAAGATATCGAAATTCACCTAGCCGACCGCACGGTTCCTTTGGAGGTGCGAGCAACGCCCGTTTTTGATGCCAGCGGAACGGTTAACTATGCCATCCTTGCGTTTCAGGACATCAGCGAGCGCAAACAGGCCGAAAAGCTGCTGGCCGACTATAACCGGATTTTAGAAGCCCGGATTGCCGAACGCACTGTTGAACTGACTCGCACCAACCTGGAACTGGAACGGGCTAAACAGGCTGCTGAAGCTGCCAATCACGCCAAAAGCGCATTTTTAGCCAACATGAGCCACGAGTTGCGCACCCCACTCAATGCCATTCTGGGGTTTGCCCAAATCATGTGTGTAGACCCGCGCACTACGCCAGAACAGCAGCACAATCTGCGGATCATTAACCGCAGCGGCGAACATTTACTCAGTTTGATCAACAATGTGCTGGACTTGTCCAAAATCGAAGCGGGACGAGTGGATTTGGTAGAAATCAACTTCAACCTGAGCGAACTGCTAGAAACCATTGACAGTATCCTGCGGCAACGAGCTGAAGCGAAAGGACTCCAGTTACAAGTGATCAGCGCTCCCGATGTACCTCAGCAAGTTGTTGGAGATGCCAATAAACTGCGACAAGTGCTGATTAATTTGATGAGCAATGGCATTAAGTTCACCGAAAAAGGCAGCGTGACCCTTAGAGTATCGGTGATTCCCAACCATTCCCAATGGCTGAGTTTTGAAGTATCCGATACAGGCATTGGCATTCCAGTAGAGGAGGTGGACCGCATCTTTGATGCCTTTGAACAGTCCAGCAATGGCAAAATTGCTCCAGAGGGAACCGGCTTGGGGTTAACCATCAGCCACAAATTTATTGAACTGATGGGCGGAACTATCGCAGTTTACAGCCGCCCTGGCCAAGGCAGTACCTTCACGGTTAGTTTGCCCCTCTGCCCTATCGACACCAAGCCTTTACCCGATGAAGCAGTGCCTTGTTCGGAAAGTGAGAGCGTTCTGCATTGCCCGGAAAGTAATCGGTCTAGCCATCGTCAAATCACGGGTTTAGCTCCTGGACATCCCCTCTACCGAATTCTGATCGTGGATGACCAAGCCGAAAATCGAGAATTGCTGATGCGCATGTTGACCGTGCTGCGGTTGGAGCTACGCGAAGCGACCAACGGAGAAGAAGCAATCCGCTTGTGGCAACAGTGGCAGCCTGATTTAATTCTGCTCGATATCTACATGCCAACGATGAACGGCTTGATCGCGGCCCAAAAAATTCGCCAACTCGAAGCTGCGGCTCCCAAGACGACCCCCAACCCCCGGTTTTCTCGGATTATTGCCCTCTCGGCTAGCGTGTTGGAAAAAGACCGGCAAGAAGCACTGGCAGCAGGCTGTAATGGCTTCCTGGGTAAACCGTTCCAAACTAGCGAGCTGTATGAGGTGATCGCTCAGCAGTTGGAGTTACGCTATCATTACACCGAAGCAGCAGCACCTGAAGTGCTACCACCTGTCCCCTCAATGCCGCAGCGAATACCTGCTAGGGTACCGAGCCGGCACCGCTCAGCATCTCTCGACTTCATGCCGTCCCAGTGGCGGGACCAACTCTATCAAGCGGCGATCCGCTGTCGAGATGAACAGGTGATTGAGCTACTCGAACAAATTCCGACTAGCTACAGCGCCTTAGCCGATGAACTCTATACCCATGCTCAGAAATTCCAGTTTGAGATGATTCTGCAACTGCTTCACGGGTACTCTAATCAGGATAGGTTCTAATTATCGACTAGCATAATCACCTGAAATTACCTAGATAATTAGGAATCTGGCACAATTCGTTGGGACGGGGAGCCTACTGGATGGCTGATGATGTAGCCACAATTTTGATTGTGGACGACCGAGTCGATAACTTACTTGTTTTGACCAGCCTCCTTAAAAGCCATGGTTACGAGGTGCGCAAAGCGCGGGGCGGCCAGATTGCTCTTCAAACCGTGCAAATTGAACCGCCCGATTTGATTTTGCTAGACATCCGGATGCCGGAAGTTAGCGGTTATGAGGTTTGCGCTCAGCTCAAGGCCAACCCAGTCACTCAAGATATTCCGATCATTTTCCTCAGCGCCCTCAACGAAATTGACGATCGGATGGCCGCCTTTGCCGCGGGCGGGGCCGACTACATTACTAAACCGTTTCATACCGCAGAAGTGTTAGCCCGGATTCATGGCCAACTGACGATTCAACGCCAGCGGCAACAGCTAATCGAGCAAAACCAGCGGTTGCAGCAGGAAATTCAGGAGCGCCAGCGGATTGAGCAAGCGCTGCGGCAAGCCAACCTCGAGCTAGAACGTCTTGCTTCGTTAGACAGCCTCACCCAAATTTCCAACCGTCGCCGGTTCGATGAGTATCTGTCGGTCGAGTGGCGGCAGGCCCATCGCGATCAAACCTACCTCTCGTTGATCCTCTGCGATGTGGATTGCTTCAAAGCCTACAACGATCACTATGGCCATCATGCGGGAGATAGCTGTTTGCAGCAGGTCGCCCAGGCGATCCATCAAACTCTGCACGCTAGCGACTTAGTAGCCCGCTATGGCGGCGAAGAATTTGCAATTGTGTTGCCCCAAACTGATATTTATCAGGCCATCCTGATGGCTAAACGCATTCAATCCAGAATTTCTGAGCTGAAAATCCCCCACGACTGCTCGTTCATCAGCCCTTACCTAACCGTGAGCCTGGGAATCTGGAGCCAAATTCCAGACTTTGCCTACACTCCTGCTACGGCGATCATGGCTGCCGATACCGCTCTCTATGCCGCCAAAGCGGCTGGCCGCAACTGCTGGCGGTGTCATGATGAATCTCAACTTTTGCTGCCTAAGGCGTCGGACTCGGAGGAGGCAATTCCTGCAAAATCGTAAACCGAATGTGATTGAGCGCTAGATCGCCAATCGAAATCTCCTCCGGCAAGTCCGATGCAGCAATTTTTTCAAACGGGATGCCTTTAGCAATTTCAGCGTGGAACCAGGGCAGCCCCATAAAGAAGCGGGTGGGATAGGGACCGCCTTCCTGCACGTCATCCACATTCGATTCCATGGGCAACCAGCCAAAACCCGGCAGATAAAATTCTAGCCAGACATGATTAAAGTCGGGCTGCAACGGCACTTGGCGCTGGTCGGGATCGGGTGGGCACTTATAGCGGCCTACAGTACGGCAGGCAATGCCATTCAGGCGGGCTAGGGCTAGCAGAATGCCGACATATTCACCACAGGAACCCGTTCCCCGATCTAGGGCTACATCAGGTGTATCAATGTGGGGTTTAATGCTGTAGGACAACCGATCGTAGACGTAATTGCGAATTTTCAAGATTTTCCGCAGCAGATTGGTCTCCGTGCCGATTGCCTCCTGCGCCGCCCGTCGGATTGCCGGAGTATCCATGGCCAAATCGTCGTCATCGATGAGATAGCGCTGCTGAAATTCAGATGAAAGGGGCGGTAGGTTTTCCACATCTCGTGGCGTCAACTGGTACTTAATCCCCCGCACCTCCAGAAGCGCTTTCCAGCCAAATACCTGCCCTTCACACGCCTGCAGCCGATTAAACCGAAACACAGCCACCCGCTGCCCCTGCTGTTCTTCTTCGGTAAAGGGAATGCCGACGGGTTCTACCCGCAACACCGTTTGCCGATCGGTGGTAGCAGGCAGAGCAATCCGCCATTCTAGATCGGTCAGCGGCACCTCTTCTAGGGGCGAAATTTCTTCCACATAGGACATTTCCACCAGATAGCCATTGGAGAGGGCATAGCGCTTAGCAGCATCGTAGTGAACATGCAGCGGATGAATAAAGGTGCGGTCGCGCGTGGTTAGCTCTTTTGGGTTTTCCTCGTCGTTAGGGTTGTCGCGAATGTAGTATTCTTCCTCGGCATAGGCGACATAAAGAATATCCTCGCCGCCTTGGGGATTGGGATGAAAGGTGAGGTCAGAGGGGTTGGCATAGGGCGTCAGCACGCTGAAGTGCAGCTCCCCAGTGGCCCGGTCCATGCAGTAAACCGAGCGTTCGATATCATCACAAATCCATAGCTCTTCGTTGCGAATCGTCAACCGTTCAATCCCAACACCGGGTGCTGAGAAACGGGTAATTTCCCGACCGCTGTTGCGGTCAAACACCAAAATGTAGCCCAACTTTTGACAAGACACATAAACCGCCGACTGCCAGACTGCCACTCCATTCACTGGGTAGGGCAAGGAGACAAAATGATGAGGCGTAAAGTCACTCAGGCTGCACCAATACACGTCGTTGTCGCGAGCAAACCAGACCTGCTGCTGCCATACGGCTAGGCCCGAGCCATCCAAAAACTCTTCGACCTGAAGGGAATTCAAAATGGTTGTATCATCGTTGCGGCAGTTTACCCGCATCAAATAGCCGCGGACTGTATCGAGCGCTAGCAGATGTTCTCCATCAGAAGCCAGCCCTGAGAGGATATAAACTGCAAAGGGGCGAACCGTGCGGCGACGGTAGTCTACACCCGTATCAGGAGATGCTGGTTGGGCAGAAGGGGCGGATTCTAGCAGCATAATCAATTACGTTGGGATTCGTCCCCCAATCATAAACAAAACTGTCTAGGACTTACATGTACCAGGGGAACAGTTTTCTAACAGGCTATTAACACCATACTGGTTGGCGGCACGATGGATAGTCCAATTGTCTATTTGTCTTTTGTCTATGGACGAAAAGATGGCTGATAAAGATGGCTGATAAAGACGGCTGACAAAGACTGGAATGGTTGCTCAAATCGCCTCCTCTCAACCTATAGCCCTGCAGATACTCAGGAAGCGGAGTTATGGATTTTTAGTTTTGAATTTTCAAATTCCCTGAAAATACTTTTGTGATTTTTCTGCCATGAATCTAACCCAAAAGTTCAGTGCCTGGTTGCCCCGGATTGATCAACGGCTATGGATCCTCATCTTCGGGCGGTTGCTGTCGCAGGTCGGTACTGGGTTTGTCATGTTTTATGCGGCTGTTTTCTTCGTGAATCAGGTGGGACTTTCGCCGTCTGCGGTTGGATTTGGCATTGGCAGCGAATCCATTTCCGGTGTAGTGGGGCGGATCGTAGGCGGTACCTTGGCCGATTCTCCTCGCTGGGGTCGCCGCAAGATTCTGCTCATTTCAGCAGCCATTTCGGCCCTAGCAGATGTGGTTCTAACATTTAGCCACGACTTTCCCACCTTTCTACTCGGTAATTTACTCATGGGGCTGGGGGTAGGGCTATATTGGCCGGCTACCGAAGCGGTCGTTGCCGATTTAACCAATCTGCAAAATCGCAGTGAAGCCTTTGCCCTAAACCGACTGGCAGACAGTTTGGGCCTTGGTTTGGGTGTAGTGTTTGGCGGTTGGCTCATTGCAGCGACCGGGGCTTACCGAGCCATGTTTGTCATTGATGGCATCTCGTTCACGATCTTCCTGGCCGTTATCTACAAAGCCATTCCAGAAACCCTGAACCCTCATCAGGTGTCGCTCCCAGCGCTCAAGGGTTGGGCTATAGCATTGCGGGATCGACCGCTATTAATTTTCATCCCAGCTAACATTCTGTTCACGACCTATCTGGCCCTACTCAACACCGCTCTGCCGCTTTACCTGACTCAATTCGTTTCGACCACTCCGGCCCAAACCTTTAACCCGGCCATGCTGAGCCTCCTGTTTGCTTGGTACATCGGGCTATGTGTGCTTTGCCAACTGCCAGTCATCCGCTCCCTCCAGCGGTTCAGCTATCCCCATGCTCTGATGCTTTCAGCTTTGAGTTGGGCGCTTGGCTTCGTCCTAATCTGGAACACGGGCCGTGTTACGAACGGGCATCCGCTCTGGGCTGGGCTGGCATTAGCCGTGATGGCAATTGCAACCGTGGCTTACACGCCATCTGCTTCTTCACTGATCATTCATCTGGCACCTGAATCGCTACGAGGAGTGTATTTGTCGATCAATTCGCTCTGCTGGGCAGCAGGTTATTTTGTTGGTCCAACAATCGGAGGATGGGCAATGGGTGAGCCACGAGCCGTAGCCGATGGCTTCTGGATTGCCGCCCTGTTCAGCGTTGCTGGCGTCCTGTTAATTTTGCAAATTCTGGCTCAGCACATGCAGAGGCTACAGACCAGCGATTGAAGTGGGCGGAAGAATCGGGTTAGATTCCCCGGCCCTTGAGGCGTTCGTATTTGGTCATGTGAACCGGAATCCCCCACCGCAAGCAGCGGGGTGAGTTTATTTCAAGTTGACGAATTCATTCTGCCAACTCATTCTGCCAACTCATTCTGCCAGCTGGCGATGCCGCGAAACACAGGTGGAATTTCTCCCTGTTCCGTTGGAAACTCCAGCGTGGTTTCCGAGAGGCCAAGGTAGCCTGATTCTGCAAAAGCCAGCAACACCCGCCGCAACGCTAGCCATACTTCCGATTCATATTCCCAATCACCGCCGTAGGGAGTGTTGCCAGCGATGGCCTTCAAGGCCCAGAAATAGCTGTTGCGCACCACAGACCCCTGCTTTTTGTACTGGGGCAGGTCTTCACTGTGGATAAATACAACTTCGTTATCAATTTTGGCTCTCATTAGATCTGAATCAGGAACATTTCAACTAAAAATCCATTCAAATACCAATCCTGGCAGCAGCACTCCATACCTGAGGAGCAGGAACGGTCATCCAATGGCCAGGACTTAGTACATGCGTTCTAGTTCATTATAAACCCTTTGCTCAAGCTAGAGAGTTTATCCTGTCCATCCACTTGATAACCTTTTCTTAACATTTGGTCGATCCTCGCCTACTATTGTCTGTTAATTAATTGCCTGTTACAGCCTTTTTCAGGCTAGTGAAGTACGAAAAACGAGGTGCAGGGGCAGTGCTCCGCCCCCATACCTCACATGAGTGAAAAACGCTGTAATTAATTGCCTGTTAGCTACCTGTTAGCTAATTGTTATTCACTGTCTGTTACCTAGAGGGAATTTGGGCTAGAGGTTGGGACAGCAAATTTGATGGTGCACCGCTAAATGGGTGGGAGGAGAACACAATGAGCATGACAATGAAGAGTCGGATAGACCGCTGGAGCCGCTTAAATTGGTTGGCATGGTTGGCGGTGGTCATGATCGTGCTGGGAGTTGGTTTTCGCTTGATAGCGCTTGACCACAAAATCTTTTGGCACGATGAAGTGTACACCTCAATGCGGGCTGCAGGTTTCACCCGGCAGGAAATTGACAATCAGCTGTTTCAAAACCATTTCCTTGCCGCGCCGGAACTCCAGTTCTTTCAGCAGATCAAACCCGGCAGCACCACCGCCGATACGGTCCATTCCCTGATAGTCGAGGATCCGCAGCATCCACCCCTCTACTTTGTGATGGCCCGCTACTGGATGCAGCAATTCGGCAGTTCGATCGCAGCCTCACGGCTCCTACCAGCGTTGATGAGCTTGTTGAGCCTGCCGCTGATGTATGGGCTGGCGGTGGAGCTGTTTGCAAGTTCCTCTACCGCGCTGCTGGCAACGGCTTTTCTGGCTCTTTCCCCGTTCGATATTCTATTTGCACAAACGGCACGACAGTATAGTCTGCTGACAGTCGTGATTTTGGGCAGCAGTTGGCTGTTGCTGCGAGCGATGCGGCAGTCTACTGGCAGGCGCTGGGCTGGCTATGGGTTAAGCGTAGCCTTAGGGTTATACACCCATCCGTTTTTTGCCCTAACGCTGCTGGCCCATGCTGGCTATGTGATCGGCATGAGTGCGGTATCTGGTCGGGCTGCGGCTTTGAGCTGGAGCTGGCAGGTGGTCGCGAAGGGGGTGAAAGACAGACGGATCTGGGAATTTGGGCTAAGCGTTCTGGCCGCTCTGCTAGTCTATAGCCCCTGGATTTGGGTGTTACTGCATCAGCACCAGCGAGCCAATGCCACCACAGACTGGACCAGGGCCGAAGTCGGTTTGCCCTATTTGCTAAAGCTATGGACTTTGAGCTTCACCAGTTTGTTTATCGACCTCGACTTTGGGTTTGACAATCCACTCACCTTTCTGGCGCGCCTGCCGTTTGTGGTTTTAATTCTGCTGGCTCTGTATCGCGTCTATCGTCACACCCCAGTACGAACCTGGCTATTCATTTTCACGACCATTTTTGTACCATTTTTGCTGTTGGCCATTCCCGATCTGATCTTGGGTGGCAAACGTTCGGCAGTCAGCCGCTACCTGATTTCTTGCTTTCCAGGTATTCAGTTAGCTGTTGCCTATTTGCTCTCCCATAAAGTGTTAGCAAATAAAGGGGCCGTCAATAAACTGTGGCGCGCTGTTTTGGCACTGTGTTTAGCGAGCAGTGTGCTTTCTGCTAGCATCAGTGCCGCTGCTGAAAGTTGGTGGAACAAGGATCTCAGCTATAGCAACGCTGAAATTATTCACCTCGTCAATGCCACAGCAGATCAAAATCCGGTGATGCTCAGCGACATGGGAGACGACTACACCAACATGGGAGACTTAGTTTCCCTCAGCTATGGTCTGCAACCCAATGTGCGGCTGTTTTTAGCCAGCGCCACACCCGATCTGACTCCATTGGCTCAGGAGCCTAACATTTTTGTGTTCCGAGCCTCCCAGTCGCTAGAAGCGGCAATTAAACAGCAGGGCTGGCAGCTAACGCCCGTATCAGATCGAGCCAGGCTGTGGCGAATTTCTCAAGATCTGTGATTGGGATGAGAATGTCCAGAAAAATATCTAGAAAAAATATCTAGAGAAGATATCAATCGGGCTGGCGTTCAACAATTGCCTCCATCGTGCTGGTTAAATAATGACCCGCCATAATGCTGCTAGAAAGACAGTATTTGTCTACGCCAAACTGATGCAGGGTTTCAAAGCCAGAGCGGCGCTGCCGGTCGCCCAGTACCCAGTAGCGCTGCACAATTGATTCAGGCGCAATCCAGCCTTCTCCTTCGACCCGACCCAACAGGCTGTGTTGCAGCACAAAGGTATATTGCCGCTCTCCAGCGTTCAGGCGTCCGCGATATTGCAGCGAAATTTCTTCCCGACTTGAACCAGGAAAAATCAGCTTGGTCACCATCGTGAACCAATCATCGCGGCTCCAGGCCACCAGAATTTTGCCCTTCACCGGCACTGGTAGCGCATCCCGATCCAGCCAGTTGCCCTGTAACGTCCAACGTCCAGATTCTAGAAGAAAGTTGTGATTCACAGTGCGAGTCCTTGTCATTTTGCCCGCGTGATGCAAACGCCAAACCCGATAGCACCCCATGCTATCATGCAGTATTTTGGTCCCCCAGGTGAATTTCCCCTAGGAGAACGGATCGTCTTGCTCCAGTCACCTCCGGGAGATTACCGGGAATGTCCCAATACCGCCAGTAGGCTAGAACGGCGAAGGCAATCGCTTCTTTGAAGTCTGCACTCAGCCCAAAGTCATCTGTGGTGCCCACTTGGGTTGATTCTAGATTAGCCTGGAGGCGCTGTTTCAGATAGGCATTGCGGCTGCCACCACCACACAGCAGCACCTGATCGGGCAAGTGGGGCAAAAATCGCTGGTAACTATCAGCGATCGACGCGGCGGTCAGTTCCGTCAGGGTCGCCAGCAGATCGGCAGCACTCAACTGATAGGGTGCAGCATCCTGGCAGCACTGCTCTAAATAAGCCACCCCAAACAGCTCGCGTCCGGTGGACTTGGGGGGAGGCTGATGAAAGAAATCCTGCTGTAGCCATTGTTGCACCAGCGTTTGGCAAGGAGTTCCCTGGGCAGCCCAAGCGCCATCTCGATCAAATGTGAACTTACCGTTGGAGAGCCGCTGCACTGCCAGATCGAGCAAAGAATTGCCGGGGCCAGTATCCCAGCCGCGCAAGAGTGCTGATTTCGCTTTAGCAGGCAGGTAGGTGACATTGCCAATCCCGCCAATGTTCTGCACACAGCGATCAAGGGTGTCATGGCGCAACAGATAGGCATCTACCGGCGGCACCATCGGCGCACCCTGTCCGGCAGCAGCAATATCGGCAGCTCGAAAATTGCTCACCGTTGTAATGCCTGTGAGGTACGCAATCAAGGCACCACGTCCGAGCTGCATACTGTAGCCCAGTTCAGAGACGCGGTTTGGCGTGGCTTTCCCCTTTAAGTGGGCTGGCTGAGGTGGGCGATGGTAGACCGTTTGCCCGTGAGAGCCAATCAAATCGGCAGGCGGATAGCCAACTTGCACCTGCATAGCAGCCTCAGCAAAAACGGCGGCAATCGCGTCATCCAGAACTGCCAGTTCCGCCATCGACAGCGGTTCCCCAGCACAGACCGCCAGAATCTGCGAGCGCAGCGCCTCAGGATAGGGATAGGTTGCACCATTGAGCAGCGTAATCTGGAGGTCATCCGTTGTTCCCGTAATTTCGACCAACGCTGCATCAACCCCATCTACAGAGGTGCCGCTAATTAACCCAACAACGCGCCGCCCCTGGATAGCTTGCCCCATGCACTCAACTCAAAACTCAAAACTCAAAACTCAAAACTCACTCTCTAGACCGGCAACCGATCAATACACTTGTTAGACCCGATCACCACCATCAGCCAGCCCTTTTGCAGCCGTGTCACCGGACTGGGATTGATTTCAAACGTACCTTCCTTGCAAACAGCTAGCAAATTCAGACCATAGCGCTTGCGCAAATCCAGATCGGCAATGGTTTTACCATCAAATTCGGCCGGAACCACGACTTCAACGATACTGTTGTCGGGGTCCAGTTCAAACCGCTCCAATAGCCCAGGCCGAGTCAACGAGCGAGCCAACTCACAGCCCATCTCATGCTCTGGATAGACGATGTGATCGGCTCCGACCCGCTTCAGTAGCTTGCCGTGGATGTCTGACGAGGCTTTGGCAACTACATGGGGCACCCCCCCTTCCTTCAGGTTGAGCACCGTAATCACGCTCTCCTGCACAAAGTTGCCAATCGACACAATTACCGTATCAAACTCGTAGAGTCCCGCTTCTTTGAGAGCAGTGGGATCCGTGGAGTCTAGCGTCAGGGCATGAGAAACCAGCTCATCGTTGAGAATCCGATTGACTCGCCGTTCGTCCATATCGACGCCCAAGACTTCGTAGCCCAGATGATGGAGCGTCATACAAACCGCGCGGCCAAACCGGCCTAAACCGATCACCGCAAACTGGCGATTATTGGCCCGCAGACTTTTGAAAAAACTCAGAGATGAAAGAGAAGAGAGACCCACAATGGCAGCCCCAATAATGAAGATTTAAGGACTTTCGTTACGTTACTTCTAACCATGTAACCCTTTCAAGTTATCAAAAAACTTAACACAGTTGCTGCCGCAAAAGCTGAGGGGAAATCGGTTAACCGATCAGGAGATTTTCTTCCGGGTAATTAATCATACTGGGGGATGGATCGCCCAAAATCGCTGAAATCAAGAGTAATACCCCCACTCGCCCAATATACATTGTAGCGATCAGCACTAATTTAGCCGAAGTGGAAACCGCTGCCGTAATTCCTGTCGAAAGGCCAACCGTGGCAAATGCCGAAACCGCTTCAAACAGGATCCGGATAAACTCTACTTCCGGGTCAGCCAAGGCGATTAACGTCGTAGCTAGAATGACCGTCATGATCGAACCAAATACCACGCCAACGGCCTTGAGGATCAATGTCATCGGAATTTGGCGCTGATAGCTCACAACTTCTTCCTTCCCTTGTAAAACTGCTTTAGTACAGTCAAACAAAATTCGAAAGGTTGTGGTTTTGATACCGCCACCCGTCCCACCGGGGCTAGCGCCAATAAACATCAGGGCGATTGTAATAAACAGGCCAGCGTCGGTCATCTTGCCGTAGTCGATGCTGTTGAAGCCGGCGGTGCGAGGCACAACGCCCTGAAACCAGGCCAGCAGCAGCTTTTCGTTGAAGTTGTACTGGGAAAAGGTTTCGGGATTGTCATACTCAACTAGTAGAAAGGCAATCGTGCCTACCGCTAGCAGCAGCAGTGTGGTGCTCACCACAATCTTGAAATGAAGCGAAAAAATCAGCCGTCCTCGTCGCCTTTGTACCCGATCCCGTAACCAGAGATAGCCATCCATAATCACCTGATAACCAATCCCCCCAAAAATAATTAGCAGCGGAATAATAATGTTAATCGGAACCGAGGTGGCATAACTGATGAAATTGTCGGGAAACAGGCCAAATCCGGCATTGTTGAAGGCGCTGATGCTGTGAAACAACGAGAGCCACAAACCCCGGTCCCAACCATAGTCGGGTACAAACACGGGCAGCATGGCAAAGGTACCCGTCAGCTCAAAGATCAGCGTCACAGCAATAATTGACCGTAGCAATTTGTCCACACCTGACAGGCCCTGCTGATCCAATGACTGCTGAATTGCCAGCTTATCGCGCAGGCCGAATTTGCGTCCCAGCAGCAGCAGCAAAAACGTGGTGGCCGTCATGTAGCCCAGCCCGCCAACCTGAATCAGCAGCATGATAAAGAGCTGCCCCCAAAAGGAAAAGTAGGTGCCCGTATCGACAACCACCAACCCAGTGACACAAACCGCTGAAGTCGAGGTAAATAGCGCTGTTACCAGATCACCCCAAGCTCCGGTCGCGGTAGAAATAGGCAGGGTGAGCAGCAGCGTACCCACCAGAATTACGGCAATAAATCCTAAACAAACTGTACGAGCAACCGTCATGGGTGGGTTCCTTCCAGGCAGGTTTAGCGGTAGAACTAAAAGGGATTTTCGAGAGTATTGCCTAGCATGACCGACACGCTTCAGCAAAAAATTCAACGATTTTACGATGCCTCTTCGGGTCTATGGGAACGAACCTGGGGAGAGCACATGCATCACGGATATTATGGCGCAGACGGTACCCAGCGCAAGGAGCGACGCCAAGCCCAGATTGATCTGATCGAGGAATTACTTCATTGGGGGAACGTGCACCAAGCTGAGCGCATTCTAGATGTGGGCTGTGGGATTGGCGGTAGTTCGCTCTACTTGGCCGAAAAATTCAACGCCAGTGCTGCCGGAATTACCCTCAGTCCAGTCCAGGCGCAGCGAGCGCAGGAACGGGCAACTGCAGCGGGTTTGGCGAATCGCGTGACGTTTCAGGTGGCCGATGCCTTGGCGATGCCGTTTCCCGATGCTGCTTTTGATTTGGTCTGGTCGTTGGAAAGCGGCGAACATATGCCGGATAAGCCGCAGTTCTTGCAGGAGTGCTACCGGGTTTTGCAACCAGGCGGCACCTTGTTGATGGCAACCTGGTGTCACCGTCCTACCGACTCTCAGCCCCTTACCCCAGAAGAACAGCAGCATTTGCAGAAAATCTACGATGTCTACTGTTTACCCTACGTGATCTCGTTGCCCGAATATGCGGAAATTGCTCAAACAATCGGGTTTCAATCGATTCGCACGGCTGACTGGTCAGAGGCGGTAGCCCCCTTTTGGAACGTGGTGATCGACTCAGCCTTAACGCCAACCGCAATTGTGGGACTGATTCAGTCCGGCTGGACTACGATTCAGGCTGCTCTATCGCTGGGGTTAATGAGCCGAGGCTATCAGCGGGGTTTGGTCAAATTTGGTGTCCTCAGGGCCACGAAATCCTAGCAACATCAAACCTTGGCGGGATTGCGGACACGCTCCTCGATGTCTTCCAGGGTTCTCAGCACGAGTCGCTTGGCTTCTAGCTTCCAGCCCCATTTTTGAATCCTGATTGCCAGGGCTGTGCCGATAATAGTGGCGAGGAAGTCAACCGGCTGCATAAAGGAAATTCCTAACAGCAGGCCCAAACCCGCAATGCCCCAAAACGGCAGGGCCACTGTTTGACGCTGGGTTTCTACCAGTTTGGCCAAGCCGCCATCGGGTAATTCAGCCTGCAACTGGGCTTTGATTTGTTTTTGTTCGGCAGCACTGACCGAGAGGCCAATCTTCTGCCGCAGCTTTTCGATTTTGCGGGCATCGGTGCTGTATTGGGTGAGTTCGTCTTCTGCCATTAAAATCAACCGTTCATACTGACCCACTGAATTTTTACCTCCTGGTAATGTGAAATTGCCTGAATTGTCCCCATATCGGTTTTGACGTAACGTTTTGGTGGTTCAGGAGACGTTCTGACAGAACGTCTGTAACAGAACGTCTGTAACAGAACGTCTGTAACAGAACGTCTGTAACAGAATGCGTTTGGGGGGATGATGGGCAATCCGGTGGATGTGCGTTTACTTGCGCTGTTCTTACCATAAACCACTAAGATCAACCCGAAAACCTTAAATAGATTTGCTATGAGCCAATTTTCGTCGTCTCAGCCTTCGCTTGCGCCCAATCACGCTTCACCAGCCAATCTAATTCAGCGTCGCTTTCCGTGGCTCTATGCGTTTTGGAAGTTTTCTCGCCCTCATACAATCATCGGAACCAGTTTGAGCGTCTTGGGACTGGCCTTGATTGCTTGGGCCGAAAGTCGGGGTACTCAGGTTAGCTTCTGGGTGCTGGTTTGGGCTGGTTTGGGAGCATTGGTTACCTGTTTATGCGGCAATATCTACATCGTTGGCTTAAACCAGCTCGAAGATGTGGCAATTGACCGGGTCAACAAGCCCCATCTACCGCTGGCCTCCGGCGAATTTTCCCGCCAGCAAGGATGGACAATTGTCTTGATCACCGGCAGCTTGGCGCTTGTGCTCTCGGCTCTGCAAGGTCAGTTTCTGGTGGCTACCGTCTGGACGAGTGTGTTGATTGGTACGGCCTATTCCCTGCCGCCAATTCGCCTGAAGCGGTTTCCCATCTGGGCCGCGCTTTGCATCTTCTCGGTGCGGGGTGGGATAGTGAATCTGGGCTTGTTTTTGCACTTTAATCAGCAGCTCGGCGGAAATTTTGGTGTTCCAGCTACCGTCTGGGCGCTAACGCTGTTTGTACTGGTCTTTACCTTCGCCATTGCCATTTTCAAAGACATTCCCGACATTGAGGGCGACCGCCGCTATCACATCAGTACCTTTACGATTCGTCTGGGAGCCGCTGCGGTGTTTAAGCTGGCCCGACTGGTGCTGACGCTTTGCTATCTGGGGATGATCGCCGCTGGCTTCTTCTTAACAGGCGTCAATCCGGTGTTCTTAGTGACAAGCCATGCCCTGCTGCTGCTGCTGCTTTGGTGGCGCAGTATGAGGGTTGATCTGCAAGCCAAATCCGAGGTAGCTCGGTTTTATCAGTTCATCTGGAAGCTGTTTTTCTTGGAGTATTTGCTGTTTCCACTGGCTTGTTTACTGCACGGATGAAGCTGGAATTGAGAACATTGCCTGAGGGAGAGGTGTTAGCGGCTCCAACCGCTCACCTTTCCCGCCAACTAACTTGCTTGCCAACTAACTTGCTTGCCAACTAAATCGGGATGAGTTGAAAAATTATCGAATGCTAGCGGTTTTGAACTCAACGCCTCAGACCGCAATGGACATGCATGAAGCTACTTCGCGTTTATAGGCATCATCAGCTTAAATATAAGCTCGTCTTTACAAAACGCAATAACTTTCTAAGCAAAACCAGTAAATGATAAATTGGCAAACTATAGGAGGATAAAGGATTTGAGCTTAAGAGGTAAAAATTTGATCTCCTCATAAATAAAGAATCTAACGAAGAAATGTTGAACGGGCTTTAATAAAAGCAACGATCAGCTAAGCTTCTGAATAGGTTTAGATTTTCTTAAGACTTCTAAAAAGCTGGCAAGCAGCTCGGATGGGCTGTGATGCTGGGCGTCTCTGCTGGATTCATTTCTTTCCTTAACTCTCATTCTCACTTGATAAGCACCTATGTCTATTGTTCCAGGTACTCTTGTTAAGCTTCCCGATGGTCGGAATGGTACGGTGATTCCTGCTCCCATGCGGGCGAAAGGGCGGGTATTGGTCAAAGTGCAAAAGGGCCGCAAGCGCTGGTTTAAGGTTGACGAATGCGTTCCGGTTCTGGTGCGGTATTAGTAAGGGCGAAGCATTTGCTGATAGAATCTGTCCGCTTGCACTCTAGACTACTTAGCAAATGCTTCGCCCTTACAAATCACGCCACATGAAAGACATCTGTCATAGCGTCAGCGCGAGAGTCAGGTGTCTCTTCCGGTGAGGATCTGGCGGCTTGGGCCAGGAAATGGGAAATTTGGCGACAGTATTCGTTAAACAGTGGCGAGGTGCGAAACTCTTCGGTACGGGGGTAGGCGGCCTCAATCGCCACATCCGCCACTACTCGCCCCGGACGGGCCGCCATCACCACGACGCGATTCGACAAATAAACCGCTTCGTAGATATTGTGGGTGACAAACACCACCGTCCATTGCTTTTGCTGCCACAGATCGAGTAAATCGCTGTTGAGCTTGCTGCGAGTCATTTCATCGAGGGCACCAAACGGCTCATCCATCAGCAGCAGTTCAGGCTTGGTGACGAGGGCGCGGGCAATCGAGACTCGCATTTTCATGCCGCCCGACAGTTCGCGGGGGTAGCAGTGTTCAAATTCCTGTAGCTCTACGAGCTGGAGTGTTTCAGCCACCGCTTTTTCGGCATCCCGCTTGGGAACACCTGCCAGCTTCAGCGGCAGCCAAACATTGTCCTGCACCGTGGCCCAGGGCATCAACGCCGCTTCTTGAAACACAAACGCCAAACGCTGCTTGGTTTGACTGTGGCCCCAGTAAAGATTGCCGCTGCTCATTTTGCCTAACCCAGCAATCAGACGCAAGACGGTGCTCTTACCGCAGCCCGAAGGCCCTAACAAGCTGACGAACTGCCCTTCGCCAATCGTCAGGTTCAAGTCTTGCAGCGCTACGGTGCCATTGCGGTAGACTTTGCTGACGTTGCTAAGGGTGATGGCAGGAATCATGCAGACAAGCTCCAACTAGGGTGATCAGGCAATTAGCTCTTGTAGGCGTCAGGTCCTTTGTTGATGAATTGCAGCGTGTAGGCCTGCTTGTAGTCTATGTCTTTGCCAAACACGCCTTGGGCAGACATGGTATCAAAGAAGGACTGCCAGCGTTCGTCGGTCATGGCACCGATACCTTTAGTTTCGGCATCGCCAGAAACCACAATCCCGTACTCTTTCATCTTCTCGATGCCGTATTTGATCTGATCATCGGTCATCTCAGGATTATCTTTTTTGATCAGTTCGTTGCCGGGAGTGGGGTCATCATTCAGGTAGCTATACCAGCCCTTGATCGAGGCATCGACGAAGCGCTGCACCAGATCGGGATCTTGCTCGACCAGTTCTCGCTTGCATTCGATGGTGGTGGAGTACGGCTCATAGCCATAATCAGCAAGCAGAAATACCAGCGGCTCAAAGCCTCCCTCTTTGCGGATGGCCAGCGGCTCGGAGCTAAGGTAGCCTTGCTGTACTGATTCTTTGTCGGCCAGGAACGGACCCGGATTGAAGTTGTAGGGCCGCTTTTGGTCGTCAGTGAAGCCGTATCTCGCCTTTAGGAAGGGCCAGTAGGTGTTGTTGGCGGCTGCCGAGATGAATATGGGCTTGCCCTTCAAATCCTCTAGCGACTTGGCTCCGGTTTCGGGATGGGCCAGCAGTACCTGGGGATCTTTTTGGAAGATAGCGGCCACGGTGATTTTGGGAATCTCCTCCTGGATAGCCTTGATCGCATCGGAGGCGTAGCCCATAAAGAAGTCAACGGCACCACCCATCAGCAATTGGGTGCCATTGACCTGAGGCCCGCCCATTTTGATCGTCACATCGAGGCCATGATCTCTATAGATCCCAGTAGCAACGGCCTGGTAGAAGCCGCCGTGCTCGGCTTGGGCATACCAGTTGGTGCCATAGGTGATTTTGGTGAGTTCGGTAGAAGCGGGGCTGGCTGCTGGGGATGCCTGCTGCTCACCGGACTGGTTAGACTGATTCGCTTGATTAGAAGCACAGGCCGCGAGAAGACCACTACCAACGGCTAACCCACCATACTGGATAAATCGACGGCGATTCATCAGGTCAATTTTCCGCCACAGTTCACGCGACTGACTCATCCGATTTCCTTTAAGCTTAGAGAACTTGACAAATTTAACAATAAATTTAGCTTTTAGTTTACGACATCAAGTCAGCGGATCTGCTGAACCTCTACGAAGCTACTAAAAACCAAACGCCCAGATTGTATTATCTGCTACGAATTAACCGCTACAAAAACCGTTGCAGAATCGCTACAACAGGCTCAGCGAAGGCGATGTGCGCGTTTTGGTTGCCGCTTCGACCCATTGGATCACTCGCTGCCCCAACCGCGCCTGATCGAGGCGATCGATTTCGCGAATCCCGGTTGGGCTGGTGACATTTACCTCGGTCAGGTAGCCGCCAATCACATCGATGCCGACAAAGTACAGCCCATCTCGCTGTAGGGTAGGAGCCACGCGCTCGCAGATCAGCCGGTCCCGTTCGGTGAGTTCGGTTTTGACGGCCTTGCCGCCTACGGCCATGTTGCCGCGAAATTCTTTGCCGGTCGGCACTCGGTTTACCGCTCCAATCGGTTCGCCGTTGAGCAGAATGATGCGCTTGTCGCCTTCTTGGGCCGCCGGTAGAAACGCCTGCACCATAATCGGCGTTCGCCCCTGGGTGCTGATTTCAATCAGCGAGTTGAAGTTGCGATCCTCTGGCGTAATCAGCAGAATCCCTTCGCCCGCTTTGCCGCCCAAGGGCTTGATCACGGCGGCTCCCTGCCGCTCCACAAACTCCCGAATGATCTGCTTGTCTTGCGTAACGATAGTTTCGGGCATCACGTCGGTAAACTGGAGGGCATACATTTTTTCGTTGGCTGCCCGGATGCCGCGGGGGGAGTTGATCACCAGAGTTTTGGCAGGATCAATATAGTCGAGAATATAGGTGGCATAGAGGTAGGGAATTGTGACCGGCGGGTCGGTTCGCATGAAAACCGCGTCCATAGCCTCCAGACACAGCAGAGTTGGGGCCTTGTCTACCCTAAACCACGGGTCTTGGATCACCCAACGCCCCTCGACCAACTCGACTGGCTCTAGATGGACGGGTTCTGCTATAGCCCAAGCTTTGCCCTCAGCCACACTCAACCGATGCGCTTCAGTAATCCAGACTTCATGACCCAACTCCTGAGCCGCTTCCATCAAGGCCACACTGGTATCGTGTCCCGGATCGAGCTTGGCGATCGGATCAATAATGAATGCAAATTTCACCCAGTTTTTCTCCCGCTTTTGCTTGTGCCGCTAAACTTGCTCCAGACTCGCTTCCACTTTGCTTCCACTTTGCTTCAACTGCCTGCCAGCAAGGGATCTAGTCCGCCTCGCGCATTCAGAGCATAGAGATCATCACAGCCGCCAACATGTTGGTCATCAATGAAAATTTGCGGCACCGACCGTCTCCCATTGGCCCGCTTGGCCATTTCCCGCCGACCAGGTTCGTCGCCATCTAGACAGTATTCGGTATATTCAACGCCTTTTTTATCGAGCAGTGCTTTGGCACGAATGCAAAAGGGACAGGTACTCCAGGTGTAAATTTCAACTTTGGCCGCCATAGGTGTTTGGGTAGTAATCTTTCTTAATCTAGTTTAAAGGATTTGGGGGATGGGAGTGGGGAGTGGGGAGTGGGGAGTGGGGAGGTGGAAATCTAAATTCTTCAGGAGTAGGGGCAGGCATGCCAAAATTAATGAGGCATAATTGACGAACGCTTGTTATCCTGACGGGGTACTGCTGTTTCGATATGTGAGGAACCCTTTGGTGTCTAAGTTCAGCTTTCCTTTACTGGCCCCAGCGACCGCGCTGGCAATTGGCTTGGGTGCACTGTCAGCAAATGCCCAATCTCCGCTCTACAACCCGATTCCGCTGCCAGATGGCAACGAGGTATCCGATAGCTTAACAGATAAGGATATCCCAACGGGTAGCGGTGGCTTTGCGAGAGACTATTTAGTCACGTTTGAGGAAGGCGAACAGGTAGTGATGGACCTCACCTCGGAGGAGTTCGATACCATCATTACTCTGATTGCGCCCGATGGAGCAGCAGTTGCTGAAAATGATGATGCACCGGATGGCTCCACGAATTCCATGCTGTTTGCCCGCATTACCCGACCCGGCAGCTATATCATTCGGGTCAGCCCCTATGCAGGACAGGGTATAGGTAGCTTCAAGCTGAAGGTGACTCGGCTCCAGCCCGCGGAGTAGAATCAGATTCGGCCTGAACGGTTTGCCACTTATTTTGCTGATTATCAAGTGATGGGGGAATGGCTAGGAAGTCTTGCAATGGGCAAGGGTTTTGGCTTTCCCCGTTTGGTATTGGTGAATAAATTTGGTGGATGGGCTTCGCCGTGAGCGGCTCAGCCGAACAGTGGATGGGTGATGTGTGCTATGAGGTGCTGTGGCTAAGTTAGGTCAACCGAATGATTTTTGAGTGGGATATCTTGATCGCCCCGGTTGAATTCTTAGTAGGCTGATTTAGAACTCGTAGAAGCAACCTTGTCTATGCTTGAATCAATATCAGTGTAAATATTAACTCTGTCACTAACTTGAATATCTACTAAGCAGTAACTATTTCATTACCGATAGAGCAGTGATGACTCCAGTACCAGACAATGCAATCCACCCCATGACTCGCGCTGAGTGGCGGGCTTGGCTAGAGCAAAACCATACCCGCATGCAAGGGATTTGGCTGATTAGCTACAAGAAAGGTGCTGGCAAACCTCGCTTTGAAACCGATGAAGCTGTGGAAGAGGCACTGTGCTTTGGCTGGATCGATAGTAAACCCAACAAGCTGGATCAGGAGCGCTCGATGCTGTGGTTTGCACCCAGAAAACGGGGAACGGGCTGGTCCAAACTGAATAAAACCAGAGTCGAACGGTTGATGGCGCAAGGGCTGATGATGCCCGCTGGCTTAGCGAAGGTGGAAGCCGCTAAACAGGATGGCTCTTGGCAGGCGCTGGATGCGGTTGAGGCGCTGGAAATTCCGCCGGATCTGACCGCAGCACTGGACGCCTACCCGGCAGCCAAGCAAAATTTTGCGGCGTTTCCCCGCTCGGTGAAGCGAGGCATTTTGGAATGGATTGCGGCTGCAAAGAAGCCAGAGACTCGAGCCAAACGCATTCAGGAAACGGCCCAGTTGGCAGATCAAAATCTGCGGGCGAATCAGTGGCGTTCAAGCAAATAGAGCACTCATGCATACCGTTGCCCTTCGTCTGAAACCGCAGCAAGACCTGAGAGCTGAACTCGATCAGTTTGTCTGTCAGCAGGGTTGGGAGGCAGCCTGTGTTGTCACCTGTGTTGGCAGCCTAACGGAGGCGAGGTTGCGGTTGGCGGGTCAGTCGGAGGCGACAGTCTATACTGGCAAGTTTGAGATTGTCTCGTTGACCGGGGTGATGTCGAAGTATGGTTCCCACTATCACATTGCGCTTGCTGACCGCAGCGGTCAAGTTTGGGGCGGTCATTTGCTGACGGGCTGCCTGATCTACACCACCGCTGAAATTGTGATCGGCGTTCTCCCCCACCTGTGCTTTCAACGCGAATATGATGCAGCAACTGGTTTCAAGGAATTGAGGATTGATACGATTGAGTAAGTAGGTGGGCGCAATGATTGAGAAGACGCATTTCGACTCCGCTCAATGCGCAACGTTTCGGGAAGCAGAGGGTTGAGCGGAGTCGAGACCCGGCATTGTGGAGCGAAGATTAATTTAGCCTACCTACTTAATGACTACTTGCAGACCACTTCGCCTAGAGCAGGCGTTTACTTTACTGGCCAGTATCAATTTGCGGGTGGGAGTAATACCAATTGCTCAAGTAAGAACTACAGAAGATGAAGATGGGTGAGGTTTGAATCTGTAGCCAGACTTTAGTTTCTCACTTCAACTGGTAAATCACCCCTAAATACTCTCGGTAAGCGCAAATCTTGCCATCTTTGACGTCAAAGGCAATAGCTGCCTGATTTTGATAAGCGTGGCTCTGCATCATTCCCTCTGAACGCACCTCGAAGACAACGGTTGTGTCATTGCTAGTCACTTGTTCGATTGTTAGAGTCAGCCCTTGGGGAAAGACTCGTGACACAGAGTGCAGAAATTCGCTCGCTCTGTCTTTGCCCTGATTCCAGCCTTGGTAGGGTCCTGCTGGAAACCAAAAAGTAAAGTCTTCACTCAACCAATTCAAGAAGGCCGACCAATCGCCGTGGGCTATGCCGCTGGCAAATGCCGCAAATGCCTGATTGGCAATGTTAAGTGTCTCAGAGTGGGGAATCATCATTTTTTATTCACCCGTATTTATAAAGATATTGTAAAAAACATTACATCTTCCCTCTACTCAATATTCGCTCCATGCTCTCTACTCAGTAAATAGAGCTGGCTGGGCTGGCTGGGCTGACACATAGTTGCTGGAAACCACAGATTTGTAAAGACTCTGCAATCTGACCAGTTTAAAACAAAACATAATTTCTCAATTTCATCCGGATTTGGCTCAAACAGGGCGCTTGATTCTTATAAGTCAAAGTCTTTTCAGTCTTGTTGCTGTTGCAACTAAGTCACTTATCATCTATGACAAGCTATGTTAGACGGTACTGTATCAGTAAACCCCTATGTTCCTTGGACTGGCTCTGAGACAAATTTAGGAGCCGGCTGGCCAGAAAATCAGACTTTCAAAGGGCTGATCAATGATAGCTCTAAGACAATAGCTCAGACTGGTTTCAGTGAACAAACCAGGATCGTTCGGCTTTTTGAGCAATTGGTGCAACGTTTGGCTTGGTCAGATTCAGACTTTGCTTCCCTGTCTGACCGGCGCACTCGCGCCATTTCAGCACCAACCCATGCTAGACGCTCCCAGAGCCACAAAGATTCACTAACAGGTAATTCTCTGACTGAGGTCTGGGTTAATAAGACGATTGACCGATTGCTAAGCAATCGCAAACTAGCCAATTAATCAATTGGCAGAGCAGTTATTCACAGCACTGTTAGAAAATTCATCTCTAAAAAAATCATCTTCAAAGTCATCAAAATATCATACAAAACCTCAAGCTGCTGGACTTTCCCAATCAACGACTAAATCCAGAACGATTGCCAGGTGGGCCTTCCGAAGCCTATCTCAATCTACTCAATCTCTCCGCCTACCGAGACACGTTCCGTCAGGGAGTGCTGGAACAGCGCCTGTTGCTAGAAGCTTTGGAAAACCTAGTCATTCCCCAATCGGTGTTTACTGGACATAGTGCGCCCCCCTTGCCCATGGGTAAAACGAGCTATCAGCTCCAAATTGAACCCACGGTGGTATTGGGCCAATCGCATGGGGCACAGTATGCCAATATGATGGCGGCTGTAGAGCCAAAGATTCGAGGAGGCGTGCCTACCGGATCACCCGGTTTTTGGTCACTGCTGCTGGCAGAAAATGAGCTTGCTCCTGTGATTGGGTTACTTTTGGGCACCTTGCAACCGTTGAATTTCCTCTATCCTGGATTGCAACTGTTACAGACGGCCTGGGAAGCGGCTGACCCGATTGCCTATGCGCCGCGAGTTGCCAAAAATCCTCTGCCCAATCATCCTGCCCGCTCGGTCTATCAACCCGTTGGCCAAGGCGATACGGAAGTGCCTCAAGCTGTATTTGATGCCCTGGCATTGGCGACCGGCGTGGAACAAGCCGGTCCAATCCTCTGGTCTACCATGCAAACCTCCTTGCCCTTGGAGAACCTGGATGGGATTGTTCCTTACGATGTCTCCCGCAATCGGGTATCTCGTAATGGCAGTCTCTATACCGGAGTGGTAGTGCAGTTTGCTGGGGACGGAATTGCCGACCCCCACACAATTTTTTCTCAACTCGATGCCGTCAAGTACCAATATCGTCAGTTCTTCAAATCACTGTTGAGCACCGGCACTGCCGTTGTCCCCGATCCCCTGACTGCGCAGGAAGATGGGTTCAACTTGTTTGGCTTGTTGGCCTTGAAAAATCCAAATACTCAGTGAACTATCCGACGCTGACCTTACGATACAGCGCGGGCTTCTGTTCTCAACGGAGAGTGCCTTATTGGACTTGCGTCCCACCTTTGGTCTTACCTCCTCTCCAACAGCAGAGACGGCTGTTCCATCCGCCTGTAGCAAATCTAAAGTTTTACGCTAATGAGTAATTGATCGAGTCATGTTAAATATTCCTCCATCGTTTTTCTAAAATCATCTTGAGCTTCATCACTGACGGCTCGATTAAACAGACAGACAAAGTCAATACCGTTATTTTTTGAAACGGCGATACTGGTCGTGCCAGCTAATTTCCCGTATCGCACAGCAGGGCGACGCACATCAAGAATTTCCCCGGTTGGGGTTTCGCTCATCCACACCGCATGGCGGGAGATAAACCGGGCAATTGTGGAAGCCGATGTAACCAATCCACCGCTGCCTTCAATGGTTTCCAATCTGAAATCACCCCCATAGGCCGTGGGAGCCATGATGGTTGTCCCTGGATGGAGCAAAGAGGGGCCAACTGTGGAGGCATCATAGGTAACTTCGCCAGTCAGACGAGCATGAGCAGGCGTATGACCCACCCAGACATCCTGTAACCCTTCGGGGTGGAGTAGGGCTTGATTGAGATAGTCTAGGTAGGGAAGTCCGGCGGCTGTTTCAATCAGTGAGGTGAGCAGGATGTAGCCCAGGTTGGAGTACATCGTTTGGTGTCCAGGTGGAAACGCCAGCGGTTCCCCGTACATGAATCGGATCATCTGGTCACGAGAGACTGGTTCCGTCAGATTGAGGCGATCGCCAATCTCCCAGGGGTTGGCATCTCGCACCAGCCCACTGGTATGCAGGAGTAATTGCCTGACTGTAATGGTAGGCGTAGCGGGGTCAGGAGCCTGGTCAGGCAGGGTGGTGGCGGTGATGCCAAGAAAAGGGTAGGCTGGCGTGTCCCAGTGCAGTTGACCGGACTCCACCAGTCGGGCGAGCGCCGCAGTGGTAAACAGCTTACTCAGGCTGGCAATGCGGAATAGGCTATTGGGTTGGGTGATGGGATAGGTCGATTCTGCCCAGGTGTAGCCACGACTGACTAGAAGCTCACCCTGCCGGACAATTGCCACTGATCCGGCTCGAATGCCCTGTTGCGTCATGAACGCCTGCACTCGGTCGTCCAACTGGGGAAACTCACAAATTGCGTTGCCCACAGCCGTCCATTGGCGAGGCTGGGGCGATCGCGTGTGGGCGAAAAGAGATGCATAGCGGGTGTTCAGGCCTGAGCCTCCAGCTTGCACCCAGAGGGGCATCAGACCGGCTGCAACACGGGTATCAAACTCCGCCTGATATTGATCGGCGGTCAGCCCATGCCGCGCCCACCAAGTGCCAATCTGGTCATCTCGAAACACAGACAGTAGCCAGCCATCCGGAGCAACAGATACCCAAGCGGGACGCACTCCCGCCTCGACCAGGGCATCAAAAAAGCGCTGGTAGGCATCCGGCGAAATCAACCACCACGACCACGCCACTGCCGCCTCATTCTGGAGCCAGATGCCCGCAAATTGTCGTGCTTCTGGAGTGCCATAGATCGTCAAACAGTGCGGCATTAACCCAGCGGTAAATGCCCGGTTATTTTCATGCTGAATTGTGTCAGGATCAGTTTCTGGTCCCCATCGCAAGCTATGACGGGAAAACCAGGGGCGGTTGACGCCCTGCTCAAAGAGAGCCGTGAAACTGGCGTGTTCTGCTGCACCCGTCGCACTGATGAGAACGGGAACGTAGCCTGCCGCCGTGAGTTCGTCAAACTTTGCCTGATACCCACTGGCGGATAAGCCATGCACCGCAACCCAGGCTGAACCCGGTTCCTGAACCCACACAGCGGCATATCGGGCATCTTCGGGCACACCTGACACATTCAATGAGATGGGCCGGAACCCCCGCGAGGATAGGTTATCCACACGGGCTTGGTGGCTTTGGGCTGTCAAGCCATGATAAGCAATAAATTGAGACATAGGGGCAACTCAAGTGCGATCGCATGCAGTGTATCGTATTTACAATCATTGACTCATGTAGAATTGATTATTTTAGATGCTTCTTGGCAAATTGAATTTATTGAGGCTGTTTCCAAGATGACGGAGTTTGCGATGATTCTTTCGGAGATGCTGCGTAGCCATTTGGCTAGGATCACACGAGGTGATTTATGATCAGAGAAGAAGGGCAAGAGGTTCTATGCAGTCTAAAATCACCAATTCAGTTCGCTGGACAATTGCCGATCTAACGATCTTTGAAGGCGATCGTGCCAATCGCTACGAAATCATTGATGGGGAATTGTTTGTGACCAGAGCGCCGGATTGGAAGCATCAGGAAGTGTGTGGCAGAATCATTACACGGTTGATTTTTTGGTCTGATGAAACCAATTTAGGAAGAGCTGCCATCAATCCTGGCATTATTTTCTCAGAATCAGATAATGTCATCCCCGATGTCGTTTGGGCAAGCCACGAACGCCTAGAGCGATTGCTCGATGATGCAGGTCATCTCACGGCGGCCCCTGAACTCGTGGTTGAGGTGCTGTCTCCAGGGAAACCGAACGAAAGACGAGACCGAGAAGCAAAGCTAAAATTATATTCTGTCCGGGGAGTACTTGAATATTGGATTGTGAATTTTAGGGAACAAAGCGTTGAAGTGTATCGCCGTGAGAACGCAATGCTGAAACTCGTCGCAACACTTTATTCTCAAGATGAAATTACCAGCCCAATTTTGCCTGGTTTTAGCTGTTTGGTGAGTAAATTGTTTTAGGTCAACAACTCTAAGCTCTTGAATCCGATCGCTGGCAGAGTGAATTGGCAACGTATACACTGTGCGATTGCTCAAGCTGCCCCATAAACAGGTGCTTCTAATCTCCGGAAATGAGTGGCACTGAGCTGTTGATCGATAAGGAACTGCTCAACTGATCAATTGAACCCTATGAATTCAAAACGAAACCTTTGCTCAACGAGAAGGCTAGGGTTTGGAAATTGTTTGCAAATTATGACAATTACCGGGATCGGTTGAAAATTACGAGTTTGAATAGATGTAGTTTCGAGTTTACGCTGAGCTAAACAATCATGGCACGTAAAATTAGGCATCGCACTGGCCGAGGCACCAAGAATCGCTACGATGGTCGGCTGGATTATGGTCTGCCAGCTCCGTGGAACTTGAACGAAAATAATCTTTATGTTGCTGATGCAGACATTCTAGCTACGGTGGGTGATACCGACACCGCCATTCCGCTGCAAATTCGCGATGATGGTGATCCCACGACGCCCGATCGGGATGACGATAACGATGGCAGCCCCTATGACTTCCTATTTTGGGATATCGACAGCACTGATTCGCTTGGCTTTACTCAGGAAGTGGCTATTTTCCGGGAACAGCCTGCGCCTAATTCGCCCTACACCGCCACAGTTCCACTCAGCGATAGCAGTGAGATCAAATCGTTGG
Organism: Leptolyngbya sp. NK1-12; assembly: GCF_032598965.1. Lineage (NCBI taxonomy): Bacteria > Bacillati > Cyanobacteriota > Cyanophyceae > Leptolyngbyales > Leptolyngbyaceae > Leptolyngbya > Leptolyngbya sp. NK1-12. The sequence goes on from NZ_CP053586.1 coordinate 360,449, forward strand.
TGATCGTTATCGAGGATGTGAATAGCGCACCAGTCAAGCAGGGAGTTTCAACAGGTCGCCCAATTGCAGAAACCAGTGCTGATGACATCGTGGTTTATAGTGCTGTTGCTGACGATCTGATTGTCGGCTTGGAAGGTGCAGATGCACTGCTGAGCGGTGCTGGAAACGATATGGTAGATGGCGGTTCGGGCAACGACCGAATTATAGGTAACAGCGGCGATGATTTGCTGTATGGCGAAGCGGGAGATGATTCGCTGCATGGTCTGGATGGTCAAGATATCCTCTACGGCGGTTCAGGCAACGACCAGGCGTTTGGTAATGAAGGAGATGATATTCTCTACGGCGGTTCGGGCAACGATAAATTGGCTGGAGATAGCGGAGCCGACATCTTAATTGGCGGTCCAGGCAACGACCTGTATCAACTGATTAGCGACACGTCAGACATCATCATAGAACAGCCTGGTGAAGGCATCGATGTTGTTGAAACCGAGCTGAGCTACACGCTGCCCGATAACGTTGAGCGGTTGATTTTGCGGGGAGTTGATGCCATTGTTGGCAATGGCAATGGGCTAGATAACGTGATTGAAGAAAGGCCCTACAGCGGCAGTACCGGCCCGATTCCTGTGGTCAACAACACAATAGCAGCCGGAGGTGGCAATGATATTGTCAATGCAGGCGAAGGCGATGACCTGATCGATGGCGGAGCGGGGAACGATCAGATCGGCGGATTAGATGGCAACGACACGTTGACCGGCGGTAGTGGTGCCGATCAGTTTGTATTTGATTCGACGAGCGCCAGCTTTAGTGACTACGGCACAGACACCATCACCGATTTCCAGCTAGCTGAAGGTGATAAACTGGTTGCTACTTTACGGGCCTTCAATAATCAATCTGGTTTCTCAAACTTATCAGTGGGCCAATTACCGGCTACTCAGTTTCACCTGGGCACTCAGGCACAAACGCTCGATCATCGGTTTATTTACGATCCGGCTACGGGTGCCTTATTCTATGACCCGGACGGTACCCGCACCTACACTTTTTCTGGCTCAATTCCCAAAACCCAAATTGCCAAACTGGCTCCTGGTTTACCGCTGACCCATACGGCGATTCAGATCGTTGAGCGGTTTGTAATTCCTGAAATTCCCGATGCGGCTAATCCACCGCCAACGGGTACGGTGCCCCCTGCTACCGGAGGCGACGACCGGCTATTTGGCAGTGAAGGCAGCGATATCTTCAATCTGTTGGCAGGCAATGATGTTGGCATTGGACAAGAGGGCGACGATAGTCTCAATGGCGGTAGTGGGCAAGATTTCCTCAACGGCGGTTCTGGCAATGATCAACTAGCAGGACAGGCTGCTAGCGATCGCCTGTTTGGTGAGGCGGGTGACGATCGGCTGGATGGCGGCAGCGAAAATGACACCGTCTACGGCGGCTCTGGCAACGATACGCTGAGCGGCGGTGGCGGTCAGGATCGCTTCAATTTCTACAATCCTGCTAGCGATGGCGTTGATCAAATCACTGACTTTAATGGGGCTGAAGATACCATCGGCCTGTATGTAGGAAATAGTATAGGCAACACTACAGGCAACAGTGGGGTTTCTGGCTTTGCCAATGCGGGATTGGCCGTGAATGCAATCCTTAGCATCGATCAGTTTCATATCGGCCCCAACGCGACCACCAGCAACCATCGCTTGATTTACAATAGCGGCACCGGGGCGCTGCTGTTTGACCCAGACGGTAGTGGAGCTGTCGCCCCCGTTCAAATCGCCGCTCTTTCGCCTGGATTGGCCCTGACTCGTAGCAATTTCTTCGCCTTTGACGACACCCGCGTCTACGCCCTCGAATCGACCACGCCCACCAGCGACAGCATTGATGGCACCGCCGGTCCAGATAACCTGAATGGCGGAGCTGGGAATGATATCCTCAATGGCTATGCCGGCAACGATACGCTCACCGGAGGAGCGGGCAATGATTGGCTGAGGGGTGGCCCTGGTAAAGACACCCTGTTGGGCGTAGGCGGTAGTGATATCCTCAGCGGCGAAGCGGGCAGCGATCGGCTCGAGGGCGGCAATGGTAAGGATACGCTGTTTGGTGGACGCGGAGGCGACAAGCTGATTGGCGGCAAGGGACGTGATATTTTTGTGCTGGAGCCAGGTCCAGGCCGAGACCGGATCGAAGACTTCCGCAACGGGCAAGACCGACTGGGGCTACTGCCAGATTTGCGGTTCCGCCAACTGACAATCCAGCAAAAAGGCGACAACACATTGATCCGCTTGGGGACCGATCCGCTGGCGCTTCTAATTGATGTATCGGCCAGACAAATCACAAAAGCTGATTTTGTCTCGGTGCAGCCGCTTCTGTGAGGTGCAGGATGAGACGCATGGAGTGGCCGTTTCTGCTTTTGAGCCTAGTTGCAATTGGGTACGGTCAGCCGAGTCTGGCCCAAATTCGCGCAGATAGTTCCTTGCCTACCAATTCCAGAGTCCGACGTCAGGGCAACACCACCATCATCACCGAGGGGACACGCACCGGAAACAACCTGTTTCATAGCTTTGAGGACTTTTCGATTCTGCGCAATCAGACCGCTTCGTTTCGCAATATTGACTCAAGTGTGACCCACATTTTCTCGCGGGTGACGGGTGGCTCAGCGTCGCGTATCAACGGTCTACTGGAGGCGCTGCAAGCGAACGGTCAGGTGAGTTCGGCCAACTTTTTCCTGATCAATCCCAGGGGAGTGCTGTTTGGTCGCCATGCCGCTTTGAATTTAGGCGGATCGTTTTTGGCAAGCACAGCAGAGAGTATTCGCTTCGCCGATGGTGTGGAATTTAGCGCCGTCAATCTCCAACAATCGCCGCTGCTGACGGTGAGTGTACCAGTTGGGCTACAGTTTGGTCGGCCTAGATTGCTGCGTAATGAGTCGCGCAGTAATCTGGTGCGGCCGTTTGGCGAACCAATTGCCGGCGGCCTCCAAGTGGCTCCCGGTGAGACGCTGGCTCTGGTTGGCGGACAGGTTGATGTCTCTGGCGGTTATCTAACGGCTCCGGGCGGTCGGGTTGAGTTGGGCAGCGTTGCCAGTGGGGAAGTCGCGATTCGGGAAACTCCGCTAGGGTGGGAACTGAATTATCCTGCGGCAGCACAGTTTGGCACGATTAACTTTTCCAACCAGGCCACGGTGAACGCGACGGATCTAACCGGCAATCGTCCTGGCGGCAGTATCCAGATTCGGGCTGACCAACTGAACATAATGGGCAGCACGGTGATTGTTTCCGATACCCTGGCAGGCAACCGTCCGGGGCAGCCGCTGGTGATCCGAGCCGAGCAGGTTAACCTATCTGAGTTTTCGTTACTTAGCACCGCTACTTTTGCAAACAGCAACACTGGCAACAGTGGCTCGATTCGCCTCCAAACAGAGCGGCTGGCGATGCAGTCTGGAAGTCAGATCACGACGGTGACGGCTGGCGCGGGCAACGCTGGGCACCTCTCGATTGTGGCTGAGGCGATCGAGTTGAATGGTAGAGGTGGAGCTATCATCAGCCCAACGGCCCTCTTGTCAACGGCCCTTGAGGGATCCTCTGGTCGGGGTGGCAATCTCACTCTCTCAACCCGCTCCCTCCGCTTAGCCGCCGGAGCCGAAATTGCAGCCGATACCTCCGGGGCTGGCCGAGCTGGAGCACTGCGCATTCGAGCCACAACTATTGACCTGGATGGGGTATTGCGCAACTCCAGGGGCAGGGTAGTGGTGCGAGAGGGGCGGCCTTTCTCTACTGGCATCTTTGCCGACAGTAACGAAACCGCGACTGGGCGCGGCGGCTCGATTCAGATCAGCACCAAACGGTTGCGCCTCAGCAATGGAGCCGTGATCCAAACCAACTCGGAGGGAGTGGGCGATGCAGGCAATCTGACGATTCGGGCAGCGGAGTCGGTTGAACTGACGGGCGCGGCTGGACCAGGGCTACCACCCACTACAATTTTTGCGGCATCGGGCGGTCTACCAAGCATTCAGGGTGGCGGCGAGCCAACGGCTACGGGGCGGGGCGGTACCCTGACCATTCAAACTCCCAACCTAGAGGTGCAGAATGGAGCGGTGATCGCAGTGAGTAGCCTCAATCCAGATGAACTGGCTGCTGGAGCAGGCAGCCTCAACATCCAAGCCGAACAGATTCGCCTGGACCGGCGCGGTAGACTAGTGGCCGAAAGTGCGTCTGGTCAGGGCGGAGATATTGATCTGCGGATTCAGGAGGCGCTGGTGTTGCGCCGCAACAGTCAGGTCTCAACCAGTGCGGGCGTAGAAAGCCGAGGCGGAGACGGAGGCAATCTCACCATCGACACTGGCTTTATCCTGGCGGCTCCGGTGGAAGATAGCGATATCCGCGCCAATGCGTTTACGGGCAGGGGAGGCCGAGTCACCATTACCGCCGACGCGATCCTGGGAACTACGCCCCAACCCCAGCCCACCAACCTTAGCGATATCACTGCCAGCTCTACCTTTGGCACCCCCGGAGAGGTGATTATCCGCAGTCCCAACGTCAATCCCGGCACGACTACGCCAGCCCTGGCCTCAGTTCCCCTCAGCGATCGTCCGGCGCAAGGCTGTGAGGTGGTGCAATCCAGTTCGAGGGCCGAGTTTTTTACAACGGGCCGCAGTGGGCTATCTCCAACGCCCTACGAACCCTTGAGCGACAGTGAGATTTTGGCCGATCTGCGATTCCCCCAAGCTGAAACTGCACCTGCGGATGCCGCACCCATTGTCGAAGCAGCAGGATGGCAGATGAATGAAGGCATAATCGTTTTAGTTGCAAATACTCCAGTATCTTCCCAGCATTGTCACTTACGTTAACTGGAACGATCCAGTAGCAACGCCATCTCGATTTACCATTCTCAACAAACTGCGTTTACAGAATCTTGTGGCTAACAAAATACTGCCGGTATAGCTCACAGCTAGGAATGACTTGATTACCTTTCAGGGTGACTAAACCGATGCTGTGTAGCTTAAATGTCAATAACTGATCCAATTCAACTGGAATAGTTGCCTGAATCACCTGATTAAAGGCCATTGCCAATTCAGGGTGTTCCTGGAGATGGCGTAGATGTCGATGCAGATGATTATGATAAATCCCAGCGTCAGTAGCAGATGTTTGAAGTAACTCGTCTAGCATTAAATCCTGACGCGCCAAATGATAGAACGCCTGTTGAATCAGGTAAGGATGTCCGCCAATCAAGGCCATTAACTGAGACTGTTCAGATTCAGTCAATTTTAATCCATACCGTTGGGCTAACTCATGTACCTGATCTGGAGTAAATTCGTGCAGATTGATTGCCAATCCCACATTGAAGGGAGACTTGTTGATATCAAGCGGAATATAAACCTCGGTTGAGTGAACAATAATCAGTCGCAGGTTCTGCCAGAGCGGATTGCCACTCTCTCCATAGGCGGCTTCTTCATACCAGGAGCGCAGTAAGGTAAAAAAATCGTCGGCAATTTCGGGATGAAGAAACACTTCATCGACTTGGTCCAGTGCAATTATTAAAGGCCCGTTCAGGCTAGACAAAATGCAGTCTTCGAAGTAGGCCGTACAATTACCTTTGCTGCCAAACGTCTCGCTCCAAAACTGATCGACTTGATGCGAGAGCTGGAGTTTGCGAGTAATCGCCGCGCAAAACCACCGCAATAGTTTATCCAGATTTGTAAATACTGCCTTATCTGCTCGTTGAAAGCTTAAGGCAACAATCTGTACAGTTTCTGCATCCGGAAAACCGGATTGCCGTTTGGCCTGGTCCAAAATCCTCACCATCAGTGAGGTCTTACCCATCTGGCTAGGTGCCTTAATCCGAATCAATGCACCTGGTTTAAGAATCTCCTCATAGCAACACGATTCGACAAAGGGACGCTCTAAATAAAATCTAGATCCCAGCGGCACCAGCCCTACAACTGCCTCCCCAACAGATGGAGCATCGGCAGCTTGAGTAGGAGTGACTGACTGCGTGTCAGGTACACCTTGAAGCCGATCGCTACTATCAGCTTGCTGGGCAATCACCGCTACCAAATTGGTCTTACTCACCTTTTCCCCAAAACTGGACGACAGTAGTTGCCATAGTTTAGGACCGACATCATGTTTGATATATTCAGGAGCATAGCCTTGTGCTTCGGCAATTTGGTCATAGGTTTGCCCTTGCCACGCTCCACGAAGCACCGCAATTTCAATATTTTTCAGGTGTCTTCCAAATTTTGTTAAAACCCCATGATCTGCAACTCTTAAAGCAGCATCAAACGAGATCAGTTGGTCACCTTTGCTTCCATGCATGGGTTTTCTGGGTCTCGAAGGTTACACTCATTAGTCTAGGGCAATGTTTGATTTGATCTCGCTAAAACTACAATTCATTACGTTTTGCCCACCCAAATTTGGGTAGGCAAGTTTGGGTAGGCAAGTTTGGGTAGGCAGGGGATTGAGTTGATCCAGCTTAACTAAACCAATTGCAGTCGATCAGGGAAATACCATCAGACAAATATATCTCGGGTAATTAAGCCAGGATTTACCCCTAAGAGACGGGCTAACTGGTCGCTGCCATCGCTAATGATGGTGTTTCTGCCTTGTCTTGCAATAGTTAGATCATCAAAGTTGGGTGCTCCTCGCAGTTGCAATCGATCCTCTCTTGTAAAGTCTCTAACCGTTACTCGTCCTGGGCCTTTGGATAACACAAACACATCTTCACCTGCACCGCCCACAGCCACATCGTTGCCCCGTCCGCCGTCTAGAGTGTCATTACCATCGCCACCAAACAGACGATCGTTGCCATTGCCACCCAGCAGGCGATCATTGCCCGCTTCGCCAAACAGGCGATCGTTACCACCCAGTCCTCGAATTTGATCATCGCCGGGTCCACCAAACAAGATATCGTTATTGGGAGTTCCTATGAGCCTTTGTCCAGGTACTTCACCAGGCGAGATTTCACCCTGTCGCAGTTGTCCCCGGATTTCTCCACCTGGGTTCCCAACAGTATGAACATTCCAGTAAAGCCCAATATCCTCACCCGGTTCAGCGTTGCGAATTTCGCTGACAAAGCGGCTCAGCGGAGATCCGGTATTATCTGTCTGCTCCCATATACCTGAGAGGGTGATAGAGCCATCTCGATTTTCGATGATCCGAAAATCATCAGCATCTTGATTATTGACTGCTGGTGCAACCAGATCAATCAGTCCAATCGCAACATCACCATTTTCTCCCCGATCGCCCACGTGAATGTGAACTCGAGTCACATCATCAGCGGTTGTGGCAGTTCGAGGTCCTGTGCCCAAAAATTGTCCAAAATCCAGTCCGTAGACCGTCAAATTATAGTCAAGCGCCGTTCCCGTCTCGTTTAGCCTCAGATTCGACAAACCAAACGAAGTTGTTTCAATCGGCTGTGGTACTTCCTGTGCACCAGTTAGCACAGATGACAATGTAACTGGAGGAAGAGTGGGGAAGACGGGATTTTCGGCAAATACACGAATGCGCGCCACTTGGAAGCCAGGAGTCGTAAAGTCTGCGTTAGCAAAACGTGGATCGCTTAAGATATTGCCACCTGGTATAAATCCGTTCGCTAATTGCACTACTCCGTTTTCCGGTGTTCCAGTGTTGGGATTTTGCTGCCCGAAAAAGGCCGTATTCTCCGGAATTTCATCGTTTATCTCTGATCCAGCATCCAGAACACTGCTTCCCATCACAATGAAATCGGCACCAATAAAGTTGCCTTGTTCGTCAAAAATCGGATGAGCCAGTTCATTCCCGTTAGCGATGAAAAAGTCATTACTAGGAATGATCATAGAAGCATAATTGAAAAAACGGCTGGTAGGAGCGCTACCGTCAAGTGTTACAGTAAATCTGGCGGTTTCCCCTGGATCGATCGGTCCGGGTGTGCCGTTAGGTCCAGTAATGGTGCCTTGAATGGTACCAAATCGGGCTAAGTCAAATTCTTGGGAGATGAGTTCAGTTGCTCCATCTTCTGCCAAACTCTCTAAGCCAGGTGAGACAGGTCTACCGCGATCGTAGGTATCAAAACGACCATCGTGAAAACCAAACCAAAGCGGAGTAAGGAATGCTCCATTAGCAGGCGAAAGATTTTCGATACTGACTGTAACTTGATTCGTAGTCATGACAGCTTGTCCTTAAAATTATCAGGAAATTACGAAGAGTTAATGATTGTTGTCTGATCCTTTATAAGCTTTGATTACATCACGGTCGATACAGAAAAGTTAGGATAATTCTTTGTAGCTAAGTCTCTTAACTTAAGTGATTAAAGATGCTGCTATAAATAGTTCGCTGTAAATAGATGAATACTAGAATGGTTGGCAAAGAAAATCTTTAATTTTAATAGATTAATAAGTAGAACAACATAATTAAACATGAAACCCAAAGGGGGTGTTGTCGCCGCCCGAAGGGCGACAACACCCTGATCTTGGTTATTAAGTTGAATTACTTAGATTAATAGATTAATCTATTAATCTATTTGTACTGATGAAGAACCTGTTTGAAAAGCCCCCGTTCGGAGTTCGGTGCAGCTCACTCGAGCCGCACAGCGTTCAACTGATCTCACGTCGAAGTCTCACGTCGCTCGCCGCGAGCGTTCCACGAACGAAGCCTAAGGGCTAATTTGTAAACAACTGTTTCGATCCCCCTAAATCCCCCTTGCTAAGGGGGACTTGAGCATCGGAGTCGAGTTCCCCCCTTGTGAAGGGGGGCTAGGGGGGATCAAGCCGTACCAATGGTTGCGGAGCTTTAGATTCACTTTATAAATTAGCTCTAAATCCCCCATTCTAGAGGATTGCCCCGAATCGTTGCTGTTCAAAGTTCTGTCACTAGTGGGGGATTATAGCCATGCATCCATCTCAGAAAAGGGGATGGATGCGGACGACGAAATCCTTTTGAAATAGCTTCTTATAAGCCAAGGTGTTGCTTATCTTCTCCCAATCAATCGTCTACTTGCCAAGATTTATCAATCGATTAACTCAATCTGAATTGCTGGCATTAAACGTTGTAGATTTTGTAAGGATCGGGTTTGCCAAGAGATGTTTTGATTTCCTCGAATTAAGATTTGAATATCTTCATATTGTCTCGCTTTCATCACGAATTTAGATAACATTTGAAAGCCGGAGCTATTCAACATTCGCAATTGCTGAAGATTTAGCGTCAGTATTGATAATTGCTGCTCAATCAACTGATTGAGTAGTTGGGTAATGGGAGCATATTCTTCTGTCCCGTTTAGGAGGAGTAAGCCTTGAAAATGGACCGTTGCCGTCGTTGCGTCGTATTGAACACTATAGTCTTTCGTCTGAATTTCCATCACTTACCCCTTAGCAAGGACACAAGAGCCTAGATTGTCAGTTGTACCATTGTCATCACGGTAACACTCTCTGGGGAATCCTGAATAGGCTCCAGTTTCCAACCAATTGCGGCTGAGTAGTCATTGATCATGGTAAGAATGCCGAGTCCAGCCGAAGAATTGCTTTCGTCTAGCGCACTTTTTTCTAATTGCTCTGTGTAAAGCTGATTCAAATCTGAGGTGAGCAAACAACGAATAAATTTCTGAAGTTTGTTTTTAGAATCAGCAGAGATACTATTCGTTGAAACAAACACGAGCCGATCGCTTAGGAGGTAGAGCGTCAGGCTAATCGGTAGATGCAGCGCGTCATCTGTGAATTTCATGGCATTTTCCAATAATTCATTAGCAATATAGCAAATGGTGCTTTGAATCTCCTCTTGCCGTTTGGTGATGTCAATTTCGCAATTGTCATTAGGAAAAAAAGATAGCAAAAAATCTGCCATAAAGTTGGCTGACAGACCGTTGTTGCGCCAGCGCTGTTTAAGCGGCACTGAACTCGGTGAAAATTGAATGCGCAAGTATTCCTGGCTGGGAGGAAGATTATCTTCAAAGTCTCCAAAGATTTCGGACATACCTATTTAGGATTTTAAATCGATTTTTATTAACTCATGGATGTCGTTCTATCACGATTGGTTTTTACCTTCTGGTTATTTTTGTTTTAGAACTAGCAGGGTAATGTCATCGTGAACAATTTGGTTGCCAATGTGACGCTTCACATCGCGAATGACGGCCTGTTGAATTTCCTGAACCGATTGCTGCCAGTGCTGTTGTACCACGGTACAGAGCCTCTCTATTCCGTAACATTCTTTTTCGTCATTCAGGGCTTCGGTAATACCGTCAGTGTAGAGAACGATGCCATCGCCAGGATTGAGGTAAATATTAGTTTGAGCGATCAAGTCAGTAATGTCAGCTTCTAAGCCCAATGGAAAGCCCAAGGAAAGGGTATCAATCCGCTCAATCTTGCCATTATCTCGCACTACGATCACTTCTTCGTGCTGTCCACTGAGCTGAATCATGCCATCCTGGTAATCGAGCAGGGCAAGCGTGAGGGATTTATCACACCCCATACGCTGGATATTACTATGAATTGTCTGATTCAGCGTGTTCAAAAACTTGACTGGATCCGATTCGTTGTGAGTCAAGAGGGTGCGAGTTGCCGTTTGAGCCATCAACATCACAACGCCGCTCTCTAATCCGTGACCTGTGACGTCTCCGACACTGATTTTGACGGCATCATCATGGCTGAGGATATCATAATAGTCTCCTCCAACTTCTGCGGCTGGTTCCATAAAGCCCGCAATTGCCAATCCCGGAATTTGATTCAGTTCCTGTTCTTTGGGCAACAGCATTTGCTGAAGTTTACGGCTAACGGCGAGTTCGGCACTCATGCGCAGATTTTCAGTCGTTAATTTTTGATTCAGCATCATAATTTCTTGATTGGCTTCTGCTAACTCCCGTTCCGCTTGCTTGCGATCACTCATCGCCTGCCAAATCTGCTTGAACATTTGGTAGAAAGCGGCAATGACATCTCCGAGTTCATCGCGACGGTTTACGACAGCGGAGTAGAACCTAGGCATTGGCTGATCGGCGCTGACAGCGTCTCCCGCTGCAATCAAATCTTGCCGCAGACGCAAAATTGGTGTGATCACAGTAGCGCCTAGCACAGCCAACGTGGTCAACGTTACGACCACAGCAATGATCAGCACCAGCCCTGCGATGCGAACCACAAACGCAGAAACCTCTGCACCTACACTAGCGGCATCGTGTCGCAGGATCAGCAGGTAAGGTCCGCCAAAGTGGGGAATTGACCAAGCGGCATCATAATGGGTGCTCTTGGGAAAGAACCGATCGCTAATCTCAAAATCCATCGGATTGCCAGTCATTGCCTCGGCAAAGGACAGCTCAGGTTGTTCCCCGAAGCTGCCAACCAATTGTCCATTCTGCCTGTATAACGCGCCGCCCTGAATCATACGTAGCATCGGATCTTGCTGGAGTTTCTTGACTTCCGCTAGGAACCTATCTGCAGATGCCTGGGAATAGGTGGTAGCAATCCAGAGTACCTTACCAGACGAAACCTGTCGGATTTGGGTCAGCATCTCCCGCTCTCGTCGTTGCACCGAAGGAATTAGGATGATGGCTTCAATCAAAATCAAGCTGAGAAACACCCAAAACACGATATGCCTAGAGAGCCGTGCAGTCAGTAAATTGGATAGATCATGGAGATTGCTGGAGGTCATTGATCAACTGTTGCGCAAAAGCAAGCTATGGTGATTAGTGATTAGTGATTAGTGATTAGTGATTAGTGATTAGTGATTAGTGATTAGTGATTGCAACATTCCGATTCTGTATCTAGGCATTCAGGTCATGGTCCGTTCATGATCTGGGTTGCTACCTGATGCAGCGTTTGTGTGAAGGGGTGATTCGCATGTTGCAAGTAGAATAATCCACTGCTGCCCAACTCAATCATGTCCTCTGATAACGGAAAAATACCGGCTACAGTGGCGTTATACGTGGTCTCAACTTTTTGCTGCAACGCTGCTCGATCAAGCTTACTCAAGACTTTGTTGATCACCAATGACAGCTTGCGCACCTTCAGTTGGCGTGCCACATCGATGGTGACAGCTGTTCCCTGAAAGTCTTGCTGATCGGGTCGGAGAATCAGGATTAGCAGATTGGAAACGGCAATTGAGAGTAGCGTCTCTCGACTCAATCCTGGATGGGTATCGATAAACAGGTAATCCAGCTCCAGTTCTTTAATCAACTGCCGAAATCCGTCATTTAACAAGCTGACGTTGTAGCCTTCGCTGAGAATTCGTGCAATCTCCTCGGCATTGACGCTAGCAGGCACCAGAAACAGTCGTCCGGTTGTCTCAATTTCTAACTTAGAACTGACATCATAGGCGGTGTCCTGAATCGGACAGCGATCCCATAAATAATCGTTCAGTGTCTGATCAGTCGAGTGCTCGTCAATGCTAAACAGCGTGTGAATGCCTGGAGATTGCAGATCGGTATCTACCACCGCGACCCGATTTCCTTGCAGGGCAATTGCAGCGGCCAAATTGGCTGTCAAGTTTGACTTACCTGTGCCGCCCCGATAGGAGTGGATGGCGATGATTTTTGGCATACTACCAATCCTCGTCCGGATATCGCAACTGTTCTACCTCGGCCTGCAATTGTTGAAAATAATCAGTTTGGATAATTTCAGCCACCTGTCGCGCCCGTTTAGCGTGATCGATCTCGATTTGCATATCTCGGACCTGTTGCTTCAACGCCTCTTCTGCTAATTTGCGTTCAGTAATATCGTGCAGGGCTGTCAGGAGGGTTGGCTCTTGATTGAAGGTGAGCTGCCGCAGAGATGCCGCCACCCAGAACAGGTTGCCATCCGCTCGTCTACACTGCAGCTCAAAATTTTGCACCGAGCCATCCTGTTTAACCGCTTCTAGCAACCTGTAGCGTTCGTTCGGGTCATGGTAAAACTCTAGCGATCGCTGGTGCAGCAACTCCTCGGCTGTCCGGCCAAACATCACACCAGCCGCCGTATTAGCATACAAGATAGTACTATCCTCGACGCGGCAGATCATAACAGGGACAGGCGTTGCCTCCGCAATCGTGCGAAACCATTCTTCGCTCTGTCGTAGCGCTTCAATTGCCGTATGGTGCAGTTCAGCTTCAACCGAATCCGAATGTTCTGCCGTCGCTTCCAACAGAATTTCTAGGTCAGTTTTCTCTTGCTTGAGAGCAGACAATTCGCGCCTCAAGGCGGCAACTTCAGCCCGTAATTCAGTCAGCTCAGGCTCAGCTCCAGAAAGCTGAAAGCCAAATGGAAATGCTTCTGATCCGCCATTAACGCTCAAGCAGTTTAAAGGTGGGGGGCTTACCAGTAGAGACAGTGATTCAGTATTAATTGAAGTGATCAGCCGAGCAGTTGCAGGGAGGCTTTGAGGCATAATCGGCTCCAGTAGATGTGGGCGTAAGCGATCGTGACTTGATTTTGAGACTAGGGCAGTTAAAGCAGCATGGAATTGAACTTCCATTTATCCTTACTCTCTCAAGCTTGCACAATGGCGATCGATTTTGAAAGATCAGTGTGAATTGATCAGGGGCAGACAAAACTGATCTTGACAAAATCAACAGAATCGGGGTTGCCCTCTAAGCGCTCAGCCAATAGTCAACCAACATTTGAGTTGAGGCTAATTTTCCGCAAACCAAGATCAGCGTAGGATCAGTTGGACCGAGTAAAACTGATCTTGGCAAGCCCAAGCAGATTATGGTATTGCAAATAACTCCAAAATTTGGCAGATCTATTTAAAACAGAAGGTGTCACAGAAGCAGCCTAGCGCTCCTGCGCTTATCAGCCAAACCTACCGATATTCTCAGTTCAAACTCCAAAATCAAGATCCAAAATCAAGATCCAAAATCTAACTATCGTCGTGACCACACTCAAAGCTTCCTCTCAAGGACTCGCGAAAATTAAGCAAGCCAGAAGCGAAAAAGGTTGGGCAGTCAACGATTTTCGTTGGATTGAAGCAGCAAGTGAAATCTTGGGTTCGTCCTGGATAAAGGATGGCGTTTTAGCAGCCGGCATCTCAGAAGGTACCTGGAAGCGATTCTTGGCTGGAAAGTCACCCATCAATGCAGAGGCATTCAAGGCATATTGTCAAGTGCTAGGGATCGCCTGGGAAGAGGTGGTGGAGCAGGGGAGTCCTGAGGACCATAAGGTGGAAGACGGAGAAGACAAGAATTCCCCCTTTTCCCTATCTCCCCCATCCTTGCTTCAAGACTGGAACGAAGCTCCCGATGTCTCAATCTTCTACGGTCGTCAAGCAGAGCTGGATACGATGGCTCAATGGGTGATGCAAGAGAACTGTCGCCTAGTAACGCTGCTGGGCATGGGAGGGATTGGCAAAACCTCGTTGGCCGTGAAATTGGCAAAAGCGGTGGTAGAGGGTGGGGCAGGCAGAAAATATAATCATCCATCCACTCAACTGCTCCGCAGAAATCAGCTCCCACCCATCGCCCCAACTGCTCCGCAGAAGCAAGCTACGCCCCATTCCCCCATGCAAGCCATCATCTGGCGCGCTCTCCGCAATGCACCTCTGGCTGAAGAACTGCTGGCGGATCTGCTCCAAGTGCTATCACACCAGCAGGAGACGGATTTGCCCACGCATCTGGAGGGCAGGCTGACGCGATTGTTGCACTATTTGCGGGCGTCGCGCTGTTTGCTGATTCTGGACAATGCTGAATCGATTTTGCAAGCAGGCGATCGCAGTGGGCGCTACCGTCCTGGATATGAGGGCTATGGGCAACTGTTACGCTGTGTGGCAGAAACCCCTCATCAAAGTTGCTTGATTCTCACCTCACGGGAAAAGCCCTATGGCCTCAGTGCCTTTGAGGGAGAAGCGCTACCCGTGCGTTCACTCCAGCTTTCCGGTCTGCCAGACACCGATGGACGAGAGCTATTTAGCGACAAGGGCAGCTTTACGGCAACGGCAACCGAATGGCAGACGCTGATCACTCGTTACGCTGGAAATCCGCTGGCGCTGAAGATCGTTGCTTCTTCGATTCACGATTATTTTGATAGCAATATTTCGTACTTTTTAGAGACTACAAAGCAAGGTACCTTTCTATTTGATGATATTCGAGATCTGTTACATCAACAATTCCAGCGATTGACCAAGTTGGAGCAATCAATTATGTATTGGCTGGCAATCGATCGCGAACCTGTGACGTTGCCAGAACTGCAGGCTGATTTTGTCACACCAGTTCCAATTCGCGAATTGCTAGAATCGCTCAATTCGTTACAGCGGCGTTCACTAATTGAGAAAAATGACACTCGCTTCACGCAGCAGCCCGTTGTGATGGAGTATGGGATCAATCAGTTGATTGAGCAGGTCTGTAGGGAGTTGATTGATCAGAATGGAGATCTGTTCATCAGCCACGCTCTCATCCAAGCTCAGGCAAAAGACTATGTGAGAGAAACTCAGTCGAGCTTAATTCTGCAACCTTTGATCGATCGGCTCATCGCAGAACTAGGAAGCACGGCAGCTATGGCAGCTCGTTTGAGCCAAATGCTCACTCAACTGCGGGGCAAACCTGCCAAAGCAACCGGATATGCTGCTGGCAATGCCCTGAATCTACTGCATCAAGCAGGCGTGGATTTAACAGGCTTTGATGCCTCTTATCTGACGGTTTGGCAGGCTTATTTGCAAGGGATTCCGCTCCATGATGTCAATCTAACAGGCTCTAATATATCCCGCTGCGTGTTTACAGAAACACTGGGAAATGTATTATGGGCAGCGTTTAGCCCTGATGGGCAACTGCTAGCAACCTGCGGCACGGATTGTGAGGTGCGGGTTTGGGAGGTGGCATCAGGCAAACTGTTGCTGATTTGTCACGGACACGCCAACTGGGTTCGCTTTGTGGTATTTAGCCCTGATAGCAAAACGTTAGCGAGTTGTGGAGCTGATCGCACTGTCAAACTCTGGACAGTGCAAGACGGCGTTTGCATTAAAACGTTGATTGGACATGAGCATGAAGTGTTTGCGGTGGCGTTTAGTGCCGATGGAGAAACCTTAGCGAGTGTAAGCGGCGACCAAACGGTGAAACTGTGGGATGTTCGCAATGGCTATTGTCTGAAAACCTTCACAGGACATACGGATTGGGTGCGTTCGGTTGCTTTTAGTCCAGATGGAGGAACTCTAGCCAGCAGTGGAGCTGATCATACGATTAAACTCTGGGACGTGAAAACCGGAACCTGCCTAAGAACTTTAACTGAACATACAGGCTGGGTACGATCCATCGTTTTTAGTCCTAATGGGCAATACTTAGCAAGTGCTAGCAGCGATCGAACGATTAAACTGTGGAGTTATCATGCTGGTGAATGTTTGAAGACCTACACTGGGCATCAAGGTAGCATTTACTCGATTGCCTTTAGTGCTGATGGCAACCTATTAGTGAGTGGTAGTGGTGATCGCACTGTAAAATTGTGGGACTGCAACACAAATACTTGTATTAGAACGCTGTATGGACAAACCAATGAAGTTTGCTCTGTAGCATTTAGTTCAGATCAAAAAACGATTGCCTGTGTTAGCCTCGATCAAACGTTGCGATTGTGGAATTACCACAGCGGACAATGCTTGAGAACCTGGTATGGGCATACCGATTGGGCGCTTCCAGTTGCCTTTAGTCCAAATGGAACGCTTTTAGCAAGCGGCAGTAACGATAAAACAGTGCAGCTCTGGGATTGGCAAAGTGGAACTTACCTCAAGACACTGCGGGGGCACACTGATCTCATTTACGCTGTTGCCTTTAGTCCAGATGGTCAAACCCTAGCCAGCGGCAGCACTGATTGCACGGTGCGGTTGTGGAACACTACAACAGGAGAATGCTTTCAGGTCTTGCAGGGACATACCGATTGGATTGATGTTGTTGCCTTTCATCCGGATGGACAAAGGCTTGCCAGCGGGAGTGCAGATTGTACGGTACGGCTATGGGATGCTCAAACCGGACAATGCCTCAAAACATTGACTGGGCATACTGAGAAACTACTGGGAACGGCATTTAGTCCCGATGGGCAGCACCTTGCTAGCTGTGGGGTTGATCAAACAATCAAGCTTTGGGATGTGGAGTCAGGCAGTTGTCTTAAAACACTACAAGGACACGGCAGTCGAATTTGGTGGGTGACGTTTAGCCCCGATGGAAAGCTGCTAGCCAGTTGCAGCACCGACGAAACGATAAAACTATGGGCTATCCCCACCGAAAAATGTCTCAAAACCCTAACCGGACATACCAATTGGGTGTTTGCAGTAGCATTTAGCCCTGATGGTGCTCAGCTTGCCAGTGCGTCCCATGATCAAACCATAAGAATTTGGGATACTCAAACAGGAGAATGCTTACAGATATGTAATGGGCATAATCATCTTGTATCGTCGGTTGCTTTTAATCAAGATAATCAAACAATTGCTAGTGGTTCTCAGGATCAAACCGTAAGAATTTGGAATGTTAAAACAGGAGAATGCCTTCAAGTACTAATTGCGAAGCGGTTGTATGAAGGAATGAAGCTGACAGGCATAAGTGGATTAACAGAAGCTACAATCGCAACCTTACAAACACTTGGAGCAATTGTTGAGTGATCCCGCTCCAGGTCTGCCAAATTAACACCCCAGATATCCCCCCTAAAATCAGAAGCATCAGAGCAAGCACCGTTAGCCCAATGGCACCCCATCGAATCATTCGATTCGCGCGAGCTTGGGCAGCGATGAGAGCTTGATTCGCCTGTTTTAGGGCAGCCAGTTCCCACTGCATCCGCTGCTGTTCCAGTGCTTGACTGGCGGTAAAAAACCGATATTCCTGATTACTTAAGCTCCTGCCTTCTATCCAGTGTTGAGCGGCCTGAAGGACTTGCCCCCGGAGCAGGTGAACTTCATCCTGGTAGCCAGACGCGACCCATGCTTCCAATTGAGCAGCATAGGGGCGTAATGTCTGTAATTGCTTGCTTACCCACTCCAGATTGAACACCTCTGCATAGATGCGGCTAAACACGCGCAATTGCCCCTGTTGCTTCACTACTAATCCCGACAGCAGCAATTCAATCGTTTCAGGAGAATCATCCGCAGGAATGCTGCCACATTGCAAGATCTGACGGTAGAGTCCCAGCAGTCGGCTAGCTCGTTGTTCATTGCTGAGTAATCGATCGCGAATTGTCCTTAGATGTGGCGGTTCATCTTGGGTCGCCCAGTTCTCGATGATCCGCGATTCCACAATGGCAGCCACCCGATCGGCAATCGCTCCATGCTGCGTCAATATCTCCCGCACCAGTTTTTTTAGAAATGGAGCATCTACTTCAGGTATCATCCTCTTATCTTCTGAGTCCTGCAGTTCCCTATCTCCAGCTTGTGCCACCAGTTGGCACAATTTCTGTGTCAAGAACGGTTGCCCCCCTGTCCAATTGAGAATTTCTTGAAGAATTGCTTGAGGATTCTCAAACTTATCTACAAATCCTACCTCTAATGGCTGTACTTCCGATAGGTGAAATCCAGTTAGCTCGATTGCTCGACCGATATTAAACGGAGTACGCTGACGATCGGCGATCAAATCAGATGGTGACGCAACGCCCAACAAAGCAAAGGTGAGACGATGGTGTTGATGGCACGAGCGAATCAAGGCAAAAAAGTCGTCCGTGTCAAATGGCAAACTGAGGATGCTGTCAATTTCATCGAAAAAGATGACAATTGGCTTTTGAATCAATGCTGGCAGTACCGTCTCCAGTAACTCACCCAATCGCCCTACTGGGGAAAAGTCTTGGCGTTCTGCCAACCATTGCCGCACATTGATGTTCAGTTGAAATCCCCGCATCAGCCGCATGATCATATCTGCATACCACTGGTCTGGGGTAATGCTGCGGTTGCCGATGCCGGAGAGATCAATCGTTGCACAGACAATACCCTCGCCTTGAAGCCGTTTCGCTACCTGTGCCCGTAGGCTTGACTTTCCCATTTGCCGACAGTTTAAGACATAGCAAAATTCACCAGATCTGAGAGCGCTGAACAGTTCATCGTCGGCTCGCCGTACTACATAACTGGGAGCATCAACCGGAAGACGACCACCTACTTGATAGTGGCAAGGGGAGATTGGCGTTTGCATAGGTTGATCGTTGAAGGAACGCAGATAAAGAGGAAGGCAGAGATAAATACTATCCCTCTAGATGACTATTCCTCTAGATTAACGAATCAAGCAGATCCAGGATAAGCTATGTCCGGATGGGTGTGATACTAAGGAGAGCAGTAGGTGAGGGGGTGAGGGGGAGAGAGGTGAGGGGTGAGGGTGTTGACTCTAAAGCGCTCGGGTTAGTAGCACCAACTAGGGGTAATCAATACTTGATATAAAATTGTGCTTGATAGGTCACCTACTATGATCAAACCTATCAGCCCCAGCAAAGACACACAGATCTGATCAAAATGCTGATATCTCCATTTCATGATTGTTAGCCCTGTTTAAATAGCTGTGGTGCGTCTGAGACATATTCATTGGTAGGGTTGACTGCGATGTTGATTGTGATGTTGACTGTGATGTTGAGCAAGGCACCCAGATCGATAGCACCAATCCCAACAAAACCAGCGTGAATGCCACTTCTAGTAGATAGACTTTGCGGCTATGATGAGTGCTAGCTTGATAGTCAGCGTGATGAGTCTGGGTTAAATAGTCTTGCTCCAGCAATGCCCAAGGTTCGCCGCCCGTTGACCATAAGTTGAGCAGTCGATCTGGAGTATACGATTGGTTTAATCCCCAATGTGAAGGCTTCATGACAAAAACTCCTTGCCTATTCATACGTCTGTGCTGAGATGAAGGTGATTTAGCGAAACCCAGCATAAGGAACGCCGCGATACTGAAGTTGAATCACAGTCTGAAAATTTTGTTCAACCTTGGGCAATCGAATCAAACAACTAGCTCCGCGATATATACCATTCGCCTGCTTCGTTTCAATGGCAGGGATAATCGCTTCATATTGATTCATTTCATATTGAGCAGAGCGATAAGTGAGTTGCATGGTGTTCTCCTGCAGATCAATGGGTTGTTCATGCCTCAGTTATAGGACTAGAAGCAGAACCTAGTCGATACAGAAAAGTTAAGGACTTGCGAAGGAACCTATTAGCCTACCCTAAGTTTCTAAATCTCCTTAACTTTTCTGTATCGACCCTGAGCGATTCAATTTCTATAACAGGACTATGTATGATGCGAGTTCACAAACCAAGATGCACTCGCGGAAAGCTTTAAATCCTGTGGATACAGAGGCGATTTAGAGCGATCGAAACCTGTAAAACCTACATAGAGGAATTTCCCATGCATACCACAAATTCTGCTTCATCTCGTGCCCTTGCCGTTTTACGGCGCAATAGCACTGGCGATGATGTTCGCTTTTTGCAAGAGCAGCTGAATACCGTTAAATTCTTTCGTCCTGATTCCAAGCTCCCTCTGTTGGCAAATGACGGCATATTTGGTCCAATTACTGAATCTGCGGTTAAGTCTTTTCAAACCACAGAGCGTATTCTGGTGGATGGCATAGTTGGAATTCAAACATGGTCAGCCTTATTTCGGATCGTGGTTCCCATTACAAAATACGCATTTAATGTCCACCCATTTCGCGTTAATTTTGCACCTGGTACAAGCTCAGCGGTTTTGGGAAATGCGGTGATACGGGGTGATCGAGACGTTTATATCCTATGGGCTAGGACTGGGCAAAGAATGCAACTCCAGATGAGTTCTCCTGAGAACAATGCCGTTTATGACCTTTCTGATCCCGTTGGAGGTGTGCTGCAACAAGAGGCAAGACAGGGAGACATCATTTTGCCCATGTCCCATGATTTCCAAACCGGTTACTACTATATCTCAGTTGGCGGAACCCGCGGAAATGCCAGTTATCAGTTGCGGGTCGAGATAAGTAGAACAACATAATTAAACATAAACCCAAAGGAGGTGTTGTCGCCCGAAGAGCGACAACACCCTGATCTTGGTTTTAATTAAGTTGAATTACTTAGTTTAGGTTCTAACTGACACTGGACAAACGGAAGAAGCGGTCGTGTCTGCGCCATTGCTGGATGAGCAACATCAGCGAATGACCGGATCGTACCAGTGAGCAAATCGCAAATTTAGGCCACCTGGATAGGTGGCCTAAATTTGTGGAACTAGCGCAATATTCAAAAGGTGTTCTGTACGCGAGTGCGTTATCCGACGGGATCAACCAACCGGCTGAGCCGCATCATGCTGAGGATGCAGCACCTTACCGCTTTGCAGACTAGCCGAGAGGCGATTCAGCGCACTCATGTAGGCCATTGCCGACGCCACAATAATATCCGTATTGGCGGCATGACCTGAGAAAATCCGGTCGTTGTGCTTGAGCCGAATCGTCACTTCTCCTAACGCATCAATCCCGGCTGTGACTGACTGCACCGAGTATTCAATCAACTGATTTGGCACGTTCACCACTCGGTTGATCGCTTTGTAGACCGCATCCACCGGACCCGTACCAATTGCGGCATCCATCAGTTCTTCACCATTTGGGGTGCGGATGATTACGGTGGCGGTAGGACGGGCATGATCACCGCAAGACACCTGCACATGCTCCAGCTTAAACAGTTCTGGGGCCTGTTGGGTTTCGTCGTTCACAATCGCTTCCAGATCGCGGTCGGTGATTTCTTTCTTCTTGTCGGCCATTTCTTTAAACCGAAGAAAAGCCCGGTTCAGCTCTTGTTCGCTTAGCTCAAAGCCCAGTTCCTTCAAACGAGTGCGGAAAGCGTTACGGCCCGAATGTTTGCCCAGCACGATCTGGTTATCGTTCAAGCCAATCGATTGGGCATCCATGATTTCGTAGGTCAGCTTGTGCTTCAGCACCCCATCCTGGTGAATGCCAGACTCATGGGCAAAGGCATTGGCTCCGACAATTGCTTTGTTGGGCTGCACCAACATGCCGGTCAGGTTCGACACCAAACGCGAGGTTTTGTAGATCTGGCGGGTATCGATCCGAGTCAGGGGTGCTTCCGATTCAGGCGGACGGCCCAAGAAGGGATTGAAGTATTGCCGCCGCACATGCAATGCCATCACCAGTTCCTCTAACGCCGCATTGCCAGCCCGCTCGCCAATGCCGTTGATGGTGCACTCAAGCTGCCGTGCTCCGTTTTTAATCGCCTCTAAAAAGTTGGCGACGGCCAAGCCCAAATCGTTGTGGCCGTGGACGGAAATAATCGCCCGATCAATATTGGGCACATTGTCCTTAATGCCTTTGATCAGCGCTCCAAATTCAGCCGGAGTGGTGTAGCCGACCGTATCCGGAATGTTGACTGTGGTAGCTCCAGCCGCGATCGCCGCTTCTAGCACCTGATAGAGAAATTCAGGGTCCGAGCGTCCGGCATCTTCGGGCGAAAACTCGACATCATCGACAAAGGATTTGGCATAGGCTACCATTTCGGGGGCAATTTGCAGCACCTCCTGGCGCGTCTTCTTCAGCTTATATTCCAGGTGAATATCCGAGGTGGCAATAAAAGTATGAATCCGGGGTTTGGCAGCTGGAGCCAGGGCCTTGGCAGCGGCTTCGATGTCTTGCTTGGTAGCTCGCGCCAATCCACAAATCGTAGGGCCATCGGGCGTACCAACCTGTTGAGCAATTTTAGTAACGGCTTCAAAGTCACCGGGGCTAGCAAAGGGAAAGCCCGCCTCGATCACATCCACTCCTAGTCGGGCGAGCTGCCGCGCAATCGTCAGTTTTTCTTCCACGTTCAGGGTGGCTCCGGGCGACTGTTCGCCATCGCGGAGGGTGGTATCGAAAATGATGATGCGGTCGCTTGCCTGGGTGTTCATAGCTATTAAGTGAAGTGAGTGTTAAGTGAAGTAATATCAAATCCGGTCGGTCCGCCTTACGTAGAGGCGTGTTGGCAACACGCCTGTACAATCCAGTTTGCCAACACGCCTGTACAATCCAGTTTGCCAACACGCCTGTACAATAGAGCGCCTGAATCTAGGAGATTCAGTCGGATTTGGTATGAGTACGAGAAATCATCACAATAATAGCTATTTTATGGCCTGTGCTGTCGATTGGTGGCGAGCAGATCCGGTTTCTTTGATTGAACCTGACTACAGCGGTTCTGATGCCGGGGCTTCTGGAGGTGGAGCCGCTTCTGGTTCATAGACTGGCTCAGGTGGCGGAGCTGCTTCTGGCTCATAGACTGGCTCAGGCGGCGGTGCCTCGTAAGCCGGTTCCGGCGGAATATATTCTGGTTCGGGCGGCGGAACGTAGGCTGGTTCGGGCGGCGGTTCTACCGGAGCTTCTATAGGATCGGGGACTGCTTCGGGTACGGTAGTTGGCGGCAGCAGGTCCGTCGTCGTCGGGTCGGTGAGCGTTTCAGTAGGTGGTTCGCTAGGAGCCGCGGCCTCTTGCGGAGTTGGCGCTTCAGGCTGGGCTGGTGCGGTGGTGGGAGCGGGTGATCCAGTTGGTTGCACCAAGGGTTCGGGTTGATCAATCGGTTCGGCGGCGGTATTGCTGGGGGCCGAGGGTTGTTCGACGGGTGGTTCCCCAGGTTGCTCCACAATCGGTGCAGGGGGTGGAACATTCACCTCGCGGCGATCGCCCCGCTCTTCGGCCTGACGGTTAAAGTCGGAGCCTCGGATCGTCATATCGATACTGAGAACCGTACTGCCAGCACCACCACTGTCATCCAAACGATATTTTTCTCGTACTGTTTCGAGAACTGCTTCATCCAATACGGTATGTCCGCTGGAATCTACAAGAGTAGCGCTGACTACATTCCCATTTTCGTCATAATCCACCAGCACCTTGACGGTACCTTCCTGTCTGGCTCGTAGAGCTTCTTCAGGATAATTGACATCGGGACAGTTGCGACAGGCAATCCGCCGACCGCTGCCTGCGGATGGCGTGTCTGTGCTGTTGCCCCTGTTATTGCCGGTACCTGAACCCGTTCCTGAACCTGAACCTGAACCCGTGCCGCTGCCTGTTCCAGTCCCTGTTCCAGTACCTGTTCCAGTCCCTGTGCCTGTGCCCGTACCTTCTGGATTTGTGCCGGTTCCCACAGCCGCAGGATTACCTTCACCGGGATCACCCGCTGGTTGCTGCTGGGCTTCCCGGTTGCGCCGCAGTTGTTCTAACAGATCGCGGAAATTGCGCTGGGGCTGGGTAGCTGCCTGCTCAACCGGAGGTTGGGGCGTTTCGGTCGCGGTTGGCTCTGGAGACGGGCTGGGCGACACTTCTGGCTTGACTTCTGGAGGCAGCTCAGTTTGCGGGGTTTCGGTTGTTAGGGTTTCCGGTGGGGGAATGGTCGGCAGCGGCTCAGGCGGAATTGGCTCGGCTAAAGCCACGGCGGCTGGGGGAGCGGGTTCGGGGATGCCACCACTGCCACCACTGCCGGTTAAAACCTCCGCTTCCTCTTCTGGCGGGGGAGATTCTTCAATTTCTGGCTCTTCGGTATCAGTCACCACAATGGCAATTTCTTCCGGTTCGGGTTGGGTCGCCGTCCACAGCGGTTTTAAGTTGAGCAGCAACAGTCCGGCATGAAGCCCTAGGGAAGCGACCAAAGTGCGGGTTAGCAACACCTTGAGGGCGTTTCGCTCCTGCTCTCGTTTTAGATCTGCTAATTCGGGAAGCGCCATTTTGCCTTTGGGTGAAGATGAACTATGTCCTAATCTACAACAGTTGTTGCAAGTAATAGCGGTTAACTTGTAACCATTTTCATCATTTGATGATAGATGATGATAGCTAGAAGTCGGATCATCGAACGATTGCCGTGTTGGAATCTTGCTTGAACAAATTGTTACAACTTTATTTTTAGAGTGAGAGCGCGGCATTGCTGGATTGAACCAACCACAGATGCCTCTCCAATCAAGCTGATCTCCAGCGCTGATTTTCCGGAAATCTTCTTGCAAGTAACTCGCAACATTATAGAATGATTGGAACTTGGCAGATTGCTTTGCTGCGGCAGCCAGGGACCGCAGGTCGATTGAATGTCGATTGAATGTCGATCAAATACAGTTGAGTTGATTATGTTTTTAGTTGATTTATTTGTTGCGGGTGGGTTCGTGATGTACCCCCTGTTGGGGTTCTCGATTTTGGCGATTGCGCTGATTATTGAACGCTGCCTGTTTTGGAGAAAGGTAAACCGGCAGCAGCGGCGAGTGGTGCGGGATGTGTTGGCCGATTATCAAATGGGAGCCGACACGGTGATGCCCAAGCTAAGACAGCATAGCGATTTGCCGATTGCCCGCATCTTCATGGAAGCAATGGAAGTAGATTACGCACCACCCCAAGCGTTCCACAATTTCCTAGAAGGGGCGATTCAAGCCGAATTGCCAATTTTGCGACGGTTTAATACCATCTTCGACACAATTGTGACAGCGGCTCCGCTGCTGGGTTTGCTGGGAACGGTAACGGGTTTGATTCGCTCGTTTGCCAATCTGGATCTGGGCAGCGTGGGCCAAGAAGGAACGGCCAGAGTCACCGGCGGGATCAGTGAAGCGCTGATTTCAACCGCAACGGGCTTGATTGTGGCCGTGCTGGTGCTGCTGTTTGCAAATGCCTTTCGTGGGTTTTACCGTCGGCAGCTCGCTTTGATTCAGGAATATACCAACCAGCTTGAGGCGCTGCATTTCTGTCGCTATCAGGAAGGACGGTCTGGACAAGTGATGGTGAGTAAGGAGTAGAACGAATGACAATCCGCGACGACGACTTAGATACCGCTCCCCAGATCAACATCGTGCCGATGATCGATGTGATCTTTGCAATTCTGACGTTCTTTATCATGGCGACGCTATTTCTGACTCGCTCGGAGGGGCTGCCGGTGAATCTGCCCAATGCCGAAACCGCAACGCAGCAAAATACCAAACAAAAGCGAGTCACGGTCACAATTGATCCGCAAGGCCAGCTATTTCTCGATCGTCAACCGATTGCAGCCAAAGACTTGAAATCCGCGATTCAAACGGCTAAAGGTAAGCAAGATAAAGTTTTGGTGATCATCAACGCCGATCGCCAGGTGGATCATGGCCAAGTGATTGAGGTCATGGATCAAGTCAGAACCATCGAGGGTGCTCAGTTAGGAATTGCCACAAAGAGAAAGTAGCCTGAGATGAAACATGCAGCAACAAAGCCTAGTCCACCTTCAGCACCCCCCTCGGCCCACTCCGCTCACGTGAATCTGCTGCGATTGATTGGCTTGGGGATCGGCATTCTGCTCTTGTTTGGCTGCCTGATCGCCAGTTTGCTATTAGGGGCAGCCGATCTTGATCCCCGCACCATTTGGCAGGCGCTATTTGCCTTTGACGGTTCCACCGAGCACTTGATTATCACCACCGTGCGTCTACCGCGTTCGCTGATCGCTCTGACGGTGGGCGCAGCTTTGGCAGTTGCGGGAGCGATTACCCAGGGGTTGACGCGCAATCCCTTAGCCGCACCGGACATTGTCGGCATCAATGCGGGAGCCGCCTTGGCGGTGGTAGGAGCTACGTTTCTGTTCGGCAGCGCCTCGTCCCACACCTACGTTTGGTTTGCCTTCCTGGGCGGAACCCTGGCGGCCATTGCGGTCTATGTGCTGGGATCGATCGGACGCAGCGGTCTGACGCCTTTGAAGCTGATTCTGGCTGGAGCCGCCCTCACCTACTTGCTTTCATCCTTGACCACCGGAATGCTGATCCTGAGCCAACGCACCTTAGATGAAATTCGCTTTTGGCTGGCGGGATCGGTGGCAGGGCGAGATTTTGCCACGTTCACTTCGGTGTTACCCTACATGGGGATCGGGTTATTGGTGGCCCTGATCCTGAGTCGCCAAATCACGATGTTAACCTTGGGAGACGATGTTGCCAAAGGGCTGGGATTGCGCACCGCTTGGGTGAAAGCCACTGCCACGGTTGTGGTGATTCTGCTGGCTGGCAGCTCGGTAGCGTTAGCTGGTCCGATTGGCTTTGTGGGTTTGGTGGTGCCCCATTTGGTTCGCTTTTTCGCCGGAGTCGATTATCGTTGGCTCTTACCCTACGCGGCGATTGCGGGGGGCATGCTGCTGCTGCTAGCCGATATTGGTGCCCGGATCATTATCAAACCTCAAGAACTCCCCGTTGGTATTATGACTGCCATCGTCGGTGCACCTTTCTTCATCTATCTGGCCAAACAAAAGGTAAAGCGATGAATGGGCATCACAAAAACGAAATGTTCCAAAAACAATGACAAAAAGCTGGTTAGTGATTCGATCACAAAAATCACCGTTCTCGATCCGTCTGGATCGACGAGTTCCCTGGGCCATGCTGACTCTGGCAATTGCCATAGCAGCCGTAATGATTCTCAGCATCGGCTACGGTGAATATCCGATTTCGCCGCTGGATGTGGTGAAAACGCTGCTCGGAATTGATACCGGCAATCCAGATCATGCATTTGTGATCTATGTGCTGCGCTTACCTCGCGCCATTACCGCCCTGTTGGTCGGAACTGGGCTAGCTGTATCGGGTGCGATTTTGCAAGGACTGACGCGCAACCCACTGGCGGCTCCAGAAATCATTGGTGTGAATGCCGGGGCTAGTTTAGTAGCCGTTGCCATGATTGTGTTGTTGCCTAGCTTTCCGCTGGTTGCTCTGCCGGTGGCAGCATTTACCGGAGCATTAGTGGCAGCATTGCTCATTTATTTCCTGGCCTGGGACAATGGCAGTGCCCCGATTCGTCTGATTCTAGTCGGCGTTGGCGTCGATGCGCTGGCGGGTGCTTTTACTAGCTTGATGATCACCTTCGGCAATATTTACGATGTTAGTCAGGCGTTGGTTTGGCTAACGGGTAGCGTATATGGACGCAACTGGGAGCATATTCAGGCGTTACTCCCGTGGCTACTGGTGTTTTTGCCGCTGAGTTTTCTGCTGTCGCGGGATTTGAACACGTTAGCGTTGGGAGACGATATTGCCAAAGGCTTAGGCAGCAAAGTGGAATGGCAGCGGGGATGGTTGCTGCTTACCAGCGTCGCTTTAGCTGGAGCAACAGTAGCCACGGCGGGCACGATTGGCTTTGTAGGCCTGATGGCTCCCCATCTTTCGCGGCAGTTGGTGGGTGCCTCCCATGAAGGATTGCTGCCGGTCGCGGCCTTGGTGGGGGGATTAATTGTTGTCCTGGCCGATTTGTTAGGCCGATCGCTGTTTGCCCCCATCGAACTGCCCTGCGGCGTGATTACGGCTGCCGTTGGTGCCCCCTATTTCCTCTATTTGCTCTATTCCAATCGCAATGCTTAATCCTATGAGTGTAACGATATCTTCCACTGAACCCGCCTTAACCACTCGTCAACTCACTCTAGCCTATGATAGGGCGATTGTGATCCGCGATTTGGATTTAGTGATTCCAGCCGGACAGATTACGGCACTGGTTGGCCCGAATGGCTGCGGCAAATCCACCCTGTTGCGGGGACTAGCCCGCTTACTGAAGCCGCTGAAGGGAACGGTCTATCTCGATAGCGCTTCTATCTTTCGACTTTCCACCAAAGAAGTCGCCAAACAACTCGGAATTTTGCCCCAAAGCCCCACTGCACCCGAAGGCTTGACAGTCCGCGAGCTGGTGGCCCAAGGCCGCTATCCTCACCAAAGCTGGCTGCAACAGTGGTCTGCCGAAGACGATCGGTTTTTGGAGCAGGCCCTCGCCATCACCGGCATGGTTGAGTTAGCCAATCGCCCCCTCGATACCCTCTCTGGCGGACAGCGACAGCGAGCCTGGATTGCCATGACCTTGGCCCAAAATACGCCAATTCTGCTATTGGATGAACCGACCACGTTTCTAGATCTAGCGCATCAAATTGAGATTCTAGATTTGCTCTACGAATTGAATCAAACCGAAGGCCGCACAATTGTCATGGTACTGCATGATTTGAATCAAGCCTGCCGCTATGCCGATCATTTAATCGCTGTTAGGAACGGTGGTGTATATGTGCAAGGTATTCCAAGCAACATCATGACTGAAACAATGGTTCAAGAAGTATTTGGCATCGAGAGCCGCATTGTTCATGATCCGGTAACGCATACGCCCATGTGTATTCCCATTAGCCGCAAAGCACGATTAGCTGAACTGCGATGACAAGCCTACTGAATGAGCAGGAACTGTTGGAGCTACGACAGAGTAGTTCACATCGAGAAGTTAGCCATAATACGAATGGCTTTGATTACACGGAGCGCATTGAATTCCAGTTTGCAAAGGAACACTATCAGCTTGCCCATCTGCGACCTGGCTTATGTCTAGAAATCATTGATGATCACTACTACAAAGATTTCAGCCTCCAACCAGACCATAGTGAATTTAATTGTCTAGTTGCCAAATTTTATATCTCAGGCCGTTATAAAGTTTTGACGCCTAATGTTCCTAATATTCCAGAAGAGTATATCGAGCAGGCCGGTTATAATTACCTCCTCTTTTTACCCGATATTCAAGAGACAGAACTATATTTTGCCAATCAGCACTGCCAAATGATCCGGATCGAGATTGATCCCAAGCTTTTAGCCACTCACACCCTTGAGAACAGTCGTCTTCCCTGGACACTTCAGCAGTTACTCAAAGGTAATTTAGAACACTGCTTTCACCAGACTCTTGGGCGCACTACTGCCGCGATGGAACTGACATTGCGACAGCTATTGAATTGCCCCTATCAAGGAATGACAAAACGAATTTATCTGGAAAGCAAAATTCTAGAACTTTTAGCACTCCAAATCCATCAGTGGACAGAACACAATACAGAACATTCGAGCTATTCTTGCCGCTCGCTGCATCCAGGCGACATTGAACGCTTGCATCACGCCAAAGAGATTTTGCTGCAAAACTTTGACAATCCGCCCTCGTTACTCGATCTAGCCCGACAGGTGGGGTTGAACGACTACAAACTCAAGCAGGGCTTTCGGCAGGTGTTTGGCACCACTGTGTTTGGATACTTGCAGATGCATCGGATGAAATATGCTCAACAGCTTTTAACCCAACGGGAATTGAGTGTAGCGGGAGTGGCCCAACTCGTCGGCTATGCCAGCCAGAGTCGCTTCTGTGACGCCTTTAAGCGCCAGTTCGGCGTCAGTCCGAGGGAGTATCGGACGCGGCTGCGGGGATGACTCTCGCCCATCCCGATCCGGATCGGGCAAATAAAAATCCGTTTTGGGCAAACTCTGATTGCCCGATTCCTCTATTCTGATTTAACTGAGAAATATTCCTATCAAATGCTCATCTCCATTGTGGCAGGTGGGCTAGAGAATTTGGTGTGAGGCAATATGGGGAAATCAGAACTGCTGCTGAGTTTGTCTTTGCTTGGGTTGGTGACGGCCCACCCGGTGCAAGCGGTTGAATCTGCTCTAACGCGACAGGTACGACAAGTTCAACCAGCTCAATCGACCAATTTGTCAGAAGCCGTCAGGGAAACTAACGGTAGAGTCAGCGGTGCAGTAATTCGGGAAACTGCCCCGCCTCGCTTGCAGGAACTAGAACAACCGGCCACAACCGTGGAGGAATGGCTGGCACAGTCGATTGTTCAAGTCACCGGGGTGCAACTGAACTCAGCGGATGACGGATTGGAGATCATTCTCGAAACTTCGGGCAATCTAGCGCCAGTGACGCCGACGGTGGTGGGGAATGCCTTAATCGCCGATATTCCCGATGCGGTGCTGGCTTTGCCAGATGCAGATGACTATCAAGCCGCAAATCCAGCCGCGGGCATTGCCTTGGTATCGGCGACAAATTTGCCCAACAATCGGGTTCGTGTGGCAATTACCGGCACCGAGGTTCCTCCCACGGCTGCGATCAGAACCGATGCTGAAGCCTTCGTGCTGAGTGTGACGCCGGGAACCGCTACGGCAGATACTGCAGACGACGCCATTCAAGTAATTGTGACTGGCGAGCAAGAGGAAGGCTATAACCCATCAGAAGCCACTACCGGAACTCGGATTGAAGCACCGCTGCGAGATCTGCCCCTGGCGATTCAGGTGATTCCCGAACAGGTGATCGAGGATCAGCGAGTGGTTCGATTCAACGAATTAGCAAATACGGTGCCGGGTGTGGAGCCGCAAATCGGCTATGGCGGGATTTCTTCCACCGGATTTTTGATTCGCGGGTTTTCAACCGAGTTCGAGAGTTTTCGGGATGGATTCCGGGATTTTGGCTTTATCAGTCCGCGGGATGTAGCCAATGTAGAACGGGTGGAATTCTTGCGGGGACCAGCCTCGGTGCTCTATGGAGGGGGCTTTTCCTTTAGTGGTGCGGTGAATACCGTAACGAAACGCCCGTTGCCCGAACCGCGCTATCAAGTCGAAGGCATTGTTGGCAGCTATGATTTCTACCGCTCCACGCTGGATTTCACCGGACCGCTCAACGACGATGCAACGGTATTGTATCGGTTAAATGTCGCCTACGAAAACGCCGATAGTTTTCGCGATTTCAACCGTAACGAAAGCATTCTTGTGGCCCCAGTGATTAGTTGGGATTCCAATACCGGCACGCGGCTGACCGTTGGGCTTGAATATCAAGACTACAAATATGCCTACGATCGCGGCTTACCGCCAATTGAGGCATCCTTTGACGTACCGATTAGCCGCACCATTATTGAGCCGGATTTTAACGACGCTGAATTTGATTCAGTGCGCTTATTCTATGACTTTGAGCATGAATTTAGCGACCAGTGGCGCATCCGCAATGGATTGAATGTTTTGAGCGTGCAAGGTGGGATTGAAGAAGTTTCGCTTGGCAACTTTGATACGATTCTGGAGCCAGATGGCCGCACGTTAACCCGCAGTTCTAACCGCACGGACGAATCCCAATTCAACATTGCCATGCAGACTGAACTGATCGGGGAATTTCAAACCGGATCGATCGAGCATAATCTGCTGTTTGGGGTTGAACTGGCACGTTACCGTTTTGCCTATGATTTCTTCAGCGCCCCTATTGATCCAATCGACTTTTTTGACCCAGACTATGGTATAGAGCCAGGAGAATTTGAGCCGAACTTTAACGAGGAATACGGCTCAGATAACGTTGGCATCTATCTGCAAGACCTGATCTACCTCACGCCTAATTTGATTTTGCTAGCAGGCGGACGATTCGATTGGAGTGACACTATCTACCGCGATCGCAACACTAACACGATTAATAACGAACAATCCGAAACCAACTTTGCACCACGCTTGGGTCTTGTTTATCAACCAACCGATACCACCTCGCTGTACTTCAACTGGTCCAACTCCTTCAATCCCGAAGTCTTCAGCCGCAGTCGCACCGGAGAAGCCTTTGAACCTCAGCGAGGCGAGCAGTTTGAAGTCGGCATCAAGCAGGACATCACTGACGATCTCTCTACCACCTTAGCGCTCTATCATTTGTCGCGGCAGAATGTATTGACCACCGATCCGGAAGATGCAAACTTTAGTGTGCAAACCGGAGAACAAGTAAGCCGTGGTGTTGAATTTGATGTTACAGGTGAAATTCTGCCGGGTTGGAACATCATTGCTAGCTATGCCTATACCGATGCCTTTGTGAGCGAAGACAACAGCATTCCCGAAGGCGATCGGTTGGTGGGAGTGCCGCGAAATAGCGCCAGTTTATGGACGACCTATGAAATTCAATCCGGCAGCTTGGAAGGGCTGGGCTTCGGCTTAGGACTCGTCTATGTGGACGAACGAGAAGCTCTCTTGCCCAATACAGGGTTGACGTTGCCCTCCTACTTCCGCACCGATGCCAGCATTTTTTATCGCCGGGATCGCTACCGATTCGCCATCAATATCAAAAATTTATTTGACACCGAATACTACAATAGCCAGGGCTACTTCATTGTGCCCGGTGCACCTCTGACGATTCTAGGTTCAGTTGCGGTGGAATTTTAGGGAGGAATGCGATGCTTCACCGGATCAGGTCTCACCGATGTACGGTTCGATATCGAATTGCTTCTCTAAAATACATACTCATATTTCTGCTGATTTTGGTATTTAGCGCGGCATGCGCTAGCATGTCTCCTTCTGGGACGGGCAGCAGCCGTTCTGATTGCCGCATGATCCAGCATGCGCTTGGCCAAACCTGTGTTCCAAATCAGCCGCAGCGAGTCATTGCATTGAGTGTGCCTACATTAGGCAATGCGCTGGCGCTAGGGGTTCAACCCATTGCGTCCATTGTCTACTTTGACGATCCGCCTCCCTATCTGGCAAAACATCTAGAATCGATTCAGATACTTGGCAAAGAAGAACAGCCCAATATTGAAAAAGTATTGGCATTGAAGCCCGATCTGATTATTGGCATCAAATATGCAACGGAAGCGATTTATCCTCAACTTTCTCGGATCGCACCCACGGTAGTCGATGATTGGGAGGGATATCCCTCTTGGCGAGACCATTTTGATTTTGTGGCTAAAGTGCTGGGCAAAACCGAGGCGGCGAAACAGGTTTGGGCCAATTACTACCAACGCATTGAGGCTTTGAAGTCAGCCCTGGGAGATCGACTGCAAGACCTGGAAGTTTCATTTGTACATATCTGCTGTGGCACGATTGATATTGATGCAAAAAATTCATTCAATGGCAGCATCCTTGCCGATGTCGGAGTACAGCGACCTCCCTCCCAAGCAGCTCCCATCGCTGGCGGAATCACTTCCCTTTCAGAAGAAAGGTTGATGGATATTAATGGAGACGTTCTATTTGTGGCAACCGAGGGGGAAGCATCGCTGCGAAAATTGGCAGAGCTGAAACAAAAACCTTTGTGGAAACAACTGAGGGCTGTTCAGCAGAATCGGGTCTATCCGGTCAATTACCCAACCTGGAGAGGTGGAAATCCTTTGGCCGCAGATGCCGTGCTTGATGATTTGTTCAAATATTTAGTGAACAATCCGGAATAAAATCCGGAATAAAATATTGCCAACACGTTTACATGCGCATCTTTACCGTCATTTGGTTCGGTCAACTGGTTTCGACAATCGGCAGTTACATGACCGAATTCGCGCTGGTTCTATGGGCTTGGGAGGTCACAGGTTCTGCTACTGCACTGACGTTAGTTGGATTTTTTTCTCAGTTGCCGCGGGCAGTGATTACATTATTTGCCGGCGTGATTGTTGATCGCTGCAATCGTAAGCACCTGATGATGTTAGGGGATGCGATCGCTGTTCTCTCTACAGTTGCATTGCTCCTATTGTATGCAACCGAAAACCTCCAAATCTGGCATCTTTACCTCACGAGTGCGGTCAACAGCAGCTTTGGTCAAATCCAGCAGCTAGCCTATTCCACTTCCGTCAGCTTGATGGTGCCATCGTCGCACTACACGCGGGCAAACAGTATGGAATCAGTAGTTCATTATGGCTCTGCTATTTTTGCACCTGCGTTGGCAGGTAGTTTCTATCCTTTCATCGGTTTAATTGGAATATTCTTGATTGATATGGTCACCTTCGGAGTCGCGATTGTCACCTTGTTAGCTGTCACTATTCCACAGCCATCGCGTATAACCGAATCATCCCGCCTCAGCGCCATTTGGCATGATCTAACCTTTGGCTTTAAGTATTTCTTCAAAAATTCTAGTTTACGTCTCCTGGTTTTGATCACTGCCCTGTTTTGGTTTGTGCATGACCTGGGTGGCGCAATCTACGATCCAATGATTTTGGCTCGCAGTAATGGCAGTGCTCAGGTGTTGGCCAGTACAAGCGTTGCTGCTGGGATTGGCGGTGTGGTCGGAGCGATCGGGGTGAGCATTTGGGGTGGGTTTAAGCGTCGCCTGCGGGGATTACTAGTCGGCATGGTTGGGGCCGGTATCAGCAAAACGGTGTTTGGGCTGGGGCGAACAGTCTCGATTTGGATTCCAGCTCAATTCTGTTCATCATTGAACTTTCCGCTGTTGGGCAGTTCCGAGACGGCGATTTGGATGGCAAATGTCGCTCCCAATCTTCAAGGACGAGTATTCGCGGCTAGCTCACTGATAGTGCAGATCGTTTCAGCCTTTGCTACTTTCTTGGCTGGACCACTAGCCGATCGGGTATTGGAGCCTGCCATGATGTCTAATCATGTTGTCACCATTGCATTGACTCGAATTTTTGGTACAGGGCCAGGAGCAGGGATGGCCGTGCTCTATGTTCTTTGTTCTTTAGGCATGGTGCTGGCTGGCTTATGGGGATGCACACTCCCAAAGTTGCAACAGCTTGAGGCCACTCAATCAGATCCACCCATGTAGTAGAGAGGTAATTACCCATCCCTTCATCATTCAACGCGTCGTAAACCCGATCATTGATGTTCTATAGAAACAATAGTGCCGTTCTCCAGCACAATCACCTGATCGGCAGCTTGCAAGAGGGCAGGTCTGTGGGAGACAACCAGACATGTTGGAGTCCAGCCCTGTGAACCGCGAGATTGACGTAGCTCCAGCAGGTGGGACCAGAGACGACGTTCGGTTTCCACATCCAACGCACTAGAGAGGTCGTCAAATACCAGTAATTCAGGCTGATGTAGGAACATACGAGCCGCCGCCACCCGCTGGATTTGCCCTCCCGAAAGCCGCACTCCCCGCGTTCCCACCTCGGTGTTTAATCCCTCTGGCATGGCTGCAATGTCTTGGACCAAAATTGACCGGCTAATCGCTTGGGCTAGTTCTTGATTAGAACGGTCCAATCCTAATTGCAGGTTTTCTTGCAGCGTGGTGCTGAATAAGGTCGGCACTTGTGGAGTATAGGCACTACGAGGTGGAATGAAGAAACTAGCAGGCTGTTGAATCGGGCGCTCATTCCAGTAGATTTCACCGGCCTGACGGGGCAGTAAGCCTAACAGAGTTCGTAGTAGAGTAGTTTTGCCGGAACCGATGCGTCCTGTAATGACCGTGAGATGACCGCGCTGAACCTGAAAATTCATATCAGAGATACCACAATTTGTATCAGGATATCGATAGGTTAAATCAACAATAGATAATGTATTTAGGCTATCCTCAGGATGACGGATGGTTGATTCAATAGCGGGCAAGGGAGAAGCTTGATTTTTTAGATTTGGAATATACAGCGGGGCATGAACAACCAGAGATAAGGGTGCGCTTTCAGCAGGCAATGGTTCGGCATCTTGCAGCAAGTCTGCCATCCGATCGAATGAGACTTCAGTCTGCTTTGAGAGGCTCAAAAAACCACCCAAAAACCAGAAAAAATCGGTTACAAAAGCAAGGTAGTAGACAAATAAAGCAAAATCTCCAACACTGAGCGCTTGGGCAGGACGCATGGTTTGGGAGGCTAGCAGCAGGATCAGTCCCGTACCCAAGTTGACCATATTTTGCAAAATAGATTCCAGAATGGCAAGGAAAACCTGATCGCGGATAATTGCCTGCTGGCGCTGTTGACTGACCTGCCGAAATCGCTCTAGCACAGGAGATTCTGCGCCTGCCACCTGAATTGCCTGCACCGCCGTAAAGATTTCGCCTATTAGCCCTGTCACCTGCTGGGTGGCCTGACGACTGGCACGACGATAGCGCTTAATCCGAGTTTCGGCCTGCTGAACGATCGCAGCAATCGCAACCAAGGGTAAAAATACAAAAATCGTCAAATGGACATTAACACTAAGAAGAATAATCAAGGATACAGCCGCAAACACCCCTGCTCCTAAAATTTCGTTTGTGCCGACCACATTATCTTCAATCTGAGCGACATCTTCGCGAAAATAACTCAGCACTTCCCCAGAAGATAGGTTTTTTTCATCGGCAACTAACGGCAAAGCACCTGGGCGGCACAAAATGCCAGCTAATAGATTTCGTTGGAGCAGCCCACTGATGGTAAACCGATGTTGAGTTTTGGTAATTCGCCCCATGAAGATAGCAACAATCCGAGCGGCTCCGGTAGCCAGCAACAGCACAATCAGGGTTGCAGATGAGAAATCAGCAGATGACGAATCAGTGAGGTGATTAAAAAATTCCCGAATGATCAGTCCAGGTACAGCCGGCAGCCCCATAATAAACATCCACAGCAAGCTGTCAAGCAAATACAGCCGCGGGGCATACAACAGCAGTTGATAGAGGAGGTGCCAGGTAGAGATTTGATTCACAGGGCCATTCATAAATTCATTTTTTATACAGCGTTTTTCACTCATGTGAGGTATAAGGGCTGTGGGGGCTTCGCTTCAGACGTTCGTTGTAAATCAGCAGAAACCGAGTCTGGAAGCGGTCGTAATCATCGTAGATGGTTTCTCCTAGTTCGCGCAGGTTGTCTGGAATTCCTTTCGACTCTAGATCGTAGGATGTCCACGACGGCGGGCACTCGATGGCTACATAGAGCTGATGCTCCGAGGCAGAACCAATGATGTCTACGCCAGATTGCTGCGACTGCTCCGCACAGAAAACGTTTTCCATAAGTTAATTTGACCTGCTTTTGCGGCTGTTCTGACTGAACCCAGTGGGTTGCAACGGGAATTTCAATATAAGTAATAGATGCAAATATTATCATTTATTAGCGATTCCTCGTCAATTGCCATTACTTGGTAACGCATAGGGACAAGCAATCGACAATGGAAAAGTTTCTGAGGCAGGCTTAGACAGAAGTTTTGAAACTATCATCACAAAAGATGATGGTTTTCCAGAGAAGCCAAACCCAGAATCATTTATATCTATAATTGGAAAATCGGATACTTCACAAGAGCTTTTTTACTGTATAGGAGATAGAGATCTGGATATTGAAGCGGGAAAAAATGCTGGAATCAAAGCTATATTCTTCAACACAGATGGCGGAATGCGAGAAAAAGCAGATTTTAATATTTCAGATCACAAGCAGCTTGGGAAGATCTTGGCAATTAGCAATGGCTGACGATTCTAATGCACCCAAACAAAGTCAAGCGATCAGTGAGTTGCAGAGGATGTCTATGTCCGATGATTGGGAACGACTATGAAGCCGTTTCCCATATCAAGGGGGTTGGGCTGATTGAGAGAATGGTTGAGAAGTTATTTAATCGACTAGGCGACCATCTTCCATGTAAATAATCCGATCGGCAAGATCAAGAATACGGTTATCGTGCGTCACCAGCAAAATGGTACAGCCCTGTTCCTTTGCTAATTGTTCCATGAGTTCCACTACACCGCGCCCTGATTTTTTATCCAGTGCAGCCGTCGGTTCATCGGCTAGAATAATGCTGGGACGGCTCACTAGCGCGCGTGCGATCGCCACTCGTTGCTTTTGCCCTCCGGAAAGATGATCGGCGTAGTAATCTACTCGATTTCCTAAGCCCACGGTTGTGAGCATTTCTGCTGCAACTGTATTTATGTTTTCATTTAGGTACGAATCGTGTAATTCTAACGCCATGCGAACGTTCTGCTGAGCGGTGAGAAAGGTTAACAAATTGTGTGCCTGAAAAATGTATCCAATTTGCTGCCGAATCTGCGTCAGTTGCTTCTTGTTTGCACCATTCATCTCTTGCCCTAAAATCTTCAAACTGCCTTCTTGTGCCAATCGCAAGCCCCCCATCAAACTCAGAAGCGTGGTTTTTCCAGAACCAGAAGGTCCTGTTAGAATCACAATTTCGCCAGAATAAATCTCTAGATTGATGCTAAATAGTACTTGTTTTTGTAAGTCTCCTTTGCCGAAGTAGTGATTGAGGTTGTGGATTGAGATGACGGAGGGCATGGGGAGTAGGAGGGTGAGGGGGTGAGGAGGTAGGGACTAATGACTAGTGGCAACTAAAAAATATCGGCTGGGTCGGCTGCTTGGAGTTTTCGCATGGCGATCGCCCCTGAAACCACACACATGACCAGAGTCATCATCAGGACAAGGGTAGTGCGATTGAGCGTCATGTGGACGGGTAGCAATGTGGCTTGAGCAATTAGTCCATATAGCCCTAATGAAATGGCAAATCCTGGGATAAAGCCTAAGATGGCGAGAATAAATGCTTCTTGTAGCACGACACCTACGAGATAGCGATCGCTATATCCCATCGCTTTCAGAGTGGCGTATTCAGGTAAATGATCAGACACATCTGAATAAAGAATCTGGTAAACAATTACCGTACCTACTAGAAAGCCAACAATCGTGCCAAAGCCAAAAATCACGCCAATCGGTCGGTTTTGCCCCCAGTAGGCTTTCTCGCGATCGATCAACTCCTGCTTCGTCAGTACCAGCACATCGTTGGGTAAAATGGCTCTGAGTCGAGCCTGCACTTGTTCAAGGCTGGCATCTGCTGCTAGAGAAACTAAGCCAATATCGATTTGATCGGGTTGACGATTGGGAAAAACTCGCAGAAAGCTAGAATCGCTCATCAGCAGATTGCCATCAGATGCAAAGGAAACGCCTAAAGCAAACAGCCCTGCAATCTGAATTTGACGATCATTGAGCTGTGCGGATAGAACAGGGGCGTGTTGCAATTGGGATCCGACATTACCCAAAGTTGGACGAGCTGTGCGGTCGTAGAGTGCGTAGTTGAGGAGTTTCAGCTTGTTGAATTGCGGACTGGCATCTGGAATATCCAGGGCTGGATGGCTGGGATTGAAGGCATAGGCTTGAACCTGCCAGGATGTGCGATTGTCAGGATTACGCCAGGTGGCAATTCCGGTGTAGAGCGTATTGATTGAAGCGACACCATTGGCTTCTGAAATTTGAAACAGCCGCGAACGAGAAAACGGTTTAATCGTCTGCATATTATCTGAAAGGGCGTTAAGTAGAAACAAATCGCCTCGCAGTCGATAGTGAATTGAGGTTGCTGCATCAAAGGCGGCGGCCATCAAGCCAAGCTGAAAAAACATTAGAATATCGGCAAAGGCGATACCCGATAGCGCCACGAGCAGCCGTGTTTTTTCGCGTTTGACCTGTAGCCAGGCGATTGGCGTTTTTCGTAAAAGTTTACCTAACATAATCCGATTGAATCGCAACTTGCACCTGTAAGTTAGTCAAATTTGCCACACGCTGACTGTCGGTTGCATTCAGGCGAATTCTCACTTCCACGATGCGCCGATCGAGGTTTTCTCCAGGCTGACGGCTAAACACCTTCTGTTGATTCACCTGTTGTCCAAGTTGATGCACGGTTCCCTGCAATTCTCCGGTAAAGGCATCGCTGGTAATCGTAGCAACTTGACCATTGCGAACTTGGTGGATATCGCTCTGATACACTTCTGCAACGACTTCCATCTGATTGGTGTTACCTAAATCAACGATACCCGCTTCGGCAATCGCTTCGCCGGATTGAGTGTGAACTTCCAAAATCTTGCCGCTGATTGGGGCACGAATGATAGCTTCGTTTAGCTCTGCCTGGGCGCGTTGCACAGCGGCGGCAGCTTGCCTCACCTCTGCCTGGGCAGTTTGCACATCCACTGGACGCACTTCTGCAATTTGATTGAGTGTAGACTGGGCTTGCCTGATCTGAGTTTGCAAGGTTTCTGCGGTGCGATTGCGGTTGGCTTGCACTTCATTGAACTGAGCCTGGGCTGTTGCTAGCGTTAATCGCCGCTGGTCAAGCGTGGAAGCGGCAACAGCGCCCTGCTGGTAGAGGGTCAGATAGCGATCGTATTCCGTTTGGGCTACCTCAACTTCAGCCTGTCGTCTGGCTAGAGTTGCCGCTTGAGTCGTTACCTCTCCCTGAAGCTGTTGCTGTAGCCGTGCCACTTCAGCTTGCTGCGCTGCGATCTCTCCAGACTTGGCTCCTGCTCTGACCTGCGCCAATCTTGACTCGGCGACCCAAACTTGCTCTTGTGCTTCTAGCAAAGCTGCTTGCAGCCGATCATAGCTTTCTAAAATCGCAATCACCTGATTTGCTTGAACTCGATCGCCACGCTGAACCAAGAGTTGCTTCACCCGATCATTTCTGAGCGTGGTAGAAACTGATAGGCTGACGACCTCCGAAACTGGCTCTAACCGTCCTAGTGCCGCAATTGGCTCTTGAGCTGGAGAAGACGGCACCGTTTCAGCCGGATTACGTCCAAATTGACTGACGCTGTAGTAGAACGAGCTACCTGCAACAGCAATGGCAGCAGCGAGCAGGGCAATCGTACTTCGATTCAGTCTTCCGAGCTGTTGTAGCCGCATTACGCTTCACCCTCATCTGCTTTGGGGAATAGAAATCGACTGACACGGTGAACCAATGTTGTCGAAGCAGAAAACAGAGCAAACCCATTCAGCGGATGCAGAATCGCTAACGGAATTGGGGTTTTGAGGTGAATAGTTAGATATTGTAATCCTAACGTTAGCGGCAAGCTGATAGTCAAGCTACGGATACGACGAGGTACAGTGATGCAATGCACCCAAAACAATAGAACTAGGGACAGACCACTATAGCTTCGCACCAGCCAAACATGGGCTTTCCACCACACTGGATTATAGAAATAGGCTAGTCCCACCGTCAGCACTTGAGCATTCAGGCAGATGTTGAAACACACGACGAGCAGGAAAAAGCCCATCAGTGTCCACGATACTGAAGTTCGGGTTACAGCGGTATGAGCTGGTTCAGAAGCAAGCGGTAATTCAGAATGCTGCAATTGACTGGAAAATCCAGCTTCTGTCAAAAGCTGCGCTAGCTTTCCGCCATCGACATTTGCTTGGCAAACGACTGTGGCTGTTTCAGTCTCTAGGTCTACTGTTGCTGACAATACGCCAACTTGTTGCAGCAGAGCTTTTTCAACGGCTTGCACACAGCTATCACAGTGCATTCCTTTTACATCGAGCTTCACCGTCACTGAGTCATCAATAGAAAATGCTGTTGTTGAATCAGAAGAGAGATTGCTATTCATATCTCGTAAAGAAACATTTGGATACAAGCACTACAGCAAAGCCATGAGCTAATTTGTTGTACTCCATATACAGCCTTTTCAGGCTAGTGAAGTACGAAAAACGGTGTGTGTGGGCACTGCCCCTGCGTGGGGGCGAAGCCCCCTATACCTCACATGAGTGAAAAACGCTGTAAATGAGACATTTGAATGAGACATTTGAATGAGAAATGCTATTCAGCGCTGATAAAACTTAGGTTAACGTCAAACTATTGCCCTCGCATAGACCCCATTTGGGTACACTCTGCGGCGATGACAAAAAGGAGCAGCAAGAATTATGGAAATCTCTTTGCAAACTTTGTTTGAGGCAATTGCCCAAGCCCAAGACGAAGCAGAACTGCGACAGTCTGTGATGAAGAAAGTAGGTGAATATTTTGTCGCAACCCGTTGGGGACTCAGCTTTCTGAGTGAGTTTCCCTCTATCGATGACAACACTCCCGGCATGATCAAACTGGCGTTGTCGCTCGATCATAATCCGATTCTGCGCTACCTGATGGAACGTCATGCTCCTGTACATGAGGAGGTGCTGCTACCTCCCGGAGTTTGGCAAACCATCTGCCCTCGCGCCGATCATGGGCATGTGATGATTGGGCCAATCGTCTTTAATGCCCTGCTTGTTGGCGGCATTGCTTTTACTCGTCATCGAGATTGTTCAGCGTTCAATCAACAAAATTTGCTCGACTTAAGCGCCGTTTGTCTACATCTATCGACACGGCTTGCCACCTTGAGACTGCAACCTATCGTTGCTTTACCGACCCTGAATGATGCTCGCCTCACGCCGCGTGAAGCTCAGATCGCTGAACTGGTAGCACAGGGATTGACAGGCGCAGAGATTGGGGCAGCACTCTGGATTACCGAAAATACTGTCAAGCAAGCCCTGAAGCGAATGTTTCGTAAGCTGAAGGTGTCATCTCGGGCTGAGATGATCGCTAAACTATCTCGCAGCAGGCCATCAAGATTGTCGTAATCAAGCAGGGTTGTTCTCACTTCTTGAATCGCTATGGATGTTCTATATTACGTTGAATCTGCAAAATTAGCATGATTGGTTAAAATGCTGCTGTGCCCATAGCGCAGCTTGCGTGCGGTCGCCCACATCGAGTTTGGTGCTTATAGTCGTTTGAACCTACCTGTCTCGCCAGCTCCAGCAACGAAGGAACGCAAATGAATTGCTTCATTATCATCATCCGTAAAGTGGGAGTATCGGAGACTCAATCCCCTTGCGATATACTGAAACCAATCGCTAGTGATTGAGTGCTGAGGGACGCCTATGACTCAACAGACTCGACAACTGATCAATTCAGGAGGCCATACGTTTGAGATCTCAGATGAGTATCCCGAAGGGATCGTCATTGCACTCGACACCAGCCATCTTGTGATTGAAGACGATACACCCGTGGACAATTTCCAATCTGCCCAGCAACAGCGGTTGCTGATCGATGCGCTCTACAGTTCTAAACCGATTCCGCTGCCGTTCCTTGCCGAAGCGGATGTTGGAGTATTTTACAAACTCAAGGGCGATCCAATTGTTCCCGATGTTTTACTGAGTCTGGGGGTGCAACGGGCTGAAGACCTATCCCAACGGGACAACCGCACCTACTTTGTCTGGCAATTTGGCAAAGTGCCGGATGTCTGTATCGAGATTGTCTCAAATCAAGAAGGGAATGAGCTGGCTCTGAGCCAAACGTCGCGGCGAAAAGGGAAATCGGCCTGCAAAAAAGATATTTACGCTCAAATTGGCGTGCCCTACTATGTTGTATTCGATCCACTGCGTCAAATTCAGGGTGAGAACGAAATGAACGGCGCGCTCTTGCGGGTATGGACCCTTGCATCCGGTGAATATATTGAACTCACACCTGCGGAAGGGATTACTACCGTGGGGCAATTTGTTTGGTTAGAAACCGTGGGACTGGGTTTAACCCTGTGGGAAGGCACATTTGAAGAAGCCACCCCAAGGCTATGGCTACGCTGGTGCGACCGTCAAGGGCAGGTGTTTCCCACTGGTGCAGAGGGGCAAGCAGCCGAACGGCAACGAGCGGAAGCCGAGCATCAACGAGCGGAAGCTGAACGGCAACGAGCGGAAGCTGAACGGCAACGAGCCGAGCGGCTAGCAGAGAGACTGCGGGAGTTGGGCTTTGACCCGGATCAGATTTGAGAGCCAGATTGGAGGGTAGGCTGTCTGCGAGTTCGGATATCGCGACTTTTGCTCAACGCAGCATACTCGTAGAGCCTGCTTGCAATAGCTGGGAGAATCGTGAGTGTGGGTCTTGCTGTAGGGTTAGGCGATCGCCGTATTCAACCATCTGACCGTTTTCTAAAATCAGAATCCGATCAACTCGCTGAACAGTGGCTAGCCGGTGGGCAATAATAATCCCGGTGCATTTCAGCAGCAGTTGATCAACCGCATGTTCAATTAACTGTTCCGTTGTTGGATCAAGGCGAGAGGAGGCTTCATCTAGAATTACTAATCCTGGCTTTTTCAGAAACACCCGCGCAAATGCCAAGAGCTGAGCCTGACCTGCCGAAAGTCCACTGTTCTCCGCCCCTAACAGCGTATCCAATCCAGCCGGAAGCGATTGTAGCCATTCGTCTAACCCCAACCATCCTAAAGCCTCTAAAATTGCGCTGTCTGGAATGTGAGGATCAAAAAATGTGAGGTTATCGCGAACGCTCGCCTGAAACAACTGCACATCCTGGGTGACAAAACCAACCTGCTGCCGCAGATGCTTCAGCGGTACTTGCCTAATCGCCACATCCCCAAAACGAATGGTCCCAATCTGAGGATCGTATAGCCGGAGCAGCAGCCGAGCCAGCGTTGATTTACCGCTGCCAGTTCGTCCTAATATGCCCAAGGCTTGACCAGCAGGAAGGTGAAAGGAAAGGTTTTGTAATGCCCATGACTTCTGGTCATTCGATTGTTGGATTGCACGATTTACGCCTGACTCCGGTTCGGCTGAGATCACCGTCGCTCGCGGAGCGCGTTCCACGAACGAAGCCTGACTCCTGACTCCCGACTCTCGACTCTCGACTCCGGTTCGGCTGAGCTCACCGTCGCTCGCGGAGCACGTTCCACGAACGAAGCCTGACTCCTCATAACTAAACCAAACCTGCTCAAATGTCACCGCTAATGCCCCCGCTGGCAAAACCGCGTCTCCGCCTGCCGGCAGCCG
The DNA here is from genome assembly GCF_032598965.1 of Leptolyngbya sp. NK1-12. Taxonomy (NCBI): domain Bacteria; kingdom Bacillati; phylum Cyanobacteriota; class Cyanophyceae; order Leptolyngbyales; family Leptolyngbyaceae; genus Leptolyngbya; species Leptolyngbya sp. NK1-12. The sequence goes on from NZ_CP053586.1 coordinate 405,179, forward strand.
AGCCTGCACCTGCAATAGCGCCTGAATTCGCTGTAGGCTGGCCTCTACCTGCTGGAGTTCTTCCAGCTCTTCGCGAATTCGTTCGATTGGTTGGGCTAATAAGTTGGTGTAGTGAAAGATGACATAGGCGGTACCAATCGTGATCGCCTGCTGTTGCCAGAGATAGGCACTGACAGCCAGCGCAATCGCATTTCCGGTTGTGAACAGCCCCACCGACGTGGCCCACAGCACCGTGCTGGCAAACCGCGCTTTTTGATAGATCGGCAACCATTGCTGCAACAGGCGATGAAACTGCCGCATCACATAACTGACCGCACCATTGGCGCGAATATCTTCTCGCCCCGCCAGATACTCACCCAAAAAGCCAAAAAACTCAGCGCTGATCTGGCGATAGGTAGCCCAAGGTGCAACGGCAAAAGGCTGTAGCCCCAACAAGACGATCAATGCTATCAGCGCAAACCCAGTCAACGTCGCCCCAGCCAAGCGATTTTCGTAAAATAAAACCACCAGCGTTCCCAGCAGCAGCAGTCCGTTGCCAATGACCTGAATCACGAGCTGGGAAAAGAAGCGGGCCAGCACATTCACATCGCCATCGATGCGTTCCAGTAACTCTCCGGGCGTGTGGGCTTTGTGGAAGGTTAAATCAAGCTGAAGACAATGGCTAACCAGATCGGCTCGCAGGGCATTTGTGGCGGTCCAGGCGACCGTTTCACCGAAATAGGTGGCAATGATACTAAGAATTTGGCTCAGTAAGGCGACTCCCAGAAACAGCAGAGCTGCGGTCAGTAGAGCCTGAGGAGGACCACCGGCCATTGTGGTATCAATAAAATAGCCCAACAGTTGTGGGTTGAGAATCTGTAAACCGATGCTGCCCAATAGGGCAATCGCCAGCCCAGCGACACGACTTTGTTGGGGTTTAAGATAGTGACCAAGCAGTTCCCCGTAGCGTTTGAAGGGAATGTTCATCCCACATCCTCTCTTCTATCATCCAGGTAATACCGTCATGACTCAACCGCGTTCGATTTTACAAGAAGGACAATCCTACACATTCCGGTCCTATTTTGAAATGCCGTATGAATCAGACGAGATTTTAGCAGAGTTTGGCTATGTGCTAGAGCGTTCACGCTTATCGTTACCCAAAACGACACAACCTTTGGAACACCTGGTTGAGTTTCAGCAGCGGATCGAGGATTCGTTGCTACTTGTGAGTTTAAGTAGTGAAACCGCTCGACGCGAAACATTGGTGGCTCCTGTGTTACTGGAAGTGGCCCGCTACTGTCGGTGTCAATTGAGAATCGAGTATCCCCTCATGGTCAACAACTGGTTGAGGGGCAATCTGGATTACCTGTTATGGTTAAAGAATAGCCTGCTGGTGGTTGAAGCTAAAAATGATGACTTAACGAGAGGATTCACTCAATTGGCGGTTGAGATGATTGCCCTAGCTGAGGCAAAAGGCCAGCATAGCCTGTATGGTGCCGTTACAATTGGCGATGCTTGGCGTTTCGGTCTTTTAGATAGAACACAAAAACGAATCACTCAAGATATCGCCTTGTATCGAGTTCCGGATGATCTAGAAGAATTAGTGCGATCGTTAATTGGCATGATTGAATGAGAAGCATAAGGCCATCAGTAGCTTAGCGTAAATCCTGCGGGCTTAGAAGGTGATTTTGGCTCCTAGCGGGAGTTTTTTGGCGTGTAGACGGAATTTTTGATTGTTTAAGACCGTTTGGTAAGGCGAGTGACTCGATACTGCTTGACTTTCCAAAGGGTCGATCTGGGCCAGCCAGCAGCGGGGCAATGATAGTGCAATACCCATGGTTGACTAGGGAAGCCGTAATGTTTGAGTCATAATGGTGGTACAGCATCCTCGATCAAATACTTAAATAAATCATCAATCACGGCATTCGCAGAAAGGGGACCTGCTCCAATCCAATAATCTGGCACAAGATAAACGCTACCTTGTTTGACAGCATTCAACTGTTGCCAAAGGGGATCAATTTTTAGTTTTTCCAGTGCGATTTGAGCTGATTCTGTAAGCTGTTCATTGCTGCCGTATGTCCATACGAAAATAACATCTCCATCAGCGTCTCGAATGCGTTCTTTACTGATATCAATGGCTGGAATGTCCTGGTCTTGGGATGGAGGGCGAGATAAACCCGCATCTGCCAAAATCGTGCCAATAAAAACATCTTTGGCGTAGAGTGAAATGTGATTGGGATAGACGCGAATTACTGAGACTTGAGTAGACTTCAAACGTTCACCTAACTGGGAACGCAAGGTTGCAAGTCGGGTTTTGTAGTTCGTCATCACCTGCTCAGCTGCATTGCGTTTACCCAAAGCATCGGCTACCAGCCAAAAGACCGCTTGCCAATCAGCGCTTGTTTCAATTGGGGCGATCACCGTGGGTGCAATCTGAGCTACCTGGTTGTACATGTCTCGTAGATAGGCACAGCCCAAAATCAAATCGGGTTTGAGCGCCAGAATTGTTTCCAAATTGGCAGGAGTACCAATATCTTGAATTTGGCTCAAATTACCTTGTCCTGGAATATGGACATCCCGAATTGGTGCACCAACAGGTTTGACCCCAAGCGCCAACACAGGCTCTAAGGTACAATCATCCAGGACCACAACCCGCTCTGGCTGGACGGGAATGTCGGCGTTTCCCATCGCGTGTTCAATCGCTCGCGTAGGCTGAGTTCCGCTTGACTGATTGACTGTTTCTTGCGGAACCAATTGGTTGCAGCCGATGAGCAAGAGAAATAACAGAACTAGACCATACTGATGCCGCATCGCTAGAATCTCACAGAGACAGTACCGAGAATTGTAAATGGCGCACCAGGATATACTCCATCTCTAAAGGAAGCACTCTCATAATATTCCACATCAAACAAATTCTTGATATTCAGAGCAATATCCCAGTTTTCTCGACGATAAAAAAGTGCGGCATCGGTTCGGATATAGCCGGGTAATTGAAAGGTGTTACCCAAATCACCTTCTCTTTCGCCGACAATAAACGCACCGAGGCCAAATCCCAATCCTTGCAAAGTTCCAGCCTGAATCGTGTAGGTTGCCCAGAGGCTGCCGCTATGTTCAGGTACATTGTTGGGCCGATTGCCTTCATTGCCGCTGTTGTCTTTGGTAATCTCAGCGTCTGTGTAGGCATAGCTAGCGATTAGGCTGAGTCCGGGTAGTGGTTCGCCAATCAGATCAAACTCGATGCCTCGGCTGCGTTCTTCTCCAATTTGCAGGCTAAATCCGGGGCGTTGCGGATCTGGGGTGACAATATTCTGCCGAGTCAGGTCATAGGCGGCCAATGTCGCAATTAATCGATTGTCGAATAATTCAGCTTTCACGCCAATTTCAACCTGTTCGCCCTCGGTTGGTTCAAACGGGCTACCATCCGCATTTCTAAAATCGGCACCAAAGGAAGGAGCAAAGGAGCGGCTGTAGCTAGCATACAGAGAAAGAGGCTCGATTGGCTGATAAACAATACCGACACGCGGCGTCAAGGCAGTATCGCGCTGATAAAATTCCTGATTCGCATCTCGGTTGTTAGTCGTCTGTTCTACCCAGTCGTAGCGAGCACCTAGCAAAATGGTGAATGCCTCTCCGATCGAAATTAAATCTTGCACGTAACCAGCAATCACAGATTGGGTGGATTTGGCTCCGCGCTCATTCACAAACTCTAGATCGAAATTGCCATACTCTGGGTCAAACAAGTCAATATCTGGCACTGGAGGGCTGCCCCCGCCACGAAAGTCTTGGTCAGTTCGACGTAGCTCTAGACCGAAGAGAAGTTGATGCTCGACGTTCCCGGTTGAAACCTCGCCAAGCACATCGGTTTGCAAGGCGTAATTTTGGGCATCCCCACGAGTGCGAAATGCGCCGCGAGATACAGTTCGATTGTCATCTAGTAGCGCATTGACAAAGATAGCATCTTCATTAACTCCCAGAAACTCATACCGAAAGGAATTCCGAATCGACCAGGCTTCGTTGAAATTGTGTTCTAGGCGATAGCCAACGTTTCCGACCACGCGATCACGCCGATCTTCATCCCCCAAAAATCGGGAAATTGGTACATCGCCTAAGGGATTCTCCAAAACGGTTCCGAGTGCAGGCAGCCCGGTGTAATTGGGGCGAGAATCATCGAGATATTCCCCATCAATTGTCAGCGTCGTATTTTCGCTCAATTGAATCTGGAGAGTGGGAGCAATGAAAAACCGTTCAGCATCGAAGGTATCCACAAAACTTTCAGAATACTGATACGCTGTATTGAAGCGATAGAGGATGGTACCCGCTGCATTTAATGGCCCAGATAAATCGAGGGTGGGGCGGTAGAAATTATAGTTGCCAACCGTCATATCCACCGCGTAGTAAGGTTCATTTAGGGGCGAGCGCGTAATCAGGTTAACTACACCACCGGGTTCTGCCTGACCGTAAAGAATCGAAGCAGGGCCTTTCAGTACCTCGACCCGTTCAATATTGGCAGTTTCTTGTCCTAGATTGAAACCACCGAAAAAATTTCTAATTCCATTCCGGTAATAATCCCGTCCCGCTGTGATGCCTCGGATGCGAATGTCATCACTAAAAATGGTTAAAGGGGATGCATTAACTGCAATTCCGCTCACGTTGCGTAGAACCTCTGTCACCTGAGTTGCAGCCTGATCTTCAATCACTTGTCGTGGCACAACTTGAATCGATTGGGGAATATTGAGAATCGGCGTATCCGTCCGGGTTGCTGTGGTGGCACGCTCGACCTGATAGCCCCGCTCCTGTTCTCCGGTTACTACTACTTGAATCGCGTCTTCCGCATCGTCAGCCGTTTCTGTGCCAGATGCCACACTCAACACCAAGCCTTGGGCTGTGATCCGAACCTCTGCCGTTGGCGCTGCCTCTAATCCAGTCACTGCTACTCGCACCCGATTATTGGCCAACGCCGTTACTGCAACTAAAGCAATTCCCTCGGCTGGATTAGCCTGTTGAAACTCATCGCCTTCCAATGCCAGCACCGCATTGGGAATCTCCACAATTAAGGCATTCCCAACTACAGAGCTGGATGGTTCAGATGGTTGTCCCGCTGCGGTTTCTAAAATTATCTCAACACCGACATCAGTGGGTTCCAGTTGAATTCCTGTGATCGTTACGGCTGCTGTTTGCGCAATTTGATTCAGCCATTCATCGATTGTGGTTGCAGGGTATTCCTGGTCGGAACGGAAGTGGGAAGTAACTGGGGAGTAGGAACTAGAGGCAGATCGCTCCTCCCCATTCCTTGCTTTCTCCTCTGCCCCAGCTACCGGAGCAACTAGCATCACTGCTACTCCTGTCAATCCTACCAAGCACAACCACTGCTGTTTGGCCACCATCCTCACACCAAGCTCCATCGCTAATACAAATGCAAACTGTTCTCAGTTGGATGGTTAGAATAGTAAGCTTTTCTGGTGGTGGTGTCTTATTGCAGACGGATCTTTGTTATTGCAACCGGATCTTTTTAACCCCAGGCAACCGCCAAGCCAAGCAATACCCAGTTCCTCAGGCAGGACTACAGATCAAAGTCGCTCTATGCACTGCCAGGACTTTACCATTGGGCTGACGCACACCAGCATTACGAATTGGTATACCTCCTCGGGCTGACTCCAAATTGCTTGCGAAACGCCAAACAAAACGACGGTAGACTAGCGTAGCCAACCGCATGGGCCACCTCTGTGATCTTCATTTGCCGGCTCATCAGCAGCATTCGGGCTTTTTCCATGCGCTGAGCGTGTAGATAACCGAATACGGTGGTTCCATAGAGCTGACGAAAACCTCGCTTCAATTTGTAGTCGTTTAATCCGACTTTGCGGGCTAGTTGGACTAGAGATGGTGGGTTCTCTAGATGCTGCATCAGAAACTCTCTAGCCTGATGAACCCGATCGATATCACTGAGCGAGAGTTCACAGGATTCAGGTAAGCAGTCACGGTTAGCTGCCTCAGCTAGCCATAAAATCAGCAGTTCTAATGCCTTGCTTTCCAGGTAAAACCGACGCATCCATCCCTGATAGGGACAATTGAGGATCTGCTGGAGCACGGTTTCCATCTCAGGCGTGGTTGTTTCCAACCGATAGCAAGGCGATAGCTGCTGGTTTTCTACTAACAATCTCAGTTCCTTGGGTAAGTTAGAACTAGACTCGCGGCTCAGGTCTTGCAGAGCCTCCATTTGCAGACCAACCCGAACTTTAACAATCCGATCCCTAGCTGACCAATCTTCTGTCTCTCTCCCTTCCGGGATAAATTCCAGATAGTTTTTTCCAGACACCTCAAAGTTGTAATCTGTCAAGCCATGGTGAATCGTTCTGCCAGCTCCAGACACTACAAAGCTGATGCAGGGATTGCCGGGATAGGTTTTGTAGCAATACTGACTACGGACAGTCATGTCTTCCCACAGCTCGTAGTCGCACATGACTAAATGCAGCCCATTGCGGAGTGGAATATAGCGTTCACTTCCCCGGCCCAGTGGCCCAGAGAATCTGTAGACTTGTTCCGATAAACCGATCGAATCGAGTGTTTTCGCCTGAGTTGCGCCCGCTGTATTGCACTCTTCCTGCTGCCACAGCTCACACCAATCCGAATCCGACAGTTTTAAGCTCATGGATTGATCTCCGAAAGCCAGAATTGCAGGTTAACTCCTGGGATTGCGATAGGGGCAGCTACAACTCTTAGTTGAGAGAAGTTTGCATTAGCTATTATACTAGAAGGGGCATTACTTCCCTCAATTCGGGCAATAAATCTGCTGGCTTCAAAGGGAAATAGGGACATTTCGGTGGAAACATTCGCTTAAGATTTGAGGCTAGGTGAATCCTGGAGAATCAGTTTGATTTGTGTAAATCACTCCAGCGCCCCTGTCTGAACAGCGCAGCCTGTTGCTCAACCTAGATCACAAAATCTGCCTCGTACTGGGTCACGCCTATCTTTGTTTCTGGGGATGTTGTCATCGTGGCACGTTTCTCCAACATAGCTTCAAGCAAAAAACCGCTCAATTGGACAACAAAAATCAGGCAACAGCGGTGACGTAATTTCGTCTCCTACTAATAGCGTTGCCACCCGCACCAACTGAGCATTTTCCCGACGGTAAACCTCGACCTGCGGCAACTGCCAATTCACAATCCAATATTCCTGAACGCCCTGAATTGAATAAAGCTTTAGCTTAGCTTCCTTGTCTCGACGCTCATTGGTTGTCCCTAGTGACAGCACTTCCACAACCAACTCAGGTGCTCCAGTCAAATGCCCCGCCTCGTCCAGCAACACAGTCAGGCGCTCGGTGCTAATCCACACCACATCTGGAATCACGCTATCTGTCTCAGTAAAGATAATTCCAGGAGTTGGGACGGCTCTACCTCGTCCAGTAGACTGTGACCATGTTCGTAATTCCGCATAAACATTGCCTATGGTATCCTGATGTCCCCAGTGCGGTGCCCTCGTCACAAACAACTCCCCATCAATAATTTCGTAGTGCTTCCACTCATCTGCTGCCAGCAGATCGACATCCGCGATTGTCCACCGCACTTGCCCCGTTGCCGCTTGACTCATTACGCTACTCCTGATGCTGCCATCATCTACCCTAAGTATAGGTAATTCCTAGGTCACAAAATAACAGGCGCATAATTTGCCATTGGCCTACTCCTGCAAGAGATAAGAAAACAAATCAACAACAACAGCATTGGCAGCGATCGGACCAAACCCAAGCCAATATCCCGGCACTTCGTAGACTCTGTTTTACTGCACTGCCTTGAGTTGAGACCAGAGCGGATCAGCCTTGAGCCGTCTGAGTGCTATGTCTTAATCTGCGTCAGCAGCAAAATCATCGTCCAACTTCCACAAAAACAACACATCACCATCTGCTTGTGACAGCAATTCCTGGGAAATCAGACGTTGACCGCCAGCACCGCGTTGTGAAGGGGGGCTTCAGAGATTTGGTATATGCTACGCACAGGCGTCACCTACGGTTTTCTCCTTGTTATAGGCTTCGCCTTCCTATTAGAGTAGGTCACGGTGTACACACAAGTCCTCTCAGTCCCTCTTGCTGGAATGCCTGCAGGGCTATAATCCCATGCATGGAGGACTTCCGACTTTATCCATCAAACAAGCGAGTCGTTTGACAAACCGCAGGCGATTTGATAAGTGCATCTTAAATCTTGCTGATTTCTCTCTAGTGGTATTTATCCAAACGCTACAATGTCATTCACAGTGATCTGCAACTGTGAGAAAAACTGAGATTGAACGTAGTCGTTGCCAACAAAACTTTTAAATCGATACTCTCGTTCAACCAAAATACTGTCAGAGGGTTGCAGGGTCCCGACAGAAATGGTTGGTTCCTCAATTTTGGGATTCTTTCGGTTTGGATATCGAACGAGATGGTAGAGTGGGTCGATGATCCAATACTCAGGTACACCAAACGCAGCATACCAGAGGGGTTTGTTGCGGTAGTCATCTTCCCAATTGGTGCTGACAATTTCAATCACAATACTCGGGGGTTCTTGCAGCACCGCCTCAACCTCCGTTTGTCGTCGCCAATCTTCTTGATCAACCGCAATCAAATCAGGTTTGCGGGTATCTTTAGCCCCAAGCATCAGACCCGGCTTGGGATGGATCAACAGATTAAGTTCGGCTCGTTTACTTTCAGCTTTCAAGACAAACATCAGTTCTGAACGCAGGTTCTCATGCCGTCCAGAAGGTTCTGCCATAGGAACAATGACTCCGTCTCGTAATTCATACTCATGAGAATCTGGAAGTTCAAGTGCAAGGAACTCCTCAACATTCAACACTTGGAGTTGAAAAGCTGCAACCATCGTTCAAATCTCGACCAGGATACTTTGATTGTATAGTGTTTCTGATTGTGCGGTGCTTTACGGAGTAGAAAGTAGCGGTTCAGGAGGGTAAAGGCAACCGCTGCTCAACTCTGGCTGAGCAAATACTTGAACAAGTCATCCAGAATCAGATTTGCGGTAATTGGACCGCCGCCCTGAAAATAATCCCCGACTTCGTAGACCTTGCCTTGCTGGACGACCTGTAATTGGCTCCAAAGCGGATCGGTTTGCAATTGTTTTAACTGGGATTGGGCCGCCTGTCGTTCAGTGGTAATTCCACCCCAAGTTCTCAAAAACATGGCATCGCTTTCAAGTTCATTCAAACGTTCTTTGCTGAGTGTCCAGGTCTGTGACATGTATCGATTTAAGGCAGGAGATAGAGATAATCCGGCTTCTTGGATTACGGCGAGGGCGAAGGAATCGCTGGTGTCGAGGATAATTGCATCGGCCCGCACCTCAACGGACGAGATGGTAAACGGCAGGTGGTGATGCATCTCGGCCTTAAATCTATTGATACGAGCATGATAATTATCCATCACCTGTTGAGCTTGGTCTGTCTTGTTTAATGTCTCCGCAAATAGCCGAAACGTACTTTTCCAGTCATCCGATCCGTCCAGCACCGTTGGAGCGATTTGTGAGAGTTGCGTATAAACCGGTCCGATGCGTGAGTTGTGTCCCAAGATTAGATCTGGTTTCAGTTCCAGAAGATATTCCAAGTTTGGTCCTTGAGGACCGTCAATATCTACAATTCCCTGCCATTGTTGAGGCGGCAGTTTTTGCGTGACGTAGGACAGTACATTCAAACTTCCGGCAATTGGTTTCACACCCAGGGCTAACACTGGGTCTAACTCGGTTCCTCCCCAAACCACAACTCGTTGAGGATTTGCAGGCACACAGGTATCACCCATCGCGTGATGAACCATGCGACAATTTGCGATTGGAGAAGAATCTAGGCTACGTTGGTTAGGGATAGAGGAATGATTGATGCAAGCTGTGACCCCTAAACTTGAGACAATAACGAGTACACCAAATTTTAGGATTCGGTACAGCTTTCGCCATTGGAAAGGTGAAGCATTAATCAAACACGGCATGAACCAACGCATAAATCAAAATTCTACAGAAATAGAACCAAGAATTGTGAACGGTGCCCCTGGCTTGACAGTCACTCGACCATATTCTATCCCTTCGTAGTAGTTGACATCGAACAAATTGCGGACATTCAGCGAGGCGCGCCAATTATTTCGTCGATAATAAATTGCCGCATCAGTACGGACATAGCCAGGCAATTCAAATGTGTTTTGATTATCGCCCTGGCGCTCTCCAGCCACAAATAGCCCCAGCCCAAAGCCTAAGCCTTGCAGATTGCCCTGTTGAATCTCGTAGGTGGCCCAAAAACTGCCGCTGTGTTCGGGCACGTTGGCAGGGCGGTTGCCATCTGGAATCCCGAATGTGCCCTTTGTGATTTCGGCATCGGTATAGGCATAGGAGGCGATCAAATTCAACCCTGGTAGAACTTCTCCAGCCACATCCAATTCAATGCCGCGACTGCGCTGTTCTCCAATCGCAACATAAAATGTAGCGGTGGGATCGTTGGGGTCAACATCGGCAATGTTGACTTTAGTCAGGTCATAGAGGGCCAAATTTGCCAGCAATCTACCCTCCAAAAATTCAGCCCGCGCTCCGATTTCGTACTGGGTGCCGCGCTCTGGTTCTAGAGTTTCGCCATCGGACGTGGTGCCAAAGTTAGGGGCAAACGAGCGGCTGAAGCTGGCATAGAGGGAAAGCGGTTCAATCGGCTGATAGACAATCCCAACTCGCGGATTAAAGGCTTCATCATAGCGAGTTGATAGGGAATTATTGAACACGCTCTCTTGGTCAGCAAAGTCAAATCGGCCTCCCAGCAATAGCTTCAGGTTGTCGGTGATAGAAATTAGATCCTGGAGATATACCCCAAACACATCAATCCCACTGCTGCTATCGCGAGCCAAGACCGTCAAATCCTCTAGCTCCGGCTGAGGGATAATTTCATAATCGGGATCGAAAATATCGAGGCTAGGAGTTTCGCCTGCCGGCAGACTGCGATTGGTGCCCTGACTGTAGTTGCGATAGTAGTCCACTCCCACTGCAATATCGTGATTCATGGGGCCGGTAGCAAAGCTGCCAATTACCGCGAGTTGAGCGTCAAATAAATGCCGGATATCATCGTTTGAGGCAAAGGTTCTCGATAAAATCCCCGTCTCTTCATCCAGGCTATCTGAGTCGGCCTTTAAGTCTAGGGTTTCTGAGGATGAGAAGCGAAAGGCATTGCGAATCCGCCAATCTTGATTGAACCGATGCTCCAGGATATAGCCAAGGCTGTAGGCTGTATTCTCCAGAAAATCACCGGGTTCACCCAGAATGCGTTCGCGTGGAATATCTGCAACTTCATCTCCAATGGCTACCAGCCCTCGGTCAAACGGACGTTCGTCGTATAAATACTCGAACTCAAACAGCACATTTGTGTGGTCTGAAATATCCCAACTGAGAACAGGCGCAACGAAGAACCGCTGAATGTTCTGATCAAAATCGCGGAAGCCAGCCCCTCGCTCATACAAGGCATTCAAGCGATACCGGATGGTGCCATCCCGATTCAAAGGACCTGTAAAATCGAGCTGAGGCCGCACTAGGCCAAAATTGCCGAGCTGCATGTCAAAAGCATACCGTGGTTCGGATAAAGGGCGTTCTGGAATAATGTTGATAATTCCGCCTGGTTCCAAACTGCCAAACAGCACCGAAGCTGGTCCTTTCAGGACTTCAATTCGTTCGATATTGGCGGTTTCTTGAAACACAATCCGCTCATCTCGAAAGCCATCGCGGAAAATATTGAATTGCTGAAAGCCGCGAATAAAAAACTGATCGCGGGTGCCGCCAAAATTATCTCCGGGTGAAATCCCACTGACGTTGCGCAGTGCATCCTCTAGACGAATTACCTGCTGGTCTTCCAACACCTGACGCGGAATCACCTGGATCGACTGTGGAATATCGCGCAGAGGGGTGTCGGTTCGTGTTGCGGTGGTGGCTTCATCGACAATGTAACCATCTTGCTGCTCTCCGGTAATAACGACCTGCAGCGCATCTTCCGCATCTGCGGCCTGAGCAATGCCCGGAACCACACTCAGTCGTAGAGCCTGGGATTCAACGCTGAGATTCGCCGTAGGTGGAGCTGCTGTTCCCGTAATTGCCACCCGCACTCGGTTATTGGGCAGTTGGGTGACACTCACCAACGCAATGCCATCGGCTGGATTGGCCTGCTGAAATTCGCTCCCCTCTGGTAGGGCCAGCACTGCATTCGTCATCTCAGCAATCAAAGCGTTCCCAACCGTCGAAGGCGATGGAGCTTCTAGCTCGCCAGTCGTTTCCAGAACAATTTCGATGCCGGTCTCAACCGGATCAACTCGCACATCTATAATTTGGACAGAAGTCGGTATGGACTCTTGAGCTTGAACCTGCGAGACCCATTCATCGACCGTTGTTGCTGAGGCTTCTAAATCGCGCAGACCAGGAATTTCAGAGATTGGGCTATTGCCATCATGCTCCACTGCGTCTGCCCAAGCTGGCGGAATCACCCAGATAGACATCACACCTGTTAGCCCAATTAACCACTGCCAAGTTGTCATCACTCCCCATGCTCACCAGATTTACAAATGAGAACTACATGCAAGAAGCATACGGTGAGGGACACCAATGCGTGAAGTTGATTTCAGCTACTAGGCGGATTATTTTGGTCACTGGACGGATTTTGAAGTAACTAGGGCAGAGATCTACCTCCATTTACTCCATTTAACTGATAGGCTTTTGGACTGACGCCAAACTTCTGTTTGAATGCCTTAGCAAAATAACCCGAATGGCTATAGCCAATTGCTCGTGCGACCTGTTGAACGGTGAGCTGATTTTCTGCCAGCAAAAGGCGAGCTTGCTCCAAACGGTAGTCGCGCAGATAACCAAACACGGTTGTGCCAAAAATCTGCCGAAACCCCTGCTTGAGCTTAAAATCATTTAGCCCCACCTGGCGAGCCAAGCTCAAAATCGAAGGAGGATGCTCGGGTTGATTGATCAGGATATCTCTAGCATGATAAAGACGCTCGATTTCGTCGAGTTTGAGGCGAGGAAGAGGCTGACACACGCTATCTTCTTCAGCAAATTGAGCAAACTGAAGGGCCGATAACTCTAGCACTTTTGCTTCCAGATACATTTGCTTGATCGATCCCTGATACGGACACTGCAAAATTTGATGCAGAATAACTCGCATTTCAGGTGTAATTGTGCCCTGCCGGTAGAAAGAGGTTGGGAACTCGCCATTCGTTAGTGCCTGCAATTCTTGCGGCAGCCCAAAGGATTCTGCAAATTGATGGATCGCATTTAGCTTTAGCCCAAAGCGTATTCGCAGCACCTGTTCTCCGGTAAACCAGCGATCGGTTTCAATTCCGTCTTGCACGCATTCCAAGTAATGTCCACCCGGTGCTTCCAGATTCTCATCGGTCAGTCCCAGATGCCGGTTTTTCAACGTTCCCGAAACAAAGAAACTGGAGGCCGGTCCCCAGCTCGCCGAATCTGCTTTGTAAACCACATCTTCTTTGACTTGATTCTCTTCAATTGTCAGCCACAAATCGCGCAGCTGTAGATCGCGAAACCAGCCTTGATCCATTACAGTAGACCAAGTGTACTTCGTTTCAAATGGATCGGGGTGACAAATCGTTTCGGTCCTGGACTGATCAGCTTGCAAACGGTCTTCGTAGTCTTCAGCTGAAAGAACAATTGCCATATCAATTGCCATATCAATTTCCCTATTCCATTTCCCTATTCCATCAGAACACCGTCTTCACCCTGTAGACCCCGTACCAGGGTAGAAACAAATGAGAAAGATTCTTAATATTTTGCCATAGCTGGCTACGGAAGTATAGTAACGAGGTGGGATAACCAAATCGGACACAGGCCACTTACCAGGATTGTAGAAATGTTCACCTACAGAATAAACCTGCTTGCGTTGAGCTGCTTACGTTGAGCAGCGTAGAACTGCTGCCGTAAGGGATTTTGTTGGAAGTGAGTTCGGAGGTGAGGAAGATGGGACGGGATATAAGCTTATTCAAGCGTTTTACTCCCATCCCCCAAACGCAGAGGCTGCGCCCCGAAGTCAAGCATCCGTCTTGAGCAAATTTTTGCCTAAAATCTAATCAAGCAATGCGAAACACGCCCCTAGCTTCCCTCGTTCGGCGAGGCTCACGAGCCGCAGCTCCCCCATCACTCCCTGCGGCGATACAGCAGCAAAATACTCATCACCTCATCGGAATTGGGCACGGGCAATATCCGACTCCAAGAACCGGCATCGGCAATGCCAGCCTGATGCTGACGGTGAATCATTTCGCGTACACCTTCGGTAGAGCCAATTAGAATCAGCCGTAAACGCTCTCGATCACCAAAATTTGAGCTAGAGGGAGGGGTGGGTGGATTTGTTGGGAACGGCAAATCGGACAGAAACTCATCTGCCATGAAGATACTCCTTGGAATTTTCAGGGTTGGAAGAAACCCCAAAAATTTAGCCACCCCGCCAAGCACAGCGCAGGATGGCCAAGAGGAGTGTTAAAATACTCCACTAGCCTCCCAGACTGGGTCTAACAGTCGAAGGGGTTAGTCGCCCTGGTGCTGCGCTAACAGCTAGGGGCGACGGCTAAATTTTTGGGTAGCCGGATTGTGCCCAGAGAAGCAACAATCTTAATCTGATACATTACCGAGATTGCGCCCCAAATGCAACCGCATCAACGAAAATTTAATCAGCGGTAAATTAGAGAGGGTAGAGGGCAGGGAAACGTCCGCTTCAGTGATGTTCCGCCTGCTGCAGGCGTAGTGCCTTTTCGTAAAGGATAGAGGAAAATAGATAGAGTTAGCTTCTCAGCCACATCAGTTCATCATGAACCCCTATCTGATTTGCCCAAGCTGCGGCTCTGACGACGGGATGAAAAACGGTACCACTCGACGCGGCAAGCAAAACTATTAAGTGCCGTGTGCTGGAGCAGGCAGAGAAGTTATTGCGTCAAGGCAATCGCACGGTGGTAGAGGTGGCGATGCAGGTGGGTTATGGGCACCTGGGACACTTTACAGCAGCCTTTAAACAGCAGTTTGGCATCACGCCGCGCCAGTGTTTAGCAGGGCATAAAATAGTGAACTGAGGGGATTGAAAAGAAGATCGCTTGTCTTATTTCAGGAGGTCGTGATGGGTTTAACGGTGAAAGATCTGGAGCGGGTGCAGGCTCAGCTTGATGGGGACTACCGGATTGAACTGGTGAATGGAGAAATTATCGTTATGAGTCCATCGGGCTATGAGTCTGATGAGGTGGCATCGGAGTTTAGTCGGCAGTTGGGCAACTGGGCAAAACCGCGCCGTTTGGGGCGAGTGACTGGATCGAGTGCCGGATTCATTCTGCCCAATTCAGATGCTCGTGCTCCCGATGTGTCGTTTGTGCAGGCGGCCAAGCTTCGCCGCAGTCCGCGCAGTTTTGCGGAACTTGCGCCGGATTTGATGGTAGAGGTGAAGTCACCTTCGGATAGTTTGGTCGGGCTGCGATCGAAAATTGACCAGTTTTTGCAGCAGGGGACGCAGGTAGGGATCTTGATTCACCCGGAGCAGCGCTGGCTGGAGGTGCGGCGATCGAATCAGGAGCCAGTGTTGCTGAAGGATGGGGATGTGCTGACGCTGCCGGATTTGCTGCCCGGATGGGAATTGCAAGTGTCTGATCTGTGGCCCCCGGTGTTTGATGAGCTACCGCCCAGTCCTTAGTACGGCTTCTGCTGTCAGGTTCAAGTTAGGAAAGACGGCAGAAACGATCGGCTGGTCGCCTCGCAGAATTTGCCGTTCATAGCGACCCTCTTCGCTCAAGATACAAACGGTTAAGGTCGGCTGTTTTGGGCGACCGATGAAGAATTCACCACCCAGCCCTTGATAATCTGCAATCCAATATTCTGGGATGCCGAGCAGGGCATAGTCTTCAAATTTACGCGCATAGTCGTTTTGCCAATTGCTGCTGACTACTTCAGCTACAAATTTGATGGTGCTACCCAGTGTCACCACAGGTTGACTACTCCATAGCGGTTCTCCGGAGAGGGCATCTCGGTCTAACACGATCATATCGGGACGAAACCCTGTTCCACTTGCCAGCGGCTTAATCAGACAACGATGGGGAATGAAGTAATTAAATTCTTGCTGCACAATTTCGCAGTTGAGCCATTGCCCGATCCCTGCCGCGACTTCCATCCCCTGCGGGGACGCTACGCGAACATGAGGCCCAGTTGGTTCCAAATCAAACAGTTCTCCATCAATCAATTCATAGCGATCGTCATCCCCATACTGGGCGATGAAGTCCTCGAAGCTGAGTGGAGTGGGTTGGATGAATCGATCGGTTACAAGTGTCATTCACTGCTCACCTTGTTGCCCTGGCTCGTCGTTATAGTCGCGGTAGTCCAATGATAGACACGCTATCGCTTGTCTCTATTTTAATCGCTCCAAGGTAGGCGGATTCACCTGCAAATCTTGTGACTTGGGTTTGGAGAGTCGCAATCTCGATCGACTGGCGGATTTTGGATCATTGCTGGCGGAATTTGGATAGACAGATTTCAGTCAATTTCTCTACACTACGCCTTATTGCAATCAGGAATTATTTTCAGCAGTCCTGATTTTGGTGTGTGAGGCGTTGTCATGAAAGTTGGGCTGCGTCGGTTCAGGTGAGTTTGTGGGTTGTTGCGAGCGTTTTTGGGAGTCTTGCTGTTGCTGTAGGAACCTTGCCTGTCATAGCTCAGGAGGAACCAGCAAGTGATGAGTTTTTAGTTTTGAATGATGAGTTTAATGCTCGACCCGATGTGACTCAGCGTCTTGTTGGCACTGATACAAACGTCTACGACTTCAATGTCAATCTAATTGGCAATTTTTCAACAGGTTCAATTGATCATCAGCTAGTATTTGGAGTTGATTGGGGTGAGTTTACCCGAACCGTAGAACTATTTACAGGTACTGCTGCACCAATCGATCTGTTTGCTCCTATCTACGAACAACCACTTAGTCCTTTCTCCCTTGCGTTTAATGGGGTTTTTTACCGAAGCACTTTAGGAATCTATGTACAAGATCAGGTCACTCTGACAGATAATCTCAATCTTCTGCTCGGCGGAAGATTCGATCTATCTACAGAAACTAGCCGTAATTTTGTAGCAGGCACCGAAACTCGTCAAACAAGTGATGCTTTCTCTCCTCGTATCGGGATTGTCTATCAACCCATTGAGCCTATTTCGCTCTACGCTAGCTACAGCCGTTCTTTTACTCCACTAAGCGGCACAACATTTGAGGGCGATTTGTTTCAACCCGAACGCGGCACCCAATATGAGGCAGGTGTCAAAGCAGATATCAATGACCAACTTTCAGCAACCCTTGCCTTCTACGACCTAACCCGTAGCAATGTCTTAACGCCTGACAATCGACCCGGTGTACCCCCAGATGAATTTGAGATTCAGACGAGAGAGCAACGTAGTCGAGGGATAGAACTCAATGTTCAAGGCGAAATTTTGCCAGGATGGAACATTCTTGCAGGTTATGCCTACACTGATGCCCAAATTACTGAAGACAACGCCATCCCCACCGGGAATCGATTAAGCAATGTTCCTGAAAACGCTTTCAGTCTCTGGACAAGTTATGAGATTCAATCAGGAGATTTCCAAGGTTTAGGGGTTGGTCTAGGTTTATTCTTCGTCGGAGAACGACCAATCGATTTAGAAAACAGCGTTGAACTGCCAAGCTATCTGCGGACAGACGCTTCAATTTTCTACAGACGCGATCGGTTCCGTGCCGCCCTCAATTTCAGAAATTTATTTGACGTGGATTATTTTGAATCTGCGCTCAGCACGCTTCGGGTTTATCGTGGTACGCCATTCACGGTGCAGGGAACAATTTCGTGGGAGTTTTAATCCCTCTTGATCCCCCTAAGTCCCCCTTTTTAAGGGGGACTTCTGAGCCTCCAGTTCCCCCCTTTCTTAAGGGGGGCTAGGGGGGATCAACCCCTCAAGCCTCTCACAAACTTCCTCAAATTGCGTCATAATTTCTTCATTTGTAAACCGGATCACCGTCAATCCATATCCCATCAAAATTTGTGTTCGCTCCCAATCATATTGTTTTCCATCTTCAGTAAAATGATTGTCTCCATCCACCTCAATCACCAATTTCAACGCTGCACAGTAGAAATCTACAATGAAGTGAGCAATTGGTCTTTGTCGCAGGACTCGAAAGGGAAATGTTCTGAGATAGTCTTGCCAAAGTTTCTGCTCAGCAGGCGTTGGATTCTGTCGAAGTTGTTTTGCTCTGGAAACTAGTTTTGAGTTGTAGGGTAGGTGAAAGTTTGTGGTGATGAAGGTATTGTGGTCAGGCATGAGATCCCCCCTAGCCCCCCTTAGAAAGGGGGGAATTAGAATGGCGCTAAGAATAGTGTGCCCACGATGGCGAGCTTGGTGGCGATGGTTTTTAAGGGTGGGTTTAACTGCCATGATCGTCTCAGCTTGTAGCAGTACAGCGATCGACCATAGTAATATGTCAACTGCTGAACGACCTATCCCCCCTTGCCGAGTCGTGGAACATGCAATGGGTAAAACGTGCATTCCGAATAACTCTGAACAGGTTGTCACTATCTCAAGATCGCTCTTGAGTAATGCACTCGCTCTAGGTGTCAAACCTATTGGTAGTAGTGTTTGGGGGATTGAGGAACTGAGAACCTTTTTAAGCAATAAATCGTTTCTGGGTAGAAAAGTAGAAGAAATCGTGAGTGTAGGGCAATTATTCAATGTTAGTTTAGAAGAAATTCTCTACCTTGAGCCTGACTTGATTTTGGCTTGGGAGCCTGCTGTTGAAGCAGTTTACCCTCTACTTTCTCAAGTTGCCCCTACAGTAGTGTTTTCATTTGATGATTTAGTTAAAGACTGGAAAGAGGCATTCGCCACAACCGCCAAGGTACTCAATAGAGAGGCTGAGGCGCAACGAGTTTGGGATCATTATAATCAGCGAATAAAAGATCTAAAATCAGCTATTGGCGATCGTTATGAAAATAAAACTATTTCTGTTGTTGGCGTTTATGATGGTGGTCGCAGAGCATACGCTGATGCTAAGAATTCATTTATAGGCTCTATACTTGAGGAATTAGCTCTGCAACGACCTCCAGCACAGAACATTAATATTGACGGTGGTGGCACGATAGATGGGATTTCTGAAGAGAGGCTAGAGCTATTGGATGGTGATATTTTATTTGTTTTAGTTTCTGAGTTCGGACATACAGAAGCTTACGAAAGCTTGAAACAAAAGCCCCTTTGGAAGAAGCTCAATGCTGTTCAGAATGAACGAGTTTATCTTGTTGATGTTTTTGCATGGTCTACTGAAAGCCCTCTTGCTGCTGACGCGGTTTTTGATGATTTGTATAAATATTTAGTGCAATCGCCCTTGCACGAACTGGGCGATTCACTATGAGACAGCAAGGCCGAACAGACCACCTGGAGAAGGGACGATTGTGCTTTGCACATACTATGCGATCTTGTAAAGCGGTGGAGGAGGGCGATCGGGGCGATCGCATGGGTGAAAGGGGGAGGGAGCGATCGGGTTTTGTTGGATGGGCGATCGAATGGGTGAAAAGGTGAGGGATCGATCGAATAGGTGAAGTGATAGGAGGGCAATCGCACAATTTTACTCTCGAATCCGAATACGATTTACTTCCACAATAAACAGCTTATCTTGATAATGTTCTGCATCCCGATAATTTGATAAGTAATTCAGCAGCCCTTGCATCAACTGAGGAATAATTTCAGGATGATTCCGAAGTTGGCTCGAAACAATCCCCCATAATTTGCGGGAGGATACGTCACAATATCAGCAAAATCTCTATTGAGCGACAACAAAATTGCAGCTAATTCTTGAGCCTTAGCAATCACGACTTCATCGGGTGACTTAATACACATTGATCAATAAAACGTCAAACTCATGATGCAACAGTCTCAAAGCACCGCACGATACTGGAGGAGTTTTACCAGATTGCGTTTTGCAAAAAGGTCTATACCAGTATTGAACAGTTGCAGCAAGATGTGGATGTAGGGCTTCGCCCCGCCGGAGGCATATGGGTTGATTCCTATAACTGCACCCGACCGCATTCAGGGCATTATTGTTATGGCAAGATGCCAATGCAAACGTTCCTTGACAGTAAACAGATTGTGCAACAGAAGATGTTGGAGAGACAGTATGAGGATAAAATAGGAAATGAGAGGAGTAACAAGAAGGAACACGGAGAAACAAGAGCAGCGGGCGAAACACATCTGACATCCTTTGTCAGTGTCCGCTAGCTTCCCTCTGTCAGATTAAGTTTGATCTATTACATCTAATACTTCATCATCAAACTTCAATTTTTTCGTGTTCTACGGTGTCTATTTTGCCCGTGCCAAACCCCGTAAGCTGACACACAGCAGGTTCATGAAATGCCAACACAACATCTTGTTTGGGCACACCCAATTCAACCGGTTGATTGGCGATTCCAACTTCTGTGCCACCATGCTGAATTCAGATCTTTCCATTCTTAATATCGAGATGCAAAATACAGCCAAACTCCCACTTACAGCGTTTTTCACTCATGTGAGGTATAGGGGTGTGGGGGTGAAGCCCTCACGCAGGGGCACTGCCCCTGCACCCCGTTTTTCGTACTTCACTATTGAGCAATCGCCTCTTGCCCATCGTAAATCATCAATCGCAGTTGATACCGCTGAATCGCAGCCCCAATAAATCGTCGCTTAAAGAAACTCTCATAAATCGGTTCTCGCACCGCCAAATAAAGCTACGATCCGGTTCAACAATTTCTAACGCATCTCGATAATTCAGAAATCCATTCGTGATTTATCGCTTCTATTAATGATCAATTTGTCCTAAAACCAATTGGAGCTGGTCAGCGTAATCCTATTGTCTGTGCAAACTATTGCTCCAACAAAGCTAGAGCACAAAAAACAAGAAGTACTTGAGTAAGACAAGGAGGAACCGATGACCATTGTACGCAGTCAAGCAGGAGAACATGTTCAAGTTTTAAGCGATACGGTATGCCTGAAGCTGCGGTCTAACGACTCGGCCAATCGCATGGCAGTGATGACCGTTGAAGTGCCTCCGGGCGGCGGAGTACCACCCCATAGCCATGCCAGCGAAGAAGAGAGCTACTACATGCTGAAGGGCACAATGGTGATGCAGCTTGGCGACGAAGAATTTACGATCGAGCCGAATGATTTTGTCCATGTACCTGCTGGGATTGCACATGGCTACCAAAACAACTCCCCCCAACCCATTTGCTTCCTAGCCTGGACCGTGGGTGGCGCGATTGACCAGTTCTTTCTAGAAATGGCCGAGGTGCGCGACCTGCCGCAAGACCTGCCCAAAATGGCTGCTATCCTCGATAAATATGGCATTCAAATGCAGCCTTAAACGTTCCGAGTCAACTCGTGCAACAACTGCATCGCCTGTTCGGCCTGAGCCGCCGGAACAAATAAATGATCGTGATAATAGGCCGAGACGGGATTGACGCTAATCTGATGAGCTGCTAAGTGACTCGCAATTGCCGCCAAAAAGCCGACTGCCTCTAAGCTAGAGTGAACCGAAAGGGTAATCAAACGAAATACAGCCGTGTAAGTTAACCCTGCGCCATCCGCCTGCTCGCGCCGCAGCATCAGCGTCAGTCCTTTATCTTCATAGAACAAACCTATCGGTCCCAATCCGCTAGGATCAAACTGCCGCTCCACGGTGCAAAACACGTACTCACCCTGGCACAGCAGCGGCTGCATTGTTCTCAGCAGCACCGATAGGTCAGTTTCACCTGACATGTTCCTCTGTTGTTACTGGTTGATCAACTCGTCTTTCCCAATGCGTATCTCAATCTCCCCCATCTTCCCTCGTTCGGCGAGGCTCACGAGCCGCATCTCCCTCATCCAGTCCGCCTGCCAACCCGCAATCTCGGCACCAAACTATACTCCTCTGCCCTCTCCAGGGAAACATCCGGCAACTGAAGCAGTGCTTCATCCCAGGTTTTAGCCGCCTGCAATGCCTCTACCACAATGGCTAAGGGTTCGGTGAAGATCGGCTCAAATTCTGCTTCTCCGGGCAGTCGGACTGGGTAGGCCAATTGTTCATCCGGCGGTGCAAACTGGGCGTTGATTCCGGGCTTATTACCCCTGGGGTCAATCCGATACCAGCCAAATTCTGGCAGATACACAGCATTAAAACCATGCAGACTATAGGGAGCACCCTGGTCGTCGAGACTCAACCGCTGGTAGCAAAAGCCAGTCGGAATTTCGTTAGCCCGCAGCAATGCCGCCAGCAAATGGCTTTTGGCAAAACAATAGCCCGTGCGGTAGCGCAACACATCGGAAGCGCGGCAGGTGACCGGGTTCATCTGGTAATCCACACTGTGACGCACCTGATCCCGCACCCACTCAAAGCAGGCTTTGGCAATTTCGGCTGGAGTCTCCCAAGGGGCAGCCAGTTCGGCGGCCAGTTGCAGAATGTCCGGATGCTGCCAGTCAATGATGGCACTTGGTTGCAGATAGTCTTGCATTTACTGAATCAGTATTACTGCATCAACAGCGCTACCGCATAGGCGGCAATTCCCTCTTCCCGTCCCACCGCATCCATCTTCTCGTTGGTGGTAGCCTTAATGCCGATCTGATCAGGAGCCAACTGGAGGGTTTCTGCTAGCCGCTGCCGCATCGCCTCGATGTGGGGTTTAATTTTGGGCCGTTCGGCCACAATCACCGAATCAATGTTGCTGATCCGCCACCCCTGCGATTGCACCAACTGATGCACCTGCTCCAGTAGCTTCAGGCTATCGGCTCCTTTCCATTGCGGATCGGTAGGTGGGAAATAATGCCCAATATCGCCTAAGCTGAGCGCGCCCAGCATCGCATCCATAATTGCGTGGGTGAGCACATCGGCGTCGCTGTGGCCCAAGAGTCCTAAATGATGCGGAATCTGCACGCCACCCAGGATCAGGGGACGATTGCTCACAAGCTGATGAATATCGTAACCGTTGCCAATTCTTAAATTCATGCCAATTTCACTTGAGCAAGCACTGCTGCAATTCAGAACTTAAAACTCAGAACTTAAAACTCAAAACTCAAAACTTAAAACTCAAAACTTAAAACTTAAAACTCAAATCCTTCTCTACTGTAGCTTTTGTGCCTGTGCCAAAGCGGCTTCGCTGTTTTGGCGGTAGAGCTGGACCCGGTCCTGTGCAGTGGGATAACGCGGGTCTTGGGATGGAATCTGAGCCATTAAATCAGAAGCTCGCTGCCAGCGGCTTGCCACTTCTAGCCACTCTGCCGAGGTTTGGGCAGACTGCCCAGCCAAAACTGTACTTTCAGCTAGGCGAACGGCTTCAGCAAATGGATCGGCAGCGCCACCAGTTGGAGTGGCCGACCCGCCGCTAGGCTGTTCGGCTTGAGATGTTCCAGCACTTGTGCCAGTGGGCTGATCGGCTGCGGTCTGCTCTGCCAAGGTTGGATTGAGCTTTGGATTGAGCCAGCTATAGAGCGCCCAACCTAACAGCAGCAGAAACAAACTCAAACTTGCGCCACCAATCAAACCACGCCAAAATAGTTTCTTCTCCCGGCGCTGACGCGGCGAGGTTTTTGTCAGGGTGGTCTTGCTGGGGTCTATCTTTTTAGGATCTTTGCGGTCTTGAGATAAGCGCTGCCAGAAGGAAGGCTTGGCTAAGGTAATCTCTTCGGACCACAGCAGTTGGTTCGTGGGGTCGCGGTTAATTTCTTCTAGCCATAGCAATTGCTGCTCACGCACAATCCGGCTGTTAATATTCACCCGTCGGACATTGCGTGGTTGCAGCGATTCCAGAATTTGCCGCACCTGACCGACCAGAACCGGCTGCTCTAGCTGCTCTGGCTTAGGAGCTTCACACAATAGCTGCAAAACCCCCTGATCAAACACTGCTCTGGTTCGGACCCCAGAGTCAGCCAATTTCTCGTTCAAGACTTGAATAATTGCTGAAACACTGCCTCGACGCGCTTGGCGGGCAATGTCATCGATCGGATCTACCATTGTTCGCTAAGTCCCTAGACGGGTCGTGAACCCTTAATTAAATGCATCTCATTCACACTTCCGGCACGGGGAAAACCTAATTAAACAACAATGCTAGTGCAGAGGCACGAACCTGACTCTATAGATTACAACATCTTAGTTTTGATTGAACAGTTTGGCGGGAAATGAGGAGTAGGGGGTAGGGGGTAGGGGGTAGGGGGTTAGAGCAGGTGGTGGTAGTCGTTGAAGCGACGGATTTGCCAGAGGTCGGTGTTGAAGCGGTTTTGATCAGTGCGTTGCCAGCGGGAGTGGTCGATCCAGAATTCAAATAGGGCGGTGTTGCGGACATGAATGCGCCAAGAGCGCTCGCAGCCCAGCAGCTCGGCAATCAGATGCTGCAAAATCCAGCTATGGGAGATGATCCAGATGGAGTCGCCGTCGGTGTGGCTGTCGAGCAGCCGTTGGATAAACTGCTTCGCCCGTCCGCGCGCCTCGATCAGGGATTCGGCTCCTGGAATTGGAATCCAGTCGGCGGAGTTTTCGAGCTGGGTGCATAGCTCTGGGTAGCGCTGTTGAGCTTCGGCCCAGGTTAACCCTTCAAAAATGCCGTTCTGAAACTCGCGCAGCTCATCGGCATACTGAATCGGCACCGGCGGATCGGTGGGGTAGGGAGCCAAGACATCAATCGGCGTATTAATCTCGCCATCGACCAAATCACTCACCATAGCGGGCAAGGGATGGGCCGAGAACTGAGCCAACAGAATTTCTGCTGTTTGAACCGCTCGCTTCAAGGGACTGCTGTAAACAAATGCGGGCTGCCATGCTTCGGCCAACAGCCGCTGCCCCAGCTTCTCGGCCTGATGTCTGCCTTCCTCGGACAAATCAAATTCACCGTTGCCCTGCATCCGCCCTTGCTGATTGCCTACCGACTGCGCATGACGGATAAACAGCAGTTTTAACGGCTTCATCATTGCTATCTCTCCATCACGGTAGACCTGATATCTGTAGAGCTACCTTATCTAGCTTTTGGCCCACCGTATGCAGTATAGCGCTGCCTAAACTGCTATCTACGAGGTCTACGGGTATGAGGCCGAACCGGGGTTCCATCTCTGCGTCTATAGCCGCGTACAGAAACCCGATCTGAACCAGTACACTTTGAAATTAGTGCAAAAATCAGCAAAATCAGCGCCAAAAAGCCTATGAGTTCCATATCGACCGCCTTCGAGCAGCACTCGCTCGATGAAGCCTAGCATTTAGCTAAAGTTATTGACTTCTATTTGAAATTCTAACGAGTCTTTCAATTCGATTGCGAAGTCATTTCCTTGGCCGTAGAAGCTGGCATCTGCTTGCCATTCACGCTTTGTAGATAGATGGTACCAATGGTAATTAAAAACACGAGATAGGCAACAGCCTGCACCGCATACAGGGTTTGTGTGTAGCCAAAGAACGCCTTCAGCAAAATTCCTGGAAACTGACGGTCGGGCAGGACTTGGCTCAAATCCCACACCTGCGGCCCCAAAATGCAAGACGCTTGGCTGAAACAAAGATTAGCCGACTCGTTTAACTGCGACCAGAGGCTAGCCGCTTTATCAAAATGGCGCAGCGCACTCACCACTAATCCCGATACGATTAGCAGCAGCAACACACCCATCACCTGGAAAAACTGACGTAGATTGATCTTCACCCCCAACTGAAACAGCAGCACGCCAATGCCTGTTGCACCCACTAGCCCTGCCAAGGCTCCTAAGGCCGGCACCCAGCCTTGCTGAAACTGGGCTGCAATAAACACTACCGTCTCAAACCCTTCCCGCAGAACCGCGATTGTGACTAAGCCAAACACGCCCCAGCCGGCAGAGCTGCCCTGTTGCAGCACCGACGTAATCGCCCCTTCTACCTCGGATTTCATCTGGCGTGCCTGCTGCGTCATCCAGATCAGCATCCAGCTCAGTAGCCCAATTGCCACTACACCAAACCCGCCTTCCAATAGCTGTTTTAGGATCGGCGCATAGGCTTGGTTCGACTGATCTAGCGCCGCCAGCACGCCACCAAACAACAGTCCCACCAGCACACTGCCCAAAATACCAACTCCAATCCCCCCATATACCCAGGGGTTCAGCCGCGTCTGTCCTGCTTTCTTGAGATAGGCCAACACAATGCCCACCACTAGAGCTGCCTCGGTTCCTTCCCGCAAGGTCACCACAAACGTCGGCAAAGCGCTGCTCAAGTCCATACCTACTAACCGCCAATAGAATTTCTTTTCTATTGTGGAGGATTGAAGAAAGTTTTGAGTTTTGAGTTTTGAGTTTTGAGTTTTGGCAGCCTAGCCTATGCACAGTAGAAGTTTTAAGCTTATTGGCACGAAGCAGTTTTTTGTCCTAATTACTAACCAAAACGCTTTACAGTAACCCCCTACCCCTACCCCCACCCTCTACCCCCTACCCCCCTACCACTCTCACGATCGCCGCTTCGATTTCGGCTGAAACCCCGCTGTCTTAGCAGCCTGCCGATTCGGGTGATGGGCCGCCGAACTGGGTGACGAGGGATTATCCGCCAGGTATTTGCGATTGCGTTCCCGCACTAAGGCATCTTCGTCGCCATAAAAGAAGGAGAGGAGGGCAAAGCGCTGGCCGCTTGTGACTGGAGTCGCTTCGTGCAGCAGCGAGCACGAAAAAATTACGGCTTCGCCCACATCGGGCCGATAGAGTTGGCTACCGTATTCGGGAAAGCGTAGGCAGCCGCCTTCATATTCGCCGGTGTTGAGATTGAGCGTCATGGCAAAGCGCCGGTGGGCGGTACCTTTGGTGGTGTTGTCACGGTGGCGATTAAAGAAGCCTTGATTGGTGCTGTCATAGCAGGCGACAATGTGGCGCTCAAAGCGGGTGATCGAGAATTGATAAGCTTTTTCAATTTCGGGCTTAATCCGGCGTAGCACAACCTGGTTGATCGTATCGAGCAGAGGCGTATCGGCCAAATTGATATCGCGTCGTTTTTTAAAACCATAGTCGAGAATTTCTACGGTTTTGCCATCTACGTCTCGCATAAAGCCCGAATCACGCCCCCCTTGGGTCTGGTGGAGTTGCACCAAGCGGCGGCAGAAGTCGGGATCGAGCACGCGGGGAATGAACAATACCGGAGCCTGTCGGGTCGCCATGATCGGGGTAGGCAATGGGGGCAAACTGCGGACATAGTTCAAGATCTGAGCCACATAGTTTTCCGGTTGCTCGAGGGGAAATACCTGCAAAACCCGCAGATTTTCATCCAACACAAAGCTGGTTGGCCGATAGGTAACTTGATCGGCATCCGTGGTCCCACAAACGCCATATTGCTGACTCACACGTTGCTCAAAGTCCCAGAGAAACTTACAGTAGGTCGGCTCTAAAATGGCCTCGGCTAACTTCTGATCCTCTGGATCAATGCTGACACCAAAAAACGGCACGCTCGAGGCGGCAAACTCAGACTGGATTGCGCAAAAGTCTTTCACAGCTTGAGCTGAGCGCGGCACCTTTGTGCTGCCAAAGAAAAACAGAACAACGCGGTAGCCGCCTACCGTGTCAAAGTGATAGTTAGGGTTCGAGGTTGAAGGCAGAGTAAACCAGGGAACGGGATCACCCACTGTGAGAATGGTCATACCACCAGAAGTTAGGAAAAACTAAAATAAGCCTGCACCGAGCAGCTTCGGCATGAGTTTAATCTAACTTCAATTGGGCTAGGCCAAAATCCGCATGAATGGCTCTGTAACAATCTTGCCAATCCTGCTAAAGCGAAATAATCAAGTAACTATCCTGAAATTTCGCCCCTGTCACCTGACGGCCCCGCAATTCAGGCGGTAGCATAATATTGCGGCGCTGATCGCCTGCTTCTACGGTCACTTCCGGTCCGTATTGGGTCAGCTTGACTTGCTTTTTGTCGAAACCCGGCAGAAAGAGGTACACCTTACCCTCCGCCACATCAATACGAATCGGACGGGGTGCCTGCGAGACTTGGCTAAAGTCGGGAAGCGCCTGCATTAGCATCTGCCAATCATCCCCACTGCGGGTTGGGACTGGGTGAATCGGTAGGGGAGCAAACTCGCTCAGACCAGTGGATTGGCTCGCTTGATTCAGCAATACTCCGCCAATCGTTAGGCCCACCTGCTGAGCACTGCCCCAGAGATACTTGGCGGTGGCAATTGCATCGGGGGCTGCCGTCGTCACCAAGTAGGCTGCGACTCGACTCGGATCAGCGATGACCGCCTTGCCCTGATCCAGCATCGTGGTCATTTGGTTAGCGGCAGGCTGGGAAAAAATATCGCCAGTCCAGTTGACGTTTAACACCGCGGCGGCAATGGGCTGCACAAAAGGAGAAATCGCTTTGCCCAGATCCGAATCAGCAAACACCTGCCGGAACCGGCGGGCATACCAGCTCACGATTTCGGGTGTGCCCAGCATCCGCAGCGTTGCCTGATCGCCAGAGCCATCAAACACCAGCACATCGTAATTGCCGCTACCGTCAAAGCGCCGAATTGCATCCAGCGCCAAAGCATCGTCCATGCCGGGTAGGATGCCCAACTCCTGTCCATACACAGCCTTGAAAAAGGGCGAGCGCAAATACTGGGCTTCTAGCTTTTTCACCTCTTCCCAATTTTGCTCTAGCAGAACCGTGCTCTGGAGCTGGACCACTTGCAGATTGGGCGCGATTTCCTGCGGTTCCGCGCTGACCGCCGCACCTAATAACAATGCCAGAGCTGGGCTAGTGTCCTGACTTGCGAGCAACACCTTTTTACCCTGAGCGGCGAGCTGCTTAGCGGCTGCAATTGCCATTGTGGTCCGACCAGTGCCGCCTTTGCCAAGAAACGTCAGAACGAGTGCCATACTAATGTCCTAAAGTGCAGTGGAGTTCAAGCGCTGCAAAAGGCAGCTTTTCTATGCTAGCGAGCAGAAAAAAGGGGATGCTTCGCCTGATGGAGGTAAACCTGATCCAACCCAGCCTGCGAACAGCCCCTACTCAAATCTGATTTGGCTCAACTAGAGGATACAAGTTGCTTGATTGCTTCACTGCATCGGCTCTAGCTCATCTTCAAAAAACCAAGTGGTAAAGTTGTCGTCAAATTTCACCACTGCACCCACGCCACTGCCGTCAACCATTCGGTATTCCTTAATGACGCCAGTTTTTCCTAGCCGTTCAACCACCTCTTTTGGGGGACGATCGCGTAAACGCCTTACGCGCACCTTTTGACCAATTTCCATCTCCACTCCACAAAGGAAAGACCATGAACCAATATATCAGTGTCTTGTCCGTAATTACGCTATTCTGAAAGCCGGGGAATTGAGTTTTGAGTTTTGAATTGGTGCAGGAATTCAGAGCTGGGTAGCTCCTATGGCAATGCCCGCATGAAAATACAGACCCCACCACCAGAACTCAGCTCCACAGACTACACACAGGCCCCGCCAGCAAAACCCAATTTTTTTACGCTTAGACTCCAACAAGCTCAAAACTTAGAACCCAAAATTCTCTAAGCCCAGACTCCGCCAGTAAAACCGCCAGTAAAACTCAAACCAGTAAAACTCAAAACTTAGAACTCTTAATTTTAAGGAAATGCTTGCCAAACGAATTCTTCCCTGCCTCGACGTTAAAGCTGGACGAGTAGTCAAAGGCGTCAACTTTGTCAACTTGCGCGATGCGGGCGATCCGGTGGAACTGGCTCAAATTTATAATCAGGCAGGCGCGGATGAGTTAGTGTTTCTTGACATTACGGCCACCCACGAAGATCGGGACATTATTTTCGATGTGGTCTATCGCACGGCTGAACAGGTATTCATTCCGCTCACCGTCGGCGGTGGCATCCAATCCTTAGAAACTATTAAAAAATTGTTAAGAGCAGGAGCCGATAAGGTCAGCATTAACTCAACTGCCGTTCGGGATCCCGACTTTATCAACCGAGCCAGCGATCGGTTCGGCAATCAATGTATTGTCGTTGCCATTGATGCCCGCCGTCGTTCTGATCCGAGCAATCCGGGTTGGGATGTTTATGTCCGGGGTGGACGTGATAATACCGGCATCGATGCGATTGCTTGGGCTAAAGAAGTGGAACAGCGGGGAGCAGGAGAGCTGTTAGTCACCAGCATGGACGCTGATGGTACCCAAGCTGGTTATGATCTGGAACTGACTCGCACCATTGCCGAACAGGTGCAAATTCCGGTGATTGCATCGGGTGGGGCCGGTGACTGCCAGCATATCTATCAAGCCCTCAGCGATGGCAAAGCCGAAGCAGCTCTGCTCGCCTCCTTATTGCATTACGGCCAGCTTACCGTCGCCGAAATTAAACAGTATTTGGCAGAGCGTCAGGTGCCAGTTCGCTTGATATAAGCACCTTGAAGAACCGAAGTTGTCAGGATTTCAAGCAGGTTTAGCCGCACGGATTTTTAAATCCTGTAATGCCTTGTGTCTGTGCCATGCTGCCTGCATTAAGGACTAAACACGCTTGTCAAAGCTTTAAAGATGCGCTATACACTAGCAGCAGTCTTGTTAAAAACTTGTAACGCTAGGAGTAGAGTCATCTGTTCTAAGCAAGCAAGTAGCTCGAAAAAAGTGTTGCACAAGCTTACCAGAGCGATTGCCATTTTCAATCGGTTGGGTAGGGGGCTGGGTAGGAAAACCTAGAGACAGCTTTCTGAGAGTTTGTTAATATGTGTAAATATTACAATTCGTAAAACGATTTAAGAATGTTTTTTATCTTGATCGTCGTTATTGGGTTGGTAGCTTGGGCCTTGCATCTGATGCAGGAAGCGATTCAGCATCGCGAATTTTCGTTGATGCTGGCCGGCTTTCTGGTATCTACAGCGGCGGCTGGGATGATGGCAGTTTACTTTCTGATGAGCCATTATGTGGGCTACATGTCGGAGATGGCCCATCGCTCCTATGGAATGACCGAATGGTCCGCACCAATTGTGTGGTCTACCTATGGTGAAGATTGGCTCAGCGCTGGTCCTGCTTTGAATCCTGCTGACTATCGCTCCAATTAGCTTTAGCCAGGTCAGCGCACCTCAGCGCACCTGAAGTCAGAATTTATAACTCGAATTAGGTGGTTGGTTGACCGGGTTGCAAGTTTGCCCGGTTTCGCTATTTGATTGAGCCAGCATTCTTGCTTTTCTGCTAATTTGCGGGTTACGACGCTGCTGGTGATTCCGCGTTGTGAATTCCAGTGAATTCGATTAGCAGACTCGCTGGCTGTAGGCAAGGTGGCCGCATTCATTGATTTTGATTATCTTATAGCCTGTTTCAGGCTAGTGAAGTACGAAAAACAGGGTGCAGGGGCACTGCCCCGGGGTGGGGGCAAAGCCCCTACCCCCCAGACCTCACATGAGTGAAAAACGCTGTAAATGACTGGCTGCTGAGTCAAAGATTCGGTAGCGATTAGCTGTATATTAAAACCATTCCGTAGTGAACTCTGTAGGCCCTTCCTAATTGCCCATCTTTCTATGGCTGGCCTATGGTTAGCTCTATTGCATTGTCGGTTGCTTGACTGTGTTCACAGTGTTCACAGTCAGACTTTGTGTATTAAGAAGGCGAATTTTGTCGAGTTGATTATTGAAATCAAATCTGATAATCAAAAATTTGTCATCCTCAGATCTAGATCCTGTGCTAAAACTACTCTCGGCAAGTAAAACTTAGCTGTAGAAAGTTTTAGTCTTTTTGTTCTATACCCATTTTTTGGTGATGCCCTCTCAGTTTTACCATCTAGCTGCATTCCTTATTTCCGCTGCGGTAGTGTTGCTGACGACGCCGATTGTCAAGAAGATTGGGCTGAAGAGCGGTTATTTTGACCCACCAGGTGGGCGTAAGGTGCATCAGCGTCCGATGGTGCGTTTGGGTGGCGTTTCAATTTTTCTGGGCACGCTGATCGCCCTGCTTTGTGTCTGGTGGGCTGGCGGTTTTGGCACCTTGCCTCCCGATAAAGAATACGAGATTTGGGGCGTCACCCTGGGGGGGGTAGCCTTTTTCTTGATTGGGCTTGCAGATGACCTGTTGAACCTATCGCCGTTCCTGCGCTTGCTGTTGCAGGTGATTGCGGCCAGTTTGGCTTGGCAGGCCGGAGTACAAATCGAGTTCCTAAGTATTCCGCTGATTGGTCTGGTTTCGTTGCCGGTTTGGATTAGTTTGCCGGTAACAGTGATCTGGCTGGTAGGCATGACCAATGCGATCAATTGGATTGATGGTTTAGATGGTCTAGCAGCTGGGGTTTCAGGGATCGCAGCCGTTGTGATGCTGATTGTCTGTCTGTTTATGAATCAACCGGCGGCAGCGCTGATTGTCGCTGCTCTGGCCGGGGCAGCATTTGGCTTTTTGCGTTATAACTTCAATCCGGCGCAAATTTTCATGGGCGATGGTGGCGCTTATTTTATGGGCTTCACCCTGGCAGGAGTCGGCGTAGTTGGTTTAGTCAAGAGCGTCACAACCGTAGCGGTGCTGCTGCCGATGCTAATTTTGGCGGTGCCCTTGCTCGACATGTCTGCCGTGATTTTGGACCGCTTACGCCACGGTAAATCTCCTTTCATTGCCGACAAGCGGCATCTGCATCATCGATTGCTGAAAGCAGGTTTATCCCATCGCTTAACGGTTCTATTTATCTACGCCCTGACGCTGTGGGTTGGCACGTTGGCCCTAGCCTTTTCTGGTATTCCAAGCGGATTGGCCTATGCCATTGCTGCAACTTTGCTGCTGAGCTATGCCGGTTGGTGCGTTAGGAAACAAGCCAGACAGCAATAGAATCCAAATATCATCCAAATATCATCCAAATAGAATCCACAAATCACACTCAAATTACAACAGCTATTAGAGGCGATGCTGACGGGCGAAATTTGGGCGGTCTGCTCTAGCATCCATGGGAGGATCACGAATCACAGGGTAGGGATAACAGGGTAGGGATAACAGGGGCATCGCCGCAGGCTACAGCATCAAAAAATAGGCGCGTTTTTGCCTCAGATCTTCTAACATTAACTTTTCCTGATTGATGCCGTTGTTGAGTTTGGCTCAACCCGCGCCCAACAGCAAACCAATTGGCAATTTCTGCCTTCGTCCCCACTCCCCTACCTGCTCGCCCTCTATGAACGCCATGAGTGAATCCAATGCAGCCGAAGTCATCTCTGTTGGTACAGAATTACTGCTCGGTGAAATCCTCAACACCAACGCTCAGTTTTTAGCGCAAGAGTTAGCCAGATTGGGGATTCCGCATTATTACCAAACCGTGGTCGGAGATAACATTTTGCGGCTACAAAAGGCAGTGGCGATTGGCTGCGAACGGTCTCGACTGCTAATTTTCACGGGCGGTTTGGGTCCCACACCTGACGATCTCACCACCGAAGCCCTGGCTGATTTTTTTCAAGCCCGTTTGATTGAGCGGGCCGAAATTTTAGCAGACATTGCTCAAAAGTTTGCCCGTCGAGGTCGGCAGATGTCACCCAGTAACCGCAAGCAAGCTTTGATTCCAGAAGGAGCTGAGGTATTACCCAACCCAACCGGCAGCGCTCCTGGGATGATCTGGCAACCACGGCCCGGATTGACTATCCTGACGTTTCCGGGCGTACCCAGCGAAATGCAGGTGATGTGGCGAGAAACTGCCGTGCCCTTTCTGCTCAGCCAGGGTTGGGGTGAAGCAGTTATCTACAGCCGCACCCTCCGGTTTTGGGGAATAGCGGAATCAACGCTGGCTGAAAAGGTATCTGCCCAGTTGGCGCTGCCAAATCCCACGGTGGCTCCCTATGCCGGCAAGGGCGAAGTGCGGTTGCGGATTTCTGCCAAAGCCAAAACCGAAGCCGAAGCAACGCAACTAATTGCACCCGTAGCTCAACAGATCCAGGAAATTGTCGGACTAGATTACTACGGCAGCGATGATGACACCCTCGCCTCAGTGGTGGGCGCGTTACTCAAGCAGGCAAACCAAACCGTGGCCGTAGCAGAATCCTGTACCGGAGGTGGCTTGGGTGAGTTTCTCACCCGTGTTTCCGGCAGTTCGGCCTATTTTCGCGGCGGTGTGATCTCCTATGACAACCAGGTGAAGGTAGAGCTGTTGGGAGTCAGTCCAGAGGATTTGGCTCAGCAGGGAGCCGTCAGCGATGTCGTCGCTCAGCAAATGGCCACAGGGGTGAGGGAACGATTGAAGTCAAATTGGGGCCTCAGCATTACCGGCATTGCTGGACCCGATGGTGGCAGCGATACAAAGCCTGTAGGCTTGGTTTACCTCGGCCTAGCCGCACCGGATGGCTTGGTCGAGAGCTATCGCTACCTGTTTGGCGAAACGCGCGGACGCGAGATGATCCGCTGGTTTAGCATCTGCACAATTCTAGATCTGCTGCGACGGAGGCTGGTCGCGTAGCTTCTACCTCCTAACTCCACCCTACCGCCGAGGTACTGATCACCGTCGTCAGCTCAGGTGTAATTTCTAGCGTGTAGTCGAAGGGGGAACTACCGGGTGCGGTTTGGGTCATGGCTTTACCGTCTGGGCGACGTGGGGCAAAGTAGGAGTCTGCGGTGACAACTAGATTGCCCGCCGCGTTGAGAGACAGTCCCTTGACTTCCAGGCTATTGCTCTTGCCGCTGCTCAGAATCGAGGAGAGGTAAACTGCGTCGGTGAGTTCGCCGGTGGCGGGATTGATGCGAGTCAACACCGCGACTTTGGCCCCACCTCCTGCACCATAACTGCGCAGCCACGATTGGGTAGCATCGCCACTAACACGCCGGAAATCTTCAGCAGGCGTGCCTTGGGTGCCATCGACACTGAACACAGCATAGAGCTGGCTTCCGCTCCAAAATAGGCCATAGCCGCGCCCATCGGTGCCAGTGACTTCGTAGTCGATGCGGACCCAGTTGTTGCTGGGATTTTTGGCATCGAAGCTAGCCAGAATTGGATTCTGGTTATCAGGAGTCACTTGTTGCGTGCCAATGTAAATAGTCTGGCTACCGAGCTGGAGGCGGGCGGCACTCGTGGCAGCAATCGTGGTTTCACTGTCGTTTGGCAAAAATTTGACTGTCGTAGGCTGGAAGGAGCCGATAGCTGGAATGGTCGGTAGCACAGGGCTTGATGGACTGGGCGGGGGTACAGGACTGGGGCTAGGCATGGGGCTAGGCATGGGATTAGCAGCAGGAGCCACTGGCGTTGGCATCATGTTCCAGAAATCGCGGATGTCGATCTGGCTGCTCTGGATATTTTTCAGAATGGCCAAATATTCGCCAGTCTGTTTGTTTTGAATCAAGGTGTTGCCAGCCTGTTGACCCGTGCCTTGCAAAATTACCAAATCCTCGAATTTCAGGGTAGTTAGCTCTAGGAAGTCCTCGCCATCCCTAAAGTCGGTAATTTCGGCAGCATTCCTGAGCTGGGCTGCCCCCACCGCTAACACAAACCGATCGCGTCCGGTCCCGCCTGTCAGCTTGTCGCGGCCACCCTGCCCGTTCAGCCGATCATCCCCACTGCCGCCCACTAACTGATCGGCATCTTTACCACCTAAGAGCTGATCCTGTCCAGCTTCTCCATTCAGAGTATTGCGTCCCAAACCACCGCTCAGCGAGTCGTTACCCGTACCACCCAGCAGCCGATCGTCGCCTCGCTCCCCAAACAGTTGGTCATTTCCGCCAAACCCTTTGAGTACATCATCACCAGCTCGTCCCCGGACAATATCGGCACCGGCCCGCCCCAGCAGCAGATTATTCTGGCGATTACCCGACAAACTCCGTCCCCGCAGGGAACCGCGCGACAGATCCGAGCCTGCCAGTGAGCGGGATTGGGGTTTGTTTAGGCCAACCTGTATCGGAGCAGATAGGGGAGATAGGGGAGATAGGGGAGATAGGGGAGATAGGGGAGATAGGGGAGATAGGGGAGAAGCGAGGGAAACAGTTGCGTGATCGCTTGCCAATGAAACTTCTGCAAAAACCATTGATGCTAATCCTTGATGCGAAATAGACGGCAATATCGTTAACAGCAGTGTTTTTGGCCATGCGAAAGCAGGCAATCAGTCTGTTCCAGATTGGGAGCAAACAGAATGCCGTTCTTGCTATGCAAGGTGCGGAGCACTTGCTTGCAAGGAGCACTGATGCAGCTCGCAGGCAGGCAATTGAATTCAGCAAAAATGGGGGATATATTTTCCTATTCGCACCAACGGACGCCCAACAGGAAAGTATGAAAAATTACTTGAGTTAATTTCTTCTGTACGGGGATATAGCTGTTGAAGTGATGCTTAAAATAACGAATTTAGATGGATCAGTGAAAACCCTGAAACAATCTAATTTTTGTTTTAATTAATACTTTTATTTAGAGTAAGCTGCGTGATATTCCGGCTAACTAATCTAAGGTCATGATGAGTGACTGAGAATTCTCAGCAGAATTTAGCAGATGGTCAAAATTGAGCATCAAACGCGGAGCAGACATCCGGCCAGCAGGCCGGATGTTGTGCTGTAGGTTTACCGAATCATCAGGTTGACCTACTCAGTTCACCATACTCAGTTCACCATATTGATCTGGCAAAACTGTGCTTGAGGGAAATAAAGGAAATACAGATAAGGAAATACAGATGCGAAGCAATTTCCCTAAAACATCCAATCTCCCGGAAACGGTTCGAACGGGTCAGGTGTATCTGGCTTTTTTAGTGTAGTCGGCGGACGGTCGCTACTCCAGGCCCACCAAACGGTTCCACACTGGCACTGGTAAAATTCTTGCCATTTGCGCCGATGGTCTTCGGTAAACACCGGTGCTCGCCGATTAATCCAAACCTGTTCCGCTTCAGCGGTCGAGGCACGACAGGTGGGACAGCAGAATTCTTGCGCGTGCACTGCTTTTTCGGTCCAGTCGGGCGGAATGCGAGCAAAGGCGTCCATGCAGGCTGTTTAGGGGAAGTGGGTTCATTCACTATCCTACACATAGTTTCCGGTCGAGGAGGTCACCTCAGCCACAGCCTTAAACTCAGCCCTCAACTTTAGATTGCGACTCGCCGATAAAAAGGCCACATTTTTAGCTATTCTCTGTAGGTAAATTTATTTGATGGATCTATTCGGTTTAGCGCCCTAGCTTCATCGACAAGCTTGATCGACAAGCTTCGCGGTTGGCCTTGACTACTCTGCATCAGCTTAGGTGGCTTTTATGAGTTTTCTCAATCTCATCTCCTTTTTTGGCATTTTTGGGTTGTGTGCGATTGCCTGGTTATTTTCCGAAAATCGTCATCCCCGCTATTTTCCCTGGCGTGTTGTAATTGCCGGACTGTTGTTGCAGTTTGTGCTGGGAGCGCTCGTGTTCATCGTGCCGGGAACGCGCGATTTGCTGCAAGTATTTAGCACCCTATTAAATGTCTTGTTTGAAGCCGCTGATGCCGGAGCGCGGTTTATCTTTGGCGGAATTCTAGTGCCACTTCCTGGCGAGGAAACCCTCTTGCTGGCTCCATTAGTGCAGGGCGAAGTTTGTTCGAACAGCACAGTAGGCGAGGTGATTTCAGGCTATTGCGGTGTGCGATTGGGCTACATTTTTGCCCTGCGCGCTCTACCTACGGTGATTTTCTTTTCCGCCTTGGTGGCGCTGCTGTATAACCTGGGAATTTTGCAAGTCATTACCAAGATTTTTGCCCAAATTTTCTATCGCACCATGCGGCTGAGCGGAGCCGAATCCCTGAGCGGCGCATCTAATATTTTCGTGGGCATCGAGGCGGCAATTGTGGTCCGCCCCTTTTTGCCCAAAATGACTCGCAGTGAGCTGTGCACGATTTTAGCCTGCTGTTTTGGCACCACGGCGTCTTCGGTGCTAGCGCTTTACTCGGCCTTTCTCAGACCTGTGTTTCCCAACATTCTGGGGCATCTGGTCTCGGCGTCAATTATGGCAATTCCGGCCTGCTTCCTGCTGTCAAAAATCCTGATTCCAGAAGCACAAACTCCCTTGACTGCCGCCGGTATTCCTGATGAAACGCGAGCTGAGCAGCTAGACCCAGAAGGCAACTACGGCGAGACAGAGCACCTGAGCCCAATGGATGCTACCGTCGCCGGGGCTTGGGACGGACTAAAAATGGCTGCTTCGATTGTCGCCGTACTGATTGCGGTGCTGGGGCTGGTGTATCTAATCAATCAATTTTTTGTAGTGTTGGCCAATCTCGCCGATTCGAACATTGGTTTCTTGCAGCCAATCGGACAGCTCTTTCGCTATGTCACCATACAAAACATTCTGGGAGCACTCTTTCTGCCCTTGACTCTTTTAACTGGCGTCTCCCTCAGCTGGAACGAACTCTGGCAATCGTCCGTGCTGATTGGGCAGCGGTTGTTTCTCACCGAAGTTCCCTCATACCAGGATTTAGCAGTTCTCACCCAGCTCCCGGCTGAAACTCGCGTGCTGACCGACCGCGCCCTGCTGATCGTCAGCTATGCCCTCTCAGGATTTGCCCATCTCGCCTCGGTCGGCATTTTCGTTGGAGGCATCAGCGCCCTTGCTCCTACCCGCCGCAAAGAAATTGTCTCCTTAGCCTGGAAAGCCCTATTTGTCGGCACCCTAGCCACCTACATGATTGCTTGCATTGCTGGCGTCTTCGATACCGGCAGCCCCACCATCCTCGGCAGACCCGCAGATGCCCCCATCCCCACCGCTCCCGCCATCCCTAGCCCCGCTCCCGCTACCCCCAGCCCCGCTCCCACCATCACCCCCGCCCCTAGCCCCTAATCAGCAGTTCCCTCACCTCCCCCCTCTCCCGACTCCCAACTGACGATAAAATAATCCATCACCAACTACCGCCGAGAAGGGTATGAGTAAGAAAAAGCGACTGCACCGCATTTCCCGACAAGTGAAGCAAATGGCCCACGGGGTTGAAATGCTGACTCACCAACTGCGACAGCTCAACCACAGCAGCCTGATGGGGCAGCTCAGCTTGGAACCCGACAAATTTCCCTACGTGCAGGAGCTAATCACCGATACCCACGGTCAGGTGTCGAAAGTCGTGCTGCACTTCGAAGATTACCAACGCCTGCTAGCCGGATTAAAGCCGGAACCCAGCAATAACAACTCTGACTCAGCTCGCGTCACTGCACCGGACTAACTTTAGCCCGATAGAGCAGTTTGTCGCCCTGCCGATAGCCCGGATTGCGCACCTTCACCAGATCGCCCAGATTGGCCGTACCCTCTAATAGCTGATGTTCTTGCGGATTGTAGGGCAGTTCGGCTCCCACAGGCGCTAGCATTTTAATCCCCCAGGATTGCAGCAGTTGTTCGATCGGGCGCATCAAGGGCAGCAGCTTTATAGCCGGCAGCTCTGGTTTTTGCTGGGCTGCATAGGCGGCTGTAGGAAACTGTAATAGCCAAGATTCCAATTGCTGCAACGTTGCCTGCTGGAATTCTTGCTCTAGGGTGGCTCGCTGTTGCGCTAGCTGGGTTTGCAGTCGCTGATATTCCTGTCGCAGTTGCTCTAAGGATTGTTGCAATGCCGCTTCGGATTGCTGGGATTGACGATCAGATGCTTGATTTTGTACCGGTTGAGCAGTTGAGCTAACAACTGAACCGTTCGAGTCAATTGGTGTTCCTGAAAAACGCTCAACCAGTTGATCGATAGAAAGCTGGAGCACCTGCCCCAACTTCAGCAGCACCTCCACTCGCATCTGTGCTACTCGCCCGGTTCGCAGCAGTTCAACCTGCCATTTAGACACACCTGCCGCTCGACTCAATGCTCGAAAGCTAGTCATCCCGATGGGCTGCATCAGAGCACGAAGCTGGGCGTTGTAGTCTGCCATTGGGATCACGATGACGCAAACAAAACTAGCGAAGTATTCTATCATCTCCTGACAAATTACTTACTCGTCAACATTCGCCTGCCAACCGTGTCTGAAAATATTCCTGATACAGCCGACAGCGGGGGCCGACCTGATCGCCTATTTTTTTCACCAATCCCATACTGTAGAGCTTGTAGGCTTGCATTGTATCCAACTGTAGCGGTTCGGGAGCCATAACCACTTGACGGAATGCTTTGGCTAACTCCGGTCGTTCTTGCAATTTCTTGAGATGACGCCGCAGGTGATCAGTGTAAATTCCGGCATCGGTGGCAGCCTGTTGCAGCAGTTGAGTCAGCGTTACTTTTTGCCAAGCCAATTCGTCGATCGCCAGCCGCACTAG
Organism: Leptolyngbya sp. NK1-12; assembly: GCF_032598965.1. Taxonomy (NCBI): domain Bacteria; kingdom Bacillati; phylum Cyanobacteriota; class Cyanophyceae; order Leptolyngbyales; family Leptolyngbyaceae; genus Leptolyngbya; species Leptolyngbya sp. NK1-12. Next base: position 445,224 of record NZ_CP053586.1, read on the forward strand.
ATAGGGATGCCCACCCACCGTTGCCATCAGACGCTGCACCCAGTTTTGATGCCAATCAAGACCGTAGCGCTTGAGTAAATCTTCAACCTGCTGGGCCGTGAATTCGGGTAGTTCTACTGGTAAGCCGACATTAAACGGCGAGTGATTCAAATCCAAGCGGCCATAATCTTCGGTCGAATGGACCACAACCAAGCGCAGCTTCTCCCAAACCTCAATGGTTTTGGCTTCTTCGTGCCAACTCCGCAGCATCGAGAAGAACCCCTGACTCGCCGCCAACGCATCAAACAGCCAATCCACCTCATCGAGCGCTAGCACAAATGGCTGCTGAATCGGCTCTAAAACTTGCTCCTGGATAAACGTGGTGCAGTTGACAATGCTACCCCGGTCCAGATTCCACATGTCTTTGGGCTGGGTTGTTAGTTTCAATTCCAAGCTAATGCAGGCACAAAACCAGCGCAGCAGCCGATCTAAATTGCTCAGAACCGTCGCATCAATTTTGGATAAATTGAGCCGCACGACTCGGTAACCTTGTTTTTCCGCGAGGTCACAAACCCGATACAGCAGGGACGTTTTACCCATGTGGCGAGGCGACTTGATCCGGATTAATGCCCCCGGACGCAGAATCGCATCATAGCAACGGGCTTCAATCGGAGCGCGATCAATATAAAAGTCAGAGTTGACAGGTACTGGCCCTTCCGGAAATTCCCCGACAATAGCAGGCAATAAAGGTTCTTCACCAGCTTTGCTTTCAAGTTCCGCCCCATCCTCCTCTAACGCTGACCAATCGACAATTTCTTGCCAGTCTTCAATTCCAACTGCTTTACAAATTGAAATAAACCCATCGAGGGAAATGGGCTGTTTCCAAAATCGCCGCAGCGTGGCTTGGGACACATTGGCTTGCAACCACCAGGTTTTGGACCGGGTTTTAGACCACCCCATCCGCTTCCGAGCGCGATCTACCCGCTTTAGCCCTTCCTCGGATGCTTTAACCGAACGCAGAGATGCCAGATTCACCATAGGTTTGATCACGACGGCTACCGCCACGCTGTGAATATCTCAATTCTGCCCTAGCTGGCGTTCCTGAGTTTAAAGCTGAGATCAATTCTGAGCTTATTTCAGAATTTGCCTACGACAGGATTGAAGTACTAATACATCCGCCCCTATGATGAAACAACGCTACTATGGTTGCTCTTAGCACTGGCTCCAACGCCCCCCACCGCGAAGAAACTTCTCAAATTGCTAAACAGGTTGCTCCGATCGCCGCCACTGAATCTATTGCCAAACTGGGTTGGATTCTGATTCGACATCGCTGGATTTCTGCGGCTCAACTGCATACAACTCTAACTCAACAACCCAGTAGCTCTAAAAAACTAGGCGAACTGCTGCTAGAAAAATCCTTGATTTCTGAAAATCAGCTCAACCAAGCCCTACAGGAGCAGTACTGGCGCAGAAATGGCTATTGGGTAATTGGATAAAAGTTCAAACCAATTGTACCAACCGAAAGACAATTACGAAATTGAAGCTGTAGTCTGAGTATTGAAAGATACCATCAGTTTCAACAAAATTTACAGCTTCGTAGATCTTACTATCGACTGTATCTGAGCTACTCAGTAGCTGTGATGGTAAGATGAGCACTCACGTTACTGTTTTACTCGGCTCATGGTTTGATTAGCCCAATCATTGCAATTGTGATGATTATGATTCTCATACCCCTATCAATCTGCTGTGCATTCATGTGTCGTGGATCAATTTTTTCAATAGAACTGCATGCCTCTTGATTGGCAATACGTCTATTAAAGCAATGCAGGGCTTAACGATACACCAAACTGAAGTCGCAAGGAAATCTTCTGTTCACTGCTATCTTCAAAATTAAGCTCTGATCAAATCAAAACCTGACAGAAAATTTGCATAGGTTGCTCGTCTGTTTTGCTAAGAATATGTGTGAAATCCATTTGGAGGTCAAGCCGAGGCTAGAACTACACCGACCGATTTGCACATTCACAGGCATAGGCGCTAACAGATACACAGAAAACCCTATACCGATCCGCCTGGTTCATATCCTGAGATCTACATTGCGGCAACTTTACTAAACATGTTGCTCTGAAGTTGAGGTGCAAAACGTGATTGTGGTGATTATAATTGATGCCGAAAATGGCAGTCGCGCGACATAGATAATTGCTTTCTAGAAGAAATTGCAACAAACTACCGGCTTAACTGTTGGACATCATAAATTAGCTGACTAAAGCAAAATCAACCTGAATTACCAAATGAGATCGCATCTGAGTTCAACACTGAACTTATTTCACTATAAATCTAGTGGAAAGTAGCAGTAGAAACTCTCTTCAATCATCAGGTAGCACTACGCCATCTTCAGTTATGTACAGAAGGAAATTGATATGAATACCAGAACTCTACAGTCTCCATCTCGATCACTTTCGTTTCTCTTTGTAGGCGGAATTGGCTTTCTGTTACTGGCCCTGTTTCTCCGGCCTTTCACAATTGTAGGTGCAGGTGAGCGGGGCGTAGTCATGTATTTCGGCAAAGTGCAAGACAAAGTTCTAGATGAGGGAATCCATCCAGTGTTGCCCGTAGTAACCAATGTGAGACGACTGAGCGTGCGAGTCCAAAAAACCGACGTAGAAGCGGCAGCAGCCTCTAAAGATTTACAGGATGTCAGCACGAGCGTTGCTGTTAACTGGCACATCGAACCTTCCAGAGTAAATCAAGTGTTTCAGCAGGTTGGTGACATGGATGTCATCATCACAGGCATTATTAATCCTGCGGTTTCTGAGGTAGTAAAAGCTTCGATTGCCCAGCGGCCGGTGAAAGACATTTTGCAAGAGCGGGTAAAGCTCAAGGATGAAATTGACAATGCTTTGACCAAGCGTCTAGAACCCTATGGTGTTGTCGTCGATGATGTATCCTTAGTGAATTTTGCCTTTTCAGCGGAGTTCAACGCGGCCATTGAAGCCAAACAGGTGGCCGAACAACAGGCTCAGCAGGCCGCTTTCAAAGCTCAACAGGCTGAACAGGAAGCTAAAGCCGAAATCAACCGTGCCAAAGGACAGGCTGAAGCTCAACGGCTCTTACGAGAAACTTTGACCCCTGCAATCCTACAGCAGCGAGCCATTGAAAAGTGGAACGGCCAATTCCCAACTGTAATGTCGGGTGAAGGAACATTGCCGCTGATTAATGTCAGCCCTCAGCAGCTAGCAGAGCAAGCAGAAACCAATCAAACAGCAACTCAACCACCACAGTAAAGACAGCTAACTTTGGTCTTGAGTTAGTCCGTGCCTGTTCTTTTGCACTATCTCGCGTCTTAAGCATTCAAGGCAAAAGGGTTTTCTGCTGTTTCATCGCTAGCTACAGCGTTCTTAGGGCTATCACTCTCAATGGAATCAACATTCCCTGCTTCATCTTCATTCTCATTACCACGAACGATATCTAGATCAACATCCAGAACTGTCATTTCTAACCCAGCTCTAGGAATATTTCCATTACTGGAAATGTAAGGATTTGGCTCAATGCTACCTGTACAGATCACAACTGATCCTTTTTTCAAGTACTGTAACTTTCGCCATGCGTAGGATTTCTCCCAGATCGTTAGCTTAACTGTAAAAGATTCCTTTCGATCTTTTGGTTTCCGAACATACAACGTTACCTCTGCTAGCTGTGCCTGCTCACCATTGCGCAACTCAACTGTTTTCATTTGCGCATCTGCTGCTAGATGGCCACTAACAATCCACTTATTTAATCCAACACTTGACATAAGAAATGCCCCTGCTTTCGTTAGGTTATGTCTCTATTTTCAACATGCCCTGCTTCAACCAAAAATCAACAGAGCCATTTATTAAAAAGTATTTCGTCCTGCTGCTAAAAGTGTATGAATGCAAAAAGGACTCCCCACTTGAGAAGGAGTCCTTGTTATAGATCACCTGGCACCGAGCTATTTTTGCGGGAGGCAGCCCTCCAACTATCTTCGCCGCGGGTGCGTTTCACCACTCAGTTCGGGATGGATGAGCGTGGGTCCACACCGCCATAGGCACCAGGAAAAGCGATTGAGTTCAACTAGTGATTGATTGCATCAATTGATTGCATCAGTTGGATTGAACCCAGAAGGCTGCATAGTGAACGTAATTTACCAATGTAAGGAGGTCAAGCCCTCGGTCTGTTAGTACACCTCAGCTTCGTACATTACTGCACTTCCACTTAGTGCCTATCAACGGGTCGTCTTCCCGTGACCTTACTGGCTTGTTGCCATGGGAGCACTCATCTTGAGGTGGGCTTCCCACTTAGATGCTTTCAGCGGTTATCCGCTCCGCACTTGGCTACCCTGCGTTTACCGTTGGCACGATAACAGGTACACCAGCGGTGCGTCCTTCCCGGTCCTCTCGTACTAAGGAAGGCTCCTCTCAATGCTCCTACGCCTGCACCGGATATGGACCGAACTGTCTCACGACGTTCTGAACCCAGCTCACGTACCGCTTTAATGGGCGAACAGCCCAACCCTTGGGACGTACTACCGCCCCAGGTTGCGATGAGCCGACATCGAGGTGCCAAACCTCCCCGTCGATGTGAACTCTTGGGGGAGATCAGCCTGTTATCCCTAGAGTAACTTTTATCCGTTGAGCGACGGCCCTTCCACTCAGTGCCGTCGGATCACTAAGACCGTGTTTCCACCCTGCTCGACTTGTCAGTCTCACAGTCAAGCTCCCTTGTGCCTTTACACTCTTCGGCTGATTTCCAACCAGCCTGAGGGAACCTTTGTGCGCCTCCGTTATCGTTTAGGAGGCGACCGCCCCAGTCAAACTGCCCACCTGAAACTGTTCCCATGCCGGATCACGGCAATGAGTTAGAATTCTAGCCTTGACAGAGTGGTATCTCACTGATGACTCCCCATCCCCCACAAGGGATGTCTCATAGTCTCCCACCTATCCTGCGCAGTCAAAGCCCGAACCCAATTCCAGGCTACAGTAAAGCTTCATAGGGTCTTTCTGTCCAGGTGCAGGTAGTCCGTATCTTCACAGACAATCCTATTTCGCCGAGCCTCTCTCCGAGACAGCGCCCAGATCGTTACGCCTTTCGTGCGGGTCGGAACTTACCCGACAAGGAATTTCGCTACCTTAGGACCGTTATAGTTACGGCCGCCGTTCACCGGGGCTTCGGTCGCCAGCTTTGGTTTCCCTAACCGACTTCCTTAACCTTCCGGCACTGGGCAGGCGTCAGCCCCCATACATCGTCTTTCGACTTCGCGGAGACCTGTGTTTTTGGTAAACAGTCGCCTGGGCCTCTTCACTGCGACCAGCTCTCGCTGGCACCCCTTCTTCCGAAGTTACGGGGCCATTTTGCCGAGTTCCTTAGAGAGAGTTATCTCGCGCCCCTGAGTATTCTCAACCATCCCACCTGTGTCGGTTTCGAGTACGGGCAATTTTGGATTAACGTGGTTAGAGCTTTTCTTGGAAGCTTGACATCACACACTTCGAGTCCGTAGACTCTCGTACTCACACCTTCGCTCAAGACGTTTTCGCCGTCTCTCATCGCCTCGGATGCTTAAACCGCTAACCAACATGCGGCTGTGCTAGCCTTCTCCGTCCCTCTGCACAATCCAAAATCGGTACCGGAATGTTGACCGGTTGTCCATCGACTACGCCATTCGGCCTCGCCTTAGGTCCCGACTAACCCTCCGCGGACGAGCCTTCCGGAGGAACCCTTAGGATTTCGGGGCATTGGATTCTCACCAATGTTTGCGCTACTCAAGCCGACATTCTCACTTCCGTTTCGTCCACACCTGCTCTCGCTAATGCTTCTAACTACCACGGAACGCTCCCCTACCGATACATCGATAGATATATCCCACAGCTTCGGTACACAGTTTAGCCCCGTTCATTTTCGGCGCAGGAGCGCTTGACCAGTGAGCTATTACGCACTCTTTTAAGGATGGCTGCTTCTAGGCAAACCTCCTGGTTGTCTATGCACTCCCACCTCCTTTATCACTGAACTGTGATTTGGGGACCTTAGCTGGTGGTCTGGGCTGTTTCCCTCTTGACGATGAAGCTTATCCCCCACCGTCTCACTAGCCATGTGTTCATCTGGTATTCAGAGTTTGACTCGATTTGGTACCGCTCTCGCAGCCCGCACCGAATCAGTGCTTTACCCCCAGACTATAATCATGACCGCTGCGCCTCAACACATTTCGGGGAGAACCAGCTAGCTCCGGGTTCGATTGGCATTTCACCCCTAACCACAGCTCATCCGCCAATTTTTCAACATTGGTCGGTTCGGACCTCCACTTGGCTTTACCCAAGCTTCATCCTGGCCATGGTTAGATCACCCGGGTTCGGGTCTATAACCACGGACATCACGCCCTATTCAGACTCGCTTTCGCTTTGGCTTCGACATTTCCGTCTTAACCTGCCCGTGCCTATAAGTCGCCGGCTCATTCTTCAACAGGCACACCGTCACCCGTTTAATCGGGCTTCGATTGCTTGTAAGCTGATGGTTTCATGTTCTATTTCACTCCCCTCCCGGGGTTCTTTTCACCGTTCCCTCGCGGTACTGTTTCGCTATCGGTCACACAGGAGTATTTAGCCTTACGAGGTGGTCCTCGCTGATTCACCCGGAATTCCACGTGCTCCAGGCTACTCGGGATCCAGCTAGTATCCTTACGCTTTCGACTACAGGACTTTCACCTCCTCTGGTGCAGTATTCAGCTGCTTCGTCTAGCGGCCAGATTCCATATCGCTGTCCCACAACCCCAATGGTTAAAACCACTGGTTTAGGCTCTTCCCGCTTCGCTCGCCGCTACTAGGGGAATCGAGTTTTCTTTCTTCTCCTACAGCTACTAAGATGTTTCAGTTCGCTGCGTTCGCTTGTGCTGTCCTATGGATTCAGACAGCCATCTCTAGGGTTGCCCCATTCGGAAACCCCCGGATCAATGCTTGCTTCCAGCTCCCCGGGGCATATCGTCGGTAACCACGTCCTTCTTCGCCTCTGTGTGCCTAGGTATCCACCATCAGCCCTTTGTAGCTTGACCACTTGATTCTTCAAATCTACATTGGTGTCTGTTTCCGCTTAGTGTTACATCCACAATCCAGTTAGATATTCATCCAACCCATCTTGCAGTCGTTCCACTAAGGTTTCTACCTGACATTGTTCACTATGCAGTTTTCAAGGTTCTTGCTGGACCAATCCCAGCAGGCTATCTTGACTCCATCCAACGATGCCTCAAGACTAGTTGCTGAAATCGCTATCTCACGCACAATTAACCATACTAGCAA
>NZ_CP053586.1:455000-2460000 GCF_032598965.1 Leptolyngbya sp. NK1-12
AATCCTGAGTTAGGAAACCGAGCGGTCAATAGTATCATCAAGGGTCTGATTAGGAGCGTGGTTGTGGGGCGTACTGGCAATGAGATTGGTGAAGGTGGCAAAGCCTATCCCGTTTGAGAGATTAGCTGTTCAGCCCGCCCCAACTTGGGAGGTTAATCGTAATGAGGAGCGTTATGAAAAATACCTCGTCCATCGCAAAGCGTAAGTTAGCTCAATCTCCAGCCTTGCCTGCCCAGCTGGCTCATCTTGAGCAACTCAATCTGCATGCAGCGGGAATTGATGTGGGTTCTGCTGAGCATTGGGTTTGTGTCCCTGCTGGAAGAGCCGAAGTCAATGTCCGTGCCTTTGGTTGCTTTACCCCAGACTTACAAGCGATGGCAGCATGGTTGCAGGGGTGTGGGGTGACAACAGTCGCAATGGAATCAACAGGAGTCTACTGGATTCCAGTCTTTCAGATTCTGGAGTCCAGCGGGTTGGAGGTCAAACTGGTGAATGCACACCATCTCAAAACGGTGCCTGGACGTAAGAGCGATGTGCTTGATTGTCAATGGCTCCAGAAATTGCACACCTATGGTCTGTTAGCTGGCTCATTCCGTCCTGAGGAGCAAGTATGTGTGCTGCGAAGCTATGTACGTCAACGAGAACGACTGATTCAAAGTGCGGCTGTGCATATTCAACGGATGCAACATGCCTTGATTCAGATGAATCTGCATCTGCACAAGGTGATTAGCGACATTACTGGCTTAACGGGGATGTCCATCATTCGAGCAATTGTTGCAGGAGAGCATGACCCTCAAACCTTAGCTGCCCTCAAGCACTCGCGTATCCGCAGTAGCCATGACGAAATTGCCAAAGCGCTCAGCGGTAATTATCGAGCAGAATTGGTGTTTGTTTTGCAACAGGAGTTAACGCTTTACGATCTGCATCAACAGCAGATTGCTGCTTGTGATGAGCAGATCGAGCAGTGCCTGTTGAAGTTTGATGCAAAAACTGAGCAAGCACCACCAGAGGCAAAGAACAAGCGGCGTAAGACCACTCAAAATGCTCCTGCCTTTGATTTGCGTGGGCAGCTATATCGAATCAGCGGCATCGATTTTACTCAGATTCCTGGGCTTGATGCGTTGAGCGTCCAGACGATTCTCTCTGAGGTGGGCTTAGAGTCCAATCGCTTTGCCAGTGTCAAACACTTTTGTTCCTGGTTGGGATTATGTCCTGGGACGCGCATTACTGGGGGAAAGTCGCTGAGTTCTCAGACACGAGTAGTGGTGAATCGAGCAGCGAATGCTTTTCGTTTAGCGGCTCAAGCTGTTAGCCATAGTCGCTCAGCCTTAGGGGCATTTTATCGACGCCTGCGGTCTCGTTTAGGCGCACCTAAGGCAATCACAGCAACGGCTCACAAGATTGCTCGTCTGTTCTACAAGCTATGGTCTGAGGGCGGAACCTATGCTGACCCTGGAGAAAACTATTATGAGCAGCAATACCGGGAACGCCTGGTTAAACACCTGAAGAAAACAGCTCAGTCTCTCGGTTTTGAAGTTGTGCCCCACTCCTCCACTGAAAGTGTTTCTTGAGAGCTAGTCCATCTGCCTCTTGGCACTAATGCGATGGATTTAAGCGACAATTAATTAGCCAGAACAGTGTTGAAAGGATGGGTTCTCGTGAATTTTCAGTCGGTGATTGCTACGCTACATCAGTTTTGGAGTGACCGAGGCTGCTTGATTGTTCAGCCCTACGATACAGAGAAGGGAGCTGGTACCAAAAGTCCGCATACATTTTTGCGAGCGCTGGGTCCAGAACCTTGGTCAGTGGCGTATGTGGAGCCTTGTCGGCGTCCAGCAGACGGTCGATATGGAGAAAATCCAAATCGGGTGCAGCATTACTATCAGTATCAAGTGCTGATTAAGCCGTCGCCAGAAAATATTTTGGATGTTTATTTAGATTCCCTGAAGGCGTTGGGTATCAAACCAGAGGATCACGATATTCGATTTGTGGAAGACAACTGGGAAGACGCTGCTGTAGGTGCATGGGGCGTGGGCTGGGAAGTCTGGCTAGATGGAATGGAGATCACTCAATTCACCTATTTTCAGCAGTGTGGTGGAATTGATTGCCGGCCCGTGTCAATCGAGATTACCTATGGTCTGGAGCGACTGACAATGTATCTCCAGGAGGTCAACGCGATTTTTGACATCCAATGGAACGAGAAGTTCACCTACGGTGATGTTTTTCTACAATCAGAGATTGAAAACTCGACCTATAACTTCGAGGCTTCTGATCCGGAAACGCTGTTTACTCTGTTTGGCATTTATGAGCGTGAAGCTCACCGATTGATGGAAGCCAAGCTGGTTCTGCCCGCGTTTGACCAGGTTTTGAAGTGTTCCCACACGTTTAATTTGCTCGACGCCAGAGGTGTGATCTCTGTAACCGAGCGAACTCGCTATATTGGTCGCATTCGTAGCTTGGCACGGCAAGTCGCTCAACTCTATCTACAGCAGCGGGAAGAGCTAGGATTTCCACTGATGAAAGAGTCTGAGGCCAAGGCAGCTTAATTGCGATTGGGGTCGCTCAACTAAGGCGAGTAATGGCTTGATTGACTTTGGGTTTCCCAAACCTGGCCCAAGCACTCCCCCCTCTAAGGAATAGCTCCATCCAGCGGAGGGGCTGACCATCGGTGCCTGTCCAGCCGGAGCTGCCAGGTGCAAAGGCGAGTGTACCTTCAGGGACTCGGAAACTGCCGTCGGAGTAAACAGCGTCGCTGACAATATCGCCGATTCGGATCACAATTTTGGTTTCAGGTTCCAAATTGAGCGTATGCGCCGGAATCGTGGTTTTGATATTGCCATAGCCGTCGATCCAGGCAATTCGGTCGAGGGGCACATCCAGGATCTGACTCGGTTCAATCGGATTACCCAGCAGGGACAAATCGTTATGGGCAATAGCGGCGGCGGCTGGAGGAAAAACATCCCGAGAGCGGAACTGGGAACCACCACGCGAGACGTTAACTGTATAGATTTCTTTGGCGTAGTTTTTGATAAAGGAAAGCGTATAGCCAGCGTTAACACCGACCACCTTGATGCCGTTAGTCAGGAGCGCATAGGTCAACCCTTCTCCCTCATTGTTGCGTCGAGCTTCTGGATCATCCTGTCGAGGAGCGCAATTGTGATAGATCAGACGCTCTGCCGGACCTGGATTCAACCCTAGCTGCGCAATCCAGAAACCAGTAGCCAAGGTACTGAAGGGCGGCACAGAGAGTTCATGAATCTGGGCTTGAGGGATGCCCAACAGCAATTGCTGTTTCACTTCCGCAAAGGCGGGATCTCCGATACCGTAGTCCGCAATCAACGAAATGAACATGGAATAAGCTCAAGAGAAAGAATGTGCAAACATGCTAGCGGCAGCCTAACCTATTTTGATGGGTTTCGCTAGCGGCTAGAGCACAATTTATTCCCGCAATTCGTTGGTTTCGTCGCTTGTTTTCACGGCACAAATTTGCTGCTGTCAATTGCCGCCAGCACAAGATTTCAAGACCCATCCCAGCACGACACCAATGCCACCGAAGCGAACCGCCTGCCAGAACCCTTCTCGCAGCTCCTTCCAGGAAAAAAGCTGACTTTCGAGGGCAAGCTCAATTTCTTCTAACTGTTGGCGGATTTGCTTCAGTTCAGCGCGTAAAGCATTGGAGGTGCGATTGCGGTTTAACTCTCGCTGAGTTTGGTTAAGCTGCTGTCGGAGTGCTTGCTGCCGTTGTTGATCGGCTTTGACTTGGGCATAGCGCTGCTTTAAAGCTCGCAGAGCTTCCTCAAGATTCTGTAGCGATTGCTCAAACTCTTCTGGATTGGGAGCGGAATGATCTGATAGCGGCGGCATGGAATTGGCGTAGTAGAGTAGGAACAAAGAGTCATGATTCGCTAATCCTCGATACTACTATGCCCGATATCGCCATGCCCAATTCAAGCCAAACCCAACCGATATTCTCAGACAATCTATCTACATCGCGAACCGATCCCTGCGCCGAGTTGACCACCCAGGAATTGGCGCAGGCTTTAGCAGCTCGTCTGGCGATTGCTCCGAATGATTGGCATCGGCTCAAAGCCAACCGTAAAGCTAGAGCGAGTGAACAGGCCGCGATGGCGCTAGTTTATCTGCTCAAAGACCAACCAGAAGAAGCATTGGCCCGGCTCCAACAAGCAACCGGATGGTTGGATCGGTCGATTTCGGCCCCACCTTGCCCAACCCACGGTCGTTAGATACAACTCGATTAATTGAAAAAGCGGCGGTTCAAACTGTGCCTCTATGGACAAAACCCGCGAAGTCGGACTACCCAGTTAAACTGAGCATCGGCCAAGGTTAGCTTGAGGTGCAGATTAGATAACCACACCTCTCAGCTGATCTTTTTTTAGGGGTTGTCCTCAAAAATTGCCGTATTCAGCAATTGCTGTTTTCAAGCGGTCAACTACTTCAGCAACGGGAAGACTACCCAGTTCTCCAGACGCGCGGGTGCGAATACTGAGACTGTTAGATTCCGCTTCCTTGGCTCCTACCACCGCCATGACTGGGATTTTTTCTTTCTCAGCATTGCGGATCAGCTTGCCTAGCCGCTCACCGCTCTTATCGACCTCGACCCGAATCCCCAATGGCCGCATTTGGGCCGCCACCTGATCGCAGAAGCCCAGCACCTCTTCGGTCACAGGCAAGAGACGCACTTGGACCGGGGCTAGCCATAGCGGAAAGTCACCAGCGTATTCTTCGATCAAGATACCGATCAATCGCTCCAATGAACCAAAGGGAGCACGGTGGATCATGACTGGACGTTGGCGGGAGCCGTCTTCCGCGACATATTCCAAATCAAAGCGTTCTGGCAGGTTGTAGTCTACCTGGACGGTGCCGAGCTGCCATTCCCGTTCCAGCGCATCCTGAACCATGAAGTCGAGCTTAGGTCCATAGAAGGCTGCTTCCCCAATTCCTTCAAAGTGATCCATACCCAGCGTTTCTACTGCCCGTCGGATTGCACTTTCAGCCTTCTGCCAAGCTTCGTCACTACCGATGTACTTATCGGAGTTGGGGTCACGGAAGCTGAGACGAGCTTTGAAGTTCTTCAGCTGGAGCGAGTTAAACACTGTCTGGATCAGATCCACCACTTTTAAGAACTCATCATCGAGCTGTTCAGGAGTGACAAACAGGTGAGCATCGTCTTGAGTAAAGCCCCGTACCCGAGTCAGTCCACCCAATTCGCCCGACTGCTCATAGCGGTATACGGTACCAAACTCAGCTAGACGCATGGGCAGATCACGATAAGACCGCAGCTCGCTCTTGTAAATTTGAATGTGGAACGGACAGTTCATCGGCTTCATCACAAAGCCCTGTTCCTCAGCTCGCAGCTCGTCATCATCGGCCATGAGTGGGAACATATCTTCCTTGTACTTTTGCCAGTGCCCCGAGGTTTTGAATAAATCAACCCGGCTGATGTGGGGCGTCACCACCTGCTGATAGCCGCGCTGAACCTGCTCCTGCTTCAGGTAGTCCTCTAGAATGGAGCGCAGTATTGTACCCTTTGGAGTCCAGAGGGGCAGACCCGGCCCGACCTGATCGGAAAAAACAAACAGTCCTAGCTCCTTCCCTAATCGACGGTGATCTCGGCGAATCGCTTCCTCTTTGCGGCGCTTGTATTCAGCGAGCTGCTCTGGAGTTTCCCAAGCAGTGCCGTAAATGCGCTGAAGTTGAGCCTTGGTTTCATCTCCACGCCAATAGGCTCCAGCAACGCTTTCCAGATCAATGGCATCTGGATTGAGGTCAGCCGTACTCTCCATATGGGGACCAGCACAGAGATCCCACCACTGGTCGCCTAAGTGATAGATCGTAATTGGCTCTTGCAAATCAGCCAAAATTTCCAGCTTATAGGGTTCCTTAATGGCCTTGATGCGACGTTCAGCCTCTTCGCGACTCACCTCCTCGCGAATTACCGGCAGCTTGCGGTTAATGATTTTGGTCATCTCCTTCTTGATAGCTTTGAGATCCTTTTCGGTAAATGGATCGGGGCTATCAAAGTCGTAATAAAACCCATTTTCAATCCATGGTCCAATCGTCACCTGCGCTTTGGGAAACAGCTTTTGCACTGCCATTGCCATGACATGGGAGGCGGTGTGGCGAATTTTCTTCAGTGTTTCTGACTCACTGGTGCGCGGCAGATAAATTTTTTGAGGCTGTTCTGCAACAGATGCGTCTGATTTAACCATTGCAAACAAAGACACTACCACTTAATAAACTTTACTAGCCTCTATCTTATCGAGACTAGATACAGAACCGCAGCTTAAAGCACTCTATCCACATTTTCTCTACAGAACGCTTTTCTAGGCTTGATGAAAAAGTTTGCAAGATTTGTTAAGAAACGTAAAGTGCGTTAAGCTTAGCTTTAGTAAAACTCTAGCTTCAACAAATTTCTACATTAAATGTTTAATCCTGGTTCTAATCTACCTGAGCCTGAGCTGCTGAAAGCCCTATTGCAGCCTTTATTAGAAGACTTTGAATATTGGTTTAAACGAGCGCGAATCCTCTTAGAGGATTACACCATTGACTTTCTTGGTGAAGAGCAGCAGGCTATGTTGCTGGAGCGAGTGAAGCAGGCGCAGCAAGAAGTTAGTACGGCGCAACTCCTATTCCGAACAACGGGAGGGCAGGTTGGAGTTGAAACCTCAGTCCTCGTGCCTTGGCACCAGTTAGTGACCGAATGCTGGCAAGTTGGGATGAAGTTTCGTTTAGAAAATCCTGATATTACAATTCAGGAACGATTTGACTCATCCCAGCCTTGAAAAGATTAAGCTTGAGGAAGAGTTGTAATCCTGTCTTCAGATTCTGGTTGATCTGAGAATGGTTAAATAAAGTTATTATTTCAGTACCAATACTTTACGTCGTTCGGTTTAGGTTCCCATCTATTCGATTAAAGCTGTCGGTTTCGAGGAGAGCTTATGCTGCATTTGCTTTATATTCTTGCTTTCACAATATTGGCATTTTTAGCGGTTGGCAATTTAATCCGGAATTTAATGATGCTGGGCATGGAGTCACAGCGTTCCTACGGAAATCGGGGCCGCTTTGCACCAGACGGCTCTGATTCGCAGGGTTTGACAAACGGGCGCATTCGTTCAGTTCCCCATCCCGAACTGTTGGATGAGCAGGGAAATATTGTCAACGAGCCATTTCTGGTGATGCGGTCGATTACGGTCGAAGATGCTCGTGAGCGTTTAGATGCCCTCTACAATGCTTCCCCTAGTCCTAGTGACGATAAGCAGGGAGACGCTCAAAAATAATGAAAATCGCCTGAAGCGACCTAGCTCAAAGCCAGTACGATAAAGGACGCCGTTGGCGTAAATCAAGACTATCAGCCAAACTGGGTTCCTCCCAATCCAAAGGATGGCTTTGATGCGCTGGTAAGACGGTAGCTTTGACTTCGGCGGCCTCGGATTGGTGTGCTTGTTCAGGCCGACGAGTGCTGGACAGTGGCTCGGATAGTGTGAAGGAGGGTTGGGCTATAGGCTGTAAAGGTGGGAGCAGCAACTCTGCCTTTGATGGAGCCGGAGTCATGGGCTGAGTTTGTGGAATAGTTTGCGGCAGATTGGATGCTTGGCTACGCGCTTGAGGCAATTTTTTAGACCGCAAACGTCTAGTCTTAGCTACCTTAACTGCTGCATTAGGCTTTAACCATTGGGACAAGAGGAAGCACCCCGCGGCACAGCTTAACAGGATAGCCCCTCCAGCAGAAAAGGGAGATGTCGGCTCAGCAGCTTGACGGGGTTTAAACGCCTGCTTTGAAGCGGTTCGAGCCTGAGACGAATTGACCTGTGCCTCCGCGTCTGCGTTCGATGCAAACGCCGGACTAGGCTGAATCACCGGTAGTTGCTGCGTAGACGGCTCCGGTAGATCTGGCGGTAGATCTGTTTGAGGAGATGGCAGCTGAGAGTCTACTGAAGCAAGTGCAGAATGCTGCTGATTGCTGTACTTCACTGAAGCATCAGGATCCATAATCGACATTACTGCTGCGGTTGTGCTGCCGATCAGGATCGCGAAAGCAGCTAGCCATAATAGCGGTATGTAGCCTTGCAGAAGCAGAAAAACAAACTGAAGCGGGGACTGCCGACTCGATTTGGCAGGAATGCCTGGTTTGGAGGTGTCCTGCGAAGGTCGGATTGGCTGCCGTACTTGGCTGCGAACAGTTTGCTGCCTGCTCATAGGCTAGACCTTCATAAAAAGCAAATAAAGCTGAATATTTTGGAATTATGCTTTCTAAGCCTTCCCTAGAGAGGCTGTTGAAGGCACAAAGAACTACAAAAAGCTGCTGTAAAGTTTCCCAGGCTATCTTGAGAGACCGTCTCCCAGACCGCTTTCTGCAAGCTACTCGCTCACACACAAATTATTTTTGGTCAATATCATTCTACGCCCTTCCCAAGCATGTGACCAGTACGGGCAGGAAGAACAATGGTTAGCCGGATTTGCTAGGCTTCTAATTTGCTGGGTTAGCGCCGTTCCTGAGCCAACTGCACCAGCTGATCGACCAAAGCGGGAAATGATATGCCGCTGGCTGCCCAAAGTTGGGGATACATGCTGGTTGCTGTAAAACCGGGCATTGTATTGATCTCGTTCAGCAGAATTTCTCCAGTCGCTTCGACATAAAAGAAATCTACGCGAGCAATACCGGCGCCATCAATAGCTTTGAAGGCCTGTACCGCCATTTCTTGAATGCGGCTGCTAATTTCAGCCGGTAGCGCCGCTGGAATCTGCAAATCTGCTTTACCTGCCGTATATTTTGTTTCGTAATCGTAAAAATCGCTGTCGAAGGTAATTTCACCTACCACAGAAGCTTTGGGTTGGTCGTTACCCAACACCGCACATTCCACCTCACGGGCAATTACCCCTGCTTCTACGATCAGTCGCCGGTCGTAGCTTGCCGCGTTGTCTAGAGCTGCTTCCAATTCTGAGCGGGTGCGTACTTTAGCAATACCTACAGATGAGCCGAGATTTGCCGGTTTGATAAAACAGGGATAGCCAAGGGTGGCCTCAATTTGGTCACAGAGCTTGGGAAACACACAGGGATTGGACCAGACTTCGCTGCGACTGACGGCAAGGTACTTAACTTGGGGCAGTCCAGCTTGGGCAAACCCTGTTTTCATAGCCAGTTTGTCCATCCCAATCGCCGAGGCCAAAACACCGCAGCCCACGAATGGTACCTGCATCAGCTTCAGCAACCCCTGAATAGTGCCGTCTTCACCATTGGGACCATGCAGAACAGGAAACCAGACATCAACCTGCGTCACCTCTGCAGGAAACATCCAAAGCGATGCGTCTCCCGCAGCTTTATCAGCCGGCACTCCCGATTCTAGGACCGTTTGCGCCAATTCTCCTGTCTGCCATAGCCCATTTTTTTGAATATAGAAAGGAACTACCTCATATTTGCCTTGATTGGCAGCGTCCAGAAGTGCTTGAGTAATCGCTTGGGCAGAGCAAATTGAAACCTCGTGCTCGCCCGAACAGCCACCGAACAATACTCCAACGCGCAGTACCATACCTTTCTCCTCTGACCCAGCCTGATCGCAGATAGCGTATCATACCCTTTCTTTAAGTTTCGTGTCATTGAGGGGCGGAGTAAGCCAGCAATTCTCATTTTGGCGAAAAGCTGTTCAAGTCCTGGAAATATCGGTATTGTAAGAACATCTAAGAGAGCCAAGAGAGCCAGAACCGTTGAAAGAACGGGGGTTGTTTGACACAATAGTTGGTTCCTTTCGCCAGCGCCTGTCCTCGCTACCGGACAAACGCACGGGCAAGAATACCCGCTATGGGATGGAAGATGCAGCCTTGAGCGCGTTTAGCGTGTTCTTCACCCAAACCCCGTCATTTCTGGCATACCAGCGAATGATGGAGGGCAGTAAAGGTCATAGTAATGCCCAAAGTCTGTTTGGAGTACATCAGATACCGAGTGACAACCAGATTCGGGCGTTGCTCGATGGGGTGAAACCAGAGCAGGTATTTCCCATCTTTGAGGAAATCTTGCAGGTGTTGGAGCAACAGGGACAGTTGAAGAGATTGCGCTCGTTTGCCGACACTCTGCTCATGGCAATCGATGGCACCGAATACTTCGGTTCGAGCCAAATCCATTGCCCGCAGTGTTCAACGCGCCAGTTGAAGTCAGGAGAGATGTACTATTTTCATAGTGTGGTCACTCCAGTCATCGTTTGTCCGGGTCAATCTCAGGTGATTCCATTGGTGCCTGAGTTTGTCGTACCGCAAGATGGGCATGACAAACAAGACTGTGAGAATGCAGCCGCCAAACGGTGGTTTTTGCAGTACGGACAACGCTACCGTGCCTTCAATGTAACGGTTTTGGGCGATGACCTCTACTGTCATCAACCCTTATGCCAACAGCTCTTAGCTCAACAATTCGACTTCATTCTGGTATGCCGTCCGGAGTCTCACGCTACCCTCTATGAGCATCTCGAAGGCATTGATTTACCGACAGTGACGACCAAACGTTGGACTGGAAAGGTCGAGGAAACCTATACCTACCGCTACCTCAACGACGTGCCCCTCAAAGATGGGGATGATGCGCTCTTGGTGAATTGGTGCGAACTGACGGTGAGCCGCCCAGATGGGAAGGTAGTCTACAAAAATTCCTTTGCCACCAATCATCCAATTACCGACGACACTGTGGCAGAGGTCGTCCTAGCCGGTCGTACCCGCTGGAAGGTGGAAAACGAGAATAACAACACCCTCAAGACCAAGGGCTACAACCTCGAACACAATTTTGGGCATGGCAAGCAGCATCTTGCTTCATTCCTCGCTACCCTCAACATCCTGTCCCTGCTGTTTCATACCTTACTGGAGTTGCTCGACCAGAAATACAAGCTGTTGCGATCTCATTTGCCCACTCGCAAAACCTTTTTTGATGATTTGCGGGCGTTGACCCGTTACCTGTATTTCAACAATTGGGATCACCTGCTCACCTTTATGCTTGAGGGTTTAGAGCTAGAAATCCCACCTAACACCAGTTGATTTTCCATACTGAGAATTGCTGGGAGTAAGCTCTACCCTCGTGGTGATGCCCCAGTTCTATGCCAACGCTTAAAGTAGACGATTATGTTATTTCAAATACAGTTTCGGAGGAGCCGATATGGCATCTGAGCAAAAGCGAGGCCCCTTAGTTATTATTGGTGGTGCAGAAGACCGAGAAGGCGATTGCGTTGTACTGCGGGAATTCGTGCGTCGAGCAGGTGGGGTGCAGGCCCATATTGTAGTCTTGACAGCTGCCACTAGTATGCCACGAGAAGTGGGTGATGATTATATTCGTGTTTTTGAAAAAATTGGCGCAGAAGATGTACAGGTAATTGATACTGAATATGCAGAAGATGCTGATAGACAGGAAGCAGTAGACAAAGTTATGCAGGCAACCGGTATCTTTTTTACCGGCGGTGATCAGGCTCGGATTATTGAATTGATTAAAGGAACTCGTGTCGATAAGGCAATTCGAGAGCGGCATGCCCAAGGTGCAGTGATCGGCGGTACCAGCGCTGGAGCAGCCATGATGCCGGATACAATGATCATTGAGGGGGATTCTGCTACGAATCCCCGGGTTGATATAGTTGACATGGGTCCAGGAATGGGATTTCTCCCTGGTATCGCGGTAGATCAACACTTTGCCCAGCGGGGTCGTTTAGGTCGGTTGATTGCGGCGCTAGTTCAGCAACCTGCGATTTTGGGAATTGGAATCGACGAGAACACAGCAGTGATTGTAGATGGTGATGAATTTGAAGTCGTAGGTCAGAGCGCTGTCACCGTGGTCGATGAATCGGAAGCCACTCATAATAATCTGCAAGGTTTGCTTAAGGGCGAAGCGTTAGCTGTTTGCGGTGTCAGGCTGCATATCCTTCCCCACGGCTACCGGTTCAACCTCAAGACTCGTCAGGCAATTATTCCTGGTGAAGTGCAGCAGTCTGCTCAGCCTCAGGCTGTAGCCTAGCTATGCGTAGGGGTACTATCGAGTTCAAGATAACTGAATAGATGGAAACTTAAGGGAAATGAGGGAGGTGGTAAAAGCCGTCATTCCCTCAGTTTCCCATTTTGTGATTTTGGGCCGCTACTACCACTCTCTTTTTCACCACAATTAATATTGCAGCAGCGAGTTGGGAAGTGCCAATCCTGACTACCGTAGTCTAGTGTAATTTGCTGATATACACTATTTTCTTAGTGCTGGCAGTAGTTGAGTTGAGAAATTCTGGCTATTTTCCAACTGAATACTTCGGAGAGTTTACTGTTTACAATCAAAAATGTATTCTCTATTACCTCTAACTGCATGCTACGTGTTGCTGTTTGCATCTACGTTAGGTAAACGGCAGCGGCTTTGTGAGCAGGTTTGCAGACGTTGCTGCCGTTGAGCAACTAGGGTTCCTAGGTCTGGGCGTCCGGTGAGAACCAAGCGCCATTTTGCCCAGATGCCATACAGTACATCAGCAATCGCACCAATCAAAGGTAATTTAGTTGCTGCATAGACCCATCCCATGCCCAACACCTCGTAGACTTGGCGAAATACTTCAACATTTTTGACGACTGTTCCATCAGGCAAAATTGCATGAATTCGCCCCATTGCGGCTTCAAAACTGACATCACCATGAGCGGTCGAATCGTAATTATCATCTGTAATATCAACAAACGCTACCAACCCACGGCCTGCATCTCGTTTCTTCAAGAAATTCACTTCCCGTAGGCAAAGAGGGCATTGCCCATCGTAGAGCAATTTGATCTTCCAAGTGGGTGAGACAATATCGAGCGATTGGGGAAATTGAGCGGGTTGGTAATTCGATTGAGTCATCTTGAGTAGTCGTTCGAGCAAGTGATGTAGATTTTAATTATTTAACTCAAAAAAAGCTAGGTGTAACAGTCCCTAGCTCAAGTATGGTATAGAGTGTGACGACAAGACGCTGCTTAACGCATTCAGGAAAACTAAAAAATTCTAATCTTGGATCTTTGCTCAAATTTCTGATCAACGTTCATTGCAAACAGAATTAAACATTAAAAAAGCTACCGAAGATACCATTGAAGTTTGTCGATACACCGCTCGGACCAAAGCTAACGGAACCGGTTGGGTATTTTACAACGCCTCCATCCGATGTAATAGTGACACCACCGCCAGGATAGCTAATCGAGAAGCCGTCGCCCACCGTATAGCTGACATTACCCCCAGGAAACTTGATTTCCCCCTCCTGAGGTGTAATATTGACCGAACCGCCAGGATAGGTAATCACGCCATCAGCGGGTGTGATACTAACACCACCACCTGAAAAATCCACATTCACGCCATCGGGGGTAATACTAACACCACCACCTGAAAAATCCACATTCACGCCATCGGGTGTAACGTTTACCCCACCGCCTGGAAACGTAATCGTTCCACTATCACTCGTAACGTTGATGCCTCCTCCTTGAAAATTGACTACAACCCCTGCTTGTGTAACACTGACGTTACCACCTGGAAAGTTAATTGCCGCATCCTCAGAGAGGATTTGAGTACTACCATCAGGATAGGTAATAGTAATTCCATCGGGTGTAAGACTGACACCGCCTCCTGGATATTTGATTTCAGCGTTATTTAGAGTGACTTCAATCCTGCTATCATTAAAAGCAACCACCGCGCCACTCTCGGTAATGTCGATACTACCACTAGGAAAATTTAAGGTAACATCATCACTTACAATCGGAGTACGGCCATCGGAATCAGTAATTGTGACTCCATCAGACGTAATACTGACGCTACCACCCGGATATTTAACTTCAGCACCGTCAGAGGTAACGCTGACACTACCACCTTGAAAATTAACAGTTGCGCCTTTGGAAACAACGCTGACCGATCCACCTGAATAGGTGATGGACGCCAAAGTATCTGAATCTAAAGTATCTGAATCTATAGACACCTGATTAACACCAAAATCGACGAGATTATTTTGATCTGGTGTATCTTGAATGTCAAGTACATTCTGTGTTACCAGTGTCTTACGACTGAAAGTAGATTCCAGGCCATCCTCAGCGAACCGCTTTTTCACTCGTTTGATGAAAGTAGGAGTAACGTCAAATACTTCACCGAGTGTCCGATCCGTCCAGCGTCTACCACGGTTATTGATATCTGACCTCAGCAGAATACGAGCAACTTTTACTTCACGAATAGAAGTGTCATCATCCGCAATAATTCGTCGTAATATTTGTCGCTCGCTAGCCGATAGGGAAATCACAAATTTACCTTTAAGCATTGGCTGTCACAGTAGTTTAGTAGTGGTACAAGGTCTATGAATCGCTTTCAACTGCTTTCCGAGCAACTTCCGAGTAACTTCCGAGTAACTTCCGAGTAACAGTGCCTATCTATTCGTCCACCCAGGGTACAGCGTTTTTCACTCATGTGAGGTATGGGGTGTGTGTGGGTTTCGCCTCCACGCAGGGGCACTGCCCCTGCACCCCGTTTTTCGTACTTTACTAGCCTGAAAAAAGCTGTACACAAACAACATCGAGCAGAACTCAAGCTGACAGCAACCTAATGGTCAAACCACCTTCAATCCACACCCCTAAATGCACAGACCTGAGAGCTATCACCCTAAGTATAGGGAATCGACCGAAAATTGGTCATTTAGGAAACAGCTTATTCAACAGATTTACGCAAAGTCCAGCAGCTTTACACAAATTTTATATAAATCCATTCTCAGATTCATGTACCGCTTTGAACTAGCCCGTGATTTATCGGGCCTACAAAGTAAAATTTACAGTAATTTAATTAGCCCTTGCTACTGATGGCCTAACAAACGGCTATCGAAGCGTAACAAGGTTTACTCTGAGCTTACACTTTCCGTATGACTGTGAAATATCGATAAATTTTGTACATGCTTCTACGTACAATCTGGGTTTGTGTGGCAACTTGATACGTAAGAATCCCATTCCCCATGAGGAAACGCTTCAGGAAGCGTGCATCAACTTTTGCATTGCATAGAAAAGTTAGACGTTTCACTGTTCAAGTTTAAAGGCAGTGAAATGCTAGTTTTCTTGTGAGATTAAACCAGATACCGAGGTTGATTCCTCTGAGAACGAATTTTATACAAGGGTGATCATCCGCTTTTCAGGGTCTTCTGCAAGCTGTCTTGCTGCGATCGCTGATTTTTTGGAGCACTCTTTATGACGGTTTTAACATCTGTTGATCCACAATCCTCTGCTGATTCAAACTCGCCTCCGACAAGTTCCAGTGCATCAGAAACTCAGCCCCAGAGTAATTCCACCACTAATACAACTGCTGGAACCACAACCGCGGTTAATTCTAATTCGACTGGTACTAGCACCGCTGTAGGTTCAGCTCAAACAAACCAAATTTCTGCTCCCGCCCCCGCAGCAGATTCCACTTTGTCCTCTCAGCTAAATTCGCCGCCTGTGAGTTCTAATACATCAATTGATCCCTCAACAACGAGTACTGTTGCTCCGAGCACCAAGTCTACAACCTCTGCGACCACGGCATCCACGACTGCCGCAACTACGACTGCCGCAACTACGGCGACGCCCATTGTCGCACCAGCTAATGCAACCACGGCTACTGTAACAACTGCGAGCGCATCAACTACTAGTGAACCAACTAGTAGTGAACCAACTAGTAGTACATCAACTGCCAGTGCATCAACTGCCGGTACAACCGCCTCCACTGCCACTGCTAGTTCTGGCTCCACTAGCTCCACTAGTTCTAGCCCCACTAGCTCCGATCCCATCGGTTCTGGTGCGAACAGCGTCGAGATCGCTACACCAACCGGTACAGTAGCTAGTGCAACAACTGGAGGTTCCACTGGAAGTACACCAGTTGCCAGTGCAGGTGCTTCAGCCGCGGTTGTTGCTGTTCCGACGGGGGGCAGCACGGCTTCCAGTGCCAGTACTACAAGCACAGGTACCGCCAGCGGCGCTACAGCAGCTACAACTACCACAGCTACATCAACTAGCTCCGCCACTCCCCTACCCGTACCAGCACCAGACATGCAGGCTAGTTCTAGTGCGGTTCCAGGTTTGCAGGCCAATGTAGTAGTAGACAACACCAGTACCCACAGTGCGGCGGGGGCTAAGGCAGTAGAAGAATCAAAGGGCCTAGGTGCAGCTGTAGTAACCTACAACGACGGCACTACAAATGCGGCGGGGGCGGTTGCAGTTGATGCCAGCAAAGGCTTAGCCACCAGCGTTTTTGTCTACAATTCTACGCCTGTGCCTGCTCCGGTACCTAGCCCTGTAGCAGGAGCCAGCACAGCAACAGTGGCGAGCACCGTCTCTAGCACAAGCACAACGTCCACTAGCCCAACGGCGGGTACAGCTAGTACGGCAACAGTGGCGAGTACGGTGGCGAGCACGCAGAGTGCAACTCCTAATCCTGAAACTGGCACTACTAGTACAGCGATTGTTTCTAGCACCACCTCCAGTACCACTACAGCAGTCGTTAGTCCTACAGCCAGCCCTACGCCCACTACGGCTAGTACTGTTTCTAGTGCAACCACTGCCACCACAGTTACCTCTACTCCGGCTGCTCCGACCAGCAATTTCGTGCCGAGTGAGAGCCTATTTGGTAGTGCGGGCTTACCCTCGTTGACCAATGCCACAGTTGGCGTGATTGATACTGGAAACGGACCGGCGGCTGGTGTGTTCGTCAATGGCTCCAATAATCCAATTGCGATTGCCAGCACGGCTGTTGATTCAGCAACGACGGCTTCTACCTCCAAGATTATTGATGACATTGTTAAATCCCTAATTCCAACACCACTGCCATCGCCACTTCCAGCACCGCTCTCGTCTGCCACACCGCAGAGCACTACGGTGCCGGGAGGAACTGCTGCTACAGCCACCGCTACAACCGGAACGACGAGTGGTGGTGCTGCTGCCTCAACTGCTGCCGGAAGCACAGCTGTAACTGGAGGAACTGCTGCTGCCTCAACTGCTGCCGGAACTACAGCATCGGGAACTACAGCATCGGGAACTACAGCATCAGGAACTACAGCCGCTGCAACCCAGACAGACAACAGTTTAACTCCAACTGCGGCATCTTCAGCTACAGAAATTGCAACACCAACGAGCGGAACAACTGCCGTAACAACGACTGCTGTAACAACCGCCACGACTGCCACAACTGTAGCAGCAGGGGCAACAGGAACGCCGACAGGTTCAACAACTGGCTCAACAGGCAGCACAGCAGCCCAGGGCATTCAAACAAATTTGCCTGCGATCACAACTGCTCTATCTCAACCCGTTCCTCAACAGACCACCAATGGGCAACCTACCCTGGCTTCTCAAGGGAATCTGACTGTTACTGCCAATATTCAGGCGTTCACGTTGAATGGTGCTCTGGTAATTGACTCTTGGTTGAAATCGCTAGGGGCTGGTGCCTTTACCATCAATGGCGACACCATGAAGGGGGCGGGTTCTGGTGCTACGGAAACTAGCTCGAAACTCTACGATGGCTTAGGCAACTTGGTGATGGATGCCAGCCTAAAGTCCGTTGGTGTAGGCAGCTTTAGCATGACCACTACGTCACTAAATGCAGCCGGTTCTGGTGCTACTGAGACCCAGACCAGTATGTTCTCGAATGGAATTGTGGTGATGTCCTCTAGTTTGAAGACACTAGGGACTGGTTTGTTTAGCGCAACCGGTACTGGGATTCACGCAGCCGGTTCTGGTGCTACAGAAACAGGCTTCATGGGGCTAGATACTAGTGGTGCATCGAGTTCTAGCCTCAAAGCCCTTGGAGCTGGAACCTTTAGCCTCGATCCAACAGGCATGAATGCAGCCGGTGCAGGAGCCGCAGATACAGGCACCCAAATCCTAACCAATGTGAACGGCACTGTCTTGGGCGTTGATGCTAACGTTCAGGCAGTTGGTGCTGGTACGATGAGCTTTACACCGCAGGGATTTGCAGCCCACGGGGAAGGAAATGTTGATGCTAAAGCCACCATTGCGCTTAGCACACCCAATCCTGTACCTGCTGCAGCGGCAACAACAGCAGCACCTACAGGCAATGCAGCTACGGCAGCAAGCGCAGCAGCCACAAGTACAACGCAGCCTGCTGCAACTACGGCGGCAGCAAGTGCAGCTACAGGCGCAGCTACAGGCGCAACAAATGCGACAACTAGTGCGACAACTAGTGCAACCACTAGTGCAGCAACGGCAGCAGCTAACCCAGCAACTACGGCTAGCCCGATTCCTGCAGCAACTGGCACTGCAACGGGTCCCGGTACGGCAGCCTTAACCACCAGTACTTCAACCGTAGCAGTTGTGCAGTCAACTACAGCTGCTCCCAGCGTCAACAGCCTTCTGGCTTCTAGCCTAATGGATGAGGTGCTGACTTGGGTAGCGGTGATGCAAACCGTGGGTACTGGCCTCTTCAGTGGTGGTAATCATACTTCTACCACCTACAGAACCGCAACGCTGCGGGAAGTGATGGGTGGCTCTACCGATCTGAGTGCGTTCTTGCTCGGTCTAGGAGGAGGAACACAAAACAATGCTGCTGGTTTGGGTACTCCCCAAGGACTCCTGCAAGCTGCTAATACTTATGTTGCACCCTCCAGTCCTACCACCTCGGCGCTCTCTGCATCCGGAACGCAGTCTTACCTGAACGCAATGGCAGGGTACACCGGATCGAGTGCTGGCACTGCCATCATTGGCTCTATGCTAACGGGGGCAAGTTCAGTGTTGGGCAATGCTTCAGGAACTGGAACAGGCTCCCCAACCACCGGAACCACGACGGCTAGCACAGGAGGTACAACAGCAGCTAGTTCTGCTACGGCTACAACCACCGGAAGCGTGGCAACGCCTGTAGGATCTAGTTCAACCGCAAGTACAGGTACAGCTACAGGTACAGCTACAGGTACAGCTACAGGTACGGCTACAGGTGCGGCAACAACAGGAACCACTACTGCTGCAACTGGTTCAGCCACGACCGGTTCTGCAACCACCGACTCGACTACTCCAACCCCAGCAGCAAGCCCGACTACAAGCAGCACATCCGGTACGGCGTTGGCTTCAGCAACGGGAACCGGGACTGAAACAGCAACGAGCGGAGCCGCTAATTCAGGACAAACCGTGGCCAATCCAACGGCAGGTTTGGCTACTGCCCTGATGAGCAGCCCCGATCCACTACAGGGTGGTTTAGACATCGTAGGAGCGCAAGTTGGATTACCGCCCGGCAGTCTGTCGCTCAGTAACGCCCAAGCAAGCTTGGCCCTATTAGAAACACAGGCTGGTCTGCCTGCTGGTTCCATGAGCCAAGTGAGCAACCCACAAGCCGCCCTGACGATAATTGCGAATGAAACCTTGAAGGCGGTTGGTGTTCCCGCCAGCAGCTTATCGAATCCGACTCTGACGCCTCAGGAGTATTTAGAACTTGCTCAAGCGTTGCAGCCACTGTCGGCCAAATTGCAAGCTGCGCCAACGGGCGGCAGTTCTGCTTCCGCCGGTGCCGCCGGTGCCACAGATACCACAGGTGCTGCCACAGGGGTTCCTCAAGGATCTGGTAGCCAAACTAGTAATGGCACTACGCCAACGGGAACCCCAACAGAGACAGGAAGTGCACCCACAGGTACAACCGGAGCAGTTACAGCAAACAACTCCGCGGCCGATTTTGCTGCATTTGCCAACGCTGTAGCGACTCTGCTGAGTAGCCCAAATCCACTCGAGGCAGGATTAGGATTACTTACCACTCAATTAGGATTACCGCCTGGAACCATTTCTCTAGAAAATCCCCAAGCTGGTATTGCCCTAATTGAATCGCAACTCGGATTACCGGCGGGTACCGTTGCTGCATTTAGCAGCAATCCCCAAGCCACGTTGGTCTTTTTGGCTCAGCAAGCTTTGGCTGGTACCGGTGCCTCTGCCGCGCTGATCGATTTGCAATTTGCAGCCAACAACACGTCGCCTTCCTCGGATGATATGACGCCTCGAGGATCAGTAAGCATCTTAGAAGGCATCCCCTCCCTATCCGAGAATCTGAAGAACCTGCCTGCTCCACCACCACCAGTAGTAGATAATTCCAATCCGGGTAATGGCTCTTCGGGGTCTGGTACTACCGGATCTGGCAACACTGGCTCTACAGGTGGTTCCACCAGCGGTGGGTCTACAGGGAATACTTCTGGCTCCACCGGAGGCTCCACGGGGTCAACCAGTGGTTCAACGGGAAGTGGTTCAACGGGCGGTTCAACGGGCGGTTCAACGGGCGGTTCAACGGGTGGTTCAACGGGTGGTTCAACGGGTGGTTCAACGGGGTCAACCGGCTCTACTGGCTCCAACGGTACAGCATCTGGTGGCACCTCTGGAAATCCTGATTTGATCGCAACCATTATCAATAGTCCTAACCCGTTACAGGCAGGACTGGAAGTCCTAGCCAATCAGCTCGGTTTACCCCCAGGCAGTTTGTCGTTGGAAAACGCTCAGGCTAGTTTGGCTCTCCTAGAAGCACCGCTCGGTTTACCACCGGGTACAGCAAGCAACATACCGGATCCACAAGCAGCTCTGGTTTTCGTAGCTCAGCAGGTATTGACGACTCTAGGAATTTCACCCGACATACTTAACCCCGACACTTACTACCAGCCCGGTGGTCAAACAGGGGGCGGCTCCAGCGGCAATGGGTCTACTGGAGGCGGAAGCACTAACACCGGCAATACCAATGATGGAAATACTGGCACCGGCAATACCAATACTGGAAGCACGGGTAGTGGCAGTGATTCTAATGGTCAATCTGGTAGCGCTAATGATATCCCTGGAGGCAGCGGTACTTCGGGTGGTCCTGTAGGTGGAACTGGAACACCTGGCGGAAATTCCTCTACAGATCCGGGCAGCAATGGGGCACAGCCAGTTTCTGATTCAAACGGTTCTCCTGGTTCTCCAACTGACACGAATGGTTCTGGTAACCCACAGCCATCTCCAGGTGGCGGCACTCCCTCTGGTGGACTCAATCCAGCACTGCTCTCGGCCATCATCAATAGTCCTGATCCATTGCAGACGGCTCTAGAGCTACTGGCGAATCAACTTGGATTACCGCCGGGAAGCCTGTCTCTCAATACCGCAGAAGCCAGCCTCGGCTTATTAGAAACCCAACTCGGTTTACCGAGCGGCACGGTTACTAATGTTGCGAATCCTCAGGTAGCGCTATTGCTCTTGGCGCAGCAAGTCTTGGTGGGACTTGGTGTTCCTCCTGAGCTGATTGATCCAAGTCGGTACTATCAGCCTGGTAACTACTATCAACCCGGTGGACCATCAAACGAACCATCTAATGAATCGCCAACCGATAATCCTCCAGATGATACTGGTACTTCTAGCGGCGGTAATCCTCCACCAGAGGACAATACCGGAACGGGTAATCCTAATACACAGCCCGTTGCAGTAGATACTTCTGGAAGCGATTCTGGTGATAATTCATCAGATGGTGGTGATGACGTAGGCAGCGATCCAGATACTGACCCACCCGGCACTGACGACGAACCTACTTCTGATACCGATCCAGATGGCTCAGATCCTGACCCAACACCTGTTGACAGCGATTCTGACTCCGGCGACTCACCCGATAATCCACCTGATGATGCAACGGGCGGAGGCACAGATAATCCTAATCCGCCTGATGATGCAACCGATGGCGACATGGATAATCCTAATCCACCTGATGATGCAACCGGCGGTTCACCAGATGATGGTCAACAGCCTCCTGATCAGCCACCTCTTTCCGGTGGCCCCACCCAGGGCAACGATCAACCAAATTCAGGTGGGGCTTCACCGATTGCGGATCCAGCAGCAGATCTAGCAGATAATTCCACTCCACTCGGAGGTAACATTCAAGCCACAAAAGCTCCACCTACTGTCCGAACTGGAAGTCGTGGACGGGATGTGCTCAGGGGTACTGATAGCGATGACATCATCACTGGATTGAAGGGTAATGATGTGATTAGCGGCTTTGGCGGCGATGATCAACTGTTTGGAAATGCTGGCAATGACCGATTGTTTGGTGGTAATGGTGATGACATTCTGGTTGGCGGTGGCGGCAGCGACATCCTTGTGGGTGGTCCTGGACGTGATGTCTTTGTCTTGGCAGTAAGCAGGGGCAGAGATACTATCCGCGACTTCCAAGTGGGCGTCGATACCATCGGATTGGCTCGTGGTTTAACCTTCGGTCAGCTTACGCTCACCCAATCCGGCCGTCATACAATAATCGGTGTCGGTGATACGGTGCTGGCAGTTGTGAGAAACGTACAGGCGAATGACCTCACCCAGGCTTCGTTCAGCCAATTCTAGCCTCCGCTTTGAAGGATCTTCGGATTGCAACACTGAGGGGTAGGCATTGCCTGCCCCTTTCTAGTTCCAACCGGAGGCAGGTCATTCAACCAATTAGTCATTTAACTCAATTAAACGAACAAGGGAGTGTGAGCATCTTGCCCACCGCAAGCGAGTCGCTTGCACTACAAATCGTTTAAATAATTAGATCGACTTGCTTACCACATCTATCTGAAAGCTTGTTTGTAAACAAAGATTGAGATCCCCCTAAATCCCCCTTAAAAAGGGGGACTTCAGAGATTTAACTCGGTTCCCTCCTTATTTAAGGAGGGTTAGGGAGGATCAGATGGGAAGTCGATTCTAGCCTCTTAAAATTCATTTACAAACAGTCTCTGAAAGCGATCTGAAAGCAGAATAGAAGAGTGATTAAACAGTTCAGACAAACAAAGAAGTTGACTTAGGCTAGATCCGGTTTGAATCTAGCCTAAGTCGTAGCTGTTGTTTGATTGGTTTGAATGATTTAGATACTGCTCTGGAATTTCTGGTCAATGCTAAGAGGAACAACATCAGTGGCAACATTCATCTGATTGAGCATCTGCTGAATCTCGTTAGAGTAGATGGGGTTCATCACAATTACCTGATCTGGCTGATAGGCTTGCAAGAATTGAGGGGACATGATTTCCTTACCTAAACCAGGAATGAAGCGGCCATGCCGATAGGGATTGATATCAACAATGTATTCAATCTGATCGGTCGCGCCCAATGTCGTTAAGAAGGAAACACACTTGGACCCCGATCCCCAGATTACTACGCGCTTGCCTTGTTGCTTGAGTTGATTTAGGTGCTGTTTCCAGCTCGATAAATAGGTTTGAATGCGATAGAGAAAATGCTGCAACTCTTGGGTCAGTTGCTCCAACGTTTCTTCCTGCGGGTGAATCAGATCAGAAGGTGATGCCACCGGACGTGCCTCAATCAGCAGATATTGATCGGCATAGGCGCGGTATAAATCTGTTACTTCAAAGCCGCAGGAGCGGAACAGCCGCGCTAGGGAACCTGGCGTGAAGTAGGAGCAATGTTCGTAATATATATCTTCAAAGGCCAGCTCTTTGAGAATGCGAATCGTATCGGGGATTTCAAAAAATATAGCTGTGTCCAGACGATTACCAATCGAACGACGGACCGTTTTCAATAAGTCAGAGACATCATAAATATGTTCTAAAGTATGGCGACAGCAAATCAAATCACCCACATATTCGCTGTGGCGCTCGGAATAGTATTCGGCAAAGAAGCGCACCCGGTCAGCCGCTGCACTCTGAACCCGCCCTGGAACTGCACTGGGATCGATACCGATGCCGTAATTGTTGCCCAATTCGCACAGCAGCAGCAAAAAATCACCCTTACTACAGCCAATCTCGACAATCTGCTTGTGGTGTAGGTCGTATCGCTCAATCAGATGATTTGCCAAATCCAGCGCGAACTGATTGAACGTGGGGGAAAAGCTTTGCTGATCTTCGTAATTGGGAGCATAGGCGGCCAATTCTGGATCATAGGCCAGATTGGTGATAAAGCCACAGTGCGGGCAAAAGCCGAGATCGATATCCCCCTTTGGAAACTCGATTGCTGCTTGCTGAGTGGGCAACATCAGACAGCTATGAATTGGTACCTGCTGGACCTGATAAAACGATGTCAGATGCGAATGACCGCAGCTAGGGCAGTTTTTTTGAGACTGCAGTTTGGGTTGGTCGAGCAGGGAAGGTTGTTTCATGGTGAGGGGGTGGAGGGGTAGGGGGTAGGGGGAATGATTACTTTTTACTTTTTATTTTTAGAGCTGACTCTAATGCAATTTCGGTGGGACGAAACACCAAATTTAGATCGGCGCGAGCAGGAGGTTCCTTTTCGTAGAGCGCTACAATTTCTGCGGGGAAGGGGGCTAGGTCGGAAGCCCGCAGGAAGTCGCGTAGAGCGGTGTCGCGGGGGTTGGAGTCGGCATTGGGGGCACCACTTTGGGTGGCTACTTCGCTCCAATGGACGGTGCGGAAGTCGATGCTGTAGCGGGTGCGGCCTGAGGTGTTGGGTACGGTGGAATGGAGATGGGCGGGTGAAAATAAAATCGCGCCGCCAGTCTCACAAACAACTCGCAGTTCTGGTTCTAGATCAATCGGTTCTTCGGCATGGGGCTGTTTGCGGGTATCGGCACGAATATGCTGAGCCGCATTTTTGCGCCCAAACGTGTTCCATTCGTAGTAGCTGAACTCGCGGGAGCCGTTGCGGATTGGTCGGTTCCAGTAGGCAGGATGAAACGCGAGGGCACTCTCAGACTCGAAGTCGTAGATCGGCAGCCACCAGTTGATCTGACACATGGGTGCAGAAAACCAAGTGTCTCGATGGGGATGGTGAGCATAGCCGACCCCAGAGGTGAGATAGCCATCGCTCGTGACCATGCGCAGACGCGGTACATCGAGGTAGGTTTTGTCGAGGTCACAGCCAAATTCGATTAAAATGTTGCGAATCAACTGCTTGGTTTTGGGATGGTGAATGAACTTGGGCTTGAGGGGAGCCACAATTGCCACATACTCTTCTACCGGCATGTGGTACTGGGCATAGAGCGGATCGAGTCCGGCAAAGGCTGCTTCGATCATGGTGCGGGCGTGATCACAGAGAGCCACCGTACTGGGACAGGGGCTGTAGGTGAAAATATGCCCGTCGTACAAGCGCTGGCGTCTTAGATCATCAGGAACACGAGAATCAAAATAAATGGTAGTCATAGTTAGACAAAATCAGGAAGATAAACTACACCACAATGGGTTGGGGAATCGGAACGATGAATTTACCACCCTGTTGGCGATAAGCGGATTGTTGCTTCAGAATTTCCTCGGCAAAATTCCAGGCCAGCAATAAAACATAATCTGGCTGTTTGTCGAGTAGCGTACTCGGCGGCAGAATCGGTAAATGATTGCCACCCATATAGCGCCCATGCTTGAACGGATTCAGATCCACCACATAATCAACTAAACTGCGGTCAATCTCAACATAGCTCAGTAGAGTTGTAGCTTTGGCGGCAGCTCCGTAGGCGGCGATCGAGTGACCCTGTTGCTTGAGGCGATGCAGTAATCCCAACAGCTCATCCTTGATCTGGCGCACCTGATTAGCGAACTGTTGATAGTAAGCCAACTGATCCATTCCGGTCTCGGCCTCGGCTTGCAGCAAACTCGTGACCGACGCGTCTACTGATTCGCGGGGTTCGACAAACAGCCGCAGCGAACCACCGTGAATTGGCACCCGCTTGATCTGATTGAGATACAGCCCATGCCGCCGAAACAGTTTGTCTAGGGCTGTAACCGAAAAATAGCAGAGGTGCTGGTGGTAAATTGTGTCAAACTCACAGTGTTCGATTAGATCTCCTAAATAAGGCGCTTCGATCACCGCTACGCCTGTATCTTTGAGCAAGAGTTTGATTCCGGCCACAAAGCCGTTCAAATCGGGTACATGGGCCAAGACATTATTGGCCAAAAACACATCAGCAGTTCTGCCTTCCTGCCGCAACTGTTGAGCTAAATCGCGGCCAAAGAAGGTGCAGAGTGTCGGGATGCCAGCCGCTTGGGCGACCTGTGCCGGTCCCTCTGCCGGGTCGATGCCCAATACCGGAATGCCCTTCGCCATAAAGTTTTTCAGCAGGTAGCCATCGTTGCTGGCCGCCTCGATCACCAAACTGTTGCTGTCCAGCGAACGCGAATCGATCAAAAATTCAGCGCTGGTGGCAAAGTGGTTGAGCAGCGCTTTCGAGACCGATGAGAAGTAGGGATAATCGCGACAAAACAAAATTTCCGGCGGTACCGATTCGGTGATCTGAACCAGGGTGCAGTTGGGACAGAACACCAGATCGAGCGGGGCAAAAATTTCTGGCTCTTGCAGTTGCGCTTCGGTTAACAGAGCATCTGCCAACGGCGTTTCACCAAAGGAAATAACCGGTTCGAGATGGGTGTGACCACAGGAAAAGCAGGTTGCAGACATAGCTTGCTAGATGAAGAAAGGCAGGATTAACCAATTGCCAGCCCAGGGTAGGGAGTGTGAGGCAGCCAACCACCACCGGGTTTCGCCAACACTAATACATCTTGAGCGCCAGGGATGTAGTCAATCAGATCAAATACTGAGCCAAATACGCTGATTACTTCCGAGCGTTTCTGGAATATATCCCAACCAGAGCCACCCACCTGAGTTGAAAGCGAAGCGCTGGGGCTAGAGCTAGTCAAGGTCAAGCGACCCGTGCGCTCATATTCCGCTCGTTCTTCACCAGTGAGATAGTTCCAGTGGGGATGGCGTTTGCCCACCACCGTACAGAGAAAAATGCCGCCCGGACGCAGCACACGCCGAATTTCCTCTAGCCAGCTTTGCTGCCACTCCAAAGGAATATGGGTGAACACAGAAAGAGCAAACACCAGATCAAACGAATCGGGCTGGGCAAAGGCCAAAGGCGGCTGTAGCTCGTTAATGTAGAACTCAATGCCGGGTACATGCTGCTGACACCAATCAATCATCTCTGGATTCACATCCGAGCCGACCAGCCGCAGTCCCTCGATGCAGCGAAAGTGACGCAGGTTGCGGGCCGTACCACAGCCTAACTCAAGAATGCTGCCAATTGTGCGGGGGTTGATCGAAAAATGCTCTAAAATAGCGAACCAATTGGCTGCAATGTGATAGCCACCAGCGAAGTAGAGATCGGAATTGGCTTGTCGGTTTAGCCCTGCTTGATCCATCGCCGAGGTTTTAGCGATTAGTTTAACCGGCGGTACTGGTCCCGGATCGACGGCCCGAAAATCTTGACCAAACCGCTGCTGCAAATAGCGATGCCAACGCTGCCGCTGCTGACGGTGCCCCAACCGATAAAGCAAACGTTCGATCAGCGAGATTTGACCGGGAGGCTGCAACTCGAAAGACGAAACTGGAAGTGCTTGGGTTTGCATACAGCGCAAATACTATTCAGTAAAAAACAGATATCAACACAGTTGACACTACAGTTAGCAGCAGAATTAAACTTAACGAATCAGTTTAGGATAGATCAGTCGAGCCGCCAAGCTGGCAAAAGTGAGGGTCACTACAACCAGCCAGAGTAATTGCCATTGCCAATAGGTCGGTAAGCCCAGCGGCCAGCGCAGTAGGTCGATTAGAGATGCTAGCGGAAATGCAGTAGCGATGGCATTGAGGGGCTTGGGTAAAGTATCGCGAGGAAAATAAGTGCCAGAAATCGTGAACATCGGCACGATCAACAAGAAAATCGGAATGTTGACTTGCTCGACTTGCCGCACACAGGCGGCGGTTAGTAGCCCCATTGCGCCAAACAGGAGGCTACCCAGTATCATCAGCGGCAGTGAATTGAGCAGATCCCAGCCGGAATAGAGTCCCCAAATCACCGTAACAATGGCCGTCAGCCCGCCGACAATCATGCCTTTGGTGGCCGCCCACAACCAGTCGCCCATAAACACTTCCGCAAACGACAGCGGTGCGGTTAGCAATCCCTGCCAGGTTTTTTGATACTCCAGACGAATAAATGTACCGTAAGCCCCTTCAAAGAAGGATTGAAACAGCAGCCCAATCGCGATCATAGCCGGGGCAATGAATTTAGGATAAGGCACGGTATTGCCCAGGTACGTAACATCGCCAATCAGCGGCGTCAGCCCAAATCCAAAAGCGGTTAGGTAAACAATCGGTTCGGTCAGCGGCAGCAAACAGTTGGCCAGCCACATCCGCTGATACACCTTGGCATGTCGTCGCCACACCGAATAAACACCCCAGAGCGAAAAGGCATTTTCAGTCACCTTGCTGGTGCTGCGGGCAGTTTGTCCGCTTGGAGCCGTTTGAGCTGAGATCATCGGTTTATCTGGAATCATGACAATGCACTCCCGGTCAGACGAAGGAAAACATCCTCTAGATTGGCGGCGCGACGAGTCAGACGACGAGGGTGAGTAGCGGCTAAGCGACTCCAAATTTCGTCAGCGTCAGCAGGATTGGGCAGAGAGAGCAGATAACCGCTGCCAAAAGGACGCAGCCAAGCATTGGTGTGAGCTAGCAACTCCTGCAAAATCGGTTCCGGGATTCCTTCGATTTCGATAACTTCCTGCCCAATCGTGCGCTCGATCAACTCGTCGGGCGTACCCTGATCGATAATCTGGCCTTGTTGCAGCAACAGCAAGCGGTCGCAGAGCCGATAGGCTTCATCCATGTAGTGGGTGGTGAGCACAATGCCACAACCCTGCTGCTTCAGATCCGTGACTACTTTCCAAAAGTCCTGCCGCGCATCGGGATCGAGGCCGGTGGTTGGCTCATCGAGAAAAATCACCTGGGGCTGGTTGAGTAAGGCCCGTGCCAATACCAAACGCCGCTTCATGCCGCCAGAAAGCTGCGAGATGCGATAGTTCGCGTGATTTTCCAGATTCACTTGCGCCAACACTTCTCCGGCTCGCTGACGGGCTGCTTGGCCAACAATCCGATAATGATGGGCGAAATGGATCAGATTTTGCAATACCCGAAATTCCAGGTCCAGATTATCTTCCTGCGTCACAACGCCTAAGCAGGAGCGCGCTCGTTTGGGCTGGAGGTGAACCTGCGCGTCGCCAATCTGGACATAGCCCCGACTGGGTTTAACAGCACCATAGAGCATTTCAACGGTGGTCGTTTTGCCCGCACCGTTTGGACCGAGCAGCCCCAACACCTCACCCGGATGCAGCGTAAAGCTAACATCTTGCACTACCGTATGCTTGCCGTAGGACTTCCACAGACCATTGGCCGTTAACACAGGCGCAGTTGGCAGATCTGGCCGCAAAGATTGGGGTTGGGTTGAGTAGACATGCATGGGCTTGGCGTTGAAGTTGAGCATTGGGCTGTCAAATGGAGGCCGGTTTATCTGGGTTTTCGTTACCCGTCTGGGATTTTAGATTTTTGATTTGGGATTTTAGATTTAGGTTGAAAAGATTTGGTTAGAGCTGTTTTTGGTGATCTCTTTTGGTGATCTCTTTTGGTGATCTCTACAAATAGAAATCAGATTGTCGCAACTCTAGAGCCGTTGCAGAACGCGCATCCTGACACCGCCTTTAGGGCTGATATTTACGCCACGCCGTACAGCTGAGATGGGCGGTTTCTCGGCTAGCTCCAGCAAATAGCGTTTCAGAATTGTGGCAAGTACTAGCTTCATTTCAAATCCAGCAAAGGCAGCTCCGATACAGCGACGATTATTACCACCAAAGGGATAGTATTCGTAGGGCGAATACTGCCGCTCTAAAAAGCGCTCAGGTTGAAATTGACGAGGATTGGGATAGATATCTTCGCGGTGATGCGTTAAATATTGACAAGGCAATATGACTGTATTGGCAGGCAGCTCATAACCTGTGATTTTAACGGGTTGATTGGTGACGCGCACCGCTACCGTTGGCCCGGCTGAGCGAAGACGCAGTGCTTCTGAACAAACAGCATTCAGATAAGGTAGACGGGTAATAGCTGTAGGATCATCAACAGATGCCAGTTCGTTTAACAATTTATTTTTTGCGGTAGGTGACGCATGAAGCATGTAAAGCGTCCAGGATAGCGTGGCAGCACTAGAGTCATGCCCCGCTAGGAGCATTGTCATCAGCTCATCCCGCAGTTCTTGATCGGTGAGGGAATCACCTGCTTCGTCTTTAGCGCTGATCAACAACGTTAGGATATCAGTACGGTTAGGATCAAACCGAGCGCGGCGTTCGCGAATTTCAGCGTAGAGCAGCTCATCGACCTGCTGGCGTCTCTTCAAAAACAGCGTCAGAGGTTTCCACGGGCCGCGATCCTGCATAATACCAGGAAAGAAGGTGAGCATGTAGGAGAAGGGATCGGCTCCAATCTTTAAAAATTGAGCAATGTTGTCCTTGAGCTGCTGATAGCGCTCTCCTTCGCTTAAGCCAAATACCACTTTGAGAATCACTTCTAGCGTGATCTCATTCATAAATGGCAGCAGTGTAACTACATCGCGTGGTTGCCATTGATGCGTCACTTGTTCGGTAATTTGACAGATTACATCACCATAATTACGCATTCGTTCACCGTGGAAAGGCGGCATGAGTAGCTGACGACGCTGACGATGTTGCTCTCCATCGAGTGTAAGTACTGATGATTGCCCCAGTGAATACTTGAGAGCTTGTTGGGCTCGACCCGAATCGAAAAGCTCTGGGTTAGAAAAGATATGAGCAATTGCTTCAGGCTGGCTAAAAAACACGGATTCGGCTTTACCAATGCGGGTAATGAAGCAGTCACCATAATGCTGGGCACAATTGTCTAAAAATTCTAGCGGGCGAAATGTCCACTGCAACAACTGCCAAAACCTTGGTGCTTTGACAATGGGTGGATAGCTACTGCTTGGCTGCTCCGTCAGCGTCGCAAAGATGGGCCGCGTTTCGATCAGGTTGTTTTGCATGATGTTAGTCGCAATTCGCGTTTTATCGTGGAACGGCAAGTCGCTTAAGCTAGGACAGAACGGCTGAATGAATGGTTTGTTGGGGAGAGGTTACCCAACGGTAGTTGGCATCGAGGCGATTTTGCTCGATTAAGTGCTGCAACTGAGAGACGCGGCGGTAGCGAATCCCTTCAAATTCGTCAAGCGTCAGTCCGATCTGCTGATAGGTTTCATAGAGCTGTTGGGCGGCGCTGCGAGCGTTCCACTGCGGCTGAAATTCTGGCAGGGTGTCGAGCAGTTTGCGGCAATCGACTTTGTAGCAGCGCGAGTCGGAGAAGGCGGTGCTAGCATACTCAATTTTGCAGCCAGGAATAGTGGCTTCCACGATTTCGGCAATTTCGCGAACTCTGTAGTTGTCTTCGTTGCGTCCCACATTAAACGCCTGATCGTGAATCAACTGACGCGGCGCGTGCAGCACGGCAATGAATGCTCGTGAGATGTCTGCGATATGCACGATTGGTCGCCAGGCCGAACCATCGCTTTTCAGCAGCACCTTGCCTGTGGTGAAGGCCCAGGCCGCCAGGTTGTTCAGCACTAGATCGAAGCGGATACGCGGCGATGCCCCGAAGGCCGTGGCGTTCCGCAGATACGTCGGACTGAAGTTGTCGTCAGCTAATTTAGCTAGACCCAGCTCGGCGTTGGCTTTAGAAATGCCGTAGGGTGTGACCGGATTCAGCGGTGACTCCTCGGTGAGCCAATCCAGCCCGCCTGCTCCGTAGTTGCTGCAAGAAGAGGAGAACAGAAAGCGCTCGATGCCAACCTGCTTACAGAGCTGCGCTAAACGAATCGTCGCCAAGTGATTGATTTCGTCGGTGAGCATCGGATTCAGGTCCCCCATCGGATCGTTAGAGAGTCCCGCTAAGTGAATCAGGGCATCGTAGCCTGTCAGATCGGAGGTGGTAAGGTCACGGATGTCTTTATGCAGTTCGGGCACAGCAACAATACTATCTCCGTCGCCAAAGGTGCTATCGGCAAACAGGTCACTGTCAATGCCCAAGACTTCATGGCCGCAGTTTAAAAGCATGGGCACTAAGACGGTGCCGATGTATCCCTTGTGTCCCGTGACGATCACCCTCATTGATCTTCTCCTCTGCGTTTGGCTGTTTCAATTGTGCGAGCTGTTCGAGTTGGTTAAGCTGTTGGCGTTGAAGTTTTGTGTCCCACACTTTCCAGGGTGCTTTACCGCTTTGCCAGAGGCTTTCCAGCAGACGTTTTTCGCGTAATGTATCCATGCATTGCCAGAAGGAGGTGTGGCGATAGGCCATAAGCTGCCCAGATCGCGCTAATCGCTCTAGCGGCTCTTTCTCCCAAAGCGTATCATCCCCGTCGATGTAGTCAAATACTTCCGGTTCTAAAACAAAGAATGCACCATTGATCCAGCCTTCGCGAGCCTGCGGCTTTTCTGAGAAATCGACGATTTGATCACCATCTAGCTCTAGACAGCCAAATCGAGCGGGCGGACGCACCGCCGTCATAGTGGCCAGTTTGCCGTGGGCACGGTGAAATGCCAGCAGCTCATGCAAATTCACATCCGATAGCCCATCGCCCCAGGTCAGCATGAAGGTTTGGTTGCCCATGTAGGGAGCGAGTCGCTTGATCCTGCCGCCTGTATTGGTGTTAAGACCTGTATCAACTAGATCTACCTGCCAGTCGAGTTGATGGCTGCAATGCGGATTTACCGTGCAGGTCGAGAAATCGACGCTGAGGCTGCTGTTGAGTAGACAGTAATCGACCATGTAGCGTTTAATCATCTCGCCTTTGTAGCCCAGCGCAATTGCGAACTGATTAAAACCATAGTGGGCATAGTGCCGCATGATGTGCAGCAAGATCGGCTCACCGCCAATTTCGACTAGCGGCTTCGGTTTTGTGTCAGTCTCTTCGGCTAAGCGAGTACCATAGCCGCCTGCCAAAATGCCAACTTTCATGGGGAACCTCCTGGAACCGGAATTTTAAGGGAACGTTCGACGGGCAGGTGATCAAGGATGATTTCGACGGCACGCTCAACGCCTCGCTCGGCGCGGACGCTTTCACCCACAGCTTTGGCTCGCTGCCGCAGATTGGAGTCTGTGGCGAGAAAGCGAATTTGCCTGGCTAGTTTGTTGACCGAAAGCTGTTTCAATCGCTGTGGCGGCAGACCTGCACCTCGTTTAGCCACCTGTCTGCCCCAAAAGGTATGGTCGTAGTAGGAAGGAATCACCATTGAGGGAATGCCCGCTCGCGCCACTGCGCCGATTGTGCCTGCGCCACCATGATGAATTGCCGCTGCCATTCGGGGCAACAGCCAGCGATGCGGTGCATCTTTCGATTCGACTTTTAGGATCGTGTCGGGTAAATCGGCGTCGGTCAGTCCGCCCCAGCACAGATCGAGGATTGCCCGCTGTCCGCTCTGCTGCACGGCTGCCAAGATCATCTCGGTGATCCGCTGCGGATCTTCCCAGACGGCGCTGCCAAAGCCGACGTAGACAGGCGGCGTGCCTGCTGCCAAAAAGTCAGTCAACTGCGAACTGGGCTGCCAGTCGCTCTGCTGATCGAGAAACCAAAATCCTGGCACATGAATATTGTCGCCCCAGTCGGTAGGTTTAGGCAGCAAAGTCGGACTGTAGCCATACAGAGTGGGGATCGGCTGACTGTAGAATTCTTTCAGCGCTTTCAAGGGCTGCGGCGGTCGCTGTAGGGTTTCGCGTTGCCACTGATCGAGAACTGGGCCCCAATACTGAATGCAGAGCAAATCGACGAATGGATAGGATAAGCGATTGAGAATGCCCAGCGGCAGTTCGGAGGTCAAATAGGGATGAGCAAAGGCAGTGGTGGGTGTATTGGGCGTTGCCCAAACGCTAATAAACGGGATACCCAACGTTTTGGCGATCAGATAGCCACTTGGCACCTGCGGCATACAAATAATCGCTTCGGTATTTTGACAGACCTGCCACGACACATCCAGCAACTCGCGCAGTCCCGGAATCACAAACTTCATACCCTGTCGAATCGAGCTGATAATGTTGCCCGTCTCATGGTTCAGATAATGCTTCCAGGCAGAATCGTTGTGTTTTTGGCGAGTATTGCCCGGAAGTCGGGCATACTCTAAGCCGCACCCAGTTACAAAGGTTTCGTAATCAGCCTCGGTGCCAACACAGACCTGATGCCCAGCCGCTTGCAACCCCATCCCTAGCGCTACATAGGGTTGAACATCGCCTCTAGAGCCAATTGTCAGAATAGTAATGTGCATGATGATTCAACGCGATATTAGATGAATTTAGGACGTATGGCGTAGTTGAGCTTAAGAGTTTGAGACTAGGGACTTGAGACTTGAAACTGGAGAATAATGAGACTGGAGGCTGACACTTCGTCAATAATCTAAAGTCAATCTAAAGTCGGTAGTTGATCAATTTAAAATTACTGAGGTTGTTTACCATAGAGAAACCATTGAGCTAGCAGGATTGAGCGGCTGATAGGGGTTGTACTGCTCAAGCTGGATTTGCTGCGGTCCTTGAATGTGATAGGTGATGCCGCGCCACTCGATGCGACGCACCAGCAGCGCTGAGATCAGCATCAGATTGCAAAGCAACTGCGACAGCGGAATGCCAATCAGCAGCTTGACCAAAGCGATGGCCGAAAAGGGGCTGTTGGCTTCGCCGCGATTGTCCAACCCCAAGCAAACTTCACGATGGATGCCGATCAGCAACAGCACGCTGATGCTCAAGTTGAGTAAGACAGCGCCACTCAGCCAAGCCGCTGCCTGCCATTGCTGGATGAAGATAGCCACAGGCAGCAAAGCATAGAGGCAGAGCAACAGCGCCAAAATTATGCCGTTGAAGCAAACGCTCTCGGTCCAAGCAGGATGATAGAGCCGCACAAACACAAACTGCCGCTGCAGCCAGCGCAGAAAGCTAGAGAGCTGACAGTCTTCGCGGTTGACCATCAGCACCGACAGCACTGGTTGAATCTGTAAGCCTCGCGCTTTGATCGCTTGATAGAGGGTGGCATCTTCAACCAACGACTGCTGCCATTGCTGTAATAGCTCCGGCTGCCGCACAATTTCGGCTCGCACTGCCAGTGAACCACCCCAAGGAATCGTGTATTTATACATGTAGACAATTACCGAAGCGTTCCACAAATAGCGAATTAGGCTACCCCAGCCATTGCTGCTCGGCATGTACCAGCGGTTGCCCGTGGTTGCGCCAATTTGCGGATCTTGCAGCGGTGTGACTAGCTCTTGTAGCCAGGTGGGATGAGTGATAGTGTCGGCATCGAGCAGAGCAACAATTTCGCAGTCGGAATCGAGTTCGGCCACGGCTTGCAGCAGAGCGCTGCACTTGAGACTACAGGTAGCATGTCTGACACGCAGAGAGCTAACCTTAACAGGCAGATCAGTTTGATTGGTTACGATCTGGTTAACAACACTCCATGCTGGATCATCCGGGTTATCGACTACAATATGCAGCTGATAGTTGGGGTAATCCTGACTTAATAGCCGCTTTAGGCAATCCGGCAGGAATGGATCGGCTCCTCGCAAGCACAGAATAATGGTTGCTTTCGGTAAAGCCAGCCTAGGCAGAGCCGAATCCGCACGGGTTTGTCGCAATT
Organism: Leptolyngbya sp. NK1-12; assembly: GCF_032598965.1. Classification (NCBI taxonomy): domain Bacteria; kingdom Bacillati; phylum Cyanobacteriota; class Cyanophyceae; order Leptolyngbyales; family Leptolyngbyaceae; genus Leptolyngbya; species Leptolyngbya sp. NK1-12. The sequence continues at coordinate 490,342 of NZ_CP053586.1, forward strand.
GCTGAATGAAAGCGATCACATAGGGGATCTGAATGATCACCAGCGTTGTTAAACACCAGAATAGGGCAATGGAGATCGCAATCATGGATAGGCTCTCTGGGAAAACAAACCAATTGGAATAAAACCAAATACAAGCAGCAAACCGAAAACGGTCAAACCCAACGTTAAACTATGGAAGCAATCGGACGCAAAAGACGTTAGAGGGTAGAACCTAGGAGCAATTAGACAGAACCGTAACTGCGATGCGATCTACAGGCTGATTCAAGGAGGAAGGCTATATAAAACTACTTTTCAGAATAAGTGATATTGCAATAGTATGAGTTAGCATCCAAGGATCACTTTTAGGTATATTGTAGTACCTCTATGCAAATAATTCGTGTGAGTATAGAGTTTTAGCATCCATCAGCATTGGGAAAATTTGGTCATCAAAATATTCAGTCATTAAGCACCAAGACATTAACTCCCTATCTGAAAACTCTGGCAAGTTTTCGAATTTTAAAACCCTGAAGGGATTTTTCGGATAGGCTCTAAGTACCGCCGCTTGCGTACCTTCATATCATCGCCCCGCGCTATTTAGAGGTTTAGACAATAGACCCATCAATGCTAGATCTACCAGATCTACGGAATTTCCGAGCCTTCCCAGCGGTAGAGCAGATTGAAATCATCATAAATCCTTTCCGCTGTTTCACTAGAACAGCCTCGCAATCTTCATATTTCTCCCGACCTGAATTTGAAGCAACGATAAAGTGTAGTCTAAGCGACAACACTGAACTGCATCTACGAAGCCTTTGCTCGCGCTAGCCACTCGGACGATAAAACATTCTCCTGTTGCAGCCATTCTGCTGTGCACCGCATTCCCTCATCGAGGTCAATTTTGGGTCGATAGCCAAGCTGATTGCAGGCTTTTTCAATCGAATAGGCATAGGGGCGAGTCACACTATCAATGCTGGCAGTAGAAACGCTGCCGTCGGCCACGTGTAGTTTAGCTAGCGCACGAACGGCAAACTCTGGAACTGAGTTAGGTTTGGGCATACCGCCAATTTCGGCTAGACGGGTGAAATACTCCTTCCAACTCGTTTCGCACCCGTCAGTCAAGTTGAAGGTTTCACCATAGGCTTCCTGCTGAATAGCTAGAAAAATCGCGTCGATTAAGTTATCGATGTAGAGATGGTTCATCACACCGCGCCCATCGTTGATCAGAACAAACAATCCCTTTTTCATAAACTGGAGAGGCCGCACTACCCAAATCAATGAACGGGGGCCATAGACATCACCCGGACGCAGGTTAATTACACCAAAAGACGGGTCATTGAGCTGCATCACCTGCTGTTCGGCAGCAATCTTGGTTTGACAGAAGGGATTGTTGCCCTGATAGAGCGGACCCGTCTCGGTGACATGGTTGGGATAATTAAAGCCGTACACCATGGCGCTGCTCATATTCACAAAGCATTGAACACCGCATTTCTTGGCTGTTTTAGCTATATTCAATGCACCGGTAACGTTGTGGTGAGTGAACTCATCCATATCGCCTGATTCGCGAACTAGCCCCGCCAAATGCAGTACAACGTCTACCCCTTGACAGGCTTGCTCCGCCACTCCTGCATCCGTGATGCTGCCAACGATGACTTCTGCGCCTAGCGTTTTTACGGCTTCTGCTTTTGCGGCGGTACGCTGTAGTCCTCGAACCGTCATGCCATGCTGCAAGGCGAGTTCAGCGGCTCGCAGACCAATAAACCCACCGATGCCGGTAATTAAAATCGTTTTGCCTTGGAGTTCCATAGGTTTTTGAAATCTAAGGTTTTGAAATTAAGAGACTGTTTGTAAATGAATTTTAAGAGGCTAGAATCGACTTCACATCTGATCCTCCCTAACCCTCCTTAAATAAGGAGGGAACCGAGTTAAATCTCTGAAGTCCCCCTTTTTAAGGGGGATTTAGGGGGATCTCAATCTTTGTTTACAAACAAGCTCTAAGGTTTTGAAATCAAGATGCTGAAATTACTACTTAGAAACCGAATGCGAAAAATTCTTCAGCTTGCTGCTCCAGGTAGGAGTAAAAATATTTTCGGTTTGTAACCATTCTGCTGTGCGCTGCATACCCTCATCGAGACTAATCTTAGGCTGATAGCCGAGCTGGATGCGGGCTTTCTCGATTGAGTAGGCATGAGGTCGAGTCATGGTATTGATTAGAGCTGGCGTGATGCTGCCATCAACTAGCTTTAACTTGATCAGGGATTTAATCAGAAAACTGGGCAAGGAAGGCAACGAATGCGGCAGTCTGCCGATTTGGGCCAACCGGGTAGCATACTCGCGCCAGGTGGTTTCGTAGCCATCGGTAATGTTGAAGGTTTCGCCATAGGCTTCCTGCTCAATCGCCAGAAAAATCGCGTCAATCAAATTATCAACATAGAGATGGTTCATGACATTGCGACCGCCATCAATCAAAAAAAACTTGCGCTGCTGCATCGTGTGCAGTGGGCGCACCACCCAAACCAACGAACGGGGGCCATAGACATCACTCGGACGAATGTTGATCACGCCAAACCGAGGCGGTGAATTCAGGGCCATGACATGTCTTTCGGCTTCTAGTTTAGTTTTACAGTAGGGATTATTACCTTGATAGAAGGGGCCATCTTCGGTGACATGATCTGGATAGGTGTAACCATACACCATAACGCTAGACAGGTTGACAAAACACCTGACTCCTGCATCTTTAGCGGTTTTAGCCATGTTAATCGTTCCCCCGACGTTAACATGCAAAAACTCGTTCATGTCGCCTTCTTCCCAGACAATGGCTGCTGTGTGCAGCACAATATCGGCATCGCGACAGGCTTTTTCCGCGGCAATGGGGTCGGTGACACTACCGGTGACCACCTCGGCATCTAATTGGACAGACGTGATGTCTAACCCTCGCACCTTCATACCACGCTGCATCGCTAATTCAGCAGCTCGGCGACCGATTAGTCCATTGATGCCAGTAATCAGAATAGTTTTACCAGTGAGTTCCATAGGTAATCGAACTGGGTAGCGCGGGGAATGAATGGAATGAAGCAAAGCGATCAACGATTGTCAGCGGAAGCGTCAGCGGAGTCAGCAGAGCCAGCAGAGGTATGACCTGGATGATCGAGGAAAAAATCAACGGGGGCATAGGCAGTGCTCCTGAAACAAAGGAAAGAACTAGAGGGATGCTTTGGAGCTGAGCAGTTTGGCTAATCGGTAGGGGCGGTATTCAACCAAATGGATATCATGGGAAGCCTTGATTGTATAGGTAATGCCACGCCATTCAGTATGACGAGCAAAGGTAGCAGAGAGCATCAGAAGAAGTGTGAGTACTTGGGAGAGCGGAATACCAAGAATGATTTTGAGTAGAGCATTGGGCGAGAAGGTTGGCAAGGGTTGGGCGGTGGAATGCATCAACAGGCGAATGGCGCGATCGATTAACCACAGACCGGCTCCTAACCCAAGCAAATAAAAGATCACCAGACCGCCACCCAACCAAATCACGGCCTGTTGGCTCGTTTCAGCATCAGTGGATAGGCCCAACTGGGAACTCACCTGAAGTGTAATCATCAAAATCAGCGCCAAAATCGGCAGCACCGAAGCGATCAGGCTAAAGCCCAGCATCCAGTTCCAGTCTGGGTGATAGAGTCGCGTCAGCAACAGTTGGCGACTGGCCCAACGCATGAAACTTGGCAAATTGCACTCTTCATAGTTGACCATTACTAACGAGGGAACAAATTTAATTTCTAGCTTTTGCTTTTGCAACGCTAAATGGAGCGGCACATCTTCGCAGAGGGTACGGTTCCATTCTTCCAACAGATTAGCCTGACGCAAGAAATCGGTACGAACGGCTAATGTACCACCCCAAGGTGTTTTAAATACATACATCGACACAATCGCCGTAGAATTCCACAGATAGCGGACAATCGATCCCCACTGGTTGCCTGACGGCGCATACCAGCGATTTCCTGTGGTTAAACCAACTCGACTATCAGCCAACGGGGCAACCAATTCTTGCAGCCAGGTAGACGCAGGAACCGTATCCGAGTCAACCAGTGCCACCACTTCACAATCGCTGTCCAGCCGGGATAGAGCCTGGATCAAAGCACTGCACTTGAGGCTACAGGTTGATCGGGGGGATTCCAGCGTCTGTACCGTAATCGGGATCTGTTTCAAGTTCCCAATCGTTTGGCTCACAATCGACCAAGCTGGGTCTTCTAGGCTGTCGATGATAATGTGCAGTTCGTAGTCGGGATAGTCTTGCTGGGTCAGAGCTTTAATGCAGTTGGGTAAGAACGGATCCGCCCCGCGTAGACAAAGCACAATTGCCGCTTTAGGGGTGTAGGGCACAGCAGGAGAGGCAGCTGAAGCTAGGTACTGGCGCAACGACAGCAAAAACTGCCCTAGAAACAGCAGTTGGATGGCCGCCAGGATCGCCAAAACCCAGAAAAGAATGATCGCTAGTTGATTGATCATAGATTCTCAGGAACCAGATGCTCTAAAAGATTGCCCTAACCGCGGAGGAGGGAGGAGTAGATGGGTAGATGGGCTATCACCCATTCACCTACCTCAAGCTGCCGCTTCTGACTGAGATTTGGCCGTAGAGGATAGGGATTGATCGTCTGGCGGAGTGACTGAGCCAATAGCGGCAATGGCAGCTCGCCGATCAGCAATTTGCTTTTCAATCTTTTCTCTCACTTCATAGCGGAACTTAAACAAGTGTTCGCCAAACGCCAAGATTGTCAGAAAACCTGGAACGAGATGGGGTTTCTGAATGATCAGAGTAATTAGATATTTCCAGTAGAGAAAACGAGTTGAACGGAGAACGCCATATCGCCAGGAGATTGCCTTCAACATACGAATGCCAACTTTCTGTGCCATAGCTTGACCGACTTGATAAGCGATTGGCGGAACGTGATCGGGGTTCGTATTGGTTTGGAGTTTACCCTGCATCATGCTGAGATGGCGGAAAGTACGTTTTAGATAGGTTGTAGGTTCATAGAGTTTCCAGAAAGCGTCGATATACTCAGTAGCAATCTCCTCAATTGGCCGAGTCGGAACAAAATTCATCAATGCTAACTGGGGCGACAACGTATCCCCATCCTGTTCTTCGATTGTGTCATCAATCAGACGTCCTTCTCGTTTCAGCCGCTGCCACATGGCGGTATTCGGCAAAGCAGTCAAGACACCTAGGTGTGCTTCAGGGATCGTGCTTTCTTCCACAAAATCAACAATTCGCTGTCCGGCACCAGAGCGCTCGCCGTCAAATCCAATAATGAAACCAGAGATAATTTTCAAGCCAGCGCGGGTAATTTTGTGACAGGCTTCCACAAGCGAACCGCGTGTATTTTGCTCTTTGTTGGCCACCATCAAACTATCGGCATCGGGGGTTTCAATCCCCATGAAGACAGCTCTAAAGCCCGCCTGCACCATCAACTCCAGCAGTTCATCATCCTCGGCCAAGTTCAGCGAGGCTTCGGTCAGCAGCGGGAAGGGAAAGTTGCGCTCCTGCATCCAGGGGATCAGCTCCCGCAAAAATACTTTGGCATTGCGTTTGTTGCCAATGAAATTGTCATCCACCACAAAGATGATGCCAGCCCAGCCCAGCTCATATAGTGCTTGAAATTCAGCTAGCATTTGCTGCGGCGTTTTGGTGCGAGGTTTGCGTCCGTAAATAGTAATGATGTCGCAAAATTCACATTGAAATGGGCAGCCCCGTGAGAATTGGATTGTCATCGACATGTAGGCCGTCAAATCCAACAGGTCATAGCGCGGGATCGGGGTTTGGGTAACATCGGGCTTCTCTAACGTGCGGAAGGTGCCGCTGGTTTCGCCGCGCTCTAGTGCTTCTAGGAACATGGGAATTGTGATTTCGCCTTCGTCCAAGATCAGGTAATCAGCACCCGACTCTAGGGCAAAGTCGGGCACAGAGGTGGGGAAGGGGCCACCCACGGCCACCTTTTTGCCTTTAGCCTTGGCGGTTTGGATTACATGACGAAGATCATCTCGCTGCACAATCATGGCAGAGACAATTACTAGATCGCACCATTCCCAGTCAGCTTCGGTTTCTAGCTTGACGTTGCGGTCAATCAACCGCATTTCCCACTCTTGAGGCAGCATGGCCGCGACAGTAATCAATCCCAGAGGGGGCATATTGGTTTTTAGCCCTAGCAGATCAAGCGTTTCTTGATAGGACCAGAATGAGTTCGGTAAAATCGGCCAAATGAGTAGAACTTTCATAGCTTATAGGGGGATTAGTTAACAAATAAGGAAACAATACGAAGCAGGCCCACTCAGGACACATCAAGCAGAATATGGGGAGGATAATGGAAGTTAGAAATGGACGGGTTATCTCCAACAACGTCTTTTGCCATTTCAATTGCTTCAGCAATGCTGTTGGCCGTGGCGAATCCCATAATTTCGGCAGGGCGCTTCGACTGGGGTTTGACGAAAATTACCTTGCCGAGGTGGGCCAAGCCATAGCAGCCCCAATACCACATATAGAAAGGATGCACACCGTGGTATGCGTTACCGTATCGGTAGGCTTCAATATATTTAGGATTATAGGCAAATTCTTCTTCGTACTTGTCTTGAATGGTTTTAGGATCGGTGGTATTGGTGAGAACGCGATTGTAAAACTCAATGTAAGAGGGATGGTGAACCGGGTGAAAGTCCTCGTGCAGCGGGTAGAGGGCAATTAAAACGCCGCCTTTACGAATCAGCGGCTTGCCTCGATAGAAGTTAAAGCTGTAGCCCAAGGCCATCACATAGGTGAGGATGGGATTCATGATCGAGTTGACATTGTAGGGGCTGAGGTAGGGAATGCCCACAATGCCAATATCGGCTTGCCCCTGAACGGGAACACAGTGCTGGGCAAATACTTTTTCCAGAATCTTTTCGTGAACAGGAGCAGTGCGTCCGGCGTAGATGCTGGTGAGTTTGTAGGGAGCGCGGAGCTGCTCAAAGATTTTGCGGCGAGTTTTGATGGAGCTGGCGTCGAGCAGTTTTTTGTTGATCCAGAAGTTACCCCAATCAAACCAGTTCATCTCCCAGACTGGCTTTTTCAGGTAGGTAGCATAGGCGGGCATGGTGTCATTGTTGAGCGTGGTCTCAATCTTGAAGATATTCATGTGCTCTTGAATGATCTTGCCCTGACGATCGCAGGAGGCATTCAACGCTGAGTTCTTGGGGTCCATATAGGACTTGCAGTGCATCAGCGTATGGTGATTGTGATGATGGCGAATCGTGCGGTAGGTGCTGAGTCCAGTTGCATAGGATTTATTACCGCCATCCATTGAAACCAAATTAATGTTGACGTAAATCACCAGATCAGACTCGACAGCGCGACGCGACACCTCAACTTCTTCACCTTTTTCCGTGGTGCCGAGGAAGATGTTGCCTTCTTTATCTTCGGCATCGTAGTTGTAGAGTCTACCGCTGGGATAAAATTCGTTGAAGATCTTGTTGCCTAGCTGATACTTCAGTTCGGCGGGTGTTTCGTGGCGATGCAGCGCGACAGCACAAATAATGTGAATATCGTCAATCCCTGCTTCCCCTAATTTCTTCAGTACTTTGGTGATGATCAGTTCCCGAATGTCGGGGCGGGCCATTGGCGGCAGCGGCAAGGAAAGATCGTCAAAGGCAATTGTCACTTTCATGCCCGGTCGGAGCTGAGCTGAGAGCGGATCGCAACCCAACGGATTTTCCAACGCATGCTCAATTGCCGCATCCACATCAGCTATGGCAGCATGGGACGGGTTGGGATAAATTACCCGCGTTCCTTTGGGTAATGACTCGTAATAAAAGCCTTCACCGCAATGGAAAAACACATTAGTCGGCTTTTCCAATACTCTGACATTGGGCTGCTGAGAAACAGAAGAATTCATTATGCGAACACCAGAAAATAACAAAAACACCCGACTAAGTTGTTCAACCTGATCAATTTCTGCGCCGACGGCGCCAGTCAGCCTGGGACAGCGGGAAAGATAAGTAGGTAGGCTAAATTAATCTTCGCTTCACAATGCCGGGTCTCGACTCCGCTCAACCCTCTGCTTCCCGAAACGTTGCGCATTGAGCGGAGTCGAAATGCGTCTTCTCAATCATTGCGCCCACCTACTTAATTGGGTTGAATCACTCGAAAATAGCGACCTGGATTGAAGGACTTTGATCTAAACATCCTCCTAGTCTAGATGCTGCAAGACTTGAGGAGGATTGGGAATTGCAGAAGCGAGTTGGGCATGAACCATAATTTGCGGCATTGCAAGACATCTGTGTTTGATCAGATCCCATACGACTCGTCGTCCTCGCCACGTGAAGAACAGCTCTTTGAGCGACACGCGAGATTCGGGATAGAGCTTTTTCCACAGTTCCAGATCGGCGAGCTGAATTGTCCAGTCGTCAATCCGATAAGCGTCAATTACAAAACCAGCTTGAGCAAATTGTTGAAATACATCCTCCTGGCTAAACACATGCAGGTGATAGGGATCGATGTGGCGAGTTTCACCGAGAGGAACAGAGAGCAAAAAATGACCATCTGGCTTTAATAGCTTGCGAATTTGGGCCAAAAACCGATCGGGATGGGGCACATGCTCAATGGTTTCAAACGAGACAATTACATCAAACTGCTCTGACCACTCAAACACCTCGGCATCGGCCTGGACAAAGGTGACGCCTGCAGTTTGGTAATGCTCCTGCGCATATTGGATGCTCACTGGCGAAATATCGACGCCAATCACCTGCTCAGCTCCGGCCTGTTTCAGCATTTTGCTACCAAAGCCAGTACCCGAAGCAATGTCCAATACCTTTTTGCCCTGCACATAACGGCTGGCGGTTTGATACCGTCCGAGGTGGATATCGAGCATTTGCTGAGTGCAGTGATCGCCCTCGGCCACCATCTCTGGAACCATGCGTTCCCAAACGCCCCACGTCGGCAGGCTGCCTTTAATTGTTTGAGACTTTCGTTCTACTGTGGTTGTCATTGTTTACACTCTCCGTTGAACTTGCGATATTCAGAATTTTGTGTCCAGTTATGCCAGCTTCACGACAATCGCGTGACCATTCAGATTGTGAAACACAAGGCGATCGGGCAGAGATCTTTGTTCTTCAACCAGTTTAGTGATGCCGTCACAGCCTAAAAAACCATAGTCGTCATAGACGATGATCCCGCCGATGACCATGCGATCCCAGATCCAGGCCACTACGTCTTTGGCCGACTGATATACATCTACATCCACATGGCAAAGCCGAAACTTATCATCACCAATCAGGTGGGCAGTTTCATCCGGAAAAATGCCCTTGAGAATTTTCACCTGGTGTAAACCAAATTGCTCGACCAGCCGTTCCACAATCACCTGAGACGTATCGGCATGTTCGTTGCCTTTATAGAAGCTATCTTTGTCAGAGGCTTTCACAACTCCCGAGAATGTGTCGCACAAGTAGACGGGATCGGTAATGCCACATTGCAGCGCGCGATGAGCCATTAATACGCCCGTACCTCCCTGCCAAACGCCCACTTCGATAATGCTGCCATGCCCTAGTTTCTGAGATTGCTCGACCAACGACCACAGTTCATAACAGCGATACTGATCCACGAGCGTGTTGGCAAAAATTGCTTTGTAGGTACGACGAAACTCTTTGTCAATTTTCCAAGGGGCATAGAGCGCCAAAGGAACCGCTTGTTGATAGCGTGGATCGCGGCTAAACAGCACATAGAACCTAGAGAAAATTCTATAGGCTGCCAACAAAAAGCGTTTTCTTAGGGCACTACTTGAATTCATTAGCTTGGTTTTCGTGGTTTTATTTTCGTGATTTTGCTCTAGCGAGTTTGCAACCATAATTTGACCTGTTCTAAGCCTTGATTTAGAAGAATTTTGGGTTGATACCCTAGCTGGGTACGGGCCTTTTCAATCGAGTAGAGATAGGGGCGACTCATCCAGTTGATCGAGTCAGGCGGCAGGTCGATCGGTTCGCCGTTCTGCTGCTGCTTTTTAATCCGTTGATTCAACAGAAACTTGACTAAAAACGTGGGCAACACAATTGGAGGTGGCGCATTCGCGATGGCCGCCAGCTTGGTGAAATAGTCTTTGCAAGACGTGTCCTGCCCATCGGTAATGTTGAAGACTTCGCCATAGGCTTCCTGCTCGATTGCTAAGAAGATGGCGTCGATCAAGTTATCTACGTAAACATGGTTGATCCGGCCCTTGCCTAGCCGAGGCAGCGCAAATTCCTTGCGGTGCATATAGCTGAGCGGTTCTACTACCCAAGCTCCGCTATTGGGACCATAGACATCTCCAGGGCGAATGATAATTACACCAAATTCGGGTGGTTGGTTGAGTTTTAGCAGCTCTCGCTCGCTGTCAATTTTGGTTTGGCAATAGGGGTTATTTTCCCCCCGCAGGGGACTCGATTCTGTCGCGTAGGGTGGATAGTTGAAGCCATACACCATAACGCTCGACAGGTGCACAAAGGCTTTGACGCCTTGCTGTTTGGCTGCCTGCGCCATATTCACCGCGCCTTGCAGATTGACCTGCCGAAAGGCGTCCGGGTCACCGTCGATTCTGACGATTGCTGCCGTGTGCAGCACCAGATCCACACCTTGACAGGCTGTTGCCGCCGCCGCTGGGTCCGTAATGTCGCCCACCACAATTTTGACGCCCCGGTCTTTGAGCGGAGCAGCTTTTTCCGCTGAGCGAGCCAGCCCCTGCACCTTCATGCCTCGCTGGAGGGCCAACTCAGCAGCACGGGCACCAATGAATCCAGTGATGCCGGTAATGAGTAAGGTTTTGTCCTGTAGGTTCATAGGCATGGCTCCGGAGGCTGAGAGACAACGGTTGGTGAGGATGGCGTCGAGTGTCGATCCGCCTTCCATTGCTTGATCGGCCAACCTGCTTGCGTAGCGATGCGAGACAGGGCCACATCCGGGTTTACTGCGACTGGATGCCCAATTGCCTGCAACATCGGCAGATCGGCAATACTATCGCCATAGGCATAGCTGTGCTGTAAATCAATCCCCTGCGAGGCAGCAAACTGGCGGATCAGTCGCGCCTTTTCCTGTTCAGCCACGGGTTCGCCTTGCAGGTTGCCGGTGTAATAGCCATTGCAAACCTGAAGTTGGGTGGTGAGGCTGCTGACTCCCAGGAATTCTGCGAGTGGGGCAATAATGCAGTCCACCGAACCAGTCACCAAAACAATTTTGGCTCCCTGGCTTTTATGTTCGGCAATCTGCTGCAAGGCGGCTGGAAATAGTCCGGAGCGCAGTTTTTGCTGAAAGTAGCGTTGGCCTAAGGCAAAACATTGCTCGACCGATAAGCCATCGTAATTCTGGTAGAACACATGATTAAAGGCATCGCGGCTGATTCGGTCCAGCCAGAGATAGAACGGCACAAGGCTAAGCAGGCGTGCGGTTGTCAGGCCCTGCTGCCAAAGCGAGCGGTCTTGTTTCGCCAGATAGAGGTAATGATGCACGATGTTGGCCTTCAGCAAGGTGCCGTCTACATCAAAGAAGGCAGCGATGGTCATTTGATCGCCCTCCCGTTGGTTTGGGTGGGAATGGGAGCGAAGGTTTGCTCTAGCCGGTTAGCCCGCAGTTGCAAAATAGCGGCGCGGGTTTGATCGGTAATCGCCTGACACGCTTCTCGATCGGCAGCATTGCGCTGGGGAGAGGCTAAATCTAGAGGAGCGCCGAACGTCACCTGAATCGGATGGCGACGGGGCAGCAGCCGTCCTTTGGGCAGGGCTTGATAGGTGCCTTCAATGTAGACCGGCACAATCGGCACATTCAGCTTCAGCGCTAGGAGGCCCAAACCAGGCTGAAATGCCTGAATTTCTCCAGTGCGCGAGCGCGTGCCTTCCGGAAAAATCAAGATCGGCGTGCGAGCATTCAGCAACTGTTCGCAGTGCCGCAGGGCATCGAGTGCACCCAATAGCGTACCTTCCCGGTCGAGGGGAACCAGATTCAAAAAGCTTCTGGAAAACCAGCTCTTGAGGGCGTGATCAAAAAAGTAATCTTTGGCCCCCAGGCAGATCACCTGATCGACCTGCTTCAGCAACGAGACGACAATCGCTCCGGCATCGAGATGACTGACATGGTTGGCCGCAAGCAGGTATGGGCGATCTGTAGGCAAATGCTCTAAGCCCTGGCAACTCAACTGAAACCAGTGCTGGTATACCGCTTGGCTCCAAGACCAGAACAATCGAGAGCGGCGACGGGGCAACGGACAGGGCGTCAGGTTGGGACTCGGCTGGTACAGTTGGGTCGTGAGCACTTGACTGAGCTGAGCCAGCGTCAGGTGGTCGTTCAGCAGATCTGAATCGAGCGATTGGCCCAACCAGTCTTCCAGATCAGCCACCAAGCTGACGGCTTCCACCGAATCTAGACCGTAGTCAGTCAAGGGTCGCTCAAGATCGATCTGTTCTAATCCAACCTTGAGGCGAGCGGCAATCTGGACCTGTAGCCAAGTCTGGATTGTTTGCTGCTGTTGACTAGCGGGCTGAGCCAGCAGGGTTTCCCGATCGTAGGTAGGAAGGACGACAACAGGGTTGGAGTCGGTTTGGGCAACCTGCCACTGAGCCACGCTGGCTAATGTCCCGGTTTGGAACCCAGTCCGACAGGCATGGCGCTGAATTTTGCCGCTGGACGTTTTGGGCAAATAACCGGGCTTCAGCAGCACAATCGCGTGAACTTGCAAATCGTGCTGTTTGGCAATGGCGGCGCGAATTTGGCTAAAAATCACTTCCAGCTCATCCGCAGCGGTTTTGCGCAGCGCGGTACGTTCCACCTCGGCCACCACCACGAGTTGCTCATCGCCCTCAACTTCTACGGTAAAGGCGGCAGCTCCGTTGGGACTGCGGAGGCTGGCATGGCTCTGCTCAACGGTCAGTTCAATGTCTTGCGGATAGTGATTGCGGCCTCGGATGATAATCACGTCTTTGAGCCGTCCGGTGACAAACAGCTCGGTGCCCTGAATAAAGCCCAGATCGCCCGTGCGCAAGAAGTAATCGGGGTTGTTGGCCGCTGGTGCTAACTGAGCCTGGAAGGTGGCAGCAGTGGCGTCGGGTCGGTTCCAGTAACCTTGGGCCACGCTGGGGCCAGACACCCAAATCTCGCCCACTTCGCCTTGATGGCATTCGGTCAGGGTATTGGGGTCCACCACAATCACGTTTTGATCGAAGCGGGGATGACCACAACCGACCAACGGTAAACCTGCATCAGTCAAGACAACACGATTCTGGCTGAGGCTGTCTGGCTCTACGGTGAGAATTGTGGGAGCAGCGGTTTTGGTTCCACCCGTGACAAACAGGGTTGATTCAGCCAAACCATAGCAGGGATAGAACGCTTCGCGGCGAAATCCGCACTCGGCAAAAGCAGCAGCAAATCGATCCAGCGTTTCGGCCCGGATCGGCTCGGCTCCGGTAAAGGCCACATCCCAACGGCTTAAATCGAGCTGGCGGCGCTGCTCTGGCGAAATTTTGCGCACACATAGCTCATAGGCAAAGTTGGGTCCGCCGCTGCTGGTGGCTCGATAGTCCGAAATTGCTTGCAACCAGCGTAGGGGTTTTTGCAGGAACGCCACCGGAGACATCAATGTGCAGGGCAAACCGAGATAGAGCGGTTGCAGCACGTTGCCCACCAGTCCCATATCGTGAAATAGCGGCAGCCAGCCGACGGAAATCGTCTGATCGTGATGCCCAAAGGCTTGCTTGATCAAGCGTTCATTGTGCAACAGGTTACCGTGGCTGACCATGACGCCTTTAGGATTGCCAGTTGAACCAGACGTATATTGCAGAAAGGCAAGGGTGGCGCTCGTGATCGGGGGTTCCTGCCAGTTGCAGTTGTGCGAATCTAAACCATCTGATGCTAACCAGTGAATCGGCGGCAGCGCTTCCTCTCTCCACTTGCGCTGCAAATCGGGCAATAACGCCTCGGTGGTCATGGCAGCGGCGGCATCAGCATCGGCTACAATCGCCTGCAGTCGATTCAGAGTTTGGTTGGCTTTGGGTGGATAGGCCGGGACCGCAATGGTTTGGGCATAGAGGCAACCAAAAAAGGCAGCGATGAATTCCAGTCCCGAAGGATACAGCAACAGCACCCGATCGCCGGGACGAGTTAAAGCTTGCAGATGGGTAGCAATGATTCGGGCCTGATGGTCAAGCTGCTGGTAGGTCCACGACGCTGCGATCGTTTCTCCATCTTTGAGGAACACAAAGGCTGTATCGTCAGGCTGAGCGATGGATCTATAGCGCAGGAGGTCAACCAGCGTTGCTATCTTCTGTTGTGTCCCGAATACGTAACCTGCCGCTGTCATTACGTTCTCCCTATAGTTACGGATATCTATGGCAAAGTCTCTGAGGGGATTTATAAAAATTTCAATTGAGGGCTTGAATTGGGGCTAGGTTGAGGCGCCGTCTGGGGTTCTGACTGGTTTCAGGAACCTTTACCGACCTTTGGCTAGCAAAATTTAGTGGAGTTTCAGCTTGATTGGAATGCAAGACAAGACAGATGCAGGTTGCCTGATTAATCTAGAGGAACTAGTAGATGAACGGATGATGGAATCTTTTTGGATAAATTGATACCTCTAAAGTGAAATTGACGAGTAGAACTCAGTTAGAAATCTAGGTGGGCGTTGCTGTGGCTTCCGCAGCAATATTGATTCGCTTCCACTCCTCAAAGTCAAAGCCCCGACGGAGGGTAGCAATTGCCCGCTGCCAAGCCAGAAACATTCGCAGTTTGGCAATCGGAATCGGGCCATAGGTTTTGGCATCCAGCATCTGCTGGTGCAGGAAATAATCGAGATAGGTGGCCGACAGGACCGGGTTGACCGGATGACAGGCAATGCCGCTGCCCTTGAGGGCGTCTAGGGTGGCCGTGCAGTCGAAGATTGGCGTTTTGTCGCGAGTGTAGAGTTCGGGAATCGTCAGCCCTTCTTCCGAAAAGGGTTCTAGGAAGAACGAACGCAAACTAAACAGTGGATGATCCGGAGTGGTGGCCTGTTGGGCTAGCCGCGCTTGCCATTCTTTGTAGGGCAAGCGTTCCACAAAGGAGCCAAGCCGTTCATCCCAGGCGGTGGTTTCGGTGGATGTCACCGGATTGGGATTCATCAAATGGAAAATCTGGTTCTCAGACTGGGGCTGCTGAGCCAGGTAGGTAATGGCTTGGCTGGCGTAGTCTACCGGGCAAATATTCACCCAATAGTCGAGTACAGGAGCACAGCCCATTTCGGTGCAGCCTTTGACCACCAGACAGGTGAAGTCTTTGGTATTCCAGGCTCCGGTGCGGCTATCGCCTGAAATAAAAGGCAAGCGGTAGATACAGACCGGCAAACCCCGCTCGCGGGCGTTCAGCATCATTTTTTCCGCTACCCACTTGGTTTGGGCATAGCCGAGAAACATCCCTTCGTGATGGTCGAGCAGGTCGGCTTCGCTCACCACTTTGCCGGCGTAAGCGTGGGACTCGAACACCGAGACGCTGGACATGTAGTGCACCGTTTTGCGTTTCACCAAGCTGGCTAAGCGAATCACATCCTCGGTGGCTGTCACGTTCATCGGCTTCAGCGCCTGATAGGGGAAGACAAAGTTGAGCGAGGCAGCACAGTGATAAATCACATCAATGTCATAGGCCAACTGCTCAAACTGAGCTTCCGACAACCCAAAACGCGGGCTAGCTAAATCCCCCAGCACCGGCACAATTCGCCCCTTGAATTCAGGCTTCCAGATGCCATAGGATTCCAGATTCTTTTGCAAACGGCGCTGTCCCTCTGCCGGATCTTTGGCCCGCACCAAACAGTGAATCACCGCCTGCGTCCGCTGCATCAGCTCGGCAATAATGAACGCGCCCAGGAAGCCGGTGCCGCCGGTCAGAAAGATGGTATCGGGATGGGTGATGAACTCGCCAGGAACTGCCAGCGGCTGAATGCTGGGGTCGAGTTCAGCCTCTTTCGGTAAGTCAATGGCGCTAGACGCATTTTCGCTAGAGGAACCAGGCCGATAGACAATGCCGACTTTTTGCTTCAGCTTCTGCATCAGCAGTTCGCGCTGTTCCGGCGACAGGTTGGCAATGCGTTCAGAGAGGTTGGCAGTCGTGGTCATGGCGGGAAGGGGTGAGGGGTAGGGGGTGAGGGGTGAGGGGTGGGGGGTGAGGGGTAGGGGGTGTAGCTAGGAATTTATTTTGTTTCGATTTCGTTGAGAGCTTGGGCTAGGGTTTCGGGGTCGAGGGTTTGCAGCAGATCGGCTTCTAGCTGTTGGGCTTCTTCGGCTAGGCGCTGTGAGAGGCCGGCAATGGTGGGGTAGTGCCACAGCCAGGAGGGGGAGAGCTGAAAACCCAGCATTTTTTCGGCGCGGCTGGCGATCAGCATGGCTCTGGCTGAGTTTAAGCCGAAGTTATCGAAGCGGTCGTTGACATCGATGTCTTCGGGATCAATGCTGGTCTGCTCGGCGATTTGGGCAATGAACCAGGCCTGGATGCTTTCAGTCGTAAAGCTGCTGGTGGTTTGGATTTGAGTCATAGTGACCTCCTAGAACGACATCCTGATAGAAATCTTGAAAACTGCGGGAGCAGACCCAGTTAGAGCAAGGGCAGCGGCTGATAGTGGCTGAAGTCGGCAGGCAGGTAAATTCCCTGCATTTTTAGCGCCTGAATCCGGTAGAGGTAGGCAGCTCCAGTGAGAATGTGATGGGCCACATCTACTACCCGGCGATTGGCTGGCTCGGCTAAGTAGGACCCTTTTACCCATTCGTTGAAGGCTCCCATTGCTGGACCACACCAGATCTGATAGTCCGATTCCCGTCCCGCTTCGCCAGAATTTGACCAGCGCGAAGACAAGCCCAGGTACCAGCGGAAGATCAGCGCCATTTTGCGTTTGGGATTCTGGCTGGCGCGCTCGATCTGGCTGGGGTCGCGCTGTTGGAAGAAGGCGACGGTGCCTTCCCAGACTTCATCCAGGCTTTTTTTGAAGATTTGCTTTTCCAGACGCTGGCGTTCGTCTTTGGGGATGGCGTCGATCGAGTCGTAGCTGCGGTAGATTTCGTAGAGCTTTTGTGCCCGGACTGGGAACAGCGTGCCGCGCTTCAGCACTTGCAGCTTGACGCCCATCTCGAACATGTCGGCAGCGGGGGCCATCATCACGTCATGCATTTCGGCTTCGGCCAGCAGGCGTTTGGTGTAGTCGGAGGTGCCCGCTTCTACACAAGCCTGGTTCACCGAACCCGTGACCACATAGGCGGCTCCCATCATGAAGGCGGCTAATGCCGATTCGGGCGTGCTAATGCCGCCTGCGGCCCCGATCCGAATCAATACCGGATATTGATATTTGGCTTGCAGTTCATCTCGACGCTTCAAAATCGAGGGCAGCAGCGACACCAGGGGGCGGTTGTCGGTATGGCCGCCCGAATCGGCTTCGACGGTAATGTCATCGGCCATTGGCGCCTGTTCGGCTAAGCGGGCCTGCTGCTCGCTGATCAATCCCTGCTCGACCAATTCCTTCAGCAGTTTGACTGGAGCGGGCTGCATAAACTGATCGGCCACTTCTCGCCGCGATAGTTTGGCAATTACCTTGTGCCCGATCTGAATCTGGTTGTTGGCATCGAGGCTCAACCCGGCGGCCCGGTAATACACGAGGTTCGCAGTCAGAGCCAGAAATGCCGAGGCTTCGATTGTCTTAACGCCGTACTTCAGATACAAATCAACCGCACCGCGCTCCATGGCCGGTTCACTGGGACTGTGGATTAGGTTAAAGGCATAGGGGCCATGGGGTAGGGCTTGCTGGATCTGCTGCACAGCGGCCTCTAGTCGAGCCGGAGCTACACCGCCCGCCCCAAAGGATCCCAACAGTCCGGCCTGACCGAGGGCAATCACGAGATCCGTCGAGGCAATGCCGCCTGCCATCGCGCCGGTGGTATAGGCATACTTGATGCCGTGAAAGGCGCGGAAGTTCGGGTCGCCCAACTGCTCTAGCGGAGTGGGAGGCAGAGTTGCTAGTACTTCCAGCCCCGACCGTCCGGTTTCCACTTCGCCAACATAGGCTTGATTCACCATGCCAATCTGGCCGTCATAGCGCACCACTGAGCAGGGATGGTAGAGGTTCAACAGTCTGGCTTTAATTCCAGCCGCATCGAAGGCGATCGCGTCTAGAGGTACTGAAACCGAGGGTGTGTAAACGCTAGTCACTTTTCATTCCCCGCTAACGAGAGTGAGTTGGAACGTGAGCTGTGGTTGAAGTTGGCCGCCGGACGTTCGACTAGCTCTAGGCCCAGGTTCTTCATCACGGCAATGGTTTTGCCCTCGAAGATTGCTGAGCATTCTGCCTTGACATAGGGTCTGGGGCTGAGGCCGATTTCGGTGACTTCAACCCGGTAGGTGATCGTGCCGGTCGTGGGCTTGATCTGGCCGCGATAGTGCCCGATTTGGGTCTGGTTGAGCAGCGGCTGGGTGATGGCATCCTCGACTCGCGTGTGCAGTCCCAGATAGAGCAGATAGAAGGCTAGAAGCTGGCCGCAGCCTTCGCCGACTAAGGTACCGGGAATACAAAAGTCGTTCTTGAAGTGGCAGTTGAAATACCAGGCATCTGGAGTGAGGTCTTTTTCGGCCACTAGCAGCCCCAGTCCCCAAGCACCGCCCTGCGGATCCACCGAGGTGATGCGGTTGATCATGCGAATCTGGGTGGGTGGGAAGAAGCTGAATTTGGCGTTGTGGCTCTGGGCAGCATAATCAGTGCCGAAACAGGCGGCAAAGTTACCCTGGTTGAGCTGCTCCAGATCGGCTTCCAAGAAGGCGGTTTTCGTGCAGGGCAGCAATGGCTGGAAGTATTGCTTCTTCAGTTTGCTGCGCATCAGTTGGTCGAGCTTGCTTTGGGGAATGCCTTGACCTTTGAGCAGTTCCTCGTCGGAGAAAAAGCCCGCCTTGCATTCCATCTGCATGAATTGCTGGTCGCCAATAAAGCACTTGTGGGTGAAGGTGAACAGCAGCGTCTCGCCCATGCGGCTAAAGGAATGGGCTGTTACCTCGCAGCGCATGGTTTCGCCTTCTTTAGGCAAGCGGCCTGTGAAGGTAATTGTGCCGCCCAGCGCCCGGTATACCCGCTCACCTTTGGTTTCAAAGTCAACCCCGATGTAGCTCATCAAAAAGATATTGGAGTGAGACGCTTCCACCGCCACGGCACAGGGCATATAACCACCCGTGGTATACCAGGCTCCGTAGGGAATGTCGTACTCGGTCTCGATGAAGCAATCTTCTAAACTGCCGCGTTTGGCTGCGATTTTGGTAACGCGACTGATGAACAAGTAGGGTGGCATCGGAATCCGGGTGCAGCGCGGCAGCGCATCAACCACCTCGTACTCAGGACCAAACACCTTCGCCAGTTTGCCGCAGGCCACTTCCAGGACTTCAGCCTCATCGAAAATCACGTTGGCTGGTTTTGGTTGCGGCTGAGCTAATTGCTGAGCTGATTGTTGAACCTGTTGAACCTGTTGAACCTGTTGAACCTGCTGGACTTGAGGCAATTGCTGAGCTTGCGGTGCTGCTGGTATCACTGGGGCCGGCGTAACCGAAGACAACGACTGTTCCGTCAGTTTTGTTTGCAGGAGCAGCAGTTCCCCCAATTGGCGCAGGCCGTCTTGCCGTGCTTTCAGGAAGGCGACGTTGGTGGCTGTGAGCTGAGACTGGTGCTGAGTCAGCTTCTGTAGCCCCTGGCTCATGGCCTGGAAAGCTGCGGCTTTGGATTGGGAGTTGACGGAGGGCTTGATTGGGGCAGGACTAGCGCTATTGATATGCGCCCCGTTGGGTGGTTCGGATTCAAAAGGTGGGAACTCAGAAGAATCAAGCGCTGGAGGCATAGGACGTTCAGAATATAGACGAGAGGATGCAGCGGCGGCAGACGAGCCATTCTGGAACAAATGATTTTCCACCGGATGGTTGGAATGATTCGCAGCATGATGGTTCAACTCCGCCCAAGGGGCTGACGGCTTGGCGGCACCATTGACAGCGGGGGGAGCAGGCAACGGCGGCTCGGCCATGATTTGATTCGACACAACTACAGGCAGGTCGGTCGGTGTTTCTGGAGATAAAACCTCTGGAGGCAAAACCTCTGGAGACAAAACGGTGAAGGACAGCCTGGGCAACTCAGCACTGGTCTCGGTTGGCACAACGACTGCTTTCTCAGCGGCTTTCCTGGCTTCTGGTGAGGCAGGCAGAGTGACAACGCGCTTGACACAGCCCGCAAATTTCTCCCGATTTGCTGGAGCCAAAATTTCTTCCTTGATCCGATGGGCACCGGGCAGCGTGACCGTGCGAATCAGCGACTTGCGCTTGTCTTGCGGAGATTTCAGCGGCACATACAGCGGTGAAATATCGACACTGACTTGATGGCTCACCAGTCTAGCCAAGGCCCGTACAGTTGAGGTGTGAGTATCGATGCCGCGAGTGCTGACGGTAAAGGCAAGGTGCGCCCGGTCATTCAGGGTTTCCTTAATCCAGCGGGAACAACTGCTGCCCGGACCCAGCTCCAGGAAAATCCGCACTCCGTCTTCGTAGGCTTTGTTGACCAGGCGCGGAAAGTCGCAGCACTGGCTCAGCGCAGTGGCAACTAAATCGGCTACTTTTTCGGTGCTGAGCTGATCAGGCTGATCGTAGCCGGCAGCAGAGTAGAAGTTAATGGTGGTTTGTTCTTGCACCGGTAGAGTCGCCCACTGCTTCAGTTGCTCATATTCCAGCCGCACCGGATCGCAGTGCAAAATTCCGCTGATCGGCAACGGGAAGTAGTCGCATTTGAGCGCTTCTATCAAGCGTAGGCAAGCCTGTTTGTCGCCGCCAATCACGACTTCCTGCGGCGTATTGATATGAGTGATGTAGACGCGGCTTTCTTGCTGGACTGCCGCCTGCACTGCTGCAGCTGCGGTAAGGAGGACATAGGTGCCCCAGAAATCGCCACTCGAATCCGATTGGATCGGCAAGCCCCAGAACTCCTGAATTGCGGTTTTCGGCCCCGACAGGCGAGTTCTAAACAGCTCGGAGGAATTGAGGTTGGTAGCAATCGACTGGACGTTCGACCAAACACCTAACGAGAACAGCATGGTCAACTCGCCCAAACTATAGCCAAACGCAGCCTGAGGCTCTAGCCGGAAGTAGTCTTTCAAGATTCCAGAAGCTTGAATCGCTGCCACGGTACCGGCCACCAGCATACCTACAGAATCATTGGCAAAGTTGGCTTCTAGCGCCTCCCACTGGCGAGGTGTGAGTTTACTGAGACTGCGAGGATAAAGCAACCGACATTGGGCATAGAGCAGGTCAGTCAGCTTGGCGCTCTCATCCGGCAGAATGTCATAGAGTTTGGGAAACAACCGCGATACATCCCGCCCCATGCCCATGTAGGACATAAAGGCACCCGGATAGACAAAGGCGACTTTGCCTAGCTTGCCCTGAGGAGCGGGGGTGAAGTAGCTACCGGCTGGGGTTTGCCATTCCCGCTTCTGCTGAAAGGCGCGTTCAATGCCCTTCAAGCCCCGCTGAATCTCTTGCAGCACTTCCTCTTGACTGTGGCCCACAATCACCGCTACATACTTGGCTTCAGGCCGCTGCCGGAAGGTGGCGAAGGTTTGGCTAGCCGTTTGGTGCAGCGATGTGGAAGCGGTCACTGCTTGCTCTAAGGCCCGCAGCTGGTCGAGCAGCGATGCTTGGTCATCTGCCGCCAAGGGAAACAGGTGGAACGGCATTTGCTCTAGATAGCGGCTGGGGCGCGTCGTCTGAGCCAAGTCTTCCGACAAAATCACATGGGCGCAACTGCCGTCTAGACCCAGTCCACTCACTGCGGCAATTCGCTTTGCCTGTTGTGATTTCACCGGCCAGGGTTGGGATTCGGTCGCCACGAAAAAGGGACTCCCCTGCCACAATTCCTGATGCTTAGGAGTAGACCACTGAGGCAGCGATGGAATATAGCGGTGGTAAACACAGAGGGCGGCTTTGATCAGGCTGGCAATTCCGGAAGCAGCAAAGGTATGGCCGATGTTGGCTTTGACTGTGCCCAGGCCGCAGGTGAGGTCGGTCTCACCGGTCTGATAAGCTTGGGTCAAACCAGCAATTTCAGCCACATCTTCAGCCGGAACGCCGCTGCCATATACTTCCAGATAGCCAACATCCGCTGGCCCGACTTTGGCTTGCTCAAAGGCTTGCTGACAGGCTTGAGCAACGGTGGTCGCCGAGGGTGGAGCCGGATAGCGGTCGGACGACGTCGCGCTGTGATCCTGCACGAGACTGACGGCATCCACAGTGGCGTAAATCCGATCTGAGCTTTGCTTTGCTTGGTCCAGCCGCTTCAGCACAATCGCGCCAGCTCCTTCGCCTACCATCCAGCCGCTAGTCTGAGTGTCAAAACCGGGAGTTGCGCCATTATTGATCGGGGCAATTTGTTGGCGCAGCAGCACATTCTCGATGCCGCCGGCCAGATCAACTGCTCCCACCACAACAGCATCAACTTTGCGGTCGGCTAAGAGAATCTGGGCGATTTCCAGGGCTTTGAACGTAGAGTTTTCACCACCAGAAATCGTCAACGATGGTCCGGTAAAGTCCCAGGCCGCCGAGATCCGGCTGGCCATAATGTTGCCGACATAGCTGATATAGCGATTCACCTGAGCCGGCCAGCATACACCTTCTCGAACGGTGTCTTGCAGTTCGGCTAACTTATCAGCGGGAATTTCCAAATGATGATGTGCTAGAGCTTCCGGCACCTGCCAGAGCGAATCGCAGCGAGCGCGGTAGAGGTGAGAATTGCCCTCGGTTTCCATTGCAATAATTACCGCCACGTTGCCCCCTTCCGGCATTTTGGCGTCTTGCAGTGCTGCATCGGCCACTTTCAGGATCAAAAGCTGCTGGGCAATTGGCTGTTCGTATAGATTAGGCTGGATCTTGAAGCGCAGAAAGTCAATCTCAAAGTCCTGAATATAGGCACCGAGGGGCGCTTGGCCGGACTCGAACCCGTAAGCCTGCATCAGTTCAGGCAGCTTTTCCATGCCTTGCCAGCGTTCCGGCGGCACTGGAATAAAGTGCTGCTTGCCTTCATAAATGCTGCGGTCAAAGGCATCCAGGCTGTTGCACTGGCCAAAGAAGGCGTCCATGCCGACAATCGCAATCGGCTCTAGCTGAGGTACCGACAGTTCCTGCTCTGGCTCGGTCGCTCCCTGCTCGACTACCAGATGGGCATTGGTACCACCAAACCCAAATGCACTAACTGCCGCTCGTTTGATTGGCTCCGGGCTGGGCCAAGGCGTCAGGGAAGTCACCACCTGCTCAGTGTCAATCACGCCATTCGCAGAGGCCAGCGGTTCACGCACATTGATCGTGGGCGGAATCACCCCATTCGCCATGCTGAGGATCACTTTGATCATGCTGGGCATGCCTGCGGCTGTCAGCAAATGGCCCAGATTTGATTTCACCGAACCGATCTTGGGTTTGCTACCATAGCGCCCAAAGAAGGCATCCATCGAACTCAGCTCAGTTTTGTCGCCCAAGTCGGTGCCGGTAGCATGACATTCCACGTACTTGATGCTTTGGGGATCAATGGCTGCATCGGCATAGGCCCGCTCAAACGCCAGCATTTGCCCCTTAGAGCTGGGCGTAAGGAAATGCTTGCCCTTGCCATCGTTGGACAGTCCCACCCCCAAAATCGTGGCATAAATTTTGTCGCCATCCCGCACGGCATCGCTGTAACGCTTCAGGGCCAACATCCCGGCTCCTTCACCCGTAATCATGCCGCCGGAATTTTGGTCGAGCGGTCGGCCTACTCCATCGCTGGGATAGGCCCGGTAGAGGGAAAAGCCGATATGGGTGACGAACGGATCCGAGCAGCTCACAGCGCCGGCTAGCATCAAATCCGCTTTGCGAGAAATCAGATATTCGCAGGCCAACTGTACAGCATACAAAGGCGAGGCACAGGCCGCATCCAACGAAAAGCTTGTACCCGACAAGCCCAGCGCTTGCGGAATCAAGGTAGACGGATAGCCAGCGGTAAAGAAATTAAAGGGCGAAACCTGTTCGGGGGTGAGGCGAGGCAGTTCTAGATCGGGCTGATCGAGCAGTTCGCGCAGGGCTGACTCCACCGTTCTGCGGTAAATTGGCGTCACTAAGCGCTGCGACAGGCGAGTTGGGGAAGACAGATTGCCCAGAATCACGCCACACTTGGCTAAAATTTCAGCCCGATTCAGGTAGCCACTGTCCTCTAGCGCCTGCTTCGCCACATAGAGTGACCACTTAAAAATAGCATCGAGACCGGCGAGAAAATCGGCTGGGACTCGATAGCCAGCTGGGTCAAATTGAAAATCGCGAATCAGGCCACCACGCAAACAGTAATAGCGATCGGGAGTACCCTTCTCCGGATCGTAGAAAATTTCAGGATCGACCCCGACCTGCTCCTTAGTGAGCTGGGAAATTACATCCTTTTCAGCAATCAGGTTTTGCCAAAATTGCTCTGGAGTTTGTGCTCCCGGAAACAGGCAAGATAGACCAACAACTGCAATTTTTTCCATGATCCGCTTTTGCTAGATATCCACAATTAAAAAATGATCAAGGTATTGATTCAGTGTGAATAATTTCATATAGGTCTTTGTCACACATCAAGAAAATCAGATTCGTTAGGATTAAAACAAACTAGTTGAACCAAATTGAACCAGATTAAGTAATATAACCAACTGAGCTGGCAAATGCACGATTGAGTTGCTGAGTAATCACTATTTTTATATTGGAGAAGCGAAAATAAATTTTCCCTTCAATATCGTGAGCAATTGCGTTAGCGATGATGCTAGTTTCTGTAGCCGATTGAATTTCAACCGACAGGTAATAGGATTCACCCGCGGTAAGGGACATGAATTGTTCAACTAACTCAAACTCAGACGGCAATCCAACTCCTCGGTGAGATTGCCGCATCCAAACTGCAATGGCCTGATAAACGCTGTCAGCAATATAGGGATCAAAGGTTTTGACAACGAATTGCCCCTTCTGAGCAGCACTCAGCTTCGGCGCGATGCAGTGCAACGTAATCCGCTCTGGGCTGATGTTGAGCACCTGCTGTAAACCCTGGAAACTCCTGCCCTGGAACAGGATACCTGGATAAAGCAACTGACCTGAAGTAGCGGTGGTAGCCAGGTCGGCACCCGCATAGGTTGGGAGCGGACTAGGATCAGATGGAGATGTCAACGAACCGAAGGGAGGAGCAATCGTTATCTGTCCCCGGTAGTGAACATCCACCTGATCGCGGTGCAGTTCGCTCCAAATCAGCACTTCTGAAACAATCTCGCCTGACTCCAGTTTGGCTGTCTCCTGCACATCTACCACAAATTCGTGGGGTTGGCTTTCGTCGAAAATAATCCCCTCTAGAACGTTGAACCGTTCGAGACGACGGAAGCGGTAGCCAGGATAGCGTTGCTCGCAGGTATTAATTAACCAAGAAGCGGCCACCGTAGCCGGTAAAACCGGGCAGTCACCCGTCACATAATCGTGCAGGAACGGGTTAGCTGCTAAGCTCAAGCACCGCCGAATGCGATAGCTGCTGAGCTTGGGGTTGGCGGGTGCCGCTGCCGGTGTAATCGGACTGCCAATCACGACTTGGGCATCGTTCTGATTTTTCTCCGCCAGCTCATTGACCAACATTTGGGCACCTACATCCAATGGGATCACCGCAATATTGCGCTGTGCAAAAGCCCGCTTTAGTTCCGGTGTCACCATACCGCTGTCCCACGGTCCCCAATTAATCGAAACCACATGACAGTCAGGATGCTGCTGCTTGATCAGATGGGCTGACTTGTTGAGAATCTCGTTAGCCAGCGCATAGTCAGACTGCCCAGCGTTGCCATAGAATCCGGCCACCGAGGAAAACAGCACCAAATGCTGAAGCTGATTGATTGGAATGCAGCTGAGCAGATTTTCTAGCCCCTGCACTTTGGCAGCATAAACGGTTTCAAAATCGCGTTCCGTTTTCTTTTCAATCAGCTTGTCTGCTAAATTGCCAGCCCCATGAATGATGCCGGTAATGGTTCCCAAACGCTGGGTGATATCGCTAATTGCCTGTTGAAGTTCGATTTTGTTTGTGATATCAACACTGATATATTCAACCCGACTTCCGGCTTGTCGTATGGCTGCCAATGTCGCCTGAATTTCTCGCTGGCCGATGATCTGGTTGAATACTTTCTGCACGCCCATCGGGGTAGGCTTTTCTCCCTGAGCAATCAACACCTGCATCACCCGCTTCTTCAATTCCGCCTCATCTTCACATCCCTGCGCCCATTCAGGTTCTTGTCCACTAATAGCGGAGCGACCCAGCAAAATAAATTTGCACTGACTGCTCTGCGCCAATTTCATCACGCATTGCGCTGTTACCCCCCGTGCACCACCGCTGACGAGAAAGACCGATTCTGAGCAAATTCGGGCAGTTGTGGTCATTAATGCTCCTCTCATTAGGACTGATTTACAAGAACGTGATGAACCAATTGGGAGTTGGATTGGGAACTGGTTGGGAATCAACTGGGTCGATGGATTCAGCTCAGCCTGTAGGTGATAGTCCAAGCCTAGATGGTCAAGGTCACCCGCCCTTGGGCACCGTAGGCGACTTCAGTCAAGCTGCGATCGGGGTCTTGCAATTCAGCCAAAATGCACTGGACCATCTGATCTGGCTCTAAGCTGGGGCTGAGGTCGATAGCGCGACAGGCCACTGCAGGCCATTCCATTGCCAGGGTTTTGGTGAGTCCAAACAAACCAGCCCCAATGCAGCCGAAGTTGGTTTGGCGAGTGAACCCAAACGCCCCGTCTAGATGAGTCACTGTGTAGAAACAGCTCTGGGCAGACTTGGCCACCTGGTTCAGAGATTGCTTCAGATGCTTAGCCAGGAAGAACACCTGTTTGAGGATAGCTCGGTCTGCGTCTAGGAAGGCAGGACCTTGCGACTGGAGCGCAAACAGCGGATGCAGATGGATAAACGCCCCGATTGTGCCTTTCTGTTGGGCGATCTCGGCTAAGCGCTGTTGCATGTGCTCTTCATTCAGATTGTCCAACATGACTCGACGCACTCCTGCTGGTAATGGAACTTGCTGGGGCAAAATGAACGGCGGAAAACTCAGAACTGTTACGTTCCAGCCCCGTGCCACTAACGCTTCTACAAGCTTCAAGGTGGTGAGAGAGCCATTGTCAGTCACTAAGCAGGTGTAGGACTCAGGCAGCGTGAACTCCAGAACATCGGGAACAGGTAGAGGTTGTAGTTTGACTCGTCTTCGTTCAATGCCATCAATGGCTTCAATGGCTTCGATAATGTCCTCAACCTGTTCCTCGATGGGTGCAACGATGGGTGCAACCGGTGATTCAGGCGGCGCTACACCGTTTTTTTTTCCAGCACCGGAGTAGCCAAAAGCTTTTGGATGACCTCAACTACTTGGCCCAGCGTGCGGATTTCTACCACCTCTTCTGGACTGGGCTTGGGCATCTCTGGCAACGACTCCTGCAGCGAGGTGAGAATCTCCACCCGCTTGATTGAGTCAATGCCTAAGTCCGCTTCCATGTCCATATCCAGTTCCAGCATCTCGGTCGGATAGCCGGTTTTGTCACTCACAATCTGCACCAGCATCTCGCTCAGCTTCGGATCTAGATCCGATGAGCTGGCGGGAACTACAACCGCATCGACAACCACTTCAGTGTGAACTTCCTGAGTCACGGTCTCCACCGAAGTAGCGGTCGTGACAGTCTGTGTGGATACTGTTGTGGTTCCAGCCAAAAGCTTTTGGATGACCTCAACTACTTGGCCCAGCGTGCGGATTTCTACCACTTCTTCTGGACTGGGCTTGGGCATCTCTGGCAACGACTCCTGCAGCGAGGTGAGAATCTCCACCCGCTTGATTGAGTCAATGCCTAAGTCCGCTTCCATGTCCATATCCAGTTCCAGCATCTCGGTCGGATAGCCAGTTTTGTCACTCACAATCTGCACCAGCATCTCGCTCAGCTTCGGATCTAGATCCGATGAGCTGGCGAGAACCACAACAGAGGCAGTATCGGCTGCTTCAATAATTTCAGCAGTTGTCATCTCGGTGTGGGAGGTTGTGACCTCAGTTGTAACCTCTGTGACCTCAGTTGTGACCTCTGTAGTGATCTCGGCATGAATTGTTACTTGGGCAGGGGCAACCGGTTCAACTGGTGCTGAAGTCGGCGCAGGCAGAACGGCAGTATGTCCGTTACGAGTTGAGGGTGCGGTCGTCACCGCTGCAGAGCCACTAGATATCACGGGTTCAGCCTTGAGAATCGGCTGCTGAAGCGCAGACTGCTGAGGGGCAACCTGCTGAGGAATGGGCTGCTGAGGTGCCGCCTGCTGAGGTGTTGGCACAACCGGATCGAGTGGAGCCACTGCCGGGGCTGCTAAGGGCGATTCCACCGTGACTTGATCTCCGGCTAGCAAACCATACTGCTGCTGCAGTAGCGTGAAAAATTGCTTGCCGCATTCAGCATGGTGCATGAGAGACTGTTCATGAATCCGCAGCGTCTCGGCCTGATGGTCGTGCAGTTTGAGAATACTGCGCTCCAGGTTGCCAGCTAAAGTAGCTTGAGTCTCTAGCGGCTGACTGGCAAACGTCTGATTCTGCTGCATCAACTGAAACACGAGCTTGGCATACTCCAGTTGATTACTCAGATACTGGCTATGAACTTTGAGAGCTTCAGCCTGGTGCTGATTAAACTGAGCAAGGTTCTGCTCCAAGCTCTCTAGGGCGCGTTGATAGTTCATGGAAGAATCCGGCATAGGCTGTGTGATAGGTTCAGGTGAATAGACAGAATTGCTGCTGCTGCCGTTCACAGTCACAGCAGCAGTGCTAACGACCGGAGCGATTGCAGGTTCTGTGGCAGATGCAGATATCACTGCCGTTGCAGGACGTTGATGATGCACAGAGCCATTGCGAGCAGCCAATTTATCTGACTGCAAGCCAGTACCATTTCCGTTGATCGCTCCATTAGCATGATTGGTATAGCTAGAGGCATACCCATTTTTGGCTCCACTTTGAGGAATCCAAGCATGTCCATTTTCGGATTTAGCCGCAGGCGTTGCGACAGCTGGGGTCATCAAGGTGATGGGTGAGGTGTTAGCAACCACGTGCCGTGATTCAGAGCTTGCAGCTACGGTTACTTTCTCTTGAGCAGCAACTTGGATCGTTTGCAGAGGTTGCAGCACCGGATGGAATCCATTGCCACCTTTTCCGTTGCCATGACCATTGCCGTTTTTGCCATGACCATTGCCATTTTCGCTAGCAACAAGCTGAATGCGGAATCCATCATTAAGGGCTTTCTCAAACGCCGACCTGGTTTTATCGCTGACGTAATTGCAGCCATTCAAGCGCACATAGAAACCTTTGGGGTTTTTTGGCTCCGGCAAAGGTTTCGGCACCTGATAGGGATCTACATCCTTCAGAGACAAACCGGCAACTCGTAGTCTCGCAATCGCTTCTCGAAACTGGTAGCTGCTATCTTTCTGCCGACTGCCGTTGAGGGCAATTGCCACATAGGGTCGATCGCCCAAAATTTCCTTCACTAAATTGGTCAGGATACTGCGTGGCCCAACCTCCACAAAGAATCGCCCACCCGCGTTGTATATATTTTCGATTTCCTGCTTAAAGGAAACCGGAGAACACATGTGATTTTGCAAATTGCGCTTCACTGCGGCTGGTTCACTGGGGTAGGGAGCAGCCGTCACGTTGGTGTAGGCGGTGATTGTTGGCGCTTTGAAGGTTACTGCCTCAATCGCCTTTGCAAAGGGCTGTTGGGCATGAGCTACGAGCGAGGTGTGGAATGCCCCAGACACCGGCAGCGGTACCGTTGAGAATCCTTTAGACTCTAAAATCTGCTGCACTTTAGCAATCTCAGGCTTGCTGCCCGCCAGCACGACCTGTTGATTCGAGTTCCAGTTAGCAATCGTGACTTGAGGATGAGCTTGCAATAGAACTTCTACCTGCTGAGCATCCCCCGTTACCGCCAGCATCGCCCCCGCATCAAAACCAGGTTGATCTGGAGCTGCCATTGCCTTGGCCCGTGCCTTGACTAGGAAGAAGTAATCTTCTTCGCTAATCGCTTCGGCAGCCCAGAGCGCCGTCAGTTCACCGAAACTATGGCCAGCCACAACATCAGGCTGGAAACCCGCTCGGCGCAGAATTTTATACAGTCCTGCACTCACAGCAGCAATGGCCGGTTGGGCATATTCGGTGCGGCGTAACATCCGCTCGCGCGCTTCCTGCTGCTCTGGCTCAAAGGCAGGCTGGGGAAACACAAGATTGGAAATGCGGTGCATCCGGTCTTTAGCGAGCAGGTCATCCAGATAGCCATAGGTTTGGCGCAGTTCTGGAAAGTCAATTGTCAGCTCGCGCCCCATCTTGAGATACTGGGAGCCTTGCCCAGGAAACAGGGCGACTACCTTGCCAGGTAATTCACCGCTCTGTTGATAGAAAATGCCCAGCGGATGCTCCCAAGCTGAGCCAAGCGGCTTAATCAGTAACCCAATAGCGGTTTGCAACTTGCGGCAAGCATCCTGGAGGGAAGTCGCGGCAAAGCCTAAACGGGCAGCTGCTGCTGGAATCTCTAGTGTCTGACACTCAGCGACTAATTCGGCATAGCTGCATTCACCGTTGTTGGACTTCAATTGGTGCAGGACTGCTTCACAGCGTTCAACTAACTCGGCCGGCGTTGGCGCATGCAGCAACACCACTTGGGCGGCCTGATGCATACGATAGGCCTGCTGATGTTCCTCCTGGTATTCTTCCAGAACAACATGGTAATTTGTGCCACCAAATCCAAACGAACTGACGCCAGCTCGTCGCGGGGGCGCTCCCACAGCTCGAATCCAAGGCCGAGTTTCGGAATTAATGTAGAACGGGGATTGATCCAGCCCAAAATGAGGATTGGGTTTTTTCACATTAATTGTGGCTGGCAAAACCTTGTGGTGCAGGGCCAATATAGTCTTGATTAAGCTGGCTACACCTGCTGCCGCCTTGGTATGACCAATTTGAGATTTAACACTGCCCAGCGCAATGGTCTGCTTTTCCACGGGCAACTGACCAAAGAAAAGCTTCAGAGATTCCAATTCAGCTGGATCGCCCGCCCTAGTTCCGGTTCCGTGAGCTTCAATTAATCCAACGGTTGCTGGATCAACCTGAGTATCGGCATAGGCATCTTGCAGCGCACGAACCTGACCGGCCGGACGGGGAGCATAGATACTCTTATATTTGCCATCGCTAGAGGTGCCTACTCCTTGAATCAGAGCATAGACTCGATCGCCATCTCGTTCCGCATCGCTCAAACGCTTCAACAGCACCATGCCAACACCTTCGCCCAGCATCATGCCATCTGATTCGGCGTCAAACGGGCGAGTTTGTTGACTGCGCGAGAGTGCCGGAGTTTCGCTAAAACACAGGTAGGTAAAGACCGAATTGTCCAAATCGACCCCACCAGTGAGGACCATGTCACAACCGCCCGTCACCAGTTCATTCACCGCCATCTTCACTGCTGCCAAGGAGCTGGCACAGGCAGCATCAATCGTAAAGTTAATTCCACCGAAATCAAGGCGGTTCGCAATCCGTCCGGCAATGACGTTAGACAACATGCCTGGAAAAGCATCCTCAGTCCATTGCAGATAAGCTGCCTTGATCTTCTCAATGATCTTTCGTGTATCTGCTTCATCCAGGCCGCAAGTCTTGAGCACACGTTCCCAAACAGGGTAATGCAATCGCGCCCCTAGCGGACCGCCCAACTGGGTTCCAGCCGCCCCCAAAATTACACCCACCTTATCTCGATTAAAGGATCGCCCTTGCCCACTGGCCGCTTGCTCGATCGCCCGGTAGCCAGCATGCTCCACTGCCCGTTTCGCAACGTAGAGTGACAGCAGTTGAGAGACATCGGTTGACTCCAGCAGGTTGGGCGGCAAACCAAATTCCACCGGGTTAAAGTCAATATCTGGAATGAAGCCACCGCGTTTACAGTAGGTTTTATCGGAAGCTTTTGGATCGGGATCGTAGTAAGCCTCTACGTTCCATCGAGACGCTGGCACATCTCGAATACAATCCGCTTCCTGGTAAATCTTTTCCCAAAATTCCTGCAGGTTTTCCGACTCAGGAAAGATGGCAGCCATACCGATAACGGCGATGGGATCATCGCGCAATCGCCGATTCAGCTGGTTGACATGTAACGACTTTCTGGACTGATCTGACATCGATTCCCCTCTTCCCTGAATAGTCTCCATCACAATTCTCTCAACAGCTTCAAGCTCCTCTTGTAGCTGCATTAAAGCAGCAGCAACTTTGTGAGCGGACATAGCTCATTCTTACCATCGCCAAAAGAGTGAACACAGAATACATAGCAGCTAAAACCTGATGAACATATGCTGAATGATACTCAGGCAGATCACTCAGGCAAATCTGCCAATCAGTCGCGAAGATTTCAACTAAATCCTCGCTTAAGCTCAAATCAGTAAGAGCTGCAAACCTTACAACATCCTGAGCTACATCGACTTCAATAATCTAGGTGACGTATGTGTATGCCTAGACGAGTCATCCAGTAAACAACAGATGCTCCTGTGTGGGAAAGACGTCCGCAAGCGAAAGCAGCAATGTGCGGACAATAACTTTATCGCAAAACCCTGTTAAATCAGTAGCACCAATGCTACATCTCACCAACAACCAAACCACAGGCTTCCTTACCCATGAAAATCTATATTGTTAGAAAACCTTGATATGAGTTAAAGCATACTTGCAGCCTTAGCTGGAAGTGCCGGAACCTCAACCCATTGGTCAAGTCTTAAATGGATGCCTGAAAACCCTGGATCTCAAAACTCGGAGTGAGGAAAAAAGCGATCAAACTTGGGTGTAGGAAGCGGAAGTACGTTAAAAACCTGATTAAAACCTTAACAGCGCCCAGATAACCTACCGCGACTAACGTAACCGAAACCGATCTACAAAGCACAAGGCGAATCGTATCGGACTAAAGCCGTACCGGGCAACATCGCATTAGTCACATCTAACTACAAATGCGAACCAACTCAACTCATAAACCCACTACCGCACCTCCAGCTCTAGAATCATCAAACAACGGAACAAACTACATGAAATCGAATCAGAACAGCAGAAACCTTCATCAGGATGCAGACACTACTGCGCTAAGTAAGCGTTGCCCCTCTGGGTGAGCAGGCGTCATACGTGAATCCACAACTACCAGATATACCTAAGACTCTTGCAAGTTCAAGCGAATGCACTGAACTTCATATACATTTTACATTGCATCCCTGACTTAAATAGGAAGATCAGCAAATTCGGATTGCGCCAAACATGAATTTTCAACACATTTACTTGCCCGTATTTCCACTTAGAAGTGCGGTTATTTGGCATCGAGAGAAAAATTGTTCGCTTCAAGGTGAGAGTGGGTGGTCCGTGACGTAGAAATCTGGGTTTTGTTCCCAGTTTGTCAAGCGGCTTCGCACTTTGTATCACTTATGAACAATTTGAGGTGAAAAATTTCTATCGCAACGGCTGGTCGAAAAAATTGCCGTAACTTATGTTTAAAGTTTCCGTATGATTCCCTATTTTGTACCCAGGATTACAGAAGTCAAATGGGTTGACATTGAATGCTCGTTTTGGGTAGAACTCGTTTGAGTGAGAACAATCTTGGTTCGGGTGTAGCGGTTTTACGGTTTTACTCTGGTTCGCTATTCTGATTCGCGTTTTCAGTTGGTTCTTTTGGTTCGGGTGTGTTCTATGCTTCGGTTACTGGAGACCCACTTGCCCTGTAGCTAGTTGCCCTGAGTGCCCTAGGCTGTTAGTGGTGTAGGAGTTGTTGGTACTGAGTTGACATTGAGTTGGCATCGAGTTGGCGTTGAGGTTGCAGCTATTGGCTTAATCGCCCGATTTTACCAAGCCCAGTTTGTCTTTCTAGACTTCGGCAGTGCCACTTTCGGTCTGAATATGCTTGACCTACTTGACCTATATGATCTCTTCCACAAGATTTCATGAGGATCCGGAAAAGTTTGCCCTTGTTCCTAAAGATTTCGTGATTTTGTCAGCACGGGCAGGTTACTGCCGCAGTGCAAAAGTTGGGGTAGGCCAAGCAATACGGTATCAGTTGCGGTTATTGGTTGATTGCTAATACACAGATCGGAGGTTAGTAAATTTTGCCTGATTGCGGTACTGTTAGGAGGAAATATTGCGTTTAGAACTAGGCCCGGATAAATTTGATATGGGTGCCAGTTGCCAATCTGCATTATCGTGGTGTAGATGTATTGGATTAAAGACCTGAGCTATAAGTTTTCAGGTATACGAGTCTTGAATTACCTTGAATTACTAGGATATTACGCTGGATATTGCACCAGATCGGTGTGTGCAATTCGTCTTGTACGGTTAGTTTTGAGCTGTTAGTGATGGGCCACAGCCGTTCCTCAAGCTAACAGGGATAAGTGGGAGCACTCGTCTTTTTTCGACCTGCTGTGCAGCTTTTTGACACTTTTTGACACTTTTTGAGAATTAAGACTTTAAAAAAAGGCTTTGGAAAAGAGTTTTGCAAAAGTACTTCGTGGAAAACATTGACGGAATTTTAGCAGGATGTTTTGAGGGGTGATGTTTGCGCGGGATTATGTGCAGTTTTGAGCCACCGCACAAATCTTTGACCGGGTTACTTGGACTACATTGATAGCAAAAGGCAGTTGGACTGGAGTGCAGAAGCAATCAAGGTGAACGGCTCGGGATTTAAACAGTAGTCGGAGCATGAACTGGAGCATGAACTGGATCGTGCTGTCTTACAGAAATTTCTAACCATAGCTTCTTTTTAGGAGGTGTCATCATGCCTCGAGATGGGGATCAATCGTTTCGCAGCAATGCCAGCCAGTGGGTCGCTCTGCTATCCGTGTCTGGGATGCTAGCCGTTGGAGCTGCCTACTTTTATAACAGCTACTTCAGGGTTGGATCGGCGGTTGAGAATGCGGTAGCAGCAGGCTCTGCTACACCTGAGCCGGTAGTAGCGAGTCCGGTGCCAGCTAATGTGTCAGCTCTGGGCAGAATTGAACCCCAGGGCAAAATTGTGCGTTTGTCTGCTCCGAGTTCTTTGCAAGGTTCACAGGTGAGGGAGCTATTGGTTCAGGAAGGCCAGCAGATTCAGGCCGGACAAGTGATTGCCATTCTAGACAGCCAGAGTAGCCGTGAGGCCGCGCTAGAGAGAGCTAAGACAAACGTAGGCATTGCCAAAGCTAAGTTAGCTCAGGTCAAAGCTGGTGCAAAGCAGGGGGAAATCGAGGCTCAGCGAGCAGCCATTGCACGACTAGAAGCCGAGCTACGCAACGCTGAGAGTGAATATCGACGAAACGAGCAGCTATTCACAGATGGGGCTATTTCAGAAGTCGATCTGGAGGAAAAGCGTCTGCGAGTCGAAGCAACCCAGGAACAAATCCGGCAGGCTCGCAGTTCGCTGGAAAGCATTGCTGAAGTCCGGCCAGAAGATGTTCAAATTGCTGAAGCTGAGCTGAATAGTGCCATTGCCGCTGTGCGTCAGGCCGAAGCCGATCTGGAGTTGACCTATGTGCGTTCTCCTATGACCGCTCAGGTGATCAAAATTCACACTCGTCCGGGTGAAGTAATTGGTACAGATGGCATCGTTGAAATTGGTCAAACTGATGTCATGAATGTAGTCGCTCAAGTATACGAAACTGATATCAAGCGCGTGCAGCTAGGGCAAAAAGCTACAGTTACCGGAACTGCTTTTTCCGATCAATTGAGTGGTAAGGTGTCTCAAATTGGGCTACAGGTTTCCCGCCAAGATGTGTTTGAAAATAATCCTCTAGCGGACACCGATAATCGCGTGGTTGAAGTCAAAATTCAACTAGACCCTGAAAGCAGCAAAAAGGTAGCCAGGTTGAGCAATCTCCAGGTTCAGGTTTTAATTCAAGGACAATAGGACTACCCTAAGCTGAATTTTCAGAGCTGAATTCTCAGAGCTGAATTCTCAGAAATGTAGCTGTTTAGTACTATATCGATTTGATCCCCATTAGCTTTGGTATTGTTTTCATGCTGCTTTAGACTCGGTTTATTTTTTAGTATCCACTAGGAATCTGGTAATGATTTTTGCGATCCCAGTTGCTTGGCTACAGCTCATCCATCAGCGAGTACGACTTTTCGCAACGCTAGCAGGATTGGCTTTTGTCGTGACGCTATTATTTATGCAGCTTGGGTTTCAAGATGCTCTATTTAAAAGTGCAGTTAGGGTACACCAAAACCTTGCCGGTGATTTATTTATCATTAGCAAGCAATACAAATCGTTGGTGGCCCAGCAAAGTTTTCCCAAGAGCCGCCTTTATCAAACTCTAGCCTTCGATGGTGTGGCAGATGTTACTCCACTCTATTTTCAATTTGGCAAATTGAGAAACATCGAAACGGGGCAAAAGTTTTCTATCTTCATGTTCGGAGTTGATCCCAGTAAACCGATCTTTAATGTTCCTGAGATCAATCAGAATTTGGACATCCTCAAACTCGCTAGCACCGCCCTATTTGATCGTGACTCCCGGCCCGACTTTGGTCCGATTGCACAGCGATTTGAGGAACAGGGTGAAGTTTCCCTAGAGATTACACCGTTTAATTCGATCACCACTGCTAACCGACTTGAAGTCAAAGGGCTATTTACGTTAGGAGCTTCATTCGGTGTAGATGGCAACCTAATTACTAACCTATCTACCTTTGTTAATATTTTTGCCGATCGCAGTACAGAAGCCATTGATATTGGCTCGATTCACTTGAAGCCGGGTGCTAATATTCAACAAGTTCAAAATAATTTGATCACTCATCTCTCACAAGACATTAGGATTTTAACACGACAAGAATTTATTGATTTCGAGAAGCAGTATTGGAATGAGCGTACTCCCATTGGATTTACATTCCGACTAATGGTTTCAATGGGATTTGTGGTTGGGATTGGAATCGCCTATCAGATTCTTTACAGTAATATTTCTAGTCATATTATCGAGTACGCTACGCTCAAAGCGATCGGTTTCACCAACTCGTATTTGTTGTTCGTTGTATTTCAGCAAGCGCTGCTCTTAGCAATTTTCAGCTATCTACCAGGATTTTTCACATCTTCAAGGCTCTTTAATCTCGCTAAAGAGGCGACCCGACTTCCTATCAATATGACTCTTGATCAGAGCTTGCTGGTTCTAGCATCTATTGTGCTTATGTGTTCTGTTTCTGGTGTATTCGCGGTGCAAAAACTACGCTCAGCCGATCCAGCCGACATTTTCTAGATCAATCCCATGCAAGTTGATAAAGTCACGCTACAAGAGCCAATCCTGAGAATCGAAAACCTGAATTTATTTCTGGGGCGACGATCCCTGCGGCGACAAATCCTGTTTGATATCAATTTAGAGCTACAGCCCGGCGAAATTGTAATCATGACTGGACCGTCAGGGGCTGGAAAAACCAGTTTGCTGACGTTAATCGGCGGTCTGAGAACTGTGCGAGAAGGTAGCTTGCAGCTAATGGGCCAAGAGTTGGCTGGCGCTTCATCTCAAAAGCTGGTCAAGATTCGTCGCCAGATTGGTTACATTTTTCAGGGCCACAATTTGCTGCCGTTTCTCACCGCTCGTCAAAATGTGCAAATGCCGTTTGAGCTGTACCGGATCCCGTCTAGGCTAGCTCGTAAAGAGGCCGAAGCGATGCTGCAAGCCGTCAAGCTGGGCGATCGGATGAATTACTATCCGCAGCAGTTATCGATTGGGCAAAAGCAGCGGGTCGCAATTGCGCGTGCGCTTGTTACCCAGCCTCGGTTGATCTTAGCTGACGAACCCACCGCCTCTCTCGACAGTAAAACGGGGCGAGATGTGATCGAACTGATGCAGCGCTTAGCCAAAGATCAGGGTTCGGCAGTCCTGATGGTAACTCACGACAATCGTATCCTCGACATTGCTGACCGTATTATCTCAATGGAAGACGGGCGATTATTAACTCAGTGAACCCTGCAGACTGGAATATCGGCTCAGCGGTTACCAGAACGCAGAATCGTCACAATCAACCACAGCCCCAACAGACTTGCTACGGCAAACAAAACATTGCTGACAATTTGTAATTGCGGCGTTTGTTGGCTAGCCGAAATAATTGCCGCACCAATAATGAGTGCACCAACTACTGTGCTAAACGAACGGCGATTGGCGCCATCGTCTAAGGTTTTACGCAGAGCATGGAGATCCTGTAGCGCTAAATTGAGCGTCAAGGTTTCAGAGGTGAGGCGATTTAGTAAGAAACCTACCTGACGCGGCGAGTCAAGCGAAAGCTGCTTAAATTCCAGCGCGGTTCGCAAGGCGGTTTGGGCCAAATTATTGCCGACCAGCTGCTGACGGAATAGATCGATCATTAAGGGACGCACTTCATCCATGATATTGATCGTCGGATCAAATTCCCGTCCGGCTCCCTCTAGATTGGCGAGGGATTTAGTCAGTAAACCGATGTTGCTAGGCCAGCGCAAGTTATTGCGGCGAGCAGCTTCGATAATCTGGCTAAATGCTTCACTGACATTTACACTCGACAAATTCAGGTTATGATATCGCCGCAGCAATCGATCATAGTCAGCCTGCAATTGGGCCACATTGATCGGCTGGCTGATATCCATCGGCTCAGCTAACTGCAAGGTCAGTTGGGCACAGCGGTCTGGATCAAAATCGACAATGGCCAGCACTAATTCCACCATGATCGACTGCATGCGGGGATTGAGAGTCCCCATCATGCCGCAGTCTAGAATGCCGAGCCGCCCGTCTGTTAGGTAAAACAAATTGCCGGGATGGGGATCTGCATGGAAAAAGCCATCCACTAGATATTGCTGTAAAAATACTCGAAAGGCGAGCGAGGTAAAGGTATGTCTGGCGGACTGCTCGGCCTCGGTTTGTCCAGTTGCCAACCGTGATTTGAGAATCGGCACGCCTTCAATCCACTCCAGCACCAAAATTTTGCGGTTTGACAAGTGGCGATACACCTTGGGAATCACAATCTGCTTTGGATCAAACCAGCGGCTGGTGCTGAGGTTTTGTCGGAGCCGCTCGGTGTAGTTGGCTTCTTGAGTAAAGTCTAGTTCGTTGCGCAGCGAAGCGCTAAATTCATCGGCTAGATCCACCACGTTGTAGCGTTTGCCAAAGTCGGTAGCCGACAGCAGGCCAGCAATTTGCCGGAACAGAGCCATATCTTGTGCCACAACTGCCGCGATACCGGGTCGCTGCACTTTTACGGCTACCGGCTCGCCGTTTTTTAAAACGGCACGGTAGATCTGAGCAATGGAACCTGCCGCAATGGTCTCATGCTCAAAACTGGAAAATACTGTTTCGGGTAGCTCGCCGAGTTCCTGCCGCAGCGTTACCTCGATTGCGTCCCAACCCACAGGTGCAACATTGGCCTGGAGATGGCTTAAGGCTTGAATATAAGCAGATGGCAATAGATCGGGGCGGGTGCTCAAAAGTTGCCCCAGCTTGACATACACCGGACCTAGATCGGTGAGAATGTTGCATAGCACTTCTGGGGCGGGCAACTCTGGCTCATCGCTTTTGCCGAGCGTCAAAAGCTGGCGCATATAGTCCCAGCCGTGGCGAATGAAGACTTCAACGATCTCTCGTTGGCGAGCCGCAGAGCTAACAAGGGCAATCATGGGGGATTTCATGCACGAAGACCAAGACTTTGCTAGGAATACCCTAACAAATTTGGGCTACTCCGGCTCTGGATCAGGCACTGGAGCGAATCCGCGATTGCAAAACACAAAAAACTCAGTGGCTGCTCAAAACAAACCACTGAGTGACCCGGTTAAAGTTCGTGGAATTTTAGTTGGTGCTGTGGTTCAGAGCAGCGCCAATTAATCAATAAAGCCCATCAGCACTTCGCTGTCATCAATCTCGTTAGATGCAATCGGACGGCCCCCCATCAAGAGGCTGGCTTCTAACAGTTTGGGGTCGCTTGCCACAATCGGACGACCGCCTGGCAGCGTCAGGTCATCTCGTACCACAATCTCGCTAGCAAAAATCGGACGATGGCCTGGAATCGAGTAATCCAGAACTCGCAGGTGGCTGGCCATAATCGGACGGTTATTCAAAATCGTGCCGAAAACCTCCATGTGGCTGGCAGCAATTGGCCGTAACCCGGCTGAAGTGAAGGTTTCTGCGACTTGAATATCACCCGACTCAGTCCGCAGGGCCAAGCCGCCGCTCTCTTCTCGTCCATTGGTCTCTGCCTCTGGCTTTTGGGCTAGCTCAATCTTGCCCGGTTTCGTTGCCGTATCACCGTTGCTCGTTGCCTTTTCTTGCTCAGCCATTGTTTCCTCCATTTCAACTGCTTCAACTGCCGTTTCAACTGCTGCTTCAGCTCTATTGCCGCTCGTCCTGTCAACCGTCTTATCAACGCTTGGTTCCCCGCCTGCTTTAGCGGTTCGGCTTCTGCGGCTACTCCTCGCGCCATTTGCTGCCATGTGCCACCAATCCTCAACCTTGCTTGCTGCTGACTCGTTTATCGGGTGGTTGGACCTGTTGTGCCATTAGTTGTGCCATTAGTTGTGCCATTAGAAGGACGATTCCACTCTCTACTAAGGCAAAAACCCGATATTTAATACGCCCTTTTGGTGATTTACCCCTCTAATTTCCCTTTAATTGAAATTGACTAGCTTGACTCGGACTAGTCCAGTCAAACTCATCTGATTAAAGTTCTTAGTTTTATTAAGCTTGATTGCTATTGATACTGAAACCCAACAGGATCGCAACCTAGCTAAATTATACGGGCAAATCTCCCCAACTCTGACTCTGAGTATAGTGGGGAACCAATAGGTATTTCTTAACTCTATGATTAGGATTGGATCGCTTGGTAGAGATAGTAGGTTGCCATTGGGATCACGGTAGCCAGCACCAGCAGCACAACGACTACAATCGTGGCGCTGCGGTCGTCGGTTTCCTCAGCTCGTGCAAAGGTCCCTTCCGTTTGCACCGTGTCGTCTACGACCGGAGGACCTGGATCGGGTTGACCCGACAGAACTGCCACTAGCCGCTCGCTAGCATCTAGAAACGCCTGATTGTACTTATTACCATCCCGTAGCGGCACCATCATAGTTT
The DNA here is from genome assembly GCF_032598965.1 of Leptolyngbya sp. NK1-12. NCBI lineage: Bacteria > Bacillati > Cyanobacteriota > Cyanophyceae > Leptolyngbyales > Leptolyngbyaceae > Leptolyngbya > Leptolyngbya sp. NK1-12. The sequence continues at coordinate 531,423 of NZ_CP053586.1, forward strand.
CCTGAGCCACACTTTCTGCCATCTGATCAGACAAGAGTGCTTTAACACCATCGCCTGTCTGGACTGCAATTGTGTTGGTGACATTGTCGAGGACTAGCAGCACCTGATTGGCTTGGTCCTCAGGCGTGGGAAACCATTTTTGAAACAGCTTTTGCGCAAAGTTTTCAATGGTTTCACCGTAATCAAGGCGGTGAATAGTGACAAACCGCACCTCGGCACCCGTTTGTTTAGCCAACTTGCCTAGCTCACCGCTAATCTGATTGCGCGTGACTCGACTCATCGTCTCGGCTTGGTCAATCACCCAAGTTGGCTCCCCAACTGCCACGTTTGGCATACTGTAAACTCCGGTGGCTCCGGCAGGGGTTGGGGTAAACACCCAGAATTGGAGCGTCAAAAATAGTCCAAAAGCGAGGGTGGAAACGGCCCGTACCAGCGTTCTCCAACCTACAAGCTGAGACAAGCACTTAACCATTGTCTGCATTTCCATACTTTTCTTGACAGTATTATAAGGAGAAACTCGACTGAAATTGCTGTCGTCTTGGTCGTCTGGTTACTAGAGTTGTAACAGCCTGCCCGTTTTCCGTCTAACCTCCTATCTTGGATCTATGCCCTCCTCTGTGAAGCCTTCCACCGACGAACCGTCTGCCTGGGCCGAACTGCCCCTGGCCCGTCAGCCCGATCCCAACCAGTTGGACAACATCAAAGCTCAGCTCGATCTGGTGCTGCTGGCGCTGGAGGCTTTGACGCAAATTAGCTCAGAGGCAATGTTACAGGCGGCAGCGGATTTGCAGCTCACCGATCTAGTGGCCGACCGGGTGGCCCTCTGGCGATTGCGGCAATCGAGTCCTTTGCGGCGAGGGCAGGGGCGCAAGCGGATGGATGTGGAGGAAGCGCGAGCGCTGGTGCTGATTATCTGCCATCTTGCCAAACAGCATCAGGAGCTAATCCGCCGAGCCGTTGCCCTGTTGGAGCAACTGACCGAACAAAACCGCGAGCCGTACCAGGCCGCCTTGCTGGGAGATTATCTGGATAACTTCACCAATGCCTATCAAGAACGCATGGAAGCCGGTGGTTCTCCAAATCGGGCGGAGCAAAATCAACCCCCTTCGACCGATGAACTCAGCTACCTGGCTCTCAAACTCCTGATCGACCTGCTATTTTACAGCGCTCCTGCGGGCAGCCGCCGCCTCTGGATGGCCCTGCTGGATCGCAGCCTCAATCAATAACCTTTCGGATTGGTCCTATGCCTACTGCTGTTCTGCGGCGATACACGCCCCCAACTTGCACGCTAGAAATTGCGGCAGCCCGCTCGGCCCTGTCCCGCTGGACCGAACTGACTGGCGGTCAAAAAAATTGGTCCTACAGCCAGAACAATCGGACAGTGCTGAAGGATCTGCGCTTCCACCTTAGCTTTGACGACCCAAAACTACCGCCAGAGCACCAGGTAACCGTCAGCGGTAACCAAACCCAACTTGAGGCGCTGTATGAGGTTGTGACGACCTATGTGCAATCGCTGCTGGCAACGGCTCCGGAGCAGATACCCTGGGAAACATCACTGCGGCGAACTGAGCCAACCAATGAACTGACAGGTGAGCCGACTGCGACTCTGAACCAGTCTGTGGCAACTACTCCAGAACAGATGGGTATTGCGCTCCAGCCCACAGGCTTGCTTTCCCACGACCTGAAGTTGGGCAGCTTGGCGACCGAGGAGTCGGGGCCAGTCGTGCATCTCACGACCCTCCAGCTATTTGATCTGGCCAATGCACTGGAAGCCTACAATGCTGAAGCCCTTACCTTACCTACCTCGCAGCGTCCAGCTTGGCTGAAGGTTCCTCAGGGCTGGGCCAGCATTGCGGCAGTGTCGGTATTGGCTTTGGCGGCAACGGGAGGCATTGCCAAATTTGTGATCGATGTGTCGCGGCCTACCCAAACGGCCTCTGCCCCCCGCGAACGGCAGGTCGATTCTGAACTCAACTCCGATCTATTTCCAACGCTTTCCCCGCCCCCGGTGGAAGCCTCTCCCTCAATCACGCTCCAGCCCCTGCCGCCGCCGCCACCCTCTGGCCCCCCTCAATCTAGCAGTCCCGGTTTGCCACCCGTGGGAGTTACCCAAGCCCCCCCAGCTCCGGCTCCGGCTCCGGCTCCCGCTTCCGATCCATCTGGCCAACAGCAGGTAACGGTGATTCCCGACCCCAATAGCATCGCGTCGGCTCCGTCCCAGTCCTTGGCAGAAGCAGGCACCCAGGCAGAACCGCAAACCGGCAATAGTGCGCCGCCGCGTTTAACCGGAACGGAAGAGGCTCCCGAAACGGCCAGCCGTGCCCTTGCCCCCAGTAGTACCAGTCCAGACAGCCGCAATACCACGACTAGCAGCACTGCCTTTGACACCATTCCGCAAGTGGCTGAAATTCGCAGCTATTTCCAGCAGAGCTGGCAGCCTCCCGAGGGCTTGACTCAGACGCTGGAATACCGGCTTTTGCTGAATGCAAACGGCTCCCTGCAACGCATCGTACCGCTGGGCCAAGCTTCTGAAAATTACCTGGACCGCACTAATATGCCGCTGATGGGCGAACCGTTTGTATCCCCAACGGGGGATGGCTCCACGCCTCAGATTCGCCTCGTGCTCAAGCCAAACGGCACCGTACAATCATTTTTAGAGTATGCCAACTGATTTTTCTGGCTAACGTTTTACCTGACTAACGGTCAGTATCCTGAATTGGGAGAGAAGATTTTATGGTAGCTGTAGACGCGGCATTGGGTAGTCAGGCGAATTGGCGAGCGATTGCCCGCGAGTTTGAGCAGGTGGTAGGCAAAAACAACGTGGTGCAGCGGCGAGAAGAACTGCTGGTATATGAGTGCGACGGGTTGACCAGCTACCGTCAGCGTCCGGCAATGGTGGTATTGCCCCGCACCACCGAGCAGGTGTCAGATATCGTGAAAATTTGCAACCGCCATCAGGTCCCGTTCATTGCGCGGGGAGCTGGCACCGGACTTTCGGGCGGAGCATTGCCAGTCGAAAACTGTGTCCTGATCGTCACGGCCTTGATGAAGCAGATCCTGGAGCTTGACCTGGAAAATCAGCGGGTGGTGGTGCAGCCCGGTATGATCAACAACTGGGTGACGCAGGCGGTGAGCGGAGCCGGATTTTACTACGCCCCCGACCCCTCCAGCCAGATTATTTGTTCGATTGGCGGCAACGTGGCCGAAAATTCCGGTGGTGTGCACTGTCTCAAATACGGTGTGACGACGAATCATGTGCTGGGGCTAAAGCTAGTTTTGCCCGATGGCTCAATCGTCGATGTAGGCAGCAAGATTCCAGAAATGCCAGGATATGACCTAACCGGACTGTTTGTCGGCTCGGAAGGCACCTTAGGCATTGCCACCGAGATTACGCTGCGGATCCTCAAAACAGCAGAATCGATTCATGTGCTGCTGGCGGATTTTACCAGCGTCGAGGCGGCTGGACAAACGGTATCCGACATTATTGGCGCTGGCATCATTCCGGGCGGTATGGAAATGATGGATAACTTCAGCATCAATGCCGTAGAAGACGTGGTGGCAACGAACTGCTATCCCCGCGATGCCACGGCAATTTTGCTAATCGAGCTGGATGGGTTAGCGGTAGAAGTCGAGGCAAATAGTCAACGAGTAGCTGCCATCTGCCGTCAGAATGGTGCCCGCAACATCACGGTCGCCACTGATCCGCAAGAGCGCTTCACCCTCTGGAAGGGCCGCAAGGCTGCTTTCGCGGCGATGGGAAAAATTAGCCCCGACTATTACGTCCAGGATGGGGTAATTCCCCGCACCAAGTTGCCCTATGTGCTGCGCCAAATTGAAGCCCTGAGCGAAAAGCACGGCTATTGTGTCGCCAATGTGTTTCATGCTGGAGACGGCAACCTGCATCCTTTGATTTTGTTTAACAACGCCATTCCCGGTCAGCTAGAGCAGGTCGAAGCATTGGGTGGCGATATTCTCAAGCTCTGTGTCGAGGTGGGCGGCAGTATTTCGGGAGAACACGGCATTGGAGCCGACAAGCGCTGCTACATGCCGGAAATGTTCAGTGAAACCGACTTAGAAACCATGCTGTGGGTACGGCAAGTCTTCAATCCGCAAGGGCTGGCCAACCCCGACAAAATCTTTCCCACGCCCCGCACCTGTGGGGAAGCAGCTCGCGCCAAAGCCCATGAGCAGTTCCCAAATCTAGAACGCTATTAGCATGCTACAAACCATCTAACGATAGAGCTAGAACTCGCGATCCAACCGATTGGCCCAATCGCAATGTTTTGGTTTCTATAACGTGAAAGCCCAGCGACTCATAGAGTTTTTGTGCTCTAGGGTTGTCGATGTCTACACTGATGTAAACGTGACTCGCTTTGATCGTGGCCGCCTCGGCAATGCAGGATTGAAGTAATTGGGTACCAATGCCTTGCCCTCGGTAAGCCGTATCAACGGCCAGATTAGCAATATAGAAGGTACTGGGAGGATAGTCGTGCCGCACCAATCGATTCAGGATCAAGGCATCAGCGCATTGCAAACGCAGTTGCTGCCAGCGATTCAAGCAAGCTTGGTAATCGGCTGTCTCCTTGAGGACTTCGGCTGCTACCAATGTGGCGACACCTAAAATCTGATTTCTCTGACCACCGGTTAGTTCACCGGCTTCGGCAACTCGTACATAGCGATAGCTAAACCGATTCTGGGAGCGCTGGACCAAATCAGTCAAGATAGGAATTGCCTTACTGCCGAACATTAACCCAAACATAGCGGGAGCAGATTGGTAAATCAGGTTTGCCACCGGTTTAGGCTGGTGAGCCGCAAGAGACATGGCAACGCAGTCAACAGGCAATGATGAAGACATCGATCTCGGAGTATCCTGAAGTTAATTCAGCATCCTGACTGAATGAAAGTTGAAAATTAAATTTCGGTGTCGTGGGCGTCTTGCCCGACGCAGGCCGGATGCTTACCCTACGGAACTACCGGACCATTTTCTTAACTTTGCATATAGTCAGACAAATCAGAGCCTATTTAATTATGGCGAAACAAAAGGGAAAAGCACTGCCATCCAAATTGATCATCCGGTCCGGGCGATGGGTTTGGACTACCATGTGGCATCTCATGATGTCTCAAATGGCTCCCCGTAGTAAAGCAGGAGAATATCTGCGGCCAGAAAGCCAATTTCGCAATCTTGTTCTGCAGTCAGAAACATTGGTCAATCCCTCTACCGATTCAGCCAATTCAAGTGCTGAGGTTTATCCTGCCGCCGCCGGGCGCTATCGCCTAGTGGTGGGCTGGGGCTGCCCTTGGGCACATCGAACGCTAGTGACACGGGCACTGAAGGGGCTAGAAGATGCCATTTCGGTCACATTTGTGGCTCCCTCGCCGGAAGCGGGCGGTTGGATCTTTGAACAGCCAGAGGAGGGCTGTCAGTCACTGCGGGATCTGTACCAGCTAGCGCAACCGGACTATACGGGACGCTGCACCGTCCCCGTTCTCTGGGACACTCAGCAGCAGCAAATTGTCAATAACGAGAGTGCAGAGATTATCGTCATCCTGAACGAGGCGTTTAACCAATTTGCCAAACAGCCTGAACTCGATCTTTATCCTGAAGACAAACGCGAGGAAATCAATAACTGGAACGAAAAAATCTATCACGCACTGAACAACGGTGTCTATCGCTGCGGGTTCGCTCAGAGTCAATCGGCCTATGAAACTGCATGTAATCAGTTGTTTCAGACCTTAGATGAGATCGACACAGTACTAGAACACCAGCGGTATCTCTGCGGTAATACCGTCACGCTTGCAGATGTGCGCCTGTTTCCAACCCTATTTCGCTTCGATAGTGTTTACTACAGTTTATTCAAGTGCAATCGTCGCCGAATTCAGGATTACCCAAATCTAAGCGGCTATTTGCGTGATCTCTATCAGCTTCCGGGCGTGGCCGCCACCTGCAACCTCGCAGCCGTGAAGCGCGACTACTACGGTAACTTGTTTCCATTAAATCCAGGCGGCATCATTCCGCTGGGACCAGATCTGAATCTATCTGAACCCCACGGACGCGACTCGCTGCATCAATCGGCTCAAATTCCTGTTTTAGAGTAGATTTCTCACGAAAAACCGAACCTGCTTTGCCCGATCTGCATTCGTCCCAAACCGAAAAGCTGAGCTAAACTTTCGGGAGAGATAAAATCGCTGGAACGATCAATCAGCAGGTCTGACGGGCAGGACGAGCCAATCACTTTGCAAATGGAAATAGAGTATGAAGCAAACGGCCTTGAACCTGCTTGGGTGTTCTAGTTTTTCAGCCCTTGTTTTGCTAGGGCAGACAGCCCAAGCCGACGTGATGCCCACCCAGGATGGCATGTCCGCTAGCCCACTGTATGCTGGCTATATTACGGCTCTGCAACCTGCTGTTTTAGAGTCATCCCTACCTCAGACGGGCTGTAGCTGCCAGGATGCGTTGTTAGATGCCAATAGCGATCAAGTTGGCGACCTCGCCATTGACCAGTTGGGCTGTGACTGTGCAGGATGCCGCAATATTGTGATGCAAATGGCACAGGCTGAACCGCAGCCTAACCCGTAGCGCTATTCAGTCATGGCGTAAACCAACCAAAAAGGGGCAGCCAACTGCCCCACAGAACTTGAACCAAGCTAGCTAGTAATTGAATTTCCAGCTAGCGCATCTATTGCACCGTTTGCACTATCTGAGCGAGCTGGTAAGGACTGGTCAACTTACCCAACTGCTGCACCAACAGGCTGAGGAACAAGCCGACATCGGTGACAATGCCTACAGACTCTACCGAACCTCGGTCGCTAAGTTTGGTGACTACTGCGGGGTTGATGTCCACGCAAACCATCTTCACACCCGCTGGGGTCATATTGCCAACGCCAATCGAGTGCAGCATCGAGGACAGCATCAGAATCATGTCCGCTCCTTGGATTAAGCGAGCATAGTCGGCTTGGGCTGCCAGAAGGTCCATTTGCGTATCCGGCAGAGGGCCGTCATCCCGAATCGAACCGGCTAGCGAGAAGGGGACATTGTGCTTCACGCACTCGTAAAAAATGCCGCTGGTCAGCACTCCCTGCTCCACTGCCTTGGCAATACTGCCGCAGCGCCGAATCGTGTTGATCGCCTTCAGGTGGTGACGATGCCCACCCCGGACAGAAACGCCCCGCTGCATATCAACCCCCAATGAGGTGCCCATCAGGGCTTGCTCAATGTCATGGACGGCGATCGCATTTCCACCCAGCAGCGCCTGCACATAGCCTTCGCGGATCAGACGAGACAGGTGTTCGGCACCGCCCGTGTGGATCACCACCGGTCCAGCCACCACCACCATCTTGCCGCCCCGGTCGCGGATTTGGCGCAGTTCCCAGGCAATTTGTTCAACGACTAGCTCCACGCGCCGCTCGCTGGAAACCCCCGAACCCATAAAGCTGAATTCCTTGTCGTTGGCAGTCCGCACTTCCCGCGATTCGGTCTTACGCACGGTGCGGATCCCTTCAACCCCAACTACCACGCGGTCTCCCTTACGCAGATCTCGCAGCAGCTTGCATTCCGCTACCACACCTTCTGGAGTTTGAGAAACCACAATTGCTCCGTCCATGCGCTGGTTCTGGACCCGCACCCACTCACAGTTGACCCGCACCTCGGTGGGATAAATCGTGGTGACATAGAAATCATCGGGTGCCACGCCATCCTGAGTCACGATTTCTAGCGGGTTGTCACAAACTTCTTGCGGCGGTGCTACCGCTCCCAGATCGATCAACTGCGACATGATTTTTTCCATCACGTCGTGGGATGGTGCCGTGACCCGGATCTCTGCAGAGGAGGTACTTTGCTTTTGTTCACCCAAATGGAAGTTCAACACCTGGAAGCTACCGCCGCCTTCACTGACCAGATCCAACGCTCGGCTGATCAACCCCGAATCCAGCAGGTGGCCTTGCAGTTGAATCGTGCGGCTCTCGATTGTAGCAGCGGCATGGTGCAAAGGCTGAACCGATTCGGTCACGCGCAGGGTTAGGCATTTGGCGGCTCCACCTGCTTTCAAGAATTCTGTCAGCGGCGTTTCTACGATGCGGAAGCCCACCTGCTCTAGCCGCTGTTTCAGGTCATCGCTGGCCTTGTTCATGATGATGACGCGATCGATGTTGACCGCATTACAAGCAAAATTCACCGCATCAGGTTCATCAACGGCAATTCGCTTGTGCTCAGGAACACGCATTTCGATCAGGCGATTCGAGTAAGAGTCAAACGCGGGCGGATAATAGAGCAAATAGCCATTTGCCAGCGGACAGAAGCAGGTATCAAGGTGATAGAACCGCTCGTCCATCAACCGCAACGACAGCACTTCGATATCCAACCATTTGGCCAGATAGGGATGGGAGTCGAGTTCAGAACGAAATCCATATCCAGCCCAGAGCCAACGGCCTTCGCGGTCGAGCAGGGCATCTCCAGCTCCTTCAAACGGCAAGTCTTTGGGCAGCGTATGAACCGTAAAACCATTCTGTTCAAACCACTGCTGGAAGAACGGTTCTTCGCCTTGACGCTCTTTGTGATAGAAGCGGCTCAAAACAACGGTGTTCTCTAGAACCAAACCAGCATTGGCCGTAAATACCATATCGGGCACACCAAGCTGCGGCTCAACCAAGTCCACGACGGCGTGTTCCTTCATCACATGGAACAATTTTTGCCATTGCTCCACAGCGCGATCGCGAGACGATTTATGCACATTTCCTTCCATCCACGGATTAATCACATAATCCACGTCGTAGTAGGTGGGAGGACACATCAGAAAACGGATTGAAGCTGTACTCATAATCAATTCAGTCGTGTAATGTGGAAGCAGTCATTTGAGAAGCAATGGAACCAACTTTCAAAGGGTCGTCTTGACAGAGACTCGCAGCCAAACTCTGTTACCCGTTTCCATTCATTTGCTTGCTATTCACTTAAGTACCTGAAATCTCGTCTAAGTACTTGAATTAGGAGTTGCAAATTGGTTAAAAAGCTGAGAAAGCCAACTATCTATCTTATTACGGTAGCGAATTTAGATTCGGATAAGATTAGCGTGACGAGTCAGGAATCCATGACGCTAATGGAACGCTGTAGCTGACCGGGAAACCGCGAGGAGTAAATGAATGAGCGTCTGGCAGGTTGATTTTTATCGCCGCCCTTTAAAAGATGAGATGGGAAACCCATTGTGGGAGCTTGTGGCCTGCGATCCGACCCGTAGCTTCACAGCCCAAGCCTTTTGTGCCCAGTCGGAAGCAACCGCAAACTGGCTGACCCAGCAGCTCAAGGAATTTGCAACGCGAACCAATGCCCTACCCCAACAGATTCAAGTGTTTCGTCCGCAGGCTGTGAGTTTGCTTCAAGCTGCCTGTCAACCACTGGAAATCAGCGTCACGCCAACTCGCCACACCCCAGACCTCAAGCAATTCCTGCATCAACGAGCAGCCCAATACCCTACTCTATCGGGCTATACCGGCCAACCCTACCATCCCACCGAACTGGAAAAGCCACCCCCCGTTCCTCTGCCAGAAAACCTTTGGGGAGATCGCTGGCAGTTTGCTGCCCTCGCAGCTGGAGATCTGGTACCCGCTTTTCAAAATCGACCCATTCCTGTGCGAGAAATGCCGGAAGCGCTGTTTCCCATCCACCTGCAAATTCCTTCGACTGCACCAGTTCCGGGAGTCATTATTGAAGCAGGCCGCCGCTCGATGCCGCTCGCTCGTTGGTTGCAGCAGATCCAACCCGTAGCCCTCAACTATATTCCTGGTGATCCAGATGGGTTGATCTTGGAAGCTGGGCTGGTGGATCGCTGGGTGCTAACTACCTTCACCGATGCTGATGTCATTACTGCCGCTAAGACCTTCCAATCGCGACAGCAGGTCGCCAAAGGTTTACATTTTCTACTCGTTCAACCCGACGACTCTGGTATGACCTACAGCGGGTTTTGGTTACTGAACAGCAACGAGGTAATTTAACCGTAGACTAGCCCTTTCCCTCAACCCTCAACGAACGCTTGCAGCACTTTATTATTTGGGAAATAGGATAATCCGACTTGGGCAGCCGCTTTTGCCCGGTCTGGTTGTTGCAACTGGGTCCAGGCTTGGCATTGAAGAATATAGGCGAGAAGTCGTTTAGGATTGGGTTTCAGGGCATGGTCAAGTTCCTGCAATGCGGCCTCATATTCCTCAAGCTGCACGTAACTGTTCGCTAGCTGTACCCGAATTCCCCCATCGTTAGGACAGCAGGATAATCCAGTCAGGGCAACCGCTTTGGCTTGTTCTGGTTGCTGTAAATGAATCAAGGCTAAACATTTGTGAATGTAAGCACCAGACCGGCCTGGATCGTGCTGCAAGGCTTGGTCAAAGGCTTGAATCGCCGCCTCATACTCAGCAAGATGAAAATGGCTAATGCCTAACTGCGTCCGAATGCCCGCATCGTTGGGATAGTAGGCCAGTCCAGTCAAGGCAATCGCTTTGGCCTGTTCTGGTTGCTGCTGCTTGTTGAGCAGTTGACAGGTGTGGAAGTAAGCAAGGGCTTGATGCGGATTCAGTTCAAGCGTTTGAGCCAAGAAGCGCAGCGCCTTTTCGGCCTCTCCGAGGTGAACTGCACTCAGTCCTGCTTGCAAATAGCTTGTTGGTTCATACGGCTGAAGCTGAATCAGTTGTTCATAGGCTACGAGAGCTGCTTGGTGATTGCCCAGTCGGACCTGCAGTTGGGCTAACTGTTGCAGCAGGGGAATCCTACGCTTCCGATCTCGTTCCAACGCTGTTTGAAGAACGGCAATGGCAGCCTCTGGCTGATTCATCTGAAGTTTAATTTCTGCCAGCCGCGTCAGCAAATTTGCCGAAAGGGGCGAACGAGCCAGCCTAGCCTCAAGCACGGGTTCTGCGATCGCCAGTTTGCCTTGGGCAATTAACGCATCGGCATATAGCTCAATATATTCCTCGGTATAAGCTTCCGGCGGTTGGCTGAGCAGCAGCAACTCTTCGACAACATCCCACTCACCCTTTTGTCCAAAGCATCGTGCCAGGGCTAGCCGCACTTTACTGTCCCACGGTCGCTGCCCAAATAGCTTCAACCAGCGGGCCTTGGCTTTGCCAGGACTAATTTGGCCGACATGCTGCAAGCAGTAAAGCTCCAGCGCTGTATGCTGCTCATCCGTGAGGCCAATCAGGGCAGTGCTTAGGTCTGCTCGCTCTAACCATGCTGTTGGAGGCGGTAGCTGATTCACGTCAATCCCCAAACTCTCCAGTCGATGCAGGGACAGCAAATCCGCTAAGGTTTTGACAGGAGAGGTATCAATGTGATTGAGCAGGATGGAGTTATCGTAGGACAGATTCTGCCATAGGTAGGACAGAAAACCATCAGCCCCGCTCTTTTCTAGCCAGTAGGTCAATTCGTTCAGGCGAAAGGCAGGTGAGTCCGTCTGGCGCTCTGGGGCTGCAAAATGAATACAAGTAGGAAACAGTAAGCTAGCACGGTTGGTTCCGGCACGCACAAACTTTGCCCACAGATAGAGATCGGTGTAGCAGCCAACTGGTGTGGTTTCCCAACCTTTGGGCAGGGCGAGGTAGGCCGCCCGCGTATGGCCCCCAAACGATAGACCAAACCCACTTTGAATCAGTTGTCTGATCAGCGTGTTTAAACTCGGTGAATGCAGGTTGGCCAATAGCCCATTTAAGGTGCCATCGACATGCACATTGATGTGCAGGGTATGCACAAAATCAACCCTTTGCAGCGCGCGTGTCATTACCTCTAAGTGATGCGGCAGCCAGATATCATCGTCCGCCAAGTAGCAGATGTAGGGCGTCTTGATCGTGGTGCGGATCAGTTCATCTCGGTAGATCTCACCGTGTCGTGGACCTTTGGGGTAGTCAATGTAGTGAATGCGGGAATCGGCAGCACACAGCTCGGTCATGATCTCCCGAGTGCGGTCGGGTACACCGTCACCCACCACAAATATCTCAAAATCTTGAAACGTTTGCCGTTGAATACTAGCAATCGAGACACGCAGTGTATCTTGATGATCGTGGGTCGGAATGATAACGGAGACAGTGGACATGGACGCTCAATTGAATTGGTGACGCGTGCAAAAACTCGGACTAGCGGGCCTGCCAAGCGAGCTGCCGTAGGATCGTAATCACCTCAATCGAATCAACTGCATCCACAGCAGACGTCAACGGTGGCTCTCCACCTTGCAAAAACTGGCAGAATTGACGCAACTCTAGCCACAGCGGCATTTCTGTAGAAATTGGCAGCATTTCAGGGGCATGATGCTTGGGCAACCCATTCCGGTACAGCTTAATATGATCTGCCAAGGATTCGTCTAAAACCGCAACTCCGGTCTCACAGGCCACACTCACGAGCCGATTAGCAACAGGCTGTCGGGCTGACACCTCAATCACAGCGCCGGGAGTCGTTCCCAAAAAAGCTGTTATGCCTTGCAGTTGTTCGCCAACAAACTCACCAAACGCCGCTCGCGGCGGCGGAATGGCACCCAAAATATGAGCCACGATCGACAGGTCATGGGGAGCCAGAATCCAAACCCCATCGACGTCTCGATGCGGATGGCCCCACTGCACACGCCGCGTTCGGATCAATTGCACCTTACCCAGCGTTGCTTGAGCCACGATCTGCCGCAAGGCTTCTACACCCGGATGATAGCGCCACTTGTCCATCACAAAAATCTGCTCAGGCGCTTTGGCAGCCAGAATCCGTGCCTGCTCCAAATCGGCGGTTAAAGGTTTTTCACAAAAAATTGGACGATTGTAGCCGAGCAGTTGGCTCACCACCTCAAAATGCAGACTAGTCGGAACCGCAACCACAAAGCCATCCAAACTGTCTGGCAGCTCTTGTAGATCTATGATCGCCTTCGCGCCAGCCTGAGTAGCCTTAGCAGCAGCGATCGGATTTGGGTCAGCAACAGTGACTTCACAATCTAGAGACAGCAAATCGCGCAGGATGTTAGCACCCCAACGCCCGCAGCCAATTAATCCAATCCGTAGTGCCATTGTCTGCTCCTCACATCCTCATACTGCTGCATGACAAGCGGCTGTATAATCTAAGCACATTTGCTCGAAGCTACTCGCGGTGGCATCGCGCGCTGACAGCGAGGGATTTTGAGCTGGCCAAGGCAGGTTCAACACTGGATCATCCCAGCGGCATCCCAGTTCATCCCTAATGTCCCAATAATGAGAGACGCTATATAACAACGTGGCCGGTTCCGGAAAGTAGAAACCGTGTGCCACTCCGTGAGGAATAAAAACGCCTTGCAGTTGTTGTCCAGTTAGTTCAATCAGCCAGCGAGCACCCCAAGTGGGGGAATCTTGACGGATATCGCATAGCCCCAACAGCATTCGACCCTGTATCACAATCAAGTAATCTTCATGGATTGGGTGGACATGGACACCTCGCAATACATCGGGTCTTGAATGGACCAAATTCCACTGAACCGGAGGCTGGCCGAGTTGCCATTCCAAACGAAACAGCTCGGTGAGATCGCCGCGTGAATCGGGATGGGTTGTCAATGGAGTAAAGGTCACACCATCAGGTTTACCCCAAGAGAACTGAGGCTGTCGCATGGTTGTTTCTGCTCAGGTCCGATAACAGATCACTACTACTTAATCTATTTAGTTTTACCAGAATCAATTACCGATTGAAGTCCTTTCAAAGCTTAATCAAAAGAGCCTTCCTCTGCCACCGCAGCAAACAAGCGTGTAAAATGACTTGGCATTACCTTGGCATTACAGGAAGAAACTCATGACGGAGCAGGTCAAGATCGGCATTATTGGCGGCAGCGGACTCTACAAAATGGAAGCGCTCAAAGATGTCGAGGAAGTGCAAATTGATACCCCGTTTGGACCACCGTCGGATGCGCTGATTTTAGGAACATTGGACGGAACGCGAGTGGCTTTTCTGGCGCGACACGGTCGGAACCATACCTTGATGCCATCAGAACTACCATTTCGAGCCAATGTCTACGCCATGAAGAGCCTGGGCGTCGAGTATCTGATCTCAGCTTCGGCCGTCGGTTCGTTGCAAGCTGAGGTGAAGCCGCTAGATATGGTAGTGCCCGATCAGTTTATCGACCGCACCAAAAACCGCGTTTCTACCTTTTTTGGGGAAGGCTTGGTGGCCCACATCACCTTTGGCGACCCAATTTGCCCCCATTTGGCTTCAGTCCTAGCCGACGCCATTGCCAGCCTGAACTTGCCCGACGTTGACCTGCATCGAGGCGGCACCTATGTCTGTATGGAAGGCCCCGCTTTCTCTACTAAGGCCGAGTCCAATCTGTATCGCAACTGGGGAGCTACGATTATTGGCATGACCAACCTGCCAGAAGCCAAGCTAGCCCGCGAAGCCGAGATTGCCTACGCCACCCTAGCGCTCGTCACTGACTACGACTGTTGGCATCCCGACCATGACAGCGTCACGGTGGAAATGGTAATCGGCAACCTAACCAAAAATGCCGTCAATGCCCAGCGGGTGATTCAGGAAACCGTGCGGCGGCTGAGCCAGAACCCACCAACCTCCGAAGCCCACTCAGCTCTGAAGTATGCCATCATCACTCCGCTCGACAAGGCTCCAGCCGCCACCAAAGACAAGCTAAAGCTGTTGTTGCAAAAGTATTTGTAGGAAGAGTATTTACTATAGGACTAATCAACTTGTCGCTTAACCAGCTATCGCTCAACCCACTGTCGGCAACAGGTTGAATTCCTTCACCTACCTAGGCTAGGGTGTAAGCTAGTCAACTGGGGGGATGTGGGGCCAGCCTTGGGTGTGTTACCCCAGATGAAGGGATTTACTGCGGAGAACAAAACCATGCTAAAGCTAGGGCATCGATTATGTTTGGCGTTGACTGGCTTGGTAACCCTAGGAACAGTCATCACGACAGCCTTGCCTACCCCAGCCGCTGAGACGGTAGTCTTGCGCTACGGCATTTTTCGCGGCTCGCTACCCGTCTCCGACTTAAACGAATTTGTCGAGACAGGAGAAACGTCCCGCCGGTTGCGGCGCTATCTCCGCTTGGCTGACCTTGAAGAAGAGCAATTCCGCCAAATCCTGACGGAAGAAGTTTCCACGAGTCCCAGGACCCTAAAGCTGCTGCTAGGCAGTCCTGCTGGCGATGTGCTGCTACAGGAAGTAAGCGAGTATCTGTATGTTCCTAATCGGCGCGATGATCAGGACAAACTACGCACAGCTCTCACCACCTCGGCTGAAGACAGCCAAATCAGCCTAATTGAAGTGTTGCAGAACTACCCCAGCGACCGGGTTTACATCAACGTCAATCGAGTTGTATCAACCTATCAGCAATTTGCCTCAATCCAAGAACGGTTTGGGGGAATTCTGAATGGTCGCCTCAGTGAGATTATCGAAGGGCTTGGTCTGTAGCCTGTCTGTAACCTCTGCAGCTTTTGACAAATGGCTGATTCACCCGCACAGGCGAGTCCTATCTATTGATCGTTTCAATGATCAGCATAGACTGACTTAAAACTGCCAGTCCCAGAGCTTCGTTACCTATTAAGCTCAATAGGCCAACGTCTCTAAGGTTTCTCGCAAATACCGGCTAACTAGCTGCTCCAAACTAGAGTTTTGCATCTGCCGGTTGGCCAGTGCCCGTTCTGCTAGCCAGCGTTGAAAACCGGAACTCGCTGCGATCACCTTTTGCAAGCTTTCCCAAGTAGCATCTTCAGATTGGGGGTGAGTGAGAGAAGTCGAAGCCATATAAACCTCAGTAAACGGGAAGGACAATAAACAAAAGTCTCAGCTAGAGAAGTTTAATAAAATTTAATAGATCTTTTTCTAGAATAAATCAACTGCCATTTTGGGCTGTGTTGTAGGACACTAAAGCCAGAGAATTTGGGCTAGATTGCTACAGTCAGCAGCAAAATACCAACCTTTGTACCAACCTTTGTACCAACCTTTGAAAGCATTTGAAAGCCTCAGCGTCTGATTCAAGCTGCCTACCTACAGCTTAGTACGGTCCAAACTAACTAGGAGAAATTTTGAAAGCGATTGAGATAGCAATTTTTATGCTTGCTATGGTTGATCATGCCTAGAAGCCGGCTAACGAACATCCACCAGTTGGATAGTTTTGCAATTCAACGTAGAGTGAATCAACAAGCCGGTGAATTTGTTGCGCCAAGAGCCGTGCTTTTCTGATAAGTAGAACAACATAATTAAACATGAAACCCAAAGGGGGTGTTGGCGCCGCCGAAGGGCGGACAACACCCTGATCTTGGTTTTAATTAAGTTGAATTACTTACAAGATTTTGATGAAAGCAATAGCGAGTAGCGGGGGCAGACAAATGGCCGAAGCCTATGCAGAAATTGACTTGGCGGAATTTATTGATCACGCGCTTCTCGATCCAGTTGCCACACCCAACCAAGTAGCCCAATTCTGTGCTGAAGCAGAGCGGTTTGGCTTCCCCACCGTTTGTGTTTACCCCTGCCATGTGCGTCAGGCGGTTGATTTACTCCTCCGCAAGCGGACTCAAGTCTGTACAGTAATTGGCTTTCCTACCGGAGCCACTACTTCTGCTGTCAAACTCTACGAAGCCCAAGAAGCAGTTGAGAATGGTGCTACCGAACTCGATGTTGTGATCAACTTAGGTTGGTTGAAAACCGGCAAAACCAACGAAGTGCATCGAGAGCTAGCTGAAATTTGCGAAATCACCGGCAAAACTGTCAAAGCGATCTTAGAGACCCATCTTTTGACCGATTCTGAAAAGCAGCTCGCTGCGGAAGTCTGTATGGATGCGGGAGTTGCGTTCCTCAAAACCAACACCGGTTGGTACGGGGCGGCATCGGTTGCCGATGTGCGGCTGCTGAAATCGATCACCAAAGATCGGATTGGCATCAAAGCTGCTGGCGGTATTCGCACAGCGGAGCAGGCGATTGAGTTAATTCTGGCCGGCGCAACTCGATTGGGTACGTCTCGCGGTCCCGATTTAGTCCGCCAACGCGATACCCTGGAAAAGGGGAAAAATTTTGATCCGGATTAATTTCTAGCAGCCCCCTCTAGCAGCATCCAGTTAAGTTGGCCCATTTATGAGCGGAACCTACAAGGCCATTGGTATCAACCTCAAGAGCACACCCTTGGGTGAGGCCGATCGCCTATTGACGGTGCTGACCGACGAATGGGGACTGGTGCGGGTAGTTGCGCCTGGCTCGCGCAAGCACAAGTCTAGTCTAGGAGGGCGCAGCAGTCTGTTTGTAGTGAATCAGCTTTTGTTAGCAAAAGGCCGCACCCTCGACAAAATTATCCAGGCCGAGAGCATTGAATCCTTTCCAGGACTCAGTCAAGACCTCTGTAAACTAACAGCAGCTCAGTATCTCGCCGAATTAACCCTCTATCAAGCCCTGAGTGACCAACCCCAGACCGAGCTGCTCTGTTTACTGCGAGAACATTTAGGCCGAATTGAGACCCTACCTGCTTCAACCGCCCTAGCGAGCCTCATTCATGCCACTTTTCATCTCCTGGCCCTGGCTGGTTTAACTCCACAGCTACATAGTTGCTGCATTAGCAAGCAGCCCTTAGCTCTAGAGCCGGATCTCGATTGGCAGGTAGGATTTAGCGCAGCCGCCGGCGGCACAATTTTGCTGGATCACCTGGATCGAATTCGAGCCACTCCCCCCTCAACCACCACACCCCGCGTGGCCGCTGCTACCGGAGAATACGGCACTCACGAACAGGTGCCCAAATCGCCTGAACTACTGACCCACCTCAGCGCTACAGACCTAGCCTTGCTACAGAAATTGACTCAGCCCAATTTAATCCCCGACCTACTAGAAACTGAGCCAAATTTACTGCACTCTCACTATCAGCAAAATTGGCTGACCATTGAACGAGCCTTGCGGCATTATGCCCAGTATCATTTTGATCGGCCAATTCGGTCAGCGGCACTCATCGATGTCTGCTTTGCTTCTGCCGATGCCCCTTCCTCCCGCGTGAACCATGATGCGATCGTTTAATTCTCACCTGAAATCTTCCAGTACTGAATCCTCTGGCCATCTCGTCTCCATGATGGGAAAGGACGAAAACAGGGGGCGCTATGGAACCGCATCTGGGTGGCGACCCCCGGCTTCCGATTTATCCCCTTCGGTCTGGCAGACAAACACCGAACGCAATGGCAACACCGATGAGACTAATTGGTCGGCCAAATGGCAAGCACCAGCCAGTGAGCAGCCAGCCCTTTCCCCTCCAGAAACAACTGAAACCACTCCACCAGCAGTAGGCAAAACCTACGATCTCGGTAGCTCCAACAATAGCTCTAACAATGGCCTGGTCAATACTGTTAATTCCAAGGCCGACACTGAATCAGATAACACTTTAGATAGCGGCTTTGATGGCCCTTTTTCCAACAATGGCCGAGCCACTCAAGTCGCTTCAACTGAGCCAACCACCGCATTGGAAGAACCCGAGCGAGGCTTACTGCCGGTCCTGCGCAATCGTAACTTTCTCACTCTCTGGAGCGGTCAGGTTTTTTCCCAGTTAGCAGATAAGGTTTACCTAGTACTGATGATCGCCCTGATTGCGAGCCGGTTTCAATCTGAAGGGCAGACGATTAGCGGTTGGGTTTCCTCCTTGATGATTGCCTTCACGATTCCGGCAGTCCTGTTTGGCTCGGTAGCTGGGGTGTTTGTTGATCATTGGCGCAAGCGAGCCGTATTGGTGACGACCAACTTGCTGCGGGGTGGGTTGGTGCTGGGACTCCCCGTTTGGCTCTGGCTCACCCACGGTTGGGCAACCATTGGCGGCTTACCGGTCGGTTTTTTGGTGGTATTGGGGATCACGCTGCTCGTGTCTACCCTGACTCAGTTTTTTGCTCCGGCTGAGCAGGCGGTGATTCCGCTAATTGTGGATCGGCGGCATCTTCTGTCGGCCAACTCCCTCTACACCATGACTATGATGGCCTCAGTGATTGTCGGGTTTGCCCTCGGTGAGCCGTTGTTGGCTCTAGCCGATCAGTTATTCGCGCCCTTGGTTCAGCAGTTGCATATCGGAGCTGACATGGGCAAGGAACTTCTGGTTGGCGGTAGCTACACAATTGCCGGACTGCTGCTGATGCTGCTGAAAACCAACGAGAAGAGCGTGGATGTCCACGAAGAACTGCCCGATGTCTGGCAAAACATAAAGGACGGCGTTTATTATCTGGGACAGCAAGGCCGGGTGCGGGCGGCTCTAATTGCGCAGGTAATTCTGTTTTCCATCTTTGCCGCATTGGCGGTACTAGCTGTGCGATTAGCCGAACTGATGCCGGAAATCAAATCGTCCCAATTTGGCTTTCTACTGGCTGCAGGCGGGGTTGGCATGGCAATTGGCGCAATTCTAGTGGGGCAATTTGGGCAGCGCTTCTCGCGGGCACAGCTCAGCCTCTACGGCTCAATTGGCATTGCTGGCACCCTAGCCGCCGTCTCCTTTTTTGCCCAACACCTTTTCCCGACTCTGCCACTGCTTGTGGTGATGGGAGCCTGCGCTGCGATTGCCGGTGTTCCAATGCAGACAGCCATTCAAGAAGAAACGCCTGAGGAAATGCGCGGTAAGGTGTTTGGGCTGCAAAATAATGCGATTAATATCGCCCTCAGCCTGCCGTTGGCTCTGGCTGGTATTGCGGAAACCTGGTTTGGCCTTCAGGCCGTATTTTTGGGCTTGGCGATCCTGGCGATTGGCGGCGGTATTTTGACTTGGTCCATCTCAAGAGGTCACAATTCCAGTAAAATAACGCCATGAACGCATAAAATCCTTAACATTAGCTAAATTTTCTACTCATTAACCTAAATGCATGTCGCTTGGCTCGGAAAGAAATCTCCGTTTTGTGGCAATGTTACCTATGGTCGGGAAGTAACAAACGCACTGCTGGATCGAGGCTATCAAGTCAGCTTCCTCCACTTTGCACAAGAAGATGTCGTCAGTGACGATTGGCGCGATTGCCAAGAGGTGCCGATTCCTTTCCTCTACAAGTCGCAGATTTATACAATTCCATCTCTTAAATCCAGTAAAGTTCTAACTCAGGCACTGCGCCAGCTCAAGCCCGATTTGGTGCATGCATCTCTGACTCTATCGCCGCTGGATTTTTTGCTGCCCGAAATTTGTGCAGAACTCGACATTCCCCTCGTCGCTACATTTCATCCCCCCTTTGCCCGCAAGCCGCGTAATCTTACCTCTGGTACGCAGCAGTTGACCTACCAAGTCTATGCCCCGTTCCTAGCCAACTACGACCGTGTGATTGTCTTTTCTCAAATTCAGCAGGATTTGCTAGTCCGATTTGGGGTACCGAAGACCCGCATCGCCGTAATTCCCAACGGGGTTGATCCCGACAAGTATTCTCCTGGTCTGTCTAAACTGAAGACCGAACTAAACGCCCAGCGGATTTTTGTCTACCAGGGACGGATCGCGGTTGAGAAGAATGTTGAATCGCTGCTGCGAGCTTGGAAACAGGCCGAAATGGGTGAACAAAGCAAGCTGGTGATCGTGGGCAGCGGGCCGCTACTGCCCGCCCTGATGAGTACCTACGGAGAAGAACAAGGCGTCATTTGGTTAGGCTTCGTAGCAGATGAGCAAGAGCGCATTCAGCTTCTGCGTGGGGCTGATGTGTTCATCTTGCCTTCTTTAGTGGAAGGACTGTCGCTCTCTCTCCTAGAGGCAATGAGCTGTGGTCTTGCTTGTATCGCTACCGATGCCGGAGCCGATGGCGAAGTTCTGGAAGCGGGAGCCGGGATTGTTCTAACCACGCAACGAGTTTCTGCCCAACTGCGCACCCTTTTACCCCTTTGCCAGGATCACCCCGAATTGACAGCTCTGTTGGGGCGCAAAGCCCGTCAGCGGGTACTGGATCGCTATACGCTCAGTCGCAACATTACTCGTCTTGAAGAACTCTATACCCAGGTTCTACAGCAGCACCGCCTCTACTCCAGTACGCCAGTGTAAGAGCGCCACATAAGACTAGGGGCTGATTAGAATTAGTGGTCTAGGTTCTGGTCTGTTGGGAGTCATCTGTAGCATCTACAGCGTTTTTCACTCATGTGAGGTATAGGGAGCGCGGGGGCGCTGCTCCACGCTCCGTTGATCGGGCTGCCTACTAATCAAGCTGCAACCGTTCTCTGACTCGTTTTTCAAAAGCAAACCTCTATCCTTAGCATGATAAATCCGCATCGTTTTCGTAGGTTTAAGCTGCTTTGTAAATAAGTGTAACAATCATGCTGTCATACCGTTCTGCTGTCTTGACAGCCCCCGAAAAAGCAGATTATCCTGTCATGCATACCCGGGTATTAATCACATAGTCGTTCTATGCAAGACAAGCACAAAGTTACCCTATATCTTCCTCCAGAGCTACACCGCCAGCTAAAGGTTCGCTCAGCAGTCGATTTACAACCCATGTCAGCCATTGCGGAGCGGGCGATTATTTTCTATCTGGAGCACCCGGAAGTAGTTGATGAGGTAGATGACGCGAATCACGGGCAAGTACATCGGGTTTACAACTGTCCTAGCTGTTCGACTTCGCTTGTAGTGCGTGAGGGAGAGATGGTTTCTCTTCAAGAGCAATCTACTGTTCTTGACGATGATGCTTCGGTTGCACGGGTGCAGGAGGATTGTTCGAATCCAGATCAGCACGACGAAGGGGAATTGGTTCCCTGCTAGTTCTGGCGGATAGAGCATGCTGAAGGTTAGCTAAGTGAAACTCGTTCACGCACAGTTCTTAAGACAGTTACTTAAGCTGCTGTGAGCCAGCACATATCAGGATAAGTTACTCAGGATAAGTTACATCAGGTAAGTTACAGCCGGGTTACTCAATCAATCGACTCTTGTAGGGTAGGTTTTATCTAGCAAATTGAATAGTAGGTGCTTGCTACTGGTACTTAGTTAAATAGACTTACCAGTACCTCGTACCCTATACCAATATTGAGCTTTTGTATTAGCAGCACCGTCTCTCAATTGGATTTACCGATCATGAAAGAAGAGCTTAGTATTCTTGTTCAGGCTCAATACCCTCTGATCTATCTCGTTACCTCTGAGGAAGAACGAGCTGAGCAGACGATTGCAACAATTGCTCAGACGAAACCTCAACGTCGAGTCTTTATCTGGACGGTGACTCACGGTATCGTTGAATATGGTCAGCCGCGCAACGTGACTCAGCATAACACAGTTTCGCCGCAACCGGCGATTGAATGGGTAATTCGGCAGCGTGAACCTGGCATTTACATCTTCAAGGACCTGCACCCCCTGATGGCTCCGGATGTGATTCGGTGGCTGCGAGATGCAGTTGCCAGCTTTAAGGATACCCACAAAACGATTATTTTGATGTCTCCAGTTCTAGAGGTGCCGATCGAGTTAGAAAAAGAGATCGCGGTTCTAGATTATGCGTTGCCCGACATGGCCGAGTTAAACCAGGTGTTGACTCAGCAGATTGAGCAGAACCGGATGCGTCGCCCCTCTACAGAAACTCGCGAGAAATTGCTGAAGGCTGCCTTGGGTTTAACGCGAGATGAAGCCGAGAAAGTGTATCGCAAGGCCCAGGTAATGGCAGGTCGCCTCACTGAAGCCGAGGTGGAAATCGTCCTCTCTGAGAAGAAGCAGTTGATTCGTCGCAACGGCATTCTAGAGTACATTGAAGAAGATGAAACTCTGGATTCAGTTGGCGGTCTAGAGGAGCTGAAGCATTGGTTAAGACAGCGCTCTAACGCCTTTACCGAACGAGCGCGGGAATACGGTCTACCCCAACCTAAGGGGATGCTAATTCTAGGCGTCCCAGGCTGTGGTAAATCACTAATTGCCAAAACAACAGCCCGCCTGTGGGGGCTACCGTTAATGCGCCTGGATATGGGCCGTGTTTATGATGGCTCCATGGTTGGACGATCAGAAGCCAACTTGCGTAACGCCCTGAAGACAGCAGAATCAATTTCCCCGGCGATTCTATTCATCGATGAGATTGACAAAGCCTTTGCTGGCAGCGTTGGTTCGGCGGATTCCGATGGCGGCACCTCCAGCCGGATCTTTGGTTCTTTCCTTACCTGGATGCAGGAGAAAACTTCGCCCGTATTTGTGATGGCGACGGCCAACCGGGTCGAGCGGTTGCCGGGTGAATTCCTCCGCAAAGGTCGATTTGATGAAATCTTCTTTGTCGATCTGCCCAATGCCGAGGAGCGCAAGGAAATTTTTAAGATCCACCTCTCGAAGCGGCGTCGCGACATTGCTCGTTTCGACCTGGATCAGTTAGTTAGCATTTGTGATGGTTTTTCGGGAGCGGAAATTGAACAGGCCTTGATTGCGGCGATGTACGAAGCATTCGCCCAAGAGCGAGAGTTCACTCAACTCGACATCATTGCGGCCATTAAGGCGACCCTACCGCTTTCCAAGACCATGAGCGAGCAGGTAACAGCCCTGAGAGACTGGGCTAGACAGCGAGCGAGACCTGCCGCCGCCTCTATCGCGGAATACCAGCGATTAGAGTTCTAACAGGCTTTCTCTCCTGCTCCCAACAGGAGGAAAGGCTAGCTCTTGCGGCTAGCAGCTTAACAGACAAGCCGTTGTAGTCGGCATTCCAACCGCTAGGCTGTACGGCGTTTAACACTTCAAACGTTGTCGTTTCTCTCAACTTCTCTACAGGAGGAAATCCGAAATGTCTCACTTTAGCACTCTGCGCACCAAGATCACCGATGCTGAAATCCTCAAGGCTTCTCTGCGGGACCTGGGCATCAACGTTAAGACCGAAGCTGACGTACGTGGCTACAACGGCCAGCGTGTTCGGGCTGACATCGTTGCTGTTCTGGAAGGCGAGTATGACCTGGGCTGGTCTCGTAACGCAGACGGTTCTTTTGACCTGATCGCTGACCTCTGGGGCGTTGCTAAGAAGCACAACCAGACTGAGCTGATCAACTCGATCAACCAGAAGTACGCTGTTAACAAGACTCTGGCAGAAGTCAAGCGCCCTGGCTTGCAAAACGCTAACGTCAAGCTGGTTCTGCAAAAGTAGTCCCTCTCAGCGTTCCCAAATCGGCGGGTTAATCCAGGCTAATAGCGGGTTAGCCCGTTTTCTATTCAATAGTATTTCTCTAAAATTTATTTCCCTAATCTTGAACCAGAGCGCAATAGCTCTGGTTTTTTATTCGAGATTCACAATTTGCGATACACAAACAGTCCAATCAGCTAATCAGAGCCTGCAATGAAACTTCACACGAATACGAGTTCACGGCAGAAAATTATGTATACTGTATACAAATTGTTTTGGATTCTGTATCAAGCAAAACCTACTGTAAATGAGTTTAAGCCTAGACTACTAGCCGCAGAGTGCTTTTTGACATGGCACGATTTGTTATTCGTCAATCTGGTTGAAAGGGATTAGTTGCTTATGTTGAAATTTTTACCTAAGTTCGGGGCATTAGTGTTATCAGCTGTATTAATGCTGAGTGCATTGCTAGGATTCTCCTTCAATGCACAAGCGGCTGCCGTATCAGTGCCCGTATCAGTACCGTCATTGTCTCAACTCTCAACTGGCTATGTAGTCGCTGCGGTTGCTGAGGCTGAGGTGGTCGCTCCAGACCTAGAGGATCCGCTTGCGGCCAAGGAAGCAGAAAAGGAAGCCAAAAAAGCAGCCAAGGAAGCAGAAAAGGAGGCCAAAAAAGCGGCTAAAGCTGAGGCCAAAAAAGCGAAAGAGGCTGCTAAAGCCGAAGCCAAAAAACTGAAGGAAGCCCAGGAAGCTGAAGAAGAAGCCCAAGAAGCGGCAGCGAAGGAAGCGAAGAAGGCTGCTAAAGAAGCAGAAAAGGCCGCTAAGGCTGAAGCGAAAAAGGCCAAAGAAGCCGCCAAAGCTGAAGCTAAGAAACTGAAGGAAGAGCAAGAAGTCGAGGATGCTGCCTAGCCCAATTGCTAGTTGATCGCTTAGCTGCCAATCAACTGACAGAGAAAATAAACTCAATTTTGCCTCACTCTGGTTGCTTCTATAGCACACTAAGAGCGAGGCATTTTCGAATAAGGACGCCTGAGCGATGCGCAAGTCAATAAGGCAGAAATTAAGTTTGACCTTGGGCGGATTGGTAGTTGGCTACCTAGCCCTCTGCCTATTATTACGTTGGGGACAGACAAGGCTAATGTTCTTTCCCTCAACGACGTTGAAGGCATCTCCAGACTTGGTTGGTTTAGCCTATGAAGAGGTTTGGCTACCGATGCCAGAAGGCCAAGTGCACGGCTGGTGGATTCCAGCAACAGATCAGGCTCCTGTCCTGCTGTACCTCCACGGCAATGGCAGCAACTTGGGCGATCTGGTAACGCGAGCCAAACGGTTCCATCAGTTAGGTCTATCGGTACTGCTAATCGACTATCGCGGCTATGGACGAAGTCAAGGGCCGTTTCCTAGCGAAGCGAGCGTTTACGCCGATGCCGAAGCGGCTTGGCAGTATTTGACCCAAACGCGCCAAATTTCGCCTGAACGGATTGTGGTGTACGGTGAATCGATCGGTGGGGCTGTCGCGATTGAGCTGGCTGTTAGACATCCAGATGCTGCTGCCGTAATTGTGGAAAGCTCGTTCACCTCTATGCGAGCTATGGTGGCGCGCAGTATTCCAGAATTTTTGCTGCCGGTTGACTGGCTCTTAACCCAACAATTTGATTCCCTTTCTAAGGTACGATCGCTACAAGTACCGATTCTGCTGATTCACGGTACGGCAGACACCACGATTCCTGCAACCATGAGCCAAGAATTGTTTGCAGCCGCTCCTCCCCCTAAGCATCTACTTTTGATTCCCAATGCCAATCATGACAACGTAATGCAAATTGGGGGTAAGCCATATAAGCAAACAGTCCAACAGTTTATTGTGCAAATGACTCAGCACCTGTCTTCGATTACCAGCCTATGGTTGTCTTTAGGGTTTGTTTATGAGATCTGAAGACAGTCATTGGCAAATTCCTGGAATTGTTCCACTAATTATTTTCTGTCTAATTCTAGGGTTGATCTTTCGGGTTGGCTATTTGGATCGCAAAGTATTTTGGGTAGACGAAGTAGCAACGGTTTTGCGGGCGGCTGGTTATACCAAACAGAAAGTCACTGCAGCACTAGCCACTGGCGCTCTGCATACGCCAGAAGACCTGTTGCGCTATCAGCAACTTACGCCCGAACGCTCCCTATCCGATGCAATAGCCGCCTTCCAAACCAGCCCAGAACATGCGCCGCTCTATTTTCTGTTGACTCGCGGCTGGATGCAGATATGGGGCAGTTCTGTCATCGCGATTCGGAGTTTCTCGGTGCTGTGTAGCTTGTTAGTATTGCCGGGAATCTATTGGCTGAGTCGGTTGTTGTTTGATCACAAGGGGGCGGCTTGGCTGACTGTGGGATTGATGGCAATCTCCCCCATTTTCATTGCCTATGCTCAAGAAGCGCGTCCCTACAGTTTGTGGGTGTTGCTGCTCGTCTTGAGTGGAGCAACGTTACTGCGAGCCATGCGGCACAATGCGATTGGGAACTGGGCACTCTACGGCCTGATGCTCAGCCTTAGTTTTTACACCTCCCTGCTGTCGCTGCTGGTAGCCGCTGGACAGGGGCTATATGTGGCAGCTACTGAAAAATTTCGCTGCAGTCAACGGACTCGACGATTTAGCATGATCTTGGCAGCAGCGCTAATTGCCTTACTGCCCTGGATTTGGTTAGCTGCCCAGTCCTGGCAAACGATCCGGTCCAATACCACCTGGATGCGGTTACCGCTTAGCAGTTTTGCCAAGGTTACAATCTGGTTTTACAGTGCCGCAATTCTGTATTTTGATGTGCCGGTGATTACCGAACCTTGGCTGATCGCAGCAGTAGAAATTACTGTGGCATCTGGTGTCGTAGCAGTGCTTCTCTATGCATTTTACAATCTCCGTCAACAGTCGAGGCAGCAATGGTTATTTGTGTTATCGCTGTCGTTGCCGGTACCATTTACGCTAATTGTGATTGATGCTATCAGCAACGGACGTTACTCAACTGCACCTCGCTATTGGCTACCCTTTCATTTAGGAGCACAGCTAGCTGTGGCCTATTTGATCAGTAATCGATTGAGTCATCAGCATCAGGGATGGAAATGGCAGAGTATAACAGTTTTTCTGGTCGGATTATGCGTATTGTCTAATTCAATTCAATTCAATAGTTCACCGCGCTATCTCAAAAGCCGTAGTTTGCATAATCTACCAATTGCCGAAATCATCAATCGAACTGATCAACCTCTGGTTCTTTCTGAGGCGGAAAATACGATTGATCTGCTTTCTCTCAGCCATGTGTTGAACAACAATGTTCAGCTTAGGATTCTACCCACCCCCCAGCTCATTCAACAGTTGGCAAACAATTTTACGGAGGCATCCCTCTTGACCACCGAACCACTGCACGGCAGCGAGGTGTTTCTGTTCAATCCTTCTGTCGATTTGCTGCAGCAGGTTTCCCGCACTTGTGCTCAGTTCCAACCTGCCTACTCTCCCAGCCTGTTGATGGGTGAACTTGCCCTATCGCTTTGGCAACTCAAACTATCCCATTCCTGTTGATCTATGGAATTTTGTCCATCTCCTGCCCCACTCACCTTACCGATTGATGAAGTCCACATCTGGCGAGCTGAATTACAGACGCTGCACAGCCTGATTCCGACCCTCTTACCGCTCTTATCTGAGGATGAGCAGGCACGGGCTAACCGTTTTTACTTCCGGAAAGACCACGACCGCTTTATTCTGGCTCGGGGAATTTTGCGTGTGCTGTTGGGGCGCTATTTGGATCTACCGCCCCAACAGTTGCAGTTCCAGTACAATCCAACCGGCAAACCCTTGCTCAATTCTCAGACCCAGCTCTGTTTTAACCTGTCGCATTCGCACCAGCTCGCTCTGTACGCAGTGGCCTGGAATCGTGACGTGGGTATTGACGTAGAGCAGATCAGCTTAGAGCGAGACTATGAGTCGATTGCCGCTCGTTTCTTTGCACCTCAAGAGCAGGCAACCCTGAATCAACTCAACCCCGACCTGAAGCTACAGGGATTTTTCAACGGTTGGACCCGTAAAGAAGCGCTGCTGAAAGCAATCGGTAAAGGATTGACTCTACCGCTCGATCAGTTTGCCGTTTCGCTCAGTCCGGGTGAACCAGCTCGGCTGCTGCAGGCAGCCTGGAATTTGCCGCAGTCGTTGGATGAGTGGACACTTCAGGATCTGCAAGTCGGTGAAGGCTATGCAGCTGCCGTTGCTGCTGTTGGCAAGGATTGGCAGTTGAGGGGTTGGCAAGTGGATGCGGAAGTTTTAATGGCGATAGGTTAATAGACGAGGTGAATACAACACTGAAACCATCTGACCTGGATACTGGCCTAAATCTCTGGCAGTTTCAGGAGATCTTTAGACATTCAGACTGTGCCAAAGCTTGCAACATGAAGGCTCCATCTGCTGTATGTCCAACTTTCAGGCCCACAGGGTTGGCGCGATTCGAACGCGCGGCCTACCGCTTAGGAGGCGGTCGCTCTATCCTACTGAGCTACAACCCCAGAATACTCGCCATGATAGCAGATTTGGCGAAAGCCGACCTTGTAGCAGAGCGAGGAGAACCAACCCAAGTCCGCATCCAGCCTGCGCCAAAGGCGGTAGATTGCAGCAGCAGGTCAAACACTTTGGTGAAGCCAAAGACCTTGCGCCTATACTAGAGGTAATGCCTGCTAACCTGTGGCAACTGTTTGTAGCATTTCGTTACCAATCCCCTTTTCTATGAGACGTAAACCCAAAGTGCCACCCCGTCCACCCCGTTACTCCGATTCGCGTGATCGCTATTCTGATATGCCTCGCTACTCGAATGACTACGACGATCGTCCTGCTGCGAGTCCGGCAAAGACTCCTCCGCTGTTATCAGCGCTGAATTGGGGCACGGGCGCACTATTGGCTGCCGTGCTGATTATCGGCATTGGCCTGGGAATTCTGTTCAGCTCTGGGACTACCTCGGATGTGGGGAACGTGGCAACCCGCTACGATATTGATCGCAGTGCCCCAAATCCAGAAATTTGCGTTCAGTTTGGGGCGAGTGCCATCGCAGTTGATTTGCGAGCATTTGTCACCCTCAACCCTTTTAGTGTGTTCATCTCCCAACCCACGATGCTGCCCGGATGCGTCTTGCGTAGCAGTAACTGGGAAGTGTTGCAGAGCCGCAATTTGATCTCGTCAGAAGACGTGAACCAATGCCGCAGACGCATGAATACATTCGGCTTCACGGGCGATATTACCAACGCTGCCGAAAAACCCAAGATTGACTGTATTTACCAAAACGATGCTGCTCGTAACCTGTTCCTGCCGCAGACAGGCAACAATGCCGCACCGCCAGAAATTGAGCGCTTCAAGTAAGGCCAGCTAAATGCTATGGGGTTTGAGCTAGTCAGCTAAGTAGCATCTAGAATACTGCGCAACGGGGATGTAGTAACGCATCCCTGTTTTTTGTTGATGTTGATTCTGAGCAGCCGATCAACCCAGTGATTTGACAAACTCCCAGCGCGGTTGTCTTGTTCGCCAGCAGATAGCATGTCTGCCCTAGATTAAGATTTGGTTTTGCGATTCAGTTGATTTGCTGTTCATTTGCCATGTTTAGTGAGCGATTTGTCCAGTCGGGTGATGCCGCAACTAGTGAGATCTTGAATCCTTAAAAGGGACACCACCGGTCAACTCAAATTCCGCCCAAAGTCAGCGGCAAAATTATCAGACAATGTAGCAAAACAATGTAGCGAATAGGGAACCGAACCAGTCAGTTTTAGTCATGGAATGCATCACCTCGGCATTCTTTTTGGTGGATTCGCAACTAGTTGCGGCTGAATTGAAAGCTGAATCAAACCATAACTTAATAACTTGCCATCCTTGAGGGCGATTCGGCTCTAATCTGATGAATTTGATGGATGTTAGGAGATTCAACATGAAGGATCGAACGCTGAACGATTTTTCTGCGCGTGCTTTGAATAGAAACTCGGCCTTGCTGAACACCAGAACCAGAAACCGATTGCGGGAAGACATTGGTACACTGCGCAACCGATTTCGCGCCTCTGGAGAAGTTAACAAAGACGAATTCGATACTTACCGATTTCAATTGAGGCAGACCGCTACGATCAAGGTTTCCCTAGAAAATGAAGAAAACCTTGGCTTTTTCGATGTCTTTGGCACTAAAAAGCGAGTGCAAGCAAAACTGCTCAATGGTAATGGCAGCACCCTGCGTTCTACCGATCGAGTCCGCCCAGAAGGAGAAGATGATTTCAGAATTCGCCTCCGGGCAGGCACCTACTCGATTAGGGTTACAGGTCGCAGCGAGAAGGATGTAGAGTACGAACTGGAACTCGCACGGAGTAACAGAAATAGCGACGATGATGACGACTTTGATGATGATTTTGATGACAACTAAGTATATTCACTTCCTAGTCAATCCAGAATCAAGTTAAGCATCATCTAGGAGTAGAATCAACTAAGTTCGCCGATTAAATTTGGCCTTTAAATCATCCAGGGTAGGGGCAGCCGGTTTCGCTTGAGAATTAGCCTGCGATTGCTTTTCCTTCGATTTTCCAGAGTTCCCTTGAGTCGGACGTTTCTCGTTGGGGGCATCGGCAGAACGCATCGACAGGCTGATTCGCTTCAACTGTTCGTTGACCTCTACAACGCGCACCTTCACGACCTGACCCACTTTGACAATTTGCTTCGGATCGCTGACAAACCGATCGGCGAGCTGGGATACATGCACTAAACCATCTTGATGTACGCCAATATCCACAAAAGCGCCGAAATTGGCCACGTTGGTGACTACGCCTTCTAACTCCATCCCTGGCTTCAGGTCGCTGATTTCCTTAATACCTGCTTTGAAGGTGGCGTACTTGAATTCGGCTCGCGGGTCGCGTCCTGGTTTTTCCAGTTCGGCCAAAATGTCACGCAGGGTCGGTTCACCGATGGTGTCTGTCACGTATTTTTTCAGATCAACCTTACGGACCTGCTCGGCTAGTTGGGTCACTTGCGTTAACGGTACATTCAGGTCTTTGGCAATGGCCTCCACGACTTTGTAACTTTCTGGATGCACTGCCGTATTGTCGAGTGGATTGTTGCCGCCCCGAATTCGCAAAAAGCCTGCCGATTGCTCAAACGCTTTGGGTCCCAGTTTGGGCACCTTCATCAGCTCGCGTCGGTTCTGAAAGGCGCCATTTTGGTTGCGGTAGTTGACGATGTTGTTGGCAACCGTGGCGTTAATTCCAGATATAAAAGTCAGCAGTTCCTTAGAGGCGGTGTTCAGGTCAACCCCCACATAGTTGACGCAGCTCTCGACTGTTTCATCCAGTTTTTTCTTCAGCAGCTTTTGATCCACATCATGCTGGTACTGCCCAACCCCAATCGATTTGGGATCGATTTTGACTAACTCGGCCAACGGATCCTGCAGCCGCCGACCAATGCTGATTGCACCCCGCACCGTCACATCCTGATCGGGGAATTCGGCAATCGCTACGTCACTAGCTGAATAAACCGAGGCTCCAGCTTCATTGACAATCACCTTGATCGGCTGGCGGTCCAGTATCTTGAGAACTTCGCCGACAAATTCGTCGGTTTCGCGGCTGGCGGTGCCATTGCCAATCGCAATTAATTCAACCTGGTACTTATTAATCAGGGTTTTCAATGTATTGGCAGCTTGGACTCGTTGCGCCTCGGCCTGATGAGGGTAGATCGTCTGATATTCCAAAAACTTGCCGGTCTGATCCAGCACACACACCTTACAACCTGTGCGGAACCCCGGATCGATTGCCAGCGTAGGCTTCATGCCAGCCGGAGCCGCTAGCAGCAGCTCGCGCAGGTTTGCTTCAAAAGTTTTGATCGACTCAATATCAGCCTCTTGCTTTTTCGCGGCTCGCACTTCGCTGATCAAAGAATTCTTCATCAATCGGTTAAAGGCATCTTGCAGCATCGCGCGGTAGAACTCGCGGATCGGGCGCTGTTTGCTGCGAATTTCCTGAGACTCCAGATACTCCAGCACCGCTTCTTGATCAAACTCTAGATCGAACTCCAAAATGCCTTCGGCCTCTCCCCGGTAGAGGGCTAGCAAATTATGGGGCGCAATCGCCTTCACTTTTGCCTGAAACGCCCGATACATCTCAAATTTAGTCGAGCCTTCTGGATAGTCGGGCTTCACCCGCGAGACAAACAGCCCTGACTGAATCAGGTAATCTCGCAAATAGGCTCGCAAATTGGCTTTCTCGGCCACTTCTTCAGCCAGGATATCTGACGCACCCTGAAGCGCGTCTGCGGCAGATCTGACGCCTCTTTCCTCGGAGACATACTTGGCGGCTTCCGGTTCTAGCGCAGTAGCTGGAGCCTGCGGCTGATTCAAGGATTTGATCCACTCAGCTAATGGTTCCAACCCTTTTTCGCGGGCAATGGTGGCTTTGGTGCGGCGCTTCGGACGATAGGGCAAGTAGAGGTCTTCTAGCTCGTTCTTTTGCAGGCAATTCTCGATTTGGGTTTGCAACTCTTCGGTCAGTTTGCCCTGCTCGGCAATCGATTTGAGAATAGCGGCCTTGCGTTCCTCTAGCTCAGTCAGATAGGTGTAGCGATCTAACAGATCCCGTAACTGCACCTCGTTCATTTCGCCGGTGCGTTCTTTGCGGTAGCGAGCAATAAAGGGCACCGTTGCTCCTTCGGCAAACAGTTCGAGGGCATTCTGAACTTGAGATGGCTTCAGGGACAGTTCAGCAGCGAGGAGTTTAGGAATATCGAGCATTGCCTATTGGGGATTTAGGGAATACGAATCGGCTTTTCTAGGATAATCCAATCCTTTGTCGGTGTTGCACTGGCGATTCAAAACAGAAAGGGCAGACCAATGTCTGCCCGATGCAATTCCTTAGATTGAGATAACACAGCTTAGGTTTGAGTCAGCTTAGGCTTAAGTCAGCGGGCCTACATCATGCCCATACCGCCCATACCGCCCATACCACCCATGCCACCCATACCACCCATGCCGCCCATGCCGCCCATGCCACCCATGTCGGGTGCAGCCGCCTTCTTCTTCTCCGGCTTTTCTACGACGAGTGCTTCGGTGGTAATCACCATGCCAGCGATCGATGCCGCATCCTGAAGGGCCGAACGGACCACTTTCGCCGGATCAATGATCCCAGCCGCGACCAAATCTTCAAACTGATTGGTCAAGGCATTGTAGCCGTGGTTGAAGTCCATTGCCTTGACTTTTTCCACCACCACCGAACCTTCGACACCGGCATTCTCGGCAATTTGCCGCAGCGGTGCTTCGAGTGCCCGAATCACAATATCGGCCCCAATCTGTTCGTCGGTGTCTAGAGTTTGCTTGAAGTCCTGCATTTTCTGCGCCAGATGCAGCAGGGTCGTGCCACCACCGGGCACAATCCCCTCTTCGACAGCCGCCTTAGTTGCATTGAGGGCATCTTCGAGGCGCAGTTTGCGATCCTTAAGTTCGGTTTCGGTGGCTGCTCCTACCTTAATGACCGCAACGCCGCCAACCAAGCGAGCCAATCGCTCTTGCAGCTTCTCAGAGTCATACTCAGAATCGGTTTCGGCCAACTCCCGGCGAATCTGGGCAATCCGGGTCTCCAGCGCATGTTTATCGGGCGCTTCGGCCACAATTGTGGTGGTGTCTTTGGTAATGGTCACCTTGCGGGCATTGCCCAATGTCTCTAACGTCGCCATATCGAGACTGAGGCCAATATCCTCTGAGATCATTTGCCCACCTGTCAGAACGGCGATATCTTGCAGCACCGCTTTACGCCGCTCGCCAAACGAAGGAGCCTTTACGGCCACTACATTTAGCACACCCCGCAGTCGGTTCACCACCAGTGTTGCCAATGCTTCGCCTTCCACATCTTCAGCGATAATCAGCAGCGGCTGACCGGCGCGGGCAATTTTTTCTAGAACGGGAACCAGATCTTGAATGTTGCTAATTTTCTTATCGGTCAGCAGAATCAGCGGCTTTTCCAGTTCGCAAATCATCCGCTCAGTATCGGTAACAAAGTAAGGAGAAATGTAGCCGCGATCGAACTGCATCCCTTCGACGGTTTCCATCTCGGTGGAAAGCGACTTCGATTCTTCTACCGAAATCACACCATCTCGGCCAACTTTGCTCATCGCTTCGGCGATCATCGCGCCCACTTCCGGATCGCTGCCAGCAGCCACGGTTGCCACTTGCTCGATCTCATTGCCCTCGATCGGCTTCGCGATGGCGGCAATTTCTGCCAAAATTTGTTCCACAGTCTTCTCAATGCCGCGCCGCAAACTGACCGGATTGCTACCTGCTGCGACGTTTCTCAGCCCTTCGCGAATCATGGCCTGAGCCAGCACCGTTGCAGTGGTCGTGCCATCTCCAGCCAAATCTTTGGTTTTAGAAGCCACTTCTTGAATCAAACGAGCACCCGTATTTTCCAACGGATCTTCCAGCTCAATTTCTTTGGCAATCGTGATGCCATCGTTCACGATTTGAGGGGCACCATACTTTGCCTCCAGAACAACGTTGCGGCCCTTAGGTCCCAGAGTAATCCGCACCGCATCGGCTAGGGCATTAACACCACGCTCCAACGCCTGACGCGATTCTTCATCAAATACAACAATTTTGGGCATAGATTTCGGTTCCGATCTCTCCACTGTAGACTTTAGCACTCAAGTCGATCGAGTGCTAAAACCCGACT
This sequence comes from Leptolyngbya sp. NK1-12, assembly GCF_032598965.1. Taxonomy (NCBI): domain Bacteria; kingdom Bacillati; phylum Cyanobacteriota; class Cyanophyceae; order Leptolyngbyales; family Leptolyngbyaceae; genus Leptolyngbya; species Leptolyngbya sp. NK1-12. The sequence continues at coordinate 566,065 of NZ_CP053586.1, forward strand.
GGAGGGAATCCCGAACTCCAACCACCCAACAGGATGTTGGTCCAGAAAATTCTGGGTTCAACCGCTTTTTAGCTCGAACACTGCCAGGAGCTAAAATAAAACCTAGTTTAGTTGAAGTACACAACTTAATGTTTTCTGCCCCATACTGCGACACACATCCAATCGCGCCTGAGCCTGCCCCACCAGAAACACCAGGCTGACTACCACCACCATCAGCAATACCTTTTCTCCATCAATTCTCAGCAGCATTTGGCCATGTCCAAAGGAAGAGCAACAAAGGTACACATAACTTTACCGATTGGTAACATGGCTTTTGTGAAGTCGAAACCCGATTGTTGTGAAGCTCTAGTAAAGAAGCGCTTAAATCGCCCAGAGGTGGATCGCTCAGTTTGAAACCTTATGCTTTTGGAGGAACACTGCACCTTAGCATTATTGAGCCATCGCAATCTTTTGGCTGTTGACGCAGTGCAATGTTATCAACTGTGTCAGCAATATTGAATGTCATGATGTTTTGTCATATTGTGCTGCCGAGGCGAGTATTTACAGTCATGCGTAGCTGAAATCCCACTGACTTCGTAGCTCCTGACTCCTGACTCCTGACTCCTGACTCCTGTTCTGCTGTACGATCGCTCTGATGATTGAACTAAATCAGGCATGGCAGATTCTCGAATTGGTGTTGCTGTCGTTGGTACCGGCTTTGGGCAGAAAATTCACATTCCCGGCTTGCAAATTCACCATCGTACAGAGGTTGTAGCAGTCTACCACCGAAATTTGGACAAAGCGCAGGCGGTAGCGCAGTCGTTTCAGATTCCCCATGCGGCGCAAACCGTGGAAGAAATTGTCTGCTTGCCAGCAGTAGACGCAGTGGCTATTTCAACGCCTCCTTGCTTGCATTACGAGATGGCAAAAACGGTTCTGGAAGCCGGCAAACACCTACTGCTCGAAAAGCCCATGACTCTGGATGTAAAAGAAGCCATTGAGCTGTACCAATTAGCTCAGGCTCAAGGGGTGGTGGCGATGATGGACTTTGAGTTTCGGTTTGTACCCGCGTGGCAGCACTTGGCAGAACTGTTGGCGGAAGGCTATGTGGGGCAGAAGCGGCTAGTGAAGATAGACTGGCTGGTTTCCAGTCGAGCCGATGCAACTCGCCCTTGGAATTGGTATGCTCGCCGGGATCAGGGAGGTGGAGCATTAGGAGCCATTGGTTCGCATCTATTTGACTATATAGCCTGGTTATTTGCTCCGGTTGCGCGGTTGTGTGGTCAGCTCAGCACTACGATTGCCACTCGTCCCGATCCCATTACCGGCGAAGCGAAGCCAGTTGATGCCGACGACACCTGCACACTGATGCTGGAATTGACCGATGGAACGCCCTGTCAGGCTTGTCTCAGTGCCGTCACCTATCAGGGGCGAGGGCATTGGGTAGAGGTGTATGGCGACCGTGGCACGCTGGTTTTGGGCAGTGACAATCAGAGTGACTATGTGCATGGCTTCAAACTGTGGGGCAGCCAAGCGGGTCAACCATTAACCGAACTGGAGATTCCAGCTCGCCTCGCGTTTCCCACTACCTATCCCGACGGTCGCTTAGCGCCGTTTATCCGAGTAGTCGATCAATGGGTCCAAGGAATCGAGCAAGGCCGATTACTAGCACCCTCGTTACAAGAGGGGGTGTATTCTCAGTTACTGATGGATTTGACTCATCAATCGCACCAGACCAAGACTTGGGTAGAGGTGCCTCCACTAGATTCAATCCTCTCCTAGAGATATCGGGCTAAAGCTGATTGGGATCGATACCACGTTGCTGCAATTGGTCCATTAGTGCTTGCAGCTTAATTTCAGCTTGTTCAGCTCGCTGGCGTTCTTGTTCAGCGCGTTGACGTTCTTGTTCAGCGCGTTGGCGTTCTTGCTCGGCTTGTTGCCGCACTTGTTCAGCCCATGCTTCCGCTTGTTCGGCACGCTCTTCAGGAGTGGGAATTCGCTGGCCAGACTGGTCATACCAATACAGCCATTCCCGCTCGATGCCTTGGTACACGCCCCGGTCCCGTCCTAGCCCCAACCCAACTTCGGGCAGCCAGACTGGTTCTCCAGTCAGTAAGTGATATTCCTGGTCCACAAGCTCGTACACCTCTAGTCGGGGCTTGCGTCGGCGTCGCGATGAGTAGATGGCGTAATACTTCACACCCATTTGGGCATAGAGGGCCTTTTTACTGCTGTATTCACCTCGATGCCGCCGCGAAACCACTTCTAGCACAAAGGTCGGTACCCGGCGTTCTTCCCACAGCACATAACTCAGCCGCAACTCTTCATCGATGACGCGAGGAATTCCGATGCTCAGAAAACCATCTGGCACAATCGCAGGCAGGTCTGGGTCATAGTAAATCCCCATATCCACCCCAAAGAACCAATCCCATCGATCGCGCCAGAGCCAGGCCAAAATTGATTTTAAAAGACCGGGAATCAGGTCTTGCAGCTCATTATCCACAGGAGTGTCGTCGGAATCAGGCAGTTCCTCAGAAGAAGGCAGGCAAAGAGTGGGATCGTAGAAAAACATCGCCAGTCACCAATCCTTCACCCGCATCATAGCAAGTGCTGCAATTAGAATCCCAGACACAGAAGCAATTCTGACTCCTGACTCCCGACTCCTGACTCCTGACTCCTGTCTTCTGACCCTGACGCACAACCTGATGATGAGAAGAGCCACCAGCAATTAGAGGCTCCACTTCACCCGACGCTCCCTGGGGTGAGGCAGAACCTCTGTAGAGATTATGCTCACAAGCCGGATGTTAGAGCAACCAGTCGCAGTTAAGTATAGTTAAGTGAACCCATAGAATCTAATAATTTATCTACGATTGCTCTTCAGGTCTGTTACCTTTATTAGGTTGTAGAGATTTAAGCAAAAGCCAGAGTAGGCGGCACTATGGCACTGATTGTCCAGAAATATGGCGGCACTTCTGTTGGTTCGGTGGAGCGGATTCAAGCAGTCGCTCAGCGAGTGATTCAAACGGCTCAAACTGGTCATGGGCTTGTGGTCGTGGTTTCAGCGATGGGAAAGACCACCGATGGCCTGGTGAAGTTAGCGCACGAGATTTCTGCCAATCCCAGCCGGCGGGAAATGGACATGCTGCTGTCTACTGGCGAACAGGTGTCAATTGCCCTGTTAAGTATGGCGCTGCAAGAGTTGGGGCAGCCAGCTATTTCGATGACCGGCGCGCAAGTGGGGATTGTCACCGAAGCAGAGCATACTCGCGCCCGCATTCTCAGCATTGAAACCGAACGGATCGAGCGCCACCTCCAATCGGGACGAGTTGTCGTCGTGGCTGGATTTCAGGGCATTTCCAGCCTCTCTGATTTGGAAATTACAACCCTGGGGCGCGGTGGTTCCGATACCTCGGCAGTGGCATTGGCGGCAGCACTGCGGGCCGATTGCTGCGAGATTTATACTGATGTACCCGGAATCCTCACCACCGATCCGCGCATTGTCCCCGATGCCCAGCTCATGGATGAAATTACCTCCGACGAAATGCTGGAACTGGCTAGCCTGGGGGCAAAGGTACTGCATCCACGCGCGGTGGAGATTGCGCGTAACTATGGTGTCACGCTGGTTGTACGCTCCAGTTGGACCGAGGATCCGGGTACGAAAGTGATTTCTCCTATCCCGCAGCCGCGCCCCTTAGAAGGACTAGAAATTGCCCACCCAGTTGATGCAGTTGAATTTGATACCGATCAAGCCAAAGTCGCCCTCTTACGGGTTCCGGACCGGCCCGGAATCGCTGCCCGTCTATTTGGTGAAATTGCCTCTCAGGATCTGGACGTGGACCTGATTATCCAGTCGATCCACGAAGGCAACACGAACGACATTGCCTTTACCGTCACCAAAAATTCCTTGAACCGAGCGGAAGCGGTGGCCGCTGCGATTGCGCCTGCCTTACGCAACCAAACCGATCCCATTGCCGGTGAAGCCGAAGTCATGGTGGAACGCCGGATGGCGAAAGTCAGCATTGTCGGCGCGGGCATGATTGGCCGACCGGGTGTGGCGGCTCAAATGTTCACCACTCTGGCCGAAGCGCAGGTAAATATTGAGATGATTTCCACCTCGGAAGTGCAGGTGAGCTGCGCCATTGCCGAAGAAGACTGCGACCGAGCCATCGCGTCCCTGTGTCAAGCTTTCAATGTCACCAGTTCTCCGGCCAAATCGGGAGCCGGACGCCGTGAGCCAAACACCGAGGCTGCTCATAACCTACTACCTCCGGTTCGGGGGGCAGCTCTCGACCTGAAGCAAGCTCGCTTAGCAATTCGGCATGTTCCAGATCGGCCAGGGATGGCGGCTAGGATCTTTACTCTGTTAGCCGAGCGCAACATCAGCGTCGATATGATCATTCAATCGCAGCGCTGCCGCTTGATCAACGGAGTCGCCAGCCGCGATATTGCCTTTACGGTGGCCGCGATCGATGCCGATGAAGCCCAGTCAATCCTTCAGTCCTCTAATTTGGGCTTTGGGGAAGTAATCGTTGATCGCTCGATTGCCAAAGTCAGCATTGTCGGCACCGGCATGGTGGGTCGTCCGGGCATTGCCGCTCGCATGTTTGAGGCGCTGGCCCAAGAGCAAATTAACATTCAAATGATTGCCACCTCTGAAATTAAGGTGAGCTGCTTAGTGGCCGAACAAGACGGAATGCGAGCCTTGCAAATTGTTCATGCTGCCTTTGGACTGTCGGGCAATCAGCGGATTGTTGTGCCAGCGTGAAACCTCAAACTTCAGTATCCCGATACACCTCTTCTGCCACTCGCTTCAGGCGTCGCAGTTGGGCTTGCATGTCTTGTTTAGTCCAATTGAGGGCAAAACGCTGAAAGCCGTAACGGACGATCGCATTAGGAATATCAAATTCAAACCGATTCAGCAACGTCGTTCCCTGCTCAGTAGGCTGGCATTCCCAGCGATCGCGCCCCTTAAAGAAACCCTTGAACTCCCAAACAACCAAGCCAGGCTGCCGCTCAACCACCGTACTATTGAGTGTGGGTTGCAGGAACGGAATCTGAATCACAAATCGGCTTTTGCTGCCCTTGGCCGTGCTCCAATCACCGATGGGTTCGCAGCGCAGCACTGGATTTAACCAACGGTGCATCAGAGCTAGATCAGTAAAGCACTGCTCGACAGCTGTGGCGCTGGCTTTGATGTGAATCGATTGTTCAAACACCTGCATTGACATCGAAAAGTTAATTTTTGTTCACATTGGTCTCCTGTACTCTAGCAGTCAAGCAGAGTGTAAGGAGGACCTATTTGAAAAGGGTAGATAGATGATCAGCCACAGGGCAATGCTGACTGCCAAGCGCTCTCATCAACAGGTACTGGACCTCATTTCTGCTTCTGGGATTTGCACTGGTATTTGTAATTGTTACAAACCATTTGCACGCTCTTCAAAACTCTCTCCAGGAACTTTATTCTTTAAGTGACCTGAATTAATCACCAAACTGCTAACTTACTTGACCTACTAACTCAGTCTAAAGTCTGAATATCAGCACCGAGATGCCGAACTAGAAGGCATTTCGTATTGCCGCAGACGATGTATTTCCCCTAAAGCAGTTTATTTTCGTTACTACCTGACTTTTTCACCAGACTCAGAGATATTTTTTCACAAGCCCAAACTTGTAATTTCTTACGAAGACGATCATGAATTCTATTTGGTGCGTCACCTGTGGACTGGGGCCAGCCAGAGCACAACTTCCCCCTACGTTGGCTCAGGCAAACCCGATTGAAGTCACAGTGAATACAACTGGACAGTTTCTTTCTAGCTTGGCTGCGTTTCTGCCTAACTTGCTAGGTGCCATTGCGATTTTGATCATTGGCTGGCTTGTTGCCTTGATCGTGGCCGCTGTGGTGCAAGGGTTGCTGAAACGGACAAATTTTGACAACCGCATTGCGGCATGGGCCGGCGGGGGTCGGGGAGCCGAGAATAGAATTCCCATTGAAAAATGGATTGGTACGGCTGTTTTCTGGCTGATCATGGCCTTTGTGCTAGTGGCTTTCTTTAATGCCCTACAGCTAACAGCCGTCTCTGCTCCCCTCGATTCCTTTTTGCAGCAGGTGTTTATTTATCTGCCGCGAATTGTTAGTGCTGCTGCCTTGTTAGGGGTAGCCTGGTTAGTTGCAACCTTAGCGAAAGCGATTGTGGTTCGTGGACTGGGACGATTCAACTTAGAGTCTCGAATTGCCCAACAAACTGGGGAACCACCAGGCGCTGCTCCCCTGATGCTGAATGAAACCTTTGGCAATGCGCTTTATTGGTTTATTCTGCTGTTCTTTTTGCCCCTGATTCTAGATGTTTTGCAACTGCAAGGGCCATTGGCACCGGTGCAAAATTTGCTGGATCAGATCCTGTCAGCCTTGCCTCGGATTCTGACCGCTATTTTGATTGGGGTAATCGGCTGGTTTATTGCCCGGATTGTCCGAACTATTGTCACTAACTTCCTAGCCGCCATTGGCACCAACCAGGTTGGAGCGCGGATTGGTTTGACCCAGACTACAGGGGGGCTGTCCTTATCGGCTCTTCTGGGCACAATTGTCTATGTGCTCGTGCTGATTCCAACGGCAATCGCGGCTCTAAATGCGCTGCAAATCGAGGCAATCTCGGCACCGGCCATTACGATGCTGGGCCAAATCCTGAATGCGTTGCCCCGGATTTTTACCGCCATTTTGATTCTGGCCATTGCCTATGTGATCGGACGATTTGTGGCGGACTTGGTGGCTCGCGTTTTGACCAGCATTGGGTTCGACAATATCTTTAACTGGCTCGGATTTCCGACCACTCCCCCGGCGGTGAATCCGTTCGCTGATGTGCCGCCACCTCCCGAAGATCTGTCCCTGGGACAGTCCAACGTCATTCCTCCAACTCCCAGCCTACCGAAGCAAACTCCATCTGAAATTGTCGGCATCATCGTGCTGGTTGGGATTATGCTGACCGGCGCTGTGGCTGCGGTTGAAAAGCTGGAATTTGCTGTTCTGACCGAAATTGTCAACGGGATTCTGGCGGTACTGGGTAATGTGTTGATTGGCCTGGTTGTGCTAGGAATCGGGCTGTATTTGGCGAACCTAGCTTTTAATGTGATTGCCCGCTCAGGTGGTCAGCAGGCGCGGATCTTGGGACAAACGGCTCGGATTGCCATTATTGCGTTTGCCGGGGCAATGGCGCTGAATCGCATGGGTGTAGCTCCCAATATTGTGAATTTGGCGTTTGGTTTGCTGCTGGGCGCGATTGCCGTGGCGATTGGAGTTGCCTTTGGTTTGGGTGGTCGCGGCGTAGCCGACGAGCTTTTGCGCGATTGGCTCAGCTCGTTTAGGCGGCAGTAACCCGTCCTCCAACTAAACTGATTCTGCGTTATGTGGATCCCCCGCTTTGGGGGATTTTTTTAGTTATCGCATGACGTAGCAAACAGCCGATTAATATCAGATCCGACTAAACACCCCAATTTAGACGCTGTATTGTACAGGCGTTTCGCATAGGTGTAGCCTTTCCGCAGGAAATAACGCCTCTACACGGATTCTGGCTGATTAACCAGATTCTGTATTGTACAGGCGTTTCGCAAAACGCCTCTACGCGGATTCTGGCTGATTAACCAGATTCTGTATAATTATCCCAACCTCTTCTCTCTGTGTCCTCTGTGCCTCTGTGGTTCAACCGTTTTGCAATGTTTGAAATGTCTGCAAGTTTTTGGTGGAATTGTTCTCAGCCAATTTTGTCACTTGTTCTGGTGGTTCAGGTTCTCAATTTCCTGATTTCACAACGTCCCAGCCCTTTAATGGTGGTATGGGCTTAAGCGGAGCAGCAGAGTGGTAGAGGCTGTTCTGAGATAAATCAGGTTTTTCTTCAAAGACATAGGGCTAAGTTCCATGATGCTGGTTCTTTCCCTGCTTCCTATCGATCTTGCCAGTCCTGGTTCATACTATGTACTGCAATAAAAGTACTACAGCAAAACCCGTATCGTTGCACTGCTGAACGCTTCCCAGCAGAATCAAGCAATCGATCTGCAATCGATCTAGAGATTCAGGCGCAACTGCTGATCGGCGATCACGGCATCAATCACTGCTGCAGGTGTCTCAGAGGCTAGGTTATGGGCCTGACGGGTGGTTTCCGGTAGGCGATACTTAGTCGTGCAGCGCATCACATACTCAATCGCCGTTGCTAGGCTAATCCGATGACCGGGTGAGATAAACAATGGCTTTGTACCCACTCGCGTCCGCACAACGGCTCCAATCGTTTCGCCTTTATGCTTCAGCGGTACCCAGGCTCCCTTTTCATCAGGTACCGCAGGATGAGTTCCCACTAACAGCGACTTGCCAACGCCAATCGCTGGCAGATTTGTCAGCAAACCGATATGGCAGGCAATCCCAAATCGCCGCGGATGGGCCGTACCCTGTCCATCACACAGCAGTAAATCTGGCAGTTGCTTTAGTTTCGCCAATGCTTCCAGCACCGCAGGCACTTCCCGGAATGACAGTAGCCCCGGCACATAAGGAAAGCTAGTCGGACGGCGAGCCACGGCTTGCTCGATTACCTGTAACTGGGGAAAACTCAAAACCGCAACTGCAGCGCGAGTGGTTTCACCGGCATCCTCGAATCCCACATCTACCCCAGCCACAGTCTGCACCTCGTCAAACTGATCAATCGTGATGATTGCTTGCCGCAGCGACTGCTGTAACGCCACGGCTGCCTCCGGCGTTAGGTTCCAATCATGCTGATGCTGAATTTCCATAACAAAAACAGGCAAGGCGTTTGTTGTTACCTTACCTGCTTTCAATGCGTGAGAGGAGAGCTTTAAGTTAGAAGTTTTGAGTTCTGAGTTTTGAGTTTTGAGTTAAGTCGCTAACCTCAGCATTCAGCAGAGTCTTATGGTTGGCGCTGAAGATACTTATGCTCCACATAGGCTACGCGAACGCACGCTATATTTGTGATTTGGTTCAGGACTTCAACAAATTGATAGTTTGGGTCAATTCAACCCTCAAAACTCAACACTCAAAACTCAACACTCAAAACTAGTTTTAGCTACAGCGTCCGATACCGACATACCGGAAACCAGCTGCCTCCAACATCTCTTGATCGAGGAAATTGCGGCCATCGATCATGACTGGGTTATTCATTAGTTTTGCCATCTTGGCGTAGTCGAGTGAGCGGAATTGCTTCCAGTCGGTCACCAGCACCAGAGCATCGCAACCATCGGCCAAGCGCTCAGCGTCAGTTTCGACAATCACGTTGGACAAGCCATGGCGCATACCGCTCTGTGACACCAACGGGTCAAAGGCTTTGATTTTGGTACCCAGGCGATGGAGCTGTTCGATTAGATCCAAAGCAGGCGCATCGCGCATATCGTCGGTGTCGGGCTTGAAGGTAAGGCCCAGCAGCCCAACGGTTTTGCCTTTGAGGATTTTCAGCACTTGCTGCAATTTCTCTAGCGCAATCAGGCGCTGACGCTGGTTTACGGTCACCGCTGCCTTGAGCAACTGCGCTTCGTAACCGTAATCATCTGCCGTGTGAATCAGAGCTGACACATCTTTGGGGAAACAAGAACCGCCCCAGCCAATCCCAGCTTGCAAAAACTTGCTGCCAATCCGAGAATCTAGACCAATGCCCTTGGCAACTTGGGTCACATCTGCCCCAACTCGGTCGCAGATATTGGCAATTTCGTTGATGAAGCTAATCTTGGTGGCGAGGAAGGCATTGGAAGCATACTTGACCATTTCTGCCGAACTGAGGTCGGTCACCACCACTGGCACAGTGGGCAATGACTTATCTTCTGCCATTTCACGAGAGATAATCGGGGCATACAATTCCCGCATCATGGCGATGGCTCGTTGGCTGTTGCTGCCCAACACGATCCGATCTGGATTGAAGGTGTCGTAAACAGCGCAGCCTTCGCGCAGAAACTCGGGGTTGCTAACCACATCAAAATCGATTTGCGGTTCAGTCATGGTGCCGCCGCTGGTAGAAACCAAAGCCTGTTGCCGCTCTGCAACGCCATCCAGAACCAGCATCCGCACCCAGTCACCGGAGCCAATTGGCACCGTGGATTTGTTGACAATCACTTTATAGCCACCATTCAGGTGAGTTCCAATCCCTCTTGCAACTGCTTCCACATAGCGCGTATCGCTCTCGCCCGTCGGCAGAGGAGGTGTGCCAACCGCAATGAAGAGAATTTCACCGTGATTCACGCCAGCCGCCAAATCGGTAGTGAACTCAATCCGTCCGGCTTCAATCACACCCTTCATCAGTTCAGATAGCCCAGGCTCAAAAATTGGAGATTGCCCGGACTGCATTAGCTTCACTTTCTCTTCGTTATTGTCAACGCAGATGACATGATGTCCAGTATGAGCTAAGCAAACACCAGTCACCAAGCCAACATATCCAGTACCGATGACACAAACACGCATAGGGATAAGTCCTTAACTACATTAAAGTGAATGGAACGATATCAGGGGCGATGGAATCGAAACGAAACATCATAGACACACAAAAAGGAAAATCAGTCAAAAACTTAACTGCTCCGGCTCCTGATATCAAACAATGGGATCTAGATGTAACTTGATTGTGCACACCCGTCTGTGCTTAATTGAGCTGCTTTACTGTTCTGCTGATTCGCGCTACCCAACACTCTCAGCACAGCCTACCTGTCAGCTTTGCGCCAAATGTGCAGATGCTGTTTAGATGATTTGCTCAGCTATGCTGGGAACCGTATCGGTCAACCGTGCCCGAAAATCTTCGATTGTGAGCTGAAGTCCTTCTTGCAACGGTACAGTTGGCTGCCAATTTAACCAAGTCCGCGCTCTAGTAATGTCTGGCTTGCGGCGACGCGGATCATCTTGGGGTAAAGGGCGATAATCAATTTCGATGCTGGGATTCACCATTTGCTGGACGGCTTTTGCAAGTTGCAAAATGGTGTATTCATCGGGATTGCCCAAATTGACTGGACCGATGTACTCTCCATTCATTAACCGCATCAAGCCTTCTACTAAGTCAGAGACAAAGCAGAAGCTGCGCGTCTGAGAGCCATCACCATAAACCGTCAGCGATTGACCTCGTAAGGCCTGCACTACAAAGTTGCTTACCACTCGACCATCATTCTCTAACATGCGCGGGCCGTAGGTATTGAAGATGCGAGCGACTCGGATCTCCACATCATTTTGGCGATGGTAGTCAAAGGCAAGCGTCTCTGCGACTCGTTTTCCTTCGTCGTAGCAACTGCGAATCCCAATCGGATTGACACTGCCGCGATAGTCCTCGGTTTGAGGATGAACTTCTGGATCCCCATAGATTTCAGAAGTAGAAGCCAACAGAAATCTAGCTTTGACCCGCTTTGCCAAGCCCAACATATTTAACGTTCCCATCACATTGGTCTTGATGGTTTTGACCGGGTTGTATTGATAATGCACCGGAGAGGCAGGACAGGCCAGATGATAGATTTGGTCAACCTCAAGCCGAATTGGCTCGGTAATATCATGGCGGATTAATTCAAAGTAGGGATGCTCGATCCACTTCAGAATATTCCGCTTATGGCCGGTATAAAAGTTATCTAAGCAGATAACTTCATGTCCTTGCTCCATCAATCGATCAATCAGGTGAGAACCGATAAAGCCCGCACCACCTGTAACTAGAATCCGCATAGTTTGACGCTTTGTATTGACAGGTAATTGCTCACAGCAGAGCCAGACCACCCTAGAGTTCCCTAGTCATTTTTGATTCTCTACATGCAAGCTAAGTTGCATAAAATCACACTGCCTCAAGCAGGCTAGCTTAGGACTCATAGAGTTATAGCTCCAAAACTAAAAGCTATTTTTGCAAACAGTTTATAGCTTGAAGCCACTTTTCGGTAGTTGTGCTGCATGAACTTGCTACAGAAAATATCAGCGTTCTGATCGTTGGCCAGTGATTCTGGAGCAAATTTCATTAAATCTTCAATTGCGGGCTGAATCACAACAGAAAAGCCTGACATCTGAGTCAGTTCAGTCTTCTAACACCTACTGGTTCTGGTTGATCTGGGTGTATTGTTTGATTTGATTGAATTATCCAGAGCAAAGAACTTAAGCACAAAAACGAGTGCAAAAGTCAGTGTAAAACGAGTGCAAAAACTGGAATAGAGGCCAGTGCAAAAACTCGTACAAAAAAAGGCACTCTAGAGGAATGCCTAGGAACAATTTACAAGATTTTGACACCGCCCTGAGGCTAAATTTGAGGCTCGATCAGTTGGAAACCTCAGCCATTTCAATAATCCGGCCATCCAGGTCTTTCACCAGGAAATTGAGGGGTTTGTCGCGGCGAATTTTGTGTTTTACCCCGTAGGACTGTACCCGCATCAGCAACTGCTCCAGACAATCGTGATCAAAGCAGACATGGCGCTGGCGGTTCTTCAGCCCCAGGCTAGCGCCCGAAATTACATGCAGTTGCGTATTTTTCTTCAACTGATACCAAAGTCCAGATGAAGATTGGTAGCTCTGGGTCATGGGGCGGCCTAAGGTCGCCGTAGAGGCATAGAGAGGATCAATACTGGCGGTGCCCAGGGTTTGCTCATAGTTGTAGTAGTAATGCAACGGCACATCGGCAACAGGTAGACCCAGCAGCCCTTCATAAAACTGTCGTGCCAGTTCTAAGTCCGACACCATGATGGTGTGAACTTTGGGGGCGCTAGTGAGAAACATCCACATGGCTCCGGCATAGGCAACCAGCAGCAGCACCATAATGCCTTGAGTCGAAAGCAGGCTATCTAACGGCAAGGAAGGCAAAAACGACCCCAGAATGGGCAAAGATGATGGTAAAACGTGACCTAGAATAACCATGAATACTAAACAGTGACTAATAGCGACAGATGATGGCCGAAGTTGTGCGAAATTATAGAGGCTTGGGAGAATTTGTCAATCTCTCTATCTTCCCTTCTAGTCTATCAACCTGCCACTGCCTCGTCTAACTCCCGCAGGTATCGCAAAACTTATAATTAGGGTGAATCGCAAGGAGAAAACCGCATGGCGACTGGACAATTGCTACTCGTCGATGATGAACCGGGGCTACGTCAAGCCGTTCAAGCCTACCTGGAAGATGAGGGCTTTAAGGTGCATGTCGCCAGTAATGCCCGCGAAGGGTGGGAGTTGTTGCAGCAGACCTCGCCCGATTTAGTGATTTCAGACATTATGATGCCGCAGGTAGACGGCTATCAATTCCTGAAACAACTCCGGGAAGATCCCCGCTACCAAGCTCTACCAGTGGTGTTTCTAACCGCACGGGGTATGACAACCGACCGAATTCAGGGATATAACGCCGGCTGTGATGCCTATTTGTCTAAACCGTTTGATCCGGATGAACTGGTCGCCATTGTCACCAATCTCCTCGACCGGCGGGCGGCTGTTACCAAAGCGGCGGGCGATGGCGAAACTCCTGATATTGCCGAAATGGCGCGGCAGATTGCCCAAATTAAGGCAATGCTAAGTCAGCGGAGCAGCATTGCCCAAACTCCAGCCCCAATTAACCTCGACCTGACGCCACGGGAACAAAGCGTGCTAGAACTGGTGGCCGAAGGCTTGATGAATAAGGAAATTGCCCGTCGGCTCGATACTAGCGTCCGGAATGTGGAGAAGTATGTCAGTCGGCTGTTCAGCAAAACTGGTACCAATAGCCGTACTGAGCTAGTTCGCTATGCTTTGGAGCATGGGCTGACCAAATAATCTCAAAATTAACCTAAATGCTCTTTTACCTAATTTGCCCGACGAGGCAGTTGAGCAATTTTGACTGTTGTTTCTACAGCTACCGCCACCGATTGCCAGTTGGGGCTGGGAGTAAACTGTTTGATGTGGGCATTGAACCCAGTCAGCGACCGCAGTAGATTTCCGGTCCTGAGATCCCACAATTTCAGGGTTTGATCGGCACTACCGCTGAGTAGGTACTGCCCATCGGGGCTGATGGCAATATCTTCGACAAAGCTGATATGGCCTTTAAGCAGGCGTTCCTCAGCTCCGGTTGCTGCATTCCAGACCCGAATGGTTTGATCGGCACTGGCGGTGATTAGATTCGCTCCATCGGGCGTAAACACAATGGCATTGACATAGCTGCTGTGGCCTTCGAGCGTGCGCAACAGTTCGCCGGTTGCCACGGCCCAAAGTTTGATAGTGCGGTCGGCGCTAGCGCTCGCCAACAGTTTGCCATCGGGACTAAACACCACCGAGTTGACATAACTACTGTGGCCGCTGAACAGGCGTAGCTCTTGCTTGGTGCTCAAATCCCAAAGGCGCATGGTTTGATCGGCACTGGCGCTAGCGAGCAGTCGTCCGTCGGGGCTGATGGCCACTGCATTCAAATAGCTGGTATGGCCCTTGAGGGTGCCGATTTCCTGGCCGTTGCCTAAATTCCAGAGTTTGATTGTCTGGTCGTCGCTGCCGCTAACCAGGGTTGAACCATCGGATTTGACAGTCAAGCTTCTAATGGCGCTGGTGTGGCCGGTGAGGGTAAATAGCAACTGGCCGGTATCCACATTCCAGACCTTGATTGTTTGGTCATTACTGCCGGTAATCAGCCGTTGCCCGTCAGGTGTAAAGGTTAAACAGCGGACCGTACCTGCATGTCCTTCTAGGGTTTTGAGCATAGTGGCCTGCTCGGTGCGAGTGGCCTGTAGAAAATGTTCTGGTTTGAGTTGCCAAAGGGTATATCCTCCTGCCACTAGCAACAGAGCCAGTGCTCCACCCCAGAGCCAGCGGCGGGATCGCAGACCAACTGGCCCTAGGTGAGTAGAACCCAATCGAGCCTGATCTTGAACCAGCGTCGATACAACAGCCTGAGGCGAAGCTGGTTTTTTTTCGGACTGCGCCTTCTCCACGCGGGCCAGCATTTGCAACAGTTCTTCTGTATTCTGGGGGCGTGCACTGGCCTGAGGTGCAATCAACCGATCAATCACGTAGGCGAGGGCGGGAGAAACCTGGGGAGCAAACCGGTGCCAGCGCAGTTCGTTATGCAGCGAGTCGTACATGTCTGGATCGGTGGGAGGCTTACCGGTCAACAGATAGATCAGGGTATAGCCCAGGGCGTAAAAGTCAGATTGGGGAACGGCTCGGCCTTTTTCCTGTTCGGGAGGTGTATATCCGGCAGAGCTGATGCGGGTGCCGCCGGTGTTACCCATCTGGGCCAGATAGGTATAGGTCATCTCACGAGCCGCACCAAAATCCACCAGCACCAACTGTCCGTTGGCCCGCAGCATGATGTTTTCTGGCTTGATATCGCGGTGAAAGTAGTTTTTGCCATGCACCAGGTGCAGAATTTCGGCCAACTGCTTCAGCCAATTGAGGGCTTGCTTCTCGCTGATTGGGTTATTGCCCTGCTGCTGCATCCATTCCTTCAGGTTGGGGCCTTCGATTTTCTCCATAATGATGCAGTGCAGTGGCTCAGAACTGCCCTTGGGATAAAACTCGAAATAGCTCTGGGGTTCAATTGCCGGAATACCCGGATGGGGCAACTGACCCAGCACAATCGCCTCTTGCCGAAACAGCTCGACCGCCTTGACATGATGGCTGTAGTGCTCCTTCAGTATTTTAAGAATCTTAGGCGTGCTGCGATCAAACGCCTCATACACCCGCCCAAAGCCGCTTTTGTCGCTCAGCAGGCGCATGACTCGGTAGCGTCCCAACAACAGTAAGTCAGACCCACAACTTCGACAAAATTGGCTACCATCATTCCCAGGATGATCGGACTGAGGGCAGTGAGGATTAATGCAAAGACTCATAGGGAACTCAAAGGTAAATGCATCCTTAAACAGCGAATCGCGGTCGCGCTCAGTTGGGTCTTGTGACGATTATGCCCACGTCAATCAGGCAATAGAGTAGAGCAGTTGCAGTATAGTCGCAGCCCAGTTTAGGATAGCAAACTGACTTTCTGACTCCCGTCGGCTGACGCTCTGGGAAGCCTGACTCCTGACTCCTAATTTCTAACCTGTCGCAGCCCAGTCCAAGATAACAAGCCCAAGGTAACCCTTAAACCACTTGAATCACCCTAGGATCACTGTAGGTTTAATTGGTCGATTCAACGCAACTTGAAAAAATTTCGTAAACCGTCGTAAACCGTGATGAAGTTGACGCCATTACAATCGGGGCATTTGCAGCTAGGATTTCAGCGCGACTGGATCTGGCGCGGCTGGAAAGTTCGCTATACGTTTGCCTGGAGCGGTCAGGCGCGATCCGGCGAAGAGGCCACTCCTCTGCTGCTGCTACATGGCTTTGGTTCTGCCCTAACCCAATGGCACGAAAATATTTTGCCGCTGAGTCAGGCCCATCCGGTCTATGCGCTTGATCTGGTAGGATTTGGCGTCTCGGAAAAAGCATCCACAACCTACAAGGTTGGGCTGTGGGTCGAGCAGATCTACGAATTCTGGCGCGTGTTTATCAATCGTCCGATTGCCTTAGTGGGACATTCGCTGGGGGCCTTGGTGGCTTTATCGGCAGCAGTAGCCCATCCAGAAATGGTTGAGCGTCTGATTTTGATTACCCTTCCAGCCGCGCGTCAGGAGATCTTACCGGGATGGTTGCAGCCGTTGGTAGCTTCGGTTGAAGGACTATTTACCACGCCCTTGCTGGTGCGTCCGCTGTTCAAGCTGGTCCTGCGTCCTGGCGTGATTCGGTCGGTGCTGCGCAAGGTTTACATTAACCAAGAGCGAGTCACCGAAGCCCTGATTGAAAGTTTTTTGCAGCCCGGATATGACCGTGGGGCGTCTAGAGCCTTCTGTCGCTTAGCGCAAGCCCGCACTCAGACGGATTTTAGCCGCGCTACAAAAGAATTGCTGCAAGAAGTAGACGTGCCAATTTTGCTGCTTTGGGGAGAGCAGGACCGGGTGATTCCCCTCACCTGGGGTAAGCACATTGCCAACGCACTTCACAGCCAACTGCAGCTCGTCGAAATCCCGGATGCGGGCCACTGTCCCTACGACGAATCCGCCGAGCGGGTAAATGCAGAAATTCTCGCCTGGTTGGCGACGGCAGTATAAGACCCAAACAAGACCTTAGCAATCCCATAGAAAAACGCTCCTGGCTTCTGACTCCTGACTCCTCAATCAATTTCACCTCTCATCTAGCACAGCTATATAAATAAATTTGCATGATTCTGTAATTTCACCGAGTTTGGGCGTAGAACTAAGCTAAATGTCGATGCCCCCACTCGTCACGGCAAGGATCACGGTGCAGATGAATCATCAGAATGCATTCAATCAGGCCCAGCATGACGCCCAATTGCCCTCATCAGGTCAGAAAGATACTAGTTCCAGAGATCTCCAACTCGCTTGGCGCAACTCAGCTCAAGCCAACCTGATCGGGCTGGAGGGACAAGCCATCGTTGAACAACCGATTCAGCCGGACAAAAAAGGCCGAGTCAAATTCAAAGCCTCCTGGTGGTCGGCCCGCTGTTTGGAACCAATTACGATTCCGGCTGGGGAACTGGTAGACATTGTGGCAGTGCAGGGGATTACGCTGATTGTAGAGCCAACCATCCTGCTGAAAGCCTCTCCGTCTGGGCTAGCTAAGATTCAGCAGGCATGGCAGCAAAAGGGGTGGACGCTACAAGCCGCAGAACCTAGAGCAAAAGCCGCGATTGTTGTGTTGGCAACTGGTAACGAAACGGCTTCCAACGACATTGCCCCCGAAACCTGGCAGCGGTTTATTCAGGGCAAACCGATTTACATCAAAACCTTCAAAGCCTGCTGCAAAATTCTGAACTTAACCTGGCAAGAAATTGTAGAAACCAGTGCTCAAACTGTAGCTCCAACCGTAGCTCCAACTGGGGTGGCCGATGGGGCGCAACCAACTGTGATTGATCATCTATTGCCGACCATCCACCCCAACTTTGTCGGACGCGCTCAAGCAATTGCCGATCTGCATCAGTTGGTTCAAGCCGGAGCTAAGCTGATTACGATTCTGGGTCCGGGCGGTTTGGGCAAAACTACCCTGGCGCGGCAATACCTGAGTCAGCAAGGCTTTGATCTGGTGCTGGAATGCTGGATGGCTAAGGAAACCCACAACCTCACTTCTGCCGAAAGTGTCGTGCAAGAGTGGCTACAGCGCTATTTCAGTGAACAGCCCGGACGCCAGTTTAGTGTTTCGTTGGAACGACTGCGGCAACAACTACGCCAAGCCACCGTGAACGGCAGGCCGGTCAAAATTGGCGTGCTGATTGACAATCTGGAACCCGCCCTCGACCGCAACGGTCGCCTAATTGAATCCCAGCGTCAGTATGCTGCCCTGCTGGAGGTTCTGACCGATCCGCATGTGCAATCAGTTAGTTTGGTCACGAGTCGGGAACCGCTGCATGAGGTGAATGTCACCCCGCAGCCCTATGTTTTGCCCAGTTTGGATGTGACGGCATGGCGGGAGTTTTTCAACCGCTGTCGGATTGCCACCACATCGCCGGCCCTAGAGCAAATGCATCGGGCATACGGCGGCAACGCTAAAGCCATGACCATTCTTAGCAGTGTGATTCGTGTCGATTGCGATAGCTGTCTAAATACTTACTGGCGCGAGCACCAGTCCGATCTACTGAGTGAAACCAGCTTAGAAGCCTTAGTAGACAGCCACTTTACCCGCCTGCAGCAGCTCTATCCGGAAGCTTATCAATTGTTGTGTCGTTTGGGCTGCTATCGCTATCAAGACATTGCCAACGTGCCAATCGCTGGGCTGCTGGCGCTTTTATGGGATGTCCCGGAAACCGAACAACGGCGGGTCATTCGGTTTCTCGGCGATTTGTTTCTGGTGGAGGTGGGCGATGAGGGATACCGTCTGCACCCCACCATTCAGGCCAGAGCAGTCGAACTGTTACACCGTAGCCAGGAATGGCAGCTCGCTAATCGGCAAGCCGCTCAATTCTGGCAAACCGTTCCGACGATTGCCACGATTGCTGATGCCTTGACGGCCCTGGAAGCATACCACCACTACGTCCAAATTGGTGATTGGGAAGCGGCGGCCGCCGTGATTCTGCAACAGCGGAGCGGGGACCAAATCGAGAACGAACCGCTGGGAGTTTCGTTTTATCGGCTGGGTTTGCTACAGCCAATGATCGCCGCCATTACTCAGATCCTTCAGCGGCTTCAGTCTGGAGGAACACTGGGCCACCTGTACCGGATTTTAGGCGATTTGCATTGGCTCACCGGCAGCGTGCATCAAGCAATTCATTGCCATGAGCAGGCCCACGCCATTGCCCTGGAGCATCGAATTTCAGATCTAGAGCTGGTTTCCTTGTTCAACATCGGCCTGTGTCGCATTGATTTGTGGGAACTCGATGAGGCACTTCAGCTCTTTAATCTAGTGAATACCCGTGCTGCCCAAACCGAGCACCATGTCTATGCGGTGGGTTCTTGGTTTTGTTTGGCACTCCTCCACTCCCATCAGGGCAACCGCAAAGCGGCGATGGACTTCATGGAGCATGTGTCGCAGGAATTCACCGCGATTAGCTTTAGCTCCTGGAGTCGCTGCTATAGCTTGCTGTTTTTAGGGTTAACAGCCAAAAATTTGGATGAACTGGACAACGCTCGGCGGCTGTATGAGTTGGCCCAGCATTTTGCCGAGCGGAGCTGTTATCCGCAGGTGAAGGCCAGAGCATTGAGCGGTTTAGCCGAACTCTGCCGGCAGCAGTCTGACTTTCAGGCGGCGATTGCCAAGCTACTAGAGGCCAAACAGCTGCTCGATCAGCTGGAAGCCCGCGGCGACTTAGCAGAAGTTCACTATCAGTTGGGCTTAACTTACTATAAGCTGAATGAACTTGCCGCTAGCCAAGCCAATTTTGCTGCCGCAATTCAGTTATTTGAACAAATGAATGCGCCGAAACAAGTCGAGCGAGTTCAAGCGACCCGACGAGCGGTGGCAGCTTCATCAGAACGCTGAAATTAAGCTATGAAACAAAGCAATGAAACTGAATGTTCCGCACATCGTATCGACGATTGAAGCCAAATTTGAAGCGGAAGGATTAGTCAATAAATTCTTCAAATTGAAGCCCTATCATACGAACGACCATAGCGGCTTATTATCATTACATGGCAAGAACTGTTTGTTGTTAGAATTCGCGACGCCCCAGGACGAATTTCCTGGCACCTATGCATCGTCGGTCTATCGAGTGCTGGTCATTTTTAGCCTCTATGAAGAGACAGATTTTCCGCCTGCGTTACAGTTTGCGTTTCGGCGTTTGCGGGATTACATTGACCGGATTGTGCTCTGGTCTACCGTAACGGTGGATCAGAATATTGTCCAGCTTTTCAAAGATGCCAGAGTTGACATTATTAGAACTGAAATTCCTAGCAAAGATGAGGTTCTCAAAACTAAAGCGATCAATTATTTTATTCCGATTGAAAGCGGTGATTTAGCCTATTCCTTAATGGTGAACATGATTGCAGAGCAGCTGATCAAACGCCTGCGCAAATTGTTTCATCTAGTTCTATCTGAGATGGCGGCACCGATTTATGACAAGTCCTACGGCAAAGCGAAAATTGCTACCCATGAGTTCATGGAGTATGAGAGCGAAAAACTGAATAAGCTGATCAAAAAACTAAAACAAGACGGCAACGATCAGATTGCCATTGATATTGGCTGCGGTACCGGAAGACACAGCTTTGTGATGGCACGGCATTTCAAAACTGTGTTTGCCTACGATTTTTCGCCGAACATGATTGATGAAGCCAATCGAATTCGCCGCGATCGAGAAATTCAAAACATCTGCTTTTTTGTCAATGATTTTGAGTATGAAAAGTTAATCGATGAGCAGCAGTTTTATGGAAAATGCGATCTGGTCGTCGCCAGCTTTGGTATGGGCAGCTTTGTTGAAGATAGCAACTCGATGCTACGGCGTTTTTATGATTGGCTTAAACCGGGCGGCTATCTGTTTATTTCCTTTTATAATGCCAATTCGATTACGCTGAATGTCACTCCAACCTGGCGCGATTCTGCTTTAGTAGCACAAATTGATAAAGACAATAATTCATTGGAGGTTAACTTAACTCCGAAAACTAGATTTAACATTTTTTGCAAGCTGTTTGATACAGGTATCGAAGGTCCAATCAATCGCATCTTTAATGTGGATTCCATCAGTACCTATCCGATGATCATGGCGCTGTTGCCAAATAATTTGTTAGAAAACGAGTTTGCTCATGCGGCCTTTGTTGCTGCTGACAAAACCCTAGCCGAAAACAAAGCCGGACAAAACGGTTACTATGTGATTGTTACGGCCCATAAGCCCCCTCAAGCCACCAGCGGTTACAGTAATGTAGAACGAATTCTTCAGGACTTGAACGCTGAATATGAAGTGTTAGAGCATCAGCCAGTTTTGTCGATGGAGGATGTGAAGCGAGAGGTTGGTCCGTTAACCAAATGCATTATCAAAACTCTTTTGATTCGCCATAAAGACACCGAAGAATTTGTGGCTGTGTTACTCCAATCCGAGAAGCGGCTTGATATCAATCGAGTCGCAGATTTATTAGGCGTGAATCACTATCACATTCACTTTGCCCGCGAAAAGGAGATTCTGCAATTGGGGTTTCCCCTAGGTGGGATTGCTCCCTTTGGGTTTGAAGCCAGCAACACGGTGCATAAATATGTTGATTCCGCCATCATTAGCCACCGCTGCAAATGGCTTTATACAGGCAGCGGCGATAACCGCAAAACTTTGAAAATTAGGAAACAAGATTTTTTGCGGATTATTGCAGATTATCAACGAGTTGACTTCTAGAAAGCAGCTTGATTGGTTGAGGCAAACGGCGAAAATTTTTAACCGCAAAGCCTAATTTTGCCGGAAAACAAAAAAATCGAGTTTAAACTGAAGCTTTGTTGATTTCTTGGCTTGATTTCTGCTGTTTTTGGCAAATTCCCCTGTGGGCTGAAGGTCAAGATTGAACCGCTTTGCTGAGTTCACTACAGGGCTGAAACCGAATTTTTGAACGAAAAACCGCTAGCTGCAGAAAAATAGTTCGTAAATACTAAAGTTCGATCGTATTAAAGTGCAACTGTACTGCTATCTTAAGATCACGAGTTAAACGATTGCAGCGATAACTTTGTGATTCCGCTCCAGATAACGCTGAAAAACTTTCTCAGTTACCGAGAAGCGTGCCTCGATTTTCGGGGCCTGCATGTCGCCTGCATTTGCGGTGCCAACGGAGCCGGAAAGTCTTCGCTATTAGAGGCAATGGCCTGGGCAATCTGGGGCGAAAGTCGGGCACTCACCGAAGATGATGTGATTCATCTGGGAGCCACTGAGGCGCTGGTGGATTTTAGCTTTGCTTGCCATCAGCAGACCTATCGCATCATTCGCTCGCGGCATCGCGGTCAGGTGAGCACGCTGGAGTTTCAAATCCAAACGCCAAATGGGTTCCGCTCTTTGACCGAACGCGGTATCCGCGCCACACAACAGTTAATTTTGCAACACCTGAAGCTGGACTACGAAACCTTTATCAACTCAGCTTATCTGCGGCAGGGGCGGGCCGATGAGTTCATGCTGAAGCGGCCCAGCGAACGAAAACAGATTCTGGCTGATCTGCTGAAGCTGGATCAATATGATGCTCTAGCGGAACAAGCCAAGGAGCAAGCCCGCCAGTTCAAGGCCGAATTGACCATGCTGGAACGTCAGCTCGACAGTATCAGCACCCAACTCCAGCAAGAAGCCACGCTAGCGGCCCAGCAGGATCAGCTCAGCGCTAGCCTGCAGCAAATGCAGCACCAGCAACAAATCGATGCCGAATTGCTGCGAGAATTCCAGATCGCTCAGCAACAGCACCAAGCGAGTCTGCAACAGTTAGCCTTGCACCAGCAACAGCAGCAGCACCTCAGCCAGGAATGTCAGAGGCTACACCAGGAACGACTAGCCGCCCAGCAGCAGCAGCAGCAATTAGAGGCAATTCTGCGTGAGGCTGATCAAATTACCAGTCATTACACGCAGCTGCAGCAGTTCCAAGCTGAAGAAGAATCCCAAACGGCTAAATTTCAGATCTATCAAACTCTGCAAGCCCGCAAGCAGCAACTCCAGCAGCAGCAGGCCGAGCAAGTGCATCAGCTCAAGGATCAGCTCCGCCAAGCCCAAACTCGCTGGGAATGGTTGCGGCAACAGCAGCAGGACATTCAGCAAACGCTAGCCAAAACCGAGGATGTGGAAGCCGCACTAGAACATTTGCGCCAAGCTCGCCTGCGGTTGAGCGAGTTAGATCAACGCCAGATGCAGGTAGCTCCTCTGATTCAACAACGCCAGCAGGTGCAAACCCAGATCGACCGGCAGCAAGCCCGCCTCACAGCCCGCCTCGAAGAACTGCAATCTCTGCGGCAGCAATTAGAACAGCAGCAGCAAATTCAACCCCAGCTGCAACAGGCTGCCATCACCATTGCCGAACGCATCGAGTATCTAGAACGGCGTCGCCTCTATCAGCAACAGGTACGCGAAAAAGGTATGGAACGCCGCACCTTTATGGAACGCCTGCACGAGCAACAGCGGAAATGCGAACGAGAAATGGCTGAACTCGATCACAAACTGTTGATGCTTCAGCAGGAGCGGGTTACCGCTGGAGAGGAACACCCCGGCGATGAGGAAATCGGCAATTGGCGAGATGGCAAGATGCAAGGAGAACTCCAGCTAGAGCGAGTTGAGCGGTCTGTGCCACAGGTTGTGACTCTCAGCTCGCCGCTGCTAGAGGCATCTAGCTATCCACCCTGTCCATTGTGCAGCCGTCCACTGGATGAGCAGCATTGGCAGTTGGTGCTGGAACGGCATCAGCAGGAAAAACAGGAGATTCAGGATCAGCTCTGGGTAATTCGCGAACAGTTGACCACCTCGGATCGGGAAATTCGCGTGCTGCGGCAGGAGTATCGGGAACTGGAGCACGAGCTGGCCGAGTACGGCAAAGTACTAGAGCAGCGGGGCCAGCTTCAGGAGCAGATCCAAGGGGCTTTGCAAGGGCACCAGCGGCTGCAGCAAGTGGTGACCGAACAGATCGAACTGGAACAGTCGCTGCACCACGGCGACTACGCGACAGACCTGTATGAGGAATTGCGATTGCTGGATGATAGCTTGCGCCAACTCAACTACGATGACCGCGATCATGCCTTAGTGCGGGGACAGGTGGATCGCTGGCGCTGGGCTGAAATTAAGCAGGCGGAAATTCGCCAAGCGCAACGCAAACAGGCGCAGTTAGCCGAACAGCAGCCCCAGCTCGAAGCCACAATCGCTGAATTACAGCAGCAGCTCGACAGCTTGCAGTCTTCTCCCTTACGGCAAGCGCTGGATCACCTCGACCGCCAGCTTCTCGAACTCGACTATAACCCCGATCAGCATACCCAGTTGCGCCAAGTTCTGCGCCAGTTCCAACCCTGGCAACTCCGCTACCAATCCTTGCTGCAAGCCGAGCAGCACTATCCCCAGCTTCAGCAGCGTCTGCAGGAATTGACCGACCTCTGGGTGAACCGCAGCCAGTTGCTAGAGGCGATGAATACCCAAATTGCCACCCTAACTCAACAGCTTCAGCAGTTCCCCGATCCAGCCGCTGCCATTCAAACTTTGGAGCAACAAATGCAGCAGCGTCGCGCCCAGCTCGATCAATGCTTGGCCCAGTTGGGACGATTGCAGCAACAGCAGCAGCAGTTTGCAGAGCTGCAGATCCAAGCCGTCCAGTTCCAAACCCGGCAGCAAACGGTGCGGCGTCAGTTGCGCGTCTACCAGGAATTGGCCCAAGCCTTTGGTAGAAATGGCATCCAGGCATTGATGATCGAAAATGTGCTGCCCCAGCTCGAAGCCGAAACCAATCAAATTTTGGGTCGGTTGAGCGCCAACCAGCTCCATGTCCAGTTTGTCACCCAGCGGGCCAGCCGCAAAACCAATCTGGCTGCCACCAAGATGATTGATACGCTAGATATTTTGATTAGCGATGTGCAGGGCACCCGTCCCTACGAAACCTATTCTGGCGGAGAAGCCTTTCGGGTCAATTTTGCAATTCGATTAGCGCTGGCGCGGTTGCTGGCTCAGCGGTCTGGCATGGCCCTACAGCTATTGATCATTGACGAGGGCTTTGGTACTCAGGATGACGCCGGCTGCGACCGCCTGATTGGGGCGATTAATACGATTGCGGCGGATTTTGCCTGTATCCTCACCGTTACCCACATTCCCCATCTCAAAGAAGCCTTTCAAACCCGGATCGAAGTTTGTAAGACCGAGCAGGGGTCTCAGTTGAGGTTGACGGCTTAGCGAGTCAGGAGCTAGACGTTAGGTTAGGTTTGATTGGTTTGGCGTCGGCTCAGTAAGGGCGAAGCATTTGCTCAGTAATTCAGAAGACAATCAGATAGATCTGGGAGCGAATGCTTCGCCCTTACCTGTGCCACGCACAGGCAATGCAAACGCATATGTGAAGGGTAAACCACTGCCTAAATTGCTGAGCTGCTGTACTCTGGATAACGCTGCTGAATTCTCCGTAAAAATCTGTAGAGCACCAGACAAGTTGCAAAACTTTCCGGAACAACTCCCGTCCGAAGTGCGTTAAGTTTACTAGACTGGTAGCTTGAGTGCTGCAACTTACTCGATCAAGTTGGGCAGTCTACATAGGGGATTCCACAGTGGATTCAATCGGTATTCATGAGGCTTGAGACTGTGAAACACAGAAGACATCGATCGTTTAGTGAAGCAACGAATGAACCAAACTGGCCACGCAAACAGACTGCTGTAGCGCTAACGGTTCAACCTGCTTCTGCTCTAGCAAAGCCCGTACTGGCAAAAACGAGCCAGCTATCCCAACTGCCACCCTCCCCCTCAGCGGTAGCGTTGCAATGGCTTGCTTCGGGTAAAAACCTGGATTTTTGTTTGTTAGCCTTCTGTTCCTGCGTGCTGGCAATCCTTTGCCATCAGACCGTTCACTTGCCAACCTCGCTGTCAGCTCCCGCTTCGCAGTTAGCGGCTTCTTCTAGAGTTCTGCCTGCCGATCTGGACTTTACCGTAAAAGCAGGATTGTTTACCTCTTCGCAGTCGCGTTCCGATCAAGACGAAGAGGCGGCAGAATAGAAGCGCAATAATTAGGGTACAAACCTGGATTTGGCCTGTACCCAGTAGAGTCGATTTTTCTGACTGGATGACAATTTGCAGCGTTTGCTGAGTAGAGTGCTTGCGTTAGGGTTAACTTCTAGAGCCGATTTTGAACAGTACGCGACAACTAGCGCAGGAAGCTGCTAATCAGCCAGAGGACAAAGAACGTAACCAGCGCTGCAAACGAATTCAAGTTCAACGAAATTTGCTGTAGTTGCGGAAGGAGGAATTGTCCAATCTGTAGACCCAACACGACCCCAACGATCAAGCCGATCAGCGTCAGCAGAAACGCCCGACCAAACTTGTGCTCTTTGCGATTGAGGAAATAGAGGCTAACGCCTACCCCCAACGCTAATGCTAAAGGCGGAGCACTCAAGCTCAGCAGCCCGGTACCCACAAAAATTGCCGCGGGCCAGAGAATATCAGCCCGACTGGGAGTATCAATCAGGCGCTGGAGCCAGTCTGGAGTCTGCTTTGGCGGAGTGGGAGCGAAGTCTGGCGGTGGTTCAACCAATCGTTCCGGGAAGCGGATCCGATCGGGAACTTTGATTTTGCCTTCTTGGCGTAACCGCAGGCGGTCCATCAAAATGGCTTCATAGGCCGCTTCAATGGCCTCAAGCTGCTTCCGGTCGCCCGCATGTTCCTGCACTAGACGGTTGCGAGTTGCTTGAATCTCATCAAACGGTGAATTTTCATCTATCCCAAGTGTTTCGTAGGGGTTTTTGTCACTCATCTACAACCTCCAGAAGACTCCCTCTGCACAATTCGATTATGATCGGCATAGAAATTCAAGAATATCAGCCAAGATAAACGGCATCTACCCACTTCTTCGCCAATTGATCCCACTAGCCAATAGTGTAACCATCCGGTTGAGCTTGATAAATAAAATTGATGAGAGAATTATGATCAGTAGGGCAACCGACTCTAAGACTCTAAGATTACTGTCAGGCTAACAAATATAGACGGTTTGCGTTACTAATTTCTAGATCGATAATGGTTTCAATAGCCACACCTGCGGCAAGTGTATATATTTATTGTGAATCCAAATCATGGCCAAGCTAGTCGTCCAGGCGGAATTTTTCACTTAGCTTTAAATATCGAAAGATTAACAAGTTCGATTGCCTACTCCTTATCCACGCTCACTGATTATCGCTAAGGTTATCCCTATGGCCCCAGCCAAGATTCTCGTTGTTGATGATGACCCCGCTATTCGGATGTTAATCCACCGTTTTCTCTCAAAGCAGAACTATCAGATGGAGTCCGCCGAAGATGGGAAAAGCGCGTTGGCTATTTTTGAGCAGTTCAACCCCGATCTGGTGATTCTGGATGTCAACCTGCCAGATGCCACTGGATATAACTTGTGTCAGGAAATGCAAAGCCGGACTGGGGTATTTGTGCTGATGCTGACTAGCCGCAGTGACGAAGCCGATAAGATTCGCGGGTTTTCGCAAGGGGCCGACGATTACTTGACCAAGCCCTTCAGCCTCGGTGAGCTAGAAGTACGGGTGGGCGCAATTTTGAAGCGGCAGCGTCCGGTGACAACGGCTGAGCAGCAATGTCTCACCTTCGACAATTTGGTGATCGATCCGGTGCGGCGAGAAGTCACCCTGAATGGCAACATTGTGCCCTTGACCGCTCTAGAGTTCGATCTGCTGCATTTTCTGGCCAGCCATCCGGGACGGGTCTGGCGGCGGGCCGAACTGATTCAAAAAGTATGGGATTACGAATATGTGGGCGACCAGCGGGTAGTGGATGTGCATATCGGTCAAATTCGCAAGAAGATCGAAATCGACACGTCACAACCTGCCATGATTCAGACAGTGCGAGGCGTTGGCTATAAGTTTGAAGCACCCTCAAAGGAAGGTGAATCTGAGTCCTAGTATCAAATCCATCTGACCTAAATCAACCGGCACAACGAAAAGGGTTGACAGGCATATCTCTGCTCATCAACCCCAGTGCTCACCAATTGGCCTTAACTCAATCAAATGCCAGGCTAAGCCACCCAACGCTGGGCGACCACTTCAGCCAAATCCACAACTCGCTGGCTGTAGCCCCATTCGTTGTCGTACCAGGCTACGACCTTCACCATGTCGCCGCCCATCACCATCGTCAAGTTAGCATCCACGATCGAAGACTCATCCGTGCCCCGATAATCGCAGGATACTAGCTCCAGATCGCTGTAGGCCAAGATGCCTTTGAGCGGACCTTCTGATGCGGCCTTAAGGGCTTCATTCACCTGTTCCACAATCGTTGACTTCTCAACCTGCACCACCAAATCCACAATCGAAACGTTGGGTGTGGGAACCCGCAGCGCGATGCCGTTCAGTTTACCCTTCAGATCAGGCAGTACTAGAGCAACCGCCTTGGCAGCGCCAGTAGTGGTGGGGACAAT
Source organism: Leptolyngbya sp. NK1-12 (assembly GCF_032598965.1). Taxonomy (NCBI): domain Bacteria; kingdom Bacillati; phylum Cyanobacteriota; class Cyanophyceae; order Leptolyngbyales; family Leptolyngbyaceae; genus Leptolyngbya; species Leptolyngbya sp. NK1-12. The sequence goes on from NZ_CP053586.1 coordinate 594,490, forward strand.
GTTGAGCGCAGCTGCCCGTGCCCGACGCAGATCTCGGTGGCTGGCATCGAGCAGACGCTGGTCACCGGTATAGCTGTGGGTGGTGGTCATTGTGCCTTTGATAATGCCAAAGCTTTCATGCAGCACCTTGGCAATTGGAGCTAGACAGTTGGTCGTACAGCTAGCGTTGCTAATAATCGTATGCTTGCTGTGGTCATAGTCGTCATGGTTGACTCCGACCACAAAGGTGCCGTCATCGTTTTTACCAGGTGCCGTAATCAGAACTTTTTTAGCGCCCGCTTCTAGATGCTTAGAAGCTCCTTCACGAGAGGTAAATACGCCAGTTGATTCAATAATTAGATCAATATCCCAAGCGCCCCAGGGTAAGTTAAGCGGATTGCGGTCGGATGTACATTTAATCGTTTTGCCATTCACCGTGATGGTGTTGTCATCGGCGCTAATATCAGCGCCGAACTTACCCAGCATCGAGTCGTACCTTAAAAGGTGAGCATTCGTTCTAGGGTCAGAAGTATCGTTGATAGCAACAACTTCAAAATTGCTGTTTGTTCTGGTTGCCCAACACCGCAAGAAGTTGCGCCCAATCCGTCCGAAACCGTTGATCGCTACTCTAATCACTGCGTCTCGCCCTCTGTTGTAATACTAAATAGGTAGTAATACTCCCCATAATACCGCTTAAGGGTATCGCTCTCAAGTTCACTGTGCAGGTTGGGGATCAAGAAAGCAGTGAAGGGTGCAGGAGGCGATTAAGAATGGGGATCAGAGGCTTCAGCGTAGAGCTGGTGCTGCAAAATGTAGAGCCGGACTGATTCGGGCACCAAATAGCGAATGGAGCGCTGTTGGCGGCAGTATCGGCGAATCAGGCTAGAGGAAATTTCGACCAGCGGCATTGGCAACACTTGCCAGTGCATCTGAATCGAGAGAGTCGCTAAAGCGTCAGCGACCCGCGCACAAACCGTTTCGGTAGATTTAATTGCGATGGATTCGACTCCATCTGCTGGCGACGAGCCTGCCGTTAACAGATTGGCATCGAGCCGAGGGGCCACCAGCCAACGGCAATGTTGAGCTAGCTCTCGCTGGCCATACCAGCGCGGCAAGCTTTGAAACGCATCTAAACCAATGATCCAGTACCAGAGCGCGTCGGGATAGAGCAATTGCAACCTGCGCCAAGTGTCAACAGCATAGGACTTGCTAGACTGCTCCTGTTCTACCTCTTCTATCTGGGAAACCTCAAAGTTAGGATGCTGATCGAGCGCAAGCTGGACCATTTCAAGGCGGTGGTCATAGCTCAGCAGCATTTCTGCATTTAGTTTGTGGGGCGGGTGATAGGTGGGAACCCAAATAATCCGATCCAGTTCGATCTGGCTCAACGCGGTTTCTGCCATCAGCAGATGCCCCCAATGAATCGGATTAAATGTACCGCCGAAGATGGCTATTTTTTGCATAGAAGCAACCTGGGTTGCTTTCCGGAATTGGATCGATTGCGAGTGAAGTTACCCGCTAATTCAATTTTGCTCAACTTTGATTGAGGATTTGCTTGAGGAATGGCTACAGAGATAACTTGCGACAGCTACTTGATTCGAGGCAAATCTATGATTTATCGGAGGAATCCGGTAGAATCCAAAGCATCCTAAGTATTTGGGTACAAAGATTGCTGAAAAAATGCTTCTAAATCCTGGATACTGGGTAAGATTAACCATCCGGTTCGGTTAACTGACTGACCGACTGGTTCAGCTAAATTTCGGACAAGGGGGTATACCACAACTGAGGAAATTTGAGCAAGAAAATATATCGCACAAAAAGCAATTCTTGCTATGATATCGCGTGTTGTTTGGTGTGGTGTGGTGTGTTAAGGAGCTGTGATGCTGAATTCCATAGACTTCAGCGGGAGACCCTTCCATTTCATCGGTATTGGTGGAATTGGCATGTCGGCTCTCGCGTACGTATTGACCAAACGTAAGCTGCCTGTTTCTGGCTCTGATCTCTGTTTGAATCATATTACGCAGCGCTTACAAGAGAATGGAGTTCATATCTTTTGGAGTCAAGAAGCGGCCAATTTAGCAGCGTTTCAAACTATCTCTCCAGCAATTTCTGCAAGTGCCAAACCGGAAGCAAAATCCACTGTTGCCCAGGGCTTGCTACCGCAGGTCATTTGTTCAACTGCCGTGAATGCAGCCAATGCGGAATATCAGGCCGCCCTGGATCTGGGTTGCCCCATTTTTCACCGCTCGGATGTGCTGGCGGCCCTAATTCGGGAGTCGGATGGGATTGCAGTTGCAGGCACCCACGGCAAAACGACAACCAGCAGTATGATTGGCTATTTGCTGTGGCAGGCTGGCCTCGATCCAACGATTGTGGTGGGCGGAGAAGTCAACGCCTGGGAAGGGAATGCCCGCGTTGGTCAAGGCTCCTACTTGGTGGCAGAAGCCGATGAGTCGGACGGATCGCTGGTGAAATTTGCTCCCAAGATTGGCGTGATCACCAACATTGAACTGGATCACCCCGACCACTACGCCAGCCTCGATGAAGTGATTCAAATTTTTCAAACTTTTGCGGTCCAGTGTCAGACGCTGGTGGGCTGTATTGACAGTCCTGCCGTGCAGCTCTTGAAACCAGCGGTGAGCTACAGCCTCCAGCCCAATTCCTCCGCCGACTACACTGTCGATCAGGTCAGTTATGGCGCTGATGGTACAACGGCCAGAGTTTGGGAGCGAGATGTCATTTTAGGAGAGTTGAATCTGAAACTGCTGGGGCAACACAACCTCAGTAATGCGCTAGCAGCCGTTGCGGTAGGGCGACTACTGGGATTGGATTTTGCTGAAATTGTCGCTGGTTTGGCGACCTTCGAGGGAGCACGGCGGCGGTTCGAGCGGCGAGGTGAAGCGAATCAAATTCTGTTTATTGATGACTATGCTCATCATCCCAGCGAAATTCGGGCCACGCTAGCAGCAGCTCGGCTGCGAGTTCAAGATAGCACCGGTTACAGGCGGGTCGTTGCCGTGTTTCAGCCCCACCGCTACAGCCGCACCATTGCGTTTCTCGACGAATTTGCTCAAGCATTTGCCGATGCCGATTTAGTCATTACGACCGATATTTATAGCGCTGGAGAAGCCAATTTGGGACAAGTGACCGGACAGCAGCTTGCCGATGCAATTGCGGCTCATCAGGCTTCAGTGATCTATCAACCAACCTTGCCAGAAGTTTCGGCCTACTTGATGGAAACGCTTGAGCCGGGAGATTTAGTTCTATTTCTGGGTGCAGGCAACCTGAATCGGGTCATTCCAGAATTAGTGACGTTTTATCAGCAGGTGGAACAAAGTCGCTCGCAGGTTTACTGTGGTTCGGCCTAGTGTCGAGTTATAGTCAGCCGATAAAGCGGTGATCTGAACTTCATTGACCTAATTTACTTGTTACATCATTTAATTCGATACGATCATGGCTCTTTCCCAAGACTCACCGAGCATTCATTCCTCTGCTGCAAAGGTAACTAAATCGCTCATGGTAGATGCGGGCCACTCCTGGTTTGCGCCGTTGGGGCGGCAGCTTCAGGCAATTCGCCTCCCTGGTACAGATTGCTTGATTAAGCCCCAGGTGCCACTTTCTACACTCACGTCCTTCAAGGTTGGTGGTCCGGCTGAATTATATGTTGCGCCTCGCTGTACTGAAGATTTGCAAGCCAGTTTGGACTGGGCCAACTCACGCGGCTTGCCGATTACCCTGTTGGGAGCAGGCAGCAATTTGTTGATTAGCGATCGGGGGCTACCCGGATTGGTAATTGGCACGCGGCGACTGCGCTACGCCTATTTTGATGAGGCTAATGGTCAAGTGATCGCAGCAGCGGGTGAACCGATTGCACGTTTAGCTTGGCGAGCCGCAGAACGGGGTTGGCGGGGTTTGGAGTGGGCTGTCGGCATTCCGGGAACCGTTGGAGGTGCGATTGTCATGAACGCAGGTGCTCACCAATCCTGTGCCGCCGACATTCTGGTTGACACAGAAGTGCTATCGATTGATGGCAATTCAACAATTCTAACCCCCAACCAACTAGACTTCGGCTACCGCACATCCGCCCTACAGCTTCAGTATCCTTCCAAAGCCCAGATGATGAAGCTGGTCGCTCAAGCGACGCTGCAACTCCAGCCCGGTCACAGCCCCGAACAAGTCATGACCGAGACGGTAGCCCACATGACTCAGCGTCGTACCACCCAACCCTATCATTTACCGAGCTGCGGTAGCGTCTTTCGCAATCCGACTCCCTATAAGGCCGGTTGGCTGATTGAGCAAACAGGGCTGAAGGGCTATCAGATTGGCGGAGCGCAAATTGCTCAGCGACATGCCAATTTCATTCTCAACTGCGGTGGAGCCAGCGCTAGCGATATTTTCCAGTTGATTCATCACATTCAGCAGAAGGTAGAACAACACTGGTCGCTGCAACTCGAACCAGAGGTGAAAATGCTGGGTGAATTTCAGTTGGCTTGAGTCGGTCAGCAGTTCACTTATGATTTGGCGGCTGTGGGCAAGCTGTCTGCGCTCTATTGGCTGCACTTTGTCTGCTGGCAATTGATAGTAAATAGGTAGTAAATAGCTAGTAAATAGCACTATTTCTTCCGTTGCGGTAAATTACACAATTTAGCGGGATCTGTCGTTCCGCGACGATCGTTGTTAAGATAACAGTCGAACCACACTCAGCAAAACGTTATGTCAAAACAAGGACAAGGCTTTGGCTTCGGTTTGGGCAAAATGAAGGAACTGACCGAAGCATTTAAAAAAGCGCAGCAAGTCCAAGAGGGGGCAAAGAGGCTGCAAGAAGAATTAGAAGTGATGGAGATCGAGGGCGAGTCTGGCGGCGGCCTAGTCAAAGTTGTTTTGAGCGGCAACCAAGAACCTCGGCGGGTAGAAATCGCGGCGGATGCCCTAAATGAAGGTGTAGAAGTGCTTTCTGACCTGGTGTTGGCTGCTATGAAGGATGCCTACAATAAATCAACCGCAACGATGCGGCAGCGCATGGAAGAACTAACAGACGGCCTGAATTTGCCTGGACTGTAGAGAGCGGGCTGCAGCTAGAGTTCGCGCTACTTCTTTAGCATCATTTTTAGCATCAGTAGTTTAATTGGGGCTGTTATGGCCCCCTATTTTTTGCGTTTGTTCATTGTTTGTGTCGCGGTACTGCATCACTCGCTCGTCAATGAATTGCGCACTAGCGGAGTAAGTCCACTCAAGCGCACTAAAGAAAGCGAGATAGTCACAAAATTCTAAACAGACTTGGGTTGCGCTGCATTCCCAGCTCGTCTCCCTGATAGGGGCTACAGGAAACCAGCCGATTCGTACAGCAACCGCAGCACCGCTTTGATCTTGTCCCCATAGTGCCGATCGGCAGACCAGCGCCCGCTCAACTGATCCAGCAACGGAGCTACGCCTCGCCGCACAAACCGGAAACGCGAATCGACGCTCTCTTGTACCAGCGGCTCCGTACTGGCATAGGCTTTGAGGTGCTGAATTTGTGCCCTTACCCCAATTCGAGCATCCCGGAAACTGGCTCCTTCAGGGGCATCACCGATGCCGCCCAGTCCAGCAAAATTATACTGCTCTGGTTTCATTAGCCGGTCGAATCGCAGAAAATCGGTCTCCACGCACATTTGCGCAAAGGCAATATCGGCATTCACACCCTCGATGGCTGCCTCTTCCCGATAGAGTTTGGGCAGTTCTACAAAAGGGGTGAACCCTTCTGAGTTATGGCTTTTGAGAAACATCAATAGCTGCACTTCCGAAGCAGAACCGCGCCCCATAATTCGATCCAGTTGTCCAGGGTAGGCGATTGGCATCGAGCGCAGAATCAGCGTGTGGCTATCTTTGTCAGGATGGAGCGATAGGTTGAATTCGCGTAAATCTATAGCGCGGACATAGACGATATTGCGGTAGCTGAGGCGGCGAATCGAGGCATCGAGCGGTAAATCAATCCCCAACTGATCGACGAGATCCATCGGAATATAGAAGTTTCCATTGGCAATGATCCCTTCCCCATAAACTAAGGCACCGTTCAGGTTGATGTTGATCGCCGGATAGGTGGGCACCGGATTCAAAGCTGCCGTCCCAGCCACCGAACGACTCCAAAGGGCCAATCCTTCTGCAATGCCTAACGCTACGTCCTGCCGCTGGGCTTGCAGAATTTGGTAGTCCTCCGGATTGGTCATATATCCAATGTTCAGGACCAGAGCCGGAATCACAAGCTGGCGACAAAAGGCTGCATATCCCAAAGAGCAAACGGTATCGGGCTTGACGCCTTGGCTGAGGATTTGAGGCGCACGGCGCAGCAAGGTTTGTAAGAGCTGGTCGGCTTGGGCACGGCGCTGATCGTTAGCTGTAATGTAATAAAGCCGAGTACCCCGCAGATTGGGGTTGATAGCGCTGCTGATTTGAAGCTGAATCGCCACATCGCCAGCCTCAGCATAGCGATTGATCCAGGCGATAGTTTGCTCTGGCGTCAGTTCTTGAGGTACGGTTGCGGCTTCGTATTGATTGGCTCGCAGATATTGCACCACTAGATCCTGCATCAGGCTCACGGCTTGAACGGCAGCCGCTAGATTGACGCCACTCAGATGCTCTCCAGGCTCCTCGTATCCCACGGCTACAAAAACTCGTCCCATCTGACTTCCTTCCACATCTAGAACTACCAATCTAATCCTTAAAGGGATAGCAGTTTTCCGGTGAATTGGCGCAAATGCTGCTGTTGATTTTGGCAAAATCTTGGCCGAAGTCTGGGTGAACCGCTCCTCGATCACGCAAAACTTCACAATCAATCTCCAACCTTGCCGCAACTGTGCCGTTCGATATCAGCGTGTTAATTGGCACTGCGAGCAGCGTTGAGTGCAGCTGTTGAGTGCAGCTGTTGAGTGCAGCTGTTGAGTGCATCATCCAAACTCTACAGATTTTAGACACTAGATGTAGTAGAATCCCAGTCTGCCTCTCCGATTTGCCACTAAGATGGGTTATGGACATTCCCCGCCTGCATCCAGACACGGTTGAAGCCGTGAAGCAACGAGTAGACATTGTTGATGTCATCTCGGAACATGTTGTACTGCGCAAACGCGGCAAAGACTTTACCGGGCTATGTCCGTTTCATGACGACAAATCGCCTAGCTTTAGCGTCAGTCCGGGAAAACAGTTCTATTACTGCTTTAGCTGTGGCGCGGGCGGCAACGCGATCAAGTTTTTGATGGAAATTGGCAAGCAGTCGTTTGCCGATGTGGTACTGGAGTTGGCGCGGCGCTATCAGGTGCCGGTGAAAACGCTAGAGCCGGCCCAGCGGCAGGAGCTTCAGCGGCAGCTATCCTTGCGTGAACAACTTTACGAAGTGCTGGCTCTGACAGCCAAATTCTATGAGCACGCCCTGCACCAAACCGATGGTCATGCCGCCCTCACCTACCTGACCGAGCAGCGGCAGCTAAACCAGGAAACGATCCAGCAGTTTCAGCTTGGCTATGCCCCCGCCGGTTGGCAAACCCTATATGGCTATCTAATTGAACAAAAGCGGTTTCCAGTGGAGCTAGTCGAACAGGCTGGCCTGATTGTACCGCGCTCAGAAGGGCGAGGCTACTACGACCGTTTCCGCGACCGACTGATGATTCCGATTCATGACTTACAGGGGCGCGTGATTGGATTTGGCGGCAGAGCCTTGGGCAACGAGCAGCCCAAATACCTGAACTCGCCAGAAACCGAACTGTTTGACAAAGGCAAAACCCTATTTGCCCTCGATAAGGCCAGAGCCGCAATTGCCAAACTAGACCGAGCTGTAGTCGTGGAGGGTTACTTCGATGTGATTGCCCTGCATGCAGTTGGAATTACCAACGCGGTTGCCGCCTTGGGAACGGCCTTGAGTGCAGTTCAGGTACGGCAGTTGCTGCGCTATACCGAATCGAAGCAAATTGTGTTTAACTTCGACGCTGATGCGGCTGGCACCAAAGCCACCGAACGGGCAATCGGAGAAGTTGCCGATCTGGCTTACCAGGGGGAGGTGCAATTGCGCATTCTCAACCTGCCGCAGGGCAAAGACCCAGATGAGTTTCTCAAAACCCACACTGCCGCCGAGTATCAGACTCTGCTCGATCAGGCCCCGCTGTGGCTAGACTGGCAGATTCTGCAGCTTTTGGCCGAGGCCGATCTGAACCAGGCGGACCAGTTCCAGCAGAGCAGCCAAGCCATCGTCAAACTGCTGGGCAACCTCCCCAATGCCACCCTGCGCACCCACTACATTCACCGCTGTGCTGAGTTGCTGAGCCAAGGTGATGCCCGACTCACTCTGCGGATCGAAGAAGATCTGCGCACCCAAGTACGGGGACAACGCTGGCACGGACGGTCCCAGAAATGGCAGCGACCGGGAGATCGCACCCTGCTGGAAGAATCGGAAGCACAGCTTTTGCGGCTCTATCTGCATTTGCCCGACTACCGAGCGCTGATCAAAGCCTCCTTAGAAGAGCGCGATCTCGACTTTAGCCTGTCGCATCACCGCACGCTGTGGCAGCAGATCCTCAACCTAGAACAAACCGAAACTGCCGTTGATCTAGTTTCTCGCCTACAGGATTATGATGCCGAACTGACCGAATCCACGGCTGCTCAACATCAACTTGCGGCAGTGCAGCCATTGTTTCAACTCGACGAAAAGAGTCAGCGGGATTTACTGCGGGCACCGTTAGTCGTGCGCACGGCAATTGCTAGCATGGAGCGGGTAATGTGCGAAAAGCGGCGGCGGCATTTCCTCGATCTGTGGAAGCAAACCGACGACAACCTTACATCTGATCTGGCTCAGTATTACCAGCAGCAAATTTATGCTGAGACCCAACGCATTGAAGAACTCGACCGTCAGCAGCGGCAAGTGACGTTTGAAGATCTAGCTCAAATTCCCTGGATTGGTGAGTTTCAGGAAGCACTTGGGCTGTCACAGCCTTGATTTGAACCACTACTCCACCTATTGCCTATTGGCCTACCAACTGGTAATCGACCAACGACGGGTCGGTGCTTGGAGCCAGGCAATCGTGTCCACTGCCACTTTCGCCAAACTGTAGCCCTGCTCAGCCAAAAACTGGAAGCAGGCTTGTTGCTCAGCAGGAGACAGAAAACTATGCTCAAAATGGATAATCGCAGGCTTAATATGCTCAAACGGCACCATCTTGAGAATCTCATAGTCGAAGCCCATCGTGTCAATCACCAGCAGGTCAACCCGATCCACTCCATGCTTGTTCAGCAGCGACTCGAGCGTCAATGCCGGTACAGCTATTTCCTGAATCATCGATTCTAGATCCTCTGGAATCGCCTCCAATTGCTTAACGTTGCGCCAGTAGTAGAGGGCACCCCACACCACCTCTTTGCTCAAGCTTGCAGATTGGGAGAGCCAAAACGGCAATTCACCTCTATCAGAACGAACCGTATAGAAGGTGACGGTGCCATCTTCCGCACTGATTGCAGCGTTCTCAAACTTTAACTGCGGCTGGTCTTGGTAATTCTGCTGCAAGCTCTGGAACGTCTGGGGTTGGGGTTCAACCAGGATGCCGCGCCATTGGCAGTTACGAACCAGTTGAGAGATGGGGTCAACCGAGGAGCCATCATGGGCACCAATCTGAATAAAGAACATCTCTGGATTGTGCTGCTGATAATCTCGCACAATTAAATCCAGCAGGTCGATAAAGGGAAGTTCGATAGGTGGAAAGCCAACCGCTGAGGCGGACTGTTTGGTAATCTGGTAGCCCAACCGACTAGCAAGCTTCGAGATGAATGGAAACAGCATATAGGTGGAGTGCCGCTAGCGGGCTGACATCATCGTTGAACCATCAATCATTGAGTTATTGAGCAGCAAATCACTCGCGGTAGATTCATCCAAAATTGGTGCTTGACCATCCAGCGGATAGATCGCGAATGTTACATTAGTGTAGCTACTTGCGTAGTACGCGACGGCTTCTTGAGCGGCCGACAAGGTCAGGTACACTGCTGCTAGAGAACGAAGCGGGGTTGTAGTCAGCCATCCCTTCGAGTCGCCTACGAGCCAATCTTGATGATCTACGCTGATGATATACATTCTGATGCCCTCTTGATTGTGTTGAAGTCGAGAATAGTGTGTCTAAATTGATATTGCGGACCGTGTTTTTTTGCTCTAAGCCGCGTTCTAGCTAATTAGATTAGTACGTTGTTGAGTGGAACTCAGGTTGAAGTTGCAAAAAAATCAATTTAATGTTTCCAACCGCCCTATTTCAGGATTGAATCGAAGGTTAAGTTAGCTATTTATTCCGCTGAGAAATCACCATGGCAGGAATACCGACCGCAACCGAATAAGGCGGGATATCCTTGGTGACAACAGCACCAGCCCCAATCACGCTACCCCGACCGATCGTGACCCCATCTAAGACCTTGACTCCTGTTCCGAGCCAGCAGTCATCTTCGATCACAATGCCTTCGTTTGTAGTGCCCTGATCCTTAATCGGAGTCATTGGATCGACAAAAATGTGATTATTAGCGTAGATGCCAGAATGGGCAGCAATCATGCAATTCTCACCCACTTTGATGTGGCCCGGCCCAGCTAAACAGACATAGGGACCAATATAGCTCCCAGAACCAATTTCAACCCGACCTCCATGGGCTTTGATATCCACACCCCGGTCAATGCCAACGTTCTCACGCACAATTATCTTGCCGTACTCAAGGTGGCAAAACATCCGCACATTATCGAGAATATAGGTATCATCATTGATTTGAATCTGGCCGCCCCGCACGTCAGCATCGAGACAGATTGTACGTCCTAGAAATACATTGTTGCCAATCTCGATTTGCTGTGTTCCCCGGTAATCGCTGCCCCATTCCACGCTGACAGCCTTGCCCATCCGAGCAAACAGCCGAGGATATAGCAGACGCCGCAGCAGAATACCTGGTTTTTTGGGCAGCCAGCCCGCCAATCCCGTAATTAGCTCCTGCTGCACTCGCGACCACCGGTTAGAACGAGTTTGCCGATGAATTTTAGGTGCGAATTGGGCCGAAACAGACTGAATAGTCACCATGATTTTTGATAGTTTCACTGCAATAAATTTCGAATTCTGTAACCTCGGTAAACCAAAACTGGCCTCCTAAGTTTGTTGCGCTGGAGTTGGGTTACCTTCGATTTGAGTTAAAACTGTGCGAATGAGTCGGACCAGATCAAATGGCTTATGAAGAAAAGCAGATGCACCCTGATTGAGAGCCAAATGATGCGTATTCCGATCGGTTTCGGAGCTACACACAATAAAAGGAATGGCGGCAGTGATCGGGTCTTGTTGCAATACTCGCAACATCTCTAAACCATTGAGGCGCGGCATGTCCAGATCTGAGATAATTAGATCCGGGAGTTGCTGTTTGATTTTGTGCAGCCCCATCATGCCGTCGTTGGCGCTTACGACTTGAAATCCGTAGCTTTCCAACATGTCGCACAGCAGATCCTGCACGAGCGGATTGTCCTCAACGACGAGAATGATTGACACCGAAACACTCCCTGCGAATTCCTTTACTCTCAAGGTATCGAGTCGAGGTTAGGAATTTGGGGGCGAAGTGGGAAGATTTCGGGGGGATATGCTTGCAAATCTAGATTCAGGCTGCAGACTCAGAACCGAGGTTCAATCAAGCTGCTTCATGCGGTAGCCCAAACCGTGAACTGTTTCGATGAGATCATTGGGGGCACCAGCAGAACGGAGTTTTTGACGCAGGGTTCTGATATGGGTTTTGACGGCTTCTTCGGTAGGCGGATCCTCTGAAGACCAGATGCGCTCAATAATCCCAGGCCGACTTAACACCCGCCGACCGCTAGTAATCAGCAGTTCCAGCAGGGTAAATTCTTTCGGCGTCAGCGTCACGGGCTGATCGTCGTAGGTGACTTCATAGGTGCTAGGGTTGAGACGCAAACTGCCCCATTTGAGGTTGGGTTGAATTGAGCCGCCGCGTCGCAGCAGTGCCCGCACTCGCGCCATTAGCTCTTCTAAGTCGAACGGTTTGACCACATAGTCATCCGCTCCAGCATCGAGGCCGACAATTTTGTCGGCAATCGTATCGCGGGCAGTTAGCATCAGAACAGGAATTGCAGAATTACGCTCGCGCAGACGGTGACACAACTGAATCCCATTCAGCTTCGGCAGGGTGACATCCAGCAAAACCAGATCATACTCAAAGGCCCTAACCCAATCCCATGCTTCTTCACCATCTTGAGCCACATCGACTGCATACTGACGGCTGGTCAGTGCTTCCGACAGCATATCGGCAATTTGGACATCATCTTCAACGACCAAAATACGCATGGCAAATTGGGGTTCCGGATCGGGGTTGGTCAGGATAGATCTTTCATCTAATCAGTTCTTTTTTGATATTGGCCTACTGATCATCAGTCTTTGATCTATTCTGCCGGTTTCTTCTGTACAGCGCCTATATTCTAAATCCTGATGCAGCAATCATATGTCTACTTACGGCCTAATTGAACGGATAAAAGCCAAACTGCCACCCAGACTATTAAGAATCTATCAGCGCTATTCTCTAGGTGGAAAGCGAGTCACCGTGGGTTATGCCGTAGCGCTGATGCTGCTCGGAGGATTGGGCCTGATTTCGCACCTCAATACGAGCCAACTCAGGCAAAGTGCTCGACAGGTCAACCAAACTCAGGTGGCGGTTCAAAACCTCAACGATCTGTTGCTTGCTCTTTCCGAAGCTGACTACAGCCGCAGGGGCTACTACCTCTACAGCGATACTACAGAACTAGAAACCTACCAAACTGCCGTAGAACCCATCAAGTTGCTGCTGGGCCAACTGCACCAGTCTCTAGGTCCCTTTCCCGATCAGCTAGAGCAATTGGAGCAACTCGAACCGCTCGTGGCTGAATATTTGACGCTGAGTGAACAGGCAATTGCCCAGTTTCAGCAAACTCAAGTGCCCCTGACGGCTCAAGATCCAGTTATCATCCAAATCCGGCAGAAGCAACGCCAAGTGCGGCAGCAAATTATTGCCCTCCGAACTGTGATTGAACAAACTTTACAATCTCAGGTGGAGCGTGCTCAGACAGATTTGCAGTCGCGTCTGTTGATCGAGACTCTAGGGGCTGCCCTGACGCTGCTGATCTTTTCTGGCATCTATCTCTTGCTTTACCGACAGAAGCGACGGCGAGAGTTTGCCGAAATGCAGCGACGCATCATGGCCCATGCCAAAGGGCTGAGTGAAATGAAGCTGCAATTTTTCTCCATGATTTCGCACGAGTTCCGCACCCCACTCAGCCTCATCCTCGGCTCGGCTCAACTGCTGGAGCAAACCCTGCGCCCTCAGCTTGAACCCACAAAGCTGAAACATCTACACCGAATTCAATCCTCGGTCAAAATGATGACCCAACTGCTCACGGATGTGCTGACGATCGCGAGGGCCGACGCAGGCGAACTCGAATGTGATCCGGTTCTAGTAGAAATGCAAACCTTTTGCCTCAACCTGATCGAAGATTTTCAAGCCGTTGCCGAAGGCAAGCGAACCATTCGGTTTGCTCAACGCGGGAGTGCCACCCATGCCAAAATTGATGAACGTTTGGTGTACTCTATCCTCAGCAATTTGCTTTCCAATGCACTGAAATACTCTCCAGCCGAGAGCACCGTTTACTTCACTTTGATCTGTGAACCAGGGGCCGTTAGCTTTGAAGTGAAAGACAAAGGCATCGGAATTTCGCTGGCCGATCAAGAGCTGCTATACGAACCTTTTAAGCGAGGTACGAATGCTGCCACAATCAGCGGCACCGGACTGGGCTTGGCTCTCGTGAAAAAATGCCTTGACCTGCATCAAGGCGAGATTGCGATTGAGAGTGAAGTTGGAGTTGGAACTACGGTAACTGTGACAATTCCACAAGACCAGCTTTAGGATTGCTCAGCTAGCACCAACCCGTTAAAAGCAGCCCAACGTTTCGCGGGTGGCTCGCCCGGTAGTGGGATTAACGCCCTTGGCCGTTTCGCACAATAGCTCCTGCATGTCTTCCCGCAACAGCACCTCTGTGAAATCGGCTCCTTCAATTTCAGCGCCATTGAATTTGGTGTTAAAGGCAAACGCGCCTTCCAAGACGGCATTCTTGAGGTTCGCATTCACAAATCGGGCCGAATCCAGCGTAGTAGAGCTGAGGTCGGCCCCTTCCAAGTTGGCCCCTTCCAAATTGGCTCCAAAAAAACTGACGCCGCGCAAATTGGAGGCACTGAAGTTGGCTCCGCGCAGGTTGGCCTTGGTGAAGCTGTTATCGGTTAAATCCTTGCCGGAAAAGTCGGCATTGACGAGAAACTCCCGATTGTAATCAACCGCGACGGCACTGGGAATGTAAAGCCAACCCCAAGCCAATGTCAGCGCCAGCAGCAGACTACCGAGCCAGGTGCAAACTCGCCGCCAGCAATGCTGCCATTGAATCCAATTCAATCCTTCAGGAATCATGCTAAATCGAGCGAAATGGCTGCCTTATTCAACGCACTGCTACAACGCAGACTCAATGCGCTCTCCAGTGCAAACACTTCACTAATCCTACCTGAAAGGCTGGCGCAGATTGATTTGTTAAGGAATGCTGCTGCCAACAAAAATTTCCCTAAATATCCCCACAAAAAAGCTCCCACACCGTTGTTCACCGCTGGAGAGCTTAAGCACTCATCGAAATATGAGACAGACCAGAGACCAGTTTGTCATCGCTCATCCCACGTACTTGCATCGCTTGGAGACCAGGAGAGCAAATTGACTAAAGTTCCAGTCTTCCTCATCTTTAGAATGGCAGCAAATTACCGTTTTTTTGGTTTAATTTTGTGAACTGCTATGAGCGAACTGCTATGAGCAATGACACGATTTTCGGCAAGATAATCCGCCGCGAGATTCCAGCCGACATTATCTATGAAGACAACCTCTGTCTGGCCTTTCGAGATATTAATCCGCAGGCTCCGGTGCATGTACTAGTGATTCCCAAACAGCCGATTGCTAAACTCTCGGATGCTGAGTCTCAAGACCATGCCTTAATGGGGCATTTGTTACTAACTGTAAAGCGAGTGGCCGAGCAACTTGGGCTAGAGAATGGCTATCGGGTGGTGATCAACACCGGCGAGGATGGCGGCCAAACCGTGTACCACCTGCATTTGCACCTATTGGGCGGCAGAAAGATGACCTGGCCTCCAGGCTAAATGATTGCAAATTGTTAAGGAAATCTTGGGAGTAGTAATAAAGATCCTGACGGTACTTTACAAATCTCAACATATTCCTTAATATTAAAGACATGAGCTGAGGCAACTCGCTCACATACATACATCTCAGTTGTTTATTAAGCACTCATCGGAATTATGACAACAACACTACAGCGGCGCGAAAGCGCCAACCTGTGGGAGCAGTTTTGCAACTGGGTCACCTCCACCGACAACCGCCTCTACATCGGCTGGTTCGGCGTGCTGATGGTCCCCACCCTCTTGACTGCTACCATCTGCTACATCATCGCCTTCATCGCCGCCCCTCCGGTAGACATCGATGGCATCCGCGAACCCGTGGCTGGCTCCTTGATGTATGGCAACAACATCATCTCCGGCGCTGTGGTACCCAGCAGCAATGCGATTGGTCTGCACTTCTACCCGATCTGGGAAGCTGCTTCGCTGGATGAGTGGCTCTACAATGGCGGTCCTTACCAGCTGATTGTGTTCCACTTCCTGATTGGCGTGTTCTGCTACATGGGTCGGGAGTGGGAGTTGAGCTACCGCTTGGGCATGCGGCCTTGGATCTGCGTGGCCTACTCGGCTCCGGTAGCTGCAGCGACTGCAGTATTCCTGATCTACCCGATTGGACAAGGGTCCTTCTCGGATGGCATGCCTCTGGGCATCAGCGGCACCTTCAACTTCATGTTCGTGTTCCAGGCAGAGCACAACATTCTGATGCACCCGTTCCACATGCTGGGTGTGGCTGGTGTGTTCGGTGGTTCGCTGTTCTCGGCGATGCACGGTAGCTTGGTGACGTCGTCGCTGGTGCGTGAGACGACCGAGACCGAGTCGCAGAACTATGGCTACAAGTTTGGTCAAGAGGAAGAGACCTACAACATCGTGGCAGCGCACGGCTACTTTGGGCGGTTGATCTTCCAATATGCCAGCTTCAACAACAGCCGCAGCCTGCACTTCCTCTTGGGAGCGTGGCCGGTAGTGGGCATCTGGTTCACGGCGCTGGGCATCAGCACGATGGCGTTCAACCTGAATGGGTTCAACTTCAACCAGAGTGTGTTGGATAGTCAAGGGCGAGTGGTGAACACGTGGGCGGATGTGCTGAACCGTGCGAACCTGGGGATGGAAGTGATGCATGAGCGGAATGCGCACAACTTCCCGTTGGATTTGGCAGCAGGTGAAGCGACTCCGGTAGCCCTGACGGCTCCTGCTGTCAATGGCTAATTCTGTCTCAGCTTTAGTCTAGACAATGCTTTCCTGAGCACTCCCTGCGGGGGGTGCTTTTTGCATCAATACAGACTTTTTCAGGCTAGTGAAGTATGAAAAACGGGGTGTGGGGGCAGTGCTCCCACACCTCCCATACCTCAAATAAGTGAAAAACGCTGTATCGTTACTAAGGTTAATAAGACTACATTTTTCGATCGATTTCCGATACGCTAGCAATAATGTCGGTTAGTCGCTGAACGAGTCGTTTAACCACGAAATTTAATGGCACAGCGAGTTTGAGGATTTGGTGGGAGTGGAACTATGGAAACGTTAGACACAGCATTGACCTATTTGATCGACATAGTGATGGCGTTGGGCGGCGGCTATATTGGCACCTCGTTAGTGCTTTATTTGGCCGATCGCTGGAATGAGCTAGAGCCCAGACCCAAACTCCAGGAATCCCAAAAGGTGAATATTCCCCTGACGCTGAAGGCGACCAATGCTGTGCCGTTAGAACTGGAGCAGGAATTAGCCGTGGCTATGCCGGTAGAACCGTTGGTAGCTCCAGCACCTGAGCGTCAAGAAATCCGGACCGTTGTACCTGACCAAACCGATTTTGAAGTGCTTGAAGCACCCACCCTACCGAAACCATCGCTGGCTGAAGAATCCGACCTGGAAATGGCGTCCCAACCTGTGACACCGGAAACTCCTTCGTCTGATGAAGCCGCAATTGCAGAATTAGAAGCAGAATTAGAACCAGAGACAGACACCTCTGCATCAGAAACGACTGAATCAGAACTTCACAATCATGAAGATGAGTCTGGAATTGAGGCAATCCCGGCTGAATTAGCTCCAGAAGAGGATTTGGATCGGGATATAGTTCAAGAAACATCTGATTAGAATTCTGATTGAGATTAGCTCTCTATGCGGCTCCCCTATCAACCTGCGCTTCTCCGGCTTCTTCATGGTGCTGCTGCGATCCTGGTCATTTTGGCATTGATTACCGGCTTTTGGGTCTACAACACCTACGACAAACGCTGGGGCAGTCTTGCCCTGCCTACCCTAGAAGATATTCAGGGCATTCACGGCACCATTGCGCTGACGTTTCTCCTGCTGCTTCCCGTTTTTGCCCTATATAGCTTCCGCCTCGGCCAGCGTCGGCTATTGGAAGAGCAATCGCTGCACCAGTTGAAACAAATGAATCGGCCCACTGGGTGGGTAGCCCTACACCGACTCGCAAATACCGTGATGCTGCTAGCCACCACCTTTGCCGTGATCACAGGCCGGATGATGAAAGAAGAATGGCTGCCGGCTGGAGAGATAAATCGCGCTTGGTACCAGGCTCATTTAGTCGCGTGGCTTTGTGTGTTCATCAGTCTGGCCTTGCATGTGCTGCTCGGCGCGAAAGTGGGCGGTGTGCCCTTACTGCTGTCGATGTTTAAATGGAACGTTCGGGATGACGATCAGCCCCGTTCCTGGTTGCGAGGCTTCAAACTTAACCCTGCCAGTTCGCTGCTCAAAGGCATTGAAATCATCGTGTTTGGCGGCATCGGCTTGGCCTTCCTGCTGCCGGTTTTCAACTCCTAGCAATCCGTTCGCAGCTGAGACAGGCGCTGAGACAGGCGCTGAGACAGCAATGGGGCAGCCAGTGGATAGCCAAATCGCCTAGGAATCGATTGGGTCCAAGGTTCAGTTCCAACAAACCTGAAGGCTCAGATTTGGGGGGCTGAAGGAACTGAGGGCGGCTGCACACCATTCTGCCTACTTCCTGTCGAGGTGAACTTCACCTAAGGGTCTATTGGATCAGGTTGGGTGGTTTATTCAGATCTGGTCAGATCTGGTCAGATCTGGTCGGGTGATTGTGCGAAATAGGTAAAGAAATCGTTAGTCGTCAGCCTGGTACAGCATGGATGCGATCGCTACAGTGAAAGGGTGTAGAAATCGCCTGAAACTGCCCTAGATGAATCGCACTATCGTCTGGTTTCGTCGAGATTTGCGGATTGCTGACCACGCCCCTCTGTATCGAGCGGCTCGCCGGGGTGCAGTTATTCCTGTATTTGTGCTGGATCGAGCCTTGTTGCACCATCCAGAAACGGCACCAGCTAGGGTGGCCTTTATGCTGGAATGTTTGCATTGTCTGGATCAAGATTTGCGGGAGCGGGGAGGCCGCCTGATTATTCGCTTTGGGGATCCGGTCGAGGTGTTGCCACAACTCATCCGGGAAACCCAAGCCGACGGAATTTACGCCTACATCGACTATGAACGCATCTATGGCCGCGTCCGCGATGCCCGCCTGCATCGAGTGCTGGCCGAGCAGCAGATGCAAATTCGCTGGTTTGAGCCAACCGCAGGTACCCCTGAGCTGATGCTGTATCCTCGGTACCGCGACTTCTGGTACCAAGAGATGCAAACCGATCTGACGCCTACACCGACTCGGATCGAAGTCCCACCAGACATTGCCAGTGAGTCGATTCCAACCTTAACCGAACTGGGACTGATTCCAGACAATAAACCCCTGCCACCTGCAGGAACCAATGCCGCTCGCCAACTGCTAGCCGAATTTCTAGATCAAAACATCGATCGCTATTACTGGCAGCTTTCCTATCCGGGAGCAGAAGCCACAACCGGCATTAGTCCCCACATCAAGTTCGGCGCGATTTCGGTGCGGGAATGCGTCCAAACGGCCCAGGGTTGGGAATTAAGCAACCCCAAAGCCGAGCGCAGCCGCAAACAGTTGATTTCCCGCCTCCGCTGGGGGAGCGGCTTTGCCCAACGCTTTCGCTATCTGCCGCAGCTCGAATTGCGCTCGCTTTACACGGTGTTTGACCAAGAAG
Organism: Leptolyngbya sp. NK1-12; assembly: GCF_032598965.1. Lineage (NCBI taxonomy): Bacteria > Bacillati > Cyanobacteriota > Cyanophyceae > Leptolyngbyales > Leptolyngbyaceae > Leptolyngbya > Leptolyngbya sp. NK1-12. Next base: position 613,712 of record NZ_CP053586.1, read on the forward strand.
GCTGGGAGATAAACGAAGGGCTGTACGAGGCGTGGCAACAGGGACAAACTGGCTTTCCGATTGTGGATGCCGCTGCTCGATGCCTTCAGGCGACCGGCGGCTGGAAGCAGCTCAACTTTCGCACACGGGCTATCTATGCTAGTTTTCTCAGCAACCTGCTTGGCATGGACTGGCGCTTGGGGGCGCTCCACTTTATGCGCCATCTAATCGACGGAGACTGTCCAATTGATCACTACCAATGGGCAATGCAGGCAGGCGTCACCCACTGCGTCGATAAATCCTGGACGCGGATCTATAACCCAGAGCAGGTCGCTGTGGATCGGTGTGATCCAGACGGCCAATTTATCAAACGCTGGGTACCCGAAGTCGCCGATTTACCACCAGAATTGCTCGGCAGCCCGCCCCGCGTATCGAATTACCCGGCCCCGATCTTGAACTACCGGCAAGCCCGACAGCGTCGTGTTAAGCAGCTAGAGCAACAGCGGCAGAGCTTTCGCCAGCAGCAGAACATCCTGCCCTACATTGCCCGTATGCCAGACTCCTGGGCACCCTTTGGCAGCGAGCGGTTTGCCAGCGAAATTGGCTGGGCACTCTCACCCCATCTAGACCTGTTTCCAGCAGCCATTGATCTAGACCAGCTAGACCTCGAAGCGGCAAAAATGCTGCGCACCTGGTTCGTGGCTCATGTGGAGATCAAACCTCATCCAGCGACCAAGCGGCAATCGAGACGTAGACACAAAAAGCAGGCGGATGGGTTTATTCAGTTGAGTTTGTTGTCTTAACTCCTTGGCTCACTGATCAACTCTCCCTCCATGTCAAGATCCCTTGAGAAAGTAACAAAACTTATACCGACTCTCAGCTTCTGCCCCGTAATCTTCTATGATCTGCTCTGTAAGGCTGGTGGGAAGGCTACACATTTTTTAACAAACGCCGTGTAGGATCCCGAAACATTCTAAGTTAGAAACTAGCCGGTTGACCCTGGGCAGTCGTTCTGGTGGAGCCTTCACCAAAGAGTGCTCGCTGAGAATCAAGCTGAGAATCACTTGGAGAATTACCCTCTAGCTCTCAGTTTGTGTGCAGCGGAGCGATCTGATGAGGCGGCTCCTTGGGCAGGTCTAAATGCAATCACTATTTAAGGAGCTTTTGAAATCCAATGAGTCTTAAAGCGAGTGGTGGAAGCTCTGTCGCGCGTCCGCAGCTATATCAAACCGTACCCGTCGCAACTATTTCCCAAGCTGAGCAGCAAGACCGTTTTCCCGGGCGGGGAGAGCTGAGCGAGCTATCCAGCTACTTTAGTTCTGGTCTGAGGCGTCTAGCAATTGCCCAAACTCTGACTCAAAACTCGGAGCTGATTGTTTCTCGTGCTGCCAACCGGATCTTTGTCGGCGGTTCGCCCATGGCCTTCCTTGAGAGACCCCAGGAAGAAGCTCCTATGCTCGTCCCCGCAGGTGGCGCTACGGCTGATACTAGCGAGGCCATGAAGTTGGGCACAGCAACCTATGTTTCTACGGGTGGCGGCTTTTTGGAGGGGCTGCGTTCCCTGTTTAGCGCCAGCGGCGGTGGTCCTGTGCCAGCTGGCTTCCGTCCGATTAACGTGGCCCGCTATGGTCCCCGCAACATGCAGAAATCACTGCGTGACCTGAGCTGGTTTCTCCGCTACACGACCTATGCGATTGTGGCGGGCGATCCCAACATCCTGGTGGTGAACGTGCGTGGGCTGCGGGAAATCATCGAGAATGCCTGCTCTGGCGAAGCCACGATTGTAGCGCTGCAAGAAATGCGGGCTGCGTCGCTCAACTACTTCCGCCAAGACCTGGAAGCTGCGGAAATTGTTAACCAGTACTTTGAAGTGCTGCTGAACGAGTTCCGGGCACCGACGCCCGCCAACAAACTGCGGCAACGGCCATCCATGGATGTACAGGGTCTGGAATTGCCCCAGATCTATTTCAGTGCCGCGGAGCGCCGACCCAAGTTTGTGATGAAGCCTGGTTTGTCGGCAACGGAAAAGAATGATGTCGTCAAGGCGGCCTATCGGCAGGTATTCGAGCGGGACATTACTCGCGCCTATTCGCTGTCTGTCTCCGATCTGGAGTCGAAGGTGAAAAACGGCGACATCTCGATGAAGGAATTCATCCGCCGCTTGGGCAAATCGCCCTTGTACCGCAAGAACTTCTACGAACCCTACTGCAACAGCCGGGTAGTAGAACTGGCCTTCCGGCACTTCCTGGGTCGCGGTCCTAGCTCGCAGGAAGAGTTCTCGCGCTACTTCGATATTGTCACCAAGGGTGGTCTGTCCAAGCTGGTTGATGCCCTGGTCGATTCGAGCGAATACTCGGATTACTTTGGCGAAGAAACGGTTCCCTACCTGCGCGGTCTGGGCCAAGAGGCACAAGAGTGCCGCAACTGGGGTCCCCAAATCGACCTGTTTAACTACAGTGCACCGTTCCGCAAGGTGCCCCACTTCATCACCACCTTTGCCCGCTACAATCAGCCACTGCCCGATCAGCATGTGTATGGCTCTGGCAACGATCCGCTGGAAATTCAGTTTGGGGCGATCTTCCCGAAAGAAACCCGCAATCCCAGCGCCAGTCCGGCCTTCTTCAACAAGGATACTCGCCGCATCCTGATCGCACGCGGTCCGGGCATCAACAACCAGGTCAGCAATCCTGGTGCCCGTGGTGTGGCTCCTGGTTCCCTTGGTCCAAAGGTGTTCAAGCTGGATCAGCTGCCTAGCTTTACGGGACTGCCAGCCAATACCGGTTTGTTCAGCACCAGCCGGTTCTCCGGTTCCGATACCCGCGGCGTTAGCACCAAGTTTTCGGAAAGCTCGACCCAAGCGGTGATCCGGGCAACTTATCTGCAAGTGTTTGGGCGGGAGGTGTATTCCGGTCAGCGGCAGACGGTGGCCGAAATCAAGCTGGAGAACGGCGAAATCACCGTGCGCGAGTTTGTCCGAGCGCTGGCCAAATCGGATGTGTTCCGTAAGATGTACTGGACGCCGCTCTATGTGGTGAAGGCAATTGAGTACATCCACCGGCGGCTGCTCGGTCGTCCTACCTACGGTCGGCAGGAGATCAATGCCTACTTCGATCTGGCGGCCAAGAAAGGCTTCTATGCCGTGGTGGATGCGATTATCGACAGCATGGAGTACAGCCAAACCTTTGGCGAAGATACGGTGCCCTATGAGCGCTATCTGACTCCGGGCGGTGTGGCGCTGCGCACGAACCGGATTGGCAGCATTGTTGACAAGAGCAGCAAGGTTGAAGTTGCAGAAACCCCGCGCTTTATGGAGCTGGGGATGGTGACGGAAAGCCGCACAACGCCAGATGTGGAATTCCGCGTCAACCAAGGTGTCAACCGCAAGCGCGAGCAGACCAAGATCTTCAAGCTGACAACGTTGGCCCCCACCGACGTGAAGAACGTGACCCGCGCTGCCTACCGGCAGATCTTCGAGCGTGACATTGAACCCTACATCATCACAAACGAGTTCAGCGCCCTCGAAAGTAAGCTGGCGAATGGCGAAATCACTGTGAAGGAGTTCATTGAAGGATTGGGCACGTCTAGCCTCTACATCAAAGAGTTCTACACGCCCTATCCGAACACCAAGGTGATTGAACTGGGCACCAAGCACTTTCTGGGACGGGCACCGCAGGATCAGGCAGAGATTCGCAAGTACAACCAAATCCTGGCATCTCAAGGCTTGGAGGCGTTTATTCGCGCCATGACCGGTACGCCAGAATATGCCCAGTACTTCGGTGAGGATACGGTGCCTTACCGGCGCTTCCCCACCCTGCCAGCGGCCAACTTCCCGAACACCAACCGGCTGTACAACCAGTTGACCAAGCAGAACAAAGATGTGGTCGTTCCCAGCTTTGAACCTGTGAAGTCGCGCATGGACATCAGCAAAATGCCGTTGATGAGCCAAGCCCTGGCAGATGCAAAAAAGCCGAATGAGCTGGTTGAATTGGGTCGTTCTTCCAGCTCGCCCCTTGCCCTTGACCTACGCCGTAAACCTTGCCGCATCCATCGTCTGCTGCCCTACAGCAGCCAGTCTGAAAAGCAACAGGTGCTTCATGCCCTCTATGCTCAGGTGATGGATGAGGTGGGTGATGTGATTCCCGACGAGGTACGCTGCCTCGATGTAGAAGCCAAATTCTACGGCGGCGACCTCTCGGTACGGGACTGTGTGAAAGCGTTGGCGACTTCGGCGGTCTATGCCCGACGCTACTACACCCCCTACCCCAGCGCTAAGGTGGTCGAGTTGCTATTCCGCCACCTGTTGGGACGCCTCCCGTCTAGCTCAGAGGTGGATCAGTATGAGCGGTTGCTGGCCTCAGGTGGCCTCAATGCAGCGGTTACTGTCCTCGTGGACAGTGCCGAATACGCCCGCTACTTCGGAGATGATGTGGTGCCCTACAAGCGCGAAGCCTAAAACCAGGAACGGTATTTGCCCTCCTGACTGCATTTAAGACCAATTAAATCTGGTGGTTCTCCCTCAGCTTCCTCAGGAGGTTGGGGGAGTTTTCATATGTTTTTACTTTGATATAAGTTGTTAGGGTTGTGTAGTTTGGATCTGAGGTTTTTCCCTTTGGTCTGCCTCGGCCACGTTTTTGCTCTTTCTGCTCTGCCATGTAACACCCTGAAACTCGTTGGGGTCAGAATGTCAGAATGTCAGATTACTGAAATGGTGAATTATCAGTATTTTGGCTAATCAAATTTTTAGAAAATCAGTGATCTAAAAAGCTGATTAAACTTTTTATCGCATTGGGCACTTTGAGGTTGTACTGGACAGCAATTCGACGATGAGTGCACTATTTGTTCTAACCTTGCTGGCCTCAGTGCCAGCGTTTGTTCTGGGACTGGTTAACCCCAAGTGGGTATTGCCTGGGGTGAAAGCGCCGACCCGGAAGCTGGCAGCGGGTATCTATAGCGGCAGCTTCTTTGGCAGTTTGATTTCGTTATTCGTTTCTTTGGCCGTTAGCAACCCACCAGAGTCAGTGGCAGAGCAGCCAGTGGTAGAGCCAGTGGCCTCGCCTCAAGCGGCCCCGGCTGCCAAACCCGATTGGAAAACCTACCTTCCTTCACCCGATGCCGAACTGCGAGCCAAATATGAGGCAGATCCCTATCTAAAGGGCTGGCTCTCGACTCAAGATGTGTGGATTGGGCGCAGCACCGAGGAGGATCTGCTAAAGAGTGGTTTCTTTGTCAATGCTCAATGGCGACACAATGGCATTGGCACAGAGCCAGAGGGCACTACTCGTGGCTCCTGCTCTGCGCTCGACTTTGAGGATGGGTTTATCTGCGGTGTGGGTGCGTTTGGCTCACCTAGCTGGGGCGTGCAAGACGAGACGACCATTCGCGCCTTTCAGCAGTACATGAACTGAGTGTATTTGGAGAAAACTGAGGTGATCAGCAAAGCCGCCGATCTGCTAAAGAAAGGCGGCCTTTTTGTAGCTTTTGGAATCAATCTAGAGTGCCCAAATCCGCAACGGTTGCGGGAATTAAGTCTGTATCTTCTGCTTTGTGTCGGATTGGTTTGCAATCGGAATGTCAATCCAACCTTTAAGATGATTTTTCACAGGAACCAACAATTTGCGGCGATGTTGATAGGGTACCTCGCCCTCAAAGTGAAGACGACCTAGAACAATGCCTGGATGCCGTCCCTGGTTTTTCGCAAAGCTCTCAATTTTCGACTCTGCAAAGTAAGGTTTAGTGTGTTCAACAAATTCTTTAAACGCGACTGGCTCAAGCAACCAATCCCGTGCTTGCCGATTAGCGGCTTGTTCATCTTCGTTGACATCTCCTTCATCAAGGTTGTCTAAGATAATGCCTTCATGCCCTAGAACAATATGAGCAAGTTCGTGCATCAGGGTGAACCAAAACGAATCAATGCGGTTATGCCGCAAAGTTAACGCAATCGTTGGCTGGTTGGGCTTGTTATCGAGATAAAAGGCGGCTCCGTCAATATAAGTCTTGGGTAGATGCGGCACGATCACAAAACGAATGCCCTGCTCTAACAAAAACGCGGGGACTTTGTCCACATCTCTAGCCTTAGCGCTGTAGTGCAACAGACAGGGGATGGCTTGAGTGAGTTGCTTGCAATCGTAGGGTGCAACAGGTTGTTGTTTCGCCAAATGTTCTACACGCTTGAGCCAAGCGATTTGAGCATTCGCTTCAGGTTGGCGGCTAGAAGTGTAGCGAAAATTGATCCCGATCTGCTTGGGATGCTGGTCTAGAGATGGAATACCCAGAAAACGACAGACCTCCTGCTCTAACTCCTCAGTTGATTTTGTGGCTGCCATCCAGTTTCGTTTGATCAGCTCTGGAATTGGCAGTAACTGATAAATCTGACTGCGGCGACCGATCTGCTGGTTAAATCGGTCCTTGTGAGCTAGATGCAACCGATAATTGTTTTCGAGGTTCAGCCAAAATTGCGGAGAAGTTTCAAAAACCTCGGCTAGCTGAATGGCAGTTTCTGGAGTGATTTGTTTAACTCCTTTAACGATTTCATTGATTGTTTGGACAGGACGCTGCATGATTTCTGCTAGGTCTTTTTGCGTCCAGCCACGAGCTTCAAGTTCTTCAATCAAAATGTCTCCAGGTGGACAAACTTCTGCTGGTACAAGCTGCTGACTCACGCTTTCCTCCCTTTTCGCCCGATGATGGCGGCGACCCTTCAAGGCTCTGTCTTTCGTCTGAGACATTAGACTCATAAGCCCACAATCACCCAATACCAATGGCAATTGTTGAATTCCACTTGCCAATTTAGCGGTTGACTCGGTCGCTGCATTGGGCTAGTGGTAGTCTACGATCTCTACAATCAGCAGATAGTTCCTTTATGCCTCCTCTCTGATTTCTAGAATCAGACGATATTGGTCATTTAATCGCATAGAATATTGCCCCTCCCGATCACCACAAAGCTTTTCAAACCTTCGGCTCTTGAGTGCAATAAAGTCTTGCACATCGGTAGCAGACGCGATGATTGTCATGACCCGAAAGAAGCTGCTCACGACTCCTTCGGGATAACGCTTTGCGCCCTTTTTAGAGGTGAACAGTGCTTCTAGTTTTTTAGATTTGAAGCGATAGTCCAAGACCGTTCTCCCACTACGTAATCGGGATGACAGATCATAATAACTGATTCGGTCTTGGGGTGAATCGCTGAATTCAATTTCAGAATTATTTGTGCTAAATATCTGTATCAAAGCGATACTTTTTGACTTATTTAACGCGATGTACAACTAATTTTTGAAAAGAAAGTCCCACAGGCAATACTAGAAATACAACTCTTCTAGTTCGAGGTGGGACATATGTTTTCTATGAGGGTTCGATTTCTTCTATGGGTACACCCAATGCCTCGGCTACCTGCTCTGCACTCAAGCCCATTGCGAGTAAACGGCTAATGGCATTTCGCTGTGTCTGCTCTGCCTCTTGCCGTATCTGCTCTACCTCGTGCTGCATCTGCGCTAATTTAGCTTCGGCTTGTGCGGCCCGTTCGCTACCAATTAATAAAAGATTTCCTGCGGTATCCCACCAGCGCAGCCAGAGCCGAGTTTGGTTCTGGTAGCTGCCGTACCATACGCCCAATTCTACTCCCAGCGGTGTGATCGGGTAGCGGCCTTGGGCAGTGGCGACCATCGGCTGGTAAGCGCCATCAACCAAGTGATAAACCTCCAGGTTGCCGGTGTTCACCTCAAAAATGCCGTAAAAGGGAATCCGAATGATTCGCTCATAAACCCAAAACTTTCCAGGTTTGCGACTAGGTTGATCGATCCGCAGCGGCGTGCGGTCCCGTTCTTCCGAGCCATTGCCGCTGGCAAACTCCAAAGCAACCAACGGTGCAATGAATTCTCGCCACAGTACATAAGAACGCCGAAACTGTCCATCGATTGTGGCCGGTACATCCGCGACATAAAACCAGTCAGGTGCTTCAGCTCCTTTCTCAGGCGGATCGGTTTCGCGCCAGTAGATGCCGCAGTCTTGACCAATCACATAATCCCCGTTGGGGTGAAGCCGCTCTAAAACCGGGCCAAGCGAATCCGTTAACAGTAAACTTTGAGGATGCTCCTGAAAATTCTTCACAAACGTACCATCCGACTCTGGAAGCTGCGTGTGGTCGGGAAAGGGAGTGATAACAACCGGCTCCAGACTTTGGGTCACAGGCTAATTCCCCTCAAGCGCTTGCCTCTATTCTGGCAGAATTACCGCTGGTCAAATTAGCCTAAGCTAGGGAAGGACGTTTGCCCACTGAACCTATGCCCTGGATTCCGTTACAACAACGGCTACATCAATTGCCTTTAATCTTGGCCGGACCGATTCTGCGTCGAACGGAATCCACGAGTGTGACGGTTTGGCTGGCTCTGCGCCGAGCTTGCCGGGTAACGCTACGGATTTATGCCACCGAATACGGCAATGGCCTGGTGATTGGGTCTACCGTTGTGACCGGGGAACGGTCCACCATCGCGCTGGGCAAGCATTTGCATGTGGTCGCGGTTACGGCTCAGCCAGACGCGAATCAACCGCTGCAATCGGGGCAGATTTACGCCTATGACTTGAGCTTTCAAGCCGATCCAGACCGCGAACCGCTTACCCTCCAGCAAGCCCTCAACACCGAGCATAAGCCAGCAGTACCGATTAGCTATTTCGAGCATCAGTTGCCCACCTTTCTGCTGCCACCGCAAGACATCAACGAACTAAAGCTAATTCACGGCTCTTGTCGCAAAACCCACGGAGGCGGCATTGATGCCCTACCAATTGTGGATGACCTGCTCGAACAGTCGGCTCGCTTTCCGCAGCAACGCCCGCATCAGCTCTTTTTTACCGGCGACCAAATTTACGGCGACGATGTGGCCGATCCCTGGCTGTTTGCCCTCACCGATGCGGGGGATACCCTGCTGGGCTGGGAAGAAGAACTGCCGATTTATCCCACTCCCAATCCTACGATTCCGCCTCTGAAAGCCAAACACCTGCCGCCGGGAGAACGCACCAGCGTGGCCGAAAATTTGGCGGGCTTCACGGCTGGCTTGTACAACAAACCAGATCACACCAACAGCCATCTGCTCAGTTTGGGTGAATACAGCACTGCCTATCTGTTTGCCTGGTCGCCTGTGCTGTGGAATGAAGTGCCTGAAGGTCACGAACGGTATCGGGATGCCAAACGCATTCGCATCTGGGACCAGGAAGTAGCGACGCTGCGAGCCTTTTGGCATTCGCTCTGGAAAGTACGCCGCGCTATTGCCAATATTCCCACCTACATGATCTTTGACGATCACGACATCAGCGACGACTGGTATCTTAACCAAACTTGGTGTTTGCGAGTGCTGGGCAAACCGCTAGGCAGACGTGCCGTCCAAAACGGGCTGTTGGCCTATGCCATTGCTCAAGCCTGGGGCAATACGCCGGAACAGTTCGCACCCGGCACCAGAGGTGAACAATTGCTGCTAGCCGCTCAAGCTTGGTCTGTCTCGCAGGGGACCGATCAATCCGCTGCTGCCACGCTTGCTCGCTTGCTGGGTATCCCCGATTTAGACCGCTCCGGCCAACCCAAATTCAGGCGTGATCGGCAGGTTTGGATTCTCGATCACCACCCCGATGCGTTGCAGTGGCACTACACGATTCGCAGCGATTGCCATGAAGTTGTCGTACTCGACACCCGCACCTGGCGCGGCTACCCGATTGCAGAAGACAATACTGCTCCGCCGATGCTGCTCTGCCCCTCCGCCTTTGATCAGCAGATCCGCGCCCCATTGCAGCAATCCCAAGCGCATAATCTCCAAACCCTCGTGATCGCGCCAACGAATTTGATTCACCTGCGAATTATCGACTGGGCGCAACAGTGGAGTTTACGCAACGGTAAAGTATTTAGTTTTGACGTGGGCGATGCTTGGAATCTGCATAAAGAGGCATTGTCAGAACTGTTAGCAGCCCTGTTTGAAACCCGCGATCGGGTGGTGGTTCTGTCCGGCGATATTCACTATGGCTTTGCGGCGCGGCTCAGCTACTGGACCCGTCATCCTGAAGAGAAAACCAAAGCGCAGGTGCTAGTGCAGCTCACGGCCAGCGCCTTCAAAAATGCCGAATTCAAAACTCAAATCATTCAAACCAAACTCAAGTCAATTGCCCCTGAGCCACCGCAAGAATGGGTAGGCTGGAACCACACGCCCGAACTGTGGGAGCTGCAATCAATCTCCGGTTTAGTGCGATGGCTGAAACTACGGCCAGTACCGCCGCCCCTGATTCGACAGTTGCACCCCACAAGCGGCAACCCCATCGTGAATTGGACGATTGCCGCCCGCGATTCCCATTCCTTGCCCGACTGGCACTACCGGATCGAATGGATCAAACGCCAATCGGCTCACTATCCTGCTTGGGGCAAGAATTTGGCATGGCTGAAGCTCGGAAAGTTTCGTAAAACAGGTGGCTCGCCCCTATTGGCTGCGCTGCGCTGGCTTTGGTGTAATCGCTGGCTACAAGAAGGCGAAGAAGTGGTGGGAGAAAGTAACCTGGGAGTTGTGCAATTTCGTGACTTTACGGAACAAAATCCCTACCCCACGGTTTATCAAGACCTCTACTGGTGCCCACCTTGGCGGCCCAATAGTATCGTCAACAGCCGGTTTGATGCCATGCTAGCGCCCGAATCGGCAGCGATGCCATTTCCACTCTTACCCAAATCGCTACGTCGATAACTTCGATATTCAATTATCTATACTTTTACATTCATTGACATATTGCTGGGTATGTTCTGATACTTCAACGGATTGAGAGGGAGCAACATAATGTCCTAGTTGGATTAATCCATTCAGGTTATCCCACTCGACCCAGGCTTCAACAATACGGCCTGCTTCCAAGCGATAGATGGCAAGATAGGTGGCTGTCATTCGTTTTCCAGAAGCAGGGAACAGTCCCATCGGCCCAGTTTGGGTGCCAGTAAACCGCTGACGAGCCGCCACTTTTTGCCCTTCTGCAATCAAGTCTTCGATGGTTTCGTGAGCGTCAGGAAAGATGGTGAATTCGTTAGACAAAAATTTAATCAGATCCTCACGGCTCTTGATTCCGGGCTGGCCAGCCGCCGAGCTATGCCGAACAAAGTCAGGAGTCACGACCTGAGCCAGTTTTTCCCAGTCTTGATGATTGATTGCCGCAACAAATTCTCGAATAATTCTTTTATTCTCTGCGGCTTGCTTGCAAGCATCCAATTCCGAGTACATTGCCATCTAGGCCGAAAAACATATAGCTTATCCTACAGCGTTTTATCACTCATGTGAGGTATAAGGGGTGTGGGGCGAAGTCCCCACGCAGGGGCACTGCCCCTGCACCCCGTTTTTCGCATCTTCACTAGCCTGAAAAAGGCTGTATCTCTTTCACCATTAGAACGGCATTGCCTGAGTAGTGGATTAACGGATGCGGCACGATTGGCTCACGCGCAACTTCGTGATAGCCCAGACGTTCATACAGCCGCTTAGCAGCAACGTTCTGCTCAAAAACAATCAGGCTCAATTTGGTCAAGCCTTTGGCAACAGCGTCAACTTCTGCCTTCCGCATCAACTGAGTGCCAATGCCACGATTGCGATAGTCTGGAAACAGGGCAATGCCACAGATGTAATAGCTATTGTTTTCTTCGAGCTTGCTGTAGGGGACTAGTACCGGATCATCTTCTGGTTCTGCCGTCTCATCGACAATCATGGGAAATGCAACTACCATTCCGGCAATTGTTTCTGCATCATCCTGGCTTAGCGTTGCCAAGGTACAATTTTGATAGCTAAATAGGGAGTTCTCCCGTTCATAGCGTCGTTGTCCTACATCCAAAATGTTTTCACCCGGCTGAGCCAATTTTGTCCAAATATAATCCGCAACTCCATCGGAAGAAATGCTGTAGAGAGACGCGATTACTCGACAATCTGATTTTTGAGCAGGGCGAAATTGGATTTTCATGTTAGCTGCAAGATTCATAGAATCATACTTCTCCTAAAGCATATGCTTAATAACGTTCGTCAGAATGAGCAGTTATCCTTTTGATCGGATAGAGCCAACTTGCCAGGATGCCATAGATACAGAATTCCACTAGTCCTGAGACAAACCACTTCATCACTAAAGATGCAGGTAACGGATACAGTATATATTGATTCAAATTCACTAGAAATCCTGCAAGAACGGCAAAGAATAAACCATGAGCTATGCCTTCGCGCAATGTGCCGTGTTGAGCTGTATACGCATAGCTCCAAACAAACAGGAAAGCCAATCCAGCAGTTAAGAGAAGTGCTAATCCCATGTTGCGTTCAGCGGCGGGCCGAGCCACGTTCACTAGGGCAGCATTCGCATCTTGGAGAACCACAGCGTGAATTAGCCCATTCCAAAGCAGAGCAACGATAAAGATGGCAACAGAGGTTGTTATCAGCCGTATGTAATTCATGGCTACTCCTAGCCTAGCTGTCCAGAAGTGATTGAAAGAGTTGAGGAATACCTCAGAGATCACAAAACCCGTAACTCAGGCTTGATCGGCACCGGATGAGCTAAATTCCACAGGTTAGGAGAGGCAGCCATGGTTGCCTCATAGACCTGCTGAAATTGTTCCGGGGTAGCGTTTCCCTTGACGTTTAATTGCCAACTCAAATCTTGATAACCGGCTGAAATGGTTTCATCTAATCCAAAGAAACCACGCAGATCAAGTTTGCCGATGCTGGTGATTTCTACTTTTTCTAGTTTGATGCCCTGCATTGAGCACAAATTAACAAACGTTGCCATCAGGCAAGCATTCAAAGCCGACAATAGCACTTCCTGCGGATTGGGTCCCATATTGGTCCCTCCCCATTCTTCCGGCTCGTCGATCGTCAAAGTAAAGTCACGCGCATAGGATTGGCCCGCCCACTCAAAGGACTTGATCTGGGTTTGCGAGCGGGTTCCATCAACCCAAGCTGTAGTTGCTTGAAACGCCAATTGACCTTGATTAGCATCTTGTGCAACGGAATCGATCAGCTCCTGTAATGCACTGGGCACAACGCCGTTAATGGATTGTTCATTGATAGATTGCTGCTGAATACTCATGATCAAACTCCTTGATTAATAGAAATAAAACAATTGAACTGAAATCATTTGGTTGAGGGGCACGAATACGGTGACGCAATTTTTTATCAGCACTTACTTTAGGAAAACTGGGCTGCAATTGCTGAGATTTTGGCAAATCCTTCTCTGCTTAACGCTTGTACGCTTTCGACAAAATTGGGATGCGTCATGCCAGCGCCGAGGAATACCTTTTGGTAAGATTTTTCCTGAATCTGCTGAATTTCGTGGCGTGCAGTTGCGGTTAAGTTCCGTCCGATGGCCTGCTCCAGGCTGATCAGATCAAGCTGTACCTGGGTTTTCAACCCTTCATTCAGGTACTGAACAATTGCAATGTAATCATCCACTGCTGCTGCAATGGATGCTGCATCTAGAGTGCGCGCTAACTCCTGCACCATGAGTGCATCTAAACGAGCATGTTGGGCTTCTTCTTGCCAATGGTGTTTCAGCAAACTGCAAAACTGCGGGTCGAGTGGTTCGCCTTGATGATTCCGCACGCTATCCAAAAAATGCCGCTGCGTCATCCATTCGATATGCAGGGTGACTAATGCCACTCCCAACGGGCTATGCTGTAGAACAAAATCCGCAATTGCTGACGCGGGTCCAATTACCTCACAGCGATGCCCAAACCCGGCTGCAAATGCCGCTGCAAACTGACGAAACAGATGAATGTGCTTGCTCTCTTCCTCAGCAAAACCGAGGTAAGCCTGGGTCGCTTCAATGTTGACACAGCCAATAGATTGCACATGCTCCACGACCAAAGGCAGAATAAACTCCTCAACCAAACCAAATAGATGCAGATAGCTATTACCTCGGATATGATTCAGAGCTAATTGCTCATCGGCTGTTAGGCAAGTAATGGCGCGGGTGTGGGCCAGTGCTTCCGGCAAAAAAGGTTTGCTAAAATCTAACGGTTTATCAGCACCGAGCAAATCCTCTACCCGCCAGTTGATCTTGGCTGCATCCTTCAGAATGTCTGCATAGCTATGCTTCGCTATTACTGTCGCTGTCATAATTCTCCTGTAACCATATACTGACTTGCAATCAGAAAAATCAGAAACGTTTTTGTATACGGGCCTATAAAAGAGTCAGTACTGGGTTGACCAGCGATGCCCAGGCAATCGGCAGACAAGCTTGACAGATTGCTTCGACATGGCGGTGATCGGTACCACAACAGCCGCCTAGTACCGTCAGATGGGGGAATCGGTTGCGCAACGCTCGATACTGACTGCCGAGTTCGTTTGGGTTGCCGTCGTCTAGGGTTTCCGACTCGTTGAGTTCGGCATGGCTTTTGGTGGATGCATTGGCGCGCAGGCCACGAATTCTTTCAGTCCAAGCTTCACCCGGTACTAGCGTAGTAGCGAAATGGGTGGGATGGGCACAGTTGATCATGTAGTAGGCCGGGAACTGGTTCGTGGCTTGTTCCACCTGTTCAATCGCTGCCTTTAAGGTCTGCCCAGTGGGTAATTTGCCATCGGTTTCTACGGTAAAGGAAATGACGACGGGCATACCAACCGATTGAGCAGCACGGGCAATGCCAATCGCTTCTTCTACATAATTCATGGTAATCGCCGTCACGAGGTCAGCGTCGGCATCCCGGAATGTTTCAATTTGGGGGCGGTGATACTCTGCGGCAGCTTCTACGGTCATGGCTTCTGCGGGAATATAACCATCCCCACGAGGACCAAGGCAACCACTAATCACCATCCGACTCTGCTCGGTTTCGTAGTCCTGGCGAATTTCATGCAAAAGGGCAATGGCCTTACGGTTCATCTCGGCTAGGGCAGTGCTGGAGTAGCCTAGTTTTGTACCCCAATCTGGGTTAGCTCGCCAGGTTGCACTCTCTAAAATCAACCCCACTTGATAGTTTCTAGCCAAGCTAGCATAGGTGCGAAAGTAAGTTTTCAACGCTTGATAACCGCCCTCATGCCTCAACAAATCGAAGGCGGCGAAATCAGGTAAATCCAAACCTTCGCGAAAGATCAGCGTCGTTTCAATTCCACCGTCTGTGAGAAATAGATCGCTCGATAATTGGGGCAGATTATTTCTGTATTGCAACATGGTCGTTCTCCTGCGATGCAGCTTTACGTATCTGCACCTACGGTAACGACAGCAGCGATCCGAAACCGTTCCGAAACCGATCCACCGCCGGGAGCAGAGCCAACCAAGTAAGTAGCGAGGCAAAATTACTCATCAAACGTAGAGCAGGCATCCAAATTGCTGGCGGACAAGATGTCCGCACTACGGGTTTACCGACTCAGGGTTATACATTTTTATACATTTATAGGTATTGAATCAACAGAACTCATGGCTCTGATTGTTCAATCGCCTGAGCTACAAGCTGCAAATTTTCGGAGGATAGTTCGCAGCCAGGGATAGCCGGGTTGGGGTCGGGAGCTATTCCACAACCAGGTTCGGTTGTTGGTCCCCAATTTGAATATTGAACTGATCTCCCCGCGGCGATCTCAACAAAGGGACTAATAGAGCCTAAATTTCCACGCATCATTTCAAAATAGGTGAAAACTGCCAGTGCACAGTCTTGATAATAGGTGATGCCAGCAAGTCGGTTGTTTCCTAAATCCATAGTTTCAACCAGCTTGACAGGGACCTCTACCCCACAGGCTTTATTATGATTTGTAGTAAAAACAGTAGGTTTATCCTCAAACGGCCCATCATGTACAACTGCAAACTGCGCTAATTCTGAGGCAGTCATTCCTTGACGAGAAGAGGCTTGATTGGAGGAGTCGTTAGAAGCGGTTGTTACAACTCCACAACTGCTGATGATTAAACCAATCAGTAAGATAGAGAGCTTAAGCATTGTCATTGCCTCCTTAATTTTCGATGCCTTGCTATCTTAATTAACGAGCTGAGAATTCTTGTGTTCTACCTTTCAACCACTCTTCGTTCAAAATCTTATGACTCAAAGCTCTCATAGTCACTTTGAGTCACAGTTACTGTTTAAGCTTTGTTTAACCTCTTCAGTTACAACCTTGTAGCTGATGGTTGTCTTTCAATTATGTACTAACCCGTCAAGCATCAATTTATAAGTTACATTACAAAGACGATTCTGAGGTGTTAGGCTGATAGACTGTCAAATCGCTTGCTTGCGGCAGTTTTAGAGGTATTGGCGATAGCTTGCCGTCAGGTATAGCGGCTTCTCGCAGAGTCACTGCTGCGACACAAACGATGACGCACCCTACACTATTTATGGTAGGCTGATTCCCTACTCGAAATGTTCCCCTCTATGCATTTTCCTGCTTCAAACTCATTTTGGCTTCCGCGTTTCAATCAAACCCGCAAACTAAAGCGGTTTGGGTTACAGACTCTGTTAGGATTTGTCTGCACTATATCCCTCCCCCTTCCTGGCAAAGCGGCAGAAACCGTCCATTTTAGCTATGGCCTGTTTGAGCGCTCGGTTGCGGTTACTTCCCTCGAAGCCTATGCCAAAGATGGCACCGTTCATCCCGATCTCGCCTTTTTCCTGGGGTTTCTCACACCCGAAGTGCGGGAAGAGTTCCGCACAGCCCTCAGAACCTCCCATCAGCTCAGCCCGGTCGTGGTTTCCCAAAGCTTTTATGAACCAATGGGAGAAAAAGCGCTAGGCTATGTGGGCAACCTGATCCAAACCGGCAAACGCCAAAACGGTCTACATGCCTTGCGATCGGCCCTGATTTTGGCAGCAGCTCAACCCGGCGGTTTTACCCTGATCGATGTATTGCGACAGTTTCCAACTCAGGATATGCGGATTGACCTGCGAGTAGCGCTGAATGCATTACGACAGGGCGAAGCGTTTTTTCAGGAAACGAACGCGGTAATTACCGGAATTGAGCAACTAGCCCGGCAGAGTGAATCGGCATCAGCGATTGAACCGACAGATATTCCAGATCTCCGTCAACCTGGAGGCGTTCAATTTTCCAAACAAACTCTGATTCTAGAAGACAAACGCCGCAATCGCACCTATCCGGTTGATCTGTACTTACCACAAACCTCTAGTTCGGTTCCAGCCTCAGTACCAGTGATTGTGTTATCCCATGGGTTGGGATCGAGTCGAGCCGATTTTGCTGATGTTGCTGAACATATTGCCAGCTATGGCTTTGCCGTTGCTCTGCCCGAACATATTGGCAGCAATCATGATTTGCAGCAGGCGGTTTTAGCTGGAAGAGCTTCTGAGGTATTCCACGTCAGGGAATTTATCGACCGTCCGCTAGATATTAGTTTTTTACTCGACCAGCTAGAGCAGCGCAATCAATCCGAGTGGCAGGGACGCTTAAATCTAGAGCAAGTTGCCGCCGCTGGCCATTCGTTTGGGGGCTATACGGTCTTGGTCTTAGGGGGAGCAACTGTCGATTTTGCCCATCTCCGCCAAGATTGCCAGCAAGATAGTTTTATTGATTTTCTCAATCCTTCTCTGCTGTTGCAATGCCGAGCGCTAGAGCTAGAATCTTCTTCCACGGCAGTCCAGCAGCTCACCCAGGGATTGCAAGATGAGCGGGTGAGTTTCATCATTGCCTTCAACCCAGTAAACGCCAGCATTTTTGGGCCGCAGGGGTTAAGCCGAGTACAAATTCCGGTCGTTATTGGCGCGAGTGGTTATGATCCGGCTGCCCCGATTGTGCCGGAACAAGCCCATTCCTTTACCTGGCTGACCGCTCCTCAAAAATATTTGCTGTTAGCCAGAGGCGGAGCGCATATCCCTCAGTTGACGGCTATGATCAATCGGATTCTGTCTCCATCGCTGGACCCCCAACAGCTTGAAGAAGAGATTACGCTGTTTCGCAGCAATGTCAGAGCGTTACTGCTAGCATTCTTGCAGCTCTATCTGGCAGATCGAACCGAATATGAGCGGTATCTAGAGCCATTCAACATCCAAACATTAGGTGATCCACCCTTTCAGTTCAGTTTAATTCGTTCGCTCAGTACAGACCAATTAACGCAGATGTTAGAAAAATAATAGAGAAGATTGAAGTATTAACTCTTCCCAAAACCAATCGCCCCCTACCCGACCTGCCAGAATTTCAGCAACAGCTTGAACCAACAAGTACTCGCTTTACGCTGTGGCAAGCTGTGGGGCAAACCCTCGCGATTATTTCAAGCCAGTGGCGTAGTGGGGCAACTCAGGCACGGGGTTTTGTTAATCGCGTCCAGGCAGAATCGACAGCTTGTTTCAGCCGTTGTTCAGTGCGGCTCAAGCTCTGCTGAACAGCATTCCATTTGTCTTGTAAAAATTCAGTGGCTTCTTGCAGCGCATTTTTGTCATGTCGTCCAGATGTGGCTAGTTCATCGTGGACTTCTTTGATCTTGACGCGCACGACCTCAGGCTTATCGTTAGGAGAAACAAGAGATTTGAGGCGATCGCCCATTTTTTTAACCAATGTTTTGACCTGTTGTGATTTTTCACTTAAAAAGCCTTTCAACCCCTCTGATTCACTCTTGAGGCGGCTCGTTGCATCTTCTTTAATCACAATCACGTCTGCATCAATTACCTCTACATCCTCGGGAAACAGGACTGCCCGCCCGCCAAACGGTGCGGCAACAGTACCACCAAGGATATACGCCGCAATGTCACCGGTTTCCCAATCAAACAAAAAGTCTTCCACCCAACCGATTGGCTCAGCAATAGATGGGGATTGCACTGCCATACGATATAGGCGTCGCAGTGCCGTTGGCGGTTCCGTTGCCAGATCAGAAATTGCCAGATCAGAATAGGTGAGGACGGCATCGGAACCAATCATGGAAACTTGTTCAAAGGGAATAAAGCCAGCAGTGCTAGCGAAGTAAACGACCCGGCCATCTGCATCAACCCATACCTCTTCTACACCACCCATACGAGTTGCAGTACTGCTATCCATTGCCATTAAACCAACCATCTGACTACGGCGAACAATGTTCAACATGACTCAATCCTCCGTAAGTGAACGGAAACTGCATAAGAGGGACATACAGATGATTTATGGCTTGCCCCTGTTAACTTAGAAATAGAAATAGTTAGAAATAGCCAGAATCGAAAGAGGATGCTCGGAAGATCAACTCATTAGTAGCTTTGGCTGGCAGTTTTGATAGATTGTTGCAGTTCTTGTAAATAGTCTCGCCCTTTGGCAGTCATCTTGCCGCAAATGAAGTGAATTGGCTGAGGCAAAATAGCGAATGCCGCATAAGCTCCTGGAGTGAACTCTCCCTCGATGAAACCCTTTTCATTCAGATAATCCAGGTGAAACACTAAATCATATTCTTCATTAAACAAATGAGCAATGTCTTTCTCTTCAAAGCCTGCTTCTCCTTTTCTATCAGCAATCTCTAGAACTTGCTGAATAATGTCTCGGTTTAGTCGCATAATATTCTATCTCCTGCAATTGATGTACTGTAATTGATGTAATTGATATAACCATTCTCAGTCCAGATAGATTCAAGTCGTTTAATCATTGGTCATTAGGTGTTGATCATTGATCATTGGCTGTTCACAAATGACCAATGATCAACACCTAATGACCAGTTCCTAAGCCGCTTGATTAATCTCAGATACCCGGTTAAAGAAGCTAGAGAACTTATCTTGAAGTCACAGTCACAACGTCAGTTTTCGTGTGCTCATTCGAGTTAGCAATAAGATGCCGTTAAAGTTCGTTAAAGCTGTTGTGTTTTACAATTGTGACCTTAATTGATACAGATTTAGACCCGCACCACAAACGTTTCCGACGCATCTTTAATCAGTTCTCTATTATAAGTTGAAAAACGGATTTCAAGGCATCGTTTCTTACCGTGAAACAACCCATTGAAATCATACACAAACTACAGCCATCCTAGATAGGAGATGAACAGTAGCCGTACATAAACGCCTTGGCGAAAGCAAAGGTTTGACAATGCGTGACCAATTGAAACAGAAACTTGACCGACCCAAATCTTCTACACATTCGTGCATACTTGCGAATAAACTGCTTCGCTTGTAACCAAACATCCTCAACTGGATTCTGCTCAGGTGCATTAGGGGCTAAGCGAATACAGGTAATCTTCCACGCCTCAGTCGGTAAGCCTCCATTGGTCTGCTCCAGAAATTCCTGCACCACCTTTGAGCGGTGGTAGCTCACCCCATCCCAGACAATCACCAGGCGCGTGTTCTCAACATACAAAGACTGGAGATACTGTAGGAAGGCAACCGTATTCTCTTCGTTGCCTGCGCTGTACTCTTTGACAACAAACTGCTTGGTGAGATAATCCAATGCCCCATAGTAGGTCTGTCGTTGCTTGGTAGACTTGACTTCCACATCCACCCGTTGCTTGCGGCGGCTCCACCCATAGCCACTGATATCGCCCCACAACAGGTGGCATTCGTCGAGAAATAAAACTCTTAATTGTCCATCGGCGATCTCAGATTGATGCGTTGCCAGTAGCGCTTCAAGTTCTCTTTTTTTTCCTGAACCAGAGTTTCATCCTTGTCAGGGTGAACCGGTTGTGCCTTCTTCCAACTGAAGCCAGCGTCTCTGAGCAGGGCATAGTAGCTCTGGAGTGATTGGTAGACCACCCCATACTCATCCTCAATGTGGTCAATTACCTCCTGGAGTGTCCAAGCATCCTGCCCGTCGAGCCACCGAAACAACGCTTGCTTCTGCTCACAATCGAGATAGCCTTGGGTGCCCCAATAGTTGGAGCGCAGTCCCTCCACACCTGAGCATTCGTAGCGTTGATGGCTAGCTGTGATGAAGCCAACCGACACTTGCAGAATGTCACGGATCTCCCGATAGCTGTGACCGCCTTGACTCATCTGCACAGCGAGTGCACGCTTGAGTTCCAACGGAGGTGGGTTACTTTGAATGAACTGTTCGAGCGTTTCCATCGGCTGAGGGGGTAAAGTTTGGGGCACGTCCTCAGCCTACCATTTGTTCACATCCTATTTAGGATGCCTATAGGATTCATCCAGTTGCTATTCCGAGTTAGACTAATTCATTAGACTAATTCAGCCGATTACAAGTCTGTTCCGAATGATTTAACAGCAGATCTTTACCTTTGGCAGAATTGTAGAACGCAATCCAAAGAAAAGGGGGTCGGTTTTCCAGGTCAGAAAGGTTCCTGTTTCCGACCCTAGTTGAGCGGGTTGTGTCGCAAAAACAGGTTAATGGTAAGCTCGGGAAGCCTAACACCTTCCCCCCCCTTAACCGAGCCTATATTGAGCTGTGTTCAGCACCGTGTAGCGATGGCTGGTTATTCCGGCTGAACAAATGCTGTTTCCCTTACGATAACCCACCTACCATTTTTCTTCTCAAGGTGTAAGCTGAAGATGGATTTCTCCGGTCTATCTTTCATCTTCATACGCCTCGTGACAATTACCTGACCTCTATGCTCATCCGCTTCAACGTAATTATAGACAGTTTCTTTACTGAGCGGTTCATCTCCACGAGTCCGTTTAGAAGCGAAGAAATCCAATGTTGCCTTTTTAGTTAATACCTCTACATTGCCAAGTTCGTCTATCTTGACGATTTTCAGGCTATCATCATAAATCTCGTTCAGTTTCTCGACATTGTAAGTTGTGCCGTGTTCAATCAGGCTTTCGACCGTCTTTTTGACTTCTTGCTCTAAAGTTGAACCTGTGTTGGTGTTCATAACTTTACCTCCTGATAGATACAAGCAAAAGTAATGCGCAAGGAAGCCACCGCACTCTGAATTAATTCTCTTCTAAGGAATCAGCAATGATTTTCTGGAGACACACAGAATGCGATCGTATTCCTCTTGAGTGTGCAACCAAACGGTCATCCGACGAATACCATAGAACGGAGTCGCGGTGTACTGTTGGTCACACGCCTTCAGCGGGGCGAAGTCCTACAGGTTCATCAGATACAACTTACACAAGTCTACTTCAACCGGCTTGTAGTACCAACTCGAACGGGCTAAATCAAGCAAATTACACTGACGAGACAGGCTGATAGTGGGATAGTTGGCTTCGACCAGCAATCGTTTATGGGCGAGGGGACAATCCCAGATTTTTTTCAACCAGTCCAACTCCACTTTGAGTTGTCCAATTTGTTGACTATAGGCTGACGGTCAAGTCTTCCTGCTCCTTCTGGTTTTGGGCATGACGAGACGAGACGATGCTAGGCAATTCTGTAAGCAGTTGAGCAGTTGTTTTTTCCACTGATGAAGGCGCGAACCTACAGCGCCCCATCCCTATAAACAGCGCTTGGGCTATGGAGATAGAGAGTACTTGGTTTCGGCACCTAACTCGGCACCTCGATTTCAGCAACCTCTGAAACCAGGGCGAACGAGGGGACTCGAACCCCCGAGTGGCGGAACCACAATCCGCTGCCTTAACCACTTGGCTACGCTCGCCATTCCGTTCCCTATTATAACACTCCTGACTGACTTGAACCAGGTTGCCAGAGCAATTTTTTCAACTGCTGCTAGCTGACCCAATTCCGTCAACTCGGTTTGTTAGCCTGTTGTTAGAAACGAATTAGCGAAAAGAACCAGGAGGCAAACAGTGGAGCTTTTGCATAGTTTCTTGGCACAGTTGAAGACTCTTTGACTGCATAGGCAACTGTTGCTGATTTTCTATTTCAATTTCAATCCATATCGATTCTATTTAAGGCTGTATTGTTTGACTGGGCGAGGCTATGAAAAAAACTAAGATTGGATGGTATGTAGCAGCAATGGCGTTAGTCGGCATCGGCGCAGCAATGGCTGTCACCAATCCAGATCAGGAACGCTATAACCAGTACGCAGCTCAGCGGTTGAGCCAGCATCTGCAAGCAGAAGAATGCGTCAAGCTGGATGATGCGGTACGCGAGCTGTGCAAACTTTTGGAACGGGAACAAGGGCAAGCGCTGTTAACTCGCCTGATTGCTGACAACACCGAGCGCCAAGACTTTCTGTTGTGGAGCACCTATACCACCAACCTTTCGACGCAGAATCTGCTGCCATCATTTTTAAGCAATTTGCTATCAGTACCGACCCTCTCGTATCGAGCTGAAACCGTCGGCCTCTTCGGTCAGTTTCAGACCTATCGGATTGAGCGGGAATAGGTCGGAGCAGGAGTCAGGAGCAGAAGCCGGGATGTGATTGATCCAGGTTTAATTGCGTCGCAGTGCTCTGATGATCCAAATTGCGCTGCTGAGTCCTAGCAGCCCAGGGGTTAACCAGTCGCCCCAGCGCACATAGAGAGTTTGGATTTGGCGACGGTAGATGGTGTGGGCGTGGGTTTCAAAACTGCGGAAGCGTGACAGCCATGCGGTGTGTCCGTGGGGATCGACAATGCCTGATAAACCAGTGTTGGTGGCTCGCACCGCCCAGCGGTTGGTTTCAACTGCCCGCATCACATCCTGAGCATGGTGTTGGGCCATCATGGCGCGACCGTAGGGATCGTTGTTGGAGGCTGTGAGAATAAAGCTACCGCCGCTAGCTGCCTGATGCCGAAACAGATCCGGAAAGGCCGATTCGTAGCAAATTCCGGCAATGGCCTGACCGAAAGGGGTTTGCAGACGTTGATCTAACTCTCCAGGTAGCATCGAAGCGCCCACCGGCGAGAGTCGGTTAATCAAGCCACCCAGCACCGATTCAAACGGAATATATTCTCCCAGCGGCACGAGCTTGACTTTGTCGTAGCGGCCAACTAGTTCCCCTGTAGCGCTAATGCTAAACAAGGTTTGGGTAACTCTGCCCTGCCGCAGGCCAACCGTGCCAATCCAAGCTGGTACACCGTTTTCTACAATTGCCCGATAAAGCGGATTGTCAGTCGGCTGTTGAATCCAGAGCCAGGGCAGTGCGCCTTCGGGAGTGAGTACAGCATCAACGCCTTCCGCAACCAAACGCTCGTAACCTTTGACGTAATTCTCTAACGATAAGCGCAGACCCTGCTCAAACAGCTTGATCCGGGTTGGAATATTACCCTGCACAATTCCTACCTTGAGGGCTGAATCGGTGGAATCGGCCAGTGGTTGACTGTAGAGCAGAAATCCAACTAGATGCAAGCCTAATAGCAGCGCTAGCCCTGTGATTAGTAAGCGCCGAACTGCTAAAACTACCTGCCGCTGCCATTGCAGCCACGCTTCTGCCAGGACGCCGTTAAATGCCACAAGCGCCGCCGTTACGGCGAGTGGGCCGGAGAGCTGTCCTAGATGCAAAATCGCCAAATTATGGGGACTCTGGGTGTAGGAAAGCGAAGTCCAGTACAGCACACCTCGGCCCCACAGCGCTTCTAGGCCACACCAGAGGGCAACGCCCAATAAAATCCGAAACCAAACCGTACAGTCCGTCCGGGATTTGCCGGCGATTCCCGTCAAGCGTCGCAGCAGCCAAGCCCATAGCACCACTAAAAGAGCACCCCAGAGGGTAATAAAGGCCCAGCAGAATCCGGTAATAGCCAAACTGGCCAACCAGGGGACGCCCATCCAGGTGAGGGGATGCAGGTCGCGAATCCAGGAAAGGGCCAGCCCGTGGTAGCCAATGCCCCAAACTAAGGCCGCCGGCAGTGGAGCTGCAGAGCGGTATACCAGTACCCAGAGTGGCGCTAGGGCGATCCAAGCTAGAAACCAAGCATTGCCGGGAGCTGGAGCCAGCCCCATGCCCACACCGCTACCAAAGGCCAGCAGCAGTAAGGTAGAGCGGGACAACCTGAGTGGAAAATCAGCAGTTGGGCTAGGCTTAATGATAGGTACTTGTGAATCTGCGGGGGGTGGCATACCCAGAAAATCCTGTCACTGTTGCCCAGCATAAGGGATTTTGCCGCCGGGTTGAGTCCATCCTGAGGTCATGCTTCCTACTTAACCCCGCAGGAGGGTTGAAATTGAGAAACCCCAGCGATTCCGATAGGCTCTTAAGAGAGACAGCAGAGAGACAGCAGCAACGGTATGGCACGCCCTCGATTAAATTCGCTGTTTAGTATTGGTTTGGCTGCGCTGGTGGTGAGTTCCGGGTGCCGCAGTGGTTCGGTAGCCACTCCCTTAGAGCGAGGCATTGCAACGCGCCTACAGGACTGGTTTGCTGACTCTAAACCCGCTTTCCAACCGGCCCTGTTTTCTCTAGAAACCGAAAGCGAGTTACATACAGCACTAGAGCGCTCGGCTAAAGCTGCTGAGCTACCGGGAGCTGTTTTGGTCGTTTCTGCGGCTCAGCAAACCTGGATGGGCGCAACGGGCCAAGCGAATCTGGAAAAACAAGTTGCTATGCAGCCAACCGAACGCTTCCGACTTGGTCGTTTGAGTGAAATGTTTCTGGCGGTGGTCTGCTTGCAGCTTCACGAAGAGGGCGTGCTAAACCTAGATGACCGACTCAGCGACTGGTTGCCTGCCGAACTGGATCAGCAGATTCCCCAAAGCCGCTCAATTACGATTCGGCAATTGCTCAACCACACCAGTGGTCTGCCTGATCTCGAAGCTGATTCATTCGGCCAAGCTGTAGCAGCCGACCCCGCCTATCGCTGGCGTATCCCTGAACTGCTCGACTTCATGCCCGACCGCGAATCGGGCAAACCCAGAGGAAGCTTCTCCTATTCCACGGCTAATTACCTGCTGCTGCAATTGATCCTGGAGCAAGCAACAGGCAGTTCCCTGACCGAGGTGCTGCAAAGTCGCATCATCAAGCCGCTTGAGCTGAAAAATACATTTGTGGAGTTCAGCTCTAAGCAACCCTTTGCCCAAGGCTATCAGGACTGGAATCGGGATGGCACTGCTGAAAATGTCACCCAGCCACTGCTCAATACTGGTCTGGGACTTGGAGGCAATGCCCTGATCTCGAATGGTCCAGACTTAATTCGCTTCTTGCAGGCCCTGTTCTTCGAAAATACCTTGTTAGAGCTAAGCTCTCGCGACAAAATGTTGGTCTTAACGGAAATGAACAGCGGCAGCTATGGCCTCGGCATTTCCCACGTCATGACCCGCTGGGGCGAAATTTGGGGACAGATTGACAACACAACCGGCTTTTCGTCAGCCGTACTCTACTTACCCATCCATGACCTGATACTCGTCACCTGGACTAACAGCGGTGATTTGTCTGAGCGAGGGCCAGGACCCAAAAAGAATCAGGCCTCTGAGTTAGCAGAGGCTAGCCTTGATGTCATTTTAGGGCACCCTCCCCGCTTCTTTAGCAGGCAGGGAGGGCGCTGGTAGTTGCTACCGTTACGCGAAACCACCAGCATCTAGCCGATGGGTGGCTCAATCCGAATCACTGTATCAGTAACGTTCTTTTCCTGAAGTGGACTGGCATCAGATGGGGATTCTGGAGCTGGCGGCTCGACGGCTGGGGTCGAAATAGATTGTTGAATCGTGATAATCGTGACGACGGTATCGGTGACGCTTGATGGTGGATTACGGGCTGAATTCACAGGTGGTTCAGGGGCTGGATCATCAGTGGATTGAGGTGATGGTTGCAGCTTTGCCTGGGATTGGGGTGGCGGTTCCGCTGGCTGGTCGGCAATCCGTTGAGTATCTAACGATTCGAGGCTTTGAGGCTGGTCGGCAGCCAGTTGCTCGTCAGATTGGGCGATTGCTTGATCAATTTCTGGGTCGATTTCTGGGTCAATTTCTGGGTCGATTGGGTAATCAACCTGATGATCAATTTCGGTTGGATCTGCCTCACATTGGTCACTCTCAGTCCCAGCTTGAGACGAATCCTCAGAAACAACATCGGCTGACAGAGTTTCTGACAGTACAGGTTGTGAATCTTGAGATTGGCTGTCCTCTAGTTCCGGTGCAACCGGTTGTGGCTCCTCGACTGGATTTGCTGCCAGCGAGGGCGCGTCTGCCTCTAGTTGTGCCGAGGTGGGCTGACGCGGTTTGGACTGACTCTCCTGCAACGTTGCTTCCGCCTCAATTGATTGCAGAGGGACTGATTGCAGAGGGACTGATTGCAGGGAGGCGGGCTGTGCTGCATCGCCTGAGGGCGGTTCTTGACTGGGGACATCTGGTGAGACAGGCTCCGGAGTCACGGCTGGCGTTCCTGTTTCTTCAGCCAATTCTGCGACTGATTCTGTAACCGACTCTGCGACCGATTCTGCAACGACATTGGCCTTTTCCGGCTTTAGCCTGGGAGTCAGGGGCGGAAGAATTTGCTTGACCTGAAACCCAATCATCGTAAAGTCTCTAGCAATATCCTTGACTGGATAGGGGTCTGTAGCAACCAATAGCCGATCGGAAGTCAGCAGCACGGGCAGCACACTTGCTGGCACGTGCAGAAACAGATTCGTGAGCAAAAAGCTAGTAGCTGCTAAGATCAACCCACCAAAACTGCCAGCGGGCACCAGCTTAGCCTTGATCACCACCAGCGGCACCCATTGGTTAAGCTGCCACAAAATCGCCAGGGCCGCAATCGCCACGCTAACCGCGATGATTTTCCCCAATGGAGTCTTGAATCGACCTAGAATCCGTCGTTGGGTTTCAGTTAGTTGACTGGGCTTGAGCGCCAGAAAAACTAAGCTAAAAATATTGAAAGGCCGCTGCCACTGCATCCAAAATACCGGCCCGATGCCAATAACCGCTACCAGCAAAAACACCAGCCCTGCTGGTAGGCTAGTTTCAGCCGCTTTCAAACCCAACAAACACAGCTCCAGGAAAATGGGCACTGCCGCAATCCCTGCCAAATGTACCCAGAGATATGGCTCTGACCTTGTTGACTGTATGACCGACTGCATGACCTTCTCCCAGACAGCACTATAGCCATCGTAATACTGCACGGAAACTTGGCCTACGCCTGTTCACGTTTTGTAGAAGGAAACCTAAACCGCTGCCAGGATCAAATGCTAGGAGAACAGGCAAGCCTGCTTATAGATAACTTATAAGGTACTTTGAGCTGGAAAATCACCTCAAAGCAGGAAGGGAGCAGGAATTTCCGTGATTATTCTGAAGAGGTAAGGGATGTAGGTGTTACACTGATCTTGTCCATCACTTCCATTAAGGTTTTACGGCGTTGAAACACTTTTCATTGACTGGACACCCCTGGCTTTCCATGTGGTATCTGGAGATGAAACTACAGCGTAGGCGCTTCGCCGATCCTGCGCTCTCCTGGGCAGATCGTTGTGAAGGACCCAGTATGCGCTGATCGATCTGTAACTGTAGGTTTGCAGGTGGTTTGAGTTTTCTGAGCAACCGGCCTCTCTAAGCAGGCAACCTCGCAAACTCGGTCGATCAGGTGCTCTGTGTACCAGAGTTTTTTCCAACTGAATTGGGATGGGGATAGGTTGCCTGCAGGCAATTGGCCCCAAACTTTGCTGGCTGTACGAGCAGAAGGTGATTGATTTCAGCCTTGATTCAGTGCTGTGGTTGCTTGAACCCCTACAGCTTGAAATCGTGCGGTTTGAGATCGTTTAGCTTTGGGCTGGCATCAGGATGGCCGTTCTCATGCCCATTCATCATCACTCATGACTTACTGGTTCGTTCCGTATGTTTTTCAACCATTTAGGAGAGCAATCATGTCTTTACTTAGTCGCCAAATTTCACCCTCCCCCATGCCGGCCAACATCAGCGTGGTGGATTTGATTGATGGGTATTTCACTGCCTACAATTCGGCCCGGTTGCGGGAAATTTGCCATTTGCTGACTCGCGAAGTCATGCAGCCCGGAGTTACGGTTGGCCTCAGCCTATCAGGTGCCTTGACCCCAGCTGGCTTTGGTGTCTCAGCCCTGTCACCTCTAATCCGCCACGGTTTCATCGACTGGATTATCAGCACCGGGGCTAACTTGTACCACGACATGCACTATGGCTTGGGTCTGGAGCTATACGCCAGTAATCCCTTTGTTGACGATACAAAACTGCGTCAAGAAGGGCGGATTCGCATCTACGACATTGTGTTTGGCTACGATGTGTTGCTGGAAACTGATGCCTTTATTCGAGAGCTACTCAAGGCGGAACCGTTTCAGAAGCGCATGGGTACAGCAGAGTTTCACTATCTGTTAGGCAAGTATGTGCATGAGGTCGAAAAACAGCTCGGCGTCAAAAATCCCTGTCTGCTTTCGACGGCCTATGAATGTAGTGTACCGATCTACACCTCATCTCCAGGAGACAGCTCGATTGGCATGAACGTGGCAGCGCTTTCCCTAGAAGGCTATAAGCTGGTAATCGATCCATCGCTTGATGTGAACGAAACGGCGGCACTGGCCTATGCGGCGCGTGAATCGGGTATTCCAAATGTTGAAGGCAAGAGTGCGGCGTTGATTCTGGGCGGAGGCAGCCCCAAAAACTTCTTGCTGCAAACCCAGCCTCAACTCCACGAGGTACTGGGCCTAGAAGAGCGGGGGCACGACTACTTTATTCAAATTACCGACGCGCGTCCCGATACTGGCGGCCTATCTGGTGCTACTCCATCGGAGGCGGTGAGCTGGGGCAAAGTTGACCCCGAAGAGCTGCCCAACACAATTGTCTGCTATACCGACAGCACCATTGCTCTGCCAATTATCACAGCATACGTAATCGACCAGTGTGCTCCTCGTCCGCTGAAGCGACTGTATGACCGACGCGAAGAACTGTTGGAAAAGCTGCGGCTTGATTACTTGGCAGCCAAACTGCAACAGCCAGAGCAGTCAACCGTTGAAGTGGCAAAAGCTGTCAAGCAGGATTTGCAACCCGTTGCCACCTATCCCTGCGGCACACCCATTCGCAATGGCTATCGTTAACGGCTGCTCTGAAGGCCATACTGAAAGTGAGAAAAGACCGCTAGAAAGATTGTAAAGGGACGCTCATACTTTACATAAATCAATTAGAAAGAGGCGCAGTTAAGAACGCCTCTTTTTTTGCTGCCTTAAGCAGAGCAACGTGATTAATTTGAAGATCCGTAATGCCAGCGTCCGCTGGCGCGAGCAAGATGCCCGCACTCGTCTACCGTTTGATTTGGTTGACCTGCCTATTTTGCTTCAAACCATTTTGAATCCATTATGCATGGGGTTCCACGACCGTATGAGTTACAGTGGCGCGGGGATGACGAGTGCCTACCGAAGCACCCACCAAGGCTGCGATTAACCCCAACAGCGATCCCAACGCAAACGACCATCCAACTGTGGCAGCATTACCAGCAATATCGCGAGCTTGATCGGCAGTGACATTTGGTGGCGTATCCGGTAAATTACCACCCGTAGGAGCCTGGTTAATAATCTCGCCAGCATTGGAGGCCACGATTCCAAAGGCACCGGAAACACCGGTAGAGAGTAACCAGGCGCTGATCGCCAGCGTTGTGGCCCACAAAATTGCCCCATTCAACAAGGCTGTACTGCGATTCATTGGCCCACAAGCGCGCGCCGTGATCCACCCACCCAAGAATAAGGAGATCAGCAGACTAATAATCGACCAGATACCAACCGCCGAACCAACCGCGCCTGCATCGGTACGAGGAGCACCCGAATTGGCTAGCGTGGTCAGACCAATGGCCGCGCCAATACCGCTCAGAACGAGCTGCGAGCTAATCGCTGTTACCAATCCAGCCAGAATCGGACCCCAACGGACCCGGTCATGATAATCTACAGCCGGCACCGGGGCAATTCGCTCCGCTCCCCGGTTGATCGGATTCACAGGTTCATTCGTGTAAGTCATAGCTGACCGACTCCTACAAGCTTCTAAGTTAAAAAATGAGGCTAATTTAATTGATAGTTCAAACAATATAAAGGAGTTAGCAGCAGTACACCTGCCTTAAGAGAGAAATTAACCATTGCCCAATAAGCGACCAGCCAAGCAAGAAGCGAATATTAGCGTATATACAACCAACAAATATCGGCAGCGAGTATCAGCAGCTAGGAAAGGAAGCGAAAAAA
The DNA here is from genome assembly GCF_032598965.1 of Leptolyngbya sp. NK1-12. Lineage (NCBI taxonomy): Bacteria > Bacillati > Cyanobacteriota > Cyanophyceae > Leptolyngbyales > Leptolyngbyaceae > Leptolyngbya > Leptolyngbya sp. NK1-12. The sequence goes on from NZ_CP053586.1 coordinate 644,475, forward strand.
TTTAGTTTTGTGAACATTTCTCTGTCATGTTTGGATGGTCACTAAACACAGCTTCTAAGGCAGATTCTAAGGGTAGAGGTTGTCAGGCTATAGCCAGCTAAGAGATCCCTCAAAAGATTGCGCCATCTAGCCCAGCAGACAGATGGTGGACAGAAAGCGGACTCCTAGCATGGGAACTGTAACTCAAGGAATTGAGGTGAATAAAATGCCATTGCACAAAATTAGAGAGTTTTATCCAGATTATCGCGATCAGTTTGGCGATCATGACGTTTTGGGATACAGCTTCTATAGTGGTACCGACAAAATTGGCTCGGTTGATGATCTGTTAGTGGATGATGAAGGTCGTTTTCGCTACCTGGTAATCAACACTGGAGCCTGGATTTTTGGCAAGAAAGTGCTGCTACCAATCGGTCGTGCCCGTATTGATTACAACGATAAACGCATTTACGCTGACGGTTTGACCCGTGAACAGGTCGAGAACTTGCCAGAGTACGATCCAAACTCAGCGCTAGATTACGACTACGAAGAGCGCGTTCGTGGCGTCTATCGACCGATGGGTACAACGACAGGTACAACTGGCATGATGGCAAGCCCCACCTCGCTGGATGCAACGCCTGGGATGACCGATGACACTACCCTACCCCTTGGCGATCGTCCAGTCGCCGATCGGACCGTCAATCGTGACGTCAACCGCGATGTCAACCTGGGCCGTGACTACGACCGTAGCTCCTATCGCTATGACTATGATCCCGATCTATATAACCTGAACGAGCGGGATCACCAAACCCTCAGACTCTATGAGGAGCGCCTGATTGCTGACAAGACTCGGCGCAAGACTGGTGAAGTTGCTATCGGTAAGCATGTAGAAACTGAAACTCAGCATGTCTCTGTGCCCGTTGAGAAAGAGCGGGTAGTCATTGAACGAGTCAATCCCACAGACACTGACGTTGCTTCTACCGTTGGTACAGGCGCATTCCAAGAGGGAGAAGTCGTTCGCATGGAAGTCTACGAAGAGACTCCTGATATCCGCAAGGAAGCCTTTGTGCGTGAGGAAGTGCGGGTGCGCAAAGAAGTGGATCGGGATACGGTAGAAACCGATGAAACCATTCGCAAAGAGCGTCTGGACATCGACAAAGACGGTAATCCCCTTACCCGTGAGTAAAAGTGAGGCAAACTAGCCCAGCTATTGGGGTGTCCATTGGCGAGTGTTGCTGATCTGGCGGCTTCTTCCGTAACTTAGTAACGCTGACTAATGAGCCGATGCAGTAAGTCATTGAACTAAAGCCTTGAAGGCAAGGGACTGGAATGAATGCATAGGGGTGCATAAAGCAGATGCAATAAAGGCAAAATACTGCATCGCCATCAGCAGGTGCCAATGTTAAACCAATTTGGATTAACCAGTTGGTGTTGGCACCTGCTCCCCATTCGACGCCAAATCGGACGCAAATGCTTGTTTCCAATACTCATCACAGTCCATCAATAGTAATACCTAGTTTTTTCCTATGAATTTCTTAAGATTAAAAACAACCCATCCGCTGTATCGCCAGGGAATCGGAGAAACCGATATCGTTGGTTTTGATGTTGCTACTGAGCAACAGGACTCGATTGGCAAAGTCGTTGATGTTTTGATCGACGAAGCTCAACGTTCTTACTATCTAGTGGTGGAGACTAGTTCCTGGTTGTCTCGTAAATCTGTGTTGCTGCCCTTATCTCGATTTCAAGTGATGCCAAAAGAGCGGCGCTTGTACCTGATGGGGATTAGCAAAGCAGAAGTAGAGAAGCTACCGGCCTATATAGCGCGAACAATTACTGCCGATCAACTCCCTCAAACAGCAGCAGGAACACGATATGAGCCTGTATCTGCGTTAGAAGCCTCTCCTCCTCTAGAAGCATCCCTGCCATTGGAAGCAGATGTGTTGGTTCCTGTTACTAGAAGAGAGTCCTCAGTGGTTTCAGCTACTCCACCTGTCTCAACGACAATTCAGGAATTAAATGCACCGGCTCAGATTGAGCGAACAGTTCAACCCGTTGCTCAACCGGCCACTCAACCTGTAATTCAACCGGCAATTGCTGCCGAGGAAACGGTCCGATTGCTAGAAGAACGGCTCGTGGTGAATCGCCAGAAGCGTAAAGTCGGCGAGGTGATTGTCCGTAAAGAAATTGAAACCCGCATGGTGGAAGTGCCGGTGCGGCGAGAGCGGCTGATTATTGAGCAAGTTAACCCAGAACGAAAGCAGCTTGCTTCAATTGATTTGCATCAAGACTTAGTTGATCTAGATGGCGATAATGCAACCCTCTCCGGCGTGGAGTTACGAGACCCTACCTCTGTGAATGGAGTAGCCACGACTCAAACCATTCCAATTAATCTAGCCAATCAAGTGCTATACAAGCTGACGCAGTTTCCTCAATTCAGCAATGCTCAAGTTCAGCTAACTTTTTCTGACCCTGAACTGCAAGCTCAATACCAACGCTGGCTAACCGAGCGCAAAATGCCCTAACACCTAACAATAGTTCGGATAACAATAGTTCGAACTCGCTCTGAGTCCCAGACATGCCTTCTGATTCCAGCACTACTGAACGACAATAGGACGGCTTTGGTAACAGATATGGGCGGAACGTTCACACGTTCACACTGTCAGGATTATGACGAAGGAATGTCAGCATCGTGCTCGCGCAAGCATAGCTTTTCTCAGCAACGCTCTGCCTCCTGCCAGGCAAAATTGAGGCAAAATTGAGGCAAAATTGAGCTACAGCATCTCAAGTTTGTCCTGAAATCGCCATGCTGAGCAAGCTTAAGACCGACGATATCGAAAAGGTTAATGGCTATCTGTTTTTAGCACCCGCCCTATTGGTGTTGGGTGTGTTTATGGTGCTGCCGATTTTCTATACGCTCTTTCTCTGCTTTCATAAAGTCCAGCTTTTGGGAGAAATAAGCTATGAATTTGTCGGCTGGCGAAATTTTGCGCGGCTGCTGCAAGACCATCGCTTTTGGATTGCGCTTAGAAATACAGCAGAATACGTGATTATCGTGGTGCCGCTCCAAACCATATTAGCTTTGCTGCTAGCGGTCACACTCAATTCTGGCATCAAAGGGCAAAATGGATGGCGGGTGATTTATTTTTTACCAACGGTCACGGCCTCTGCGGTGTTAACCTTGATTTTTATGTGGATCTACAACACAAATGGTTTATTGAATCAAGTCTTAGCCGCACTGAGCTTGCCCACCTACAACTGGCTGCGGGATCCTGACGTTGCTCTCAAAGGCATCATGCTTATGAATATTTGGTCTACCGCCCCGCTTTATATGGTAATTTATTTGGCAGCTCTTCAAGAAATTCCACGCTCGCTCTACGAAGCTGCTCAAATTGATGGAGCCAGCGCCTGGGAGCAGTTTAGCCACATCACGCTACCCTTGCTGAAACCAGTCACTTTTTTCATCGTCACGATGGGCGTAATCGGCACATTTCAACTGTTTGATCAGGCTTACATTTTCTCCAATGGCTCCGGTGGTCCTAATAATTCTACGTTAACAATAGTGCTATTGATCTACCAATACGTCTTTCGGGATATGCAGTTGGGCTATGCGGCTGTGGTTACGGCTGCCTTAATGTTGCTGATTATTCTAGCCACAATTTTGCAACGACAATTGTTCAAAAGCAATCAAGATTCTGTTTAGCTCTAATAACTCAGCTCTAATAACTTATCACTAACAAGCGTTTATCCATTAACGTTATTAGAAACAAAGTTCTAAATTCTCTCAATATTAGATTTAAAAATTATGAATACGCAGTCAATCTGGATTAAAGGGTTTCTCTATAGTTTGCTAACAGCGTATGCCATTATTACACTCATCCCTTTTCTTTGGGCATTATCTGCTTCGTTTAAGCCGCTTTCAGAAATTATCAGCAGCGAGCTTAACTTTATCCCTAAGCAATTTACCTTAGAGAATTATCGCCAGGTATTCCTACAAGAACCATTATTTTTGCGCTGGTTACTCAATAGTCTAATCATTGCCGTTAGCGTGACGCTGCTCAATCTAATCTTCAACTCGATGGCAGGGTATGCCTTGGCGCGGTTACGGTTTCCCGGACGTCAGTTTTGGTTTTTTTTGATTTTAGCCATACTGGCTGTACCAATCCAGGTCACGCTAATTCCTACATTTCTGATTCTCAAAGCTTTAGGCTGGCTGAATTCCTATCAGGGTATGATTGCGCCAGTTATGGTCAATGCCACGTTCATCTTTCTGATGCGGCAGTTTTTCGTCAGCTTTCCGCACGAACTAGAAGAGGCAGCAGCACTTGATGGTTTGGGCCAATTTGCTACCTTTTGGCATATTGTGTTGCCGCTAGCGAAACCAGCCTTAGCGACTCAAGCAGTCTTAGTATTTATGGCAAGCTGGAACAATTTTCTACTGCCACTTGTGATCTTGTTCGACCCAGAGATGTTTACCCTGCCGTTAGGATTAAACACTTTCAAAGGTAACTACATCAGCTACTGGAATTACATCATGGCCGCATCAATGATCTTTACCCTACCTGTGCTGGGTCTTTATGCATTTTTCAACCGCTATCTGATTGAAGGCATCACTTCTACAGGTGGGAAAGGCTAGCCATCGGGCCAAAAGATTGAATCAAACCGACGGTCATGACGCTTCTGCGGCTTGAATCTGGGCATTGGCCTCTCGCTGTGCTTGCTCTAGAGCTTGCTGTAAGGGCTGTTGTCCCAACATTGCGCTTAAAAATTGGTTGTTAAACGAATTCATTACCGCACTGGGATAGGAGCCAATCTGCCAGGGAGTGGCGTAACTGACCCCGGCAACCAAAGCGGAGCGCAGTGGGTCACGGTCATACTGCAATTGGGCCGCGACTGATTTGCGCGTGGGCAACGCAAAGCCGCTGCTAGTCCAGTCCTTCATGCCTTGCTTCCCAGTTAAATAGGCGATCAATTGCCAAGCTTCGGCTTTGTGCTGGCTCTGGCGGTTCATCACATAGGCCACTGTGTATACCATTGTGCCGGGCTGCTGGTTCAGGGTCGGAACCTCTGAGGTGGCAAAGGCCAAATCGGGAAACGTGTCTTGCAAAAAGGGAATTGCCCAGTTGCCCTCAATCACCATTGCGGCCTTGCCCTGCCCAAACTGCTCGCTGCCCGAACTGCTGCCCACATCGGCTGGCTGTACAAAACTTCCCTGCGACCGATATGGGTTCACGATTTGGGCTAACCCCTGAGCAGCAGCCTCAGACCCATAGGCGGCATAGCCGTTGGCATTCACCATCTCACCCCCATAGGCGCGGATCACGTAGCCCAGCCGCGGTAGTTCAGCCATTACTCCAAAGCCGTATTGATCAATTCGGCCATCCTGGTTGCGGTCAATCGTGAGCTGTTTGGCTAGTGTGATCAGTTCATCCCAGGTGCTGGGAGGTTGCTGAATCCCAGCGTCGGCAAAGGCTTGCTGATTGTAGAAAAGCGCCAGCGTCGAGTAGTCTTTTGGCAAGCCATAGAGTTGACCTTGATGGCGGAACAGATCGAGCAAATTCGGTTCAAAATCTGCCAAGTCAAAGTCGGGCGTGATGTAAGCATCTAGCGGCTCCAGAACATTCTTATCGAGCAAAAATGGCGCTTCAGCCGCTTCTAGGTAAAACACATCTGGGGCGGCATCTCCAATCAGGCGGGTTTTGATTACATCCATGTACTGATCGGCAATGGTTTCGAACCGAACCCGAATGGTTGGATGGGTTGCTTCAAACTGACGCAAGACGGCCTGCAACAACCGCTGTTCAGATGGACTAGCTCCCCAACCGCTCATCTTTAGTGTCACTCCAGAATTGACTGCCGTTCCCTGACAGGCCCAAACCAAACCTAGCGTTAAAACTACCAAGAGGAATAATTGTAAGCGGCGATATCCCATAGACAATTCTTCCGAGCGGGTGGTGTGTTAGCTCAGCATCAACCTCTATTTTCTTAACAGCCATTCACGTGAAGCGCAAAGACACGGAGCATCCATTGAGTTTTAAGCATCCCAAATCTAGCATAGCGATTTCCCCAATCAAATTGCCGTTTGGGGGCTGTTAATTTTCATGCTTGCTCTTTACCCTAATTCACCGGAATTGTTCTATCACCACCTCCATGGCAGTTCTGCCGAAATACGCCTACGGAAACCGTTGCCAAAGTTTTGTTGTCACAAATAGATTTGTCACAAGTAGATTTGTCACAAGTAGATTTGTCACAAGTAGATTTGTCACAAATAGATTTGTCACAAATAGATTGCCAGAAATAGATTGCCAGAAATAGATTGCCCAAAATAATCTGAGCAAGCGGTTACAATGAGTGTTTAAATGTTTTCAGTTCTTAATCTAACCACCCCAGTTATTAAAACCAGTAGAACCAGCAGTGAATCTTGCAGTTGACGCACCTCCTCCCGATGATTCGCTCGAAGCTTCCCTAAGCTTGGCAATTCCAACATTGCCCCAAAGCGAACTTCCATCCCAGACTCAAAGTCCCAGTGATGCTAGAGCTGCAATTCGCCGCAGTTTGCACGCCTCAACACTGGATGGCGTGTTTGCAGCTGTGTTCTCGAATGCAACCGGTGGAGCAATTCTGAGCGGTTTCTTCTTGGAATTGGGTGCAAGTTCGAGTCAAATCGGGCTATTGGCTGCGATTCCCATGCTAGCCAACCTGTTGCAGCCCCTGGGAGCCTATATCTCCGAACTCACTACCAGTCGCCATCTCTATTGCCTGTGGATTTACGGCGTTTCTCGCTCGCTGTGGCTGTTTTTGGCTCTGGCCATTGGCTGGACAACTTGGCAGCACGGTAATTTGCATTGGCTGCTGTTGGGTACGCTGGTCGTAGCAGCAGCGAGTCATCTATTAGGTGCATTGGGCAGTGCTGCTTGGATGAGCTGGATGGCTGTGCTGGTGCCGCGACGAATCCGAGGACGTTATTTCGGGTTTCGCAATAGTGCTGCCAATCTAACCAATCTGATTGCTATGCCGCTGATGGGCTTGCTAATTTCCCATTGGTACGGTGGTTCTATCCAGGGATACAGCGTGGTTCTTGGTTTGGGAATTGTAGCAGGAATCATTAGTTTGGCTTTTCAGGGGTTCATGGTTGATGTAAATCCTCAGGTGCAACACAATCTTGCCGCCACACCAACTACATCAGATGAGACCACCTCAACTTCAACGCAAACATCTCTAATCGCATATCTAGTATTTTTCACCGGATGGACCTTTGCGTTTAACCTCAGCGCTCCTTTTTACAATCTTTATTTGTTTAATGCGCTGCATCTCGATATTAGTTTGGTAATGCTCTACAACAGTCTGAGTGCGGGAGCTAACCTAGCGCTACTGATGCTGTGGGGCAAATTAGCCGATCGGTTTGGTAACCGGCCAATTTTGCTAAGTATGGGCATTCTGATGGCAGTGTTGCCTTTATTATGGTTGGGGACCGGAGCTACCCCCTGGTCAATTTGGGTCTGGTTTCCGTTGCTGCATATTTTTTCCGGAGCCATTTGGGCCGGCGTTGATCTATGCAGCAGTAATTTGCAGATTGGAATTGCGCCGATGCAAAAACAATCCGCCTACTTTGGGCTAGTGGCCGCTCTTGCCGGGATTAGTGGAGCTTTTGGAACCATCGCAGGCGGCTTTTTAGCAGAAATCGACTTGATTGGCGGTGTGCTGGGCTTATTCGCACTTTCCAGTATTTTGCGGTTAATATCGCTGTTACCGCTTGTATTTGTGCAGGAACGCCACGGTCAACCCCTCAGCCAACTGATGCGAATGCTGTTCCCAAAGGTAGAAGCAACAGAACAAAAGCTTACGGGCATTTAGTCGCTAATCATAGCTATACCTAGCCTACTGCTTTGCCTTTGAGCAGCAGTCCAGGCAAATAACAGCATATCTACGGATCTTGCTTCTTCATAACCAATTCTATTCATGGAACCCACTGAAGGAGCTTGGGGTGTCATCTACCTATGGTGGTAATTACAGGCACTAGTTGAGCTATCAATTTACAGGCTTCCACTGCACTTTGAACGCTTCACGCAAAGCATGGCGACGGCACAGTGATCATTGCTCACCGTCAGCCAGATTTGTGCTGGGGCTGCATTGGGCTATTGCTCGTTAAGTTGTGTTGGATGCAAAGGGATAGTACTTAGCTACCGCTACTTGTATTCCGGAGTAATGGATTAACTTATGATCTGCTCGCATAACCCTGACTTAAAAAATACTGATTTGGCCGCCAAGGGCTTCACACTAGTTGTAATTGACCCCAGCATCACAGACTACACAACGTTAGCCGCTGCCGTCGTTTCGGAAGCCGTTGCCTTAATTTTAGATAGCAATCGGGATGGCGTTGAGCAAATCAGTGAGATTTTGCAGCAATATCCCCAGCAATATCCCCATACTACAAGCCTGCATATTGTTTCTCATGGTGCACCAGGCTGCGTGTACTTGGGCAATAGCCAACTCAGTTTGGCTACTATCCATCGCTATGCGAATCAACTCCGGAACTGGCCCGTTTCTTCTCTATTATTGTATGGTTGCAACGCGGCGGCGGGTGACGCGGGCGAAGAATTTTTAGCAAAACTGCATCGGACGACGGGCGCAAACATCGCAGCTTCTTCTACCCGCATTGGCAGTGCAGCTCAAGGCGCTAACTGGGAGCTAGATGTCCAGGTTGGCGAAGCATGTGGCCCGCTGGCGTTCACGTCCCAATTACTGCAAACCTATACGGGTGTTTTTTCTTTAGAACTCCGAGTAGATCTATCGGATCGAGCCGCGAATCCAACCGGAAATTGGAACGTGATTCCCAGTGCAGGTACATTTAATGCCCTGAAGGATTTCAACAGCGGCAGTGCCACTGATATCAGCCTAACCGTTGAGAATGTTTACATCGAAGTCGATTCGAACCAGTGGTTTGCCGGTACCACAGACTGGATTGATGGCAATGCGGGGGTAGATAACTTCTGGGGCCAGAACACGCCGCTGGTCGCTCGCTTTGCCGGGTTTACAGCAGGCAAACAATACCGAATCGAAGTTGTCTCTGCCACCAATGCGGGAGGCGTTAGCTCGGATGTGCAGGTGCAGGGCAGTTTTGCGAGCCGCAGTAGTGATGGACAAGGTGGGCTGGGCGACGACTGGAATGGCAATCTCGGCCTATACCGTTGGTTGATTTGGGATACTGTAACCGCAAATGCCAACGGTGAGATTGTCGTTACTAGTGGGCCGGGTGCTAATTCCCCCTCTGGATTGAGTGTACTTAACGATATCCGGATTGTTGAAATCACGAACGCTGCTCCGACTGATCTAAGTCTCAGCACCACTGCCATTGATGAAAATGTATCTGCAAACACTACTGTAGGTACCTTCACTACCACCGATCCGGATACGGGTAACACTTTTACCTATAGCTTGGTTGCTGGTACAGGCAGCACGGACAATAACGCATTCACCATTGTTGGCAATGAGCTGAAGATCAAAGATTCGCCTGACTACGAGCAAAAATCCAGCTACAGCATTCGTGTGCGCACCACTGACCAAAATGGCGCAACGTTCGAGAAGCCGCTAACCATTACGGTGAATGATGTCAATGAAGCTCCGGCAGGTCCGTTAGAACTGCGAGTAGACCTATCAGATCAAGCTGCTAATCCCGCCGGAAATTGGAATGTGATTCCCAGTGCAGGCACGTTCAATGGTCTGAAGGATTTCAATAGCGGCACGGCAACTGGTATCAGCTTAACCGTCCAGAATGTCTACACCGAGGTTGGATCGAACCAGTGGTTTGCCGGTAACAAGGACTGGATCGATGGCAATGCTGGCTCTGATAATTTTTTTGGTCAGAACACTCCGCTGGTCGCTCGCTTTGCCGGGTTTACTCCGGGCAAGCAATATAAAGTTGAGGTGGTTTCTGCCACTAATGCTGGTGGAATTAGCTCGGATGTGCAGGTGCAGGGCAGTTTTGCGAGCCGCAGCAGTGATGGGCAAGGTGGATTAGGCGACGACTGGAATGGAAACCTTGGCTTATACCGCTGGTTGATTTGGGATACTGTAACCGCGAATGCCAACGGTGAGATTCTAATCACCAGTGGGCCAGGTGCCAATTCAGCCTCTGGGTTGAGCGTGCTGAATGATATTCGGATTGTCGAAATCACAAACGCTGCTCCGACTGCTTTAGGTCTCAGCACCACTGCTGTTGAAGAGAATGTGCCGGCGAATACGGTGATTGGCACCTTTACGACGACCGATCCAGATACGGGTGATACCTTCACCTACTCGTTGGTTTCCGGTGAAGGAGATACCGATAACAACGCCTTCACGATTGTTGACAATCAACTGAGAATCAAAAACTCTCCCGATTTTGAGACCAAAAATGTTTACGATATTCGGGTCCGCACCACTGATCAGAAGGGGTTATCCCTTGAGCGCACGTTTGCCATCGAGGTGAGTGATGTAGATGAGACAGGTGGTAATGGCGGCAATAACGGTGGTAATAACGGTGGCAATAACGGTAATAATGCTGCACCGACTGACCTAAATCTCAGCAGCAACAGCGTCAATGAGAATGTTCCTGCAAACGCTACTGTTGGTACGCTCTCTAGCGCGGATCCAAACGAGGATACCACCTTTACCTACACGCTGGTTTCCGGCGAAGGTAGTACTGATAATAACTCCTTTCTGATTATTGGAAATGAACTGAAGCTAAAGTCTTCACCGAATTTCGAAGCCAAATCGAACCTCAGCATTCGAGTCCGCACGACTGATCAGGGTGGTCTCTCCTTTGAAAAAGTGCTGGCCATCGCGGTCAACAACGTTAATGAGGCACCAACCGACCTCAACCTCAGCGGCACCAGCGTGGTTGAGAACGTAGCCGCTAATACAGTCGTCGGAACCTTTGCAACCACCGACCCCGATACCGGCAACACCTTCACCTACACGCTCGTGTCTGGGGCTGGCAGCACCGACAATGCCGCCTTCTCGATTGTGGGTAATCAACTCCGCATCAATGCATCTCCCGATTACGAAGCCAAATCTTCCTACAATATCCGGGTCCGCACCACCGACCAAAACGGGCTTTCCTTCGAGAAACCGCTCACGGTCACGGTACAAGATGTTTCGGAATCGTTTGTTCAGTATGTTGCCTCTGCCGCAGCAGATGGTTTGCAAAATACACTCAACAAACTGCAAGAGGTACTCAACAATCAGTTGCTGCAAGCCAATCTACCGATTGTGGGCAGGCTCACTGGCGCGATTCCCAGCTTCCTCCACAGCATTCGCGATAGCCTGATACCCGCGATTCGCACTGCGAATAACCTGACCTATGAGGGCATGCAGTCCCTGCTGAATACACGGCTGAAGTCGCTGTTTCCGGGTGTGCAAATTGTCGGCAATGCCAACTCCAACGAGAGCACCTTTGAAGTTACGCTGACGCAGCAGCAGCAGGTAAATCGGCTCGCGAGCGATCTGGCTATGCCGGGATTGGGATTGAGCCGAGTCGCGGTTACGGGTGGCAGCCCTCAGGGCAGCTTGAATACCAATTTGAAATTAGTGTTTGGCTCCCACAAGGATCACGGCTTCTTTATCGACACCAATCGCACCAGCCTCAACTCCAAATTAGATGTTGGCTTAGGTAATGGATTCACGGCATCTGGCCGCATGGGGTTGTACAAGGTTCGGCTCACCGATGACGCCAGTAACCGCACCAAAGCGGAAGCGACCTTCTCGACGCGCCTGAGAGACATTGACAGCCCCGGAACTAACGATGGTGAGCGTCTGACTACGACTGAGCTACAGCGCAATTTCAACAACACTCAGCTCACCAATGTGTCCCTCACCAGCGATCCCAACCTGGGTCTGAGAATCAATACCGATATGGGCAGTGCCGCTATTCCAGGCATCAACACCACCCTGCGCGGCGACATTCCCAATCTCACGTTCACCAATACTCAGTTGGTCGGTACTCCCACCACGACCTTTGCCTTCACCAACACGGAACTGTCCCTCGGTTCAGTCGCTAACAACGTCGTCCTGCCGACGCTACGAGCAATTGACCGCGTCATCTCGCCAATGCGCCCGGTGATCAACCTGCTGTCCTATGACCTCAAATCGATTGGGGTTGGCTATCTATTCCCCGATGTTGACGGAGATGGCAAATCCACCATCATGGACATGGCCGGAGCAGCGGGCGGCAGAATTGGTAGCTTCTTGAACGCGATCAAAACCATCTCGGACTTGAGCCAGCGGGCAGCCAGTAGCACTGATACAGGGTTATTACTAGGTTCGTTCCGGGTGGATAACTTCAATCCCTTTGGAGCAACCAACAGTATTCGCAGTGGCAATGTGGTTCAAACCAGTTCGCCATTAGGGATCGATTCTCAGTTGGATCGGGCCGGTAGTTCCGGTGGGTTAATCAAAGACTTCAAGCGGCTTTCTGGCATTAAGTTCAACCTGTTCGATTCTTCTAGCAATGCGGTCAAAATGCTGATCGGCCAGCCGGTCACTCTGTTTACCTACGATTTGCCGGAATTGGCGCTCAACTTCTCGGTTCAGAAAGAGAAAACGGTTACACCCTACCCAGTGGTATTCTCTATCGGCGGCGGGATTGGCATTTCGGCAGATCTGGCCTTTGGCTACGACACCTTTGGGCTACAGCAATGGGCGGATGCCGACTATGCCACCAGTCAAGCTGCCAGAGTCTTCAACGGCTTCTATGTCAGCGATCGCGCTAATCCGGACGGCACAGGGGCAGATGTTAACGAGTTCAAGCTCGATCTATCACTCACACTGGCCGGGGGCGTCGGCATTACCTATAAGCCAGCCGTGTCGCTCTGGGGTGGTCCATATGGCGAATTAAAGGGCGGTCCGCGCTTTGACCTCAATGATCGCAACAACGATGGCCGAGTCAGAGGTGACGAGCTGTTTGCTGGTAATCCGGTTAACTTTGCCGGTGTCTCTGTCGATGCCGAACTGGGGGCAAAAGTCACGGGCAGCCTTGGTCCTTTAGAAGCGACGCTGGCTCAGCTCACCTTCATCGATACGGAACTGTTTAAGTATGACGCCAGAACTGGCAGCATCGAGCTATTCGGTTTACCAGTTCGCGATCTGACCAACATGGTGCGAGAAACCGTAGATCGGATCTATGGCGGTCTTCGCGATCTCGCTGCTCGATCGGCCCAACTGGCACTGGAAGCCGCAAAGAAGGCTGCTACAGTGGTTGTGAATACGGGTAAACAAGTCGTCAATACGGTTACTAATACCGTTAAGAACACAGCGAAGAAGGTTTTGGGCTGGTTCAGAAAAGATCCGATTGCTGACGCCACCGTTTTCTTTGACGCAAACTTTAACGAGATTCAGGATGAAGGTGAACCGTTTGGCACCACCTTCTCGGATGGTAGCTTCGCCTTTGATCTCGATCTCAACCTCTTTGATACCAACCAAAATGGACGAATCGATGCGTCAGAAGGCCAACTCGTGGGCGTAGGCGGTTACGACACCTATACCGGCCTGCCGCAAACGATGCCGTTCACTGCTCCCGCAGATGCCATTGCCATCAACCCAGTCACAACCCTTGTGAGTCAGATGCTCAAGCAGGGACTCAGTCAATACGAAGCCCAGATGCAAGTCGCTGAGGTGTTAGGTTTACCCCCCGGTCTCGATTTTGGCGGCTTCGACACCATGGGGGCAATTGCTGAAAATGATGGCTTGGGCGGCACCGTCGAGATGGTCTATTCTCAGATCAATAACGTCCTGGTGCAGACTACGCAACTGTTGGATGGGGCTTCGAATCTACCAGTTCAACAGATCCGAGAACAGGTGATCAAGGCGGTTGTTGCGCAAATCCAGCCAGGGACAAAACTCAGCCTCAGCAATGCGGCTGATGTCCAGAAAATTCTGCAAACCTCGGTAGCCAATCTCCAAACTCTCGACGCAAATCCGAAAGCGCAGAAGCTGCAAGCGTTGGTCGATGAAGTGGCTCAAGTCATGGCAACGGGCAACCAGCGGTTAGAGCAGATTGCCGCCAAGGGCGACCTGAAGAATCTACTGCGGGATCTGAGTGTGGTCCGCAAGGTGATGCTGAGTAAAACGGCTGAGGATCTTAAAGCCCTTGGAGCAGGCGAAAAGCAGATCAAGGAATTCATGGCCGAAAACATGGGCAAAGCCTTCGACAAACTCGTGGCAGAGGCTGTACGAGGTCTGACCAACGGCACTGATCAAGCCGATTTCCTACGGGGTAGCGACAAGAGAGACCGCATCAATGGGCGGGCTGGCGATGACCGCATCTTTGGCGTGGCGGGGGATGATCGACTGTTCGGCGATGAAAATAATGATGATCTGTTTGGTGAAGCAGGTAAGGATCGCCTAGAAGGTGGTTTAGGTAACGATAAACTGAACGGCGGCTTGAATCGCGATCGACTCGTGGGCGGCGATGGCAATGATGTGCTGGCTGGCGGTGATGCTGCTGACCTGCTCTTGGGCGGTGCCGGACGGGATCGCTTCAGTCTTGGTCTGGGAGAAGCTGGCCGCGACCGGATCCTGGACTTCACAAAGCAGGACATTCTAGAGATTGTGGGTCTCGCTAGCATCACTGACACTCCAGTCGGTAAGGCGATTAATCGCAATAACTTCCGTTTGGGCAGCAAAGCAGGCGACAGCAACGACTTCCTGATCTATAACGCTAAGAAAGGAGCACTATTCTTCGATGCCGATGGTAACGGTGCACTGCCACAAGTTCAGATTGCTAAACTAGCGGCTGGCGTAACGCTGACTCCGCAGAACGTGGTGGTTGCCTAGGGATAGCACAAACCATTGCAGCGGGCAGTTTAGCCCGATCATTGATCCAGTTCATTTAATTTAGGATTAGTTGAATCTAGGACATGGCAAATGCTGTGTCCTTTTTCGTTGTATAACTTGTTGAATAGGCAAAATTGAAAAACTCCTGGAGGATGAAGCCAGGAGTCAGAGAGGTCTAGTATTTTCGGAACGCAATCGAAACGTAGGAAGGATTTTGATTAAACGAGTAGGTGAGTTGGCTTAAGGATATCGAGTTAATTGAATCGAATCAATTCCACTCAAGCCGTTTCAATCAGCAAATCCAGGTTACACTCCTACAGGAGTCTTGATTTGCTGATTCACATTAGAACCATCAGCCGCCAATGCTTCCCCTTCAATGAACGAACGCAGCATCCATGCCATTTCTTCGTGACCTTCCATCAGACCAGTCAGGAAGTCAGCCGTACCTTCATCATGGAATTCATCGCTGCATTGATCAACATGCTGACGTAGGTTGCGAATAACTTGTTCGTGGTCGTTCACCAAGTTGGCAACCATTTCTGTCGCAGTCGGCACGCGGCCTTCATCCTCTTTGATGGAAGCCATTTGCAGGAAACCAGTAGCGGTTCCAACCGGATAACCACCCAGGGTACGAACGCGCTCTGCAAGGCTATCAATTGTTTCAGTCAGGGTTTGATACTGCTCTTCCCACATTTCGTGCAGCGAACGGAATTGTGGGCCTACCACATCCCAGTGGTACTTCTTCGTTTTGATCAAAAGCAAGTATGCATCAGACAAATCTCTGTTGAGCAGCTCGACTACACCCTGGCGCTGCTCTTCCGTCAATCCAATGTTCAGCTTACGCATTGCTTTGAAGTCTCCGTTTTTACTTTGCTTTTCACTTTGCTGTATCTATTCAACCGATTTCCTAGGCAAAGAACATCGATCGCAAGGGAGAAAGTCAACGTTACAGCCAGATGCCCATCTATACTAGGGCGTACCTCCCTAGGGAGTAGACAGTTCGGGATTAACTTCGGGCAACTCGACGCTAGGCTGGATTTGCGGTGGCTGAATTGAAGTTGCAATCAGCGGTGTGGTTGCTGCCTCAGCCAGAGAAGGCAACCAGGTTTGGCGCAGATGGGCAATCGCGTTTTCTTTTTGGCGCGCTTCGATTTCGATCCATTTGACGCGGTGATAGGCACTGGGCATCTGGGTAATGTAATCGCTGTGGCGCGGATCATGCAGAAATTCGCGGCCATTGGAAATATGCACCAACTGCCATTCGGGGACCGGCCAAGTTTGGCGAGATGCTGCTACTAAATCGACCACACTCCCATCTTCATAGCTCTCTAGGCGGTCGTGGATCAGGTGGTGATGAGCATCAAACACCATTGGCACTGAGGCGGCTTCGCAAATGGCTAGCATATCGGTTGCGCCGTAAGTGTACTCATCATTTTCGAGCGTCAGCCGCAGCCGAATCCCATCGGGCAACTCGCGAATCACCTGCACTAGCCGTTCAACCCGATCTCCTTTGCCACCGTGGATGTTCATGGCTGCCCAAGCCGAACGCGGTAGCCCCATCCAGTCAAACAGGCGGGCGTGGGCGCTAAGAATCTTAATGCTATTGGCGATTACCTCAGGACGGTCGGAGTTCAGCACTACAAACTGATCCGGATGCAGCACCAAGCGAATTCCTGCTGCCATGGCCTGCTCCCCAATCTGCCGCAGGTCGGTTGCCAATTCGGCCAGCACTGCCCCGCCCATCGGTTCATCGGAAAAAGGAAATACCGCTGAACTAAGCCGGTAAAGTCGAATCGCTTCACCCTGACAAAAACTCACCGCACTGCTGAGGCGTTTCAGATTTTCGGCATACAGGGTTCGCAACGCCTGTTCTTGTTCGGGCAGGGCAAGTTGCAGCAGCCGTTTGCGCGTCATGGCTCGGAACCGCACCCGATCTGATACGGTAATGCAAACCAAGCCTAGTTCAGGTGGCTGAACCGCTACGGCTGGTTGAAGCGCTAAATCCATTGCAAATTGTTTCCTAAAATAGGGATTGATTAATCTCTATCTCGGTAAGGGCTGACTCGAAAACTGGCTTTGGACAGAACTGGAATTTTATAATTTAGACGCTGATATTGTGCAGGCGTTTTGGCAAAACGCCTCTACGCGAACGCTGACGGATCAACCGGAAATGCTGCATTGTACAGGCGTTTTGGCAAAACGCCTCTACGTCTGGCTGATTAACTGGATTTGATATTATTGATTGATTTATCGACTCAACTCCTGCTGCAATTTGATTTCGATATCCCTGACAGCAGCTTCAGCAGGCTTTTCTCCTTTCAGCAGTTTATGAACTTCTTCAAAATAAGCTTTTGAAATGGCTGGGTAACTCTCGACAATCTGGGGAGAAATTCGCGTTACAGCATTGGTAATGCTCTCACGTAAATCCAAATTTTTAGGAAAGTTTAGCTCCCGCAGCATGGTTTGATCCTCGTAGAGGGCATTCCACACGGGTAGCTTGCCAGTCGCAATTGCCAAATCCTTCTGCGTCTCTTTCTGGGTGAGAAATCGTACAAATTCAATCGCCGCTTTCTTCTGTTTATGCCTAGTCTCGGCATTGACAATCAACTGCCAGCCTCCCAGGGTAGCAGCAGGGCGGGCGTTCATTCCATCTCCTTGCGGTAACAGCGTAACGCCAACCCTATCGCCCTCAGCCGCCCAACTCGCTTCCTGAGAGGCTCGATAAGCATAGGGCCAGTTCCGCATGAAGGCTGCGTTGCCCTCCATCCAGGTATCAAACGTTTTGCCTTCATCAAAGCTGGTGGAATTTGGGGGTGAAATGTCGCCAATCCAGTTTCTGGCTCGCTCAAACGCCGCAATTGTTTGGAGATTGTTGAGGTTGGCCTCGCCCTTGGAATTGATAATCGTTGGGTTGCCATTCGAGGCTTGCCATTCCAACGCGTTGCAGGTCAGCCCTTCATAGGCTTTGCCTTGCCAAATAAAGCCCCAGAAGTAGGGATTAGTCTCTCGTTCACCCTGCTGAATCACCCTAGCGGCGGTTTCTAGATCGCTCCAGGTCCTGGGAGGTTCTGGGATATCGTACTTTTTCAGCAAATCCTTGCGATAGTAGAGCAGCCCAATATCAATATGCCAAGGGATTGCCACTAATTTGCCATTGATTGTGTTGTTGACTGTAATGGCTGGAATGAACTGCTTTTGCACCTCCTGGAGGGCGGAAGTCAGATCCGCCGCATATTGCTGCATAATTCCAGTCCAGGCCAAATCAATGGTGAACACATCAACATCATTGATTGGATTGGTTCTCCAGTGATCGATGTGCTGAGGCGCGTCGAACTGCTTGAGATAGGCTTCGAGGCGTTGGGTGGCATTGGCAGGAGCTGGAATAATCATCACCTGTGCTCCCGTTTTTTGCCCAAAGCGCTCAGCAGTGCGCTGCTCCCAGTCGGCTGACCGTCGTTGGTCCAGAGTTTCGGGTGCTGGCTCAGTCGATAACATTACTTTGATGGTGACATTGCGAATATCTTGCTGATAGTAATGCCCAAATAGCCAGAGGCTGGCCAACCCACCGAGGAGAATCACCAACCAGATCAACCAGTTTTGCCGCCAATTCTGCCCATAGCTGGGATGCTTCCGCATCAACTGCACAATCACCAGTGCGGTAATGGCAACCAACCCAAGGGATACTGCATAATCTAAAATCACATAGCTGTTTAAATTGAGCAGCAGCGCTAGGGCCACCAAAGCACTGACGGCAGCCAGCTTCGACTCAAATCTGGAGTTATGTTGGTCTAAAGCCCAAAGTGCTCCGAGAACAAACAAGACCAAAGGTCCGATGTAGGTAACGAGGGGTCGTGCTGTCTCAAAGAACTGTTCCATGACCGAGTCTTTCCACACAGAGAGCAAGATGACGCTTGCTACTGATTCGGCCTCTACAATTGCTCCCTATAGCCGTTCCCTACAGCCGTTTGGTAGTTGAGTGCACCACGACTGGTTCATTCGAGGTTGAGGGCACCGTTTGATGCAGAATCGAATGGTAGTAGGGCTGCTTGCCGCGGGGCGTCACCTTCCAGCTATTATTGCCCCGCAGGTGGTCATAGACCCCAACGATGGCAATCACATTTTTGAAGGTGATGTAGGGAATCAGCAACAGCATGTGCTTGATGTAGTAAGAAACCGGATAGCGGATCGCGCCAATTTTCGCGGTGACTAAGGTTTGACAAACACCGCTAAAGAACGAGAGCAGCGTACTGAACCAGAGGTAATGACTGATTGTGGTCGGCACCGCGGTCCGATGCAGCGATAGGCTGATCATCAACGGAATAATCTGAATCGCCACCAGCGAGTAGAACTCACAGTAATAGAGCAAATAGGTCCAAAAGACCTTCTGCAATGAGTTGAGCTTATCAGACCTCCAGACATGACGCTGGTACTTCAATCCTACCTCCAGCCAGCCCTGTGCCCAACGCTTGCGCTGAAACCAAAAGGAGTAGAGATCAACCGGAGCCAGTTCGGTACTGATAATGCTGCGGTCATGCAAAATCCGATAGCCGTTGAGCAGGGTACGCATTGAGGCGTCGATGTCCTCAGTCAGCATGACGGGGTTAAACCGGATGCGCTTTAGTACCGAGGTGCGCCAGTAGCCATTCGAGCCACCAAAGATGCTGGAATCGGTCAGGAACGACTTGGCGGCGTGGATGATGCCATACATCATCTCGAACTCAATCGCCACGGTTTGGGTCAGCAGGTTTTGATCGTGGTTGCGGATAATGCTGCGGCCCTGCACCACGTCGTAGCCCTGGTCGATCCAGTGCCAGGCGCGAAAGAAACAGTCGGGGGCTGGATGATGATCGGCATCTAAGATGCAGGTAATCTCGCCGGTGACGCTCTCAAACGCGGCATTTAGGTTTTCGGCCTTGGAACGGCTGCCTTCTACACGGACGAGGCGCAACTCAGTGTAGAGCTGCGCCAGACGCTGAAGTTCCTGTTCAATCGGCAAATCAATCGGCGTGTTGTAGGCCAGGATGACTTCTAGGCCCCCTGGCGGACGTTCCACATTCAGCAAAATGTATTCTAGCGTCTCAAGAATGATGTCCTGTTCGTTAGGCAGGTAGGCCGCCACTAAGAAGGAACATTTAGGAACGGGGGCTTTGGGGTAGGGTTGTCTGGATCCTCCGACGCCTAGTAAAGCTTTTGCAGCGTAATAGGTTTGGTGGACCCTATTTTTGTCTTTCTTGTAGTCATCGGTAGCAAAGCGACGAAACACAGCTGAGGAAGACTCGATCAGCAGCATGAAAGCGCTAAACAAATAAAAAGTTGCAATCACTAGATGTATGCCGGTCAGGCTCCATCCACCCAGCCGCAAACAGTAGAAAAAAATTGCTGGAATCCCGATTAAAACGACGTGGGTGAAAACTGCCTTATGGATTTCAACCGACCACTTCCTCACTTCCCTTGCCCTCCTCACTGTGAAAAGAACCGCTGGCTATCGAGTCTACAAGATAGACGGAACTTTCGCTCATTCCTTTAACTCAGCGGCGGAACCCCTATCTGGCTCTAGCTTCTTTACTCTCAGCCAGGGCATCCAATAGCCATGAGATACCTGACAGAGGCAAAGTTCCCGGTTGTCCAGTAAACGCTCCACTTCTAGATCTGTCTAACCATTTCTCCACAATAGCGAACCCGATCGCCCACATTGAGATGCCAAGTGCGCACCTGGCGCTTTGGTGAGGTAGTCAGAACATCATCGAGACCCGGCAAAACTGCCAAAACAATCCGCTGGATCAGTGGAGTAGTGTAATCTGCCAGGACAGAGAAAATCAAGATTCCAAGTCCCCTAATCGGCAACCCTACACCCCAAAGCATTAAATTACTGCCAATAATCAGGCTGATGGTCCGACCTATGCCAAGATTGTGAGTCAAGAAATAGCTGTAGCTATAAGATCCTAGCCCCCCCATCATCTGCTTACGCTGAGTAACCTGCTCCAATCGCGAAATCGCACCATACAGCCAATGGTTTGCCAAATCGCAACCATCAGCTCTGCCACAACCCATTCGACTCGCTGAATCAGCAGCAAGAGCCTGGGGCATAGCATTAAGATGCTAGACGCTGCTAGCTAACCGGGTAAGACGCCAGGTGAATAAGCTTGTTGTGGATACACCGTTCGACTGGTACTATTCCGTAAACATCCTGTCAACAAAACTATCAGTCTGGGATCAATTTGGGTTAGCGGTAACAAAAACGGCAACCATCCTGTAGTGAGCTGCCGTAAGGCACTGCTGACCCAGCCTATGGCTTTGCTTTACCCTGGCTGATGGCTAAAATTTTTTCTGCGACTGGGGTGGCCACCGGCATCACCGAGAGCCGATTCCCCTGTCGCACCACTCCTAGCTGCTCAGGTGTGAATTGCTGCCGCAGCTGATCCAGCGGGATGAAATTGACAAATGTTTCTACATATTCCACCTGAACAGTTTGCCAGCGCGGATTGGCCTTCGTAGATTTGGCGTCGTAGTATTTGCTGCTGGGATCGAACTGACTGGGGTCAGCAAGGCCGGTTTGAACAATCTGCATCAGCCCGACAATTCCGGGCGGCGTTGTGTTGGAGTGATAAAAGAAGGCCAGATCGCCAACCTGCATCTCGCGCAAGAAGTTTCGTGCCTGATAGTTGCGCACACCATCCCAAATCGTTTGTTGATCGCGAGCCAGGTCTTGAATCCCGTAGACCTCCGGTTCCGATTTCATCAGCCAGTAGTTCATCGCCATCAAATTTCTATAGTTAACCAGGGATAAACAAATTAGCATGAATGCCTCGATTAAGCGGCGGATTCCTGTTGCAGCTCTCGGTTGGCAGATGCGGTCCAGGTCAGCATGGAATTGTTCTCTATCGATTTGGAGCTGACCCACTAACGTCACATAAGTACATTAGCTATGCTCGCCTTTCTGGGCAGTCTCTACGGTATTGTGATCAAGAGAGGAATCCGCGTTTAGATAGATACTTTTCAATGACTGCAATTACTCCAGCCGAGCACTCTGACTCATCGCACCACCAGGCTAAGCACCGCAAAGCACGAGCGCTAAAACCGGGAAGCCACCGCCCTGCCAAGGAACTATGCAGCGAATGTGGTCTATGCGATACCTACTATGTCCACTATGTCAAGGAAGCCTGCGCGTTTCTGAATCAGCAAATCCCGGCTTTAGAGGCACAAACCCACGGACGCAGTCGGGATCTATCCAACCAGGATGATTGGTACTTTGGTGTGCAGCAGCAGATGATGGCGGCTCGCAAACTCCAGCCAATTGAAGGTGCCCAGTGGACCGGCATTGTCAGCACCATTGCCATCGAAATGCTGACTCGCGGCTGGGTAGAAGGCGTGGTTTGTGTGCAGAATACCAAGGAAGATCGGTTTCAGCCAATGCCGATTATTGCCCGCACTCCAGAGGAAATTTTGGCTGCTCGGGTAAATAAACCCACTCTGTCGCCTAATTTGTCGGTGCTGGAGCAGATCGAACAATCGGGATTAAAAAAACTGCTGGTGATTGGGGTGGGCTGTCAGATCCAGGCTCTGCGCGCGGTGGAAAAGGAACTGGGGTTAGAAAAGCTGTATGTGTTGGGAACACCCTGCGTTGATAATGTCACCCGCGCTGGTTTGCAAAAATTCCTCGATACCACCAGCCGCTCGCCTGATACGGTGGTCTACTACGAATTCATGCAAGATTTCCGCGTCCACTTCAAGCATGAAGATGGCTCGACCGAGACGGTTCCCTTCTTCGGCCTCAAAACCAACCAGCTCAAGGATGTATTTGCGCCTTCTTGCATGAGCTGCTTCGACTATGTGAATTCCCTGGCCGATCTGGTGGTGGGCTATATGGGGGCACCGTTTGGCTGGCAGTGGATCGTGGTGCGCAATCAGCGTGGGCAGGAAATGCTGGATTTGGTGATGGACCAGATCGAAACTCAGCCGGTAATGTCTCAGGGGGATCGGAAAAACGCCGTGCAGCAAAGCATTCCCGCCTACGATAAGGGAGTAACGCTGCCAATGTGGGCTGCCAAGCTGATGGGGATCGTAATCGAAAAAATTGGTCCCAAAGGCTTAGAGTACGCTCGTTTTTCGATTGACTCCCACTTCACCCGCAATTATCTCTATGTCAAGCGACACCATCCTGAAAAGCTAGAGGCCCATGTGCCGGAATATGCCAAGCGCATCGTAGGTCAATACAAGCTGCCGGACTGACTTTTTGTTTTGAAACCACCTGAATCTTAGCTGGATCCAACTCCGGCCACTGGCAAAATCTGCGAGCTAGACTAAAGCTACATTTTTCGCAAATCAGGTTTCTAGACGCTTGAAGCCGTGGAGAGATGGGAGGCTCTATGTTGCAGACCGGAATGTTGCAGACCGGACAAGTGCTGCAAGACCGCTACCAGATTCAGCAAATGCTGGGCAAGAAACCGGGAAGACAGACCTTTCAAGCGCTCGATCGGCAGACCCAACAGCCCGTGATTCTCAAACTGCTGATTTTTGGCGGCGATATCGAGTGGGACCACTTCAAGCTGTTTGAACGCGAAGGACAGGTGCTGCAAAGCCTGGAGCATCCGGCAATCCCCAAGTATCTCGACACCTTCGAGCTGGATTTGCCCCAATGTCGCGGCTTTGTCTTAGTCCAGAGCTACATTGATGCGCCTTCGCTGCAAGCTCACCTGCAAATGGGCCGTACCTTCAGCCCGCAAGAATTGAAGCAATTGGCCGAATCGCTGCTGCAAATTCTGATCTATCTGCATCAGCGCCATCCCGCTATTGTGCATCGCGACCTCAAACCAAGCAACATTCTGCTGAGCTGCGAGCGCTCCGGCCACTGGGTGGGGCAAGTGTATCTCATCGACTTTGGTTCGGTCCAAAGTGCAGCTGCCACTCGCGAAGGCACCTTTACTGTTGTGGGCACCTATGGCTACACCGCACCGGAACAGTTTGGTGGACGGGCTGTACCCGCTTCCGATCTTTACAGTTTGGGCGCAACGCTAATTTACCTCGCCACCGGCAGGCATCCGGCAGAGCTACCTTTGCAGGCAGGACGAATCCAGTTCGAAGCGGTGGCTCAACTCAGTTCGGCTTTCTGCCAATGGTTAGTGCGAATGGTAGAACCCAGCTTGGATCGGCGGTTTGATTCGGCTCAAGCGGCTCTTACAGCTCTGAGGGCATGTAAACTCGATGCCCCCGTTGGCTTGCACCATCAGCTCGACAATAGCCGCATTTCCCTCAGCATTAGCCCCGACCAACTTCAGGTGGTGGTACCACCCAAACATAATTTTTTCACGGCGATGCGCTACCTGTCGGGCACGACGGCTCTACGCATGCTGAAAACACTGCCAATTGTGCTTTTAGTGTCTTTGCTGCTGCAATTGCCGATTCTGGGCTGGTTTCTTCTGTTTGGCTATCGGCACCAACTGTTGACGGCCTTGAGTCGGATTTGGCAAGAATATCGCTTCCCAGAGCTGAGGCAATTGCGCCTCTACATTGATCAGTACGAAATTTCTTTAATCCACGAACTGTTGGGCGTGCGAGTCGAATTCTTAGGGTCTGCCCCTCGGCGCGAGTTGGTGCGACTAGAGCGGATTCAGTCTCACACAGTGCAAGCTAAAAAGGCTACAGGAGAGCCTTTCATTAGTGCGATTGAACCGGCAGTGGTGTTACGAACGCGCCATAAAACCTTTGAACTAAAAGGACTCACCGAGCGAGAAGCCGATTGGCTAGCTGAGACTTTGAGTGAGTGGTTAGGGTTGTCATTGCAGCAGTGATCAGGAGTCAGGAGTCAGGAGTCAGGAATCGATTCAGCCCAATTAAAGTAAAGTGTAGGCTTCTGCTTGCAAACAAGAAGCTTACTTCAGCGGATGCTGCTCTACTAGTAATCGTTCAACCCTTGCCTCATTGATTCTGGCTATCATCTTTTGAACCATTTTAAAAATCTTAGTCAAATTGCTGCCGTTGACTTGACCATTTTTGTAAATTTAACTTACCTGCATTCATCACTATTAATATTGGTCGTCTGTTATTAGTATGTTCAACAATTGCAACCAAAAACCGCTCAGGATTATGCAGATCGCTGTAGATGAGCGATGAGCCAGAAAAGATCACCGTCCGGGGTGGATCTGTCGTAGCGGGTTCAATCGTTAGAATGGCTTCTGGCGTTTGATCGCCTGTGAGTTCCAGAAGCTGTATAGCCCAATCACCAAGCACTTGCAGCGGATCATCAGTTGCAGTTGGGGCAGGAATTAGCTCGGCGGTTTGTAGGTCTTGCCAGAGTTGGGGAACCAGTTTCTCTTGCCAAATCGGCTGTTGTGCTAGTTCTGCTAGAGTCAGCGTGGTAGAGGGCTGTGACCAGGAAATTGTGTCGGGTGTAACGGCCACAACGGCAGAACCATCGGGGAACTCCAATCGCTCTCCTGCGGCCAACAGGAAAAACCGACCCTGCTGGATCTGAACCGCCTTGACCGTAGCAGATAACGTCTGGACTGGTGTTGCATCTTGCCAAACCACAATTTGCAACTGTGAATTCTCTAATCCCAGCTCGTTTAATAGCGTTTGTGCTGGCTGAGTGGTCGAAATTGCACTCACTTCCACACCCAACCGAGCAGGCTGCCAGTCCTGACCATCGTGAAATCCCACCACCTCGATACGGTACCAGGTTTGCTGAGCTGGTAAGGTCAGGGATGCAACTGCCAACCAATCAGACGCTTGCACTGTTGTTATCGGGTTGACTGTACCGATCAAACCGCCGGCAACAGCCGGAGCAGCAGCTGGAACTGTTGGAACAGCCACCGGAGGCAAAACAGCATCAGGAATGGCATTTAGATCAGGCTTTGGCTGCAACAGGGCTAGGGTTTGTTCACTGGAGCGGTGATCGGCTGGATTGGGCTGACGGCGGAGCCAAGCAATGGCCTCGGTCCGATTCTGTTGGACGGCTAAAACCAGCGTGCCCCAAGCTTGCAGGTCCGCTTGATGGGGGTTCACCCGCAACGCCGCTTCTACCCGCTGCCAGAGGCGATCGGCATTCTGCTTCAGCAAATTCTCGATATCATAGCCGCTTTGATGGGCTGCCTTGAGTAAGCCGAGAGATTTTGCCCAGCGGCCATCCATCACCTGCGCCAAAATCTGCTGGGTGGGACTGGCCCAATCCCGATCCGCCTGAGTTTGGGTAATTTTGGCATGCAGCGCCACTACATCAAGCTGGCTCTGAGCCGCGCTCGACCATTTGCCTCGTTGTTTGACCGCTTTTAAGATCTGCAACGCCGACGACCACAATCCATGCCGCGCTAGCAATAACCCGTTGGCATATGTGCGATCTGCTAAAGCCGCTTCGGTGAGGGAAATAGCTTCCAATGTTGGAGGTTGGGCTGAGATCCGAGGCCGTCTTAGTTGGTACACCTGAAATTGCGGTTCCAATCCAATACTTTGATCCACGACGAGTTCGGCTGTGGCATCGCCAGTCACCTGCTGCCAACGCGGCCATTGCCCTGCTGGACTGCTCCACGCTTGCATCGCATAAAGTCTGCGGTGTTCTGGATCATATTGAACCACCTGGCCATACAGCACCCGACTGCCTCGCTTCCACTCGCCGCTGAGCTGCAACCAGATGCCAGCAGGAGCTTGTCCTTCGATGAAGTGCATATCGGTCAGGGGCAAGGTGCGGGTTGAGCCTTGGGTAATGGCTTTGTGCGACAGGCGGGCAATCGCGCTTAACTCTTCGGGGCCAGTCACTCCAATCCGATCAATCAATTCATAGACAGTACCCGGACCCTGAACCACCGATTGGCCGAGCAAGGATTGTCTGAAGGGTTGTCTGATAGAACGGTACACTCGCAGTTCCAGAATGGCACCACAGCGCCCTCCCTTCGGTTGACGGGTGCACTGCGGACCTGCTTGCAATATGGGCAATAGCACATCATTAAAACCAGCCCGTTGTTGCGTCATGCCGGGATAGCTACTGAAGTAGAGCGGCGCTCCAATAGCCTGCCCGACCTGTTGCACTTCAGCCCCAATTTCAGCCAGCGTTTGGGGTTGAGGAGCAGAGAAATCACCCCAGTGCGGCAGAATTTGACTCAACCAGGTCAACGAACCAGGACTGACAATCAACCGCACCCCCAACCAACTTCCAGCGAAGACTAGCCCCACTGCACCAGTCAAAAGCGTCCCTGTGAGCAAGGTAATCTTCCAGGAATTACGGGAAATTGACGATTGTTCCGTCACCCAGACCCGCACTTTCACTGGAACTTTTCGCCCCATGCCCAACTCCAAGCTTTAATAAATAAGTTTTGAGTTTTAAGGTTTGAGGTTTGAGTTTTAGAGCGTTGGGTGTGTATCGTACGTAATTCTAAAGTTTGGAGATCGGCCCAGTACTTGAGATAAGCCAACCTGTTGCCACGCAACGAATTGACTCCTTTACTTCACTCATTCAGAACTCAAAACTCTTTCATATGCCGCTCCTGCTCGTTCCCAAGTATACTCTTGCTGTACAAAAATGCGACCGGCTTGAGATAGATTTGTACGGAGGTTGGTGTCTTCGAGCAACCGGGTGATCGCCTTGATATAATCCTGAACCTGGTTGGCTCGCAGGGCGCGTAACGGGATGCCGGTGCCATCGACAGCTAGTCCTTCTAGGCCGCGATCGCTGGCTACGACCGGAACACCAGCTGCCATTGCTTCGAGGGTTTTGTTCTTGATGCCGAATCCAGTGCGGAGAGGAACAACGCAAATAGTAGCTTTGTGCAGCTCGTCTACCGTCGAGGAGACCTGCCCGGTCACGACAACACCTGGTCGCTTGGCGAGTTCTAAAACTTCTGCTACGGGCCGTGCCCCGACAATCCGAAAGGTGAGCTGCGGATAGCGCTGTCGTAAGGGCGGCATTACCTCGGTGGCAAAGAAGCGGGCAGCGTCGATATTGTGGGAGGCATCCATTGCGCCGACAAACACTAGATCGTAACTGCTGGGGTCGAAACTGCGATAGGGGAATAGGTCGAGATCTACCCCATTGGGAATCACATCAATGGCGGCATCAGGCACAAGGTTGAGCAATTCTTGCCGGTCGTCTTCGGTTGTCACGACAATTTGGGAAAACTTGCGGCAATAACGTTTTTCGTAGCGCTTCAGCAGCGGCAGATACAACCGATCTCGTCCAGGATGGGCAGAGGCACCCATTTCCAGATGATTGCGCGTCCAGGCATAGACCGAGCTGTGAACATCCACTACGGTTTTGATCGACTGCCGGAACTCTGGCTGGATATAAATTTCGTTGACGCTGTGCTCGCAGGTGATGACATCGTAATAGCCCGATTGCACCGCTGCCCTAATCCAGTCCTGCATCTGGGGCGAATAGCGATAAAGAACGTTGGGAGGGGTACTGCTCCAGAGGGATTGGGCCAAACGCTGAAGCTGGCCGCTGAGCCGCTTGAGCCGATTTGCCGCCGGAGATGTTTCTGAGAGAGCAAAAAGCTGGAGCTGATCCACCCAGGTCCGCAGTTCCTCCACTTCCTGATCGCTGACTCCCTTATGGCGTTGGGTGATAAGCGAGACTGAATGATGCTGCGACAAGTATTTCAGCAAATTAAACGTGCGAATTTCTGTCCCTCCCCGACTGGGCGGATAGGGAAACGTAGACGACAGCATCAAAATCTTCATCAGGCCGCTCTCCAGAATCATCGGTTCTAGAGTGCCTAGTCAGACGGGAAAACTATCGGGTGGGTCGGTTCACGTAGGGGTGCAGTGCTTCCTACCGCCTCCAAGATTACAAAATTTTAGTTGCGTTATGACGCACTTCTGCATTTTTTGAGTAAAGTTAGGAGCGTCTTTGTGTTTGCACCATGTCTGCACTGACCTTACACCAACAGGTCTTGCATTTTTTATTTAAGATAGTATATTTGTACTAAGCTCTCATGGACGGCCTGTGTATATCAAGCGCGTTGAACTGACGAATTTCAAGTCCTTTGGTGGCACCACAGAAGTTCCGCTGTTGCCAGGGTTCACCGTGATTTCTGGGCCAAACGGCTCTGGTAAATCCAACATTTTGGATGCGTTGCTGTTTGCCCTGGGCCTATCTAGCTCCAAGGGAATGCGAGCCGAGCGTTTGCCCGATTTGGTCAACCAGACCCAAGCCAGTCGAGGCCGTTCGATGGTGGAAGCCAGCGTCACCGTCACCTTTGCCCTTGATGCCGAAGATGTCCAGCGAGTCCTGGAGTCCGAGGAGGAAGAGGACAAACGGCTGCAATCCGTAGGTACCGAATCCAACGGTCACGAATCGAATGGTCACGAGCAAAACGGCCACGAGTCGAATGGTCACGAGCAAAACGGCCACGAGTCGAATGGTCATGCATCGAATGGTCACTCATCCACCCATCCACCCATCCACCCATCCACTCCCCCACTCCCCCACTCCCCCACTCCCCTCTCCGAATGGACCGTTACCCGTAAGCTGCGCGTCACCCAGCAGGGCACCTACACCTCCAACTACTACATCAACGCTCAACCCTGCACGCTCACCGAACTACACGAGCAGTTGCAGAAGTTTCATGTCTACCCCGAAGGCTATAACGTCGTGCTCCAGGGGGATGTCACCAGTATCATTTCGATGAACTCGCGGGAGCGGCGGGAAATTATTGATGAGCTGGCCGGTGTAGCCGCGTTTGATCGCAAAATTGACCAGGCGAAAGAAAAACTGGATGCGGTCAAAGAGCGAGAAGAGCGGTTTCGCATTGTGGAACGGGAGTTGATTGCCCAGCGGGATCGGTTGGCCCAGGACCGGCTCAAGGCCGAGAAGTATCAGCGTCTGAAGGCCGAATTTCAGGATAAATCCCAGTGGGAATCGGTGTTGCTCTGGAATACGAAGGCAAAACAGGCCGAGCAGATCCAGGCTCAAATTGTGGCGGGCGACCAGACCACTGCCGAACTAGCGGAGCGGTTGACCGGCATGGGTGAAGAAATCCGACAGGCCACGATTTTGCTGGATCAGTTGAATCGCCGTGTCAAAGCTTTGGGCGAAGATGAGCTTCTGGCACTCCAGGCCACCTTGGCCACCCGCGAGGCCGAACTGCGGCAGTTGCAGCGTCAGCAGCAGGAATTAGCCACCGCCCGTCAAGAAACCGCCGCTAACCTAGAGCGCACTCAGCAGGAGATTCAAGAGCAGGTGCAGCGCTTAGACGCTTTGGCCAAAGAAAAGCAGCAGGTAGAAGCAGAAGATTTGGTGACGCTCCGGGCGCATCGAGATCAGGCCCAGCAAGCGCTAGAGCAACAGCGAGAAGCAGCCAACACGATGGCTTCCGCCTCAGATGCCTGGATCCAAGAGCAAACGGCGTTGCGGCGGCAAATCGAAACTCTCCAGCAAAGCATTGAACCTCAGCGCACCGAACAGGCTCGTCTGCAAGAGCGCACCGAGCAACTCCGAGTCAAAATCCAGGAGCAAACCCAAGCGCTGCAAGCCTTAACCGAAGAAATTGCCGTTAAACAAACCCAACGTAGTCAGATCGAGTCGCAGCTGATCACCTCGATCCAGGACATGAACGGCCTTGAGCAGTCGGTTTCTGCCGCCGAACGCGAGTTGCAGCTCCAGCAGGAAACCCAAACCCGCCTGCTGCAAGAACAGCGCGACAAACAGCGCCAGCTCGACAAGCTAGAGGCCCAAGCCCAGGTGATCCGGGAAACCCAAGGCACCGGAATCAGTCAGATTTTGGCCGAGGCCGGGCTGCCGGGAATCTGCGGACTCGTGGCCGAACTGGGACGAGTCGATGCTCAGTATCAGCTAGCGCTGGAAATTGCTGCCGGTGCCCGCTTGAGCTACCTGATTGTCGAAGATGACAGCATTGCCGCCGCCGGAATTGAATTGCTCAAACGCCAGCGGGCCGGACGTGCTACCTTTTTGCCGCTCAACAAAATTAAAGCCCCAACTCTGGCTCCGCTTGCCAAGTGGAATCGTCCTGACGGCTTTATCGACTACGCCGCAAATTTGATTGACTGTGACGACCGCTATCGGGATGTGTTCGCCTATGTGTTTGGCAATACGGTTGTGTTTCAGGCGCTAGAAGCCGCTCGCCGTCAGATGGGGCAGTACCGAATCGTCACCCTAGACGGGGAACTGCTGGAAACTAGCGGCGCGATGACCGGCGGCAGCATCACCTCTCGACAGGGTACTCTCCACTTTGGCACCGTAGAAGCGGCAGAATCGGCTGAAGCGGTAGCGTTGCGGGAACGGCTCCAGGAAATTGCCCAGATCCTCCAGCGCTGCGAGCGGCAAATCCTTCAGGCGAGTCTGGCTGTCAAGGAGGGCGCTCAGGCCCTTGCAGAGGCCAAGCAGAATCAGCGCACCATCCAGCTTCAGGTGGAGCAGTTGCAGCAGCAGTTGGTCGGTCTGATTGCCCAAGAAGGCCAACTCCGCACCCAGTTGACGCAGAACAATCAGGAGTTGACGGCTGCCGAAGAGCGCTTATTCACCCTGGAACGCGAACTCCCCCGCCAAACAGCGACTCTGCAACAGCAGCGGCAAGCTTTGACCGAACTGGAGCAGTCCCAAACCCACAGTGAATGGCAGCAGATCCAGGCCGCCATCCGCCAGCAGGAAGCCGAATTGAACCAGCGGCAGCTCGCCTTGCAAACAGCAGAGCAGCGGATGCGGGATCTGGAGTTGCAACAACAACGCCTGCAAGAGCGAATCGAGCAATACCAGCAGCGCCTGCAAGACCACCGCAACCAGCAAACAGTTCAGCTCAACCAACACTCGACCCTCGCCACCCAGCACTCGGCCCTGACCGAACAAATCAGCGCCACCCAAACGGCCCTCGCCGCGATCGATCAAACCCTGGCTGCTGAAAAACAAGAGCGAGACCGAGCCGAACGCCAACTACGAGACCAGCAAACCGCCTACCAGCAGTTGGAATGGCAGCGGCAAAAACTGTTAGAAACGCAGCAAACCCGGCGACAGGAGCTAGCCACCCTACAGGAACAGCTCACCACTGAACGGGCCGAGTTACCCGATCCGCTGCCGGAGATTCCGGATAGTACCGACTTGGCTGCCTTGCAGCATGAGCTACGCTCGCTTCAGAAACGCCTGCAGGCGATGGAACCCGTGAATATGCTGGCTCTAGAGGAATATGAACGCACCCAGGCCCGCTTAGACGAGCTGAGCCAAAAGCTGACCACCCTGGATGAAGAGCGCACCGAACTGCTGTTGCGGATTGAAAACTTCACCACATTGCGGCAGCGAGCTTTCAAAGAAGCCTTTGATGCAGTCAACAAGAACTTCCAGACGATCTTTGCTGAACTTTCCGATGGAGACGGCTACTTGCAGCTTGATGACTCCCAGGATCCCTTTGCCGGCGGTTTGAACTTGGTGGCCCATCCCAAAGGCAAGCCGGTGCGCCGTTTGGCCTCGATGTCAGGGGGAGAAAAATCCTTGACCGCCCTCAGCTTTATCTTTGCGCTTCAACGCTACCGTCCTTCCCCCTTCTACGCCTTTGACGAAGTGGATATGTTCCTGGATGGGGCAAATGTAGAGCGATTAGCTAGAATGATTAAACATCAAGCTCAGCAAGCCCAATTTATTGTCGTTAGCCTACGGCGACCGATGATTGAATCTGCCGAGCGCACGATTGGTGTCACCCAAGCCCGAGGAGCCTACACGCAGGTTCTAGGGCTGAGCCTCCAGAGCGCTTCTGGATAGCTTCTGTATAATCGTTAAGATAACCCTGAAGCCTGTAATCTTAATTAATATTGATAGTTGAATCACTATTAATGACGGATTATTACTAGTATCTTAAGACCGCTTCGAGATTAGGACTCGAACATGAGCTTTGAACAACAGTATTGCCAACGTTCTGATTTAATAGGGACCCAGATCATTACCCGTGACGGCGGCAAGCGCCTAGGGGTGGTGAGCCAGCTTTGGGTAGATGTGGATCGCCGCGAGGTAGTGGCGATCGGCCTGCGCGAAAGTATGCTGTCTGGCGTGTTGTCCAACGTCCAGCAGGTGATGCTGCTCACTAGCGTGCGCCAAATTGGGGATGTGATTTTGGTGGATGACAACACGGCGACCGAGGACGACTTCAACACCGAAGCCTACAGTAGCCTGATCAATAGCGAAGTGATTACCGAAACTGGAGAGCTGCTTGGCAAGGTGCGCGGCTTCAAGTTCGACACTCAGGATGGCCGCGTGGAATCAATCGTGATAGCCTCGATTGGCCTGCCGCAGATTCCCGATCAGCTGATCAGCACCTACGAACTGTCGATGGATGAGGTGGTCAGCAGTGGCCCGGACCGCTTGATTGTGTTTGAAGGTGCCGAAGAAAAACTGAATCAGCTCACAGTAGGGTTGCTAGAGCGGATCGGCATCGGCAAAGCCCCTTGGGACCGGGAGGAAGACGAAGATTATGTCACTCCTGTCTCTACCGCTAACCAGTTGCCTTCGGGAATTCGCACGCCGGTCGAACCGATTCAGCAGCAGCGCCGTGTGCCCGTTGCCCAAGAAACCTGGGATGATGACCACTGGGAAGCCCAACAGCCGAAGCAACAGATGCGGGCAATGCAGGAGGAGCCGGTTTACGCTGAAGAATCAAACTGGGGCAGCGATGAACCCAAATACAATGAGGCCAAATACGAGGATGTGCCTTACGAGGAAATCCCAGAGGCTGATTTTGTCACGGTCGATGAGGATGTAACCAAAGACGCCTGGGAAGATGACGAGAATCCCAAACCTTACCGTGCTCCGCAGGTGAATATTCCCGAACGCAAGCGGGTGGTGGAATACGAAGAAGAAACGGACTACTAGGCGGGTCAGCTAGGCGGGGCAATTTCAGCCAGCCAAATTCTCGACCTCTGCTTCTGAAAGTCCGGTGAGTTGGGCCACTTGGGCTTTGCCCATTCCCTGCTGCAACAAGTTCAGCACCACTTGCCGGAGTTGGCGTTCTGCCTGTTCCGCTCGTTGGCGCTCTTGTTCGGCCTCTTGCACTAAAACTTGGTTTCGTTCGGCATCGGTCGGGATCCAGTTTCCCTGCTCGTCGTACCAGCGCAGCCACGGGCGGGTAATGCCGTCGTAGTCGCCAAACCAGAGGCCCAGTCCCAGCTCTAGTTCCGGAATCCAAATGCGGGGGTCGG
The DNA here is from genome assembly GCF_032598965.1 of Leptolyngbya sp. NK1-12. Classification (NCBI taxonomy): domain Bacteria; kingdom Bacillati; phylum Cyanobacteriota; class Cyanophyceae; order Leptolyngbyales; family Leptolyngbyaceae; genus Leptolyngbya; species Leptolyngbya sp. NK1-12. Next base: position 678,381 of record NZ_CP053586.1, read on the forward strand.
CAGAATCGAGCCTCTGCTCTTGGTAGTGGCCGCCAATTAGCTGAAAGAAGCGCAGTTGATTCGTGTAGCGGCTAAAGACGATGTAGTAGGGAACACGCAGGATCTGTTCATAGACCTGCCATTTGCCTGGGGGTGTTTCTGTACTGGAACGACCGTTAGCAATATCAGACCGCTCAGGAGAACTATCCGCTGCTTCAATTTCTAGATCTGACGAAGCTGGCGGTAAGTTGGCATAGCGGCCCAAGTCTTCTTTCTCAGTGCCGGGGGAAAGCAGCTCCACCACCACAAACGGATTCACACCTTCTTGCCAAACCACATAGCTGGCCCGCAGATCCATCTGATCGTAGAGGCGCGGCACACCCAGGACCAAAAACCAATCCGGTCGCTTGTGCCAGAGGGGATGGCGCACATCGTAGTAGAGGTTGAGATCGGTGCCGGTAAAGATCTGATCGCTGGCATAGTAGCGCAGGCGGAGGGTAGCGCTCAAAAGCTGGGGCTGCAAATCATGAAATACATCCGGCAAACCAGGTTCCTCTGGGTCTTCACTGGGCAGATCGTACATCGTGGGAAGGGTGTCCCTGGGGGAGCGAGGCGGATCGGTTTGGGGAATCGGATAAAAGCGTGGATCCATAGGCAAAATTCAGCTCAGGCTTATTTTTATTTTGGCTGAATTCTCTGAGTTGAGGAGCACGCATCTGTTGAACCTATGCAGCCCAAGCTTGGCCGACGCTAATCCGGTTTACTGTCTGGGCTATCCTGCGACTTCTCCTGAAACCCGCGCACAATTCGAGACAGTTCATTCTTTTCATCAACCGCCACCCGCGATGGAGAGCCGCTAATGATACCCTCGAAGTTGCGGAACGAGTCTTTGATTTCGGGTCCATCGCCGCTGATGATATATTCTCGAATTGCCTTGTCATGCCAAGAGCCGCGCATCTTGAACACGTTGATCGCCCGCGCCATTTCGCCACGAATCTCCACATACTGCAACAGCAAAATTGTGTCGGTGATGGTGGAAATATGGGAATCGGTGATCGAGTGGGACCCCATGAACTGATCGGTGGTGTTGGTGAAGAAGCCGGTAATTTCCTCCTGCTTGGCAAACCCCGTCACGCCGATCACAAACTGCCGAAAGGCATTGTTGCTGACGCCCCGCGCCAAGGCTGAGAGGGAATCAATCGCAATCCGGGAGGGTTTGAACTCCGAAATCTCTGACTTAATGATTTGCAGGTGATCCTCTAAGCCTGCCGATTCAGGATAGGCGCAGATGATTTTCAGCAGTCCCTGCTGTTCTAGGTCTTCAAAATCAATGCCCCAAGAGTAGGCGTTCCGCGACAACTGCGCCCGCGATTCTTCATAGGCAAACAGCAGTGCCCGTTCGTTGACCCGGCAGCCATCCTGCAAGAATTTGCTCACCAACAGAGTTTTGCCCGTGCCGGTTGCGCCCGTCGCCAAAATAATCGAATCCTTGAAAAAGCCACCGCCGCACATTTGATCCAGCGTTTTAACGCCGGAAGAAACCCGCACATTCGAGGATCGTTGGGTTAGCCGCATTGCGCCGAGCGGGAAGATATTGATGCCCTGGTTGGTAATCGTAAAGGGATACTCTCCCTTCATATGAGTAGTGCCGCGCAGCTTTAGAATCTCCATCGTGCGCCGCCGCCGCTCCCCTTCCAGGACATTGCGGACAATGATCACGTTATCAGAGACAAATTCTTCCACCCCAAACCGTGCCACTGGCCCATACTCTTCCAAGCGCTCGGTGGTCATGATTGTGGTGGCACCCACCTGCTTCAGCCGCGCCACTAAGCGAAAAATTTCCCGCCGCACTACCGAAGCCGCATCGTACTGCTGAAATACCGCCGTCACCGAATCGATCGAAACCCGCTTGGCTTTGTATTTGCGAATCGCATACTGAATCCGCTCGATCAAGGCCGAGAGGTCAAAATTGCCGATCACATCTTGCCCTTCCGGATCAGGAGAGGCATCCAAAATAAACAGCTTGCCCTCGTCTACCAACTGCTGCAAATTCCAGCCAAAGCTGCAGGCATTTTTGATAATATCTGCCGGGGATTCTTCAAAGGTGACGAAAACACCAGGCTCATCAAATTGGGTAATGCCGTTGTAGAGAAACTGGGTGGCAAACAGGGTTTTACCTGTACCCGACGTGCCGCTGACCAATGTGGTTCGACCAACCGGCAAACCACCATGACTGATATCATCAAACCCCTCAATCATGGTGCGAATTTTTTGAACTCCAGCAATTGTCATGCTTTGCTGTCCATCTGGGCTGGTTTGGGTCATGGTTCAACGTAACCTTTACTCATTTTGATTAAGCGTGGAGCTTCGATAGAAAAAATTTGGCTTCATCTAAAGGATTCAAACATCCAAATTTATCAGATTTAGATGAACGCTAGATGGAGCGTGCGCCTGACCTTGCATTATACGCTTTAAGGGAAGCTCAACACTGGCTATTGCAGTCAGCGGTCCCCTACGAAAGGCAGACCATTGTAGCGAGGAAGATAAGAGTTGATATCAGCGGTCCGAAAGACTGGCAAGCAGTGACAAACACAACGCGGCGAAGATTTGAATCACCTATCCTATCGTAGGCAAACTTGGTCAATTACGTCAGATTTTCTGATTCTTCCTCTTGTAGTTCGTCGTAAAGCAGATCTAAACCAATTAATACCCGCTCCCGATCCGACAAATCACCAATAATTTTGCGCACAGGCGGCGGCAGGATCTTTGCTAATGTGGGAGTTGCTAAGATTTTATCTTCCTCAGCCAACTGAGGGTTTTTCAGCACATCGATCACTTTGAGGGCATACACCCCTTGAAACTCTTTCTCTAAAATGTTGTTCAGCGTTTTGAGCGCCCTCACCGAATTGGGCGTATTTCCTGCCACATAAAGCTTCAGAATATAGGTCTTTTTTAATGGACTCATGGGATTAGGGCTAGGCTCACAGGTAGAACTAATGGGCTAGGAGTAGGGTTAAAATCACAGGTGCTTATAGGGTTGATAATAAAGCAGGTAGCACAGTACGGCTTAGATCACAGGTAGTAGCAGCACAGATTCAGTTTGCCATCCTACCCTTAGATCAACTTAGCAGCAATCTAAGATTCGCGCGGAATTGATCGACGGTACATCTCGCACAAATGGGCCAATGTATCAATCAGGGTGAGGCGATAGTCAAGCAATACCTCGTCACTGCGGCCTTCTAGCTTAAGATGTTTGGAAAATTCATCCATTAACTCCATGTGAATTTCCACAATCTGGGAAATCGGCACATCCGCAAAGAAAGCAACGTTGACAAAGTGGTCAATCTTATCATTCAGACGAGGCTCATCTGAAAAATAAGCCAAAATGATTTCCCGGTAGTCTGCCTTAAGTTGCCGCAACAGGTCTTCCTTCTGAGGTGAAGCCATGTGACGTAAAAAATTGCGCGGATTTCGTTTGTAGTAGACACCTAAATAATCAAGCCGCTCCTTCAATTTTTCAGCTAATCGAAGCTGTTGTGCCATGAGTTCCCGACTGTTGAAAGATTCTGCAATAGTAGCAGGTACCTGCTTTCCGGGTTTGAGTTGAATGAATTTGCTAATGGCCTGGTCAATGGCCAGCCCGATCTGGTTAAACTGCTGAGCTGACAGGCAGACCATGGCCGCATGGTAGGAAAATTCCTCTAGATGGTTTGATTGCCCATCGGCTAAATCAGCCTGTTCGGAATTAGCTGGCTTCAGATCCGACGCCGGAGATTCTAAAATTACCGTTGGGAAAAACCAAGCCTGCTGTTGCAGCTGATCAAGAAACGCTTGCAGCTCCGGCTCTGCCTCCAGCACTAGACAATCCACATGGCCAGTCTGCTGAATATGGGCCAGCAAATCATCGCTGGAGCGGAATATGGTGCTGTGATAGCGGCCTACTTCGGGCAGCAACAGCTCTTCTAAGTAGGGCAAGAGGAGCTGAGCAAACGGTTCAGACGTGCAGAAGACACAAATTGAGAGGGAAGAACGCAAAGCTTTGAAGAATTGAGATTACAGCACAGCAACACTTTACAACTTAACGAAATCCGATCAATGGCTAAATTTGATTAAAACCATTGACTAACAGCGCTCAACGCAGGTAGGAGAATCGATATGCAAAGTCAATACCAATAAAAATACTTAACATTTATTGTAGTTGAAAAACGCCTGCTGACTCGACTATACCGTCATAATTGAGGTGGGTTCAGATTCTCGATTTCATTGCTGCTAGAAACTCGCTTGTTCACCGACTACCCAATAGAAATAGCTGGAAATCTGCTGATTGGGTTGCTGGCAGCCACCTCTGGCTCTGAATCTGTTAGTCCGGAAGCAGCTCGAGAATTTAGCTGTCGATTCGATTGCTTCACGTCCTACCCCACGCCCTACCCCACGCCCTACCCTTTGCTCTCTAGTCTGCCGTTCAGCTCTGTAGCTCAGCGCATGCCCCATCCTGATCAGCTTTGCTTCAGCTTTGCTCCTGTAACCGCCTCCTTTATTGCGTTCTGGCTCAGTGACGGATGAATATCTCTCCGCTTAGAGAATTCATTGTATCAGCTCCGGTCTGCGGTGAGACTGACTCCCTGGCCGCAATTTGGCAATTATTTCAGCAGGCGGGAACCGATCAGATAGTGGTCGTTGATGAACAGCAGGTGCCCTTGGGCGTGCTGAAGCTGAATCGATTTATCACCGTATTTGCCATCGGCAACGCGCTGCCGTCGATCCAGAGCCAGCTTCAGAATAGCCTGATCATGTATCAGCACTTGATTGATGCGGTGATTGTGCTCCGAACCGAGGCCAATTCCATCCAAGTGCAGACTCATCTAGTCGATATTGTTCAACGCTCTATCGTTTTGGTTGATGACAACGGGCGCTATGTGGGCGTGCTAGATCGCTTACAGCTGCTGCATCAGCTTGCTACAGAGGACCCAACTGAAGCACTGGCTCCAGAGATAGCAGCCTCAAACACACCAGTCGAAACCCATCCCATCCCATCCCTTCAGCCTTTGATCAGTGAGGCCATCTGCCCAGACCCGTTGATCGATCTCCTCGAACGCCTGCCTCTGCCCCTAATGCTACAGACCTCAGCCGGACGGGTGATCACTCAAAACCTGGCTTGGCGTCAACGAGTCGGCAGTATTCAGCATCCGCAGAGAATTCGACGTGCTGCCGCCCGCATTCTAGAAGCTACTTTAGCCTGCCGTACCGATGCCAAACCTCGCTCCCGGACTGAAGTACAGACTGGTTTGTCGGGTTCCCCTCCAGACTCATCGCCCGCGCTCAGCTCAATGCCAGTGCCGCCGGAACCCTCAACGTCGTTTGCCGTTTGTCACTTGGGCACAGAACCCAATACCTGCATCTGCGTCTGCCCCATGAAGGATGGACAAGAGCGAGTGTGGCAGTTCATCAAAGTGCCGATGGGCCTGGCTAACCCATTCACCAGCGAGGAAGGGAGTTCTGAGCTGGAAGCAACGGTGCCATCTTGGCCGCACCAATCCCTGGGCCAGTCTGCTCTGTTACCGTTCAAGCTAGCATCGCTTAAATTCAGCCCCGATCCGAACTGGCGAACGCTGATGCAAACCGAGCGGCTGTGGCTGGTTCTGGCGCAAGATATGACCGAACAGCAGCAGGTCGCCAAAGAGCTAGCCGCTAAAAATGCCGATCTGATTCAGCTCAATCGCCTCAAGGATGAATTTTTGGCCTGCATTAGCCACGAGCTGAAAACACCGCTAACGGCAGTGCTGGGGATGTCAAGTCTGCTCAAAGACCAGCTCCTGGGAGATTTGAATGAACGCCAATCTCACTATGCTCAGCTCATTTACCGCAGCGGACGCCACCTGATTGCCATCATCAACAATATTCTAGACCTGACTCGAATCGAGACCGGTCAGCTAGAGCTGCTGTTAGAGCAGGTGCATATTCCAACCGTGTGTCAGCAAGCCTACGAACTGGCTCAGCAGCAGCACCTAGTGGAAAACAACACCGATCTGGCACCGGAGCCACAGGTGCAGTTTCACTTGGATATCCATCCAGCCTTGCAGTACATTGTGGCGGATGAGCTGCGGCTGCGGCAGATGCTGATTAATTTGCTGTCAAATGCGATTAAATTCACCGAGTCGGGAGGTGAGATTGGTCTCCGGGTAGAAGCTTGGGAAGGATGGCTCACCTTCACCGTTTGGGACACGGGCATTGGCATTCCTGTCGAGAAACAGCACTTAGTGTTTCAGAAATTTCAGCAGCTTGAGCAAACTCTGACCCGCCAGTTTCACGGCACCGGGCTGGGATTGGTCTTGACACAGCGGCTGGCTCGTCTGCATGGAGGTGATATCTCCTTTACATCGGTGCCCCATGAAGGAAGTCAATTTACGCTGCTGTTGCCGCCTGTGCCTCCCCAAGCCAGCGAATCTGATTTTCAGTTGAACCTGGCAGCCTCGATCCAATCCTCGCGTTCTACTAGGGAGCGCAATCGCTTGGTGCTGATCGTGGAAGCTGGAGATGAGCGACTCGATGAGCGCGTCGAACAATTAACTGAACTGGGATATCGAGCAGTGGTGGCTCGCTCTGGTACAGAAGCAATTGAAAAAGCCCGCCGGTTACAGCCCACTGTGATTTTGCTCAATCCGCTACTGCCGCTGCTTTCCGGTTGGGATGTGCTGACGCTGCTGAAAACCGATGACACGACCCGCGCAATTCCGATTGTGGTCACTGCCGTCCGCGTTGAAAAGGATCAGGCGTATCAGCATGGCGCAGACGGCTTTTTGAGTTTGCCAATTGCCATCGAAGCGCTCGAACGCTGCCTCAATCGCTTGGTCAAACCACCTGCTCCTGAGCAGCACGCCCCTACTACCGCCATCACCGTCCTGCATCTGTATGAGGGACACCCCTCCCTAACGCTGATCTCAGATCACCATCATTGCCGGGTGCTGGAAGTAGATGATCTAGAACAGGCCGATCTACTGGCGCGGGTGTGGAAGCCAGACGTCGTGCTGATCGACCGGGTCGAGACAGACGTGCAAACCTTCGTGCAACAGCTCAGTCAGACAACCTCATTGGCCGATCTACCGCTAATTACCCTCACGGCTGATCTGACACGAGCAGCAAACCAAATTCCAGGGCTGGCCGTATTTCCCTACCTGGCGATGATTGCCGCCAGCGAAGATGGGTCCCTCCCCCAGCCTGACATGGCCGAACTAATACAAATCATGCAGCTTGCGGCAGGCGTGAGTTGGGTACCGCATATTCTGATCGTGGACTGCGGCGCAATCGAACTAGGTGAGCCGGTGGCTGCATCCCGCCCACCCGTGCGGGCGCTGGTCCAGTATTTGCAAACCGCTGGGTTTCGCAGTGCAGTCAGCCATAGTTGGGAAAAGGTACAGCATGCCCTCCAGCATCAAAGCGTTGATCTGTTGCTGTTCTGCGTCACTCCCGTGACCTCGGCTGCAATAGTCGCCCAGATGGTACATAGCCTACAACAGCTTGCCAATTATCCGCCGGTAGTAGTTTGGAACTACCATAGCCAAACGGCAACCTCTGCTTCAGAAGCATCCGAATGGAACCGAGTGGCCACTCGGATTTTGCCTCCATCTCTCTCAATCCTGGAACTGCTGGTCCAAATCAACCAAACCCTGGCTGAATCTCGTCAGCATTTGGGGGCAACTCAGCGGTGAGGGGAAACAGGAGTCATATCAAATCCGGTTGATCAGCCAGAGTTCGGATAGAGGCGTTTCGGCGAAACGCCTGTATAACGCGGCATTTAAATTTAGGGCGTTTAGTCGGATTTGATATCAGGAGATCCCTCAACCCACCTCTTGTTTTGCCTTCGCCTCCAGTGTTTCCAAACGGCTACGCAATTCCTGGTTGTCTTTCTTGAGCTGCTCCAGTTCTTCTTGCAGTTTTTTCACGGCTTTGTCAGGACCGATAGCTTTGCTGACTCGCTGTACCGCCTCTTCTGCCATTCGCCGCACCCGACCATCTGGGGTTTGCTCAATTAGAGCAGACAGCAGCCCCATCGCTTTGACGGTTTCCATTTGCCCCAAGGCGCTCACCGTAGCCACCTGGGTTAAGAAAAACGACTCGCGGGATAGCTCTTCCAACCGATTCAGAATCCGTTCTAGATTGACATTCGTTTGGCCGCTGGAGATGGCCCCTAGAGCACGAATGGCTGCCAGCCTCAACGCTTGGGGAGTACCTGCTTTGGTGTATTGCAGCACCAGATCGAGAGCGGCTTCTGAGGTCTTGAGCTGACTCAGGCCAGCAATGGCTCCACTACGAACCGTTTCGTTCCATCCAGCCCGTTCTGTCAGCACCGAGCGATAGAGCTGTAACAGGATTTCGGTTTCCGGACGGTCGTCGGAGCTTGCAGTGAAGTTTGCGGCAATGCTGCCCAATCCCGATAGGGCGGAGGCTTCCACGTAGTAGCTGGCGTCTCCTTGCTCAGCTACAGGCTTAAGAACAGCAAAACTTTCTGGCGTCTTGATTCTTGCCAGTGCACCCACCACTGACCGACGTACCCGCGCCTCTGGATCGGCCAAACCTTGCGTTAACTCAGTAAATGCCTGGTCCAGCTTGACGCTCCCCAACTGCTCAGCCACCTCGGCCCGCACAGCCCAGAATGGTTCTTGCTTCAGGGCGGCGGCCAATGCCTTCACTGCTTCTAAACCGCCCTTCTTAGCAATTGCTTCGGCTGCATAGATCCGAGATACCGGGTCTGGGTCGTACTGCAACTGAGCTTTCAGTTCGGCCAGCGGATACTCCAGCGTCACGGTTTTGAGGTAGGCATTGCCCACATCAAAGCTGACAAACTGGGGCTTCTCGGACAGCGGAAAATAAAAGCTCTGCTCATACTCATGCACCCGCACCGTGAAGGTTTGCAGCGAGGTGGTGCCTTCTTTGACCAATCCAAAACCAATCGGAACTTTCAGATCAAACAAGCCACTGCTGCTGCTGGTATCACCCGGTTTGGCCTGGGTTTGGGTAATGGTGATTTTGGCCAGCTTGCTGTCTCCATCCCAGGTGTAGGCAACTTTATATTCCGGATGGCCGCCGCGAAACACATACTGGTCAAACAAAAACTGCAAATTACGTCCGGTAGCTTTTTCGATTGCTCGCAGCAGATCCACCGTCTCGACCGTGCGGTGAGCATTGTCTTGCACAAAGGTGCGAATAGTTTTGAAGAACAGCTCGTCGCCCAACTCGGCCCGGATCATGTGATAGACACAGGCTCCCTTTTCGTACAGATGCCGGTCGTAGAGTTCGATCGCTTCTCGGTAGATGTGGGTGACAATTGGGCGGCGGTAGCGGGAGCTGTCTTCGCTCAGGTAGCTGCGGGCTTCGTTGAGCAGGTAATAGGCCGCTTCGTTGGCTCCATATTCGTGGTTCGTCCACAGGACTTCGGCATAGGAAGCCATTCCTTCTTTAATCCAGGCATGGGACCAATGCTTGATCACGACCAGATCGCCAAACCACTGGTGGGCCAATTCGTGTGCAACTAAGCTTTCAGCATTGCGGTTGTCGAGTGTGGCGCGTTCATCCAGCAGGCAGCGGTCGGTTAATAGCGTCGTGGAGGTGTTTTCCATCCCGCCAAAGATGAAATCTTCGACGCAGATCTGGGCGTATTTGGGAAACGGATAGGGATAGCCGTAGGTCTGGCTGAAGAACTCGATCATGCGGGGCGTTTTGCCCATGGTGCGGCGGGCGTCGGCTTCGCGGCCTTTTTCCACATAGTAGACCACGGGTTTACCCTGCCATTCGTCGCGCAGTTCGGCAAAGTCTCCCACGGCTAAGGTCATTAGGTAGGTGGGATGCACTTCCTTTTGCAACCAGTGGTAAATTTTGTCGTCCCCGATGGCCTCAGTTGACACCAGTTCACCGTTGGAAATAGCGAGATAGGGCTTGGGCACCCGGACGCGAATCTCGGAGGTCGCCAGTTGGCCAGGGTAGTCGAAGCAGGGGAACCAATAGCGCGAGTCTTCATCTTCGCCTTGGGTCCAGACTTGAGTTGGCTTGTGGGGATAATCCGGAGTTGGGGCAATAAAATAAATGCCACGCTGGGGTCTTTCCACCTGATAGGCAATGACGAGGGTGAGGGGCTTACCAGCTTGGGTGGTGGGCTGAAGCCGGATGTGCAGTTGTTCCCCATCGTAGTCAAACGGTTGCAACACATCATTAACTTGCACCGTATTAATCTGCAGATTCACAGCATCCAGCGTCAACCGATCGATCCCACTGCGGACTGGATTGAGCCGAATCTGACAGGTGCCCTGGTAGCTCTGATTCGGAATATCGAGATGCAAATCTAGAAAAATATGCTCTACTTGGCCGGGGCGATCCGGGTTGTAGTGGGGTTTTGCCCCTGGTAGCTCAAATGATTTGCGTCCGTTATTCTCATCGAAGGAAAAGTATGGCATGTACAGCTCGCCCGGATTCAACAGAATAATTCAACAAAAACAAACAACAAACTAGTGCGACCAATCAAGGAAGGGCAGTATAGGGATTTACTGTGCAAAATCAGTGAACTGACTCTCGTAGCTCCCCTTAGAGATAGGGCCTTCGCCAGTTTGCGATGCCACGGCACCAACAGCGGCTCTAGATTCAGAATAGAACAGACTCAGGCTAGCAAAAACTAATCCACTTCATCTTGCCTTTCCTGTGGAGGCTGCACCCAGTGGCGAATCACCTCAGCCACCGACCACGCCTGGGCAATCGCTCCCTTGGGAGCATGGGGAGCATCACCGTCAAACATTTCTGAAATGGACCCCAGACAGGCTTGGTGCTGAAAGTGGTGTAGCAAAGGCTGCCAGTCAAACGGAACTGGATCATCCGGATAAAACCGTTGCCAAGCTCGAATAAATGGACCAATCAACCAGGGCCATACGGTCCCCTGATGATAAGCGCGGTCCCGCTGCCAGATCCCACCACGATACTGTCCGATGTACTGCGGATCGGCAGGGTCGAGAGACCGTAACCCATAGGGGGTTAGCAGCCGCTGCTGAGCCACCTGCACCACTGAGCGACCAATCGCCTCTGAAAAACCACAGTGTTGCAGCGACAGGGCAATCACGGCATTGGGGCGAATCGTCCGGTCCGGCGAATCATCCGGGTTGATTGTGTCAAACAGATAGCCCTCAAGCAGATTCCAATAGATTTGCAGCGAACGTTTCACCTGCTCGGCTTGTGTCGCATAGCGGCGAGCCTGATTCGTCAACGTGGCGGCATCCATTGGTAAGAAGTCAGACTGAGACTGCTGCAATCGTTCTGCCCATTGCTGCGCCCAACAGAGCGCCGAATACCAGAGAGCGTTGATTTCTACAGGCTTACCGCGTCGAGGCGTCACCGGTTCCGCTTCCACCACCGCATCCATCCAGGTAAGCGCTACCTGCGGCGAATCCCACGTAACTAATCCATCAAAAGCATCGACCCGAATACTGTAGAGCGTGCCTGCCATCAGACCTTTATAGATGCCCCAAACCACGGCATACTGCTCTGCTAAAAACTCCCAGTCCTGGCTAGCCTCCAGATAAAGTCCCAAGGATTCCACCCACCACAGCGCCGCATCAATCGTGTTGTAAAACGGTTTGGCTCCAGCATCAGGAAAGGCATTGGGAATCAACCCCTGCTGGCAATATTGGCCGAAGGTGCGCAGCAGCCCCCTAGCCAGATCAAACCGTCCGGTTGCCAGCGTCAATCCTGGTAGGGCAATCAGCGTATCGCGGCCCCAGTCATTAAACCAGGGATAGCCCGCAATCATCGTCGGACCCTTGGTAGACGCCCGGTACACCAGAAACTGATCCCCAGCCTGCAACAATCGCCGCCGCAGCTCAGCCTCCGCTCTTACGCCCCCATCTTCCCTCGTTCGGCGAGGCTCACGAGCCGCATCTCCCCCATCTTCCTTCTCTTCCCCAGATCCCTCCCCCAACCGCTGCCGCTCCGCCATCAGCGCCTGCTCAAAACTATCCGCCTGTAAGGGTGAAGAAAATCCATCAACGCGAACGCATGCTTCTAGCGTCACGCTGTCTCCCGGAGCCATCATCACCATCAGACAGCCCGGACTGTAAAGGTCTTCGACATCGGCTAAGCCGCGCTGGGTTTCTTCGGGATAGCGGTAGCCCCAATACCAAATTCCGTCGGGTTGGTAGTCGCCGTGGGTCCAGGTCAACTGCCAGGGAGTGCCGAACCAGTCGGAGCGTTTGGCTTGCAACAAAATGCCGTTGGGTTCAACCCACTGGGCAAATTGAAGATCGGGCTGAGCCTGCTGCTGGTAGTGAAAAATTCGGTCGCCGATCAATGGCCTCAGTTTCAGAACGGCTGGTTGATGACCGTGGTACTGATACTGAATCAACACCCGATTACAGAATTGGGGTGCTCCTGTTGCGGTTGATACGAGACCGTAGGGCATCAACAACCGCCGAGTCAACTGCCAGTGAGATTGTCCCCAGATCCAAGTCGGCACCGGATCGACCTCAAACCCCTGCAATAGGCGATATCCAAGCGGCGCAACCGCTCCACTTTTCCAGAAATTAACGCCCAATTCCACCGATTGTCCGGCTATCTCCAGACTGGCATCAATGCGAGCCAGCAGCAAGGTTCGTTGCCCAGGCGGATCAAGAGCTGCGCTCAGCCAACCGTGGTAGGTGCGAGTATGGGCATCGCAAATGGTGCCGCTAGCAAAACTTCCCAATCCATTCGTCAGCAGCCATTCTTTGGTATCTAAATTATCCATGCCCCCTACGTTGAATGGCTGTTTGGTTTACCAGTCAGACTTAATTATTGGCAAACCTACGGTTTTAGGCAACAGGGAAGCAATACTCAGTACTGAGATTGCCTACCTCTACTCAAAATCGTTATGACTATGATATAGTTGTTACAGTTCTTTAAGCATATGCTCTGCTGGCGGCTGAAGCTTAGTCGGCTAGTTAAGAGCAACACTTTATTGAAAGTAGACGTAGTTAGTTAAGGAGATTCATTCATGACCCTGACCTACAGTTCCGAAGGATGTCTCCGGGTTGGTCAATCTGCACCTGACTTCACGGCCACTGCTGTATACGATCAGGAATTCAAAACAATTAAGCTATCAGACTATCGCGGCAAGTACGTTGTTCTGTTCTTCTACCCGCTAGATTTCACCTTTGTTTGCCCTACTGAGATTACCGCATTTAGCGATCGCTACGACGAATTCAAAGCCATTAACACGGAAATTTTAGGTGTATCGGTAGACAGCGAATTCTCTCACTTGGCTTGGACGCAAACCGATCGGAAGTCGGGCGGAGTTGGCGATTTAGCGTATCCGCTAGTGTCAGATATCAAGAAAGAAATCAGCGCAGCTTACAATGTGCTCGATCCAGAAGCCGGTATTGCTCTGCGTGGTCTGTTCATCATCGACAAAGATGGTGTGATTCAGCACTCCACAATCAACAACCTGGCCTTCGGTCGTAGTGTGGATGAGACGCTGCGGACGCTGCAAGCGATTCAGTATGTACAGTCTCACCCCGATGAAGTTTGCCCTGCAAACTGGAAGCCCGGTGATGCCACGATGAATCCTGATCCGGTTAAATCGAAGGAATTCTTTGCGGCAGTGTAGTAAAGTGATCGATTAAATCATCTGATTGGTTTCCGTAGGTGGGTTGCGACCCACCTTTTTTGTGGCTGTGATTTTGCTGCTGTGATTGCTGTAGGTTTAGGGTGGCGCTGTTGAACTGCTTTCCGATCGGGGAATATTGACAGGGAATGTTGACCCCGTTGCTCGACTAGGTGAATAGCCATTTTCCCTCGGGCTAACGTAGGGTATTGTTGTTAAGGCGTTGAGGATGATCCTATGCCCAGAACTCCGAGTGAATATGCCGTTCACATCCTGCTGGAAGGGGGGCACCGCGAAGAAGTCCGCTTCTCGACTATCCAGGATTTTCAAAAGTGGTATAGCGGCGAACTGGTGCCCAAATCCGGTTCCGATGATTTCATTAACGTGCCGCTGAAAACAATGCAGGGCGAGTATATGGTGCTGCGTCCGTCGCAGGTAGTGGCCTTGCGAGTAGAGCCAGTCTTCTACGGCAGCGTGGATCGAGATTTTTGAGGTTGAGTTTTTACATCGCGATGAAACCGTTTGTCTGGCTTGCTATCAGTTTGGGCACAATGCTCTCGCCTATGCCAGCCCAGGGGCCAATTCAGATCAGTCAGGGTGTAACGAGTCCAGACTCCGCTCCTCCGATTCAGACGAACCAAGAGCAGGCCAGACTCCCCCTCCAGCGGGTGGAATGGAGTGCAGAGGTGTCATCTGAGCTAGGTTTAGACGATCGGCTCTGGAGTCGGTCCAGCGATCGAGCGGCTTTGGTCACCGCTATCGACTACTCGCTTGACTATTTGCAAACGCCAGAAGCGGTCGCCGCCTATCAAGCCTATCTAATCTCTGACTTTAGCTTGGAGCGAGTGCGTCGGAGTTTGGCCCGATTTCGCCAGTTGGTTTTGACGGCCCGTTCGCCAGAAGCGCTCCGCTCGGCGGTCCAGCAGGAGTTTGACCTGTACCAGTCCGTTGGTTCGGATGGGGAGGGAACCGTCAGCTTTACGGGCTACTTTGAGCCGGTTCATGCAGCTAGTCGGGTTCGTACAGGCGACTTTCGCTATCCCCTCTATCGCCTACCGCCCGATTTGAAGCAATGGCCGACGCCGCATCCTACTCGTTTAGAGCTAGAGGGAGCAGATGGGTTGCAGAATCAGCGCCTCCGAGGGTTAGAACTAGTTTGGCTGCGGGATCGCCTGGAAGCCTATCTGGTGCAGGTGCAGGGGTCAGCCCGCCTCCAGCTCACAGACGGGTCAGTGATGGCGATTGGGTACGCTGGACGGACCGACTATCCCTATGTCAGTATCGGACGGGAACTGGTGAATGCCGGGAAGATTGCCGAATCAGACCTGACGCTAGCTGCCGTCAGAACCTACTTTCGCCAACACCCAGCCGAGCTAGATCGATACCTGCCGCGCAATAACCGCTTCGTCTTCTTCAAGGAAACAACTGGTTCACCGGCCACTGGCAGTCTGCGGGTTCCGGTCACGGCTGGACGCTCGATCGCGACCGATAAATCGTTAATGCCTCCAGGCGCTTTAGCCCTGATCTATACTCAGCTGCCTGAAAGCCAAGCAGAGGATGCGCTGCCCGTTAGCCGCTATGTGCTGGACCAGGATACAGGCGGAGCCATTCGCGGTGCTGGACGGGTCGATTTGTTTGTCGGGACTGGCACTGCCGCAGGCGAACAAGCAGGCCAAATCAACCACACTGGGCAGCTATACTATCTGCTGTTGAAATCCCCTAGTTCCTAGCTTGAGGCAATCCGGCTTGAGCGTAATCTGAGGGATACAGGTATCCCTCCTGGCCAGTGCTATGCTAAGTAGACTGTGGTAACTGATGTGTTACTTAAACTGTTCTTATAAAATAGAAGCACAACATAAATCGCGCTCATAGGTCCGACGACGGAAACCATTGATACTAGAATCAAGCAGTTGGGAGTAGGAACTGAAGCTAGGCATTCTCAAGACAGATTCTCAAGACCACGTCTGCTATTTCTTATGATTGCTGTGAAGTTGGATCAACCTTCGCTAGTGGTGAGTGGGCCAAACAGTGGACCAAGACCATCCGGCAGTGCAGCTCGGAATCAGAAATAGCGGGTAGTTCACCTGAGTCAGATTTTATGAATGCTGCTGCTCTTGAAATTACCCTCCAAATGGTCCTAGCCGTTATTGCAGGAATCGGTGCCCAAGTGTTGGCCGATTACCTCAAAGTGCCTAGCATCGTGTTTTTGCTGCTGTTTGGCATCCTGCTAGGGGCTGACGGTATGGGTTGGTTACACCCTAATATGCTGGGTGTTGGGCTAGAGGTGATTGTCTCCCTCTCGGTAGCCCTGATTTTGTTTGAGGGTGGTCTAAATCTGCAATTGCGCGATTTGAGCCGGGTTTCTGTTAGCCTACGCAACCTCGTCAGCTTTGGCGTTTTGATCACCTTGCTGGGCGGCGGTATGGCGGCTCACTGGCTGGGCGAATTTCCCTGGACGATTGCCTTTCTCTATGCCTCGCTGGTGGTCGTCACAGGTCCGACAGTGATCAGCCCCCTACTGAAGCAGGTGAAGGTAGATCGGCAGGTCTCAGTGCTGCTCGAAGGCGAAGGAGTGCTGATCGACCCAGTGGGTGCTATTTTAGCGGTGGTCGTCCTAGATATTATTTTGAACGGCGACACCGATCCCCTGTTTATTGTCAGCGGGCTGTTGCTCCGGTTGGGAATTGGCGGTGGCATTGGGGCATTGGGCGGCTGGCTGTTGAGCTATCTGCTGAAGCGGGCCTCGACTCTGTCAGATGAGCTGAAAAACCTGGTGGTGTTGGCGGGCGTCTGGGGGTTGTTTTGTTTGGCGCAGCTGATTCGCAGTGAGTCAGGTCTGATGACGATGGTGACGGCTGGTATGGTGGTGGGGGCAGCCTCGTTGCCAGAAGAACGCCTGCTGCGCCGCTTCAAAGGCCAGTTGACGATCCTGGCGGTTTCGGTGCTGTTTGTGCTGCTAGCGGCAGATTTGTCGATTGCCAGCATCTTTGCTCTGGGCTGGGGATCGCTGCTGACCGTTCTGGTGCTGATGTTTGTGGTGCGGCCGCTGAATATTTGGCTGTGCACCTGGAACAGCGATATGAACTGGCGGCAAAAGTGCTTCCTTTGCTGGGTGGCTCCGCGTGGCATTGTTTCGGCCTCGGTGGCGTCTCTATTTGCGATTCTACTGACACAACGGGGCATCAATGGCGGCGACTCGATCAAAGCCCTCGTATTTCTGACGATCATTCTCACCGTGTTTCTGCAAGGTCTTACAGCTCAGTGGGTGGCGCGCCTGCTGCGGATTACCTCCACCGAAGCTACCGGAGCTGTGATTGTAGGCTGCAATCCCTTAGGCCGCCTGATCGCCAAACTATTCCAGGACCGAGGCGAATCAGTAGTACTGATCGACACCGATTCAGAACAGTGCCAGATCGCTGAGGCAGAGAGTTTCAAGGTCTTTTCCAGCAGCGCCCTCGACGTAAATGTGCTAGAAAAGGCTGGATTAGCCAAAGCGGGAACGTTCCTCGCGCTCACCAATAATGCTGAAGTTAATCTAGTCTTGGCCCAGCGAGCTGCCGAAGAATTCAAACCACCCCGGATTTTTGCCGTTTTCCCTAATGAAGCTCAAGCCAATGCCAGCGCCAACTCGCCCAAGATCCAGCAGGCATTTACACCCCAGATGCCGCTGAAAACCTGGAATCGTTATCTGGAAGAAAAGGCTGTCAAGCTGGGCGAAACCGTCCTGCGCGACTCAGATCTGCAGTTCCAGCAAGCCCATTTACGAGCGCTAATTCGGGCCGGGGAACTGGTGCCACTGCTGCTAGAACGAGACGACAAACTGACCGTGGTGCCCGCAACCGAAGAGTGGCAGGTCGGCGATCGGTTGATTTATCTCCTGCACGATCCACGTCCCAAGCTGCTGCGTCAGTTGGCCGGTGGCAACAACCAATCCACGCTAGTGTTGGAAAAACTGCCGCGAGTCGAGGAAATTCCAATTGCGGCGCTGACGGTGGAAGTGGGCAGTGAAGGGGCGACCGGGTGATCGAGCATTATTTCGC
The DNA here is from genome assembly GCF_032598965.1 of Leptolyngbya sp. NK1-12. Lineage (NCBI taxonomy): Bacteria > Bacillati > Cyanobacteriota > Cyanophyceae > Leptolyngbyales > Leptolyngbyaceae > Leptolyngbya > Leptolyngbya sp. NK1-12. The sequence continues at coordinate 696,012 of NZ_CP053586.1, forward strand.
CAGATCATGGCGGAGTCACGGCAAAGAACAACCAACTGTTTGGCAACTCAGTGCTCTATCGCTATCATGCTAGCCCTCTCTAGCGCGACTTGCCCGAGTCGATACGATACTGGCCGACAAGACTTAAAATCCCTCTCCCTTACCTGAAACATTTTTTTACAATTGATTAAGGCACATCATTCTGTGAAGCACTCATTGACTTATGGCAATTATGGACGATCGGAAAAAGCGGATTATGGAGCACCTGGCTCGCAGCACTGGAGATTTCATTAAGAAGCCGACTTCTACGATGTCGGACCAGCGCAAACAGCAGATCATGGATCACGTTCGCCGGACTAGCGGTTGATAGCAGCTCAACAGACGCATCATCTGCTCGATTGTTTAGTTGAGTTGCCTCCCTGCCTCTAGTGACTGGCGGGGATTTCTTTTAAAAAAATGGGATTCGCTAGTGGGAGCAGCTGACTTGGACTGGACTTTAAAAATCCTTTTGTTGGAGTTTGAGACGATTCGATATATTGGTCTGTTGAAGAAAGCAGATGCTAAAACAGGGCAGAAACTCTCTAGAATTGAGAAGTTTGTCTGAGTAAGTCAACCGAATCACTGGTCCAGAGTCATGGTGCAAGCGTCTTGTTTAGGGCGGGCGGCTTGTCTACACTCCATTTCCCCTTTGATTGGGTTGAATCAGTCAACTGGCAATTCAGCATTTGTTAAGTGAGCGTCCTTCTGGGTCGAGCTGCCGTTCAGCATGGAGGTAAAACCAAACCGTGAGTATTTCTGAGCTATTTGCCAGCGGTGGTCCCGCAATGGTGCCTTTACTGTTTCTCTCGTTTCTGGCACTGAGCACCATTATTGAAAGAGCATGGTTCTGGTCGAAGATCCTGACCCACGAACGGGAGATTGCGGGACGGGTGTTGGAGGCAGCACGACGCGATTGGGATGCGGCGACTGAAATTGCTCGCAAATCGTCGAACCAACCGATTGGGCGATTTCTTTACTCGGCGCTGGAGTTGCAGGATCCAGATCCGGAAGTGTTTCAACTGGCGCTGCAGGCAACCGCAGACGAAGAGTTGGCGACCATGCGACGGGGCGATAAGGTGCTGGAAGCAACAATTGCCCTAGCGCCCTTGTTAGGTCTGTTGGGAACGGTCCTCGGCTTAATTCGGTCACTCAGAGACATCCGAATTAGCGATATTGGTACTGATTCCACGGCTGGTGTAACGCTGGGAATTTCAGAAGCGCTGATCAGCACCGCAACGGGATTGATTGTGGCGATTACGGCTCTGGCGTTCTATCGCCTGTTTCAAGGCTTTATTAGTGGGCAAGCCAAGCTATTCCGTCAGTCAGGCAATGAGTTGGAGCTACTCTATCGCAAAGGTTGGTCCCAGCGCCATCGTGCAAAACCAATCCAAGATGCACCTGCTAATTTTGCGCCGCCGATTGTCGAGGAAAAGTAGGCAACTTCTGGAGCATGCTCTAGAGAATGATCAAGTAAACAAGCCAAGCAATAAGCAACAGGTCAGGGTTAACGAAACCAGCCGTTTAAGCTGTTGAGAATTTTGTTATGAAAATTGATTTAGATTCCACAGAACCCGACGTTCGGATTGAAATTGTCCCGCTGATTGACGTTATCTTTTGTATTCTGACGTTTTTTATCCTGGCAGCCGTGACGCTGACGCGCCAAGCCGCGATCAATGTCGATTTGCCTCGCGCCGCCAGTGGCACCACTCAAATGCGGCAAATTTTGATCGTGAGTGTGGATCCAATCGGTCAGGCCTATGTTGAAAAGCTGCCGGTCACCAAAGACCAGCTCTATCAGGCCATCGTGAATTTTCGCCAACAGAATCCAGAAGGCATGATGGTACTGTATGCCTCTCGGGCCGCTAGCTACAACGATGTGGTCCAGGTGCTGGATCTGCTGCGTTCTGCGGGAGGCGACCGAGTCGCTTTAGCGACCTTACCAGGCGAAGGTGACACCCCAAACGCGCCGAACGCGCCATTTCCTGACCTACCATCTGGTACTACAGTTCCTAATGGTTCGCTCTCCCCGACGCCACTTCCGACGCCGGGTGCTAATCCATTTAACTTAGATACTTTCCCCACCTCACCAGGTGGCGGCAATCTTCCCAGCCCCGGATCCAATGGTTCCAGTGGCTCCAATCCGGCGGATGGCTTGGGTAGTCCCTCTGGTTTGAGTAGTCCTTCCAGGCTGCCCGCTGCTTCTACGCGACCTCAGACGACGCCCTCTGGAGAAGATTAAACTGGAGAAAATTAAACCAGTCATTCAGGCGATCGGCTCTGCTTCTTGATTAATGTAACCTGTAGCTGAAAAATTGGCTGCCCTCAAGCCCATAGCGGATAGGGAAAATTTTTGAGCAGTGCCTATGTAATTTTTGCATTGATTTTTTGTGAAAGGTGCATCAAATCTAGCAAAATGTGTCTTTTGTTATAGACAGTAACCAGCCAGAATACGGCAAACTGTTGATATCGTAGTGCTGTTAAAAGATCATGGTCAGCAACCAAACGCAATCTGATGAAAAGCAGCGCCAGGCTGCCATAGACGGGTTTATCGGTGGAACTAACCAGCAGTTCAACTTTGATGTGTGGGCCGTTGCAGTCAAACGACAAATGCTAGCTGCGCTAAAGAAGCGGGAGAGTAATCGAGTGAATTGGGACTGATACAGCTTTCCTCAACTAGCAGGAATTCAGCTAGATTCACGTTGTGCTACTCCTATAAAAATGATTTTAGATATCTCTTAATCCTCGGTGCTTCACTGAGGCTTTATTTTGGGGATCGATTGGGATTTAATTGGACGCTATTTTTTGGCTTCTAACTTTTATCTTCTAACCCAGGCGAGCGGGGCGATAACGAGTCGGCGTCTCGTCGGTTTAATTCTCCAGCAGAATTCGTTGAATGAGTAGCTTGCTCCAGTTCTGGTAATGTCCGGAGGCGGTTCAGTTGGCCCAAGGCCCAGCGGGCCGTTTCCTGAACTTCTGCATCGGTATCGCTAGCGGCATACTGCACCAACTGACTCACCTGGGTGATCAAGTCATAGATGCGGGTCATGTCGCGAATCGCATTCTTACGGACATCAGCACTTTCGTCTTGTAGCGAGATCAACAAAGCTCGATTCATCGGCTTGAGGGCGCGGGTACTGATTTCGGCAATCGCGGCCAAGATCAAACTGCGCTGTTGAGAATCTGCATCTACCAGCAAATCTACCAAAGGCTGAATCGCCCGCGAATCGCCCCGCTGGCCCAATTCCCAAATGGCTTTACGTCGTTTGGCAACCTCGCTGTGGTGCAAATCGGCGATCAGGGCTTGCACAATGTCCACCTTTGCGAGGCGGGTTGTTGGTGTAACGCTGATCGAATCTGCAGCGTGAATGTCAGATTGAATATCAGATTGAGTACTTGAGATTGACATATCCGCCGTTTGAGGAGCCGAAACTGAAATGTCTGAAATTTGGCTCTCGCTTGGCGAATTGTCCGGTTGAACGGCCTTTGGCAAAATGTTGGTCTGGTCAGTAGCCGGATTAGCCGGATTAGAAGAGGTTGGATCGAGTATTTGAACGGCTGGTGCAAGGGAATTAGTCTTTGAGTCAGCCTGTCGAGCTGGATCAAACGAGCGGCGTTGCCAGGAACGGCGTCCTACTGCCACTCCTCCACCCGTCAGCAGCAGAGCAAGCATCACCCACCCCAACTGATTGGTTCCAGAGGAATTAGCTGCATTGGCCGCAGGCGTTGGGATAGATGCTGGCTCTGATGGAACCGAATTGGCCGTTGGGTTGGCTGCTGGATTAGCGACTGGCTTGGTGCGACTGGCTGAACCTGGATTAGCTGGAGCCGAGCTGGCTTTGTTCGCTGGAGGATTGGCCTGAGCGTTGACCTTAGCCTTAGCCGGAATGGAGCTAGACTGAACCGAACCCATTGAAGCCGGACTCGGTTGGGCTGGACTTGCCTGAACGCTAGCTGTTTCTCTGAGTTCCAAAAGCTCCAGACTCAGACAGGCCGCCACTAGCAGTAACTTGAAACGATGAACCATAGCATCGAAAAGCTGTTTACAGACCAACGGTAAACAGAAAATAAGTCAACTCAAGCCATATTTCCCTGTCCACAGGACTTGGGGGTATGACTTTTCTATATTAAGCCCCTGCAACCGCTAGGACGATCACAGGGGCAATCAGTAGGCTAGAGATAATAGGTAAAGCAACACCCGTTTAGCAGAATTTTTAAAGCGACGAAGCTTCCGATTCGGCTTCTACAGATCGCACAGTTGGTAAATCGGTTGATAGATCGGTTAGGTCAGCCCCATCCGGTTCTGGCAATGCTTCACCCGTACCCGAAAGCCACTGCCGCCAAGTTTGCATCCGTTGCCCTAGCTGGTCCCGCTGGTTAATTAGGTAAATGCTGATCAAGGTCAGAACCACACCAAACCACTGCAATGGATCCAGCACCTCGGCCAAAAACAAATTGCCAAACAGCAAGGCAAACACGGGTGTCAAAAAGGTAAGTGAACTAAAGCTCGTCAGGTTGCCGCTCGATGCGAAATAGAAGAACAAGCCGTAGGCAATGGCACTACCAAAAATAGTGGAATAGGCCAGAGCAACCCAATCTGAGCCTTGTAGATACTGCCACTGGTCCGCTTCCCAAACCGCAGAGCCAAGAAACAGAGGAATGCCACCCAGAATCATGTGCCAGCCCGTTGCAGTGACCGGATCGGCATAGCGGCTAACATACCGTACCATCACGGTTCCCACAGCCATCGATAGAGCAGCTAGCAGCATCAACCACTGGCCGTTTTGGAACACAGCCTCCACAATCGACGGTTGCTCCAGCACCACATTGCCCTGCCAGAAGCCCAACAACCAGTCCTGCGGAATGCCCAACAAACTGATGCCTACCACGCCAAAACACAACCCCAACCAGCCCCACAGCCCCACCTGCTCACCAAACAGCAAACGGGCCATCAGGGCTACCGCTAGTGGCTGCGAGTCAATCATCACCGAACCAAGTCCAGCTCCGGTCCGCATCAAGCCCTCGGCTAAAAAGCCTTGAAATAGGGTACCGTCTACCAACGCGAACAAACAAATCCAAAACCAGGCTGACCAGCCCTTCGGCTGGGGTCTTCCCATCCAGAGTGAAGCCAGCAGAATTAATCCACCTGCGGGCAGCAGCCGCACGCCTGCCATAAATAGGGGCGTTGTGTGGGGCAGCGTCCCCTTCATCGCGACCATTGCTGTGCCCCACAGGAAGAAGGGCGCAATCAGCAGCAGCGGAGCGAAGGGCAATCTTGACTCAGTTAGCTTGATGTGCATGGGCTAGTCGGGTTCAGTCCTAGGTATTTACCTGATTGTAGTCAATTATGTATTTCTGTTAAGGAAATTAACGTTAAATTTCCTACAATTCGACCCCTGCAATTCAGCCTTAGACTGAGTGCTCCTTTCTGATGGCTATTTCAAACTGCTTAAATTTCATTTGGCGCTAAACGGTTTGGGCTGTAGCCGTCTGACGTTCAGCAGCCGATCCCTGCGTGCCCAACTGAATCAGCTCGACTTTGTAGCCATCTGGATCTTCCACGAATGCAATCACGGTGGAGCCATGTTTCATCGGCCCTGGTTCGCGAGTGACTTTGCCTCCCAATGCTCTGATGCGGTCGCAGGTTTGGTAGATGTCATCCACACCAATTGCGATATGGCCGTAGGCATTGCCCAAGTCATAGTGATCGGTTCCCCAGTTGTAGGTCAGCTCCAGTACCGTGTGGTCCGCCTCATCGCCATAGCCGACAAAGGCCAACGTGAACTCACCACCTGGATAGTCTTTTTGGCGCAGCAGCTTCATGCCCAACACATCGCAGTAGAACTTCAGCGATTCTTCTAGATTGCCGACGCGCAGCATGGTGTGCAGTAAACGCATAGGGTTCTCCTCGTAAGTGATTGAGCGCGTAATTGCGCTTGATTGCTCCGGCTCGATTTCTCTAATCGAGAGCCAGTTGTTCTACTAGTTGTTCTACTAGTTGTTCTACTAGTTGTTCTACTGAAAGGGTAAAGTAAAAAGGCTCAAGGCTGCAAAATCATCAGACACCGTGCAAGGATTCCTGAATCTCCACAAACCGTTTGGCCTCACCTCCCATGATTGTGTGGCTCGCGTGCGGCGGTTACTGAAATTGAAGCGAGTTGGGCATGGTGGGACTCTCGATCCAGCAGCAACAGGTGTTTTGCCTATTGCGATTGGGAGAGCTACACGCTTACTGCAATATCTGTCCCACGAAAAAACCTATCGGGCCAAAATTCGGTTTGGGATCACTACCAGCACCGATGATCTGGCAGGCGAAATCCTTACCCAAGCGCCCGCAGCCCACCTCAGCCTAGCCCAGCTCCAGCGGGCACTACCGCAGTTTCAAGGCACGATCGAGCAGATTCCCCCCAGCTATAGTGCCATTCAGGTCGGCGGCAAACGGCTGTATGAATTGGCCCGCTCTGGACAGGCTGTAACCGCTCCCAAGCGCACAGTAGAGGTACATCGGATTGAAATATTGGCCTGGCACCCAGGGGAATTTCCCGAACTGGAGCTTGACATTGCCTGCGGCAGTGGCACCTATATCCGTTCGATTGCGCGGGATTTGGGTGCAGTTTTGGGCATCGGAGGCACCCTGGCCGCCCTGATTCGCACCAGCAGTAGCGGCTTCCATCTGAAGGACAGCCTGACATTGGACCAGTTGGAACAGCAAATTACGGCCAATTGCTTCGGACCCCTGCCACCAGCCCTAGCGCTGCAACACCTGCCGCTGATCACCCTGCCCCTACCGCAGGCCAATGATTGGCAACAGGGCAAACGTCTCGTTTGGGAGGAATTGCCAGATTCTAAGCAGGCTGATCTAACCCTGCTCCTATCCACTCCCTGTCGCCTGCAAACCAGCAATGGCGCATTCCTCGGTATTGGGCAAGTCACAGAGACCCAGAGCGGCAAATTGCTGATCCCAAAACTGGTCTGGAGTTAGGTGCCTTTCTCATCCTCTGCTAAATCGTCCCTACGATAGCCATCAGGAAAGATGGTGGTTTCATCATAGAGAGCAGCCTGGATGTTGGCAGCAATCGCACGAAACAGCGTACAGCGATGCAGGTTGGCTCCAGTAAACTCAGCCTGTTCTAGATTGGCGTCAGTCAGGTCTGCTCCGGTCAGATCGGCATTGGTGAGGTCGGCTTGGCGCAGGTCAGCGCTACGCAGGTTGGCCTGGATCAGAGTAGCGGCTTGCAGGTGGCAATACCACAGATCGGCCCGGAACAGGTTGGTTTCACTCAAATTGGCCTGGGAAAGATCGGCCATTTGCAACCGACTGTTACCCAACTCGGCTCCTTGCAGGTTGGCTCCTTGCAGATTAGCGCGGCTGAGGTTGGCATAGGGTAAATAGGCTCCTCGCAGATCGCTGGCTCGTAAGTCGATCTCCTGTAGATTGCATTCAAATAAATTGGCTTGACTTAAATCAACATTGCTAAAATCGCGTCTGCCGTTGGCGTAGTCGGCCAAAAGCTGTTTAACACTGATTCGTTGCATATAATCAAACGTTTTTGGCAAAAGAAAGCACTATCCCCTCGCTAGAGCGGTAGCGCGTTTTTTTGAGTATTTATGCTTATCTAGCAATAAATGTTTACATAAGTGGATTAAGAACCGGCCTTTACTTAATTTTTTTTTCAAGCTTGAAAAGAAAAGCTAAAGAAATACTCGGTTCGGCCCAGTTCAGTAGTAATGGGGCAGCCTGCTCAAGGCCAGCTAAAATCAAGGACGGCTCAAGCCCAAGTGTGGTCTAGCTCGTCCTGTTGTCAGGCTGACCCAGGCCAATCCCTCACGAGTGCCAACCCAGGTTTTGTTGCCGGTATTAGTGGCCACATCTAATATCCGCCCAGAGGGTAGTCCAGGAATCTCGTTGACGATAGCGCCATTGTAGCGATTGACCACATATAACCCATTGTCTGTACCGACCCAGAGAAAACCGAGATCATCAAACTGAAGCGAGGTAATGCTTCTGCCACGAAAGGCTGTTACTGACCGCTCTACATCGCCCGATTGGGGATCCACCACCAGTAACTGGCTCGGCGTCCCAACCCATAGATCGCCGTCTGGAGCCACAGCCAATGCCTGCACTGTTGCGCCCGGCAGATTGGCGCTGCGGTTGATGATAAATGCGCTAGCCGTATTCACTTGCACTAAGCCATCCAACGTTCCTACCCAGAGTTGACCTGCCCGATCCAGGGCTAAAGCATTGGCACTTTCTCCAGGTAGAGTCTGGAGAGTAGTCATCAGCAGTCCTTCATCCGGGCTAATCAGGGCCAAGCCTTTGTCGGTGCCCACCCAGAGGAAGCCACGTTGGTCCACGAGCAGCGACAGGACTTTGTTAGACGGTAAGGCAAAGTTCTGAGCCGTAATTTCGTTACTGCGCGGATCAACCCGCTGCAAGCCGGTATAGGTACCAACCCAAACACGACCCACTCGGTCTTGGGCCATGTCGCCAATGACCACATTCGGCAAACTTACCCGCTCTAAAATACGGCCTGTGTTCGGGTCCAGATTCGCCAAACCTTGCCAAGAGCCGACCCAAAGGTTCCCACGAAAATCCCGTTGTAGAGCTGTAACGCGATAGTCTGGCTCCAGCGGTGGCGGAGTGGGCCGGGGCGTGAGGCGGGGCAGCAGTCGAGGCAACGGGGGACGGGGCGACGGATCTGGAACTGAGGGGGACGGTGACTCGGTTGGACTGGCGATTGGACTGGCGATTGGAGTCGCAGGACTAGCTGGCGGTTGAGCGACTGTAGCCAGTGGATTCTGAAGTAGATTCAGCAGCGGCAACGTCGCTACAACCAGCCCAGACCCAAGCAAAACCCGAAGATGTTTAGGCACGTCCATGATTTAGTTCAACCCAATAATCCAACCACACCGTTTTTTAATTCTATTCTGAGAAGAAAATCGTAGCGCGGTGTTAAGGAATTTTTGTGGAACGCGATCGGCAGAAGAGTAGATGGGTGGGATGAGACGCATCGGAAGTGAGTACAATTGCTTATTTAATTTCACTGCAAATGTCAAGAATGCATAACTTAAGTAATCAGTAAATATTTTCTCAATAAAAATTTGCGCAACCTGAGAAATATTGTTACATTGCAAGGGAACTCCCACAGTTGCCAGTTGAATTCCTATGCTGTTTGGTATCTTGCCGCTTGCACCTCTGCGGCCCAAATCTCGTGTCTATGACCTGAAGGCTCGTCTCGATTGGGGTAAGCCAGCTTTGACGATTATCGATGTGCGCGAGCGCCATGAATTTCAGTTCAGTCATATTCTGGGTGCCATCAATATGCCAATGCCCGAATTGACTCGCCGTGCCCGCGCCACGCTGGAACTCGATCGCGATATCTACCTCTATAGCGATACCGACGAAGACACAGCACTAGCGGCTCAACAGCTTCGTCAAGCTGGATTTTGCAACATCTCGGAACTGCAAGGCGGGCTACCAGCCTGGAAAGCAATGGGCTACCCGATCGAAAAGGGGTTTGTGGTGGCTTAGGGTTCCTTTCCCCTATCAGGCTTTCCTAGCGATATGATCCAGAAAGCCGAGCGCAGGGGAGATGACCGCTGGAATGCTGAAGCTGAAATGGAATGTGGGGTTGAGGCAAGCAATGACGTTGCTATTGACCCTGGTATTAATCCTGTCGCTGGTGGCCTGTAATCCAAGTCAGTTTCGCACGCAGGCCGCCCAGGTGCCTCGGTTGGTGAGAACTACGATTAGCGAACCCAAAACGTTTAATTACGTCACGAGTGATGACGCTAACTCTTCTGAAATCATCGCCTTGCTATACGATAGCCTGCTGTCTACCAACGGAGTGACGGGGGAACTAGAGCCTGGGCTAGCGGAATCGTGGGAAATTTCCCCAGATCAAAAGCGAATTATCTACAAACTGCGACCAGGACTGAAGTGGTCGGACGGCACTCCGATTACGGTCGATGATATTGTCTTTACCTACACCGACATTATTTTCAACGAGAAAATTCCCACCAGTACGGCAGATATTTTCCGGATTGGCGATGAAGGGATATTTCCTACGGTGCGCAAGCTAGATGAGCAGCGGGTGGAATTCGCAGCACCCGAACCCTTTGCGCCGCTGCTGCGGTTTGCAGGTGGCGCTTTTTTACCTAAACACGCGCTGGAGAAAACGGTTACGACCCTAGACTCAGAAGGCAATCCGCAGTTTTTGTCAACCTGGGGCACCGATAGCGATCCGAAGCAGATTGTTGGCAGTGGCCCTTATCGGATCAAGAGCTATCAGCCAAGTGAGCGGGTGATTTTAGAGCGCAATCCCTACTACTGGCGCAAAGACGCCCAGGGCAATCAGCAGCCCTATATTGAGCAATTCATTATTCAAATCGTGGCTTCCACCGATGTGTCGCTGATGCAGTTTCGGGCCGGTGGCGTCGATTTAGAAGGCGTAACACCCGATTCCTTTTCGCTGATCAAACGGGAAGAAGAGCGCGGTAATTTTAGGATTTACGAAGGTGGTCCGGCCCTCAGCTCGCAGTTCCTCAGCTTTAATCTCAATATGGGTAAACGCAACGGCAAGCCGGTCGTCGATCCGATCAAGTCGCGCTGGTTTAATACCCTAGAGTTTCGCCGAGCGGTAGCTCACGCGATTGACCGCCCCACCATGATCAACAATATCTACAAAGGTCTGGGAGTGCCGCAGCATTCACCGATCTATATTCAAAGCCCCTATTATTTTCCGCCAGAAAAGGGACTGCCGACCTATGAGTATGACCCGGCCAAAGCGAAAGAGCTATTACTCCAGGCAGGCTTTAAGTATGATGCCGCCAATCGGTTAGTGGATGCCGAGGGCAATCTGGTGCGTTTCTCGCTGATCACCAACGCGGGCAACAAAATCCGTGAGGCGATGGCGACCCAAATCAAACAGGATTTAGCCCAGATTGGCATTCAGGTTGACTTTCAGCCAATAGCCTTCAATACGCTGGTCAGCAAAATGTCGGACACGTTGGACTGGGATGCAATTTTGCTTGGTTTTTCTGGGGCGGGGGTGGAGCCGGATGGAGGCCGCAATGTTTGGTCGCCCAACGGCCGGCTGCATGTGTTTAACCAAACTCCTGCTCCTGGGCAGCCGCCTTTGGAAGGACAGCAATTTGCCGATTGGGAAATAGCACTGGGTCGTCTTTATGTCCAGGGTGGGCAGCAGCTCGATGACGAAAAACGCAAAGCCATCTATGCCGAAGCCCAAGTACTAGCGCAAACCTATGTGCCGCTAGTTTTTCTGGTCAATCCCCTATCGCTATCGGCAGTCAGCAACCGGATTCAGGGAGTCAACTATGCCGCCCTTGGCGGTGCCCTGTGGAATATTCATGAGCTGCAGCTCACTGAGAACTAAGCAGGTTTCGGGTTTGAACCAATAGTTGCATCGGTAGCAGTTGCTCCCGGTCCAGACGAATTCTGGGCAATCACGCTCATGCGTCCCATGAGCGCCTGCATACCGCCCACCCAACACCACCAGCCCATATAGGGCAAGGCTGGGAGATGACCCGGTTCTGCTGCTAGGGAATAGTCGAGCGATTCGTAGTTGATCCAGGAATTGATCCGGTACCAGCCTACGAGCCGAGCAAATATTTCAAGATTCTCTTTCTTAGCCGCTCTCACCTGTTGCCAGATCCGGGATTGGACACTCAAGCCAAACTGAGGAATGCCTTGCTGATCAGTACTAAACTGAATCCAGAGCTGATCAATCGTCTGCAAATCCTGCTTGGGAATGCGAGCCACATCGATTAACTGCAGGGTTTTGCCTTGCTGGCCGCTGGCGGTCAATAAACATTCATGGGTTTCGTGATTAGCGGCCTGCCAATCTCGCTCATTCAGCCGTCGCCAGAGCCGCGTGTAGTTCGCGTTTCGGCCAGAGCGCAGCATTTGAACGGGTGGAATTCTGCGGTTGGGGATGACTAAAGCCGCTTGCCATTGGCGCAATTGCTGTTGGCTGGCAGGTGTTAAGGCGAGCGGAAAATTTTCTCGTTGCAAAGCGGCAAATAGCTGTTGGTCAAAAATTGTCCAACGAACTACTAGATTGATCGCTCTCGCTGTTCTTCTAGATAGATTGAGGCGAATTCGCACTTGTCGCAATTGGGGTCTTGAAGTTTGCCAAGTGCGCTGTTTGCAGGTTTCTTCAACCTGTTGATAATAGAACAAAATATTTTTGTAAACTTCCTGTTCGACTCTGGTTTTGGTGCTCTCGTCTAGGGTGTAGTTCACCAATCTTTGGTGCCAGCGCTGGGAAAGCTTCCAGTCTTTGGCATCCTGAAACGGTGCATGTCCGGTTTTGAGGCGCTCCACCAGCGCTTCGCAATACGCTGTTTCTGCTTCGAGACGGTATCCCAGAATCCCAGAACCCGTGGAAATTACTGTAGCCATAGGTGTAAAAAGTAGTGACGTTCAGGAAACCCAGCATCAGTACTCTATAGGAGCAAAGGCTGGCTTTTATGCAGACGTTAAGCAGTTGACGTTAGATGATTATCGAAACCGTTATCGAGTGATGGTGTAGATGGTATGCACGCAGAAGATTGTTATTTGAAGAACACCCTGAAATTTCGTCCGAGTTTCTACGGAGAGCTTCAGTGAAGGAATACAGGATTTCGGAAAACCTGACTGGAAAGCCGCAGGAAGCGGCAGAGCAGCAAATTAGTCGATGCAACCTCGGCAATCAGCGGTATAAGTGAGAGCAGGACGTTGGGCAAGGAGCACTGATATGAGCGTTTCGCAGAGACCCTTACTGCTGCATCTAGACTCTAGCCCTCGTCTGCAACAGTCATTTTCGCGACGATTGACACAACGGTTTGTAGATACATGGGAACAAGCTAACCCAAATAGTCGGATTTTGTATCGGGACATTGGTCGATTTCCAGTTCCTCATATCGATGAGCTTTGGGCCGCGGCCTACGAGGCAGAACCCACCTCGCGAACGCCAGAGATGCAAGCCGCACTGACCCTCTCTGATCGGTTCATCAACGAACTTGTGACTGCCGAGCGCTATGTGTTTGGCATTCCCATGTACAACCTGACCATTCCTTCCAGCTTCAAAGCCTATATTGACCAGATTGTTCGTCGCGATCGGACTGTGTCGTTTCAAACTGGCAATCCAGAGGGGGCATTAAAAAATAAAAAACTATTGGTGATCACTACGCGCAAATTCAGCTACCGCTCTGATTCTGGTCGAGCTGAACGCGATTTTCAGGAGCCTTATCTGCGCAGCATCTTTGCAATTCTTGGCGTCACGGATATCACCTTTGTTCATGCTGATCATCTGGCTGCTGAGGTTGACATTCAACAGCGGTTCCTAGCTGAAGCAGAGCAAACGCTCGATGCCTTGGCACTGCAGTGGTAGAGAGTTTGATCAAAATTGATCAACGCTTTTATGAATAATTTTTCTTAAATAATCTGTAATCGCAACAGTCTTGATTGTGTGACTTGAAATTTTATGGATGCAGAAATACTGGGATGAAATAGCGGCACGCAGCTGATTACAGTTCAAGAAACAGGAACAGCAAACTATATGAAAGCAGCATGGTATGAGCGATTAGGGCCAGCACGGGAAGTTTTGATTGTTGACGAAACCGCCGTTCCTACTGTTAACCCGGGGGAGGTGCTCGTTCGGGTGCATGCTTCGGGTATTAATCCGTCCGATGTAAAGCAGCGCAGCGGTTGGGGTGGGTTAAAGATGCGATCGGCACGGGTGATTCCCCACAATGATGGAGCGGGCGTGATTGAAGCCGTTGGAGAGGGAGTTGCGCCTGAACGAGTCGGTGAACGGGTTTGGCTCTATAAAGCCACCTTTTCGCACTCGATGGGCACAGCTGCAGAATATGTAGTGGTTCCCAGCAACCAAGCTGTGCCACTGCCAGGGACCACCGACTTTGCCGAAGCGGCCTGTTTAGGAGTCCCCGCCATGACTGCCCATCACTGTTTGTTCAAGGATGGTGCGATTGAGGGGCAGACGGTGTTGGTTACGGGAGGCGCTGGAGCGGTGGGCTATTATGCCGTGCAGTTGGCCAAGTGGGGAGGCGCTCAGGTGATTACTACCGTCAGTTCTGAGGTCAAAGCCAAAGCGGCTAGAGCAGCCGGGGCTGATCATGTGCTCAATTACAAAACAGAAAACGTAGTCGAACAAATTCGGGACATCACCGGCCATAGAACTGGAATTGATCGGGTAGTAGAGGTGGATTTTGCCGGAAATTTGAGTATGAATTTGGCAGTATTGAAAACCAATAGCGTTATTGCCACCTATGCCTCTGATTCTGATTTCAACGCCCAAATCCCGTTCTATTCGCTCATCTACAAAAACCTGACGGTGCACTATGTCCTGGTCTACGCTATGTCCGAAGCAGCCCATCGCGCTGCTATTCAAGACATCACCACTTGCCTGACCACAGGCATACTGAAACATCAAATCGCCCATCGCTACAGCCTCGACCAAATCGCTACCGCCCATGAAATGCAGGAAAGCGGCACTGTAACTGGCAAGCTTGTCATTCAGTTTTGATGTCATCCCCCTGATATTGGTCAAATAACCCAACCACTTCCCAGCAACCATTCCTCTCCCCTCGTTCGGCGAGGCTCACGAGCCGCATCTCCTCCATCTCCCCTACCTCCCCATGTCCTCCCCCACCTTCCTCGGCATCGACTTTGGCACCTCCGGAGCACGCGCCATCGTAATCAACCTGCAGGGTGATATTCAGTCCCAGGCCACTCGGCCCTTTACTCAGCAGACGACGACTATTTGGCAAGCTAGTCTATTTGAGCTGATCCAACAGCTTCCTGTCCCGTTACGCCAGTCCTTACGCGCTATTGCCATTAATGGCACGTCTTCTACGGTGCTGCTGTGCGATACGGTTGGCCGTCCCCTCGATGCGCCGATTTTGTACAACGATGACCGGGGAGCAGCCGTACTCGATCAGGTTAGAGCAATTGCACCGGCTCAGCATACTGTGATCAGCGCTACATCGAGTTTGGCAAAGCTGCTGTGGTGGATCAAAGAACAAGGCATCAAAGTTAACAGCCAGACCGAACGGCCCTATTTTTTGCATCAGGCCGATTGGCTGGCTTTTTTGCTGCACGGCAAACTGGGCATCAGCGATTACCATAATGCCCTGAAACTGGGCTATGATATCGAGCATTTGCGCTATCCTGACTGGTTGCAGAGGCTGCAATTGCCAGTTTACTTGCCAGATGTTTTGGCTCCGGGTCAGGCTGTTGCACCAATTCGGCCTACCCTGGCATCCCAATTTCAGATTCCGACCGACTGCCTGATCTGCGCTGGCACAACCGATAGTATCGCTGCCTTTTTAGCCAGTGGAGCCAGCCAACTCGGAGAAGCCGTGACCTCGCTTGGTTCAACTCTGGTGCTAAAACTGCTAAGTCAAACTCGGCTTGAGGACACCCGCTACGGCATTTACAGCCATCGGTTAGGCAATCGCTGGCTTGTGGGAGGAGCATCTAACACAGGCGGGGCGGTACTCAAGCAGTTTTTCAACCAGGCGGAACTGCAACAGCTCAGTCTGCAAATTCAGCCCGATCAGCCCAGTTCGTTGGATTATTACCCGCTGCTGAAACCCGGAGAACGCTTTCCGATCAATGATCCAACCCTCACGCCTCGTCTAGAACCGCGCCCCGATCAGCCGGTTGCTTTTTTGCATGGCCTCCTCGAAAGCATGGCTCGAATCGAAGCCCAAGGCTATCAACTGCTGCAACAGCTTGGTGCGGCTCCCGTAACGCGAGTTTACACAGCGGGTGGTGGTGCCCAAAATCCAGCTTGGACTGCCATACGTGCGCGTCATCTGCAGGTGCCGGTGCTGCCTTCGGCTCAAACTGAAGCGGCCTACGGAACTGCACGTCTGGCTCAACGCAGCAGCTAGTAATTCCAGCTTAGGAGCGTATCGGTTCTCTACCCTAAAATCGATTCGGATCTCTCCCCAAGCAAGTTACTCTACAGTCAACTTGCACCTGTCAGAATAAAGAGGAAATCGAGAGGAACACGCCATGTCTAATTCGTTTACTGATTGGTATCGCAAATTGATTCGCAACTCCAAATACCGCTGGTTGATCATTCTAGGAACGCTGTTCTATCTGCTCAGCCCCATTGATCTATTGCCCGACATTATCCCAATCGTGGGTCAAATCGATGATGTATTGATTCTGACGGTGTTGGTTTCAGAAGTTTCGCAGATTCTGATTGAGCGAATTAGAGCCGTCAAAAGCAAAGATACAGATGCGGTTGCCGATCAATCAACTGCGTCTACCGATTCGGTGGATGTTAATGCGGTTCAGGTTGACTAATCAAGCATGAGGCAGATTCGCCATGCTAGCAATCGTTCATCAGTCTGATTGTTTACTTTTGTTCCAACCTGTTTACCAATCTGTTCATCAATTGGTTCTTCAGAAACAGGAAGCAACATCTGCCTCTGCCTCTAACCGTCTCGCCTTAGCTAGCTAATCGACTGTAGTTGGGTACTTGCATGGGCTAGTGAGTGTTATATCCCCTATATCTCCACTCATTCTTATTCCAATGCGTTTCGTTATTAGTTTACCCCTACTTTCAGCTTACTTAAGCGAATGATCATCGGATTCATCTTCAGGTTGAATCTCACAAACTACTTCGCAAAATGAAGTAATGGGATGGCTAGCGAATAAAGGAGCCATCTGCTTGAGAATAGTTTCGTTTGCCTCGTTGCGATTGGCTTCCATATCGGCGGCGCTCTCCCAAAAAATAATTGCGATGCCGCGATCGGTACCCGGTTCCTGCATTAAATAGGTGCCTTGAAAGCCTTCTCCGTAGGTGGCAATTGCCTGCTCATAAAGCCGCTGAGCTTCTTCAAACTTGCCTGCTTTAAATTCGCCAATGGCTACGTAGGCAAACTTGTGCTTTAAAAAATCTTGAAAATCCGACATAGTATCCTCTCCAGCAAACCAACCAAGTGGCTTTCAGTCTACCGCAACTCAATTACTGAACCGCGAACTGTCTGGTTATCTTCAGATTTTCAACCGAGCGAACATTCTGCCTGATTTTCTGCCGCCTGCTTCAGCAACCGACAAACCTCTTCATCCGTAGTCTGGGAAAAATCTTTGTACCACATACCAATCGAATACAGTGGTTCAGGTGTGGCTAAACAAACGACATCTTGGACCAAATTCTTCAAAGCCTCACAGACGGTCGCAGGAGCAACCGGAGCGGCTACAACAATGCCTTGAGGATGCTGCTTTTGAAGCGCGGTAATAGCTGCTCTGAGAGTGGAACTGGTCGCGATACCATCGTCTACTAAAATAATCAGCCGATCGCGGATCTGGGGAATGGGACGGTCGCCTCGGTAGGCTTGCATCCGGCGGTCTAGCTCCTGTTTTTCACGACTAGCCACTTCTAGCAAGGCTTGCCGCGAAATCTTCATACTGCGCAGCACGTCGTTATTGAGAACCATGATGCCGTCGGGAGCAATCGCTCCCATGGCCAGCTCTTCTTGCCCCGGTACCCCCAGCTTGCGAACCAGGCAAATATCCAACGGCAAATTTAAAGTTTGGGCAATCTCAAATCCTACTGGCACCCCACCTCGCGGTAAGGCCAGCACCAAAGCACCCGAACGATCGGCGTAGTTGGCTAGCTTGGCAGCCAGTAATTTTCCTGCTTCGGCCCGGTCATGAAACTTGGAATTCATAGAGATGGACCTCCTGTGCCTGTACTGATTCACCTGTACTGATTCACCTGTACTGGGAGGCGTTATGGAAGAGAGTGGGACTTGCGTTTCCTCGATTGGTTCCGCTTCAACTATTTTCTCTTTAACTTTAGTGACCCAAACTTAGTAACCTAAACTTATAGTGACCCAAAGCCTGTTTGAAGACCCCCACCTGAAGGTTTGAATTCAACACCGCCGATCCCAATTTGACCTGTCTTTTGATAGAAATCAAAAGATTGATCAATCGAAGTATGGACAAAGGCTGTTGGCTCGCTAAAGGCGTTGGCTAGAGGGAGCCATATTTCCTCAGGCTATCTCGATTTTCCTCAAGCGCATCAAAACCTTGGATATTCTTTACGGTTGCAGGCACAGCTAATCATCGGAATCGTTAGAACAGAGCACCCACAATCATACCTATCAATAGAACAAAGCCGAGCCAGACATTTTGGCGGAAAACTTGGCCATACAGGTTAGGGTCGGGATGTGACGCACGCAGTTGCCAGTAGTGCCATAGCCAGCCAGCACCCACACCAATCAGTGCCAACCAGTAGCCCCAGCCCAAGGATGTAGTCAGCCCTTCTCCTACCAAAAGCAACACACTACCCACCAAGCACAGGCCCACCACCAGCGGCGACTGTGCGCCAAAAAAGCGAGCGCTCGAATTGACGCCAATTCGCTCGTCGTCCTCCCGGTCGGCCATTGCGTAAACTGTATCGAAGGCCAGCGTCCACAGTACGGTCGCACCCCACAGCAGCCAAGCCGCTCGGTCTAAACCGGCGGTCACCGCACTCCAGCTAATCAATACCGTGAATCCCCAGCAGAGCGACAATACCAACTGCGGTACCGGAAAGACGCGCTTCGCCAATGGATAGAGCAGAATGAATGGGACTGCTGCTACGCATAGCCAAAAACTAAATGGATTTAGATAGGCAGCTAACCCCCAAGCGCAAGCAAAGGCCACGATAGCCACGCCAATTCCGGTTTTAATGGAAAGAGCACGAGCCGCTAAGGGACGATTGCGGGTGCGGGCCACCTGTGGATCAATATCGCGGTCCCAGAGGTCATTCACCACACAGCCAGCGGCACTCGTGGCTAAGCTTCCCAAAATAATTACCAGCACTAATTGCCAGGGTGGGGTTCCATTGGCAGCTAAGACGACAGCCCACAGAGCTGGAATCATTAGAATCAGCCGGCCAGCCGGTTTGTCCCAGCGCAGCAGTCGGGCAACGGTTAACCAAACAGGTTCAGATTGAGAAGGCTGAGTCAGCATGGGCGCAGGTTACATCTAAATCAGATTCAATCAACAAAAAATTCAATCAACAAAAAACTGAGGCTACCAATCGTAGTCTACACACCGTAGTCTATACAAAAGTCTAACCTTCTTAACCTTTTAAATAGGCCGCAAGAAGATTTTGTCTTTATTTAGCCTCTCAAAGCGTCAAGGGTTGAGCTATCAAACTGCCAAATTCCTGACTGGCCGGTTAACCGGTTCCCAAATCAAGAAAAGCAAATAAATATAGAACGCTATTGGAACCTGTAGAGAGAAACTGGAGTCGCAAACCCTAGTAAACTCAGGTCTGCCAAAGCGGCAGACTGTATCTGAACCATCAATTCCAAGGGGCAAAGTCAGCCATAATCAAACGAAATGGTTGTCAGCAATACTGCTGCAAACGGTTGTTGCAAAAAACTTTTGCAGACTCTTGCCCCGCTCAAGCTGCTGATCGAGATGTAGAAGTTCCTGAACGAATGGCAGAGACAGGCAGACGGCTAATAAGGGATCTTCGTCTCTGCATCGATTGGTCTCGCCAGCAGACTGCTAAATAGGGACAGCTTGAGTCTGTCTCAGAAGTCTGTACCAGGTTAACCCTTTTGCCGCTTGGGTTCTGAGGATTTTGAGGAACTTCTTCTGCTTTTAGGATAATTTAAGAAAGGATTGAGATTGTTTCCAAGAGCCGTAGAGATAGGCCAACTACTCTCCTTGATAAAGTAAGCGGACTTGACTGTAAAGTAAGCGAATGAATAGAAATGGCATCATGTTCAGTCGGTTTCTGGAGCAATTAATTCAGCGAGTGCCCAAATTGTCGTCCAGAAACGATATGATGCTGCAACTAGATTCACAACCCCTTGAGCAGAGGATGCCTCAGCCCACGAAAACAGCCGTCTTAGTGATTGGCGGAGCCGAAGATAAAATTCATGGACGACAAATTCTGCAAACCTTCTTTCAGCGATCGGGAGGTGCAGATGCTCGCATTGCGATTATTCCTTCTGCCTCGCGAGAGCCGACCGTGATTGGCAGCCGCTACCATGACATCTTTGAAGAGATGGGAGCCAAGGCCATCGAGGTGCTGGATATCCGAGAGCGGGAGCATGGCGAAGATGCGGTCTGGCAAGCCTTTGTGGAAGACTGCACTGGCGTGTTTATGACTGGCGGAGACCAGTTGCGGCTGTGTGGTCTGCTGGCCGACACCCCGATTATGGAACGCGTGCGGATGCGGGCGCAGATGGGAGAAATTACCCTGGCTGGAACCAGCGCTGGAGCTGCCGTGATGGGATATCACATGATTGCGGGCGGTGGCAGTGGCGAACCCCCCAATCGTTCGCTGGTTGATATGACTACAGGTTTGGGGATCATTCCAGAGGTGATTGTGGACCAGCATTTCCACAACCGGAATCGGATGGCGCGGTTACTCAGTGCAGTTGCTTCCAACATCGACAAGATGGGAATTGGCATCGATGAAGATACCTGCGCCATGTTTGAAGGCAACGGCACGTTTCAGGTGATTGGCAGAGGCACTGTCACCGTGGTTGATCCTACCGACGTATCCCACACCAACTATGCTCAAATCAGCGCCACCGATCCGATCAGTATTCATAACCTGCGGGTGCATATTCTCAGTCATGGCGATCGGTATGACCTGCACAAACGTCAGGTAGTTCCGGCTAACCGCTAATCGATGCCGCTTGATGCCTAACTCTAAATGGAGTACGGAAAATAGAGTACAGACAGGATATTTAAGCAGAGGGACGACTTAGGATGAAAGATACGGCGTTATGGAAATAACCTGTCAAAATGAAAGTTACACCCTCAGAAGCCAACTGAATCACCCCTATTCATCTAAATTGAAGGGGTATGATCTTGCAAAATCCTGCCTTTTGATCTGACCGTTGAGCTGCTACTACACCCAGCCGATGGCTGATTTTGCCCATCTGTTTCTGAGAAGTTTTTGCAAGTTCTCAGGCCAAACTGTTCGTGGTGAACGGTTTAGTGCTTTCTGAGGTTAAAGACTAGACTAGTGTTGCGCTTGCTGTCCTGCCGCTAGAACATCTTTTTATTCGATTACCCTATGAAAATTCTCAAAACTCAAACCCTTCGTGGTCCGAATTACTGGAGTATTCGTCATCATAAGTTGATCGTGATTCGTCTCGATCTAGAAGGTCTGGCAGCAACCCCGACCCACCAAATTCCTGACTTCTACGAAGGGCTAGCAGAAGTGCTCCCCAGTTTAGCCGAACTCACGTCTGCTGATGATCCAGATGGTTTTCTAGAAAGAGTTCGTCGAGGCACCAGCTTAGCGCAGGTTGTGGAGCATGTGGCTCTAGAGCTACAGACAATGGCTGGCATGCCGGTTGGGTTTGGCCGCACTCGTGAAACCTCAGATCCTGGCGTTTATCAGGTGGTGTTTCAATATGTCGATGAGCAGGCAGGGCGCTATACCGGACGGGCGGCAGTCCGGCTTTGCCAAAGCATTATCGAAACGGGTAGTTACCCGCGCAGTGAACTAGAGCAGGATCTCCAAGACCTGCAGAATTTTGCGGCCCAGGCTGCCCTTGGCCCCAGTACTGAAAATATTGTCAAAGAAGCTGAAACCCGAGGAATTCCCTGGCTGCCCCTCAGCGCCCGCTCGTTGATTCAGCTTGGTTATGGTGTGCACCAAAAGCGCATTCAGGCGACCCTTACCGGCAACACCGGCATTTTGGGGGTAGAGCTAGCGTCTGATAAGGAAGGAACAAAGCGAATTTTGCGGGATGCTGGAATTCCGGTTCCACGGGGTGCCGTGATTTATTATCTAGACGAATTGGAACAGGCGATCGAGGATGTGGGCGGCTTCCCGATTGTGATTAAACCGCTAGACGGCAACCACGGACGCGGAATCACGATTAACATCAACACTTGGGAATTGGCAGAAGAAGCCTATGATGCAGCCAAAGAGGTGTCGAAAGGCGTGATTGTGGAACGCTACTACCGGGGGCGAGATCATCGAGTACTGGTGGTCAATGGCAAGGTGGTGGCGGTAGCAGAGCGAGTGCCAGCTCATGTTGTTGGAGATGGCAAATCTACAATTTCAGAGCTAATCGATGAAACAAACCGCGATCCGCGCCGGGGCGATGGCCACGAAAACATCTTGACGCGCATCGAACTAGACCGCACCTCTTGGGAACTGCTGGAGCGTCAGGGGTACGACCTGGATACGGTGCTTAATCGTGACGAAATTTGCTACCTGAAAGCAACGGCGAACCTCAGCACGGGTGGTACGGCGATTGACCGCACCGACGAAATTCACCCCGAAAATGTCTGGATTGCCCAGCGAGTTGCCAAAATTATTGGCCTCGATATTGCTGGTATCGATATTGTCACCTCCGATATTTCCAAACCACTGCGGGAAGTGGATGGGGTAATCGTAGAAGTGAATGCCGCCCCTGGCTTCCGGATGCACTTCTGCCCCAGCGAAGGCATTCCCCGCAATGTGGCCGAACCAGTGCTGGATATGCTGTTTCCACCTGGTACACCCAGCCGAATTCCGCTGCTTTGTGTCACTGGTACAAACGGCAAAACGACCACGACCCGCCTGCTGGCCCATATTCTTAAATCGATGGGGCGCACGGTGGGCTACACCACTACCGACGGCATCTACATTGGTGGCTATCTAGTAGAGAAGGGCGATACGACCGGCCCCCAAAGTGCTCAAACAATTCTGCTGGATCCGACGGTGGAAGTGGCGGTTTTAGAAACGGCACGGGGTGGTATTTTGCGCTCTGGCTTGGGCTTTAGCGAGTGCGACATCGGGATTGTGCTGAATGTGGCTGCTGACCACTTGGGCATTGGCGATATTGATACGGTAGAAGATCTGGCCCACCTCAAGAGTGTGGTCGTTGAGACTGTTCAGCCCAACGGATATGCCATTCTCAATGCCGATGATCCCTTAGTGGCGGCGATGGCAAGCCGGGTGCGGGCGCAGGTGGCCTACTTCTCGATGAATGCTGATAGTCCCTTGATTCGCAGTCATACCCAGCAGGGGGGGTTAGCCGCCATCTACGAAAATGGCTATCTCTCGATTCTGAAAGGCGATTGGACCTTGCGAATTGAACAAGCGGTGAATGTGCCGATTACGATGGGAGGACGGGCACCCTTTATGATCGCCAATGCGCTGGCTGCGAGTTTAGCTGCCTTTGCTCACGGCATCCGGATTGAAGATATCCGCACTGCCCTACTGACCTTCCAGGCCTCGGTAGGCCAGACGCCAGGACGGATGAACCTATTTAACTTGGGTCATTTCCATGCCATGGTGGACTACGCCCACAATCCGCACAGCTTTGAAGCGATTGGCGCTTTTGTCCGCAATTGGCCGGGCGAGAAGATTGGGGTAGTTGGCGGCCCTGGTGACCGGCGTGACGAAGATTTTGTGGTCCTGGGTACCCTGGCAGCCCAGATATTCGATCGGATTCTGGTGAAGGAGGATGACGACAACCGAGGGCGTCCCCGTGGTGATGCCGCTCGTTTGATTGTGGAAGGAATCACTGCTGCTCAGACCCAGGTAGCTTACGAGGTGATTCTGGATGAAACCACAGCTGTCAATACTGCCCTCGATAAGGCTCCAGCCGGCAGTTTAGTGGTGATTTTTCCCGAAAGCGTCAGTCGGGCAATCAAGCTGATTGAAGCGCGCAATCCGCGGACCGAACTCGCCCTACCGCCCCACACATCGATCGGCGCTATGAATGGAGAAGCCGCCTCATCAACGGTGAGGGATAGCGCTGTGGCTGCCGAATCGCAAGAATATGTCCAGTCGGGGGGCTGAGGCTCTTTCTTCCTAACCCCCAAGGGCCTGCCGCCTTCGGTTGGCCTATTCTTCTGCGTCGGCTTCGTCTGATTTACCGACTTCTTCCTTAAAACCACGCAGAGTTTTCCCTAGGGCATTGCCCAATTCAGGGATTTTTTTAGGACCAAAAAAGAGTAGCGCAGCCAGGGCAATTAAACCCACTTCTGCCCAACCAAGATGTAGCATGACAGTCTCCTCGCGGTGGTCTAGAACGTGATTCCTTTTTAACTATAAGGTTTAACTATGAAGGGAGTTGCGAGGAATTGAGATGGATGGCTAATCAAGCCCTTACTCCAGTGCAGGTAGTCGGGATTGGCTTAGATGGAGCAGATGGTCTAACCGAATCGTTGCGTCTCTTGATCGAGCATGCCACACTGCTAGTTGGCAGTGAACGTCACCTCAGCTATTTTCCAAATCATGCGGCAGAGAAATTGCCTCTGACTAATTTTCGCCTAGTCATTGACCAGATCCGTTCCCGCGTGGTCGCCTCAGATCGGACCGATCTCTCTAAGTTGGCCAATCCGTTAATTGTAGTGTTGGCATCTGGTGATCCCCTGTTTTTTGGTTTTGGGCGGCTGCTGCTGACTGAGTTGCCAGCGGATTGGTTGACGTTCCATCCCCACCTCAGCGCAGTACAGCTTGCTTTTAGCCGCATTAAGCAACCTTGGCAAGATGCTCAGTTAATTAGCGCCCACGGACGCTCACTGGATGAGTTGACCAAAGCCCTACAGCGGGGAGCCGAAAAAATTGCCGTGCTGACCGATGGCACCAATACTCCAGCCGAGATTGCCCACTTGGTAGTGAAGCTCGATCATCCAACTCAATACCAAATCTGGGTTTGTGAAAATTTGGGCGGTGCTCAAGAGCGGGTGCAATCCTTTAGACCAAAAGACCTGCTGACCCAAACGTTTGACCCATTGAATGTGGTTGTGCTGCTGCGGCTGCCGGACACGGTACGCCAATCGCTCAACCCTGAGAAATTGCCTTTGTTGGGCATCCCCGATTCCCACTTCCTCAGCTTTAGTGACCGCCCTAGGCTCATGACCAAGCGAGAAGTCCGCATTCTGGCTCTGGGTGAATTAGCGCTGCAACCTCAGCAAATCGTTTGGGACATTGGGGCTGGGACCGGCTCGGTCGCGATTGAAATGGCGCGGCTCTGTCCTACAAGTCACGTCTATGCCATCGAACAGACGGCAGCAGGGGTGAGTTTAATTCAGCAAAACTGCCAGCGCTTTCAGGTAGAAAATGTAATTCCCATTCATAGTGCTGCGCCTGATGCATTGCTCCATCTACCCGCGCCGGATCGCATCTTTATTGGGGGCAGTGGCGGCCATTTAGTCCCGATTCTCAACTATTGCAGTCAGCACCTCCAACCAGGAGGCAGGATAGTGCTAGCGCTGGCAACCCTAGAGCACCTGACTGATACGATGCAGTGGTTAGCAGGTCAACCGATTTGGCAACACCAGCTTCTCCAGATTCAGCTCGCTCGCTCAGTACCAGTTGCCAATCTGAGCCGTTTCTCACCCTTAAACCCAGTCATGCTGGTCATCCTCAGCCGCTCAGAGCAACCAACTAATTAACCCCAGCCCAGTGGTCAGCAAAAATAGCAGCCCTAGAATTCCTGCTAAGGGTTTACCTGCTAAGCCGGTCAGCCAAGCCGGAGCTTTGCTATTGGAATGAATGGATAGCGCATCGAGACTCGCAATCACCCAAACCCAACCAGCATGTAGTCCCCAGGCCAAACCTAAATTCCCGCTATCCACCCAACGGGCCAGCACCAGCACCATTCCCATCAACCACAAACCGGGGAGCTGAGGCAAGACTGATTTTCCTTCCCAAACGCCATGCAACAGAGCAAAAATCCCACTAGCCACAGCAGTTGCCAGCCACACCGGCAAGTCTCGCTGGAGCTGATTCTGCAGAAAACCGCGAAAGATCAATTCCTCTGTCCAGCCGATCCAGAGTGCTAAACCTAACATCAACAGCACCTGCCAGTAGACTCCTAAATCTGCTTGAGGTTCTGCCTCAGGCGTGGGTGATTGATCAAGCCAACCTAGGCCATACTGCACGGCAAATAAAAGCGCTAAGCTTGCACTGCCAATGGCAAAACCCCATCCTACGGCTGCTAACTGGGATTTTGCTAAGGACATACCGTAGGTTGTAAAGCTAGTACCCTCAACCCAACAAAAGCCCCACAGTACGAGAGGCGCAAGCAAATATAGCGAAGCCAGCAAAGGCAATTTTTGAGCAGCAGTGCTGGGCTGAAATGGTCGCCAATTTAGTTTAATAGCGCTTGGAATAGCAAACGGTAACCACAAACCGAGCCAAATCGCAAAGAAACTAGTAATCTCGAGTAGCGAAGGAATTCGGGTCAAATGAACTCACTTAATTACAAATAATTAAAGACACCTGAAGAAGATTGACAAACCGGATAGAAGCTCAGCCAAATAACAGGCTAAACCACCTCAATTCAAGTTTATTTAAGGCGCAGACCGCTTATCAGAAACTTGAGTGAAAAACCGAGCACTCCATTAATTTTTAACAATTAATGCGTTGGCAACGTTACTGACCTCTATGCCTGAAAATCAGGACAACTATCC
Source organism: Leptolyngbya sp. NK1-12 (assembly GCF_032598965.1). Lineage (NCBI taxonomy): Bacteria > Bacillati > Cyanobacteriota > Cyanophyceae > Leptolyngbyales > Leptolyngbyaceae > Leptolyngbya > Leptolyngbya sp. NK1-12. The sequence continues at coordinate 722,452 of NZ_CP053586.1, forward strand.
AGCAAGCTATGCTTCCGTATCGTCTACGTCATCTTCGCTACTACTAATCTGAATTAAATGAATGTGCTTGTAGCCTAATTTAATTTCAAACTCATCTCCAGGCTTCAATCCCATCTTTTCCGTATAGGTTGAGCCAATAACAATCTGTCCGTTTTTATGGACACTGACGCGATAAGTCGGTTCCCGGCCACGACCGTCCTTGGTACCTTCTGCATCGAGTGTAGTACCTTTGGCTTCTAACAGAGCTTCAAAGAAATCTGCCAAATTAACACGAGTTTGGTTATTCTTCCCAACTGTGTAATACCCACACCGTTTTGCTTTTTCTCGTCGCGGTAAGTGCGAAAGCTCCTTCACTTTTTGTAGTAGGGCTTTGCCCGTCAATGGAGCTGTTGCAGTTTCAGTCATCGCTTCCCGATTGTCCGTAAAATTCCAAATTGCTAGGCAGAGATTGTCTCTTAGTTTTATATAAAATAATAGCTTTAAATCTCTGTGATTCAGTAAAGACTTGAGCAATTCAGCAGTAAAACAGATGAAGCTTGGTCAAATACTTGATCAAATTCAAAGATTTCTAAAAATTTTACAAGTCTTCTTTTAAGATCAATTTTTTTGATATTTGACCAATTAAGCCACTTATTTAATTATTGAAAGTGTTGGTTGTGTCCTAAGCTGCTGATCTGCTAATCCATCCTCTACAGACATGCTGGAAAAGGAGATGAATGCAGCCCAGGCAAGACCATTAAACATGCTCTCAGTTGAATTCAGTTAGATTTAGTAGAGCAGTTGCTAGCACGTGATCCAACTAAAGTAAACATCAAAGTAAACAATCAGATTAAACCAATCCGGCAACTCCGCCTAGCTAGAAAGATTAGGACTAAACTGGAAACTAGGACTCATTAATTCATTCGTTTCAATTTATGCACGTTCTTTTTCAGGTGATCCGGCAAGATGCTGATGCGGCACCTCGAATTCAAACCTATCAGTTGGACGTAGAGCCGGGAAACACCATTCTGGACTGCCTCAATCGCATCAAGTGGGAGCAGGATGGAACGCTCGCCTTTCGCAAAAATTGCCGCAACACGATATGTGGAAGCTGCGCCATGCGGATCAACGGTCGGTCTGCCCTAGCATGCAAAGAAAACGTTGGCAGCGAATTGGCCCGGCTCCAAGAAATTGCAGCCCATTCTCCTATGCAAAACGGCACCGCTGATGTACCTACTATCACTGTCGCCCCAATGGGCAATATGCCGGTGGTTAAAGATCTGGTTGTCGATATGAAAAGCTTCTGGGACACCCTGCAAGCGGTCGATCCCTTTGTCAGTACAGCAGCGCGCCAGGTGCCGGAACGGGAATTTTTGCAGTCCCCGGCAGAGCGGGAGCGGCTGAACCAGGTCGGCAACTGCATCCTCTGTGGTGCATGTTATTCCGAGTGCAACGGGCGGGAAGTCAATTCAGAATTTGTCGGTCCCCATGCCCTGGCCAAAGCCTATCGCACTATCGCTGATTCTAGAGACAGCCAGACTGAGCAGCGGCTAGAACGGTACAACGAAGGTACAAAAGGTGTCTGGGGCTGTACTCGCTGCTACTACTGCAACACGGTCTGTCCAATGGGTGTGGCACCAATGGAGCAGATCAGCAAAATCAAGCAGGAAATTTTAGACCGCCTTCCCACCGAAAGCAGTCAAGCCCAACCGGTGAGCCGTCCGATTCGTCACCGGCGAGTGTTGATTGAGTTGGTTAAGCAAGGTGGCTGGATCGATGAGCGGCGATTTGGGGTCAAGGTGGTCGGCAACTCCTTCCGTGACCTAAAAGGACTATTTAGTCTCGCACCTTTAGGCTTCCGGATGCTGGCTCGTGGTAAGTTCCCCATGAGCTTTGAACCCTCAGAAGGCACGGCTGAAGTCCGCTCGTTGATCGAAGCAGTCCAGAGTTTGGAGCAGCAATCCCAGCAATCTCAATTCCATCAATCTACTGTAGAAGCTAGCGACAAAAGCTAGCGACAGAAGTTAGGACCAACTCTAGCATCCTCTGCCCTCGGCTCGCGTCTGTTGCCCTGTTTGCCATTCCGGGAACTCTACACATGACCCTTGGTTCTCGGTGAAGCAACAGGCATGAGCAAAAAAGTGGTTGGCATGATTACCTCCTATGAGGGATTATCTCAAGGAGATTGGCTGTGGAAGCAAACGCCGCAGCCTTTTGGTGTTTGGAAAGATATCCAAATTCTCAGAAATGCACCAAACCCAGATTTTTTGTTGCTGTATCAGTACAATTTCTTTCAATCTGCAGCAACCTCCCGGTGCAACCGCCTGTTGAGCAACCCTCTCGGTATTCTGAATCCGTTTCAAACGTCTAATCAGCCGCAACCAGCTGCCGCTTTGGAGTCGTCAGCTCCTGATCTACGAGGAATAGCAAAAGAACGGGCGATCTATTTGCTGCGCGAACCACCCCTGCCAGAAATTCTGCAAAAAAATCAGGCGAACTACCTCGCTGCACAGGATTATTGCGGCTATGTTTCTGGGCCTGATGACTCTGCCCCCACACCAGACTATATGCCCGCCATTTGGTATGTCTCCAACACGTTTGAGGAATTAGACAAGGGCCGTGTACCCGATAAACTTCGCGCTTGCAGTTGGATTACCTCTGGGATTAATCGGACTGAGAACCACCGGAAGCGGTTGGACTTTCTGCATCAGCTCCAGCAAACTCCAGGCGTTCAGATTGATGTGTTCGGTCGCAATCTACCAGCCACAGTGCAAACCATTGGGGAGCTGCAAAACAAATGGTACGGCATGGCTCCCTACTACTACAACCTGGCGATTGAAAACTATGCTGACAATCACTGGTACGTCAGTGAAAAGCTGTGGGATGCCCTACTTTGCTGGTGCCTTCCCATCTACTACGGTGGTCCCGCAGCCGATCACCTCTTGCCTCCAGACAGCTTTCTGCGGTTACCCAGTCTCGATGAAAAAGGAGTGGCCTACATCCAAGAAGTTACCTCTACTCCAGAAGCATGGTACGCCGCTAAAGACGCTATCGCCGAAGCTCGCCAAATCATTCTGCACAAACTCAACCTGCTCAACTGGCTCTCAGAATTTGTAGAGAAGTTTTAAGGTTTGGTCGCATAGCGTCTCCGCAGGAGAAATTTTGTCGCTTGCGTCTGCACAGCAGTATTTCATCTCCCCTACCTCCCCCATCTCCCCTACCTCCCCCATCTTCCCCATCTTCCTCACCCACCCTCTCCATGAACGGAATCTGCACCCTCGCGAACGATCTCGTCTACGACCAACTGATTGCCTTGCTCAACAGCATTGAAGCTATCTATGGTCACACAATGCCGGTTTGCATTTATCCCTACGATGACCGGGTTGAAAAAATTGCCGAGGCTATCCGAGCACGGCCCCAGGTTCAGCTCTATCAGGATCGCGCCTCCATCGAACGCTGGGATCAGTTTGTGCGTCAAATTTGGGATTTACATCCAACGGCGCGGCAGCGCTGGGGCAATAGCGATCCCGCTTACTATCATCGTGTAGGTACCCATCGGCGTTTTTGTGCTTTTGATGGCCCATTTGAGCGCTTCCTTTACATGGATGCCGATACGCTGCTGCTCGACTCGGTAGATTCTATTTTTGCTGCCCTAGGCCGGCATGATTGGGTCGTGTATGACTTTCAGTACAAAGACCCGACTCATGTATATGAAATGGGTACAGCCAAGCTGGACCAGATATTTGGCCTGGAGCGGGTGCAAACTGAAATCTTTTGCTCGGGATTTTATGCCTCGAAGCGCTATTTGTTTGACCAAGCGGCTAGAGAGCAGTTGTTGCAAGCTTTACGAAATGGCGATGCGGAAATTCTTTATCCCATGGCTCCCGATCAAACCATTCTCAACTACATGGTGATGAAATCGGCAATCTCGTCGCTCAACCTCGCCTTGAGCCTGCCTGCATCGCAACGAACGGGGAACTCAGTAACTTCGCCCCACTTTATCGAGCGAGATCACCGGCTCTATGACCGCGGCAAACGGCTCACCTATCTACATTACATCGGTATTTCAAGCCAGTGGTTTGCTCGCCTCTGTGCTGGTGAAAACATTGATTTTCCGTATCGCGATCTTTTTTTGCACTACCGCTATCTCAAGGAACCCCGTCCATCCTTCTCTACCCTGCCCAAACCCTACAATGCACGGCCCAGCTTAATGCAGCGGGTGATCAAGAAAGTCGGGCTAGGTCGCTAACTTTAGGAGAAACTCATGCGTGGAATTTATATTGTTGCAAATGACCGAGTCAGTGAGAATGCAATTGCCTTACTTAGTAGCATTCGAGCCTACGATGACCAAGTTCCGGTCTACCTAATCCCATTTGACGATCAATATCAGCAGGTAGCAGCTAGCTTAGCTGAGCTGTATCAGGTGCAGGTCTTTCCTGATCTGGAATTTCTAGAGCAATTCACCCAAACGATTGGCCAGATCTTCGATCGCGATTTTCTGCGGTTGCCCAATAAAATGCGGAAGCTAATCGCCTGGTTTGGCCCGCTAGAGGAATTCCTTTATATCGATACGGATATTCTGGTCTTCCAGAAAATTGCGGAGGTTCTGGATTACCTGTCGGAATATGACTTCCTCTGCTGCGATTATCATCATGCTGGAGAAGGCTTGAAAAATGTCTTCTCAGAATTGGTACGGGAACAGGGCATCTTCAGTGAGGCCCAGCTCCAGGATGTGTTCAACAGCGGCTTTTGGGGATCAAAAACAGGTGTGATCTCAGAAGCGCAAATGTACGAACTGCTGCGCGAGTGCGCAGCACACCGCGAATATTTCGACTTTTCTCAGCAAACAACCGACCAGCCAATCCTCAATTACCTGGTGCTGAAAGCGATGCCCAAACGGCTCAATCTGGTGCGAACGATGGAAAACGCCCCTGGCAGTTGGGCTGGCTCCGCTCATTTCCAGGAGAAAAACGACAGGCTCTACGACCGGGAACAGCCGCTTTGGTACCTGCACTGGGCTGGAATTGCCATGCGCCCCGGCAGCCCCTACCGCTCTCTATGGGAGTACTACCGCTACCGCAATCAAGCTAAACCGGAATTTATCGCACCGCTCAGCCCTAGCAAACCGCTATGGCAACGAGCGCTAGCAAAACTGACCGCAAAAAAATAGCTTTCTTCTTTATTTCTTAGACTCGATTTAGCATCGTCAACAATCCCTGTTGCCCCAGCAGAATTTCGCGTAAAAAGCTGAAGATGCCCACCCAGACGATCGGGGTGATATCTACTCCACCGATGGGGGGCACCAGCTTTCGCAAGGGAATCAGAAATGGCTCTGTGGGCACCACTACTAAATTAAACGGAAATCGGGTTCCGTCAGCTTGGGGGTACCAAGTCAGGACGATGCGGAAAATAAACAGAAAAATCAGCACCCCCAGCAGGGGACCTAGAATCAACGAGGCGATTGAAGTTGCAGTCATAAACGATCCAAAAACTCTAGCATAGGTGCGAAAACGGCCTATCAAGATACACCCGTTCCCGCAACCACTTTGATCTTATCAATCCTGGGTCTGTGCTTGAAGTTTTGTTTCAGCTTTGGCTTCGGACTGGGTGCCTGGTTGAATGTCTGCCTCGGATTCGGCTGTAGCTTCGGATTTGGTTTGAGCCATTTCTAGCGCTTTGGTAAAGCTAGCGGAGCGAATGGTAGCCAGTTGGGGTGGATAGGCTAAGCCCAGCTTCAGGGCGCTGACAAACTGTGACAAAGCATTTTCTAGAGCACCGCCCGCATCCATGACAATCCAGCCGTTGGGTGTTTTCTTGCGGAACTCAAAGTGCAGGTGAGGACCAGTAGACAAACCGGTGCTGCCAACCCGTCCGATTACTTCGCCCTGCTTCACGGTTTCACCTGGCTTGACAAAAATTTCCGATAGGTGGGCATAAAGGGTTTCTTCGGCACCGTTCTGGTGTTGTAGCACTACGGCCAGCCCGTATCCTCCCATGAAATCAGCCACGGCCACTTTGCCGTTAAACGCTGCCAAGACAGGAGTTCCGTAGGGCGCTCCTAAGTCTGTACCAGAGTGGAATCGACTTTCTCCCATGACGGGGTGAATGCGCCAGCCAAATGCTGAAGTAATGGCAGCCGGAATGGAGAGCGGGAACAGAAAGCTGAGGTTGGCGTTGCTCAAGCGCGCGGGAGGACGAATCGTTAAATTGTAGTAATCGCGTCCAGACGGAGTAGTTCGCCCACCATAGACCACACTCAGGCTCATGTCGCCAAAATTGCCTGGATTGGCCTGGAAACCGTTCTGGGAAGTTGCTTCTCCTAGGCTATAGGAACAAACGCTATTCGGCACCCCGCCGCCGGGTTGAACGACTGCCTCACAGCCTGTGGACCGCTCAGACAGCACCACGCTTGGATTATCGGTAGCTCCTAATGAATAGGGCGTCGGATCAATCAGACCACCTGTGCCGGACTGACCAAAGGCGGATTCCGCTTGTTCGCTCAGGTTGGGGCTGATCAATGGTGAAGACGCATCAGCCGGTTGGGTTGATGCATCGGATGGTAGCTCGCCAGCCGGACTAGACAGCTCCAGATCTACAGATCTAGAGGGAGCAGGCTCAATCGGCGCAGGTTCAGGCACGGGTTCAGGCGGAGCTGTGAATGATTCTACAGGCGCTTCTATAGGCGCTTCTACAGGTGGGAGAGCCTCTGCCGCGGGTGGATCGGACAGCAGCAATTCTTGAGCACTGGGTACAGCCATATCAGAAGCGGCTTGCGCCAGAACTGGAGCTGCGGTTCCCATGCTGAGCCAACAGAGTCCTCCCAACCAGAGGAGACTCAGATGGGGGTGACGATAGGCTTTGGCTGAATTCGCGTGAGTCATTCCTCAATCCTTACAGACGACGGGCTGCTTTAATCGCTTAAATGGGGCTTGTTACACTCAACCCCTAGTGTCGTGTCAATGCCAATTAAAAATATCACATCCCGACGGGAAGCAGTTTGGCCTTGTTCCAAGCAAATACCCTAATCTTTATCCAGCAATTCAACATGTAAAGATTCCTCCAGTCGGTTAATAAAGATTTGATTAGAATCTGATCGACATCGGAAATTGGGCCACCAGACTGGGAATTACAAGCTATGTCTAGCGATCGATCAGTGTCCGGAACTTATGCGTCGTCGCCTGCACCGACTCGGACTGTCTCTACTGCTTACTGCTGGGGTAATTGTTTGGCAACAGCAGGAAAACAGCCGTTCAGCCAAGCATTTGCCGTTTCCTTTTACGGCTCAAACCACCACGGCTCAAATCACCACGGCTCAAACTGCAAATAACCACCAGTTACCAGAGAAGGCCAACCGCGATTCAGACCTACGCGCCTTCCTGAAAGCCGTACAGCCACTGCAATTATTGAATCATGACGAGCAAAAGCGTGACTGACACCTCCGAAAATCTCTGGGATTTTTGGAATTCAAATATAGTTGATTAACTATTGATTTGATCAACTAACTAGCCATAGCCGAGACTCAATTCACCTGGTTTCACCCAGATCTGGGTCGATGGTCCAGCAGACGTCAGTTCAACCTGTAATGCTCCATGTGGGGAAACCCCAATTACGATTCCGCGCCTTCCATCGATCGTGACGGCTTGGCCCAAATTAATCAATAGGCTCTGGTAATTCACCATGAGGGCATCAATTCCCTGTTGGCAGTAGGTGCTATAGCCCCGGAGCAAACCCGCAATTGTGACGGCAGCCAGCTCTTCTAAAGACTGAACTGGCGATTGCATTGGTGAATCTGATCTGGCCAGAATTGACTGTAGATTAATTCCGCTGGGCGGTACTGGGTTTTGCCAGTTGATCCCGACTCCAATGACTGCTTGGCGGAGGCGCTGTTGGCTGATTCGCGTTTCCGTTAGAATGCCGCCTAGTTTACGCCCCTCAAAAACCAGATCATTCAGCCATTTGATCCCCACTGGAATGCCCTGTTGTCGAAGGGCAGCGGCAATTCCCCAAGCGCTACACAGGGTTAAATGTGGCCCGCAATCCACCGGAAGATTGGGAGTGAATCCAAGCGATAGGTACAGTCCACCGGGAGGGGAACTCCATTGGTGGCCTCGCTGGCCCCGCCCTGCCGTTTGCTGAAGGGCAATTACAATCACATCAGGCACATCAGGCACATCAGGCACATCAGGCACATCAGGCTGTTCGTCCTCCTGCTGCAACCGTTCCCAAGCGACCTGATTAGTAGAAGGAGCTGTTTCCACCAGATGCAGGTGAGCCGGAACCACCGCTAAAAGCGTTGCGTCAGGGCAGATGGCAACACCCAGAGTGGCTAGGGAGGTTTCGAAGCGGGAGCGATCAAATGTCATGGCTGGATTTACGTCGGGTTCGGTCGCGGAGGTTTGTGAACCTGCCTAGCAGTCATCAATGCGAAGCGACTGCTTCAAGCGAAGCTAAAAGCAGAGCTAAAAGCAAAGCTAAATTACTCAGCATACAAGGCCGTCCGCGTGAACTCCGCTAAGTGAGTAGCTGGGTTGAATTGTGTCTAATTGTGAACCGAGATAGCGGTAAGCTTTGGAAGGCAGCATGCAATTTGATTAAACCTTAGAATTATGCACACCTGGCACTGGCATACCTGGCAAGGCGCTTCCTACTTAACCTGTAGTTTGCTCAAAGATTGGGCACATGGCTTTTTGACCCAGCAGTTCTGGTCTCGTCCGCCAGAGGCGTTAGTGGACATGCTTCGGCCAACGGCTCAGGTCTATCGCGTTAAACAGGTGCATGGCGACCGGGTGCTCAACGCTTCGGCTTTGGAACCCATGAGCCGTCTATCTAGTCCACGGGAAAAGGCTCCTGAAAGCCCAACTCAAAACTCCACTGCATCTGCTGATCCCGTGTTATCAGAAGCAGACGGACTGTTTACCACCGATACGAATCAGGCGATTTGGGTTTGTACCGCCGACTGCACACCTGTTCTGATTGGTGACATTGCCACCGGTCAGGTTGCCGCCGTTCATGCGGGATGGCGTGGTACAGCTGCCGCGATCGTGCCCAAGGCGATTGAGCAACTGCAAGCTCAGGGTAGCCAAATTCAGGATTTGCGGATCGCAATGGGGCCAGCTATTGCTGGAGAGGTATATCAGGTTTCCACAACCGTTGCCGCTCAAGTGGGCGCAACCATACTGCCAGATACCGGACAGCCAGATCCGGTGAACCCACAGGCAGCACTTGCAGATACTGACGAGATTCTGGCCCAACTGCGGCAATTACCCAACTCCCCCATACTCGACGATCCCCAACCAGGACGAGCACGACTTGATGTCCGTCGAGTCAACGCCATGCAGCTTGAGCAACTCGGCATTGAACCCAATCAGGTGGCCATTGCGCCTTACTGCACCTATCAGAACCCAGAGCTGTTTTTCTCCTATCGGCGTCAGCCCCAGAAGAAAGTGCAGTGGTCTGGTATTGTCAGCGGCGGTTCGGATGACGTATGAACGACGACTGTATCCATTACTCCTTGAACATTAAGGCTCGTCCGCGCACATCAGTATGAAGTTTGCCGTATTCGTAGACCACCTGGCCGCCCACAATTGTCACCACAGCCCAGCCGGTCAGATCCCATCCTTCAAAGGGACTCCAGCCGCATTTGGTCTGTAATTCTTCGCGACGCACCGGACGGTAAGTATTCAGATCGACCAACACTAGATCGGCGTCATATCCGGGGGCAATTCGGCCTTTATTGGGAATGCCATAGGCTTCAGCTACGGCAGTAGACATCCAGTGGGCAACTTGAGGAACGGTGCAGCGGCCCTGCATGGCTTGGGTGAGCATCAACGCCATTGAGGTTTCTACTCCTGGCATTCCAGAAGGAGTATTGGGGTAGCCTTGGGCCTTTTCTTCCAGCGTGTGGGGAGCGTGATCGGTGGCAATGAAGTCGATCACTCCATCGAGTAGCGCCTGCCAGAGGACTTCATTGTCGTGGGGCGAACGCAGCGGTGGATTCATTTGGGCTAGGGTACCAATCGTTTCGTAAGCGCTGGTATTGAGCAGCAAGTGCTGGGGTGTCACTTCGGCAGTGACCCAGGCGGGTTTGTCTTGCCGGAGTAAGTCGGCTTCTTCAGCGGTAGACATGTGCAGAATGTGCAAGCGGCGCTGGTATTTTTTCGAGAGTTTGAGCGCCAGTTGGGTAGCCTGCAAAGCAGCCTGATTATCCTGGATTTGGGAATGAATGGCCGGATCGGTAATGCCAGCAAACTGCTGACGGCGCTGCAAAATCCGATCCTGGTCTTCCGCGTGGACCGCAATTAATCGATTGCCGTGAGCAAAAATTTCTTCCAATACCGGTTCCCGATCGATCAAGAGTGGGCCGTGCATTGATCCCATAAAAATCTTGATGCCGCAAACTGGTCTGGCTTGCAGCAGTTCAGTCAGATTGTCTCCGGTGGCCCCAATAAAAAAACCATAGTTGACCAGGGATTTTGCAGCAGCGCGGCGTAGTTTGTCGTCTAGAGCCGCCTGATTGGTCGTTAAAGGGCGTGTATTGGGCATTTCCAAGAAGGAGGTGATTCCGCCCCTGGCACAGGCACAGCTCGCGGTGAACAGGTCCTCTTTGTGTTCCAATCCTGGTTCGCGGAAATGCACCTGCGGATCGATCATTCCGGGCAACAAAGTCAAGCCTGTTGCGTCAATTTCTCTGACGTCTGGGGCGGGATCGGCAATCTCTGGTGCGACTTGTAGGATCGTGTGGTCGCGGGTCTGGACATCGCCCAGTAGGAAGGTACCATCGGGTAGCAAAATTCTGGCGCGACGAATCAGCAGCGAGGAAGGAGAAGCAGTCATAGTGGGTTTAAGGTACAAAGCGTTACATTGGGTTTAGCCCATCGGGTTGGAGCGGTTGGTAGCACCGCTGGTCGCACATCTCGAACGGTGTGGCTTCAGCCAGAAGCGTAGCCAAGACCAATTCAACACCAACTCAGCCAAATCATCATGCGTCTCATGCAATGGTTGCAGTTAGCGGATCTCCAGTTAGAATTCATTAAGTCTATAAGTCTACAAGTCTATAAGTCTACGACAGCAAGTCTATGACAGCAGAGGTTGCATGAACGGTTTGATGTTGCATTCTTTGATACATTAGCGATCCATCAGCGCGATGCTTTTACTTTAGACTACTGTTTACTTTTGTCTAACCCAAATCTTTGTCCGCCCAAATCAAGGGGCATTTGTCCGAACCCATGCCAACGAATCCAAATCCAGATTTTTCTTCGGAAACAGAGCATTCCAAACAACCAACCCCTACCGGGTCATCCTCTAAGAGTCCTGGTAAGAGTACCGGGCGGCCTCCCCAGAAAGATTCAGAGGGAGGTTGGAAGGAGGTTGCCAAAACCATCGGCCTGAGTCTAGTGCTAGCGCTGGGAATCCGCCAATTTGTGGCCGAAGCTCGCTACATCCCATCCGAATCGATGGTGCCAACGCTGCAAATTAATGACCGTCTGATTGTGGAAAAACTGAGCTACCGCTTTCATAGCCCAGAGCGGGGTGACATTATCGTGTTTATGCCGCCGGATGCTGCCGGACGCTACTGCCTAGGCATCCAGGACCCAAACGTCAGAATCAAAGATGCATTTATCAAGCGGGTCGTGGCATTGCCAGGTGAAAAAGTAGAGGTGCGAGAGGGTACAGTTTTCATCAACGATCGGCCGCTGCAAGAGAGCTACATTGCCGCCAAGCCGGAGTATCAGCTCCCCCCCAGTATCGTACCGCCAGATTCGTTTCTAGTATTGGGCGACAACCGCAACAATAGCTGCGATGGACACTTTTGGGGACCAGTCCCTAGCGAAAATATTATTGGGCGGGCTGCATTTCGCTTCTGGCCGCCTAGCCGCATGGGAGGCATCAGCGAACAACAGCCGGTCTTAGGACCACCCCAACCTCCTGCTTCACTCGTCCAGCCCACTCCTCTAGAACCCCAGCCGCTAGAGTCGCCGGGTCAGCCAATCCCAGGAGCGCCACCTGCCCAGCCCTAACTGCCTAACGCAGATCACGACTCGGGGATGCTATCGGGCTTGAGACCCCCCAGTCTCCTTTCGCCTCTTTAACCAGGGACAGGTTACTGATAAGGTCAAGGTAGAGCAGATGCTCTGCATAATTTGGTGAGCAAGTTAAACAATTTAGACGATTTAGACATGGCACGTTTTCGATCGATCTTGGCTTTCGTTTTAGTTATCGTTACCACCCTCCTGATGAGCTGCGGGAATGCCACACCAACGGCAAAAGGCCCCCTGTATACTGATGCTCAGCTAGAGCAAATCCAGCGCTACAGCGAAGAGGTCCAAACCCTGCGCGACCGGATGCTGGAAATTCCTCCGCTGGTGCAGCAGCAGCAGTGGAACGACGTAGAATCCTTTATTCACGGTCCGCTAGGAGAATTGCGGATTAGAATGAGCCGTCTGGCCCGTTCCCTCACGCCCAAGGTTCAAAAGGATGCGCTGGCGGCAGCCAAAGAGGTATTTGAGCATCTCAATGCTATCGACGAAGCAGCTCAAGAGCGAGATAGCGTCAAGGCGTTGCGCAACTACAATCAAGCTCTGCAAGATTTTGAGAGCTTCTTCCAGTTTCTGCCCAGCTGAAGAATGACGCTAACGTTCTGAAACAACCAAGCTGAATGAAGCATGTTGTTGTAATTGGCTGTGGGGTTGTAGGAGCAATGATTGCCTATGAGCTGAGCCAAATCTCTGCTTTACAGGTAACGGTGCTCGATCGGCAACCCCCTGCCCAAGCCGCAACTGGAGCGGCTTTGGGTGTGTTGATGGGCATCATTAGCCAGAAAACCAAGGGCCGAGCTTGGGCTATGCGGCAGGCTAGCATTCGGCGCTACCGCACGCTGCTACCCGAACTAGAGGCTGATGGTCAACAGCTGACCTGGAATCGCCAGGGCATTTTGAAGCTGTGCTTTGCCAATGAGGATCTGGAACGCTGGCAAGAATTAGCTACTTTACGGCAGCAGCAAGGTTGGCAACTTGAACTCTGGTCGCCTGCGCAGGTCCAGGCTCACTGCCCTCAGATCGACAGCTCTGCCATTACAGCCGCCATCTATTCGCCGCAAGATTATCAGGTAGACCCAACTGCTCTCACGCTAGCTTTGGTCAATGCGGCCCAGCAGCGGGGCGTTAGCTTTCACTTTGATGCAGATGTGCAAACGTTGGTCGCCAGCCAGCCGCACTACTGCGAGCAGGTTGTCACCTCCGTTGGATCGGTATCTGCCGATTGGCTTGTGATTGCCGCAGGGCTAGGGTCAACGCCTCTGACTGCCTGTTTGGGCCAGACGGTGCCGACTCACGCAGTTCTGGGCCAAGCCATGCGGGTTCGTCTCCCCCAGCCCTTGGGAGACCAGACCTTTCAGCCTGTGATTACCGGCAATGATATCCACATTGTGCCAGTTGCTGATCACGAGTACTGGGTAGGAGCAACAGTAGAATTTCCAGTTGACCAAGCGCCAATTGTTGCCGATTCAGAGCAACTCACAGCCGTTTGGCAAGGGGCAATTGACCTTTGTCCGGCCTTGGCTGATGCGACAATTCTAAAAACTTGGACCGGACTGCGTCCCCGTCCCCAAAACCGGGCTGCACCCATTGTGGAACCTTTGGCAGGTTATGCCAATGTTTTCCTAGCCACTGGTCATTACCGCAACGGCGTCTTGCTCGCCCCTGCCACAGCTCAGCTGGTGCGTTCAGCTTTGGAGACGCATGACTTTACAGACTCCGAATCTCGCTAACCCGCTTCTAGCAACCCCCCGAGGCACAGTTCAAGATATCTGAATCAGGAGGCTCGGTTGAACCTCGGTAGCGCTCAAAGTAATCTACACGGGCATCAAAGCCAAATCCTTGCAAGCGTCCGGCCACTTCACGAGCGCTGGCGTAATTTGGATAGCCACCCGCATTGATGAAGGTACCTGCCAGAGCACCATCTAAAACTGCATTCGGCACAATTTGCTGCACTGCCGCTAGATTACCAGATCCGCCTGGCACAATTACCACATAGGGGCCAATGACCGCAGGTGGCAATACAGGAGATGGCGGCTTGATGCCAGGAACCAGAATATTATTTGGCACTGAGCTGACAGGTATCCCAGAATCAACAACTGGCGTGTAGGAAGGGCTGGACGCAATCGGCACACCTCCAAACAGAGCCGTCCATGTCTCTGGACCTACCACCCCATCTACTAACAGACCATTGCGTCTTTGGAAGTGCATTACTGCATCTCGGGTTTGACAGCCAAAAATGCCATCTGCCGGAATACCCAGCGCCGCTTGCACGTCCGCTACATCAGGTCCTTTAGCGCCCAAGCTCAGCGAAGTTGCATAGGCTTCGGCAGTCATACTCAGCACGCCTCCAATCACCGCCAAGCTTAACAATCCTTTCCACGCAGAGCTTGACAATTTTTGAGTCAGCACCTTAAATGGCTTCAGCTTAGGAGGTATGCCTGAGCTTTGGTCAGCAAAGGCAAAGTAATTTGATAGCGATTTCATGGTTTCCTCGCTCAACTTTGTGATTGTCTGTACAAACTCAGGTGCGCGGCAATGGCTCGATCCGGCAATCGGGCCTAGCCACTCTAAGCTATGAGATTGCGGCTGTCTTGGGAATCAATTTGCATTAGCCCCGGCAGGCTACGCGTTTGTTGTTCCATAACAGCAGTTGCTTCTCAGACCCGAACGGCACAATCCTTCTCAGGTCAAGCAGCAAATCTCCTAGGCTTTCTCCTGAATTATCTTTTACTAATATTTATTCTCTCTCGAAAATTTGTCTGACGCTAGATGCTAAAACGGTTCGAGGCGATTATCCGTTGCGGGTCTCTGCTAAATCTAGCGGTACCGTCCCAATTTTATCCGGTGAATGACGCCATAATTAGCGTTATATAATTTTTTTACGGAAGGGATATTTTTTTGCCTAGAGCAGGTGGTTTTCTGCATCTAGTGTCTTATTTTATCTTTTAATCAGAGAATAATCGCTTTTAGCGGGAACTCCAGTGCTGGGACTCCAACTTGGCTTTCAGCTCATCTTTAATTCGGTTGAGAATTGAAGTTTCATCGAGTGAGGCGAGAATCTGATCCACCACTGCTTTGGGGCCGTTGGGTCCCCAGGTAGCGCCATTCGCTAGATAGGTTTTGCTGACCTGGCCAATGCTGTAGGAAGCCAAGCCACCAATTCCCGCTTGAGTCAGGGCAATCGTCATATAGGGCAGCAGCGAAACACCACCAGTAGCCGGAGCCGATAATCCCAAAAAGCCTTTCAACGAACCCAACCCCAGAATGCCAAGCAGCTCGGTTGCCGTCACCCCCCCCATGCTGATCAAGATTTTCCGCAACAGCTGAATGGCATCCTGCTGAGTCATGGAAATGCCGTAGAGCCGAGATAGAGTTAGAATCATGGCCCCATCGATCACGGCACTGCTGAAAAGGTCTAGAACTGTCACCGGATTCAGGGCAATCGCCACCGCTTTGGTCATTACCGTATTCCAGATAATTTGCTCAGCACTATGCTCCCGAATCGCCATTTTGCGCTGCACTACCTGTTCGTGAATGTCATCGGCATACAGCATCGTGTTTAGGGCCACCAGCGACTTGCCTTCCCGATGCAAGATTTCTAGAATCTTTAGCTTCAGGTCTTCGACTTGAGCGCTGCCGCGATGCAGTTGTGCTACAAGCTGCCCATCGGAACGCCGCATGGCTTGCGCTACCAGGGGGGACGCCGCCGCCATCACAATTTCATCGGGCGATAACAGTTCCCGCACCCGCTCGTCGCGAATTTTTTCGTAAATAGCCTGCCGGTCTGCCTGAGGATATTGGTCGATTTTATTGAACACCAGCAAGATCGGCTTACTGGCCTGTCGCAGTTCCGAGAGCGCCTCAAACTCAACCTTAGTAATGTCTCCAGCTACAACAAACAGAATCAGATCGGCCTGTTTTGCTAACCGTCGCGCCAAGGCTTCACGAGATTCACCATCAATTTCGTCGATGCCAGGGGTATCGATCAGCTCGATGCGGGAGTGGCCTGCACCCGGCAACGAAACGCGCCATAGATCGTTGGTACTGCCTGCCACAGATTCTCGGGTGACGCTCCATTCGGCGGTTTGGACCGTTTGGGTGACGCCATGAATCGGACCAGTCTCGAAGATGTCTTGACCCAGCAGCGCATTCAGCAGCGAGGATTTACCCCGTCCCACCATGCCAAACACAGCAATCTGAATCACCTGGCGATCAAGCTTGTCGAGCATTCTCTCTAAACTGTGCAGCTCGACTTCCAGTCCAGAGCGCTCGCGAGCCGACAAATCGAGCCGTTCCACCAGTTCATGCAGCACATCTTGCGCTTGGCGATAGTGCAGTTCGGCCTGGATCTCGCCTAGTTCAGTAACAATATCGGTTAGATCCGGATCGATCAAGGCCAAATCCGATGTGGGAGCCGTATCTGAATTGATCAACTCTAGATCAACTGGATCAAACAAATCCGCTTCGTCAGTCAATTCAGGAAAGGGATTGTTGGCGGTTGACTGCTCTGGTTGACTGGCTGGTTGATTGGTTGGTTGATTGGTTGATTGATTGGCATAACGGCGTTTGTTTGCCTGTTCGGCCTGTTCAGCATCAAAAGCATCAAATGAGGTCAATTCCAATCCTCCACATTACCGGCTTGCTTCAGCAGCGGTAAACTAAATGCGCTCATAGAATCTGCTCGCACAAATTCCTACAAGCAGGTTATCTCTGCTGACTACAATGCTGAGCTACCTCAATTTTAGGAGATGCAAAACCTTACCGGACGGTGTTTGTCAACATCTGGGCATAGGGAGTCTGATGCAAATGCGCTTTGTTGCCTGACCCAAATAACTGCATTTTTTCGATCACGACCTGTTGCATGGCGGCAATTGACTGTTCCATGCAAGGCAGTAAATCAGCTTTGCGAGCATTACAGATATCCGATTGCAGGGTGTGCATATAGGCTTGTCGCACCTCAGTATTGACATTAAATTTGCAGACCCCAAGCTGAATCGAGCGGCTAATCATGGCGGCAGGTAGACCAGACGCACCGTGCAGCACCAGCAGCATATCCTTACCAACAGTTTCACCGATCCGGATTAAGCGATCAAAATCCAATCTGGGTTCGCTGCGGTATTCTCCATGCACATTCCCAATTGTGACTGCTAAGGCATCAACTTGAGTTGCGCGGACAAATTCCCCTGCCTGTACTGGATCGGTCATTTTGGCTTCTTTTTCAGCAACTGATAAGCCATCCTCGGTACCACTGATGCGGCCAATCTCCGCTTCGACTACGGCACCGTAACGATGAGCTAACTGAGTCATTTCACGAGTGAAGCTTAAATTTTCGGCATAGGGCAAATGGGAACCATCGGCCATAATCGAGTTCATACCTGCTTCTAGCGCGAACCGAATTGCTTCAGCAGAGGTACTGTGATCGAGGTGAACCGATATCGGCACGGTAGCAGATCGAGCGGCTTCTAAGCAGAGCGACACGAGTGGAGAACCGCCATACTTCAACGAACTAGGATGGATTTGCAGCATCGCCGGACTTTGCACAGCCTCTGCTGCCGATACAACGGCCCGCACGCCCTCCAGATTGTAAATATTGAAGGCTCCAATCGCGTAGATGTGACGTCGAGCCGTTTCTAACAGTTCGCGGGTTGAACTCAGCATAGACGCACTCCTAGCCACGAGAAGAGATTGTTCAAATCATACCCCGTAGCCTGGGCAATGGCTTGTAGCAATGGCTTGTAGCAATAGTTATGTAGTAAGTAGAACAACATAATTAAACATGAAACCCAAAGGGGGTGTTGTCGCCGCCCTTCGGGCGGCGACAACACCCTGATCTTGGTTTTAATTAAGTTGAATTACTTAGTAGCTTGTGGCGATTCGCTGAAGTGGGTTGGAATCAGTTGCCAAAAGTGTGTTAGTCAGCGCTAAGCAAGAGAGCAGCAGATGTAGAAAACACTCAATTTATAGATGGTTATAGATGGGAAGTGTAAAAACTAACGAGTGCCGCCACCACTGCGATGTCGAGGCATGCCAGTACCAAAGGTAGGAAAATCGGCAGTATCAGCAGTCACGATAGTAGCGTCCATAGTGGCATCCATAGTGGCGTCCAGGGGCCGTTGAGATACGACGGATGGAATCGACCCGATTGGAGCAAAAGGTAGGAGAGCGGCCACGATCAAGAAGCTGTGTAGTAGGAGAAAACATTGTTTGCGCATGGTCGTAATCCTTGGGGCATCAGCAGGTCTAAGGATTACTAGGCTGGGTTTTGTCAAACTATGCAGCGGCAGAGGGTTGAAGTTAGCAATTCATCACAATTGCTCCAATCATCTAAATCAATCCAAGCAATCCAAGCAATCCAAGCAATTGATCCAACCAACCAATTGATTGATCAAAATCATCAAACGCGAGCAAGCTGCCTGCACTTTATGAAACCAGGTTGAGTGACCAACTCGAAATTTTTGATCCAGAAATGTCTATGATCGATGTTAGAGATAGATGCTAGATCCTGTGCCAACATGCCGAAATTCGCCGATATTCGCGCCTGGGAACAAGCTGAAATGCTGATGCAGCCGGTGTTTATTCGCGTGATTGACAACATTCGCAAGCAGCTCGAGCAAAGCACCTGGCAAGGTACCTATCAAGATACCCCCATCTGGCCGGAAGGGGTACCAGAAGAAACAAAAGCACGAGTGGCCCAACTCCAAGCGCAACTTGCAACCGCAACACCCGAAGAAGCGGAAGAAATCGAAGAGCAATTGGCGCGGCTACCCAGCCCTCAACCCAGCTATATTCTGTGTTTAAAGAAAGGAGAGCGGCAAATTACGGTAGATCTCTGGCAACTCTGCTATCAAATCTGCTTCCGCAACTATAGTCCGGTTTTGAATGCGCTCGATCAGGATCTGATTGTGGAGGTCGATACCCGCTTAATAGACAATATGGGTGAGGTAGACTGGCTGCGACTCGACGAAAAAGCCAAACAGTTAATTGAGCAAATCTTTGTTAGCCTTTCCCCCCACCGAGTGGCTGCCGACCCAGATGATTCCGAGCCGCTTGAGACAAATGAACCTGAATCCGGTGAATAGGTGTAGAAACAACAGCTTATACCAACCACTGATTCCATAGAAGTTGAATAGAATAATCTATTCACAAGCGATTCATGGCCCAAACAAAACCGGCAAATCATCTCGTCATTATGAATTGAAGCGAATAGATATAACCTTACATATGATCTTTAACACAGGACAGGACTAACTACTTGGCTAACTACTTAACGATGAGCGGTATGTAGATAATTACAGCTGCTGCTGAATCAGTGGTGATTTAGTGGTGATTCAGTGGTGATAATGAAACTGCATATCAGTCCACCAACCAGCCCTAAATCAGCTCGCTTAGTTTTGCCCTAATCTCCTACCTATCAGGCACGAAGCGAATGATTGATGCTACCCTTAAGTCTGGATCTTTGATTAGAAAAAACGTTATAGGGCTTCTATGTCACAGGACTTGCTGCGCTCGCTGGTTTGGATGGACTACAGACTGGCCGTGCTATTTACCGTAATTCTGCCGCTAATCTTATTGATTTGGGCATTTGTAAAGCGGGCCGAAGCCATGCAGCGGTTGCTGATCATCTACTGGCGCGTTGCGAGCCTACTGGCTATCACAATCTACCTTCTGATTGGAAATTTTCCAATTGGCTTTATGACTGGTTTCCTCGCCTGCATCCTAATTCCGCTCAGCCTCTGGTTTTGGGCCGATCTGAATGAGGAGATCTATGAGCAGTCGTCGTCTCCCTTGAAGCTGACGTTCACTTCCTGGCGTTGGGCCGTCAGTGTTTACAGCATTTTAGGGGCCATAGCCAGTATCCCGTTTCTGCAATGTGCCATCTCCCAAGCTGCCTTTGCGACCCCCTTTTGTCAGGTTTGGCTGGAGGCTCCCTTGGGTTTCAAAGATGCATTCCATCCCAAATATCAACCGGGCTTCTTGGGATTCCTCGGAATCACTGCCTTGATTATCTACGTGCTCTATTTCGGCTACTTTGTGCTGGTGCGGTTGGGAAAACAGGGACGCTCTGCCGTTGAGCAGTAAGATTCGGTTCATTTGGATCAATCTTCAATGCCGTGGCTTTTACCGATTACCCAATGCCGTCGGAAAAAACGAGCCAAACTAGACTCTTCCAGCGATAGGTAGATAGGACGCCCATGCGGGCAGGTGCGAGGGTTGCGAGTGCACTGCCACTGCTCCAGCAATGTCTGCATTTCGAGCAACGACAGCGGTGTACCGTTGCGAATGGCCGTGCGGCAAGCAGTAGCCACCAGAGCCGATTCTAGGTTTCCGCCTTGGCTCAGCTCCCAGAGCGCCTCTCCACAGTCCGCCCGCTCCGCCAGCATTTCGGGAGCCGAACGGACCGCCCACCGCTGCTCTCCAAATGGTTCTACTTCAATGCCCAACCGCTGCAACTGTTCCAACTGCGCTGTTGATAGCGGTCCCAAAACCAGGGGCGAAGCCAGCGGGACAATCTGCCAACGGTTGCAAAGCTGTTCGTAGAGGACCCGCTCATGGGCGATATGTTGTTCGATCAGCCACATCCCGGTCGGGTGCTCAGCCAAAATGTAGCGGTTGTGAACTTGGGCAATTGCCTTTAAAGGCAAAAGGGTTTGGGGTGAGCGGGCGGCGGCATCGTCTGAAGCAGGCGACTCTGGTTGAATTACACGGCTGGTGCGGTAGATGCCATCCGCTTCGGCTACTTTCAAGACTTGGCTGAGGCGAGCAGCATGAGCAGCCTCTGGAAGTTGGCTCAGGCTAGACTGCAAGGCTTGATCGATCGCCTGCTGAATCTGAGTTTGCCATTGGTCTAAGTAGCGCAGGTAAATCTCTGTTTTGGCCGGATGGCGGTTCCAATCAACTTGAGCAGGGGGCACCTGGAGATGCAGAAAACACACCGGAAAGCGCTCTCGCGGCAGGGCACGGCGGAGAGTACTGAGCACAACCTGCGTCAATTCGGGCAACTGCACGATCCGACCATTGACGGCAATGTGAATCCAATCTGGACGATGGCGATGACAGCGATCGGGAAGGCCGAGGAGTAGGTAGAGTGATGCGGCGGAAAGTGAGGTGGGGAAAGTGGGGGACGGGCTGAGTTCCTGGAAATCGCTGGGTTGAGCCTCCTTGAGAAGCTGCGTCAGGATAGACTTGGCTGAGGCTCCTCCCCAAATTGCCAACCAGGGTCGGTCATTCTGCTCAACTTGCCACGTCACCTGGGGATGACACAAGGCTAACTGCTGAACCACCTGCTGCACGCTACGAAGCTGTTGGGTTGGACTTGGTAAACTTTGGCGACGCGAGGGCCATTGGGCAAACAGATGGGAAGCCGTCACGATGGTGCCCGTTGCTAAGGCCACGGTTTGGACCTGAACTGGCTCGCCCTGACGATTATAAGTGACTCGATAACCGCTCTCACTGTGATTAAAGCGACTACAAATTTCTAAGTCAGCCAACTGAGCAATGCTGTGCAGCGCCTCCCCGCGAAATCCCAAACTGTGAACCTGCCCCAAATCGGCGGTGGTTTGAATTTTGCTGGTGCTGTGGGGAAGGGCAGCCTGTTCTAAATCGGTCAACGTCATGCCGATTCCATTGTCAGTGACACGGACACGCCAGCAGTCGGTCCAAACAGAGATGCTGATGCGCGTCGCGTTGGCGTCGAGAGCGTTTTCGGCCAGTTCTCGCACTACAGCTGCTAGAGAGTCGATCACTTCTCCAGCCGCAATTAGATGAATGACTTCAACTGGCAGAGCCTGAATTTGCGTTGTCATGCCTTTCAGTGTAGTGCGTGGCCACTGATTTGTGAGCCTGGGTATGAGCTTCGGTATGAGCCTTGATCCGAACTGAGTGGCGAGACACCTCATCCAACCGAGTGGCTGAATGAGTTAAGCCAGTAGGAGGAATGGGTGGGCATCAGTGGGCGAGATTTTTCCATGTCAAAATACCTACTTAGGTGAAACAAGCGGTGGAAGTGGAAAAGCGACAAAATTTCTACATTGAAGGTGTGAGTAATCAGCAACTGCGCTAAGTAAGTGTAATGAATAGAATGATTCAGGAACCCGTAGCACCTTCATTGCCAAACAAAAATCGGATCGCATTTACCATCAAACACACCGTGATATCACTGAGTGATACTTGCCGTATTTCTTGCGCTGCTGCTAACCGCTGTTTAGACCACTGCTGGCTGGATGATGCTCAGCGCGAGCAGGGAGAACGCTGTTTGGTAGCCTGCTGGCAAAGCTTGCACCATGCCGATCAGCACCCTGAAACTATGCTCCATCCAGATGCAGCCAAATCGCTCCCCGCAGGCCAGCTTCATCCGTGCCATAGCTGCTGATCACAGCAGAACGCAAGCTACTGACAAGAGTTTTAGGCAGTTCCAATCCGCGTATGGAACGCAGTAGCTGCTCTAGCGCCTCCTGGTTTAAGTACAAATAGCCCTGGTTCGGGGTTTGCAGTTGGGCGATGGCATCCTTGATATCAGAGGTTGTGGCTGACTGAGCAGCGAGAGCTTGTTCTAATGCTTCGAGCGAGGTGGCAAAAAGCTCATAGTCACCAATTGTTGTGCGCACTCCTGCTACTTCCGCTCGCAGAGATGTAAGCTCTGGTTTAGCCGCTTCAGTTTTAAGTTTGATCCAGGCAGAAATAGGTTGGTTATCTAGCGATAAAGCCCCAAGACTAATGCCCTGCTGTTGGGCGACTTGGTCAAGCTGTTCAATGCTTGTCTTGGTTTCTGCCGTCTGCTGCGCCACAAACACCCAATCAGACTGAGACCGACCATTAGCGGGGAGTTGGACCAAGGCATATTCCCCAGTCACCCAATCCAGTGCATCGTCCGGAAACTGGAGTTCCCACTGCTGTTGCAACCGCAGCCAGGGCTGCTGCAATTGACTGTGCTCGGCACGGTTTGGAGAGCCATCGGCCCAGATACTAGCAATTTGACTTTGCCACTGAGTTTGAGTGGTGGGCAGGTCGCGACTAGCGATGGCAAATCGGCTGTTGGTGGGAATGAATTGCAGAATGGGACTGGCATTAGTCATTGCTCCCCGGACCGGCTGCGCGTTGGGAGTAGTGGTTAATAGCAGCGTATCGGCCAACAATCCTTGCCTTGCAGGCTTGAGCGCCGCCGCCATCGCTTCATAGTGCGGTTTCTCTAAACCAGATTCGGTGGCTGCTATCTTAGATGCTGTTGCAATAGTGCTGTCAGCTAACCAATTGCCAAACTGAGCCAAATTAACATAAACCAAGCCCAGTTTTGACCCGGTCAATTTTTCTAGCGCTTGCTGATAGGTAAAGCTCTGCTCCAGATTTAAATCAGATACTTGGACGTCGTTTAGCGCTTCTCGCATCACTTTGGGATAGTTAGCAAACAGAACATAGCGTCCTCCTACAATTGCGCTAGTTAAGCTGGGTTGCCCAGCGGCTATCTTTTTATTGGCAGCATGAATTAACTGAACTCCAGCAAACTGCTCGAATACCAGGTCACGAGCATTAGCGCGTCGTTGCCAAAAGGACTGTAGCGATTCTTGGGCCAATTCTGGATCATCAGCCACCAAAACCAAAAGATAGCCAGGCTGCAACCCATCCGCTGCATCCCGGTTGACATCGGGTGTTGTCAGCGCAAATGTCACTTCATCGCCCAACCAAGTTTTGAGATCACGGTCGTAATCCAAGCCGCTGCTAGCAAATACGCTTTGCTGCCACTGGCGCAGTCCAGTTTGCAGTTGGCGACGATTGGCTGGCGAGGTTTCTGCTAACCAAAACGACTCTAACCGCTCGGGGTTGACCAGCAGCGTTACCATAGCTACCGCCTGCCGCGAGACAAACATGGCCGTGGTTGGTTGAGTTGCGATTTGTTTGGGTACTTGTGCCCCACTACGAGCCGTCAGCCAATAGGCTCCTGCCGTCCCGATCAACAGCAGCACAAGCACAACGCCAGCTAAAACCGAAAAAAAGGAGCGGGGTTTCATGGGTCACCCTTGATGGATTACGCGATTCCGAATTACAAACGGATTACAGAGTGGATGCCATAGCTACAGAAGGTGCAGCATCCAAACAGACCACCCCTTAGTGTAGTACTGCGGGTGCAGCAAGCCAAAAGGTGTCAAATTTTAACTTGTAATTGGTTCTTGTCACCAACTGGCTGTTTGTAACCCTGTTTGTAACTCTTTCTGTCACTAATTTATGCTGATTGTGATTTGTCCGGGTGTACATCCCCCGGATTTAACCGCTAGTTTTGTGCAAGCACTCGATTGGCCTGCTGAGCCGCTGGTTCTTACTGAGCGATTACCCATCTATTCTCCGCCTCATATTCTGACGTTCTTACTCCAGCAAATCCCCCCATCACAGCGTCAAACACCGATTTTGCTGATTGGGTTTAGTGCCGGTGTTGTAGGCGCAATTGGGGCAGCCTACCTATGGCAAATCTTGGGTGGACGAATTATGGCCCTGATTGCGATAGATGGCTGGGGAGTGCCGCTATTCAGCCCGTTCCCGATCCACCGCATCAGTCACGATGCTTTTACCCACTGGAGTTCAGCCTTACTGGGAGCAGGACAAGCCAGCTTCTATGCTGAGCCAGCTGTTGCCCATTTAGAGCTGTGGCGTGCTCCTCAAACAGTTTGCGGTTGGTCAGTCCAATCATTTGCACCGAGATACCACCGAATCACTGCCGCCCAATTTTTACATGACTTATTGCAGCATTACCAGATCAACGCTTGAGAAAATTAAAAAGATGATGAGGATCGGTGTCACTGCTATTAAAGATGATTTAGTTAAAGATATTGTTGTAAGAATTTAGAACAAATCATCAACTCAGAATCAGCATGGACAGACGACCTGAATCGAGCAGGAACGGAAAGTCAGAACTGAATGGTAAAGTGATTTACCCGATTGTTGAAGTTAGGCGGGTAGTGCAGCCGCGAGTTTACACACGTCGGCACCCGTCCTTGTTGCCGTTAGTGTTTCTCTGTTCAATGATCGGGTTGGGAATTGTTCTGTTTGTCAACGGCACTAGGCAGCTAGAAACCAGCGAGCAAGTGCCTAGGTCTGAAGCATTTCGCTGGGCTGTGAATCGAGCTATGAGTGCCGCAGAACTAACTCAAACGGCCCAATCAGCTAAAGAATGGCAGCAGGTAGCCAACTGGTGGCAAGAAGCCGTGAAGCTGATGCAGGCAGTTCCTAAATCAGACGCTAACCATGCCGTGGCACTAGCCAAAATTACTGAATATCAGACCAATCTGGCCTATGCTCAAAATCGCTCAGCCGCTGCTGCTGACCAACCTGCCGCTACGAAAAACCTCTGGGGCATTGGCTCCCGCCGGGCAATGGTCCTCAAACTGCAAGGCCCACCAACCGAAGTCGATCGCTATGATTCCATGTGTAAAGAAATCCTCCATTATGGCAAAAGCAGGATCGAGCTGAGTAATGGTATGGTGACCCAGTATGAAGACTTTGACCGCAAATTCAAGGTCTCTGAAACAGAACCACCTCCTTCAGCCCGCAGTGGTTCAGCCTGGAACCTAGGTTCAACAAAGGAAGATGTGTTTCAAATTCAAGGAACTCCTACCCGGATCGTCAACTATGACTACTCGGACCGGGAAACGCTGTACTACGGCAGCAGCACTGTTGAACTAACCAAGCAGCGGGTCACTGGCTATAGCAACGAAGGTGGCAATCTTCGAGTACGGATTGTGCCAATCTTGAGCGGCAACGAGGGCGCGGGTAACGTTTGGACGCTGGACTCTAGCCGAGAGGAGATTCTGCGGGTCCAGGGTACTCCAACTCAGGTGTTACTCGATAATTCAGCCTGCTCTGAAACGTTTTACTATGGCAGCAGCAGCATCAACTTCAAGAATGGTTTTGTAGCTGGCTATGACAATCTCGACAGGAATCTGCGTGTCAAAACCCGATAGGCCGCATTAAGTGTCTTGCCCTATAGAATCTGAACAATCTGAACAATAATTAACAGAGCCAGTTAAGGGGGAGATCGCGAATCGGTTGGTTCGGTTTTGAGCTTGTTGCAACTCCACAGATACCAGTATTGTCGTAGTAGAGCGCCTTCTAAGCCTCTTTCTATGCCTAGACTATTGCAACAGAGTCGATGCAGTCTCGTGTATAAGTGGTATCTACCAACATTAAGTGAAATCTTGAGCCTGAGTGGGTTGGAGCAAAACCAGCACCCCATTCAGGACAATCAATCGCACCAATTTCCGGCTCAGCAGCGCCTCAAAGCCGAGCGGGAATGGGCAGGAGCGGTTGCGGCCCTCAATGGCTTATTGCAGCAGGGGGTCGAGTCTGAGTCTACCACGCTCAATAGCGCACCTCAGGGTAGCCAAAATACGCCACCTGTGACAGGATTGCTGCTCTCTGGCCCGTTTCCGGTGTTGCAGCAGGCCGCTTGGATGGATCAAATTGCCACCTGGGTGTTTACGGTGGGTTCACCGGGAGAAGTGGTGCAGCTTTTGCCAGCCGCTGAGCACAAACCAGAGGTTCCCTGGAAAGAAATTCCTACCCTACCGCTACGTCCCGATGATCCCTTGGCAGCTGAGCAGTTTTGTCTGGCGCTGACACCAGAGTTTAGTTTGGTCATGACGCTGGGAGAAACGGCAGCCCATCAACCCGCGTTTCTGTTTTCGTTTGATCCAGACGTAGTGTGGCAAGTATGGCGGTCGCTTCAGGCTCGGTTACAGCTTACGGCTCCCCCGCTGGCTGCTGCTGTTGACCGCATGGTGAAACAATTCACTCCCGTCGTGCCGGACTATCGCATTGTCACCCAATTCAGCCGGCTGATGTTGGCTAATTTGCCCGAACCCTTTGAATTAGTAGGGAAGCGGGCCGTCTCTCAGGCTACAGTGGTTGAGCCAGTAATGCCAACTGCTCCAGCTACTCCGCCATCTACCCCGGCAGTGAGTACTCAAATGGAGAATGCTGCCGAATCTGTGCAATCAACGCCTAGCAACTGTGTCGATGCCGAACTGTTGCAAGCGCTAGCCCACGAAGTGCGGACGCCCTTAACCACGATTCGCACTCTCACTCGACTGTTGCTCAAGCGCAAAGACCTGAATCCTGATGTGCTAAAGCGACTAGAAGTGATCGATCGGGAATGTACTGAACAAATCGACCGCTTCAACTTAATTTTCCGAGCGGTAGAATTGGAAACCACGCAAACCAAGCAGGCTTTGATGCCGCTTGCGCCGATTTCTCTGACTCAGGTGATTCAGCAGAACTTAGCGCGTTGGCAACAGCAGGCCAGTCAGTACAGCCACAAGCTCGATATCCTGCTGCCGCAAAAACTGCCAATGGTGGTCACCGACCCGGTGATGCTGGATCAGGCGCTAACTGGACTGATCGATCGCATTACCCATCGCCTGCCGCCGGGGAGCCATATTCAGGTGCAGGTAGCGCTAGCTGGACATCAGTTGAAGCTGCAAT
The DNA here is from genome assembly GCF_032598965.1 of Leptolyngbya sp. NK1-12. Classification (NCBI taxonomy): domain Bacteria; kingdom Bacillati; phylum Cyanobacteriota; class Cyanophyceae; order Leptolyngbyales; family Leptolyngbyaceae; genus Leptolyngbya; species Leptolyngbya sp. NK1-12. The sequence goes on from NZ_CP053586.1 coordinate 749,931, forward strand.
TCCTCTCTCAGCCCCAGTCGGCATCAACCACCCTGCCAAAGGATAGCAAAGCCAAAATGGGATTTGCTCCAGCGGTGCGCTCGATTGGCCAACTGCTGATGTTTCAGCCCGAAACCGGCAGCCTCAGCCTCAGTCTGGCGGTGACGAAGAATTTGTTCCAAGCGCTTGGCGGCAAAATGACTGTGCGCGAACATCCTCAAGCGGGTGAAGTGCTGACTATTTTTCTGCCGCTCGCTTCTCGCAAACCCGAAGAGTAGTGTTTACTCAAGGATTAGTGTTTAATAGTCTCCAGAGATTTGAGAAATTTAGAATCTCTAGATAAGGTTGCGACGCTACTTTGCAGCTTCTAGAGGAGAATAAGCAATGCGACTGATCTTATACAGTAAGCCAGGCTGTCATCTCTGCGAAGGGTTGCAGGAGAAGCTAGAGCAAATTTCCAGCCTCGATTTGCAGCTAGAAATTCGCGATATTACCAGCCGCGACGATTGGTTCCAAGCCTATCAGTACGAAATTCCGGTGCTGTTTCTGGCTGGTTCGACCCCAGATGCAGCCCCGACTCCGATTCCACGTCCTTCTCCTCGTGCTTCAGTGGCCCAGCTTGAGCAGATGTTACAAAAATATCTGACGGAAGCGGCGAAAAATGAGACAAAATAAGCGCAAGCAAACGCACAAAAACGCAAAGAGACGAGTTTGAGGCAGAAGGAGTGTGGAGATGAAGCTGAAACAACTGTTGGCAACGCTATCGGTATCTTGCCCTGAGCATCCAGCTCTAGAGACGGAAGTGAAGGGTTTGACAACCAACTCCCATGCCTGTCAACCGGGAGATGTGTTTATGGGCATGCCGGGTACCCGCGTCGATGGTGGTGAGTTTTGGCCGAGTGCGCTCACGGCCGGGGCAATTGCTGCCGTGGTGTCTCCGGCAGCCGCCGAAAAGACCGCCAGCGTGATCCAGACCCACAATGCCTGTGTAATTCCGATGGCGGATATGGCTCAAGCCTGTGCCCAGCTCGCTGCCGCGTTTTATGACTATCCAGCCCAAAAGCTGAAGCTGGTGGGAGTGACGGGCACCAACGGCAAAACAACCACTACCCACCTGATCGAGTTTCTGCTGCTGCAAAGCCAGCAACCCACTGCTTTGTTGGGGACTCTTTATGCCCGCTGGGCTGGTTATCAGCAAACCGCCGTCCACACAACTCCCTTTGCGCTCGAACTTCAGCAGCAGTTGGCAGAAGCCGTCGCCGCAGGGTCCCAGTTGGCGGTAATGGAGGTGAGTTCCCATGCGCTGGCTCAAGGGCGAGTGTTGAGCTGTCCGTTTGAGGTAGCGGTGTTTACCAACCTGACGCAGGATCACCTGGACTACCACAAGGATCTGGAAGACTACTTTGCTGCCAAAGCGCTGCTGTTTAGTCCGGATTACCTAAAGGGGCGGGCGATTGTCAATCTCGACGATCCTTACGGGCGTCGCCTAATCAAGCAGTTGAACCCAGCGCAGGTCTGGTCCTATAGCGTTACCGATCAAACCGCAGATCTATGGACCAGTGATCTGGTGTATGAAGCAGAAGGCGTGCGAGGTCGGCTACACACACCGCAAGGCACAATCGAGTTTCAGTCGCCGCTGGTGGGACAGTTTAATTTAGCAAATCTGCTGGCTGCTGTAGGAGCCGCCCTGCATCTAGGGGTGGATCTGGCTACGATTGCCGCGGCTTTACCGCGTTTTTCGGGCGTACCGGGTCGGATGGAACAGGTGCAGATTCGGTCGGATCAGGATATCAGCGTGATTGTGGATTATGCCCACACGCCAGATAGTTTAGAGAATATGCTGCGGGCAGCCCGTCCATTTATCAGCGGGCGGATGATCTGCGTCTTTGGTTGTGGCGGCGACCGCGACCGCACCAAACGTCCCAAAATGGGGGCGATTGCGGCTGAACTCTCCGACTGGCCAGTTGTCACCTCTGATAACCCGCGTACCGAAGATCCAGAGCGAATTCTGCAAGATATTTTGACTGGCATTCCGGCCTCCGTGAATCCTACGGTAATTGCCGATCGGGCTGAAGCAATCCGCACTGCCATTCTGCAAGCCCAACCTGGGGATGGCGTTTTAATTGCCGGTAAAGGCCACGAGGACTATCAAATTTTGGGCACCGAGAAGGTGCATTTCGACGACCGGGAGCAGGCACGGGCGGCTCTAGAACAGCGCTTGCTCGGTAGTTGACAGCGAGCTTGCTGAAGGCGAGCTGAAGGCAAATTGAGCAATTATTGACGTGGTTCAAGTTTGGGAAATCGACCATGTATAGAATGAGTTAGGTGCAGAGTCAAGTTTCCTTTTTTACCGTTCAATGTCATGAACCCATTACCCCAACCAGATGTGTCGTTGTATGAGCTAGCTGTCAACACTGACCCAACGCCGCATCCCCTTCAGCTAAGCCCCACCACGTTCAAATCGATCGTGGGATTGTTTCTAGATTTTTTAATTGAGCAGAATTTACCGGCTACGATTTGGCTCAAATTACCGCGAGGCGAGGCGTGGCAAGCCGAAGTCGATCGCTTCTGCCAATTGGCTACTGCACCATACTCGATCTACAGCCTGCAAACCTATCAGAAAACAGACCCAAACCAACCGAGCCAACCCGTCACCGCTACGCCAGTCAAGCCGTTATCAGCCGCCGCTAACTGGGAGGGTCTGCGGATTCAGAGAGCAGGCCGAGAGTTACCAGACTTGCCGCTCGACGATGTCGGACTTGACGATGTCCCCGGTTTTTCCGATAACCCAGCCGAAAACTCCAGCATCCACTATTTGCCTCTGGCACCCGACAGTCAGTTAAAACGCGAGTATTTTCTTTTAGTTGCAGCTCCTGCGTTCTACGGTTTAGTGTTGACCCATCGGCCTCGTTCGGTACAGCTAAGCGAAGTCGCCAAGCTGGGCCAAAACCCAGATGACAGCTTGGAGCGCAAGCACCCGCTGTTGGGCATTTGTTCGTTTGAGCAAGTGGTGGTGCAGAAAGTGCTGGAAGCTGGAATTCACTCCGCCATTTGCTTTGGGCAACCCGATGCAGCAGCGAACCAAACACTTAGCGATGGATTGATCTCTTGGGCCAATCTACAACAGCACAACTCGGTTGAACCGCTTGATCCAGCTTTGCTCGGTCGGCTCTTGACCAAACAGATTCAGCGCCAAGAAGACCTGTGGCGAACAAGTGCGGCCCAGCGACGACAGGTAGAGCACATTCCCCAATTGCAGCGAGAAAATCAGGAACTGCTGACCGCACTCCGCCTGAAAGATGAATTTATCAAAACAATGGGACTGGAGCTACGCACGCCCTTAGCCACGATGAAGACGGCCCTGTCGCTGCTGAATTCTCCGAGTGTCAAACCACCCCAGCGTCAGCGCTATATGGAGATGCTGAGTCAGGAGTGCGACCGACAAAGCTCCTTAATTGCTAGTGTTTTGGACTTAGTGCAGCTAGAGAGCAGCGCCGAAGAAATGCCAATGGAATCGTTGCGATTGTCCGACATTGTGCCGGGTGTGGTCAGCACCTACCAGCCTTTAGCCCAAGAGAAGGGTGTCATGTTGGCCTATGTGGTGCCAGAGGATTTGCCATCCGTGTCTTGCCTCTCGGCCTGGTTGAAACAAATTGTGATTAATCTGCTAAACAACAGCATCAAATTCACCCCCAAAGGCGGCCAAGTTTGGGTGCGTGCCCGTCAGCAGGGGGACTCGGTGCAGCTCGAATTCCGCGATACGGGGATTGGCATCGCCTCCAGCGACCTGCCGCGCATTTTTGAACGCTTTTATCGAGCACGGGGACTCCAAACCGAAGACAGCAACGGTGTGGGGTTGGGATTATCGATTGTGCAACAGCTTTTGCTGCGCTGCGGCGGTTCCATTTCGGTGAAAAGCAAACAGGGCGAAGGCTCGGTTTTTACCGTGCTGCTGCCAGTTGCCTCCGAAGGATAAGGGTGCAATTTGGAGTCGCCAGACAGATTCAAGCAATCACATCTCGTCCCAAATAGGGCTGAAGCGCTTCGGGAACGCTGACCGTGCCATCTGGCTGCTGATAGTTTTCCAAAATTGCGGCCATGGTTCGCCCCACGGCTAGCCCGGAGCCGTTAAGCGTATGCAGAAACTGAGTGCCCTTTTTGCCCGCCTCTTTGAACCGCAGATTACCGCGTCTGGCTTGAAAATCTCGACAGTTGGAGCAGCTTGAAATTTCGCGGTATTTGCCTGACGAGGGCAACCAGACTTCAAGATCGTAAGTTTTGGCTGCCGCGAATCCCAAATCACCAGTGCAGAGTTCAATCACGCGATAGGGCAGTTTCAGCGCTTGCAGAATCGCCTCGGCATCCCGCAGCAGGGTTTGGTGCTCTTGCTCTGACGTATCGGGATGAACAAACTTAAACAGCTCTACCTTGTCGAACTGGTGCAGACGAATCAGACCGCGTGTATCGCGGCCATAGCTGCCGGCCTCTCGACGAAAGCAGGGGGTATAGGCGCAGTAATGCAGCGGTAGCTCTTCAGCGGCCAGGATCTCATCTCGGTGCAGGCTATTGAGCGCCACTTCAGCGGTGGGCAGCAGCCAGAGGTCGTCTTTGTCGCACTTGAAGCTTTCTTCCGCAAATTTGGGCAACTGGCCCGATGCCGTTAGAGAGGTTGTATTCACCAAGAAGGGCGGGCTGACTTCCAAGTAGCCCGCTGCCGTTTGTTGATCCAGCATGAACCGAATCAGCGCCCGTTCCAACGCAGCGCCTGCTCCCACCAAGGTGACAAATCGACTCTGGGCTATTTTCACCGAGCGCTCAAAGTTGAGAATGCCAAGCTTTTCGCCGATTTCCCAGTGGGGCAGAATGTTTGGGTTCTTAGGCAGATACTCGTCGCCCCAACGTTTGATTTCAACATTTTCTTCCTCGTCTTTGCCGAGAGGCGTGGTTTCGCTGGGTAAGTTGGGAATCGTCAGCATCAGCGCTTCCAACTGCGCCTTCAACTCCTTTTCCTGCGGCTCTAGTTCGCTCAACTGAGCCTTCACCTGGTTGCCCTCGTCCCGCAACACCTGAATTTCCGGATCATCCTTCGCGCCCGATTTGATTTTTTGACCCACCAACTTGCCGATCTCGTTGCTGCGGGCTTGGAGTTGGGAGCGATTTACCTCTAGCTGCCGCTGCTGCTGATCGAGTTGCAGAATCTGCTGAATCGGTTCGCTGTAGTCGCTGCGGCGGTTCAAACGGGCAAGAAACTGGTCTGGATTTTCCCGGAGTTGTTTAAGGTCAATCACGGTAGTTTACTCTGGCTGAATTTGCTGAATCGTACTGAATCTACAGCTTTTTCCGCTCTGGTAAGGTACGAGAGGTGTGGGGCCGAAGTCCCCACGCAGAGGCACGGCCCCTGCACCCCATTTTTTGTACTTCATTAGCCTGGAAAAGGCTGTAATTTACTGATTTACTTGGCTAGATTTACTTGGCTAGTTTACTGGGCTAGAGTTCCGAGTCACCAATCGGACTGCCAATACATCAGGATAACCTTTCTTGTGGAATTTGCTGAGCAGGTGAGCGTTCTTTCCTTAGAGGATGTTTGAAACGGATCAAACGTGTTGCATTGCCCCCCAACCCCCACCCGTGGGGCAGGACTTCCGATCCCGTATTTCGGTGCCCCCCAACCCCCCACCCGTGGGGGACTTCCAATCCCGTATGTCTGGTTCACAATCCCCATCGATGGGGGATGTAGGGGGCTGGTTCAAAGTCCCCCACTAGTGGGGGATTTAGGGGGCGGTGCGGGTTGCATCGGCGACTTTTAAAACACCCTCTTAGTTCAGAATTGCTAGTTCAGAATTGCGAAGATTGACTTTTCTGGAAGCCATTTAAGTAAAGTTAGCTAGGTGGAGCCAAGGATAAAACAAATCGAAACTCAGCACTTTTTAAGAGCATTAGCTAGTGACACCACGGACTGGTAGTCTACATCTTTATGAACAGATCTTTGAGATTACGTGTTTTCAATAAAAGCAGTTATGAAGACATTAAGGCATGTTCATAAAAGGCCGAATTCTAGCTTTCGTTTGTTGAAATACTACAGAGTTTTCTACTACTTTCTACCTGTCAATAGAATTCATTTTTTCTCAAGGATTAACAACAAAAAATCCGTGATTTTTCTCGCTTGTTTCTGTTTGGCTCCACACCATAATGCGAATTGTCAGACGATTGAGCATGAGGGAAAAACCATGAGATCTGCTCGCAATACTCTCTTTTCTGCCACGCTAGCTACGATTGCTACGATTACGTTTGCCAGCTCTGCTGAGGCAATTTCTTTCAAGATTACTAAGGGCATTGCCAATCCATTTACGGGTGCAACAAATGAGGGTGCATATTCTGATTTTGCTGGGATGAAAGGCACTACCACGATTGATTTTAATTCGGGCTTTGGCAATCAGGGTGATAAGACGGTAGTAGCGGCAAAAGATAAGAAAGGGAAGGCTTTAGTTACCTATCACTTTGAAAAGGGAATGGAAACCAGCAGTGGTCAAACCGGCGTTTATGCTGACAAATGGGCACCTGCTGGATGGGAAGCAACGACCACTCCCAAGTCAAATGATTCCGTGAATTACATCAAGGATGAAGCCGGCAAGGTGATTGGTGAGTCGGTCTACAACGACTCCAAGTATCTGGCTGTGTTCAGCGGCAATATGATGCGCATCACCTTTGCCAAAACCATGAACTACTTTGGTATCAATTGGGGTGCAATCAGCGGCGGTAATACCTTTTCCTTTTTCCGCAACGGGCAGGAAGTTAAAACCTTCACCACGGCGGATGTCGATCCAGTTGCGCCGATTCGGGCGAGCTGGCAGAACGGGGGTGAAGGCAGTGGCTATCTCCACTTCTACTCCAGCGGCAAGGCTGACATCTTCGATGAGATTCGGATTACTCAAGCTGGCGGCGGCGGTTTTGAGACCGACAACCACTCCTTCCGCGCCGGTAGAGATGGCTTCGACTTTGACAATCCTGAGGACGTTCCCGAACCCGCAATGACGCTGGGGCTAGTGGCAGTCGGCAGTGCATTTCTACTGAGGCAGAGCCGCAAAAAGGAACTAGCTTAGTTTCTAGTTCACTTCAATACATTTCAAATCAGGATTCAGAGGATGGGCACTGCTCATCCTTTTTCGTTTTAATTCAATTTCTCTTCTTGCCTCTTGCGGTTGTCTTCTGTTCTGAAAGTCTTTTGTTTTAGAATGCAATGTGCCACTTTAATCATCTGGCGGTTAAAACCGCGGCTATACAAAATGTCGGACAAGACTTTTCTTGATGCCTCCCTCTACCAGTATTTACTCTCGGTTTCGCTGCGGGAGCCAGAGGTTTTACAACAACTGCGGCAAGAGACGGCTAACCATCCGATGAGCCAGATGCAGATTGCCCCCGAACAGGGACAATTCATGATGCTGCTGGTTCAGTTGATGGGAGCGAAAAAAGCCTTAGAGGTCGGCGTCTTTACGGGTTACAGTTCGCTGGCAGTGGCCTTGGCCCTACCTGCTGATGGCAAACTGATCGCCTGTGATGTGAGCGAGGACTATACCAACGTGGCCCAACGCTATTGGCAGCGAGCCGGTGTGGCTGACAAAATTGATTTGCGGATTGCTCCGGCCCTTGAAACCTTAGATGCTCTCTTAGCCGACGGGCAGGCCAACAGTTTTGACTTTGCCTTTATCGATGCCGACAAAAGCAACTATCCAGGCTACTACGAACGCGCCCTCCAGCTTGTGCGCCCAGGTGGCCTGATTGTCATCGACAATGTGCTGTGGTCTGGACGGGTGGCTGATCCGGACGTGCAAGATAACCGCACCCAGGCGATCCGCGCTTTTAACCGAGCGCTGCATCAAGACGACCGCATTTTCCCCTGTATGATCGCGATTGCCGACGGCCTGACGCTAGCTCTGAAAAAGTCGGCTTGAATTGCTGAAATTCCGTTAATCCTGGTTAAATTCCGCTGCCCAACTCCTCGCTGTTCAGATTAGATTTTGGCGGCACTACTAGCACCTTATCAACCCGGTTGCCGTCCATATCCATTACTTCAAACCGAAATCCTTCCCATTCAAAATGGTCCGACGATTTGGGGATTTGTCCCAGTTGGGTAATCACAAACCCGCCCAGCGTCTGGTAATTGCCACGATCCTCACCGGGTAGCTCATCCAAGTCCAGTAGGTCTTTGATTTCCTCAACCGAGAGCATGCCATCCAGCAACCAGGAGCCGTCTTCGCGTTGAATAATCTGTTCTTCGGGTGGGTTATCGGCAAAGGGGACATCGCCAATAATCACCTCCATCACATCATTCAGCGTTACCATGCCTTGAATCACACCGTACTCGTCCACGATCATGGCGATATGGGTCCCCGATTGCTTAAATCGTTCCAGCACCTTCAGCGCCGGGGTGCTCTCTGGCAAAAACAAGGGTTGGCGCAGCAAAGTCGCCAGATCGATCGGTTCACCAGATAGGCTGCGGGTCAGAACATCGGTGACATGTACCACGCCAAGCACATTATCTAGAGTTTCTTGACAAACCGGAAAGCGGCTATGGCGGCTCTCGACCATTTTGCGACGGTTGATTTCGGCGGAGTCGTTTAAGTCGAGCCAGACAATATCGGGCCGGGGGGTCATGATGCCGCTCACCCACTGGTCGCCCAGCCGAAATACCCGCTCCACCATGTCCTGTTCAGCCGCTTCAAACATGCCGGCTTCGGCTCCCTGCCGCACCAAAACCTTGATTTCTTCTTCGGTCACTAACGGCTCGGTGGAAGCAACATCGGCCCGCAGCAGCTTCAGCACCGCTTCTGTGGATAGGCTCAGCAAATGCACAATCGGACTGGTGAAACGGGCAATGCCGCGCATCGGCACGGCCACCGCAGTAGCAATTCGCTCTGGGCTATTGAGGGCCAAGCGCTTCGGCACGAGTTCCCCGATGATCAGCGACAAATAGGTGATCAGCAATACCACAATCCCGAAGGCAATCGCCTCACTCGAAGCTCGCAGAGCCGGAATCAGGGAGATGTAGGGCACGAGACTGCCAGCTAGGGTAGCACCGCCAAACGCACCGGTAAGAATGCCGATTAGGGTGATGCCAACCTGGATCGTCGAAAGAAATTGATTGGGCGAATTGGCGAGGTCAAGCGCCACCTGGGCCTTGTGGTTTCCCTGCTCGACCAGCTCCTGAAGTCTGGCTCGACGGGACGATACAATCGCCATCTCCGACATGGAAAACAAGCCATTCGCCAGGATCAGCAGCAGGATTACCAGGATTTCGAGGGACATGAACGATGCTAACGCCTATTTTGTAAGAGTGAATTTGAGAGCACATATCCAGAGCTGACCGATCGGCTTCACCCAACCGAGCAGGTTATGCCGCAGTTCTGGATATAGAGCAAGGTAACATTCTCTCACTTCAGTTGGCTGATCCTGATGCATCAGGATTACTTGGGCAGAGCCAGATCATGTCAAAATGGTGACTTTAAGTAAATTCCCGGCAGCGAAAGTTTATTGGTTTATTTGACAGCAGGCTCCACCCAAGCGGGGAACCCGCACTCTAGCGCAAAGGACAAGGCGCGTCGGGTAGTTCACAATATAAAAGCATCACAATAGATAATTGGTTGCTGTCATTGCGTTTGTGGTTCTTTTCCAGGGTCTATGGCTTTTTCCTCCATCACACGGGCGTTAGCACGACTGCCCCTTACGAATGAACTCCTCACGAAGCTGAATCAGCAGCGGGTGCTGACGCTGAACGGCGTTGCTCGCTTGCCCAAGGGGATAGTGGCTTCCAGCTTAGCCCAAGCTCAGCAGCGCAATTTACTAGTGATCACCGCCACGCTAGAAGAAGCCGGACGCTGGGCAGCCCAACTGGAAGCGATGGGTTGGCCAACGGTGCACTTTTACCCCACCTCAGAAGCGTCGCCCTATGAGCCGTTTGATCCAGAGTCGGAAATGACGTGGGGCCAGATGCAGGTTTTGGCCGATCTGCTGAAAGTCCAAGACCCAGACACCGCCACATCCAAAGCTGCCGCACCCGCCGCCATTGTTACCACCGAACGCGCCCTCCAACCCCATCTGCCGCCAATTACTGCCTTTCGGCCCTATTGCCTCACGCTCTCCAGAGGCATGGAGTTAGACCTAGAAGCCTTGAGCCAGCAGCTTGCCAACTTGGGCTATGAGCGGGTGCCGCTGGTAGAAACCGAAGGGCAGTGGAGCCGTCGCGGCGATATTATCGATGTTTTTCCGGTCGCTGCCGAACTGCCGGTGCGCCTGGAGCTGTTTGGGGATGAGTTGGACCATTTGCGCGAATTTGATCCGGCCACCCAGCGCTCGCTCGACAATACCGATCGGCTGATTCTCACCGCCACAGACTTCAGCCCGATCATCGTACAGGGGCTACGAGACGAGAGCGATCCGCAACAGGGATTTAAGCCAGAAGTGCGAGCCTTATTGTCGGCAGAGGAACTGGAACAGCTACAGGCTGGTCAGCCTCCGGAAGGGATGCGGCGGTTTCTGGGTGCCGCGTTTGAGCAACCCGCCTCGCTGCTAGATTATTTGCCCGAAAATACGCTGATTGCGATTGACGAAGTCGAACAATGCCGCGCCCACAGCGATCGCTGGTTTGAACATGCCAACGAACAATGGCGCGAACTGGCTGCCAGCTCAGAATCTCGCTCACCACTTCCCGCAATCCATCGCCCGTTCACGGATTCATTAACCGCCACTGAACCCTATGAACGGCTTTATCTATCCGAGCTAGCCGAAGAAGGCAACGGGTTAAATTTGGCGAGTCGTCCGGTCCCGGCCACGCCGCATCAGTTCGGTAAACTGGCAGAAACGCTGCGGCAAGAGCGGGATCGGGGCTTTTCGGTCTGGCTAGTGTCGGCCCAGCCCTCTCGTTCGGTGGCACTGCTGCAAGAGCATGACTGTCCGGCTCAGTTTGTACCCAATCCGCGCGACTACCCGGCAATCGACAAACTGCAAGCCCAACGGGTTCCGGTTGCCGTCAAGTATTCCGGACTGGCCGAGCTGGAAGGATTTATTCTGCCCACGTTTCGCTTAGTTGTCGTTACGGATCGGGAGTTCTTCGGGCAGCATTCCCTGGCCACACCCAGCTACATTCGCAAACGCCGACAGGCCGCCTCCAAACAGGTTGACCCGAACAAGCTTCAGTTGGGCGATTATGTCGTCCACAAAAATCATGGGATTGGCCGGTTCCTGAAGCTAGAGAGCCTGACGATCAACAACGAAACCCGCGAGTATCTGGTACTGCAATATGCCGATGGCTTGCTGCGGGTGGCGGCGGATCAGCTCAATGCCCTGTCTCGCTTCCGGGGGGCGGGCGACAAGGTGCCGGAACTCAGCAAAATGACCGGCAAAACTTGGGAAAAAACCAAGAGCAAAGTCCGCAAAGCCGTCAAAAAGGTGGCGATCGATTTGCTGCAACTCTATGCCCAACGCGCTCAGCAGCAGGGATTCGCCTATCCTCCCGATACGCCTTGGCAAGAAGAACTGGAGGATTCTTTTCCCTATCAGCCCACGCCGGATCAGCTCAAGGCGACCCAGGATGTGAAGCGCGATATGGAAGATGCTCGCCCGATGGATCGGTTGGTCTGCGGCGATGTCGGCTTTGGTAAAACCGAGGTAGCGATCCGGGCCATCTTCAAAGCGGTGACGGCTGGCAAACAGGTGGCCTTACTTGCACCCACAACGATCCTGACTCAGCAGCACTACCACACGCTGAAGGAACGCTTTGCCCCCTATCCGATTCAGGTCGGTCTGCTGAACCGCTTCCGCACTGCCGAAGAGCGCAAAGAGATTCAGCAGCGATTGGCGACTGGTGAATTGGATGTGGTGGTGGGCACCCATCAGCTTTTGGGCAAAGGCGTCCAGTTCAAGGATTTGGGTTTGCTGGTGGTAGACGAGGAGCAGCGCTTCGGTGTCAATCAGAAAGAGAAAATCAAATCGCTGAAAACCCAGGTGGATGTGCTGACCCTCAGCGCCACTCCGATTCCTCGCACGCTTTATATGGCCCTGTCGGGTGTGCGGGAAATGAGCCTGATTACGACACCACCGCCTTCGCGTCGTCCAATTAAAACCCATTTGTCTCCCTACGATCCGGAAGTGGTGCGGACGGCAATTCGGCAAGAGCTGGATCGAGGCGGGCAGGTGTTTTATGTGGTGCCTAGAGTCGAAGGGATTGAGGAAGTTTCGGCTCGCCTACGGGAAATGATTCCCGGAGCCAGAATCGCGATTGCCCACGGCCAAATGATGGAAGGCGAACTCGAAGCGACGATGCTCACCTTCAGCAACGGTGAGGCAGACATTCTGGTTTGTACCACGATCATCGAGTCAGGGTTGGACATTCCGCGAGTGAACACCATCCTGATCGAGGATGCCCAGAAGTTTGGCTTGGCCCAGCTTTATCAGTTGCGCGGTCGAGTCGGGCGAGCCGGAATTCAGGCCCATGCCTGGCTGTTTTACCCGAAGCAAAGTCAGCTTACCGATACAGCACGGCAGCGGCTGCGAGCGATTCAGGAATTCACCCAGCTTGGCTCTGGCTATCAGCTGGCCGTGCGCGATATGGAAATCCGCGGCGTGGGCAATTTGCTTGGCGCAGAACAATCGGGCCAAATGGATGCGATTGGCTTTGATCTATACATGGAAATGCTGGAAGAAGCAATCAAGGAGATTCGCGGTCAAGAGATTCCGCAAGTTGATGACACGCAAATCGACCTCAACCTGACGGCCTTTATTCCAGCCGACTACATCCCCGATCTGGATCAAAAGATGAGCGCCTATCGAGCCGTAGCTTCGGCCCAAACCAAACGCGAACTGGCAGAAATTGCCGCCGACTGGAACGACCGCTACGGAGCAATGCCACCTGCTGCCAGCCAGCTTTTGCGCGTGATGGAACTGAAGCAGCTCGCCAAATCGCTTGGGTTTAGCCGCATCAAGCCCGAAGGCAAACAGCATATTGCCCTGGAAACCCCGATGGAGGAACCGGCCTGGAATTTGCTGAAGGAAAACCTGCCGGGGCACCTGCAAACTCGCTTTATCTACACACCCGGTAAGGTGACGGTACGCGGATTAGGCGTGCTCAAAGCCGAACTGCAAGTAGAAAATTTGCTCGACTACCTCAACCGGATGAAAGGTGGGTTGCCCGAAGCGGCAATTGCTTAGAAGCGCCTTGCTCATCTCGTTCTAGACAGCAGTTGCTACCTGATGTTTGGCAGCTTCTTAGAGGATGGTTTAAAAGGCGCCGATGCAACCCGAACCGCCCCCTCCATCCCCCATTCTGTTCGTTGCCGCGCTCGAAGCGCGAGGGGGGACGTTGAACCAGCCCCCTAAATCCCCCATCAACGGGGACTTTGAACCAGAACTACGGGATCAAAAGTCCCCCAATAGTGGGGGATTTAGGGGGCAATGCAACATGTTTGATCCGTTTCAAACATCCTCTTAGTCAGGATGTTCACCATTGAATTCCATGCCAAAATCTAAATACTCCAGTACTATCAACTATGACTGAACGACTAGATCGCATTGAAGCCGCCATTGAAGCCAATACCGCAAACATCGATAGAAATGCAGCAGAAATTTCTAGGCTTCAAGTGTCCCTCGCAGAGGAAAGAGCCGCGATTGCTGAACTGCGTGCAACGGTAAACTCGCTCGTGCAGGTGGTGGAAATTCATCAGCGCAACTTTGAAGTAAGTCAGCGCAACTTTGAGGCAGGTATGACCGAAATTCGAGGCTTGCGAACCGAGAGTCAGCGGCTACTAGAGCATCTGTTTGGTCGAGGAGAAAATTCATGACCACACTCCTTTCCCCTACTCCAACCACTGAACCTTTCTATCCGAGTGCTGACGGTGAACCTGTGGCAGAAACCTACGATCATCTCTACGCGCTCTTAACCGTTCTGGAAGTGTTACGCCAACATCTGGAAGGCCGCCAAGCCACCGTCTTGGGCAATCAGTTTCTCTACTACGCTCAAGGTTATCCCCGCTTGCGGGTGGCACCAGACGTGATGGTGATTTTCGACGTAGCGCCCGGTGGCCGCGACAATTACAAAATCTGGGAAGAAGGTCAGGTGCCGAGCGTCATTTTTGAGATGACCTCTGAAAGCACCCGCGAGCACGATCAGGTCTTTAAGCGAACGCTTTATGAACAGCTCGGCGTGCAGGAATACTGGCTATTTGATCCCAAAGGCGAATGGATTCCAGGGCAGTTACAGGGCTATCGATTACGCGGCGAACAGTATGAGCCAATTCAAGATTTTTGTAGTCAACCTCTTCAGTTGCGGCTACAGGTTGAGGGTAAACTGATTGGCTTTTACCGACAGGATACCGGTGAAAAACTGCTGGTACCCGATGAACTAGCTCAAGCCCTGCGGCAAGAGGTGTTTGCTAGACAACAAGCCGAAGCAGAGGCCGAGGAAGAACGCCAGCGAGCTGAACAAGAACGCCAACGAGCTGAACAAGAACGCCAACGAGCTGAACAAGAACGCCAACGAGCTGAAGCCGCAGAAGCCCAGGTCGAGCAGCTCAGAGCCAAGTTACGAGAGCTAGGCTCGGAATTAGAGTAGAAGCGGCGAAACCAGTTAAACCCGTGGACATTTGAGGACAGCAATCGCTTCGCCTGGATTTTGGGTGGGTAAGGGCTGGCCCCAGTCTCCGACTTCGGCAAATCCTTGCAGGTAGAGTTGGTGAATCGTGGTCAATACCCAGTTGGGTTCGCCAATCAAGATCACCCGATTCCAACGCGGATCGAGGTTAGCAAAATTGGGGGCAGGAGGATTGAAATCCCCACCCGACAAGAATTCTTCAGCCATAAAAATCTGTCTTCACAGAGGTGTTTGTAATTACAAACACTATCACTCTATCGGTTGTTTGTAAACACAAACATTTACTTGGTTATGCGCCTCTGACACTATTGGGGCATGGGAAAGGCAGGGAAAGCGCTTAGGCAGGTACTAGAAACCTATGGGATTAGCCAAAATCGATTGGCGGTGACAATGGGGATCAACCGTTCTACGGTCTACCAATGGTTTAAGGAAATTACCGATCCTTCGGCTGAATCTGTGACTGAAATTGTCAAAGCTCTGCGTCAACTCAACGAAACGGCGGCAGAAGACTTTATTAATCTGTATCTGGAACGAACTCGGCAGGCTGACCAGTCCGATCACTCTGGCAAATAGTCCAAATCCAGCACCTGTTCTGGCGTAAACGGACAGTCGTTGGGAAACTCGCTGATAGGTTTGTCGGTCTCTACAGCGGCTAGCTTACGTGCTGCTTGGTAGCTTTTAGCAAATCGTTGCTCAAAATACCGTCTTAAACTTGGACTTTCTTCAAATGCCCGCTCTAGCCGCCTGCGATGCTCCAGCAACGTATATCGCCAACTGCTCGACCGTTTTTCTGGCTGATACTGATACTTGAGCAAATGCATCAACACTATTTCTAGATTGCTCTCCACTGTGCGCCGTTCACTTCGGCCCATATCCGCGATTTCTTCGGCTAGGTTTTCTAGATCCAGCTCGTCTAGTTTGCCCGTGCGCAGCAAGTGTGCCATTTTTTCTAGCCAGAGATAATAGTCTTGTTCGTAGAGACTGGTTGCCGGGGATTGGGGAGAGGGAGTTGTCATGGCATTGTAAACTCAAGCGTCCAGATGGGTTCTTTTTGATTTTGCCGCAGGTTTGGAAGAGCCTATCGCTGCGCTTGGCATGTTTCTTAATGAATCGAGCGATCTTTTTCGGGTCGGTCAAGGATATTCTGATCGAGTGCAGCCGTCAGTATCACACCATTGAAAACCGCTTGTTTCAGCCGCCAATTTTGCTCATGTTTGTCTGAGACCTTTCAGCCCAGCAACTCTATTCGAGAATTTGCCGTGGCAACTCAGTGTCGTTCATCGCGGTTTACATCAACCATTCGTTTGCTCGCCAATCTGATTAAGCTGATTTTGCTGCTGAGTATTGTGATGGCCGCTAGTAGCTGCTGGTATTCCCAACCTGCTGTTGCTGCCGTTGCCCTGCCGGAACGCGCACCCCTGACCCTGGAATTGTTGCAGGCGCGGCTGAAATCACCAATGCAAACCGAGGGCATCCGAACTCTGGATTTGCGTCAGCTTGTGATTGACTTGCGCCCCGAAAATGTAGCCTTCCGCGACCAGTTTTATCACCTGATTCAAACCCAGATTCAGCGGTCTCAGGAGGCGCTCGGCATCGATCTGAGCTACTCGGTGATCCAGGGAGAATTTAAATTCAGCGATTTGGGTCTGCGGACACCGCTGTATGGTCAGTCGCTGTTGCCCATCTTTAGCGAAGCAGAACAGGCCCAGCTTGCCCGCGATCGGCGGCGGCTTTCTCAGTTGAGCCAGTTGTCGCGCTCTCTATTGATGCAGTCTCAGGTGACTCCTTTGCAAATTACAGTTCTGCGGGCACCACTGCTGCTGGTGCAGACTCGATTTGAGGGCTTTGTTAATTTCACCAATACTTTCTTTTTAGGCCGGGTGGAAGCGCAGGGAGCCACCTTCACCCAAGAGTCGGATTGGTCTGAAACGCGATTTAGTCGCTCCGCCAACTTTGCCAATGCTGTGTTTCAGCGTGATGTGCGGTTTCGTAGCGCCATTTTCTTTAATCGCGCCCGCTTTAATCAAGCGCTGTTTCAAGGAAGCGTCAATCTTCAGAGCAGTGAATTTCGAGCCTCAGCTAGCTTTAATCAAGCCGTATTTCAACAGTTCGCCAATTTCACCCGCATCCAGTGGCGAGACACCGCCGATCTGTCTGTGACCCGCTGGCGTGATGCCGTCCTGTTCGACCGCGATCAGTTTTTCCAGGCGCTGTTTTTGAGTGAAGCCGTGTTTGAAAAAACCGTCAGTTTTCGGCAGGCCGAGTTTGATCAAACGGTGAATTTACGCGGAGCCACGATTCTCGATCAGGCCGATTTTGCCGATGCCCGCTTTGCTGAACGCGCCTATCTAAACGTGCCGAACTTGCAGTTTGATCCAAGGCTGGCCAGGATTTTGGGCGATCCGGGCAAAATTGGTCGCGTGTTGTCAGTCCCGACGCTACAAGGCAACGAAACGCTGCTGCGCAATCTAGTACAAAACTTTCGCCAGCTACAGGAAATCACCGACGCTAATGAGATTCAATACACCACCGAGAAACTGCGCCTGCGCCAGTTGCAGCAGCGGTTGCTGGGCATCGATCTGAACTTTGCCAAGCCTGCCGTTCTCAAACAGGTAGGCTTTTCTGAAAAACAGATCGCCGCCATTCAGGCTGCTCGCGCTGAACAACCTTTCCGCAACATCAGCGACCTGCTGCGCATCAACCAAATTGACTTCGCTACCTATGTGAAAGTGCGCGACCGGATCACGGTGGGTCAAGCCTCGACTCCTTCGGGTTGGTTATTAGATGGCTTTCACTGGGTCGGACTGAGTTTGCTGTTGCTGCTGACGCGCTATGGCACCAGCTTTTGGCTCGTGCTGGGGGTAGGGCTAATTGCGGTGGCACACTTTGGCGTGCTGTTCTGGCTGCTCGATCGATTTCGACGGCTGCATCCTCGGCCGATTGTGCCAACCGTCTCGGAAATTCTCTGGGTGGCAGGCGGGTTTACGCTGCTGACCCTGTCTGGCTTGGCGGCCATTTTTCGCGTCGGAGACTATCCCTGGTATACGCTAGCCTGTCTGGAGCTGGTGATTGTGCCGGTTCCTAGCCTACTAGTACTGCTAACCTACTGGCAGGGACGCTACCACGATCTAATCAGCGAAAGCTATCTAGTAGAGGATAGCAGTCTCCGGCAGTTGCGGTTTTTGATTGGCCGTTTGCCGAATATTCCGTTCACCCCTACCTTTCGAGAAAGATTTACGCCGATTGTCTGGGACCGTCGCTGGAGCTGGCTCAACTATTTTGACTTCAGCCTGAATAATCTGATGCGGTTCGGCTTCAACGATCTGCGCCTACGCGACCAGCATATGCCCGGTCTGATCACCGCTTTGGTCTGGTATCAGTGGAGCCTGGGCATTCTCTACTTCGTTTTGCTGCTGTGGACGCTTTCCCAAACCATTCCCGGACTCAACTTGTTGATTTATTTCAAGTAACCCGGATTAGACAAATAACTCATCTAATACCATTTCCCTTGAATCGGGCTACAGATTACACCGTCCAACGGGTTGCGGTATGCCGCTTCCATCATTCAAAACTCAAAACTCAAAACTAAGAATTGATATAATCCATCGGACGATGAATCAGTGAGGTGCTGGGATGAAACTGAATGGGTTGGCTGCTGTTAGTGTCATGGTGCTTTTGGAGTTGGCTCAGAAGTTAGGAGCTAGGAGTCAGAAGGTGGGGTTATGGCCCTGTCGTTGGTTCCCCAGCAGATGCAGTCTCAGCTACTACAAGCCCACCCTACTCAAGCCCAATCTACCGTTTCTCAAGGTGCTCCACCGCCAGTCCAATTTCCAGATCCCTATCCACCCATCCACCGTTCGGCTGAGCCGCTCACGGCGAAGCCCATCCACCCCTACCGCTGCTTAATCGCATCCAATAAAGCCGTCAGCGCCTTGTCTTCCGAAGAGTTGATCTGGCGGTCCAGCATCGCAATGCCCACTGCTTTGGAAAGGGCAACTGCCGCGACATCGGTATCGAGTTCTTCGGTCAACTGATCGAGCGATTGGGGCACCTTCAATGCGGCTCGGATGCCGGCCAGCATCTCCTCCTCGAAGCCTAGGCTTTGCAGTTGCGGATAGAGGGATTCCCACTCCAGCGGACGATCGGGATTGCCAGCCTGAATTACATAAGCCAACAGCCGCTGAAGTTTGCGTTCCTGTACCGGCGTGAGCGGCGAAGCTTGGGGTTGGGTCGGTGCGTTGGCTCCATTGCGCTCCAGGTTCTGCAAAATTTTTTCCCAATCGCAATCGTCGCAGGAGTCAGGTTTACCTACGGTCAGCGAAAGCTGAATTCGATTCGATTCGGTGTGCAGTTGGGTAACGTTGGCCTGCACGCCCAAAAACCCTAGCCACTGAGCAATGGTCGTCACCAGAGTTGAATAGGTGGCATGACTGTTAGCCAGAAGCCGAATTTGGGTGCGAACCATGGGGCGCACAATTTGTGACAGCATACCCTTTTGATGTGAAGAACGGCATAAAAGAACTAATAGATACTAGAACTATTGCTTTATCGCTCAAAATAGTCAACGTTTAGCGAGGCTTGGTCATCGTTTGTTCAAACCAATACCCTCTCGCAACTTGCTAAATCAGAGCTGTTATTCTCTCCAAACCTTGTTTAATGGTTACATAGAGTGCTTCTGTGATCTTTGGCATAAGCTACCTTAAAGCGAAGGTGTAGAATCACCCTAGGCTTAGGGGTCTCTCATGGTTCAGGGTGCTTCAGCGGTTAGTGATTGAATGCATGTGTTTAATTTTGTTTCGCGATTGGTTAGCAATAAGGTTTCGCCACCAGAGCTTAGGTTAAATGTCTGGCAGATAGACTAGCGTTGCAGATGTACCGGTTGGTCTTTGGCATCTGGCAAGGCAGGTGTTTGGTCTGCCTAAATCAAAGTAGGCCAGTTTCAGTTTTTAAAGCTGAATAGCCAAACTTTATTAGTAACGATCGCTTTTGAGGTACCACTTTTGGAGGATTGTATTCTAGGGGATTGTAAATTCCCTGATTACATTGAATCCCGTAGTTAGTTTAATTAGATTCGGTTTGCTCAGGTGCCATCTATCTATGATTCTGCCTATGATTCTGCGAGTTCCGAATAATCGTCCGCTTCAGTTTAGTTTTTACGTTTCTGAGAAATTTTTGAGCTAAACGCGATTTTAAATTTATTTATTCTGGCCTTGGTTTTATCTGTCTTTGGTTGGTCGTTGGCTGATGGTGCCTTTCTGAACCCATCCAGCAGGAGTCAATTCAGCCAAGACTTTTGGGAACACTCTACTCTGTAAGGAACCTATCTGCATCAGCTATGGCTAATTCCTCGTCGCAGCGGCGCGCCCTGATCGTTCAACACAATTTTTCTCCCTTCAGCAACAAACTGGTTCAGTCGGGCTTTGTCAACAATGAACAGATGCAGCAAGCGCTGATTGAAAGTCGCAAGTCAGGTCGGCCACTCACCGATGTGCTGGCGATGATCACCGGGCAACAGTTGCCGCCTGATTTATTACGTCAATATAAGAAGCAACAGCTATTTGAACTAAAAATTCTCTATGGCGTCGAGTCGCTGGACCCAGAGATTAACCAGATCAATGCCAGCCAGCTCAGTCAGCTGATCGAGACCTTGATCCCGGTTGATATTTGCCGCCGCTATCGTCTGATTCCACTTAGCCGCACCGACGGAGAACCGCCCTCGGTGTTGGTGGCAATGGTGAATCCCGATGATCTAGCAGCCCAGGACGACCTGAACCGGATTCTGCGCCCGCAGGGATTGACACTGCAGCGAATGGTAATTACCGCAGAGGATTACCAGCGCCTGATTTCCCAGTATCTAGACGAGCAGGTTGAACGACAAAAGCAGCTGGAGTTTGAATCCAAAGTTGATGTCAAATCCGATATTGAAAACCTGGATTATCTCGACTTAGAAGAGCCGGCAGATGATCTGGAAGTCAACCTGGATGCGGCACTCGAGGATGCAGATGCAGCTCCCATCATTACATTGGCAAATAAGATCCTGGCGAAAGCGCTCCAGGACGGTATTTCAGATATCCACATCGAGCCGCAAGAAGACTATCTGCGGATTCGGTTCCGCAAAGACGGGGTATTGCGCCAAGGGCTAGATCCACTGCCGAAAAAGATTATTCCAGCGGTAACGGCCCGTTTTAAGATCATGGCCAACCTCGATATTGCCGAACGGCGCGTGCCCCAAGATGGCCGGATTCGACGTCTGTTTGACGGTCGCAAAGTAGACTTCCGGGTCAATACCCTACCCAGCCGCTACGGTGAAAAGGTCGTACTGCGGATTCTGGACAACTCGGCTACCCAGCTCGGTTTGGATAAGCTGATCACTGACCCCGAAACGCTGCATATCGTCAAAGAAATGGTGTCGCGTCCGTTTGGGCTGATTCTGGTGACGGGTCCAACCGGTTCCGGAAAAACCACGACGCTCTATTCGGCCTTGGCCGAGCGCAACGATCCGGGTATCAACATCAGTACGGTAGAGGATCCGATTGAATATTCGCTACCCGGTCTGACTCAGGTGCAGGTGCTGCGCGAAAAAGGCATGGACTTCGCCTCGGTACTGCGAGCTTTCCTGCGGCAAGACCCGGATGTGATTCTGGTGGGTGAGACCCGCGACAAGGAAACTGCCAAAACCGCCATTGAAGCCGCCTTAACCGGCCACTTGGTTTTGACCACCCTGCATACCAATGATGCTGCCAGCGCTATTGCTCGGCTCGAAGAAATGGGCATTGAGTCCTTTATGGTCTCCAGCTCGTTGATTGGAGTACTAGCTCAGCGACTGATGCGCCGTGTTTGTCCTGATTGCCGCATTCCCTACAATCCCAGCTCCGAAGAGCTGGCCCGCTTTGGTTTGTCGAGTTCCCGCGATGCAGAAATCACCTTCTATCGAGCCAATACCCTCACTAACGAGGAAATTCATCAAGCCAGCGTCGAGAATAGTCTTTGCCCCACCTGCAAAGGATCGGGATATAAAGGCCGCTGTGGGGTCTACGAGGTGATGCGCGTGACTGAACGCATGCAGACTCTGATTACCGAAGGCGCTCCCACCGAGCGGATCAAGGAAGCTGCCGTCGAAGAAGGCATGAAAACCCTGTTGGCCTATAGCTTGAACCTAGTGCGTCAGGGGGCAACCACTCTGGAAGAAGTGGAGCGGGTCACCTTTACCGATACTGGTCTGGAGGCGGAGCTGAAAGCCAAACGTAAATTGTCGCTTACCTGTCGCTGTTGTGGTGCTGAGCTGAGGCAGGAATGGCTGGACTGCCCCTACTGCACAACGCCCAGATTTCAGGATTAAAATTGCCGGTTGACATAGCAGAAAAATCTCAGTTTTGATTTTCCTACCCCCTTCCGCTACTTGACCGCTGTTTGACCAACAGCATTGGCGCACTTCCCTGGCATAAGGAGAGAACGTTATGGAGCTAATGATCGAAGACTTGATGGAACAACTAATCGAAATGGGCGGGTCTGATATGCACCTGTCGGCGGGTCTGCCTCCCTATTTCCGGATTAGCGGTCATCTCACCCCAATTGGCGATGAACCAATGACGGCAGAACAGTGCCAGCGGCTGATCTTCAGCATGCTCAACAACACTCAGCGAAAAAACCTAGAGCAAAACTGGGAGCTAGACTGTTCCTACGGCGTCAAGGGCTTAGCTCGTTTTCGGGTAAATGTCTATAAAGATCGAGGCACCTATGCCGCCTGCTTACGGGCGCTTAGCTCCAAAATTCCCAGCTTCGACAAACTCGGTCTGCCGGATGTGGTGCGGGAAATGTCAGAAAAGCCACGCGGGCTGATTCTGGTAACAGGGCCAACCGGTTCGGGTAAAACCACAACGCTGGCCGCCATGATCGACCTGATCAACCGCACTCGGGCCGAACACATTCTTACCATCGAAGACCCCATTGAATTTGTCTACGAGCCGATCAAAAGCCTGATTCACCAGCGCCAGTTGGGCGAAGATACCAAGAGCTTTGCCAATGCGCTGCGAGCTGCCCTACGGGAAGACCCGGATATTATTCTGGTGGGGGAAATGCGGGACCTGGAAACGATTTCGCTCGCCATCTCCGCCGCAGAAACGGGCCACTTGGTCTTTGCTACGCTGCACACTAGCTCTGCTGCCCAAACCGTAGACCGGATGATCGACGTATTTCCAGCAGAGCGGCAGCAGCAAGTGCGGGTCCAGCTCTCGAACTCGCTAGTTGCCGTCTTTAGCCAAACCTTAGTCGCCAAGAAAAACCCCAAGCCTGGTGAATTTGGGCGGGCAATGGCACAAGAGATCATGGTTGTCACGCCCGCAATTGCTAACCTGATTCGGGAAGGCAAAACCTCACAAATCTACTCGGCGATCCAAACTGGCGGCAAATTGGGCATGGTGACGCTAGAAAAGGTGCTGGCCGATCTGTACAAAGCAGGCACGATTTCCTTTGAAGCGGCCATGTCCAAAACCTCTCGCCCGGATGAATTGCAGCGACTGATTGGCAACGCCCCCATGCCCGCCAAGCCCGGTATGCCTGCCGCTGCTAAGTAGGTTACACCCGATGAGGGGATCAGCCGCATGCAAGACGCTCAAAAAGATCGTTCATTCCGAGACAAATAGATCTACGATGAACGAAAAATCCCCTGACTGTCCTGAGAACTTCTTCACTTCGATGGTTGTAAGCTATGCCTACCTATGTCGTTCGAGCGAGAGACACTAAAGGAAACCCAAAACGCGAAAAAATCACGGCTAACTCCCCGTCCGAGGCTCGCACGGCTTTACGGGAAAAAGGACTGTTTGTCCAAGAGCTGACCGAAGACCGAGGGTTGCTTGAAAAACTCAGCACTCTTGACCTCAAGGACATCCAAACGGCTTTGACCAGCGTCACGGTGAAGGACAAGGCGGTGTTTTCGCGCCAGTTTGCTGTGTTAATCAATGCGGGAGTTGCCTTGGTGCGCGGATTAGGCGTGCTTTCCGATCAGTGCCCCAATCCTAAACTCAAGAAAGCGCTTCAGGAAATTAGCGCCGATGTGCAACAGGGCACCAACCTCTCGGATGCAATGCGGAAGCACCCCCATTGCTTTGATGGCCTCTATGTCAGCATGGTACAGGCTGGTGAAGTCGGCGGTGTGCTGGATGAAGTCATGAACCGTCTTGCCAAGCTGCTAGAAGATGTGGCGCGACTGCAAAACCAGATCAAGTCCGCCATGACCTACCCGATTGCGGTCGGCACAATCGCGATTCTGATTTTTCTGGGCATGTGTATCTTCCTGCTGCCCATCTTTGCCAACATCTTCGAGGAATTGGACGCTGAGCTACCCGCCTTCACCGCCTTCATGATTGGCATTAGCAACTTTCTACGTAGTCCCTATGTACTGATCCTGGTTGCAATTTTGCTGTTGCTGGGCTTTGCCTACCGGCAGTACTACAAAACCCGGGTCGGCCGCGAAACGATGGATCGGTTCTTTCTGAAAATGCCCCTATTCGGCGATCTGATCCAGAAGACTGCTACAGCTCGCTTTTGTCGCACCTTTGGTGCCCTGTCTCGGTCGGGTGTGCCAATTCTGACGGCGCTGGAGATTGTCCGGGATACGGCAGGCAATCAGGTGATTGCCAATGCGGTAGATGAGGCCCGCAAGGAAGTGCAAACCGGCGGCATGATCAGTTTGGCGCTGCAACGCGAAAAGGTATTTCCGGTGATGGCAATTCAGATGATCAGCATTGGGGAAGAAACCGGCGAAATTGACACCATGCTGATGAAGGTGGCTGACTTCTACGAAGACGAAGTGGAGCAGGCGGTCAAGGCCCTCACCAGTATCCTGGAACCGATCATGATCGTGATCCTGGGGGGCATGGTCGGATCGATTCTGGTCGCCATGTATCTCCCCATCTTCGGCATTATGGATGCAATTAAGTAAATATGCCACTTTGGCTTGCTTTGACTTGTGAGTGTCCCCCTGCTGCGGTAGGGGGATTCTACTGAGATGGGTGATTCAAGTCATTCCGTTGTCTTCCAGAACTCGCTAAAATGCGAAAGACTTGCTCGTCTCGCTTGCAAGCCTCCTTGATTGGGGGATTTAGTAAAGTCCCAGCTATCCTGCTGCCAACCGTTAAACGTTTTAAATTAAACGTTTCAAACTAGGCGTTTCAAACTAGGCGTTTCAAATCTCCTTAAATTCGCTAGCTACCAAATAAAAAAGCTTGATTTCAACCCTTTGATGCACTCGCGCAATTATTTCAACTTTTCTGATATGCCGGTTAAACAAATCCATTACGAAGAAGTTTTAGCCGAATGTAGTGATTATCGGGGAGCGATTGCCCTGCTGCGTCAGTTTCGCCCTTACCTAGAACTGATTCCCAGCATGCGTCGCCCTCAAGAGAGCGTGATTCCCCTGCCCCTGCCGCTGATTCGGCTGCGCAATCCCGTTTCTGCCGCGGCGACTAGACAAACCGATGTAGCGTCGGGGGAAGTAGTGCGGCTACCAGCTGATATCGCGATTTTGATGTGCGACCCGGAATGGAAGATTAAAACCGGGGTTGAGATTTTTGTGTTGATCCATCAGCCCCATGAAGATTTTTCGGCGCTGTTGGGCCGCTGGCGACAAACCCAGATTTGGCTGAATCAAGGCTACGAGTGGATCATGCCCAAACGCCATCAGCATCTGCTCAGTGAGGGAGCCGACGATATTCACCCGCTGTTTGTAATTTTTCCAGAGACCCCAGAGCGGATTCGGCGAGGCTTACGCGGTGCCTGCTTACCCTATGTAATGCAGACGGTTTATGCCTTGGATGAAGGGGAATGGCTCGACGACGCCCTAGAAGCTAGTACAGATGATTTACTGCTGGATGACTCGTTTATCAACACCGACGACGCCCTCGATTAGCCAAGCTGGCCTTCAAACACCGAGAAATTCATAGAATCTGGTCTATCCACTCCCCAAAAGATTGATCATCAAGCCTCCGCTTTTCTACCCAAAGGTATCCTTGACTGCATCGGTGAGTTAAGCGAAACTAACTTAAGAACTGAAGTATAGCCTCATTGTTTTGCTAACTTTTTTAACTTTTTAAGGCAGACTAATTCGTTTGGTCAGAGTTAGTTAACAATAGACTCATTTACACTTGCAGGCTATGTGTAGTTTTCCTACTTGTGCAGTTAGTGTAAATAGCTTGGCAAGTTGCTGCCAGTAAGGCTGTTGTAGTTGTGGTTTACGCCTGAGGACTAGTGGAATGGAAACGCTGGAGTTCATCATTTATCCAGACGGTCGAGTGCAGGAAAAGGTAACAGGTATCATTGGGGCCTCTTGTGCCGAAGTTACAGCGGCGATTGAGGCTCAGCTAGGTCAAGTGTTAAGCCAAGAAACAACCTCTGAATATTTTGCTCAGTCTGTGCAGCAGTCCGTGTCGGCTCAAGCTCAAACAACCTACAGCGAGTGGTAACTATCACCGCTTGGTTCTCGTGTCCTGTCCAGTTTCATCCAGTTTGTTTAACGAAATCTCCCATGTCACACTTTAGCCAAATTAAAACCCAAATTCGAGACCTCACCTCGTTACAGGCGGCTTTGACCGATCTGGGCGTTGCCTGGAAGTCTGGACCTCAACCTGTGCGAGGCTACCGTGGACAAACTCGGACCGCCGAGATTGTGATCGAGCAAAGCAATGGCTACGATATCGGCTTCAGTCAGAATCAAGACCAATACGAGCTGGTGGCCGATTTGCAATATTGGCAACAGCCGCTGACGGTTGAGGGCTTCCTCAGAAAAGTCACCCAGCGCTATGCCTACCACACCGTACTGAAGGAAACCGGCCGCCAAGGCTTTCAGGTAGCCGAACAAGAGCAAAACCCAGATGGCTCGATCCGGTTAGTGGTTCAACGCTGGAGTGCCTAGGTTCACTTTTTCGTAGAAGCCCGCTCCAGTCGGGCTTTTGTTTTTTAAATTCTTTTACACAAGAGATTGGCATGGATGAATTCCACTCTCCTGCAACCAGTTCCACCCATTCCTCCACTGACTTTGCTGCCAATTTAGCACCAGAGCTTGGCGGTCACTTACGGGATGCCCCGGAGCGGACTGGGCTGGAGCCAGAATTAGGCGGCATAGTGCGCCAGAAGGGAGTCTACGTCGATGAGATTACCTGCATTGGCTGCAAGCACTGTGCCCATGTAGCTCGCAATACCTTCTACATTGAGCCAGACTATGGCCGTTCACGGGTAATTCGTCAGGATGGGGATTCCGAAGAAGTGATTCAGGAAGCCATCGATACCTGCCCGGTAGACTGTATCCACTGGGTGGACTACACCGAACTCAAGCGGCTCGAAGAGGAACGCAAATATCAAGTGATTCCAGTCGTTGGCTTTCCGGTGGACCGGGCCGTGGTGGCCGTGCGGCGGCGGCAGCAGCGGAAAAAGCAGTAGATTGCATGCAATCACCGCAAGTCATAGCAAATGCAGCGGATCCACATCGACAGTTAAGCTGATACCGGCAGGACAGTGGGACCGTAGCTCCGCCAGATCGGGCAGAGGCAGTGGGACGCTGGACCAGGATTTGAGCAGAATTTGCCAGCGATAGCGTCGCGCCACGCGCGGAACCGAGGCAGCAGTGGGACCCAAAAGCTCGCAGTCGGGTTGGTTTGCTAGCACCTGGCGCAAAAAATCAGCTAGCTGCTCAGCCGCTTGACCGACCGTGGGCGCATCTAACCCACTCAGCCGCAGCAACAGCAACTGGCCATAGGGTGGATAATGCAAGGCAGCCCGATGCTGTAATTCGGTGGTAACAAAGGCAGCATAGTCCTGGCGCGCTACCGCTTCAATGACCGGATGCTGGGGCGAATAGGTTTGGATTACGACTCGACCCGGATGCTCTCCCCGTCCGGCTCGTCCAGCTACCTGGGTTAGGGTCTGAAAGGCTCGTTCACTGGCGCGGTAATCGGCTAAGTGCAGCAGGCCATCGGCAGCCACTACCCCTACCAGCGTTACTTGGGGCAGATCGATTCCCTTGGTCAGCATTTGGGTTCCGACCAGCAGATCGGCTTCGCCTTGAGCAAATCGGTTCAGCAAGGCCCGGTGAGCGCCCTTGGTGCGGGTGGTGTCGCTGTCGTAGCGGATGCAGCGCAAATCGGGCAGAAGCCGGTTCAGTTCTTGAATTAGCCGCTGTGTGCCGCTACCAAAATACTTTAAGTAAGGAGAACCGCAGGCCGGACAGGCGTGAGGATGGGTCTGCCGATAGCCGCAGTAGTGGCAATGTAATGATTCGTAACCACCTTCGCGTGGTTGGTGATAGGTGAGTGAGACATCGCAATAAGGGCATTCCATCACGTAGCCACAGCTGCGGCAGGAGACAAAGGTGCTGTGCCCCCGCCGGTGTATAAACAGAATGCCTTGCTGGGATTGGCTTTTGAGATTTTGTAGCACCTGTTGGAGCGAACGGCTAAACAAGGAGCGATTGCCTTGGCGCAGTTCTTCCCGCATATCCACGACTTCGATCGGGGGTGGAGGCTGGGCGTGAATCCGCTCTGGCAAGGAAAGATAGCAAGTCTGTCCCTTGGTCTCAGGAGGGTTGAGGCTTGGCTTCACACTGAGCCAGGTTTCCAGCGATGGAGTAGCAGAACCCAAAAGCAGGGGACAGTCAGCCAGTTGAGCACGCCATTGGGCTACGGTGCGAGCATGGTAGCAGGGGGCAGGCTGGTCTTGCTTGAAGCTATCGTCGTGTTCTTCATCGAGGATGATCAGACCCAAGTTAGCTAAAGGCGCAAAAATCGCTGAGCGGGTGCCAATCACCACCTGAGGAGTTGCGTTCAGCATTTGCCGCCAAGTATCATAGCGTTCTCCAACGGACAGCGCACTGTGATAGACACAGACTCGACTGCCAAAGCGGGCACGAAAGCGATCCGTGAGTTGGGGCGTTAGGCCAATTTCAGGCACCAGCACTAGGGCTGACTTTCCCTGGTGCAACAAGGGCGCAATTGCCTGTAAATACACTTCGGTTTTGCCTGAACCGGTAACGCCATGCAGCAGCAGTTGACTAAATCCAGAAACGGACGTTAGCGTTTCTAACGCTTGCTGTTGGGCTTCGGTCAGAACCTTGGGTGGATCGGGCTGACATACGGACGTGGCCTCCAGCCGCAGCACCTCCCTAGACTGGATCAGCAAATAGCCTTTTTGCGCCAGGGTTTTCAGCATCGAAGAGCTGACCTGGCAGGTCTGCAGCAACTCCTGGAGTCCGATTTCGCCACCGCGCCGCCGCAACACATCCACGACTTCCTGCTGCCGGGGGCTGAGATCGCCAACTCCCATTTCCGCCGTCAACGCCACCATCTGTCGCTGTTTAGGTCGCACCGGTGTAGGGGATTCCAGATAACTTTCTACCCAGCCTTGCTGCAACAATTCCCGCAGTCCCTGGTTGGCGTGCCGCACCTGCCGTTGCAAATACTGCCAGGAATAGTCTCCCTGTTTTTGGTTTTGCAATAGCTCCAGGATGCGCTGGGCTGCCGGGTGAAATAGCGGTGCTTTGCTGGGTGGGGTCAAGAGACGAATTCGGCGCTGAGAGCGAGCCAATAACCCTGGGGGTAGAGCAATCCGGATCACCTGCATTAAGGGAGTGCGATAGTACTCGGCAACCCGCTGTAACAATGTCCAGTAGGTGGGCGGGAAAAAGCCAGGGCTGACCACGTCCGCGATTGGCCGCACAGCAGAAGGGTCCAGATCAACAGGTAGCTGATCGACCCAGCGAATCGCAATTGCGCCCACCTGTTGCACCCCAAACGGCACGCTCAAGACATCGCCTGCTTGCACTGGCAGAGCCGGCGGTACCGAGTAGGTGTATAGCCCCTGCGCGCCCGGACAATCGACCAAGACTTCGATCCACCGTTGCGGCAGGGATGCATCAGATGCATCAGAGTAAATCAAGTGGGACTCAGCTACGGCGAATATCATAGCAGTGCAGGCAGCGCATTTAAGTACATCTATACTATTATTAAACCGGAATCAAACCGAATCAGAACTGAAGAAGGATTAAAGCATATCCGATTGTCTGAATAATGACTGAGATAAAACTTGGCAATTTTATACTTAAGTTGATCTTTTGTTTCATTCATTTAAGGACTTTAAATTTCTTAAACTGAACAAGCTGACGTGGGCGAGGCAGCGACAGCCCTAAACGCTAGACAAGCCAATGGCCCATCCCAGATTGATTTCACAAATTATTAGATTACTGTTTTATTACAAAAAGCGTTGCAGTCACTGGGTTGCACGGACTGCACTGCCCGACTCAACCGATTTTTTGCAAAAAATTTGGGTTGGGTACTTGATATCAGACGAGAGACTGCTATATTAGACTCACCTTCAGCCAAGTTCTAAGGTTGGGGTGCTTCAAGCAGTTAGGGGCGTTTTCCGAAGTTGCAGAGATGCTGTTACACAGCAGTTTGCCAATGTTGGTTAATCCATTTGCATTTAGGAGCGGAATCCATTACCCTGTAGCTGTATTTTTCGGAGGGCTGAGTTCTTAGCAAATAGCAGCGTTGATTTAAATCTCTCTGAAGTTAGGCTTGACACTGGGGAAAAGTCCTGTAGATTAGCCTTAAGTTGAAATCATTAGTTGGGCAGACATCATTTCGTTTCTGGTAATCAGTTCGATAGAGTCTTCAGAAAGTTTTTTGCCGCTGTTTCGCTAGGCGATTGTTGTTCTTGCAGCTATCTCCCAATAGCTTCTCAAAACCTTGAATTTAGGTGATTGCTCAACAGGGTAGTTGCACTGTTGAAGTTTATTCCTAGATTTATTGTCCCGATTTGGTTTACCTAGTTTGGTGATTGGATCGATTAAAGCAATTGATTTAGTTATACCGAACGAAATCGAATGAAATCGAACGAATTTGGCTTATGGAGAATGGGGTTGCGTTTGCTGATGGCATGCTAATGCCAAGGAAATGAGTAACCGATCAGAACCGCTTTATTTATTGGTTTGATTGAAATTGGTTGAAATTGGTTGCATCTGAGAGCAGGCATTTCCCACGAGGTTTAGCTACTGCTGCATTCCTTGATCAGGTTGATCAAACTTGGTTACGCACCGTTACCCTGTTGGCCCCAATCGACCCAAACAGTTGACTCACAAAACTACGACGGCGTTATTCAATCACAACTTACAGATAATGAGCAATTCCATTCTTAATTCAACGGATCCATTACGGCTAGCTGATTTGGGCGATGCCTATTTAAGTGAGACAGAAACAGATATAGTTCAGTCTATGGACATTTCTGAAGCTGCGCGTGCCGTCGAAGGCAGTGAAATGGCCGCCATCATTGGGTTTGGTTCAGAAGAAGACCTCGAAGATCTGATGGCTAGCCGCGCTTCGGGATATCGCAAAACCATCTCGGACGATGCGGTCGGAGCGTTCTTCAAAGAAATGGCTCGCTATCCGCTGCTGAAGCCCAACGAAGAGGTAGAGCTAGCTCGCCGCGTTAAGTTTTTAGGCGAAGTCGAAGAGTTGCGGCAACAATTGCAAGATGAGCTAGGGCGGATGCCTACCAAAGCAGATGTCGCAGCCAAATTAGAGCTAACCGAACGCCAGCTAGAACATCGGCTGTACTTGAGCCGCGTGGCTAAGCGCAAGATGATTCGCTCGAACCTACGTTTGGTGGTTTCCATTGCCAAACGCTATCTGAATCGGGGCGTTCCGTTCCTAGATCTGATTCAGGAAGGCGCACTCGGCCTAAACCGGGCCACCGAAAAGTTTGATCCTGACAAGGGCTACAAATTCTCTACCTACGCCTACTGGTGGATTCGCCAAGGTATCACCCGTACCATTGCCAATGACGCCCGCACAATTCGCCTGCCCATCCACATTGTGGAAAAGCTGAACAAGCTGAAGAAAGCCCATCGCGAATTGCGCAAAGAATTAAATCGCAATCCGACGGAAATGGAATTGGCCGCAGCATTGGATATGACGGCAGATCAGCTGCGTAATTTGCAGCAGGTACGGCGGCGCTCGCTGTCGCTGAATCATCGCGTAGGCAAAGGTGAAGATACGGAATTGATGGAATTGCTAGAAGATAGCAGCACTCAATCTCCGGAAGCCCAAATGAGTGAAGCGATGATGCGGCAGGAGATTTATGCAGTTCTAGGCGAAGTGTTGACCGAACGAGAACGCGATATTATTGCTCTGCGCTACGGCTTAACTACGGGTGAAACCCACACGCTAGAAGAAGTTGGCGGTATCTTCAACCTATCACGGGAACGGGTGCGACAAATTCAAACCAAAGCGATGCGAAAATTGCGCCGCCCGCAGGTAGCCTCCCGTCTCAAGAGCTGGCTGCGCTGAGTCAGTAGCTACGTTCTATTTCTACATAATTCATGCCTGACTCCGTTATTCCTTCTAGCGACATCCAGTCTGCTCGCGTTGCCATTCGCTCGGCTGTGTCTAGCGATGTGCCGACCCTGTTCAACTTAATCAGGGAACTGGCAGAATATGAGCATCTCGCTGATCAGGTTGTCGGTACGGTTGAGGCACTCCATAGCCACTTGTTTGACCAGTCCTGTATTGAAGCATTGGTGGCCGAGTCAGATGGGCAGGCAGTTGGATTTGCGCTCTATTTTGTCAATTACTCCACATTCCTCACTCAACCTGGTTTTTATTTAGAAGATCTGTTTGTGCGGCCAGCCTATCGGGGTTGTGGTGTGGGGAAGGCGCTGTTATCAGCATTAGCGAAGCTAGCTCTAGAGCGAGACTACGGGCGGCTAGAGTGGAGCGTTTTAGATTGGAATGCCCCTGCAATTGGATTCTATCAGCGAATTGGGGCACAAGTTTTACAAGATGCCCGCATCTGCCGTGTGACTGGAGCGGCGTTGCCATTGTTAGCTGAGGGTGGATCAGCTGGGTTGTCATGGAATCTGCGTCCAATTACGGCGAATGACATCGAGGATGTTTTTGCGCTAGTGAGAGCGAATATTGAATATGATGGCAATTTGCATCTATTTGTAGGCAGTCCAGAGGCATTGGCCGAGCATTTGTTGCAGCACTCCTACGCTGAAGTGGTGATTGCCGAGCAGCATCAGCAAGCGGTTGGTCTGGCGCTATTTTGCACCAACTACTCCACCTTTTTGACCAAGCCAGGATTGTTTGTTGAAGATTTATTTGTGCGGCCAGAGTATCGCGGTCAGGGCATTGGGCGTTCGCTATTGGCCTACTTGGCCCAGCAGGTGCTCAACCGCAACTACGGCAGATTAGAATGGTGCGTTCGGACCTGGAATCAGCGAGCGATTGAGTTCTACCAACGACAGGGAGCCGTAATTTTACCCGACTGGCGTGTCTGTCAGCTCTATCGAGATGCCATCGAGCAGTTAGCGGCCTGAAGGGTTGATGGAGCTAGGATCCAGGAATTTCTGCATTTTTGGAAAAATTTTTCCTTCCTAGCAGCAGGTTGATTTAGGCTAGAGGGTGGCTATGCCGACACTACGGTTGGAGGAATATCTATGGCAACGATTTGGGTAAACGAGCAGATTGATCCCTGCGGTATCATTCGGGCCTGCATTGCTTGCTGTGACGAAACTCAGGCACAGGAATGTCACGATTCGTTTGAGTCGAACCTGACGCTAGAGCAAAAAGCGCAGGGCTGGGTAGCCCAAATCCGGACGGTGGAATCTTGGGATGAAGTGCCGGTGAATGCGCTCAAGCTAGACTGAAAGTAAGTTTTGAGTTTTGAGTTTTAAGTTTTGAGTTCTAAGTTTTGAGTTTTAAGTTTTGAGTTTTAAGTGCTAATGCTCGAATCTCGCTTGGTGCAGGCTCGGCTATTACTTTGGCAGATCTGGCAGGTTTTGCGCAGGCTGGGACAGCATGTGATGGCGCTGATCATTGCTGTTTTGATGCCATGGGCTATCTGGCTGGGTTTGCCTTCGCTATTTGGGTACTGCACTGGCGCTGAAGTGAATGCAGGACTGTTGACAAACTTAATTGAGGCGGCGCTGCCGCTGACAGAATGCGAAGAAATCCTCCAGCCGGATGCCGCCGAACGACGCGGTCCCATGACAGAAGCACGGCCTGATCTCAACCACTGGATATTACGAATCGAAGCTCCCATCAACGCAAATGAGTCCGTGCTGCTGCCCAATCAGCCTCTACAGTTCAATTTACTCAACCTGTTTGACCAGCCTTACTACACCACCTTCCCCGATGCCTCAACCCATCTAGTTCAAGAGCCAGCCATGCGGCCCCTGTGGATGTAAGCCCGTCCAGACGGATGCCCAGCCTCAGGTAGAACCAGCCGAGGAGGGAAGTGCTAGGACATGGAGCTAATTGGCCATTTCTCCTTTGCGGTTAAACTGAGATTACTTATCTCCACCCTGTTCAAAATCAACGAATGAGCCAGTGGGTTCGGCGCTTACTGCTAACTGTCACTGTTCTAGCGACCATCCCTTTGGTGTTGGCACCTGTTAACCGTGAGCCAGCCTGTGATTCTAATACGCTAGATCAAGCCGTTGAGCAGCTTGCAGATGATCAGAAGCGTACTGATGCCCAAAGCAGATTAGAACAGTGCAGTGCAGCATCAGCTAAATCTCTTGCTTTTGCCCTGAATGCTGATACAGCCGCTATGCGTGTTGCTGCCGCCAAAACCTTGGGACAAATTGGCTGGGAGGCAAAGTCGGCAGTTCCGGCTCTGGTGTCGGTGAGTCAAGAAGATAGCGATCTGCAAGTGCGGAGCGAGGCGGTTCGGGCGTTGAGTGCGATTGGTCGAGACAGTCAGAGCTATTCTGACCAATTGCGAGGGTGGCAAACCGGAGAAATTTCCGACCTGCAAGTGCTGCAACAACAACTGAATACGGTGTTGGCTGCACTAGAGAAAGATCAACGAACCTGGCCAACCAAAGCAGCGGATTTAGATGCCCTGAGGCGGACTCGGAATGTGCTGCAAACACAGTGGCAAAATTTGACTGATCAGCCGAGCTATCAGGTCGTTTCTTGGGTACAGGCTTATCCCTGGATCGCGGCAGCAGGCTTGCTGGGATTGGTTTTGATTAGCAGCTATGGCGGCATTTTCCTGCTGAGGCCCATCTGGTTACTGAAAGTTGGGGATGAACTCGTCAAAACCATAGCCAGAATTCCGGCAATCGGCCCATGGCTGAGTAGCTTGCTGCAAGGATTAGTGCCGTTGAAGTATCATTCCCGCGTATTGGATGCTTGGGTTGCTCAGCAACGGAATACGGCAACTGCCAACTTCACCAGCCCGGTGAATATCACAGTAGGTGACCGCGCCATTCATGTGCCATTACCTGTGAAGTTCAATGGTAATTCTGAAACGGAATTTGGACCGCAAACTCTCCGGCCTTGCTTTCAGCAATCGCGTCTGTGTTTACTGATTACCGGCGAAGGAGGAGCGGGAAAAACCAGCCTTGCCTGTCAGATTGCCCGCTGGGGTTTGGAGCACAAACTGGCAAAGCACGCCATTCTGCCCATCTTGATTGAGCAGGAGTTGGAACCATCCGACAACTTACTAGAGGTGGTGCAGGGTCGGCTTCAGGCACTGGTGGCTGCCGCAGAGCCATTAGATCCACCTCTGATTGCAGCCCTGTTGCGAAAACGGCGCATCCTGGTGATTGTGGATCACCTATCGGAAATGACTAAACCGACGCAAACCAAAATTTGCCCTGCTGATCGGGAGTTTCCCATTCATGCCCTGATCGTTACATCCCGCCTGCTAGAACCTTTAGGTGGTGCTCCCAAGACGGTGCTGGAGCCAATGCGAGTTGAAGGCAACCGGCTGTCTGAGTTTGTCAATGCCTATCTGACAGCCAAAGGGAAACGGCATCTGTTTGAAGATGAGGATTACTTTGAGATTTGTCGCCGCTTGTCGCGCATGGTTGGGCAGCGCAATATCACGGTGTTGCTGGCCAAGCTCTATGTTGATCAGGCAATCGAGCAGCAGCAAGGAGCGGGTGGAACGCTGCCGGATTCGGTTCCAGAGTTAATGCTGAGTTATCTGAATCAGCTCAATCGTGCTATTGAACCCGCCAATCAGTGCGATCCGCTTCAGGTGCAGCAGGATGCCGGGGTGATTGCTTGGCAGTGTCTCAAACAAACCTACCGTCCTGCGGCGGCCAAACAGGCAGATATTCTAGCGGCCTTAGCCGTTCAAGGATCGGAAGCAGATGCCGAAAATCGATTAATTTATCTGGAAACCCGACTACGCCTGCTGCAAACGCTAGAACCCGGAAACAAACTGCGGATTGTTCTAGACCCTCTAGCTGAATACTTGGCGGCCCACTATCTAGTGGACTGGTTCCATTCTCCCTCAATGCAGACAGCCCCTGATTTCCTGACCGAGTATTTCCAGGAGTTAAGTGAGTCTCAGTCCAGTTGGGCGGACCCGGAAGCGATGTGGCGTCAGTTCTTCGCCTCGATTGATCAACGGTTGGACCAGGCTAACGAAACCCCAGAGACAATTCAAGGATTTTTGCTGGCCGTGCGCGACTGCTGTTTGGCAAAGCCGCAGGAAACCAGGATTCCCGCCTTTGTCCCAGAAGAACTGGCCCGTAAAGCCGGATTAGACCCAGAAAACTTGCGGCTGATGCAGGAAAAACGCCGCGTTCGCTTGCTGATTTCAGAACTCTCGGATCCAGAGTTGAAATATCGGCTTCGGGCAGCGGAAGATTTGAGTCAGTTGGGAACCAGCGCCAAAATCGCCGCGGCTAATTTGATCGGCATGCTGGAAAATCGCAATCAAATCCTGGAGGCACGGCAGGCGGCAGCCCAAGCCTTGGGTAAATTGGGCATGGGGGCAGAAAACCTGCTGGCGCTTTTGACTGATGTTGACGAAGAACTGGATATGCGGCGCAGTGCGGCGGAAGCGTTGGGCGTGATGAAAGCCGGAACCGAGCAACTGCTGCGCCTTCTGGAGGATGGAAACCAGCCCTTGCGGCTGCGCCAGAGTGCGGCCAGAGGTTTGAGTCTGATTGGGGCACCTAGCGGAGCGGCGGTGCCGATGCTGATCGTGACGTTGCAATCTGACCAGGCTATCACCCAGGTGAAATCGATCCCAGTCTGGAAGGAATGGCTCAGCGAGGAATTGAGCCTGGATCTGGTGCAGATTCCGGCAGGTGAGTTTGTGATGGGGTCGCCTCCAGAGGAAGTGGGGCGGGATTGGTACAAGAATTCTTACCCCGAATTGGAGGGAGTGGATGTCGAGGCACAGCATCGAGTAGCGGTGTCCGCCTTTGCCATGAGCCAGTTTCCAATCACGCAGGCGCAATGGCGGTTCGTGGCATCGCTTCCTAGAATTAAGCGAGATCTGGACCCCGACCCGGCCCATTTCAAGGGCGGTCAGCGTCCGGTAGAAGCAGTGTCCTGGTATGACGTAATCGAGTTTTGTGCTCGCCTATCGCAGCATACGGACAAAACCTATCGCCTACCCTCGGAAGCCGAGTGGGAATATGCCTGCCGGGCTGGCACCACGCAGCCGTTTCATTTCGGGGAAATCCTTTCGACCGATCTGGCTAACTATGACGGCACCTACAGCTATGGCAACGGCGAACCAGGAGTCTATCGCCAACAAACGACGGAAGTCGGCAGTTTTGGTGTAGTGAATGGATTTGGCTTAGCCGACATGCATGGCACTGTCTGGGAGTGGTGTTTGGATCACTGGCATCCGTCCTATCAAGGTGCACCAACTGATGGTAGTGCTTGGGTCGCCGATGGAAATGATCGCTACCGAGTACTGCGCGGCGGTTCCTGGTTCCTCAACCCTGGCTACTGTCGCTCTGCTTACCGCGGTCAGCTCACCCCCGGTAATCTAGACATTCTCGTTGGTTTTCGGGTCGTTTGTGTTTCCCCCTGCACTCTTCAGTGTCAGAATCGGTGAATGGGAATTCACTGAGCGTACCGCAGAAGAGTCCAGATTTGCTCCCGTGATGCTCACATCAGCATCCAAAAATTAAACCGAGCCGGATGGTTTGGTAGGTTCGCCGAAAACCCGTCCGGTTGATTCAATAATTCCATAGTATTTTTGCACTACAGTACTATGGTGCTATGGTGGGTATGAACCCTTCTAAGATAGGTACAAGCCTTATCCAACTCCTGTTGCAAGGAGGTTCAAATGGTACAGTCTCCATCTAAACCCATTACTTTAGAGGAATTTCTGAAGCTGCCAGAAACTAAGCCTGCCAGTGAGTACATTGATGGGCAGATTATCCAGAAGCCAATGCCCCAGGGAAAGCACAGCACAATTCAAACCGAGTTTTCTACTACTATCAATGCGGTTCTTAAACCTCAACAAATTGCACGAGCGTTTTCAGAACTGCGTTGCACGTTTGGTAGGCGCTCAACGGTTCCAGATGTATCTGTGTTTACTTGGGAGAGAATTCCCCGTGACCAAAATGGTGAGGTTGCTAATACCTTTCCGATAGCCCCTGACTGGACAATTGAAATCCTGTCACCTGACCAAAGTCAAACAAAAGTAACCAAAAATATTCTGCATTGTCTTAATCATGGAACTCAAATGGGTTGGTTAATTGACCCCGATGAGCAAACTGTTTTTGTCTATCTTCCAAAGCAGCAACCAGAAGTGTTTGACCAGTCAGAGCAAAAGCTGCCAGTTCCCCCCTTTGCCAATGAGTTAAATTTGAGTGTAGGTTTGGTATTTGGTTGGTTGCTGGAGTAAAGCGGTCCATGTAACCGCACGTCTCACAATTCAAATGCCGCCGACGGATGAAAGCTGCTGATGTTGGGTTCAAGGTTATCTGCTGCCGCACAACTTTACCGTTGGGCAGCTCATCTCAACCATGCCGATACTTGGCACCTGCGACAAACTATTTTTTCAAATCTGGTGTTTGCGAGATGTCAAATGATTCGCAACTTTCTCGCTTCCCATGTGGCAAGTATAAATCCCTTAAGGATTCAAACGATTGGAATTAGGGGATGTCATTAGGTCATTAGCCTACAACTTTATTTTGGAAGCACTATGTCTATGCAGCTTCACATTAAATCAACGCTGCTACCCAACCTTGCCTAATGCTGCAATTTGTTTGGGTCAAGAGCATTTGGGTCAAGAGCCAGCCGTGCAGCCTCTGCGGATATAAGCCTGAGCACTAGAAGCAATAGGTAAGCTATTGATCGAAGTATAGGTTAACTCGAATCTGAACGCTGCACAATTAGCGCCACGAGCTGTTTGATCACCCGCTCGCCCTCCAGAGGCGAAACCTGTTTGCCGTAGAGAATTTCCTGAGCCAGCAAGAACGAAACCAACGATCCAGAAAAAATATGGGCTGCTGCTTCTGGGTCCGTGATCTTGAGTTCTGGATGGGCACGAAAGTAAGCGCTGAGCATCTGGCGGCCTCGGTGAATCACGGTGCGGCTATAGAGTTGAGCCAATTCTGGAAACCGCGCCGACTCGGCAATCAGTACCCGAAATAGATTCAGGTATTCTGGGTTGCCCAGCTTATGCAGAAACACCGTCGCCAACTGGTGCAACAGCACGTCCGGCTCACCGTGCAGATCCTGCATGCCCAGTTCCCGCTGCAAGCGATGGATCGTCACCCGCTCGACTAGGGCGGTAAACAGACCTTCCTTATCTTGAAAATGGCTATAAATCGTTTGTTTCGAAACGCCTGCTGCCGCCGCTACCCGATCCATGCTAGTACCAGCATAGCCGTGGTTCAAAAACACCTGAATCGCGCCCTGGAGAATTTGCTCGCGTTTCTCAGCTAAGGGAGAATCATCCAGTCGCTTTGGTTTTGCTGCTCTCACAGGCAAGCTCCTCAGATAGGGAAATCAGCATGTAAACAATTCAAACAGAACCTTGCCCTTTAGAAGGGGACGATCTAGGATTTGTCGTAATTCATCATACTGGACAGTCTAGTTTGATGACTAGCCAGGTTCACAGATCGATAAACAATCGATAAACATTAGCCCAATAACCTTGCTTCAGAACGGGGAGAAGCGCGATGGCACAAACTCTTCCAGGTCCACAAACGGGTAGCCAGCGTCAGCTAGAGCCAGCCGAGGGACGAGACTCACCCAAACGTTTAGCAAAAATCCGTCGTCTGCTGCCACTTGGATTAGCGGTTGTAGGGGCCGGAGCCGCCGCTTGGTATTTCTTCTCCCGTCCCGAATCCGACGCTTTAGAGTTCAGTGGCCGCATCGAGGGCTATGAAACCGATATAGGGGCTAAAGTGCCCGGACGAGTGATTGATGTGACGGTACGCGAAGGGGCAGAAGTGCGGCAGGGGCAACTGCTCGTCAAACTCGATGATGATGAAATTCAGGCGCAGGTGGCCGGAGCCGAAGCACGAATTCGTGCCGCCAAACAGCAAGAGCAAAACGCCCGCCTCCAGCTTTCGGTAATCGAGAGCCAAATTACTGAAGCGGAATTGCGCTGGCAGCAGTCCAAGGGCGACACCACCGGACGAATTTCCCAGGCCGAAGCCCAAGTGGCCACCGCTACTGCCCAGCTCAAACAGGCCGAGGCGCAGGCAATCGAAGCCCAAGCCCAGCTCAATCTGGCCCGAACTGACCGCGATCGCTATGCCCAACTGGTGCAGGACGGAGCCGTCACCCAGCAGCAGTACGACCAGCGCGAAACCACCTATCAGGCTGCCCAAGCCACCCTAGAGAGCCGCCAAGCCGCCGTCGCTGCTGCCCAACGTCAGGTCAATGCCGCCCAAGGCAACCTGACCCAATCCCAAACCACCAGCCTCAATCCCGACATCAACACCGCCCAGCTTAATCGCCTCACCACCCAGCTCAAGCAGGCTCAAGCTGAACTCAAAGCGGCCCAAGCCGAAGTTGCCAATGTCGAAGCCGAGCGCAACCGCATCCAGGCTCAGCTCAAAGAACTGACGATCAACAGCCCGATCAATGGCGTCGTTACCAGCCGCAGCGTTGAACCGGGCGTTGTAGTTACGGCGGGAAAAACTCTGCTGTCGGTGCTGGACTTGAACACTGTCTACATGCGTGGTTTCATTCCCCAAGGTGACATCGGCAACGTGCGCGTCGGCCAAACTGCTCGCGTCTACCTCGACTCCAATCCCGATCAACCCCTAAATGCCCGCGTAGCTGCTGTCGATGCCGAAGCTTCCTTTACGCCAGAAAATATTTACTTCAAAAAAGACCGAGTCCAGCAGGTATTTGGAGTGCGCTTAGCGATTGAAGAGCCGGGGGGATTTGCCAAACCAGGCATGCCGGCTGATGCGGAGATTCTAGTTGAGAGGGAGAGATGAATTGAGTTTTGAGTTTTGAGGTTTGAGTTGCGGTGGGATAGGGGGGAGGGAGAGTTTTGAGTTTTGAGTTTTGAGTTTTGGCTTCCGGTGAGTCAGCCGAACCGAGTTTTAAGTTAGGAGGAATGGGTGGTGGTTTTGACGATGGCAGTGAGGATGCGGATTAGCTCTTCGACATGGGCGAGTTCTTGATCAACTGCAAAATCGATTAGTTTGGATTGTTGTAAGAGGCGTAACCAGTACTTTGTTTCTCTAGCTTCTTTAGAGGCGATAGCCATTTTGGCGAGAAAATCTTTACGGCTTTGCCCTGCGCTTGCTTCTTCTACGTTTGCTCCAATACTCGTGCCACTCCGCAAAAGCTGTTTAGACAATACATATTCCTTTCGCACCTGAAGCATTCGATACAGCTCAATAATTTCCAAAGCAAATTCAAAACTCTTCTGTTGAATAATACTCTCCGCCATAAATTTTCTGAATTACCAAATTTCCAACTCATATCACCACTCCTATCCTTCCCATAGAAAACCTCAAACCATCTCCCAAAACCTCTTTAAAAACCTCAAACCTCAAACCTTCCCTCCCCCCTATCCCACCGCAACTCAAACCTCAAAACTCAAAACTCAAAACTCAAAACTCAATTCATCTCTCCCTCTCAACTAGAATCTCCGCAACTCAAAACTCAAAACTCAAACCTCAAAACTCAAAACTCCCCTCCCCATGTCCCACTCCATTGCAACTCAACACTCAACACTCAACACTCAACACTCTTTTCATGCCATCCAAGTTCGAGGGTTACAAAAACGCTATGGTCAGATTGCGGCAGTACGCGGTGTTGACTTTACGGTACAACGAGGAGAAATTTTTGGGCTGATTGGTCCCGACGGGGCGGGCAAAACCACCACATTTCAGATTTTGGCAGGCGTGATGGAAGCTAGCACTGGTGAGGTGGAAGTTTTGGGACGGTCGCCTCGTGAGGCGCGGTTGGGCATTGGTTACCTGACACAGCAATTTTCGCTTTATTTGGACCTGAGCATTGACGAAAACATTCGCTACAGTGCCGGATTGCGAGAAGTGCCGCCCCATCGGCTGGCTGAACGCCGCGACCGCTATCTGAAGCTGATGAACCTGGATCGGTTTGGCGATCGATTGGCTGGGCAACTCTCAGGCGGGATGAAGCAAAAGCTGGCGCTCTGCTGTGCCCTGATTGCTCAACCGGATGTGCTGCTGCTAGACGAACCCACAACCGGCGTTGATCCAGTATCGCGACGGGAATTTTGGGATATTTTGGCAACCTTGGCCAGTCAGGGTGTAACGATGGTGGTAGCGACGCCCTACCTGGATGAAGCCGAACGCTGTAACCGGATTGCCCTGATGTACGAGGGCCACATTCAGCAAACCGGCACCCTAAAACAACTGCGGCAAAGTTTGAGATTGCAGCGCTTGGAAGTGCGGACTAGTCAGTTGGCAGCGGTAGAGCGGGTGTTGACGGAGCAGATTCAGGAGTGGCAGGGAGGTAGAGATGAGGGAGATGCGGCTCGTGAGCCTCGCCGAACGAGGGAAGGTGGAGGAGAGTTTCCGTTGGTGGATGTGCAGACGTTTGGCGATCGGTTGGATGTGTTGGTGCATTCCCATCAGGCGGGAGAGGCCGCAGTGCGGCAGATTCTTCAGCAGCACCGGCTCCCGCTGGACTCGGTAGAAGCAGTAGAAGCCACGCTGGAAAATGTGTTTGTTACCCGTTTGCGACAGCAGGGAGCCGATCCGCCTTTTATTCCCCTACCGCGCTCAGAACCACCAAGACTCGGTTCGGCTGAC
The DNA here is from genome assembly GCF_032598965.1 of Leptolyngbya sp. NK1-12. Classification (NCBI taxonomy): domain Bacteria; kingdom Bacillati; phylum Cyanobacteriota; class Cyanophyceae; order Leptolyngbyales; family Leptolyngbyaceae; genus Leptolyngbya; species Leptolyngbya sp. NK1-12. Next base: position 792,572 of record NZ_CP053586.1, read on the forward strand.
TCACCGGAAGCCAAAACTGAGAACTCGGTTCGGCTGACTCACCGGAAGCCAAAACTTACAACTTCTAACACCGCCATCCAAACGCGTCACCTCTATAAGCAGTTCGGTAATTTTCAGGCGGTTAAAGATGTGACGCTGCAAGTCCGCTATGGCGAAATTTATGGATTGCTGGGGGCCAATGGTGCTGGCAAAACGACCACAATCAAAATGCTGTGCGGGCTGCTGGAACCGAGCGGTGGCGAAATTTCTTTAGCAGGCGAGCAGCGTAATCTGCGGAGTCCGGAACTACGGCGACGAATCGGCTATATGAGCCAGAAGTTTACACTCTATGATGACCTGTCGGTGGTGCAAAACCTGGAGTTTTATTGCGGTGTGTATGGAGTGCCGCGTCCTCAGCGTCGTCAGAAAATTGACTGGGTGCTGGAAATCTGCGGTTTGGTGGGGCAGGAGGATATGCTTACCGGACGCTTGCCCGGAGGGTGGAAACAGCGAATCGCCTTTGGAGCCTCGGTGATGCATGAGCCGGAAATTTTGTTTTTGGATGAGCCAACATCAGGCGTGGATCCGTTGGCCCGCCGGCAGTTTTGGCGGCTGATCGAGGATTTTGCCCGTCAGGGAACGGCAGTGCTGGTGACGACCCACTATCTGGAGGAAGCCGAACACTGTAACTCGATGGGCTTTATGGTAGCAGGAGCCGTGGTAGCCGAAGGTTCACCTAGCCAAATTAAAGCTGCCCAACCCGGACAGTTGATCGAAATCGTCACGAACCAAACCCAAGCCGCTTCGGATTTACTCAAAACCCAGCTCGATTCTTGGCGCGTTTCGATTTTTGGCGACCGGCTGCATGTGGTTCTGGATCATCCCGATACCGAAATTGCTCAGATCCAAACACTATTTCAGCAGTACCAAACCGATACCTCACCCTTACATATCTATTCGCTGCGTCGCGTTCCTTTTTCCCTAGAAGATGCATTCATTGGAATCGTTCAACGTGTGGAGATTTAATTGCCATGAGAATCTGGAGTCAATGCGTGAAGGAGCTAGCCCAATTTTTGCGGGACCGCCTCACGGTGGCGTTAGCGTTCATTTTGCCGTTACTGACCCTGTTCATTTTTGGCTTTGCGATTCGACTAGAGGCTAAAAATATTCCTGTCGCCGTTCAGGATTTCGACAACAGCCCCCTCAGCCGCAGCTACATCGAACGTCTATACGCCACTAATCAACTTCAGTCGAGCCGTTGGGATGGAATCGGTTCGCCTCAAGCTGCCCTCGATCAGGGAATTGCCAAAGCTGCGGTGATTATTCCGCCTGAGTTCTCCCGACGGATCAAAGCCGGTGAAACCAGCCCGGTCCAGGTCTTAGTAGACGGTACCGATGTCAACAACGCCCGCGTCATCCGCAGCAGCATTGAAGCCACTACCCGCTTCTTTGTCCGCAATTCCCAATTGCAAACCAACCCTTCTCTAATTCAGGTGCGCAGTCGCATTTGGTTCAACCCTGGGCGGCAAGAATCCCTCTACATTGTTCCAGGTACCTGTGCCGTGATTCTGTGGATTTACCCCTCGTTGCTGTCGTCGATTGCGATGGTGCGAGAAAAAGAGCAGGGAACCATCATTCAGGTCTATGCCTCTAGCCTCAGTGCTGAAGAGTTGATTTTGGGCAAAGGTTTAGCCTATCTAATTGTTGGGCTTGGCATTGCCGCAGTGGTGATCTCAATTAGCGTAATCATCTTTGGCTTACGCTTTGCTGGCGACCCCACTCCATTCTTGATCAGCACGCCGATCTTTGTAGCCTCTGCCACGATGTTTGGTCTGATGGTAGGCACTCGTGTTCCCAACGTCACCACTGCTGTTCAGGCTGTTGCGACAACTGGATTCTTAACAGCCCTACTCCTCTCGGGCTTTATTTATCCCCTTAGCAATATTCCGTTTCCCCTTTCCCTAATTTCCAATATTATTCCAACGCGCTATTTTATCCCCATTATTCGTGACGGATTTGTACGGGGCACCGGATGGCTAGGCGTCTGGTTTTACCTGCTGATGCTAATGCTGCTTTGCCTGCTGTTATTCAACATAGCTCGTCGTAACCTCAGCCGCATGCAGCTTCCTGATTAGTTGAGTGGACGGGAAGACGGGGAGATGGCGGCTCGTGAGCCTCGCCGAACGAGGGAGATGCGGCTCGTGAGCCTCGCCGAACGAGGGGAGATGGGGGGCTAGAGTAAAATGAAACACTGCTACTGCCTCCGGCGACGCGACGCGCAGAAGTCAGCTACAAAACTACGCGCTCTCCCTAACGGCAAGCTATCGGCAAACGCGCAGGTTATGCCACCAAAACTTAAAACTCAAAACTTAAAACTCAAAACTTTATGCAAAAGCTTCTCTCTCGCCTACTCAATAGCCGGATTTGGGCTTTGGCCATCAAAGAAATTAACCAGATTTTGCGCAACAAACAGTTGATTTTTCTGCTGGTGTTTCCGCCTACAATTCAGCTTTTGGTGTTTGGCTTCGCCCTTAGTCCCGATGTGCAGTTTCTCAAGCTGGGAATCGTGGATTATGCCAATAGCCAGATGAGCCGCGAACTGGTGGCTGCCATGACCGAGAACCAGATTTTTGTGGCCCAAAGCTATTTGTTTAACGAAACTGAGCTAGCTGAACAGGTGCGATTGGGACAGGTGACGGCAGGACTTGTGATTCCGCCCGATTTTGATCGCCAGTTTCAGCAGGGACAATCACCGGAAATTCAGTTGCTGATCGATGGCACCGACGCTAATACGGCTGGTATCGCCAATGGCTATATGACCCAAATCGTCAATCGGTTTAGCCGCCGCCAAGTCAACGCCAGTCCACCCTTAATTGAACCGGAAGTTATTTTTCTCTACAATGCTGGACTCAATAGCACCTGGTTTTTTGTTCCTGGCGTCTTGGGCTTGGTGCTGACCCTGACTAGCTCGCTGGTTTCCTCCTCAGCGGTAGTGCGCGAAAAGGATACCGGCACCTTAGAACAGCTGTTGATGACGCCAGCCGCCGCCTGGGAAATTCTGCTGGCAAAAATTGTGCCTTTGTTTATTCTGCTGATTGGCGATGTGTTTTTAGCGCTGGCCGTAGCCAAGATTGTTTTCCAGTTGCCGTTTCGAGGCAATATGCTAGTCTTTTTGCTTGTATCTGCCGTTTATTTATTCGTTGGTATCAGCATTGGCATTCTGCTGGCTACTATTGCCAAAAATCAACAACAGGTCGTGCTGACGTCGTTCTTTGTCAATTTGCCGCTGATCCAAACCTCTGGGGCAATTGCACCGATTGAAAGTATGCCTGCATTCTTTCGTTATCTGTCGCTGTTGAATCCCCTGCGGCATTATGTGGCGATTGCTCGCGGGTTTCTGCTCAAGGGCGTGGGGGTAATGGAGCTGTGGCCACATGTGTTGGCGTTAATCGGGTTTGCTATTCTGTTGCTGACAATCAGCGTCAAAAAGTTTCGCAGTCAGTTGAGCTAGGCAGTCACTGAAGTTAGACCAGTTCGGTTAAACAGTGAGTTGAACCAGATAGGGTGATAATAAAAGCAGCTTCGGCTATTCCCCCTCGCATTTCTGCCATGCTGCCGTTTTCCCATCCTTCGCTTCGGCGCAAGCAATCTGTCAACTGGGTTATTCTCTCAGTCAGTGGTTTGCTGTTGCTGGGTTGCAATCCTGCTGCCAACACCAACGCCCAATCGGGGGCTGGTAGACCTGGAGATCCCGATGCGCCGGTTGCCGTTGAAACTGCGGTCGCTCAAACTGGCAGTCTGGAGGCGGCCATTGAGTACACAGGCACCACTGCTCCGGTGCGCGAAGTTTCGCTGCGTTCCCAGACCGAGGGGCGATTGTTGGACTTAAGCGTTGATATAGGAGATCGAGTCAGTCGGGGGCAGCCCTTAGGCCAAGTCGATAATCAGCTTTTAGTAGCACAGGTCAACCAGCAACGAGCCGAGTTAGCCGCCCTCGCGTCAGAAGTGGCCCAGGCCAAGGCCGAAGTCAGCGATGCCAAAGCCCAGGTCGAGCAGGCGCGGGTTGAATTGCAACAAGCCCAGGCGGACGCCAATCGCCTCCTTGCCCTCAGCCAGGAAGGAGCGATCACAGCCCAAGCCGCAGAACAAGCTGTCACGGCTGCCCGCACCGCAGAACAAACGTTGCGATCGGCCCAGGAGCGTGTCCGCACTCGACAGCAGGCCGTCATGGCTACCCAGGGGAGAGTGGCTGCCCAGCAAGCTACCCTAGCCGAAGTGCAAGCGCGGGAAGCTTTCTCAGCCTTAACGGCTCCAATGGCCGGTGTGGTGTTGGAGCGGGTGGCTGAACCGGGTAACTTGCTCCAACCAGGCGATCCGGTCCTGAGGCTAGGCGACTTTAGTATCGTCAAAGTGGTGGTGCAGGTGTCGGAGCTAGAGCTGGGCAACTTGCGAGTTGGACAATCGGCCCAAGTCCGGCTCGATGCTTTTGCCAACAGCGCTCCGCATCGTGCAGAGAACACAGACAGCGTCCGAGGAACCATTGCCCGGATTTCTCCCGCGGCTGACCCCACAGCCCGATTGGTGCCCATCGAAATTACCCTACCCAACCCAGAAGGACGGATCGGGAGTGGCCTATTAGCACGGGTGCAGTTTCAGTCTAGCCAGAGCAATCGGGTAGTTGTGCCAGAAAGGGCATTCACAGTAGGGGGAGATGCAACTAAGCCAACCGTATTTGTTTTACAGGGAACAGGCGAGGAGAGAAAAGCCGTTGCGCGCTCGGTACAAATTGGTGAACGTGCTAATGGACAGGTGGAGATTCGCTCTGGTCTACAGCCAGGAGATACGTTTGTGGTTCGCAGCAATCAACCACTGAAATCAGGCCAATCTGTGCGCTTGAGTATTCTTTCTGAAACATCATCGTGAGCGATTGCTCGAGCAATCATCGAGAGGTGAAGCCGGAGGGCTATTACCTACGAGCGACTAGCTGCAAGCGGCGACACTGCCTCCTGCTCAACCATCTTGCTTAAAATCGCATCCATGTTCTTGCGGGCATCTCCGAATAGCATCCAGGTATTATCTTTATAGAATAGGGAATTCTCAATTCCTGCATAGCCGCTAGCTAGGCTGCGCTTCATCACGATCACAGTCGCGGCCTTCCAAACCTCCAAAACTGGCATACCCGCAATCGGACTGTTGGCATCTTCTAGCGCACTTGGGTTCACCGTATCGTTGGCCCCAATTACCAACACTACATCGGTTTTGGGAAAATCCGGGTTGATTTCATCCATCTCTAGGACAATGTCGTAGGGTACGTTGGCTTCTGCCAGCAGCACGTTCATGTGCCCGGGTAATCGGCCTGCCACAGGGTGAATCCCAAACCGTACCTCGATGCCACGCTCCCGCAGCAGTTTGGTAATTTCCGCCAGAGGATGTTGGGCCTGAGCCACCGCCATGCCGTAACCTGGTACTACGATTATTCGCCTAGCAGCACACAACCGATTCACTGTCTCCTCTATCGTCGTCGTCTGCACTTCACCCGTCGTTTGTTCGCCTTGTGGTGTCGCAACACCAGTTCCAGACCCAAAACCGCCCAGAATCACGCTGAGGAATGAACGATTCATCGCTCGACACATGATGTAGCTGAGAATAGCACCGCTGCTGCCGACCAACGCTCCGGTGATAATCAGCAAATCATTGGAGAGCATGAATCCAGCCGCAGCGGCTGCCCAGCCTGAGTAACTATTCAGCATCGAGATGACTACCGGCATATCTGCGCCACCAATCGCCATCACGAGATGAACGCCCAGGATTGCAGCGAGAACCGTCATAAACAATAAAGATTGTAATCCAGTAGGGAATGCGTTAGATAATCCAGCAGATACCCCACTGCTGAGATTTGCGCTCATAAATTGCGCGCCCAGAGCAATCGATGCTAGCACTAACCCTAGATTCAGCCAGTGACGGGCCGGTAACAGCAAAGGTTTACTGCTAATTAGTCCCTGCAACTTTCCAAAGGCAACAATTGAGCCAGTAAAAGTAACTGCACCAATAAAGACACCAATGAAAATTTCCAGCTGATGAATCGTGGCTTCTGCTCCAGTGAGGGAATCCGGTTGCAGGTAATTAGAAATGCCAACTAAGACAGCCGCCGCCCCCACAAAGCTGTGCAAGATTGCGACCATCTGTGGCATCGCCGTCATCGCTACCCGAGAGGCCGCCAGCATACCAACCACGGCAGCAGGCAAAACAGCTCCTGCTAGAATTCCGTCACTGTCGATTCCAAGACCAATGGCGGTCGCCACAAAGGCAATTATCATTCCCACCATGCCATAGAGGTTGCCTCGACGCGCCGTTTCCTGGTTAGACAACCCTCCTAAACTAAAAATGAACAGGACGCTAGCAGCAATGTAAGCGACGGTCTGAAGATTTTCGAGCATGATTGATTCCCACAGTTATTTCTGAATCTATTCTTAGAGCGACTTCTGAACCCGCATCTGAAGCTATTTCTGAAACATCTTGAGCATGCGTTGCGTCACCCAGAATCCACCAACAATATTGATGGTTCCTATAAAGACCGCAATTGCCCCCAAAACAGTCGTAGCCAACGAGGCATTGGTCAATTGCAGCATGCCACCAATGATGATAATGCCACTAATTGCATTGGTAACGCTCATCAACGGTGTGTGCAAGGCAGGTTTTACATTCCAGATCACTTGCCAACCTACAAAGCATGCAAGCACAAAGACTGTGAAATGGGATAGAAACGAAGACGGTACCCAGAAGGCAATCGCAAGCAATGCAACACCTGCCAGAAGCATCCAAATCCACGAGGTAGGAAGCTCTTGTTGCTGGCTGGAGTCAGGGGTCGAAATAGGTTGGGCAGAGGATGAGGCGGTTGTTCGCGGCGGAGCGACAGTGGTTTTTCCGTCCAGATTGTTCTGCTGAGTGGGGTTTGTAGACGCTGCCTGAACCGGCAGAGCAACAGCATCTTTCTTGGGTAAAGGCGGCGGATAGGTAATCTCACCGTTGTAGCTGACCAGCGCGCCACGAATCACCTCATTCTCTAGATCAATCTGGTAGTGCTCTGCTCCGCCGAGTTCTGCCAGCAAATGGCAGAGGTTGGTGCCATAGAGTTGGCTAGCTTGTTGCGACATACGGCTGACCAGATCCGTCAGGCCGACAATCGTGACTCCTTGATGATGAATGATTTTGCCCGGTTGCGTAACAGCACAATTGCCTCCTTGCTCAGCTGCCATATCGACAATCACCGATCCGGGACGCATGGTTTCTACCATCTCCCGCGTGATCAGCAGCGGCGCTTTGTGACCGGGAATCAGCGCTGTAGTGATAATAATATCGACCTCTTTGGCTTGAGCCGCAAACAGCGCCATTTCAGCCTGAATAAACTCCTCGCTCATTACCTTGGCATAGCCACCTTCACCGCTGCCATCCTCGGCAAATTGCAGCTCCAAAAACTCAGCTCCTAGGCTTTGCACCTGCTCTTTTACCACTAGACGTGTATCAAAAGCACGCACAATCGCTCCCAACCCCTTTGCCGTTGCAATTGCGGCCAGACCAGCCACACCTGCTCCAATCACTAAAACCTTGGCTGGGGGAATCTTGCCAGCGGCAGTAATCTGACCGCTAAAGAACCGTCCGAAGTGGTTGGCGGCTTCAATTACAGCCCGATAGCCTGCCAAGTTGGCCATTGAGCTTAGGGCATCCATTTTTTGGGCGCGAGTAATCCGGGGTACCGCATCCATTGCCAACACCGTCGCTTGGCGAGCCGCCAGTTTAGCCAACAGGTCTAAATTTTGCGCCGGATAGATAAAACTAATCAACGTGCTACCTGCCGCCAGCATCTCGGCTTCGTGATTTCCGGTTGGCCGGACGGTTGGAGGCCGCACTTTCAGCACAATATCAGCTGACCAAACCGTTGCTGCATCGACGATTTGGCACCCCGCCTCGCAGTAGGCAGCATCTGCAAAGTGAGCTGCTTCGCCAGCTCCTGATTCAATCAGAACTTCAAACCCCAGCTTCTGCAAAGTTTTCGCCGTTTCGGGTGTGGCTGCAACCCGATCTTCCTGCTCAACAATTTCCTTAGGAATGCCGACCGATTTTTTAGTTTTCTGGGCTTGGGCGGGGAACGGTTCTAATCTAGGTACAACGTCTACCATAAACTCTCCTCGATGCGGCGATTTGGACTAGAGGAAACGAGTGTTCAAGCGCTTTTCAGGCGAAGCAAAAAAGATGTTCCAAAAGCATCACGCTAGCGTAATCGTTGGAACGCCTCTGTTTTTGATTCTGTTTTTGAAGTGATTGCAGTTTGATCTATGGGATCATTCTACTCTGCTCTTGTTACTTTGAATACAAAAGTAAACACTGACAGAATTCGATCCTTTACAAATCAAAATATTAAAAAACACTACAAAGAACCGAACGGTGACCAAAAATCAACAGCAAGCTTGTAAACGTTTTTGAAGATGTTGAATGCAGCCTCGTTTAGAAATAACTCTATCCTCATCAACCTCATCAATTAGAGCGGACAGTACTTTGAGGTAAAATCGCCCAATTCAAATTTGTCTCCTTTAAGCTGCCTAGATTCAGCTTGGCATTGCTCAGATCGGCACCCCGTAGAATGGCGAAACTTAAATCAACCTCGGTTAGCACGGTTTGGTGCAGTATGGCAGCGCTCAAGTTGGTTTCCCGTAAACTAGCCCAGCTCAGATCGGCCTCGGTCAAATTGGCCCTAGTTAATTCGGCCCAATCCAATCTAGCGCCCCGCATTTCTGCCAGCATCAGCGTGGTATCGATCAAGTTGGCGCAAGATAAATTTGCACCCGTCAAATTCACACCGTTTAGATGGGCTTGACTGAGGTTGGCACCACCCAGATTGATGGCGCTCAGATTGGCTCGGCTCAAGTCAGCTTCCTGTAGTACGGCATTACTGAAATCGGCTCGCTCCAGATTAGCGCCGCATAAAATCGTTCGGTGCAGCTTTGCTCCAATCCCATGCACTCGGCTTAGATCGGCAGTTGATAAATCAGCCTCACTCAGATTGGCAGCATTCAGGTTGGCTCCAATCAGGTTGGCAGCGGTCAACGTAGCTCGTATCAAATTGGTCTCATGCAGGTTGGCTCGACTGAGATTAGTCTGATCCAAAATTGTCTGTCTCAACGTGGCTCGCCACAGGTTCGCTCCGCTTAAATCTGCCCTGGTCAGATCCACTTCGGATAGATCAGTGCCGGATAGCTTTGCTCCACTCAGACAAGCTTCCCGCAAATTGGATTGCCGCAAAACGACTCCATTTAAGTTCACATCGATCAAATTGGCTCCGCTTAGATCCACCCCAATCAAAACGGCTTTTCTCAACGTAGCTCCCCTGAGATCGGCTTCATGCAGGTTGACCTCACTCAGGTCTACAGCCCCGAAGTCCCGCTCTCCTGTGGCATATCGCCGTAGGAGTTCTTTTGCGTCCATAGAATTTCTATGTTCTATAATCGTTGTTTTTATAAATCGTTAATTTCAATCATAGGTTGTTTTTCAAAGCCCTATCTCTTCTCTTTCCTTTGATTTCTCTTTTTAGTTATATTTATTCATGTTTATGCTTCAATTTTACGCATGGTCGGTATGAGTACAAATAGACAGGCCAGAAGATATAAACTCGTAATGAGTACTGCTTAACTCTAGTTTTGTGTAGTATGGAAATACTGGCCATAATGTGGAGCTGGCCATAACGTGGAGAAGCTAGGTTTATGGCTCCCAGTTTGAAGTCCTACGAAGAGTGTCTAATTTATTGTCGTCAGCAAGGAATGCGCTTAAGCAATCAACGTCAGCTCGTTCTCAAGCTTTTGTGGGATACGGATGAGCACCTGCCCGCTAGCGAAATCTACGATCGGCTGCGTCAGCGGGGTGAGGCTATCGGTCATACTTCGGTGTACCAAAACTTAGATGCGTTAGCGAAAGCTGGAGTGATTGAGCGTGTTGAACGGGCAGAAGGATGTCTCTACAGCCATCACACCTCCTCCCATTCCCATGTTCGTTGCCTGGACGATAACCGTCTGCTAGATGTCGATGTGAAGCTGCCCCCAGAGTTGGTGAAAGCAGTCGAGCAACAGATAGGGCTTAAAGTAATTGATTACCACATTGAATTTCTCGCCTGTAAGCCATCAGAAAACGCCGATGTTGTTGATCAAGACGTGATCTGATGCAGGGTCAACCGCTGGATAATTCTGGCAACCCGCTGCAGATTGTTCTCCCAATCGGATAGCACATGAAATATGAGAGAACCTCCGGGGAATTCCATCGACATAATCGTCCGCTGACTCTATACCTCTCTTAGCTTGCCAGCCGTTTCCTCAGATCAGCCGACCTCCAGGCAAACTGAATTCTCCACTGGCTACCATACAAGCGATGGACACAACTGGACTCGAACCAGTGACCCCTACGATGTCAACGTAGTGCTCTAACCAACTGAGCTATGCGTCCGTGACGATTTACTAAAGTAGCACATTTTTCGGTCAGACGGCAAGTGCGACCAAGAAGCCGAACCATGTCTAGAATATAGAGACACCCTTGCAACTGAGAGGATTCACTCGTGGTCACGTCTGTTTCACTGCAAGATCGGCTTTCGGATGCCATCGCACCCTATCGCAATCAGGTTGACTATCTAGAAATTCGCTTAGAGCAGAGTGAATCGACGGTGATTGCCTATCGGGGCCGCCAGTTGGATGCGGTGGATCGCAGCTTTTCTTTGGCCGGCGGCATTCGGGCCTGTCATAAGGGCGGCTGGAGCTTTGTGACATTCAACGGGTTGGCCGATCTGAACCAGCGCATCGAAGAAGCGATTGCCCAAGCTAAGCTAATCGGTAAAGAAACAACCCATCTCGCCTCAGTCGAGCCGATACAAGACTATGTCGCAGTCGAAATTGCCAGGGACCCACGCGGTATCGCATTGGATGTGAAACGGCAGTTGGTCGAGGGTTACAATCATCTACTGCTGGAGATGGACCCGCGCATTCAAACCACCATGACCAGCTACAGCGATCGGTTTGGCGTCACTTATTTCGTCAACTCGTTGGGTAGCTGCATTGCCCAGGAACGGCTGGATGTGTCGGGACGATTTGGCGTGGTGGCTCGCGGTGAAGGCAACGTGGTACGGCAGGGATTTGAATCGGTTCATTCCCGTTCCGATTACAGCGTCTTGGAAGGAATTGAAGCTCAGGTCAAGAGTGCAGCAGAGCGGGCCGTACGGCAGTTGGAGGCCAAGCCAGTCAAGGGTGGTCAATACACAGTGATTCTCGATCCCTATCTGGCTGGGGTGTTTATTCACGAAGCGTTTGGGCATTTGTCGGAAGCAGATTTTGTCTACGAAAATCCCAAAATGCAGGAGTTACTGGTGCTGGGCAAACCAATGGCGATTCCTCAGCTAAATGTGGTGGATGATGCTACCATGCCTGGACTGCCCGGTTCGCTGAAATACGATGATGAAGGGGTTCCGGCTCAGCGCAAGTACTTAATCAAAGACGGAATCTTGACCCAGCGTTTGCATAGTTTGGAAACCGCCGGCAAGATGCAGGAACAGCCTACTGGCAACGCCAGAGCACTGAATGCCGCCTATCCGCCAATTGTGCGGATGACAAATACCGGAATTGAAAGCGGTGACCAAACCTTTGAGCAAATGCTGAGCGATATCGAAGAAGGCGTCTATGCCGTGCGGATGCTGGGCGGTCAAACCAATGGCGAGATGTTTACCTTTGCGGCGGCAGAAGGCTACATGATTCGCGATGGGCAGTTGGCTGAACCAGTCAGCGACGTCACCCTCAGTGGTAATGTCTTCCAGACGCTCAAGGACATCGAAGCGATTGGTAATGACTCGATCTACCGTAATGGCGGCTGCGGCAAAGGGGGCCAGTCTCCCTTACCGGTAAGTGTGGGTGGCCCCCATGTGCGCATCAAGAACGTGGTTGTAGGCGGTCGCTAGAAGCTAGCTCTTTACTCGGACTTATGTTTACAAAGCTCGGCTTCTCACCAGCAGTCCCCAGAGATAGATGGTGATGATTGCGCCGAGCGTGGCGATAAACAATCCGGGAATTGTAAAGCCTACGGATGCAAGCTGCAAAGTTCCAGTCGAAAGCAACGTGTACAAACTGCCACCCACGAATGCTCCAACGATGCCAAGCAGGATAGTACCGAGAATACCACCACCGACGTAACCGGGATAAATGGCCTGGGCAATTGCACCAGCCAAAAGTCCTAAAATAACCCACGCGATAATTCCCATCGCTACACCTCCAGAGTATATTGAAAAAGTATTGATTGATACGATCAATCGTTACGTTCAGATTACGAACTAGAGCTAGGAAACTGCTTCTATCTAGAGGGGTAGCTAGGTGAACCAAAAGGAGTAAAGTGACTCTGCTAGCTCACGCGCTGGATGCGCCACGCAGTCAGGCTATAGACCGCGAGCGCGGTCCAGATTAAGCCAAAGGTGATCGCGTGCGTCTGGGTGAAGGGTTCGTGATAGAGAAAAACACCCAAGATCAGCTGCAAACTGGGAGCCAAATACTGAAAAAATCCTAAGGTCGAGAGCCGGAGGCGTTTAGCGGCATTGTTAAACCAGAGCAGCGGGAACGAGGTGACAATACCGCAGCCAATAAAAAGCCAATTCAATGTCCAGCTCGTATTCCAGTGGCCGGTACCGGTACTCGCTCCATAGCCAACAATGGCTAGCGCGACGGGTGTAATCAGTAAGGTTTCCACGGCCAAGCCCGCCATGGGCGCTACCGCCACCACCTTGCGTAATAGCCCATAAAAGGCGAAGGAAAAAGCCAAGCCCAGAGCAATCCAGGGCACTGCCCCAAACTGCCAAACAAAATAGGCAACTCCTAGTCCAGCCAGTAAGACAGCGATCTGTTGCCCCCGGTACAGCCGCTCTTTCAAAACCACAAATCCGAGCAGGACGTTGACGAGAGGATTGATAAAATAGCCGAGGCTAGTCTCTACTACCCGATCGGTATTAACGCCGTAGATATATAATCCCCAGTTAAAGGCGAGTAAACCTGCCGTCAGCAGCAGTGCTCTCAGATATTGGGGCTGCCAGACCCGCCAAAATTCCGCTCGTCGATTTTGTAACCACAGTACCGCGATCAGCAGCACCGCCGACCAGATCATGCGATGGCTCAACACTTCCACCGCAGGCACTTGGGCAAAAAATTTCCAGTAGATCGGCAGCAACCCCCAAGAACCGTAAGCCAGAATTGCGTAGAGGGCACCGACGGGCATGAATGAAGTTGGATCGGACTGAAGAGAACGCGCCACAGGTAAACCAAACAACTGCAATGGAATGGGCTTGAACCAGCCGCAAAGCCCTACGGTAACGCAACCAAGCTGTAATTGACAGGTACACTTCGGCTGCAATTCCATAGGCACAGAAAGAACCTAAACTGCGCGGGGGGTAGGGGTAAGGGGTAGGGGGTAGGGGGTAAGGGGTAAGGGGTAGGGGGTAGGGGGTAAGGGGTAAGGGGTAGGGGGTAGGGGGTAAGGGGTAGGGGTAAAGCTTAGTCACTGCGAGCATTAACAGTAAACAGTAAACAGCATCTGATGGGTTGGGGTGCTTGAGCAAATCGGCTGAGTTATTTGTCTCTGGCAATGGGGAAACTTAGAAGCATATTCCCTGCTCGATGCGGCTATGCCATTGAATGCCCCTAAACTCAATGCCAAACTGAACGCCCTGAACCATAGTGTCCTGCGCCAAAAATTCCGATTTCCGCAACCTCTACCCCAACTGCCCTTGCTGGCCGTTCTAGTCGTACCGTTTCTACTACAAATCTTCACTGCGGTAGGGCTGGTCGGATATTTTTCCTTCAGGAATGGACAAAAAGCGATCAATGATTTAGCCAATCAGTTGCAGCGAGAAGTCAGCGCCAGAGTCGATCAGCATCTCGATTCCTATCTAGCATTACCCCATCAGATTAATCAAATCAACCTAAACGCGATCAAGCAGGGAATGCTAGACCTCTATGATCTGGACAATTCAGGGCGCTACTTTTGGAAACAGGCGCAAATTTTCAAGCAATTTGGCTTTATTGGCTATGCGCTGGAAGATAATACCAATTCGGGAGCATGGCGCTGGCCGCAGGGACATAATGCGGCAATTATTTACCATCCCGGCGGCAGTTTGAAGGATTACACCTATGAGGCCGATCAGGACGGCAACCGCAAAAAGTTGCTGCATGTCACTGATTTCTATGCTCCGGCAGGCGATTCCTATGTGGAGGCGGTGAAAGCTGGTAAAGCCCTCTGGACGCGCATCTACACGCTGGACGAGTTTGAGGGCTATATTGCCGCCGCTGCTAACGTGCCGATTTACGATGCCAACCAAAAATTAATCGGCGTATTGGGCATTGATTTGTTTTTGACAGAAATCAGTGCCTTTTTGCAGCAGATCCAGGTCAGTCCGACTGGGCGCGTGTTCATTATGGAGCGGGACGGCATGCTGATCGGCAATTCCAGCTCTCAACCCACCTATCGAGTCGAAAACGGCAAAACTCATCGCCTCCGGGCTACCGACAGCGATGATCCGCTGATTCGGGCTACGGCGAGCTATTTGCAGCAGCAATTCAACGGCTTTCAGCAGATTCAATCCCCTCAGCAGCTTACGTTCCAGTTCAATCAAGATCGCCAGTTTGTAGAGGTTTCACCTTGGCAAGATGAATATGGAATCGATTGGCTGGTGGCGGTCGTAGTGCCAGAGTCGGACTTTATGGCTCAGATCAATGCCAACACTCGCACTACGACTACCCTATGCTTAGTGGCGCTGGCGGTCGCAACAGTGCTGGGAATCTACACCTCACGCTGGATTACCCGAACAATTTTGCGCTTGGGCACGGCAAGTCAGGCCATCACCGCCGGGAATTTGAATCAACAAGTCCAACCGTCTGTGATTCGAGAGGTCAACAGCTTAGCGCAATCGTTCAACCAAATGGCATCCCAGTTGCAAGCCTCGTTTTTGGCGCTGGAGCAAGTGAATACTGAGCTGGAAGATCGAGTAGAAGCCCGGACCGCCGCTTTGACCGCTACGTTAGAGGAACTGCGTCGTACCCAAGCCCAAATGGTGCAAAGCGAAAAAATGTCGGCTTTGGGTCAGATGGTGGCCGGCGTAGCTCACGAAATCAACAATCCGGTGAACTTCATTCACGGCAATGTGGACCATGCCCAAGCCTATGCTGAAGAATTGCTGCACCTGTTGCAGCTTTACCAACATCACTATCCCAAACCAGTGCGAGAGATCCAAACTGCTCTCGACGCTGCCGATCTGGAGTTTATCGAGCAAGACTTTACTCAGCTCTTCCACTCGATGAAACTGGGTTCTCAACGCATTAGCGACATTGTCCAATCACTACGCTCCTTTTCCAAGCTAGATGAGGCGGGAGTTAAAAGCATCGATCTGCACGAGGGAATCGACACGGCGCTGCTGCTGCTGCAACACCGTTTGAAACCCCAGCCGGGTCGATGCAAAATTCAGGTCATTCGAGACTATCAGCAGCTACCACTAGTGGAATGCTATCCTGGTCAAATTAACCAAGTATTTATGAATATTCTGAATAATGCTATTGATGCGCTAGAAGAAGCAATTTATATCGAAGGTTTAGTCGAGCCAGTTATCAAAATTCGTACAGTAGCTAGTGAGAATGAATTTGTAAAAATTTATATTTCTGATAATGGAATTGGGATAAACCCAGCGATTGTTCCACGCCTATTTGACCCATTTTTTACGACTAAACCAGTTGGCAAAGGCACTGGTATCGGCTTATCCATTTCCTACCAGATTGTGACCGAAACCCATCGTGGCTCGCTGGAATGCAATTCCGAAGTCGGCCAAGGCGCTGAGTTTGTGATTACGATTCCAACACATTACAATACTGCAAGAGAAGGCAGTAAGTAGGTCAACCGTTTTTTTAGATCCTATAGTGGGGGTATCTTGCCGGCTGCGAGTGGGACGCTCGCACTCTATTTATTTGTTTAAGAAGTATCTCGTAATATTCAATACAAGGTACTTCTTTAGCTCCAAAATTCATCGAGATTCATATCTGCCATTTCCTGCTGCACTTCCTGAAAGTAGGTACTTTCGGTTAACATAGCAACTTCCTTTTCCCGCTTGTTTTGGTCAATTTCGATTCTCAATTCTTCCAATTGTCGTTTTAACTCATCCTCGCGACGTTTGCGCTCTGTAATATCTTGAACAATACCTTCGTAGTAGAGAATTTGACCACTGTTGTCTTTTACGGCACGGGCATCAACCTGTGTCCAAATGATACTGCCATCTTTACAATAGCAACGGTATTCAAAATCTTTGACCGTATCTTGGGCTGCTAGCAATGCTCTAAATTCAGCCCGCTTTTCTGGATCAACATAAAGTTGCTTGCCAATATCAGTAACACTTTCGAGCATCTCACCGGGCGAATCATACCCATAAATCTTGGCCAGGGCTGGGTTCACATTAATGTACCGACCGTCGGGCGTAGATTGAAAGATCCCTTCTAAAGCATTTTCAAAGATGCTGCGATAGTTTTCTTCGGCAATCCGTAACGCTTCTTCGGCTTGCTTGCGATCGGTAATATCGCGCACCATAATCAATATTTCATTGTCTCCCAATACCAGAATTCGGACTTCTTCATCCTGGGCTTGACCATCCATGGTCAGGCGTTGTTCATAGACCTGCAATTCACCTGTGGCTAGCGCTTTTTGGATGTAGTGCATTCGCAGTTCCGCTAAATCGGGCGGGAGTGATTCCTGCACAGTATTTCCAGGATTAAATCGCCTGACGCCGTGAACTCCTCGTAAGCGATCGCTCCCCACAATATCCAAATAGGTGCCATCTCCTTTGGCACGAATCATTAAATCGGGGATAGCGGTGACAATGGCGCGGTTCGTTGCTTCGCTCTGGCGGAGTGCAGCAAAGGATTCCTCTAGTTGTTTCGCCATCGAGTTGAAGGAACTTGCCAGGGTATCAATTTCCGTAATCAGGCCGGGTTCCACCTGCTGATTGAGTTCCCCTTGAGCCAGCTTGTCGGAGGCTTGAGAGACTCGCTGGATTGGCTTTGCAACCCAACGAGACGTGAAGATCCCAATTGCGATCGCCGCCGCCAAAGCTCCTAGGCTCAACCACAGAGCATTCCGGCGACCCGCATGGATTTGCCCCATAAAATCTGATTCGGGAATGGTAAGAACCACCAACCAATCTAAATTGCCATCCTGAAACGGAAAAACTTGAACATATTGCCGTTCTCGATTCAGGTTGAAATCGAGTTGTTGAACCGACTGAATGTCGTTGAGTTGGCGAAAATGACGATTGAGCTGCTCGGCGGTTGTCCGAATCGTGGCATTCGGACTGGCGGTGGCCAACAGTCGTTCGCTCGCTTCGCCTTCCCCAACCACCATCGCCTCTTCAGACGAAGTTGCCACTAGTCGTCCTGATCGCTCCATAATAAATGCAGTGCCGGTCTGACCAATCTTCAGGTTCCGCAGGAACATACTCAATTCCTGGGGCAAGAAAAGGTCAGTTCCACAAACTCCTATCAGCGCATTACTGGCTGGATCATAGACCGGGAAGCTGGCCGTAATCGTAGGAAACAGGGTGGAAAAGGCAAGGTAAATGTCGCTCCAAGCTTCTCCACCCGCTGTCTTTGCAGCCTGATACCAGGGACGCACCCGTGGATCAAAGGGTTTATCAAAACGGCCCCTAGGCACGGTACGATTGCCCCGATCATCCAAGACAAAGCCCTGGCGGATAAAGTTTGTATCCGCATTGCTGAATTGCAGCACAATTTCCGTGCGGTCTTGCTCCGACAGCCGCCTGGCTCCCAAAAAACCACTCTGCTCATCCCCACAATACACAAAACTTAAGGTTTCATAGAGCTGCAACTGTTGCCAAAAGTGATAATGCCCCCTGGGGTTGCTGACATCAATATCTCCCTGGGCAAGGGCGGTGGCATTCAGGCGGTTGATGGCCTTGGGAAGGCTAACGTAGGTCTCTAGCCGTTCCGTAATCCGACTGGTCAATTCGGTGCGGAGCTGACTGGCAACCTCGTTAACGGACTGTTGCGCACTGCGGTAGACAATCCAACCCACCAGCCCAACGGCAGTAATAATCTGCAATACAAAGGGGACGACAAGGGTAGTCCGGAGGCGGAATTGACCTGAAGATTTCCTGGTAGCTTTACCAATCATTGATGCCATCTCCACCCACAATCCAGTCCTGCGACTTGCGTTCTGGTGCAGTGACATTGGATCAGTACAATCCGAAATTCTTGGAACGTGCAGAGGAGGAATTTGCGGGTAAGGGCAGTTTGTGTAGAGTTCATAGTACAGTTTGTATCTGGTTGTATCTGGCAACTTGTCTAACGGGCGGCATGAACGTCCTGAGCGGCATGAATGGCCGATTCGATTGCTCCCTGAATCCAGCGAGTCTTGAATTTGCTGCAATGATCTCCGGCAAAATACACCCGCCCTTCTGGAGCAACAATATCGTTGAAACTGGACATCGTACCGGGTTCTAATAACGCCCCGACCCCACCCGCGTAGGGATCGTTACCCCAGTGGTGATACACCGCGACTTCAAAGGTGCGATCGATTTGGGGGTGAATTTCTCGCAGATTTTCGATCGCCTGCCGGATCAGATAATCGCGGGGCAAACTGGCAAAACAGATTGCATCCCGCCCCCAGGTGTAGCTGGCAAGCAGCGCCCCTCGCCCCGTCTCCTGCCCATGTTGAGGATAGAAGACATTGCGAATCGCTAAATCAGTCACGGAGCCGCCGCCGTGGATGCCATCATCATTCTCCCAAAAGCGCGAACTGCACTGCATGAAAATCTTCGAGGAGGAGTCGTAATTGAGTTGACGAATAGCGCGGCGTTTACGCGGGGAGAAGGCGGGAGTGACTTCAATGTGCCGCATCAAACTGAAGGGAATCGTGACAATCAGATAATCTGCGGTTTCTTGAAACTGTCCCGCCAGCGTTTGATAAGTGACCGTGACTTGATTGGCGGCGTTGTCGATCGCCTCCAGGGATGCCCCAAGCCGGATGTGTTTGCCTAGAATCGGCAGAAATGCATTCGGTAACGCATCTGAGCCATCCACCAGATAGACCATGTTGGAAAAGGTATTGGAGTATTCATGATGCAAATAGCTGACAAAGGAGGAATTCATCCGAGATTCGACATTGCCCAAAATGCCCAGCATCTCGATCGCCCCTTCTGACCAGCCTGAATGACGCAGAAACCCCCGCAGGGAAAAATGATCGTATTCTGCAATGATCTGATCCCAAACGGCTTCCCCCTGCTCCAGGACGCGATCGTAAATCGGCTTGAACGTAGCTTTCAGCAGATCTTCGGGGTGTTTGCCTGATTCGTGGGGATGCACATCAAAGACAAATTTCTGGGGATCAAATTCCTTGCGCCGCACCCGCTTGCCTTGCAAATAAATGTAAGCATTGGGATTTGTCACGATAAAGGGTTCGGTTTTGAGGCGAAATCGTCTGACATACGCCATCGTCAACTCGTGACTTTGCGGAATGCGCATCGCTCCCATTTCAGCCCGCAGTCCGGGAGCCAGCCCATCTCGCACCGTGTAAATGCGTCCCCCAACCCGGTGCTGCGCCTCCAAAATCGTGATCTTGTGACCTGCCCGCTTCAGCAGATCGCCAGCCACCAGTCCTGCCATCCCTGCCCCCACAATCACAATCTTTTTGGGGCGGCTATTCCCAGGCTGCAAACCTGCTTCGATCGTAGCTAACATCTCAGTTTGGTGCATCATACCTCCTTATTCTGCTGTAGAAACGGTTGAATCCAGGAATATTGAGTGCTTTCGATCATTCCTCGGATAAACCTGCCCCTACCAATCATTGATGCCATCTCCACCCGCAATCCAGTCCTGCAACTCGCGTTCTGGTGTAGTTACATTGAATAAGTGCAGCCCAAAGTCTTTTGCAAGCTCCTCACAGACCTTAATGCCGCGTACACTGTTGCCCTTTGCATCTAGGGGTGGAGAGAAGGTGCCAATGCCCAATTTCCCTGGAGCGATCGCCGTAATCCCACCACCCACGCCACTCTTAGCCGGTAGCCCCACCCGGTAGGCCCACTCGCCGGAGGCATCATACATGCCGCAGGTCAGCATCACGCTAATTACGTCCTGGACATAGCGTTCATCGATCGCCCGCTCTTTCGTAACCGGATTCACGCCGCCATTCGCCAGTGTAGCGGCCATCATCGCCAGATCTTTAGCGTTCACCAAAATTGAACATTGCTGGAAGTAGAGATCTAATGTTTCATCAATATTGGGGCTAACCATGCCAAAGTTCAACATTAAGTAGGCCATTGCCCGGTTGCGATAGCCTGTGGCTTTCTCAGATAGAAAGACGGGCACGTTGATGTCATGCTCTCGACCGGTGTAGCGCTTGAACATTTCCAGCAATCGTTTCAGGCGTTCGGTGCCGGTTTTGCCTTTGATCAGGTCGGTCGTGGCGATCGCGCCGGCGTTCACCATAGGATTATAGGGGCGATTCGTCACCTCATCCAATACGATTGAATTAAAGGCTTCCCCGGTTGGCTCCACGCTCACCTTGCTGTTGACATACTCCCGACCATGATCTTCTAGCGCTAAGCCAAACACGAAGGCTTTGGAAATTGACTGAATCGTAAATAGCTGGTCACAATCTCCCACTTCAAAGACATGTCCATCCTGCGTCACCACGCAAATGCCAAACCACTCTGGTTTTGCCAAGGCTAATTCAGGGATGTAATCGGCCACATTTCCCTGATTGAGGGAACGATATTTCTCGTACAACTCATTCAGATAGCTACGGAAGGGAGACGTAACCGCTGTGATGGAACTGGTAAGGGATTGCAAATTTCCTAGCTCAGACACGGCGTTTATCCCTCCACAATTTGTTGGGCCACATGGCGAAATTCTTGGCTCACTGGATGTTCCGGGTATTTCACACAAAATACCCCTTCACTGGCGAGCTGGACGATATCTTCCGATAGGGGAAACACTCCCGCCACCGTTTCGCTATAAGTTTCTTCCACTTTCTGTTTCAGCGCTTCTAGATTCAGCTTGCTGTGAGCTTTGTTGATAGTCAGCAGCATTCTGCGAACGTTGAGTTGCCGTGCCACATCGATTGTGACTGCCGTGCCCTGGTAATCTTGCTTGTCGGGGCGTAGAATCAGAATCAGCACATGGGAGATAGCAATCGATAAAAAGGTTTCCTTGGATAAACCGGGATGGGTATCAATAAACAAATAATCTAATTGCAGCGCTTTAACTAAACTACGGAAGCCATCATTCATCAGCTTGACATCGTAGCCATCTTTTAAAATGCGAGCAATATCATCTGCTTTTACGCTAGAAGGAACCAGATAAAGTGTACCGTTGCCATTCAGCCCGACATTATTACTAACATCATAGGCAGCATCTTCGATTGCAATTTCTCCCCATAAGTAGCTATTCAGGGTTTTGCCCATCTGCTCTGGCTCTAAGCAAAACAGATTATGAATTCCTGGCGAGGGAACATCCGTATCTACAACACCCACACGATTTCCCAATGCCGCAACAGTGGTGGCTAAATTGGCAGTAAAGTTGGACTTACCCGTCCCACCTCGATATGAATGGACTGAAACAACTTTCGGCATATTGATATCTAAGATGTAGAAAGGCTTGTATCCGGCAATGTACCAGATAATGTTAAATACAGCAAATGTTATGCATTTATTAATAGCTATTTTTTTAAAGAAAAATGTATTATCTGAAACAGATTTATTGTTTCAGATGTGCAGTCGTAGTTAATTTAGTCCGCTTACTCGAATCACGGTTCTAGCGAGTTCTATTCAACGAAAACCCAGGCAGCTATTGCTAGCCGCAACTTCGCAATTCTCCACTGAGTTCTCAACTATAGCTTGCAAAGGTCTGCCTCACCTATATTCCTGACACATCACTAATACCCTTTCTTCCTTGTAATTGGGCCACAGCTCACAAGGCTTACCAGACTGCGTTGTGCAGGTTCCGTAACTTAAAACTAAGAGGATATTGCACTGAACAGACCTGCATATCGACGCAAAAAAGGGTGGCTTTTGCCACCCCAAATTTCTGAATTCAAACTAGTCTAGATTCGGTGAACTCAGGCAATCGAAGCCACTCTCACATCGTTGGTGGCCAGTAGCTCCTGTAGCTCTTCCGCATCAACCGTTTCCCGTTCAATCAGCATCTCTGCCAACTTATCGAGTACGGCTCGGTTCTCAGTCAAGACCGACTTGGCGCGGCGATAGGCTTGATCGACTAAGTTACGAACTTCATCGTCAATCGCAGCAGCCGTTTCTTCTGAGAAATCCCGCTCGGCCATGATGTCGCGTCCGAGGAACATGCCACCCTGAGACCGACCCAGCGCCACCGGACCCAGCCGATCGCTCATGCCGAACCGCGTCACCATTTGACGAGCCACTCGCGCTACTTGCTGCAAGTCATTCGATGCGCCGGTTGTCACCTCTTCTTCGCCAAACACCAGCTCTTCAGCAATCCGTCCGCCTAGAGCGACGGCCATCTGGTTTTGCAGATAGGAGCGGGAGTACAGGCCCGAATCCATCCGGTCTTCGCTGGGCGTGAACCAGGTTAAACCACCGGCACGACCACGGGGAATGATGCTGATTTTCTGTACCGGATCGTAGTCAGGCATCAGCGCGCCCACCAGAGCATGACCGGCCTCGTGGTAAGCCACCAGCGACTTGCGCTTCTCGCTCATCACCCGGTCCTTCTTCTCTGGACCTGCCAAGACCCGGTCGATCGCATCGTTGACTTCATCCATCGAGATCTCGGTCAGGTTGCGACGGGCAGCCAGAATCGCGGCTTCGTTCAGTAAGTTGGCGAGATCAGCGCCGGTAAAGCCAGGAGTCCGGCGGGCAATCTTCTCCAGATCCACATCCTTAGACAGGGTTTTGCCACGCGCGTGGACATTCAGAATTTCTAGACGACCCGTGTAGTCAGGCCGATCCACCACCACCTGCCGGTCAAATCGACCGGGGCGCAGCAAGGCCGCATCCAGTACATCCGGACGGTTGGTAGCCGCGATGATGATGATGCCCGTGTTGCCCTCGAAGCCATCCATTTCGGTCAGCAACTGGTTCAGGGTTTGTTCGCGCTCATCGTTGCCACCGCCGAGACCCGCGCCCCGCTGCCGACCTACGGCATCGATCTCATCGATAAAGACAATACAGGGCGCATTGGCCTTCGCCTGCTCAAATAGATCCCGGACCCGCGAAGCACCAACGCCCACAAACATCTCTACAAACTCAGAGCCGGAAATGCTAAAGAATGGCACACCCGCCTCGCCCGCAACCGCCCGCGCCAGCAAGGTTTTACCGGTACCGGGAGGTCCGACTAGCAGTACACCTTTAGGAATTTTTGCCCCGACGGCGGTGAAGCGATCGGCGTTCTTCAAAAAGTCCACCACCTCAGCCAGTTCCAGCTTCGCCTGTTCAATCCCAGCCACATCGCCAAAGGTAACCTGAGTCTGCGGCTCCATCTGCACGCGGGCACGGGACTTACCAAAATTCATCGCTTGGCTACCCGGACCGTTCTGGGCACGACGCAGCACAAAGAACAGCACCACCAGCAGCAGGAACGGAATCAACAAGGTACTAAGCACCCTGGCCCAGACATTATCTTCTGCTTGAGGTGAAACCGAGATATCAACCCCATTGGTCTGCAAAATGTTGAGTAGTTCTGGATCGGCAGGCAGGTTGACCGCCACTCGCTGACCGTCACTGGTCGTCACCAGCGCTCTAGAGCGATCGGCACTGATGTTGACCTTCTCGACCTGACCCGTTTCAACCCGATCAATAAATTGACTGTAGCGCCAAGAAGCTGTGCTCTGGGGCTGCCGGTCTAGCAAGGCCGTTGCTAAGAAAACGACCACCACCACCAACAAGGCATACAGTCCTGCATTTCTCCACCGCTTATTCACCGAGGCTTTTCCTCCTAAAACTTTTAGTGCGAGGACAACTCATATTCTTAATATTTATTAATGTAACCGATCCCTTGCCAAATTGCGCTGGGTTCGCTATCGCACTATAGGACCATTTTGCCATTTGTGATTGGAAATGGGGAGATGGGTGGGGAGTAGGGGGTGGATGAGTGGGGGGTGGGGGTGGATGAGTGGGGGGTAGGGGGTAGGGGGTGAATGGGGATCAGCTCATTTCTAGCATGCGTTGGATTGGTTTGAGGGCGGCGAGTCGGGTAGATTCGGGTAGGGTGACTTCGGGAGCGCGGTTTTTCATGGCTAGATAGAGTTTTTCGAGGGTGTTGAGGCGCATGTGGGGGCATTCGTTGCAGGCGCATTGGTTCATCGGTGGGGCGGGGATGAACTGCTTGTTGGGGGCGGCTTTCTGCATTTGATGGATGATGCCCGGTTCTGTGGCTACGATAAATGAGTGCTGGGCACTTCGCTGCACATAGTTCAATAGAGCCGTGGTGGAGCCGATGTATTGGGCGTGGCGCAGGACGGCGTCTTCACATTCGGGGTGGGCAATCACTTCTGCTTCGGGGTGCTGGATCTGCAACTGCACAATCTTCTTTTCTGAGAAGGTTTCATGCACCATACAGCTCCCCTGCCACAGCACCATGTCGCGTCCGGTCTGTTCAATCACATAGCGGCCTAGGTTGCGGTCGGGGGCAAAAATAATCGGCTGATCTGGCGGAATTTGGTTGACGATTTTGACGGCGTTGGAGCTAGTGCAGATAATGTCGCTCATCGCCTTGATCTCGGCGGTGCAGTTGATGTAGGAGATCACCAGATGGTTGGGGTACTGGGCTTTAAAGGCGGCAAAGGCATCGGGAGGGCAGCTATCGGCCAAAGAGCAGCCCGCGTTCAGATCCGGCAGCAGCACCAGTTTATCGGGATTGAGGATTTTGGCGGTTTCAGCCATGAAGTGAACGCCGGCAAACACAATCACATCGGCATCGGTCGTGGCGGCCTGTTGCGACAAGCCCAAGGAATCACCCAAATAATCGGCCACATCCTGAATGTCGGGATCTTGGTAGTAGTGGGCCAGAATTACCGCATTCAGTTCCTGCTTAAGCGCAGCGATGGCACTGAAGTAATCAATCGGGGATGTCGTTGGTTTTTGGTAAAAAAGTGTAGTTGCAAACACAGTTATTCGTTGATTTCTGTTGATTGAGCTAGAAAGATAGGGATGTTTAGTCCTCTAATTATAGTTTTTCTTACCAAAAATGACTGCGGCAGAACTGGTGAAAATTAACGGATAGCAGCAAGAGCTGAGCGATACTGCGCCCTATTCCATGAACTCTGGGCATGACGGCAAAGATTAGTACGCAGTTCGCTAACGGGCCACAGGTAAACCTAAACCGTGAATCAGGATGCCGAGGATCTGATCGAGGTTCGCACGATCTGCCTATGCTGCCCTCCTGATTTTAGGAGGCAGTTAGTCAGCAGTAGGTTTACAAATCTTCTGGGTAGACCCACTGGGGTGGAGCCATGCGCTTTTTGCGGATTGCTTCTTCAGCGATCTCCAGCATCCGGTCGAGCGATGTTTCCTGAATAAATTTAGCGGCCTGTTCTTGATACTCCTTGTTCGGGCACTCGTCACCCAAAACACAGCCATTCACGCAGGCTTCTGCGCAGTTCACCTCAGTTGGATTCATCAGTGTGCTCCTCTCTTTCGATTCAGTCAGATGTTCGGTCGGATATCTGCCGCAGATTGCGCTGCACCATTTGCCATTTTGCCATGATAGAAAGTTTACTTGTACCAGTTTGGGGCCAATCGTCCACGGCTTACTAACGAAAGCGGTTGGTTCAAAGCTATTGTTTCAAGTCATCCAGCTAGCCCAAATCTGACCTACGGCTGATCTGCGCTTAACGAGTGGACTGTACAATCCTGCGTAGTTCAATAATCATCTGAGCGCTGGAACTAATTCACACCAGCTTATAGACGGAACCTTTAAATTAACCTTTCCTTTTTCCGGGGTTAAGGCGGTTCGCTGATAATCTGACTGATTGATTCTACTTTCTGTGGAGATGAAATTATGGGATTTTTGAATAGAATTTTCGGCAAAAAGAAAGAAGAAGTTCCAGCGACTCCTCCTGCCCCTAGCGATCCGGGAATTCCGCCCGCCAAGGTAGGACTGAATGGGGAATTCGACGAAAGCGGCCTAGCTAAGCGGGTAGCTTTAGCGTTCGATAATGATGCTGAGTTAGAGCCTTTGGACAATCTCTGGGTAGCCCAGCTTAGCAGCAAAGTCGTGCTGAAAGGCAAAGTACCCAATCAGCAATTGCTTGATAAGGCTGTGAGAGTTGCCAGCGGTGTAAATGGTGCTACCGAGGTTGATACCAGCCAGGTTACGGTTGGTTAGCTCCTAGGTTCGTAATTAGTCCATCACTGTGATAGAGACGGGAAGAGCACGCCCAGTGACCAAAGTGCCTGCTTTACCCGTCTTTTTTTCGCCATCAAATCAATCTACTGCTCAAGTTTAGTAAATCTGGAATCATGGGACTTTTTGATCAAATCCTTAGCGCGGTCAACAATCCGAATCAGCAGGCTAGCCCAGATCAGTTGGGTGCGATTCTTAACACCGTGCAGCAACTATCAAATCGACAAGGGTTGAATCCATCGACCACGCAAACGGCAATGTCGGTGGTGGGCAGCTACGTCCGCTCGGCCCTCCAGCAACAACGCAACGCAGGCGGCAATGCCAGAGCCGAAGCGATTGTGAACCAATATGGCGGCACGAGTCCCAGCCTAGGTGCCCTAGACGCTTTGTTTTCTCCTGCCCAGCAGCGCCAAGTGGCCGATGCCGTGGCTCAGCGCACCGGCATTAGTGCCGATCAGGTGATTGCCCTGTTGCCGATTCTGGTGCCGATTGTGCTGAATCTGTTGAAGCAGGGTTCCACGACCCGGACTGCGAATGCCCCAACTGCCAACACCACAGGCAGCAATTCCGTGCTAGACAGCTTCCTTGATGCCGACGGCGATGGTGACGTAGATGTGGGCGATGCCATGTCCCTAGCAGGCCGGTTTTTGAATCAGCGTTAACGCCAGTTCCACACCGCGCCATACCCATTGCTTCACCCGTTTGCTTCACCCGTCAGGACGGCTAACTCGACTCACTCGACGTTGAGCCATCTAGATTAGCGCGGGCATTGCGTCTCAGCATGGCAGGCTTAATTCGGCGCAGAGCTGAGGCAGGAAATCGGCGCTCCCACTCCTCGTCGCTGAGTTGGGCCAGTTCGTCCAGAGTAGGTGCCACATTCCAGGGATAGGGCTGAAATTCGACCACATCGGTTTCCTGCGCAAAGCGCTGATTCCACGGGCAGACATCCTGGCAAATATCGCAGCCCGCGACCCAGCCTTGCATTCGCTGAGCGATCTCTGGCGGCAGGGTTTCAGCTCGATTCTCGATTGTGTGATAGGCGATGCAGCGATTGGCATCCACCACAAACGGTTGAATAATCGCCTGAGTCGGACAGGCTTCCAGACAGCGGGTGCAGGTGCCGCAATGTTGGGTATGGGGTCGATCTGGCATCAGCTTTAGATTGGTCAGCACTTCGCCCAAAAACACCCAAGAGCCATATTCACGGGTGATTACGTTACTGTTCTTAGCGATCCAACCAATCCCAGCCCGTTCGGCCCAAACTTTATCCTGTACCGGGCCAGTGTCCGCATAGTAGCGCACTTCAATCGGTTCAGTGTCTGAGCCTTGCGACGTGAGCCATAGCGTCAGGGCCTTCAGTTTTTTGTGCAAAATTCGGTGATAGTCGCGGCCCCAGCCATAGCGAGAAATTTTGGCATAGCGGCTTCCTTCACGCTTCCTTTCCTTATCTGGACGCTGGTGCGGTGTGTAGTAGTTCAAGGCCACGCAAATCACCGACTGCACCGACGGCATCATGGCCCGAATATCTCGCCGCCTTGGGTTCGCCATCCAGTCCATGTCAGCGTGGTAGCCCCTGGTTAGCCAGGCTTCTAGGGGAGATGGGGGAGATGGGGGAGATGGGGGAGATGGGGAAACAGGATTGTCCAAGCCCCGTGAGTATGCTACAGGTTGGTGTTCACGAAGCAAGTACAAAGCACTTAGCGCGTCTGTTGCCGCAGTTCGTTCGTTACCGTAGTCTGCCCGAAAACCGAAGGACTTAGGGTTTTCACCTTCCTCACCTTCCCCACCTTCCCCCGTTCGGCGAGGCTCACGAGCCGCATCTCCCTCACCTCTCCACTCCTCCACCGCCGCAATTCCCACCTTATGAAAGCCCAACTCTAGCGCTTTCTGCTTGATTTGCTCTGGGCTGATGGAACGTGAAATAGACATGATGAAACAGGATTTTGGATGAACTTTGAGCCAGATGCACTCGGATTTGCCCAACCCAACTATTCTAAAAATTGGGAGGTTGGGACAACATCTTCGTCCTGCTCAGTTGTCCATGCGGTTTTTGCAACGATTCATTCAACAACTTACATCCCCTAGCAGCAACGAATCCTTTCTGGGCCGGGTTAAAAAAGTCGAGGTTCTGGTTGCCAAACTATTGTCAATCTTGATGATTGGTGTATTGCTGGTGGCCTTGGCCGATTTGGGGCTGGTTTTATTTCAGGAGCTATTTGCAAAGCCACCCTATGGGTTTTTCTCAACCACCTTGATCGAGATTTTTGGCGCGTTTCTGAATATCTTGATCGCGCTAGAGGTGTTAGAAAATATTACGGCCTATTTGCGCGGTAGCGGCATTCGGATCGAGCTGGTGATTATCACTGCCCTGACGGCAGTTGCTCGTAAGATCGTGATTTTTGATTTTGGCAAACTCTCTGGTTTGGAGTTAATTGGCCTAGCGGTAGCGATTTTTACCCTGTCGATCAGCTATTGGTTAGTACGACGCACGAATCGGATTCACAAAGACTGAAAAAGAAAAGACTGAAAAAGAAAAGACTGAAAAGCCGGAATCCTGTTGGCCTCACTACCCACAGCGACCAAATGAATACGATAAACTAGCATTTCGGGCAATTATTCTGAGGTGACAACGCAAAGAATGGCAAAGCAATCGATCGGACCGGCCATTAGGAATGGCACGGCTGCTGAACAGTCTACTGAGCAATCTACTGCATCGGTGTCCCGTTCGGATCAGGCAGCCCCGACAGCAGCGACGCGGCAGGAAACAGACCGGCAGGAAGAAAAGCGACGCTGGACGATCGAAGATAGCGAAGCGCTCTATCGAATTCAGGGCTGGGGCGAGCCGTATTTTTCGATCAACGCGGCGGGTCATATCACGGTTTCTCCCCAGGGCGATCGAGGCGGTTCGGTAGATTTGTTTGAACTGGTCAACGCGCTGAAACTGCGAAATTTAGGTTTGCCTTTACTAATTCGGTTCTCGGATATTTTGGAAGACCGCATCCAACGGTTGAATGCCTGTTTTGCCAGAGCGATCGCCCGCTACAACTACCCCGGTACCTACAAGGGCGTATTTCCAGTCAAGTGCAATCAGCAGCGCCATCTGGTAGAAGACTTGGTGCGGTTTGGTAAGCCTTATCAGTTTGGCTTAGAAGCCGGATCGAAACCAGAATTGTTGATTGCGCTGGCTACATTAGACACACCCGGAGCCTTACTGATCTGTAACGGCTATAAAGACCGCGAATATGTTGAAACGGCGACATTGGCACAGCGATTGGGCTATACGCCGATTATTGTGCTGGAACAGGTGGAAGAGGTCGATCTGGCGATCGCGGCAGCTCGCAAACTGGGTGTGAAGCCGATTTTGGGAGTGCGGGCCAAGCTGAGTGCCAAAGGAATTGGCCGCTGGGGTACCTCAGCGGGCGATCGGGCCAAGTTTGGCCTCACGATTCCGGAAATTATTCAGGCGGTGGAGAAGCTAGGGGCCGCCGACATGCTCGACTGTTTACAGCTACTGCACTACCACATTGGCTCTCAGATTTCGGCGATTAATGTGATTAAAGAAGCGATCCGCGAAGCTAGCCAAATCTACGTTGAGCTGGCCCATCTGGGCGCAAACATGAAATATCTAGATGTAGGCGGCGGCCTCGCAGTCGATTACGACGGCTCCAAAACCAACTTCTATGCGTCCAAAAACTACAGTATGCAGAACTACGCCAGTGATGTAGTCGCAGAAGTCAAGGAAGCCTGCGAAGAGCGGAATATGCCCGTCCCTACACTGGTGAGTGAAAGCGGGCGAGCGATTGCCTCGCATCAGTCGGTGCTGGTGTTTGATGTGCTGGGGACAAGCGATGTGCTGCCGGAACTGCCGGAACCGCCCCACGAAAAGGATCCGCTGGTAATTCGCAACCTCTACGAAACCTACCAGTCGATTAGCGTCGAGAACTACCAGGAAGCCTATCACGATGCCACCCAATTCAAAGAAGAAGCGGTGAGTATCTTTGGCTTTGGCTACCTCAGCCTCACGGATCGTGCCCGCGCTGAACGCCTCTACTGGGCCTGCTGTGCCAAAATTTTGGAAATTGTCCGGCAGCAGGAGTATGTCCCCGATGATCTGGAAGACCTAGAAAAGATCATGGCCTCGATCTACTACGTCAATCTGTCCGTATTTCAATCAGCTCCTGATAGCTGGGCAATCGATCAGCTCTTTCCAATCCTGCCGATCCATCGCTTAGACGAAGAACCAACTCGCCGCGCCACCTTGGCTGACCTCACCTGCGACAGCGATGGCAAAATCGATCAGTTCATCGATTTACGTGATGTCAAGTACGTGCTGGAACTGCATCCGCTCAAGCGCAAAGAAGGTGATGGCACCCAGTCCCACGAGCCATATTACCTGGCAATGTTCCTCAACGGGGCTTATCAGGAAATCATGGGCAATTTGCACAACCTGTTTGGCGACACCAATGCAGTCCACATCACTCTGACGCCCAAAGGCTACCAGATTGAGCATGTCGTTAAGGGCGATACCATGACCGAAGTACTGGGCTATGTGCAGTACGATTCTGAAGATCTGGTGGAAAACATTCGCCGTCGTACCGAACAAGCTTTGCAGGAGAGCCGGATTACTCTGCAGGAATCCCAGCTCTTACTGCAAAACTATGAACGTAGTCTGAGTCGCTATACCTATCTGGCAATTTAAGGTCTAGGGATTTAAGGACTCACCTCAACATTGCGTGGGTTAGCCGTCCGGGTCAAGATGCTGTAAACCTGGCTGGGAGCTAGGTTAGGGTTAGCGCTCAGCATCAGGGCGGCTACTCCTGACACATGGGGAGCCGCCATTGATGTGCCATTGAATTCAGTAAATTGCTCCAGCGGTAGGGTAGAACGAACGGCCACCCCCGGAGCCACTACAAAATTGCCCAGAGAGCGCCCAGCCGGATTGGAGAATAGTGCCATTCGCTGCTCTCGATTCACGGCCCCAACGGCAATTCCCAGATTGTTGATCATGGCGCGGAATGCTAGCTCTGAGGGTTGCACCATACCTTCGTTAATCCGATCGTTGCCAGATGCAACCACCACCACTATCCCCGCTTGAGCGGCCCGTTGCAACGCTGCCCCCAGCTCAAAATCGTAGCGAATTGCCTTGCGCAGGCTGAGGTTGATCACTTTGGCACCATTGTTAATAGCGTAATCAATACCGCGAATAACATTGAGATTTAAGGTTGGGTCGTCAATCGTTGAGTTTTCGTCAAAGACGCGCAGCGGCATGATTTTAGCATCAGGAGCTACGCCGGTGACGCCAGTACCATTGCGAGCAGCCGCGATCGTTCCGGCTACGTGGGTACCATGTCCATCGGTGGGTAAATCATTAGGATCATTATCATTGCTAAGAAAGTCCCAACCACGCACATCATCGATATAGCCGTTTTGGTCATCGTCAATTCCGTTCGCGGCAATTTCCTTTGAGTTAGTCCAGATGTTGTTCGTTAATTCAGAATGGGTGTAATCAACGCCAGAATCAAGCACCGCCACCGTGATTCCCTGTCCGGTGAACCCCTGTTCCCAAACTGCAGGAGCTTGCACCAGATCCCGACCCCAATCATCGCCACCCAATAGGGTATTGGTGCGGAAAGCAGGACGATTAACTGCTCTAGCTACGGCTGATCCTGCATCAACTAAGCCCGATCCGTAGAAAAAGTCAAACTCGCTGGAAGAGGCTGGATAAACCCGAAAATTAATGGTATAGCGCCCCGTGGCTCGCGGATTTTCGCTAGTAACCCGCAATCGATACTGCACACCTGGTTTGACAGTGAAAACCAGCCGTGAGTCGGAACTGAGAAAATCACTACCATCGGTAAAGCGCGTGTTGAAACCGCTCAAGAGGAGCCTGCCTCTGCGGCTGCGGCCTCCCACCAAGTAGAGATAGGAATCAAACTTACGAGACCGCAGGCTGACTTCTACCAACTGCCCAACTCTCGCGCTCCTTGGTAGGGACCAGTCTTCGTAGTAGTAACGCTTCCTGGCATTCGGGTCGAGCCGATCTCGCCGATCCAGGCTGCCGACGCCCTGAAAGCGTTTAACCCCCGTGTTGGTCTGTGGGCCATCCTGAAGACGATAGGGTCTAAAGGCCAAGGATTTAGCAAGGCGCTGCTGGCGTTGTTTCAGGGGAGCTGAACTGGGGCTACTCCCCAACATAGGCAGCGAAGCTGGGAGTAAAGAACGAGAACCAAGACGGGAGGTGAAGTTGCTCATACTTTCTAACGTTGTCATCAACAGTTTCATCGGGAACCACTCATACCAATTCCCTGCAAAGCCGATTCTGCATCAGATGCCATCGCTCGGTACAGTAATTGATGACAGTAATTGATGCAGCGGCTAGGTTTCACAATTGCGAATTGCGAATTGCGTTTTTCTGACGGCATGTCAGTATTACTGATTGGTAACTGATTGGTACAAGACTGCTCTGATGTTATCAACAGCTTGGTTGGCAAGAGGAAAAAACTATACAGCGTTTTTCTACTCATGTGAGGTAGAGGGTTGTGGGGACGAAGCCACCACGCAGGGGCAGTGCCCCTGCACCCCGTTTTTCGTACTTCACTAGCCTGAAAAAGGCTGTAAAGCTCGAAGTAAGCTCTTAATTCTGCTTGGTCTAGGTTCACCTACGCGGATGCTGCTGCATCAGCACTCGCACCTGCTCAGCGTGATAGGAACTGCGCGTCAGTGGCGAAGACACCACCTGCAAAAAACCCAATGATTCACCAAACTGCCGCCAAGCGTCGAACTGTTCGGGACGAACGAATTCCTGCACGCCTAAGTGTTTGGCGCTGGGCTGGAGGTACTGGCCGATGGTTAAAATATCGCAATCCACCGTCCGCAGATCCTGGATTACCTGCCGCACTTCAGCATCGGTTTCCCCCAAACCGACCATAATCCCCGATTTGGTGTAAATCTGAGGCGCAATCTCCCGTGCCCGCTGTAATAGATCCAGTGAGCGCTGATAGTCTCCTTGCGGACGGGTGCGGCGATACAGGCGTGGCACAGTTTCGGTATTGTGGTTCAACACTTCGGGCTTGGCCTGCAAAA
The DNA here is from genome assembly GCF_032598965.1 of Leptolyngbya sp. NK1-12. Taxonomy (NCBI): domain Bacteria; kingdom Bacillati; phylum Cyanobacteriota; class Cyanophyceae; order Leptolyngbyales; family Leptolyngbyaceae; genus Leptolyngbya; species Leptolyngbya sp. NK1-12. The sequence goes on from NZ_CP053586.1 coordinate 826,069, forward strand.
TCATCGCCAAGGCGTCCCAATTGCCACAGAGGTCTGGAATCAATACTTCAATCGTGGTTTGGCGCGAAACCGCCCGCACCGCAGCAATACATTCGACGAACTGAGATGCACCTCCATCAGCCAAATCATCCCGATTTACCGAGGTGATCACCACATGGTTCAGGTTCATCCGCCGCACGGCTTCCGCCAGTCGAGTGGGTTCGGTTGAGTCAAGCGGCTTTGGTTTCTTCTCAAAATCAATATCGCAATAGGGGCAGGCGCGGGTACAGGCCGGTCCCATGATCAGAAATGTGGCAGTTCCGGCATTGAAGCATTCACCAATATTGGGACAGGAGGCTTCTTCACAAACCGTATTCAGCCCCAGATCGCGCAAAATGCCTTTAACGTTACCAACTCGCTCCCACTGCGGTGCTTTCACCCGCAACCACTCTGGTTTGACTGTCACGTGACTCACTCACTGAATGTTACTAAACTTCATTCTATGCCATGCGTTTCGGCGCTCACTAGCTAGCGACCTGCCCCCGTGAGCCGGAAGGGATTGAAATTGGTATGGCGGTCATAGTAGTCTTCTCGCTCTTGCTGCTTCAGCCAGCCCGTGACGGCATAGGTGACTGGGGTAAACAGAATCTCGACGCCGCACTTAAACAAATAATTCGAGACAATCAAGGTCCAGAGTAGACTATTGGGCACCACGCCGGTAAAGGCAATCAGAATAAACAGAGCCGTATCGATGACCTGTCCGATTAGGGTAGAGCCAATCGTGCGCAGCCAAAGCTGTCTGCCGTTGGTGATTAGCTTCAGCTTGGCCAGGGTGAAGGAATTGGAAAACTCGCCCGCAAAGTAGGCTACGAGGCTAGCGATTACGATACGGGGCGTCAGACCCAGAATCTTTTCATATGCCTCTTGGTTCGGCCAGTCGGGAGCAGGCGGCAAGGCCCCTACGATCATGAAGGTGAGCGACATCAGCAAAGCGGCACAAAAGCCAATCCAGATCACCTTACGGGAGCGGCCATAGCCGTAGACTTCGGTGAGAATGTCGCCAAAAATATAGCTGAGCGGAAATAAGATAGTGCCCCCATCAAAGGTCAAGGGGCCAAATGCCACAATCTTGGTCGAGGCGACGTTGGAAATCAGCAAAACGGTGACAAACAGCGCCGTAATTGTGTCGAGGTGCCGAAAGGATTTGTTCACAGGATAGTTAACAGAGCAGCTAGGCGTAATTCACACTTACCCATTTTACGTGTCATTTCAGGCAAATTAGGCTCTACGGCTCGGCTAGTTGGGCACTACCAGATCGCTCCGCACCCAGCCCATACCGCCACCGACTCCAACCTGATACCAGATATGGCCATCCTCGCCCTGAGCACTGCCAAAGATCTGCACGGGTTCCCCCGGAGCCGCCATTCGTCGCACCCGCGAGTTGGGGCTAGCATATTCTCGGATGTTGATCGCAGAGCCTGGATCTCTAGCAGTTAGAACCGCGCTGCCACCCATGCCATAAGGCGGTCCCCCATTGCTTGGAGGCTGCTGTGGATAAGGGGGTTGGGAATAGGGGGGTTGCGCGTAGGAGGGGGGGTAAGGCAGCGGCGAGTTCGGTGCTTGAGAGTAGGGCGGTTGGGTGTAGGGCGGTTGGGTATAGGGCGATTGGGCAGGGGGCGACTGGGCAGGAGGTGCTTGAGAGTAAGGTGGCTGAGAATACGGAGGCTGGCTGTAGTTCGGTGAGTTGGGGGTTGGCATCGGGGCAGTTCTACGAGGAGCAGACGGATCGGGAGATTGCTGGACCGCAGGCGGTTGGGCTGCGACTAGATCCCCCCGCACCCATCCGGCAGCCCCGGACTCGGACCGCACCTCATACCAGGTGTAGCCATCGCTGCCTTGAACCTGATTCGAGATCTGAACCCGCTCTCCTACAATGCCAGTCGCCTGGATATCAGCCTCGGTACTAGCACTACTGCGAATATTGATTGGGGCAGTGGGATCGCTGGCGCTTAAATAGGCGGTTTGTCCCACCTGAGCCGGGTTGCCTGCTTGGTGAGGCGGTCGATTCGCAGGGGGTTGCGTCCCTGGTTGAGCTGGATTGGGAGACGGCTGGGTAGTTTGCTCAACTACACCACCAACCGCTTTGGCCAAACTCAAGGCTTTGGCATAGCTGGTAAAGCTAGCAACTTGAACTGTAGGGATGCCACTTTTGTCACGGGTGGCGCTGATGGCATCCCCGCAGTATTGGGAGCGAATTTCCTCGATATTGCCACCATCTACAAACACGGAATACCAGGTGCCGCTCGGTTCAGAAGTGCGATCGCCGCAGGTAGGTAAGGGAAAGGCAAACTGGGAGGATTCAGCCGCAGGACTTTCCGTGCCGCTCGCCGATGGGCTAGGCTGGGGAGGGTAGGTTGCCGCATTGGGGTCAGCCGCCGCGTCTGGCTGAGACAGCATTTCATCCTCGTAGAGGGGAGGCGCAACGCAAGCCGTTAACAGCCCCAAACACACCAGAGTCAGGAGCAGCTTTTCAGAACGATACCGATGAATCAGCATGAAGGGATGGGTCGCTCTGGGTTTCATGGAAAACAGCCTTCAAAAATGTGGGTGCAGCAACTGGTTCATGAATAACGAAACTGAATCGAAAATTGCGACCAAGCATTGGAACCGGAAAATTTCCGATGCCGCTAGATGGAGAGGCAATAGAAAGCCAAAATACGGTACATCTGGTGTTAAGAGCCAGTTTAGCAGTTTATTCAGATCGTCCGTATTATTCTATCTCCAACTAAATTAAATCAACTCAAATGAACCCCCAGCCCAGATGAAAAAGCTTCTTGTGACCGGAGCCAGTGGCTTTCTAGGATGGCATCTCTGCCAGCTCGCCCAATCCCAGTGGCAACTCTACGGCACCTACCACACCCATCCCAGTGAGGTTCCCGGCGTCACCCTGCTGCCGCTGGATTTGACCGACTATCAGGCCATCAAGCAGGTGATGCAAACCGTGCAGCCCGATGCAGTGCTGCACATTGCCGCTCTGTCTAGCCCTAATGCCTGTCAGTCCGATCCAGACCTGTCCTACCGCATCAATGTAGTTGCGTCTTGGGAACTGGCGGGACTCTGTGCCGAAGCTGGAATTCCCTGTGTTTTTACCTCGTCAGAGCAGGTGTTTGATGGGTTGAATCCGCCCTACCGTGAGACCGACCCAGTCTGCCCGATCAACCGGTACGGTGAGCACAAAGTGGCAGCAGAGGTAGGAATGCAGGAGCGCTGTCCTGGTGTCGTGATTTGTCGAATGCCGCTGATGTTTGGCGCTGCCCCCACGGCTAGCAGTTTCATCCAACCCTGGATCAAAATGCTGCGAGCCGGACAGTCGATTAATTTATTCACCGACGAAATTCGCAATCCAGTCAGCGGTATGGATGCAGCTCAGGGAATTTTTCTGGCGCTGGCTAACGTCAAGGGAATTATTCATCTAGGCGGCATCGAACGACTCTCGCGTTATCAGTTAGGCTGTATCTTGGCCGAGGTGTTGCAGCTCCCGATCGATCAGCTCAACCCTTGCCGACAGGCCGATGTTCAAATGGCAGCTCCCAGACCGCCCGATGCCTCACTCAATAGTGAATTGGCCTATAGTTTGGGATACCAGCCTAAGGGTTTTAAAGACGCGATCCTAGCCCTACAAGCTGAGCTGTGAGGTCCGCTGAAGTGCGAACTAATTGAAAAAGTACACTCAAGTGCACTGGAGCTTTCACCCAATCTGCTACTCGGCGAGAAGGCTGCGCCTAAGAGTGGTGTTTGCCTGCATGAAGGCTTCAATATCTGCTGCTGCTGCTTCTAACGCTTGCAAACTAGAGGTTTCGGTTGCTACAGCGTTAACCACAGTTGATGCAGGCTGCTCTTGGTTCAGGGTTTGGTTGGATGCTGGTGCGGTGGGGGCTTCTAAGCAATCCGCAAGCTGATCCAAAGAGGCAATGAAGGCCTGAGCCGCAGCATGACGGAGTTCCTGCTGGTGGTGATCCATATAAAATGGCTGCCCCAATGAACAATAAGCTTTAAGGTTCCCACTATGGACCAGTTTATTGCTGCCCGCGTCAAGTAAAAGCTTTTTTTAATAAACTACTAAGATACTAAGAAGCGTTCTCGTTACCCAATCAACCCATGACCGCAGCGATTCCCACCCTCGCCAGCCAGTACGATCCCGCAGTGACCGAAGCCAAATGGCAACACTTTTGGGAGGACAAACAGGTCTTCAAGGCCGATCCCAACCGCGAAGGCGACCCCTACTGCATCGTGATTCCGCCGCCCAACGTCACGGGTAGCCTGCACATGGGCCATGCCTTTGAAAATGCCTTGATCGATACGCTGGTCCGCTATCACCGCATGTTGGGGCGCAATACGCTCTGGCTCCCCGGCACCGACCATGCCAGTATCGCCGTGCAGACGCTTCTAGAAAAAGAACTGCGCCAGCAGGGAAAAACGCGCTATGACGTAGGACGGGACGCCTTTTTGAAGCGCGCCTGGGAATGGAAAGAGGAATCGGGCGGCACGATTGTGGGACAGTTGCGTAAGCTGGGCGTCTCGGTGGACTGGTCGCGGGAACGGTTCACGATGGATGAGGGCTTGTCGCGAGCCGTACTGACAGCCTTCAAGCAGCTTTACGACGAGGGGTTGATTTATCGCGGCAAATACATGGTCAACTGGTGTCCGGCCAGCCAGTCGGCAGTGTCGGATCTAGAGGTGGAAAATCAGGAAGTCAACGGCCATCTCTGGCATTTTCGCTATCCGCTTACTGATGGGTCTGGTTATGTAGAAGTGGCGACGACTCGACCGGAAACGATGCTAGGCGATACGGCAGTGGCGGTGAATCCTGACGATGAGCGCTACAAGGCGATTGTGGGTAAAACGGTGCTGCTGCCTATCATGAATCGGGAGATTCCAATTATCGCCGACGAGTATGTCGATGCCTCCTTTGGCACCGGCTGCGTCAAGGTGACCCCGGCGCACGATCCGAACGACTTCGAGATGGGCAAACGCCACAACCTGCCCATGATCAACATCATGAATAAGGACGGCACCCTGAACGAGAATGCTGGCGAGTTTGCCGGCCAGGATCGATTCAAGGCCCGCAAGAACGTGGTGCAGCGCCTAGAGACAGATGGCGTTTTGGTCAAAGTCGAAGACTATAAGCATACAGTGCCCTACAGCGATCGGGGCAAGGTACCAGTGGAGCCGCTGCTCTCGACCCAATGGTTTGTCAAAATTCGCCCCCTAGCTGACAAAACGCTGGACTTCCTCGACAACAGAGGCGAACCCGTATTCGTACCGGAACGCTGGACCAAGGTATACCGCGATTGGCTGGTGAGTTTGCGCGACTGGTGTATTTCCCGCCAGCTTTGGTGGGGTCATCAGATTCCAGCCTGGTATGCCGTCAGCGAAACCAACGGCGAAATCACCGACGAGACGCCCTTCTTTGTGGCCACCAGCGAAGCCGAAGCCCGCGCTCAGGCCGTGGCTCAGTTTGGCGACACTGTGCAGCTTGAGCAAGACCCCGACGTACTCGACACCTGGTTTTCTTCGGGACTCTGGCCCTTCTCGACGATGGGCTGGCCGGAACAAACCGCCGACTTGGAGCGCTACTATCCCACCACCGTGCTCGTGACTGGCTTTGACATCATCTTTTTCTGGGTGGCGCGGATGACCATGCTGGCGGCTCACTTCACCGGGCAAATGCCGTTTGGCACTGTGTATATCCACGGTTTGGTGCGGGACGAAAATAACAAGAAAATGTCCAAGTCGGCCAATAATGGTATCGATCCGCTGATTTTGATCGACAGATACGGCACCGACGCGCTGCGCTATACCCTGGTGAAAGAAGTGGCCGGAGCCGGTCAGGATATCCGTTTGGAATATAACCGCAAAACTGATGAATCCGCTTCCGTCGAAGCCTCGCGCAACTTTACCAACAAGCTGTGGAACGCCTCTCGGTTTGTGATGATGAACCTGGACGGCAAAACCCCAGCCCAGCTCGGCCAACCCAATCCTGCCAATCTAGAACTGAGCGACCGTTGGATTCTATCGCGCTATCACCAGGTAGTGCAGCAGACCCGCCGAGAACTCGATAGCTACGGTTTGGGAGAAGCGGCTAAAGGACTGTACGAATTCATCTGGGGCGACTTTTGCGACTGGTATATCGAGCTGGTCAAGTCACGGCTGCAAGCGAACGCAGATCCGACCTCTAGACAAGTGGCCCAACAGACGCTGGCTTATGTTCTGGAAGGCATCCTGAAGCTGCTGCATCCGTTTATGCCCCACATTACCGAGGAGGTTTGGCACACGCTGACCCAAACTGGAGAGGAGCGCTGTTTAGCCCTGGAAGCTTACCCCGAAGCAGATACAACCCTGATTGATCCCGATCTAGAGCAGCGCTTTGATCTGCTGATTGCCACGGTTCGCACGATTCGCAACCTGCGGGCCGAGGCAGACATCAAGCCGGGTGTGAAAATCAAAACCTTCCTAGAAACTGAAGACGAGCGGGAACGGCAAATTCTCACCGCTGGGCAGACCTACATCCAGGACCTAGCCAAGGTGGAGGACTTAACAATCAATGGCCCAACTGATGCAGAACCCGTCCCGTCTGAACGAGCGGCTAGAGCAGCAGAATCCCCCATTGACGCTGACACTCCTGTGGAGTCCTCTAGCCAGCAGATTTTTTCTGGCACTCTGCCTGACAGCAACAAAGCCGTCTACAAACGAGCTGCCGTGACGGTGGGTTACCTTGTGCTGTTGCTGATTGGTGCCAAAATTCTGTTGGCCGTTGTGGGAGCTGTCGATGACCTGATCCTGATTTCGCCCTTGCTGAAGCTGATTGGGGCTGGCTACACTGCCTGGTTTATTTACCGGTTCCTCAGCCGAGCCGAAATGCGGCAGGAACTCCGCGAGCAAATTAATCAGGCCCGCGAGCAAATCCGAGGCAATTTCACAACCCAACCCATGCCGGTAGAGCCGCCGATCCCCACAACCGTGGTGCCAGTGCCGCCACCCGTCTCCCCGCCGCCCACTCAGCCGCCCTCTAGCCAGTCCAACGCCAGTCAGCAAATTGCCAGCGTAGTGGGCACCGTGCAGGTGGTGATTCCGCTGGCAGGTGTGGTAGATGTGGATGCGCTGAAGGCCAAACTTCAGAAAGATCTGAGTAAGGTGGAAGCCGAGATTGCAGCATTGTCGCAGCGGTTGGGTAATACTAATTTTGTGGATAAGGCTCCCGCTGAGGTGGTGCAAAATGCTAGAACTGCGTTAGCAGAAGCCGAGAAACAGGCAGAAATCCTGAGGGAGCGCTTGAAACCGTTGCAATCCTGAGGTGTCAGGCTAAGGCACAAACTTTGCGATTCGCTAGCTGATTGTTCCTGTGAAATGTCGTCACCCGATCCTGTTGCCTGTCCTCTTGATCCGAGTGATCCGAGCGAACCCCAGCCGCACAAAGCAGCAGGATCAAAGGATATACTTTTCTCAACAATCAATCCCGTTTCACGATCATGTGGCATCTGGTTCAGGTAAAAAGGAACGATCCTGAGGGCAAAGCTTATCTACAGTTACTTGCCCAGCAAAAGGCTGAACATGCCTGGACAGTAGTGTCGGATGAGGGAAATGACCTCTGTATCGACAGCTCCACCGATGGGTTTGCCGAAAATGGCTATCTTGAGGGGGCACTGCTGTTGGCGGAATTGACGACCTCACGCCAAGTGCAAAGGGTGCAGGACGCTACCCCCTGGATTTTGGAGCTGATCGAACAATACCTGGGAGCAGGTGTCAGCCCCGCATTACTGCAAGAAGAAGTACAGCGAGCCGAGCAATGGCGGCAGTCTCTCACGCTCAAGAGTCAAGAATTGCAGCGTCGTGCTTTAGAGATGGAAGCTCGTCGGGAGCAAATCCAGGAACTAGAGGAAAACCTGAAGCAAGAAAAAGAGAAACTTGAAGCGCTGGCAGCTCAGTTTAAATCCAACATTAATGGTTCAGACGATCAATCCACCTGACTCGCTTTGATATGGGCACTTACTAGAACACATGGTTGACCGGGGTCAGCAAGGTTGAAATTCAAATACAAGGTGTGTGACTGCACAGGCAGTGGCATTCAATTCAATTCGACGCTGTTGCCTCCATATCCAGAGTTGACAATAACTCAGATGTGGTGTTGGCTATCCTGTGATTAAATAGCCGTTTGGATAGCTATCTCTTGACCATGTCTGACCCTTTCCCTCAGTATTCCATTGCCCAAGCGCGCGACCAGCTTGCCCAGTTGATCCATCAGGCGGAGCAAGGAACTCCCGTTGAGATTACTCGCCGGGGAAAACGAGTGGCAATTATTTTGTGGGAATGATTTGATTCTGGTTACAAATAACACCTCAGATTACGCAGATTTCCAAAATCTGCAACTTCAGAACTGATTTATTCCTTAATTCATGCCCTGTTTATACCTGCCACCAGTGATATTGTTCAAAAGCTATGGAACCTATGTAACGTCTTGCGGGACGATGGTGCTACATACTTGCAATATGTCACTGAGCTGACTTACCTGCTGTGCCTTGAGATGATGCAGGAGACTGGGAATGAGTTCCAACTCTGCATACGATTTTGCGGCTGCCAACGAGGATCTTTTATGCTCAGGGCGTGAAAACGAACGTTTTGTTTTTCACACAAGGCAAAAAGGAGAAGGGAAACACTCAAGAGGTTTGGGTGTATGACATGCGTGCCAATATGCTTCAGTTTGGCACGCGCACCCAGCTCACCCGATCGCACTTTGCCGAGTTTGAAGCAGCGTTGGCGATGATCCGCTAGGGAGTCCTGCCAGTCTTGCTAAACGCAAAGACACAGGCGAACAGGGACGGTTTCGCCGATTCACTCGTAATTGGATTGCCGATCGCAACGAAAACCTGGATATTGCCTGGTTGCGGCATGAGGACGAAAACGGGACTGAGGAATTGCCCGAACCCGCTGCCCTTGCCCAGGAAGCCATGATTGAACTGGAAGCGGCGATCACAGAGCTTCATGGAATCCTGGCAGAATTGGGAGAAGAGGTCGTTGAGTTGTAGAAGGAGGTAAACCATGACGCTTGAGCAAGCCATTTTAGAAAAGGTGCGATCGCTATCGCCTGACAAACAGCAGGAAATTCTGGACTTTGCTGAGTTTTTGCTCCAAAAATCCCGGACGGCTTCTCCTCAGAAATTGTCCATTCAGCCTAAGCAATCGCTAGCAGAGTTTTATGGCTGTATTCAAGATGAGACTTTCATCAGACAGCCCCAAGGTACGCAACCTGACCGAGAACTTTTGGCATGAGATATTTGTTGGATACTAACACCTGCATTGTTTACTTAAGGGGGAGAAATTCCAATCTGAGGCAGAGGCTGGATAATACTCCAGTTCAAGATATGGCTGTTTGCTCAGTCGTAAAGGCAGAACTGGCTTATGGAGCGATGAAAAGTGCGAACCCACAACAAAATTTCGCATTGCAGCAAGCATTTTTGCGACAATTCACCTCCTTACCTTTCGATGATCTTTCAGCAGTGGCATTTGGAACGATTCGCGCACAGTTAGAAACCGTAGGAACCCCAATCGGCTCCTATGATCTGCAAATTGCCGCGATCGCTCTTGCAAACAACCTAACCCTGATCACGCACAACAACACCGAGTTTAGCCGTGTGGATGGTTTGGAGATCGAAGATTGGGAGGTTGAAGTGTGAGTGAGCTACCCGAAGGTTGGATTTATACACTTCTTTCAGACGTTGCTCCCTGGCGTTCAGGTGGTACACCGTCTCGTAATAATCCTGTGTATTACGGGGGTAGCATTCCGTGGATCAAAATTGGAGAGCTTGGGCAAGGAGTTATTACAGACACAAAGGAAAAGATTACCGAGCTAGGCTTGCAGAACTCAAGTGCCAAGCTCTTTCCTAAAGGTTCCGTAGCAGTAGCGATGTATGGTGCCACTATTGGAAAAACTGCAATTCTAGGGATTGAAGCAGCAACCAACCAAGCCTGTGCAGTGGGCATTCCAATAGAAGGGCTAAACAGATTCACGGGCAACAACCTAAGGACAAAGACAAGCGCTACAGCGTCCATGCACCCGAAACCAAATGCATTGCCAAGGGCAAAGTTCACAAGCACTACGAGTTTGGATGCAAAGTAGTGCTTGTGACGACCCTCCAAAGCAACTGGATTGTTGCTGCCGATGCTGTGCATGGCAATCCCTATGATGGGGCAACGTTGAAAGAGGGCCTCAAGCAGACCGACCGTTTGACGGGGCAGCGGCCCAAGCAAGTTTTTGTAGACCAAGGATTTCGGAGCAAAGCTCACCATCCCGAAGATGTTGAAGTGGTGATTGCGAGTAGGGGCAAACGCCCCCCTCAAACGCTTGCTGAAGCGCCGGAGTGCGATTGAACCGGTGATTGGTCATACTAAGCAGGATCATGCGCTCAAACGCAACTACTTGCGGGGCAAAACGGGAGACCGCATCAATACATAGTGGCTCCGCTGGTTAAGCTTGCTCCAAACGCTTGAACAGAAGTTTTTCAGGGACGACTATTTAGGGGGCAGATCCCTGCCATGTCATTCAGCAAATGTCTCAACCGATTCATAACCTGGGAACATAAACCTGACTACGGATTAACCCTGGCTTATAAAATGGCTGACATTATTGCTAAGCACTGGCCAAATACTGACAGCTAAGTGATAGCTAAGCTTGCGGCTGTGTTCTCACCCGTGAGCTAAGCATAGGGCTAGCGGTTTGCGGCAGGCAAAGCACTCTATTGAGAGAGAAGCTCAACCAGTTCTACTAAGCATTTCTACTGAGCAGTTCTACTGGGCAGCGCTGGTGTCTTGGTAGGCGTGCGATAATCATTTGCTCCACGCAGGTCTGGATCAGTGCGCAACAGCAGTTCCCGTATCAGGCGGGCGGCGGCGCGTTGGGCGAGGCCATTGACAATGTGTTGACCAAACTCATGAGTTTCTGGTTTTACCAGGATGCGCGGAATCAGCGGCACAAGCTGCATCGGATCAAAGCCAGGGGTTTCCTGTAGCAGATCGATAATCCGCATCACATGATCTAACGTGCTGGGTTCAGTAGTGGCTAATGGGGCCTGGTGCTCTAGTCCAGCCCATTCCCAGAGCTGTGCCCGCACCTGCTCGATGGCATTCCGCCCCGCCGCATCGATGCCTTTGATAATTTCTTCGGCCAGGTTGTCGCGAATGAAGGCTCCCCGTTCCGACAGCAGGAACTCCAGCGTTTGTTCCAGCACCTGGTTAATATCGTAATCCGGACTGTTGCGGGCATTGCGCAGCAAATTCTCCAGACGATTCCAGCGAAACCGACCATTCTTGAACAGTAAATCTTGCAGCGAAGCGCGCAGTTCCGGCGATGAGTCGGTCAGGAGCCGTTTCGCGACATAGGGATAGGCTTTGCTCAGCACCTTGAAATTCGGGTCTACATTGATGGCAATCCCTTCCAGCGTCACCAGCGAGCGGATGATCAGCGCATAGTAGGCGGGCACTCGGAACGGAAACTCGTACATAATCTCCGAGAGCTGATCGGTGATGCTCTTGATGTTAATTTCTGCCACCGTGCCATTCAAGGCATTGTCGAACACGCTGGCGAGAGCGGGCACAATCGGCGCCAGGTCGGTTTCGGGTGACAGGAACTCTAGCTTGACATAGTCCTGCGCCAGCGAATCAAAATCGCGGTTCACCAAATGCACCACGGCCTCAATCAAGCCATAGCGCTGGTAGGGCTTCACCTCGCTCATCATGCCAAAGTCGAGGTAGGCCAACTTACCATCAGGAGTCGCCAGCAAATTGCCAGGATGGGGGTCGGCGTGAAAGAAGCCATGCTCTAGCAACTGCCGCAGCGAACACTGCACGCCCACATCCACCAAGTAGCCCGCATCGATGCCCTGAGCGCGAATTTCCTGGAGTTGGGTTAGCTTGGTGCCGGTGATCCACTCCATGGTCAGGACGCGCCGCTGGGTATATTGCCAGTAGATGCGCGGTACATACACATCCGGTAAATGACCGTAGAGTTGGGCAAACCGCTCGGCATTGCGTCCCTCTTGCGTGTAGTCCATTTCTTCAAAAATGCGGGCACCAAACTCATCCATGATGCCAACCAAATCGCTGCGGATGCGCTTGAAGTTCTTGTTGGCCCACACGGCAAGCTGCCGCAGAATGTAGAGATCGAGCGTAATCTGCTGCGCCAAACCAGGACGCTGCACTTTCACCGCTACCGTTTCGCCACTCTTGAGTTTGCCTTTGTACACCTGCCCTAATGACGCCGCTGCCAGCGGATGATCCGACAGTTCGGCGTAGATCTGATCCGGCGAGTCTCCCAGCTCCTCTTCGATAAAACGAAAGGCAATCTCATTTGGGAAGGGCGGCAACTGGTCCTGTAGCTGGGCTAGTTCTTCCAAATAGGCAGGTGGCACCAAGTCGGGCCGAGTCGAAAGCGCCTGCCCCACTTTGATATAGGCCGGTCCCAGCGTCGTCAAAATTTCGCGCAGTTGAGCAGCTCGCTTCGGCTGTTTACGTTCCACTGAGTTGGTGCGCCGATCCCACCAGAGAGCCACCATAAACGTAGAAAAAATCCAAAACACGCTGAGGATGCGGCCCCAAACTTGCAGGAACCGCCCCCGATAATGCTGGGCAATCGCCACCGGATCGTACCGTTGTGCCACCGCCTCCGGATCCAACACATTCACCTGCACCGATTTGAGGTGTTCCTCTGGAGCGGGATGAAGTTCACTTTCAACTACAATTCCTGGAACTGGCTCGGTGCCTGAATCAGACGAAGATAGGGTTTGCATTGAGTCTCCGGTATATCGATCAAGCAGATTCCAACAAGCGATTCTGAATAATCTATGAATAATCTAAATAAACAGTGGGTTGCGCTTCCCTGTTTCACTCTACTCATAACCAGGTTGTGTTCTGGTCACTACGCCAGCGCGATAACCAGTCTGCCGCAGTACGGATTCCTGATAGCTTGCCGATCGGACCTCAATCAGACCTCAACCTGCCGCAGAACCGACTTAATTATATGTAAAGCATTGTAAATGTATTGTAACAGTGCAGTGGGGTCTTGTCTTGACCAGACCGGGCTAGGCTGAAGGGTAGAGGAGCGGCAGGGCTAGATCTGGTTGTCGCTTTCACCTTAGGAGTGATTGAAAAGCAAAGTCAACCACTAAACTGATAGATGAGTGTCTTGGCTCTACTACTCCGTCGTGATTGATTCATGCTGATTTCCCTTCAGATTGAAAACTTTGCCCTGGTTGACCAGCTCGATTTGGAATTTGGTGCCGGACTCAATGTATTAACGGGAGAAACAGGAGCCGGAAAATCGATTATTTTAGATGCACTCGATGCGGCCTTGGGTGGAAAGGTCTCTAGCCGCGCTATTCGCACCGGAGCCGAACGTGCCCTGATTGAAGCGACCTTTGACCTCGATCCATCCCTGATTGCCTGGTTAGCCGAGCAGCAAATCGAGCTGGTGGATGACATGACGCTAGTGTGCAGTCGGGAAGTGGTGGCGGGCCGAGGCAATGTGCGCAGTCGTTCCCGCGTCAATGGCGTGCTGGTGAACAAACAGCAGATGGAATTTTTGCGCGACCGGTTGCTGGAAATCACGGCTCAAGGCCAAACGCTGCAGCTCGGTCAACCCAATTTGCAGCGCGAATGGCTGGATGGTTTTGGGGGAGTCGCCCTAATTCAGCAGCGGGAACAGGTGGCTGCCGCCTACCAGGTAACCCAACAAGCTCTGCAAGCCCTAGAAAAGCGACGCCAGTTTGAGCAACAGCGCCTGCAGCAGCTCGATCTATTCGAGTATCAGGCCAAGGAACTGACTGCAGCCCAGTTGACCGAACCCGACGAACTCAACCAACTCGAACAGGAACGCCAGCGGCTCAGCCATAGCGTGGAGCTACAGCAGCAGAGCTATCAGGTCTATCAGGCGCTCTACCAAAACGACAGCGGCGACTCAGCCTGTGCCGATTTGTTAGGCGAAGCAGAGAATTTGCTGACGGATATGTTGCGCTACGACTCTCAGTTGCAGCCGATTCTGGATATGGTCAGCGAAGCGCTAGCGCAGGTGGAAGAAGCCGGACGGCAAATCAACGCCTATGGCGAAAGTTTGGAAACCGATCCAGAGCGGTTGCAGACCGTCGAGGAGCGAATCGTCCAGCTCAAGCAGATCTGCCGCAAATATGGCCCTACCCTGGCTGATGCCATTGCTTACAGTCAGCAAGTTCAGCGGGACTTGGAAGAACTCAGCGGTGGTGGCCAATCGCTGGAAGTGCTAGAGAAAAACTATCAAGAGCGTCAAGCCGCTTTGGAAGCTGCCTGTGCCCGTCTCACTGAGCTGCGTCGATCGGCTGCTAATCAGCTCGAAGCCTTGCTGGTGAAGGAATTAAAACCTTTGGCAATGGACAAAGTCCAGTTCAAAGTCGAGATTACGCCCATCGCCCCCAATGCAACCGGCGCGGACCGAGTAGCCTTTTTGTTTAGCCCCAACCCCGGCGAACCGCTGCAACCCCTGGCGGAAACCGCCTCTGGCGGTGAGATGAGTCGGTTCCTGTTGGCACTGAAAGCCTGCTTCTCGCAGGTGGATGCCGTTGGCACAATGGTATTTGACGAGGTGGATGTGGGGGTATCGGGTCGAGTAGCGCAGGCGATTGCCGAAAAGCTACATCAGTTGGGCCAGCAGCATCAGGTTTTGTGTGTTACCCACCAGCCGATTGTGGCGGCAATGGCCGATTCTCACTTTCGTGTCGATAAGCAGGTAATTGACCCCAACGGCAAAAAGCGTGGCAAATCCAAAAAGGCAAATGCTGCTCCAGCCACCAATGGTGCCCAGCCCGACTCCGAGGTGAGAACGGTGGTGCGCGTGATCTTGCTGAACGAACAGCAGCGGCGCGAAGAACTGGCCCAAATCGCGGGCGGCAAATCAGACCAGGAAGCGATTGCCTTTGCCGATTCTCTCCTAGCGCAGGCGGCCCAGACCCGCTCAGCCAAATCGACCAAAGCTACCTCCAGTCGGGCTGCTGCTAAAACCAAACCCCTTTCCAAAGCGAAGACACTCCATCCCAATTGAGCTGCTGAGTCAGCCCTTTCTTAAGTTTGGTCAGCTAAACTGCCGCAAGCGGGTCTGGCTTTGTATCATGAACATCTAAGCAGTTGTTTTCTGGTGCAGCGGTTTGGAGAGTTGCGCCATCTGGTACCATTTCCTCCTGAGGTACCTATAGTTCTGATGAATCATGCCGATTCATGCCAGCAAACTCAGACTGGTTCAAGGCAGACAAAACCAGGCAGAGGAATGTGTAAGGCTTAGATGGGTCAACCAACCTGTCAATCTTAATCAGCGATTGCTCAATTCAATTCGCTCAGTTCAAATCGTTTCGGGCACATGGTGAAATTATGACGTTCTGCGAATACAGACCCGGCCTGGAGGGGATTCCGGTCACACAATCCAGCATCAGCTTTGTCGATGGGCAAAGGGGCATTTTGGAGTATCGAGGTATCAGCATCGAGGAACTGGCTCACCACAGCACATTTCTAGAGACCTCGTTTCTGCTGATTTGGGGCCATCTCCCCTCCAAGGACGAACTGGCCGAGTTTGAACATGAAATTCGCTACCATCGGCGCTTGAAGTACCGCATCCGCGACATGATGAAGTGCTTTCCCGAAAGTGGTCATCCGATGGATGCGCTGCAAGCTTGTGCCGCCGCCCTCGGTTTGTTCTACTCCCGCCGCGCGCTCGACAACCCGGTCTATATCCGCGATGCAGTGGTGCGGCTCTTGGCCAAAATTCCAACTATGGTAGCCGCCTTTCAACTGATGCGGAAGGGAAATGACCCGGTGCAACCCCGCGATGACCTGGACTATGCTGCCAACTTCCTCTACATGCTGAAGGAGCAGGAACCCGATCCGCTGGCCGCCCACATTTTTGATGTTTGTCTAACGCTACACGCGGAACATACCATCAATGCCTCGACGTTCTCCGCAATGGTGACCGCTTCCACCCTGACCGATCCCTACGGCGTGGTTGCCTCGGCCGTTGGCACCCTGGCTGGACCGCTGCATGGCGGTGCTAACGAAGAAGTGATCTGGATGCTAGAGGAAATCGGTTCGATTGATAACGTCGAGCCGTACCTGGACGATTGCTTGCAGAAAAAAGCCAAAATCATGGGCTTTGGGCACCGAGTCTATAAGGTGAAGGACCCGCGAGCGATTATTTTGCAGGAGCTAGCCGAACAGTTGTTCGAGAAGTTTGGCCGCGATGAGTACTACGACATCGCTGTAGCCCTAGAAAAAGCCGTTGAGGAGCGCCTGGGTCACAAAGGCATTTACCCCAACGTTGATTTCTATTCGGGTCTGGTGTATCGCAAGCTGGGGATTCCGACGGATTTATTCACGCCGGTGTTTGCGATTGCTCGCACCGCTGGCTGGCTGGCCCACTGGAAAGAGCAGTTGGCTGAGAACCGCATCTTCCGCCCAACTCAGATCTATACTGGCGACCGCAACATGCCCTATGTGCCGATCGAAAAGCGCCAGTCGGCTCAAGATCAAGCCCTGCTTGGCATGGTCACTGGCTAGAGAACTGGGTTACAAATTCGAGATCTGCCTGAGATAGCGGGGCTGACAGGGGCTACCCCAGCACACCTGCTGATTTGGCATGTCTCGCAAAACGGTACTGCGCGCCCCGATCACCGCATTGGCTCCGATTTGCACTCCGGGCGCAACAAAACAATCCGTCGCAATCCAAGCTCCATTGCCAATGATAATTGGAGCGGTTTTCAGTCCAAAGGCCGGGTCCTGGAGGTGGTGACTGCCGGTACAGAGGTAGGTTTTCTGAGAAATGACACAGTGCTGCCCGATCGCAATTCGGTCGAGACTATAGAGCACCACATCATCGCCAATCCAGCTATAGTCGCCAATGCTGACGTTCCACGGATAGGTAATGCGGGCAGTGGGACGAATGCTAACACCCTGGCCGATTTTGGCTCCAAACAGACGCAACACCGCTACCCGCCAACGATGAGCCGCATGAGGCGTCAAGGGGAACACAATTGCCTGCACCAACCACCACAGTAAAATCACTGCACCGGGTCGTCCTCGGTCAAACCAGGACTGATCATAGTGCCGCAGATCGACCAAGGCCGGAGCATTAGGATCGAAGCAGAACTGAGGATGATCGCGATCGCTGAGGCAAGGCGGCTGGGAATTAGTGAATGTCATAGGTGAGTTCAATCAAGCTTCGGGCTGGGGAATGGGATCAAGCGAGGCAGGGGTTGCAGCTATCGGAGCCGGATCAGTCACTCGATCCAGATCAGCCACCTTATTCAGACGACCGCCGTATTGCAGCTCGTAGAGCTTGACGCCAATTTGATATTCGTATTGGCTCAGCAGCCGCGCGTAGATGTAGCCCGCCTTGCCGTCTAAAAAGCCTAAACGCAGCACATAGGCTAGGAAAAATCGCAGTGTTGGTTTGAAGGGGAGTCGCACCCAAATTTTCTTGAGAAAACGCTTCCGCTGCACTGAATCGCCGAACAAACTTGCGCCAATTGTGCCACCTTCTCCCATGCCGGTGAGCAGATTGTAATACACTCGCGCCTCCCAGTTGGAATAGCGATTATGACGCTCTAACCAGTGGAACATGTCGCGAAAATCGATGTGGTCCATGTCGTGTTTGAGATAGCCCACTTTTCCCTCTAGCACTACATGCTCATGCACTTCGTTATCGCCTGTGTTGCGAATCTCTTCGGTATTCAGGTTTTCGTAGCGGCCCTTGGCATGACGGAATAAGCGCAGATTCCAGTCGGGGTACTTGCCTCCATGCCGAATCCATTGCCCCAGAAAGTAAACGCGACGGTTGAGGTAGTAGCCGTCATAGTCGGGATTCTGAATCGCGATGGCAATCTCGTCCCACAGTTCCGGCGGAATCCGCTCATCGCAGTCAACGATCAGCACCCATTCATTGCGAAACGGCAAATTTTCTAACGACCAGTTCTTCTTCTTGGGCCAGCGGCCATTGAAGTGAAACTGCACTACGTTCGCGCCATACCGTTCGGCAATTTCCACGCTTTGATCGGTGCTCTGGGAATCGACGACAAACACTTCGTCCGCACGGGCAACACTGGCCAAACAAGCTGGCAGATTCGCTTCTTCGTTCTTGGCCGGAATCAATACAGAAACAGGAATTTTATTCATGGTTTAGGTTGGTGGAATAAAAACTTGAAACTTATTTAGCCTTCAGCATTCCTGCAACAGCCGCTTTGAGATAGCCAATTTGCCCATAGGCATAAGCCAAGTTGTCGAACCGGGCAGCAGGATCATTCAAATACTTGAGCGAACGGTAGAGACCCCTGAGTAAACGTTCACTGCCTCTTGTTAGTTGGCCTAACCCCGCTCGTCCTGCAAGCTGTTCACGGTAACATTCACTGATGCCTTGCCACCAGCCTCGATTTAGAAACCAAACTTGATTCAACCGTTCGGGAGCGACATGGTGAGCCACATGGGCATCGGGTAAGTAGGCCACCTGCCAGCCCCGTTTTAGGGCCAGTTCGGTCATGTGCAGTTCTTCGTTCGAGAGCAGGCTTTTACCAACTCGACCCAGGTTGACATCAAAACCGCCGACTTGCTCTAGGAATGAGCGTCGAATCGAGTAGTTTAAACCACGCGGCGTCAAGCCAGGTCGATCGATCAGAACCGTTGATTTGCCCAAATCATAGGCACCTAAATTGCTAGCTAATCCGGTTGAGAGCCAGCGGGGCGGTTGGCAACCTTCGGGCCAGAGCAGGGTAACCCGACCACCGGCAATCGCTAGCTTTTCGTTTGCAACATAGGCGGCGTACAAGACCGATAGCCACTGGGGACTTGCTACCGCATCATCATCTAAATAGGCCAAGATCGGAGCTTGAGTGTGTTTTGCACCCGTATTGCGAGCAATGGATAACCCGGTGATCGGTTCGTAAACATAGCGCAGACGAGGATCTCTAGAACGGCCTGCAACCACCTGCTTGGTATCATCGGTTGAAGCATTGTCTACTACAATCACTTCAAATTCACCGGCGAACTCTTGCTCCAGTAAACTATCGATGGCAGCCCCTAGATAGGAGGCTCGATTGTGGGTGCAAATGATCGCAGCAATTTGGGGATGAGGCAGAGAATCCGACAAGGAATCAGGCAAAGGATCAGACATAAAACACAGAACCCGTGGGCGGGGTAACGTTCACCCGCTAGAGTGCCCAGACCGATGCAGCGGCTAACTGTCACTAACTGCAATAAACCAGTCCAAATTTGACTAAGCCTATTGATTAAGACTATTGATCAAGACTATTGATTAAAACCATTAACCAAGGCCAGCAAATCAAATTGGCGGCTGTTATCGCGACTACGGTGAGGCGCAACTTCAGCTCTTCCCTAGAGTGGAATCCTGTTTCTACTGGTTTGTGGCTTGGGACAGACGGTTTGCTGAAGAGAAATGCTTAAGATAGCCTGCAATCCTACAGATTGGTTGAAAATATGGCTACATTCGTTGAACAGGTTGATCGCTCGAAAGAGCGCCCCCGCGATCCGAGAAACCGTGAGGTTGTGCATTCCGTAGGCGACCCACAGGTTGGTAATTTGGCGACGCCGATCAACTCGTCTGATTTAGTCAAAGCGTTTATTAGTAATTTGCCAGCTTACCGGAAAGGACTGTCCCCTATCCGACGCGGCTTGGAAGTGGGTCTGGCTCACGGCTACTGGTTGGTGGGGCCGTTTGCTAAGTTCAATCCACTACGGTTCACGGAAGTGGGAACGCTAGTAGCGCTGCTCTCGGCGATTGGCTTAGTCGTGATCTCGACTCTGGCCATTTCCCTCTACGCCGCTGTAAATCCGCCTGCACCCGTAGCAACCCTGACCACTCCCAGACCACCCGAAGCCCTGAAGCGCCAAGAAGGTTGGGATGAGTATGCTGCAGGTTTCTTCTTGGGCGGCGTCGGTGGTGCTGTGTTCGCCTATGCAATTCTGGCGAATGTGGATGTGCTGAAGAACTTCCTGAATTTAGTCGGACTAGATTAGCGCAAGTCTGCCAAACCATTCAGTCCTGCTGCGGCTGAGATTAGCGCACAGAGCATCTAATCTCAGCTTCTACCACAAAACTCAGAGCGGAGCAGCCAAAAGCATAATTTTCTTTAGAAACAGGCGGTATTCAGCGGCATTGTCCCATAACAAACATTTTGAGCCAGCAGGTTTCAGCGTATTAATCAGGAGTGGTGGCAATTCAGTTAAACTAATTCACCTGTATCTCCCCTCCATCTAGGGAGCAGATCCTTGCACTCGTTCAATTAGCTCTTGACGGGACAATTGTGACAATTGCAGCAAGATCGCACTATACTCTTCAACCGGCAGTTGCAATAAGGTGGGAATGACGGCTAAGAGTTGCTCATCCAACTCGCCAAACCGCAGTTTCAGTAGATTCTCTACAACTAGTCGCTGTCCCCGTTGTTGCCCGCGCTGCTCTCCACGCTGCTCTCCACGCTGCTCTCCACGCTGCTCTCCACGCTGCTCTCCACGCTGCTCGACCTGCTGCTCCCACTCCAAGAAAGCTCGCGATAGCGTCATCACCAAACCATCCTCCTCGTTGTCGAACGCTTGACTCAATTCTATATTGATTTTCCAATTTGCTAGGATTCGCAGCGCCATTATCCGTCGCGGATCTTCCCTAGAGAGCGCCAACACCTCCTCAATTGCCTGCTGCTGCGTGCTACCCTTGCCCAAGACCCGGAGCCACAGCGTCTCCTCGGTGGCTGGAAGCTGATGAATCGAGACAATCGCCGTTTTGTGGGCGGGGGGCAACCAATAGATACCGGGGAGCCAGTCGTCACTGGGGCTAGCACCAAACTCACGCAATAGGGTTGCCGAAACGGAAGCGGTGAGAATCCAAAGCTGGGGCAGTTGATTATCGCTGAGGTTGGGCTGACGGCGTTGGACATCCGCTTGCAGCCACAGTAGCTTGAGTAGACAGGAGCGCACTTCAGCGAGACTGGGCGGATTGCGATAGGGTTCTAGCAAACAAGGGGTGGCAGCAATGCGTCCCAGCAGTCCAAGCGAGGCAAGCTCAGCAACAGATTGGGGAGTAGGAATGAAGTAGAGATCAACCTGCTTGGGTTCACCCGGTATTTCGTAGCTGCGTTCAACCGTACCAAAGGGAGCGAGGAACTCATCAAGAAATTGTTTGGTGTATTGATCAAAGCGAAGACGAGTCACTGATTGTAAATAGTGTTGTAATTTGATTGTGTATTACTTTGCTACAGGAACGAGTAGATTTTGTTGCTTCTCTCACCAGAAAGCTTGAGAATAAGGGAAGTGAGAAAAGAGCATCAAAAAAGACCAAAGCAAAAAACACGCTTGGCCTCTCTGATTCCCTACCGCAAACAGTAGGAAATTGATTTTTTCTAATCTTGATTAGGCTTTCTTCAGCCAGCTAAACATGGCCCGCAGATCCTTTCCGACTTCTTCAATTGGGTGCTCAGCTTCGCGGCGGCGCATGGCGGTAAATCCAGGTTTGCCGGCCTGGTTTTCTAGAACAAATTCTCGCGCGAATTGGCCGGTTTGGATCTCGTGCAGGATTTTCTTCATTTCGGCGCGGGTGGCGTCAGTGACAATGCGAGGGCCACGTGTCAGGTCGCCGTACTCAGCAGTGTTGGAAATACTGTCGCGCATTTTAGCCAAGCCGCCTTCTACGATCAGGTCTACGATCAGCTTCACTTCGTGCAAACACTCAAAATAGGCTAGCTCCGGCTGATAGCCTGCATCAACCAGGGTTTCAAATCCGGCTTTGATCAAAGCGCTCAAGCCACCGCACAGCACCACCTGCTCACCAAACAAATCGGTTTCGGTTTCTTCCCGGAAAGTAGTTTCCAAAATTCCAGCGCGGGTGCCGCCGATTCCCTTGGCATAAGCCATCGCCCGGTCGCGAGCTTGCCCAGACGCATCCTGATAAACCGCAAATAAACAGGGCACCCCTTCGCCCTGCGTGTAGGTACGACGCACGAGATGACCCGGACCCTTGGGCGCAACCATGACGACATCGACATTAGTGGGAGGCACGATCTGAGCGAAGTGGATATTGAAGCCGTGGGCGAAGGCCAACACGTTACCTTCCTTCAGATTGGCCTCGATCTCATTTTTGTAGACCATTTTCATGGTCTCGTCGGGCAGCAGAATCATGATCAGATCGGCGGCGGCGGCGGCATCGGAGACGGATTTGACCGTTAGCCCTTCGGCCTCGGCCTTCGCTGCTGACTTACTGCCGGGATAGAGTCCGACAATCACATTCATGCCGCTGTCCTTTAAGTTGAGGGCATGGGCATGGCCTTGAGAGCCGTAGCCGATAATCGCAATGGTTTTTCCGGCTAATAGGTCTAAATTCGCGTCAGCATCGTAGTACATCCGAGCCATAGGGGTCTCTCCATCCGCAAGCGTGTATCTGCAAGTGTTAGATCATAACAGAAACTGATGTCACCCAGCGTTACCCCGGCTGAAACGACGCCAAACCTACTTGCTGGTGGGCAGAAACGGACGCATGATCATAAACCCGGCTCCGAAGGCCGATAAAACTACTACCAAAACGGTTAAGGTGAGCCACAAACCGCCCAAGCCTTTCGCTGCTTTCGTTTGCTCGATGCGTTGCGGGGTGGCAGCTTCTTCGGTCAACCATTCGCCCTGCGGCTCTCCAGGAGTTCTCAGCCGAGCGGCCATTGCGGAAGCGGCAGCTGTTTCTTCCCAAGTGGGGCGGTCGGCCATTGAAGGGGTGCCCTGCTGAGGAGGACGCGGCGGAATCGAATAAAGGCCATGATCGGCATTGATCCACGGCTGTAGACTCAGCACAGACTGCACGACGCGCTGCATCTCCTGCCGCAGCATCAGGTTTTCTTGACCAAGCTGCTGATTTTTGCTGTTGAGCGAATCCACCATTGCCCTTGTGGCCTGCAATTCGGCAGCCAGCTCTCGATACACCGAAATCGGCACCGAAGGAGCACCGGAACCAGAGGCAGGAACGGCAGAACGAGCAGCGGAGTGAGATTGATTTGACTTCATGTGGCCTACGACAACCTTTGATGAGTTTCATCCAGGAAAGACATGCCCAGAATGGTAGTTGAACTTGCGGATTTTGGCATGAATTTGGAGCCAGATTTTTGTAAAGGGGAGGGACGAAGCATTTGCTAAATCGTCTAAAGTGCGAGCATACAGAATCTATCAGCAAATGCTTCGCCCTTACTTTAAGCGGCAAAGGGTTTGATCCAGCCCCGCTGCATCAGGCGATTGAGGATTAGGGCTACAATGCCAAACAACAGCAGGCTCTCTAGCAATCCCAGGCTAAATGACCCATAATCTAACTTCGTTTCGAGCTGGGGTAAGCACCGGACTAGACTAAACGCCAGCACCGCACCAGACTTAAGCTGAAAATTTTGATCCTGCCGCACGATATAGCGATAGGTGACGCCAAACAAAAAGCCGCTGATGCTAGCCACGCCGAGATGAAGCAGGGTGGACCAATCCAGCAACTGACTCAGCCAGGTATCGTCATCGATGAGATGGTTGCGAATCCAGACATTGCTACTCACAGTTGCCAAACTCACTAACGTGGCAGCAATGGCTCCAGTCAGCGCGGCTTTGAGAGATTCAATTCGCTCAGCAGCTTGATTCATGGCGCTTGATTCGTGGTAGGTAAAGAAGTGATCGGTCTAGAAGAAATACGAGCTTGATGAACGTTACTATTATCGGCTGTGGCTATGTGGGTTCGGCAGTGGCGCGATGCTGGCGGCAGCAGGGATTGACCGTAACAGCCACGACCACGACCCCTGAACGCATCCCCGAACTAGCTCAATTGGCGGATCGGGCGATTGTGGTACAGGGAACCGACGCTTCTGGGCTGCAGGCGTTACTGCACCATCAGCAAGTGGTGTTGCTGAGTGTGGGTGCCCCCAATCGTTCACTCTACCAAGACACCTACCTGGCAACGGCGAAAACCCTGGTCCAGCTTCTCAGCCAAAATAGCAGCGTCGAGCAGGTGATTTATACCGGCAGCTATGCCGTCTATGGGGATCATCAGGGCGCTTGGGTGACGGAGGAGTCATCGATTGCACCCGCCAACGAAAATGGCGAAATTTTGGCCGAAACCGAGCGGGCATTGCTCAGCGCCAGTAGCGATCGCCTCAAGGTTTGCGTATTGCGCTTGGGCGGTATCTATGGTCCGGGTCGAGAGCTGGTGAAAATCTTTGGGCGAATTGCCGGCACGACGCGGGCGGGCGATGGCACTGATGCCAGCAACTGGGTGCATTTAGACGACATTGTCGGCGCGATTGAGTTTGCCAGAGTGCAGCAGCTTCAGGGTATTTATAACCTGGTGCAGGATCAGCCAATCACCACTGGCGAGCTATTTGACGCCATTTTTAGCAAGCACAACCTGCTCCCAATTCGTTGGGATCCGGCTCAGCCCAGTACTCGCCCTTACAACGCGCGGGTTTCTAATCAGAAGCTGCGGGCGGCGGGCTATCAGGTTCAGCATCCGGTGATTGAACCGTAGGCAAAACCTCCTCAACTTGTTCAGCTATCAACAAACCTAGTGAATCAGTCCATGTCTACCCTAGAGTTTTTTGCGAGTCAGACTGCCGTTTTAGCCACGATGCACCGCAAAGAAGACGTAATTGCACCGCTGCTAGAGCAACAACTAGGACTGCAAATTGTCGTGCCTCAGAATTTTAATACCGATCGGTTTGGTACCTTTAGCCGCGAGGTGAAGCGGGCGGGCAGCCAGCTAGAGGCGGCCCGGATTAAAGCCCAAGCAGCGATGCAGGCCACTGGAGCAGCAATCGCTCTGGCCAGCGAAGGTGCATTTGGTCCCCACCCGGCTATGCCCTATTTGCCCTGCAATCGAGAATTGGTGCTGCTGCTCGACTCGCAAAATCAATTGGAAATTGTCGGCGAAGCCCTTTCTACCGAAACGAACTTTAGCCAAACTCAGGTGAAAACGCTGGCCGAAGCACTTCAGTTTGCCGAACGGGTCGGGTTTCCGCAGCATGGGCTAGTGGTGATTGCCGGTGAGAATGCTGGTACGGATACAGTAACGGCAGACCAAATCATCAAAGGCATTGTCACCGAAGCGCAATTGGCTGATGCGTTGGAATGGGCCTTGGCGCAGACGCAAACCGCCTGGATTGAAACCGATATGCGAGCCATGTACAACCCAACCCGGATGCAGGTGATTCGCCAAGCCACCGAGAATTTAATCGCCAAGGTCAAGCAGTCCTGCCCCCACTGCGGTCGTCCGGGGTTTGAAATTCGAGAGCGCAAAGCCGGCTTGCCCTGCGGTCTCTGTGGCTTACCAACGGCTCTGACCCGTGCGGTGATTTATCGGTGTCAAGGCTGTGGCTTTGAGCAAGCCGTCGAATTCCCTGACCAAGTCACTACAGCCGATCCCACCTACTGCTCCTACTGCAATCCCTAGCTAGTCAACTCAGCAGTTGCTATAGCCAGTCTGTTTGATCACTTTTTAATCACCTTTTGATCCCCTGTAGAAGGCAGAGACCGAACCTAGATCACCCTGCCAGTGCGGCTGATTCGCTAGAATTTAGGTCTGTCGCTCGCTCTTTGCTGGGCTTACCAAAATTGATAGGTTTCGTTCTGCATAACCAGGAGGCCGATTAACGATAAGCAACTTCCAGTATTCGTTTTAGCTTTCATCTTGCATTTCTAAACTGTATTGTTGGTTATTCCATCCTCTTAAAGGAAACAAAACGCTGAAATGATCGCTGAATTATCAAAAGCTCTTGACTCGCTGGAGATCGCTGCGGATTGGAGCGGGTTACGAGTCGTGAAAGAAGCTAGCACCTATCGGTCTGTGCGAGACGGACTGCCGCAGCGCAATGGCAAATCAACCACCCAAGGCGTTATGGTCGAGGTGATGGTCAACGGTCAGATTGGTTATGGTGCGACCAATTCGCTTCAGGCTGCCAACTTGCAAGCTGCTGCGGAGGTGGCCTATCAACAGGCGCTAGCGGCCAGCCGCTGGGCAATTTATCCGCTCACCCCTGCCGTGCGTCCCAAAGTCACCGGCCAGTACAGTTCCCCCTTTGTCAAACCAGCCGACGCGCTGTCGCCGCAGGAAATCAACGACCTGCTGATGCGGATCTGTCAAACTTTGAAGGTGTCGGATCGGATTGTGCAGACTACCGCCACGGCAATTACCAACGAAATCGAATCCTGGTTTGTCAGCAGCAATGGGTCTGAGGTCTATCAAAAATTCCTGATGCTGGAAACCGGCTATAACGCTACGGCTCAGGATGGGGCGATTGTGCAACAGCGCAGCAATAATGGTCATCTGGCCAACTGTTATCAAGGTGGCTGGGAGCTGTTTGTTTCACCAGATCTGTGGTCGCAGGTGCAGCAAATCGGCGAACAGGCGGTGGAACTGCTAACGGCAGAAGAATGCCCCACCACCGTGACCGATCTCGTCCTGGCTCCCGACCAAATGATGCTGCAAATTCACGAAAGCGTAGGGCATCCGCTAGAACTAGATCGGATTTTGGGCGATGAGCGCAACTATGCCGGCGGTAGTTTTGTCAAACCGACAGATTTCGGCCAGCTTTCCTATGGCTCCGAACTAATGAACATCACGTTTAATCCTACCGTGCCGGGTGAATTCGCCAGCTACAGCTTCGACGATATTGGTGCACCAGCCACGCGAGAATATCTGATCAAAGCCGGTACCTTGCTGCGCGGTTTGGGCAGTTTAGAGAGTCAGGCCCGCATCGGCAAACCGGGGGTGGCTTGTGCGCGGGCATCCTCCTGGAACCGGCCTCCGATCGACCGGATGGCGAATTTGAATTTGGAACCCGGCACCGACTCGTTCGAAGAGTTGATCGGCGATATCGAACAGGGCGTTTACATGGAGGCCAACCGCTCCTGGTCCATCGACGATCAGCGCTACAAGTTTCAGTTCGGCTGCGAGTACGCCAAACGGATCGAGAACGGCAAACTGACCAAAACCCTACGCAACCCCAACTACCGCGCCACTACGCCGGAATTCTGGCATCGACTGGTACGCGTCGGCAATGAATCTACCTGGCAGATGTACGGCACGCCCTACTGCGGCAAAGGCGAACCCAATCAGGCGATTCGGGTAGGACATGGCTCGCCGACCTGTGTATTTGCTGGCGTGGAAGTGTTTGGAGGTGGAGCGTGAAGCTGATTGCAATCGATGGTTTAGAGCAAACCTTTGACCGAGTGGCGACAGCGCTGTTGTCCGATCTCCGAGCTGACGAGCAGTTGCGCCTAACGCTGATGGGTGAACAGAGTCAGTTTATTCGATTCAATACGGCCAAAGTGCGGCAGGCCGGCTGTGTCGGAGACGGCACCCTCAGCCTCACCCTGATGCAAGACCAGCGCAACGGCTATCGCTCGATTCCCTTTACCGGCGATTGGGAAACCGATTGGCCGCTGGCCCAAACCGCCCTAGCCGAACTGCGCCAAGAAGTCCCCCAGTTGCCGGTTGATCCCTATCTGGTGCTGCCCGAAGGCAATGCGACTAGCCGCGAGATTCACCAGGGTCAGATCCTGGCTCCCGACACCGTCGTTGAATCCCTGTTGCCGCAGGTGCAGGGCCTCGATTTTACTGGCATCTATGCGGGCGGTTCGTTGGTGCGGGCCTATGCCGATTCGGCTGGGCAGAAACACTGGTTTGCTACCGACACCTTCTCGCTGGACTATTCCCTGTTCACCGCAGATGGACAAGCTGTAAAAGGCACCTTCGCGGGCAACCAATGGGATCCAGTAGCCTATGAAGCGAAACTCGCCGATTCTAAACGCCAGCTTGAACGCATGGCCCAACCGCCCAAAGCAATTCCTCGCGGTCAGTACCGCACCTATCTAGCTCCCGCTGCCGCTGCCGAACTGATTGGGCTGTTTTCGTGGGGAGCCGTGAGCGAAGCTGCCCTTCAGCGGGGTGGTAGTGCCCTGGGTTTGCTGCAACGGGGTGAAAAACAGCTTTCTCCAGCCTTTACCCTAACGGAAAACTTCCAGCGGGGGCTGGTGCCGCGCTTCAATGAATGGGGCGAAATTGCGCCAATAGAACTGCCGCTGATTGTAGAAGGCCGCTTCAAAAACACGCTGATTAGCTCCCGCACCGCCAAAGAGTATGGCAAAACCGCCAACGGAGCTGCAGGTGGGGAATATCTGCGCTCGCCCGAAGTCACCCCCGGCACGCTAGCCGCCGAGCAAATTCTGACTACCCTCGACACTGGCCTATATCTGTCGAACCTGCATTACCTCAACTGGAGCGACCGGCCCACTGGACGGATTACCGGCATGACGCGCTATGCCTGCTTTTGGGTCGAACACGGCGAACTTGTAGCCCCAATCGAAAACCTGCGCTTCGACGAAAGCCTCTACCGGTTTCTCGGCGATAACCTGATCAATCTCACCGAATTCCAGGAATTCATTCCCGAAGTCGGTACCTATGAGAACCGCAGTCTGGGAGGCATTTGGGTACCTGGATTATTAGTTGAACAGTTCACCTACACGCTTTAAAACTCAAAACTTATCTCAGATCCAACTAAACGCCCTAATTTAGCCGCTGTACTGTAGAGGCGTTTTGGCAAAACGCCTCTACTACGCGAACTCTGGCTGATTAACCGGATTTGATATGACCTGCCCCTCTAGCCATCGGCAACTGAATCATAAACGTTGTGTGGCCAGAGTGACTCTCAACGTGAATTTCTCCGTTCAGCTTTTCAACTAAGCCTTTGACTAACGCTAACCCCAAGCCAGTGCCGCCATGCTTCCACGGATCGGTGCTGGGAATGCGGTAAAACTTGTCGAAAATGCGCTCCTGTTCATCTTCCGGGATTTCGGTGCCAGAGTTGGTGACGCTAATCAAAAAGGTAGGACTACCCCCATTCGCAGGACCGGGATCAGCTTCAGTCCGTCTCGGCACCTCAGTGCTGCGGGCCGCTGGTTTGGCTGAAGCCGTTTCCACAATGCTCGCTGTAACCACAATTTGTTCGCCAGCCGGGGTATATTTGCAGGCATTATTGAGCAATTCGCTGAGAATGCGTTCCAGATCCGACAAATCGGTCGTTAGGGGTGGCAATTCGGGTGCTAGCTCTAGCTGAAGCTGCTGGTGTTGTAGTTGCGCTCGCTCGACAAACGGCTCTACAACATGGGGAATCCAGGTTTTCGGGTCGATGGTGGTAGGGACATAGGGTTCGGTGCCTGCATCGAGGCGCGATAGATCCAGCAGGTTATTGATCAGCGTAATTTCTCGCTGTCCCTCATCCTTGAGGATTTGCAAATAGCGAAAGACCGATTCAGCCGTGGCCTCGGTTAGCCCAATCCGCTCCAGGCTCATCTCCAGAAGCTGGGTCGCCATTTTGATATTGGCCATTGGTGTCCGCAGCTCGTGGGAAACGGTGCTGAGGAAGTCGTCCTTGATTCGGTGCAAATGTTCTAGCTCCTTGACTTGGGCCTGGGCCATTTGGTAAAGCCGCGATTGACGTAGAGCAATAGCGCACTGATTGGCCACCTGCTGCACCAAGCGAATTTCCTCTGGATTGAACCACCACTGATGCGATTTAAACAACCATAGATCGCCCAACACTCCCTGGTCATCGGTGACCGGACAGGCCAGACAAGCAAACCGAGCATCTTCACAAACGTCCCGCAGCAGTGGCTGGGTGAGGCAAAACTGGGCATACTGCCGTTGCAGCAACTGCTGATAAAGTTCTGGAACCTGGTCCATCGCCATTGATTTTCCCTCAGCTTTGGGATAGTCAGCGCAGAGATACTCGTAATAGACCGTTGAGGTGCGAGTTTCCAGATTGTAGAGCGCCACATCACAGCCCTGAAGGCCCAGTTCCAGCGCCAGCTCTCGCACTACGGTTTGCAAAATTTGGGCTTCGTCAAGACTATCCCGCACTTTTTCAGTAATTCGCCGCAACAGATCTTCAAACTCCAGGGCTTGTCGCAGTTGGGCCGTCTGTTCACGCACTTGAGTTTCTAAGGTAGTATTGGCAACCTCGATCTGCTGAAAGGAAAGACCAAGCGTTTCCGCCATTTGATTAAAGGCTTGTGCCGTGATCTGGATCTCCTGAATCGGCAGCACTTCTGGTACTCGTTGGTTCCGATCTCCGTTCGCCATCGCTTGGCTGGCTTGGCTGAGTTGCTGCATAGGTTTAGCGATCCAGCTAGAGGCCAATATGCCTAGACCCAACGCGATCAAAACAGCCGTGAGACACAACAATACGGTAACGCGACTATTGTGGTCGATCTGAGCCATGAAGTCGGTTTCGGGAATCACCACTACAATCAGCCAGTCCAACCCCAACGAATCGCGATAGGGCAAGACCCGCACATATCCCCGCTGTCCGTTGTCTGAGAAAGTCAGATGCTGAGGAGTTGTGATCTGGGCAAAGTCGCCAAACTGCTGCAGGAGCTGTTGAGCCGTCTGCCGAATTAAAGGATGGGAACTATCTGCTGCAGAAACTTGGCTCAGTTTCACCTTACCGTTTTGCTGTATGGTGCGATAAGGCAAGGCGTCGGTTGAGGTACCAATCAAGTTGCCATTGCGCTCAACAATGAACACCAAACCAGTTGCACTGATCTGGAGACTATCCAGAAATTGGTCAATCACAGACACCACCACGCCCGCTGAGGCGACTCCTTCTAGCTGGCCCGTTTGCAGATCGTAGATTGGCACATTGGCGTTGAGCGACAAATCGCGATTGTCTGGGGTTTGAAAAATCTGGCTCCAGACGGGTCGTTTGGCTTGCACCGCAGCCCGATACCAAGATATTTGCCGTACATCCGGCTTTAGGAAGGTTCCAACCAACCGAGTTTTCTCACCCGTTGAGTCGAGCTGATAGTTATGTACTTGGCCCTGGTCAGACGGATCCAGCTTCAGCAAATGCAGGCCGCCGCGTCGATTCACCGCTCGTAAATAGCCCTGCTCGGTGCCAATCAAAATGCCGCTGACCGAGTTAAACTGCTGCAACTGATGGAATAAATACTGCTCCAGAGCTGGGGGATTGTTCAACTCCAACTGGTTGAGCTGCACCGCATTTTGATTAATTGCCGTAATGAACTGCGGCGTTGCTAAATAGGTTTCCAGCTTCAACCTCACCCGCTCGCTAATTTCATTCTGGAGCTGCACCGCCAACCGATTCACCGTTTGTTGCCCGTGCCACCACGACAGCCAGCCGATCAAGGCCACCACCACTACAATCTGGATCAGGCTGGGAACTGTCAGCAGAATACGAATCGGAATTTTCTGGAAGTAGCCAATTCCCGAACATTTGCCAGCAGACTTTAAGGAAGGAACATCACGACGCAGCATGAAATCAGCGAAGTTGCTCAAGAGGTTTATCACCTGCTTTCACAGCTACAGGCAACTAATCAGATGAAAATTAGATGAAATTGACAAAGCGTAGGAGTCAAAAACGAAAAACCGCCGGAGACAAACTATAGCCAATCTGGAGCCGATCTGAGCAGATTTTGTGCAGGTGAATTCGGGATTCTACCGCTACCTCATTGCTAATTGATAGGGTGACGCTCTGCAAAACTGAGTTTGAATTCCCGCTGCCGACTTCAGCTCCCTTGACTCAGCCGAACAAGGTATCGATGGAAAGTGCAGAACTGGGGTAGAAATTAAACCAAAGCACCCTGATCTGTGAAAGATTTTCCACAATAGAGATAGTGCCTACAGAATCATCAGACAAAATCATTAGGCAAATTTTTCAGCGATAGACAAGTAGAGAGGAAACGAGTGTCTGCGAAGATGCACTGAATGACTACCTTAACTAATGACTATAACCTGCAGATTTGGCTAGGAGCGAGTTTGACATGGCTCATTTAACCCAACGCCGTCCCGAAAACACGGAAGGCGATTTCTACGTCGATTCCACCTGCATTGATTGCGATACCTGCCGCTGGATGGCACCAGAAGTATTCTACGAAATTGGCGATCAGTCGGCGGTCTATCATCAGCCAACCAATGAAACTGAACGCCTACGAGCAATGCAGGCGCTGCTATCCTGCCCAACCGCATCAATTGGCACGATCGAAAAACCGACTGATATCAAACAAGCCCAAGACAGTCTACCGAATCAGCTAGCCGAGCGAGTATATCACTGTGGCTATCACGCTGAACGCTCATTTGGAGCCGCGAGCTATCTGATTCAGCGCCCCGAAGGTAACGTGCTGGTTGACTCCCCCCGGTTTGCACCACCCCTGGTCAAACGTTTGGAACAGCTCGGAGGCGTGCGCTACCTCTACCTCACCCATCGCGACGATGTGGCCGATCACCAAAAGTTTCGTCAGCATTTTGGTTGCGAACGGATTTTGCATCAGGATGAAATCAGCAGCAGCACTCGCGATGTTGAAATTAAACTCACTGGCCTAGACCCAATTCAATTTGCTCCGGATTTGCTGATTATTCCGGTGCCCGGTCATACCAAAGGCCACACGGTTCTGCTCTACGACCAAAGGTTTCTGTTTACCGGCGATCACTTGGCCTGGTCCCCGCAGTTGAATCATCTTTACGCCTTTCGCAGTGCCTGCTGGTACTCCTGGACTGAATTAACTCACTCCATGCAACGCTTAGCCAACTACTCGTTTGAATGGGTACTTCCCGGCCACGGACGCCGCTTCCACAGCGACCGAGCCACCATGCGGCAGCAAATGCAGCAATGCCTAGCCTGGATGGAAGGGAAAGGGAAGTTTTAAACTTTAAGGTTGGGGGCAACCGCAGTTTGAGTTAGAAGGCAACAAAGTCAGGTGGGGTGAACCGGTGTAGGGATGATAGGGTGAAAGGGATGTGATTGGCCCGATTGCCTCATGGATATTAGCGGCACTTGGCTTGGAACCTACTGGCAGAATGGTCTACCCACTCGCTTTGAAGCCACCTTTGTGCAAAGCGGTAATTCCCTCAGCGGCAGCATGCTCGACGACAATTATTTGGGCGAAGCACAGCTCAGTGGTGAGGTGGTTGGGCGCAGCATTCGGTTTACCAAACGCTATCTCACCAGCTCACCCAATCCGGTCGATTATTCCGGCACAATTGCCGAGGATGCCAACTCGATGGCGGGCAATTGGCGCATTGGCTGGCTGTATTCGGGCAAATGGGAAGCGCATCGCTCGAATCAGGATTTGATGGCGGATCTAAAAAATCGCCTAGAGCAGAAGGTGCCCGCAACCGCCAATACACCATAAATACACACCACAAATACATTGTGAGAGCAATACCGATGGGAATGCCCTGTCAAGTCAATAGCATTTTGAAGCTGGCTCGTGGTCAAGATTTTCCGGAACCGCTGTTGCTGAATGCGTCCCATCAGGCGATTAAGTCAGGTTATCGGATTATTCCGCTCGATGTGCCGCTGCCCCTGGTAGATGAAGCATGGCTAGCTTACGCCGATGTGATCATTCATCAACTAGTCTGGCAAGACAACACAACTACGCTCAGCTTTACAATTAACCGGCTTTACGAGACTCCCTTTTCGGTCAAAATTGAGGAGTAAACGGATCGGAGCGCCGCATCCCAACTCTGATTATTGCAGGGGTATCTAATCGTGCATTTGTTAATTCCAGCTGCCGGATCGGGTCGCCGTATGGGCAGTGAACGCAACAAACTGCTGCTGCCGCTATTGGGTCAACCGGTGCTAGCCTGGACGCTACAAGCCGCGAAACAGGCCGAATCAATCGAGTGGATTGGCATTATTGGGCAACCCTGTGATTGGCAAAACTTCAAAGCGATTGTGGCGCAGCTTGGACTGGAAGATACGGTGCAGTTCATTCAGGGGGGGGCCACCCGGCAAGAATCGGTTTATTGCGGCCTCAAGGGGTTGCCCACAACGGCAGATCGGGTTCTGATTCACGATGGTGCCCGCTGTCTGGCTACACCCGATTTGTTTGATCACTGCGCTGAGGCTCTGCGGGACTGCTTAGGGCTAATCGCCGCTATCCCCGTGAAAGACACAATCAAAGTAGTGGATGCTCCGACTCAACTGATCACCGCAACGCCAGACCGCAGCAACCTCTGGGCGGCCCAAACACCGCAAGGATTCGTGGTACAGGATCTCCTTCAGTGCCACGAGCAGGGCATTCGTCAGGGTTGGGAAGTCACCGATGATGCCGCCTTATTCGAGCAGTGTGGTCTACCGGTGAAAATTGTGCTCGGAGAAGAAACCAACCTGAAAGTAACTACGCCGGTGGATTTGGCAATCGCTGAGTTCATTCTGAAACAACGCTCGATGCTCCCATAGGATTTCAGTGAGAAACAGGGGCAGAAGCAGGGACGGTGGAAATCAACAAAACGGATGCCCTCACTCCAGAGGAAGCAGCAGAGCTTAACGCGATTGGAGAACTCGATCGCATCTTCACCTATCTCAACTCGCTTCTGGTCGCTCAGCAATGACGCTCAGCAAATAATATCTAGATATCGAAAAGGGTAGTGGTTTATGGTATCTACGTGATATCATTTACAAGCAATACTGATTGAGTAACTTAAGACAACATCGATATCACCTCCTGCTGATTCTAAGTCAAGATGGTTTAAAATACGAAAACCCCCAAACAGGGTTTGTTTGAGGGCTGGAGTTCCTGAAAATCGTCACTGGTGATAATAATGACAATTAGATAAAAACTTTACAAGAGGGGTTTGACCCATTCAAAAAGAATGAAGCAGCGATGAAGCACTTGTAAAGCAACGATGAATCACCTTGTACAGTAGAGCAAACGGCAGACCTGAAGGGCGTTGCAGTCTCATCCAGCTACTGCTGCAACTCCCGCCCGGTCCAGAATTTGCGGAATCAAATCTTCCCGCCTCACCGCCATAATGTGAACCCCTTGGCAAAGCTGACGCGCCAGTTTGACTTGCTCTGCCGCAATTTGTACTCCTTCGTCCAGCGGATCCGTCGCCCGTTCTAACCGATCGATCAAATCTTGCGGAATCTGTACGCCCGGAACATTGCGGTTGATAAACTGGGCATTTTTGGCTGACTTTAGCAAGAAAATTCCGGCCAGGATCGGCTTGTTGCAACCTGCAGCAATTTGATCCATGAATTTTTCCAAGCGGTCAAAGTCCGAGATCAGCTGGCTCTGAAAGAACTTTGCTCCTGCCTCTACTTTGCGTTCAAACCGGCGTTGTAGCCCAGACCAGCTCGGACATTGAGGGTCTACCGCGGCTCCCGCGAACAGAGCCGTGGCTCCATCCGGTAAAGGTTTGTCGTTGAAATCTACACCTCGGTTGAGCTTATCAATCAGCTTCAGGAGCCGCACCGACTCTAGCTCGAATACGCCGCGAGCAGTGGGATGGTCGCCGGCCTTGATTGGGTCGCCAGTCAGCGCCAGGATGTTCTGAATTCCCAAAGCCTGAGCGCCCATCAGATCAGCTTGTAGACCAATCACATTCCGGTCGCGACAAGCCATTTGACAGACAGGTTCCAGTCCATGCTGTCGTAGCAAAACTGCCGCCGCTAGCGAAGACATCCGCAGCACTGCGCGACTGCCATCGGTAATATTCATGGCGTGCACGCGCCCTTTCAGCAATTGGGCCATTTGCAGCATGTGAGTTGGATCGCCGCCTTTGGGGGGCATCACCTCTGCGGTAATCAAGAACTCTTTTGCCTCAACTGCTTGCTGGAAGCGGGAAATCGGAAACGCTAGTTCAGCCGGAGAAGAATTGGACATGATCATTCAGTAGAAGATTCGGAAAAGCAAAGTTGAGTAGGTATAGCCAGAAGCAGCCGACTGCAACGCTATTTATGAGTCTATAGACTCAATGTTTAAATTCCTCTGTCTGAATGTACGAATTCATTGGCTTTTTGGGATTGGCTCAGGTTTTGTGTTTTTTTAACAAATCATCGTCGTTGCAAGTTCCGCAATCTGCTGGTCCGGTTAGATTTGCTGCACACTATGGAGTGATAGAAGAAATTTCACCCACTGGCAGCCAATGAAACGAATTGCTCTGAATGACTTGCCTGAAGAATCAGTGTCCCACAATCCGGCTATCAAAAAGAAGGTAATGCTGCGTTTGGGTGAGCTTCCCCACCTGACCAACTTCTCCCAAGCTCGGTTTGCCCCCGGCCAGGTTGCCGCAGCCCACGCTCACACCGATATGTGCGAGGTGTTTTTTGTCGAGGCGGGCGCTGGACTGATTTGCATTGATAGCCAGGAGTATGCCCTGACGGTCGGCACCTGTGTGGCGGTGGAACCGGGTGAGCAGCATGAAGTCCGCAATACGGGTTCCGAAGAGCTGGTGCTGACCTATTTTGGCCTGCGGGTGGAGCCAAGCCAATGAACCAAATGCCTTGGCGCGTGGTAGACCTGACCCATCCCCTCACTGCTACCATGCCCCTCTGGGCAGGCGATCCGGCCATCAAAATCCAACCCTGGGCTAGCTACGACCAGGAAGGCTACATGATCAATCGCCTGACCATCGGTGAGCATAGCGGTACCCACTGGGGCACACCCAACAGTTTCATTCCCAACGCCAGAAGCGCCGATCAGTTTACGGCACAGGAGCTGGTGGTTCCGGCCGTGGTGTTGGATAGGCGTGAATCGGCTGCACTCAACCCCGATTACTGCCTTTCTTTGGCCGATGTCGAAGCTTGGGAGGCAAGGCATGGGCTAGTTCCGTCCGGTAGCCTTGTGATTCTGTTTACCGGCTGGCAAGATCGCTGGAGCCATTCTCCTAGCTTTTTTAACCGAGATGCGCAAGGAACCTGTCACTTTCCGGGCTTTGGGGCAGAGGCCGTGGCCTTTCTGATTGCAGAACGCCACATTGTTGGCCTGGGAACCGATACGCATGGAGTCGATCCGGGAAGCGATCCTACCTACGCCGCCAGCATGGCTATCTATGAAGCTGACGGCCTCATTCTGGAATGTTTGGCTGGACTCGATCAACTGCCTCCAACGGGTGCAACTCTGGTAATCGGAGGATTGCCGGTTCAAGGCGGTTCGGGCAGCCCTGCCAGGGTATTGGCCTTGATTTCGGCAGTATAGAAGGTTACTCGGCAACTCACTGCTGCATCTTGGGGCGACTTGGGAATCTTGAGTATGGTCCTGCTCTAGCCTTCCTTATGGGTAAACTACGATTGACTTCAGCCAACTTGCAGCAGCAGTTGCAGCAGCTCCGATTTCAACAGCACAACATTCTACACCAATCCATTGTTGTGGGGCAGGTCGGGTTGCTGACCTGCGGAATTTTGCTAACCCTATTGGCAGGTCATAGTACCGCCCACGAAGGCTATGCCCGTCAGCGCCTCCAATTTCAGCGAGAGCGGCTTTCTAGGCCAACGGCAGAGCAACCGCCTGCATTTAAGCCAGGAACACTGGGAGTTTGCCATCTGTATCAGCTGTCGGGCTATTTAGCGATTGATCCACAGGGACAGGTAGTGCCCTTGAGTGAGTACTGTGAGCAGCAGCGCAATTGGGCCTGGTACGAAACCGGCGATTTTTGGCAAGAATTCCGTGAAGTGGCCAGTGCTGAAACGCTCAGCTATGCCCAAACCTTGGACCGCGACAAAGTCGAAGCCTACGCCCAGTCGATTTGCTCTTTCTTGGCCAACGGCAGCACAGTGCAGGAATTGGCCGAGATCAGAACAGATGCTCACCTCCCGGCAGATTTTGAGCGAGCGGTGACCGTAGCCGCGGTGAAGACCTTTTGTCGAGAGCATCGCCAGCAGATCAGAGAATAGGAGTTGGAGGCTAGTTTCAGCCCTTCAGACCAGAGTTCGTTCCAAGGCGGCCACATCGGGGATGCAGAGAATATCTCGCTCCCGCTGGATTAACCCTTTCTTTTCCAGCTTGCTGAGGACGCGGGTGACGGTTTCTCTAGCTAAACCACTGAGGCTACTCAACTCCCGATGGGGCAAATTGGGAATTTCGATACCTTGTTCACCAGGCTTGCCTTGCCCATCGGCCAAAAACAACAAAATGTCCGCTACTCGCGAAACGCTATCCGACTCTCGCAGCCGCAAACGTCGGTTAACCTGCCGCAAACGACGAGCCATTAACTGTGCTAGACGGATACCGGACTGGGGTTCGTTTGTCAGTAATTGTACGAAATCCTGAGCTGGCATATTGCCAATGATGGTAGGAACCAGCGTAATCACATCCGTGGACCGGGGGACTTCGTCGAGTGCTGCCATTTCGCCAAATAGCTCACCCTTACCTAAAATGTTGAGCGTTACCTCCTTACCATCTAAATTGTAAGTCCGAATTTTTACCCAACCGTCTAGAATAAAATATACTGAGCTGCCCCAATCGTTTTCGAGAAGCAGCACCTGGTTAGGAGGATGGTTTCGCACAACAACATGAGCCAAGGCTTGCTCAACGCTAGCCTCTGGCAAACCCTTGAAGAAAGGATTAGAACGAATTAGCGAAGCATCCCGTGTTTCGCGGGAATTGTACCGATCGTGCATGGAACCATGCCACTAACAATAGAGGGAGCAGTGAAGCAGACAGAAATCAGAAAAAACAATCAGAAACAATCAGAACTTATACACCCCGAAAACTGTACCAAGTCAGAAACTAGACAAACTAGAAGGACATTGTCGATTGCCAACTGTCCCCATCCCAGCGTAGCCGATTTTTTCTCAGTTAGATGAATTAACTGAGTTTAGTTTTAATTAAGTTTTAATGGTTGGCTTAGTTGTAACTGTTCAAGTTTAATCCCGTTAGACCAAAATAAGCCTAAGGGGCAGACTCACAGAGATCATAGCCCAGAGTCTACCCCAACTTTTGACAAAAGTTTATCAAGTTATCTATTCGCCACCAATACTGATGCTAGTACCGTAGATTTGAGCATCGGTTAAATTCAAGGCCTGCATGGTTGCGCCGGTTACATCCGCATGATATATGACAGCACGAGTTAAATTGACGCTGGTCAGGTTGGCTTCATTGAGGCTGGCATTGGTGAGATAGGCACCCGTCAGGTTAGCGCCTTCTAGATCGGCACCCGTTAGGTCTGCGCCTTCTAAATTCACACCCGTCAAGTCGGCACCGCGCAAATCAGTGCCGCGCAAATCAGCCCCAATCAAATGAGCTTGGCTGAGATCGGCATCCCGGAGGTCGCAACCCGCACAGGCGCGAGTATCAAGGAGTTGCTGCACATGGGCCGGGTTTTCCGCTTGAGCTGGGAGCGTCAGCAATAAGGTCGGCAACAAAGTCAGTGTTGCTAAAATAGAACGCTTCATAATCCGTCCTCCGTAAAATCGAGATGCTACGCGGTTGCTTCAACGGCCTTCTGATTAGCTACAGAGGCAATACTGCAAATTCCGAAAGCACAGCCAAGCCTCGGTGTCACAGGACAACGCTAAACCCCAGTCGCCCACCGGTTCAATCAGTCGCTTAAGTCCTTAAGAATGGCTGGAGCTTAACCCACGCATAGCGTTGCTATGGAATCTATGGAATATCCAGTTGGCAAGTTTCAATCAAAGCATTAACCAGAGCCGTGAAGCGATATCTCCTAACCTGCTTCTCCAACTCAAACCGATTTGACTCACACGGACAGATTCACCAACTCAAACAAGAACACGGCTCAAACTACATTCGCAATCACACCTAGTAGCCACCAAAACTTAGCAGTCACCAACAAGATGGTTATTATGGGCTTTCTAGCTTTTTCTAGCCTACTTATAGCGTAGAGTGTCAGGCTCAAAATTGCCTCACCCAAATGAAGGAAATGCCGCCGTCTGCATTCATTCTATGCGGCTAGAGGCAGAGCCTACTAAAATCGTTGTTCCGGTAACGGGCAGCACTCTAAAACGGCTTGCTGCAGGCAGGGTAACAAAGCCGTCACATAGCTACGCCAGCCAATAATGATGGGCTGCTGATGGGCCAAGGACTGGGCATCAATTCCATCGGGCATGAATCGTAAGGGTTCGCCGTTTAAGTCGCAACAAACCAAGCCAGCCGCTTGGGCCAAGGCAACCGGAGCTGTGGTGTCCCATAGTTTGACGCGGCGATTCAGGTACAGGTACAGTCCAGCCTGACCGCAGATGACTTGCAGCACCTTGAGGCCAAAACTGCCAATCGAGCTAAACTGAGCAGCAGGAATCAGATGAGCAATGGCGCTACCAAAACGTTTCTGATCTCTATATCCCAACAGAATGGGGCAGAAGTTGGCGGACGGATGGGCCGGCTCGACCGGCTGGAGTGGTTCTGCGGAGGCCATTCCTGTTGCTTGAAATAGGCCAATCTCAGAACCACCGTAATAAAGCTGATGAACCGCTGGAGCGTAGATCCAACCCGCCACTGGCTGATGCCTCACGAGCAGTCCGGCCATGACCGCATAGTGGGAGCGGCCGTGAATAAAGTCATCAGTACCATCTAATGGATCGACAAACCACTGTCGATCGGAAGGGGTAGCAAAGGCGCTCCAGGAATCTGGATTTTCTTCGCTAATGATGCAATCTGCCGGAAACAAACGTGTCAATCCTGCAGTGAGTTGCCGGTCCAAAGCACGATCCACGTCAGTGACATAGTCGTGCTTGCCTTTTTCATACACCTGAAACTCGTGGGCAGCCATTTGCTGGGCGGTCTGTCCGCAGCATTGCATCAATTGACGCATGGCTTGAATTTGGGCAGCGGTGAAGGGTGGCATGATCAGGGGTGGAGTGGAAGTAGTCAACTGTATTCTCGCTAAAGCATCCACTCAACGGTAGCGACTAGAAAGTATCGACAATGTATTGCAGGATTCCACGAGCAACAGCTTTGGCCAGAAGCTCACGAAAGTTGGAGTCGGCCAGTCTAGGAGCATCTTCTGCACCCGTCACAAATCCCAATTCAACCAGACTAGCTGGCATGTTAGTGCGTCGCAAAACAAAAAATCTGGCTTCTTTGACACCGCGATTGTTCATGCCAGTTGCCTCCAGCAAGCTGTCTAGCAGGTAGGCGGATAACTCTCGACCAGCAGCAGACGAGTAAAAATAGGTTTCGACCCCATTGACATCAGGGCGGCTCATGCTGATGGCATTGGCGTGGATGCTGACAAAAATATCGGCGTTGGCGCGATTAGCCAGAGCAACGCGAGGTTCAAGGCCCACTTCACGCTCATCGGCGCGGGTCAGAATAATCTCAGCTCCATTCTGTTGCAGCAGTTCGGCTACCCGCAAACTCACCTCCAGAACAATATCGGTCTCCCGTAGACCCCCAATGCCAATCGCCCCCGGATCGCGTCCGCCATGACCTGGATCGATCACAATCAAAACGCGCTGGTTTGCCACATTTGGCAGTTGGTCTAGGGGAGGCAGGATGCGCGTCCGAGTGGTTTCACCCGGAACAAACCGCCGCTGGGGACGCCCAGCCAAGCTCAGCGCAAGCGACTGACTGACCCGGCTAATTTCACCAATTTGTACACCCGGTGCGGGTTGTAAGCCAATTATCACACCGCTTTCAGCTTGTTGGGCACGCAGGCTTAGCAATGGGCTGCGGTTATCCAACGTAGGGTTCGTGAAATCTCTAGCCAAGCGAGCTTGAGGAATGCGAATTTGATAGGTGGAGGTAGTCTGGTCCCAGCCGCTGGTATAGTTGGTCAGAGGTTGATCGGCCCGAATTGTCACACCTCGACCGTTGGTAGCGACTTCAACCGTTTGAATCACAGCTGCATCAACATAGGGAATGACTTCGATCGGAATGCGGGTTTCACGGTCACGGTTAGCGCGGCGCTCAGCTCGACTGAGGCGTCTGGGAGGCGGCAGTTGCACACTCCAGCCCGTTTGGCTGGTGCCCTGTACGATTACCTGAGCGGGGTCAATCGTGTATTCGTTCTCCAATTCGATCACGATTCGGGCAGTATCATCGTCTTCGCGGCGGATTTCAATCTCGTCGATGGCTCCGTCTCCATCTTCGCGGATGCGCCTGCGCTCTAATGACGTGTTGGGTAGGTCAATGACCAACCGCACCGGATCAGTCAAAAGCTGGACTCTTGGTTGAACCGGCTCATCGGTACTGAAGATAAGCTGGTTCTGAGCCTGATTGAACTGCCAGGACTGTAGCCTCGCGGCTTCTGCAGATAGGGAAATTAACAAAACACTGAGGGTGCCCAGCACGCCGGACATTAACCAGGGAAGTTTCACAATTCGGATGGCTCCTCGCGATTATCGCGATTGATCACTCAAGGATTGGGAGTAAATGAGGTCGATGAAGTGAGTAAATCTGGGACTCGATTGACCTTACAGAATGGGGAGACAAACAGCAGCAAAATCTATCCCAGTCAGAGCAGCAAGCCCCCTGAGGACATCATGACTTCTACCCGCATCCACGATATCAAAGAACGGCTTCTTCGGGTCGAGGGGCGAGATCTTTTTCGCTACCAATGCCCTAGCCAACTCAGTAATTGAAGCCACCC
This sequence comes from Leptolyngbya sp. NK1-12, assembly GCF_032598965.1. NCBI lineage: Bacteria > Bacillati > Cyanobacteriota > Cyanophyceae > Leptolyngbyales > Leptolyngbyaceae > Leptolyngbya > Leptolyngbya sp. NK1-12. Next base: position 868,466 of record NZ_CP053586.1, read on the forward strand.
AGACCCTAATCAACGATTAGAGCAAATGCAGAGCCAGTAACAAATCCTACCTTACTCGTTACTTGCTATCCTTAAGCATGCAGCAGTTCATACAAACCAACAGCAGCAAAAATCAGGAATAGCGTACCGCCCAGCATAGTAATCGTGCGTTCAGAAATACGGCCACACACCATTCGCCCGCAAACTACTGCAATGGCGGCGCAAACAGCATGACCTAGAATAGCGCCTAACGCCACACCGATTGGATTGTTAGCCGCCGCAAGGGCAATCGTAGCGATCTGAGTGCGATCGCCCCACTCTGCTAAAAAGGTCAACCCAAAGGCTTCTGTGACAATGGCAAAGGGAGTATGCCGCTTGGGCAGCTTTTCTTCAGCCTGCTTAACCGCCATCAGTGCTTCTTGCTGCTCTTCCACGCAGGCTTGATCCGTCATCTGACTAGCGTTGTAGAGTAATTTGAAGCCAAAGCCCATAAACAAGAGCACTTTAGCCCAATGCACATAAACGGCTGGCAGTAGGGTAGCCGCCTGACCAAATAGCACTGACAAAATGGTCATCAGAGCCAAGGCTGCCACTGCCCCTACAAACACCCAACGCCGGGGATGACGCATCGCCAAAATAGCGGCAATAAAAAACGTCTTATCGCCCAGTTCGGAAACGGTAATTAATAAAAGCCCTGCGGTAAAAGCAGTCAACATCCTCAAGCTCCTCTCTCAAATCGGTAGGGAATCAATGGATTTGAGTGAGCTTGATGAACCAATAAGACTCCACCAAGCTCACATCTGTGAACTTAGTGAAGGTCTCACTTACAAGCCTCTGAACGCTCAGAATGAAAACACGGCTTTACCCTACCTTGCTTCATCCAGACTTTAAGCGATCAGCGCCTGTCACTTAAGCCAGGTTCATCACCAGTATGTTGACTTAAGTAGTCTAGCCTACGAGAAATTGGCTGAAAAACCTTTTTAAGAAAGGCTCAAAAGTGCCTCTATGCTAGCAGCTACTCCCCTTCGCTTCAGGATGAATCTAACGTTTGATGCTGTTCTCTGTCAATAGGTAGAGGCAAAATGGATAGTCAGGCACTTGAGTAACCAAGTTTTAAGAAGCAGGCGCAGCCAGCACCCCATTTAGGAAAATATCGGCCATGCCTTCAGCCATCTCCAGCATGGCTTGGGGAGACGAATCACCAGGCATAATCGTGTCTCGACTGAACCCGGCAATGGTAAACATGCCTAAGAAAACTTGAGCCACAATTCGAGGATTCATGCGGCGATAGATGCCCTGATCCATTGCCGTTTCAAAAAAAGCTTCCGCCACATCCGTCATTTTAGTGATCACCTCAGACTGAATTTGTTCGCGTAGGTCTGGATGAAACTGCGCTTCCATGAAGCAAACCCGCAGCAGATCAGCATTTTGGTGTAGGTTCAGCATCCGTTTCCGCATCACCTGAGCGATGGCTTTGTAACTGGCCATTTCACTCAACTCGGTGAGCAAATCCGTCAGAATTTCGACCCAACCTTGAGTGGCAACCTCGATCAAAATCGCTTTTTTATTTTCGAAGTGACGGAAAATTGTCCCCTCAGCAACACCAGCTTCCTGCGCCAAATCCCGCGTGGTCGTACCATCATAGCCGTGGCGAGCAAACAGCTTCCTAGCGGCTTGTAAAATGCGAGTTTGGGTTTCTACCTCAGTCGAAGCATTGGAGAAAACAGGGCGCATAATAGCAAATTACCTAGGGTTATTTAGCCGATATTAGCGGTATTACCTGCTGAAGTGATGGGGTAATCCGTAAAACTTTACAGATTATTACTGAATTGATCAAAAGGTTGATGCAAATCGCTGCGCAATCCCAGGAAATTTAGCAATTCTACACACTGCGGTTGCCAAACGGCTTAAACTGGCCCTGCTCTAGTTCCTGCGTCAACAGGGTTTCGATCGCTTGCACATCTCGCGGTTGGGAAAACAAATAGCCTTGGGCGTATTCACAGCGGAGCGAGCGGAGCTGAGCTAATTGCTTGGGAGTCTCCACCCCTTCAGCCACCACCTCCATGCCCAGATTCCAGGCCAGGGTAATGATGGTTCGCACGATTGCCAATTGTTCGCCATCGATATCTACCCGCTGAATAAAGGAGCGATCGACCTTGAGCGTGTCAATCGGAAACCGATGCAGATAGCTAAGAGAAGAATAGCCAGTGCCAAAATCATCAATCGCCAACTGAATGCCAAGTTGCTTCAACTGAGTCAGCGTGGTAATCGCCGATTCGGCATGGCCCATTAGGACGCTTTCGGTAATCTCTAGCTTCAGGTATTCACCAGCCAGTTCGGTTTCTTGCAAAATTTGGTACACTTGGTCAACTAAGTAGGGCGTAAACTGCTTACTGGAAAGATTAATGTTCACCGTCAGGGGTTGCCAGTCGGGGAACTGCTTTTGCCATTGGCGCATCTGACGGCAAGCTTCTCGCAACACCCATTCGCCAATTGAGTTAATCAAGCCGCTTTCTTCGGCAATCGGTACAAACTTGGCCGGTGAAATTAGCCCCTGCTGGGGGTGCTGCCAGCGAATCAGAGCTTCAAACCCCACGAGGCGATTGGTGCGCAGAGAGACTATGGGCTGGTAGTGCAAGCGTAATTCTTGCCGCTCGATCGCTCGCCGCAGGTCCGTTTCCATTTGCAGCAAGGCCACTGCCGAACTGTGCATGCGGGGATGAAAAATTTGATAGCGGCCTCTTCCCTGGGTTTTAGCCCGGTACATAGCGAGATCGGCATCGCGCAGCAGATCGTCTGGACGGTTAAAGCCAATGCTGCTGAAGGTAATGCCAATACTGGCGCTGGTGAAAATTTCTCGCCCTTCCAAATTGAATGGAGCGGACAGTTCCTGCAGAATTTTCTGAGCAGCCATAATCACCTGATCATGGATTTTGATGTTCTCCAGCAGCACAACAAATTCATCTCCCCCCAATCGGGCAACCGTATCGTTGGGGCGCAGGCAGGTTAGAAGCCGCCGTGATATTTCACTCAGAAGCTGATCGCCAATGGCATGCCCTAGACTGTCATTGATCATCTTGAAGCGGTCTAGATCAATAAACAAAACCGCGAATAAATAGTCGGGTTTACAACGGGCCAAATCGCCAGCGGACCTTAAGCGTTCCATCAGGAAAACCCGGTTGGGTAGACCAGTCAGAGTATCGTATAACGCATCATGAACGAGCCGTTCTTCAACATGTTTGAGGCCAGTCACATCAGTTTGAATGCCTACAAACCGAATGGCTTTCCCAAGAGCGTTCCGGACCACTTGGCCGCGACTGAGCACCCAGCGATAGCTACCATCTTGATGCAAAATTCGATATTCGCTTTCAAATCGCCAGCTCAATCCTTCTAGGTGAGCAGTCAGTTCTCGCTGGACCCAATAGCGATCCTCTGGGTGAATTCGCTCCAACCAAGCGTCGGGGCAACTGTCAATCTCGGTTTCCTGGTGTCCTAGCATCCGTTTCCACTGAGGCGAAAAGAAGATGCCATTGGTTTCTAGGTTCCAATCCCAGAGGCCATCGCCGGTTCCTGCGAAAGCAAGCAAATAGCGTTCCTCATTCTGGTGTAGCTGATCCAGCGCCATGCTGAGCTGCTGCTTTTCTTGCAGAGCGTGAATCACATACTCCAACAGTGAGACTGTCAAATCCGCCTTTGAGAAACAGGTGATGCCGCTCAACCGAAAAACCGCCTGTTCCTCGGGGCTGTCGGTCAAGAATAGAATCATCCCTTTATAGTTATCAAAGATTGACTCATGTACGAGTCCCAAGACACTGTGTTGCCCTAGCCGGCTGTTGAGTAGATAAACCTGGTGCTGTTGTTGCGCTAACGATTGCAGAACGGCTTCAAAGGTTTCTACCTGTTCCAGCTCATACCGTTGTTCAGGATAGGTCTGAAATTGAGCAATTAACCCAGCAATTAAGATAATATCTTCGGGATCATCTTCGGCTAAAAGGATACGGACTGATTTGCACATAGCTCATGGGATCCACCTCGATCGAGTGAAACATAAGGTCCAACCGAGAGTATTTTCAGAATTCCCACAATTTAGCTCAATGCTCAATTTGGATAAGCGGTTGGATGCAGATCCGCTTGATGCTCACATCGATGTTTACACAAACTAATTTTGCAGGGCTGCACAGTAAGCCGTGACAAGGGCGTCGATACCCGTAATTGCTGTGCCAACTACAATCGCGTAGGCCCCTAGGTCGAGCGCCTGTTGGGCCATTTTGGGTGAAGCAATGCCGCCTTCGCAAATTACGGGAACCTCCAGCTGCTCTACCATTTGGCCAAGTAGATCAAAGCCCGGTGGGGTGAGGTGCTCGGTTGCTGACGTATACCCATAAAGCGTGGTACCGACCAGATCGGCGCCAGCTGCGGCAGCTTGCAGCGCAGCATCCAGGCTGTCCACATCGGCCATCACGGGTTTGTCGAGCTGCTGGTGAATTTGTTGAATCAAGCCAGCAACCGTTTCACCGTTTGGACGTGGGCGTAAGGTAGCATCAATCGCAATAATATCGGCACCGGCAACAGCAATAATTTTGGCGTGATCAAACTGGGGTGTAATGTAAACCTGATAGCCTGGGAGCTGCTGTTTCCAAAGGCCAATGATCGGCACATCGACTCGCTGCCGCACCGCTTGAATATGAGACGGTGTGTCAATCCGGACTCCTACCGCACCGCGATTCACGGCAGCCTCCGCCATTGCAGCAATTACATTCGGATCATGCAGAGGCGATTCAATGGGCGCTTGGCAAGAAACAATCAAACCCTGGTGCAATTGCTGAATTACCGAAGAAGACTCTGGCATAAAGGGTGGAGGAATCGGAATATTGATCAAGCCTGATCAAGCCAGTCTCTGGCCTATCGTTCACCCCCAGTTAATCATAAATTGCCTCGGATTTGAAACCGCTCAAGGCGGATCTCACAGCATGGCTGAGAAACTAAGCTTGAATAGAGAAGCAAATTATTCCAGTTCACCCAAGCGTATACCATGACACAGCTACTGGCAGGAGATACAGGCGGCACAAAGACCATTCTGCGGTTAGCGGAAGCCTCTCCCAGCGAAACAGGTATCCCCAAGTTAACCACTCTATATGAGAGGCGTTTCATTAGCGCTGAATTTGTCGATCTGGTGCCGCTAGTGCGCAAATTTCTGACCGAAGCGGCGGTGGAATTAGGCTACATGCCCGCTCCGGAGAAGGCCTGCTTTTCGATTGCTGGACCTGTGATTAACAATACTTGTAACCTGACCAACTTATCCTGGTTTCTAGACGGCGCTCGGCTACAGCGCGACCTAGGCATTGCCAGAGTTGAGCTGTTAAACGATTTTGGTGCGGTCGGACACGGCATCGCTGGCCTGGAACCATCCGACCTTTACACCTTACAGGAAGGAGAACTCCAGCGTCATGCACCCATTGCTGTAATTGGTGCTGGCACCGGGTTGGGCGAAGGCTTTTTAATTCCAGTTGACGATCAGTATCGTGTGTTTGGGACCGAAGGGGGACACACAGACTTCGCTCCCCGCTCAGAATTGGAATTTCAGCTTTTGAAATATCTGCGAGACAAACTCAGCCTCTCGCGAATTTCGGTAGAACGAGTGGTGTCGGGCATGGGCATTGTAGCCATCTACCAGTTCCTGCGCGACCGGCAGGCAATTGGCGAATCGCCCGAGGTAGCTAGCGCCATTCGCACCTGGGAAGGAGAAGCCGGCCTGACCGAAAAATCAATTGACCCAGCTGCAGTCATTGCAGTGGCAGCGGCAGAGCAACAGGATCCACTCTGTAAAAAAACAATGGAGCTGTTTGCAGAACTTTATGGCGCAGAAGCTGGCAACTTAGCCTTGAAATTGTTGCCCTATGGTGGGCTTTATATTGCGGGTGGGGTAGCGGCGAAAAACCTGCCGCTGCTAAAGTCAGGTATTTTCATCAAATCCATGAACGATAAGGGACGCATGCGGCCTCTGATGGAGCGAATCCCCGTCCACGTAATTTTGAATCAAAATGTTGGGCTAATTGGAGCTTCGCTTTATGCACTAAAGCTGTAGCAGGATCCCTATCCAGGCTAGCAGCCTAAAACTACTCGTAATGCATGGATGGCTAGAAATGTAAAGCAATGTTTGCTTGAATCAATCACCACATGTTCCTATATCATGACATTTGGTTAAAGAAAGCCTTACTCGCCGGATTCTCTGCAACATAGTTGTTTGCGTAGAACTGGTATATCAGCCAACCTTAACTATTACTTATGAGTATAGTTAGCTATTGCTTTACAAAGCGTTTGTCTATAGCGGTTATAGATGCGAAATCACTTCTTGCAAAGTTACCGCTGCCAGCTCAACCCGCTAGCCTTCAAGCATCAGGTTGATAATGAGCAACTCGCGGACGCAGGTTTCGTCTGCGTAGGCGTGACTTCAGTTGCCAGCATCTAGTGTCTATCAATGCTGATGTTTAATGCAAGCTGCCTCCTAATTACCTACACTTTGCAACTGCCGCTTGGCAGGAAATTTGACAAAAATAAAAAATTGTATCTTTAGTTACAAAATTCTTGTTTACAGCTGCTATTGCCCCTAGAATAGTAGCAATAGATACTGATTTTTTATATTTGGGATTGGGTCCGATGATTGATTGGGACGAAGCGTTTGAATATTTGCCGGGTTTAACAGTCGAACTGAAATCGCGTCCTGGTGTTGTAGATACGGTGGTTGGCTACGACCTAACAATGGTGCCACCGATTTGGCTCAAGAATGACCCTTGCCCTCGCTATCCGCATGAATTGCGGGTTGTATCACGGTCGAGTGTACAAGCCTGTAGCTTAAATGCTGACGTTGCAAGCAATCAGAACCAAGCGGGTTCCAATGCCGGCCTGTTGTCAATTCGCTGATCTCAATTTGCGAGTCAGGCTCAGCCAGAAGAGCAACGTTAGCTAGAAGTCGAGGCGGTTACGCGCAGGGTTGATCCGCGTATTGATTCACTCACAACGAAACTGCTGCCTGACGATTGTGCAGCTCAATGACCAGAGAAGCTTACTCAAAAAGCTTTAACCGATCCGCCCCAGAGAGTAGCTGCTGTGAGTAAGCTTGTAAGTGCGTTTACGCGACGCATCGTGCCAGTGTTGGAGCGTCGCTGTTCGTATACCTTATTCTTTGGATAAGGAAAATTTATAGGCAAATATTCGTCATGATGGGTTTGTGATTTGACATCAGCGTCAGATTATGAAAAGCAAAGATTAATTACGAATAGTGTAAAACGGTATAAGCTGGAGCAGAAAAATAAGAGAATATCAATTCTGCGCAAATGGCGCATCCAGCTTTACAATAAATAGACCCTCATACAATTTCAAGCTCTAGCTACAAACGGGAGGCTCAGGACGGTTTTCCCCCTCATCTCTTCCCGTTATTTTGTGGTGAGCTTTGAAAGAATTAGTAGTAGCTGCCTACTTGACCGGGTCGGGTGATTGTCAATCCCCAGGTCAGAGGATGTATCGTGCGGAGGTTTCTCTGTATGGTGACATCCGAAGGTTTTGTATGGCAGTTGATTGGCCTGCATATAAGCGGATTATCTATAGGAGACAGCTCTATGATCATTACAACTCAACGAAAACGAGCCGCCCCTAAGGCTGGCAAGGTGCCCTTTACTCATAAAACCGCTCGTCGTTCTATCCCTGAGCCGGAGATAACGCTTGACTCCAGCAAGGTTGATCTCAGTCAGCAGAGCGGACTCAGCCCAGTTGAGCCAACTGCTGTGATCCCCGTATTGGAATCAGAGCCAGAGCTTGGGATCGATGATGGTTTACTGGATAGCGTTGATGTGCAATTTACCGCAGCAAATAAAGCCGACTCGACCTATCTTGGGGATGCGGTCCGGCAATATTTGGTCGCGATTGGTAAATTTCCACTGCTGACGGCTGAACAGGAAATCGTCTACGGTCGGCAAATCGAGCAAGGTCAAGCCCTACTAGCTGCTCAGCAACGAGCGCAGGAGAAGTTTGGGCTAGGCGATGCCTTACCGACATTAGAACAATGGGCTGAAGCAGCTGAAGCAACGCCAGAACAGGTGCAGCGAACGATGAAAGCCTATCAACAAGCGGTGGATAAGCTGGTTGTCCACAACCTCCGCTTGGTAGTAGCTGTCGCCAAAAAATATCTCAACAAGTCGAAGCGGTTAGATTTTCTAGACTTGATCCAGGAAGGGACGGTAGGACTGCGTCGCGGGGCAGAAAAGTTTGAGATCAGCAAAGGCTATAAGTTCTCAACCTATGCCTACTGGTGGATTAGACAAGGCATCACTCGCGCCATTGCCGAACAGGACAACATGATCCGCCTGCCGATTCACATTAGCGAGAAGTACAACAAGCTAAGAAGAAGCCGCGCTATCTTAACCGGTCAGTTGGGACATGCTCCCACCCTGGCTGAGGTCGCAGAAGCATCGGGGATCGATGAGACTAAAGCTAAGAACATCATTGAATCTGTCAAGAGTAACGCCACCGCTTCGCTATCACATCGAGTCGGGAAGGACGAAGACAGAGAGTTGGGTGATCTGATCGCAGATGAGCATCATCAAAGCCCGGATAGCATGTTGGATGCCATGACTCAGCAAGAGATGGTAGCCGATCTGCTCAGCGAGCTAAAAGAAAAAGAAAGACAGGTGATCATTTTGCGATTTGGCTTGGATGACGGTACTGCCAGATCTCTACAAGAGGTTGGGAATATTTTGAACCTCTCTAGAGAACGGGTGCGCCAGATCGAGCGCAATGCGATGACTCGGTTGAAAAGTCTGACTAAGACCAAAAAAGTCAGCATTGATCTCGTATTCTAGTTTTCCATCCATTTCGGAATTAACATCTGTGTATTCAATTCTCAGCTCCGTGGGGGTGAACAACCGTTTGTCTCCACGGAATTTTGTTTCTCGGTTTTTGCCTCTTCCTTTAAGGCAACCAAATATTGGGCAGCAGTTGACCAATCGATCTTCTAGCGCTTTGATTTAGCCAGCGCGCTAGTTGAATGTGGGCCTCATCGGGTTCTACTGGGATAATGGCCGCAGGAGTGCCCATCCTGAGCTGAGCGATCACCTGGTTAGCCGCCTCTAGGCCAGTCACATAGGCTTTTTCCTGCGACCAAGATCCATGCCGGCTGACAATCCAATCGCCGCTCATCCAAACATTTTCGATGCAGGTGGTTCCTGGCAACATTGAGGCATAGCTGCCTGGCGCAAAATGAGTAACCGCTCGCGGCAGGCGAATTACGCTGCTATCTACCACCATGGCGGTACGAAATTCTGGAACGCAGGTTGCCAGATCGCGCTGAACTTTAGCCACGATCTGCTCATCGTCCAACGGCAAAAGCTGATTAGCATGGTAGAAATCCGCCTCGATAACGCTGCCCGACGCATCTTGCCATTCATTGTGCAGGGCGTTTAGATCAAAAAATGTCCAGCCCGTGGTGGCATCAAACCCAAAGCAAGCGTTGGATGGTAAGGGCACCTTCACCCTGCAGTCAAACCACAGACGAGTTGCCAACACATCCACCGCACCCAGATTCATCAAATTACAAAATTGCGGTAAGCGCCGCAAGCTAGAGCTGTTACTGACTATCTTCTGCATGCCGGTCACGCCCACCGCAAAAATCACGCCATCGGCTGCAAAGCGCTCCTCGCCACAAATCACCGCTTTGGCTCGCAGGTAAGATTGGGCTGGCGCTGCCAATCGATCCCCATTTTGCTCGCTGTTCTCCAACACAATATCGGTAACACGTCGATTGGTCAGCACCCGTCCGCCTAGCTGCTCGATTCGCTGTAACCAAGGGCGAAAGATCAGTTCTCCCACCGTACCGCGACACCAAACCACATCGAAGTTGGGCTGATGGGCCAGGATGAAGTAGTAGAGCATTCCCAGGGCTGCCGCAGCAGAGCATTGTTCACCGGGTGCAAACAGTCCCACCAACAGCATTGGTTCAAACGAATCGCGATAGAGCCTTGCCGAAACTCCAAACTGCTTAAACAGCTCACGGGCCGTTACCGGATCGTAGCACCGCCAAGCCTCGTCTGAATTGTCAAAGTCGATCAAGGCATAGAGCAGTGGCAGGGCCGAAAGACGGTCGCTGAGGGGCAATCGGCGGAAGTTGGGATACAGAAAGGTGCCGAGGGGAGTGGGCAGCCAGGGTTCAGCCTGAAAAATGGGCGATTCCACTTCTAATCCGGTAGGGGAATACTGAGCCGAGCGCGTCCAGTCGGTAAAGGGCTGCAAGCCCAACTGATCCACTAGAGAAAAAATATTGCGATAGGGGTACCAAAACCCATGAATGCCAGCCTCAACTGAGCGTCCCTGCGTCGTTTTCCAGCCGGCTACTAGCCCACCAGGATAGGCTCCTGCTTCTAGTAAGGTGACATCGTATCCTTGCTGCGCCAGGTGATAGGTGGCTCCCAGACCGGCCCACCCTGCTCCAATCACGACAATACGCGGACGCTGTGAATCCTGAGACATGATTCTTCTTTCCAACCGAAATTGCGCTTCACTGTCTAGGGAAATTTTGCACTCAGCACTGGCTCTCAAATATCCACCCCTACGATGGCTCGATTGCTGGATCGATCCCACTGTTTCTATGCCACCAATTCGTCAAATTTTTGCTCAAAAATCCGGCTGAGATCTAATACAAATCCAGGCAAGAGATCCTCGCCAGATAAACTAACTGGGGCATCAAGCACTTCGACGGGTTGTTCTGGGCGATAAATTTCTACCTGTCGATCTTGAGGGTTGATCAGCCAACCCAGCAGTACGCCATTATCAATGTATTCCCGCATTTTGGCACGGAGCACTTCCAACTCATCTGATTCAGAGCGCAGTTCAATCACGAAGTCTGGAGCAATGGGGGGAAAGCGACGCTTTTGTTCTGAAGTCAAAGCATCCCATCTGGCTTGCTTGACCCAGGCAGCGTCCGGAGAACGATCAGCACCATTGGGCAGCTTGAATCCAGAGGAAGAGCTGAAGACAACTCCCAAACTGTTTTGACGATTCCATAGGCCCAAATCAATAATTAGGTCAGCTTCGCGCTTACCTCCTTCTCCGCCGACCGGTGACATGACGACTAATTCTCCGTTTGATGTCCGCTCAAACTTACCATCGGGGTTGTTCTGGCAGAGTTGATAGAAGGCTTCATCTGTAAGTTCAAAGGGTGGAGATAGCTTTACAGTGACAGCGACCATAGTCAATTACAAAATGTAGAGATTATCAGAGAAGGCAGCATCACTACTAGGCTAGACCAAGATGGTCCAGGTAGACTGACGCGAAACAGGCGACTATGATTAGCGAGGTATTCTATTCATCTCACTGATCATCTCAACGATTATGGAAATTGCGTCGGCGCTGAATGCTGTTCAGGGCGAGGAAATGATTGAGGCCAATCTGAAACAGTTTTTGTTAGTTTTGTCGATCTCGTTAGGCGTAGCAACATTACCACAGGTTTTTAGTTGGTTGCGCCAAATTCCCTATACCCTGTTGCTGGTGATCGTGGGACTAGGGTTGGCCTTTATCGATGTGCGGCTAGCGGACTTGTCTCCAGAATTGATCCTGTCGATCTTCTTGCCACCGCTGTTATTTGAGGCGGCCTGGAATCTGAAATGGTCCGAACTGAAGCGGAACCTCGTGCCGATCAGCCTTTATGCCGTATTTGGGGTAGTGATTTCGGTCGTGGGCGTGACGCTAGGACTGAACCAACTGGCTGGACTGACGCTAACGACGGCCCTGCTGCTGGGAGCCAGCCTCTCCGCCACCGATCCGGTTTCGGTGATTGCCTTGTTTCGCGAATTAGGGGTCGGCAGCCGCCTATCGACAGTGATGGAAGGCGAAAGCTTGTTCAATGATGGGATGGCCGTAGTTGCCTTCGAATTTCTGGTGGCATCCTCCTTGGGAACGATTGAACCAACGCTACAAACCACACTGATTCAGTTCATTCAGGTGGTTGGAGTCGGCCTTGCGGTAGGAGGATTACTGGGATTTGGCATTTCGTTTCTGACGCAACGGTTTGATTTGCCGCTGGTAGAGCAATCGCTGACGTTGGTATCAGCCTATGGTAGCTATCTGCTAGCTGAAGAGTTTGGCGGCTCAGGTGTGATTAGCGCGGTGATTACGGGGTTGATTTTGGGCAACTTCGGCTCCCGGATTGGGATGAATCCCCGCACCCGGATTATTGTTACCGAGTTTTGGGAATTTCTCGCCTTTTTTGTCAATTCAATTATTTTTCTGTTGATTGGCGATCAGGTGCGCTACACCAATCTAGTGGGAAATCTTGGCATCATCGCCATTGCTATCGGCGGCATGATCGTAACGCGAGCCATTAGTGTCTATGGTCTGGGTAAATTAAGTAATGTGATCACCGAAACGGATTTATCGCTGGGCGAACAGACGGTGCTATGGTGGGGCGGACTGCGGGGTTCGGTGTCGATTGCCTTAGCGTTGAGTGTGCCAACCCAACTGCCAGAGCGGGATATGATTATTTCCACTGTGTTCGGCGTAGTGTTATTTACGCTATTAGTGCAGGGACTCACAATCAAACCGTTACTGCAAAAACTGAATCTCCTAGGAGACCAGCCCTTACGACAGCAGTACTCTGAATCGGTGGCTCGGCTGGCGGCGCTGCAGCGAGTTTTAGAGTATCTTCAGACAATTGACGACCGTCCCGGCATCGAACCAGATTTCTATCGCTATCAAGAAGCTCTGCTCAAAGGCGAAATTAGCCGGTTAGAGACCGAAATCGACAAGCTCCAGAACAGCTATCCCAATCTGCGCGACTACATCACCGACCAACTGCGAGAAGAGCTGTTGAGTGTGGAAGCCAATACCTACGCCGAGCTAGTCCAAACCGGACGACTGAATCGGGAACTGGCTCCTTTCTTGCAACAGACTGCAGAAGGCAACGACACTTTGCAAGCATGAGTCTAAAGCACAGAGTCTCGAGCCATACCTGAGTGTTGCGCCGCCATCCAGCTCCCACCGGTAAGATAGAGAAGCGAATCCGAGTTGCCATTGGTCATGTCTCTTTCCTTCTCTACCGAGCCAGTTCAGCCTTCCCTATCCGTCTCTCCTCTAGAGCAGCCGGGTGGACAAGCTGCCGCTAAACCGCTTCTAGGCCAATCCCTAGCTGATTTAACCGCCTGGGTTCAACAGCAGGGCCAGCCTGCCTATCGCGGCAAACAGCTACATCAGTGGATTTATCAACAAGGCGTGCGCCATCTCAGCGACATTTCCGTTTTTCCTAAGCAGTGGCGGACTGAACTGACCGATGTTCCCGTCGGGCGCTCCACTCTGCACTACCGCTCGCAGGCCCCGGACGGCACGGTCAAATTTCTGCTGCGTCTCAGCGATGGCCAAATCGTAGAAACTGTCGGCATCCCCACCTACAAACCAACCCTAACTCAACCCTCAACCCTCAACCCTCAACCCTCCCTAGACCGCCTCACAGTTTGTGTCTCGTCTCAAGTCGGCTGCCCAATGGCCTGCGATTTTTGCGCCACGGGTAAGGGCGGCTTTCAGCGCAACCTGGAAGTACACGAAATCATCGATCAGGTACTGACCGTACAGGAAGATTTTGGGCAGCGGGTCAGCAATATTGTGTTCATGGGCATGGGGGAACCGCTGCTGAATAGTGAGAATGTATTAGCTGCCGTGCGCTCGCTGAATCAAGATGTGGGGATTGGGCAACGCCTGATCACGATCTCGACCGTTGGCATTCCCGGACGAATCCGACGACTGGCCCAACATCAGCTTCAGGTCACGCTGGCCGTGAGTCTGCATGCCTCTAATCAAACGCTGCGAGAACAGCTAATACCCAGCGCTCGTCAATATCCGCTAGAGGCGTTGCTAGAAGAATGCCGAGAGTATGTCAACCTGACGGGGCGGCGGGTCACCTTCGAGTATATTTTGCTGGCCGGATTAAACGACTGTCCAGAACATGCCGTAGAGCTAGCTAACCATCTGCATGGGTTTCAGAGCCACGTCAATCTGATTCCCTATAACCCAATTCAAGAAGTCGATTATCAGCGCCCCGACGAGCGACGGATTCAAGCTTTTGTCCAAGCGCTGAAGCAGAAGAAGATTGCCGTGAGCGTGCGGCGCTCTAGAGGTTTAGCAGCGGATGCGGCCTGTGGGCAGCTTCGGGCGTCCCAATCGCAGCCTTGATCACCGAGTTAGCCGATTTAAAGTTAGCCGATTTACCAAAGGGAATACCGGGTGCATAGGCTTCGATCACTCTGCCGGTTTGGGAGCAGGTGGTCATCAGATAATCGCATTCGGGACACTGAGTATGAATGCGCTGATGGCTGATGGCGTGATAGCGCTCTGCTGGGCTGCCGCAATTGGGACAGCGAACCATTTCTATCACTGAATCAATCGCCAATTCTACTCTTGATTCCACGTTTGATTCCACATTTGATTCCACTGATTCAACTGTTTGCACGTTCATTTGCACGTTTAATTCCCCTTTGAATACTTGCATTAAAAGATTGCCCTGAAACCACAGCAGTTTCTCCAAACTGCCGGAATCACTGTTTACAAGGCTGTTTACAAACTGTGAATACTCAAGTCAAAACAATCAACCAATCTTAAGAAGATTAACGATTGGATTTTCCTAATCCAGCTCCCCTATTAAATCATGACTAGAAATCTTCAAGAAAACAAGATGAAAATCATGAAAACTCTATAGGGATCAGCAGAATAGGAGCTAGTTTTTATTTAAGGTTTTCTTAAGGTAATGTTCATCTGCCCACAGATAGGTAGCCTATTTTTAGAGAAAAAGTAATTTATGTTACGGATTTTTAAGAAATTCTTCAGATCTAGCTTGGTAAGGATGGTTTTAGTTTGCTGACTTGCTATGTTTAACCTTCATTTGAATTGGCACTATTTACGTTGATTGAAGTAATAAATTAAGCCCACCAACAGTCCAATTCCCACCAGATATTTAATCGGGTTTGGAACCAAGGGGCTAGGCGAGAAAAATCCTTCAATGGCTCCAGCAATCACTAGCAACGGTACAATCCCAAACACAAGCTGAGCCGCCTGTTGCCCATAGAGCTTGAGCGCATCAACACGGCGATATTGACCCGGAAACAGAATTGCTCTGGCAATCAAAAAACCAGCCGCCACAGCTAAAAAAATAGCGGGGAGTTCTAGCGAACCGTGGGGAAACACAAAGGCCCAAAACGGAAAGGCCAAGTTGTTCTGCCCTACCAAAGCGCCAATTGTACCTAGCAGCACACCGTTAATCAAAACCACATAGGTCGTCAGTAAGCCTGCCGTGATCCCACCGGCTACGGCCATAAATGAGACCCTGATATTGTTAATCATGATGCTGCTGGAGGCAAATGGCTCAATTCCCACAATCGATCCAGTCCACAACTCCTGCCGATCCCGCACCTGGGAAATCAGCTCCGACGGCACCACCAGCGCCAAAAAGGTCGGATCGCGCCATGCTAACCACCAGCTCACCACGGCAGCTAGCCCAAACAACCCTATAGCTAAGGCAATATAGCCTCTGGAGCGCTGAACCACGGCTGGAAACCCCCAGCGGTAGAATTCGCGCACGGCATTCCATTCTTGCTGCCTTGAACCTTGATAGATCTGGGAATAGGCGCGGGTAGCCAGAGCTTGCAAATTTCGCACGACCAAGTCACCGACCTGCTGGGTGCGGGCACGGGCCAGATCAGCAGCAACCGAACGATACAAACTCGCCAAGGTTTGAATTTCACCAGCGCTGAGGGATTTTAGACCGCGTTTTTCCACCTGATTGAGCAGCGTATCAAGCTGTTTCCAACTCTGTTCTCGACGAGCAATCCAGCGCTGAATGTTCATAAACCCTGTAGTAATCGCAGTTTAAACCGGGAAAACTGACACCAGCCTAACCGATTCCCTACGGCTGAGCACTGTTTCACTGGGTTTTTGCTGGGTTTTCGCTAGCAGTCTGCATCTTTTATGGTTGAAATGGAAGCAGCATACCTGAGCAATGTGGCTGAGCCATCTTCTGTAAAGAAGAACCGCAAGATTAAGGAACCCAGTTCATGGGAAGGGTATCGTCTTGATTAGAAATGGATTTTCTAGGGCTTGTCTGTATACCAGCGATAGTGGAGCAAAAATCCGATGACTGCCAGTTCTAACCTCCAAGGTCCTCTCAGTGTCGGCAATGTGGTCAGTGCCGGGTTACGCCTATACAGCAATCATTTCAAGCAGTATTTTGGCACCGCTCTACTTGCCACCCTATGGGTGATTTTGCCAATTGTAGTGATGGCATTTATCGTTGGATTTTTTGCTGTAGCACAGAATTATTACGCCCTGCTGGGGCTGATTATTCCAGCCTGGATCGTTCTGTTGCTTTACTGTATTGGCAAATACATGGCTGGTTCTGCGGCCATTTCTCGGCTTGCCTTTGGCGAGCTAACCAGCGAGCCGGAAACAACTCGCGATGCCAAGCGGTTTACCAACTCCCGCCTCTGGTCGTTTGTTTGGATGTCGCTGCTGCTGGGACTGCTCTACTTCAGCGTTGTGATAGCGGCCTACATTGGTATAGCAATTGTATTTGTGGCGATTTTTGCAGCTTTGGGAGTAAACCCTTTCAGTGCTCCCCAGCCCAATGTTAGCGATCCTGGTTTGCTGATTGGGATTGGCCTATTATCGATTCTGCTGATTCTACTGGTACTTGGCTTGCTGCTGTGGTTGGCAGCTCGGTTCGCGGTTCCAGAAGTGGCTTTGGCCGTAGAAACTGAGGTGGGAGCAATTGAATCCCTTGGCCGCAGTTGGCGTTTAACCCAAAAGAATGGTTGGCGAATCATCCTGATCCTAGCTGTCACCTTTCTAATCACCCTGCCCTTGGTTATTCTGATCCAGCTCTTGACCAATCTGGTGCAAGGAGGCTTTGCTGCCGTTGCATCGGACCAGACTGTTGACCCGGCCCCATTTTTGCTGCTAATTTCCTATGCCGTCAGCTTCTTGGGTAATGTGTTTATGCTGCCGCTTTGGCAGGCGATCAAGGCTGTGATTTACTATGACCTGCGCAGCCGTCGGGAAGGATTTGGTCTGCAACTGCGCGACCGTCAGATTTAGTAACTAGCTTTGTTGATTGGATGCAACTTTTTTTGCTCCAGCTCTCCTCGCAACCGCTGTCCTGACTATGCCCTTGTTCAAACACGTTAAACTAACGACTCCTGAAAGCGTTGAGCTAGAGTTTACGCTGGCGGGCATTGGCAGCAGAGCACTGGCTTTGCTGATCGACTATCATCTGCTGGGCATGGGGTTAGTCGGATTTTGGATCCTTTGGATTATTTTTGCCAACCGCTTGATGACCTATCTCAGTCGGCTGGAGATTAATTACAGTCAGGTGCCGCTCTGGCTGTTGGCGATTGGTCTGCTAATTTCGTTTATTGTTTACAGCGGCTACTTTGTTTATTTTGAAGTTGTTTGGCAAGGGCAAACGCCAGGCAAACGGTTTGCAAAGATTCGGGTGATTCAAGATGACGGCAAACCTGTTGGCCTATCACAAGCAGCACTGCGAGCACTCCTGCGGCCCATTGACGACATTCTATTTATTGGCGTTTTCTTTATTTTCTTCGGTCAGCAAGAGAAACGAATCGGCGACTGGGTAGCAGGGACGCTGGTGATTCAAGAAGCACGCCCCCAGCTCAAGAAAACCCTGTCCATCTCAGAGACAGCCCAGCAGCTAGCAGCTCAACTGCCGGAAATAACTGACTTAACCCAACTGCTGCCGGACGATTTTGCAGTGATCAGCGAATACTTGCATCGACGCGCTGCAATGACTAGACCAGCCAGACGAGAACTGAGCCTGAAGCTAGCCCGTGAAATTCGCGCCATTATCAACCTGGAGGAAATTCCCCCGGAGCTGGACTCAGACCAGTTTTTAGAGGCCGTGTATGTCGCCTATCAGCAGCAGTTTCCGACCTACTAGCCACCCTTCTAGCTGCTACTTCTCTAGTCGCACCACAAACCACTGCAGGTAGTGAGCCGGATCGAGATTGAACTCACAGGCAGTTTCCATCAGATGGCGTGCCTGGGTATCCAGATCGGTGAACTGACTCAGATCAGGTGGAAGATCGTCTTGCTGATCCGCCAAGAGGTCCTTCAGTTTTGCTAACAGCTCATCGGCCGTGAGCAACTGCTCGGGCAGATTTGGCTCTAGCACGACATAGGCATCCCCTTGGTACATGATCGGGTCAGGCATGGGCCTTACTCATCCTCTGCAAATACAAACCGGTACAGTTCGCTGGGGTCGGGTTCGGGGCTGGATTGAGCAAACTCAACTGCCTCGTCCACCTCTGCCTGAATCCGCTTCTCGATTGCCTTGAGTTCGTCTGCTTGGACTAGCTTCTGGTCGATCAGATGATTCGCCAGTTTTTTGAGCGGATCGCGGGCTAACCAGGTTTCTTTTTCAGCTTTAGAACGCAATTCATCCGGATCGGCCAAGGAGTGCCCCCGGAAACGGTAGGTGAGGCATTCGATCAGGGTTGGGCCTTCTCCAGCGCGGGCGCGAGCAACTGCCTCTTGCGCTACGGTGCGAACGGCTAGCACATCCATTCCATCTACTTCGATCCCAGGCATCCCAAATACGCTGGCTTTTTTGAAAATCTCTGGCTGGGACGTGGCCCGCTCGTGCGCCATGCCAATCGCCCACTTGTTGTTTTCCACCACAAAAATAATCGGCAGATCCCACAGAGCTGCCATGTTGAGACACTCGAAAAACTGACCGTTATTGGTAGTGCCATCGCCAAAGAAAGCTGCCGTCACCTGATCGGCAGCTTCATCCCCCATTACCTCTCGGCGATACTTGGACTGAAAGGCTGCACCCAGTGCTACCGGAATGCCTTCTCCAATGAAGGCATAGCCACCCAATAGCCGATACTCTGCAGAAAACAGGTGCATCGAGCCACCTCGACCTTTGCTACAGCCCGTCGCTTTGCCAAATAGCTCAGCCATGACATTACGAGCCGGAACGCCAACGCTGAGGGCGTGGACGTGGTCGCGGTAGGTGCTGCAGACATAGTCTTCTCCTGGTCGCATTGCCTTGATTACACCAGTAGAGACAGCTTCTTGTCCGTTATAAAGGTGGACAAATCCAAACATTTTGCCGCGATAGTACATTTCAGCGCACTTGTCCTCAAAGAAGCGCCCGAGCACCATGTCTTCATAGAGCATCAGGCCGTCTTCACGGGAAATGGGGGCAATCGAGGGTAGCGTTGGAATTGTCCGTTCCTGAGTCATGAATTGATAGTATCCTTAACAGTAGTAAAACAACAGTAAATCTCAGATCGGTTTAGCCGACTGGTTTAACCTGGGGTTTGGGTTAATAACGCAGTTCTAGATATTATCAAGTTTCGGGGTTACGAATCTATCTAGTTCATCACCACTTCATCTCTGGACTGCATCTACTTAAATTCTGTTAAAAAGCCCAGTCTCGCCCGATTGTACGTCCCGATTGTACGTATTGAGTGTGTGCATCAAGACCAGCATTTGAAGCTTCATTTTGTACTGACTCCACTCCTCACCAGCAGGGCGTCTTGCACCATCAGGATAGGTTTTGCCACAAAGCTGTTTGCAGACAAATCCTTGCAGACAGATCACAGATTTGCTAAACCTGCTCTCAGGAGGTGTGTCGGCTAATCACGGCTAATCAATCAGCTAATCAATCAAGTTAATTCGATTCCAGAACTGGAAACTGGTCTGAAGTTTGTTCGCATCTTTGGTTCGCGCCTCTGATACGACTCCCTGGATATGGCTCTCCCAATATATATCGCTTGTCTAGACAGCTCAGCTTAGGTTGGTGACTCTACTCCGCCCTGCCAGCGCTACTCGTTGATTCCCCGACTTTTTCACCTTATAACTCTATTCTGCTCCACGATATAGCGCGATTTTCTTATCTTCTGATCAGAAAAAGGTTTAATCCTAACACTAAGAAGCATGGAAACCATAGATTCTAAATTAGGGAAGCACTAGTCCAACTCGATTAGCTC
The DNA here is from genome assembly GCF_032598965.1 of Leptolyngbya sp. NK1-12. Lineage (NCBI taxonomy): Bacteria > Bacillati > Cyanobacteriota > Cyanophyceae > Leptolyngbyales > Leptolyngbyaceae > Leptolyngbya > Leptolyngbya sp. NK1-12. Next base: position 888,484 of record NZ_CP053586.1, read on the forward strand.
GTCCATCGGATGGAATTTTCTCAGCAAGTCCGTGTGGTATAGATGGAGATCCGCTAAAATTGACGAGCCTTGCCTGGTATCGCAAGGAGCAAGGGAGTACATAAGTTCGCAGTGGCAGTGATGCATAGAGTTTAATCTTTTTTACTGCACGTAACGAAGGGGTTGCACTTCTCAAGAGTCCAGCGTATAAAGCAGGGTAAGTTTTTAGTAAACTCTCCGGTGACGAAACGCAAAATTGATAATGGTTTGCCCCTACCAGAGGCAAAACTATGGAGTCAACCTTTGTAGTTGCTGAACGGTCGAGGTCTATCGTAGAACTGGGGAAAGTTTACTTTTAGTGTCAGTTGTAGATTGCAGGGGATAGGGAACGTGCGAATTCCGCTGGATTACTACCGGATTCTTGGTTTACCGATTCAGGCGACTGCCGAACAGTTGCAGCAGGCTCATCGTGATCGGATCCAGCAACTTCCCCGTCGCGAGTTCTCCGAGGCTGCCATTGTGGCTCGTAAGCAGCTGATCGATCAGGCTTATGGCATCCTTTCCGACCCGGTTCAGCGTCAAGATTACGACGCCAGCTTTTTGGCGAAATCCTATGACCTGCTCGACACTGGCAAACTAGAGGGCGAGGAAGAAGCTGCACAGCCGGAACCGCTTGATCCAGAGTGGGGAATCGATCCCTACACCCCCTGCATTGAGATCGAGGAATCCCAGTTTATTGGGGCGCTGCTAATTCTGCTGGAGCTGGGCGAATATGAGCTGGTGCTGCGGTTGGGGCGTCCCTACTTGGGCAATGGCTCTTCTGGAATTGCAGATGGCAAACTGGGTGATCCAGAGATTGTGACCGCTGATATTGTGCTGACGGTTGCTCTAGCCTACTTGGAATTAGGTCGGGAGCAGTGGCAGCAAGGGCAGTATGAGAACGCTGCTGCTTCCCTAGAGAATGGGCAAGATCTGCTGTTGCAGGAAGGGCTGTTCGCCAATATTCGGGGTGAGATGCAGTCCGATCTGTTTAAGCTGCGCCCTTATCGGATTTTGGAGCTGGTATCGCTGCCGGATCAGCATGAAGAAGCTCGGCGGCAGGGCATTAGTTTGCTGGAAGATATGCTGCATGATCGGGGCGGCATTGATGGTAGCGGTGACGATCAGTCAGGGCTGGGGGTGGATGATTTTCTGCGATTTATTCAGCAGTTGCGCAGCTATCTCACTTCAGCCGAACAGCAGATGCTGTTTGAAACCGAGGCCCGTCGTCCATCTGCAGTAGCTACGTACTTAGCCGTCTATGCCCTGCTGGCGCGTGGATTTGCTCAACGTCAGCCAGCCCTAATTCGTCGCGCCAAGCTGATGCTGGTGCGGTTGGGCAGTCATCAGGATGTGCACCTCGAGCAGGCAGTTTGTTCACTGCTGTTGGGCCAAACCGAAGAAGCTAGCCGTGCTCTAGAGCTGAGTCAGGAGTTTGAATCCCTGGCTTTCATTCGTGACCATTCTCAAGGATCGCCCGACCTGCTGCCAGGGTTATGCCTATATAGCGAACGCTGGTTCCAAAATGAAGTATTTCCCCACTTCCGGGATTTGCAGCAAAAGCAGGCATCTCTAACCGAGTATTTTGCCGATGAAGATGTACAGGCTTACCTAGAAGAGTTACCCACGGAGCCTGCTGCTTCCACTCCACCAGCTGCGGCCTATCCAGCGCCCTCACGGCGGGAGCTAAACCTCTCTAGCGAGGCGCAAACGATTGGCCGCGATGTGAGCCCCACTTATGCCTCGATGCCAAGCGCTACGGCAACAATGGAACCTGGCTACTCCACCGCACCCAGTCCTGCTGCGACCACATCGGCACCGCAGACCGGGCAGACTGGCAACCAATCGGCCTCTCGCTTAGGCAAAAATCCCCGCGAGCGCTCAACGCCCGTGCCCCAAGAAGCGATTCGTCAGCCCTCTGTCAACGGTACCCGCCCGTCCGCCCGTCGTTCAGCCCGCCTAGCGGCGAATCTACCGGCTAATTTGCGCCTCGATCGGATTTTGCTGTTGGCTGCCTTGGGTCTATTAGGGCTAATGCTGCTAGGTTTTCTGGTGGGTAAGCTGCTGAATCGGCCCCAAACTAACACGGCTTCTAGCAGCAATACGGTTGGAACCAATCAGGCCACTCCGGCTCAAACTGGCTTTTCTGCTTTTGTGAATGAGCAAAAAGACACGATTACAGCCAGCGCGCCCCTCAGTGAAGATAATGCACCCGAAATTGTTAAGGCGTGGCTAGATGCTAAGGCAGCCGCTATGGGCGAAAATCATGACATCGAGCAGCTTGAGCAAGTTCTGATCGATCCAGCTTTAGCTCAGCAGCGGGCACGAGCCGAAGACATCAAGGCTGAAAATGCCCATTGGAAGTTTGAACACTCCAATATCGAGATTGTTTCGGTTGAAACGGACGAAACAGCAACCTCCACAACCGACGCAGCCGAAGCTGCAACCACCGATGGAACCGATACGGCGGATGCAGACCCCACTAATGATGCCGATTTAGAACTGGACGCTGCTAATAACACTAACGAGGATGGTCAGCAAGCCGCGATTGAAGCCTTGGTGAGCGAAAAGGCAGAGTTCTACACCAATAGTCAAATTGATACGACTGCCTCCTACGACTCAACGGTGCGCGTCCGCTACAGCCTGGTGCGCCAAGATGGACAGTGGCGGATTCAGGAAATGCAGGTCTTGGAATAAGGCTTGAGTTTTCTAGTTTTGAGGTTTGGTGGCAGAGCCTGTGTGCAGCACGCTGATTTGAGTTTTGTAGCTTGCTTCTGCGGGTCGCGTAGGCTTGCCAGGGGCAGTCGCAGTGGTTTGAGTAAATTCAGGATAGGCAAACTCAGTGACCTCTGTGTCTCTGCGGTTCGCATTCCTCCGCTGGCGTCTGCAGTCAAAGTCTCCAAAATCAGAACTGCATGCTTACGGCTGCCTCAACTGCCTGATTTAATTTTGTACACTGGATCACACAACATCAGCCTCACGAGTAAATAACGCATGGTTTGGCCTTTTAAGCCTCGGTTTCGCAAACAAATTGCCCGAATTGAAGTTACAGGAGTGATTGCGGGGGCCACTCGCAAACATCTGCTTGAAGCCTTAAAAACAGTTGAAGAACGCAAATTTCCAGCTCTGCTGCTGCGGATTGACAGTCCGGGTGGGACTGTCGGTGACTCGCAAGAAATCTATAGCGCCCTGAAGCGATTACGCGACAAAGTCAAAATTGTGGCCAGCTTTGGCAATATTTCAGCCTCTGGCGGAGTCTATATCGGCATGGGAGCCGAACACATTGTCGCCAATCCCGGTACCATCACCGGCAGTATCGGCGTGATTTTGCGCGGCAACAACCTGGAACGGCTGCTCGACAAGATCGGTGTTTCCTTTAAAGTGATCAAGTCAGGCCCCTATAAAGACATTCTTGCCTTCGATCGGGACTTGACCCAGCCGGAGCAGACCATTTTGCAAGAGCTGATCGATACTAGCTATCAGCAGTTTGTCCAAACAGTGGCCGAAGCTCGCAACCTGACGGTGGACACGGTCAAGAGTTTCGCTGATGGCCGCATCTTCACGGGTCAGCAAGCGCTAGAGTTGGGGATTGTGGATCGGCTTGGAAGCGAAGAAGACGCCCGCCGCTGGGCTGCCGAACTAGCCGGACTCGACCCCGATAAGACCCAGTGCTACACCCTGGAAGAGCCAAAAAGCCTGTTAAGCCGGATTTTGCCTGGTCGCAGCCAGGTTTCGCCCGCCTTTGCCGCTGGCTTAGATTGGGTCGAGTTCGAATTGTCTACGAGCGGCTTACCACTGTGGCTTTATCGCCCTTAATCGCCCTTAATCGCCCCTAATAGAGTTGAGGTTTGAGCGTTGAGGTTTGAGTTAACTGGGTCAAGCGTCTGGTTTGAGCAGTGAATTTTGAGTTGTGATTTTGAGTTGTGAATGCTGAGTTTTGAGTTAAATTGGGTCAAGCATCCAGAGTACGATTCATAGTTAGTGTGTACTAATTAACACTCATAGATGATTTGAGCACCCCATTCATACCAATTCTCTGAATGCAAAAATTAAAGCTAATTGGTTCAAAACTTGAATCTCAAACAAACTTCAAGGCTCAACTCAAATCTCAAATTTCAAAACTCAGCATTTAAGGGAGGATACCTACGTGGGCTGGAAAGTCAGGGCAATTCGGGGAGCAACAACGGCGGCAGAAAATTCTAAGGCGGCGATTCGAGAGGCCGTCACAGAGTTACTCGATGAACTCGAACGCTATAACCGGCTCGACCCTGACGATATCATCAGCATTACCTTCTCGGTGACTCGCGATCTAGATGCGATTTTTCCAGCTTCCGTTGCCCGCGAACGCCCGCTGTGGCAAAATGTACCGCTGTTGGATGTGCAGCAGATGCATGTTGAAGGAAGCCTAGAACGCTGCATCCGCTGTTTAATTCACATCAATACTCCCGACCCCTATGTCAAAATTCACCACGCCTATCTAAGGCAGGCCAAACACCTGCGGCCCGATCTGAGTATGGTGGATTTAGGTATGGTAACAATACCCGAATAGCCGCAGAAGAGCGGCTAGCTAGTGTAGTCATCCCGCGTGCCTTTGGCTTCGATGGCTTCGGCCAATCGCTTTAAAGCATGGACATAGGCGGCGGTCCGCATCGAGCAGGACAGTTCGTGGGAGATCACCCAGATCAGCTCGGTTTCGCGGGTCATTTTTTCCTTCAGGCGCTGGTTCACCTCTTCCAAACTCCAGTAGTAGCCGCAGCGATTCTGCACCCACTCAAAATAGCTAACCGTGACGCCGCCTGCATTCACCAGAATATCGGGAAATACCTGAATGCCTTTTTCCTCTAGAATTTGATCGGCAGCCGAGGTAATCGGTCCATTTGCCACTTCAAAAATGAAGGGTGCGCGAATGCGAGCCGCATTTTCTCCAGTAATCTGATTTTCTAAGGCCGCTGGTACCAAGATATCGACATCCAGTTCTAGTAATTCGGCATTGGTCAATACTTCGTGATCAATACTGTTGCAAACCGTGCCTTTGCAATACACGGCCTTGATGCCTCGGGTTGACTCTTTAAACTGACGAATGCTGGGAATATCCAGCCCCTCTGGGGCATAAACTCCACCCTGGGAGTCGCTTACCGCTACGACCTTATAACCAGCTCGGAACAGCAGTTCCGCAATCACAGAACCGGCATTACCAAAGCCCTGCACCGCAACTGTAGTTTCCTCCGGACGCCGGTCATACTTCGGCATCAAGGTTTGAATCGTAAAGAAGGCCCCCATTGCTGTGGCCGTTTCGCGTCCTAGGCTGCCGCCCATTGTCAGGGGTTTGCCAGTAACTACGGCTGGAGTAATTTGTCGTCGGATTGTACTGTACTGGTCCATCATCCAACCCATAATCATCGGATTGGTATAGACATCGGGGGCCGGAATATCAATATCGGGGCCAATAAAATCGGCGATTAAGTCAATATAACCGCGACTCAAGCGTTCCAGTTCAAACTTGGACAGTTCCTTAGGGTTGAGCGTAATGCCACCTTTGGCTCCACCAAAGGGAATACTGAGCGCCGCACACTTAAACGTCATCCAAAACGCCAGGGATTGCACCTCATCGAGGGTGACACTAGGATGAAAGCGGACACCACCTTTGGTGGGACCCCGGCTGTCGTCGTAGCGGACGCGGTAGCCTTGAAACACCCGCAGCGAGCCGTCATCCATGCGGACTGGAATTGAAACCGTCAGGCTAGCTTTGGGAAACTTTAAGCGCTCGATCGCATCTTCGTGGATCGTGACGTATTGCAAAGCTTTTTCCAGCCGTTGATTGGCGTCTGATAAAAGAGTGGCTGTCATAATAAACATTTCCTCCTGCACAGGCGGGGTGAATGAAGAGAGCGCCTGGCACATTGCTTTATTTTCTATTAAACTGTATCAAAAAATACAAAATTGGGGGTTTGGCATGAAAGGTTAGGTTTCTTTACGGAAATTAATCTGGTTAGGAGGCAGGAGGCAGGAAACACGAGTTAGGAAGGAGGAGGCACAGTAAGCAACAGTCTGGGTTTTGACTATTGGGAGTATGTTCTTAAATCAAGATTTTGCTTCCTATATACAGCGTTTTTCACTCATGTGAGGGGTGAGGGGTGTGGGGGCGAAGCTCCCATGCAGGGGCGCTGGCACCCCGTTTTTCGTCCTTCACTAGCCTGAAAAAGGCTGTGAAACAAGGGCTTGGATTGTTTGGTTGGATTGTTTGGTTGGACTGTTTGGTTGGACTGTTTGGGAAACCGTCGCTGTTCAAACTCCCCTACCGGTGGAGGATTATAGCCTTGCAGGCATCCCAGAAAAGGGAGCGGACCAGACGACAAAATCCTTTTCAAACAGCTGTTTAGGAAAAATTCTGGCTGTTGAAAAAATCTAACCCCTGACTCCTGACTTCTGACTCCCAACCGTTATAGGATCGCTATAGCCTCTAGCTTCACGGCCCTGGTTATAGTTTGGTTACAGTTTAGTTATTGTTTACATAACTCATCATGTCAGAAGTGCTAGCGCCCTAACTGCTTAAGGTTAGGATGGAGTTTTGTGATCAATTTCTGATTCTGATTGTTCTCTAGATTATTTTGATTGTCGCCGCATTGAATCCATGACCACCGAAATAAAAGCGAGCCAGCGAATGCTCTGGCACACCTCCGATGCAGATCGAGCGCTGGAACTGTTGCAGAGTAACCGTCAAACTGGCTTGACTGCTCAACAGGTGGCAGAACGGCAGCAGCAATATGGCCTGAACGAGCTAGAAGACACGGGCGGACGTAGCGCTTGGGTGATCTTGCTCGATCAGTTCAAAAACATCATGCTGATCATGCTGATTGCGGTGGCGATCATCTCAGGTTTACTGGATTTTGCTGACTGGCGAGCCGGAGAACTGCCCACAGGCGATATTCCCTTCAAAGATACGGTCGCGATTTTGGCGATTGTGATCCTCAACGGCATTCTGGGCTACATGCAGGAGAGCCGTGCTGAGAAGGCCCTAGCTGCCTTGAAAAATCTGGCCTCGCCGCGGGTTCGCGTGGTGCGGGAAGGCCGAATTAGCGAGATTGACGCTAAGGATCTGGTACCGGGGGATGTGATGTTGATGGAGGCCGGCATGCAGGTCGCAGCGGATGGTCGCTTGCTGGAAGCGATCAACTTGCAGGTGCGAGAAGCCGCCCTCACCGGGGAAGCCCATGCCGTTAGCAAACAGGTCCACACCCAACTGCCCGAAGACACATCTGTGGGCGACCGGACCAATATGCTGTTCCAGGGCACCGAAGTCGTTCAGGGACGCGGCACAGCACTCGTTACCAATACCGGCATGCAGACCGAGCTGGGTAAAATCGCCTCGATGTTGCAATCGGTTGAGACTGAGCCAACTCCTTTGCAGCAGCGAATGGATCAGTTGAGTCAGGTGCTGGTCTACGGCTCGCTGGCGCTGGTGGCGGTGGTGGTGATTGCGGGGTTGATCATCTCGGGCGTCGGCAAGTTCCGCGAGCTGTTGGAAGTGTCGCTGAGTATGGCGGTGGCCGTCGTTCCAGAAGGTTTACCGGCGGTAATTACCGTAACCCTCGCCTTGGGGACCCAACGAATGGTGCGTCGCCATGCCTTGATTCGCCGTTTACCTGCTGTAGAAACCCTCGGTTCCGTTACAACCATTTGTTCCGACAAAACGGGCACCCTGACGCAAAACAAAATGGTGGTGCAGATGGTTAGCTCAGGGAGTGGGGCCTTTCGTGTCACAGGCGAGGGTTACTGTCCCGAAGGCGAATTTCTGGTGGCCCATAGCCATACTCCGATTCAGGTTGCCAGCTATCCCGATCTCCATGCGCTGCTGTTGGCGGGAGTGTTGTGCAACGATGCGGCCTTGCAAAAAGAACAGGGCGAATGGGCGATTATTGGCGATCCCACCGAAGCAGCCTTGCTGGTGGTCGGCGCAAAGGCTGGACTAAACCAGAGCGATTGGACCTATCGTTTACCCAGAGCAGACGAGATTTCCTTCACCTCGGAGCGGAAACGCATGAGCGTGATTCTGTCTCGCCAGCTCGAAACCAACGGTAAAACGACTCCTGTATCTAATGCTGAGCTGCCCTTCGTCGTGGCTGATGCCCGATGGATTCTCTGCTGCAAAGGCTCACCAGAGCTGGTGTTAGAACGCTGTCAGCAGATTCAGATCGGCAAAACCGTGCAACCCCTCACCCCTGATCTGCGGCAGCAAATTCTGGAGGAAAATAACCATTTCGCCAGTCGGGGGCTGCGCGTTTTGGGACTGGCCTATCGGCCTTTGGGGACCCGTCCGCCATCAGGGGCCGAAGAAGCCATCGAGCAGGAGATGGTGTGGCTGGGGCTAATCAGTATGCTAGATGCGCCCCGCTCTGAGGTGCGGGAGGCGGTGGCCCGCTGTCGAACTGCCGGGATTCGTCCAGTCATGATTACGGGCGATCACCAGTTGACGGCGCAGGCAATTGCGGAGGATTTAGGGATTGCCAGCCCCGGCGATGAGGTATTGACTGGGCGCGATCTAGAAAAAATGGACTTACCCGAACTACAGCAGCATGTGGATCGAGTTAGCATCTATGCTCGCGTGTCGCCCGAACATAAACTGCGAATCGTCCAGGCGCTGCAGAAACAAAACAAAATTGCGGCCATGACGGGCGATGGTGTGAATGATGCGCCAGCTTTGAAACAGGCGGATATTGGGATTGCGATGGGCATTACCGGCACCGATGTCAGCAAAGAAGCCAGCGATATGGTGCTGCTCGATGATAACTTTGCCACAATTGTCGCCGCTGTTGAAGAGGGTCGAGTTGTCTACACCAATATTCGTCGCTTTATCAAGTACATCTTAGGGTCCAATATCGGCGAAGTGCTGACGATTGCCGCCTCACCGCTAATTGTTGGAGCCGCCGGAGTGCCCTTGTCGCCGCTACAAATTCTCTGGATGAACCTAGTTACCGACGGTTTACCGGCTCTTGCCTTAGCTGTAGAACCCGCCGAACCCAACGTGATGCAGCGCCCGCCCCATGACCCCAGCGAAAGTATTTTTGCTCGCGGTTTGGGCTGGTACATGGTGCGGATTGGGATCATTCTGGCAATTATCACAATTGTGCTGATGGCATGGGCCTATCCCTATACACAGGCTACTCCCGGCGATCCGCAACGCTGGAAGACGATGGTGTTTACCACCCTGTGTCTGGCGCAAATGGGACACGCGATGGCGATTCGCTCTAACACGCAGCTCACGGTAGAACTGAATCCATTCACCAATCCCTTTTTGTTGATTGCGGTTGGGTTAACCACGATTTTGCAGTTGATGCTAGTTTATGTACCACCCCTGCGCGATTTCTTTGGCACCCACTACCTGAATGCCACCGAACTTGGCATTTGTATTGGCACTAGCCTATTGATGTTTGTTTGGGTGGAGCTAGAAAAACTGTTCTGCCGCTGGTATTTTAAACGGCGACCTGGCCGCATCAATCCCGTCGATTAGGCCGCCTGATCCAATCATTGGCATGTATCTCAAAACCCTCCATCTGAAGCAGTTTCGCAACTATCACGACCAGCAGGTGGAGTTTGTTGCGCCCAAAACAATTCTGGTGGGAGATAATGCCCAGGGCAAGTCGAATCTGCTAGAGGCCGTAGAACTGTTGGCGACGCTGCGCTCGCATCGAGCTTTGCGGGATCGCGATTTGGTACTAGATGGGGAACAGGTTGGGCAGATTCAGGCGACGCTGGAACGGCATGAGTCTCCTGTGGACTTGGCTTTAACCCTGCGCAGCAACGGACGCCGCACCGTCAGCCTCAATGGCGAAACCCTGCGCCGCCAGCTTGATTTTCTGGGTGTACTCAATGCTGTACAGTTTTCCAGCCTGGATCTGGAACTGGTGCGAGGCAGTCCGGGAGAGCGACGCAACTGGCTCGATACTCTCCTAACCCAGCTCGAACCGGTGTATGCCTACATTTTGCAGCAGTACAACACCGTACTCCGGCAGCGCAATGCCTTGCTGAAACAACAGCGCCTTGACGATCTGGCCCTTCCTGCCAACGCTCCGCCCCACTCAGCAGCCGACCTGACCCAACTGGCGATTTGGGACGCCCAGCTAGCCGCGATTGGCGCGCGCGTCATCCGCCGTCGCAGTCGGGTGATCGAACGCTTGGCTCCCTTAGCTCAATCCTGGCATCAGGCCATCAGCAACAGCACCGAGCAGCTAGAGATTCGCTATGCGCCGAATGTAACCATCACAGAAGATGATCCGGCATTAATTCAGCAGGCATTCCTCGACAAATTGCAGCAACGAGCCGTAGCCGAACAGCATCAGGGCACCACGCTGGTCGGCCCCCACCGAGACGAAGTGGAATTTATCATCAACCAAACCCCAGCCCGCCAGTACGGTTCCCAAGGCCAGCAGCGCACCCTTGTTTTGGCGCTGAAGCTGGCAGAACTGAAATTAATCGAAGCCGTGATCGGCGAACCTCCGCTGCTGCTGTTGGACGATGTCTTGGCAGAACTTGACCTGAACCGGCAAAATAAGTTATTGGAAACGATCCAGGATCACTTTCAGACCTTGATCACCACTACCCATTTGGGAGCCTTTGATGCCCAGTGGTTAAAATCCTCGCAAATCTTGACAGTAAAAGCTGGCCAAATTCAAGTCTGAAGCAGAGTTAGAATAAAACGTGAATATGGAATTGAGCTTGAATAAAATGAAAATATGAATATGAATGAAAATATAAATATGAAATGATTGGATTTACTGAATAGATTCCCCAATCAACCCAGCCTAACTTGAGGTAGTCATGCGGTTCAGAAATCGACAAGCAGATGGAGAACTACCAGAAGTCAATCTGGTACCGATGATGGATGTATTAATGACGGTCTTGACCTTTTTTATCATCGTCTCAATGACCTTGACCGGACGGCAAATCACCAATGTCACCTTGCCTCAAACCGATGGAGCAGGGGTCAAAACCGAGAACGAGGACAAGGCATCTCTGGTGATTGGCTTGAACTCAGAAAATCAGATTGTCCTGGAAGACAACGTGATCGATACCAATCAGCTCTCTGATGCGATGCAGACATTTTACACCGAGCATCCTGATGGAGTTGTGCTGCTGAAAGCTGATCGCGACTTAGATTACAGCAAAGTGGTGCAGTTGCTCAGAACCATGCGTGACATTGGCGGCGATCGGGTTTCGTTAGCAATTGAACGCCAACCCGAATTGGATTAACCAAACCATAACCTGAACTTAACGCTTTTATCTTTCTTCATATCACCATTTCTTAATCCTCATCCGTTACGGTGTCAGTGGCGAAACGTACTTATCTGATGCACCAAGGAGTGTAACGTATGGTGGCGAACGGAGTTCGAGGCAAATTAAGCCGATTCACTCTGTTTGTGGCGGCTGGAGCGGTTGCGGCAACCCTTGCTTCCGTCCCCGCAGTATTTTCTCAAGGAACTTCAACAATTAAAATCGACGGTTCAAGTACCGTCTTTCCGATTACAGAAGCAATGGCTGAAGAATTCCAGGCCGCCAATCGGGGCGTTAACGTCACCGTTGGGATTTCCGGTACGGGCGGTGGGTTTGAAAAGTTCTGCAATGGCGAAACCGATATTTCTAACGCTTCTCGCCCGATCAAATCCTCTGAAATGGAGGCGTGCAAGGCGGCTGGCATCGAGTACATGGAATTGCCCATCGCCTACGATGCTCTGACCGTGGTGGTTAATCCTCGCAATAGCTGGGCTTCTAGCCTGACGGTGGAAGAACTAAAAGCGATGTGGGAACCGGCGGCCCAGGGTAAAATCACCAACTGGAATCAGGTGCGATCCAGCTTCCCCGATGCCCCGCTGAAGCTGTTTGGCCCTGGCACTGACTCTGGCACATTTGACTACTTCACGGAGGCAATTGTTGGCGAATCGAAAGCCAGCCGAGCCGACTACACCGCCAGCGAAGATGACAACGTATTGGTGCAGGGTGTATCTCGTGACGAAAATGCGCTTGGCTACTTTGGCTTTGCCTACTACGAGCAAAACAAGCAGCGCATCAAGTCGGTTCCGATCGACAATGGCGATGGTCCAGTAGCTCCCAGCCGCGAATCGGTGGAGGACGGTACCTATCAGCCCCTGTCGCGGCCGCTGTTTATCTATGTCAGCAAGCAGGCAGCTGAACGGCCAGAAGTGCGCAACTTTATTGATTTCTATCTCAGCAGCACCGACTTGGTCACAGAGGTGGGTTACGTCCCTCTGCCCAGCGAAGCCTATGAGCTAGCGAAGCAAAATTTCCAAGCCGGCAAGGTCGGCAGCGTTTTTGCCAATCGGGAAACCGTGGGCGTCAGAATTCCGGATCTGCTGCGGCTAGAGGGCCAGCAGTAAGCGCTGAGGCACCGCTAGTTCAGGGATGCATTAACCAGCTGACTAAATTCATCAATTGAACCAATTGAGTCAATTCCAACTCTTGGGGCAGCAATTTGTCCCAAGGGTTTTCTATGGAGGCATGTGCTATGAAATCTCTACTCACATTTGTCGCCCATCCGATGGTAGCCCTGTCCCTTCTCCTACATGGATTGCTGCTGGCGATGCCTCTGCCACCCGCACCGGAACCAATCCCTGAAGAAGAGCCAGAGGAAGAAGTCCAAATTTCTAGCTTAAAGTCCCTGACCCGGCCTGCCCCCAAGCCAACGCCTACCCCAGTGGCGACACCTACCCCCCTACAGCCCAAACCGCCAGTACAGAAACCCGTTGTGGCTCGCCCACCCGTTCCTCCTCCAGTTCCTCCTCCAGTTCCCACACCAACTCCCATAGCGCCGTCTCCCACGCCCACACCGACCGTGGCTGCCACCCCTACTCCCGTCGCGACGCCTGCCGTGGAAGCTAGCCCTTCCCCCGAAGCAGACCAGGAATTGCAGGATTTTTTAGGACAGTTTCAAAGCAGCATCGGTGGTGTTGGAGCCGACGAAACGGCTGGACTCGGCATCCCTTATTATCTGTTTCAGCAGCCAGAGCTATTTTTTACACCGGATAGCCTGGCAGCAGCCGACAGCAATGGCACAGAACCGGTCAGGGTGGATGGAATTGACGACATTTTGTGGGCATCGCGCAAGCGACCAGATGCTGTTTACCAGGAATTGCAAACTCTATTCGAGGGCTTCAGCTTCACCGAGGCTGGTGAATATGGAGGTGGAACACTCTATCAGGTCACCAAAGGCAGCACCGTTCGCTTTATCAACCTAATTCAATCCACTGATCGAACTGCCACCTTTGTTGTGATTTGGAATCGCGATCCCAATGTTCCAGCCGCGACAGCAACCATGCCAGTCCCAGCCGCCGCTCAGTAGCTTGATACTTCTTCTGCCGCAACTAGGTGCAAAATGGCAAGAGACGCTAAATTATTACGTAGGTCGTCTTGAGCTTGGCTTGAAAATGCGGCGGTATGAGCCTTAAACTTCTCCGTTTCTTCCACCCAGCCCGACTCCGTGTAGTCTGCTTTGCATCTGTGCTGTCAATTTTGCCAGTACAGTCACTTAATGCGTCGCCCCCCGATCCCAATTCGTTCCCTGCAACGCCAACGATTCAAAATTCACCGCATCTACCCGTTCATCCAGTCAGTAGTGCTCCAGCTTCTACTGCCAATTTTGTCCCCCAGAACGTCCTAGACGCGGCCAATCGGCTGGCAGCAACTACTACTGTTCCTCCCTTGCCAGGGCTGGGCTATGCCGATCGGTTTTTACCTGCGCCTGACCTGCGAGCCAATACCCGCTTGGTAATTAGGCTAAACGAGCGGCGCGTGTATGTTTATCAAAAAAATCAGGTTGCTACCAGCTTTCCGGTAGCGATTGGACGCGACGGCTGGGAAACACCCGTGGGGCGGCATCAGGTCATCCAAATGCTGCATGATCCGATTTGGGAACATCCCTTTACCGGCGAACGGGTTCCTCCAGGCCGCAATAATCCTTTAGGGGCACGCTGGATTGGCTTCTGGACCGATGGTACTAACTATATCGGCTTTCACGGCACACCCAATGAAGAAACCGTCGGGCGGCCCGCGTCCCACGGCTGCGTTCGCATGTACAACCGAGATGTAATTAAACTATTCGAGATGGTGAAAATCGGCACTCCGGTTGAGGTCATCCCCTGATGTTCCCTATGTTTTCGTGATACAGATGACCGGAATGCTTCACCGTTCCATACCTCAGCAAATCAATTGAATCAGAGGCAGCAGTCGATTCGAATGCAAGCAAGGGAGAGAAGCAATGGATCGAACCGTGATGTGGATGCAGTGGAACAACTTAGGGATGGAACAACTACATATCGAGAATAATCAGAATGGCATTATAGCTGATAGCGTAGTAGTTGGAGTAAAGGATGGTAAACCGTTTAGAACACGCTATCAGATTGATACCGATCAGGATTGGCAGGTGCGAAAACTGCAAATTGAATTGCTCAATGCAGGTGGAACGGGGTTAACCATTCATTCAGACAAAGAAGGACAGTGGTGGCAAAACAGCGAGCAGCCGATTCCACAGCTAAGCGGTTGCCTTGATGTCGATTTATCAGCAACGCCCTTTACCAATACGTTGGCTATTCGACGGTTGGCCTTGCAACCCGGAGACTCCTGCGATCTGACTGTGGTTTATGTTGCCGTTCCAGAAATGCAGGTTCGAGCTGTGCCACAACGCTACACCTGTTTGGAGATTAATTCTCAGGGTGGCATTTATCGTTATGAAGCTCTAACACGAAACTTTTCAGTCGATCTCCTGGTTGACCGCGATGGACTCGTGATTGAATATCCCCAAACGTTCCGTCGAATTTGGTCGGTTGAAGAACCACGTTAATCTTTAAGAAATTCATTTTTGGATTCGGCTCTAAACTCAACTTCTAATCAAACAAACATGAATTTAACCCCAGATCTACCAGAACAGTTCGCCAGCGATAACTATTCTGGCATTTGTCCAGAAGCACTTGACTACATGCTGAAGGCCAATTATGGCAGTGCACCCGCCTATGGAGACGACTACTGGACGCAACGAGCCGCCGATCAGTTTCGAGAATTATTCCAAACCGACTGCGAAGTCTTTTTCGTGTTCAACGGTACCGCTGCTAATTCGCTCGCCTTGGCTGCCCTCTGTCAGTCCTACCACAGCGTCGTGTGTCATGAAACAGCCCATATCGAAACCGATGAATGCGGTGCACCTGAATTTGCTTCGAATGGCTCCAAGCTGCTGTTGGGTAAGGGCGAAAACGGCAAACTCACACCTGCTGCGATCGAAACTATCGTGCAAAAACGCACGGACATTCACTATCCCAAGCCCAAGGTGATCAGCCTCACCCAAGCCACCGAGCTAGGCACACTCTACACTATTGATGAACTGCTGGCGATTCGAGCCATTGCCGACCGCTATCAGCTCCGCATTCACATGGATGGTGCCCGGTTCGCCAATGCCGTAGCCGCGATGAACGTCACGCCCGCTGAACTGACCTGGAAATGTGGCGTCGATGTGCTGTGCTTTTGCGGCACCAAAAACGGCATGGCAGTTGGTGAAGCAATCATTTTCTTCGACAAAGCACTGGCCGAAGATTTTGCCTATCGCTGCAAACAGGCCGGTCAGCTTGCTTCTAAAATGCGGTTTATCTCGGCTCCCTGGGTTGGGTTGCTGGAAACTGGGGCTTGGTTGCACAACGCTGATCATGCCAATCAGTGCGCAGCTTACCTAGAGCAAAAGCTACTGCAAATTCCAGGTGTGCAGATTCTGTTTCCAAGAGAAGCTAACGCGGTTTTCGTCAAACTACCCGAAGCGGTGATTGCAGCACTGCGGGCTAAAAACTGGCTGTTTTATAACTTCATTGGCAATGAAGGAGTGCGGTTCATGTGCTCTTGGGCCACGACTCCAGCTCGGATTGATGAACTGGTGCAGGACTTAGAACAGACGATGTGCAATTCATAGGTTGTAATTCATCATTAGGTTCGGGAAACGCCAATGTAGAGGTAGGGAACTCTACAACTGGCATTACGTTAGTACCAGTAGGATATAGCTGTGAACTAAATTTCTGCAAATAATTTTGCAAATGATTTGTAGAATTTGCAGAATCCACCGCTGAAAACTCAATCAGGAGAGCGCTCATGCACACTACTACCGATGTCGAAAAGCGTAAATTGCTATCATCCTTATGCCACGGCTCTATCTTTTTTAGTGCCTTACTCGTTTCCATAGCTGTGCCGATCGGCATCTGGTTTGTTTCAGAAGATCCGGTTGTGAAGGAAAACGCCAAAGAAGCGCTCAACTTTCACTTCAACGTTTGGCTATATGGAATATTGCTAGTTCCTCTATCGTTCATCACCTTTGGTTTGGCAGGCGGCCTCTGGTGGCTCGTTCATTGGGGCTTGACCATCTGGGCGATTTATCAATGCTTGAACACTCCCGATCAGCCCGTTCACTACCCGTTTATTTTCCGGTTGCTTTAGTCAGAAGTGATGCACCACTGCTATGCCCCAACCCACTCCCCCTAGCTCACCCCCACTGCGACGCGGGCCGGGCAGTTTCTTGATTGGAGCGTCCTATCCCTTACGAGCGTTGAAGTTACTGATCGAAACGCCGCGCCTGCGCCGGGATGTGCTGCTGCCGATTTTGCTGAATCTGGTAATTGGCGTGACGCTCTATGCCGGACTGCTGTTCACTGGACTACAGGCGATCGATACGCTGCTAGCAGCCTTGCCCACCTGGATAGCCCATACACCTCATCTAGAAGTTAGCTGGGCTGGGGATTGGTCTACTGTTTGGTCTACTTGGTGGTCTAGCTGGTGGTCTACAGCCACAGCCGCCTTACCCCATTGGAGTTGGCCTAGTTTGCCATCCTTTCATTGGCCAACTTGGCTGCCTGCGTTGCCGGTCCTGCATCTACCATCCTTCCATTTGGCCCTGCCAGACTGGTGGCCGTCTTTACCGAAGCTCGTCGTGCCAAGCTGGGTGGCAAATCTATCGGATCTGGGTTTGGCAATTCTGATCTGGATTTTGCGGTTGGTGCTGGTGGTGACGCTCCTGCTGATTACCGGGTTCATTTTGCTGCAATTTGGCGTGCTGTTGGGGTCGCCCTGGTATGGGCATCTCTCCGAAGAGATGGAAAAGCTGCAAACCGGGCGGCTCGGTCTGATTTCAGTGAATCCGGCAGTGGAGATCGGGCGGGTCGTGTTGTACGAGCTGAAAAAGCTAATCTTGACGGTTGGGATTGGCTTGCCCCTGTTGCTTTGTCATTTTTTTCCGGGGCCGGGAACGCTGATTGCTACTACAGGCGGAATTACGCTGGCGGCCACCGTGGTTTGCCTTGATTTTTTGGATGCGACCCTAGAGCGACGCCGTCTCCCCTTTCGGCAAAAGCTCAACACAATTCTGCGCACCCTGCCGGCGAGTGCAGGCTTTGCCCTGGCTTGTTTGACGCTGGTCAGCATTCCCTTCTTCAATTTGCTGGCAATTCCCGTCTGTGTGGCAGCGGGAACCCTGTTTGCCTGCGATTGGGTATTGCCACAGCTACAAGAGCCGCAGACCGCTCGGCGCAAAATGTTGTAGAGTAGGCAAGCCGCGCTGGGATTGGGCCATGCTAGAAACACCATTGGGCTGGGGTTTGCTGTTCGTTTTGGGCAGCTTTACTGGCGTTTTGTCTGGCTTACTGGGCATTGGCGGTGGCTTGCTGATGGTACCCGCTCTGACGCTGTTTGGTGTGCCCCTGGTGCAGGCAACGGCAACTAGTTTAGTGGGAGTGTTTCTCAGTTCGATATCGGGCAGTTTGCGCAACTTCAGAGCCGGAGAACTCAACTGGCGCGTCTCGCTAGTACTGGCCGGGTTTGGCATCGTTACCGCTCAGGTAGGCGCGTGGTTGGGCGATCAATTGCCAGATGCCTTGCTCTCGATTGGGTTTGCGGTACTGCTGCTCCTGACGATCTACCTGATGAATTTGCGGCAGCGATTACAGCGCCAGCAAGCTGGCAGTCAAGATGCTACCAAAACAGTTTCTGATTCAATTCGCTGGAAGCCAACCGCAGCTATTGGCTTACTGGCAGGCGTGCTGTCAGGATTGTTTGGCGTCGGTGGTGGTGTCGTGATGGTGCCACTGCAAATGCTGTTTTTAGGAGAATCAATCAAAGCGGCGGTGCGGACTAGTTTAGGGGCAATTGTGGCGATTGCCATTTCTGGACTGGCCCAACATGCATGGAATGGCAATGTGCTGTGGATCCCCGGACTTTGTTTGGGAATGGGTGGTGTTTTAGGTGCTCAGTTTGGAACTCGGTTGTTGCCTCGCTTACCCGATCAGACGGTCAACTTACTGTTTCGGGTCTTTTTGATCGGTTTAGCGGTGTATATGCTCCTGAGAGGACTTTCTGCTTGGGGCTTTCTAAACTGGGTTTGAACTATAGTTGCAACAACTTCAATGGATGAATAAACGGTGTCTTCTATAAGTATTCAGCGACTGGTATCAAGCAACCGTGCGAGTCGGAACTAGACGACAGAGATATTCTTGGTCGGTAACAATGTCTCTAACGCTTTCGAGGCGATCAAGAAATACCATGCCATTCAAATGATCCAGCTCATGCTGAAAGATGCGAGCTACAAAATCGGTCAGCTCTTGACGAATTAGCCCGCCCTCGCGGCTGATATACTCCACCTCGATCCAGCGATAGCGCGGCACAAGTCCCCGGATTCCCGGCACGCTAAGGCATCCTTCCCAATCCTTCACGACCTCTCCGGAATGGCTGACTAGATGGGGATTCACCATCACCGTTGGTTCCATCACTGGCGCATGCGGATAGCGAGCATTTGGACGAGATGCCACAATCAACAACCGATAGGGAACAGCAACTTGGGGAGCCGCGATCCCAACCCCGTTCAACTCGATCAAGGTAGTGAGCAAATCATCGATCAACGCTTGGATGTTGCGGTCATGGACATTGTCAATCGGCTGAGCAATCTGGCGCAAAATTGGATTGCCCAACTGGGAGATTTCTAAGCGCTTGGGCGCAGTTTGTACAGTGGTCATAGCTTGCCTCGCTTGACGATAGACCTCCAGCCTAACTTTACCCTGATCTTTTCAGCCATGTCGTATCCCTTAAGGCTAAATTTATTGAGTCCTTGCTGAAAATTAAAGCAAAAGTTTTAAGCTTTAAACTTTGAGTTTTAAGTTTTAAGTTGTGAACTGTGAGTCTGGACAACCGGCAAACGTATCAAAAGGTTTACTTAATCATCAGCGGGCAAGTTTTGGGTCTGAAGTTGTGAGGATGGTTGAAAACTGGTGAATATAATTCCGGTAAGAGCAAAGTAGTTGTAGGAATCGAATTAGATATGAGGTGACATGGCACAGACCAAGCTACAAAGAATTAATGCTATTGTGCTGGCGGGTGGACTCAGTTCCCGCATGGGGCAAGACAAAGCCTTGATTGCGATCGATGGAGTGCCGTTGCTGCAACGAGTCTGTTGGGTAGCACTGCAATGCGTCAATTCGGTTTATGTGGTGACGCCCTGGGTTGATCGTTATCGTCCGCTGCTGCAAGACTCTGACCCGCCAATTCAGCTAGTGCAGGAAGTGCCACTGCCGAACGAAACCATTTCTTCAACCACCACTCATGGCCCCCTGATCGGATTTTTGCAAGGGCTGTCCCAGGTTCAAGCCGCTCCAAACGATTGGGTGCTGCTGTTGGCTTGCGATTTGCCCAACTTAAGTCCAGAGATTTTGCAGCAGTGGCTGAGTGAACTACCCTCTACTGCAACCACCACTATTGCCTGCTTGCCTCGGAATCCGGCGGGCTGGTGGGAACCGCTATGTGGCTTTTACCGAGTTGGGTGTAGGGCCTCGCTAGCGGCCTATGTACAAAATGGCGGACTTTCGTTCCAGCAATGGTTAGCCAATCAAGCGGTTGAAGCCTTACCCTTGACTGACTTTGAGATGCTGTTCAATTGCAATACACCAGAGGAGTTGCGGCAGGTGCGAGGCCATCTTGAGTGAGGGATAAAAATGGGAGAGAGGCAAAAGCCAGGAGTCAGAAGCAATTTGATCTAATGACAGTCTATGGTGTAGCTTTTGATAGTAAGGTTTGTCTGTAATGCCTATGGGTAGCCAATCAACTTTCAGAACTGTTTTTCTACTCGCCTTGATGGGGGGCTGGTTGATTGTAGGCGCATCGCTGATGTACCTGTTTCCGCTATTGGCGGATCTTTTAGTTTCCTCGGAGCGTACTCACGTGTGGATGCAAACCCTTAGCCGCAGTGGTTACAATCCTATGCTGGCTGTAGTTGCAGGAGGCATCACCCTGATTATTACCGTGATAGGTAATATTATTTGGCACCAGCGGTCTGAGGGCAAAATTTAGAGTATTTTAGAGTATCAATTTGCCTTTGCAGTAGTCTTCGATCTGAGCTGCTGACAATCCCAACAGTTGAGCAACTTGTTCCATCGCCATGCCGGTTTCTAACAAATTGCGAGCTGCTTGCAGCAGTTGAACTTGGGACTGCTCTGCATCAGTGAGTAACCAGTTCCCCTCTTGATCGCACCAGCGCAACCAAAAACCGGGCACGGCTTCAAACACGCCTTGCCAAATCCCCAAACCAATTTCTAAATCCGCTAACCAGACAATTGGATTATTTGCGTTCAGCGGTTGTTCTTGATATTGACCGCCATCGAGTTTGAAGTAGCGTAACCGTTGTGTATGGCGGCTATAAACCAAATAGTGAGGCACCCGCAAATAGCGCTCGTATACCTCTAATTTAGTAGGGGAGGTAGGAGGTGCAGTAATGGGTTGTTCAGAGTTATTTTTTGGGTCACTTTCCACGGGATTGGCTGCGGCTGTAGACGATGCTGGGTTTGTCACTTGAGCTGTTTGATCGTAAAAGCGTCCCAAATCTTCCATTTCCGTACCGGGAGACAGAAACTCAATCATCACGTAGGGGTTCTTGCCTTCTTGCCAAACGACATAACTACGCCGCAGGTCTTCGCCTTCATACAAGTGCGGCACATCAACGGCTAAAAACCAGTCAGGCCGCTTATACCAAAGCGGGTGATTGACATCGTAGTACAAATTCAGGTCAGACGCTGTAAACCAATTTTCGCGGCTATATTCCCGCAAGCGAAGGGAACTGCTCAGCAACTGAGGCTGAAGATCATGAAATACATCTGGCACACCCGGCTCCTGGGGATTCTCACTCGGCAAATCGTACATGGTCGGCAGCGTTTCACGCGGTGAGCGAGGTGGATCAACCTGCTCTAGACTCGGTTTGTGAGTAATGGGAGTCATCGTCACCCTCAGCAGTTAACTACATGCTTTATCCCTAGTTTTACTCCAAGTTGGGACCTGCGGAAATTTTGACAGCAGCCAAGTTGCTGATCTACGAATGCACTGCGATCAGCACATGCCTGTTAAAGCCGAGTTGAGCGAACGGCCTGGTAGGGAAAGAGGGACTGAAATCCCGCTTGCCGTTGTTCTGGAGGCTCTGGTGCATAGTCCCACAGGCTTTCGTAGTAGAAAAAGCAGATGCCTAACCCCTGAGCGCGGGCCGACTGGGTTTGGGCTTGAATCATGGACATTGCCACCGGATTGTTGCGTAGACCAGTCAAGATACCGATACCCGTAGGAATTTTTTGCCTCGCTTCTCGAATTTCTGAACGAGTGATTTGCTCTAGAAAACTTTGCAGATTGGGACGATACACCTGCACAATCAGCTCATCCACCGCATTTTGCCGCACCCACGCCAGCCAGTCCTGAAGATGGAAGCGATAGGCGAAGTCATAATAATTAGGCGAAATCGAGAAAATGGCCTGCGGTTTAACCGCTTTGACTGCGTTGTGTAGCTGCACCATAAAGGCAGTGATTTTGTTGGCTCGCCAGCGCACCCAATCCGGATCCTTGGGGTCTGCCGGAGGGGTCTTGCCAGTTTCTTTTTGGTACAAACTAATCGTGTAGCTATCGTAGCCGAATTCGTTCGGCAAGCTCATGTGATCGTCAAACTGAATGCCGTCAGCATCGTAGCGAGTGACGATTTCGAGTACAAGACTAGAAATAAACTGCTGCACCTCTGGACGAAACGGATTCAGCCATACCACTTCCCCAGCGGCGCTCATTGAGGTTTTGGTACCATCCTGCTTTTGCGTCAGCCAGTTGGCATATTTGGTCGCCAGTTCTGAGGTGGGTGGAGCCATAAAGCCAAATTCAAACCAGGGGACTATAAGCATGCCGCGAGCATGGCCCTGAGCAATCAGATCGGCCAGGATATCCTGACCCTGAATGCCGCGATAGACAAAGGATTGAATCCCAGCTTGCTGCACCACCGTACTAGGATACATGGCATAGCCCGCATTCCAGACCACCGGATAGATTGTATTGAAATTCAGTCGGGCCAGTTGACCAACTGCATCCTGTAGTTTGGCGTGATCTCGCAGAATATCAGTGTCGTTGGTGGTCATCCAGACGCCGCGAATCTCCTGCCGGGGATATTGGGCCACCGTTGGGACAAAGGCACTCGCCATCAGCACCGCCATCAACGATAGCAAAAACAAGGCTGGCAGCAACCATCGGGTTGAGCATCGCCATCCTTTGGTCATGAAACGGGTCATGTTAGGCACGGTCATAGGCTGAACTGGGATGGAAGCAAGCGATTGGACAAATGACACCCCCCCAAACCGGGAGCAAATCGACTAGCCCTATAGTCTACAAGTTTTTGGCCGGGTTAAATCACTCTTGCTGGATTTGATTTAGACAAATGGCCAGTATATTGACCTGTTGGCAATCACAGGCGCTTGAAAATTTGAATGATTTGCTGACCAAATGGTTCCTGAAGCTCAGTAGATCGAAAATGAATTCGTTTTGCTCGCTAAACTTGAGTTCGTTCGCGCAGTGTGTGCATAGCACAATCCTCTTCTGAGATGCGCGCAGGGCTATTATGTCGATAATAGTTATCTTGAATAGTTATCTTGAATAATTATCTTGAATAGTTATCTTGTGGATCGATTGAATATTCATCAGCTATTCGCATTGCTATTCGCAGTTTGGCAGAGCGAGCACGGGAATTTTGCGCGATTTCGGTTTCACCGGGTGCAATTGGCTTTTTGGTGATCACTCGCAAAAGGTCTGAGTCCTTGAGGGCGTGTTTGACGATTCGATCTTCTAAACTGTGGAAGCTAATAATGGCCAGCCGCCCGTTAGGTTTGAGCCACAGGGGTGCTTTTTGTAGAAAGGTTTGCAGTACGTCTAGTTCTTGGTTGACGGCGATGCGCAGGGCCTGAAAGGTGCGGGTAGCTGGATGAATTCTGCCATAGCGGTAGGAGCGCGGCACGGAGTGAAAAATGGTTTCTGCGAGTTCGGTGGTGGTCTGAAACGGTCGGCGTTCGACAATCCGGCGAGCAATTTGGCGTGATAGTCGCTCTTCGCCGTAGGTGTAAATTAGATTTGCCAGGTCAGTTTCGTTCCAGGTGTTGACAATCTCAGCGGCGGTTAGGTCTTGTTGGGGATTCATCCGCATATCTAGCGGTGCCTCTTGCCGGAAACTGAAGCCCCGGTCGCCCCAGTCAAACTGGGCTGAGCTGACGCCTAAATCGGCCAAAATGCCGTCAAATCGCTGGTTTCCTGGCTCAAAAACGGCAAAGTTAGTGTGGTGAAACTGTACCCGATTGCCATACTCGGCTAACCGTTGCTGAGCGGCTTGCAATGCCTGTGGATCTTGATCTAACGCTGTCACTCGCACATCGGCTGCGGCTGCCAGAATCAGGGCGCTATGACCACCGCCGCCCACGGTGGCGTCCAGATAATGCCCGCCTGCCTGAACCGCCAATCCCTCAACTACCGCTGACGCTAGGACAGGAATATGCACAAAGGCTTGATTTTCTTGGCTGACAATTGGCTCCACAGGGTTGCCCATCTCGACTGTCCTTCAGCTTACCGCATTCTAAAGTTTCGCAATATGATGATAATCCTCAACTCGATGCAGCCAGGGACCGAGCGAATTCGTCAGATTGTTTTGTCGCTGCGCACCTTCTCTCGCACGGACGAAGCGGAATTCAAATCTGTAGATGTCCATAGATATTCATGAAAGAGATATCTATGAAAGAGATATCTATGAAAGCATCGAAAGCACCCTGCTGATTTTGCAACACCGACTCAAAGCCCAACCCCCACGCCCCGTGATTGAAGTTATAAGATTACGTAAATCTACCACTAGTTGAATGCTATACTGGACAGATAAATCAGGTTGTTATGAACCTTTTGGTGAATACGATTGATTCCCTTGAAGACAGCAGCGCAAGGCGATCTTAAGACACCATAGACAGCCCGAATCAAATCACAATCCGAACTGCATTTGATACAGACTGGGCAGAAGTTGCCATCGCCGATAACGGTAGCGGTATGCCACCAGAAATTCAACAGCGAATTTTTGATCCTTGCTTTACCACCAAACCACCTGGAAAAGGCACCGGAATGGACTTATCGATCAGCTACCAAATCATTACAGAAAAACATGGTGGCAAATTAGAGTGCTTTTCCACTCCTGGGAAAGGCACCGAGTTTATGATGCGAATTCCTTTACGTCAATCAGTTCCTTCATTTCAGGGAAAATTTACGCCATCGACCGAAATTTCGGTCTTAATGAAGTAAAGTTTGGATGAGAGCATCTTTTGACCCGGATATGGAAGAACCTGCGGCAGAGCAATTGATTTTGATTGTGGAAGATAACCCTGACCACATTCAGACCATTCAACAGACACTAGCCCAAACAACCCTACAGCCGCAGATTATAGCCATTGGCAACGGGGAGCAGGCGATGCAATTCCTGCGACAACAGGGCGACTATGCGAGTACCCGCCGACCCGATTTGATTTTGCTGGACTTGAATTTGCCTGGAAAAGACGGCAGAGAACTGTTGGCCGAGCTGAAAGCCGATCCCCAGCTGCGGCGCATTCCGGTGGTGGTCCTAACTATGTCAACCGAGGAAACGGATATTTTGAATAGCTACACGCTCCAAGGCAATTGCTATGTGATTAAATCCTCGGATCTGGAACAGCTTGCCCAAATTGTCAAACGGATTGAAGAATTTTGGTTAGAAATTGTAACTCTTCCAGGAGAGTAAGCGTTCACATAATTAACTCTTTGTTTTAAGAAAAATGCACCTTTATTGTTTAAAACCAAGTTTTGATTGGATTTTGCTGTGATCCAAAACCAATTTTTTAATTTTTCAAAGCTTTTGATTTATTTAATAATTCTCTTTAGTCAGCCCCCATGCTGCAATCCACCACTGTACGGAAATCAGGGCATTCTTGCCCAATGCTAGCGCCCTAACAGATAGCGATTCAGCCTAGTAGAATATGAGGGAAATGGCGGCAATTGAGTTGATTAATTCGATAGCTAGCTGAATCGCTGCAATCTGCGTTGACCAAAATAGGATGTAAATGAACTAGTTCTTTTGTTGACCACCCGTCCTGATTGACTGGCAAATCTTTGGTTTTGCCATTTTGTTTAGCAGGAAATCAATTTCCTAGCTCATAACAGAAGTCCCCAAATCCGTCAAAGGAGAAGGATTTAGTCCATTTGAATGAACTTACGCTACTAGCTCGGAATTTCAATTCTGAGCAGGTTTTATATCAGACAAACAGCCATCACTTCAATTCGCGTTCTGCCCTTTGAGTTAGAAAGTATTGAAAGATTGCTACATCACTTGCACCTTCTCAAACCTAGGTGTGGTGATTTTCTAGCTTGCTTGAGAACGCTATCAGCTTCATTGCCCGTTTCGTTTTCATTAGCTGCAAAAAACCGTTTTACTCACCTTATCCATTACTTTGTGTGGAGGTATCCATATCCAATATGAACCTAGAGCAAACACCGAATCTGACTAGCCTGAAACAGCCTTCGATTCGTAGCTTGACGCAAATCCAACCCCACGGCGTTCTGCTGGTTTTGCAAGAGCCAGATTTAACAATTTTGCAGGCCAGCCGCAATGTTTCGACTGCCTTTGACATGTCCGTAGAACAGGTAATTGGCAAAACCTTAGACGAGATTCTCGATTCGTTTCAGGTGGATCGGTTCCGCACGGGCTTGAGCTACGAGAATCTGGATTTGATCAACCCTACGAAGGTCTGGGTGCGGCGGAAAGGCGATGATTATCTGGTGTTTGATGCGGTGTTTCATCGCAGTGCCGACGGGTTCTTGGTATTGGAACTAGAGCCAGCCTTGACGCACGAAAATATTCCGTTCTTGAGTTTTTACCATCTAGCGCGGGCCTCGATTAATCAGCTAGAAGCCACCTCGAATCTGCAAGATTTCTGTCAAATTATTGTGCGGGAAGTCCGCAAGGTAACGGGGTTTGATCGGGTGATGCTCTACCGATTTGACCAAGACGGGCATGGCGAAGTGGTGGCGGAAGAAAAGCTGGCAGAAATGGAATCCTACCTGGGACTGCACTATCCGGAATCGGATATTCCCCAACCCGCCCGCAAGATGTTTCTCTCCAATTGGATTCGGGTAATTCCCGATGCCAAAGCCTCGCCGGTGGAGCTGTATCCTCGCCAGAATCCGATCACCAACCAATCCACCGATCTAACCCTCTCGATTTTGCGCAGTGCCTATCCCTGCCATCTGGAATACCTGCACAACATGGGCGTCGGAGCCTCGCTGACGATCTCGCTCATTAAAGATCAAACCCTCTGGGGGCTGATTGCCTGCCACCACCGCACGCCGAAACAAGTGCCCTACGAGCTGCGCAAAGCCTGCGAATTTTTGGGCCGAGTGATTTTTGCCGAGATTTCCACCCGCGAAGAAACGGCAGACCACAACTATCGAATCAAGCTGGCTCAGGTGCAATCCGCCCTGGTCGAATGGATGTCGCAAGAAGATAATTTCATCGATGGCCTCACCCAACACGAACCGAATTTACTGGAATTAGCCAACGCTAGCGGCGCGGCGATTTGCTTCAGCGGCCACTGGACGACCCTGGGCCGCACCCCACCCGAAGACGAATTGAATTACCTGGTGCAGTGGCTCGCCAAAACTGTGGATGGCGAAGTGTTCTACACCGATTCGCTGCCGCTGGTTTACTCCGACGCAGAGCGATTCAAGGATGTGGCGAGCGGTTTACTGGCGATTCCAATTTCCAAACGCAGCTATGTGCTGTGGTTCCGGCCTGAGGTGATCCAAACCGTGAACTGGGGCGGCGATCCCCACCATGCCTATGAGGTGCAGCAGAGCGGCAATGACCTGAAACTCTGTCCGCGGAAGTCGTTTGAGCTGTGGAAGGAAACGGTACGGCTGAAGTCCTTGCCCTGGAAGCCGGTCGAGATCAAGGCCACGCTAGAACTGCGCAAAGCGATTGTCAACATTGTGCTGCGGCAGGCAGAAGAACTAACTCTGCTGGCTCAGGATCTAGAGCGCTCGAACGCCGAACTGAAGAAGTTTGCCTATGTCGCATCCCACGATTTGCAAGAGCCGCTGAATCAGGTGGCCAACTATGTGCAGCTTTTGGAGATGCGCTATGACGAAGCCCTGGATCAAGACGCTAAAGAGTTTATCGGCTTTGCGGTGGAAGGTGTCGGCCTGATGCAAACCCTGATCGACGATGTGCTGGCCTACTCCAAGGTAGATTTGAAAGGCATCGAGTGGGAGTTGACTGAAGTGGAAATGGCTCTGAATCAGGCCCGCAATAATCTACGCGGACGAATTGCCGAAACCGGCGCGGTGATTACTTCAGATCCCATGCCCACGATTGTGGCTGACGGTACCCAACTGATGCAGTTGTTCCAGAATCTGATTGGCAACGCGATCAAGTTCCGCAAACCCGAAGAGCCACCCCAGATTCACATTGGCGTGCAGCGACAGGAAGACGCGTGGCTGTTCTCGGTGCAAGACAACGGCATTGGCATCGATCCGCAGTTTGCCCAGCGAATTTTTGTCATCTTCCAGCGGCTGCATACCCGCGATGAATATCCCGGTTCAGGCATGGGGCTGGCCATCTGCAAGAAAATTGTCGAGTGTCATCGGGGCCGCATCTGGGTGGAATCACAACTCGGTGAAGGGGCCACTTTCTATTTCATGATTCC
Source organism: Leptolyngbya sp. NK1-12 (assembly GCF_032598965.1). Taxonomy (NCBI): domain Bacteria; kingdom Bacillati; phylum Cyanobacteriota; class Cyanophyceae; order Leptolyngbyales; family Leptolyngbyaceae; genus Leptolyngbya; species Leptolyngbya sp. NK1-12. Next base: position 916,572 of record NZ_CP053586.1, read on the forward strand.
GGTAGGAGGGCGTGAGCGCAATGCTGGCGGACGCAAAAAGCAAAATTATCTTTCTGGTGGAAGATAATCGCGGCGATATTCGCTTAATTCAAGAAGCGCTGAAAACCACTGCCGTTCAGTGTCAGGTGATTGTGGCACGGGATGGCATGGAGGCAATGGCCTACCTGCGGCAGGATGGGGATTTTGCAGAAGCGGTGCGTCCGGACCTAATTCTGCTCGACCTCAACCTGCCCAAAAAAGACGGGCGAGAGGTGCTGGCGGAAATCAAAGCCGATCCAGCCCTCAGGCACATTCCTGTCGTGGTGCTCACTACCTCGCGTAACGAAGAAGACATCTGCAAAAGTTATGATCTGCATGTCAACTGCTATATCTCCAAATCACGCAACTTGGCTCAGCTATTCAAAATTGTCCGGGGGATTCAAGAATTTTGGTTGGAAACTGCAACATTGCCACCGCCCGCTCCAGCGGTAGAATCTTGATCAAAGTGCTGTTGGTCGAAGATAATCTAGCCGAAGCTCGGTTTCTGCAAGAAGTGTTGCAGGGAACCCTCCTGAGCCATTTCCAACTCACCCATGTCAAACGCTTAGCCGAGGCAACCGAGCAACTTAAAATCACCTGCTTTGACGTGATTCTGCTCGATTTGACCCTGCCTGACAGTACCGGCATTGCCTCTCTCGATACCTTGCTGGGCCAAGCTCCCAACCTGCCGATTGTGGTGCTCACCAACACCAACGACGATGAACTAGCCGTAGAAGCGGTACGGCATGGCGCACAGGATTACCTGTTTAAACGCCAAATTAACCAGGCCGTGCTAGTCCGCTCACTCCACTACGCAATTGAGCGCAAACATGGAGCCGAAGCGCTGCGCGAAGCCAACGAAGCTTTGGAGCAACGGGTACAGGAACGCACGGCAGAACTGGCCACTAGCAACGAACTACTGCGACAAGAAATTGAATGGCGGCAAGGCATTCAAGAACGTCTGGAGTTGGCTCAGCGAGCCGCCAAAATCGGCATGTTTGAATGGAACATTCAAACTCACCAAATCACCTGGACTGCAGAACTAGAAGCCCTCTACGGACTAGATCCCGGCAGTTTTGATGGCCGCTTCGACGCTTGGATACAAGCCCTCCACCCGGATGATCGCAGTCAGATCGAACAAGAACTGTGGCAGGCCGTTCGGATCGGTGAGGGCATCAACAGCGAGTTTCGCATTCTCTTACCCGCTGGAGAAATCCGCTGGATCGCCATCAAAGGTAGCCTGTTTCGAGATGCGACAGGTCATCCCCTGCGGCTGATTGGCATCCACATGGACATCACCGAAAAGAAGCAGCTCGAAGCCCAGTTTTTGCGGGCACAGCGTTTAGAGAGCTTAGGCACCCTAGCTAGCGGCATTGCCCATGACCTCAACAATATTCTGACGCCGGTTCTAGCTGTAGCTCAGTTACTGCCGTTGAAACTACCCGATGCCGATGAGCAGGTGCAGCGGATGCTGGTGATTTTAGAAAGCAGTGCCCGTCGCGGTACCGAGCTAACTCGCCAAATTCTCTCCTTTGCCCGTGGGGTCGAAGGCAAACGCGGCTGTTTGCAAATCAACCATCTGCTGCTGGAAATTCAAAAAATCATTCAGCAAACATTGCCCAAATCGATCGAAATTCTAGTCGATCTACCTGCTGACTTATGGACGATTTTAGGCGATGCCACCCAACTCCATCAGGTATTCATGAATCTCTGTGTCAACGCTAGAGATGCTATGCCAGAAGGCGGCATGCTAGAAGTTACAGCTAAAAACCAAATTATTGAGCAAGAGTATGCCCGTCTTCATCTAGATGCTCAGCCAGGAGCGTATGTAGCTGTAACTGTAAGTGATACAGGAACGGGGATGACATCGGATACATTACACCGAATTTTCGATCCCTTCTTTACTACCAAAGAAATTGGTAAAGGAACAGGACTGGGACTCTCAGCTGTCCTGGGAATTGTCAAAAGTCACGGTGGCTTCATCGATGTGCAAAGCCAAATTAACCAGGGCAGCCAATTTACCATCTATTTGCCCGCTAGCCAAGCCGACGACATGCCTCCTGACGAACCGTCAGAGTTACCTTTCGGCCAGCAGGAATGCATTCTGGTTGTAGACGATGAAGCAATGATCTGCGAAACGACCAGAGCTACTCTGGAGGCATATAATTACCGTGTGCTGACGGCCAGTAGCGGTATTGCAGCAATCACCCTTTTAGCTGACCATCCCACTGAAGTTCACACCGTACTCGTTGATCTGATGATGCCTCAAATGGATGGGTTGGCCGTTATTTCAGTCCTACAGCGGTTTAATCCTAATCTCCGTGCAGTGGCTATGAGTGGCCTCCATTCCCCCGAAACGATTGCCCAAGCCAAGCACCTGGGCTTCCAGGACTTTCTGCTCAAACCCTTCACCACTAAAGAACTCTTGCAAGTCGTCGCAACCCAAACTCGCCTACGAACGACTAATGGCCAATAGCAAACAAAAAATGGGCGATACTGGATTCGAACCAGTGACCCCTTCCGTGTGAAGGAAGTGCGCTACCACTGTGCTAATCGCCCTAGATTCCTGCCGGAGCTGAACCACTCTAAAAGTTGGGTGTAGGGTCCGCTCCGGAGTACTATATTAGCTCAAAGTTCCACCTTTTGGGAAATGCCAGCCATGAATTTCGGGCCTTTTTATAAAAGTTAGTTTGGTCGCCCCCATCCACACCTCGATCGGTGAGAATTTTATAGGTACAGCTAGGTAATTCGAGCATGGATATCAAAGACGGATTTGTAGGTGCAGTCGGCAATACCCCCCTAATTCGGCTCAACAGCTTTTCTGAAGCAACCGGATGCGAAATTCTGGGCAAGGCAGAGTTTCTCAACCCTGGTGGGTCGGTGAAAGACCGGGCAGCACTCTACATCATTCAGGATGCTGAAGAAAAAGGGTTACTGAAACCGGGCGGCACCGTCGTAGAAGGCACGGCTGGCAATACCGGGATTGGCCTCGCCCATATCTGCAATGCCAAGGGCTACAAGTGCTTAATTATCATTCCCGACACCCAATCGCAGGAAAAGATGGACATGCTGCGGACGCTAGGAGCTGAGGTGCGGCCCGTACCGGCGGTCCCCTATCGGGATCCCAACAACTACGTCAGGCTATCTGGCAGAATTGCGGCTGAGATGGAGAATGCAATTTGGGCCAACCAGTTTGATAACCTCGCCAACCGCCGTGCCCACTACGAAACTACTGGGCCAGAGATTTGGGCGCAAACCGACGGCAAAATTGATGCTTGGGTCGCAGCAACCGGAACCGGCGGCACCTATGCAGGCGTCTCGTTATTTCTAAAAGAAAAAAACCCAGACGTGAAATGCGTTTTGGCCGATCCAATGGGTAGCGGTCTCTATAGCTATGCCAAAACCGGAACGATTACAATCGAGGGAAACTCTATCACCGAGGGGATTGGCAATAGCCGCGTTACCGCCAATATGGAAAATGTGCCGATCGATGATGCAATGCAAGTCGAGGATCCAGAAGCGCTGCGGGTAATCTACCAACTGCTGCGCCAAGATGGGTTGTTTATGGGTGGTTCGGTGGGTATCAATGTCGGAGCTGCGGTTGCTCTAGCCAAACAACTCGGTCCTGGCCACACGATTGTCACCGTGCTGTGTGATGGCGGTGCCCGTTACCAGTCTCGTCTGTTTAACCGCGAGTGGCTGGCGAACAAAAATTTGCTGATCGATGGCATCTAAAACTAAGCGTGTGTCAGCTATAGTCTGTCGCTCTCACCATGTCCACTAAAACTGTTCTGATTTGCCAGAACACCACCTGTCGTAAAGCGGGAGCGGCCAAAGTGCTGGCAGCTTTTCAAACTGAATTCTCGCCCAACGCCACAATCCAGGGCTGTGCCTGTCTGGGTCAATGTGGCAACGGGCCGATGGTGCTCGTGATGCCCGACCAGGTCTGGTATTCTCGGGTTCACCCTGATGAAGTACCGACTATTGTGCAGCAGCATCTGCGGCGTGGTCAGCAGGTCAAGGCTTTGTTATATCCTAAATATCATCCATCCTAAGGGAATCTACAGAAGCTTTTGATAGCTTCAAGCAATCTAGTCTGTGAAACTGCGCTTGCTGCGCTCCAACGGCTCAGCTTTATTGAAGATAACCCAGAATTAGCGATACGCTTGATCTGACCCATTTCTCAGTTCGGTTCTATCTATATTTTCTACTAGAAAAAAATACAGACCTGCTGATTTTAGAGTTTCACGACTTCACCTCTTACCCGCAATTTCTCTAGCTCAGGTACCTAGGCACACAGCCATGAGCCACTAGCTTGAGCAATGCTTGATTCCCAGCGATGCCGATAGTCTGTCTTCTATGCCTTCTGGTTCTGATTTGGAGTGCCTTCCCAGAATCATAAGTCGTTTCACCGAGTCCCAATCAGCCCAATTTCAACGTGAGGGGTGCAGCCGCTGATTATGACCAAGTCACCGCTGGTATTTAACCAGAATCGCTACTACAAGGGGTTTGCTCATACTGGTCTTTCCGCGAATCTACTCACGCAAGCATTTCCATTCTATTTAGCCTTTCGGGCCGACGGCCAGCTCGTGCAGATTGGAGATGCCATGCAGCGGCTCTGTCCTCACCTCACCCCAGGTCAACCAATTGATTACTACTTTCAGCTTCGACAACCCAGCGTTGAGTTTCAATCCCTGACTCAGCCGCTCGATGATTTGCTGCGGTTGGAATGTCTAGCTAACCAAGTCCAGTTTGAAGGCCGCGCCATTTATGTTGAACAGCAGGAACTGATTTACTTTCTTGGCTCGCCTCGCCTCGATGATGCCTACGCCTTAAATTCACTGGTTGCTAAGGTGGCCAACCGATCCAGTCGCGGTGCCGCCTCGGATATGCTGCTATTGCTTCAGGCGCGCGCCACCAGCCTATCGGATACACGCCGACTGGCTGAAAAAATTGCCGAACAGCGGGCTGAGCTACGGCAGGCCCTGCGACAGGCTGAGCTAGCTACGGCAGTATTAGAGCAAGCGGCTGACGCGATTGAAATCACCGATGCCGATGCCCGTTTACTCTACGTCAATCCAGCCTTCGAACGCATTACCGGCTATCAACGCGATGAGGTGATGGGCAAAACCGTTGCCGAATTGTTTTGTCTGGGACAGCCCGACGAGATTTTGTATCAAGAGATTGCCCGAACCATTGCGGCAGGGAAGGTCTGGCAAGGCTCCTGTATGGGTAGGCGCAAGGACGGCTCATCCTATCCTCAAGAAGTGACGATTTTTCCAATTCACAACAAAGCGGGACAAATTACCAATCGCGTCGCCATCAAGCGGGATGTTAGCGACCGTCAACGCACCCAAGAAAAGCTGGGCAATTCCCTTTCACTGCTGCAAGCCACATTTGAAGCCACTGCCGACGGCATTTTAGTCACGAATGGGCAGGGAAACATCCTCAATTTCAACCAAAAGTTCGCTGAGCTTTGGCAAATATCAACTAATCAGCTCATTTCTTGGGATCAGTTTCATGATCTGAAGTTCATCGCTCGCTTTCTCAAGCATCCTTACCAGTTTTCTAGCCGGATCCAAGAACTCTACACACAGCCGCAGATTGAAAGCCACGACATTTTGGAGCTGAAAGACGGGCGCTATCTGGAAGGACGGTCCTGTCCCCAGCGCTCAGGCGATTCCGTAATTGGGCGAGTCTGGAGTTTTCGGGATGTCACTGAACGGCTGCAAACCGAAGCCAAAATTCGTTACCAAGCCTCTCACGATCTGCTCACTGGCTTGCCCAACCGGATGTTTTTCAATCAGCGGCTAGCTGACGCACTAACTGAGGCGATTCGGCAGCAAAAGCTCTTAGCCGTGATGTTTATAGACCTGGATCGCTTCAAGCTAATCAACGACTCATTGGGACATGCTGCTGGAGACCAGTTGCTGCAAGAAGTTGCACAGCGGTTGCGCACTTGCCTGCGGAAGCACGACCTAGTGGCGCGCTGGGCTGGTGATGAGTTTACGCTGCTCTTAACCGATATCAACTGTGTTGAAGATGCTGTCACCATTGCCCAAAAGATCCTCTGGGCGATGAAAGCTGACTTTAAGCTAGAGGGGCACAGGCTCCACATTAGCAGCAGCATTGGCATCGCAGTTTACCCCAACGATGGTGAAGACGCTGAGACTCTGCTCAAAAATGCCGATGCCGCCCTCTACCGGGCCAAAGACAGCGGACGCAATGGTTATCATCTCTATACCTCGGCAATCAACTCAGAAACCTCGGAATGGCTAGCGCTGGAAAGCCACCTGCACCGTGCTCTGGAACGCCGGGAGTTTGTGCTGTATTACCAGCCGCAGGTGAATGTGGTAACAGGGGAGATTACCCAAATGGAAGCGCTTTTACGCTGGCAACACCCAGAAATGGGGCTAGTGTCGCCCGCTAAGTTCATTCCCCTAGCCGAAGAAAATGGTTTGATTGTACCAATTGGCGAATGGGTGCTGCGTACTGCCTGTGCCCAAACTTGCGCTTGGCAGGCGGCTGGTTTACCTCCAGTCCAAATTGCCGTCAATCTTTCGGCGCGTCAATTGCGGCAGCCCAATTTGGTCGAGATGGTGGCGCAGGTGCTGAGCGATACGGGATTGGCTCCCCGCTACCTGGAGCTGGAAATTACCGAAACCACCGTGATGAAAAACGTGGAGCTGACCAAAACAATTCTCTGCGAACTGCACCGCATGGGTGTTTCGATGGCAATGGATGATTTTGGCACTGGCTATTCGTCGCTCGGCTATCTGAAGAAATTTCCCTTTAATACCCTCAAAATCGATCAGTCCTTTGTGCGAGATTTGACCACCGATCCAAACGACAAGGCAATTGTGGCCGCCATTATTGCAATGGGACGAGTGCTGAATCTGAAACTAGTAGCCGAAGGCGTTGAGACCAAGGTGCAAGAACATTCGCTGCTCTCGCTCGACTGTGAAGAAATGCAGGGCTATTTGTTTAGTCCGCCCCTATCAACCGAAGAAGCGACGCTGCTGCTAGAGAGTCAGCTTTTGCACTCTTGAGATCCACTCGCGAATCTGATTAATCCGGATGGTTGCTTCGGTTTATGCCGATTTTTTGAAAATGGATGTAAATTGTGAATCTCCCTTCTGGGGGTAACCACTCAGACGCATTCGCGGCTAATATGTACATTAGCAGTGCTATGCCCCTAGGCGGCACTGATGTTGAATTTAGAGTTCTTATGGACCGAAGTCCATTCCCCCACAGTACATTCCCTCTCTAGGCTGGTGAGCCGTTAGTCTCCCAGCGCGTGGGAGGCTATAGGAGGTTGTCATGCTCACTACCCCAGAGAAGCACATTTCTCTAGCAGAGTTTACTGGGACAGAAGTTGCGGGCTTAAACCAAGTCAAATGGGAGTTGAATCAACTTCCGGCTGTGGATGTTGGTGATTACATTGTGGATCTCCCGTCCGAACGGCGCGCCATTGCCTTCCGACTGCTGAACAAAGACATTGCTACTGATGTATTCGAATATCTGCCGCCCGACATTCAGGAAGAGTTGATCAGCTCCTTGCAAGCGGCGGATGTGCGGCGATTGGTGGAATCGATGCGTCCCGATGACCGGGCCGAACTGTTTGACGAACTACCCGCCCGGATTGTTAAACGCCTGCTGCAACAGCTCAGCTCCAGCGAACGCCAAGCCACCGCCACGATCCTCGGCTATCCGGAAGGCACGGCAGGCCGGGTGATGACCACTGAATATGTGCAGTTGCGCGAAGGGCTGACCGTTGGTGAAGCGCTGGAAAAAATCCGTTCGACTGACCAAGACAAAGAAACCATCTACTACGCCTATGTCACTGACGATCAGCGGCGCTTGGTGCGGGTGGTATCCCTGCGGCAGTTGTTCTTCACAATTCCGACAACGCTGGTGCGAGATGTGGCCAGTACCCGCGTGATCAAAGCCTACACCCAGATGCCGCAGGAAGAAGTGGCGCAGATCATGAAGCGCTATGACCTGATTGCCTTGCCAGTGGTGGATCGGGAAGACCGGCTGGTGGGGATTGTCACCATCGATGATGTGGTGGATATTCTGGAAGAAGAAGCCACCGAAGATATCCAAAAGCTAGCGGGTGTCAGCGGCGGTGATGAATCGGCCCTAGCTTCGCCCCAAGTTACACTACGCAAACGTCTCCCCTGGCTGGTAGGCAACATTGCCCTTTATATTGGTGCAGCGAGTGCAATTGCACCGTTTCAGGGGGTGATTTCGCTGGTGCCAGTTCTGTCAGTCCTGATGCCGATTTTGGCCAACAGCAGTGGCAATGTGGCGTTTCAAGTTCTGTCTGTAACGGTACGGGGCTTGGGTGTAGGCGAAATTACTCCTAAAGATACGCTGCAAGTTTTGCGCAAAGAGATTTTAGCGGGAATCGGAACGGCGCTGGTGCTAGGACTTGCCCTGAGTCTGCTATCTCTCGTTTGGGCACCGCCGCACGAACGCTGGGTTGGGGCATTGGCAGGACTGGTAATGCTGACGAATGTGCTGCTTGCTGTCACGCTGGGCACCCTGTTGCCGATGGGCCTAAAGCGGCTCAACCTCGATCCAGCCCTGATCAGCGGCCCCCTGTTGACCACTACCCTGGATGCAGTTGGGTTTCTCACCTTCCTCAGTCTGATTTCAGTTGCTTTGCGGATAGTTGGATAGATTTTTACTGGAGACGTTCATTAGAGCGTCTTTTTTCATGACTTTTCATATACGACACGAGTTCACAAAAGCCTGCAACTTCAGCCTTCTGAGTCAGATAGGCAGGTAGATGGGTGATTTGGTCTACATAGTGCCGCAGGTTCGCGACCCCGACTGAAACCGGAAAATAGTTGGGGTCGAACAAACTCTGGTCATTGGGGCTGTCGCCCACAGTGATGACCTCAACTGGCGTAAGCTGCGGAAAATAGCGGTTTAGAACCGTTTGCAGGCCGATTGCCTTTTCCTGCTGCAGCGGCTTGATATGACATTGCACCGTACTATAGGTAAACCCCCAGCCCTGCTGATGACAGCGGCTCTGCATGTGCTGCAACTCTCTTAAGCTCAGCCCTTGCACATCGAAGGTCCAATCTGTGATCCGAAACGGATTGTCGGTGGACTCTTGGATTTTGGGGAATTCTCGCTGTAAATCAGCGAACATCTGCGCCAGCTTTTGGCGATGCTCGACGCGATTAGAAATATCAGACAGGCCAATAGCTACTTCGTCTCTGGAGTAGTACAGGCCCCCGTTTTCAGCAATTGCTCCAGCTACGGGCAGATAATGCACAATCGCACTGACCCATCCCGCCGAACGTCCGGTGACAATCAGCACAGGAATACTAGCCTCTGCTAGCTCCGATAGGGTTTGCAGCAGTAGAGGAGTAAATTTTTCTGCCTGCGTCAGCGTACCATCCATGTCGGTAGCAATCAAACGCACTGATTGAAGTGCAGCAGAGGTGAGTGGCTGCAAGGGTTGCCAGGATTGGGTAAAGGTCATGGGCAGAATTTCAACTATGACTTTCAACTATAGTGTTTGCCAGAAGAGATAGGCCACTGTTGTGGGCGCGAAGCGCCCCTACAACAATATCTCCGTCCTCACTGTCGTGGCGACGGCTATATAACTTTCAACTACAGGCGAACACGAGTAAGAAGCCAAGGCATGAGCGCAAACACACCCAGCATGATGTAGTAGATTGTGCCAGAGACCGGATCAGGGTTGATCAACGATTCAGTCGGCGACAATCCGCGCAGTCCCATACCGACCGCGATCTCTGCCAGCAGCAGCAGACCTAGAGCAATCAGACCCAAACTAAATAGACTCCAGGAATTCGTGAAATCAGCATGCTGCCTCACCCAACGCGCCGCTAGCCCAATTGCAATCAACATCAGCGGCATCTCCAGCAGCTCAGCCATTCTAGTTCCAACATGGGGCGCAACCAACAGGACGCGAATAAAACCAAGCACAAATCCAGCCCCGAAAACAATAGCAAAGTAAATTACAGCTAGCTTGAATACCTGCATAGGGCAATCTGGTGGAAGATAAGAAATAAAAGGGAATAGCGACAGGGAATTCTGAGAAACTACCAGGTAGCTTACAAGGCTCTCAACTGAATAACTGGTTAGAACGCTGGTCCTACAACTAGTACCTAAAATCTTATTGGTTGTCTTACCAAAAGTCAGGGTAGGATTTGAGGCGAGGCAGGCCAGAGAAGGTTAGAGAAAGCTAGAGAAGGTTAGAGAACAACAGGGAGCAAGAACATGTACCGCAATGGCAGACCGCGCTTGTTTTGGTCATTGATTTTACTATTAGCATTGGTGAGTACGCTGTGTCTGTACCAACTTGCGACTACGACACTACACAGTGCCCTACAACAGGGAGTACTATCGGCCAATGTCAATCAAGCCGCGATTTCTGGCGGACGGGCTAAAGGCGGCACCTTTAATCGGCCCTCGTCGCCAGCCCCCAGCTATAGCCCAACTCCCAGCTACAGTCGGTCTGCTCCCAGGGGTTATTCAGAAGGTTACTCTGATTATGATGAACGGCCAAGCCGCCCCTATCCCCGCTCTTACTATCCCAGCTATCCGGCTCCCGCACCGATTCTAATTCCCTTTCCTGCTGCTCCTGGTCCAACCTATATCCCCAGCCCAACCTATGCTGAACCCGTAGACGACGGATTAGATGTTGGCTTCATTTTTGTATTGCTGGTTTTAGGTTTTGCTGTTTTACCGATTGTTCTCAACTATATTCGTTTAAGTTCTACTAAATCTGAGCAAACGGGCGCTGATCAGCTAAACGAATTGGCAAACGACGTGGTAACTGTGACGCGGCTACAGGTAGCCTTACTCGCTCAGGCTCGCGAACTTCAGCGAGACTTAACGACCCTTGCCGAGCAAGCAGACCTGAGCACCAAGCAAGGTCTATCCGAACTACTGCGGGAGACGATTCTGGCCCTGTTGCGCAACCCGGAGTACTGGACCCATGCGCGCAGCAGCTCCCAAACCCTAAAAACTCGCGAAGCAGGCAGCCGCCTGTTTGAACGCCTCTCTCTGGAAGAGCGCAGTAAATTCAGCATGGAAACGCTGGTGAATGTGGGTGGCCAAGTACGTCGCCAAACCCTGCCGACCAGCGATGCTGATCCGGCGGCTTACATCGTCGTGACCCTGTTGGTAGGTACCGCCGATGATTATCCCTTGATCGGTACGGTGCGGTCCACTAGTGAACTGAAACAGGCACTGCAACGGTTGGGTGCGATTTCCCCCGACTATCTGCTGGTCTACGAACTGCTTTGGACACCACAGGATGAGCGAGACAGCCTCAGCCGCGAGGAGTTAATTGCCCAATATCCAGACCTGGTCCAGCTTTAGAGACCCACCCACTCACCCACTCACCCACCCATTAAACGCAATGAAGAATGGGGAGTCGGCTGACAGAACTGAACTAGCCAATCCTTAATTCGATAGGTCGCGCGGCAGTCGTCTTCGTTGTAGCGCAGGATCGCGTCTAGATATCGCTGTTCACCCGTTTCCATCCATTGGGCAAACCAGCAAATCGACTGGGCACCGCCAGCATCCGGATCGCGCCAGTTGAAGCCGAGCCAGCGGGCAATTGGCTTCAGGGCATAGCTCTCAACCGGCAGAATTGCTACACGGGTAACGCGCTCATGCAAATCGATAAAGCGGTGCATCAAGGGTTCTACCAGCTCCGGAGGCGTGTTGTAGACTTCTCCTAGCCGCCGTACTGCCTGCACCTCGTAGGGGCAAAAGTGAAAGATGGGCGCATCGGCATAGCGCCAGACAAGATCCAGAAACTGTCGCCAAATTAGTTCTTCTTCGGCAGTCGATTGGGCCAGCAGCGGGTAGAAAGTTTCGGTCTGAGTAACCCGGTTGACCACGAGTAGCCCATGCAGATAAATCAAACTTGGTTCTGGTGCAGCTTCGATGTCGAAGTAGAGTTCGATGGGCGCAGTGGGCAGTTCATCTAGGGAGAGCAATAGCTCGGCAGGCTCTGACGCATCGGCAATTGCCTGGTTATAAAGCATAGCTTGCGCCTGTTTCACCAACCGCTGGGCGACTTGCAGGCCGAACCCAGGGAGGTTTTCCAACTGCTTGGGATTAGCTGAGGCCAGTGCTTCCAGGGTAGTTAGCTCAAGAGCGCGCAAATGCGTATAGCGACTGGGCGTTACCCCCGGCAGCAACGATAGGTGGGTATCAATTTGGGCCAGTTCGTAGCAATGGTTAAACCACTGGCAGAGGTCGCAGCGGTTATGGGCGATAAACACTTCCGGTTCTTCGGGGTGCAGCAGGGTTTGAATGCAGTCTCGCAAAATGTCCTGCATCCGGGGCACCGTTTCAGTCAGGTTCACCGCATAGGCTCCCCGCTGCCGCAGAAACAGCCAGCCAGTTTCCGGCCAAGCTCCCTGCACTGCAGTTAATACATAGGCATGAAAGGCAACAGTAATCTGATAATCCATTTTGGGCCGTTTGCCCAGGCGAATATCGGCAGGTACATAGATCCAATCACCAAAGATCGACTGACCGGGCTGTTTAATCAGCAAATTGGGACAGCTCACGAGCCGCAGGCCATTCTCTAGCTCGACCAGCAGCACTGCCTCAGCGATTCGCTCCACGCCCTGCTGCATCAGAGCCAATGTAGCGGTAGCTCCTGCGGTCCAGTCTCTGGCTGGATATTGGGGCCGGTGGGCTGTTTCCTCCCTGAGGACAGTTTGCCGATGGGCTAAACTATCTTGCCGCAGCTTGGCGACATAATCGCTCGGCGGGTCTCGCTGCTCTGGATCGCCATATAGCTCTAGAAAGGCTCGCCGCTGACAGCGCTGATATTGAAACAGCAAATCGTCTGTTAACCAAATGCCCTCCGGACTCGACTGAACGGGCACAGAGGGCAGGGGCAACAAGTTTTTAGACACTAGAACCGAGAAGGCTGGTTGGCATCCCTCAGCCTCCTGGAAGTTAGGTCGGTGAGGGCTAACGGACAAGAGCCTCCTGCTTAGACAGGGCAAAACTGCCAGAGGCATGAAGAGCGAGGCGTCTCAGTGGCGATTCTGCTATCGGCCAACCGCAGGACTGAGTAAGGCTGCACAAACTTCGACTCAGGTGCGTTCGGCTCAAAGGGGTTCGGCTAGCGGCCTGTCGGCAATGGCTCATACCGGCTGGGATCTCACAGAGAGGTTGGATCTTTGTTGAACCAATTCCCTATGAATGTAACTTGATTTCGACCTGTTTGGCTATGGGGGCAGAGATTTTTATATTGGCAAGGCTGGCAAAACGCTAACCAACTAGCAACAACTGCACAGAAACCTAACTGCCATACTCCGCATCTGTCACCATTTGCGAGGTTGTAGCCTGCGGCTTCAGCCAGGGAATTTTGGCATCCTGAGCTAGCTTCAGCGCCACCGCATGAGCACCATAGCGATTCAAGTGGCTGGGGTCAGAAAAGTAGCTGTATTGCGTGGTCCATTGTTCGCTCAGGTCGCGGAAGACAAAGTTGCGCTGCTGCAAACTGAGCTGCACCATATAGTCGCGAAATTCCTGCTCGTATTCCAACCGTACTGGATCAAGGTAATCCTCAGTCAGGGGCAGATTAACAAACACCACCGGAATCTGGCTAGCTGCGGTGAACTTTAACAATGCCTGCAGCGCCGCCTCTTGGCTGCCGGAAATGCGGAAGTTTTCGTAGTCACTATCGTATGCGCCTAATACTCTGGCGTATTTCTGGTAGTAGGTGGCCGGATTAAACTGGGTTGCCAGCGACAAAAAGCCGGTTTCATCCGGTAGGGATTGGCCCGTTTTGAGAATTTCGCTCACCTGTGAATCCGCATCATCCGCCCCGGATGCCACATCCGCTACATCACCGGGCAACAGGCGAACCATTTGCTGCTGTAGCCAATGTTTCAACTGGTCTCGGTCGGTTTGCCTGCCGGTGAGTTGACCCACTTGCTGACTCAACCAACGGTCGATCGACTGGTAGCTATCAGTCAAGCTGGTGTTGATACTGGGCTGGGCGGCGGGAGCGGTGGTCTCTGTTGAGCTGTGGGGAATGGCGAGCGTTCCGGCCAACAGTTCGCGATAGGCGGGCGACGCTACCATGCCGTTATAGGTAACATCGACTGTACCGCTGTTAAAGGCCCGTGCGCCATCGGCCCAAACGATCATACGGGGAAGCTGTTCGGGGGTAAGAATATGCTGCACCAATAGGTTCACCACCTGAGCGGTTGCGCCATTAATGCCAAAGTTGAACACCTTAGCATCGTCATAGCCCAGATCGGCCAGGGCATTTTGCAGCGCCAGTGGATCAACCCCTCGCAGCGCTCTGGAGCTGCCGACAATCAGCACATCCGGCGGACCAAACTGCTCCACAAATCGATAATAGAGCTGAAGTTTTTCATCCAGCAGCGGGCTGTTGAAGCTGGGCAAGGACGGGGCTTCAGCTAAAATTTCTGCCGTGATCAACGGAGCCGTTTGGCTGCGAGGCGTGTAGGCCAATCGGGTCGGCTTGGTAGATGCATCATTTAGCGGAGTTGGCTCAGAGCGAGTAAAGCTACTGCTGTTAAAGGTATCGTCTTGCGGCGGTTGGGCTGCCTGTGGCAACTGGGGCATTGGCGAAGCAGTCTCGGTCTGAGCCGTTGTAGGTTTAGAGGCAGCAGAGATGGTTGCTGATTCACCACGGGGTTTGGCTTGAGCCAGCTTTTGAGACACCTGCCCCAGAATCCAGTTGGTTTGCAGCAGCAGTAACAGGCCCGCCGCGCCCCAGATCCAGACAATTTTCTGACCCTGCGGGCTGCTCTGACCGGGTAGAGCATTCACACCTGTGGTGGCATGGGGCATAAATAGCTGGGAGCGTAATAGGAACTGCTGAGTGCTCTGAAGCAAACGCCGCTGCCAATTCGTCCAGACGTTCTGAATATCTTCAGGCGTCAGATCGGGCCGAATAACAGCTTCACCAGGCTGGGGCAATAGGTCAGCCACATAGGCGTCGGTAGCGGCAAATTCGGGCGCGACTTCGGGCACCAAGCGGGAACGTGCCACAAAGTCGATGCCATAGCTCCAGAGCGGTTTCTTTTGTCCAGCGCGGCGGCCATAGATGCGCACTCCGGCAATCCCAGGGAGATCGAGCTGGCGCAAAAAGCGAATTACCGTTGGAGTGACCTGCTTGCGGTCTGGACAGCGAAACGCCTCGCTCATCACATGCAGCAAATCTTGCTTGGGCAATAGCCGCAGCCGAATCCCGCCGGTCGCGAGATAGGCATCCAAATCCGAGTTAAGCAGGCGGTGCAGCAAAAAGGCGATTGCTTCCCAGTCACCCTGTTTGGCTAGGGTTAGGGCCGATTCGGCCAAAGCAGGATGCTGAGCGGCTGGCAAATCCAACCATTCCACCCAGACGGGTGTGTCCGATTCGGGCACCTGACCATAGAGCGTAGCCGCATGAATTCCCTGGGGCGCAATCGCTTCTAATAGTAGAGCCAAATCGGCTTTCAGGCGCTTGTGCTGGTCGATAATTAGGCTGGGCGGTTCGGACGGCTGGGCGGCACAGCAGAGGTGTAGCGTTGTAGCGTTCAGCGTCGCAGTAGTGATCTGCAAATGCAGCGAGCGAATGTCCTGATTCAGCAAGCGTTGAATCGCCATCACATCACCCCAGCGTGCCCAGTCGCGCAGCATCGCTTCTGGCGGCGTCAGGTCTACACGCAGGGTCCAGTCGGGTCGGGTTTCTCCAGCCACCTGAAACAAAATTACAGCGTCGTGAAACCCTTCGATTTCGAGCTGGCGCAACTTTTGCGTAATCGGCTCACTCAGCAAGGACGGGTCAGGGCTATAGGCAGCTTCGCAGGACACCCAGAGGCGTTTGCTGGTTAGCGCCAGAGGCAAGTCTTGTGGCAAATCTTGCGGCAAGTCTTGCTGTACCGTAGCTGGCGGCACGTAGGGAATTGCTTTCACACTTACCCGCACACCCACACCCAGTTCATTCAGGGTTTCACTCAGGTAGCAGGCAATTGCCATCTCCTCTCCCCGTTTAGCGAGGACGGTGTTGGAGAGGGTGAGGGCAGCCAGATCGGGTGGAGGGCTGACGGGCTGACGGGCTGATGGAGTCGGGGCGACGGTGGCTAGGGCTGGGGTGCAGAGTTGGGCAAGGTGGTGATCTAGTTGATTTAGATAAATGGGGGCGACCCAGGCAGGGCGTTTTTCGTCGGGTTGGCAGCCGTATAGCCGCACTTGATAAAGCAGTGGTTCGCCAGCGGGCAGCAGCTTAGTAAAGTCTGTGTCTTTCAGAATCGGCAGCAGCCATTGCAGCAGTTCGGTCTGATCTGGGCAGGGCGTTTGACGACAAAGCAGGTGCAGGGTATTACCGCGCAGCCGATATTGAATCTTGAACCCGCGACGAGCAAACGTGTAATGCAGCCACTGCTCTAATCGGGAGGTGGTGCGCTTAAAAGCGTGATTTTGACCTGGTTTAGCAGACTGGTTCGCAGACTTAGACATGCAACTCTAAACGCTTGGCTGGCTAGACGAGTGGGTAGACACAGGCTATGCCCTGGTCGGGTACTTGCCGGGCATCTATCAGGCATATAGAATACTCGCTCTTTTGCAGATCGCTCACGCCATGTTAACGATGTTAGTAACTGGATAAATGGCTGGTCAATTGAAAAGCACCCAGATTCAGGCAAGCTAAATCTCTAGGCTGGCGCTACAATTCTTTGCCAGAACAGCATTGTAGCCGTTTGAGAGAGCTTAGGCAGGCGCTCTGACCTCGACCCCAAATCAAAGGCTTTGGGCAATAATTCTTTATTTTACTTAACAATTCGACCAAGCTAATTGTGACCGTGATGTCAAAATCTTTATTAAGCGCAAGAGGAAAAGAGAGGCTTCCATCCGATCTTTAGGAGCTAATTGTCAGATATTTTCCTACTCCTGTCTCGACAGGGGATTAATCAACTCGTTTAACCCTTCTCCAATCAACGACAGCCCCACCACAAGCAATGTCAGCGCCAGCCCAGGAAACAGGGCCGTCCACCAAATCCCTGTCGGTAGGGCATCCAATGCCTGCTGCAAATCACGGCCCCATTCCGGTGTTTCTTCTGGTAATCCCAAGCCGAGAAAGCCCAGTCCCCCCAACACGAGTACGGCATCAGCAGCATTCAGAGTAAAGAGAACTGGAACACTCTGAATGACATTAAAAAATAGATAGCGAAACAACACATGCCAGGTTGAAGCACCCATTGAGCGAGCAGCTTCGATGAATAGTTCTGTCTTAACGCTGACCGTATGGTTGCGCACAACCCGATAATACTGTGGAATATAGGCAATGCTGAGGGCAATCGCCGCATTCCAGATGCCTCTACCTACCACAAACGCCAGCGTCACCGACAGCAGCAGCCCCGGCAGCGTGTAGATGGTGTCCATTAAGAACAGCAGTGCCCGATCCAACCTGCCGCCCAAGTAGCCGCTGACCATGCCCAAGGGCACTCCAACCACCAAACTCAACACCGTTGCTGCCACCACTACCTGCAATGCTGCCTGCGTGCCAAACAATGTGCGCGAAAACACGTCGTACCCTTGCCGAGAGGTGCCAAACCAGTGGGCCAGCGAGGGCGGTTCGTGAATTGGGTTTGCTAAGGCTTCCATCGGATCCTGAATCCAACCCCAAGACTGAAGCAAGGGTGCGAACACAGCGATTAGCACAAATAGCAGCGTGATCACAATTCCAGCCACCATCATTTGGATCGAAAGGCGCGGGTACTGGGAAAGGCGACGCAAACCGGGAAGACGAAATTGACTGACAGCCATGCGTGCAATTGGAAAAGAATCTGTTTCATCTTACCGTTTACGTGTAGTGCAGTTAAAACATGCTATATAAACTTCCTCTACCGTCCAACTCTACCGTCCAACTCTACCGTCCAAAGTTGATTGAAGCCAGAATGACGAATTCTCAACCTTCAGTTACGCTCAACACCTCACTCACTCTCAGAAACCAAACCTTTGAGTGGGGCAGCCAAACCTATCTGATGGGCATTTTGAATGTGACTCCCGACAGCTTTAGCGATGGCGGCCAGTTCAATACCCTAGAATCAGCCCTAAAGCAGGCTCAGCACATGGCGACTAGCGGAGCGCATATCCTCGATGTTGGTGGCCAGTCTACTCGGCCTCAGGCAGAAGATATATCGCTAGAGACCGAGCTACAGCGGGTTGTGCCGGTGATTGAAGCCATACGCTCCAGCTCCGACCCTGTCCTCCAGGCAATTCCCATTTCCGTTGATACGACTAAGGCCGAAGTTGCCAAAGCCGCCGTGCTGGCCGGAGCCGATTTGGTCAATGACATCTCGGGGGCTACGTTTGATCCAGCTATGCTGCCAACAGTGGCGGAATTGGGCGTGCCTATCGTCCTGATGCATATTCGCGGTACGCCCAAAACCATGCAGCAACACACTAATTACCAAGACCTGATCGGTGAACTCGTCCATTTTCTGGCCCAACGAGTTGAAGCCGCCATCGCTGCTGGCATTGCTCCTAACCAGATTCTGCTCGATCCCGGCATCGGCTTTGCTAAAACCTTCACCCAAAATCTAGAGATTCTCCAACAGCTTCCTCAACTGCGGAGTCTCGGCTTTCCATTGCTAGTTGGCACCTCTCGTAAAAGCTTTATCGGCCACATTCTCAACCAGCCCGATCCAAAACAGCGCGTTTGGGGAACAGCAGCCACCTGCTGTGCCGCGATTGCCGGCGGTGCGGATGTACTGCGAGTACATGATGTGCCAGAAATGCGAGATGTGTGTCGAGTTACAGATGCCATCTGGCGATCGCATGGCCCTAGCATTGCTCCTTAATCCCTTAATGTTGCATCTCTATTGGTTGAGTGGTTCACTCTGGGATGGATACTGATTAATAATTTCTAGAATCCGTGGCGTAAACACCTGGTTGCTAAGCTGAATGGATGTTTGGAGAAGCTGGGGTGTAACCATAACTAACTTTTCACCTGTTAGGGGTTGATAACGGTGCTAAGTAAACTCAAACTTATCCATTCTGTTTGCTTCAATATAGATTTAACATATTCGTAGAAATTGAATCTCTGCATTAACAACTTTACACGTTTCAAATCATTCGACGCATCAAACAATAGCTTGAGTGCTTTCAGCCACCTATGTAGAACACAATCAGTTTCTCATATCACCAGCAAGACATTCGAGCGGGTTGGGGCATTTAACTCGCTGTCAACAAAACATCTTCGATCAGGGCAGTGGTCTCTTCATATCGAGTCATATCGAGTCATATCGAGAATTAATTCTTGTCAGCGCAAAATTTTAAAACTCTGCCATCGTTCCCATCCTCCCCCCTCCACCCCCTCAGGTACGATAAAAATAACGCACAGGGGAAACAAAATCATGGGACAAGAAATTCTCGATATTGGCTATCTAGCACTGCCAGAGAACCCCAACGGTCTGGGAGTAATTGTGATTCAAGAATGGTGGGGGTTGGTGCCACACATCAAGTCGGTGGCGGATCGGTTTGCGGCTGCCGGATTTGTCACCCTAGCGCCTGACCTCTACAAAGGCAAAATAACCACCTCCCCAGACGAAGCAGGCCGGATGTTGATGGCATTGAACATTGAGCAGGCTGCCAAGGATCTGGAGTCAGCCATCGATTGCGTGTTGAAGCACCCGGATGTGAAGCAGAAAAAGCTGGGCGTGGTTGGCTTCTGCATGGGCGGACAGTTGGCGCTGCTGGCGGGTACTGTGAGTGACCATGTGGGAGCAATCGTAGACTTCTACGGCATTCATCCCAAGGTGAGGCCCGATTTCTCGAAACTCTCGGCTCCCGTCCTGGGATTTTTTGGCGAGCAGGATCCGTCCGTACCACCCGCAGCGGTCTATCAGTTGGAGGCTGACATTCAGCAAGCCGGAGGCACCATCGAAGTGCGCATGTACGGCAACGCAGGCCACGCTTTTTTCAACGACTCGCGTCCAGAAGCCTATAACCCAGAAGCCGCCGCCGATGCTTGGCAGCGCACGCTAGCTTTCTTACAGCAGCAGCTAACCGCTCAATCTTGACTCATCAGTCTTGACTCATCGGTCGCGAGGTCCTCATGAACCCAATTTCAATTGCAGATATTCCTCCACTGGAAAGCGGTGATCACCTCACGAGTGAGGAGTTTGAGCGGCGCTATCAAGCTATGCCTGATCTCAAAAAAGCCGAACTGATCGAAGGAGTTGTCTACGTGCCAGCCGCCCTCCGCTTTAGAAGTCATGGCAAACCGCATGGCCACATCATGACCTGGCTCGGTACCTATGAAGCCGTGACACCCGGTGTAGAGATAGGCGATAATCCCACAGTTCGGCTAGATCCATTCAATACACCTCAACCTGATGCAGTACTGTTAATTAGCGAAAATGCGGGTGGACAGGCCCGAATCAGCGCAGATGACTATATTGAGGGCGCACCCGAACTCGTGATAGAGGTTGCAGCTAGCAGCAGTGCGATTGACTTGTATGAAAAGAAACGAGCTTATTGCCGGAATCATGTGCAGGAATATTTGGTTTGGCAGGTGTTGGATCAAAAATTTGACTGGTTTCTACTGCACGGAGATGACTATGCATCGTTAGAGCCAGATGCTGATGAAATTCTAAAGAGCGCTACCTTTCCAGGTCTGTGGTTAGCCAGTGCAGCCTTACTGAGCGGTGATATGGCGCATGTGCTGGCTGTTCTACAGCAGGGTCTTCATTCACCAGAGCATACCGACTTTGTAAAGCGGCTCCAGCAGATATAATGTCCTCTTCGCAGAAGATAGAAGTATGAAATGCTACGCCTGACTCCAGACCACCTGCAAACGCTGCACCACCACGCCGAACGCACCTATCCAGAAGAGTGCTGCGGGATTCTCTTGGGTGCGATTCAGCAGCAGGCAGACCAACCTCACAAAACGCTGGTAGACCTAATCGAAACCGAAAACGCCTGGAGTGAAGCAGTCGCGGCTGAGCTTGAGTCAGTGGGCATTGCATCATCTCGTCATGCGTCAACAGCAGCGCGTCGGGACCGCTACTGGATTGATCCGCAAATGCTGCTTCAAGCCCAAAAACAAGCTCGTGATCGCGGCTTACAGATTATCGGCATCTACCATTCTCATCCGGATCATCCAGCGATGCCGTCCGAAACCGACCGCCTGCTGGCCTGGGCAGAGTACTCTTACATCATTCTTTCAGTGCAGCAAGGCAAGGTAGCCGAGACTCGCAGTTGGTCACTGGATGAACATCATCAGTTTCGGGAAGAAAAGTTGGTGGTGCGCTAGTGGTTTTCCTGCGGCTTTCCTGTGGTCTGCATGTTGTGAAAAACCTGGCATAGTTAAGTTAGCAAGAAATTCGGGCAAGTTGGAGTAGAAAGATGCGACGCAGAACACCAGACAACGAGATGGGAAGAATCTTGACCACTTTGACTATCACGAACCGACTTGATGAGGGACTTGCATCCCGTGGCGTTATTTCACCTGAGCAAATTCGCTCTGTGACGCTCAAAAACGTTTTAGTCGATACCGGAGCCACGACCCTCTGCCTACCTGCCGAAACGATTGCCCAACTTGGACTGGAGCTGCTGAGGGAGGTTGATGTTGCTACCGCTACCGGAATTGGCAAAGCCAGAATTTTCCAGGATGCCAAAATTTCCCTGCTCGGACGCGAAGGCACGTTTGAATGTCTCGAACTCTCCGGCGGTCAAAACCCACTGCTGGGTGTGATCCCCCTGGAAGCGCTTGGGATTGAGCTAGATCTACAAAACCAGCAGCTCGTTCTGTTGCCAATCAGCCCAACGCAAACCTACTTAACCATCCTCTCAGTCGCTTAGAGACTGGAAATAACATTGAACACCTGCTGTTGCGTCATTTCCAGCATCTTTCGCCGCCACAGCAAATCTAAAATCTAACCAGCAAAATCCAAAATCGCGCATCTCTACTGCTTCAATAGAAAGACAGCCACATTTTCAAATACCCCTCAAACACCCCTCAAACAGTTCAACCCTTTCATGATCTTGCAAATTTGCCATGCTCAATCCCAATCTGGATGAAGTCCAGTTAAGTAAAGACGACTACGAACGCTATTCCCGTCACCTGATCCTGCCAGAGGTTGGGGTAGATGGACAAAAACGCTTGAAAGCAGCTAGCGTGCTCTGTATCGGCACCGGGGGATTAGGTTCGCCCTTGTTGCTCTATCTAGCGGCAGCTGGAATCGGACGGATCGGCATCGTTGATTTTGATGTGGTGGATACGTCTAACCTGCAACGGCAGGTGATTCACGGCACCTCCTGGGTCGGAAAACCCAAGATTCAGTCTGCCAAAGATCGCATCTTGGAAATTAACCCCTACTGTCAGGTAGACCTCTACGAGACGCGCCTCAGTTCCGAAAACGCGCTGGGTATCGTCGAACCCTACGACATTGTGGTGGACGGCACCGACAATTTCCCCACTCGCTATCTGGTCAACGATGCCTGCGTGCTGCTGAACAAGCCCAACGTCTACGGCTCGATTTTCCGGTTTGAAGGACAGGCCACGGTCTTTAACTACGAAGGCGGCCCCAACTACCGCGACTTGTATCCGGAACCACCCCCGCCGGGACTGGTGCCTTCCTGTGCTGAAGGCGGCGTGCTGGGGATTCTGCCTGGAATCATCGGCGTGATTCAGGCCACCGAAACCGTAAAGATTATTCTGGGCACTGGGCAAACTTTGAGCGGTCGCTTACTGCTCTACAATGCGCTTAACATGAGCTTCCGGGAGCTGAAACTGCGCCCGAACCCAGACCGCCCGGTGATCGACAAGCTGATTGACTACGAAGAATTCTGCGGGATCCCGCAAGCCAAAGCAGCCGAAGCCCAACAGCAGTTCAATATGGAAGAAATCACAGTTCAACAGCTCAAACAAATCCTCGACAACGGCGCAGACGACTACGTACTGCTCGATGTCCGCAATCCAAACGAATACGAGATCGCCAAAATTCCTGGCTCGGTGCTGGTGCCCCTGCCCGATATCGAAAACGGCGACGGAGTTGCCAAAGTGCAAGAGATGCTCAACGGCCACAAGCTGATTGTTCACTGCAAAATGGGCGGACGCTCGGCCAAGGCGATCGGCATCCTGAAGGAAAAAGCGGGTATCGATGGCATCAATGTCAAAGGTGGCATCAACGCCTGGAGTCAGGAAGTCGATCCGTCGGTACCGCAGTACTAGGCACGGCAACTAGGTGGTAGCCCCCTAAATTCCCCTCTCTGGGATGCCCGTTAGGGCCATATCGTGGAGGACTTTGAAAGTCCGGTTCCACCCAGAATTGGCTACGGTATACACACAAGTCGAAGATCCCCCCATCTCCCTTACCCAAAGGGGGGAACCGGAGGCGAAGCCTGGGCGCAGTCCATACCAACCAAGAATTGAAGTCCCCCTTGATAAGGGGGATTTGGGGGGATCCAACCCTTACATTGAGTCGCAATCGAGATCTGTGTACACGGTAGGAATTGGAGGGAGCAATTATCCGCCGATTCAGCAACGCCTAGGATCAGTTCGATCTGCCTCGATTCAATAGTCAAGCAGGTGTAGTCTCTGAACGCACCTGCTTTTGCGTCAGCGAGTATAGCCCAGCTAATACAACCCAGTTGGTGCCGTTAATCCGGGCATCGTAGAAAGTGACATCAAATAAGGCAAAGGCGACACAGCCCGCAAATGAGAGCAGATAGGCGAGGAGAATTGCTCGGTTCGTGGGGTCGTCTGACCAAGCTCCAAGCTGCCGCACGGCTCGATAGCAAATTCTGCCGACGAACAGCGTGACTAACAGCATTACCGGAATGCCGGCCTCAACCGCCAGCAGCAGCCAAAAATTGTGGGGATGGGCGACAAAGTCATAGTCTGGAATCAAACCGGGCGGGTATTCCAGCTTATAGTTACCCAAACCCCAGCCGAGCAGCGGGCGCTGTCTCAGCAAGCCCAGAGCAAACCGCCAAACCCCAACCCGCGGATCGTCAGCCCAATCGGCCACAGCCAGCGACCGTCCGCCAATCCCAAACCAGGCTGCGCCCGCTACCAGAGCTGCGACTCCTACCAATCCGGTAATCAAAATCACACGACTCGCTTGGGTAAACAAGCTAAACACCAGCAACTGACCGACTGCCACCAGTAACCCATTGCGCGAGCCAGAGGCAAAAATCCCCAGCAAACACGAGAAAGTGCCAATGTAGAGCAAAAGCATTTGCCATTTCGGCAGTAAAAGCGGCTGTTTTGCCAGCGAATCTTCTAACATCGAACTTTGGCGGCGCTGCCAGGAGTAATAGAGAATCAGCCCCAGCCCCAAGCCCAGCACCAGCACCAGATAGCTGGCCAGCGCATTTGGATGCCCAAACATCACCATGGCTCGACCGGCATGGGGACGCGCCCGATACCACCGCGATAAGGCAGTCCGCCTCAACCAACGCGGAATTCCTTCTGCCCGCAGCACATATTCCAGCATTGCCAGCAGGTTGATCGGAATCGTGGCAATCACCATATCGGTGGCGAGTCGGGCCAGTGGCTCAACTCCCTTCAGCAGGTAGGGCAGCACCGAAAACAGCAGCAAATAGGGCAGAAAGTTAGCTAATTGCAAAAACGCTTCGGCCCGATTCGCGGCAAACAAACAGCTCAGCAGCAGCAATCCCGTGATTACGAGCAGCAAATTTCGAGTCGCGCGGTCCAATGCCGACTGGCGAAACTTGGCATAGAGCAACCCGATTACCGCAATCAATCCGGGAAAGACGGCAAAGTAGAAGTAGGGCAAGCTGACAAAACTGAACCGAAACAGCTTCCAGATAAAAGAGAGGGAGCGAAGCGTTTGCATGAAATGATTATTGATTCAACCGCTGTATGAATGCAGTATGTTCAGATGATTGCAATCCTGCTTGCAAAACTGCCAGTACCTGTTGCATGTTTCCAGTTAATAACTCTGTACTCGCCAACCGTAGCCCTGGAAATACCCGGCTGCATAAGATTCCTGTTGCATCTATCGGTAATTGTACATATTCTCCTTGCTCCAGCACAAACCAACTTAGTGTTTGGTCGAGCACTTGCCAGACGATATACTCCTGCACACCATTGCGACGGTACACCTGTTTTTTAGCATGTAGGTCAATCGCTGCACTGCTAGCGGCAATTTCCACAATTAGCTCAGGTGCCCCTTCAATGTAGTCATCATCGCTCAATCGGGCTTGACCTCCGACTGCTGGGTCAATCAGCAAAACAGCATCAGGCTGTGGTTCGTTGTCTAGGTCAAGCCGTACCGTTGGATTGTTGCCCAGTAATACGCCAGGAGTTGCCGTTGCATAGGTAAATAACCAGCCAATCATCCAACCATGCGGTTGACCACGGCTTCTAAACCGCAGCGCAGCAGGCATGTAGACAATTCCTTCAATCAATTCGGCTTTTTTGAGGTTGGGCATTGCGGCATAGCGTCGCTCAAATTCATAGCGGTTCAACCGATCGCCATTTTCGAGCGGAGGAATGGTCAGGCGTTGGGTCGGAGGTTTAACCATAAGTGGTGGAGAATAGACCTATGCTCATTCTATTGAATCGCTTGGCTTTCGCTTCACCATTACCCAAACGCAAGCGCTCGATTAGCTGATGGGCTTAAAGGATTAGTCATTGTTTGGTTCGTCTTCTTCATCGAGCATTCCAAATAGGGCAGTAGCTCCGGCAATCGTGTCAACCTAGCTTTTGACTTCGCCCTTCTCCTACCCGCGAATCCATTGCGGGTTAATCAGGGAAGTCTGCTCTAGGAGCAGTCTTCTCGCAGAGTCGCAGACTAGACGAGGTTTTAGTCTACAGGAGCACAATCGTCCCCTATTCTGTTTCTATCCAGCGGCATTAGCAAAGGTTCAAGCCCGAATTTTTGACCATCAAGCGCGATGGGTTGAAGTTCGCCATCGCATCTCCACCATTCAACCGCGATGGGCTGAAGTACAACGGTGAATCTTCAAGATTGGAAGGCGATTGTTCCAGCTACAACTCCGAACTGCCAAAGTTCAAGCGTGATTCTCCAAGATACGTGCAGCATCCTCAGCCCATCAACGGCCTAACTTGCCTGTTTAAGCGGCGTATTAGCAGGTTCAGCAACAGACTTCGCAGGTTTGGTTTTGATCGCTTTGAATAAACTACCGAGCTGTTCGGCAATTGCTTTTAGGCCCGGAGTCTTTTTGGCGGCGGTTTTCACATAGTCATAGACCGTGAGGCTGCTGCTCATCGCTTCACTGCTAACGGCCATCAGCGTATCATCCACCTGTTCGGTGAGTTGGCGCAACAGCATCAGCAATTCACTCAGATTGCTAGCAAGCCGGTAGTCGTTGGCAAAACCTTCTAGATCAAAACTAGCGGGCAGAATGTTGCGATTGCTTTGGGCGACACTGAGGCTGTTTTGCACAAAGGCGAGGCGTTTGTCTCCCATTTTGTAGAGCCGCTTGCGTTCCTCGGCGCTGAGGGTAATCAGGAAGGGCAGTTTTTGCTGAATTGTGGCGATTGCCTGTTTGATCTCTTGCAGCTCGGCGTCGGTGAGGGTCGTGTTGATGTCTGAGTAAGGCATAGGTCAGGTTCCCGAATCGTTTGTCTGTAGAGTTCCCTCACGACAGCGATTCGCAACGCCATTTTTCTATGTCTTACCTTCGTCTGCCTTTCTCTAAACGGGCGGCATGATCACAGGAATCACCTGATTAGTGTCCTTACGGTAAATTTGAAAGTCGCTATCAAGTGTAAGAATGGCACTGCCTCTGTACTGCTCCGCCATTCGCACTAAACAGGCATCTGCTAGCGACATCGGAACGGAATGGTAGCGGCTCATCAATCTCCTGACAGCCACCGCTTCTTGACCCAGATCAAAAGGAATCTGGAGATAGCCATCTGCAATTAGGGATAGAACCGTCTCTTCCCCTGCATAAGTACGGCGGAGCAAGAAGCACGCTTCAGAAATGACTGCTTCACAAGTTAACAAAGGCTGTGCAATTGTGGTTAATTCTGCTGTCACCCAAGCGTGCCACTGATCTTGAGGTTTCAGGAAGGCAACCAGTGGACCTGTATCTAACAAAACTTGCTGTCTCATTCCTCGCCAAAGCCTTCCATGTAAGCTTTGTTCGTCGATAAATCTGAAGGTCCTCCTTCCAAACAGCCAATATAGTCTCTGGCAGCTTCTAGAAAGGATATGCTGGGCTGCTCTGCCTGCTCGGAAGGCTGCTGATTTATGGCTCTCTCCTGCTTACTTCTGAGGAATTTTGCGAAGTCCAAAACCTCTTGTTGTTCGGTTGAAGAGAGCGTCTGTAAAGTTTCCAGGATCTGCTGTTGAATTGGTTGCATAAGGGTCCTGCCTCATTTTCTTCATTGCTTTAACTACTCTAAGTCTTCAGCGAGGCTTGCTGCCCTTACCGACTTAATACCAAGCGCTCAATACGCGCCCTCACCCGACAGCACCACCCAAACCGTGCGTAGCAGAATATAGACATCCAGCCAAACCGACCAGTTGCGGACATAGTAGGCATCGAGGCTGACCCGCTCCTCGTAGGTGATGTTGTTGCGGCCAGAAACCTGCCAGAGGCCGGTGAGACCCGGAATCACCTTGGTATAGAGCGGAAACTTGTCGCCATAGCGGGGAATCTCCTCATCAATGATTGGGCGCGGCCCCACCAGGCTCATTTCGCCTCGCAGAATATTCCAGAGTTGGGGCAGTTCATCCAGGCTAGTGCGGCGCAGAAACCGACCGATGCGAGTCACACGCGGGTCATAGCGCAGCTTCTGGTCGCGTTCCCAGGCTTCCCGCAGTTCAGGATGCTGTTCAAAATAGGTTTTCAGCGCATAGTCCGCGTTTTGGACCATGGTGCGAAACTTCCAGGCTTTAAAGGGCTGCCCGCCTTGCCCGATGCGGATCTGGCTGTAGAAAATGGGTCCAGGCGAGTCGAGTTTAATCAACAGCGCAATCAGCAGAAACAACGGCAGCACCAACAGACCGCCAATCAATGTAGCAGCCAGATCGATCAAAAACTTGGTCAAACGCGGACCGGGTAGCAACAGCCGCTGCCGCACTTCTAGACCCAGGACACCGCCCATATCCTTGGCTTCCACCCAGAGGCTCGAAAACTCAAACAGATCGGGGATCACCAGCAAGTGGGCAAAACTGCTGCCATAGCGCTCCAGCAGACTCAGCAACCGATCGCGCGGCACTCCTGGCATTGCCACAATCGCGTAGGGAATTTTGCGCGTCCGGGCCAGGGCAGGTGCTAGCTCCACACCACCCACCACCGGCACGCCATGCAGCGAACCATGCTTTTTGGGATCGTCATCCAGCACCAGCACCGGCTTGAGGCCAATTCCGGGACGACGCTTGAGCGTGCGAATCACCATACTGCCGGTTTTGCCCGCACCCAACACCATCGTCGGGTAGCCCCACCAGCGCTTGCGGGCAAACAGCAATCGTGCCACCGCCCGACAGACAATCACCAGCAGCAGCGACAGCGCCCAGGCCATCACAAACACACCCCGCGAGTAGATCTCACCTTCTCGCTGCATAAATACCATCGCCGCCAGGGCCAGGTACATCAGAGTTGTGGCCAGACAAAGCCAGCGCATCTCATCCACCGGGCTAATGGCAACGCCGGGATAGAGTCCCACAATCGCATAGGCGGCAATAAACAGACCCAGGACAGGCCAAAGCTGCCAGTACAGCGAGGGAGCAAACTGTCCTTCTAACGCCAGCCTGGTATAGACGCTGATGATGCTCGCCAACACGATCGCCAACAGGTCGGCCCCGATCATCACGGCGTAGGTCGGCCAGGATCGCGTCGAGATAGTCAACGCCACGAGCGCAGGGGGTAACGTGCGGTTAAGTTGCATTGCAATTTATTACTCCTCACGCTAATACTGTAGGGCATCCTTCCGCTGAAATTCTGTCCATTTTTGATCGATATAGGCAGAAAGTTCTTGGCGGAACCGCTCTGGCCTAAATTTTTCGGCATTTTGGCGCAATTGGTCGGGATCAAATGCGATTTGCCCAGTTTCAAAGGCTTTGACCGCATCGACTAAGCTGACCACCGTTTGTTCGGGAAATAACAGGCCGGTTTTGCCTGGAATCACCGTCTCGGCGGCTCCGCCCTTGCCGTAGGCAATCACCGGTGCTCCGGCAGCCTGCGCCTCGACCAGCGTAATGCCGAAATCTTCAGCGGCGGCATAGACAAATGCCTTACAGCGCTGCATCAAATCGACGATTACAGCCTCGGATTGGTGTCCCAAAATCGTCACGTTGGGGCGAGCCAGCGACTGGAGAAACTTGCGCTCGGCTCCATTCCCAACCACGATTAGGGGCAGTTGGAGCTGGTTAAAGGCTTCTACAATTAGACCAACCCGCTTATAGGGCACAAACCGGGACAACACAAAGTAAAACTCCTCGCGCTGCTGCTTGGGCACAAACTGCTCGACCGCCACCGGCGGATAGATGACGCGAGCCGGACGCCGATAGGTTTTACGAATCCGCTGCGCCACAAACCGCGAGTTGGCAATAAAGTGATCCACCCGATTGGCGCTGGCCACATCCCACAGCCGCAGATAGTGCAACACCAACTGGGTCAACCCTGCCTTGAAGCCGCGCGTCAGCTTGGCTCCCTGTAAGTACTGCTGCTGCAAGTCCCAGGCATAGCGGATGGGGGTGTGCATGTAGCAAATATGGAGCTGATCGGCGCGGGTCGTGACGCCCTTGGCAACGGCATGGTTGCTCGACAAAATCAGATCGTAGTCCGACAGGTCAAACTGCTCGATTGCCAGCGGCATCAGCGGCAGATAGTTGCGAAAGCGCGGATTAGCAAAGGGCAGCTTTTGCAGAAACGAAGTTGTAACTGGCTTGTGCTGAATAAAAAACTTTAGCTCCTCAGGCAAAAACTCCACCAAACTAAACAGATCAGCCTCTGGATAAAGCCGCAGCATTTGCTCCACGACCCGCTCTGACCCGGCATAGGTGACGAGCCATTCGTGCACAATGGCAGTTTTCATGGGCGTTTCACTCTCACACTTCTCGTGATTGTCCCAGAGAAGGGGACTCGATTCATCTGTCTGATAAAGCTACAGCTTTCATAAACAGGTTGTGAACAGGGGGTGTGGGGGCAGTGCCCCCACGCAGGGGTTTCACCCCTGCACCCCTTCATATCCTGCAAAGGATGGCTGTAGTTGATAAAGCTAAAGGAACTTGTCAATGTCTGAACGCCTCACCTCAGCCAATCAAAACGCCCATGAGACCCACTAACGACAATTCCAGCTTCTCTCTGTCGATTAGTCATTCAAGGAGCAAACAATCTTCTAAACAGATCAACATCATCAATTTGCAGATCCGTAGTGCCAGCGTCTCGCTGGCACGGGCAAGATGCCCGCACTGCATCTACTGTATTAATTAATTAGGTCAACTTAATTTGGTTGACCTAATTAATGCTGATGATATTAATGAAGTAATTTGAGACAACATACCCTGTGCAATCTCCCAACACTCAGAGCAATCGGTATTTTATGACTCCTACCCCCTACCCCCTACCCTACCCCCTACCCTTAATTGTTCTGATAAGTACGCTGATTCATCACGATCATTTCCCGATGCCGCAGGGTAGTCATGGCCACCTCCCAGGGAAACACGAACGATTGGAAGGATTCGGGCGAAATTTTGTCGATGTCGAGATCGATGACAACGCGCCGCAGAATCTCGAAGAGCTGAGTGCGGATAGCTTCTAACTCGTCTAGATCTTCTGTTTGCTGCATCTGCTCAATCAGGGCCAGAATTTTTTGGTTGTACAGGTCAGCCCGATTTTTTTGTCGGCCTTGGAGCCAGAGGCGCAACTGCCACAGACCAGATACAGCCAAAACGCCCACCGAGAACATCAGGCCAATCGGTTCAGCATACTCTACCAAAAAGATGGGCCGATCCTTGTCGTAAAACGCCTGTGCTCCTGGATGTAGCGGCAGTCCCAAATTCTCGCCCGATTCTGGCAACCGCATAGTGGCCGCCCGTGGATAAATGGCCACAATTTCGTTGCGAAAATCAAACAGGGTGCGGGTAATCTCCTGAATTACCTCGGTGTTGGCATCTTCGCCAGTAATCAGCACAGCTCGCACGCCCACCACTGGAAGCGTTTCGGGCGGAATCGGACCTGCACCATCGTAGGTACCTTTGGGAATGGTCGAGGCTTCCAGATAGGGCAATGACAACCGCAGTGAATCGACTTGATCGATGGCAACAAGCTGGGAACGACTGGTTTTCAGCAGCTCACTCATAGCTGGGTTCCCCAGGGCCATGACTCGAAACAGGGCATCTACGTCTCCCTGTTGCAGGGCAGCATAGGCTTGTTGGGGTGGCAGGGGCAGGGGGGTAAAACCAGGCTGGGCCTGTGAGCCTAACCCATAGTGCTGACTCAGTAGCCAAAACAAATTGTAGGAGCCGCTGCCTTTTGGCATCAAAGCAACTCGTTTGCCCCGCAAATCCTGGACAGACTGAATTTGCGAATTGGCGCGTGCCACAAGATGAAACACTTCTGGAAACAAATAGGCAACCGCTCTAGCCGTAGGCCGACTGGGGGTGTCGCTTTGCACAATTGCTAACTGGGCTGCTTTTTGGTCCAATAGCTCCAGATTTTCCTGTGCTCCGGCGGTTTCCTTGACCGTAATCTTGATTTTGGGATGGTGGCGGCTGACTACCGTGGCCAAGGCTTCGGCAAACGCATAGT
Source organism: Leptolyngbya sp. NK1-12 (assembly GCF_032598965.1). Taxonomy (NCBI): domain Bacteria; kingdom Bacillati; phylum Cyanobacteriota; class Cyanophyceae; order Leptolyngbyales; family Leptolyngbyaceae; genus Leptolyngbya; species Leptolyngbya sp. NK1-12. The sequence continues at coordinate 948,324 of NZ_CP053586.1, forward strand.
ACTCTCCCTCCTTGCTGCCCGTGGCAATCACGAGCTGATGGACTCGATTTTGGCTGTGCACCCACTGCACGGTGAATCCAATTGCGGCCAGTACGCTCAACAACACGAAGGGCAGCGTAAATTTAGGTTGCATTTCGCCTCTGTTTTGGGGAATTTGATTTATTTTAGATGGCTTTCCAGCAGACACTAGGCTGGATTGGGCTACAGTTTGGGACTACAGTTCTGATTTTAGAAAAGTAAAGGTTTGGCAAAAATCACCAAGGCAGCAATGGATACAAAACAAGGAGTTTTTCGCTGAAATAGGTTAATTTCCAGAGGGGAATCCTCCTCAGGAGCCTTGTCCGATGGAAACGCCTGTGCTTAACTACATAGCTGAAGAAAACCCACAGACAATTGGAACTCTTCAGTTCGACTCAGCCGTCTCTAGAGAAAAGCTGACTAGCGAGTAGGGGCGTAACGGTTAAGGTAATACGGACTTTTCAGGGTATCCTAGCCTAGTCCTTCACCGTTGCAATGACTTCAGTTTTGGGCAAGAGTTTCTGTAAAAAACCTTGGCTAGGTTTCCGGTTTGATGTTCTTTGCTTGTTGACTCACACTTTCCATTAGGTACAACCATGAGCATGGCGTTTTGGCAGCGTTTGGCAGTTCTGGCAATTTTGGGGCTTGGCAGCGTCAGTCCGGCGGCAATGGCAGCCCAATTTGAGCAGCAAGAAGTGGATCAAGATCGCTTCATCGTGGTGGCTGCGCCGGGCGGAGAAATTGGCTACAAGCTGCTGATTTTGGAGCAACTGAACGATAAACGTCCCTGCTGGAGCGAAACAGGCAGTAACCCGTCTCAGGTCGAACCGCTGCTGCTCAGCTTTGACTTTACCGGGATTTGCAACCGGATTGTGGACAGCAATGGCTTCTCGGTCCGCACTGCTGGGCAGGATCAGGCGTTGCACTATAGCCTGCGCATCGTTCGAGACGGTAACGACCTGGTGCTGGTGGCCGATGCCAATGCCGATCGGGATACATTGATTGAGATTGGCCGCACCTACGGGATGCCAAATGGCTTTAGCCGAATTGTTTTGAATCCCGGCTGGCGGTTGACCCGTCGCGCCTTTAACGGTCGGCCTGTGGGCCATATTTACCTCACCTACGACCAGCCGATCGAAACGCTGATTGCTAGCTCGCGTCGCAATCTGGGTATGGGTGGCCCAGCCCCCGCTCCAACTCTGCCGAATCCTGCGCCAGAGCAGTTCCCTGCTGAAGCGGAAAGTATCATTCCTGTGCCTTCTCTGCCGCCTGGAGATGCGCCTGTTCCCCCACCCCCGCCTCTGAATCCCAGACCTGTACCCACGCCTCCAACCGGGTCACCCAATAGCACAGCTCCGAGTAACCCAGCGCCCAGCCTCAGCAGTATTCTGCCACCGCCGCCGCCCGCTAACCCAACGGATACCCCAACGGATACCCCAACCGATGCGGCTCCGGAATCTCCTCCCACAATTGCCAATCCACCTGCAGATAGGGAAACACCATCTGCTGAAGCAACCCAACCCAATCGCCCAGTCCCCCAACGCACCAGTTCGGCCCCTAGTCGGGTCAGTCCCCCTGCAGTGGGAGTTCCGGCCACGTCCAATTCGGGAGGAGCGGCACTGCGGCCCCGGTCCCAGCGGCGAGTCACAGGTTCTTCTGAATCAACGACCGAACGGACCACAACTGCTCGTAACGCTAACCGAAATACCACCCAAGCGGCCAACCGTTCAGCGCCTGAAGCAGATTCATCGCATGATCAGACGCTAGCCGAAACCTATCAGGTAATTGTCGTAGCCGACGATGCCGAACTGCAAGACAAGGTGCGGGCTATTTCTCCCAGCGCCATTCTGACGACGATCAACGGCCAGGTAGTGATGCAGGTAGGACTATTTCGGAACCGGGAAGACGCCGACCGGCTGCAACAAAGATTAAGTTTAGAGGGGTTGCCAACCGCTGTAATTCCCGTAAGATAGCCAGTAGAGAAAATTCTTGAGGTGCATTGCCATGGCTGGTCAGCCCCCTTCTCCTGGCTCCGATCGCAGAGATCCGCTCAGCTTCGATGAGCTAGTTGCCCTGATTGTAGCTTTTCTCGTGATTGGAGCTGTACTGTGGTGGAGTTTGGGGCGTCGAGCCGAAACCTGGTTGGGGCAGCTCTCTCCTGGTCTAACTCGCAGTGAAGCAGAGCCATCGCCCCTAGATCCGGCTCAGCGTGACACCGTCGAAGTTGCACCGGTTGGCCCCACCGCTGGCCCCACAACTCCTTCACCCCTGCCTCCCGGCACAGTAGGGGGAACGGTGGATCGGACTACGGTTGGAGTGTCGCCTGCACCTCGTGGTCCGCGCACAGTAATTATTCCTGCAGTTCCTGGTTTGCCCAGGGCGGCTGAGCCTGAAGCCTCGCCTGCTGTTCCATCTCCATCGCCCCAGGTTGCTCCTCAAGTGGTTGTTCCCAGTCCGTCGCCTGAAGCGGCGGTCAACTTCCCTGACCTTTCACCTAATTACTGGGCCTATCCTTTCATTGCAGAGCTAGCCAGACGCGGCATGATCTCTGGATTTGAAGACGGTAGTTTTCGTCCGGACCAGCCGGTCACTCGCACTCAGTACGCCACTCTGGTTGGCGAGGTGTTGCCTGATGTCCGGCAGGAGTCCCAGGCTTTTCCCGATGTGCCGGTTAACTTTTGGGGCAAGCCAGCGATTGACGAAGCTGTGAAGTCTGGGTTTCTGAGGGGCTATCCTGACACCAGCTTTCAGCCAAATCAGCCCATTTCTCGGATGGAAGTGTTGCTGTCGCTCGTGAACGGCTTTCAGTTGCCCAAACCTGCTGATCCAGCTGCACCGCTGCAAGTTTTTCAAGACCGCGATCAGATTCCGGAATGGGCCAGACCCGCTGTAGCCGCCGCCACTCAGGCCAATGTAGTTGTCAGCCATCCCAACGTCAATCAGTTTAACCCCAACCAACCTGCAACACGGGCCGAGGTAGCTGCTATGCTGTATCAGGCGTTGACCACCACCGGGCAACTGCCGCCGATCCAGTCTAACTACATTGTTCGACCCTGATGCTTGATTTTGAGGATTATTCCCTAACCCAGCCCGCCGTCCTGGTGACGATCTTGGCGGAGGCGATTTTGCGCAGCAGCATCGAAAAACTGTTGAAGAACCTGAAGGTCTACGGCTATTCTGTCAGCGAGGTAGACGGAGTAGCGAAGCGAGTACAGCGGTTTGGTACAGCTCCCTCCGAAGCAGCTCCGACCGAAATTGAAAACTATACTACTGTCAGCATCGAGATTCGGGCAGTGGTCTCAGCCGAGCTATCGAATGTAATTCTCTATGCCCTGAAGGAACAGCAGCGGGAGTTTGCGATTGTCGTGTATCGCCAAAAGATCGAGGCGCTGCTAGAGTAAGCGCTTAGAACTAGGACCAAGCTTAGGCACTGAATGACCTTCAGGCTTAACTTAAGTCTTGATCAGAATGGCGACGAAGGCAAAGATGCCAATCAGCAGCAGAGAAGTAGCCACCACAACCCCGTGGGAACGCCGTGAGATGTAGAGATAGTCATCGCGCTGAATGCGCTTCAGTTCCTGTCGGTGCTCCAGGATGGCAATAGTAATGGCATAGACGCCAACGGCAATAAACATTAACCCCACCAACCGCGACAGCCGAATTACGTCTGGATCCGTTGTGGCTCGGTTAATTGCCGCCACAATCTGATCAATCCCAAACCCAAAGCTAATCAGTGAGAGCGAGGTGCGAATCCAGGCCATGAGGGTGCGTTCTGCGGCGGCGCGGTTGCGCTCCTTGGCTAGCTCGTTGGTCAGATTTCTGGGAGGCGGTTGGTTCATAGATCGGGCTTACCGAGACCAACCTATGGCTGCTTTTGGACAGAGGTAGCTAGTTTCTGGAGGCGAGTCCACTGGTGCCGCAGTAGATAGCCGAACACTAGCAGGTTAAGCACCAGAATCCCACCTCGGCTCCAGGCAGGATGGGTCAGTAACTCGTAGGCCTCGACCAGCAGCGGCAGCCCCACAAACAGCAGCATCAACAGGTGTGCCCATTGCTTGTGGTACCACAGCCCAACGGTGACAATGCCCAGCACAATTGCATAAACGCTAGTCAACTGAGCCACTAGTTGCAGATGCTGGGGCTGGATGTGCAAAACCGTGTTCAGCAGCCACTGACTGAGGGCCGATTCCTGATCCAGTCGGTCTTGAATAAAGGATTGGACAAAGACAATCAACGCATCGTAATTTCTCCAGCTAAAGGCACAAATCAAGCTAATGGCGATCAGGCTAAAAACAACGAACCCTTTGTAGGCAACGATAGCCTTTAAGCTGATTGAGCGTTGAATCTGACTGGTCATAGATTTGATTGAGGAGTCATTTTGAAAGCATAACAGACAAAATGGCACAGTTGCGCTTGGTAGGGCAGCCGTGTTCGTTTGACAGATTCGTTTGGCAGATTACTTCTACCAAGACAAAACAAGACCAAACAAGACCAAACGATCTCCCTTTCTGGAGAAGAACGAAGGGAAGATCGTTACCAAATCCTGGCGTTAGTCAATCATCGCAATCCCAAACGGTGAAACTAGTTCCGACAGCAGAGACTGCAACGTTTGCTGTTCCACCCAGACGGAAACCGATCCTCCGTTACAGCGAAACTCGCCCCAGCCGTGCTGATTGGTTTGAATTGGCTGTTTAATGTGCTCCGTCAGGTCGTAGAAGGTGGCATTGGGTTTACCTACTTCCATCCATTTGCTGCCTCCCGGTCCGTCGCTCATAATTACCGCCATTGCTCTGGGATGCTGTTCGGAACCCAGGCGCGTCCAGCCAATCACATCGGGATGGTCGAAGTAGTCGTATTGGGGACCATAGGCAAAATGCTTGCGGGCAAACAGCAGTCGGTCGATGATCCACTTGTGCGAGTCCATCCAAATTTCATACTCGTTACCATCCCGTCCCTTATCTCGGTAATGAGCACCGTAATAATCTGCATAGAATACACAGGGATAGCCTTCAGCCCGTAGCAGAATGATCGCATAGGCCAGCGGCTTAAACCAAGATTCCACCATTGATTCCAGAGCTTGCAGCGGCTGGGTATCGTGGTTGTCCACCAGCGTCACGGCAAATAGGGGCAGGTGTTTCATCAAGGTATTATCTAAAATGCTGCGCATATCATAGTAGCCGCCAGCCTTACTGGCTCGATGGAAATTGTAGTGCAGCGGCACGTCAAATAGATTGAGCTGACCGCCAGCATTGCCAATGTACCAGCTCAAAGTACCAAAATCTTCTGTCCAATATTCACCCACACAGAATAGATCGCGTTGTGCTCTATGTTCCAGATGACCCAGCCAGTCGGTAAAGAAATCGCCCTGAATATGCTTGATCGCATCTAGGCGGAATCCATCCACTCCGATCGTATCCATCAGCCACTCGCCCCAATATTTCAGTTCGCCGCGCACTTCTGGGTGGTTGACATCGAGGTCGCAGCCCATCAGGTAGTCATAGTTGCCTAACCGCAGATCGACTTTATCCTCAAAGTTTTTATCCTTCATGCGGTAAACAGCTCGGTAGCCTGGATCGTAGCTGTTGTAATCGACCGAATCGAAGTGCCACCAGCGCCATTTCATGCTGGAATATTTATCACCGCGTCCAGGAAAGTCAAACCGAGTCCAGGATTTGATATTGCGCGGTTCACCCAAAGGACGATTGCGGTCATTCGGATCAAATGGAATGGCTGCAAATTCTTCCTCAGCATCACCGCCCATCTTGTGATTGAAAACAACATCAGCGTAGATCTGCAACCCAGCCTGACGAGCTGCTTGAACTGCGGCTGCATACTCCGCTTTTGTGCCGTACTTCGTCCGCACCGTTCCCTTTTGATCAAACTCGCCCAGATCGAATAAATCATAGATACCGTAACCAACATCATACCCACCACCATTCGCTTTGCAGGCAGGCGGTAGCCAGAGAGCCGTAAATCCAGCCTTCGCCAGATCCTTTGCCGTTTGTTTTAATTCATTCCAGTGATTGCCATCGGGTGCAATATACCAGTGAAACCACTGCATCATGGTGCCATTGAATTCAGCAGAGGCTTTGCGCGCGACTAGGTCTGGGTAGTTCTCGTCCAGCCAAGTTTGCAAAGACGTTTTGGCAGCTTCTAGCACTTGGGGACTTAGCTCTTTCCCCAAGGATTGAAACCGCTGCTGTAACTGTTGAAATACATTAGCCATAGGTTTAAGGAATCATTAGGTTGCACTAAAGACTTTACACTAGGGCGGCTGATCGCTGGGGTTCGCGGGGTAACGTTATGGGGAGGTGGGGAAGGTGGGGAAGATGGGGAAGATGGGGGAATTGGTAGTTTCTGGTTTAGGAATGACTGGACTATGTATGGTCAATGACTATGTATAGTCATTGACTATTACAACCACAGCTTTCTCTCTAACAACCGATAATAAGATGGCAATAGTTTGGCATGATCGGTAGGTTGTGGTGAGGCTGGCGCTAGCAACGAATGGGGGGAAGGATGGAAACTGCGATTCCGTGGGAGCTATTCGGCGGAGCCTTTGGGCTAAGTGCGGAAGTGTTTCAAAAGACGGATGCGATTCCTCACGGTCTGACTGGGGCGCTGCTGATCGTGCTGCTGGCCCAACTATCGCTGGCAATTGGGCAAATTATTGTTTTGTTTGTCAATCGGGTGAAGCCCATCCGGTTTGTGTTTAGTTTGCTGATCAGTGCGGTGCTATACACGTTTGGCTTTTTGTTTCTCGTGTTTAGCACATGGCTGATCTGTCAGTTGCCGTGGTCGGCGTCGGTGTCGTTCCTGACGCTGGTGAAAGTGCTGGGGTTGAGCTATGCGCCGCTGCTGTTTGGCTTTTTGGGAGCCTTGCCCTATCTAGGTGAGCCGATTTTGACGCTGCTGTCGGTTTGGCATCTGCTGGCAATGGTAGTCGGGTTCAATGCCGTGACGCAGGTGGGCATTGGCGAGGCGGTTGGCTATGTGGCTTTTGGTTGGGCGGTTAAGCAGATTCTGGAGCACACGATCGGCCAGCCGATTGCCAAGTTTGGTAAGTCGGTTGCAGATTGGGTGGCTGGCGTCAAACTGGCCGAGAACCAGGAAGAACTGGTGCAAATCATCAAAGCAGGGCTGGGGCCATCGTCTCCCATTTTGGCGGCAGAACAACTTCGATCGGCGCGACAATCGTTTGAGCAATCGGCTGAACTGTGGTTGCGAACAGCACTACGCCAACGAGTTCCGTCTCCAGCCACTTCGATTGGAGTTGATCTTTCTACCTCTGAGCCGGTCAAACCCGAACCCACTCGTAAACCCAGCAAACCCGAACCCACGATTGATCCGGTTTCCTCTGCCATCCCCCCAGCCTCTGGTGCAGATTCTGGTTCCAATTCGGGCGTTGATGCCGTTGCAAATCAGTCTTCGCCAAGCTCGACGGCTCAAGCCTTGGGTCTCGTTGCAGCACTGCTGGGCATGGTTCTGCTGTTTGTGCTGGTAGCGTTCTCCCTCAGACCGATTCAGTTGGCATTGTTGGGTTGGCACGACAATTTACCAGAATTGCTGCAAGTTCTGGTTGATTTGGCTTGGCTGGGGGTGATTGCCCTGGTGTTTGCTGGTTTGCTGGCACCGCTAGAAACGCTGGGCTGGTGGGCAGGCTGGTACGACGATGATGTGGCCACCGCTGCGGAAACCCAGAGTCGAGCTACTGCAACGCCAACCGGCGACAGCTTGTTCCCAACCGCACCCACCTCTGCCGCTCAGCCTGTCCCTCCTGCTTTTCTGCCTCTGGCTCAAACCGATGCGCCCAGCCGCTACGTAATTTACCTCGATGGGATTGGCCAATCCGGTGAGGAATATACTCCTGATGTGGAAGACTTCTTGGCGGCGCTACTGCCAACTTTGCCCAAGGATGTGGCCTTTATCCGCGGCCTAATGATGTACTCGGTGCTGAACAAGCCGTTAGATCAAGATCGACCGCTGGCGTTTCTGTGGCGCATGGCTGATAAAATGCGGTGGAGCAATCCGGCGGCTCTGTTGGGCGTTTTGCTGAATCTGCGCAATCTAATTATCGTGGCCGTGTCAGCCGATAAGCGCTATGGCCCCATCTACAACCAGGGCATTGCTCAGGTGCTCTACAACGGATTAATTGAGCGTAACTATCAGCCTGGCAGTGGAGTGCCCGTGACGTTGGTTGGCTTTAGCGGCGGAGCACAGATGTCAGTAGCCGCAGCCCCCTATTTGCGGCGAGCGATTGAAGCCCCGATTGAGGTGATCTCGCTGGGTGGCGTCATCAGCGCCAACAATAATTTTTTGAAGCTGGATCACCTCTACCATTTAGTGGGCGACCGGGATGTTGTTGAGCGCTGCGGCCCGATTTTCTTTCCCGGACGCTGGAAACTGTTTCCCCTGTCCTACTGGAACCGAGCCAAGCGCCAAGGCAAAATCAGCATCACTTCGCTAGGACCAGTCGGGCATCAAGTTCCAGGCGGTATCATGGACCCCGATCCAATTTTGCCCGATGGCCGCAGTCCGCTTCAGCAAACGGTTGACCTGATTCAGCAAATCCTCACCGACCAGTTCTTAGCTCCTCAGCCAGCCAAGCCAAAAGCGCTCAGCAACTATGACCTCTACAAACGGGCGGCTTTCAACGATCCGGCCTACTACCCACTTGAGCAAACGGTTGACCCAAACTGGTATCACCCAATTGGCACCTGGATGGGGCGGCTGATTTTGCCACAGCTCCATGAACGGCAGGCTATTCGAGGTGTGTTGTTTGAAGTGCACCATGCGGATAGGGGCTATGAGCATCTGGTGGGACAAATCGTCAAATTGCGCTGGATTGATACGCCGTTGATCAAAAGTTTTGTTCAGGCGGCTCGGCATGACGTTCACTTTAGCGCTGCGGCAGACTATTCCAGCGAGTATGGCGGCTTAGTTCATCCCGAACGGTTGAACCATTGGCGGCAGGTAGGGCCACTGGAGTCGTTGGCCGGTGCCCATCCCACCGATGACCTGATCGTGATGCTGGACGGCGAGGTGCAGGTCGAAGACAATACCACCCTGCGGATCGTCAATCAACCCGTACAAATTACCGGACGCTACTATGGCTTAGTACGATTCCTCCAGCCAATTGCGGGTAGTGACCAGTTTCGCGTCGAGCATTTTAATCCCACTACAGGCCAGTTCGATGGAGGAACCGAAATCGTCCGCCTGCCGCCCGTGATCGCCGATCAAAACGGCTGTTTTCCCTCTACCACTCGCGCTCTGGAGCAGTCTCCCCTGAACGAAATGGGCTGGTACATCTATGGGGCCAAGGATGGGGCGGGTCTGTTTGTAGTTCAGTCCTACGCACCCCGGTCGCTGCTGCGGCTCCAGCCCGATCAGGTGATTTTCGGCTACAAGCCAGCCTACCGCTATATTCGCAAACAAACCTGGGCCAACATCAAGGCCAAGAAGGGGCAGATCAGTTCGGTACTCTTGAGTCCAGAGCTGAGCCTGCAGGAACCAAATGCACCAGAGCTAAATGTACCAGAGCTGGATGCGCAAGAGTTGCAAGAGTTGAAACACCAACAAGCCATTGACGCTTGGCCAGAGGGTACCCGCGCCTTGGTGCTGCATACCTACGGTGGCATTGGCGGCCAGAAACGGGAACCCGCAGCGGCGACGCCGTTGTTTTTTGGCCATTTTGCCTATGGCTTAGCCACCGTGGTGCGCGATCCGCTCACGCACGAACTGCGGTTTGAAATTCAGTACTACCAGGTCTACACCCACAACACCGATGGCATCGTTGCGGGAACGCTGCACTGGTCGCGCTATATGGGCGATCGGCAGTTTGGTTGGGCAGGGGTGCGTCCGGTCTGTGACTTGCTGGTGAAGCTGGACGCCTTTACCGAGGATTTTGAGATCTACGGCTACAAAAGCTCGCCCCTGAACCTGATGCTGCGTCACTTGCAGGTGATGACGGCCCGCTACCGGATTGGTGATGGCACCGGCGGCACCTATGTTGGACTGGCGAATAACTGCTCGCAGGATTCCAACCAAGCGCTGTTTGCCAGCCTCAACAGTTTGGAGCGGGCGATCGAGGCCGATGCGGTGTCGCTGCAAAATTGGTTGTCGAGTTCGCAACAGGCAAGCCGCTATCAGCGGTTGGTGGAGTTGATCAATGCCCTACAGCGGGAACTGCAACCCTTGGGTGCTCCCCGTTCCGACTGGCAGAAAAACGAATACAACCTAGGCTGCACCCTAGAAGATAGCCCCTTGCGCAACTTCAAAGCGGGGTTGGGAAGCTGGCGCACTCTCCTGCCCCGCTTGGCTAGCGATACGGTCGTGCGCATCTTTTTGCAGTTCGATGCCTCAGTTTGGGTGCTGCGGACTAACCAAATTGGTGGTTATGACCCAGACATAGAACCAATTGCCCCGATGACGCTTTGAAGTTCATTTAGTATCCCTGGTAGCAATTTGCAAATGCTGGGAACCCTGGAACAGGTCTGCGCTGGATTTGTATTCTGTGGTGTTACGCCTACAAGCTGAGCACTACAGCCTGCACTTAGTTGAATGACTTACACTCCATCCAGGCTGTTTTTGCCATCGTCTACTCCTAAGACGAGCAGTAGCCGTTGCAGACCTAAATTTTATCGGATTGGTTTTGCTAGAGCAGCTTAGGAAAGCTGGCTGCTCTGGTTTTCTCTGCTGATTCGCGCTATCAACTCAACAACAGAGGAGCTTTAATGGTTACTTCCCCCATCAACCTATCTGGCCTCAATGGTACAAATGGTACGACGCTATTTACTGATACCAATAGAGCGTTAGGACCATTCGGTGACATCAATGGCGATCAGATCAGCGATTTTCTCGTCAGGGATACCAACAATCCTCCGGGTCAGACCGGTAAGGCTTATATTCTGTTTGGCACGCCCACCTATCCCGCCTCATCTACTTTCAATCCCGCCAACCTGAATGGGGCCAACGGCTTTGCGGTCAATCTGCCCAGAACGCCAGATCCAAACAATCAAGTTACCCCCTTTATCGAAGCGGCAGTGCATTCACCCGGCGACGTTAATGGCGACGGCGTCAATGATTTGATCATCAGCTATTCCCCTGCCAACGCTCAAGTTCCCGGATCCGGTGAAGTCTCAGCTCCGGCGGTGGTGCAGGTTATCTTTGGACGCAAAACTGGCTACACGCCTATTCTAGATACGAGCAATCTGAACGGTACCAACGGCTTCACAATTACCGGCGGCTACTTCTACAGCAGTAGCGATCTCAACAATGATGGCGTCAGCGATATTGTGCTGGCCAATCCCATTGCCTCACCCAATGGTCAAGCCCAAGCCGGACAACTCTATGTGCTCTATGGTAAGCGCAACGGCTTTGCAGCCACAGTTGATGTCGGAGCGATTAACAGCACCAACGGTTTGGTGATCAACGGTACCGGAGTGAATACCCGCTTGGGCGCATCTGACTTTGAATCGAGTGGTGATTACAACGGAGATGGTATTTCCGATTTAGGCATTTTTCGCAGTGGCTTCGGTCCTGGAGAAACCGTTACAGCTCAACTGCCCAACTACATCATCTACGGTTTCAATGGTGCTGTAGCTGGATTAACCACAACCGCGCCCAACATCGATGCGGCTGGAGTCAATGCCCCGCTGGCAGTTGATTTGGCAGAAAACACTCTCGGCATTGATTTTCCCGGCAGCCCCCTGATCCGAACATTGCTGGCTGGATTCCTCAATGTTAGCGGCACAGCACTCGACGATGTCTTGCTTGGCGACGATGCCAATAACTCGCTGGCCGGAAATGCCGGCAACGATGTGATCGAAGGTCTAGACGGTGATGACCTCCTGGTAGGTGGTGCTGGCTTCGATACGCTCACCGGCGGTGGTGGCAAAGATACCTTTGGCTTTGGCATCGGACAAGCTTTCAACCGCGCCTTGATCGGCGTGGATCAAGTCACCGACTTTGGCGTCAGGGAAGACAAGATCCAAATTGATCGCACCACCTTCACAAAAGTCAAGAATCTCTCGTTCGAATCGGTAGAAAATCTGAGGCAGGCTCGCCGCAGCAATGCGCTAATTGTCTACAACGAAAGATCTGGCGCGTTGATCTACAACGAGAACGGTGCGAGAAACGGATTTGGCAATGGAGGTCAGTTTGCGTTGCTGACGGACGGCCTGAATTTGACAGCCAGGAATTTCTCTGTGGTAGCCTGATTTGTCGCTACCTAAAACCTGATAAAACGATGCTCACCCCCCGATGCTCACCCCCAACCCTGAGTCAGGTGTTGGGGGTGAGTATCTGCTTCTGATTGTTTGAAAGTTTGCTCTATTTGATTGGGTTAGTGCCATTATCCAACAGTTCGGCAGCCTCAGCGTAGGAACGGGTGGTTTCAGGAATGGATTTCAGGATAGCTTTAGCTTCGGAGATTTTGCCCTGTTTGAGCTTGGCCTGCCCCAGAGTCAAAATGGTTTCTGCCCACAGATCTTGTAGTTGATTCGCTCTGAGGAAATTCTCGTCTTCGACGGGAATTGTTTGCAGCAGGGCAATCGCGTCTACATAGCGGGAACGACTAGCCAGGGAAAACGCCATTTCAATCACATTGTCGGACAGGTCGGCCTTTGGATTGACGTTAGATTCGGAGGCGGCGTCTGGCAGATCTGCCGTAGCGTCAGCCGAGGCCTCAGCAGGTGAATTTAAACTCGATAGGTCATGTCCCCAATAGCCCCACAGACCGAAAAAGATCAGTGAGCCTAAAAATGCTAGCCTCAGCCTCATGGGTTTACCTCCTGAACAGTTGTTTTTTCAGGTTTAGTCGCAGCAATTAGCTTGATCGGCAGAATTGCAGCCGTCATCAAAGCCAACGGCAAGTAAACCACCATGTTTTCTTCAGCTCGATGCATAAATTCCTGCAGGAAGAAGTACCAGAAAAACAGCATCCCAGTGCCATGTAGGCTGTTCCAAAGCCAAGGTGAAATCCGGCGACGGATGTTTCGGAAAGAGGTCACGGTCATCGCCACCAAGAAACCGTAGCAGATAATCGATAGAATCAACTCTAGCCCTTCAATATTCGGCTCTCGCGTCATTATGATTAAGGTTGTGAAACCAAGGGCATGGTAAAGATAGACAATCGCAAATGCCAAACCCAGGTATTTTCGATTGGCCAACAGCCAGTAAGCTTTGCGTGACGGAATCAGCTTATACAAGCTACCGCTCAAACTCAGCATGAAAAACAATGGAAAAGAAACGCGGCCCGTGGCTCGAATGGTCAGCAAAACGCCAGTTTCTGTCAAGCCATGGGCGAACAGCAGTAATAGCATCATTGTTGCTACGCTAATTGACGTTAGCGTTACAATCTCCCAGGTTCTGAACCGATCCCAACGCATAAGTTGCAGCATAACTTTCACTTGGCACTCATTATTTACTTCTGGTTTTATCCAGCGTTCGATCTCTCGTCATGGATAGATGCACTGATAAGACTATCTAGCGAGTTGATTAAATAACCAGAACATCATATATTTCCATTAAATTATATGAACCTGCCTTACATTCTAGGCTCTTATTTTTCCTATCTAAAAAATCTTTAAAGCCAGCTCACATAGAATACCGCTAATATATTTCGGAGACTGACTAGCACAGTTGTAAATTAATATCCCTATCTATCCCAATAGACATTCAACTTCTAGCTGCGCTCGAAATCTTGCAATAGAATTCTGCAATCCTGGCTCAGAAGCTGGTCAAATTCAGGAGAACTGCACCCGCCTTACAACTCTAATGAAGGCTTCTGTCAAAGCATAAGCAATATCCTATAGTTTTACAATGAAGAAGCCGCAGGGTTCGATAGAACTTTACAGAATGCCTGTGGTTACTGCTGTTATCTTTAAGATATAAATTCGCCAGCTAACCTGTAAAGCCCTTGAGGAAATAGCGGCTTACACCACAGCGATTGCCGACGCTACTTTAAAGTTGAGTCTAAAATTAAGCTACAACGGCAGCCTATCCGCTGAACCTAGCTATTTGCACATCTTCCCTAAGCAGGAGGGCGAACAGAAATCACTCTTTTGTGAGAGACAGCCCAACCCCCTCAGCGAAGACAATAATCTTATCTCTACCTGCACAGTATGTTGCCAAATACACAGTTCTAATGAATGTTTTGCGCTCTAAGCCAGTTTCTGAAGCCAGCCGCATCCTGGTGATTGATGATATTGAAGATAACGCTTTTTTACTACAAACGCTTCTAGAGAGTGAGGGCTATCGGGTTGAAGTAGCTAGCAGTGGGCCAGTTGGGCTGAACTTAATCGAAACCACCCCGCCAGATTTGGTGCTGCTCGATGTGATGATGCCAGAGATGAATGGCTTTGAAGTGGTGCAGCGAATTCGCCAAAACTCCACCCTCCCGTCCATTCCAATTTTGTTGATCAGCGGCCATGCTGAAGCTGCATCAGCCCAAATAGCGGGGATTCGTGTAGACGGATTTGTTAGTAAACCAATTGATTTTGAGGAACTATTGAGTCGAGTTCGGGCAATTTTGCAGTCTAAGCCTGTCCTGAGTTAGCCTGGTCTGAGTTAGATAGGGCCACAGCGAAGTCTGCTTTCTTTGGAAACTACCTTTGGAACCTACTTGTTGCATAACGCCAAGGTTGTTCTGATTCGTTACAGTCGATAAGCAGGCATTTGAGCTTAGAACACTGCACCGCCCGTGAAGCTAAAACCATTCCATGAATTCGGATGCTGCGCCATCGGTTGTTGCAAGCGTGCCTTTGGTCAATCTGGCCTAGAGGCGCTGTAGAAGCTACTGGTATCGAAGAAAAGCTATAAGTTTCTTAGGAAACATCTAAATTAAGCAGGATTTAACTCTATCTAAGGGTAGTTCAGCCTTTGCTCCTTTTGGGGGAGGATAGAAAAATTGACTCATCGAGTAGCATAGATGGCCTGTGTATTGCTCGCTTCGTTCTCTGTTGATTTTATCGATTGATACCTAATGTTGACTGCTGTTGACTGCTGAATTGGGTTTAGATCGGCCAAGTTTTAGGTGACATAGGGGTGCATTAGCAGGAGAACGAAATCCATGAGTCAGTTCAGGCAGGCAGACGATGAGTCTTTCAATCTAGATTGCACTTCAGCTCCAATGCAAGAACCGACAAAAAATCAGTTTAGTGAAGCAGCCTATCGCACCATTGTTGAAACCCAAACCGAGCTGATCTGTCGCTTTTTGCCTGACGGTACCCTCACCTTTGTCAATGCAGCCTATTGTCGCCATTTTGGAGCTTCTGCCGAGCAATTGATTGGTCAGAATTTTCTAGATCTGCTGCCCAACGGTGAAGAATTACTGGTGCAACGCTACCTAGAACAACTGGCAGCCCTGACACCTGAGCAGCCCATTCTGATGCAGGAACATCGGGTCAAAACAGCAGAGGGAGAGATTCGTTGGCAGCAGTGGAGCAATCGCGCCATCTTTGCGGCAGATGGTCAGTTGGTGGAATTACAGGCGGTAGGGCGAGATATTACCACCCGCAAACGGTTAGAAATTGAACTATCGCGCTCAAATGAACGGTTCGAATTGGCGGCGGCGGCTGTGAATTGCCTGATCTACGATTGGGATTTAGAGCGTGGTACGGTGGAACGCACGCGGGGGCTGCTGTCGCTGATAGGCTATACGCCAGAAGAAGCCGGGACAGAGCTGAATTGGTGGAGTGCGCAAATCCATCCGGATGATTTACAGTCAATTGAAGCCTCATTTCAGACCAACCTGGCAACAGCCGAGCGATTTTGCTACCAATATCGAGTCCGCCACAAACAGGGGCACTACATTTGGGTGGAAGATCAGGGCCGAATCATGCGAAACGCTGCCGGAGATCCAATCCGCGTGGTGGGCAGCACGATGGATATTACCCATCGCAAAGAAACCGAAGAAACGCTACAACTGCAAGCCCGCGTGCTGGAAAGTATGGGGGAAGGCGTGGTGATGTCGAATGAGATTGGCCGAATTGTCTTCACAAATCCCACCTTTGACCGGATGTTTGGCTATGAGCGCGGCGAACTGTTGGGGCAGCCGGTGACGGTCCTCAGCGATTTGCCGCCAGACGACGCCAACCAGTTGGTGAGTGACTGCATTAAAACCCTGCGAACACAAGGCGTTTGGGCTGGAGAGGTGCTCAACCGTCGAAAGGACGGAACCAGCTTCATTGCTGGAGTCTACATCTCTGCCCTCTATGTGGATGGTCGCCCCTATTGGGTGGCAGTGCAGCAGGATATCACCGAGCGAAAACAGGCAGAGACAGCGCTGCGCCAAAGTGAGGAACGGTATCGCTTTCTGGCCGAATCGAGTTCAACGCTGGTTGCTTCGTTGGATTACTCCACAACCCTGACCAACTTGGCGCGCTTAGCCGTGCCGTTTCTGGCGGATTTTTGCTTTTTCGATCGCGTGGCGACTGAGGGCAACCTACAGCGCGTCGCCTGGCACCATCGCGATCCGGCAGAGCAGGCTTGGTTTGCTCAAATTCAACAGTTTGTTCCCTCACTCGATTGGCAAAACTATCCTGTAGTTCAAGCATTACGCAGCGGCAAGGCTAGCTTTGTGCCCCATGTCACCGAGTCGTGGCTAGAGGCCATTACCACCAGTCGCGAGCATCTGCAATTTATGCAAAGATGTCGTCCCCAATCCTGGATCACCGTACCGTTATTAGCACAACAGCGCAAACTAGGAACGCTCACCTTTTGCCGCACCGACTGCCACTACTGCGAGAGCGATCTGCGTTTAGCTGAAGAATTAGCTCGTCGGGCTGCCCTCGCCCTCGACAATGCCCAGCTCTATCACCAGGCACAGGACGCCAACCGGATCAAAGACGAATTTTTGGCTGTACTATCCCACGAATTGCGTTCTCCGCTTAATCCCATCCTGGGCTGGTCGAAGCTCCTTCAGCTCAAGCATCAGGACACCAACCTACTGATGCGCGGCCTAGAAACAATCGAACGCAACGCCAAACTGCAAACCCAGCTGATCGAAGATCTACTAGATGTTGCCCGGATTTTGCGAGGCAAGCTCAGCCTCAATATTCACCCAGTCGATCTGAAATCGACGATTGAAGCGGCGATAGAAACCGTGCAGCTGGCGGCAGAGGCCAAATCAATTCAAATTAGTACTCGCTTTGAACCTGCAATGGGTTTAGTTTCCGGTGACTCTAGCCGTTTACAGCAAGTGGTTTGGAACCTCCTCTCCAATGCTGTCAAATTTACTCCAACCGGCGGACGGATCGAAGTGCGTTTAGAAAGGTATGAGTGCAGCTTGCGGGAAGCGCAAAGCTCCACAGTTCTCGCAGAGTTAAAGGATCCCGCTAGCAACTTCCACCTAAACACTCAGAACTTACAAAATTACGCTCAAATTACCGTCACTGATACCGGTAAAGGGATCAATCCAGAGTTTTTGCCCTATATTTTTGACTATTTTCGACAGGCGGATAGCTCAACCACGCGCAATTTTGGGGGACTGGGCTTGGGGTTAGCGATTGTGCGGCATATTGTAGAGCTGCATGGGGGGACAGTGCAAGCAGCCAGTCGGGGCGAGGACCAGGGCGCTACGTTTATCGTTAAACTACCGCTATCGCAAACCAGTCAGGGATTGAAGCATAGGTCCGCTATGCCTGTGACAACGTTGGATCACCAACCGTTGCAGGATGTCTCGATCTTGGTTGTAGATGATGAAATTGATTCACAGGAGTTAACAACACTTGTATTGCAGCAAGCAGGAGCTGTGGTATTAACAGCTTATTCGGCTGATCAGGCTCTAGATATCCTATCGCAATCAGCAATTGACATATTAGTCAGCGACATTGGTATGCCAGAAGTGGATGGCTACATGATGATGCGCCAAATTCGGGCGTTGCCAGAAACGACAGGCATACCGGCAATTGCTCTGACAGCCTATGCTGGCGAGTTTAATCGCCAAAAAGCATTAGCCGCAGGATTTCAGCGCCACTTGGCAAAGCCAGTCGATCCCGATGCCCTGATTGCCGCCATCACGACGCTAATCAAAGAGTTTGGCAGCGTATGCTAGTCCTTCACTGCCATTACAGCCGTGATTCAGCCATGCTGGGAAAACCAAGCTGTGTAAAAACAAGCTACCGCGATTTGATTTACCAATAAGCATCCTGCCCCAGGATTGGTGTTTGGTTCTGCCTATCTGCTTATAAACTTCTTCTGATCGAATCCTTCAGCGATCGAAATCTTTCGGCTCAATTATAGTACATTTGTACGTAGTGACTCGACATGCCCCTTGTTTGACCCAGACGGATTGCTGCTATGACCGCTATTCGCAAAGTCATTCACATTGATATGGACGCCTTCTACGCCTCGGTCGAGCAGCGAGATCAGCCGAGCTATCGAGGCAAACCGCTGGTAGTAGGTGGCTCTCCGTCCCAGCGCGGCGCAGTGGCGGCTGCTAGCTATGAGGCACGTCAGTTTGGCATCCACTCGGCAATGCCCTCGCGCACTGCCTATCAAAAGTGTCCTCAGCTGATCTTCGTTAAGCCCCGCTTTGAAATCTACCGAGCTGTATCCGACCAAATCCGCGCTATCTTCTACCGCTATACAGACCTGGTTGAACCGCTGTCGCTTGATGAAGCCTACCTGGATGTAACCGAGAATAAGCTCGGCCTGCCTTCTGCTACCTTAATTGCCCAGGAAATTAAACGGTGTATTTATCAAGAAACTGATTTGACGGCTTCCGCAGGCGTATCAATCAACAAGTTTCTGGCCAAGATAGCGTCTGGCATGAACAAGCCGAATGGCCTATTTCTGATTCCGCCAGAACAGGCTGAAGCCTTTATTGAGCAACTGCCAATCGAGAAGTTTCATGGCATCGGTCCGGTAACAGCAGCAAAAATGCACCAACTCGGTATCCGCAACGGGAAGGATCTGAAGCAGTGGTCCCAATCTGAGTTGGTTCAGCGCTTTGGCAAAGTCGGAGCATTCTATTTCCAAATCGCCAGAGCTGAGGATAATCGCCCCGTGCAGCCCCGTCGCATCCGCAAGTCGATTGGAGCAGAAACCAGCTTTGAAGCCGACCTAAACGGACGCGCCGCCCTGCTGAGTGCCATGAGCGAAATCGCTGACCTTCTGCAACAACGGCTTGCCAGCCGGCAGACCCGTGGCCGCACGCTAACGCTGAAGGTCAAATACGCCGACTATCAGCAAGTCACCCGTAGCAAAACGCTGCCCCATGCCACAGCCGATGGCAAGCTTCTGCTGACCTTAGCCCAAGAGCTACTGGACGCCACCGAAATAGATCACAAGCCAGTACGATTGGTGGGGCTGACCCTCTCTAACCTGGACGGTGACACATCTGAGGAGGCAGACTATGTGCAGCTCTGTTTGTGGAACGAGCATGCCTACTGAGGCTGATGAGACGGATTGGGAAGCATTCAGCTACCAACTCAACCTGGCCAACATTCGGTTGGTCACACTACTCTCCTTGGAGGATTAAGCCAGGTTGGAACTCTGGCCAGCGGCACAACACCTGTTCGCAGCAGTCTATAGGAGAAATCTTCAAATTTTGCAGCAGACTGCAATCTACTTCACCATTACCTTTAACCAAAGCCACAATTGCTCGCATGGGATCATAGGTTTCGATTGTCTCCAGCAGAGCATCAACCACGTCTTCCTCCAGATCCAGACTCCGTAAGTAGTTTGCAGCTCGGCACCGAGGAATAAAAGCCGGTCTAAACGCTACCAGATCAAGGCTCCAGTCAGTAGCTGGATGAAGAGCGTCTATGATCTCACAGACCACCATACCCCGTCCAGCATTCAAGTAGTCATTCCAAGCTATATATCCAATGATTAAAATATTTTGTCGAATAAACGAACTTTGCCAGTGACTGACATACCCAGGCCAGACACTATTGCTGTATTGCATGCTTGCTCTCCCATGCCAAGTTGTCTGCGTTCACTCTATCTCTAAAGAATCTCAGAAGAACGAGAATTCCTGTTTCTCGTATCGTTCGTTGCACATAAATGCGCCGCGCCTCGCACGTTCTTTCGCGAGTTTCTCCGCGCGTTCAAGCCCTGATTCTAGTCACGTGATCCAGCAGATGCCTCAATTTCTATACCACGCCCTAATTACAATTCTATGCTGCTGATCAACAGAGGCTGGAAGCTGATGCAGATCTAAATCAGAGCGTTTACAACGAATTAATTCTAGGAGAGCCAAGTTCACCATCATCCGTACCTCGCAGATGAAAAACAACAGGAAACGAGCCACTTGTCGCATTAAATCAGTGCATTAGATCAATGCACCGAAGTGCGCTGGCGCTATTGGCGGGCATCCTGACTTACGATTTCAAATCGAGAATAGATTTTGGATCGCGCTGATACCGCTAATCGAAAATCATCCGTCTCACATCGTTTACAGTTGCGGGACAGTGTCGGATTTGCACCGAGCTTTCCCCCTTGCGTCTGGTGACTGCTCCCCACCAGAACCAATAGGCTATTTGCAGATTAACATACCCAACGCGCAACAGCCCACTATCTTAGATTAATGCAGCAATTCTCAGTATGGAAAATCAACTGGTGTTAGGTGGGATTTCTAGCTCTAAACCCTCAAGCATAAAGGTGAGCAGGTGATCCCAATTGTTGAAATACAGGTAACGGGTCAACGCCCGCAAATCATCAAAAAAGGTTTTGCGAGTGGGCAAATGAGATCGCAACAGCTTGTATTTCTGGTCGAGCAACTCCAGTAAGGTATGAAACAGCAGGGACAGGATGTTGAGGGTAGCGAGGAATGAAGCAAGATGCTGCTTGCCATGCCCAAAATTGTGTTCGAGGTTGTAGCCCTTGGTCTTGAGGGTGTTGTTATTCTCGTTTTCCACCTTCCAGCGGGTACGACCGGCTAGGACGACCTCTGCCACAGTGTCGTCGGTAATTGGATGATTGGTGGCAAAGGAATTTTTGTAGACTACCTTCCCATCTGGGCGGCTCACCGTCAGTTCGCACCAATTCACCAAGAGCGCATCATCCCCATCTTTGAGGGGCACGTCGTTGAGGTAGCGGTAGGTATAGGTTTCCTCGACCTTTCCAGTCCAACGTTTGGTCGTCACTGTCGGTAAATCAATGCCTTCGAGATGCTCATAGAGGGTAGCGTGAGACTCCGGACGGCATACCAGAATGAAGTCGAATTGTTGAGCTAAGAGCTGTTGGCATAAGGGTTGATGACAGTAGAGGTCATCGCCCAAAACCGTTACATTGAAGGCACGGTAGCGTTGTCCGTACTGCAAAAACCACCGTTTGGCGGCTGCATTCTCACAGTCTTGTTTGTCATGCCCATCTTGCGGTACGACAAACTCAGGCACCAATGGAATCACCTGAGATTGACCCGGACAAACGATGACTGGAGTGACCACACTATGAAAATAGTACATCTCTCCTGACTTCAACTGGCGCGTTGAACACTGCGGGCAATGGATTTGGCTCGNACCGAAGTATTCGGTGCCATCGATTGCCATGAGCAGAGTGTCGGCAAACGAGCGCAATCTCTTCAACTGTCCCTGTTGCTCCAACACCTGCAAGATTTCCTCAAAGATGGGAAATACCTGCTCTGGTTTCACCCCATCGAGCAACGCCCGAATCTGGTTGTCACTCGGTATCTGATGTACTCCAAACAGACTTTGGGCATTACTATGACCTTTACTGCCCTCCATCATTCGCTGGTATGCCAGAAATGACGGGGTTTGGGTGAAGAACACGCTAAACGCGCTCAAGGCTGCATCTTCCATCCCATAGCGGGTATTCTTGCCCGTGCGTTTGTCCGGTAGCGAGGACAGGCGCTGGCGAAAGGAACCAACTATTGTGTCAAACAACCCCCGTTCTTTCAACGGTTCTGGCTCTCTTGGCTCTCTTAGATGTTCTTACAATACCGATATTTCCAGGACTTGAACAGCTTTTCGCCAAAATGAGAATTGCTGAGATTAATGAGACTGATATTAGGTAGATGGGTAGATGGGTCAACTCAACCTGGCATATCAGCCAGTTTTGGGAGCTAACTTTGGAACCAGGCTGCCAGCGCTAGGGCTAACCCATCAGCCGCATCATCGGGACGGGGGATTTTATCAAGATTCAACTCTCGGGCTACGGCTTGCTGCACCTCCTGCTTGCCAGCATTGCCATACCCGGTCAGGGCCTGTTTCACCTGAGCTGGAGTAAATTCTACAAACGGCAACCGGCACTGGGCCAAAACTAGCATGACTACACCTCGCGCCTGAGCTACGGCAATTGTGTTACCCATTTTGTAAAAAAACAGTTTTTCAATTGCGACTAGATCGGGCTGCATGTAGTTCAACAAATGATGCAAGTCGTCGTAGATAATGCAAAGCCGATCCCCGATCGCCTGCTGAGCCGGAGTTTGAATAATACCGAAGTCCAGAATCGAAACCTGTCCTGTGCCGTTGCCCGTGCTGCACACAATCGCGCCAAACCCCAGCGTTGCCAATCCTGGATCGATGCCTAGAATGCGTTTCTCCATGCCACCAGCAAACCGCGAAAAGAGATTCTTCAAACGATACCGCAAAATTGGGAAGGTAGGGGGATTGGGGCAGAAACCAGGAGCCAGGAGCCAGAAGTGAGAAGCCAGGAAAAATTCTGAATTTGGCAGGCTTAATTCTGGTCTACGGATCAGCAAAAGGCAGGACTAGAAGAAATTATGTAAAGTTCATCGATTTATCGTGTTTCTGCTATAGGATGATGCTTGCATTAAGATATTCACAAAAACTTTATACTTGTTCATCAATTCTTTAACTAATTTATTTTTCCATACACTGAGTCGTCTACGGCAATCCTATATCTACTATCTACATAGTGACTGCACGCATAATTGCTACTGATCGCTAGTGATCGCGTCAAAAAATTGGCTTCCCCGGTCCTCTATCCTTTCTCCTTGTTGGACAAGGTGTAGTCAGATGATTGCTAACTTCCGATCAAGAATTTGAAACTTGCCTCCTGCTTCCTGTCTCCTAGCTCCTGACTCCTGACTTCCAACGTATATGATCCACATCGCTTTAGCTGATTCTCAACTAGAGTTAGAACACTGTTTTCCCATCATGCAAGGGTTGCGTCCTCACGTAATTAGTGTCGAAGAGTTTATTAAGCGGGTGCAGCAGCAGCAGGAGTATGGCTACCGTCTGGCCTATCTAAAGGTTGAGGATTCGAAGCGTAACGACCAAGCTGACGGTCTAGCCCCTGACACCATCAAAGCTGTGGCAGGATTCCGAATTTCCGAAAATTTAGCGTGGGGAAAATTTCTCTACGTTGACGATCTGGTCACTGCCGCCACAGAGCGCTCCAAAGGTCATGGGGAACAGCTCATTCATTGGTTAATCGACTATGCCCGCCAGCACCAATGCCAATCCTTCCAACTCGATTCTGGCGTCCAGCGCTTTGCCGCCCACCGCTTCTACTTCCGTCACCGCCTAGAAATCACCAGCTACCATTTCACCCTCAACCTCTAACGCCCCCCACTCCCCACTCCCCACTCCCCACTCCCCACTCCCTACTCCCCCACTCCCTACTCCCCACTCCCAACTCCCCACTCCCCACCCCCTACTCCCCACCCCCTACTCCCCACCTCCTCGCCAACCCCCCTACCATCACGCCACAATAGTGGATAGTGAAATCACCGAAGAATTATGCCAGCAGAACAGACGGATGGGTTTGCTGACAATTGGGCCTATTTGAGAACCGAGCTGCATTGGTTGGAGCGGCTGCTGATGGCGGCGGTAGCCAAACAACGCAAGGAAGCCAAAGAGATTGATCGGGTAGCGCAATCGAAGGCAGATCGGGCGACGAGCCATTGGTGGAAGGGGATCATTACGGCAGAAGGCAACATCGCCTATGACGAATATCGTCAGCCGGCAGGCGTGAAAACTAGCTATAGCAGCCAGATTGAGGCCCAAATTCAGGCTAGCCAGCGGCAGGGGATTGTGCTTGCCTTACCGGCCCTGCGGGATCGGTTGGGATTGAATCTGTTTGAGAAAAACCTGGTGTTGATGAGCTTAGCGCCTGAGGTCAACCGCCGCTATTCTAAGCTGTACCACTATTTGCAGGGCGAGGATAGCCCTGCCAAAACCGATTTGCCGACGCTGGATCTAGTGCTGCGGCTGCTGTGTAAAAACGACCAGGAATGGCGAGTGGCTCGCAACCATCTGATGGGCAGTTCGCGGCTGATTCGCCACAAGTTGCTCAACTTTTTGCCTGCGGCTGAAAACACGCTGCTGAATGCGCCCCTGAAACTGTCAGTACCGCTAATTAACTACCTGCTGGCCGATCATCCCACCCTACAAACCCTCGATGAATTGCTAACTCCAGCCGATGCCAGCAAACCGACCGAACCTGCAGCTCCCGCTTTGATTCGGAAAGTGCCCCGCGTCGCTACACCTGTGCTGTTGCAGCACATCACCCTAACTCAAATCTGGTCTGATCTAGTTCTGCCGACCTCCACTATTGAGCAATTGCAGCAGATGGCTAAGCGGATTCAGGGTTACAGCGCTGCCGTCGAGAATTGGAACTTAGCTTCCGAGGCGATGGTTCCACCAGGATTGGTCGCTCTCCTGACTGGCGAGCCAGGAACGGGCAAAACGGCGGCGGCCTTGGCTCTGGCAACTGAACTGCAAACTCCGCTCTGGCAGGTAGATTTAGCTGCAATTGACCCGATTGACTACACCGATCTGCTGAGTGAAATCCGCACTACGGCTCCTACGGTGCTGCTGATTGACTCAGCCCAGGTCTGGCTGAAGCGGGCGGCTTTAGTGTCGGCAGTGCAACTCCAGCAGTTTTGGACAGAGCGGCGGCAGCAGGCAGCGATCACGCTGTTCAGTCTGACCCACTCGGCAGCCGTACAGGTGCGTTGGCAACGGCAACTCGATCAGCAGATCCAGTTTGTGCCACCGGGAGCAATTGAGCGTTTGTTGCTGTGGCAAAATGCCTTTCCAGTCAAGGTGCCCCTAGAATCGGATATCAATTGGACTGCGCTAGCCGAATTGCCCCTGAACCGCCGTGAGATTCAAACCCTTGGGCAGGAGGCTATCTGCTATGCCGCAGCTGAATCTGCGAGTGCGGTTAGCCTATCCCACATTCTGCAAGCCTTGGTTCAGTACGGTTGGCGGGTTGAAATTCAGCCACTGCGTCCCAAACGCCGCTCTAAGAAGAAAACCGAAGCCTGACCTGCCTTTGGTTGGCCTACAGCAAGCCGCGATAGCGGATAAAAATCAAAATCGCCGCCCAAGACCCCAAGGCTACTTTCACGGCCACCAGAATATTCAGCAAAGGAACCACACCACCGCTGACCAACGCCCCCAACTCGCCATGCGGTAATTCCAAACCCGCCAGGGTGATCACCGACAGAACAATAAACACCAGCACCGACAATTTCTCCCAGGTCGCGGCCCGCCAGCGCTGGTAGATAGATTGCATCCATTCGGTAGACGAGGTAATGGCAATCAAACCAATTGCGGTGCCGCCCGCCACGCCCGCCGCAAAGCCACCTCCCGGACTCAAATGGCCCCGAATCGCTAGCTCAATCCCTACCAAGGCAGCAATCGTAGCCCCCAGCCGGGCCAGCACAATCGAAGGCTGATCGGTAAACCGATACACAATACTGGACGGCTTTTCGTTGGCCAACAGGAAGTTAGCCCCCATAATTGCAATTGTGAAGACCACCACTTCATAGATCGTGTCATAGAGGCGATTGCGAAAGATGATGCCCGAAACCGCATTCGGAACACCACTATCCTGCACCACTGCATCGACAATCGAGAGAGAGAACTCCGGAGCCGGATTCGGCATAATCATGATTTTGATGTACAGCAGAATTCCCGCCAAAATATAAATCCATTTCATGGCTGCTGCTCTCCTACAGGTGCTAAAACTGGACCGACTTCTGGTGAAGTGGCTAGATCCACATAGGTGAGGTTGGCAGCAGGAGACGTGAGTTCAGCTTGCAGAATATCATAGAGACGACGAATTCGAATGCGCAGGGAACAGAACGATTCATCATGTAGATTTATGCGTTCCGAGTTAGGTTCAAAACCAGCTTCAGAGAAATATCTATCTTTATGTTCTATTCGAAGGGCAGCGTGAATTTCTTTGTCCACTAACGCTTGCTGCAAGGCTTGGGAATCCGGATAGGGGACTAGTTCAAGTCGCAGATGGTGTTTACCGCAAACAGTGCGTAGATCACTTAAAAGTGGCGCAAAACTCGGCTGCTCAGAATTAGCCTGATCAGCCTGCTGCAAAGCAACCAGCGCGTCATCTGATTTTGATGCAGCTTTCCAATCTGGTATTGCTTCCTTCAGTACACCCAGCCGCATCACCAGCGACGAACGCACCGCCACTGCATACAGTGTAATTGCCAACATGGTGCCTACCAACGCTTCGGTCAGGGCCACATCTGCTGCGCCTAAAACGGTATAAACTAAGGCGGCCACCGCGCCTAAAATCCCGCGCAGCACCAGCGCATGATAGGGGTTGGCCTGAGTCACCAGTATGGAGGCCGTCAACGGTAACAGGGCCGTCAGCACATATACATAACTATCAGTCACGGCTACCTCCGTTACTAGCACTAGAACAATAGGCCAACACATATCCCAGCATGGTATTCCAAAGGGCGAGGCAAATAATTGCCAGCAACAGCAGCGGCCATTCTCTGGGAATTTTCAGCAGCAAGCCCACTACAATTGCAATTGAGCCAAGGGTATCGGCAACCGATAGGCTGTGCAGCTTGAATAATACCGAGCGCTTACTGAGCAGATCCGCTGTGCCCCAAAACCAAAAGACAATGCCAGTAGCAATACAAAAATAGCTCAACAGATTGATCATAGTTGCTATAGACAAGTTCTATATGTACTTTATACACTTCATGTACTTCATGTACTTCATAAAATCCACTAGCTTTCAATCATTCATGTGCTCGCTAAATCATTCATGCGCTTGATAATATGGGCCAGCAGCATCAATCCAGCATTGCCAACGCTGAGGATAATCACCCCGACCACGCCAATCATCCAGTCATCCCGCAGCACCGAAATCACCAGAATTAGAATCGCTGCCTTAGATGCCACACTGGCAAAGGCTAACATTCGCTGCCAAATATCTTGATCCTTACAAACCGTGTAAATTGGAATCAGTAGGGCCAGAATCATGGCAATCAACGCCAGGTTCAGGATCATCGTCTCTTCCTCCTGCGCACATAGTGAACTTCGTACCAACCCTCTTCGTGGTATTTCACAACAATCGTTTTGGGTGTGAAGGTAATCAGAAACACATCTAGGAAGATCAATCGCGACGAGCGGGGTGCTGGCACCCGTTCCATGACGATCTCTTCTTCAAGATGCGGATTCAGAATCATGTCGAATGATTCAACATAGGCTTGGGGAATCGCAACGATGATTTTCCAAAACGATTGCAGCCAATCCCTGAACCGCTCAGAACCCGGGAAGCCTCTGGGTAATATCAGAGCAATGATTACGCCAATGATGATATTGGCCAAACTGAAATTGGCCGTGAGCAGGAACCAAATAGTTAATCGCAGAATCAGATGTCCGATCATGCCCACACCATCCAAAACAGTAAGATCAACATCAAGCTCATCACTCCGATTAGATGATCAAATTCCTCTAGCACCCGCGGCAATTTGACAGTGGTGCGGCGAAAGATAGCAAAATAAGCCACCCAGCCCAATCCTATAATCGCTAACGGTTTGGCAATATTTGCCAGGGTATATGCCTCGAAATACACCACATTAGCAATCAGCAACCCACCGATCAGCAAAATTACTGCTGCCCAAAAACCGGGTTTGACGCTAGCTGACTCTTGGGACTTATGGGGCAAAAAGATAAATTTGGCAAACGAGATGGCCGTTCCCAATGCTGCTAAATTCATTGCCATTGGCTGCCAAGGCGCTAAGCTTTTCATGGTCAGCACCTTTGCCCCAAAGCCCGACAGCATTGGAAATCCAGAAATCGAGAAACTTGCCATCACCAAGGCAATCCAGATCGGGGTGTGAATTGGCCTGTGCTGCAACTCCTTGAAATTGCGGCTCGGCAGGGCACCGGCAATCAAGAACAGCGCTGATTTGACCAGACCGTGAGTCAGGGCATAAAAGCCACCCACAACAGGAGCTGCCAGAATAAATCCTAGCTGGGAAACCGTGTGAAAGGCCAGCATGCGCTTTGTATCTTTCTCAAATACGGCATAGCCCACTCCCAGCAGCGCCGTTCCAACCCCAAACAGCCGTACAATCGGGTCGAATTCTTCTAATACCAAAGCACAGCGCAGCAGCGGGTATACGCCTGCCTTTACCACCACCCCCGACAGCAAAGCCGATACCGGCGTCTCCGATTCGGAGTGGGTCAAGGGCAGCCACAAGCCCGATACAAAAATTCCACCTTTCACCAACAGCCCCAGGAACAGCAGCGCCACTGCCTCAATTGGAGCATCCTGCAATCCGGCAAAACTAAACGAATGATGGGTTTGGTACACCAGCACTGCGCCCACCAGATAGAACAGCATCGCCGTATTGCTGACAAACAAATAGCGCAGCGCCACCCAAATCGAGCGATCGGTGCGGGAATAGGCAATTAGTAGAAATGCTGCAATGCTCAGAACTTCCAGCGCCACATACAAGCTAATAAAGTCGGAACAAACAAAAGCAGCATTGACACTACCATGCAAAATAGTCGCCTGAGCGTAAAAAAAGGCACTTTTACCGCTCTGCCAGCAGTAGAACAGCACCGCCATCGTCACCAGCGCGTTCGTCAAAATGAAGAAGCCACTGAGCGAATCGGCTATCAGGGTGACGCCAAAATGATCGAGCAACTGCAATGCGACCGGTATGGGCTGAGTGAACAACAGCACCGCATAGGCCGCCGATGCTAGAGAGGTTACTAGGGCCAGAGACCGATCAAATCGGGGACAGAGGTAAATTACAAACCCCAGAAAAAAGGGCAGGGCAATCCAGGCAATCGTGATTATATTCATGGCGTGTTACCCTTCTCGATCTCACTGCTTTCCAGCGTTGGGTTATCCCGTGCCAGCTTCATCACCCCAACCAGCATCAAGGCTTGGATCGAAAAGCCAATCACGATCGCGGTCAAAATCACCGCCTGAGGGACCGGATCCGCATAAGCGCCACGGTTGGCGTCCGAAAGAATTGGTGTGAACAAGCCATTGCGGGATGCAATCAGCACGTAATAGGCGACGACCCCAGTGCTCATCACATCCATCGAAATAATCTTCATCACCAGATTCTGTTTCAGGACGATGCCAAAGAATCCGCACAATATCGTTGCAAATACACAGGCTTCTAACACAGTTCCCCTTCCCTAACCGCGTCTCATGATTATCTCAACCGAAAAACCAACCGAAAATCGCAGTTCACGATACGCTGATTCCAGCCATTAGTTTCAGCCGTTGACTCAATGGCTTGACTCAACTCTGGCCGCGACTCCGGACCTGGCAATCAATTGCCAGCCCAAATCGCAACCGCCGCTAACCAAAATTGCCGACCCTGGTGCCTTACTCTCCTCCTACCCACCTAAATTACATAGTGAGCATAGACTAATAACAATGATTAAGCATTTATCGATAGTAATTTGATGATACTTGATTCGGTTGCTTCTGACGAGACCTGTCGACGATGATTAAATATGCCTATCAGATTCGGCAATTGAATAAACAATCTGCAAGCCGAAGCAGCGGTAGCCTGTCACCACTCAAACCTGAAGCACCCCAATCCTCGCTGTGGATTCGGCCTCTTCCCTTTCAAGCAATCTAAGCCCCCAGGATCAGTTAGTGAACCCCGATTTATTCCTCTAGCTAACCAAAGAGTTGCCCAATTGTCAGGTTAAAGGACTCGGCAGCAGGGACAGGAATGCGATACGTTTGGCGCTGCTTATGCTGCATATACAGCTAGGGTGCGGTCAGCGAATAATTTGACCGCCGATGAATGCACTAGCGGGTTTGGTTTCCGGCAGCTTAAGAAATTCATCGAACGTCAGCGGTTTGGAAGAAGCTTGACCCACTGCCATGTCTGAAGCGCGATGAGTTTATTGTATCGAAGACGTACCCAGTTCATGCACTCCAGGGAATACTAAACTACGTCAATTCAAGGCTTGGGAAAAATGCTGGTATTTTTCTTACATGGAGTAGCAACCAAAAATGCTGACTATGCCAAACCGCTATAGAATCTGCTCCGCAATGAATTTAATCGCCGCAAACAGCCGTTACCCCATTTTTATGCTGGTTTTTGGGGCAATGTATTTAAGCAAACCGGACAGATGTGGAACTGGATTCATCACGATCTGCAAGCTCTCAAAGCCAGCAATCCTCAATCTGATACTCACGATGTCTTTCGCTATCAAGAAATGCGAGAAAATTTCATTTCTCAATTCTTTGGAGATACGCTGACCTACTTTAATCCAGAACGGGGCTTTGATATTCGAGATACTATTGCTGAGCAACTCTACAAATTTTTGAAATATCATTCTCAAGAAACAGAGCTGCATATTGTCAGCCATTCTTTGGGAACGGTGATTTTGTGGGATGCACTGTTTTCAGATCGGTTCGCAGATGATGATCCAGCCTATACGATTCGGTCTTTGATCGCTCCGTCTGCTCAAAGCCTGCCTAGGAAGGCGCGACTAAAAAGCATAACTACAATGGGATCACCCATTTTGTTCTTTAATATGATGCTGGATGTTACGCCCAAGCAGATTAGAACATTCCTAGCTCGCTACAACGCTGAGCCATTCAGATGGCTGAATATCCTGCATGCATCAGATATAATTGCTTATCCACTTCAGTCCAGCTTGAATATAGAAAGTATCCCAAATCTGTTCTTTCGCGATCGATACATTTGGGCAGATGCCAATATTGCTGAGAAGACTGCAAGAACCTTTGGTCAAACCCACGCAGCAATGGCCGTAGGAGTCAGCGATGCTCATGGCTCTTATTGGCAAAGTCGCGGCACCGCAAGGTTTATAGCAAGCAATCTTGTAGGTGATACAAATTCAATTGACGCCCTGAAGATTGACCCAGATACAGATACTCTAGCCGCTACTGATTACGTTGGGAACCTTTTGAATTTATCCAGTCAGTTCATGAGCCAGAAATTCAAAGACTTTAGCAGCACTTGAAGCAGCACTTAATCATTAGCCACCTGAGCTGATCTCCCCCAGGTTATCTCACCTAATTGGCCTACAATATATCGGCTCAGTTCGAGCAACTCTCCCCTGCTGAAGTCAGTTCAGTAAAGATCGCAACGCTTCTCCCAGAGTCGCCATTCCTGATGGTCACTGAAAACGACAACCCCTGCTGCGCATCTGCTCCTCGTAATCAGGGTCATGAGTGCCTAGCAGCTTATCCCAGAAGGTAAAATACAGACCATAGTGCACTCTGTATTTGAGGTGGTGAATCGAATGATGGGCCGGACCAATAAACCATCTGCCTAGCCAATCATGGGGAAACGATAGAGGTAGCCGATCGATCCCCAGGTGATTTACCACTGCCCATACCGTCATCGTAACAAGTACGGCAATTAAAGTGATCAGGTGAAGTGGAATAATAAAGACAATTCCAACCAGAAATAGAGATTGAACAACAGCCTCTAAAGGGTCAAACGCAAACGAAGTCCACGGGGTAGGATGACGTGAACAATGATGACCTCGATGCAACCAAGAAAACAGTAAGCGATGGTGAAATAATCGATGAGTAAAATAGAAATAAGTATCTTGAAGTATTAATACAGCTACGTAACTAATTCCTAAATACCAAAAGCCATATTGTTGAGGATAACTATATAATCGAGTAATGCCCCAACTATACCCTGACATGATAAACGCTGCCGCTAATGCAAATATCCCAGCTGATAGGACAGAAAGTTTAATATCATGCCAAATTGACTGCCAGGTTGGAGATTGATACTGCAAAGGATGATTAATAAAAACTTGGCTGAATGGTGAATAAAAAAATAAATATGTTCCTCCTGCTATTAGGAAATAGCGCAATAAAATAATTGCAAAAAAAGCAATGCCGTAGAACCCAAATGAGTGATCTATCATTCAATCTCCTTGCTACTCCTGATCTGCTAGCTCCTTCGACGTAAGGAACAAGACTTAACATGACAAGTTGATCCATCAGGGTCTCACCTTATGTTAAATCCTTTTACCTTAGTAGAAGGATACAAAAATCTAAAGGAATTTTTGACCACCTACAGGGTGATGTTAATCCAGCCGAAAGTTGAAGATCACTGACAACCCAATGCTCTCGACGCTATGGGTAAGCATCTTCTCTACTTGAGGATTGCAAGAAGAATTTACAGCGTTGATGGGTCAACTCCTAGTTCCTGTAACTTTGTAGCTAAGCGCTCAGCCCGCTGCTTTTCTTGCTCAGCCCGCTGTTTCTCTTGTTCAGCCCGCTGTTTCTCCTGTTCAGCCCGCTGCTTTTCTTGCTCAGCCCGCTGTTTCTCTTGTTCAGCCCGCTGCTTTTCTTGTTCAGCCCGCTGCTTTTCTTGCTCAGCCCGCTGCTTTTCTTGCTCAGCCCGCTGCTGAGCAGCTTCCTCTGGGAGTAGCACTAGCTCCCCCTCAGGAGTGTAAAACCGCAGCCATAGACAACTCCCAGATGCCGGTTCCCAATCAATTGCCCCTTCCCAAGTGCCCAGCCATAGACCTAGAGTTTCGCACCAGAGCCAACCGCGATGGTTGGGGGCTAGGGGTTGATAGCCTCTAGCTAAATCGAGCCGCCAGCCTGCTAAGGAAGTAGGAGCGAAGGGATCAAAAACAAAATAGTCGGGCGTGCGGAAAACTTGCTCGTAGAGGTCTTTTTTGACTCCCCGATCAACGGCAGCAGTGCTAGGAGAAAGCAGTTCGATAATCACATCGGGATAGCGACCGGCTTCTTCCCAAACGACCCAACCTTGTCGCTCTCGATTCGCTTCTACCCCTAATACAGCAAAAAAGTCGGGGCCTCTAAAGTCGCGGTTCATAGCTTGGTTGCGGCTGTAGTAGACAAACATATTGCCGCCTACAAAACTATCGGGTCGGGATAAAAGTGCTTGCTGTGCTGAGCGGATCAGCACATTCATGGCAATGCGATGTCGATTACTTTCCAAGGGTTCTCCATCATCAAAAATCAAATCAGTTGGAGGGGATGGGGCTTCCCAATCCAATGACTCGTCAGTCTGAAGATTCAAGGTGGTCTCCGGAAGCATGGCTCGTACCTCCAGCAAGTTTTTTCAATTATATAGACGGAAACCCCTCCAGAGAAGTCTTGCCCAGCGCATACTGCTTGCAGATGATGCTAAATTTACGCAAGCAGTAGCAAAATCTCCCTGAGTCGCTGTGCTGTGATCTTACTCAACCATTGCCCTAGCTTGAGGCGCATATACAGTTTTCCAGGCTTCGACCGTTCCTTGGCCAATTTCACTGTCAATCGTTTCACCGCTTTCTGTAATCAGGCGAATACTGATATTGCCCTCTGGTGCATTTTGTAACGCCTCAGCCAACTCCTCGCTGATTGGGAAGGTGCTGTTCTGCCCAGAAACTTGAAACACCTGATCGTTAATTTTAATAAACAGACTAGTGAGAGTGCGAGCATAATTAAACTCGGAACAACCTAAATCAAAAGAGAAGCCAGAATGAAAAGGCCGACTCAAGCAATCTTGATCACGGGCGACTAACAAAAACCGTACCGATTGCGGACTCCAAAGGCTCTGGACCTCGATACGAGCAGTGGTGTTGAGAAAACGCTCGTAAAAGTAGTTACGGTCAAATACACCGACAAAGCTGCCTTCAAACGGGTCGTCAATTTGAACCGGCTCCGACCAAGGCAGATTTCTGCTAGTTCCTAGAGCAGCAGAATCAACATTGGGCAATTCAGCACTAGGCAACTCAGCCGCCTTTCCCGACAGGGCACCGATTGCCACAATGCCCAGCATTCCCAAGCAAATTACTCCCCGCCTAACCATAGCTTCCTCGGATTGACGAGACTCTATTTTGACGATAGCACAAGGGCTTAGAGTCGGTAGGCGATTAGATTTGGCTAGATCTGGGCGAGATGATGACTGCTTAAACCCTATCGTGATTGGGCAGGTGATACTCAATGTTCCGCAGATTAAGCAATAGCAAGTCCAATATACGCTTGCGTTTCTGCAGGGTAGTGCACTGAACCTCTTGCTTCGCCTGCTACTCTACGAGCAGGCTGCGCCTACAGCAGCCTTCCCGATTAGCCCGCAATTGATTCGTGAGTGAGAGAAGTGCAAAGTCAAACGCTGGATTGACACAAAATTCTGAGCAGACCCCTACATTTTGTGAAGCAATGGTTTGAGCTAAGCGAGTGGTTCCATTGTAGGCAACGTTCAGCAACCGTTAACAATTGCACTCACACGCTTGTGTTTCTCGATGCTTTAGTTTATGCTTTGCGGTACTAGTGCTTCTCGGTCCCGAAGAAGGTTAGTATGCCCGCTCAAGGCAGACTACTCGGGCGCTGATCCAAAAGTGTTCCTACCACTTAAGGACCAGCTCACCTGACTTCCTGGAATGAGCAGGAAGCAAGGCTGTGTTGATTGTACTGTGCAACGATACCGTCTAGGCACCTCGTTTGATGCGTCTCTGAAGTCAGGCATGCGCCTTGAGCGATTTCTTGACTGAAATCAACACAAGCGAGGCTATACAATATGACTACTGAATTTAACGAACTGCTAGACGCAGGCGATCATGCTGGCGTGCAAATCTGGATTATTGGTACAAGAGATCAACTGATCCACCAAATCAACGAGTTCTACGTCAGGCGGATTGCCACCGACCGCAGCCGCTTCACGCCCCTGATTCCGGCTCCCTTTGGCCGAGACAAATACATGACGATGTTGATCCGATAAGATCCGATCAAATCTCTAACTTCATCGTCCCATTTCCAACCCTATGCACAGCTTTATTCCACCTCAGCGTTTCTTTCCCTACCTCACCTGGACCGACATTGCTCAAATGCCCGACCGCGAGAATGTGGTGATTTTGCAGCCGGTGGGTGCGATTGAGCAGCATGGTCCTCATTTACCGCTGATTGTGGATGCGGCGATCAGTGTAGCTGTCTTGGGAAACGCCCTCGAACAATTGGAAGCTGACGTGCCGGCCTATGCGCTGCCGCCGCTCTACTATGGCAAATCCAACGAGCACTGGCACTTTCCGGGCACAATTACCCTAACTGCCGCTACCCTGACGGCAACACTGATGGAAGTAGGACAGAGCCTGTATCGGGCGGGGTTTCGCAAGTTTGCTTTAGTAAATGGACATGGCGGCCAGCCGCAGATTATGGAGATCGTGGCGCGGGATTTGCATCAGCAGCACGAAGATTTGATGGTGTTTCCATTGTTTGTGTGGCGCGTGCCGAATGCAGCGCCTGAGTTACTGACAGAACAGGAGTTGGAGTTGGGCATTCACGCTGGCGATGCAGAAACCAGCCTGTTGCTGTCGATTTTGCCAGAGCAGGTCAACATGGCGGCGGCTGTGCGCGAATATCCGCAAGATTTACCCTCCCAGAGTTTACTCAGCATGGAAGGCCAGTTACCCTTTGCCTGGACCACCCGCGATCTGAGCCGCAGCGGGGTACTGGGCGATCCAACTGTGGCCACCAAAGCCAAAGGCGATCAGATTCTGGCTTCTTTAGGAGCGAGTTGGGCACAGGTGATCCGCGATATTTACCAGTTTCAGCAACCCAAGGCGTGGAAGTCTGCTCAGGTGTTGCAATGAAAAGTTGTAGTGCAGCTATCCAGTTTGTGAATCCAGTGGAGCCTGTTTTGCGTATATCAGAGAGTTAAGCGAGATCGGGTAGCCCGCAGATGATCATGCAAATCCTTATTAAAATCATGGCAGATGATCATGAATTATCTGTTCCCCGCCCAATCTCGGAGCTGTTCTAGGAAAGCACATGAATCCAGATTCCTCTGCGCTTAGACCCACAGCCGCTTCAATCTCATCCGAATCATCTGACCTGGAATTGCTGACTGCTTTGGCAGCAGGGCAAGTGCATGCCCTCGGCATCCTCTATGACCGCTATGCCAAATTGGTCTACAGCCTTGCGTTCAAGATTCTGGAAAACTCTGAAGAGGCGGAGGACATTACTCAGGACGTGTTTCTGACGCTTTGGCGGCGCAACACCTACAATCCGAGCCGCGGATCGTTAAGTAGCTTCCTCACCACCATGACCCGCTCGCGCGCCATTGACAAACTGCGGTCTAAAGGTGCTCGACTGCGGGTAATTCAGCGGTTGCAAGGCATTGTCCGCACCGAACCTAGCTCCACTACGCCCCTAGAGCAGGCATCGGTCGGAGAGCGCGCTCAGTTGATTCGGGATGCCCTAGCCCAACTTTCAGAAACCGAACGTCAAGTGCTGGAAATTGCCTACTACGAAGGGCTGAGCCAGTCGGAAATCGCCAAGCGGCTGAACATTCCCCTGGGAACTGTCAAAACCCGCTCTCGGCAAGGATTACTCAAACTTCGACAAACTTTACAAGACTATATCTAACGTCTGTGCTATGACCCGTTCTGCGCGACCCGACAATTGGCAAGACTTAATTGCAGGCTACGCGCTTGGCAACCTCAGTCCAGAGGAAGCTGAGGCGTTGCAGCAGTTGTTGTCCGAGCATCCCGAATTGGCCGAGGAGGTCAATCGCCTTCAGGAGGTATTGGCTTTGATTCCCTACGATGTACCGGAACATGACCCCCCCGCTCATTTACGGGAGGCAATTCTGGCCGCTGCTCAAGCCGACGAACCGCTGCCGCGCCTGTTTGACCCCACCCATGCTGGACTGCAACCAGACAAATCAGAGCCTCCCCAGCCGATCAAACCCCGTCCTGCCATCCACTGGTGGGGACTGGGTGGAGCCATTGCGGCGGCGGCCTTGCTGGCCCTGGGATTAGAAAACCAGCGTTTGCGTCAAGAAGTCGAAACCAATCGTCCGATTGTTGCAGCTCTGCAACAGCCCGATGCCCGCATCTATGCCCTGGAAGGAACAGAAAACGCAGTCGGAGCCTCTGGCAGCATCGTGATTACTCCCCAACAGCAGCAGGTGCTCGTCGTGGCGCAAAATCTCCCACAACTGCCGCAAGGACAAGCCTATCGCCTCTGGGCCATGCCCAAAAATTCCAAAAATCCTGCCTACTGCGGCCAGTTCAACACAGGGACCAACGGCACAGTCTCAACTCTCTGGTCGATTTCGGAAGCTCGATGCCAAACGGCTCCCAGTCAGCTCCTAATTACTGCCGAATCGGCCACGGCTCCACCTGTACCGCAGGGCGAGTTGGTGATGAAGAGTCGAGGGTAGAGAATCAGGACTTGCGGGTCACCCATCGCCAAATCCGAGCAATCCATTTCTCGATCCAAGCCATGCCTTTGTCGATCCATTCCAGCAGGCGCTCTAGGGGATGCTTGACATAGCCAACAACCTCGGCCTCAGCCTCAATCCAGCTTGGCGGCATCATAGCGGCTTCTTCTTCGTTGGCTGTATCCAGCGAGGACAAAGGTGGCTGGAGGGGATGGCGTGCCCAGGCAGACGCTGGAGCCTGATGCAGATCGGCGTCCCATTCCTCGGCAGCAGATGGCGCGGGCAGATTAGTTGAGGACGATTGCACTACGGCTGAATCATTTGAATCATTAGATGATTTGGATTGACGCAAGTTTGCCAATCTAGATTTGATTGCTTTTTCTAGCGCAGCGGTATCGGTCAGTTCCCAATTGGTCTGATCAACCGGGCGGAGGGCT
Organism: Leptolyngbya sp. NK1-12; assembly: GCF_032598965.1. Classification (NCBI taxonomy): domain Bacteria; kingdom Bacillati; phylum Cyanobacteriota; class Cyanophyceae; order Leptolyngbyales; family Leptolyngbyaceae; genus Leptolyngbya; species Leptolyngbya sp. NK1-12. The sequence continues at coordinate 986,133 of NZ_CP053586.1, forward strand.
GAGTTCTGTGGCAAAATTCGGCGCAGCGAATGTTTGAGCCAGTTGCGATTGTTGTTGGTTATGGGATCACTTGCGGCAGCAGTACTGGTTGGGGCAGGCGGAGTTACAGTACGAGTGCCCTGAGCGGCATTGGGCAGCTCAAACAGATCCTCCATCGTCAACCAGGGGTAGGCTGTGGTCTGAGAAGGCAAGGCTGGTGGCTGTTCTCTCAGGCCGGGAAGTTGACTCAGCCAGTGATCGATCAGGGCGAACCAATCGTTTGCCAAATCTTTGGGCAGGGAGGAGATGGAATCGGTTGGCTGTCCAAGCGGAGCGGGGGTGAACTCAGCGGGTTGAAGCTGCCCCCCGTTGCGTTGGAAGCTGGTCTGTTTGAAGGCATCGAGTCCGGCGGAGAGTCCGGCAATCAGCAGAGCGCTGGCGGTTTCTCCGGCTCGTTCTAGCCAGTCATAAAACTGAGCTTCAACGGCGACCCAAGCGGGCTGGGCCGATTTCATCCCTGCATCAACCGGACTGCTTGGTAGCAAGAGGCCGCCTGTTTCATAGCCAAGACGCGATTCCTGAAACAAATTCAGAGCTACCGCTACCGAACCCCGCTGCATCCAGGCCATGATTGCCTGCAACAAACGAATCGGCGGTAGGGCGTTGGGCTGGACCTTAGCTAGCGGTAAATAGTTGGATAGGAGCGGCTGCTGGGAGGGGGTGGTGAGTCGTCGTCGTCGCCAATAGCTGGCTAGCTCCCAGACCATGCGGCGCGTTAGTTCGGCCTGCTGATCGCTAGTCAAGATATCTAAAATCTGGTTGCGCGTCGTCACGAGAACCAGACTGCCGGTCTCCAATCGGGAGGCAATCCCCTGAATTCGGACTGCCGATACATCCGGGACCGAAGCAGCGCTCGCATCAATCGCAACGGCGGCTGAACTAACTGGCTTCATCCGAATCGTCATGGGCTGATCGGGATGCTGCCGCGCATAGAGGGCCAGCTCCCGCTCCAGATTCGACTCGGATTCCGCCGGAAGCAACAGAATGTCTTGACTGCCGGGTAAACTCACCTGCACCGAAGTCAGGGCAGCCAAGGTCTTGCGGATCGGGGTATCGGCAGCTAGGGAACCCGATGACCCAATCGCTTGGGTTGCGGCCCGCAGGCGTGGTACGGTTTGACGAGCGGCCTGCTGAAGCTGTCTACCAATCAATCGTGTCGTCTGAAATCCCAGATAGATCGGGTACAGCAAAATTTGCACACCCCAGACCGTTGCCACCTTTAAGTGTCGCCAAGTTTGTGCTGTTTGCGTTTGCAGCCGCAGCGATTGCCGCAGCAGAAAATTAAAAACTTTGCTTTGGTAGTGTCCGGACATGGTTGACACCGAGAAACGAGAGCAGTCAGGCTGGAGTGGCAATTGAGGCGAACCAGGGGGAGCAACCCGGTGGCAGAACTGTTAGCCAATCATTAGACTTAGTTTTCCAGTACCCGTTTTTCAACCCTAGTTTTCCAGCAGCACTGCCCTGATCTTAACCGGAAATATGACCTACTCAGCCATTCCTTCTGCTGTGCGGAATTCCGCGACCAATAGCCAAATTACCGACGCGATTCGTCGATTGCGGCAACTCAACCAGCGCGATGTTCAGGTCAACTGGCGCAGCTACTCTGGCGATCTGTCCTTGGCACAAGCACTATCGGCTTGGCAAACCTGGGCGCAGGTGGCTCCGACGGCAAACAATCAGATTACCTGGCCAAAGGGGCGGCGGGTGCTGTGGCTGGGGCAACGGATCGGGGTGCCGCACAATTTGCAGGGCTATTACCTCCAGGGGCTAAGCTTGCGGCTGGCCTTGCTGTGGTGGGCGGAACGGGCGCAGATCTACGTCAACGGTCAACTGGTGCAGGAGGGCGATCTGTTCGATAGCTCCACCCGAATTCTGCTGAGTCGAGCCGTCAAAATTGGGGATACGGTAGATGTGTTGCTGCGGCTGGAAAGTCCCGGCCATGACAATGGAGCCTTGGTGCGGGCCACCTGCCTCTATGAGCTGGCCTCACAGGCTGTCAATCCCACCGCCGAACCCGCCTTTGTCGCTGACGAACTGGCCGTTTTACAGGAATTCCTCAACGCCTTCGCGCCGGAAAAACTAGCGAATTTGGCCGCGGCGCTGGCCCAACTGCCCTGGTCTGTTCTCAGCGTCACCGACCGTCAGAGTTTTGATGCTGGGCTGGCGAAACTGCGCGAACAGCTCAAACCCCTCAGCGATCTAGTCAAACAGCGGCGATTGCAGCTCGTAGGCCATGCCCACCTGGATATGGCGTGGCTGTGGCCGGTAAACGAGACCTGGCAGGTGGCGGAAAACACCTTTCGGTCGGTGCTCAACTTGCAGCAAGACTTCCCCGAACTCACCTTTTGTCATACAACTCCAGCTCTCTACGCTTGGTTAGAGCAAAACCGCCCCGCTCTGTTTGCCGCGATTCAGGCCAAGGTGAAAGCCGGTACCTGGGATGTTTCTATAGCACCCATGTGGATCGAGCCAGAACTGAATATTGCCAACGGTGAATCGATTGCTCGCCAGCTCCTCTACGGCCAGCGTTACCTCCAGCAAAAATTCGGTCAACAGGGCACCATTGCTTGGCTGCCTGATACCTTTGGCTTCAACTGGCAGCTACCCCAACTCCTCCAACAGGGCGGCGTGGACTCCTTTGTCACCCAAAAGCTGCGCTGGAACGATACCACCCAGTTTCCCTACCAGCTCCACCAATGGCAATCGCCTGACGGCACTCAGGTACTCAGCCTCCATTCCGCTCCCATCGGCGAAGGCATCGACCCAGTCAAAATGGCCCGCTATAGCTGCTTCTGGGAACAACAAACCGGCCTCTCCACAGCCCTCTGGCTGCTTGGCGTTGGCGATCACGGCGGTGGCCCCACCCGCGACATGCTAGAACTGACCCGCCGTTGGCAGCAATCCCCCTTCTTCCCCCAACTCGAATTCACCACCGCCCAAGCCTATCTAAACCAACTATCACAACCAACCAATCAAGAAGCTCCAAACGAACCAACTCAAAACTCAAAACTCAAAACTCAAAACTCAAAACTCAAAACTCAAAACTCAAAACTCCCCCTCTGGAACTCCGAACTCTACCTAGAGCTTCATCGCGGCTGCTACATCAACCATGCCGACCAAAAGCGGTTCAACCGCCGCTGCGAGGACACGCTACACGAAGCAGAGCTGTTTGCCTCTCTGAGCATGCTGCTGACGGGGGCTGCTTATCCCAAAGCCGAACTAGAGGCCGCCTGGAAAAAAGTTTTGTTTAACCACTTTCACGATATTCTGCCCGGTACATCCATTCCGCAAGTGTTTGTCGATGCCAATCGAGACTGGCAGGCGGCCCTAGATACCGGCTGGAATGTGCGGCAACAGGCGATGCAGGCCATTGCAGCCCAGATTGACCGACCGGCTCCACCCCATCCGCAGGCCCGCTTAGTTGTGGTGTTTAACCCCCTGAGCTGGACTCGCTCCGAACTCGTGACGGTGTCGATGCAGCAAACCCAGGATGAACGCGCCTGTTTCTGGCAAATTTGGGACCTGAACGGGCGGGAAATTCCCTCCCAGCCCCACTGTTGGCGAGAAGGCGCTACCACCTACTGTCAAATTTTCTTTCAGGCAGAAGCTGTGCCGGCGATTGGCTATCGCTGCTTCTGGGTGCTGCCCCGCAGTACGGGCAATCCGGTGCCGCCGGTGAACAATACCAACTTCGTCTTGGAAAACGAGCGGTTGCGCGTCGCGGTGGATCGAGCTACAGGCAACCTGTCCCAGCTCTTTGATAAAACCTACCAACGCGATTTGCTCAGCCGAGGCGGCAACGAGCTGCAAGCCTTCCGCGATCAGGGCCAATACTGGGATGCCTGGGATATTGCTCCCAACTACGCCCAATATCCGCTGCCGCCAGCCCAATTGCAGCAAATTGTCTACGCAGATCAGGGCAGTCTCACCACCCGAATCCAGGTGATTCGTCGCATCGGTCGCTCCACCTTCACTCAGGTTTACATCCTGGACAAAGGCTCGTCTGTACTCAAGATCAACACCCAGGTTGATTGGCAGGAACGCCATGTCCTGGTCAAAGCAGCGTTTCCGTTCAACATGAATGCGGCTCGTGCCACCTACGAGATCCCCTGCGGGGTAATCCAGCGGACCACCCGACCCCAAACCCCGGCAGAACGAGCCAAATGGGAAGTGCCCGCCCTGCGCTGGGCTGATCTCAGCGATACCGCCAGCAGCGACTCCTACGGCGTCAGCATTTTAAGCGACTGCAAACACGGCTACGACGCCACCCCCAACCAGCTCAGGCTATCCCTCCTGCGCGGCTCCCAGTGGCCCGACCCCAACTCCGATCTGGGTCAACACCAGTTCACCTATGCCGTTTACCCCCACGACCGCGACTGGAAAACCGCCCAAACTGTGCGACGCGGCTATGAGCTGAATCAGCCGTTGCGGGTACTAGTAGTAGCACCCAGCTCCCTACAGCGCCGAGGCGGAATCACCCTGCCGCCCATCGGCGACTTTTTGTCGCTGCCCAGCAATTTCCTGCTTTCGGCCTTCAAGCCAGCAGAGGACAATCCCAATCACTTGATTCTGCGCGGCTACGAAACGCACGGCATGACCACCACCCTCAACTGGCAGAATGGTTTGGGCGCAACCCTGCGGCAAGTGATCAACCCTAACGGCACGCGGGTTGACCTGCTAGAGCAACCGACTTCAGCTTCTGGTCCGATTAACCCCTGGCAAATCGCCACCTACCGATTCGAGCGAATTTAGGGTGATGGATTTGATAGCAACAATATGACAGCAATAGGGCAACAATAAAGGCGACCCAATGGATCGCCTTCTAAACATTCTATAGATCTGAATCAAACCATTTAAGCAGCAGCCAGTCCGTGGGCCGACATCCGCATGATGTCACGCGGACCAAAGCCGATATTGCTCAGGGCTTCGCCGTAGCTGATCATAAAGTCCTCTACTAGAGCCTCTTTCTCCATACCCAGGACGCGGGCATCGGTCTCTACCTGGTTGAGCATCCGCCAAACAATCGGCAGGTTCTGACGGTTGGCTTCTTCTAGCTCGGCCTTAGAAGACTCAAAGTTGGCCTTTAACCACTCTTCGCCAAAATTCAGATGCAAATACTCGTCTTTGACCACCCCTTCCGTGATCTTGCGCGCGAAGTCATCGGCAACTGGAATGTAGATGTTGTAGGCCGAGATCGCGAAGCACTCAATAATCAACGACTGAATCAACAAACAGGTGACAATTCGGCCCTCAGCGGCGGCAATTTGGAAGTTTTGGTGCAGCTCCGCAAAAAACTGCTTGGCAAACTCCATATCGGGAGTTACTTGAAGATTACGTCCACAGGCTTGAAACCCTTTCATGTGGCGGCTTTCCATTTTTGCTAAGCCAAGCAGATCATCTTTTGATTCTGGCAGTAGCTCAGCGAGCCGTTGATAATTGGCGTTGGCTTCCAACTCGCCTTCAATCACAATGGCATTGATGCGGCTGTAGGCGTCTTTGTAAGTTTCGCTATGAAAATCAATGTCAGGGCTGATCTCAAGCTGCTGCATAAAGTCCCTCGTTTCTTCGGTAGAAATGTGCCGATTTCTATGGATACTATCAACTTAGTTAAAGCATTCAAACTAGGCGTCTGGGTTCAAATACTTAGATGATTCCAGATTACACCTTACCGGGTCAAAACAAATATTCATAAGCCTGTCCTGTCCATCGAATCAAACTCTAGTTAATGAAGCGATCCATAAGCTTCAATGATGAATTAAGCCTTACCCGTTCGGATCTCTAGAAAGACAGAGATGCAGTTCGATCATTTTTTGATTCGTTTTTTGACTCGCTTTCTGAAGGCGCTGAATCTGGTGCTCCTGCTAGTGGGCGCAGCCCTAGTTTTGTTGCCTCTAGTTGTGGTGCTGAGAGCCGCCTTTAGTGCTACACCATTGCTCGAAGGCTGGACCTTGGCCAATCTACAAGCCGCATGGCAGCGGGGCCATTTTCTCTTAGCCTTTGCCAACTCAACTCTGGTGGCGCTGGCCGTGACCGGCTTCCAGATTCTGACTTCCACCCTGGCGGGATATGCTTTGGCTCGCCTCAAGTTTTGGGGACGGCAAACCGTTTTGCTGGTGATTTTAGCTACCCTGGTGATTCCGTTTCAGCTCCTAGTAATTCCAATTTTCTTGATCCTGAAAACGGGCCATTTAATCAACACCTACGGCGCGCTAATTCTGCCTACTGCGGCTAATGGCTTTGGCATTTTTTTGCTCAAACAGTTTTTTCAGACCATTCCTGTGGAGCTAGAGGAAGCTGCCGCTCTGGATGGGGCCACTCGACTGCAAATCTTGGTTCGAGTCATTCTGCCGTTGGCTCGTCCCGCCATGCTGACCCTATTTCTCTTCACCTTCATTGGAGAGTGGAACGATTTGTTTAAGCCGCTGGTATTCACTACCAGGCCGGAGCTGCGGACCGTTCAGCTTGCCTTAGCCGAATTTCAAGAGCAGTTTACCAACAATTGGTCGTTGCTGATGGCAGCGGTTGTAATTGCGACTCTACCGATCGTCCTGCTGTTTATAGCCTGCCAGCGCCAGTTCACTCGCGGAATTGCCGCATCCGGAATCAAGAGCTGACCCTGTGAAACTAGTAGAGGCCATTAGAGCCTATCCAAAAACCCTTCGGAGTTTTGAAATTCAAAAACTCTGACGAGCTTACTGATTTGTAGGTAGTCAGGGAAATCGGATAGGCAGTAACAGAGCTTTATAAAAGCAGCTCACTGACATTTGATACCTTAAGAAATGTTACTGTCCCCCAACTTAGCGGCGAAATTACGGCAAACATGGCAAGATCTAAGTACTTTAGATCAGGGCAATCTGAGTCACACCAGCTGGTATGCCTCTTTAGAGAGGGCTGACTGTGGTTCGGTTGCAGAATTGCTGATGTAAGCGGTACCTGCCATCGCTACTTTGTTCTGGCAGTCTAGCTGCTTCGCTTTAACCTTAAAAGAATAATTTGGACCTAAACTGTAAAAATGACTACTCCAAATGAGTTTACTCAGTGTTTGAACCTAGCTAGAGCACTTGATTTGATTACCTCTAGCCGCACCGTTGGGGGAGTCCTCTACGTCTACAACGCTGCAGGCTATGCAAAATCCTGGGAGAGCTTCATTGCCGAATATCCCTTGGAGCGGTTGCAGGCAATGGTCAAAAATCAACGGCAGCTACCTAAGTTTAGATCCACTTAAGCATCCACTTAAGCAAATGAATGGCTCAGGCTTTTTTGACCCCCTTAACCCCTGGAGTCTTTGGGTCCCCCTCTGTTTGCTGGGGCTAATTTTTCTGGCGGCAATTTACTTTGTTCGCGTTAGTATCAGGTAGTAGCCGTTATGCCAAACTTGCCATGACTCTTTCCCTGGCTCAGAATGCCATTGCTCTACTGATCGATTTGGCAGAGCGGGGAGAGATTGACCCTTGGGATGTGCAGGTGATCGAGGTGATCGATCGCTTCTTGAGTAAGTTAAAGCCGACAGAAGCCACAGAATCAGGTTCAACAGGGCGGCCACCCTATGAGGCAGATTTGTTTGAATCTGGACAAGCATTTCTCTATGCTTCGATTTTGCTGTTGTTGAAGGCGGATAGTTTAGCTCGTTTGGAGTCCGACAATACCAACGAGGTAGAGCCGGCTGAGTTTTTAGAAGATGTCATCCTGGACCGTCCGCTTCTGATGCGATTGGAGCAGCAAATTCGGCGTCGAGCGACAGCCCCACCAGTGCAGAAGCGGCAAGTCACCTTGCAGGAGTTGATCGCTCAGCTGAATCTGATCGCGACAGCAATGGCGGATCCCAAACCCCGGCGATCGGTGCGGCGGCCCCGACCTCAGTCCCGCACCCAAGCGATGCGAGCCATTGCCCAACTGGCCCATGAAGAAAATCTGTCGGAAATTGCGGCGGTGTTAGAGACATTTCTGGCTGAGCATTGGCAACAGTTCAATCAGGTCAATCAGGAACAAGACTGGCTAGATTTTGAATCACTGCTGCAATTTTGGTCAGCTGCTCAGATCGAAGCACCATCCCCCAGCTCAGCAAAAGCCAAACCTAGCGAACCGTCTGCTTCCACAGTTCATGCCCCCACCCATGCCCCAACCATTCACGATAGGGTGGGCGTGTTTTGGGCACTATTATTCTTGTCAGCCCAATCTAAAGTGGAGCTGGCACAACAAGAGTTTTACCAAGATCTGCACATTCGCAGTCTGGTGCCTCCCTCGGAAGATACCGATGCCCCGGATGCAGCTCTACCACCGTTGGATTGATTGAAATCTTGCGAAATTCATCATCATGATTTCGTTGAGTTTTGCTTGTAGTGTGAATTGGATGTGAATTCTACAAAATTGTCGTAGCCGATCTGATCTTTTTCAAAGATTATGAAAAACTGGAGAGAGCTAACTGCGTTGTTATCGTGCATCCAGCATTGCGCATCCAGTATTGCGCATCCAGTGTCAACAGCTCAGGTTGAAGAGGACTAGAAGTTTATGAAAGCCATGATTTTGGCAGCCGGTAAGGGGACGAGGGTTCGTCCAATCACCTATACCACCCCTAAGCCAATGATTCAGATCCTGCAAAAGCCCGTAATGGAGTTTCTGGTCGAACTCTTGAGGCAGCATGGCTTCAACGAGATCATGGTCAATGTCAGCCATTTGGCGCACGAAATTGAAAATTACTTCCGGGATGGTCAACGCTTTGGCGTGCAAATTGCCTATTCGTTCGAGGGCCGGATTGTTGATGGCGAACTAATTGGAGAGGCATTAGGCTCAGCCGGAGGCATGCGACGTATCCAGGATTTCAACCCCTTCTTTAACGATACGTTTGTGGTGCTCTGTGGTGATGCGCTGATCGATCTCGATCTCACCGAAGCAGTGCGTCAACATCGGGAGAAGGGAGCCATCGCTACTGTTGTGACCAAAACCGTGCCGCGAGAAGAAGTCTCCAGCTATGGTGTGGTGGTGACAGACGAGCAGGGGCGGATCAAAGCGTTCCAGGAAAAACCCTCAGTAGCCGAGGCATTGAGCACCAACATCAACACCGGGATTTACATTTTTGAACCAGAGATTTTCAAATACATTCCCTCGGGTGTGGAATATGACATTGGTGGCCAGCTTTTTCCTAAGCTGGTGCAGGCAGGTGCTCCCTTCTATGCCATTGCCATGAACTTTGAATGGGTGGATATTGGCAAAGTGCCCGACTACTGGCAAGCCATTCGAGATGTGTTGCGCGGCAAAATCAAAAATGTGCAAATCCCAGGACAGGAAGTTGCGCCGGGAATTTACACTGGCCTGAACGTAGCCGTGAATTGGGACAAGGTAGACATTCGAGGCCCGGTTTACATCGGCGGCATGACCCGGATTGAAGATGGTGCCACCATTATTGGTCCGGCGATGATTGGCCCAAGCTGCCATATTTGTAGCAATGCCACAGTAGATAATAGCGTGATCTTTGAATACTCTCGCTTGGGGCCGGGGGTGCGCTTGGTGGATAAGCTAGTGTACGGTCGTTACTGCGTCGATAAGACGGGAGCCGCGATCGATGTACAGGCTGCCGCCCTCGATTGGTTGATTACGGATACTCGTCAAATCATGCCAGCTAGTCCACCCGAAGAGCACCGGGCGATTGTGGAACTGCTGAGTATCGACAGCAAATAGGTGGAAATTAAAGAACGAGGGCAAATGGGCTGGTGGGCTGCTAGCAGTTTCCTCCAACCCGGCAGGTCAATCTCTGCCCGACCTAGCGAGTCCGTGTTGCATACAAGGCCAAGCGGCTCCTGCCCCTCGCTTCTTGTCAGCATCACCCCTCTGCCGATCGCAGCACACTCAAAACTCAAGATTCCGTCTTTCACTACTGCTCTCTGCTGTGCTCTCTGCTTCACAGTATCCTAGGGAATGAAGGACTCAAGGTAATGCATATGAGTGCAGCGACGGAATCGATAGAACTTGTAGTCTACCAGGGGCAATTTGGCGAATTTACAATTACCACTGCGGATCGCCGAGGAGTGGTGATTTATCGAGCCGGACTGATGGTAGCCGCCCTGTGTTTTGCCATTGGGGCAACACTGGTACTCTGGCGAGCTAATGATCCAGCCGTGCAGATGGCGATGACTCCGCTCTACACCCTATTTACGGTTGCTCTAGGGGTGGGTTTAGCAACCATCCATATCTATCTGGCCGCATTGCATCGAGCACTCCAGATCTTTTGGTTGATTGGTACAGTAGCATCCTTGTCGGTGGCCCACTTCTACTCCGAACCGTTTGCTGTCACAGTGTATCAGCATCCAGAGACCATTTTGGGCGTTGGCTTCACCTTCGCTGCTTTGACGGGCATTTTTTTCAAAGAAGCATTTTGTTTTAATCGGTTAGAAACCAAACTCTTAACGCTGATTGTGCCGCTGCTGCTGCTTGGCCATTGGTTGGGCGTTCTGCCGCTCATCGCAGAAAAAATCCTGCTGGCTGCTTGGGCCGTGCTATTCGTAATCTTTGCTCTCCGAAAAGCCTTTCAGCCCATTCCTCCCGATATTGGAGACAAGAGCGTATTCGAGTATCTAAAGCAGCAATCCAAGCAGCAGACAGTGGTCTAGATCCTCCTGTAGCTCGTCGATGCTTTTGGGCATACTGAAGCTGACACAGGCTCAAGCACACGAGTTCCGGCTGAATGGCTGGTATGGGCGACGGCAGATTTAACTGGGCGTTGGCTGCTGAATCGACCTGACCAAAAGATGCTCTGAGCGGTGATTAGCGTGGTTTACAGACGCAGAAGGAGCATTCAGTGACAGCACGCGCATACTGGTTAGCATGGTCGCAAATTCCAGGAGTTGGTACCATTTTGCTCAAGCGTCTGCACGAACAGTTTGGCTGTGTTTCAGTGGCCTGGGAAGCGGATGCTGTCGATCTAGAAACTGTGGAGGGAATTGGCTGGCAGACCGTTGAAGTGATTCTAAAAGAACGACAAAAGCTGGATCCAGAGCTGCTGCTAGAACAGCACGAACAAGCCAATCCCCACTTTTGGACTCCTGCCGATCCAGACTACCCCCGCTGGCTGTTTGAAATTCCCGATCCTCCATCTGTGCTTTACTACCGGGGTCAGGTTGAGCGGCTAGAAAATCAGGGTATGACACCCACCGTCGCCATTGTCGGCACCCGCAGCCCGACTGACTATGGCAGACGCTGGACTCGTCGCTTAAGCTCCACCTTGGCGCAGGTCGGATTCACGATCGTGTCTGGCCTGGCAGAAGGCATTGACACCGAAGCCCATCAAAGTTGTCTGGCGGTCGGCGGACGCACGATTGCTGTGTTGGGAACCGGTGTGGATGTGGTTTATCCCTACTTCAATCGCGGTCTCAGCAAACAAATTGCCAAACAAGGATTATTAGTGAGCGAGTATCCGGCTGGCACTCAGCCCGATCGGGTTCATTTTCCCCGCCGCAATCGCATCATTGCTGGCCTGTGTCAGGCTACGCTGGTGATCGAAGCACCGCAAAAATCGGGTTCTTTGATTACGGCCAGACTGGCCAACGAATACGGACGAGACGTTTATGTCCTACCCGGCACTTTAGACAACCCCAAGGCAAGAGGCTGTTTGCAGATGCTCAGCCAAGGTGCTCAGCTGATTTTGGGAGAATCCCAATTGCTAGAAATGCTAAATGCTCTGCCTCGCCTTGGGCAATCAACACTCCAACAACCGACCACAGAGCAGCTTTCGCTCTTATCCAGTCCTGGCCGGTCGCATCCTGCACCTGTGGCAGAACCCGCCAACCTAGAGCCTGAATTGCAACAAGTCTTACAGGCGGTTGCCGCAGAACCAGTTTCTCTAGATTTAATTGTGCAAAACGCTGGGCTAGCAACCAGTGCGGTATTGAGTGCTTTGACTCGGCTAGAGCTAATGGGGTTGGTCTCGGAACTACCCGGAATGCGATACCAGCGTGGATAAGCATCGAGTAACCCGTTCAGCAAAATCGCTTGACCAACTCACGGTTCTCTAGTGCTATTTTCCAGTGCCATAGACTATTGCCCTACAAATGCTCGGAGGCTCTGATGCTGCAAGGCAAAACTCTGCGGGTTGCCCGCCCAACGGATCGGCTCAACGAAGTAGTTCGGTTCTACACAGACGGACTAGGGCTACAGATTATTGACCACTTCGAAAACCATGAAGGCTTTGATGGGGTAATGGTTGGGATGGCAGGGGGACCTTATCACTTCGAGTTCACCCATCATCGCGGACATTCAGTCGGTCGTGCACCAACGCCCGATCATCTGATTGTGTTTTATTTGCCCAATCGCCAGGAGTGGCAGCAGATCGTTGACCACATGAAAGCATGTGGGTACGAGCCGGTCGCATCCTATAACCCCTATTGGGATCGGTGTGGAGTAACGTTTGAAGATCCGGATGGGTATCGCGTGGTTCTCCAGAATGCAGCTTGGGAGCTATAAGGGTAGAACCGCAGTTGCATCTTTGAGGATTTATGAGCCTACGCGCTTATCCCACCCTAACCGGTCAACCGCCGACTGTGATCGCCCATCGAGGCGCAAGCGGTTATTTGCCTGAGCACACCCTAGCCGCCTACCAACTAGCCATCGAGCAAGGCACAGACTTCATTGAACCCGATTTAGTTGCGACGCTGGATGGGGTATTGATTGCCCGTCACGAACCCAATCTTCTCCACACAACAAATGTGACTGAGCTGACTAACTTTGCCGATCGTAGAACGCAGGTAGTAATCGATGGTGTTGAGCAGGAAGGCTTTTTCTGTCATCACTTCACGCTGGCGGAAATCAAGCAGCTACGGGCTAGGCAACCGCATCCGTATCGCGATCAGTCCTATAACGATCGGTTCGAGATTCCAACCTTATCGGAAATTATTGACTTGGTGCAGCACGTTGAAGCCACCACTGGATGCAAAATTGGTATCTACCCCGAAACTAAGCATCCAACCTATTTTGCCCAGCTTGGCTTGGCGGTAGAAGAGCGGTTGATTACAACGCTAGTGGCTCAGCGTTTCACCGCACCCGATCGCGTTTGGATTCAATCCTTTGAGGTAACGAACTTAAAAGATACGCTGCCCAGCTTGATGCGTGTCGCCGGAATTCAGCTACCGCTGGTGCAGTTGTTTGGGCTAGAATCCCAGCAGCCTTATGATTTTGTCGTCAATCATGACCCACGTACCTACGCAGACCTGCTCATGCCGGACAGGCTCGACATGTTCGTTTCCTCCTATGCCAGCGCGATTGGGGTTTGGAAACGCAATTTTGTGTTAGCTGAAGCTACAGTGAATGGCAACGAACGCCTCACCGGTGAAATTTTGCCATTGGTGAGCCATGCCCACGCCGCCGGCTTACAGACGCATGTCTACACATTTCGCAACGAAGCTATTTTTTTAGCAACGACCTATGCCGGCGATCCCATCGCAGAGTACCAACAGTTCTATACCCTTGGTGTAGATGGCGTTTTTTCCGATTTTCCCGATACAGCTCGACAGGCAATAGCTGTCAACTAGCCATAACTCAGGCAAATTTTGCTCTAGCCAACTCGACTCAATCTGACGAAACGGAAGCGAGTGCGATACCATCCTTATAATTATGTAAGCCGCAACACAGTTGCTTATGGAGCCAGACTCATTACCAACAGAGGTGATTCTGAATCACCCGCAGCGAACCCTCGGCAATATTCGCCTCGATTGGAATCCCCAACCAGGAGCCTACCTCGACCTAGAAGGCAAAACCTACACCGTACTAGAGCGGCGGCATCGTTATCAATTTAAGTCCGGAAAATATCGCTTGCAGAAAATAGCGCTCTACGTTCAATCCGCAAAACGCCCCGAAGAAATGAGCTGGGTGGATAGCCATTGGGTGATTGGCGATGCCACCTGTCGGTTTAACGCCCACTCTGAACTCGTCCGCTGTGCCGTCAACCCTTCTGGTCCCTGCCAGACCTGCCGCTTTTACGAACGCGAACCCGCAAGCTGAAGCCGGTTCTTCAATTCTTTAGTTGATTGAATGCTTAAATCCTGATCGATCCATCACAAAGAGGCGTTTTGGCAAAACGCCTGTACGATATCGCAAAATGCCTGTACGATTCAGCCTTTAAATAAGGGCGTGTAGAGGCGTTTTGGCAAAACGCCTGTACGATATCGCAAAACGCCTGTACGATTCAGTATTTAAATAAGGGCATGTAGTCGGATTTGATATTAGTTGTTTGAGAGGATGTTTGCAGGGAACATCCTCCCAGCAAGATTTTCCTAAACGGTTAAGCTCAGCGAATAATTGGTTGGAACACTGCTGCTTCTAGGACTTACTCCAATCAAGTAAGTACCAGCCTGCAAATCTCTGGTGATCTGGGACAGGAACGTAGAGTTAAAGTTGGTATCTGACACCAAAATTTCTCCATTGTCGATCAGGCCATTGCTGTTAGTGTCTCGAATCAGTTGAATTCGCGTGTTTGCAGATGAGCCTGTGACTCTCACCTGAAGATTGGCAGGGTTGGCTACGGTGAATCGATAAAAATCAACCGAGTCCAGCAGCCCGACATGTTCTTTAGCGGAGAAGGTTCCGGAAAATACACCCAAATCGAAAGCCGTAGGCAAGGTGTTTCCTGGATCGGATGACAACGTTCCCCCAAACGGAGTTGCCACCAGATTCAGCGTGTACAGTGTAGAACTACTGGCACTTCTAGGTTCTACGCTGACAAAGTAGGCCCCTGCCGGCAGGTCTTGAGTAACTCGAGATAGAAAATTAGAGCTGAAGTTGGTATCAGAGGCCAGAACTTCGCCGTTATCAATCAGACCATTCCCGTTAATATCTCGAATTAACCGAATCTGCGTATTGGCCGATGTTCCACTCACACTGATCTGAAGATTAGAAATGTCGTTCAACGTGAATCGATAGAGGTCGGTTGAATCTAGTTTGCCAACATATTCTTTGGCAGAGACGGTACCAGACAGGGAACCTAGATCTCGTGCAACCGGCAACGTATTTCCTGGCTCTGGTAAGGGACTACCCCCAAACGGCGTGGCAACAAGACTGAGTTGATAGGGGGTCGATGTGCTGCTGCTAAGAGGTGCAACTCGCGCAAAGTAGGTGCCCGACGGCAAGTCTTCCGTCAGGCTGGCCAGATAGGGCGCTGAGAAATCACTGCCAGAGGCCAAAATTTCGCCGTTGTCGATTAGCCCGTTGTTATTCCCATCCCGAATCAGTTCAACTTTTGTACCTGCAACAGAACTATCGACCCTAGCCTGGAGGTTGGCAATATCGGTCAGGGTGAACTTGTAGAGATCTCCTGTATTGGTCCCACCGACAAGATCTTGATTGATATAGGTTCCAGTCAAAACGCCAATATCGCGAGCCGTGCTCAAGAGTTCGCCAGATTCGGCGGTTGTGGCTGAGGCAGTCAGCTTGTAATTGACGGTTCCACGTAGGCGTTGAATGCCAATAAAGTAAGTACCCTCGGCCAGCTTCCCGTTGAATGTCCTGGCTTGGGGGCCACTCTTGAAACTCTGTAAAACAGAACCTTGGCTATTCCGCAGGGTAATTCTTGCACTTGATCGGCCTCTGATCCGACCCAGTGTTAGCCCGAAGTCACTGCCCCCAGACAGGCTAAACCTCACGAAGTCCACTTTGTCTTTTTGGCTGACAAGACCGTTGATGCGCTTGTTACCGCTTAGAATTCCAACATTACGAGCGCCTTTAAGCGTATTGTCTTTTTTGCTAATTGACATGAGTTCCAACAACAAATTGACAAATTTAATACCCCGACCATTCTAATCAAGTTCTCGACCAGTGGGTAGAGCTAGCCAGCACCAAGGGTTAGCTTCACCAGGCTATTGTAGTAAACTCGGTTAGGTACAATTGTCAACAGACACATCAAAACTTAGAGAATACGTAAAATTATGGAAAAGTTGGCACGTTCAGATCAGGCTGTATTGCATTAGTTGAATGGTGGCGACTCAGATTATTCAAGTTATTCAAGCGTGAGTTCGCTCGGATCGGCTAAAGCTTTAGTTTCTAGAAGAACCAGTTGGATTTTGATTCAGCCAATAAAAAGCTCCAACACAGTTACTGCTGGAGCCAACCATAAACTTTGTAGATTTGTTGTAGATTTGGTAGCTTTGTAACGCTTTGTAGACTTGATGTTGGTGCGGGTTTTATTTCAATAACCGAGTAACACGAACATCATACTCAGTGCATTTGGGATGCTCGCTTCTAGCTTGCATGCGTGCCATACCGGTGGCAAGCTCTTTGGATTCTGCATCGATCTCGTACCGGCTCGTTTCGCTGTGGAAGACATTGCTGGTCATATCTGGATATTCCCGAATGTCTACCAACACCTCATAGGTATGAACCATACTGGCACCTCCCTTTGCAGGGTGTAATGAAGAGATTAATGGGATCAGTATAGAAATAGAACTAGGTGCCTATCCCGCGACGAATACAATTCTTTAGTTTTTGTTAAATTAAGTTAGAAGTTGGCTGAGATTAGTTTGGATAAGTTGAACTCACAGTTCACCCAAAATTTCTCCTACCTGCAGCCGCGTGCCGTTAACAAAATCCCAGCCGGCCTGTGCCCGTTTTCCAGCCATTTGCACTTCCCGCAGCAGCAACAGCCCTGCTCCGGTTTGCACCACAGCACCCTGATTTTTCAGTAGACCTATCACGGTTCCGGGCTTTACGGCCATGTTACTCCAAGTGGACCATTCCGGTTCAGCCGCTTGCAGTTCGGTCGGTAGCAGGGTTTGTTCCACTCCACCCAGCGGTGCGGTTGCCACTAGCTTCAGAGAACCACTTCTGAACGTTGTAACGCAGTTAGGATAAAAGCCGCGAATTTGATTGTGCAACGCCAGTGCAGATCTGGTCCAATCGAGCTGATAGTCCTGCTTCTGAATCAGGGGCGCATAGGTGGCTTGGGCATCGTCTTGCGGAATCGGCTGAATTGTACCGGCCTCTAGTCCTAGCAGCGTCTCTACTAGCAGGTCTGCCGTTAGCTGCGAGAGCGTTTTTGCCAAATCTAGCGCGTTGTCAAACAGGCCGATAGGCGTGGTGGCCTTCAATAGCATTGGTCCCGTATCCATGCCGGCATCCATTTGCATGGTTGTGATCCCCGTTTCGGTTTCGCCGTGATAAAGGCACCACTGAATCGGCGCAGCTCCGCGGTATTTGGGCAAAATCGAGCCATGACCGTTGATACAGCCCAACCGGGGCATATCGAGAATCGCTTGGGACAAAATTTGCCCATAGGCAACGACCACGAATGCATCGGCCCCAGCCTGACGCAAACTCTCTAGCGTTTCTGCATCCTTCTTGACACGACGCGGCTGCCAAACCGGAATCTGATGGGCAACCGCAACTGCCTTGATTGGGGATGCCGACAGCTCATTGCCCCGGCCTCTGCGTTTATCAGGCTGGGTGACTACGGCCAAAACCTCGAAGGACTCATGCGCGAGGAGCCGTTCTAGGCTAGGCACCGCAAATTGAGGCGTTCCAAAAAAAATCAGTTTCATCAGCAGCAACTGGCAGACGGTTTTCCCATTCTTGCTTGGCGATTCAGTTTGAATTGATTGACTTAATTGGGGTTGATCACGATTTCAATCCGACGGTTGCGCTGGCGGTTTTCTGGCGAATCATCGGGCACCAAAGGGCGATTGTGGCCATAGCCGATTGTTACCCAATGGTAATCCTCCAATTGGGTAGATAGATATTGCTGAACTGCTTTAGCTTGCTCTAGTGTTCGCTGCCGATCTGCCTCAGCCGACCCCTGATTATCGCTATGGGCACCGACCTGAATCGCGGCCTTGGGATAGCGCTGCAAATCGGTCAGAATGCTGTTCAAAATTGCTTCTGTCCCTGGACCCAGCGTGGTTTCTGTGTTGGCAAACAACGCATCGCTGGGTAACGTCACCATCAATTGCTGCTCACCGTTGACGGTGTTGCTCGTGGCTGGGGCAACAAAAGTTTGGCTGGTTGGAGCTGTAGTAAAACTGCTGAGCCGTTCCTGAATCGCCTGAATCCGTTTTTGAATTTCCTGCACCCGGTCGGCTAGAGGTTCGCTAGAGGTGCTCGTCAAGGTTTGTAGTTCGGCCTGAAGCTGAGTTAACTCGGCCTGAAGCTGCTGCCGTTCTGCATCCGTCATTGGCGAGACTGAAGGTAATGGGGAGGCAGGAACCGACGGAGCTACTTCCGAATTGGGTTGTGGGGATTGACCGCGCCAAGTTTGCGGTAGCTCTTTCAAGTTTCCTACAAACGATTCTGAACTGCGCAACAGCCTCTCGGCCAGTGGCGGCTCTTGAATTTGGGCTGGATACAGTTGAGCAATCGCAATGCCAACCGCGGCAGCTAAACCGCCACCCACGCCCAGCAGTAACAACCGCCAGACCAGGGTGAATATTGCCCGTCCCCAACTGAAGCCAACAGGTGCAGGAGCAGCCCGCTTGGTCGGTTCGGGAGTTTGGGTCGTCGGGGAATTAGTCATGCTTACCTCAGGCACAATAGGCACAATTTTGCTTAGGCACAATTCTGTTTTGGGGATGCTTACTCAACTCGCCGCACCATCAGTCTATCAATCTGGACTCTGAACCTGCTTCGTGAACCCTAGTCGGGTTACTAGTTGACAAGAATTAAGCAAATTTGTCAAGTCCCGTTTATTACAAAATTCGGCTGAATGAAAACTTTCGTGAGGGGGTGTGCTGAAAGCAGTTCAAGTTGCTATACAAGAGATAGCAGCGAATTCATGAATTTTTAAGTACGCTCAGGTGGGTCTGCAACAGCATACTCCTTGCTTGCTGCAATTTTCGATTCTGGGCGAAATCATCGATTGGATGGTGTGTTGGGTGATTGCTGAAACCAGGATTGCTGGGTCTTGTGGCAGCTAGTCATGCAATTGCTACAGGCTATAGCCAATGGTTTTAGTACATGTCCGGTGGCCGTAGCGGTGTAGCCCTATAGCCTATTGCTAGCCATTAATTGCTAGCCATTAAGCGTTTGCTACTTCCCGATTAGGCTAAAAATTAGGTTTTTCTTCAACTTAATTCTTTTTTATAGAGTTCTTGTCCGTCCGGCTGCTGGTTTGCGGTCAGTTTTGTTTACGCTTTTTTACGCCTCGCTAGCCCTCTCTTGCCAACCGCCTATGACGTCATCGTCCCATTCCCATCCCTTCGATCCACTAAATAGCCCCTATCCCGTTCCTTGGAATTGGGTGACAGCAATGATGGCTGAAACGGTGGCTTCCTCCACTCCAGTATTTCGCTATTACCGCAGCCAATCGTTGATTTCTCCCAATGGGGACTATGCCGCCTACAGCCGCATTCAACTTCAACTTTCAAACAGCTTTACTCAGAACCGGATTGCCAGTATTCTCTTTGTCGAAGATTTACAGACGGGAGAGCTGCAAACCATTACTCCGGCGGCTCCATTTGCAGATAATCCCTTTGTTGCCGATGCTGTTTTAAATCAACCGGGAACCATTGCCATGCTCATACCTGTAGCCTGGTCGGAGCGGGGCGAACGTCTGCTGGCCCGCGAGTTTGAGTCTATGTTTGGCAGCAGCTTGGCTTCAGATTTCGCCGTGATTTGGGAGCGGCACTCCAACCGCACCTATACGCTGGCCCCGACTCAAATCCAATACAGTAATGCAGTGCTCTTGGGCTGGAGCCAAACCTACCCCAGTCGCGTGCTGTTTCGGGCTGGCAATATGGGCGATGAGGACTGGCCGCTTTATGCAGTGGATGCTAGCGGTCAAACTACCTATGCTGCCGAAGACGAACCCATCACCTTTGGTCAAATCACTAGCAGCAACTGGGCTGGCCCTCAGGGCTACTCTTGTGCCTAATCATCTCGCCTCAAAACAAAAGTTTGAGTCCGGTTTGTCGCTCTTTCAGGGTTTAAGCGACAAGGCTTTAAGGTGATGGCGTAGGCGAGGCTTCCGCTTCGGGGTCTGTCGGTTGACCGTCCCAGGGGCTAACCTCTAAAACGCCATCCGATTTGAACACGACGCGAAACTGGGCGATTGGCTGCTTAGGAGCAGTTTCTGCTGCATCTGGACTTGCATCTGTAGGGCTGCCGTCACTAGGAGGAGCCGTTGAGCCGAACTGAACATCCGCCAAGGGAACATCGGATAGGTAGGTCAATGCGGCATCGTTAGCAAACTTGTAGCCAACAATTTCACCGCTTTGGTTGACACCGACTCGGTAAACTAGTTCTCCATCAAAGGTCGGGTTTTTCTTCCAGTCCAGATCTAACCGGTCATAGAGCTGAACAGTAAGGCGATCCAACTCAGCTGGATCGGTAATTTCGGGAGCATTGTCCAAACTCAAACCCGTACCTTGAACCGCCGCTGTCGAGGCTGGAGCAGGTGAGCCAGTGGCTTCCGGACTGGCTTCTGGAGTGGGTGACTCCGGTGGAGGACTCGCTGGAGGCGAAGTTGTTGCCTCACCGGCCGGAGAGGCCGTAGGAGACGATTGCTCTGTCGAAGCCTCTTCTGAGATGGATTGGGGACGACGAGCTTCAGGCACAGGCAGCATGAACAGCAGGGCCGCGGCAGCCGCCAAGCCAGTTACCCCAATGGCTGCCGGAGCAGCTCGTTTGGCAATTGGTTCCTGTGAAACAACATAGCGTCTAGACAGCGGCTCTAACTTGGGAGCAAGGTCAGGTAAGGTTTGGGCATCGGCAACCATCTGGTCGATCGCTTCTACCAAGTCAAAGAACTGCACAGTGGTTAGATCGATTGCTTGAACCTCCGCTGGCTCTGCTTCTGGCTGCACGGTGAGACGGTGCAGATTATCGCCTACCTGCTCAATTTGCACCAATCCGGTCTGTTGGCGGCGATCGCGGTGGATCAGGTGGCGAATGCCGCTCAAATAGCCTTGGGCATAGTCACTCACCGATAGCACCAAGCTGTCTAAAAACGCTCGGCCTCCGGTCAGGGGAGCTTTTTGCCCAGCCAAATGACATTCCACGTTCGTCACCATCGACAGCAGCGGGCGTCCGCTTGTGGTCGTAGCCGTCTCACTGCTCAACCCCTGCAAAACCAGCTTGCAGTTTGGCAAGCTGTACTGGCGCTGTATCGTCATTCCACTTCTCCATCAAACAAACTGCTCCAGAGCCGCTGCACACCCGCTGTGCCAGTACAAAACAAGAGCTGACTCAGCAGTTCTAACGCTAACTTGTTCAATTTTTCATCACTGCTGTAGGCAATCACACCGGCTCGTTTGGGATTCATTCTGGCCCGAAAGTGAGCACGGAACCGCTCCAAGTAATTCGATAGCCGCAGGTGATGGTCAGGAGAAAGCTGCTTTTCCAGTAACTGGTCGTAAACCATTAGCAATTGACGAATCAGCACCGTCAGCCGTCTGGCCCGATGACAAATGATCACGACCAGCGCCTTAGCTTCTTTAAAACTGAGCGGACGCCGCTGATTATTACGCCGCAGGGAATTGGTGGCTCGAATCCGCCAGAGTGTAACCCGATTATCAACAATATCTTGCAGCCCTAATTCTTTGACATCTGCGAGAAATGCTTCGGAACCGCCCAACTCCAGCGCTTCGATGGCCAGCAATAAAAAATCGATTTGCTGACGAGTGCGGCGCGGACAGACGCCTTCTGACACTTTTGGATCGGGAAGGGTATCGAGCAAAATAGACACAGACTGAGTGGGCGGATGACTTACTTGCATGTCCCTCACAGGAAAAATCAGCAGCATTTTATCAAACTAACGACCTGTTGCGAGTGAAGCGCAAGGAGGGATCAGCCTGACCAGTCTCACATCCTAGCACTTCTCCGCCAAAACAAGCCGTGAGCGCCTGTTGCCGGTTTAGTATGCCCGCTTCTAGGCTAGCAAACTCATGCGTTGGTGCCTGCTGTCAGAATCCAGGAGTCAGGATTCTGGATTCTGGAGTCAGGATTCTGGATTCTGTCTCCTGATTAAGAGATATTCACGCTTCTACCTTGACGCCGCGCCAGAAAGCTACATAGCCTTCAATGTTTTTAGCTGCATCTTTGGTCTGGGGATAGTACCAAGCCGCGTCTTGATTTACCTGGCCGTCTACCTCAATCGTGTAGTAGCTGGCAATCCCTTTCCAAGGACAGGTGGTGTGCGTATCGCTAGATTTGAAATACTCAGCGTGAATTGTATCGGGTGGAAAATAATAGTTGCCCTCCACGACTTCACAGCGGTCACTTTCAGCCAATACGGCTCCATTCCAAACAGCTCTGGGCATGATGGTCTCCCTTACAAACATGACTTCATGAACATTACAAAGCTACAACCATAATCTTTACAAAAGCTGCTTTGTAAAAACACAGTTGAAACCAAGCAAATCAAACCAGACTCAGGCAGGACAGATCATTTTCTGTCTCTAACCACTGATATTTTAAGCATCGACAGGCAAGGCTAAAAATAAAGAGAATTTATGCTTTTGGGGCGCTTCGATGTTAATTTTGCAGTAGTAGCTCAATCAGGAGCCTTGGGCAGCAGCCATTGTCACTTGCCTTCATCGCCTGTATTCTTCATACCGCACCGGACGTTTGACTGGAGAAACGATTGCTAGACAAACGGTTACTGGACAAACGGTTACTGGACGAACAGTAACTAGAGGAACTTTGATTTAACGATCAGCGGTTATCATTTCAAGCTTTATCATTCAGTCATTTCAAACAAAGCATTCAGGACATATCCTATGAATCTCACACGCGATCAGGCTTCTGGCACAACTCGACCCGACAGCAGAACCTATAGCCAGATTCAAGCCCTACCAGAAATTTGGGGAATCGTGGCCCAGCGTCCGGAGGTGGCTAATTTGGTGGCCCTATACGACCCCCACAGTCAGCCAGCGGTAAAGATCACATTTGCCCAGCTCTACGAAACTATTCGCCAGTTTGCTGCGGGGTTACAGGCGCTGGGAGTCCAGCCAGGAGAGCATATCGCCCAGTTTTCGGACAACAGCCCTCGTTGGCTAATTGCCGATCAGGGAATTATGACCATTGGTGCGATCAACGCCGTGCGCGGCTCTCAGGCTGATCGAGAAGAGTTGCAGTTCATCCTGGAGCACAGTGACAGTATTGGTTTGGTGATTCAAGACCTAGAGACTCTGAACAAAGTGCGCGAGTATTTGCCGCCGCTGCCAATTCGGTTTGTGATTTTGCTCACCGATGAGACGCCCCCGGATCTAGGCGAAATCACGACCTTCAACTTTAGCCAATTGATCGATCTGGGAGCCAATCACACACTTCAGCCCGTGCGCCCCAGCCGCGACAGTTTGGCAACCCTGATGTATACGTCCGGTACGTCGGGTCAGCCCAAGGGGGTAATGCTAAGCCACCATAACCTGATCTCGCAAATTCTGGGTGCCTATGAAGTAGCCCAACCCCAGCCCGGAGAGCGGGTTCTCAGTATTTTGCCGATCTGGCACTGCTACGAGCGCACCTTCGAATATTTTGTGCTGGCCTTTGGCTGCACTCAGGCTTATACCAACATCCGCTTTGTCAAAAAAGATATTAAAGACTTTAAGCCTCACTATATGGTAGGCGTGCCGCGCCTCTGGGAATCGATTTATGACGGCATTCAAAAACAGCTCCGCGAACAGCCTGCCAGCAAACAGCGGTTGGCCCACTTCTTTCTAACTCAGAGCGACCGCTACATCAAAGCCCGACGCATTATTCAGGGGCTGAGCCTAGATAATCTGCATCCATCTCTAGCAGAACGAGTTGTGGCTGCCTTGGAGTCGCTGGTGTTAGCTCCGCTACATTGGGTCGGCGATCGGTTGGTTTACCAGAAGATTCGAGCCGGCGTGGGTGGCGCAGTTAAATTTTTGGTTAGCGGCGGTGGTTCGATTGCCGAACATCTAGAAGATTTCTTTGAAGTCGTAGGCATCACTATTTTGGGTGGCTATGGTTTGACCGAGACCTCACCGATTACCCATGTTCGTCGTCCCTGGCGCAACATTCGCGGTGCAGATGGACAACCCCTGCGCAATACCGAAACCCAGATTGTTGATCTAGAAACCCGCAGGCCCCTACCACCCGAAAAGCAGGGTTTGGTGATGATTCGAGGCGATCAGGTGATGCTGGGCTACTACAAAAATCCGGAAGCCACGAAAAAAGCAATTAGTCCAGAAGGCTGGTTTGATACTGGCGATTTGGGCTGGGTATCGAACCAGGACGATCTGGTGATTACGGGTCGGGCCAAAGATACGATTGTGCTGACGAACGGCGAAAACATTGAACCCCAGCCGATCGAAGATGCCTGTTTACGCAGCCCCTACGTCGATCAGATCATGCTGGTCGGTCAAGATCAGAAAGTACTGGGAGCGCTGATTGTGCCGAACCTGGAAATGGTGCAACAGTGGGCCGCCAGTCAGAATCTTTACATCCAGCTTCCTGATGACCCCAACCCCGCTCCCGTTGGTGCTCAAATCATTGGCTTAGAAGATAAACCAGTCCAAGACCTGTTTCGGCAAGAGCTGAACCGAGAAGTGAAAAACCGTCCCGGCTACCGAGCAGACGATCGAATCGGTCCGTTCCGCTTACTGTCAGAACCCTTTTCGATCCAAAATGGACTGTTGACGCAGACCTTGAAGATTCGCCGAGCCGTCGTGACCGATCGCTATCGCGGTATGATTGACGAGATGTTCGATTGATTAAAGAACCATTAGAAAATCAGAACCTGGAAATTAGAGAGCATGTTCTGACGTTTCCAGCTTTGATTTTTGCTTCTTCTTTTTGCTAACCCGTAGTTCCTTAGCCTCCATTCATGGAAATCTCGAAGCCTCATCTGCTTTTAAAGCGAGCCATTAACGTTAAAGTCGTTGTCACTCCTCGCTGGAAAGAGGAGGTACAGCAGCAATTGCAAGCCCAGATCAACCAGCTTGACGGCCAATTGCAACAGCTAGAAACTCAAGGACAACGCATGATCGCGGAGGTGCAAAAGCAAAGTCCGCAACCCACGGATCCAACCGTGTCTCAGCAAATTTCCAATATCCAAGTGCAGGTCAACCAGCGAAAAAGCGAAATTTTGGAAAAGAAGAACCAGATCTTGCAGCAGCTTCAGCAGGTGCAGCTTTTGGAAATGGAACAAGAAGTGAATCAGGGGCAGATCGAAGGGTTTTTCCGCGTAGAAACCGGGGATAATCTGATTCGGAAAATGCAGGTCGAAGTCCTGTTGCGGGACGGCATCATAGAAGAAATTCGTGGAGATGTGTAGCTGTGATTAGAGAGATTTTCATGCCTGCTCTCAGCTCTACCATGACTGAGGGCAAGATTGTGTCTTGGGTCAAACAGGCCGGCGACAAAATCGAAAAGGGCGAAACCGTTGTGATCGTCGAGTCGGACAAAGCCGACATGGATGTGGAGTCCTTCTATGAAGGCTATTTAGCAACGATTGTTGTGCCCGCTGGCGAAACCGTGGCCGTGGGAGCCGCTATTGCCCTCGTCGCAGAAACCGAGGCCGAAATTGAACAGGCCAAGCAACACGCCACTCAGGCTCCTGCCGCACCGGAAGCAGCACCCGTGGCTTCTGTTCCTGCCGCTGCTGAACCGGTTGGGGTCTCCGCTGGCGGTCTTGAGAGCAATGGCAGTAATGGTAGTACCTCGGCCCCCAGTGGCCGTCTGATTGTGTCTCCCCGCGCTCGCAAACTGGCTAAAGAACTCAAGGTTGATCTGTCTACTCTGAGGGGTAGTGGGCCGCATGGACGAATCGTGGCCGAAGATGTCGAAGCCGCTGCGGGTAAAGTTAGCGCAGCTCCTGTCTCCAGCGTTGCTCCGGTTACCCCATCTCCAACTCCTGCCGTCTCTGCCCCCACTCAAGCCCCGGCCCCCAGCTTTACTCCGGCTGCGGTTCAGCCTGGACAAGTAGTGGCTCTCAATACCTTGCAGCAGGCGGTTGTGCGCAACATGAACGCCAGCCTGCAAGTGCCGGTCTTCCGCGTCGGCTACACGATCACCACCGATAGTCTGGACAAGCTATACAAGCAGATCAAGCCTAAGGGTGTGACAATGACAGCTCTATTGGCAAAGGCAGTAGCCATGACGCTGCAAAAACATCCCGTGGTGAATGCGTTTTATACCGAACAGGGAATCAACTACCGCTCTGGCATCAATGTGGCCGTGGCCGTAGCGATGGAAGATGGCGGGCTGATTACCCCCGTACTGCAAAACGCCGACCAAATGGACATCTACTCGCTATCTCGCCGTTGGAAGGATCTGGTGGATCGCGCCCGTGCCAAGCAACTCCAGCCCGATGAATACAGCACTGGTGGCTTCACCATTTCTAACCTAGGCATGTTTGGCGTCGATCGGTTTGATGCGATTTTGCCACCTGGCCAAGGAGCGATTCTAGCAGTGGGTGCGTCTCGTCCGCAGATTGTGGTTGGAGCCGACGGCATGTTTGGTGTGCGAAACCAAATGCAGGTTAACCTCACCTGCGACCACCGGATTATCTATGGTGCTCACGCCGCTGCCTTCCTGCAAGACCTGGCTAAACTGATCGAGACCAACGCCCAGTCGTTGACGCTGTAGCTAGTCAGAGCAATGGGCTGGCGATTCACGGCTCAACTGAAAAATAGGCACACGAAAATAGAAACATTGGGGTGGGTAATTGCTCACCCTCTTTTGTATTGTTCAGCATGATTCGACAGAACAAAATCAGAGCAAACAAAAAAGGGCACATCAAGTGCGCCCTCTGGATAGACCAACCATCTCGTGAATCCTATCTGGTGAATTCAGCAATTACTTCATTCCGCCCTACTCAAATCGCAGTGTTGTGAAGATAAAGCGAGCAATAAAAATAGCAGCCAAGATCCAGGTGATGAGCGGCACTTCATTAGCCCGTCCCTTCACCAGCTTGGCAAACGGATAAAGGATCAATCCAGCTGACAAACCAGCCGCAATCGAAAAACCAAAGGGAATAAAGAAAATCGTAGCAAAGGCTGGCAGTGCCTCCGTAAAGTCATCCCAGCGGATGCTCGTCACCGCACTCATCATTAGCACACCCACGATCAACAGAGCTGGAGCAGTTGCAAAGGCCGGAACGGCCTCAAAAATCGGCACAAACAGCAGCGCCACCAGAAACATGATGGCTGTCACAATCGCCGTAAATCCGGTTCGACCGCCTTCTGCAACACCCGCTGCCGATTCAGCAAAAGTTGTAACCGTTGATGTTCCTAAAACCGCACCAGCGGTTGTAGCAATGGCATCAGCAAATAGGGCTTGGTTAGCACGCGGCAATTCACCATTCTCGTCAATGTAGCCAGCTTGGGTGCCTACACCCGCTAAGGTGCCGATTGTGTCAAACATGTCAACAAACAGAAACACCAGCATCACGGCTACAAAGTCGATGAAATTACCAGCATTAATGCCGCCCAAGCCGACAAAAGCTTGACCAAATAGGTGCGAAGGAAACGCCGGAACCTCGGCAATGCCCTTGGGCGGAGCCGCAACTCCAAAGATCCAGCCCAACAGTGCCGTGCCTCCAATTCCCCAAAGCAAAGCTCCCTTGACGCGACGAATCATCAAAAATGCCGTCAGAAAAATACCGACCGTAGCCAGGACAGTCGCGGGTTGACGAAAGCTACCAAAATCGGTTTTCGTCACTTCGTTAGCAATAATTAATCCCGCTCCTCCGGTTTCAGTTGACCCCGATAACCCAATATAGGCTAGAAACAAGCCGATACCGACGGTAGTGGCCGCCTTAATGGCAGTAGGAACTGCCGTGAGCAGATGGCGACGAATATCAGTCACTGTCAGAGCAATAAAAATCAATCCTTCGATTAAAACAGCGGCCAAGGCGACCCGCCAATCGATTCCTAGCCCCAGCACCACCGAATAGGCAAAAAACGCATTCATTCCCATGCCGGGAGCTAGCGCAAACGGATATTTAGCCAGTAAACCCATTGTGAGGGTGCCAATTGCCGAGGACACACCAGTCACAATCACTAGCTCTCGAAATAGATCTCTAGGGGCATTGAGAAAAACCGCATCAGACATGATCAACGGATGCACTACCAAAATATAGGCCATCGTCATAAACGTAGTTACACCCGCTAGAATTTCAGTACGGAAATTCGTTCGGTAAGAATCAAATCGAAAGTAGCGGGCAACTGCCGCTTGCCAGCCTGTGTAAGACGGAGGTGGATCCGAGCCAGGACGTTCGAGTTCTAGGTCATTCATCCCACGTTCAGTGCTTTCACTCATTCCCCAACGGTCTCCAAAAGAAAATAAAAATAACAGTTTGGTAAGCCATTCCAGAAATGTGACAAGATATCGTGGCTTAGATAGGTGAGCTGGTTCAGTACTCTATATAACATTTCTGTCCTAATCAGGTCTGCGCCAGTCTGGGTAGCCCGATTATCCTTAGACAAGCAGAGATTTTCCTGGATAGGTGGGTGAAATACGAGCTTGCTTCTAGAGCGCAATTAGAGCAATTAGCTGAGTAATTGAACCGCTATAGAGCACGCCAATCGACGATAACAAAATCAATGTATTGCAATTGATTGCAACTTAATTTGAAATTCGGCTTGACTTGCAGTTTAGAATAGTTTTGTAAGCGTTGTATGTAATTGAAAAATTATTTTGAATTTATTATTTCATATAAATTCGTTAGCCAATCTATCAATTTAATTTTAGCTGTACTGAACGAGAGGACGAACAGAAAAATGGCTATCTGGGAAAGCATCAGGACTTTGATCAAAGGCAGAGACATTGGCAATATCAAGTCCATCAATGATAGTCTTATAGCCAGTTTGGCAGCCACTACAGACAAAACCGCTGAGCTGGCATCTCCGTCTCCCATAAATGAGTCTATTCCCACCGCTAGTTTAGTGATTGAACACATTGTTCCCAGGGGCAAGGGATTGGAGTTTCGCTGGTGGCATAGCAAGCTGACCCGAGCTGCAAGTCGGCATCAAGGCTATCTCCGCACCGACCTATGCGCGCCTATCAAGGGTTCACAGCTCAAGTGGTACTCAATTCTTCATTTTGACTCGCCAGAAAATTTGAACCGCTGGTTGAAGTCGCAAGAGCGCGACAAGCTGATCGAATCAGGACGCAAGATCTTTAAAACCTATCAGTTCAAGTCCTTTAGTACTGGTCTGGAAGGATGGTTTTCCCACCAGACGGGTTCAGAGCAGTTCGGGTTGGGTCCACCTGCTTGGAAACAAAACTTGGCGGTGATTTTGGCGCTTTATCCGGTAGTGATGCTGCAAGGGTTGCTGTTTAGCGAGCTAGGCATAATGCAGGATTGGCATCCAGCCAGTTCTATGTTGGTCAATAATTTGATCACCTCATCGATCTTGACTTGGATAGTCATGCCGTTTGTGACGCAATTGATGAATTTCTGGTTGCAGCCTGCTCATCAACCCATGCCTACTAAAACTAATCTCTTGGGGACAGCAATAATTGCGGGTTGTCTGGGGGTGGCACTGGTATTGTTTAATGTGATGTGAGGTGCTCAGAGCAGAATAGCTACTAGGGCGTGTTTTAAGACCCTGGTTTGATCCCCCTATCCCCCCTTGAAAAAAGGGAGGAACCGTAGGCGAAACCGGTGGGTCGCACCTACCAAACACGGCTTGAAGTTCCCCCTTTGTTTTGTCAACCCAGAGGTTTTACCAACCCAAGGCAACTCTGGAGGCTAAACCAGTAAAACCTAAGCTAAAAAACGAGCTAAAAAACGGAGAGGGAGGGATTCGAACCCTCGGTACGGACTTTCGAACCGTACAACAGATTAGCAATCTGCCGCTTTCGACCACTCAGCCACCTCTCCAGGTGGTAAGGCTTCACCATGATAGCAGATCCTTCCCCCTAGGTCGCAACCCCTTAGCTGCAAGTGTTGTTGCAAGTTGTGAACTACTTTGGTCAATCCTGCCGAGTTTGAGCATTTGATTATTAATCCTATTGCCCCAGTGCCCTAACTTGATTAAGGGCTTGCTGAAGCTGAGATTCACACTCTTCTAGCTGTTGACGTAATTGGTAAATGGTTAGCTGCGTTTTTACCTTGATGAGAACCTCGTCCAAATGGAAAGGTTTGGGAATGTAATCGATTCCCCCGACTTGGAAAGCTTTGACTTTGTCGGCTAGCTCGTCTGCAGCGCTGAGAAAAATCACCGGGATCGCACAGGTAGATGGATTCGCTTTCAAACTGCTACAAATCTCATAGCCATTCATGTCGGCCATTTTGATGTCCAGCAGAATCAGATCGGGTGCTAGTGCCTCAATTGCCCGTAGTGCCATTCCGCCCGTAGTAGCTTTGCGAACGTTATAGCCCTGTTTAACCAACAGATCCGACAGCAAACGGATGTTATCTCGAACGTCATCGACAATCAAAATATCAAATTTCTGGTTTTCCTCTAGTGCAGCGTCCATAGGGCAAGATTGATGGGGCAATTAATTTTGTTGCTCGCATGATTCATTCAGTTGATTGAGGAGCCACGGATTCTAGCCGTGGTTTTGCCCAAGCTGAGCTACGGCAGCAGCAATTTTGTCGAATTCAAACTCGTCTGTCAAAGTCTTGAGAATTTTAGCTAAAGTAGCTTGGGGCTTCGGAATTTCCTGAATCAATTTGGTGATCCACAAGTCATTGCCTTGGAGAGCTGCCTGATGTAGCTGATGAATCCAAGGCTCTGGCATGAAGCGCAGCATTGTCGGCTCGAGCTGATTGGAATAGGAACTTGAGACAAAGGCATCCCATGTTTTGGAACCTTCAGCATAGAGATAATCCACACCAAGCTGTTGGGCGAGTTTTTCAAACACCTCCTCGGCCTGAAAGGGCTTACTAATAAAGTCGTCGCACCCCGCGGCTAAAATGTTCTGGCGCTGCTCTTCAAAGGCATTTGCTGTCAGAGCAATAATTTTGGTTGGCGCTAAAATGCTGCCGTTGCCGCTCAATTGCTGCTCTTGGTCTCGAATTCGCCGGACCGTATCACAGCCATTCAGCACCGGCATCCGCATGTCCATAAAGATGAGATGGGGCTGCCAAGCTTGCCACTGCGTCAGAGCCTCTTGTCCATTTTCAGCAGACCGCAGTTCTAGACCCGGCAGGTTGAGCAGCTTCAGCAGCAGTAAGCGACTGGCCGGATGATCTTCTACAATCAAAATTCGATGGGTGGGCTGATGGGAAGCAAGACCAACGATAGCTCCTTTGTAATCCACCGGCTGCTCCCCTGACGAACATTGAACGGACTGGCTTTCCGTCAAATCCGCCTGAATACAGAACGAGAACTGGCTGCCTTGGTTGAGCTGACTTTGAACCAAGATTTCTCCCCCTAATGCCTGAATGTATTTCCGACTAATTGCCAATCCTAGACCCGTACCTTCCAGCGATTGCAGCCCGGTTTGGGTTTGGTGAAAGGGTTGAAACAACCGTGCCAATTCCTCGACGGCCATACCCGGTCCTGTGTCTACAACATCAAACTGGATCTGGCAAGCCGTTTTGGTAGGTAACTGAGCTGAGATTGCCTGCACTCGTAGCGTCACCCTGCCCTGCTGCGTAAACTTAATGGCGTTGTTGAGGAGATTGATCAAGACCTGCCGCAGTTTACCTTGATCGGTTCTGATAATTTGCGGCAAGTCTGGACCGTATTCAAACACAAGCTGAAGTCCTTTCGCTCCAGCTTTGAAGCGAAACATGTTCTCCAAACCATCCAGCAGGTGATGTAAATTGAAGATCTCGGTATGGCAACTGAGCCGTCCGGCCTCAATCTTAGACATTTCTAGAACATCGTTGATCAGGGTCAATAAGTGCTCTCCGCTACTGCCGATAGTTTGCAAATCGCGCTGATGTTCGACGGTTAGGGTTCTATCGCGACTGAGGAGCTGGGTCAATCCTAAAATCACATTCAGAGGGGTGCGCAGCTCATGACTCATATTGGCTAGAAATTCGCTCTTGGCTTGATTCGCAGCATCCGCCGCTTTTTTGGCTGCTTCCAAGGCAGCATTGGCCTGCATCAGCTCAGCGGTGCGTTCCTCTACTCGAATTTCCAGCATGGCTTCGGCCTGTTTACGTTGGGCAATCTGCTGCTGCAATTCCCGGTTTACAAGCTCTAACTGCATCGGGCTTTTGAGCGACAGAAATTGGGGCAAGAGTTCCACCAACCGCAAAGCAGTGTAGCAGGAGACTAAAGCCGTCATCGCTCGTTCTAGGCCAGAAACCCAATAGGCCGGATACCAAAGCGTCCAAATATCGAGCAAATGCCCGGTGCCGCAGAGCACAATGAACGCGCCAAACAAGAAAAACACGTTTGGGAAGGGCATATCTTCCCGCTTGCGGACAAAATAGATCAGAATGGCCGGAATCGAGAAGTAGGCAACTGCTGTCAAGGCATCACTGAGTACATGCAGCCAGACGAGGGGTGTTTGCCACAGATAGCAATGGCCATGAGGAATATACTGGCTGGGAAACAATAAATTCTTGAGCAGTTCTAGCATCTCTAAAGAAACTCCAACGATCTGAATCGAGACGTGCTGTTCTGCAGTTAGCCATCAGATGCAATTCGGTTATTCTGAAGTTGAAACGGGACGGTTACCTTTACTCAAGCTGTGTACATTGGCCCTGAGGCAGCTAGTAGACTGAAATAAGTACATTGAAATAGATAGACAATAAAACTAGGCTGAAACTCGCCTGATTCCTCTGGCTGTAGAATAGGTTGCTATACCCATTGCCCTTAAGGGGCACTCTGAGACCCACCAGTCACAAGCATTTACCATAAAACATTTGCTGTAAAACTCAGGGTGCAAGTATCCTGCCCATCCGCAACCTGGAGGCCACAAGACACTTACACCTTGACCAGCAAGCGACGATTTTCAAACTTTTGACAAACTTTGCTGTTACCTAACTCCGGCAGGAAGTGAAAGCAGCAAAACGCACCTTTAACCTCCTTCTATTTGTACCAGACCCATTTTAGGAAGGCTATCCTAAGCGCTAAAATATTTTGCCACAGGATGATAAACGATGATAGCCGTAGTAGACTGCTCTGGATAAAGCTGTTCACTTTCGTCCATCGACATGGCAATGCGCTCTGCACCCAGCAGCTCTAACTGGCGGTACTGGTCCTGAATATTGGGGCAAGCCGGGTAGCCGAAGCTATAGCGAGACCCCTGATAGCGCTGGGCCAGCATATCACGGATGTTGTCTGGTTCCTGATCGCCATAGCCCAACTCGCGGCGAATCCGAGCGTGCGACCATTCGGCTAGAGCTTCTGCCATTTGCACCGCCATCCCGTGGAAGTAGAGGTAGTCGGTATAGTTGTTAGCCTTAAATAACTCCTGCGCTTTTTCGGTCGCAATATGGCCCATCGTCACGGCCTGCATCGGAAACACATCGAACCGGTTCGCCTCTAGGGGCAAGAAAAAGTCGGCAATGCAGAGCCGGCGCATAGATTTCTGGCGCGGGAAGGTCCAGGTGACTAAAGGAGTTGCCGTTTGGGGCGTCAATCCTTGTTCGATCACACTGGGATCGTAGATCGTTACCGAGTTGCCCTCTGCTGCACAGGGGAAATAGCCATAGACGAGCTGAGGACGCAGCCACTCTTCGCTCTTTAGCCGCTGTTGCCATTGCTCCAGAATCGGATAAACCTTTTCGGTTAGAAAGGCATCGTACTCTTCGCGGGATTGGTCTTTGGGTTTGCGGAACTGCCACTGTCCGGCAATTAGAGCTTGCAAATCCAGATGCCAGAACAACTCATCGAGCGGAATATCTTCTGAATTAAGAATTTGCGTGCCCCAGAAGGGAGGTGTGGGCCGGGGAATGTCGATCTCGACTGCTTCCGAGCGGCGGGTATCGAGCACCTCTGGCTCAGCAGGTTTTTCGGTCTTGGCAGCACCGTTTAGCTCCTGTTCGGCAGCTTCTACGGCTTGGCGTCCCTTTTGGTTGTACTGGGCGTAATCTTCAGTAAAACCTTCCAGGTCATCCCATTTGCCTTGCCGTTTAGCGGGCATCAGCCGATCCATAAAGGTGAGGTCGGCAAAGGCATCCTTGCCATAGATCACCTGACCGCTGTAGGTGTTCTGGCAATCTTCGTAGACGAACTTGGGCGTCAGGGCCGCTCCACCCAAAATAACTGGCACCGTAATGCCGCGCTGGTTAAATACCTCCAGGTTTTCTTTCATAAAAGCCGTGGATTTGACCAGCAGGCCACTCATGGCAATACAGTCTGCCTTGTGCTCGTGGTAGGCGTCAATAATGTTCTCTACCGGCTGCTTGATGCCGAGGTTAATCACCTTGTAGCCGTTGTTGGTCAGGATAATATCCACCAAGTTTTTGCCGATGTCATGCACATCTCCTTTGACCGTGGCGATCACAAATACGCCTTTTCCATCGCTGGCATCGGTCTTCTCCATCAGCGGTTCCAGGAAGGCAACAGCTGCTTTCATCGTTTCTGCCGATTGCAGCACAAAGGGCAACTGCATTTGTCCAGAGCCGAACAGTTCACCCACTACCTTCATGCCATCCAGCAGGAATGTGTTGATGATTTCCAGCGGCTGGTACTGCTCCAGGGCAATCTTCAGCGCCTCCTCTAGGCCAATCCGTTCACCGTCGATGATGTGCTGCTTCAGACGTTCTTCAATCGGCAGGTCGGCCAGCGACGATCCAGACCGGGCATCCTTGGCGCTGACGCCTTCAAACATCGTGGTCAAAGCAGTTAAGGGATCGTAGACGCAAATATCACCCTCGAATCGGCGGCGGTCGTAGATCAGATCGCGACAAACCTCCTGTTGCTCGGGGGTAATTTTGGCCAGGGGCAGGATCTTGGCGGCTGAGACAATTGCTCCATCCATGCCGGCCTGCATCGCCTCATGCAGAAACGTGGAGTTGAGGGTAATCCGGGCTGCCGGACTGAGGCCAAAGGAAATGTTGGACACGCCCAGCATGAAGTGCACCCCAGGCAACTGCTCGCGGATCATCTGGATTGCTTCGATCGTGGCTTTCCCATTTCCCCGGTCCTCCTCGATCCCAGTTGAAATGGGCAGCGCCAGAGTATCAAAGAAAATCTCGTGGGGCGGAATACCAAACTCTACGGCATCTCGGTAAGCTCGTTGAGCAATCTGGAATTTCTTGGCGGCAGTGCGAGCCATACCGTCTTCGTCGATTGTGCCGACAACCACCCCAGCCCCGTATTTCTTAGCTAGCTCCAACACTTTAAAGAAGCGCTCTGGTCCATCCTCGTAGTTGGTGGAGTTGAGGATACATTTGCCGCCTGCCACCTTTAGACCGGCTTCCATTTTGGTCCATTCAGTCGAGTCGAGCATTAGCGGAATCGTAACGTTCGTGACCAGCCGCGAAACCAACTCCTGCATGTCCCGCTCACCGTCCCGGCCCACATAGTCTACGTTCACGTCCAAGACATGGGCACCTTCCTTTACCTGGGATTTGGCAATCGCAATCAGGCCATCCCAGTCGTCGGCATTGAGTAGCTCGCGCACTTTTTTAGAACCACTAGCATTGAGACGTTCCCCCACAATCAGGAAGGAATTGTCCTGCTGGTAGGGTTGGGCCGTGTAGATTGAGGCCGCCGCCGGACTGTAGTTCAACGCCGGACGAGGCGTCTCCGAGGCATAGACTTGGCCGTTCATCCAGGCGCGCTGATTGATCCGCACTGCCCGTTCCTTGGGTTTCAGGGTTTTGGCAATTTCGGCCAGCTCCTTGATGTGATCAGGTCGGGTACCGCAACAGCCACCAATTACCTGCACGCCCCAATCTTCAACAAACTTATGCAGCGCCAGCCGCAGTTCGGTCGGCGTCAGCCGGTAATGGGCATGGCCACCGACGTTCTCTGGCAAGCCAGCATTGGGGATACAGGACACGACGAACGGTGCGTTTTCAGTCAAATATTTGATGTGGTCAGCCATGCGGTCAGGGCCTGTGGCGCAGTTCAGCCCTAGAATATCAATCGGATAGGGTTCCAGAATCGCCAATACGCCGCTGATGTCGGTACCCACCAGCATCGTGCCCTGAACTTCCATCGTCACCGAAACCATCAGGGGACGGCGCTCTCCCTTCTGCTGAAACACCTCTTCGACCGCATTCAGGGCAGCCTTGATTTGCAGCACATCCTGACAGGTTTCCACAATGAATAGGTCAACGCCGCCGTCAAACAAGCCCTCAGCCTGAACCATAAACCCTGCCTTCAGTTCGTCGTAGCTAATGTGGCCCAGGGTGGGTAGTTTGGTTCCCGGCCCAATCGAGCCTGCCACAAAGCGCGGTTTCTCAGGGGTAGAAAACTCGGTCGTGCATTGTTTGGCCAATTCAGCCGCTGTTTTGCTGATTGTGTAGGCCTGATCCGCCAGATTGTACTCAGCTAGAACTAAGGGACTGCTGCCGAAGGTGTCAGTCTCAATCACATCAGCTCCAGCCGCCAAGAAATCTCGGTGAACTTTGGCAATGGCCTCTGGTTTGGTTATGACTAGGTATTCGTTACACCCTTCGTACTCTGCTCCGCCAAAGTCTGTTGCTGTCAGGTTTTGCGCCTGAATATTGGTTCCCATTGCTCCATCAAAAACAATCAATGGGCGATCGGGGTGATGAAGACGAGTCAGAAAAGGGTTACTCATGGGCGTTGCTCAAATCTGTCCGAAGTGATAAAGCTAACTCTAGATTATCAAGCCCTCCAGGCGATGCGAAGTTGCTCAGCGAT
Organism: Leptolyngbya sp. NK1-12; assembly: GCF_032598965.1. Lineage (NCBI taxonomy): Bacteria > Bacillati > Cyanobacteriota > Cyanophyceae > Leptolyngbyales > Leptolyngbyaceae > Leptolyngbya > Leptolyngbya sp. NK1-12. The sequence goes on from NZ_CP053586.1 coordinate 1,022,795, forward strand.
GAGGTTTTCGTAAAGCCATGTAAAGTCGGATCAAAACAATAGCTAACTCATTCATCGCAGACTGCCGCGTTTGATTTGTTCTCGTTCAATTGCCTCGAAGAGCGCCCGAAAATTACCTTCTCCGAAGCCTTCGGCGGTACGCATCGGTTGATGGTTCTGACCGTAGGGCATTTCGAGCCGGTAGGTGCGGCGCTCAATTAGCTCAAAGAAAAACGTGGGCTGGTCAAAAATAGGCTGAGTAAAGGCTTGTAGCAGTAAGGCCTGTGGGTTATCAGGTGGCCAATCTGCCAATACTTCTTGCTGAGCCATCGCCTGCCATTCCTGAAGGCTGAACTGAAACCCCGGACGCTGCCCCAGTTGCTCATAGTAGGTCATCGGTACCGACAAAAACGCCAGACCTCGTTGGCGTAATTGGGCGATCAGCGGCAAGATTTGATCAGTGCGGAGAGCGAGGTGCTGAATGCCAGGGCCACGATTCCAATCCAGAAATTCCTGAATTTGAGACGTGGAAGAGGCTGGTTCGTTAATTGGGAATTGTACTGATCCGCCTGGGTGACATAAAACCTGGCTACAGAGACCAGAACGCTCGGTTTGAATCGCAAAATTCTGACGGCGCTGGAGGCCAAAGACAGCCTCATACCAGCCAATTGCTCGCTCCAGATCGCCCTGCTCTACATTCAGGACCACATGGTCGATACCAATGAACTCAGAACCAGTTCTGTCAGATGTGAATCGGTCAGGATTGGCTGGTGAGCTAGCGTGGATTGGTTCGATCAGCGTGTGCTGCAAATCCCCCCAGCCTCGGATCTGAGCAGTTTTCTGCTGACGGCTCTGGCTATACTGAATCGGTTGCAGGATCGTTGCGCCCGCTTCTACCGCCCGCTGCAAGACGGTTTCTAGACTAGCAACTTGAAAGGCCAGATCTGCAACTCCTGCGGGATGCCGTTGCAAGTAGGCTGCAATCGGGCTGGCTTGTGAACAGGGTGAAGAAACCCAGAACCGAATTGCGGAGTTGCCGAGTTCTACCGTTATGCTGTGGGCTGTCCTGTGGGTAGCGATTTGCTGAAAGCCAAACGTTTGAGTGAACCATTTCTGCCAGCGTGAGGCATCTTCGACATAGAAGTGAACGTGGTCAATGTTCATCACTGCTCCAGTCGATTCAAATCCGACCCGGTCAGGCAAAATTGTGCCAGGCAAAATCTTGCTAGGCAAGGTTGCAGCAAGACAAACAACGCAGGTTGAATAACGTCCACTCCTACCTCCTTTGCAACACGCTAAAGTTTGCCAGCAGTTTAGCCTATTCTGCTGTAAAGCCGAGAGTCACTCTGGATAGAAACTTGACATTAGAGAAAAACATGGCTTTCCGGTTGGAGATTGATTTCCAGCGGAATGGCTTGGGGTTCTAGCGTCAGGGTAAAGGCAATTGTCGCTGCGGCTGTTTCGGGACGCAACATTTTGCTGCGGTCTACTTTTAAGCTGACATTGTCCCAAAATGGCGAATCAATGCCGCCAAAGTAGAACAGCGTAAATTTGACACCAAAGCGCTTAAGTTCATCGGCCATTGCCTTACTGAAGCCAACAACACCAAATTTAGAGGCGCAATAGGCAGCAGCCATCGCCATTGGATGCTTGCCCAAAATCCCAACCAAATTGCAGATATGTCCAGACTTCTGCTCTTTCATCAGGTTGGCTGCAGCCTGACTGGTGTAAAAGCTGCCCTTCAGGTTCAGATCCAGCATGTAGTCTAAATCAGCCGGTTCTAACTTGTTGTACTGCTTCAGCAGACCGGCTCCAGCTGCATTCACCAGCACGTCAATCTTGCCAAACTGGGCCACGGCCTTTTGCATTAAAGCCTCTGCTTGACTCGAATCGGTAATGTCGGTTGGAACCACAAGTGTCGGGGTATCAGACACAGAGGCGGCCAAATCAGTGAGTTGTGTTTGATCTCTGGCCGCTAGCACTAAACTCGCGCCTTGCGCTGCCAACAAAGGAACCAGGGCACGACCAATACCGCCCGTTGCGCCCACAACGACAACTACTTTAGATTGCATGTTTACATTTCTTAAGATTTCTTTCTTATCATACTGAGCCGCTCAGGTTCGCTCAAGGGCAGGCGGTTCCTGCTCAGCATGCTTCCATTCAGCGTTGGGGCGTTGCTAAGGCTTTGTCGATGCATTTTGGCTTGTACTGATTCACCGGATACTGATCCAAATGGCGATAGAGCGCAATCCCAGCACTAATGCGGCAGGTAAAAAATTCGACTACAGCCTGTCCGTCGGGTAAAACCTTTACCTTGGGAGCCAAATCCTTGGGAGGCTCGGTTTGCCAGTGCCACTTCGCTCGCTGAGGAATCGCATCGATTGGGCGGTGGTGCGTCCAGTTCCGATAGGCTCCAAGTGCCCCAAATTCTCGCAGTTCGCGACAGAGCAGCGATGCGACTAGGAATGAAACGGCTGATCGATCGCCATCAATTGCCTCCATGAAATCCATCAATGCGCCTTCGGGTTTCGGTGGCTGCTTAAAATTGCCGCTGGCTGGTAGTGCTTTCTCTAAATGGGCGGTAGTTGCTAGTTCTTCGGGCACAGCCAATACCAATCCAGCCCCATTGTCTCCATCCCGGTATAAGTAACTCACTAGCCGCCAGGTAGGCTTCAAGTCTAGTCCTGGCAGTTTCAGCAACGCTGCGCCTGGGTTAACCATGCTGACTGACCAACGTCGCAGAGATTGAGGGGCTGTAATTTCTTCTGGCGTCAGCCCACCGAAAGCAAACACGCTACTCAGATCATCTAGCGATTTTGGTTCTGGAATGTCATCAATGTCATCAATTCCAGTCCAAGTCTGAACTTGCTTGTCCGCATCAACGACAATCGCATTCTGAATGTACTGTCTGACTTGCTGAACTGCTGCTAACGGAAACCTTTGGATTGACATGTATAGCGCAAGAGCATAGAGGCTAGCAGCCCTGCTGACCGGGCATGATTTACTTCATCGCAAATTGAGGCCATGAAACTTGCTTATCAAACAGCGGCACGTCTGACAAGCCTGCTGTCAGCTCTGCCCTTCTAGTTTCTAGAAAAGAACCATCGGTGCAGAGATATAGCAACTCAACATCGTATCAGTATTCAAGGTTCCCGTATTTTCCAGGTTAACTACCAAATTACCCTGAACGATAAACCATTCAGGGTAATAAGGATCCATATGGAACTTCTATGTCTCTACAGCAGTTTCTAAGAGACTGTTTGTAAATGAATTTTAAGAGGCTAGAATCGACTTCACATCTGATCCTCCCTAACCCTCCTTAAATAAGGAGGGAACCGAGTTAAATCTCTGAAGTCCCCCTTAAAAAGGGGGATTTAGGGGGATCTCAATCTTTGTTTACAAACAAGCTCTAAATCAGCAAACTATCACATTTGACCGGGCTACTCGGCTTTTGCTCTTGTGGCTTGGCATCAGCAAAGGGTTCAACGTAGAGATCAAGCAGCTGCAGCAGGGCATACCAAAAAAAGGACGGTCCTTCGATCAAATAGCGCTTCCAAAGGCGACGCGGTTCTGAAAGCAGCCGATGCAGCCATTCCAGCCCCATCTCGCTGATCCAACGAGGCGCACGACTAACGTTGCCAGCCTCAAAATCGATGGTTGCGCCGATGGCCATAAAGATTTTGATGTTTTTGAATTGGTCGCGATACTTGTAGATAAATTTCTCCTGCTTTGGGGAACCGACCCCAATCGCAAGTACGGTTGCTTCAGACTGGTTAACCAAGTCAATCAGCTTCTGACATTCAGCTTCATTGTTCTCAAAGCCATAGGATGGGGAATGGGCACCGACAATGATTTCTCGCCCAACTTTGGCATTGATGCGTCGTTGGGCTTCAGCCGCTACCCCTTCAGCCGCTCCCAGCAGGAAGATTTTGATATCTCTGTTGCTGCGGTGGTACCAGTAGAAGGCTGGGAACAAATCAGAGCCAGAAATTTTTTCGCAAATTGGTGAGCCAAGCAGTCGCGAAATGTAATAAAGAATTTTGCTATCGCAAGTGCGAAAATCTGCCGTGCTGTAAGCTTCAAAGAACTCCCGATCTTTTTGCAGCCTGACCAAATGATCAACGTTAGGGGTAAACACAACTCCTTGATTCAGTTTCAGCAGCAGCTCTGCCATTGTTAGGTTGTCAATTGCCGTATTCAGTAGTTTGACGCTGCTCATCTAAAACACTCCTCTCAACCCGTTTCTATCAGTTTCGTTAACCGCTACTGAATTCAATCAGCGGCCTTACAGAGACTGCCTTCTGCTCGAATCAAGCCCATCAGGAGCAGTATGCCTGCATTTTTGATCACATAAAGTTCTACAACAATCACCGCAGAATTACTGAAACTGACGTTTGAAACTAAACATTAAATATCAAACATTACCAAGTTACTAAAACTTAAGTTAGATACCGCTGAACTGCTTGTGCTGTGTCCTCTAGAGTTACATTTCTGCAGCAAAAATGCCAGCTTCCAGCGGCAAGTTTACTGAAACCTCACAACTCAATGCTGCCAACAGCTAGCTGCCTGATGAATTCAATCCGTATCTTCTCGAGTTAGGGCGTCAATTCACGGAGGAGCAACCCTTGCCTCTTCACAGAAAATTCACACTTCTTTCTATTTCTAGCCAACTTCTAACTCTATGCTCGCCTCTAGCCTAGGAAGGCAGCAATTGGCCCAGGAAACTACAGAGCAACAAACTGGAGAGATAAATTTGTAACACAAACGGAACAAACTGTACTGTAGCTTTTACCTGTTGCTGGAATGAGTTGGAATGATAGGGATTCACCTTGATAGGTTTATCCACAAACTAGCCGCAGTGTCAATAGTAGGTTAGTAGTACAGATGTTGGTCCTACGGGGGCCGAATCATAGTCCGAAGACGCCGTTGGCAATATGCTACTATGGGGGTATCCCAGTGGGTGGAGCCTCAAAACTCGCCTCACGTCAGGATTTGCACTGTTACAAATCGAAATGAGGCGTAATGGCAAATTCAGTTAGGTTTACAGGGAATTTCCCTGATCGGCAGGGGCAGTTTAATCCTTGCACTGAGCAATTAATCCACTTGAAGGCTTTGAGGTTGTCTGAGTGATTGCTATTTCACTACGCCCAACTAGTCGTAAGTGGGGCACAGTTAGTTTCGCCTCTACCCTGCACTTATGTCCGGTTCTAGATCTGTTGGTTGCTGATGTGCCGCTCAAATGGCAGCCTGATGTCCGCTTAGGTTTACAAGAGGCGCTTGTGAATGCGGCCAAGCATGGCAACAATCTGGATCCTAGTAAAACTATTCTTGTCGAATTCTTTGTCCTAGAGGATCAGCACTGGTGGGTAATTTCGGATCAGGGAAATGGGTTTGTTCCCAGTTGCTCTACCAACCTCGACGACAGCAAGACGGATATTAACGATATTGATGAATGCGGGCGAGGGTTGTACATCCTTCACCAAATTTTTGACCAGGTCCACTGGAATGGTGCGGGAACCGAACTCCGCCTCTGTAAACAGGTTAGGAGCCGCACAAGGCAGCCCTTAGTTCGTTGAATTGTTGAATCCCTGATCACACTTAGGTGAGCATCAATCTGCCTGAGTTGGCACTTTAGCACTCCTCTGACTGTACCAGGCTTGTAGCGCTAATTGGTGCACTTCACGCCAAGGCAAGTTATGCTGCTGAGCGAGCTGGGCACAATCTTCATATTCGGGTTGCACGTTCGTAATCGTACCGTTGTGGCGGGCTATTTTGAGCCGAACTTGACCATAGGGAATTGTCGCGGTTTCAATTACACGTTCTAATACCGATCGTTGCTGAATAGAATGCCGAATTCCCAAGGTAGTCGTTTCCCGAAATAGAATAGCCTCGCAGGTATCTACCTGTGCTGGATCGCAAATGACTGTCAGCAACACGCCAGGACGAGACTTTTTCATGCCGATACTTTGGGTAAACACATCCAGTGCTCCTGCTGCCAATAAGGCTGTCATAACATAGCCAATTGCCTGAGGATTCAGATCATCGATTTGAGTTTCTAGAACTGCAACCGTATCCAATCCAGCCTCTGGTGTTGCCGCTTCGGCAACGCTCTCGCTTGCTGTACCTGGATTAGCAGCAGGATGGGACAAGGATTGATGGGGATGGTGAGCGACTGCCTCAGCCTTGCTGTCTGCCTCGCCAATCCACAGTCGCAAAATATTGGGAATGGCAAGATTGGTTGAACCCGCGCCTAAACCAACCTGTTGTAGCAGCAGCGGTGGTGGTGCTCCAAACCCAGTGGCTAATGTGGTGACAATCGCAGCCCCTGTCGGTGTGACTAACTCTTTCTCAATCCCATTGCTGTAAATAGGAACTTGCCGCATCTCCCAAAGCTTGAGGACTGCTGGTGCCGGAACTGGAAGGCGACCATGCGCCGCCCAAACTGTGCCGCCTCCAATCGGCAACGCTGAGCAGTAGAGCTGTTCAATGCCCAACCAGTCCAATCCTAGACAGGTGCCCACAATATCGACGATGGCGTCCGTAGCACCCACTTCATGGAAATGAACTTGCTCCGGAGGAATACCATGAACGGCAGCCTCAGCCTCGGCTAAGCGACGAAAAACGGCCAAACTCCAGTCCGTGACCCGGACCGGCAGATGGGCTAAGCGGATTAGCTGTTCGATCTCGGGCAGATGACGAGAATGGGGGTGGGTTGCAGTGGGTGATTCTTGATGGCTGTGGTCGGGATCGGAATGGGCGTGGGCGTGGGCATGAGCAGTGGAGACAGCAGCCTGTAAATCGGTGGGTGAATCGACTGTATGCCCATTGGAGCTAGTCTGGGAGCACAAATGAACATAAACTTTGGTAGCCTGCTGACCGTTGCGATGGACCAACTCTGCCTGCAAGCCATATTCACGGTTCAGTCCCAATCGTTCTAGTTGCTCAGCTAGATAGGCAAGCGGTACTCCCGCATGAACCAGGGCACCCAGGCACATATCGCCCGAAACTCCAGTCGGACAGTCTAGGTAGGCTACTTTTGTCATAATTGCAGCGTCAGGTAGTTGAAGCAGGGGGTAGCATGGCCGTCATTTATAAGCTCCATCCAGAATCTCCCCAGGCCCATGGCGTGGCCAAAATTCGAGAGGCCCTGCGGGAGGGAGCTGTGATTCTTTATCCCACAGACACAGTCTACGCGATTGGTTGCGATCTAAATGCAAAATCAGCTGTAGAGCGGGTCCGACACATCAAGCGAATGTCAAATGATAAGCCACTGACGTTTCTGTGCTCCTCCTTATCTAATATTGCGGCCTATGCGCAGGTTAGCGATGCGGCCTATCGGTTGATCAAACGACTGATTCCAGGCCCCTACACGTTTTTGTTGCCTGCTACCAAACTTGTGCCTCGGTTAGTGATGAGTCCAAAACGGAAAACAACCGGCATCCGCGTTCCCAATCACACCATCTGCCAAGCCTTGCTGCAAGAGTTGGGGAATCCCATCATTTCTACGTCGGCTCCCAGCGTTATTCATCTGGAGGATCAGCCGATTACGCCAACAGAGTTATTCGACCGGCTGGATAAGGTTGTAGATGTGGTGATTGATGATGGTTCAATGGTGGGCTACCGTGTCTCCACAATCCTGGATTTAACCACAGACGAACCCGTGGTGATTCGCAAGGGCTTGGGTTGGGAAGCCGTGGCCGAGCTAGAGCTAGCAGAAGCGCATGAGGGCTAGCAAGTGACGGGTGAGAACCAGTTGAGAAACTGGCCGATTTACAACACAATGCAGACAAATCACCGAGCTAGGGCAAGAATTGCTCAAGTCGTTACACGAAGTGTGTTTTAGCTCACAGAGACTTGACAATTACCCCTAGCCGATTACGTCAAAATAGAGGATCAGGAAACCAGTTAAAAAAGTGACAGTGTTTTTTCCGAAAAATTCGCAGTCCCTCTGAGCCATGTTGTAGACACAGAAAGTGGAGCAGAAACAACTTCGCTCGTTTTGGACTCCTAGTTCTTAAACCCAGTATTTCTTGAATTTAGGAAGATCCACAACTTGCACCCGGTGTGATTCTGCCTGCTGTTGTGCATCACCGGAAACAGCCATGAATGTTGAACCTGTAAACTCTGCTAGTTCCCCCAACTCAAACGATCATCCATCTCAACCAACTGAGATTGCTTCGACCGGGGTGCCATCATCTGAATTGCTGAAACAGCCAAAATCGCTAAAACAGCCAGAATCGCTGAAACAGCTGGAACAGTCTGAACGGTCCCAACGGTTCGAACAGCCTAGCCAGCCGACTGTCCTGCAACCAGAAACACTGGCTACTTCTTCTAACCACGCTCCCGACCCGCTTCAGGACGAAAATCAAACTTTGACGCTGGTTCAGCAGATCTTAACGGAGTACCAAGCCGAGTTACCGGCTCTGTCAGCGTCGGTGCGGGCAGTTGTGACTCGAATCGCCGTTGAAGTTGTACGCATTTGTAGTAAGAGCGACCGGATTTACAATTCCGGTGAGGTGCAATTCTGGCAGATGAAACTAGCTCGTCTGCGCATGCAAAAATGCCTCAACTACTATCGGCTTGGCTCTCGACAAGGTCGCGTCGAGTTGATGAGCCACTTGAGTACGATGGTCTATCGCCATATTGCCCCCCATCAGTCACAGCTCGGCTTTTCGGCCCGCTACAACGCAATTGAAGATTTCTTGCAAGGGTTCAACGTTGAAGTGCTCAAAGCCTTTCGGCGTGAGAATGGACTCGATGCCAACTACTGCCCCAAAACTCGCCTAGAGCTTGCCGAGTACATGGCCTTTACCGAGCAGTATGCCAAGCGGCACATCCTGCTGCCAGGACAGCGCAAACAGCAGTTAATTGTTTTGCGTGCTCAAGGGTATGCTCAACGTCAACCTCCCGAAGCCGTGCTCGACCTGGAACTAGCAATGGACTCAGCCAAGGGAGAAGAAGCGGAAATGCACAGCCGCTCAGCCATGATGCAGCAGGTGCGTGAACAGATGGTTGCCGAAACTGTTGATCCTGCCGACTCGGTGATCCGTGACCGGGTAATTACGGAATTAATCGAGTATCTGGAAGAACAGGGCCAACCTGATTGCGTTGAATATCTGATCCTAAAGCTGAAGGATCTGTCTGCGCCCGAAATTGATGACCTGCTCGGTCTCTCTCCCCGTCAGCGTGACTATTTGCAGCAGCGCTTTAAGTACCATGTCGAGAAGTTTGCCCGCTCCCATCGCTGGCAGTTGGTACACCAATGGCTAGGAGCAGACCTCGACCAAAATCTGGGCATGACTCAGCAGCAGTGGGATCTCTTTCTTAGCCGCTTGACGCCTGATCTACAGCAGCTCCTGCAGCTCAAGAGTAAACAACTTGAGGATCAAGAGATTGCTAAAATTCTGAAATGCACACCTGTGCAGGTGAGAAAACGCTGGGTGAAGCTACTGAATTTGGCTTGGGAAGCTCGCAATAGTTCAACCGTGTAGTCGTTGACCTACTGCATCGATGCCAATCGATGTTAAGATTTGCACCAAAGCAGCTATGCAAACAACAATTGAACCACTTCAGTCGATGGATTTCTTCAGCTGAATTGATTTTTCGCAGCTCTACTTGATTTGTGCATTCCAAGTTCGTGCTGCGGTGACGGGGGCAACCACCATATTCAAAATCTAAAAGAAATGAGATGATGTCATGGTTCTAAAACTTTGTTGTTGTAACTGATATCATTACGCTGTTGCTTGATCAGGGTGATTTCTGCGTTCTCGACCGCTCCGCTTAGTCGTTAGGCTACGGATGCAGGTTGATGAGTTGACTGCTAGAACAGCGTTGAGCGAGAAGGAGCCGCATAGTGACAGCAGGATCAGAGTTAACCCCTGGAACCTTAGTGGATCGCCGCTACCGAATTCAATGCACCCTGGGACGGGGCGGATTCGGACGGACATATTTAGCAGCCGATGAACGGCGCTTCAGCGAACTCTGCGTGCTGAAAGAATTTGTACCCAACAGTCAGGCCGATCCGGTCGTGGCTCAAAAGCTGCGCGAGCTATTTCAACGGGAAGCCGCGATTCTGCACCAGCTCAATCATCCGCAGATTCCAAAGTTCTTCGCTGGATTTGAGGAAGATGAGCGTCTGTTCATTGCTCAGGAATACATCGACGGTAAAACCTATTGGCGATTGTTGCAAGAACGGCAGCGACAAGGCTGTTCCTTCAATCAGCGGGAAATTGTAGCCTGGCTGTGGAGTTTGCTGCGAGTGCTGGATTATTTGCATTCGCAAAATATCGTGCATCGAGATATTTCTCCCGACAACATCATGCTGCCAAAGGGGAAAACCACGCCGGTTTTGATCGATTTTGGCGTTGTGAAGCAGGTGATCCCGCATTTGCATGTGGCCAATCCCAGCGATCCAGACGATTTAATTCAAGCGTCGGTTTCGGTAGGCAAGTTTGGCTATGCACCTTATGAGCAAATCCGCATGGGGCAGTGTTCACCTCGCAGTGACCTCTATGCATTGGCGGTGACGGCTGTAGTGCTACTGACCGGAAAGCCGCCCAATCACTTGCTTGATTCCAAGTCTCTGGAATGGAAGTGGAAGCGCTTGGTCCGGCTAGATGCTCGACTATTGCGGCTTCTGGAGATGATGATGGCCGACAAGCCCCAAGACCGCTATGCGACGGCTCAAGCCGTTTTGCAGGCGTTACAGCCGCTTTATGAGGCGCTAGATTCCCTGGAGCTATGGCCAGTTTCTCCGGCAAAGCGGACTAATCGGGCGAAGCAGACAGCCACAGGCAGGCGAACTGCAAACCAAGCTCACCCACCCACTCAGGTAGAATTGGTAAAAGCAGCCGCAGTTGTTCAAAAGCAGGCTCGTGATGTAGCTGCTGATTTGAATTCAGCAAATTTGTCCCAGCTCAATCGAGAAGCAACGGCTGATTGGGTTACCCAAGCCACAGCAGTGACCGGCCACCTACTCACGACCCAGCTCGATCCTCAGCCTGATTCGCCCGTTACACCACTCTTAGCGGAACAGGCAACGATTTCACAGACAATTTCTCCAACGATTTCAGATCAAGGAGACGGCACGCTAGCAAATCAAGCTTTATCCGCTCAACTCGCGACTCAACCGACTCAGATCGAAGCAGCAATTGTCCCTGCTCCTAAGCAAACGTTGGCTTGGTCGAAGATGGGGACCGATATTGCCGGAACCAATGTTACCGGAACCAATGTTACCGAGACCGATATTGCTGAGACCAATATTGCCGACAACCTGCATCCGCTATCGTTTGTCGGCCGACTGCAGCAGATTCGGGCGGCGATTCTGCATCTCCCCCAAGATCAGCGAGGCAATGCCAGACGTCCGTTACGGATGTCTCTGCGGCAGGCGGTGGTTTTAGGGGCACTAGCGTTGCTACCGGTTGGTGGGGTGTTAGTTGGCATCTGGTCGCCCTATCTTGTTCCGCTTTGCTGGGCTTTAGAGAATTGTGTTGGAGAGCAATCGGCAGAGGAGCGCTATCGTCAGGCGCTTGAGCAGGCCAGCAGTGCCAGCATCCTGATCGAGCAGGCTCGCGACTTGCAGGATTTGCAAAATGCTCGCCCGCGCCTTGCTGATTCTATTGCTCAATTGAATACGGTTTCTGATAGCTCCAAGGTTTATAGAGCAGCTAGCGCAGTCCTGCCTCGATACCAAGCCCTGTTGGAAACGCTGGATTATACGCTGGAGAAAGAGACCAGAGCAGCGCAGTTGTTGCACCGGGCGGAGGCAGAAGCTCAAAAAGCGGCCGAACAAACTAAAGTTGCCACAACTCTTCAGCAGTTTCAAGCAGCCCAATTACAGTGGCGACGAGCTTTGGCAACGCTAGAAGCTATTCCTGACGGCAGTTTTGTCCGCAATCCGGCCAGTGCTCGCACCCAGGAATATCGAGCCAGATTGGATGCTGTGAATCTCAAGGTAGCTGCTGCTACTCCCAAATCACCCCAGCCATCCACTGCCACTCAGCCGACGCCCCAGCCCAACCTAGTTGGACAATCCACCCAACGCCCCAGCCCGATGGTCTCAGTAGCGGCAGCTATTCCAGCTCCGGCCCAACCAGCCCCAGCCCAAAGCACTTCCCAATCGGCAACTGCACCGGCGCAGAAACCCCAGCCCCCAACTCGGCCTGCCAGTCAGCCCACCAATCGCTCCACCAGTCACTCCAACCGACCTGCTGCTCGTCCAACCCAGAGTACTCCACCCCGCAGTGCTGCGACTACGGTGGCCCAGCAAACGCCCCACACTAGTCCGCTAGAGATTGCAAACCGTTGGGTAGCAGGTAGCTTCTTGACCTCAGCGACCCAAACTCTCAACGATGTCTCCGTCTGGATCGACGGCAAACGCACCGAGGCAGACGGTAAATTTATCGCCAACCTCTGGATCCAGAACCGCAGCGGACGTGGGTTTAGCTTTGTGCCGCTCTATGCCGAATCGAGAGATAGCAACGGCAATACCGTGCGTTCGCGCGTGTTGTTTACCGGCACTGGCGATACCATGCTGGAACCGGGTGAGTTGCTGAATGGGCAAATTTACCTGTTAGATCAGCCCGCAAATCGCAGGCTGACCCTAGTAATTCAAGAGAGCACGAGCGGCGATCGCACCTTCCGGATTCCCTTGTAAGGTATAGATTGTTAAGGTGCAGGCTGGCCTCTAACCGTTAGTCAACCAAGCCTGCAATTCTGTAGGGGCTTGCACCTGAGCCAAAATTGCCTGGAGCGGCTCGCCTTCCAGCACCTCTTGCTTCAGGAGGACTTGGGTGGCCGCTTCCAACAGGTTTCGATTTAGCCGCAGAATCGCCAGCGCCATTGCGTAGGCTTGGTCAAGGCTGTGCTTGACTTGGCGATCGATCTCTGCGGTCACCTCGGCACTGATGGCACGGCGGGTACTGCTGCCGTCTATAAACTGGGCGGCGTTCTTTTCAAAGGCAACCGGACCCAGGTGACTCATACCGTACTGCGTCACAGCTCGCTCGGCCAAATCGGTAGCTTTTTGGATGTCATCACTGGCACCAGACGAGATCTTGCCCAGGCTGATTTCCTCAGCAGCCCGTCCGCCTAGCAGAGTGGCGAGTTGGCCCCGCAGTTCATCTTCTAGCAGCAAAAAGCGATCGGTTTCTGGCATTTGCAGCGTATAGCCCAAAGCTGCCAATCCGCGTGGCACGATCGAAATCTTGGTCACTTTGTGGTGACCCGGCATCAAGGCACCCACCAGCGCATGCCCAATTTCGTGATAGGCCACGGTTTGGCGCTCCAGCGGAGTGAGAATTCGCGACCGCTTCTCCAGCCCAGCTACGACCCGTTCGATTGCCTCTTTGAAGTCAGCCATCAGTACGGCTTGACGATTGTTGCGAGCTGCCATTAGCGCAGCCTCATTCACCAGGTTGGCCAAATCAGCACCGGCAAAACCAGCGGTTTGGCTAGCAATAGCATCTAAATCCACATCCTCACCCAGAATTACGCCCTGTGCATGCACCCGCAGGATCTCGGCTCTCCCACTCTTGTCAGGTCGATCGACTAAGACTTGCCGATCAAAGCGACCGGGACGCCGCAAAGCCGGATCGAGGATTTCGGGCCGGTTGGTAGCCGCCAACAGAATCACACCCTCGTTACCGTCAAAGCCATCCAGTTCGGTCAGCAGTTGGTTCAGCGTTTGTTCCCGTTCATCATTACCGCCGTTAGGAATGCCGCCGCCGCGAGTTTTGCCAATGGCGTCCAGTTCATCGATGAAGATAATACAAGGTGCTTGCCGTTTGGCGCGGCTGAACAAGTCCCGCACACGGGCCGCCCCTACGCCCACAAACAGCTCGACAAATTCCGAACCGGACATGCTCAAGAAAGGTACTCCTGCCTCGCCTGCAACGGCCTTAGCCAATAAGGTCTTACCGGTGCCCGGAGGCCCAACCAGCAGCACGCCCTTAGGAATTTTGGCGCCGATTTTGCGGTATTTGTCGCCGTTGGCGAGAAAATCGACCACTTCTTGCAGTTCCTGCTTGGCTTCATCGACGCCAGCCACATCAGCAAAGGTGACTCCAGTTTTGCCCTGGCTATAGGTTCGGGCATTGCTTCTGCCTACCCCCAGCCCCACACCAAGACCGCTGCCCATGCCGCTGCCGACTCCACCGCCTGCCTTATTCAGCTTGAGCAGCCAAGCAAACGCACCCAGCATCATCCCCAGCGAAAGCAGCAACCCCAGAATGCCAGCATTAGTGCCGTTTGTATCGGTGGTTGTATCGGTGAGAGTAGTGAATTCGACGCCGTGACTTTGCAACAAACTAACGAGGTCATCATGGCGGTCGGTGGGTTGGGTGTAGTAGGACTGACCGCCAAATTCGGGTTTGAGGGTGTATTCGATCTGGTTGGGTCGAATCGTCACCCGTTGCACCTGGGAGGCTTGGACCTGCTGCACAAATTTGCTGTATACCTGTGGGCGGGCTGCCGTTTTCATAGCACTGATTCCTGTAGAGATAGGGAGAAACCGCAAGAAGCCAAACGAGTTATCAGAAGTCAGAGATCAAGCTGCTTCACTCCTGTGAACCTCTTACAGTGTTGATTTTGCCGCAACGGCCGTGTAAGCAACGGGATGGAATCACGACTCAAGCGTTAGGGGCTTCCGAAGAGCACTCATCTCCCTTACGGTTGTTACCACCCGCTGCTTAGGGTTTTCTCTACTGCATCAGGCTGAAGCACCTGTGTTGGCTCAATGGGTGTTGGCTCAATGGGTGTTGGCTCAATGGCAAGTCTGGGAGGTTTCACCGGAGCTGGATTGATTGATGTCTGCCTGCAGCGGCACATCCAGAGCCGGATTGGCATCAAAGAAACCAACGGGTTTAAGCAGGAAGCCCGCATAGGCCACTGGCATGATTGGAAAATCTTCTGGTCGGGGAATATGGTGATGGCCAAACATGTACCACACCACCAAGTCTGTGTTTTCAATCGAGCGGTTGGCCTGGGTCCATTGCGGTAAGCCTTCACCGCCAGGATGCTGATTGGGGTAGTTGCCGGTTGGATAGCGCTCCAAGGGACTGTAGGGTGTCACCCAGAGATGTTTAGTCATAAACCCAGCCCGTTTCAGAATCGGGGCGTCGGGATGGGCAAAGGGCAACACATTTTCTCCCGGCACCAGCTTGAAGCCCACGGGTTGGCCCAAGCGGTTATGTTGATTGGGATTCACCACTTTCCAGTAGCGCGCCTTCAGGGGGTCAACGATTCGCTGCGCTGCCTGCTCGGTTTTCAGCAGGGTGGATTCGGCGTAGAAAGCATTGCCATAGGGATTATCAGGTCCTGGCGGTTCGGCGGCTGTATTCACTTCGTAGACCGAGTTTGCTGTGCCATCCAGGTCAAAGTCGAGGCGCATACAGAAGAAGTGCTGATGGTTGAGGGCATTTAGCTCCGGGGCGACGACGGTACCGTATTTGGGATAATCGACCAAGGCAGCGCAGAGGAGAATGCCGGTCAGTTTCACCTCGTATTGGATTGTGCCGTCCTGATAGAAATACCAGAAGAAGCCATATTCGTAGTTGTCCACTGTGGCAATAAACGACACCACCAAACGCCGCGAGCGTCGCACTTCTACCTCATCTAGCCGCCAATCGGTGTGCTTCCAGAGAATGCCATAGTCTTCTTCATGCATACAAACGGCATTTTCGGTGATAGCAACCTCGCCCCGGCTGTTGGTCAGCACCCCATCAAAGTAGCGAATTTCCCCCAAGCAGTCGCAGCCCAGTTTCAGGGAATTAGCCAGCATGCCGACGCCATGCTCTCCCAAGTCAAAGGCGTTTTTGCGGAAATGCTGCGGACGCGGATCCCCATAGGGCACCACCATTTCGGCCATCGAGGCTCGGTAGAGAATCGGTCGGACCCGACCCTGATCTTCGTAGCCTACGGTATAGAGGACCAAGCCTTCGCGGGGCGTAAACCCAATCCGAAACTGCCACTTCTGCCAGCGTACAAAGTGCCCTTCCACCTCAAAACTGGGGCCTTGGGGTTGAGTAATATGCAGCGGCTTAATATCTGGGCGCAGGGAGGGCATAAAGCGGGCCGCATATTCGCTCGGTTCGGGCGGTACTGGCACCACTCCCATATCCTCGATCCGCACTACCTGCATTTGATTGAGGTCAACCACGGGCACCACTCCATCGATTGGACGGGCATAGAAGTTACCGTCAGGGCGGCTACGCAAATAACACAAACAGCGCGATAGCCTCATCCCCACTTCGTCGGCAAAGCCAAAGTTGCCAATCGCCCACGGGTCTACCACGACTAGATCCAGATCGGTAATGCCGCGCTTTGCTAACACGGCTTGAAATTCCGGATGGGCCTTTACCGCCGCCTCGCACTCGGCCAGTTCATCAGCCATGATGTTGGGCTGTACGCCCGGAATGGGTTGCCAAGACAAAACTTTGGTTTGAGTCAAGGAGACGATTGCCTCGTAGGTCGCCCCTGTCGTATTGTCCAGCAGAATCAAAAAGGCTTCCCGCTCGAAGGCATCACCGGGCTGGAAATTCAGCACCATTGCCTTGGGTGGCTCATGCAACGTGACACAGGGAAACCGAAACTGCTCGCCTACCGGGTATTCACTTCGCACAATCGCAACGGCGGCCTGCACTTCTACAGCGGTTAATGGCTCTAGAGGATGCTGAACCTGATGGAGAGAGGCGGAGTTAGAGAGGTTTTGGGTTGTGGTCATGGGGGGTGGGGGTGGGGAGTGGGGGGTAGGGGGTGGGGAGTGGGGAGTAGGGGGTGGGGAGTGGGGGGTGAGGGGGCAATGGCAAAATTAAACCAAACATAGGGCAGGCATCCTTCCTGCTGACGGGTTAGATGTCTGCACTACAGGTTTACCGAATCGTTCGGGTGACCTACTTAGATATAGTAAACTCACCCCTCACCCCTCACCCCCTACCCCTCACCCCCTACCCCTCACCAAATCCCATAGGCTAGCCTGATCTCATGCAGGGCCTGCTGTAGATCCTGGGCATGCACCCAGCCGACAAAACCGGCATAGAGACACTGCCCGTCCGGGGATGCCACAAACACATGATCTACCCCAAACGGATTGACCCACGTGCGGATTGAGCTGCCGTCCTTGAGATACATCACCACTTCGGCTCGCTTAAAGTCGCGGGGGTGTCCGTCGGTCATGCCTGGTACGGCAGAGAGTTTGTGAATAATTTCGTTGACTTCAATCGACTCACCGATGGTGAAATCATCCCAAAAATTGCGAATCAGGGCGGCCACTGCCGGGTGGTCTCTTAGCGCCGCATGGGATTCGGGAATGGAAACGTAATGGACGTAGGCAAAGCGAGTGCAGTTAACTGTAACCGTGCCGTCACTGCCTCCGTCAATGTCACCGGCAATTGCTAAAGTGGGAATCACTGCCGCGATTTCGGTAGCCATTGGTTTGCGATTACAGCCCAAATCCGCTGCGATTCCTAGGCCAATACCAAATGGATCCAAAATGCGTCCCAAATCGGCTCCACCCACAGGCGATCCAACCAAAACTAGCGAATGCACTCGTGGCCACCAGCTCCGATGCCGATGCAGCAGTTCGATCCAAATCAACCCACCCATGGAGTGACCCACAATCCGTAGGGGCACCTCTGGATAGGTCTGAAGTTGCTGAAAGGCAACTTTTTCCACCATTTGGATCAACGGTTCAATCCGCAGCCAAGTTTGAATAAATCCCAGATCTGGGGCAACAATTAAAGCGTTATTGGCGGCCAATTGGCTAGCGAGATTGAGCATTGCTCGATTATCATCCGCCCAGCCATGCTGCACAAACAAAATAAACTCTGGCGCTTGGGACGACATAGACCTGTGGATCGCAATTAGGGGACCGATTGAGTTAAATAGCTGCTCTCAATAGTAGTCCAACAGGAGCTGAGTCGTTTTGAAGATTAGTGGAAGATAACGTTTAGATTATTGAATCTGGTTGAAGACCATCATCATTACTATTAGCGATAGTGTAATCGCACCTGTAACCATGAGGTTGCTTCGACTTGAGGTTGGCTGAGGAGCGGGCTGGAGCCAGAACTGGATCGTCTTTGTAACAAACGGCATTACGGTCCAGGTGAGAATCGAACTGGAGATAACATTGTTGACGAGCATTGCGCTAGCTAGGGACCAATCCTGCATGATGCCCAGTTTGGCAAATAGCAGCGTTTGCACCATTACCGTTGGGTATAGGCCGAGAATTACTGCCAAATTTTGCTTCCAGGCCGGTGCTCCCAACCCCACCTGATCGGAGTTTTTTTGGCGCGAAAACCAACCTTCCAGCCCGGTTTCAAACGATTTGAATTGGTAGGTTTCAAAAAACTGCTGACCTTCTAGCAGCAGCGCTTCTCGCGTATCCGACTTCAGCCATTCCTGCAACTGCTGAGGAGACTCAAAGTGCATAATTGAATACCACTTGAGCTGATGGGCATTGACGGGCGGGCAGAGATCAGTGCGAATATAGCCTCGAAACTGGCGGGCAGTTCGTCTTAGTCTGGAATGCCAGGATTGGAATGCCGCAGCCTTGTCCTTCGGCACAATCGACTCAAAAATCAGGCTGGCATGGTGGGATGAATTAGACTGTAAACTTAGCATTGGTAGAAACTAGAAAATATAAAAACTAACAATTCAACGGCCTTTGCTTTGCCTGAAAGGCAAAAACGAAGGGCTAAAATGCATCATTTGCTACATTTTATATTTTTCTTTTATTTCTCCAATTACATCGCGCCTTGGGCAGAACTTCTGTTGGCCAATACATCTACCCTAATGTAGAGTAGAACATAGATTGGACGTAGAGTTAAATGACAGGCGGTGTGCAGCCATTCTCCCTTAGATATACTTTTATAGATACACAAACTGGGCGGTAAAAGCAATTCAAGAAACATAAGCTTAAGAAGCATAAGCTTAAGAAGCATAAGCTTAAGAAGCATAAGCTAAGAAGCGTATCGGTCTCTAGAAAACAGCCCAAACAGTGGGGCCAGCAACATGCCAAACACAAATCCACCGGCATGTGCCCAATAGGCGACCCCTCCTTCCGCATTCACATTAGTAGGCACGTTCAGACTAGCAACGCTAAAAAGCGCCTGCTGAAAAAACCAGAAGCCCAAAAAGAAAATGGCCGGTATGCGGACGGTGAAGAAGAAGAAGCCCAAGGGCACTAAGGTAGTAATTTTTGCCTTTGGAAACCGCAAAATGTATGCTCCCAAAACACCAGCAATCGCGCCACTCGCTCCTAGTGAAGGAATTGTTGAATCCATTGAAAAGAACCAGTGGGATAATGCTGCCAGAGCGCCGCAGATGAGATAAAAGAGCAAGAATCTGAAGTGGCCCATCTTATCTTCGATGTTGTTGCCAAATATGGCCAGGAACAGCATGTTGCCTGCAATATGCAAAATACCGCCATGTAAAAACTGTGAGGTAAACAAGGTCATTAACTCTGGCAACAGCAAACTTGTGTCTCCGCTGTTAAAGGCAACCGTTAAATCCTTAGGGACTACAGCATAGCGGAAAAAGAACTGTTCCAACTCCGTTACCGGCAGACTAAGTTGATACAAAAACACTAAAACGTTGGCCAGAATCAGCAGATAAACTACATAGGGAGTAGTTTGGGTGGGATTGTTATCGGTAAGAGGAACCACAATAATCCTTCCTTGTTCGCAACGGAGACTCGTTTACCTTCAGCTATTTGCCTTCAGCTATTAGAAGCTGTTTGAAAAGAATCTTGTCGTCTGGATCCGCCCCCCTTTCTGGGATGCCCGCAGGGCTATAATCCCCTACTAGTAGGGGACTTGGAACAGCAACGGTTCGAGAAAGTCCCCCAGAATGGGGGATATAGGGGGCTTTTCAAACGGATTCTTAGAGCGGGTGACCGCTGATTTGAACCCAAATCTATCAGCCTCTTGCCATTGTAATTGCCTAATTCTATACTGACAGGCTTTTCCATAACAGCCTGTAGTCTAGATGGATGGGCTGATGAGGAGATGGGTCACCGAGAAAGGTTGCCTGTAAGCTGCGCTGATTAGTAAATTCTGCTCAGTTTAGCCTCTGTAGCAAGAGAGATATTGGTTCAAATGGATTTGCACCCTTGCTGAATTGGTTCCTAAACGGCGGTTAGGCTGGGAGAAGTCGCTGCCCATCTGCAACGGCTGAAGGTAAACAGTTGGTTAGGCAATCAACTTTGATTAGCATGATCCTAGGCCGAGAAACAAATCAATCGAGGATCTAATCAAGATGAACAAATTAGCACTTTCAGTGCCTTGAAAGGCGACTAATCCCAATTCTCTAAAGATCGGATAACTTTGAGCCGAATCAATTTCTCAAATTATTATCCACAGAATCTCAACGTAGGAGGGAAACAGTTGGTGAATAACATTCGAGATCGATTTCGTCACTTCAGGCAAAGAACAGCAATGCCCATCCAACTAGAGAAGCTTCAGACCGAGCTGCTAGCTGAATCAACCCTAGACTCCTCCTACATTGTGCTAATTGTGGCCTCCTGTGCTATCGCTACCTTTGGCCTCTTGGCTAACAGTACGGCTGTGATTATTGGGGCGATGATTATTGCACCGTTGATGCTGCCGATTCGCGGTTTAGCCTTTGGTGCCTTGGCGGGCAATGTTGATCTGTTTCGGCGGGGCTGGGTGGCTGTGGCAGTAGGCACCTTGTTGGCAGTGGCAATTTCTTACAGTTTGGGGCTACTGGTCGGGTTGCCTAGCTATGGAAGTGAAGTGCTGTCGCGCTCGGAACCAACCCTGCTGGATTTGGGAATTGCGGTCACGGCTGGTGGGGTGAGTGGCTACGCCAAGGTGCAGCCCAAGATCTCTGGCAGCCTAGCCGGAACTGCAATTGCTGTAGCCTTAATGCCGCCGGTCTGTGTGATCGGCTTGGGGTTGGCGCAGGCCAACGGGGCGCTCAGTTTAGGGGCGTCTATTCTCTATTTGACGAATTTGCTGGGCATCACCTTGTCTTGCATGTTCACCTTCCTCCTATCGGGCTGCACTCCCTTACACCGGGCACGCAAAGCCTTGAGTTGGACGCTGATTTTAACTGGAATTCTGCTGATTCCGTTGGGGATTAGTTTTGTGCGTCTGGCCCGGCAGGTTCATCTAGAAGCCAACCTGAGACGGGCGCTGCTGAACCGAACCATCACCTTTCAGCGAGTGCAGTTACTAGACAGTCGAGTCAACTGGGTGGCTCATCCCCCCGAAGTGCGGCTGAGTGTCCGTGTTAAAGAAGCGATTACCCCTAGACAGGTTGTACTCCTAGAGGAGTTCCTGGAATCAGAAATGGGCCAACCCTTTAGATTGATTTTTGAAGTGGGAGAAATTATAGAAGTCACCAGAGAAACTGAAACTGGAGAAACAGAATAAAGCAGTGAGCCACTGCTACTGGAAAGCTCTATTCCTCGTTCACCAGCCCAGAATAATTTAGCTGGGAAGATAGGGTAGAGGGCTGACTGCGCCAAAGCAACTCTAGCTGGGTTGCTGGTATGGTTAGGTACAACACATCTCCTGGATTCAATTCCAGGTCGAGGATGTTCCAACCGTGGGTGGTTTGATGTTTGGTTTCGATGTAAAGGGGAACAAAATCCACCTCCATCGCCGCATCTTTGACGCGCTTACCGCAAAACGGATGGGCTGGAGTAATGATGGTGGCTAGGGCGACCCAGAGAATATCTGCCGTCATGCCGTTACCGAGGATCCGTCCGCCCAGGGCTGCAGCTGCAAACGAGGGGGCTGCCAATTCGGCAGGGCTAAACACGGCCTCAAAGTCAAACACGCGCTGGGCCAGGGGCGCAAATTGGGGATTTTGGTTGCGCACAATCACCGGCAGCTTGGCTGATAGTCCCTTCGCAGTCAGGGCGATTTCTAGATTTGCTACATCATTGCTCGTGACGGCTAACAGAGCCGCGGCCCCTGCTGCATGGGCCGTTTGTAGCGTGGCGGCCAAGTTGGCATCTCCCTGAATCACAGGTACTTTGAGAGCACGGGCCACATTCAGAAACCGATTGTTTGGATCGCGTTCAATAGCTACGACTTCACAGCCGCTGGCATGCAGCTGACTGACAATCTGAATGCCAACCCCGCCCAAACCACAGACGATGTAATGATGGCGATGGGGTACGCGGGCCGTATTCCAGAACTGTTGTAGTCTTGTGCCTAGGACAAAGTCATTCAGCAATGCGTAGAAAATACCGACGACTGCCGCACCTACCAGCATCAACATCACGGTGAACAGTTTAATATCTGCTGGAGCTGTTTCAACCACATCTTCATTACCGCCAGCACCGGTGATCAACCCAACTGAGAAGTAGAGCGCATCGACTAGCGAAGTGTGCATGCTAGCTGCTGTGTAAATCAGGGTTGAGCCAATAATCGTGGTTAGCAGGACCAGCGAGATCCAAATTGTCGGCCGAATATGCTGCTGAAAATAGCGAATGCCTGTAAACAAACCAATCAGTTTTTGCCGGAGGTTGCGCTGGCTAGTATGGACCTGAGGCTGGGTGGCAATAATCAACCGATCGCCGGGTTGCAAATGTTTGCCACACACAACTGCCGAAACTAAATCCATCCGGTTGCGAGCCGGTAGATAATAGATCAGCATGCGGGAGCGCTCTTCCCACAGATCGCTGAGTTTGCGCCCTCGCCAGGGGTGGTTGTCGTCGATGTATTCTTCCCGAATCGGCCAGGTTTGGTTAAACAAGCGCAACTGCCCAATTGCCCGACTGCCCAAGGCGGCAAAGGCAAACACTGGAGCCGCCAAGGCTGCCACGCTCATGGAAAAATGGTCCGGCAGGGTGTGATCTAACCGATCGCCCAAACTGGCATTAAACAAGCGATTGACAATCCGAATTCGGGGATTCAGGACTCGCGCCTGGGTCAGCACCGCCAAGTTCAAGGCATCGTCACTGGTGGCCAGCACCAGCGTATGGGCCTCGCGGATGCCAGCAGCCAAAAGCGTGGAAGCAGCCCATAAATCCCCAATCACAATCTCGTCTCCGGTCTCTACCTCGTGATCGGCTAGGGGACGATTGTTGATGCCCACCACAATTGCGCCCTGCTGCTTCAGTAATCGAAACACTTGGTAGCCCGCGCGACCAAGCCCACAAACGATAATGCGGGTTTTCATAACCTCTGGAACATCAGCATCAGGCATAGCGCCCATTACTCCTTCATTGTTGGTGAGACGGTAATTTGGGAATGTAGCCAATCAGACGGAGTGACAACATTTTCTGGAAAACTGGCGATCTATTGCCCAGCCTATTTCACCGAACCTGGATTTTGCGGGAACAATAGGGAAGATTTAACCCTTTCCCATGCTTTCCTAGATCTATGGCTCGTAAACTTGCGCGTATCTCTGCCAAAATTAGCACCATGCCTCGGCTCAAGTCTGAGGCCACTACCCATCTGGAGCTGTACAAACTTCAGATTGAAAGGCAGCGCCTTCAGCAAGAAATGGAAACCCTCGAACAGCGTCGGCAACAAATTCTCGATCGGCTGTCGGTCCTCGATATGCAAGTTGCCCAGTTGGATAAGCAGTTGGATAAGCAGTCGAATAAACGGTTAGGTAAGACAACACTAAACCACGCTTCTGAACAGAACCCTGCTGCACCGGCTAATCCGTTTGGCTCAAGTGAGGCATTCAACACGCTGTTTTTGGAATACTAACCTGATCGGCTTTTGGAATACTGAGCTGACCAGCCTGAGCTGTGCCAAGCTAACCGCTAATGGAAGCGCTACAGCCCTAACAAAATTGCGGCCTAGCTACCTGCACCTAAGGCAAAGGCCCAGAATCGGCTTTCCCGCTCTTCGGGCAGTTCTTCTTTCAAGACGTTAAGCACAACGCCAGCCAAACAGCTTAAATGCCCCTTTTCCTTCGCAAGGACGAGGATGATCTGGATGGGTTTTGACTACAGTGCAATTAATTACAGCAATTCGTTGCACTAAACCAGTACTTGATCACCTATGGGGCGCGCAGTTCAACAGCGAACAGGTCAGCAGGGAACCGGTCGAAAGCGAACCGTTCACAAGCGAAACATCCACCGACAAATTCAGTCTATTGTCAGCTCCGATCCGATCGAGTCGGCTGAAGCCGTAGGGTTGCAATATGTGACCGACGCGTCTCCGGGGATTCGGCGGCAGCGCAAGGGCAAAAATAAGTTTGGCTACATTGGGGTAGATGGTCAGCCGATTCGCGATCCAGATGAGATTCGTCGGATTGAATCCTTGGCGATTCCGCCGGCCTACGAAGATGTGTGGATTTGTCCCTTACCCAACGGGCATCTGCAAGCTACTGGGCGAGATGCAAAAGGCCGCAAACAGTACCGTTACCATGCCCTCTGGCGCACAATTCGCGATCAGACCAAGTTTACGCGCATGATTGTATTTAGCCAGTCGTTGCCAACGATTCGGCAGCGGATTGAGCAGGATTTATCGCTTCCCGGTTTACCGAAGCAGAAGGTGCTGGCGGCAGTGGTGCGATTAATGGAACTGACCCGGATTCGAGTCGGAAATGAAGAATATGCTCGTGCGAACCAATCCTATGGTTTAACTACGATGCAGGACGAGCATGTAGATATCAAGGGCGCTAAAATTCGCTTTTGCTTTCGCGGTAAAAGCGGTGTAGAACATGACATTGAACTCAATGACCGTCGCTTAGCAAAAATTGTTAAACGCTGTCAGGATATTCCAGGCCAGGATTTGTTCCAGTATATCGATGAAGCAGGTGAATACCAGACTATTAGCTCTGGAGAGGTTAACGATTATCTGCGAGAGATTTCCAGTCAGGATTTTACGGCAAAGGATTTTAGAACCTGGGCCGGAACGGTATTAGCCGCTTCTCATTTGGCTGAAACCGAACTGTGCACTTCCGAAACCGCAGCAAAGAAACAAATCACCGAAGTGGTCAAAATTGTGGCGACCCATTTGGGCAATCGGCCTGCTACCTGCCGCAAATACTACGTCCATCCCGCTGTTTTTGAGGCTTATTTGGATCAGACCCTGTATGAGGTGATGCAGCAACACGCAGACCAAGTGATTGAGGATCAACATGCCCTGCGGGCTGAAGAACTGGCGGTAGTAAAGCTGATTGAGCAGCAGCTTGTGCGGGAGCTGGAGCAAAAACTAGCGAGCTAGCAGCCTACAGGAAATAAGGCATTAGAGCAGACAATTTGCATGATCGGGAACCTTAGCGTAGCTGCGATCGTATAATCATTCAGCTCAAGCGAGTTCAGTTCGTGGTTGAATGAGGAGTGCAGTATGGTCAAGCTAGAGCGAATGGCGCAGCAAATTATCCCGAAACCAGTGAAAATCCGTCTTGGCAAGGGGCATTTAGGAAGCTCAATCCGCGATCGGCTCCTGACTCAAAAATCCCTATCCAAAGCAGCCCAAAGTTGGCAGGCCAGAGAAAAAATTCCTCTCCTGCTCCTGCTGGCTGCAATTGGATGCGGCAGTAGTCCGGTTCTCGCTCAAACCGAAGCTAATAGCTTTGCTGATCTGTGCAGCCGTCGCGATGAGTTACCTCGCAGTGCTCGCCGCACGATCAACACCCTGCTGGACAAAGCCAAAACCGAAGATTGTGCTGAAGCTCAGCAAACCCTGACTAGCCGCAGCATTCTGGATTTAAGCAGCAGTGATGTGGAAGATCTGACACCACTGCAATCCCTGCCTCACTTGCGCCAACTCAACCTCTACGACAATCGAGTCGAAGACCTGACGCCCTTGCAGTCCTTACCTAATCTGACTATCCTTAGCCTCACCCAAAACCGAATTCGTGACATCACACCGCTTCAGTCTCTGACCAAGCTGACCAGTCTCAACCTAGACGGCAACCGCATTTCTGACATCAGCTCCCTGTCAACGCTGACCAACCTGACCGCCCTCGACCTCAGCAGTAACGAAATTAGCGACCTGACTGCCCTTAGCCCGTTGACTAAGCTGGATTTGCTGGGATTAAACGCAAATCGCATTTCTGTCTTAACGCCGCTGCAACCTCTGACCAACCTGTCGCTCTTGGGGCTGGCCGACAACCAAATTACCGATTTAACGCCACTGCAATCTCTGACTAATTTGGCGGCCCTCAGCCTCAACAACAATCAGATTACCGATCTGACACCGCTGCAATCCCTGACGCGCCTGACGATTTTGGGACTGGACGGGAATCAAATCACTACTCTCAACGGGCTTCAGGCATTAACTAATATCGACACGCTGGGCCTCAGCAACAACCAAATTACCGACTTAACGCCCCTGCAACCGCTCACTAACCTGACCGCCCTCGACCTCAGCAACAACGAGATCACTGACCTTGCGCCCCTGCAAGGGTTGACCAACCTGCAACTGCTGAACCTGCAGAACAATGATATTAATAACAGGGCTTGTCCTGTTAGTTCAGAGATCTGTGAGTTTTGAGCAGGGCCGTTAGGTCTACTCCAGATACGGCCATCAATTAATAAATCCTAATAAATGCCGCAATCCAGCTTGGTTTGGGTTACGATTTGTAATCAATTCAGACAGCGTACAGATTAGCTCTGGATTTGGCTGAATAGGGGTTTAGGGGCATCGTCTAGGCCAATCTCACTCTAAGTTCAATCGGATAATAACGTTTAAGTTCAGAACGGTTTTTAGCTGGACATTCTCTAGGTTGAAAAATTTTGTTCGCTTATAACATACTCAATCTAATTAAACTTTTATAAACCTATGGCTCTACCCTTTGCATCCTCGTTTAGAGATCTGGATTTAGCTCGTAAATTTAGCTTGCTGCTGTTCTTAGTGTTTTTGGGCGGCATTATTGTGAGCGGTGTTGCCCTGTCCACTATTCTCAATCGCAATGCTCAAGACGTGATTTCGTCGAAAGCGCTGATGATGATGGAGACGATGAACTCGGTGCGACACTACACCAACAACCAAGTCAGGCCCGAACTGGAAGGCCGCTTGGTGAGCGAATTCTTGCCTGAAACAGTTCCAGCCTATTCGGCTCGCGAAGTGTTCGAAAAACTGCGGGAAAGCCGCACCTATAGCGATTTCTTCTACAAAGAAGCGACGCTGAATCCCACCAATTTACGTGACAAGGCCGACGGATTTGAAGCCCAGATTGTTGACCGGTTTCGCCAAGATGCCAATCTACCAGAGGTGCGCGGCTTTCGGGATACTCCCAGCGGCGAGTTGTTCTATATCGCCCGTCCGATTGCGATTACGGCAGCGAGCTGTTTGCAATGTCACAGTACGCCCGATGTGGCCCCGGTCAGTATGATCGAGCGCTATGGTACGGCAAACGGGTTTGGCTGGAAGCTCAACGAAATTGTGGGAGCGCAGATCATTTCGGTTCCGGCGCAGCAGGTGCTGAAAAACAGTCGGCAGGCATTCTTCCTGATCATGGGTACGATTACCGGCATTTTTGCCCTGGCGACCCTGCTGGTCAACCTCTGGCTGCGACGCTATGTGGCTCGGCCCCTGAAGCGAATGGCGCAAGCGGCTGAAGCCGTGAGTACGGGCGACCTCGATGCCGAATTTGAATGGAACTCGAAAGATGAAGTTGGCAGCTTGGCCGAGGCGTTTCGCCGCATGAAAACCAGTCTGGTGATGGCGATGAAGCGGCTGGATCGCTATCGTATCAGTAAACGCACGATGAATACGGAAGGAAGAAGTTCGGAGTTTTGACGCTTATTTCCCCATCTGTCGAAGCATCTGCTGCCGAAAGGCGTCTGCTTGTTTAGCATTGGGAATTTCTGCGGCGATGGTTTGGATCAGCTGCTGGCGGCTGAGCTGGGGCGACTGGGCCAAAATCTCATCGAGAATGCAATCGGCCATCGGGCCAATCTGCCGCGCTAGTTCTCGCCGACAAGTTGTCAAGAAGTCGGGCGTGAGGGGCAGGAAGGCCGGCCTAGCAGGGGGTGGATTCGTCGTTGTTACATCGAGTTGGGGTTGAGGCGGCTGGGGTGGAGCAGGTGGAGCAGGACTGACCGGAGGAACCTGTTGCAGCAACGCTCTGGCTCTGGTTCGAAACTGGTTGGCCTGTTTTAGATCGGGAATTTCCGCCGCGAGGGATTCGATCAGGGCGGTGGCAGTGAGCTGGGGTTGCTGGGTCAGAATGTCGTCCAGGATATAGGCAGCCATTGGTCCGATGCAGTGGGTGAGTTCGCGCTGGCAGTGGTGCAAAAAGGTAGGTGATAGAGCAGGAGCCACCGCTGGCTGAGGCGCGAGGGTGACCGCATCTGGCCGGGGTTGGGCCGTGGTCTGTTCTGGAGACGGCTGAAAGGATAGCAGTACCTGGAGATCGGCGAGGGCGGCTTGGGCTGTGGGATAGCGGTGACGCGGATTTTCAGCCAGCAGTTTGACGAAAAGGGGACGCAGTTTAGTACTGATCTGCGAGTGCCAACGCGGTTCCGAGTGAGTTTGTTCTAGCAGCCACAGCGGATTGCGTCCGGTCAGCAGCACCAGGGCCGTCATCCCCAAGCTATACAGGTCACTCGATGGAAAGCACTGCCCAAGCTGCATTTGCTCTGGCGGCGCATAACCCGGTTTACCGATACGAGAAGCCTGATGCAGCGATTGCAAACTGCCAAGTTGCCGCGCCCAGATCTGGCTAGCTACCTCTTTGACAATGCCAAAATCAATCAGCACCGGAGGCGAACGCCGCTGCGGCAAAATCACGTTTCCAGGCGAAATATCGCGGTGGATAATATTCATGCCATGCAGATACTGCAACACCGGTAGCAAATCCTGCAGCCACTGAATCACCTCGATTTCCAAAAAAGTTTCGCCTCGCTGCTGCCGCTCTTCGAGCAGCTCTAGGTATGTTTTACCGTCGATGTACTCTTCCACAATAAACAGCCGATCCTCCTGGGTGAACCAGGCCAAAAATTTGGGAATCTGGGGATGGCTGACCTGATAGAGCACTTTGGCTTCGCGTTCAAATAACTGGCGCGAGCGCTGCAACACCGTCGGACTACGATTCGCGGGCGCAAATTCCTTCAACACGCACAAATCGCCAAACCGATAGGTATCGGCAGCTAGATAGGTGCGGCCAAACCCTCCCTGCCCGATCTGGCGCTGAATCTGGTAGCGGTCGTTGATTAGGATTGGCTCTGGGGCGGGCGACAATGGCTGAAGAGGTCCTTCCTCTAGCAAGGGCTGAGTTGGAACGGCTAGGTTGCGCAGACGGCCCCCCAACCCCTGCCAAGTTGGTGGAATCACGGCTGGATTCTGGCAGATCACCGGCAGCCAAGTAGCGCAGGGATATTCGTCTTCGATGCCCTGGAGAATTTCTCGCGCTTCCCGCACGGCCAAATAGAAGGGTTCCCCTTGGGCAAAGGCGGTCAGAAACGACTTGAGAAATTCCTGCGCCACCTGATCCGGCACGGGTTCCCGCATCACAATGATCTGAGGGATATGCAAATCCTCGAGTTCGCGAGCCAGCCCCAAGCCATCGCACGAGTTAAAGATTGCTACCTGCAGCCCCCGTTCGACCACGCGCCTCAGGGCATATTTGAGCTGATCCAGGGTGAGGCTGTCGGTTTGGTTGAGGGCAATTTGCCCCCGATTGCCGTCAGTATAGCTGTGGCCGGCGAAGAACAAAATATCCCAGTTTTGTCGCCATAATTCTTGGGTCAGGGCCTGGCGAGTCGGTTCTACTAAAAAGCTGACGTTTGCGCCTGAGAGCTGTTCCAATAACCGCCGGTCGGTTTGGGTATCGATGCCGTTGCTGTTGCCCAAAATCGCCAGCACATTCACGCCCAGTTTATCGGGCCGGATCGCCGCCACCCGTTCGTAGATCGAAGCCCCCAAAGCAATTTCGCTTTTGGGATAGCGATCGCAAAAATCCCATAGATGCCAGGGCAGCCGTCGCACATCCAGGTTGGGAGTTTGTACAATCACCCGCACCTGATCGGAGGGCATGAGCTGCTCCAGCAGTTTTTCTCGAATTGGGCGAAACGAGGCAGCATAGAGCCAGCCATTCAAACTGTCGGTGAGGGCATGAGCGGCACTCTGGCAGGCTTCGCGCTTAGAGACATTCAGATGCTGGATGGTTTCCGCATCGAGCCGGAGCCGCTGGTTCAAGCTACGGTAAGCCCCAGCCCAGTCCTGATAGGCTTGATACAGCTCTGGTGCTGCTGGCAGCCGACCAATCGTTTCCACACTGGGATGCTGCCCCTCTTCACCAAACTGGAGCGCCACTGGAAATCCGTGCTCAAGACTGCCATCGCCTAACTTTAACAGGACGAGCTTACCCACGATTGCTTTGTTCTAACCATCCTTTTGCTGTATGTACTTGTTGTATCTACCTTTTGTATTTACCCTTTGTATCTACCTTAGCGGAGATCAAATCACAAAAATCACACCACAAAATGCTCACTCAGCACCGTATCTTGCAGCTCAATTTCTAGCCTCAGTAATTCTCCTGGCCTACCTCTAAACCGCAGTTGGATGTAATCATCCGCTGGGCGTGTCCTGGTTTCTAACACAACCGAGCCAGCTTGATCCAGTCCGACCAGTCGCAGCCCTGCCGGTAAACCTGTCCCTGCTTCAATGGGGTGGATCTGCACATAGACACTGCGCTGTTGCTCAGAGCGGGGCCGCACCTCGACGACCAGCACCAATGGGTAATCAACCGTGGCGGTACTGAGGTGAATCAGCTTGGCTCGTCGTAGCGTCTCGGACTCAGCCGGAATGTCTTCTGAGGTGGTTTCCGCGGCACTGCGAAAGGCAAAGGCCGGTTCTGTGTAGAGCGAATCCAGCAGGGATTCAATCGTCTGCCAGCTGGCGGTCGCCTGTCCGACTAGCCACTGACCTAAATCGGTTGCCATGCGGCTGATGCTGGGGGCTGCTTGTTGCTCTAGATGCACCCGGTCAATCAAGGCGTCGAGTGAATCGAATTGATCCAGCGGCAAATGTTCAGTCATGACAGTGGGCACAAACCCCAGCAAGGTGGCTTCTAGATTCACCAAATCCAGCTGCACAGCCACATATCCAATCCGATCGGCCCACACCTCTGGCGGAATCAGACATACCGATGCGTTTGGCTCCACGGGGCGACATTCTAAGCGACCGACACCAACCAACTCCAGATCAGCCACATTAGCGGCCAACCGTTTGAGCGGCTGCCAACTGTCGCCTGCATTCAGGTCCGTAGCGATGCCCAGCATCTGGCAATAATCCTGCAGCGCATACACCGCGAGCGTATTTTGCCGTACCTGTTCGGCTTTGGCAGGAGTGGGTTGCTGCTGCGCAAACTGATCTGCCGTTGCTCGCGCC
This sequence comes from Leptolyngbya sp. NK1-12, assembly GCF_032598965.1. Classification (NCBI taxonomy): domain Bacteria; kingdom Bacillati; phylum Cyanobacteriota; class Cyanophyceae; order Leptolyngbyales; family Leptolyngbyaceae; genus Leptolyngbya; species Leptolyngbya sp. NK1-12. The sequence goes on from NZ_CP053586.1 coordinate 1,054,048, forward strand.
AATCGCGTCATGGGCAGCGTAACCGTGAGCTGTTGGGGAAAAGTAGTAGTCATGGCTCTAAATATCCTTCGGCTTTGCCAAATTGACACAAACGCGGCAAACATTGACGCTGATAAAAATTGCTCAGGGTTGAGATCGGTAGCTTGAATTCTGCCGAGAGGTCTTTCCAGCTTACTTCAGGCGGCAGCCGACGCAACAGCAAAACCTGACAGTTCACTTCAGGATGATTCGCAATGTGGGTACGACGCAACTCTCTGGTAACATCCCGTTCTATCCATTCTCGCACGTCTTCCAGCAATGGAGGTAAATCTGCCGGAGCTGCTAACCGATCAATCGGATCAGTCACTGGATCGCTGCTATCTGCCGGAACTGAACTGGCGCTGATGGTTCTGGTCTGCTGTTTTTGCACCTCTAGATAAAACTGCTGCAGCTGACGTTTCAGATAAAAATTCAACCAAGTGATCAGGCTGCTGCGCTCTGGGTCATAGGCTTCGCCTGTATTTGCTTCACAAATGTTCTGACAAAAATACATCCAGGTTTGCTGCAACGCATCTGGATAGTAAGCAGTTGTATCTCGCCAGAGTTTGGGCTGCACTAAATTGACAATTCGGGTGAGATATTTTTGCCGCGCTGGACTGCCCGGTGGATGTTGACAAGCCTGGATCACGAGCTGGTGGAGCTGTGCTCGCAACCCTTCGCCTCCCTTACTTCCACTATTTTCTAGGGGGCTATCAGACGAACTATCGGACCTAATTTGGCAACTCATAATTTCGCAACCCGTATCAGTAATTCAGCCATTGCTGACTCAAACAGCGGCCTATTCTGCATCATTCAGCGATTGCAATCGCAATTAAGGCCGTCTTTCGTAAAGTTTTGTGAACAACCAGGTAAAACCCCTGCTTGCCGCTAATAGCTCTATAGCGGTGAACGAACTCTCTCTGAAATGTAAACCGACTCTCACAAGTAACGTCCTATAAATCTTAAGGAGAACGACCAATGAAATCGAATCGAATCGCTCGTGTGACTGCTACTGTAATCGGATTTGCTCTGTTAACCGTAATGGCGGCCGATCCCGCCTTCGCTTCTCACAGACGCCACCACGGTCATCACGGTCATCACGGTCACCATGGTCACTATGGTCATCATGGTCATCATGGCTGCTACAGATACCGCTAATTCGCCAATCCATGAACGCAAAGATGAATAGGGTTGTCAGACGTCATTGGTCTCTATCAGGTCTAGCTATACCCGCAAGTTCAGTGTCCGTAGCCGCCCATAACACCTGTAACCACAGTCAACGACTCGTGATAGCCCTGATTCTCTTGCTTATACAATCCCTTTCGGCTATGAGTTTTTAGCTCAAGAACGTCTACTTTTCTACTACAAGGAGAACAACAATGGGAACTTATGTTGGCAATGACTCAAATAATGCAAAAACCGCTGCAATGGAATGGAACGATGGAGATTGGTGGAATCCGTTTGATGGCTATTATGAATGGCGTTCCTGGACCATGACCGGCAAAGGTGGTAGCGATCAGCTAACCGGCGGAGCAAAAAATGATTACATCTACGGTGATTATAAACTAGGCGCGTACTCGGTGACAGGAATTCCAGGCAATGATGTGCTGACAGGGCGCGGGGGCGATGATTATCTCTATGGTGAAGAGGGCAACGATACCCTCTACGGCGATTTTGCCTTCGGTAGCGGTACTGGTGCTGGCAACGATTATCTCAACGGCGGCAGTGGAAATGATATTCTTTACGGTGAAGCTGGCAACGACACACTTGTAGGTGGCTTCGGCGATGATTACCAAGATGGAGGAACTGGCAACGACGCACTTTACGGTGAATCGGGAAATGACAGCTTAGTAGGCGGCTCCGGTAACGATTACATCAACGGCGGTGATAGTAATGATAACCTTTTTGGTGGATCAGGAAATGACACATTAGTAGGTGGCTATGGCAACGATTATCTAGACGGCTATGGCAACACGCTATACGAGAAAGATCAACTTATAGGCGGGTATGGAGCTGATCGATTTGCGCTTGGCTCTAGCACCAACGTGTATTACAAAGGGGATGGCACCAATGGCTACGCTACGATTCAAGACTTTGTATTTGGCGATAAAATTCAGGTTAAAGGTGCACTGAATGGTTACACCCTAGAGAAGAACTACGACTGGGGTGTTGGCACTTCGGCCAAAGATACGGCCATCTTCCACAGCGGCGACCTGATTGGCGTGGTGCAAGACAATATCAGCATTCAGCTCAATTCATCCTATTTCACGACGCTTTAATTTCACTGCTACAAAAGCAGATAGAGCCAAGAACGCCCAAAAACATAAAGCGGTAACGGGTCAGGACTAGTCTGGCCCCTTTTTGCTGATCTCGCTCCACAAGCTGGATTATGCGACTTCCTCTACCCGATCCAAATGCGCCACCACGGGCATCAAATGGCCATCCTGCACCCGCAGCACCCGATCGGCAGAGCGAGCAATATCTGGATTGTGAGTCGCCATCACCAGCGTTCGACCGGCTTGACGAGTCAGGTTGAGCAATAGTTCTAAAACACGCTGTCCGGTTTCTTCATCCAGGTTGCCGGTCGGCTCATCGGCCAAAATTAGAGACGGATCGTGAGCCAAGGCCCGCGCAATCGCCACGCGCTGCTGCTGACCGCCGGAGAGTTTATCGGGATAGGTATCGAGCCGATCCGCCAACCCTACCTGCTGAAGTAACTGGGTTGCGCGCTGCTGGGCTTGCCGAAACGGGTGTCCGGCCAACTCCTGTGGTAGCGTCACATTTTCTAACACGGTCAGAGTGGGAATCAAATTGAAAAACTGAAACACAAACCCAATCTGGTCGCGTCGAATCAAGGTGCGCGAACGTTCGTCTAGGTCGGTAATCGCCTGCCCATTGATCCGAATCGTGCCAGAACTGGGCTGATCGATGCCGCTAATCAAGTTGAGCAGTGTACTCTTACCGCTGCCGCTATGCCCCAACAGCACCACAAATTCTCCGGGTGCAAAGGTCAAATTCACCTGATCCAGCACAGTCCGCTGCATGTCGCCTTCTTGGTACTGCTTCGACAAATTTTCAATTTCCACTAAAGCTCCAACCGATGTGGAAGCGGCTGAGGAACTGTTGATCGGACTGGACTGAGCTGTCATGGTGGCTGCTGGGAGTAAAGATTCTGTTACAGATCTTAAACTCAATTGGCCTGGAGCGCTAAAAAGTGAGTGCTTTTGCTGTCTGAAATTGACCAACCTCAATTGACCAACCCCGAAATTGACTGAGCCAGGATTGTCGCAACGGTGGCAGTTTTTCGTATTGCCGAAAAGTATTGACGGTAACTCACGGTAACTATGAGAGAATACTGTTTTGCAGGAGACCTCATGGCTGCCCCTTATATTCAAGATGAAAGCGAGTTTGATGCACTCTTGACAACCGAACCGCTGTTTGTCGTAGACTGTACTGCGACTTGGTGCGGTCCTTGTAAACTGATTGCTCCGTTGATTGACCAACTGGCTGAGGAGTATAGCGGTCGCGCCAAGGTTTTTAAGCTCGATATGGATGCCAACAAATTTGTTGCCAAGCGATATGGCATTCGCAGTATTCCGGCTGTCATGTTTTTTCAACAGGGGGAGTTGGCAGAGACGCTGATTGGAGCTAAACCCTACGAAGAATTTAGTAACACCCTGACTCAATACCTGGCATAGCACAACATAGTACCCCTGCCGATTTTCTAAACTGCTCAGCTTCTAAACTCTCGGCAATGAACCTGACGCGCAAGTTTCGCTGCAAATCTGCGCCTCTTTTTGGCTGCTTCGGCAAAATCGTAGGGCGTTAGATGTTGCCATTTCTACGCCGAAGGCTCATCCCCGCTGGGGTTTAGGGGGATTGTGCGATGCACACACTGCGCGAACAAACCTAAGTTCGGTAATCCAAACGAATCCACTTTTGATCTACTGAATCTCGTTACATAGCTCGCCTGCGCTTGTAGTCTCCCAATCGTTACTATGACAGGTAACAGCAGAGGGCTATTAGTATAACCATTTATTTCGAACCTTGAATTTGCGTTTCGAATCATAACGTTGTTTATATTTCCGGCCAGTTATATTTCCCATCGATTATCCCAATAATTATCAGTGTGCTATTTATTTGCAGTACCTGTTATTTGCAGTACCTGTTATTTGCAGTACCTGTTATTTGCAGTACCGGCAGTACATCAAAAAACACACTACGACACTCGATAGGGAAAGACTATGAGCGGCGAAAGCGGATACCCGCCTACAGGCAGCGGTCAGAAACTTAAAGCTCGTCATGTGCTAACCGAGACTGGCGGCAGCATGACTTGAACCTGAGCATCCTCCACCAGCATTCCCCTTTGAATGTAATCGGGAAGTGCATTGGATTTGCTGTCTCAACCCAACTGACACAGCGGGAAATCGCACTATAGGAGATTCAGCAATCGCACTTATTACAATAGCTTAAGAGCGTCCCTAAAACGAACTCATACCGATTATGATTAAATCCATGACTATTTCGGGTCATTTAAATTGCTATTCTTGGTCGCTCTCACTTGCAACCGTAGATTAGCGTTTTTTCAAAGACAGGAGACATTATGAGTAGCGGAAGCGGATGCCCATTTACGGGCGGCGGGCAAAAACACCAGCCTCGTCATGTGCCGACGAACCGAGAGTGGTGGCCGCATTATTTGAATCTGAGCATCCTTCATCAGCATTCACCCCAAGGCAATCCAATGGGTGAGGACTTCAACTATGCTGAGGAGTTCAAGACTCTCGACTTAGCTGCCTTGAGGGCAGATATCTATGAGCTGATGACCACCTCTCAGGATTGGTGGCCAGCCGATTACGGTCATTACGGGCCGCTCTTCATTCGGATGGCATGGCACAGCGCTGGCACCTATCGGATTGGCGACGGTCGCGGCGGCGCAGGGTCGGGTAGCCAGCGGTTTGAACCGCTCAATAGCTGGCCCGACAATGCCAACCTCGATAAGGCGCGCATGTTGCTGTGGCCCATCAAGCAGAAATACGGCAAGAAAATCTCGTGGGCCGACCTGATGATCTTCGCGGGCAATTGCGCCCTAGAGTCGATGGGCTTCAAGACGATCGGCTTTGCCGGCGGGCGCGTGGATGTCTGGCAGCCAGAGGAAGACATCTACTGGGGATCGGAGAAAGCCTGGCTTGGCAACGAGCGTTACGAAGGCGATCGGGTGCTGCTGAATCCCCTTGCCGCCGTCCAGATGGGCCTGATCTACGTCAACCCGGAAGGCCCAGATGGCGAACCTGATCCAATCGGTTCAGGCCGAGACATTCGCGAGACCTTTGGTCGGATGGCGATGAACGATGCCGAAACGGTTGCGCTCACGGCGGGCGGACATACCTTCGGCAAATGTCATGGCGCGGCTGAAGCGACGCATGTCGGTCCTGAACCTGGAGGGGCCACCATCATCGATCAGGGGCTTGGCTGGAAGAGCACCTACAACACGGGAGTTGGCGCTGATGCGATCACCAGCGGCATCGAAGGCGCATGGACTCCGACGCCAACCCAGTGGGACAACAGCTATCTCGAAACCCTGTTCAAATATGACTGGGAGCTAACCAAGAGTCCGGCTGGCGCGTGGCAGTGGAGACCCAAGGACGGCGCTGGCGCTGGTACGGTACCCGATGCCCACGATCCATCGAAACGGCACGCCCCGATCATGACCACGGCGGATATGGCGATGAAGATGGATCCCATCTACAACCAGATTGCACGGCATTACCTTGAGCACCCAGACGAGTTTGCTGACGCGTTTGCTAAGGCGTGGTTCAAGCTAACCCACCGCGACATGGGACCGCGATCGCGCTATCTTGGCCCAGAGGTTCCTGAGGAAGAGTTCCTGTGGCAAGATCCCATTCCCGCTGTCGATCATGAACTGATTGATGAGCAGGACATTGCTGCGCTCAAAGCCAAGATTCTGGCTTCGGGATTGTCTGTCTCCCAACTGGTTTCGACCGCTTGGGCGTCGGCGTCCACGTTCCGCTGCTCTGACATGCGCGGTGGAGCCAACGGAGCGCGGATTCGGCTAGCGCCGCAGAAGGATTGGGAAGTCAACCAGCCGGAGCAGTTGGCAACCGTGCTGCAAACCCTGGAGAGAATCCAACAGGAGTTCAACAGCTCGCAGTCTGGCGGCAAGCGGGTTTCGATCGCTGACCTGATCGTTCTGGGTGGATGCGCAGGCATTGAAGAGGCGGCAAGGAGGGCTGGTCACGAGGTGACGGTTCCCTTCAAACCGGGACGTACCGATGCGTTGCAGGAGAAAACGGATGTCGAGTCCTTTGCTGTGCTGGAGCCAACCGCAGACGGGTTCCGTAACTACACTAGCGGCAGACACAGCGAATCGCTTGAGGAACTGCTGGTCGATCGGGCGCAATTGCTGTCCCTATCAGCCCCTCAGATGACGGTTCTGCTAGGCGGCTTGCGCGTTCTGGGTGCCAACTATGGCGGATCTAAGCATGGCGTCTTCACTCATCGGCCCGAAACCTTGACCAATGACTTCTTCGTCAACCTGCTTGACCTGGGCACGACCTGGAAGGCAACCTCGGAAGATGAGTATGAGTTCGAAGGAAGCAGTCGCAAAACCGGCGAACTCAAGTGGACCGCGACCCGCGTTGACCTAATCTTCGGCTCGAACTCCCAACTCCGCGCCCTCGCGGAAGTCTACGGAAGTGTGGACTCGCAGCAGAAGTTTGTGAATGACTTTGTGGCCGCATGGGACAAGGTGATGAACCTCGATCGCTATGACCTTCGCGCAGTCCAAGCGAAAAGCGCTGCAAGGGGTTTCTAAGCGCAACTTCAACCGATGAGCGGGTGAGCAGAGGTTGAGGCTACGCTAATCGGCGGGAGTTCTGAACGCAAATAGAAACCAGAGACAAAAATTAGGGCGGTGTTTCACTTGTTTTGAAATGCCGCTCTAGCTCTATTTCCTTACGTTAAAGCTGTTGTAACCTACAATGGACTGGTTAAATAGCAATGCTTGTGGAATATCTGTCGCATTTCGACCAAGATGCAACATCGCTTTCAACTTTTGTGGGCATTCCTGCTGCAATTGCTTCAGCGAGTCAGGATAACGAGTTCGATGCAGTAAAACTGCTCCTCCAGGGCTCCATGCTGCTTCAAACACCATACCGCTGTTGGGAGTGGCTCGTTGAATGTTCAAGCGATCGTAGACATCAATGGGTGTTCCTTCCTGGGTGTGTGCGATGCCATCACCACAGTAGTCTGCCCGGAGCATTCGAGTACACGCCTGATGGTAATCCCGCAGAGATTGACCGTTGACCTGTTGCCACGGCTTGTAGCCTAAGCGGAGGCATTTCACCAATACGCTATTCGTACAAGCAAAGGTAATTTGTCCGTTATCGAGGTGGTTCCCAGCCTTATCCCACTGCCCTGATAGCGGAATGGCTTGAATCATGCCGTTGCGGTCTGGTTGACAAAGATTTTGCCATTGGGAATTATGAGATTGCTGGCGCAAAACCGTGTAGAGATAAAGGTCATGATCCCGGAAGTCTCTCTCTACATTGACAATCTTGAGCGTTTGTGGGTGTCCCTGCTCGTCGGTGGTGTTCAAGGTAGCACCAATCAGGGATTTGCCTTTGAACGATGCTGAATTTTGAGCGCCAGAAAATCTCTGATTGAGAGAATGGGAGGTAACAGAATTACATCCAGCGAGCGTTATACCTAACGTAGCAAAAGCAATCAGCCAGGATCGATAGTCCATCTCAAACACCTTCTCAAGACAAACTATTCAATTCAACGGTTAACGTGCAGAACTAATTGGCTTCCCTCAAGTTGCAGTTGCAATGATGGGTGAGAGCTAGTTTCAAGATGCGTACCATTAATCCTCAAACCGTTGAGTCCCAAACCATTGAGAACTACACCGTTGAGAGCTACACCGTTGAGATTCGCTCCATTAAGATTTACCTTGGTTTCGATTTCTGACAATAAAGGAGTGAGTCCCAAAAGCAAACCTGCGCTCAGCACCAGGCTTGACGACAAACGTAGATAAAAATTGCGTTGCATGATTGATGTTCTCCTGAATGAATAGTTAGCACCTTCGATTTGAGCTTCCTTATATCAACTCGTAGGTTTATCGCTCACATACTTAGCGTAGAAATTGAAGTTCTAATTGTCAGCTTGAAAAAGTCGGATAAAGTCAGAAGAAATTAGAGCCTGGGTAGATTTTGAGTCAGAAAGTAGCTTTGTTGCATGAAGGGGTTGCGGATGGGCGACGTGATAGGGTTGAGGCCCCACTAACAATCCTTCACAGCAATAAAACTCAATCAGAGCGACAGCTATCAGGAAGATAGCTTAGTGAATGGAATTTTAGTCGAGCTAGAAAGCGAGTAAACAGTCTCACAAATTAGAAATCAGGCGAGCTTTTCGCAGAATCGATCGCAATACCGTATCCGTTGTTCTCGAAGAAGTTGAGCAATCACATCGGCGCGATCTGGTACTTTGTGCATCATTAAAACGCTTCCCTGCGCTCCTAACCATTACGATTCACCACTACCCATCCAAAGTGCATGAAGCAACGTTAGATCATCAGTGCAGCAGGGTTGGAACTAGAGTCTTTCTGTTGTCAGAATGAAATTCATAGCAGGCTACTAATTCGCTAGGAGTGTATTCTCTGAAGATAGATCAAGATTGAGAGCTGCCTTCAGATTCTCTGGCTGCACGAGGTGCAGATATTGTTCTATGAGATTGGGCGGCAATAGCTCAATCAGAACTTCATTCTCAATCCAGAACTCAATCAGGTCAAAAAAGCCTTGCCGGCTACAGCGCACCGCACGCCATCCTTCACGATCGGCGATCGCATAAATTTCTGCTTCGCTGATCGGCACTGCAATATTGACATGGCTAGCCGTGTAGCCAATGGCATTTGGGTGAGAAGCGTCAAACCAGACAGAGTCTTTGTTCTGCGAACCCGGTTTGAGAACCGTGTCTTTGGGCAGAAACTCGATCGCCGTACCATAGGAATCAAAACTGAGCGTCACAAAGCTACCAGGATGGCCGGGAAAAGGAATTGCTCTCCCCTGCCATAGTTCCGCAATGACTTCAGCAACATGAAGCGGATTGTTAACCGCAAATGAAATGTGATGAATCATGATAGAAACCTCTCAGAAACTAAGAAAATTAGATGAGCAAATGTGAGCAAGGCTTGAAGCTCTCAAGATTGTCGCAGTGCCATATCTTTCAGAATCATTTTCAGCTTCTCCGATCGCAAGAAAGCAAGATATTGCGGTGTAAGCATTGGAGGCATTAACTCCAGCAGCGTATGATTTTCAACCCAAAATTCGATGACTTCAAAGAATCCCCCAGCACTGATCCGGAGAGAACGCTAACCTTCGCGATAGGCGATCGGCAGCGAGAACTTGGGCGGCATGGAGCGGTTCGTTCGCTGACATTGAGCAATGGTGAATCATGGCAATAGTCTCTGAACAAGGGAAACAGAGGAGGGGACTTCGGGCGTTGTGAAAACAGACTGCTGATTGGGTTCAACAATTTTGCTTGAAGCAAGATTCGATTGAGTTGAGCCGATCGATACATCACTGCTGACATCAAAAGCAACGCTTAAGGTTTCATCCACAACGGCTAGAACTGATTCTTGCTGGAATTTTTGCTTGTAAGTGCCAATGATTTGATTGATCGAATTCTCGTTGGCTTGTGTATCTTCGAGAATGAGAGAAACAACCTTGCTGGGTTCACGAATCAGCCGATTTATACTGTCGAGAAACTGTCCTTTGGCATCGTAAACGGTTAATCCATCGGGAAAGCGAGGCGTGATTTCATCGCGGAGAAACTGATTGAATTGGCGATTGCTCACTTGTCCTGTGGTTCCAATATTTTGTCCGAAAAACAGATCGACTTGAATGAGTTCAGGAGTTACATCATTGTCGATCAGATCTTCTCCTTTCGATAATTAACGACACAACTTTACTGAATTCCTGAATCGAATCGTAGGAGCAATCTTGCGACTGTTCTTCTGCGTCATAAACGGTCAACCCATCTGGAAATCGAGGAGTTAATACATTTTCAAGAAATTGATTAAATTGACGATCGCCTCCCCGTCCTTTTGTTCCAATGCCATCAAAATACAAATCGACCTGGATTAGCTCAGGCGTGGGATCATTCACGATCAGATCTTCACCCTGACCAAAGCCAATTGCAACATCCTGATTCTTTACCTGCAAAACCGATTCCTGCTGAAACTGCTGTTTGTAAGCGTTAATAATTTCATCGATCGCCCGCTGATTGCTAGCCTGATCTTTGTAAACGAACGAGATGACCTTGCTGGGTTCCCGAATTAAGTTTCCGCTACTGTCCAAAAACTGTCCCTTTGCGTCCTATTCTGTCACTCCAGTAGGGAACCGAGGGGTCACAACATCTTCAACAAACTGCTGAAATTCCTGTTCTGTCACTCGTCCTGTCATTCCAATATTGCGTCCAAAATATAAATTCTGTTGAATCAGTGCTGGAGCTGTTTCGCTTCCAGGAAGCACCGGATACTGCATTAAACCGTTGAAGTTTGCGATCGTTGCCATTGGAATTCTCCTTCTGATTAAGTTGAGATGGTTATCAACTAAAGAACGCGGATATTAGCAGCCCTCAAAGCGACATCGGTTTGCAGGATTGCTAGCTGAACTTTTGCTGCGCCACCTAAGCCATCAGAGTCGTAGAACAAGGTGCGTGTGCCGCTGTTGTAGATGAAGCGATCGCTGGCATCTTGAGCATTGCTGCCCAGGCGAAATTGGCGTATTGTAATTTGCTTGCCTGCCACCAGACCGCCACCGAAACTGCTGGCAATGACGTCGATCGTTTCATTGCTGGCAAAGTCAGTAATCAGGTCACGCCCTTCGTTGGGAGCATCGAATCGGAAGCGATCGACCCCAGCCCCGCCAGTCAGGGTGTCATTGCTCAAGCCGCCTGCCAACGAGTCACTGCCAGCTCCGCCAGTCAGGGTGTCATTGCTCAAGCCGCCTGCCAACGAGTCACTGCCATTGCCCCCCGTCAAAATGTCTCTGCCTGCTCCCGCCTGAATCATGTCGTTGCCGATGCCACCGTTGTAAGTTACGGTCATCGTCGTGCTGGTCAGATTGCCTGCATCGATCGTGTCGTCGCCTGTTCCGCCGTTGATTGTCAGCCGATCGGCATCGGCATTGGTGATGGTAATTGCTGCGGGCAAGCCCGTGATGTGGATGTTGTTAATCGTGTTTCTCAATCGAATCACATCGATGCCTGCGGTGCCATGACCAATCACAGTGTCGCTTTGACCATCGCCCCTCCCGTCTGGGCCTGCCAAGTCAACATTGACCTGAGTTACATCCGTGCCGCTCAAATCATTCACAGTGATGGTGTCTGTGCCTAGCAATGCCGCAAAGTTGATTCGCTCGACATCGTTCAAATCCAACACGACCGCTTCCACATCGCGGCTAAAGAAAACTCGTCCGCCGTTGGCAGCAATATTAATTTGTTCTGAAGCGGCAGTCCCGGTGAATTGCAGCGTGTCGAAGTTTGCTTGACCCTCCACCACATCGTTACCGTCACCCGTATCCCACTGGAAGACATCATTGCCCGCACCCAGCACCGCTACGTCGTTCCCCTTTTGTCCATCCACGAAATCATTGCCATCGCCGCCCTGCAGCGTATCTGCTCCATTGCCACCGAGAATCGTGTCATTTCCAGCACCGCCATCAACGGTGAGTTGAATCGATGAAGCCAGATTGTTCGCTGCGGAGAAGGTATCATCCCCACCATTCATATTCAGGATCAAATTTTCGGTGGTGCCAATGTCTAAGGTGAACGGAGCGGGGTTGACGCGATCGAGACGTACACGAGAGCCATTGGCAGTTACAACAAAGGCTTCGCTACCACCGCCGCCGTTCACTTCACTGATATCGGTATTGTTGCCGCCTTCATTCAGATCGGTGTCATCACCGGGAATCCAAACGCTGCGATCGTCGCCATCTTCGCCAAACACCTGATCGTCTGCATCTCCTCCGGTCAGAACATCGTTTTCTGTGCCGCCAAGAAGGAGATCCGCTCCGCCTTTGCCCAGCAGCGTGTCATTACCTGCTTCCCCAAACAGTAGATCGGCGCTAGATCCGCCTGTGAGGGTGTCGTTACCAGATCCGCCAGACAGAAGTGCCCTTGGCAGTCTGCCGTTTGCTTCGTTGAGGGTAATTCTGTCATTTCCTCCCAGTCCAGAACCCTGAATCAAAGTAGTATTAGCGACGGTTGGTATGCCACCAGAAACTACAACGGCTCCACCGTTGACAAGAATTTGTCCGGCTGCATTGCGGCTGACTTCGATCGTATTGTCTAAGTTATCTCCGGTGATGGTAAGGATACCTGGACTAAAGCTTGCAGAAACTGCCATAAAATCTGTTTCCTAACTTGTATTGAGTGGGAATAAAAATGTCGTTGGGGCACAGCGAAGCTGGAGTTAGAACACCAGCGGATGTGACTCAAACTTTGCTGGCGATCGAGTTGAGTTTGAAGGGGCGGCTAGAGGCTTCTCAATGGAGATAAGTTTGTGGAAGCGAGCTGTGGAATTGGTTGAGATAGATTAGTTTTAAAATTGAAATGCGACATTTTACTTTTTCGTTGTGCTATATCTAGCGCAAGCAGTTAGATACTTTTCAACTCAGTCCAATACTCGTCATAGAGATCAATTGCTTTACCTATAGGAGCAATGGTTTCGTACTTTGCCAGCGTTTCAGAAGTTGGATAAAGATTTGTGTTCTCTTTAAGTTCACTTGGCAATTGTTCAAAAGCTGCTTTATTGGGGGTAGCAAACATCAATTTCTCAACAGCAAAAGCAGCGTTTTCAGGCTTCAGCATGAAGTTTATCCAAGCATAGGCAGCATTCAAGTTCGGCGCAGTTTTAGGAATTACCAGTGTGTCCGTCCAAACCGATGTGCCGCTTTGAGGAATGACGTATTTGAGATGAGGGTGCTCTGTAGGTAGAGAATTTCCAATAATGGAATAGGTCATGCACAATGCTAAGTCTCCAGCAACCAAGCTATCTTCCCAACCAAACGATTCAAAAGAAGCAAGTGCAGGCTTTAGCTCTCGCAATTTCTGATAGGCTGCTTCGAGTTCTTTCGGATTGGTCGCGTTGTAGGAATAGCCGATCGATCGCAATGTTGCTCCCATGACTTCACGTACATCATCTAGCAAAGTGATTCGACCTGATAGCGCCTGCTTTTCACGCCATAGAAACTCCCAATCGGTTGGTTTTGATTGCAAGACTTCAGTGTTGTAGATTAGCCCAGTTGTGCCCCAGCTTACAGGAATGCTGTGCGTGTTATGAGGGTCATAAGGCGGATTTTTCCACTTGTCTAGCAGTTGATTAAGTCCTTGCAAGCGAGTATGATCAATCTGCGTTAGCAACTTCAATTCAATCATTTGCTTCACCATGTAGTCGGAGGGATAAATGATGCTGTATTGATTTCCTCCTCCAGCTAGAAGCTTGGTAAGCATTGTTTCATTTGAGTCATAGACATCAGCAATTATTTTGATCCCGGTTTGTTCAGTAAATTGCTGGTACACCTCTTCATTCGAGTAGTCTGCCCAAGTGTAAATGCGGAGCAAATCATTAGAGCTTGACTGAGAGAAACTTGAATCGTTTAAAATCGATCGCTGACAGCTTCCTAACGCTACAGTAGAAGCAAATGCAGCAGAAAATTGTAGAAATCGTCGTCGGGTTGATGTTAGATTAGAGGGCTGTTTTGGTTGTTGTCTCATGGTATTTCTCAGGTCTTCAGAAATGTGTTGCTTTACTGCAACTATGCAGCAGCAGCTTCATTGGCTTTTGCAAAGCTAGCTGGTACAAAACCAAGCCAAGCTTTGTCTCGATCGCTAAGCTGCTGCACTTGTTCTTGTAGCCAAGCATCAAATTTTTCCTGGAGCAGTCGATCGCGCATCTGCTCATCGAGTTGGGCAGGAATAAGCTTTTCCAGGCGAACAATCATGCACCATTCACCCAATCCAAACGGTTGAACATGACCCATTGGGCTGGTGTGAAGTAGGTCGGCTAGCTGGGTGTGCAGCGTCCCCAGTTCGACAGGACCAATGAGTCCGCCTGTTTCGGCTTCTGTGCCTTCAGAATATTGCTGGGCGAGTTCTGCGAACGACTGTTCGCCTCCGGAAACCCGAAAAAATAGTTCTTGAGCTAGGTCGCGATCTTTGGTGCGCAAAAGTGAGTAAATGACGCGATCGAACTCATGCTTGCGCTGAAGAAAATGTGATTCAAGACTGTGCCCCCAGGTAGCCTGCTTGAATTTTTCAATTCGCAGCGATCGCGTCGCCATTGCTTCAAATTGAATTTGATTTAGACCACAGTGCGATCGCCACATCTGCTGTTGATCTTCAGTCATTAGATTCCAGTGCTGGTAGAATTGCTGGCAGGCTAATTCAATTTCTTCGACTGTGCATTCGATATTTGCGATCGCGCGATCAATGATGCTTTCATACAGCAGTTGTGGAATGAGCTGATAATTTGCTAGCAACAAAAAGCTGCCTTGAGATATAAAAGTTTGACAGAAATCCTCTAAGAGGGAATTGGAAAACTGTAGAGCATTATTCATGGTGCACCTCCGTAAAATTAGCTCGTTGCTGCCAAACTTAGCAGCGATCGTGCCAAACAGCTACGTGGTCAAAATTAACCTCAAATTGAGTATTTCCCTTCGACTGGCAACCTTGTAAAATGTAATCGCCTGCACCATTAAGTCGCAGAGATATTAACACTCTTTTCAACTGGCATCCGGAATGCATACTCATCTCATTTTTAGGGTTCGAGCTAACGACCAAGATAAGCGGCGATAGATAATCTCAGCTGCACGACCAAAATTTCTCGCCCGTCCGCTTCATCAATTTGTTAGTTAGATACCACCACCGATGGCTTTCAACGAATTGAACTTCCGCCACTATGCAAGTTTTAGAAAGTTTAGACCTTCAAACCATCGCGGTAACGCTGCCACCAACGATTTGCCAACCGCTTTTGCCTCTACGCCAAACTCTCATGTAGCGGTAATCCCCTGCGAAGGCCTTTCCTAAATACGTGCCACTCAAGAAAATGTGAGCTGATGCAAGAACAAAGTGTTCGCTCCAAACTCGTATTTCTAGCTCTTTAGGCACAAACTCGTGAAACTGAGTACCACCAGTACGATGCAAGTCTAAATCCATCGCTTTAGTTGCTAGTTCACCAGTTGGTCCAACGAAAAGCAGATCATCGGCAATGAGCGCGTCTAATTCAGATACGTCGGAGGCTGACATTGCGGTGTAAAGCCGCACCTCATACTCACGAATTTGAGTTTCAATTTCTGAATCCATATTTCCTACTACAGTTTTGACTACACTTATACGACTCCTCATTGCTGTCTCTTCGATTTGCATGTTGTCGCCCTTGTCTGTAGAAAAAGTATTTCTGGCGATCGCCCTACCAAGTTCAAATTAAGCAGCCGAGTGATCGAAAGCAGCCTCGAATTTGACATTACCCTTCACCTGACAAACCTGAAGGATGTAGTCACCTGCTCCGCTGATATTTGAGATGGTGTCAAGATTGCCAGAGCCAGTTGATCGCACCACAACTTCGTTTTCATCAACGAGTCCGTTGCGATTGAGATCTTGTACCACACGCGCATTAATTTCGCCTCTCTTGTTACCAAGCTCTCGAATTTTAATGCCAAGGCTTTCGCCCACATCAAGTGAGAAAGCAAAATTGTCTGCGGTGTCGTTTGCACTAACCTGGTTGCGACGAGTCAGATCTGCTGAGATGTTGCCAATCTCAAATTCTCGACTGGCGATGCCGTTTGGAGCACCGCTCGCGACCCGATTCATATTCAGTCGAAAGATGAACCTGCCCTGCGGCGCATCCGCACGATTATTCACGACACCGATGATGTAGTGTCCCGAAGGTAGGCTCACATTAATAGATTCATTGACACCATTGCGCCGGATATTAGAAGCGACAACAGGCTCCCCTAGATTGACATCCAATCGACCATTGCGATTGACGTCTCGGAAAATTCTCATATCTCCATCGCCATTGTTTTCGCGATCGAGATGAAACATACCAATGTTGATGTTTGAGGAAGCGCCTCCGATCGAGAATGCGTATTCGCTTGCAATGTCGTCTAGTGTACTGGCTCGACCAAGGTCGGTTTCTGATCGACCGACATCGAAAAAGCCAAAATTGACGCGATCGATGGTAGCCATATTGCCTCCTTTGAAGGAAATAGAATTTTTACAGTGCGCTTGACAGAACATGAAGCGAAACGAAAGAGATGAGTTCAATTTCTTCTCAATTTCAGCAACCTTTCACTCACATATTCAGAATAGAAAATGACAGTTTGTTTGTCAGTCTGAAAAAGTCAGATGGAATGTCTGAAAAATCAGCTTGTAAAATCGGGAAATGTCAGGTGCGATCGATTAGATGTTGATCATTACAGGTGGCGGGTAGGGTTTGGCAAAGGTGAAACATTCGGGTGAATCTCCGTATAGGGCAAGTTGTTCCAGCTTTGCTTTTCCTTCCTCAACCGTGGGTAAACAGTCAGCAGGAATCCACCATAGGGCAAGATGCTCACCTTGGTATCGTTCAAACCAGTTGCGACGACGGCTAAAAAATTCACCGTGCAAGGTTTTATAAACATAGTCCTTTAGCTGCTCTACGCTCTGCCAAACCGATAAATTAACCAGCATTCTTGGATCGGGATAGGCTTGAATATCGGTTGCGTTGCCTGATGAGGATTGCAATCGCCAAACAAAACCTGGACTTTGATCTGCAACAGCATTCACCTCGTTCAGTGCAGCAGCAAACTCAGCCATGCCTGGATCGCTTAAAGGAGCTTTCATCAAAGCAATGTTGATTTGGGCAAGATGATACTGCTGATGTAGTAAGTTCGCTGCTTCTGTAGTCATAGTTCTTTGCCTCAATGAATTTAATCAGAGAATGCCTACGTATTATCGATATAGCTTCAGTATGGCTTTGCCCAATCGCAGGCTCCAGGGAAAATAAAGCAACTTATGGGTAACTTAAGCGGTAAGTTAAGAGAATGCTTGAAATGTATGATTCTATGTTTGCCCCTTAAGCCCCTGAATTGAAGAACTTTCAATCGAGTTCCAGTAAGCGTTATGGAAAGTAAGCGCAATCTTCGTAGGCGTGGAGTGGTTTTGACCGCACAGGGACAACAGAAACTACAGTCCGCACGGCGCAACGCAGAAATCGCGGAAAACTTTGGCGAACGCTACACGCTAGAGGAACTGAGTGAGCGCACTGGACTATCGTTGAAGACGATTACTAAGGTATTAGAGGCTCGAACCACGGTTGATAAGCCAACGCTTGAAGCATTTTTTCATGCCTTTCAGATCCTGCTGGAGCGTCAGGATTATCGCTATCCCAATGAGAATTCGTCCCTTCAAGAGGTCGATCGTGAGCAGGAGCGTCTGCAAGCGCGACAGCGGGTAAAGCTCCAGATCGACTGGGGAGAGGCTCCAGACGTATCCATGTTTTACGGTCGTCAGGCAGAACTGGCGCAGCTCAGGCAGTGGATTGACGAGAACGAATCGCCGCGTCGCTTGATTGCAATCCTCGGTATGGGAGGTGTGGGTAAAACGGCTCTGGCAACAAAATTGCTGCATGAAGTCCTTAATAAGGACATAGACGATCGCCCCTTTGAATTTGTGATTTGGCGATCGCTACGGAATGCACCCACCCTCGAAGCAATCCTGACGCAGTGGCTGTTAGTTCTATCGAATCAACAGGAAACGCAGCCCAGTTTGCAGAGTTTATTACACTACTTACAGCACCATCGCTGTTTACTGGTTTTAGACAATTTAGAGACGATTCTGAGCAAAACAGCAGGGGTTTATCGTCCAGGCTACGAAGGCTATGGCGAACTCTTGCGTTTAATGGGTGAAACACCACACCAGAGCAGCCTAATCGTCACAAGCCGCGAGAAGACGATCGAATTGAGTACCCTGGAGGGCGAGCATTCTCCAGTTTGCTGTTTGACCCTCAAGGGTTCAGATGAGGCAAGTCATTTCCTGCTACAAGCAAAGGGATTGAAGGGAACGGCTGCACAACAAAAAGAGCTGAGCGATCGCTACAGTAACAGTCCATTAGCGATCAAAATTATTGCTGCAACAATTCAAGATCTGTTTGATGGAGACATTAGTGCCTTCTTGCAAGAAGAGGCACTAATGTCTCAGGGGATTCGTCGTTTACTTGATCAACAATTTGAACGGCTGTCTAGCTTAGAGCAGGCAATCATGTTTTGGTTAGCCATTAATCGCGATTGGACAGGAATTGATGAACTTAGCACTGATCTATTACCAGCGCAATCCCGCAGCAAAATTTTAGAGGCGATCGAAAGTTTGCACTGGCGTAATCTGATTGAAAAAAAGCAGGGAACTTATACACAGCAGCCTGTTGTGATGGAATACGTGACGGAGCAATTAACTGAGCAAATGAGTGCTGAACTGCTGGCTGTGAGCGAACAAACGCCTATCTTGCTGCATCGTTACCCACTGCTGAAAACAACCGTGAAAGATTACATTCGGGATAGCCAACGACGGTTGATTGTGGATGCGATCGCTCGTGAACTGCAAGCAACTCTTGGTTCTCAGGTTGCAACTACTCAACATCTCAAAACTTGCCTTGCGACATTGCATCCAACCATTAATAATTTGGCAACATTCATACCAGAACCCAGTTACGCCGCAGGCAACATTCTGAATTTACTCTGTTATCTCGATGTCGATTTGACGGGCTGCAACTGTTCTGGTTTGGCGGTCTGGCACGCTTACTTGCCGAATGTTCCCTTACCTCATAGCAATTTTGCCTATGCCGATCTGCGACGATCGCAATTCACCAATGGCTTCGGTGCAGTGTTAGCAGTCGCATTTAATCCTGCTGGCACCCATTTTGTCAGCGGCGAATTGAGTGGCTATCTGCGATTGTGGTGCGTCAGTGACGGACAAGCCATTTGGACTGTGAAAGCCTACAATAACTGGGTTCACTCGATTGCTGTGAGTCCCGACGGCAAAATCATCGCTGTTGGAACGACCGACTATCCCATTGAGTTTTGGGACTTTGCCACAGGCAATCACCTGCGATCGCTGGTCGGGCATCGCGATCAGGTTTACTGCGTTGCCTTTCATCCCACCCAATCGCTATTAGCATCCGCCAGCGGTGACACCACCATTCGCCTGTGGGATACCGAAACAGGAACCTGCCTGCACAGCTTTGAGGGAGAAGACGGACATGCCGATCAAGTGCAAGCCGTTTGTTTTAGTCCCAAGGGAGATTACCTGATCAGCGGCAGCAGCGATCGCACCATTAAGATTTGGCACCTCAACACTAAAAAACTACAGCAAACGCTAACCGGACACGAGGATCAAGTTTTTAGTGTGTCCCTTCATCCCCAAGGTGAATGGCTCGTGAGCGGCAGCCCAGACGGAACCATCAACTGGTGGCAGATTAATCCAAAGACCTTTGAAGCAACCCTCGCGCATACTTTCAAAAATCAAACCCCTCACGTTTCTTCCGTGCTGTTCAGTCCTGATGGTTCCCTCTTAGCCAGTAGCTGTGCAGATTACACCATTCGCTTGTGGGATAGTCAGACGATACAACCAATCCGAACGCTTCAGACTCACCATAGCTGGATTCGTGCCCCCAAATTTAGTCCCGATGGGCAAACGCTGCTATCGGGCGGTGCCGACTATACCATCAAGCGATGGGATATCAGCACCGGACAAGTGCTAAAAACCTGGCTGGGGTATAGCAACTGGATTTGGGCATTGGATGTGAGTAGCGATGGCACCAGAACTGTCAGCGGGCAGGGCGATGGCACCGTTCGGATTTGGGATACGGCAACAGGTAACTGTTTGCAAACCCTGCGCGGTCATACCAACTGGGTGTTAGCGGTAGCTTGCAATCAGGATTGCAGTTTAGTGGCGAGTGGCGGCGGCGACAACTCGGTGATTCTTTGGCAAACCCGCAGCAGCAAAATGATCAAAACGCTGACTGGACCTACCAGCCAAATCTATTATCTGCAATTCAGCCCTACTGATAATCTGCTTGCTAGCAGCAGCGGTGATTACTCGATTCGGCTCTGGGACATTGCCAGCGGTCAGCTATTGAACGTGCTGCACGGACATCACGACTGGATTCGCTCAGCCGACTTCAGCCCGGATGGGACAATGCTAGTGAGTGCAGGGCAGGACATGATCGTGAACCTTTGGGATGTGCATACTGGGACATGTTTACAAACCTGGCAAGACTTCGATACGTGGGTGTGGGGAGTGAGTTTTCATCCCGAGGGCGATCGCATCATTACCGCATCGGGCAACACGTTGAAGCTCTGGGACGTAAACACCGGATCGCTCATCCGAATTTATCAAGGGCACTCCAAACGAATCCGCAGCGTTGTCATCAGTCCGAACGGAGATTGGCTGGCATCGGGGGGGCAAGATAATTTGATTCATCTGTGGGATATCAAAACGGGCGATATTCTCAGAACCTTTTTGGGTCACACCGATCAAGTTTTATCCATCAAGTTCACACCGGATAGTTCCTGTTTAATTAGCGGTAGCGCAGATGAAACAATTAGAATTTGGAGTGTCGAAACGGGGCAATTGCGCCAGATTCTGAAAGCAGAAGGTCTTTACGAAGGGATGAATATTACTGGGGTCAGGGGGCTGAACGAAGAAGCGATCGCAACGCTCGTCAAACTTGGTGCACATCGATAGTTAGCGACAACAGCGCTGTCTCCTGAGATCAATGATGTTCACCCCTTTGCGATGGCAGAGTTGAGAGCAAGAATGCGATCGCGGCTCAGACGAGTTGCATTGGAAGCAGAACCCAACCGTTTGCAATTTGCAGACTTAACGCGATGTACAACTAATTTTTGAAAAGAAAGTCCCACAGACGATGCTAGAAATATAACTTGTGGGACATGGTGCAGACGATTGGTGGGGTGCTGATTGGGGACAAAGGTTATCTCTCTGCCCCACTCCAGCAAGAACTGCGAGCGGTTGGGGTTGAGTTAACGTTTCTCAATTGAAAAAGTTTGGGCACGGGATGTGTGGCATTTGACCAGCCGGCTGAACCGAAAGCTGCTAGCTCATACAGTTTGTCGATGGCTCAATTGCCACAGTGCTCAACCCTTGCAGTTCGACCAGCTTGTGTCACAGTAGGTTTAGTCGCACATCGCGTCAGAATACTGGATCTAAAGCTACTGGACATCAGCAGGTTTTACAAAGGCAACACAGAAACAAGCAAACCGTGAAAAATTGAAGAAATGTATCTGAGGCGTTGCTCCTACAGCGTAGAGTATGTACCAAATCCATCTAATCCACAATCGTGTTAGATACAGCCTTTTTCAGGCTAATGAAGTACAAAAAATGGGGTGCAGGGGCCGTGCCCCTGCGTGGGGACAAGCCCCTTAATGTCGCTTTTGATCTAAGACCAGATTCTCACATCTCTTGGACCACTGACTTTCTCGCGAGCAACCGGCAAGGAAAAGCGGAAGGTACTGCCTCTACCCAGTTGGCTCTCAACTTCAATTGTTCCTCCATGCAGTTCTACCAAGCGCTGACAGATGGCCAGTCCGATACCAGTGCCACCCGAACTCCGATCCCGTGAGCGATCAGCTCGCCAAAATCGCTCAAACACATGGGGCAGATCTTCAGCCGCGATGCCCTGGCCAGTATCAATCACCGCAATCCAAACCTTATCAGCCTCTGGATAAACTTTGACAACGACAGAGCCTTTTGGGGTGTAGCGCAAGGCGTTACTGATCAAATTGACCACAATTTGATCAACCCGCTCCGGATCGGCAAGGACACGGGGTACTTCCGGCGGGCAGTCCAGCAGCATTTTGGGGCTATTTTCGGTCAAGAGCTGGTCAGCAAAGCGTCGCACGATCGAGGCCAGCAGGGGATGGAGGTCGATGGGTTTGGCATCGATGGGCAGATAACCCGCCTCCATTTTGGAGAGTTCTTGTAAATCGTTGACCAGCCGCTGCATGCGGGTTGTTTCCCGTGAGAGGCGCTGGTAGATGTCGCCAGAGGGTTCAATCGTGCCGTCAGCGAGTCCTTCCAGGTAGCCCTTCAGCACAGTCAAGGGAGTACGCAATTCGTGCGTCAGGTCGCTGACCAGTTCGCGGCGGCGCTGCTCGACTCCTTCCAACGTGGCAGCCATCCGGTTGAAGCTAGTGGCGAGCTGATCGACTTCGGGAATTTCGTTGGGCGGCAGACGTTCTTCGAGATGACCAGAGGCAAATTTCTTAGTGATTTCCTCCATCTGAATCAGCGGCTGCACAATTCGCTTCGAGATCAGATAGCTCAGGGCACCGGCAGTAGAAGCTCCGATCACAACAGACCAAAAGGCTCCTTTGCTCCAAGCATCATCAAAACTGCGAATCAATTGGGTCCGAACCTGCCGCACGCCTAGGCCACCTACCTCGATCTGCCGTAGATAAAAGGCAAAGAACCGGGGCGAGGAAATTTTACCAATCGTCAGCAGGGTCAGCAGTCCCACTACCATGACAATGACGTGGGAAAAAAACAAGCGTGAGCGCAGTCCAACTTTTGTTTTATCCATAGACTAAGATTGGCGTTTATACCGTCCCATCAGTTCCGCTTCAGCTAGGATATGGTCTTTCAAGGCGGTTCGGACTTCGGTTGAGGTTACACCAGGCGGCAAATCCAGAACGGTATCCAGGGCATACAGCCGAAAAAAATAGCGATGCGTGCTGTTCGTTGGATTTGCTTGATTGCCTTGGTTCTCCCCAGGGATATTTTCAAGGCTACTGGACCTGGGTGGACAAGGGCCTCGATATCCATATTGACCGAAATCGTTTTTACCTTGCACACCGCCTGTGGTTAGAAACGGCTGAGCTGGGATAGCGGTTGGTAAGGATTGCGAGTCAGGCGGCAGGTCATACAGAACCCAATGGGTAAAAGTACCGTTTGGCGCATCTGGATCGTCCAAAATCAGCGTAAAGCTCTGGGTTCCTTCTGGTGGAGCGCTCCAGCGTAAAGCAGGTGAATGATCGGCGCCATCGCAGGTGAATTCGACTGGAATGAATGCTTCTGGCTCAAACGCGGGACTGGATAAGTCTAGGGTTTGAGATCGCTTAGTTCTATTATCCGCTGATCGGCTGCCTTGATCGCAAGCGACTAGCCATCCTGCTAGGACCACGCTAGTCCATTCCAACAAGCGTCTTCGAGTCAGCGAGTTTGCCATGCCTAAGCTTATTTTATCGTTGAAGTAAATTGTAGCGAGGATTAGGAGCAGTCTACTCCCCTAAAAGTTTTCTATAGAGCTGCACAAATGGGAACTGCACAAATACTAAGGAGAGCAGTAAATGGTGAATAGTGTTTCGGGGTGAGGGGTGAGGGGTGAGGGGTGAGGGGTGAGGGGTGAGGGGTGAGGGGTGAGGGTGTTGATTATAAAGCGCTCGGGTTAGTAAGAACCGCACGAATGCAACCTGATGGATTTTGCAGAATCAGATGCTTGAATCGGAGGGTAAAAGAAAGAAGGCACGCTATTGGTGCCTTCTAAGGAGCTGAGTGATTGAGGAGCATTTCACTCGGAGCAAATCAGGATCAGCGATTAGCCGATTAACTCAAATGCACTATCAACCGTGATTGTGGGTGCACCTTGCAGCTTGGCAAATTGTCCGCCAGTGCCATAGCCAGCCGCCGTGCCGTTGGGGTTGAAGAAGATATTACCTGTGGCGCGGCTATAGAGCACGAGTTTGCTGCTGGTTGCAGCGGCAGCATCCGTGGCCACAATACCAATCTCAGAGAGATCATTGATGCCAAAGGTAGTTTTATCCAGCGTGACCCGATCGAAATCGTTGACAAAGTCAGTGATGGTGTCGATGCCAAAGTTAGCTCGCGTAAAGACCGTATTGGACTCGAACTGAAACTTATCGGCATCAGCACCGCCCGTTAGGGTATCGTTGCCTGCACCACCCACTAAAATGTCGTTACCGTTGCCGCCATTCAGGGTATCGGCAGCCGCTCCACCGTCTAGGAAGTCATTTTCACTGCCGCCACTGAGGATGTCGCCACCCGCTTCACCATAGAGGAAATCGTCGTCCTCAGCGCCGTTGAGTCGGTCTGCACCCAGGCCACCGTAGAGGGTGTCATTGCCGATTGATCCTTCCAGAATGTCGTTGCCGTCGTTGCCGAACAGCGTGTCATCACCCTCTTCACCAAACAGCCGGTCGCCACCCGTGCCGCCGTTTGCAATGTCATTGCCGTTCCCGCCAGACAAGCGATCACTGCCATCACCACCATTGAGTGTATCGTCGCCATCACCACCGTTCAAAGTGTCGTTATCAATACCGCCATTCAGCGTGTCATCACCTTCCCCCCCGTTGAGGACATCAATTCCAGCGGCTCCATCGAGCAGGTCATTGCCTCCCAGTCCATTCAACGTATCGTTGCCTTCAAACCCATTGATCACATCGTCGGAGCTAGTACCAAACAGGATGTCATTGCCAATCGTGCCGTTAATTGTCGTCATAGTTTTCTTTCTTGCTTATGAGATAGAAGTGATTGGTAGATTGGCTTCCCCTATGTAGCAAGAATGACATTGGCAAACAAACTGTTCATGAAGAACATGTGAGAAGTTTTTCATGAAAAATTTTTCATGAGAATTCTTCATCTGCCTCTAAATGCCGTCAGCCGGCATAGCACGAGCACAAGGGTATCTTGTGCCCCCAAGGTTGCTGTCAGCCTCAATGCTTGTCAAGATGACCGGCAGACTTTATCTAAACGGGTAAATTGGCCCGGGGATTAAAGGTTTCGAGTTGGCGCAGCTTTTCGTAAAGATCGCGTTCCTGGGAAGACAAATCCCGTGGAGCAACGATTTGGATTTCCACAATTTGGTCGCCGCGCTCATCATCGATCGGATAGCCTTTGCCGCCTAAACGCAGCTTTTGTCCAGACCGCACTCCCGGCGGAATCATCATTTTTACCAGTCCATCCAGGGTGGGTACCTCAATCGGACCGCCTAAAACCGCTTCGGCAGGGGTAATCGGCAGTTGGCAATAAATATCAGCACCATCGAGCTGGAAGAAGGGATGGGGAGGCACCTCGATGTTCAAGAACAGGTCACCACCGGCTACCCCCTGTCCGCGCAAGCGAATCTTTTGCCCTGTCACCATTCCAGGAGGCATGTTGACCTCTAGGGACCGTCCATCTTCCAGGCGAATTCGTTCGCGTCCGCCGGTGTAGGCTCGTTCCAACGGAACAGTGAGGTTAGCTTCGGCATTGCGGGGGTTGCGGGAAACGGTGTAGGCCGTTTTTTTGGTGCCGGGACGATAGGGATCACGTTCGCTGCTGGGGGCCGTTTCAGTGCGGCGGTTGAGCAATTCATCGACAAAGGAGTTGAAGTCGCCAAACTGGCTGAAGTCCATGTCTTCGGCTGCCGTTCGGCCAGGGGAACGGTTGCCCCAGGCGGTTTTGGCCCAGTTGGCGGCCTCTTGGAAGCCGCTTTGTTTCCAGAAGCTGCTGTATTTGTCGTACTGTGCCCGCTTATGGGGATCGGACAGAACTTCGTAAGCCTCCCCCAGATCCTTAAATTTCTCCTCTGCGGTTTTATCGCCCGGATTCATGTCCGGATGGTACTGGCGAGCCAGCTTGCGAAAGGATTTTTTGATCTCGTCGATGGTGGCGTCTCTAGAAACTCCTAATATGGCGTAGTAGTTCCGAAAGTTTTGCATGGAAGCAGAGAATTAAGAATTAGGGGATGAGTTGTAAGTTTTGAGGTTTAGCCGCTATAGCCATTCATCTTCGTCGCCCCATTCGTCGTCTAAGGCATCGTTGTAGTGATTCGGCTGAGCTGGGCGGCGGTCAGCCGCGGGAGTGCGACGGTTAGGTTGGGAATAGGGATCGCGATTGGCGGTATCTCTGGTCGTGTCTTTAGTTGTGTCCCTGGGCTGGCGTGAGCGTTCTGCGTTGGGTTCGCGACTATAGGAATCACGATAGGAATCGTTGTAGGAATCAGCATAGGAGTCGCGATAGGGATCCCGTTCTTGTCGTTCCTGGGAATAACTCTCACGAGAATTTCCTCTTGTGTAGGTGTCCCTGGTGTAGCTATCGCGGTTGGTACTGCCTCTGGTGTAGGTTTCGCGGGAATCGTCGTAGTCATCGCGGTAGTCATCGCGGTAGTCATCGCGGACAGAATCGTCACGCTTGCTGCGGCTATAGTTATCCCGGCTGTCCCGGCTGTAGCTATCGCGATTAGAGCTATTGCGGGGAGGCTCGTTGCGCTCATAGTTATCGCGCTCGTAATTATTGCGCTCGTAATTATCGCGCTCATAGTCGCTGCGGCTGTAATCGTCTCTTGAGCGCGAGCGCTCTGAGGTTGATTCACCACGGCCGACACTCCAGTCGTCCTGGCTGTAGCTTTCCCGATCGTAGCTGCGATCGGCGTTGCGCCCGTAGTCTGAGTTATAGTCTCGATCGCGTCCATAATCTTCGCGCCGGTAATTATCGCGCCCATAGCTATTGCCAGTATTGCCAGTATTGCCAGTACTGCCAGTATTGCCGCTATTGCCATAATTATTGGAGCCGTAGCTACTGCCATAACCGCCGTAGTTGCCATAGCTGGAGCCGTAGCCGCTGTTATAGCCCCCGTAGCCGCTGCGCCCCCCATAGGCATCACGACCAAAGTCGCGCCGGTCATCGTAGAAATCATCGTCATCACCAAAGAATTCTTCACCCAAATTGGAGAGGGTGCGGCGAATCGAACCGAAAAAGTCGCCTTCTTCTTCGTCTTCTTTGGTGATTTGGTAGACCTCTCGCTGCAATTCATAGATGGCATCGCGCAGATCGGCTTGAGTAGTGTCGATGCCGCGATCATCATCTCGCTTCAGATAGTCACGCAATTCCTGCACCAGGTTTTCGATGCGGCGACGGTAGGAGCTAGCAAACTGCATGCCAAAATCAAGCGCCACTTCCCGGAGCTGGCGTTCGGCCTCAAAGGTGAGGGCTTCGGCCTTGGTGCGTTTTTCGATCCGGTCGCGCTTCTGGCGGTCCTCGTCAGCAAATCGCTCCGCTTCTTCGATCATCCGGTCAATCTCGGCATCGCTGAGGTTAGAGGCTCCCTGAATCGTGATGCCTTGCTCGCGTCCAGTAGTGCGGTCTAGGGCAGTAACTTGCAGAATGCCGTTAGCATCGATGTCGAAGGAAACGGTGATCTGGGGAATACCCCTAGGAGCGGGCGGAATCCCCATCAGCTTGAAGCGGCCCAGGGATTTGTTATCCGATGCCATTTCCCGCTCGCCTTGCACCACGTGAATTTCTACCATTGTCTGGTTGTTTTCCGAGGTCGAAAACACATCGGAGCGCCGCACCGGAATCGTAGTGTTACGCGGAATCAGCTTCTTCATCACGCCGCCAATCGTCTCCAGCCCCAGCGATAGGGGTGTGACATCCAGCAGCAAAATGTCCTGCACTTCTTGGGTCAAAATGCCAGCCTGAATTGCGGCTCCAATCGCCACGACTTCATCCGGATTGACGTTTTCGTTCGGCTCCCGGTCAATCAGCGAACGCACCAACTGGCGCACCATCGGCATGCGGCTACCGCCTCCCACCAGCACCACTTCATCAATTCGGTTGGGAGACAATCCAGCATCGCTAAGGGCCTGCTTCACGGGCTGGCGTAAGCGATTCACCAGATCGACACAGAGATCTTCAAACTGGGTGCGAGTCAGGCGCGTTTCCAAGTGCAGGGGACCATCGGCACTGGCGGCAATAAACGGCAGGTTGATTTCCGTGGAGCCGACGCCCGACAGCTCAATTTTTGCTTTTTCGGCAGCTTCAATCAGGCGCTGCAAAGCTTGCCGGTCGGTACGCAGATCAATCCCTTCTTTTTCCTGGAACTGATCGGCCAGCCAGTCCACAATCCGCTTATCAAAATCCGCGCCGCCAAGTTGAGTATCGCCGCTAGTGGCTTTGACTTCAAACACACCATCCCCAATGTCGAGAATCGTGACATCGAAGGTGCCGCCGCCTAAGTCAAACACCAGAATCGTCTGATTGTCACGTCGATCCAGTCCATAGGCGAGGGAAGCAGCGGTGGGTTCGTTCAAGATCCGCAGCACCTCTAAGCCAGCAATCCGGCCTGCATCGCGGGTGGCCTGTCGCTGAGCGTCATTAAAGTAGGCGGGAACAGTAATCACAGCGGCGGTGACAGGTTCGCCTAAATAGCGGCCCGCTTCTTCAGCTAGCTTGCGCAACACCATCGCCGAGATTTCTTCAGGCGCAAAATCTTTCTGCATCCGGGGGCATTTGATCTTGATGTTGCCCGTTACTTCGTCTCGTCGAATTGTGTACGGCACTCGCTTCGACTCCGGGTTGAGTTCGGCATACTTGCGACCCAAAAAGCGTTTGATGCCATAGAAGGTATTTTGCGGATTTAGCACCGATTGCCGCCGCGCCATCTGTCCTACCAATCGCTCACCGTCCTTGGTAAAGGCTACGACAGAGGGGGTTGTCCGCATTCCCTCAGCGTTAGCAATGACAATGGGTTTGCCGCCTTCCATCACAGCAACGACCGAATTGGTTGTTCCTAAGTCAATGCCAACTACTTTTCCCATTCGCTGCGGCTCTCCTCGCTGATTGCTGACTAACTGCTGCCTAATTGCTGCCTAATGCGATCTAAACTGGCTGCCTAAACTGTAATACGGCAAAGTGGCTGCCTTCATTGTATCTTGCTACCCATAATGGATAGGGTCGGGTTTTCCGTCAAGCCAGAGAACCGTCCAGTGCAGGGTTGATGTCTTAACGTTGGGATCGGTTTCTTGCTGACTGGGGATTTTGGAGCTTCCTCACTTTTGGGGTTTTAGCAGCGGCAGCAGCGACAGTAAGGCCAAGCAGACCACTGCGGCCATTAATTGGGTCAATCCCTCGCCACGAAAGGCTTTTAGGCCAGACTCACCCAACCAGGTATAGGCCGCCGTACCGGGAATGATGCCCAAAAATGTACCCAGCGCGTAGGGCCGCAAGTGAATCGGGGTTAACCCAAACAAGAAGTTGACCAGGTTAAAAGGCGAGATCGGAGCCACGCGAATCGCTAAAACACAGCGTAACTGATGGCAGCTTACCATCTGATTCAGTTTTTGCATGATTTTGTGTTGACTGAATCGGTGCTCGATCCGGTGTCGCAGCAGCAAGCGAGCCAGATAAAACGCTGCGATCGCTCCCAGAGTTGCGCCAATGGTTGATAAAATTGTGCCCCAAACCAGCCCAAACACGGCTCCGCCACTCACGACCAGCCAAGTTCCCGGTAAGCCAACGGCAGTCGCCATCACATGGGCAATCAGAAACAGCACCATCGCCTTTCGACCTGCCATGTGGAGATAGTTGATTAAAGCAGGCTGATCAACCAACAACTGACAGGGCAAATAATGGCAAAGAACGGCTGCCCCTAATCCAAACAGCAGCAAGAGGAGATGAGTGGGCATTCGTTGCCAGCGGCCTATCATCAGCGATTGTCCTTCGACGGTCGCTTTAATTGAACTCTGCTTGGCTGAAATTTTGCTGAATCCGACCTGAGAAGCGATTAAAGAATTCTGAGCGTGACCGAGGTGATGCTCCTACCGGTTCTGCCTCCTACCGGTTCTGCCTCCTACCGGTTCTGACAAAGCGAGGGGTTTCGATTGCCCGCCGTGTCTTGAAGGGCCATGTCTTGAAGCTGTAAGTAATCCTGTATCCACTCGCATCCATGTCTTTGGAGAGCGCCCGTATCCAGGACAAGCTGTAAATCCCAAAGGAGTCCTGTGCGGTCGTCACTGACGGAAACGAGGATGCGGCTATCGGGACTGAAGGCAACGGCTCGGACAGGAGCTGTATGGCTATCGAGCGTGGTTAGCTCTTCGCCATTCTGGTTCCAAAGTTTGACCGTGTTATCTTCGCTGGCAGAGGCAAACAATTGCCCATCAGGGCTAAAAGCGACATGATTGACCTTGGCTTGATGGCCGCGTAGGGTTTTGAGTAAGGTGCCATTGGTGCTCCAGATCTTGATGGTTTTGTTCCAGGTTGTGGCTAACTCGGAGCGCCTGGGGTCAAAAGCAACCGCTCTGATCTCCACATCGTAGTCGCCGAAACTAGTCAGCAACTCGCCCTCGCCACGCCATTCTGTGCGGCTAACTGAGTCTATCGGGCTGGGGGAACTGGGGTTACTCCTCCATAGCCGGATGGCTCCATCGCGGCTCACTGAGGCCAGTAAGGGATCGATTGGGCTAAAAGCCAAATCATTAACCGATCCCACATGGCCAACCAGGGTACGCACCAAACGACTGTCTTGTTGCCAGAGCTTGATCAGGGAGTTTTCACTGCTAGAGGCGATCGCCTGACTTGTAGGGCTGAAGTCGATAGCCAAGATTGGCGACTGGTGTTCGCTAAAGGTTTGCAGCAACCGACCCTCTGTGTTCCACAGTTTGATGGTTTTGTCGTGACTAGCTGACGCCAAGATTTGCCCATCGGGGTTGATAGTCAGGTCAGCGATACCGGCTTCGTGCCCGTTGATCAGACGCAACTGTGCGCCTTTGCGATTCCAAATTCGTAGAGTCCGGTCTTCGCCAGCGGTAACGACGGTTCGATTGGTTGGATTAAAGGCAACAGCAGTCACGGCGGCTTCGTGCCCAACCAAGGGGGTCCGAAACGTGTTGTTGATGGTCCAGAAACGGATCGTTTCATCATCGCTAGCTGAGGCAAGAGTGCGCCCATTACGGCTAAACGCCAAGCCTCGAACAGGTTTGATATGTCCCTTGAGAGTTGCGAGCAGCACACCCTCGCGATTCCATAGCTTGATCGTATTGTCTCGGCTGGCAGAGGCAACGATTTCCCCATAGGAACTGAAGGCCAGATCGTAAACGCTAGCCCGGTGATCTTTGAGGGTGCGCAACAGCTTGCCGTTGAAGTCCCAAATTTTGAGCGTATTGTCTTCGCTGCCAGAAATGAGCACCGGGCTGTTGGGGCTAAAGGCAACGGTATTGACTCGATCCCGATGGCCGCTGAGAGTGGCTACCAATTTGCCGCTGCGTTCCCATAACTTTACGGTGCGATCTTCACTGGCCGTTGCGAGCAATTTCCCATCTCGACTGAAGGCCACGTCCTGCACTGCCTCTTGATGCCCTTTAAAGCTGGCAAGCAAGTTGCCGTCGGCGGCCCAGAGCTTGATCGTGCCATCTTGACTTGCGGAAGCCAGCGTCTGCCCTTCGGGACTGAAAGCAACGGATAGAACTCTGCCAGCATGGCCAATCAGACGATGCAGTTTTTCGCCGTCCTGATTCCACAAAATCAATGTCCGATCATCGCTAGCAGAGACGAGCAGGCGACTATCCGGACTAAAGGCAACTGCTCCAACCCGATCGCTATGGCCATACAGCGTTTTAATCAATCTGCCGTCACGCTGCCAGAGGCGGATGGTGCGATCTTCACTGCCCGAAGCAAAGCGTTGATCATCCGGGCTAACGGCAATGGCTAGAACGGCACTCTGATGCCCTGTGAGGCGATTGGTTTCACTGGTATTGTAAACGGCCTGTCGCAGCACTTTGGCGACTTGGTTGGCGACCCGGTTTGTGGTGGCCGCATCGGCAAACCGGACTGCCCGCAG
The DNA here is from genome assembly GCF_032598965.1 of Leptolyngbya sp. NK1-12. Taxonomy (NCBI): domain Bacteria; kingdom Bacillati; phylum Cyanobacteriota; class Cyanophyceae; order Leptolyngbyales; family Leptolyngbyaceae; genus Leptolyngbya; species Leptolyngbya sp. NK1-12. Next base: position 1,085,756 of record NZ_CP053586.1, read on the forward strand.
CTTTTGCGTGGCCTCTAGAGCCGTAGTCAGGGCATCGAGTCCCTGATTGGCGGCATAGAAAGTTTCGGACGCGGTTGCCAGCGCCTTGACCTCTTTGATAGCAGCCTGCTGATACTGGCTAAAACTCACAACACCCAGAACGCTAACCAGCATGAGCTTAAAGCTGACCACTCCCAGCCATAGCCGCTGTCGTCTAACACTGCGTTTCTCGACTGCTAGACGGGTTTCAACTTCCTGCAGTCGGGCAGCTTCTAGAGCCTGCTGTATTTCCTGTTGCGCTTGCGTTTGACTGGCGGCCAAAAACTGGTAATCCAAATCGCTGAGGCTTTTTCCCTCTGCCCAACCCTGAGCATCGAGTAGGGCCTGCCCCCGGAGCAGGCGGGATCGATCTTGGCGGTCTGACCTGACCCAGGCATCGAGTGCATGAGCATAGGGGCGAAGGGTAGCCAACTGTCGATTCGTCCAGGTGAGATCAAAAACCTGCTGGTAGATGCGATTTTTGATGCAAAGGGTGCCCTGCTGCCGAATCACCAAGCCGGATAACAAGAGTTCGATTTGCTCGCGGCTATCGTCTGTAGAGATGGAGGACGTAGGGGAGTGAGGATGTTCTGGGGTATTCGCTAGCAGAATTCGTTGGTAGAGATTGAGCAAACGTCCGGCCCGCTGTTCGTTGTAAAGTAACCGAGCGCGAATGGTCCGCAGATGTTCGGGTTCATCTTGTGCCTCCCACTGCTGCAAAATGCTAGTTTGCACCAAATTTTCGATCCAAAAGGCTTCTGTGCCAGGTGGAATGATCAGCAGAGGGCTGCCGCTGGCTTCAATGGCGCGGAGCACGAGTTGACAGAGCTTTTGCGTCAGAAATGGCTGGCCGCCAGTCCAATTGAGAATCTCGCGCAGCAGCGTTTGGGGGTTGCCAATTTTGCCCTCTAAGGTTTGGGCTAACGGCTGGGCCTCATGTAGCTGAAATCCTTGTAAATCGATAGCTCTACCGATATTGAATGGAGTTTTGGTTTTATCGCGCACTAAATCTGATGGGGTAGCGACGCCAAAGAGGGCAAAGCTAATGCGCCTATAGGCTGGATTGAGCGGGCGTTGGTTGTAGCAAAAACGAATCAGGGCAAAAAAATCATCAACCGCAAAGGGCAAGCTGAGGATACTATCAATTTCGTCAATAAAAATCAGCAGGGGATCGGTGGGATAGTGGGGCAACAGCACCTCACTAATAAACCAACTCAGCCGCTGAAACGGCCCCAGGTCTTGCTGTTGCCACCATTGTTTGAGATTAAATTGTTCGGTGAGGTCAAATCCCATCCAGAGGGCATAGGCAATGCCCTTGTACCATTGCTCCAGCGTCACAAGCTCGCTGCCGATACAAGTCATGTCAATCACCGCACAACGCCAGCCCAGTTGCTCTAGCCGATGTTTAGTGCGCACCAGTAGAGAGGATTTACCCATTTGACGAGCGTTGAAGGCATAACAAAACTCACCCTGCTGCAAGGCTTCATAAATCTCGACATCCGCCTGCCGCATCACATAGGTTGGGTGATCGACCTGGAGGCTACCTCCCACTTGATATTCAGGATTTGTCATCAACGTTGATGCTGTATCAATTGTTTAAGCTATGTAGATCCCATCATTAGTTTGAAGATCCATAGTGCCAGCGCCTCGCTGGCGCGGGCAAGATGCCAATTTGAAGATCCGCAGTGCAAGGTCTCGCTGGCGCGAGGGCGCAAGCAAGATACCTGCACTCCATCTACCGTTTAATCAGGTTGCGTTTAATCAGGTTGCGTTTAATCAGGTTGACCTACTTATGAGTTTGACAACGACTGGCCCTGGCTTGCACTCCCCCCGCCCCGATTTCTGTTTCCTGCCTAAATCTCCACCGAAGTCACCTGATTGCGCCCTCGCCGTTTTGATTGATAGAGCGCTTGGCTCACTGCCGTTAACAGCAAATTGATAGAACTGCCTGCACTGGGCAGGGTTGAGGCAACTCCGGCACTAACCGTTAAGACCGAACTGGGCAGGCCATCAACCATCGAATAGTTGCAGGCTATCTCTAGGGCCGCGACCTGGAGGCGAATCGTTTCGGCCAAAAAGGCGGCGCCATTCAGATCGGTTTGGGGCAGCAGCAAGATAAACTCTTCCCCGCCATAGCGAGCTACCAGATCGGCAGGGCGTTGCACCAGCTCGCGCAAATTAGCTGCAATTCGCTGGAGACATTGATCGCCTGCCGGTTGGCCGTAGGTTTCGTTGTAGACCTTGAAATAGTCAATGTCAATCAAGATTACCGACAGCGGAGCCTGCTCGCGGATGGCCCGCTTCCATTCCGCCTGAAGATGGACTTCAAACTGATGGCGGTTGGCAAGCTGCGTGAGTTCATCAGGCTGAGTATGTTGAATAGGCTGAATAGGCTGAGGACCTGGAGGGTCTGGAACCGTGAGGGGAGATACGAGCGAAGAAACTAACTGATCGAATCGAAACCGCGACCGACCCAAGTGCTCTAGTTTCAACAAAACTTCTCGATAGGAAAATAGCTTTTCTTTAAAGTACATCTGGTAAAGCGTACAGCTCGGCGTCACCCGGTCTCCGTCTAAGAGAATCAGGCCCAAGCCATCTAGCTTATAGACCAAAGCGGGTTCCACTTTGATTGCCGCATCTGCCGAAATGATTTGTTTAAAGGCATCTTCTAGGTTGGGTTCTGCTTGCAGTACATTCAGCAAACGCCGCAGGTGATCGCCAAAAATCCCGGCTTCAGTGGCGGCATGGTTCAACAGCTCCTCTGGAGGCAGCTCGGCTCGACAAAAATGGTAGAGCGCCAGGTTAACTAAATAGGGATGCCCCCCGGTCAATTCCTGTAGAGCTGCTAATCGAAACAGTCCGACTTCAGTATCTACCCAATCTAAGCCATAGCGCCGCGCCAGCTCCTTGACCTGTTCCAGGGTAAACCGAGGCAATTTGAGCGGCAGCCCTACGTTGAAGGGAGATTGGTTAATATCGAGCGGCACATAGGCATCGGTGGAATACACCACAACAAAACGCAGCTTTCGCCAGTTTTCAGCCTGCTTTGCTTTTTCATACCAGGAGCGCAGTAGTGATAAAAACTCACGGGCTAAGCGCGGGTATTCAAACAGTTCGTCTACATTACTTAAAGCCAGGACAATGGGCCGATTTAGCGAGGTGAGCAGGTAACTTTGCCAATACAAACTACAGCTCATTTTGCTGCCGACTTCCTCATCCCAGTACTGATCTAAATCAGGCTTCAGCTGCGACTGACGGCTGGCATTGGCTGAAAACCAGCGCAGTAGGGAATTGATTGACTCTAAGCTCAGTTCATCGACTTCGCGAAAGTCGATCTGAATGATATGGCACCCGTGAGCGGAGGCATGGGCCAACACTCGGTTTAACAGCGAACTCTTCCCCATGCAGTGGGGCGCTTTGATCCGCAATAGGCTGCCCGGCTTTTCAATTTCAGCATAGGCGAGCTGCTCGACTGGCGGGCGCTCGATATACAACGGAGAAGTCAACGGAATCGGTCCGCTCGGAAACTCCACAGAACTGCTTTGAAGATCGGGCTGCATCAGAACTACCTTATAAACTCCTTTAACTAGCTAAATCGAAGTATCAGGAACCTCCATTCTTCCGATAGACAAGAGAAAGCCCCCGCTAGTAGGTGCATCAATCATCAATACAGGGCAAATCTTCGGGCGAGGCGCAGGGCTACTTCTAACCAGGTAAAAAGGCGATCGTAAACTGGGGACCGCCAACCTCACCTGACAATGACAACGGTAGGAGGGCGATCAGATAGCAAACTTCTCTGATGCCTGAGTTCAATCGCAATTTGCTCAGCGCGTCTTGAAAAATAATAGAATAGCCCTACACTAACTCCGCATTTACTTGCTGCATTTACTAACTCTACATCGATAGCTAAAGAGCAAACAGTGGCTCACGTTAACATCGCTTGCCCATTGTCTATATTTGCGAATGATAGGATAATTTCAGCAATTTCTGTACAGTGCCAATCCAAGCCCCAATCGCTTTAGCCCAGGTAGAGATATCCGATCCTGAGGTGTTGGACAGACTGGACTAGAATTAAGTTGATTTACATATTGCTGCTAATGGTGTTTGTCAGTTAAAACTTGCCTACTTACACCCTTTAGTGAATGATTTGACAGCTTAATGATTGTGGTGGTAATTGCTATCTAGTTGACTCCCACATTAAATTGCACGTTAAATTATGCTAACAGGGCAATTAAGCATTTCAATTGGCAGAATCTCCACTTAGTGGATTAGGGACACGCATAGAAGATGCACTAGGAAATCCATAGTATAGAACGATGGGATTTTTCGATTCTGAAATTGTTCAGCAGGAAGCAAAGCAGCTATTTGAGGATTACCAATCCTTGATGCGTTTGGGTTCAGACTACGGCAAATTTGACCGGGAAGGCAAAAAAATCTTCATTGAACAAATGGAAGCGATGATGGAGCGCTATCGGGTGTTTATGAAGCGCTTTGAACTTTCAGAAGATTTTATGGCTCAAATGACCGTAGAGCAGCTCAAAACCCAGCTCGGCCAATTTGGCGTCACGCCTCAGCAAATGTTTGACCAAATGCACCTGACGCTAGAACGAATGAAGGCCGAACTGGAAAGAATGCCGTAGGAAGAGTAGAAAAAGAACTAGGGTTTAACAAAATTTGACATCGGCTTAAAGGTCTCAACCGGGACGCCTTCTAGCGCTTTATACATGAAGCTGCGCCAGACCGGGGCAACATAGCCACCACCCGTTGCTCCTGTGCCGATAGGGCTATAGTCGTCGTTGCCAACCCAAACCGCTACTGCCAGTTGCGGTACATAGCCGACAAACCAGATGTCCCGTTCTGCCGAGGTGGTTCCCGTTTTACCTGCCGCAGGGCGGTCGATCCGAGCCGCAGTCCCTGTGCCGCGCGTGATCACGTCCTGTAGGGTCGAGTTGAGAGCTGCCACCGCCCACGGGTCTAGTACGAGCTGAGGACGGGGAGTATTATCAAGCAAAACGTTGCCCTTACTGTCGGTCACCTGCACAATAGTCGTCGTTTCCGAATGCCAGCCGCCATTGGCAAAGGTAGCATAGGCTCCGGCCATCTCGTAAGGTGTTAGATCCACCGCTCCTAACGGTAAAGATGTAACTGGTTCCATCGGACTTTTGATACCCAAAGTGCGGCAAACTTCAATCACTCGGTTGATCCCAACTTCTTGCCCTAGCCGAATCGCTGGAATATTGCGAGACTGAGCTAGGGCCTGCCGAATTGACATGGCACCATAGAAACTACCGTCATAGTTTTGGGGCGTGTAGTAGCCATCACCATCGGGATAGGTGACGGGTGTATCCATCACCACCGAATCGGGAGCGTAGTTGCCTGTGGCAAAGGCCGCATAGTAGACAAAAGGCTTGAAGGCAGAACCGGGTTGCCGCAGTGCTTGTACTGCCCGGTTATACTGGCTCTTGCTGTAATCTACCCCGCCTACCATTGCTTTCACAAAGTGGGTTCTGGGGTCCACTGCCACCAGCGCCATTTGGTCGGCATAAATGCCTTGCCGCTGAATCGATGCCAGCCCATTACGCACCGTTTCTTCTGCTTTGCGTTGCAGATTCAGGTCAATTGTAGTTTGAACCCGCATGCCGCCTTGCAGTACGGCTTCTCGCCCAAACCGGCTGGTCAGTTCAGCCACCACAGCATCCGTAATGTAGGGAGCCTGACTGGCGCGGAAGGAGGTAATCTCGCCCAGTTTGAGGGGAGTAGCCTTGGCTTGAGCCACTTCCGCATCGGTAGCCCAACCAATTTGCCGCATTCGTTGCAGCACAATCGCCTGTCGCTCCTTCGCCTTTTGGTAGTCCACAAAGGGGCTAAACACCTCTGGGGCCTGAATTAATCCCGCCATCATACTAGCCTCGGCCAAATTCAGCTCGGAGGCTGGTTTATTGAAATAGCTTTTGGCCGCTGTTTCCACTCCGTAGGTATTGTGACCCCAGTACACCTGATTCAGATACATCTCCAGAATCTGGTCTTTTGTGAATACCTGCTCTAGACGGAGGGAAAGTACGGCTTCTGCCACTTTGCGGCTCATCGTCCGCTCAGGGGTCAAAAACAGGTTTTTCACCAACTGCATTGTAATTGTGGAGCCACCTTCAACGGTCTCCCCTTCTTCCATGTTGGCAAGAAAGGCACGGGCAATCCCAGATGGATTAATTCCATGATGCGAGAAAAAGTAGCTGTCTTCGATTGCCAGTACCGCCCGCTTCAGATCGGGTGAAATTTGATTCAGGTTGACGACCTCTCGATTTGCCTCATCATGGATGCTGTCGAGCAGGGTGCCGTTCATGTCGTAGACGTAGCTAGTTTCGGATGGAATATAGTTTCGCAGCACCCGTACATCGGGTAGGTTGCGAAAACTCAGCGCCAAGCCGACCAAGCCACCTGCCACAATCGAACTTGCCAGCATTGTGATGCCCAAGATGGTTCCGGCTGAAACCTGCGCCACGGATTGGGCATACTCCAGAGCCGGATGCAGATTACCCGTAGATTTAGGCTTTTTCACTGGGGGCTTTTTCGGTTTCACCGGGTTCGGTTTCGCTGAATTGGTTCTGGCAGTATTAGAAGACACAGCCGTGATAATTCCCTAAAGTTTTGCAATTATAGTAGTCTGGTTGCCCGGAATTTGCCCAGACTTGTCCAGGATTTATCTGGTTGAGGCTGGATTGGTCCCGGTACGTTCAGAAGAGTTTAACGGATCTAATTGGAAATCTGCCAAATATGGCTCTTGAAACATCACAAAATGTAGCGCATCCTTTCGCCTGGTTGGAACGGGGAACGGTTGAAATTTTTCCGCAGCAGCCGGATTCCCAAGACCCTGACGAGAATTTGATTGCCCGCCTCAACCAAACCGACCGACCGCTCAGGATTAAGTTTGGAATCGACCCGACAGGATCGGAAATTCATCTGGGTCATAGTATTGTTTACCGCAAACTGCGAGCATTTCAGGACGCTGGCCACACGGCAGTTTTGCTGATTGGCGACTTCACAGCTCGGATTGGCGACCCTACGGGCAAATCGGAAGTGCGGAAGCAGCTCACCGAAGCGGAAGTACGGCAAAATGCCCAGACCTATCTCGACCAACTGCGCCCCATTTTGGATTTTGAGACCCCCGGACGGCTAGAGATCCGCTACAACTCTGAGTGGTTGGCTAAACTCGACCTGTCCAAAATTCTGGAATTGCTCGGCACCATGACGGTGGGGCAAATGCTAGCCAAAGAAGGCTTTGCCGAACGCTACAAAAAGGAAACCCCGATCTACCTGCACGAATTTCTCTATCCCTTGATGCAAGGCTACGACTCGGTGGCGCTAGCGGCGGATGTTGAGTTGGGCGGCACCGATCAAAAATTCAATCTGGCGGTAGGTCGGGATCTGCAGCGCCATTTTGGTCAACGTCCCCAGTTTTGCCTGCTCATGCCGATTCTGGTCGGGTTAGACGGGGTACAAAAAATGTCCAAATCGCTGGGCAACTACGTCGGTCTAGCCGAAAGTGCCGAGTCGATGTATGCCAAACTGCGCAAAACGCCCGATAGTTTGCTCGAAAGCTATTTCACGCTGCTGACCAATTTGCCGCTCGAAGAGTTGCCTGCTGACCCACGGGAGCAACAAATTTTGCTGGCGCTGGAGGTGGTCAGCCAGTACCACGGACGCGAGGCAGCCCTGAAAGCCAAAGCTGCTGCCGAAGCGGTGGCCGGCGGCAAAGGGGGAGAAGCGGCTGTCGAAGCTGAGTTTTCCCTCAGTCAGGTAGAGTTTCCGGCCAAGCTGTTTTATATTCTCAGCGCTAGCGGCCTGTGCAGCAGCAGCTCAGAGGCGCGTCGCCAAATTCAGGGTGGAGCGGTGCGCTTAGATGGCGAGCGAATCGATGATACGGATCTTACCTTCGAGGACAAAGCCGCCCTGCTCGGCAAGGTGCTACAGGTTGGCAAGCGTAAATTTCTGCGGCTAGTAGCTTAAGGAAATGTAGCCAAAGGGAATTCAGCTTAGGGAATTAGGGTTTGTTCGGGTTAGATGGGTTGGCATCAGTTGGCAGGCTATCACCATTTGTAGGGGTTGGGTTGAGCGGGTCAGGGTCTGCGGTGTCTGTCGAGGGGGTGTCTGTCGAGGAGGTATCTGAGGTATCTATGGAACCCCCACCTACTAGAGGCTCCGGGCCGCTGATAGCGGTCCCAAGAGGTGCGGTAGCTGGTTTGGCCCTGGATTCAGACGGGGCAGTATACGGCTCGATCAATGAATTCAAATTGCTGGTAGAAACATCTAGTTCCTCAGTCGGTAGCTCCGCCGAGTCGAGTTCCAAAACCTCTTCGGTTGCAGCTACGGGTGGCAAGGTCTCGACATCTACCGTCACCTCCTTTCCCTCTTTGACTTTGCGGATCGGTAAATTAGCAATCAGAGCGGTAGTTCGCTGGTCGCTTTCGAGGGAAAACTCCGATTCTTCGGTATCAATCTCCACGTAGCGAGACACTACTTCTAGAATTTCTTGCCGCATCTTTTCCACAGTGGCCGGGGACAGATCCGTTCGATCGTGGGCTAGCACAATCTGTAAGCGGCGTTTGGCAGAAGCGCGACTATTCTCTTTCTTGTTACGAGAGAAAATTCGGTCAAGTAGTTCGGTTAACATGGAGCATTGTTGAAGAAAAGGCATGAGGCTGAGATCAATTTACCCTGGCAGATAATAAATCCCCGACAAAAGAATTATGGCTTGTGGCCTTGAAAAAAACGACGAATCCGCGAGAAAAAGTCGTCAGGAGGCGCGGATAAATCCATAAAAGGCACTTTTTCTCCCTCTAAGCGACGCACAATGTTGCTAAAGGCAGTGGCAGCCGAGGATGGATTTTCGGCCAAAACCAGCGGCTCACCTCGGTTCGTCGATACAATGACTCGCTCATCGTCAGGAACCACACCCAAGAGCGGAATGGCCAAAATATCTTGCACATCCTTCACCGACATCATCATGTCCTGTTCAACCATGGCAGGTCTGAGCCGGTTAATGATCAAATACATCCGTTTCACATCGTTGGCTTCTAGCAGTCCTACAACCCGGTCCGCATCGCGCACAGCAGCCACTTCGGGAGTGGTGACAATAATTGCTTCACGGGCCGAGGCAATCGCATTTTGAAAACCCATTTCAATGCCAGCCGGACAGTCAATCAAGATGTAGTGAAAGGCTTTAGTTAGGGCAGCAACCAAGCGCTTCATCTGATCAGGAGTAACGGCATCTTTGGTGCGATTTTGGGCTGCGGGCAGCAGGGCCAGGTTGGGCTGGCGTTTATCACGCACGAGGGCTTGATCCAAACGGCACTCGCCGGCCAGCACTTCAACGGCCGTGTAAACAATGCGGTTTTCTAAGCCGAGCAGCAGATCGAGGTTGCGTAAGCCAAAGTCAGCGTCCACGACTGCAACCTTATGGCCACGCTGAGCTAATGCCATACCCAGATTTGCAGTTGTCGTGGTTTTACCCACTCCTCCCTTACCCGATGTAACAACAATAATGCGACTCATGAGGCTGAAAAAATGAGAACAAATGAATTTTAAGGCTTAAGTGTAGAAGACGGTTGACTGCATCAGACAAGCCAACGTTATTTGGTTTTGCTGCCAGACCAGTCTAGTTTGCCAGATGGCTCGATTTGACAAGAGGGGTTATAGAGATAGGACTCATTCAACTGAATCTCAACTGAATTGCACAACCCAACCGTTACTCCCGGGCAAAGAGACGCCTATTCTGGACACCTATTCTAAAAGCGCCTCACGTGAAAAGTCAGAGGCTTTAGCAATGCGGATACCATCACCAGTTACATAGGCAACTTCAGGCCAATACTGATCCGGTGGAGTTTGGGGGGCACGCGCCATAAAGTCAGCTATCCGGATCTGGGTTGGCTCCATGCGCAAAGCCAGGATTAAACAGCGGCTATTCCCGGCTGCACCCGCCTGTGCCACGCCCCGTAATGCACCCCAGACCAACACATCTCCGTCTGCCACAATCGAGCTGCCCGGATTCACATCGCCTAGCACAATCACGGTACCAGGATGGCGAATTTCCACCCCAGACCGCACCGTCGTTTCGATGTAGAGCGGTTCGGCCAGAGCCTGACCAGACTCCTCTTGGTTTAGATGCACAATCGGCGGTTGCTGCTCCACAGAAAAACCAGCTGTAGCAGCGGCCACAGCTGTTTGGCGACGAGTGGTATGGACCCGCTTGAGCTGAAGCTGAGCATCCGTCAGGGCATCTGCTATGGCCTGGAGTTGACGCGCATCCAACAACCGATCACGAGCAATCAAGTGCACAGGCGTGTTTGCTTGCCAAAAGCGCTCGGCGGCATTCAGGCGCTGCTTCAACTGCTGCCAAAGATCAGTCCAAGCGGCGGTGGGAGTAGTCATCTCGCGCTCGGGCGGTAGCAGCAACAACAGCTTGCCTCCCTCTCCTCTAAAACGCACTTGAGGCACAGAAACAGACTCTGTAGCTTGGGGAATCGAGGTTACGGGAGTTGGTACAGAAGGATCAGTCATGTAGGAGCCGAAGCGATGGGAAAGATGGAAAAAACCGGTAGCTGAATTAACTCTCCATCTTAATCACTGGGTTGAAGTTGAGCACAAATTCTGTAAAAACTTCCCTACCTTCCTCCTAACCCAAGTGCCGGTACCAGGAATAAACCCCATGTAGAGTGATCAGGATCACAAGAAGACCGTGATTTAAATCGCCATCTTTAACCCAGTGACCTAGCATACTTAAGGAGACTCAACTCTAGCCGAGTCATCAACAGGGAACACACGACTTGCCGACAGGGTCCTTTTTGGAAACTGTCGGTTTTTTGTTGCAAGCATCATAAATCACCCACATGGGCGGAACATCCGAGACAACACCGAACCTTGCTTTTTCTATTTATAGCTATAAAGAGATTGAGTGATATTCAAGTTACTCTTGAGGTTTGGCTCCGTTTGGTTCTGTCTTGAAGTAGTTGGCACAGATTTTGTTGAAATAGTCTAATATACATGCCTTAATGGCGATGCCACGCTGGACCGCAAAGATCTAGATTGTGATAGCTGTTTATTACCTTACCCTTAACCTGTAACTGCACATTAACTGCACACTGTAACTGCTTGCCCAGAACGACTCATGGCTACAGAAGACGACCAAATGGATCTGTTCAGCGCGATTGCTGTCAATCCGAAACCTGCCGCAGCCCTTGACCCAAATTTCGATCCAGAGTTAATTCCCACCAGTGCCAAAGTGCCTGTTCTCCCTGGAACCTATGGATCAATGGAAGAAATGTCGCTGCATTGCAACCGCTGCCACCGCTGCGACCTAGGGGCCACCCGCACCTATGCCGTAGTGGGGCGAGGCAACCCTCAAGCACCGATTTTGATTGTGGGAGAAGGACCAGGCCAGAACGAGGATGAAACAGGATTACCCTTTGTCGGCAAAGCTGGACAGTTGCTCGACAAGATTTTAGAGTCGGTAAAGCTGACCGAGGCGGACGTTTTTATCTGCAACATTGTAAAATGTCGCCCTCCTGGTAACCGTACTCCTACGCAGGATGAGATGGATGCTTGCCGTCCCTATCTGTTGGAGCAGATTCGCATGGTTGATCCACAGATCATCCTGCTATCAGGAGCATCAGCGGTCCGAGGGTTGATCGGTGACAAACGCGGCATTACCAAAATCCGAGGGGAGTGGATCGAGTGGGAAGGACGGCTCTGTATGCCGGTGTTCCACCCAGCCTATTTGCTGCGGAACCCTTCGCGAGAGAAGGGCAGTCCCAAGTGGTTAATGTGGCAGGATATTCAGGCAGTGCGCACCAAGTTGGATCAACTTCAGCAAGCCAGCGCAGATGCAGATTAGGCCCTAGAGCCATCTAGAATTTTTCTCCGGCGGTCAGTACGACCTGACTGGCTCCATCGTCGTTAATGCTGAATTCGAGCCGGAATAAGCCCAAATCAGTGTCAGCTCGTAATCCCAGGCCAAAGACAAAGCCGTCTTCTGGTTTGCGCCGACTCACAGAAGGCTCGCCAATCACGTCATCGGCAGACCCCAACGTAGAAGCAAAACCGCTAAAAATAGCGCCACCCAAATTCACATCGCGCCGCAGTAGCTCGAAGTTGATAATTGGGAAGCGGTATTCGGCTGCCACGAGGGCAAATCGACTGCCCGAAGCCAGACCATCTCCGGCATAGCTACCCAGCGGCCCCGCCTCAATACTGAAGGCGTCGTAGGGCGGCACATCGCCAAACATAGCCCCTGCTTGGGCATTGAACACGAGTGTCCGGGGTCCTTCTGCAAAACCGAATAGATCGAGGGGGAGGAAGTGGGTGTAGTTGGCGCTAAGGCGCGTGTAGGTGATACTGGCAGCCCCAATCGGTATGGCTTGGTCAATTCCGAACCGAAGCCGGTCGCCATCAAGCGGTCGATCGAGGTTGTCCAGCCGATTCAGTTCGCCGGAAAACTGAACGGTTAGTAGCTCGTCAAAATCAGAGCCGACAATCAGCCGTTCGCCCAGTTGATCCCGGTCGAAGGTGTCACGTTCAAAGGCGGAATTATGGATCGACACCTGCTGATAGTTGACTCCCAGTGCCAGAGTTAGGTCGGTAGCCACTGGCCGAAACACCTCTATACCGCCGCCAAACCGGTGCACCCAAGGCGTGTTGCGGTTCGGCAAATCCACATCGCGAGCACCACCTGCAAAGACTCGCTGCACCGAGCGCTGGTTGAAGATGTTAAAGGAAATGCCGGTAGGATCGTTGCCAATCCACGGATCCCGAAATACCAACTCGGTGTCAAATACCTGCACCCCTCCTCGGATTTGCAAGGTTAGCTCTTGATCATTGCCGCCCAAATTTAAAAATCTGACGCTACCGTCGGCAGATAGCCCTGTGTTTTCGTCAGGGCCTTGGCCCAACGCTGGATTCTGCTGAAACGGGCCTTCCAGCGCCGAGGGAGAGGGGTTGACCGAATACAGCCCTAACACGATAGGGCTTCGCTCTTCCACCAAAATCACCATGACCACTTCATCAGGATTGGCGGCAGGTTCCAGTTCAATCCCAGCAGATCGGACGACTGCCATCCGTGAAAGCCGATCTAACCCTTGTTGCGCTAATACTTCGTCATACGGTGTGCCTGGTTCCAGATCAAATTCCCGTAAAAATACGGAAGGGCGGGTATGGCCCTCAAAAATTTCACCATCTCTTCTGAAAAATCTGACTTCAATATCGGTGATTGTCTGTCCAGATCCGGCAGGAGCAATGCCATCAAAAAGTAGACTTGGGCCAGCAGGAGTAAATTCTACTTGTACAGGAGGCTCGGCTGTTTCTGGTTCAGAATCTTCCTCTGGTCGGGACGCGGGCGGAGTTTGAGAGGTAGTCTCAGGAGCGGTTAGATCAGCAGCTGAATTGGAAGAGGCATCTGGTAAGGGTGCGTCTGATAACGGTACATCTGGTAGGGATGCATCTGGTAAAGGTGCGTCTGTGGAAAAATCAATGGGCAATGGTTCGCGAATCGTTGAATCCGTCTCAGAGGCGGTTTCAGCCGGCGCTAATTCAGGGGCAGCATCAAGTTCAGCCGGAGTATCAGTCAGAATCCGATCAGTTGAGGTTGCACCTGATGGCGCTGTTTCCCAGCTATAGTACAAAACGCTTGGCTTTGGAATGGGCAGTTCAGCGTTGCTCTTGTCTACGAAAACTAAGGGCAGCCCAACTCCTAACAAAGCCGTTAAAACAGGCGTCCAACCAGGTGGAATAGCCAGGGATAAGGCACACGATCGGGTTTGTTTAGTACTCACACCACTGTCTCCAAAAAAACCGAGTACCAAAATCAAATCAGATCTTGCTGAAGCGGGCAATGATGTTGCACCACTTCTAGTCTGGAAATTAATCAAAATCAATCTTTAAATTTATGAATCAATGCTGCCGGCCTGGCAATCTCTCAACCAGAGGCGAATCGCTTGGGCAATCACGCCTTGGCTGCTGTCGCGGGGTGGGGTCGGAGGTTCGTCACCAGGGTAATTGCCCACTGTCGAAAGCATGAGCACAAACCGCCAACTATTTTCGGTTTGTGCCAGAAAGAGCCAATGGTAGTGCTGTAATTGAAAGGCTTCTCCCGAAAAGTATTGTCGCTCTAGCGTGGTGAAGAAAACCTGCGGCACTTCGCTCTCGGTGGCCGATTGATATTCTCCAGCCTTGAGGGTGAGTGGCTCGTATTCTGGATTGCCCGCTAGCAGAACGTAGCCGGGGCGTTCACGGGTGCGATGCTCAGTATAGGCCCGTTGGCTAACTCGATTGGCATAGCTAGGCAAATCGCGCAGCAGCAGCGGTATCAAGGCTTCGAGCCGGTTGGGACACTCTATCTTAGGGCGGATGGGGGTGGAAGCAGGAGTGGAGGAAGCAAATTGCGTTTGAGCGGCAGCCGATGCAGGTCCCCAGGCACTGACTAAGGCTAGGAGGATTAGAGTGAAGCGATATGCTGGGTTGCTGGTACGCATGCTGGGGTTGCTTAAGCGAGGCGCAGATCGCATTCCCCTAGAGAAAGGCGATTGATCACCGTGCAATTCCGTCCTCTTGATTTTGCCCGATAAAGGGCGCTATCGGCACTCTGGATCAGCTGGTTCAGGGAACTGCTGGAGTGAGGTACGGTACTAGCAATGCCAACACTCAGCGTCACGTAGGGACTGACCGCTGAACCCTGATGGGAAATCTGGAGCTGTCTAATCACAGTCTGAATTTTGCGGGCAACTTGAATTGCTCCTAGGGCTGGCGTATCGGGCAGAATCAGAGCAAACTCTTCACCGCCATAGCGGGCTACTAGATCCGCCGGACGTGCAGCCGCTTTGATCAAAGCATTTGCGACTCGACGCAGACATTCATCTCCGGCTTGATGCCCATAGGTGTCGTTATATTGCTTAAAGAAATCGATGTCGCAAAGAATAATAGAAAGGGGAGCCTGTTTGCGTTTGAGCCGCCACCATTCTTGATTTAAACGGTCATCAAAATGACGACGATTGGCAACCTGAGTCAGCCCATCCATAAACGCCAACCGCTCTAATTCCTGATTAGCCTCGTGCAGTACAACTTCAATCGCAGTGCATCGCTGAATTTCTTGCTCTAGTGCCTCGGTTCGTTCCCGCACTTTCTGCTCTAAAGACTGAGAGTAATCCTCTAGCTTGCGGCGTGACTGCTGAATTTCCTGAGACATTTGGTTAAAGGACTTTGCCAAAACTGCCAATTCTTCTACCCGCCCCACATCAACCAGTTGACATTCACCTTGGGCAATTCTACGGCTGGCTTCGCTTAAACGCAAAATCGGCCCGGCCAACTTACGGCTGAGGTAAAGCACCATAGCCAGAGTGACGCTCACCGAGAGCAGGCACAGCATTAAAGTGATCAGCGTATGATCCAGATCGTTCGTTTGCTGATTTTGCAATGATAGCAGCCCAATCACTCCCACCGTAGTCAACATCTGTAACAGGCAGGGGAACACCAGGATCAGCAACAGCGGGATACTTTTAGGCGGTTTTGGATTAAGCGCCGTATCAGGCATCAGAGCAGCGAGTCGAATTGGCAAGTGCATAGGGACGGGGAGAATAGCAATGGGTTTCGCGCAGCGCAAGCGCTAGATGACCTACACCATAAAGCTAGATCTAGAACAGAGACGTGAAAATTAACCTAAAATTAAGGCGAGTGATGAGCTTAAGGTGAATAATGCGAAGAGATAGATGCGGGCTTCACGGCAAATCCGTTGAGAGACCGAGGTGAGTTTTTCCTAAACCCTGCCTGAGCTTGCTGAACGGTGCACCTAACCTAAGAGTATTTGAGGCGACTAAGTATAGATAAACGCTTCCCTGGATTACGGCTCTATAAATTTGACCGCAACTGGAATCGGGGAAGTAAAAAGTCAGCATTAAGTCAGTTAATTTAAGTCAGATAATTAAAACGGCAAGTAGCGCCTTTTAAGCTCTATACAAGCTTTATACAAGAGAATCAACACGCTACTGGTGATTTCCGAAAGTAATCCCAAAATAAGGACGCTGCACGGAAAAGTAATAGTTGATATCTCTAGATCTTATGAAAATCTTTTGATATCGCTCTCCGTACTTTCTCTATAGATCACCTAGGTGAATGACTGTAATCACAGCAATTCTGCTGAGATGCGCTCGAATGCTGCCGCTGGGTCAGCTGCTGTAGTGATAGGGCGACCAATCACCAGGTAATTAGCTCCTGCTTTTAGAGCGGCGGCCGGGGTCATGGCCCGCTGTTGGTCACCTTTCTCAGCCCAAGTGGGACGCACACCCGGACAGACTAACAAAAACTCCTCGCCACAGATACTACGAAGCTGTGCCACTTCTTGAGGTGAGCAGACAGCACCTGCTAAACCGCTGGCCTGAGCCAATAGAGCCATTTGTAGGGCATAATCGTTCAGCTCTAGGGGAATCTTCAGTTCCAAGGCTAAAGCGCGGGCCGTTAGGCTGGTCAATACGGTAATCGCAATCAGATTGGGCGGCTCTACGTTACTAGCCATTGCCCCTGCGACCGCAGCAGCTTGGGCTGCCTGTAACGCTGTTTGGCCGGCAGCAGCATGCACCGTGAGTAGTTCGACACCATACTGAGCAGCAGAACGGCAAGCTCCGGCCATGGTGTTGGGAATATCGTGAAACTTAAGGTCGAGGAAGACTTTTTTTTGCCGTTCTTTGAGAATCGCTAAAATTCTCGCTCCGCTACCGACAAATAGCTCTAGGCCCACCTTCCAAAACGTCACCTGAGGCAGTTGGTCGAGGAGGGCTAGGGCAGCAGCTTCCGTAGGAACATCTAAAGGCACAATAATCTGATCGGCTGGTGACATATCGGCTGAGGTACAGGAGAGCTGAGGTGCAGGAGAAATGATGGACACTCGTTAAAAACTAGCAGTAAATTTGTGTTGTTTTAGTAAAGTCGAACAATTCTCCCTTGTTTCTACGGATGCAGCTACCTATGATGTGATCAATCTAACTTTCATCCTTGGTTGGCAGTTAAAACGTATCAATCATTGGTTTAGGATCATAGGTCAGAATTAGGGCATCAAGCGTGGATGCCCTTTTTTCTTTGGGAACTGCTAGTTGTCTTGCTAATTGTTTTGCTAGTTGTCTTCATCGTCAATCACCGCAGCGCGGTCCAGTAGCAACAAGTTACGCAGGGCATCGGTATCCAGTTCGGTAAGCCAGGTTTCGCCCGCGCCCACTACTTGTTCTGATAGAGCTTTTTTGCTCTCGATTAGCTCGTGGATTTTTTCTTCTAAAGTGCCGGTGCAGACAAATTTGTGCACCTGGACATTGCGAGTTTGGCCGATGCGGAAGACACGGTCGGTGGCCTGATTCTCAACAGCCGGGTTCCACCAGCGATCAAAGTGAAAGACGTGATTTGCTCGCGTTAGGTTTAGGCCCACACCACCCGCCTTTAGGGACAGGATAAAAATGCGGGGTCCCTGCGGATCATTCTGGAAGCGGTCGATCATCTCTTCGCGCTGCTTTTTCGAGGTGCTGCCGTAGAGGAAGATCACCTCCCGGTTAAAGGTGCGTTCTAGGTGGGGTTGCAACAGCTTACCCCACTCGGCAAATTGGGTAAAGATCAGACAGCGGTCACCTTCTAGCAGTAGCTCTTCCAGCATTTCTTCGAGCCGTTGCAGTTTGCCGGAAGCCAGCCGAAAGTCGGAGAGGTTGGTCTGCTCTAAGGACGTGTCTTCCTGGAACAGCAATGGATGGTTGCAAACTTGTTTGAGGCGAGTCAAGAGAGCCAAAATCATGCCCCGCCGCTGGATACCTTCAGCCGATTCGATCTCAACGAGAGATTGATCGACCAACTGCTGATAGAGTGTTCCTTGCTCGGCAGACAGACCACAGAAGACGGTCATCTCCTGCTTCTCTGGCAGATCCTGAATAATTGTCCGGTCGGTTTTGAGTCGGCGTAGAATAAAGGGCTGCACCAGAGAGCGCAGGGTTTTGAGGGAAGCGGTATCACCGTAGCGTTCAATTGGGATGGCAAAGCGGCGCTGAAAAAAATTCTTGGGTCCTAAATAGCCCGGATTCAGGAAGTCCATAATCGACCAAAGCTCGCTCAGCCGGTTTTCAACCGGGGTACCGGTAAGGGCAATGCGAAACTGGGCATCGAGCTGCCGCACCGCCTGGGACTGCTTCGCGTCGGCGTTTTTGATGTTTTGGGCTTCATCAAGCACAATTCCTTGCCAACTCACAGTTTGCAACGCTTTCAGATCCCGGTGAACGAGGGAATAGCTGGTAATCACCAAGTGCTGCTTTTGCACAGCTTTGGCCAACGCTTTGCCCTGGGGGCGGCGGTCGCCGTGGTGCACAATGGCTTTGATGCTGGGACCAAATCGCCTGATCTCTCGTTCCCAGTTGCCCAGCACCGAGGTGGGGCAAACCAGCAGCGTTGGTTTGTCCAGCAGGTCTTGGGCCTGCAAATGCAGCATAAAAGCAATGAGCTGAATGGTTTTGCCTAGCCCCATATCGTCGGCTAAACACGCTCCCAATCCCCAGCGTTCCAAAAAAGCTAGCCAGGAAGCTCCGCGTACTTGATAAGGCCGCAGCTCGCCCCGAAACGATTGGGGCACTTCGATCGGCTCGACACTCTGGTTGCCGGACGTGAGGGTGTTGATCAGCTCTTGCAGGGCACCGGACGCCTCAAACCCCAAAACCGGCAGCTTTTCTATCATCTGGGTGTCGCCGGTACTAATGCGCAGGGCATCTTCCAGCGACAGGGAGGTCTGGTCTTTGCGGCTCTCAAAAAAAGCTTGAGCGGCGCGGATATCTTGCGGGCGTAGCTCCACCCATTCGCCGTTGATTTCCACTAGAGGCGTGTTCAGGGCAACTAGCCGATCAAACTCGCTGCGAGACAACCGCTGGCCGCCAATCGTTAGCTCCCATTTGAAGTTGAGCAAACTCTGTAAACCGAGCCGTTGATTTTTGCCCAGCTTGGGTGTCTCAGCCTGGACTCGCAGGCCCAATCGATTGGCCCAGCCTTCCTGATTGGCTAAGTTCGGCGGCAGGATGACGCCAAACCCACTGTCCTGTAAACGCCAAGCCGTGGCTTTAATGAATTCGTATACTTGCAGCGGATTCAGCTGGCAGGACTGGGGTTGGGCCGTTTGTAAACTTGGCTCCAGTACTGGATAAAGCCGTGATGCTAGGCCCAAGCCGGCCAACAGGGTTTCCTGTGGAGCTTCAATCGTGCGGCCCATATACTCCAATCGATCCACCGGATTATTCCAGACCACTCTGGCACTAACCAAGAAATCTGGGTCATGCACCGATTGCAGGAAGTACTCCAGGGTCCAGTCCTGCCCGCTGGTGGGGGGATGGAGGTAGAAGCAAGTCCGAAACGTAATTTGCCGCTGGGACTGGCGCTGCACGGGTGCAGTCCATTGCTGCAGCGCTGCTTCTAGACGCTCTAGGCGGGGTGCTTCGCCTTTGAAGTTTTTTTCGTGTCCTAATGCCTGAAGCCATTCGCGTAGGGCAATGTCTTTGGGGAGGGGGGCGGTGGGCAGCGGTTGGGCGGCAGCGGCTGCTCGTACTTCTGCTTCGATGGTGCTGTTGAGGAAGCCGAGAATGATTGACGCTGGATCGGCAGCCATCAAAGAGCGGTCTGGGTTAAACGGGTCGCTGAACCAATCAGTTCGGCAGATTCCCGGCATGTGGTGGACTAGATTCTCCAACCGGGATTGATCCACCGCACTGTCTAGTAAAACCTGCCAGTGGGCTGTGTAACCACCATTGGATTGATGCGTTAACTGAGGTAAAAACTTACCCCGCGCCAGTAAATCTAAGCGCCAGCGAGCTACATGGGACCAAAAGCGCAAATCTGCTCCCAGCCAAGAGAGCCGTTCATCCTGAACCGAAGTTAACGGCAGGGACTGTAATAGCTCGATCGCTTCTTGAGCGGTTAACCGCAATCCCTGCACCTGCCACGGCTGCAATTCTAAAGTTGCTTGGGCAATTTGGTCGTCCTCCAGATCAGACAAAACTTCAGCACTAGAATGCTGCGGCAAGAAAATGGCACCGGCAGGGGTCTCCAAGTGGTATGTGGGTAAGGCGCAGGTTACCGTCTGCCAGCGTAGCGAGGCCAGATCCAGAGCCGGCTCCAGCATTTGGGTCTGCTGGCGCTTGCGAGCACGGCCCAGCGGCACGGGAGGATCTAAGGAAAAATCAGCCACCGTCCAATTGATCTGATGCGACCGATGCAGCGTGCGGAGAAACTTTCTAATCTCAGCCACACTCATGACGAACGGATGGCTGAGCGGATTCGCGTCGGTCAAGTGCCAGCGTTGCTCATCCTGCAAACTTTCTGCTTGTAGACTTTTTGCTTGTGAACTTGCTGACTGTAGCAGATTGGTAGACGCAGCTGAATCTGAATCCGCATCTTGCGGATTGGATTGGGAACCAGACCGTTGCGCACTCGATTGGCTAGGCAATGCCACTGGCTCAATTCTGCGCCAAGTCTCACCCCAAAGAAAAAAGCAACCAGCCCAAGGATCCGTATCTGCCTCTGGTTGACCTGCTGATGAGCTTTGAATTTTGGGAATCCAGCTACCGTGTAAGATTGCCATGCGCGCGCTCTGGATGGCATAGGGAATGGCATATAAGGCAAATCCCGCGGAAGCCTAGCCCGCTTCAGTTCAGGCGCAACTTCCTAGGCAATGCAGTAGAGACCTGCAGGGATTGACTTATTGTACATCTCGAATGCAGAGATGGGGGAGATAGGGGAGATAGGGGAGATAGGGAGCAATATTTGCCGAGTGGGGGCAGGCTACGCGAACACCTTCCCTATCTTCCTCATCTCCCCCATCTTCCTCATCTCCCCCATCTTCCTCATCTCCCCCATCTCCCCCAGTTTTTCGACGAAATGCCACCCGCA
Source organism: Leptolyngbya sp. NK1-12 (assembly GCF_032598965.1). Lineage (NCBI taxonomy): Bacteria > Bacillati > Cyanobacteriota > Cyanophyceae > Leptolyngbyales > Leptolyngbyaceae > Leptolyngbya > Leptolyngbya sp. NK1-12. Next base: position 1,106,708 of record NZ_CP053586.1, read on the forward strand.
GCCCTGACACTTATTGGGTTGCAGCCTCACGGGCCGCCGCCGCTTCATCGGGATGAATGCCGAGACGGGTGAGGTTGATGCGTCCGCGGTTATCGATTTCTCGCACTTTGACAATTACTTCGTCACCAATTGCGACTTCGTCTTCTACCTTACCGACGCGGTAGTCGGCGAGTTGCGAGATGTGGATCATGCCTTCCTTACCAGGGAGGAATTCCACAAAAGCTCCGATGGGGATGATCCGGGTGACTTTGCCAACATAGACATCGCCAGCGCTAAGTTTGCGGGTCATGCCTTCGATGATGGCGCGGGCCTGTTTGGCTTTGCTGCCATCTACCGCTGAAATGGTGACGGTACCATCATCCTCGATGTCGATTTTGGCTCCGGTTTGCTCGGTGATGCCTTTGATGGTTTTACCACCGGGGCCAATGATCATGCCGATCAGGTCTGGCTCGATCTTGATGGTTAGCAGACGCGGCGCAAACGGAGACAAACTAGCTCTGGGCTTGTCGATGGCGGCCAGCATTTTTTCCAGAATATGCATGCGGGCAGGACGGGCTTGGTTAATGGCATCGGCCACCACCTGGATCGCCAGACCGGTAATTTTCATGTCCATTTGCAAGGCGGTGATGCCTTTGTCGGTCCCGGCTACTTTGAAGTCCATGTCGCCCAGGAAGTCTTCGATGCCCTGAATGTCAGTGAGGATGCGAACTTCTTCACCTTCCTTGATCAGTCCCATGGCCGCGCCGCTGACGGGTTTGGCAATCGGGACACCGGCATCCATCAGCGCCAGAGTCGAGCCGCAGACTGATCCCATGGAAGTCGAACCATTCGACGACAGCACCTCCGAGACGACCCGGATCACGTAGGGAAAGTCTTCCTTCGGCGGAATCACCGGCATCAAGGCGCGTTCGGCTAGGGCACCATGCCCCACTTCTCGGCGTCCAGGAGAACGCATAGGTTTGGTTTCACCCACCGAGTAGGGCGGCATGTTGTAGTGATGCATGTAGCGCTTTTCGACATCGGGATGCAGATCGTCTAGCTCTTGGGCTTCTCCTGGCGTGCCCAGCGTCACCACAGACATGACCTGCGTCAACCCCCGCTGAAATAGGGCGCTGCCATGCACACGCGACGGCAACAAACCAGTCTGGCAGGAGATCGTCCGCACTTCGTCGAGTTTCCGGCCATCTACACGCACCCCGTCCTCCACAATCTGACGGCGCATCAGCTTTTTAGTGATGTCTTTGTAGGTGTTGCTGAGGGCTTTCGGGTCGCTAGAGGCAGCTAGCCGCACTGGATCCTCTTCGGGTAAGGATTCAATCGCTTCACTCACCTGTTCTTTAATTTGATCAAGGGCGGCATCCCGCTCTGGCTTAGCCAGCTCAAACTGGCGCAGGATCTGCTGGACTGGTTCCGTGACCCGTTCGGTGATAAAGGTTTCCAGGGTTAGGTCCACTTCTGGCTCTGGCTCTTTCACCAGTTCAAGTCCGAGTTCGGCAATCAGATCGCGCTGAGCCTGGATCAAGTCGCGCACCACTTCGTAGCCAAAATCGATCGCTTCGAGAATATCCTGTTCAGGCAACTGGTTGGCCCCGGCCTCGATCATAATCACGCCATCGGGAGAACCCGCCACGACCAAATCCAGATCGCCCGCTTCAATCTCTTGATAGGTGGGATTGATAATAAAATCATCGCCAACCAAGCCGACGCGCACGGCTGCCATCGGGCCATTAAACGGGATCTCAGCCAGTAAGGTAGCAATCGAAGCGCCGGTCACAGCTAAAACATCGGGGGGCACTCGCTCATCGAGCGATAGGGTGGTCGCCACAACTTGAATATCATCCCGCAGCCAGTTGGGGAACAGCGGACGCAAAGGCCGGTCAATCAGACGGCTAATCAGCGTGGCCCGCTCTGGAGGGCGACCTTCTCGACGCAGAAACCCGCCCGGAATTCGTCCTGCCGCATATAGCCTTTCTTCGTAGTCCACCAACAAAGGCAAAAAATCAATTCCTTCGCGTGCGGCTGCTCTTGTAGCTGTGACCAAAACCGCTGTATCTGCTGACTGGATTAAAACTGAACCACCGGCCTGAGGCGCTAACAAACCTACTTTCAGTCGAATATCCCTTCCATCTACGGATATTGACTTGTCTACTTCTTGCAACATGAAGCGCTAATCCTTCTCTTATTCTTCTCTTGAGGCAATCGTAACATTGATATCCCTGTACTGATGCGAAACGGATACCACTTTTGCTAAACACGGCTGCATTTTATCTGAGCGTTAATCGAGTCAATTCGAGCAGGGGCATTGGGTCGAGCCATTTTGGTGCTTAAGAGTAGATGCTTAGGAGATGCTTAGGAGTCAGAAAAAGCAGCAGCCAAAACATCAAAAACTCAAGCAGTACGAGCCTAAATGTTCCACGCCGGACGAATTGCTGTTTCAGTGATGCGGTTGTTTCATGGCTTCTAAAAATCGTTTGAAAAGCCTTCTACATCCCCCTATGTATTCTGGGAGACTTGCCGAACCGTCGCTGTTCAAAGTCCCCACGTAGGGGATTGTAGCCCTGCGGGCACCCCAGAAAAGGGGCGGCTCCAGCGCAAGTCCTGTTCAAACAGCTTCTAACGGCTGTTTGAAGCCAATCGAGCGAGAAGCACATCCAAATTCATGGGCAGCTAAGTAAAGCATGGAGTAGGGTTCAGACTTAATCAACTTTTCCTATTTCAATTCGCAATCGATTATCAAAAAGCTCTAGACTCAGTTAAGAATCGTTTGCAACTACCAGCAGTTCGTTCGATTCTCTGGGGTATTCAGCTTGGATTGCTGATGGGCAGCAAAGCCAATAGCGCATAGATTTGACGGTTGGTGAGTACGGTTGTGGGTAACGTGGGTAACGTGGGTAAACCAATTCTGAAATCGCTTCCCAGGCCACTGCGCTGGCTGATTCGACCCGCTCTTCTGGGGTCAATCGGTCTGCATGTGCTGGTATTGCTGCTGCCACTTCCAGAGCAGGCCAGCCTGGATGCAGCCCGTCGCCAAGACGTAGAAGTCAACGTGACTCGCTTACCCGAACAACCGCCAGCCCCCAAGCCAACCGCAACCCCCAAACCGACGCCCACCCCCTCATCGCAAGCAGTTCGTCCCTCACCGCAAGCAGTTCGTCCCTCACCGCCGCCTCAGTCAGTCGCTCAACCTCTTCAACCTGCACCCCGTCCGCCTGCTGTCACCCAGAAGCCGCCTGTCGCTCAGCCCAGCCCCTCACCCGTTGCTTCTCCTACCCCAACGCCTGAACCGAGTCCCGATCCGGTGCCACCACCGGCGGTGCCGTTTGCCGATCTACCTCTATTAACTGGCAGCCAGACCGGCTGCTTTGGCTTGGGCACCTGTCATGAAATCACCGATGGCACTCACTTCCGCACAGCTGGACAAACCCTAGAGCAGGCGCTGCAAGCTCAAGGCTATACGGTGAAGCCGCGCGAAGATTTGGAGGAGACCGGGCGTAAGGTCTATGAGCTGACGAAGGGCAATAAAACTCGCTATCTCAATGTTTTGTCTTCGGATGTGGGCAGTACGATTTATCTGGTGACGCCCCAGCCTGTCAGCCTGGATCAACTTCAAATCAGCGAAACTCACAAGGCTGAACTAGAAGCCATTCTGGATAGCATCAGCAGCGGCTCTGTCAACCCTACCCAGTTGACCCAGCCTGAAGCGTTTTTTGCCGGAACCACGCCTCGTCCTGAAACCGGCAGTCAGCTGCGATTGGTTGCAGGCCGTTCGCCGCAAGAGTTGCTAGATGGGTTGACAGGTTCGTTGCAAGCTCAGAATTTTACTCTAACGGAAGCGGGCGGCTACGGTAACGGTTTGCTCTACGAAGTCACCAAGGGAGCCTACACCGGCTATCTCAATCTCGTGCCCACGGTGGACCGCAGCGGTACCATCGTGGTTTTGTGGACAAATTTACCGAGCTAAGCGGCAAATACTCGCAGCACGGCAGTTTCGGCAATCTGGGGGCGCACCGCCGCACCAACTGGCAAGCGCTGGTCCACCGGAGTTCTGGCGATCAGATCCTGTCCAGAGGCAAGGCGAATGCTGTAGCGGTATTCACGGCCCAAAAATTGCCGGTCCTGGATTGTGGCAGTGCCAGTCTGTTCATCGGGATGTAAGCGCAGATCCTCTTGTCGCAGCATCAAGTTAATCGCCTGACTGATAGCCGACTCTGCGCCTCCAGCTCTCACAACCCGATCCGGTGGCACACACCCAATTGGGGTTTCAAATACAGGTCCCTTGGGCGTCGCGGGTAGAAAGTTGGCCTGGGTGACAAACTCGGCCACAAACCGAGAGGCCGGCTCACGATAGAGGGCTTCCGGTGTACCAATTTGCTCTAGACAGCCCTGCCGCATCACCGCTACCCGGTCGGAAATCGAGAGGGCTTCTTCTTGGTCATGGGTCACAAACACAGCCGAGGTGCGAGCCGCCTTGAGGATATCCCGCAACTCTTGCCGCAACCGTAGACGCACCTGTACATCCAAATTGCTGAGCGGCTCGTCTAGAAGCACCAGAAACGGATGGGGAGCCAAGGCCCGCGCCAGAGCCACGCGCTGCTGCTGTCCCCCCGAAAGCTGATGGGGATAGCGGTTGTCCATGCCTTCGAGTCCAACTAGGGCAATAGTCTCCTGAACACGCTGCTGCACGATCCCGTTCGGTTTTTGACTCAGGCCAAAAGCAATATTCTGGCTGACGGTGAGGTGGGGAAACAGGGCATAATCCTGAAACACCATGCCGACTCCACGTTTTTCTGGTGGAATCCACTGCCCAGAACCGGCCACACACTGCTGACCAATCTCGATCGTGCCGCGCTGGGGTTGCTCAAATCCGGCAATCAGGCGCAGCAGTGTAGTTTTACCACAGCCAGAGGGACCCAGCAAACTCAGGAATTCGCCTGACTGCAGCGTCAAACTCACGTCCCGAACGGCAGGCGGATTTTGGTTCGAGAATTGGCGCGTCACGCCATCGAGGCGCAGAATTGGCTCGGACGGAACCTCGGATGTAGTCAATGAAACAGAAGCAGGATAGACCATCGCAGCAAGAGAATCTACAGCGTCTAGGTTTATAGTAAGAGACGGCTGCAAGATATTCTCATTAACATTTTTTTTGGGAGTTTTGTCGAGTGGTTTTCTCGTCTCTCACCACAATCCCGCGTAAAGCACTCCAATCGCTAGGGGTGCAAGGATGGACGCTTGGCGTGGCGCTGATTGCCCTGTTAATTGCGACGCCGCTGCTGGTGGTACTGAGCAGTATCTTTGCCGATACGGGTGCGGTCTGGCAACATCTCACCTCTACGGTTTTACCACGTTACATCGGCAATTCGCTGCTGTTGGTGCTGGGCGTCAGTTTAGGAACCGGCCTGATTGGCGTCAGTACAGCCTGGTTGGTGACGATGTGCCGCTTTCCGGGTAGTCGGATGATGCAGTGGGCTTTGCTGTTGCCGTTGGCTGTACCAGCTTACATTTTGGCCTATGTCTACACCGAACTACTGGAATTCTATGGTCCGGTGCAGACCAGCCTGCGGGCCATCTTCGGCTGGACAAGCGTGCAGGACTACTGGTTTCCGTCGATTCGTTCGATGGGAGGTGCGATCGCCATGCTGAGCCTGGTGCTCTATCCCTATGTGTATCTATTGGTGCGGGTGGCGTTTCTCGAACAGTCGATCTGTACGCTAGAGGCGAGTCGTTCTTTAGGCTGTGGGCCTTGGCGCAGTTTTTTGCGGGTGGCTCTGCCGCTAGCTCGACCGGCTGCCGTAGCAGGACTGGCCCTGGTGATGATGGAAACCCTGAACGACTACGGCACAGTTCAGTTTTTTGCGGTGGATACCTTCAGCGTCGGGATTTATCGCACCTGGTTCAATATGGGCGAACGGGTTGCGGCCTCGCAATTGGCAGCCTGTCTGTTGGTTTTTGTGCTGTTGGTGCTGCTGCTCGAGCAATGGTCACGGCAACAAACTCGCTACTATCAGAGCACGAGTCGCTATCAGGCAGCGTCTCCCTACCAATTGCAGGGCGGACGGGCCATACTGGCGATGTTGGCCTGCGGCTTACCGATGCTGCTGGGCTTTCTGGTACCGGCCCTGGTGCTGCTGCAAATGGCCACCGCTAGAATAACCGAGCGATTCGGGGAACGGTTTTGGATTCTGGCTCGCAACAGCCTCACCCTGGCATTGCTGACGGCGGCAATTGGCCTGGTGCTATCGCTGATTCTGGCCTACGGATTGCGCCTACGTCCGAGTAACTTGATGACCCTATCGGTGCGAACGGCGGCGATCGGCTATGCGGTTCCCGGTTCGGTGATTGCCGTGGGCGTGCTGATTCCGATGGGCCTGCTCGATAACGCCATTGACGCCTGGATGCGCTCGACATTTGGGATCTCTACCGGATTGCTGCTCAGCGGTACGATTGCGGCGCTAGTGTTTGCCTATCTAGTGCGGTTTCTGGCCGTCGCGTTTAGCACCGTAGAATCCAGCCTGATCCGGATTAAGCCCAACCTTGACGATGCAGCTCACTCCCTGGGACATGGCTCCACTCAAACGCTGTTGCGGATTCATGTACCCCTGATGACTGGCGGTCTGCTGACGGCGATGATTTTGGTGTTTGTGGATGTGATGAAAGAACTGCCCGCCACGCTGATCGTCCGTCCCTTTAACTTCGATACTCTAGCCGTGGAGGTGTATCGTCTGGCGGCAGATGAACGCTTGGCCGAAGCCGCAGCCCCCGCTTTGGCCATTGTAGGGGTGGGAATTTTGCCGGTGATTTTGCTAAGCTGGCAGATCGCTCGGTCGCGGGAAACCGATAACCCGTCAAGAATCGGCCAGGGGTGAATAAACAGGCAAATAAACAGGTGAAAAATAAGTGAATAAAGACGTGAAAAAGAGGTGAGAACGTGAAACCAAATCAGAACATTATTAAACAATATTTTCTCCTGTTATTAAGCGGCTTAACTGCCCTGAGTATCGCGTCTTGCGCCCAACCCAAACCCCAGGAGCGGCTGCTGTCAGAAAAGAAATGCCCCAAATGCGATCTGCAAGGCATGGATTTGAGCCAAGCGCAGCTCGAAAAAGCCGAACTCAACAATGCCAACTTGAGCGGAGCTAATCTAACCGGAGCCAATCTCAACGGCGGCCTGCTGGATAGCGCCAATTTACAATCTGCTGACCTGCGTGGAGCCAATCTCAGCAGTGCGGGCATGGGCATGGCCGATTTAAGCCAAGCCAACCTGACCAACGCCAATTTGCAAAACGCCTACCTACGCGGAGCCAACCTGACGGCAGCAGACCTGACCGGCGCCAACTTAGAAAACGCCGACCTGAGTGCTGCCAAGCTAGATCAAGCCAAGCTCGACGGAGCCAACCTGAAGGGTGCCATCCTACCAGACGGCCAAATTCAAAAGTAATTGCTGTAGGGATTTCACCAAAAGCATTAGATTGGTTGAAGGAATAGTTTGGGGAGTCAGGTGTCAGGTATCAGGTGTGATTGGTGAGGCGACTCTGAATGCCGTAGGATTCCGTAGAAATGGATTAACCCATGACAGCCGAAGCATTCACCACAAAACTCATGCACCCAACCCCAAACTGGCCAACCAAAACACGTCCAACCTTTACCAACCTTTACCAACAAACTTCATAACCAACTCAAAACTTAAAACTCAAAACTCAAAACTACTCCTATGGCTATCGGTGATTCTTCTACCCCAAACGCCTCCAACCCGCGTCGCCCCACGCTGAGCCTGTTGACCATGTTTCGGTTAGGGCTATTTCAAATGGGACTGGGCATCATGTCGATTCTTACCCTGGGCGTGCTGAATCGCGTCATGATCAAAGAGCTGGCTATTCCCGCTACGATTGCTGCTGGGACAATCGCCATGCACCAGTTTGTAGCTCCGGCGCGCCTCTGGTTTGGGCAATTGTCGGATGCGAGGCCGATTCAGGGCCATCACCGGACAGGCTACGTGTGGCTCGGCTCGATTTTGTTTTCGCTAGCTGCCTTTTTGGCAGTGCAGGTGATGTGGCAGCTCGGCACGAGCATCCAGAGTGGGTTGACCGGGCAGGCATCAATGTGGACAGCAGTGTTGGCTCTGGTGTTTGCCCTCTATGGAATTGCCCTCAGCGCTAGCTCAACTCCATTTGCCGCTTTGCTAGTGGATGTTTCTGATGAAGATAATCGCTCCAAGCTGGTGGGCGTAGTCTGGTCGATGCTGATGGTGGGCATTGTGGTAGGCGCGATCCTGAGTTCAAGACTGCTGCCCCAGCCGGTGAGCTGTCAGGAGTTGGGCACAGCCAACCTAGAGGTGCTGAGGACGGGCATTGATCGCTTGTTTCTGATTGTGCCGGCGATTGTGATAGGTCTGACGGTGTTAGCCACCTTTGGCATCGAGAGAAAATACTCCCGCTTCGCCGAACGCTCTAGCTTAGTGGAACGGGAAGATCAGATTACGCTGAGTCGGGCACTGCGGGTGCTGACGGCCTCTCCCCAAACTGGTCTGTTTTTCACCTTTCTGCTGTTTATGACCATCAGTCTGTTCATGCAGGATGCGGTGATGGAATCCTATGGCGGTCAGGTATTCGGGATGTGCATTGGCGAAACGACTCGATTGAATGCCTTTTTTGGCACCGGTACGCTGGTGGGGATTGGCTTGAGTGGCTTCGCGGTAGTGCCCCGCATCGGCAAAAAGCAAACGGCGCGGCTGGGCTGCTTGATGGTGGCCTTTTGCTTACTGCTGATTATCATCACCGGCTTTAGCGGCAATTCCAAGCTGTTGCAGTATGGGCTGCTGTTGTTTGGCTTTGCCTCTGGCGTCACTACCACCGGAGCAATCAGCCTGATGCTGGATCTGACCGCGGCTGAAACGGCTGGCACCTTCATTGGCGCATGGGGACTGGCGCAGGCGTTGGCCCGAGCACTGGCAACGGTACTGGGCGGTGCGGTGCTGGATGTGGGCAAACTGCTATTCACCAACCTGACACTGGCCTATGGGCTGGTATTTGGCCTGCAAGCTGTGGGCATGGTAACGGCGGTTTGGCTGCTGAGCCGGGTGAACGTGGCCGAATTCCGTAGCAACACGAAAGCAGCAATTGCTTCGGTACTGGAGGCAGAATTGGATTAGGTGAACTGTCCCGAACGCTTGGCCCTTGACGGTTGTCTGACGAATGTCTGACGGTTGTCTGACGCAACCGAACCAACCGCAATCTCAGCAATTAGCGCTACAGTAGTGCCACAGCCTTCACAATCACTCCCGCAATGACAGATTTTTGGCAGCAGATTCTCAGTTTCGCCGAAGCCACAACCGCTCGTGTAGGGACCCAATTACTGCAAGCCGTGGAGCCGTCCCGAGCCGAAGAGAAACCTGACGGCAGTTTGGTGACGCAATTTGACCAATGGGCCGATGCTGAGCTACGCCGATCGATTCAGGCCGCGTTTCCAGAGCACGGCGTCTTGAGCGAAGAAGTTGAGCATATTTTCCCGGATCGCGACTGGTGCTGGATTATTGACCCCATCGACGGCACCACCAACTTCGCCCGGGGAATTCCGCTCTGGGCTATTTCTCTGGGGCTGCTCTATCGCGGCACGCCGGTATTTGGCCATGTCTATGTGCCGCCCTTGGGTCACTCGTTTCACGGATTCTGGTACGGTAACTCTGGCTTAACCGGGCCGACCGGTGCCTGCTTGAATCACCAGCCGATTCACACCAGCTCAGATGCCCCCTCGGGCAATCAGTTTTTTAGCCTCTGTGCCCGCAGCACTCAAGTGTTACAGCATCCGGTGCCCTGCAAAATCCGCATGTTGGGTGTAGCCACCTATAACTTGCTGACGATTGCTACGGGAGCCGCCCTAGGTGGAGTAGAAGCCACGCCCAAAATCTGGGACATTGCAGCAGTTTGGACGATTGTGCAGGCAGCAGGCGGCGTTTGGTTCCCGTTAGGGCCAGAGCCATTTCCCCTCCAACCCGGACAGGATTATGGCCGTCAAGCCTATCCCACTCTGGTAGTCAGTCGTCCGGAGCTGCTAGATACCTTTCTGCCGCTAGTCGAGTTTTTGAAGCGCTAGATGTTTGGCCTACTAGAACTTTTGGCCCACATAAATCGAGCGCACCTCACCATTGCGCCGCACAATCGCTTCTTGATTGCTAATCGAAACAAGCGTCCAGCCACTGGAGCCAATTGGCTCACCAATGTTGACGCGCTGAGGGGTGCCATTTACATCAAATAGAGCTGCCGAGCGGTCGCCTAGCTCCAAAACGCCAATCAGCGTGTGGTTGCTCGCCGCCGCAATATTGGGCACCGGACTGGAGCGGGCCGCAGGCGCTGGACTAGGAGTAGAGGCCCGCTGCGCCGCGGGGTTAGCAGTGGCTGTCGGGGGTGCTGCAGGAACTGTACCGGGTGCAGATGCAGGCGTTTGAGCTGAAGGGTAGATGGGCACATAGACCCGTTCAATCACACTAGGAGATGCTGCCGGACTAGGAGACGGACTAGGAGGCACTGGCGATACAGCCACCTCCGCTTCTTTCTTGGCTAAACGGTCGAGGGCACGACCAACATACTGGAGAAAGTCCTGCTTCTCCTGTGCTTTGGGATCGGTGGGGGACGCGGCCTCCCTGGGAGTCGGTTCTTCAGCTTGTTGCTGCAATACCATCAGCCATACCTGCGTCAACTGGTCCCGAAACAGATAGGAAAGTATCCCAGCACTCAAGAGCAGCGAACTGCACAATACCGCCACCCAAAAGGAATTCCACCGCGGTTTGCTGGGGGTCGGCTCTGCTGTTGGCTCTGCTGCTGGGGCTGGCTCAGATTCCTTCAGCTCCGGTGGTTGGGGAATTAGATCGCGGGGAGACAGTTTAGGCGGCAGAATGGTTTCTAAGGGCAAAACAATCTGCGGTGCAGCTGGCTCAGCAACTGGTTCAACAACGGCCTGAGCAGAGGAGTCAGCGGCTTCTTCCACGGGCAGCGGTACGCCTCGTTCTAACATGCGCTCTACATCTGCAAACAGCATGCCAATCAGGGTATCAGCATTGGTTTCCATGTCATTGGCAGTCACCGCTTGGCTGAGGTCAAAGCGCAGGGCAGCCAACTCTTCGGCAGCAGTATCTTGAGAGGCAGGAACAGTTTGAGGATCGCTGACGGGTTGAGTCATAGCAAATAGTGATAGACACGAGCGAGTGAATGATAGCGCAGGCCGGTGAATTTGATGCGGCCCCAAGCACTAGAACCTGAAATTTAGCAGATCCGAATCTAACTGTCACCTATCAATCTGCTATCAATAGCGTTTTCTACAGCGATGTTATTGAAAAAGACGCTACAGGTGAGCCTGACCGGATTGCTAAGATTTTTGATTTTTGATTTGTTCAGAGCATGTCGGTTTCGGCTTACCTCGCATTAGGGCTGCAAGTAAGGATGGTAGGAGTCAAGCTTCCCAAAGCGACATTCGGCGAGCGCACTGCCCCTATGGGGGCAGAAAAATCAGCCGTCAGCCGACGGGAGGCAGGAGAGCAGGAAGCTCTTCTTGATCTCTGGTTATCACCCAATAGGGTAAAACTTGTCGCTATAGCGATTAAGTGCACCTGCACGCACTTCCGGAAATGAGATGCCAGCTATGAGAGTCTAGCTTCTGTCTTCTGAGTTCTATTTGTTCTATTCTCTGCCTCTTTATCGGATCAACATCGTCATGTACTTTGTAATACATTTTTACGCAGTGAGTTCAATATCCTTTGTTATCACTGAGTCTAAATTCGCTGTACCAGACAGAATCTCTCAGTTAAAACTCATTGTAGAGTGTCTTCACTTAGCTAGACTGATTCATGTTCTCCAACCGAGCTTCTCAAGCTTCTAGTTAGAGAGGAATAAAATACCTAAAGTGATAGGACCAATCAAAATGAATAACCACTTTTCGTTTGTTGGTGGCAAGCAGGGTACATGGCGAGTGAAAGATATACGCAATATTTCTGGTTCTCTTTTAGAACCAGTTGAGAGAGTGAATGTGGTGAATCATCGTGTTACGGAATTGCCATCGGATAGCGCGTGGGTGCTACGAAGTTTTACCAGTAATATTCGCTACGCCAAGCGTGATGAACTCAATACATTGCAAGCAATCCAGCCAGGACTAAATCGTGCGGAAGCAGTCTGTGCCGTGCTGATTCCTATTAAAAAATCAGCTCAGTGGTGGGAAATGGCACAAGATGAGCGGCGAGCTATTTTTGAAGAAGAGTCTCACCATACAGCAACTGGTTTAGAATATCTTCCAGGGGTTGCCCGTCGGCTACTGCATTGTCGGGATCTCGGCGAACCCTTTGATTTTCTCACCTGGTTTGAATTTGCACCGGAATACACCCATGCCTTTGATGAATTACTGTTGCGGATGCGTGCCAGTAAAGAATGGCAATATGTGGAACGCGAGGTAGAGATTCACCTGAATAGACAGTAAGATCTCGTTAAGATCTCGTTACTACCGCAAGCCAACCAGACGATGAAGCGGACGGCTAGGAGATCAGGAGATACTAAGGTTAGTAGCCGCCGCTTATCTTGGCCGTTAGAGCTTGTTTGTAAACAAAGATTGAGATCCCCCTAAATCCCCCTTTTTAAGGGGGACTTCAGAGATTTGACTCGGTTCCCTCCTTATTTAAGGAGGGTTAGGGAGGATCAGATGTGAAGTCGATTCTAGCCTCTTAAAATTCATTTACAAACAGTCTCTTAGCCTGCATGTGTTGAGCGCATTTCAATTCAGCAAAGGAGCAGGGTTCTCTTGTTTTCAGAGAGTTTTCTACCCCAAGCAACTGAACGGCTGATTCTCCGTCGGGTTATTGAGCTGGAGCTAGAAAGGTTTCTTGTTTACCGCCAACATCCTCAAGTAGCTCGATTCCAAGGTTGGTCAATGCCCTCTGACATTGCAGCACAATCCTTTATCAACGAAATGCAGACAGCAGCGATCGGGATACCAAGTGAATGGTTCCAAATTGCGATTGTCATTCTCGTTCATTATCAAAATGTTTGACCGCACCTAAACCTTATCTGTGTTCGATTGCATTGAGATAATTGGTTTTTCCCATCTTAGCTTCTCGACTGCTTTGTCTAGAGGCGTACCTGCAATCGAGTTCGTATAGTTGCTCATTGTCTTAACTGCAATTCCCAAAATCACCTCAAGGGCTTGCTGAGCAGAATAACCGACAGCCAAAAATGCCTTTAATTCAACTTCTACAATCTTTCCTCGATTTAAGATCAAGGACTTGGTAAATTGCCGCAGTGATTCAAGCCTTGGATCTTCCAATTTTGTGCCCTGTCTGAGTGCCTCGATCTCGCTCGAAGCCATACCCGCCATTTGTGCTAGCTTAGTATGCCAGGGAACACAGTATTCACATTGATTTTCAAAGTTAGCTGTTTGATAAACAACCTGGCGCTCGATCGGTGATAATGACGTGGTATCAAACAGTTCCCAAAGGTGAACATATCCTTCAAGTAAAGCGGGTGACTCCGCCATAACCCTTTCTAGATTCGGAATCATACCCAGGCTCCTCTTGGCTTGCTCAAGGAGTGGCTTGGAAGCTGCTGGTGCAGTCATTTCGGTGTGAATTTGAAACATTGTCATCTTGTAGTAATTCCAATTGTTGTGTTTCGTCAGTCAAGATAAACGACTGCTAGCTAAACTTCAAGTAGATACTTTTTAGTAGGGTAGATACTTTTTAGTTACAAACATGGAATCATCAGCGAAGGTAGACTCAGGAAATTTTTCCAATCCAACAATTAACTTAATTGCGATGTTCGAGGACTGCCTTGGATGTAAATGGACAATTCATCTTCTAACGCAAATTCGCTGTGGGACCAATCGCCCTGGTGCATTGGTAAAAACTAAAAAGGGATTGACAACCAAGGTACTCAATGAATGTTTGACAAGATTGGTTCAATTTGGCATTGTCGAGAAGTTCACTTATTCAGAACTTCCTCCTCGCGTTGAGTATCATCTAACTTCCTTTGGGCAGGAGTTTGCTGAGATTCTTGATCAAATTGAAGCCTTACAGCGTAAATTCAAGATGGACAGCGATCGCTCTACCGAAAAGCGAATCTAATTTCTTTCATCCTGTTGATGACTGTAGAAAGCAACATCATTGATAGGAAAAGTCCAAAAATGAAATTCCCTTACAATGAAGATGAAAAAGTGAACTTAATAAGAATGAAACTGATATCGTTTCCCAATTAGCTCTCTTGACTTCGTCGGACTCAGAGATGGTTATGTATCCTCATCGCTGACCGCAATAGCAATATCGAAATGAAGCACATCTTCGCGTACTCCAAACTTCGTATAGAGCGCAATCGCAGGGTCATCCCCAACAACCGCCTGTACAAAAATAACATAGGCTGCTCGCGCTACAGCGATCTTCTTTAATTCCTGGATTAGTGCGGTGGCAATGCCTTCGCGTCGATGCGCTGCTGCAACAGCCAGATCGTAAATATAGATTTCACTTCGCTCCTGCTCAAACTTCCGGAGTTCGTAAGCGGCAATACCTCCGACTACTGATCCATTTTTTAACGCTGCGAGCGCGATGAAATAATCGCTGCTTAACAACCGCTTGAGATAGGCAGCGCTTGGGCGAAACGAGCTATAGGTATCAACTTCGTTGAAAGCCTCACCAAAGGCAGTTAATAAGCCCTCCATAAGTGGCAGGTCGCTTGCGGAAAGCTGGCGAATGCTAATTGGCTCAGAGGATGACATTTTCCATCTATTGATTGGGGTGACTTTGAACGTTCAACACCGTGCAAGTTTAAGGAACTCTGGCCTTCAAACCATCGCAGTAACGCTGCCACCAACGATTTGCCAACCGCTTTTGCCTCTACGCCAAACTCTCATGTAGCGGTAATCTCCTGCGAAGGCCTTGCCTAAATACGTCCCGCTCAAGAAAATGTGAGCTGATGCAAGAACAAAGTGTTCGCTCCAAACTCGTATTTCTAGCTCTTTGGGCACAAACTCGTGAAACTGAGTACCACCAGTACGATGCAAGTCTAAATCCATCGCTTTAGTTGCCAGTTCACCAGTTGGCCCAGCGAAAAGCAGATCATCGGCAATGAGCACGTCTAATTCAGATACGTCAGAGGTTGACATTGCGGTGTAAAGTCGCGCTTCACACTCGCGAATTTGGGTTTCAATTTCTGAATCCATATTTCCCACTACAGTTCTGACAACACTTAACAATTCCTCATTATTACCCATCGCCTCATCAAGGTGCCTCCACCGATTGCCTCTAGGACTTCCCGGTTCAAGTGAATCGCCTCCATCCACAAGTACGGGAGATGTGTGCGGAGCCAGCCCCTGAGCAATTAGATTTTCAGCAAGCATAAGTACTCATCAAGCAAATTTAATTTCCTTCACCCTGATGGTGCTTCAGCGCATGGAGTACTAACATTCCGTTGAGCGGCTATGAGTAACCTTTGCAATACCACCAAGATCTCTCAACGGTCCGCTTCGACCGGAACCTTAGGCTTCATTCCTTTCTTATTAATGGTACCAAGTGCATCATGTAATCTCGTTTTCCAATTGGTACACCAGCCATGCGAAGAATGTCATAAGCCGTAACCATGTGGAAGTAAAAGTTTGGAATGAGAAATTCATTGACATAGGCATTACCAGACAACTCGATATAGAGACTCTGTCCCAAGTCAATGCGCGTCACCTCAGCTAGCTTTGCATCTTCAACATTGATACCCAAAAGAAGTTCCTTCGTGTTTACTATGTGCCCGTATGCCTGTGCGAGAGATGTGACATCTGGATCTAGATTATCCGCAGGTTTACCATCACACCAGAGAGCAAAGTTGCGTGGTTGATTGCAGGTGAAAGCAATCTGTGTACCGAAGGGAAACATATCAGCCGCGATGCGCTTCTGAAGAAACGACTCATCATCACAGAAATGAGTTTGAGCTGACTTCAAGAGATGTTCAAGAGTCGCTAAGCGGCTGTGGAAAACGATTCGGATTGAATCTACATTCTGACTTTGCATTTTGCGCTCCCTCAAAACTTACTCTATGAATCCTAGCTGTATCTAGAACAAATTTCAGCCTAACGATTCAGTTCAGCGGCGGTAGATAACTTAGGCATCACCACCAACCACCTCCATTCCGCCGCTGCAACGATTTATGGGGGTACGAGGCTGAGATTGAGGAGTACCCTCAATTTTAGAACTCGGCAAAGGTGAGTGACGACTTTGCAACGCGGTAACATCCGATGTCTATAACAATATCGCATGCACTCGCCTCTTACCCCTACTTCACCTGACGAATTCTCAGGGCATATTGTTAGCCTGCTGGTCAACACCGCGCTACTATACACCTTGAACATAGCGCTCCTCCTGATAAAGGCGCAAAGCGTATTGACCTGCAACTGTTTCCCGCAGGATTTGAATTTGTTCCACCATCTCATCAGGGAGTTGGTTCAATTTAGGAAAGCGTCCACCATATTCAGGTGGCACTATGCCTGGTGCCGATAAACTGGCAAATGCTAAATCTGCCGCCGAAAAGCAATCTCCCACTAGATACCTACGCCCATCTGAGAGACGATCGCTCACCACGTTAAACATCTGTTGAGTTCGACGGTATGCAGCCAATGCACTTTCACGATGAACGTTGTAACTGGAATGGACTAAATACCGGGTCAAGGGAAATAGCACCGGAAATAGTAATTTCTCCCACGCAGGAACGCCTTCGCACCACAGTTGTTGCATTACACTGCGATTCTGAAGTGCATAGAAATACCCCCACTGTCTTGTGAAGACACCGAGTTCGTGATTAAATTGCGCTTCTAACGCTTCGACTTCATGCCGTAATACTGGTGAAGCTGGATACAGTTTTAGATGAGCAGATGCTACGGTATCTAGATACTTGAGGATATCTGCTGAATCTTTGAATATTTCCGTTTCAGTTACAAGAACAGGAACACTGCTCCCGCCCAACGGGGTTGTTTTTAGCCGATGCAAGGGAGGGAGATGACACTCTTCGACATAGGGAAAACCTATCCGATCCAGCGCCCACCGAACTTTCTCACAGTAATGACTGATCTGAAATGTGATGAACCGAGACGCAACTTCCATCAATCACTCCCAAGAAACTACACCTTGTCTATAGCACCAAATCGTGATGACAGTTGATGTATCTGCTGTGCAACAGCATTTCACTTTAATTTTGCTGCCCCAACTGCTTTTTGATCTTGCCAGTGCAAAGGGGGATGATGTTGGTTCCAAGAAGTTGCTCTCTCAAGCTGGGCAGCTACTGCGATGATTGTTGTCTCAGCACCAGGACGACCTACAAGTTGTACACCGAGCGGTAAACCATCTGGTGTAAACCCTGCTGGAATAACAATCGCAGGTTGTCCAGTGACGTTAAAGGGTGGGCAAGGTGCAATCCAGCGAATGATGTTTTCTAACTCTTTAGCCGCTCTGAGTTTTGCCCATTCTCCAACTCGAATCGTGGGATGCATTAAAACAGGCAGCACCAACACATCAACCTCATTAAAATCGGCAATTAATCGACGGGCAAGCTGATTCAGCTTCATCATTGCTTGAGGATAAGCACCACTGGGGAGAGAACGCGATCGCTTCAGCAATAGGCGGTTCAGTTTCCCTAAAAAGATTCTTGGAACTCCAACATCAACCGTGGCTTGCCAAATGATTTTCAGTGGGTCAATCAGCTCTGAAAAATCTAAATCAATCGGCTCAATCAAGTGTCCCAGATTTTCCAATACTTTCACCGTCTCTACCACCGCTTGGGCACACAATGGATGAGCAGTTCCAACAGGCTGTATGGTGGCAGCAAATCCAATTCGTAAATTTGCCGGAGATTGTTTAGTTGCTTCTAAAAATGAAGTTGGCGGTGATGGTAACCAGTACGGATCACCCAGGACATAGCCGGACATCACATCTAGTAAGGCAGCAGCATCAGCCACGGTGCGAGCAATGCTTCCTTCTACCCCAAACCCTCCTAGTTTTTCACCCAGAGGAGCCGATGAAATACGTCCTCTAGAGGCTTTGATCCCTACTAAGCCACAACAGGCTGCTGGAATTCGCACAGAACCTCCTGCATCTCCTCCTTGTGCGATCGCACAAAGTCCTGCTGCCACGGCTGCTGCTGAACCACCGCTGGAGCCGCCAGAGGTATAGCTTAAATTCCAGGGATTGCGGGTGGGCGGAAACCCTCTTGATTCAGGGTATGGAGATGTGCCGATTTCAGAGGTTGCTGTTTTGCCGAGAATAGTGAAACCTGCTTGCCGAATCCGAGTCACTAAACCTGCATCTTCTGTCGCAATTCGTTTTTTCAATAAATGAATGCCGTAGGTACAGGGGACTCCTGCTACTGGCGCAAAGTCTTTGATCGCAATGGGTACTCCAAAAAATGTTGGTAATGAGGATGAATCAGCTTGAGGTGCAGCCAATTGCTCCGTTTTGGCTTTTGCCTCTGCAATAGCTCGTTCTGCCATGACTGTGAAAAAGCTGTTCAAGGAAGCGTCGAGTGTCTGAATGCGATCGAGGTGAAGCTGAGTCAATTCAAGCGGTGAAATGACCTTGTTGCGGATCAGTTGAGCCTGTTCCAGTGCGGAGGTAAACGCCAGATCAGTAGAGTTCATAGTAGATGTATTCACTAATGATCAGATTTATGTTTTGAACCACGACGATGATTCATTTGCTGTTGTACAAATCCATTCAATAATATGTTGATCAGGCGTTCAAAACTTTCATCAATCGATTGGGACAAAACAAATAAGCCTACTTGTTCTGCTTGAATAAAACCATGAATAGATGCTTGGAGAATACGAATCGTATGAACGATATCATCGGTTGACAAATCAAATGGTTTCAACAGCCCTGCGTAAAACTCAATTTCAGCAGTGAGGAGATGAGTAGATTCTGGTTGATCTAATCGGAATGGAGTTGTTGTTGTCACACTATAGAGGTTGGGATGGGCTTTAGCAAAGTCACGTTGAGCATGAGCAGCAACCTTTAAGGCAAGGGTTGGTTCTTCAATTCCTGAGACTCGTTGCATGACAAACTCTGATGCTCGTCGATAGCCCTCTATAGACACAGCGAAGCGTAGTGCCCCGTTCCCGGCGATGTGATTATAAATTGATGGCGGCTGAATACTGAGTTCTCTGGCAACACGGTTAACTCCCAGTGCCGACTCACCTTCTCGTTCCAGCAAGGCGATCGCTGTATCAACAATGTCCTTTTCTGTCAGGGTTTGTCCTTTAGGGCGAGGCATATTGGCGCGCCAAAAACTAATGTTATTAGTAAAAACTAACTTCATTAGTTTTGTCAAGTATTCAAGAAAATGCTAAAAGCTCAGTCTTGGACAACTTTTGCAACAGCCAGTTGGGCAGGCTAACGTTGCCCATCACCCGCCGCAGATAACCTCAAACTCCAACATATAACCTCTTGACAGTCGGTGTGCATGGGCATATTACCAGACCGTTTCACCACGGGAGATACTGAACTTGCCCCTCCAACTCTCCCTCCTGACTGCACTCTACAAGCACAAGCATATCCTCAATGACCCGACCGATTAGAGCATCTGCACTGATTTCGACCACCCCCGGCATCGGCTGACCTTTTCTGACTCGATCGTAAGCATAACGAGTAATCGTAGCGACATCATGAGTTAGGAGAACGCGCCCTTCTTGCGCTGCCCATTCCAAGATAGTTGGATCATCTTTGCCTGATAACCCAACATCTTGCACACGAACCATGTCAAGCATCGGATTACGGCGAAATAGCCCTCGAACGATTGTGTTATCAAAATTCTCATCAACGAGCAGTTTTAACATGCTTCGTGTTCTGCTCTACGAGCAAGCAGGCGGTCGCGCAAGCCTTGCGGGTCAAATTTTGCTTGAGTCATAGCGCGAACTTCTTGTGCTTGTTGCCATCGTTGCTGCAAGTAGGCTTCTACTTCTGATTCGTGCTTGAGATAGAAAGCGATCGTGGCATAAACGTCAGCCAACTTCAGCGATGGATAGCGGTAGACTATTTCTTCAGCCGTTGTGCCTTGGTGAAAAGCGGCAACCACCGTATCCAGGGTCACACGAGTTTATCCGACGAGAATTACTCCATCTGCATTTGCCTTGAGAGGAGCGGGTTCAGCCACAACTTCTAAAGTCATAAGCACCAGTAAGCTCATTGCTTCGATGGTAGCAGATTCACCTCAAAATCTGAGCGAGATTAATTGCACGCTGCAATTAAGCCAGACTTTGGAAATGTTCAGCAGGTTCATCGTATAGTCTCGATGCTTTTCTACCCTGCTTACTGATATATCTGCTCACCAGCTCAAAACCCAATGTGTAACCTGCATAGAGGAGTATCTCATCACTCTGACCCAAAAACCACTCAGCATGACCGTAGTTCACATCCGAAAAACTTGGAATTGCGGCGTTGCTGAATAGGAATATGATTCACTCAGGGACAGGTACATCACCAAATTTGAGATAGTGTAGTAGCGATCGAATTGAATGCGCCAGCATTTCTACTGACTTGGAATAATACAACGTTTTGCGATGTAATCGAGCCAGATAATGTCGTAAACAAGTGTTTTCCCCTTCCACTCTTGTCATGTAAGTTTTGCTCACAATTTGGTCTCCGTCTGGAATGAAACCCGGATAAACACTCCAACCATCAGTAACATAAAAATAGCACTGCCAGGTCGCAACGATCGCCCACAACGGTCGAAATGTTTCCGCACTATGGTCGTCTAGAATCCACCCTAAGATCCCTTTTCTAAAGTGGTCAACGGCAGTCCACAGACAGATTTTGTTTTTTTGAGCCAACAAACGTCTCCAGTTCATCCAATTCACCAACTGTAGGCGGAACATCTGGAGCATACGCATCAGGTAACAATTCACCGATTTGTTTGACCCAAGTAATGACGGTAGTATGGTGAACGCCTTTAACTCGTTCAATGGCGCGAAATCCCATGCCGTTGACATACAGTTTGAGACATTCACGCTTGAACTCATCGTCATAGCCAGAAGGTGGATCATAGGTTTCAATGAACTGTCGGCGACAGTTCTTACACAGGTAATTTTGTTTACCTCTTTGCTTGCCGTTCTTACTGATACTAGTTGAACCACATTCAGGACATTGCATTGTTCTCACCCTGATTTCATATTCTCATTATGCAACGCCACAGAGCATTCAGGTGAGTCAAAAATTATTGTCTGCGGCAATTGTAAACAGAAATTGCGAGTTCCGATTCGGAGTTCTAGATTGCTTGTAAAATGCAAAAAATGTCAGCAGAGTTTTATCACTAGGCAAAGTAAAGTAAGTTAGTATCAAGCAGCACTTTTCGGGCTGCCCTGGCGTGGACTTTGAGATTATTAGCGATATCACTAATATTGAGGTAATTGCCACAGGCACAGGAATTCGCGATCGGGCACGACTACAGAAGCAGTATGGTCGAGGCAAATGGAGAAAGTTGAAGGGTATTGCACAGGTTCAGCTTCCAAACGGTATGATACGGTTAGCCGAGATCCATTGGTATGAGGCTCATGGGATCGGCAAAAAAGAGTTCAAGCTCAAGTTACCGTTCCTGGATTGACTATGAAAACTGAGCAAGCCCAATCAAATCAGTTTGCGGTGTGCCTGAACAATGAAGGCTATAAAGCATCATTGGAAGTCGGCAAAATATACCGAGTGATTGTTGATGAGGAAGCAAGTGCAAACGGGCTGATTCGGGTCATTGACGAGAGCGGTGAAGATTATGCTTTCTCTGCAAATCGTTTTTACCCGATCGAAGTGCCAAAACCTGTAGAAGAGGTGTTGTTATCAGTGGATTAGCAGCGCCAGCAATACAACAATATGCCCTGAGTCCGACGAAGTCAAGGATATTGACCCTAAATTCTATTTTTTGGCTCTTTTCTTTGTCTTCTTCAGATTCTCTTGTTCGTTCTTATATACAGAAAATCACAGCATAAATGTTTCAGGGTCGAGGTTAACTTTTGCTCAGTCCTGTTTTCACATAAACATCATTTTCTTAATTCTTCTTGTGTTGCTTTGATTCTTATTTCGTATCTTCTGTAAGTGCTAAACTCTGCACTAATGGTGAACCTTTTCGTTTCAATGTCATCAAATACTTCACCTCATCATACGCTTCCCTGTCTTACCAACAACGGAACACAATTCGGATCCACTTGAATGCCAGCGCTCGAATTGTTCCTTGATGCGTCTGGCAATGCTCGGCAGTAAAACCTGCAACTGGGCGATCAAGGCTGCGACCAACAGTTGCAGAGGCTCAACAATCCCTGCATCTTCGGTTAACACCACGCCTTGCTCAATCTGCTCCAGACGACGGTTGATGGTCTTGGCTTGCACTACATGATGCGTCCTGAAAAACTGCTCTAGTTCTGCTTTTGGAGCTGATTGTGCAGCTTGGAGACTCGGATAGCAACTCAAAAACTCACAAAACACCTGGGTATCTTTGTCCTCAAACCATTCCAACCCTTGAGGATAATATCCTTTGAGGGCAGCCGTGATGCGATTGGTCAAGCGCACCTTCTCTGCCACGAGCATCCGTCGATTCTCCACTAATTGCTGGAGCGATCGCAGTTTGGCACTGCTCGGTTTCCAGGCTTTGAGTTTGTCAATGTGCTTAAGCAACAACTCCACTAGAATTTGAGCATCGGTGGGGTCAGCTGTAGCACCAGAGGGAGCAAAGGCTTGACGATACTTGGCAACCGTTTGAGGATTAACTGGATAAATCACGAGAAACTCGTACTTGCACAACGCATAAATCAACGGTCCCCGTTTCTGCTCGGTACAAACGGCGATTGTCTCTCGATTGAATCGTTTCCTTAATCCTTCGACCCAGGCATCGATCGCTTCGGGTTGGGAGCCGATGACGGAAAACTCAAGCTGTTGGGGTGTTGGATCATAAAGGCAAATATCATGCTTTTGGTCAGCCCAATCAATGCCAATGTAAACTGTGTAAGGAGATGGGATGGTGTCCAGAACTGGCGAAGCAGCAGTCTTTTTCATACTTACCCCTTGAAGAGCAATGGGTTCAGATGAAGCTCGAATGCTCCCAACTTCAGGCGAAAGGATGATGGCAAGGTTTGCTAACGTCAAGCCCTGAGGATTCGTTAGTTGAAGCAGGGACAAGAGGGGAGTGCGTGCGATATTGTTATGGACATCGGATGTCATCCCGTTACAAAGTCGTCACTCACCTCCTCCGAGTTCTAAAGTTGAGGGTACTCCTCAATTTCAGCCTCGTACCCCCATAATCCTGGTGCAGCGGTCGGTTGAGAGATCTTGGTGGTGATGCAAAAGTAATTTGCCGCCGCTGAAGGGGAACGACTATGAAGCCGTGTCTATGTCAAGCGGGTTTTGGGATTTGTGCGTGAGGGAGTTCTGCAATTTAGCCGAACGAAACCAATCATCCAAGGTAATAGGATGAGGTTTAGTCTTTATAACAGCTTCCTCAAGATGCGACGGATTGAGTTCTAAACGACTATCCGAGGTGTCAATGCAGTTCGTATTTCTAGTTCTAGAGGTACAACTTGAGCATTGTCTCAATTATCTCTGCAAAATTACTTGTCTTATTCGTTAGATCAACAGTGTTTCATGTTAGTTCCGAGCTTCAAGATCAAGTAACACAAACTTATCCAATCACATCTAAGTTGGCTCTCTGCTGCGTTGAGTGGAACTTTGTCGCTTGTCTTATTCGTTAGATCAATAGTGTTTCATGTTAGTTCCCAGGTTCAAGTTCAAGCTGACAGGAGCTATGAGCTGGGTGATGTTGAGGCACTCAATAGAGGCGTGCTATCTTGCCAAGGTTGTTTGTGCCTCAACATCGCCCAGCAGCGCACTAAACGCTTTCGGGCTACGGCAATAATAGCGATTTTCTTACGAGTTTTCTGTCCGCCATAAATTCGCTGATAAATACTCTCTGCCCACGGGTTGTAACGCAGCATCACCCAGGCCACCTCAACGCATGCACTGCGCAGAATGCGGGAGCCTCGACAGGTAATTCTGCCCAAGCGATTGGTTTGACCTGATTGTCTTTGGTCGGGAACCAACCCTGCATATGCCGATACCTGACGGGCATTCTTGAAACGGTGAGGATTATCCAACGCTGCAACAATGACCTCTGCCGTTCTGCGTCCCACCCCCGGTATGGTTTGCAGAAGTTGCACCTGTTCATCTTGTCTCGCCACCTTTTCAAGCTGCTCATCGACTTGTTGTAATTGTTGCCAGAGGGCATCAAGGCTCTGCAACTCCAGGTCAAGTTCACCTCGCCAAAATTCATTCAGTTGACACTCTGCCAGAGGTTTGCGGTATTGACTTAAGGTTTCAATGCCTGCGGCAGTCCAAGCTTTATGTCCACTGGGAATGCTGATGCCCTGATGGTCAAACAACGCTCGAATGTGATTCTGAATGCGGTTGATACGATTGACCAGGGTTTTACGGTACTTCACTCCTAAGCGATATTGACGACGTTCTGCCACCGGACCATGAACCGCTGACACTTGCTCAAGGGCAGTGAGTTTCGCCAGTTTGAGCGCATCATCTTTATCGGTTTTGCGTTTGACATGTTTCCATCGCCACGCCTCGGCACTGGGATTGGCGACTAAGACCTGGTACCCCAAGCTTTGGCAAAAGTCATGTACCCAGCCTGTAATTGAACTGGTCTCTATTACGATTTGGTCAGGTTTGGTTTGATTCAATAGCTGCTCCAATGCCCACCGTTGAGTGGCGATTGTCTCGAACTCACTCTGGTTTGGGGTGGTGTTGAATAAGCAGGCAACGGAATTGTATTTACCCAGGTCAATTGCCAGAATCTTCATGCTATCCTCCGGGTGTGGGAAGGTGGTTTGAGTGGTTTCTTCTACTTTCCCACGGCTTACATAGATTCTTTATGCGGCGATCGCTAACCAAAGTTACTCTAAAGCTGCTGTAGCCTCTATTTCTATCAAGAAATCCTTAACAGCAAGCGAGGAAATGCCAATCCAAGTTGTCGCTGGAGGATGATTTCCAGGGAAAAACTCCTTCAGCCCTTCTGCAATCACATCACCCTCTGTATCAGGGTCGTAGTTCACCATATAAATGCGTAACGCCACAATATCCTTTAGTGACCCACCAACCGCTTCCAATGCCATCCTCACATTCGTTAGACACTGCTGCATTTGTTCTTTGCGATTAGCACCTACCACTTCCCCTTCGGCGTTGAACGGTGTTTGACCAGACAAGTATATTGTCCGTTTACTAGTGCTAGTAACAATTTGAGAGAAACCGTATTCCATGCTGTCAAATAGCAATGTTGGATTGACGTACTCTTTCGACATGTTTACCTTCCCTAAGAAAGAAGAAAATACCAACAAGTTGAGTGAAAATCTGACCAACTTATGCATACTACGCCCAGCGCAGCTAAGGCACTTCAACTGTTGTTTTGAGAATACGGCTTTACTGAATTAGAGTCTTACAGGTTATTGCTCGTTTTACAGATTCTTGCTGCTTTTCTCAGAAGCGAAAGCTCTTGGTGTGATATTCAGGAGACGCTTAAAGTGATGGCTGAGATGACCTTGGTTAGCAAAGCCGCATTCAAGAGCAATATCAGCAAGATTCGATTTTTCCTGTAGCAGCAATTGCTTTGCTCTCTCCACACGTTGTCTAATTAAATACTGATGTGGAGTAATACCTGTTGATTGTTTAAACAATCGAGCAAAGTGATATTGACTCATACCAGCAACTTCAGCTAGCTGAGACAACCCTATACTTTGAGCAAGATGTTCATCGATATATTCAATTATTTGAGATAATTTAGGCTTGGGCAATCCATCTTTATACTCTTGAACAAATGGTCTACCAGGTGAGTTGATTTTGAGAATGTGAATTGCAAGCATCGCCGCTGCTGAGTCAGCATACAAACGACCAGATGGGCATCCAGATTCAAGCTCAGACTGGAGAGCCTTTGCAATTTGTAGAATTAATGGATCACTCATCTTAAATTGCGGCAATAATTCAACATGATCTGCACAAATAGATTCATAAGCAACTTGTTCAAGTAGTCGTGACTCAAGAGCAAGCAGGATACAGCTATTTTTCTGTTTCCAAGTTAGGGATTTACTCATACCTGCGGGGCAAAAGATGATGTCTCCGCTATTAAACCAATAGCGTTTGCATCGACTATCTAGTGAACACTCAACTAAAGATGGCATACTTAAGTCGCTACAGATTGTTAGTGTATGCTCTTTGAGAAGATGTTCCGGAATCTCACAAGCAGGCAGTTGATAGTAGGCAAGAAAAATGTGATTCCACTCTGCTTGATTGCTTGATACAAGAGGTGCAACAGGAGTAATTTTACTGGCTATATCTCTCATCTCATCACCTCCCAACGGATATCTTCAAGAATATCGCTGAACCAGTAATCTAAGAGAATCTATGCAAGCCGTGAGAGGTAAGAAGAAACCTCCGATACCCTTGAGGATAGGACGTTTCACTTCCACTCAACGATAAACCTCGGAGGCTGATATGAAGATTCTCGCAATTGACCTGGGAAAATTCAAGAGCGTGGCTTGCTTGTTCGATACCGAAACCAACCAAGCCGAGTATGAGACGATCGCGATGCAGCAAGTTGCGCTTGAAGACTTGCTGCAACGGAAACAGCCGCAGAAGGTGGTGATTGAAACCTGTACCAACAGCAACTGGGTTCATGATATTTGCCAGGAACACGGCTACGAAGTTTTGGTAGCTAACCCGAATCAAGAAGCATGGCAATGGCGCAACGTGAAGCGCAAAACGGACAAAGATGATGCGCTCAAACTCGCTAAACTTGCTGCGCTTGAGCAAATTAGCCCAGTGTATGTTCCAGCCGCCCAAACCCGCCAGTACCGCCGCTTGGTGAAATACCGCAAAACTCTGGTTTGGCGAATGAACCAAATCAGGAACAGCATTCGGGCACTCTTGATGGCACAAGGGTTAACCCTGCCTGCTCGTGCCAGAGCCTGGACGCTGGAAGGGTTGGCAGAGTTGAGCAAACACCGCAAACCGTTAGCCGAGTGCCAGATTGACGAGTTATGGAAAGGCGAGCTGGATGTGGAATTGACGCTGCTCGATACGTTGGAAGAGCAACACGACCAAGTTGAGAAGCAACTCAATCAACTTGCCAAACAAGAAGAACGGGTTCAACTGTTGATGACAATTCCAGGAGTGGGACGACGAACCGCAGAAGTGATTGTGACCGCGTTGGATAAACCGGAGCGCTTTGCCAATGCTCGGCAAGTTTCTGCCTACGCAGGCTTAGTGCCTGACCAGCGACAATCGGGGCAAACGAATCGATTAGGAGCGATTACGCGCAGAGGGTCCAGGTTACTACGAGGAGCATTAGTCGAGGTAGCATGGATGCTGATTCGCTTCAACTCTTGGGCACGACAGACCTTCGAACGTATCTGTGGAGGGCAGAAAACTCGCAGGAAGACGGCGATTGTGGCGCTAGCTCGAAAGCTTTTGGTGAGATGTTGGGCAATGCTGAGAGACAAACAACCTTGGAACCCAGAGCTGATAAACAATCTAAGCATTAGCAACGCATGATGAGTGTTTGGTGATTGAGCGTTGGTGGAAAGAAACTGACTGGGTAAGAAGTTGATGATTGATGGGTTAGGTGAGATTTTTGAGTGCGTGAGCTTGCAGTTATGCTTAACTTACAAGAAGTTGACTAAGCGAATAAGCCACGCACTTTGCAAAGACTCTTGAGACAATGCAGTGATTACAGCTTCAAATGTGAGAATGTAAACAGCATTGACAATTCGGATAGTCGGTTAGAAACAACCTGACACAATTAATTGTGAACTTGAAATACATTGACTGTATTCATCTTGGTAAAAGATGAGAACTTAATGCTGTCAAAAAGTTGATATTTGATTAACGACCGAAAGCTAAAATCCTGTTGACAGGCTCACGGCTTCATAGAGCATAACGTTGCCCATCACCCGCCGCAGATAACCTCTGCATCATAACCGATCAACTTTCAGCGGTCGGCGTGCATGGGCTTTGTTATGCGGCGATCGCCATTATGTTTTCTCCTTTTGGTAAAAACTAGGAAAGAGATCCAAAGCCATCCATGCATTACGATAAAGCAAGTAGCGATAAATTCTCATCTTCATAAAATAATTTAATCGCGTTAAAACTCCGACGCAGCAAATTTTCAACTTGTGATGTTGAACAATTTCCAAGGCGAAGCTAAATAACTTTCGGTGGATTTCCAACTACTAAGCTCAGGTCGTGCATGCCAGCGTCTTTCGAGATAATCATCAAATCATTGTCTTTTACATAATCCCAAACGATTGGATCGATCGTTGCTTTCATGTCTACATCTCGGACGTGAAGTGAGTTTGGGAAAAGATCGCTCAAACGGTTCGGCACTTTAGGCGATAAGTTTTCATCAAACAGTAATTTCATGCGGATAAGGTCGCAGTCATAAATCGACGCTCACGGTCAGCGGCATAAGCAATACAGGCTTTAAAGTCTTCTCGTGTCAAATCGGGAAAATCATCGAGAATTTCCGCTTCAGTCATCTCGGAAGCTAAATACTCAAGCACTTCATAAACCGTAATCCGCAAGCCACGTACACAAGGCTTACCACCGCGTTTATCGGGCTCGATAGTGATGTAATCTTTATAGTTCACAATTGAAATTATTGACATTCTGTTCTTGCCATTTACGCAATCTTAGACTACAGTTGCTGCTTTGGCTCTGTCATCCACTGGACAAGTTGAATCACAATACCATTTGGATCGCTGACTTGAAAGAATCGTTCTCCCCAGGGTTCGGTTTCAATTGCAGTCGTAATCGTTACCCCTTCTGCTTGTATTCGCTCATATTCTATATCGATGTCATCTACCACTAAGGCGATCAACAAACCGTCTGCTTTATGTCCGCGCAGATGAATTGGCTTGAAGCTTTCCAGCCCAGTTCTCAGGAAGATTAGGTTAAACCCAACATCTTTCCTAGAGAGTGACACAAAGCCATCGGCTGACATTTCCTCGCTAAAGCCGAAGTGTTGCTTGACAAATGTGGCGGATGCATTTACATCATCAACATTGAGTGAGATTGCAGAAGCAGTGACTTGCATAAGTTATAGTCCTAATCAGTACAAAAGATTACATTCGGGCTACCTTTCCGAGCAACCGCCCGAACTGCCTAATGGTTCGCTTGAGCGATTGCAAACCATCTTCGCAATGCACCAAGATCTTTCAACAGACCACTCCAAGCGAATTATGAGATGATAAAGCCGTTGGATGAGTGATGTTAGGCGTCATTAAAGAACGCCGACACCACTGGAGCGACTACCTCAGCAGAAGCCCCGTGATCCTGCCCGTCCAGAATTATGAGCTTTCCCTGGGGCAGAATCTCCGCGATCCGGGTGGCAGCATCTCGAAAGAAATCTGGGCTAGCTCCCCCAGCGATCACTAGTGTCGGGATCCTGATGGTCTTGACGAGTTCCAATGGTATCGTCCCCCCTCGCTCGAAGTCTCCCATGACCTCGTGGTCATACACCATCGTAGGAGCTATGGCGAGCATCGTGGGATCGGTACGAATGTCCTCGATCGCTTCATCTGGCATGCCAGAGGCTGTCATAAAGAGGGTGATGGCATCAACCCGTTTACCCTCTGAGAGGGCTGCTTTGACGCTCTCAGCAAGTTCGCGCGAACTTCGTTGGCTTTCTTCATCGTCAGAACCATACGGCGGCTCATGCAGCACTAGCTTGGTCATAGCCAATCCGCTAGCTGCGGCATTCAAGGCGAGACCCGCGCCGGAAGAATGGCCATAGATCGACGCAGTACCACCAACCTCTTTGATGAGTGCAGCAATGTCCTCGATCTCGCGCTCAACCGTATACGGATCTGTATCGCTGCTATCGCCCCGTCCTCGACGATCGAAGTTGATTACCGTGAACGACTGTGCGAGTTGCTCGGCCAATTCTTGAGTCTTGCTTCGGTCGCAGAGCAGGCCGCTCACTATGATTACTGGTGGGCCATGACCAACGCGGTCAAAGGCTATCTTCGTTCCGTCTTGCGATGTGACATGATACACTTTTGTTCTCCTGTTTTCACTTGACTAGGCCGCGCTTCGTGTGATGTCTGACGTTGCCAATTACCCGCCACAAATCATCTTTGCGTCATAACTGATTCGCTCTTAACGGTCAGTGTGCATAGTTGTTGTTATGCCGGAACACTAAGTATATTCCTCAGAATAATCTAGGCGATCGAGTATCTCGCAACCTCGTGGGGAGAGCCGATAACCGCCTCGCGCAATACTTATAGTAAGCCCAAGGCTCTTTAACTTACGGACTTTCACTTTGAGTACCTGTGTATCTAGATTTGCTAATCCTGCAAGTTCTGTAGCACGTAGACCTGGATGCTGTTTAATCAGTCGTAGAATTGTCATTGTCCAGGAACCATCTTGGCTCTTTAAATCAAGATGTGTAAGTTTCTGGTGGACTTTAGCTAGCTCGTCATCTGTGAGATCAACCTGCTCCCTCAACACCTCACGAGGATCTTGTCCCGCAAAGTGAAATTTGATGCGATACAACGCACTCTCTTGATTTTCGTTTAGCGTATGAAATAGCTCTGAGTAAGATGAGCAGCCAGCCTTTTGAGCATCTTCTGGTGTAATCTCGTCAACATGAATCACTGTCACTTCGTCGATTGCTAAGATACCAACGGCTGTTCTAAGCTGACCCCCTGTTTTCACAGTTGGACGTTTCCATCGGCGAAATGCTAACGTGACTGTCCCATCTGCAATACGCTCAAGAACTTGTTGTTTGATCAACATATTACTTAAAGAATTGGGCTATTTGATTCGATGTACCCATTTTGCGAGGCGCTGTCCAAAGTGTTTGCAGCTTAGCCGATCGCCTGGATGCAGTTCTGGTTCTTTGCGCTCAAAATCTAAATAGGTTTGCCCCATCACACCTAAATAAGATCCGAGCCGATTGGTTTTATCGGTTGAACCTTTTGCTGTGCAATCAATTTCCCCTGGATTCACCCACACCATGCCATGTTGTGCCGCGAGAATGCTGAAATAAATTAGTGTATTGAGTTTGTCACCACTGAGAGCAGCACCATGCGTAAATCCACCCGCTAGTTTATCTTTCCAAGATTCCTTAAACCATGTTTCACTTGTGAAATCGGCGAATGCTTTGAATTGAGCAGCAGCGCCGCCCATATAGGTCGGAGAGCCAAATATAATCGCATTTGCCATTTGTAGGCTTTCCATAAATGTTTGATTAACCCAGCGTCCATCCTTGATTTGCGTTCCTTCAATTCTTAATAGATCAACGCGAGTATCAGCGTGACAATAGACCCCAGAAGCGATCGCTTCGGCCATGAGATGCGTATGTCCTATACCAGAAAAGTAGATGATTGCGACGCTGCCCATCATGAATCATGACTCCCTCAAGTTGATAGCAAGGTTGATGATAGGGTCATTATGGCGCAGCATGGAGCTTGAAGGATTGTAAAAAAATGACCTCAATTCGATAGCTCTACATGACAAGGATGGAAGCCACGCTTTGCCACATATTCAGTAGGTGTACAATTCGCAAACGTCCGAAAATCATGGATGAGGTGGGACTGATCGAAGTAGCCGCAGGTAAGAGATATATCCAACCAATCGATCTGCTTTTTGCCCTTGATGAGACAAAGAACTCGCTGTAATCGCCGAACTCGACAATACAGTTTGGGAGTTAACCCCACCCGATCGCGAAATAGCTGGTTAAAGTGGCGAGTGCTAAACCCTATTTGACTTGTCACCGTACTGACCGGAGAAGTCGGTAAGCGCTCAAACTCCCGCAAGGCAAAATCAACGACTGGATGATAAGCGAGAGGCTGCATAAAACTTAATAAGAACTGCTCCAGTACCAGAAAACGGGTTTCTGTCGTCGGTTTCTCTAGCAAGCGACCGCGTAGTTCTGTAGCTGACCCCTGCCATAATTCCTCCAGCGAAATGATTTGATTATGCAATTCTCCCCCAGGAATTGTGAAGAACGCCGCACTCCCCCCTGGCTTAAAATGTGCCCCCATCACAGAACAGTTTTGATCTTTAGCAATGATGAAGCCTTTGGAATGGACACCACAGATCCTTGCGCCTTTGGTACTACCGCACTGAGTCTTGCTGTAAAGATCAAAAAGTGGGATCTCGTCTTCGTGGAGGTCGATCACCAACTCCATCGAGCCAATCGGCAATAAGCATGAGCGCGATGGTGACTTATCTCCCTCCCAGTACCATAGAAATTCAACGAACTGTGAGAGCGGCGATCGAGGCTGGTAAGTCTGATAAATCATATGGTTTTGTCAATTAATCAGCCTCTACAAATAATCTTTAGGCAACCGCATCAGCCTAGAAATTGAGCGCATAACTACTAGTTAGACTGAATTTTTCCGTCTAATCACCCTGTCAGGGCAGATATACCGAAACATTTCGGGCTATTTCGCTATACAGCAGGTGAGATGGAAACTTCTCTGCATAGTACTCCTGATTCAGGCGATTATACAGAAACTTTCAGCATCTTTTCCATTTCCGCTCTCAGTGTGCAGTGTATCAATTACGGTAAGTAGCACAAGAGAACGACGAAAGCAAAGTCAAGAAATTCTGCAGCAAGTCCCCAACGTCATCCAACTCAAACACGCTTCCTGTTGCATCCAGCAGACCTACCTTGAGTCAAGTTCAACAATTGATGACAACATGCTGCCATACGCTTGTGTTTGACCATCTTTTGTTCTATCCTGTCCAATACTGGTTTGCTCCGCCCTAGGGCAACCAGACCCCTGGCTTAAGGCTCAGGGCGCTGATCCAGAGTGCGACCAACACCCGTGGACCAGCTAACCTAACTTCCTGTAGTAGGCAGGAGGTGAGGCTGTGTTGATTGTACAAGATCAATGAGCAGCCTCGCTGATGTCCCCAGTAGTTAGGGCAAACTGCCTTAAGCCATTTCTTCCAACTTCATCAGCGAGGTTACAAACAATGACCACTGAGTTCAACGCACTGTTGAAGAATCCTTGTGACGAGCGAGTGCAGATCTGGATTATCGGCACACGGGACCAGGTGATTCACCAGATGAACGAGTTTACCGTCAAGCAGATTGCCAGTGACCGTGCCCGATTTACACCTCTGATTCCTGCCCCCTTTGAAGGCAAATACATGACTGTGTTAGTGAGGTAGGAAACAGTCCAGTGCAGCCCTATACAGTCATTCAGTTAGAGAAGGTGGCTGCAAGCAAACAAGATCCCCCAGCCCTGGGGGATTGTAGCTCTTTCGTATCCTGACTATACACTCAGCTATTATCGAGGACAATCACCATCGCTTGTTGAGTTTGTTACAGACTAAACGGCGATGGAAAAATATTGACAGTTATTTCGCCCCAATTTTTTGGCCTGATATAGCGCTGTATCGGCCTTCTGGAGTAATGTGGTCGCATCCAGGCCATCGTCAGGATAGATGGCAATCCCTACACTGGTAGTGACGTGCAAAGAATGACCTTCCAATACAAAAGCAGGCTGGAGAGCCGCAATTAGTCTGTCAGCCACCGCGCTTGCATCGTTTCGACTATTGATGTGAGGCAAAAGCAGCACAAATTCATCTCCCCCCCAGCGGGCCAACAGATCGATCTCTCGGAGACAGGCACTGAGGCGTTGCACCACCTGTTGCAGCAAACCATCCCCGATCGCATGGCCCAGGGTGTCGTTGATTTGCTTAAATCGGTCCAGGTCGAGAAACATGACGGCTAGCAGGTCTCGTTGCCCGTCTGAGGCATCCGTTACTTGAGCTAGTGCTTCAGCAAATTTTTGGTTGAATAGAATTCGATTCGGCAAATTGGTAAGCGGGTCATGCAACGCCTGGTGTTTGACGATGGCTTCGGCCTGTTTCGCTTGGGTGACATCGCGGAAACTCCAGACCCGACCGACGATCTGACCGTTTAGGTACTGGGGGCGTAGGTAATATTCAATTACTCTGTCATTTTTGAGTTGGAAGAAGTTATGTGCTTCTGTGTGAATTTGAGTCAGTAGATCCTGGAAATAGGCTACATCCGGCGCGAACAAAGCATCCAGGATAGAGTCGAGCGATTGCTGCGGGCAATCCCCTAATACTTGATCTGACAGGTGCCAGATCCTAGCAAACCGTTGATTAAAGCTGACAACGTTCCCTTCGTTATCCAGCACCAGAATTCCGTCTGCGGTTGCTTCTAGAGTTGCCAATAGCAATGCCAACGAGCTTTCTAACCGGGCATTGATCTGCTTGAGCGATGCATTCTGTTCGGCTATCTGCTGCTCTTGCTGGAAGCGGCGTAAGGCTTCCGTCACGGTCAAGATGAGATCCGTTTCATCCCAGGGTTTACGGATGTAGCGATATAGAGCCGCCGCATTTACCACATTCCCTACAGAATCGGCATCAGCCTGACCGGTTAGCATGATCTTTAAGGTCTTGGGATAGAGGGAGTGAAGCTGAATCAATAAAGCATCGCCCTCCATGCCGCGCATTTTTTGATCCGAAATGATCAGAGGAATTTGTTTGCCTTCCGCAACTAGTTCTGCACAGAGTAACAGTGCATCTTCACCGCTACTGATCAGCTCAATATCATAATCTTTGCCGAAATTGCGCTTGAGTTGTTGCCCTAAACTTCTGAGAATGGTCCATTCATCATCTACACAAACAATTGCCGCTCGTATCATCGATATCAATCCAGTGCCGTACTAATCACTTGCTGCAACTCTGCCTCAGTCCAGGGTTTGTGGAGGCAGGCATAGAGATTTGCTTCTCGTCTCGCTCGCTCAATTGCGGCTTCGTCAGCTTGCCCCGTCAACATCACGGTAACAATTTTAGGAAAGCGCTGATGCACTTGAGTCAAAAATTCATCGCCTTTGATCCCAGGCATTAACCAATCCGAGACAATGATCAAAATTTTGATCTCTTCGCTGATTAGTTCATCGATCACGATCCAGGCTTCTTCAGCATTTTGAGCAACCTCATAGATATAGCGATTGCCAAAGCAGCGTTTTAGCTGTTCTTTCAGGCATTTCAAAATAGTGACTTCGTCGTCTACACAAAGAATTGCTGCATCGGACATGATTCAGTATCTCCTAATTCATTCCTTAGTTTTCTCCACGTTAAACCGCTCCAATCGGCAGCCAAACCTTGAATTGAGTGCATCCAGGCTGGCTTTCTACCGCAATATAGCCCTGGTGTTTCTCAACAATCTTTTGACTGATATACAGTCCTAGCCCGCTGCCTTCTCCTGCGGCCTTGGTGGTAAAAAAGGCGTCAAACATCCTCTGCTGCACTTCTGGAGAGATCCCAGAACCTGTGTCTGTAATGCTGACTTCCACTCCGTCATCCTGTTGGCGAGTTGCCAGCATCAGCTTTCCCTTTGACTGCATCGCCTGAATAGCATTATGAATCAGGTTAGTCCAGACCTGAATCAGCTCATCTGGATAGCCCCAGATTGCAGGAATGGGTTGATAGTCGCGAATTAGTTCGATATTGCGCTTCAGCTGGTTGTGATAGATCTCGATTACCGTTTCTAATCCATCTGTGACTTCCACGCGCTGCTTTTTCCCGATTTGGTCAAACCGAGCATAGCTCTTCAAGGCAAAAACGATTTTGGCAGAACGATCAACAGCTCGTAGAATCATTTGGTTATTAATAAACGAACAGGTCAGGTTATAGGCAAACTGCACCGCCCATTCACCCTGGTCACCTTTTAAGAGAGGTGCTAAAAACTCAGTTTGTTCATGGATGCCCATGTCCATGAGTAGATCAGCAGTGTCTCTGGCATTTTCAAGTCCATACTCCTGAAGTTGAGCCGTGAGTTTGCGCTTCAGCGCCCGGTTTTCAGTGGATGCAATCAGAGGTTGACTATTGAGTGCTCGCTCGACCAACTCAAAGAAGCTCGCCTGTTCTGCATCGTTTAACCGTTGGTGTAGGTAAGGCAGTTCGACCAACGCTTCCTGTAGTGCTTTGTGAGTGTTGTCAGCAGACGCTTTGATAGTACCCAAAGGATTATTGATCTCGTGCGCCACTCCAGCAATTAACTGCCCCAAAGCTGCCATCTTTTCCTGCTGAATCAGCTGGCTTTGCGTTTGCTGCAGATCCTGCAAGGCAGTTTCGAGAGCTTGATTTTTAGCCCACAACTTGTTGCTGAATCGGTGAAACAAACTTCCAATAATTGCAGCGGACAAAATCAACGATGCACTGGTGCCAAAATCGGCAATTCTACGTGTCTGTTCCTTTTGTTCTATAAATCTTTTTTCTAGAATTGCAACTTCAGCGTATAGATCATCGTAGATTTCATCAATGCCATCTGCATCAATATCGATTGCCTCTTTGATCTTGCCTTGAGCAATTAGCCCCATGGCGTCATCAATCTCGGTCCTGTAGAGCATATAGAGCGAAAACAGGTTGCTGAGGCTGTCTTGTTGATCAAGTTGTTGCAGCTCATTCAGAATGATATCAGTACTCTGGCGATTTTCAGCTAGCTCCTCAGTCAAATTCTCATCGATCTCACCTTTCGCAATCCCTTCCCACTCCAAAGCGTTGAGTCTGCTTACTTGCTCTTTTAGGCGGGTTAGAAGCAGTCTGGTGTTATTACTGCGCTCTGCAATTTGATTGAACTGATAAATGGCAGTAGCACTCATGATTGCAGCAATCAGTGCTGTCAACAGTACAGACCACGTTGACAATTTGGGCTTGAACTTGGGAATCGGAGTAGACGAAATAGATCCTATCAGTTTAGGGGTACTAAGCATGGAATCAAAACGTGAAAAATAAAGTGAAATTGGTATCGGGTTCGGGTTTTGCAGGCCAGCCAAAGTAGTGTCAGCATTGTTAGATGAGGTCAAATGAAATCAAATGAAGTCAGCAGTTTTCCGCAAGCTATTGCCGTTCTAGAGGATATTACTGAGGCTAGTTCTGCAATAATTGGCCGCAATAGGATCATTTTTCCCGGAATTTCCCTAAAAATTCACATGCTTGCTACCGTTTGCCCCGAATGCGCCTTGCGTTCAATTATTCTCTGTAGTAATACGGTGAAGCTAGTCAACATTACTGCCGACTAATTCGTCTTTGGCCGTTTTAAATTAAAAACTCTCACGAATAGATAATTCAACAAGTCAAAAATCATGCCCAAACTTAGCATCACGCTACTTAATCAGCACATTAGTCAAGTTAAAGATGGATTGGCTGCATCAAGGCAGAAACTTTAAGTGAAAGCATGCTGATTGACTACCTGCTCCTGACCTACGGCAGATCGCTGATTGTCAGTATTAATACCCCAGAAATTGATATACTAATCCTTAAAATTGAACATGATATTCGCGTGTTCCTGACGGGGTCATCCACTGCTTTGCTGTTGCCGTTGCGTGAGTGAATGG
Source organism: Leptolyngbya sp. NK1-12 (assembly GCF_032598965.1). Lineage (NCBI taxonomy): Bacteria > Bacillati > Cyanobacteriota > Cyanophyceae > Leptolyngbyales > Leptolyngbyaceae > Leptolyngbya > Leptolyngbya sp. NK1-12. Next base: position 1,144,118 of record NZ_CP053586.1, read on the forward strand.
TGAAGTGAATCTAGCAATTCGCCAATCCATACACATTTTTCTATATGTGGAGTTTGCACCATAGAGTCGTGACTCGCTTGACCTACTCTTGACTGACTAAGCAATTGCGTGTCAAGGCACTGTTCTACAGTTGGAAAACGGCACGATTTGTGTCGTTTGTGTTGATGTTCGCATCGATGTTATTGATTCTGGGCTGTTCAGATTGGGTATCTCTTTAATGCAGGCGTACTTTGAGCCTTCTGCATCTGTTAGTTGCAGCCTTTTTCAGGCTAGTGAAGTACGAAAAACGGGGTGAAGGGGCAGTGCCCCTGCGGGGGCTTCGCTCCCACACACCCTATACCTCACATGAGTGAAAAATGCTGTAAATTGGCTAGTTAAATCGACTGACTTGCATCTATCGTGGACCATGCGACTTTCTTGCTACACGCAGTACTACTTGCGCCAGTTTTTATACCAATACGCCTGCTGCTGGCATTACCCTCTTTTTGGTGTTGGGCTACAGTCCTATCTGCAAGAAGACATCAATTTGCGTTTGCAGCAACTCTGTCCCAATCATAGAGAGCTTCAGGGCAAGTTGCGGGAGCTAGAAAAACTGATCGAGTTACATCGAAAAGTAGACACAACTGCATTTTGCGCCCGTCAAAACATTAGTCAACTTGAGCAGAGAATTCTTTGGCTACTGGGCTTGAAGTTTCTAGCTCTCCTACCAATGCTCGCCGTGACCGTCATTCCAGACCATGCCGCATCCCGCTTTCGCTTTATCCTCGACCACAACCTGTATCAGGGCATTCGATACACCGATCAGCTCTACGGTAGAGTTATAGAATTTGGGGCAGACTATAATCTGCCTGCTTGTCACGTTCTATTTAGCTTGAGTGGGCACCATACTGACGTTGTGCTGACGGTCTCTAAATCATGTCACGAAATTTGGCTGAATCTGCGAACTCCAATTTATCAGGAGATATATAAACCGAAGTACGGCATAGTACAAAACGCTGCTTAGAGGACAATCTAGAAGAATTGAGGTGAGAAAAATCAACGGCAAGACAATCAGCAGCATTCAGGAGCAAAAAGTGATGATAGCTTGGGAACTAAGTCAGGAAAATCATGTACAACCAACAGGTCCAATAAAGAGGAGCAGTAGATCGCAAATCCTGTTGAGATCCCCCCTCCCCTTCCTTACAAAAAGCTACCGTGTACACCGATCTCGATCGCGACTCAATGCAAGGGTTTGATCCCCCTAAATCCCCCTTGATAAGGGGGACTTCAATCCCTGGTTGGGATGGGCTGCGCCCAGGCTTCGCCTCCGGTTCCCCCTTTATTTAAGGAGGTTAGGAGGGATCTTCGACTTGTGTGTATACCGTAGCTTACAAAAGGGGGGGAACCAAGCCAACCGTGGTTTGAAGTTCTCCTTGACAAGGGGGATTATAGCCCTGCGGGCATCCCAGACAAGGGGAATTGTGCTATCACACACTGCGCGAACGAACCCAAGTCTAGTAGGCAAAATGACTTCATTTTCGATCGACTGAGGATAGGGTTATGCGCTCCGATTTGCCTGATTTAGAGGTTGCTCTTGGACAAGCCGATTTGCTGTTTCGAACCTTGTTTGAGCAGTCTGGTGTGGGGATTGCTTTCCTGGACTCAGACCGGCGTGTCATCAAGGCGAATCAGAAGTTTTGTGACCTGTTGAGCTATCACACAACCGACCTGCCGCTACCCTTGTCAGACCTGATTCATCCTGAGGATTGGCAGCTGCTCTGCATTGGTATTCATACCTTAGACAGCGGCATTCAGTCCAATTTTTCGCTTGAGAAACGCTACATCTGTAAAAACGGTGTTCTCCTGTGGGCCAAAACCACCGTGGCTCGTGTGGGTGAGGTCAGTAGCGCTCCCCAGCTCTATACGTTGATGGTGCAGGATATTAGCACCTGCAAGCAAACCGAAGCCGCCTATCAGCAGCGAGAGGCCCAACTCAGCAGTATTCTCAACTGTACGAATGCAGCGATTGCCCGCCTGCGTCGCCTTTCCGATCAAGAGTTTGAGTATGACTACATGTCGGCTGGCTGTCAGCAGGTGTTTGGTTTCAGTGCCGAAGAGTTTCTCGCCGACAAACACCTATGGCGCTCGCATGTGTTTCCAGATGATTTAGCTAAACTGCTGCTGCCTGAGCAGGTAACCCAGCCCAGGGTGTTAACGGCAGAGTATCGCTTTTATCACAAAGATGGCAACCTGCGCTGGATTGCTGGCTTTGTCACGGCTGAGTGGGACGCTGCCTCGAATAGCTGGGTGTTGACAGCTATTGACGTAGACATCACCGAGCGCAAACGCACCGAGGCTGAACTGCGGGAAAAAGAAGCCTTTCTACGCAGTATTTATGAAGGCGTGAGAACTAGCATCTTTGTCGTTGATATCACAGCAGATGGCGATTTTCACTATGCGGGATTCAATCCGGTCCACGTTAAGATGACTGGCATCGCTAACGAAGCACTGCGCGGTAAAACGCCAGAACAGGTGCTGCCGCCCACAACCGCCGCTGAAGTGCGCAGAAATTATCAACGCTGTGTTGAAGAGGGGGGGATCCTCTTTGAGGAGAGGCTCTCCTTCCAAGGCCAAGACCTATGGTGGCAGACGCGCCTGACGCCTTTACAAGATGAGCAGGGGCGCATTTACCGCATTGTCGGCACCAGCAATAACATCACCAAACGCAAACAGGCCCAAATGGCCCTACAAGCAAGCCAGGAGCGACTGAACTTTCTACTCACCTCCTCGCCTGCTGTGATCTACACTGCCAAGCCAAAGTCTCCCTATACTGCCACCTTTGTGAGCCAGAACATCGAAACATTAACAGGATATAAGGTTGAGCAATTTTACCAGAAGTCCGGCTTTTGGCTACAGTGCCTCCATCCTGACGATATTTCCGTCGTGCATCAGGCGATCACGCAGCTGATCAAAAACGGACATGTCAGCTATGAATACCGGTTTTTGCATCCATCTGGCAATTATTGCTGGCTCCAAGATGAGGCTAAACTGATCCGAGATGCGGCGGGTGCTCCAGTAGAAATTATTGGCTACTGCATCGACATCACCAGCCGCAAAACCGCAGAATTAGCGCTACAGCAGTTAAATACGGAGCTAGAGCAACGGATTCAGTCCCGCACTGCCGCCCTGCAAGAAAGTGAGGAACTGTTTCGCCAATTCACCGAAAATATTCCCAAGGTGTTTTGGATGGAAGACCTGGAGGGAAATTTACTCTACGTGAGTCCCAGTTTTGCCGAAGTCTGGGGCATTCCAACCGCGACCCTCTACCAGAACCCGAAAGCATGGCTGGATGCGGTGCATCCGGAGGACCGCATCTGGATGGCGATTGTGGCAATTAATCGGTTGGAATATCACGAAGAAGATATTGAGTACCGGATTCTGCAATCGGACACAGACATTTGCTGGATTCGGGAGCGAGCTTTCCCTATTTATAATTCTCAAGGAGCAGCCTACCGAGTAGCCCGCATCGCCGAAGACATCACGGCGCAAAAGCAGGCAGAAGCTGAAATTCACCGCAGCCGCGATTTATTTGAAGCTGTCTTTCAAGAATCGGCTGACGCAGTTTTTCTGGTGGATCCAGTCACATTGTTGATCCTCAACTGCAATCAGCGAGCCGTCGATCTGTTTGAAGCCAACCACACCGATGAGTTGATCGGCATTCAGGGGCACACGCTGCATCGCCATCCATTTTGGGGGAACGATGTGCTAGTCGCGCAGCAACAGCTCGCGGCAAACGGCGTCTGGAGTGGTGAAATCGAATACTGCACACTGAGGGGACATTTTTTTTGGGGTAGCATTGCCGCCAAGACAATTCATATCGCTGGGCGAAAAATGACGCTCGTTCGAGTGTCTGACATCAGCCAACGCAAGCAATCTGAACAACTCTTGCAGCAACAGGCAAATCGGGAAGCTTTGCTGCGCCAGGTGGCTTTTCGGACACGCGAATCCCTCAATCTCAACTATATTCTCACTACCAGCGTCAATCAGGTACAAGCGTTTTTACAAACCGATCGGGTGTTGATCTTTCAGTTTGAGCCAGAGGGCAGCGGCTATATTGCGGTGGAGGCGGTTTCTGACCCTCAGTTCTCCATTCTGGGAGCACACTTCCACGATCCTTGCTTTTCGATGCAGGTGGCCGAACGCTATCAGCAAGGACACACGAGCGCCATCAGTGATATTTACAGCGCAGATCTAACCCCTTGCTATGTAGACTTTTTGGCCCAGTCCCAGGTGCGCGCGAATTTAGTAGTGCCAATTCTACAGGATCAGCAGCTCTGGGGCTTGCTGCTGGCTCACCACTGTACAGCTCCGCGCCACTGGCAGCCGTTTGAACTCGATCTCTTGACCCAATTTGCCGATCAGGTCGGGATTGCGATTCGCCAAACTAATCTCTACGACACCCTCAAAACTCAATTATCAGAACGCCGACGGGCGGAACAAGCCCTGGCGCAACAAGTGCAGTATGAGCAACTGCTGCAAACCATTTCTCAACAAATTCGCAGCTCTCTTCGGTTAGAAGAAATTCTGGCCGCTGCCGTAACTCAGGTGCAGCAGGTCTTGCAGGTGGATCGCGCCCTTGTCTTTCGCCTATACGCCAACGGAACTGGCTGCGTGATCAAAGAAGCTACATTGCCCCAGTACCCGGTTACAGCCGAGATGCGGTTTCCAGAAGAGCAGTTTCCGCTGGAGTGCCGCACCCTGTATCAGCGTGGGCAAGCTCGTGCCATCACCAATGTAGACAATGACATTCTGGCAGACTGCTTAGTAAAGTTCATGCACCAGATTCAGGTGAAATCTAAACTGGTGGTACCAATTGTGCAGAGCGATGAGGAAACTGGCTCAACGGTTTGGGGCTTACTGATTCTCCACTCCTGTGCTGTCTATCGCCAATGGCAACCGGCGGAAGTGGAGCTGATGCAAAAGGTGGCGGTGCAAATGGGAATTGCGATTCAGCAATCGGAGCTGTATGTGCAGCTAGAAACTCAGCTCAAGCAAAAAGAGATTTTGATCAAAGAAATTCACCATCGGGTCAAAAATAACCTGCAGGTGATTTCTGCCATGCTAAAGCTGCAAGCTCGCGCGACTCAAGATACAGCCGTCCTCGATGTTTTAGAAGATAGCCGTAATCGCCTCCGCGCTATTGGGTTGATCCACGAAATTCTCTACCGCTCGAACGATCTAGAGCAGCTCAACTTCGACGAATATATTCAGAAATTAGCAAACACGATTCTGGCAACACATAGCAGTGCGAACCAAGTGCGTCTGGTTTACCAACTGCAACCCGTTTGCCTCAACCTCGATACGGCGATTCCCTGTGGGTTGCTGCTGAATGAACTAATCACGAACGCTATTAAACATGCTTTTCCGAATGGACGTAGGGGCGAAATTTGTGTTGGGTTAGAGGCAGTGGGAAATACATCTCCGCCTATGCCAGCTCTGCATACATATCCGCCTATAGCAGAACGGGATGAAATGATTGCTTCTCAATCGCAAACGCACTATATTTTATCCGTTCACGACAATGGAATTGGCATGTCTGCTGATTTTGATCTGAATCATCTCCAATCGCTAGGACTCAAAATTGCTTATGATTTAGCTTTGCAATTGCAGGGAATTCTAACATTAGAACGAACACAAGGCACCCGTTTTCAACTGATCTTTTCTGAATTGAAATACCGCAAACGACTCTAGCCCCCACCATCATGGAACTTGCCAGAATATTAATTACTGAAGATGAAGTCCTAATTGCTAGAGAAATTGAAATGACTCTGCAAGAATTGGGCTATACTGTCACGGGCATCGCCGCCAACGGGCAGGCCGCCCTCGATCAAATCGCCGCCACTCAACCTGATGTGGTGCTGATGGATATTGTCATGCCTGGCGATGCAGACGGGATTGAAACAGCCAATCGGATTCGCACCCAGTTTCGTCTGCCGATTGTTTTTCTCACCGCCTATGCCGATGCCGATACTTTACAACGAGCTAAAATTACTGAACCCTTTGGCTATGTGTTGAAGCCATTTCAACCCCAGGAATTAAATATTGCAATTCAGATTGCGCTAGTGCGTCATCGAGCTGAGCAATTCCATCTGGAAACCTTACGCAGCAACATTAGTGCAGTTCTGCCGCATGAGATCAACACGCCATTGCACAGCATCCTTGGATTCATCGATGTATTGTTGCGTTATCACAATACGATGTCTGCCACCGAAATTTTGGAAACCTTGCAATGTATGCGTGAAGTTGCTCAAAAGCTGGAAAGAGGCTGCCAAAATGCGTTGCTTTACACGAAGCTAGAAGTGATAGCTACTGACCCGGTACGAATTGGACAATTGCAGCAGCAAGAAACCCCCTTTACACCTGATCCAATCGAGAACACAGCCGAGAAGACCGCTAGAGACTTTAACCGTATTGCCGATCTGAGGCTGGACTTGCAAGATCTACCAGTGCGAATGGCTGAGGTTTACCTGAGAAAGATTGTGGCAGAACTGGTTAACAATGCGCTTCAGTTTTCTGAACCGGGCACGCTGATTTGGGTGAGAAGCTATTTAGAGGAGCAAAAGTTCTGTTTGGCGATTGGCGATCACGGTAGAGGCATGACCGCAGATCAGATTACTCGAGTTGGAGCCTACATGCAGTTTGAGCGCCAGATGTTTGAGCAACCGGGGTTGGGGTTGGGGCTTTCCCTAGTGCAGCAGCTTGTCAGGTTACATGGTGGCAATGTGGCGATTCATAGTCAAATCAATCAAGGTACAACAGCAACTGTACGTTTGCCGATGCCGATTATTTGATGGTTTTGGCTCTTGAGGAGGAAGTGGGGGAGGTGGAGGCTCGTGAGCCTCGCCGAACGAGGGAGATGCGGCTCGTGAGCCTCGCCGAACGAGGGAGGTGGGGAAGTTATATTAAATTCAACAGATTTGATATTAGGATCAGCACAAAGCTCTGGGAGGAAACTCCAGATCCTACAGCGCTAAGCAATCGTTGAACAGCTAATCTAACCATGAACAACAAATCATCTTTGATTCTCCGGGCTGAGCAAATTGCCACCAGTATGCAAACTTTCTCGCATCCCTGGAACCCCCGATCAGAAATTTCGGGCACATACTTGGGCCGAACTGTAGGGCTGAAGCGTACTGGCGTCAATTTTGCGAAGCTGGCTCCTGGTAAGGAATCGTTTATTTACCATTCGCATTACTGCGAAGAAGAATGGATGTATATTCTATCTGGTCATGGTACGGCAGAAATTAACGGAGAGGAATTTGCAGTGGGTGTAGGAGATTTTATCGGATTTCCGACGCCTTCAGTTGCTCATCATCTCAGGAATACGGGTGATGAAGACCTGGTGTATCTAATGGGAGGAGAGAACCTGGATGTCGAAATTGCTGACTTTCCGAAATTAGGCAAGCGAATGCTGCGACGGGGAGATACAGTCGAAATTTATGATGTCTCTGATGCTAAACCGTTTGGACCGTTGCAGGCATGATATCGCAACTCGAATCAACTCGAATCAACTGCTCCCAAGAGCTTCAAGTTGATCTGTTGCGCTACGGTTAAGCCACTGGCGTTGCTAATGGTCATACCTTCATAGGGGCGGGGAATGCGGAGGGTAGTGCTGAGCTGGTCTTGCTGCCATAGTTTGATCGTTTCATCCTGGCTACAGCTCGCTAGTTTGGTGCCGTCTGGGCTATAGGTGAGGCATTTGACCCAGCGGTCGTGAGCCGGAATACTGTGGCGGCAGGTGCCGTCCAAGCTCCAGAGTTTGATTGTGGTATCGGTACTGCTGCTAGCAACGGTTTGGCCATCGGGGTGAAACGCCAAGGAGAGCACCGGCCCTTGATGGGCCACAATCGTTTGTTCACAAACAGCCTGCTTCAGGTTCCAGAGTTTGATTACCCCATCCGCACTGCCACTGACCAGCGTGAAACCATCGGGACTCAGGGCAACGCTGCGGATCCAGCCCTGATGGCCGACTAAGGTTTGCCGCAACTGACCGCTGGCCGCATCCCAGAGCTTTAGGGTTTGATCCTGACTGCCGCTGACCAACAGGGTTCCGTCCAAACTCAGGGCCGCACACCAGACACCGCCGGCATGACCCTGGAGGGTTTGGTAACATTCGCCGGTTTGACTGTCCCATTGTTTGAGGCTGCCGTCCAAGCTGGCGCTCCAGAGCGTAGTGCCGTCGGGACTGTAGAGCACGGCAAGAATCGCATCCTGGTGGCCAATTAACCGGCGCAACAACTGCTGGGTACGCCGATCCCAGATGCAGATGGTTTGATCTTCACTGGCACTGGCGAGCCGCGTTTGGGTCGGACAAAAGGCCACCGACCAGATCCAGCTTGTATGCCCCGCTAGGCTGCCCAACAGCGCTCCGGTCTGGGCATTCCACAAGCGAATTTGCCGATCCTGGCTGCCGCTGGCGAGGGTGGTACCGTCTGGGGCAAAGGCCACTGACCAAACGCCGTTGCTGTAGCCCTGAAGTGTGCGCAAACAAAGGCCCGTCTGGCTGTCCCATAGCCGCACTGACTGATCCTCACTGCCGCTGGCAAGCCAATCGTTTTCTGGGCTAAAGGCCACCGCCGCCACCCAACTGCTATGCCCGGATAAAAGGCGCAGACTGTCTCCAGTGCGATAGTTCCACAGGCGAACCGTGCGATCCTCACTGCCGCTAGCTAGAGTGCGGCCATCACGGCTAAAGGCAATCGTGCGGATTGGTTGATTGTGGCCCTCTAGTGAACGTAGACACCGACCTGTTTTGGGATTCCACAGCTTCAGATCGCTGTCGGCTCCTCCACTGGCCAAGATCTGCCCATCCGGACTAAAGGCAACGGCCCGCACCCAGTGCGAATGTCCACTGAGAACGCGCAAACACTGACCGCTGACCGCATCCCAGAGGCGAATCGTGCCGTCGTAGCTGGCGCTGGCTATTAGGTTAGAGACACTCGCTCCTGCGATGGTAATTCCCACCGGACTAAAGGCCACCGACCGCACTTCATCGCTGTGGCCACTGAGCGTATGCAGCAACTGGCCCGTGCGCACCTGCCAGATCCGAATCAGGTGATCTTCACTGCCGGTCGCCAGCAACTGCCCATCCGGACTAAAGGCCACCGAAAACACCCGATCGCTATAGCCGCGTAGCGTCCGCACACAGGTGCCCGTCTGCACATCCCAAAGATGCACGGCCCGATTGGCACTGCTAGCCAACCACTTGCCGTCCGGACTAAAGGCCACCGACCAGATCCAGCCTTCATGGATGCGGCAGCTCAGCAGCGGTTTGCCTTCCACCACCTGCCAGATCCGCACTTCGTGATTCACATCGCCCGTCGCCAACAGTTGGCCATCCGGACTAAAGGCCACCGCCAAAACCTGACTGAAGGTTTCCGTAAACACCGACCGCGATAGGTCCGCCCCCGCCAAGTTGACCTGATGCAAATTCACGCCCCGCAAATAGGCATTCCAGACCGTTAATCCAGAAAAGTCCCAGCCGGTCAGGTCTACCCCCATCTGGCAAAGCAAATTGAGCAAATTACCTCCGACATAACCCATCTGCTGTACGGGCAACTGCCGGAGTTGCACTAGCATTTGCCGCACCGCTTGCGTCAGTTCGGTCAGAGAATGAGTCGCCAACAGCCGTTCCACGATTGGCTTCAAGATCAGCCGCGTTTGGGTTTCGCGAATGTAGTCTTTTACTTGAGTTTGGATCAGGGCATGCACTTGAAGCGGCGAAAAAGATTGCGGCGAAAAAGATTGCGGCTTATCCTGTGTGTTCACGGAACTATAACTCAAAGCTTGACCAAAGCCATTCAACTTAAGATTCAAGCCTGAGCACTGAACACTAATTTCTTCAGCAACTTGGGTGATCAACCGTTCGGTCATATATTCCATCACCACAGCTTGCAGGGTGAAGCGGGGCTGGGTTTTGCCAGCAGCTTTGTCGATTAAACAGCGGCGTTCCAAGGAGGCTAAGGCTTCCAGCAGCTGCCCTAGGGCAATCGGCGGCGTGAAGTTGGCCCGCAGTTGGGACAGGGTAATCGGCTTGCGAGCAATCGCCAACCAGTTCATCACCTGTTGCTCTAGCGGCGAAAGCCGGTCGATCTGCTGGGCTAGCAGATCTTGGATGTCGCCAAACACTGAGGTACCTTCTTGCAAACAGTCAAGAAAACTGGCCACCTGCCCATCAAATAAATCTTGAATCACCGGGGCCACCATCTTCAGCGCCAGCGGATTGCCAGAATAGTGCTCGATCAGGCGCTGCCATTCGCCGGAAGTGGCCGTAAAGTCGCCTTTGAGGTTGAACAGCGCTTGGCCAATCTGCGGCGATAGCCCAGCCAACCGCAGCGAACGAATCGGTAATGCTTTGCCCTCCAGCGCAGCGATGCCTTTGGGTTTTTCCCGACTGGTTAGCACTAATGTACTCTGATGCTCGGTTTGCCCCAGTCGTTGCCACAGCCCATCGTAGGCTTCGTAGCCGGGTAGATAGCCGCCGCCAAAATCCCCCTGACGCATCACCGTTTCGCCGTTGTCTAAAACAATCAAGCAACGATGCTGCCGCAGGTAGTGTAACAAGTGAGAAATTTGCTGGTCACTACTTTCGGGCAGTTCGGTTTCGCGCTGATTGGAGAGAATCTGAATCAATTCAGTTAACAAATCAGACAAAGGCGGAGCATTCCGCAGTGAACGCCAAATCACATACTGAAAGGATGGGGCAGAGCGACGCGCCAGTTGAATCGATAACGACGTTTTGCCAATTCCACCCATGCCAAAGATACCAACCAAGCGGCAGCGGTCTGACCCAATCCACTGCTCCAGTGTCGCCAGTTCCGCATCCCGACCATAAAAGCCCGACGGATCGACGGCATCGCCCCAGTCGTAATGCGGTGCAGTTGATACAGAGGACTGCGAACGCGGCGCAAACGCTACGCTGGCAGTTTCTATGTCGGCAATGGTCAATCCCTCGCTGGTCGCCTCGATTGGAGGAGCCGCGGTCTTGGGCCAGTTGAGCGTGGATGTTGGATTGGCGGGATTGAGGGCAGAAGGGGGAGAGGGGGATGAAGCGGTGAATTCCGATTGCTGGAAGTCGGCCTTTATAACATTTCCATTAACTCTGCGCCGCACAACGAGCTGTAGATTATGCTTAGTGACCTTTTCATCCAACACCTGCGAAAGCAGTTGCCAGAGCTGGGAGCCGGTTTGCTTGACATAGCTGAGTTCATAGCCCGACTGTCGGGCAATTTCGCCATAGGAGCGGTCTTCCCAGGCAGAACGAAACACCGTCCGTTGCAGCGAGTTCAGACGATTGTGGCATACCGACTCAACAACAGCTAAAGCTTCTTCAGGGGTCATACTTACAACAACGCCGCTAGGGCACTCAGAACTAGAAATTCACGAACCAAGCAACTGCTTGATCCGGCGATTGAAATATCGCGTCAATACCCAATCATCCAATCACACCCACCGGCATCCTATAAACTTACTTGCTCGCCCTTTGTTACGTAGCTAACAATTTCACTCCGTCAAAGCCTAACTTTTTCCGTACTTTTTGCTCACTTTTTTCGCACCTTTTCGCACCTGCAAGCCAAACCAGCTCTGATACACTTTGCTCAATCTTCGCGGTAAGGGAGCGACGAACGTGAGTCAGCATCGGGTTTTCGGTTTATCTCGCCGTCAGGTTGTGCGTGGGTTACTGGCGACTGCGGCCTTTGGAGCAACTGCAAAACTCAGCGGTTGTACCTCTTCGGCCACTCAGGGCACTGCTAGTGCTGAAGGGGAACCCCTCACCGTTGGGTTTATTTATGTCGGTCCTAAGGATGACTATGGCTACAACCAGGCGCATGCCGAAGGCGCGGCTGCCGTGGCTAAAAAATTTAGTTGGATGAAGCTGGTGGAAGAAGCCAACGTTCCCGAAACCACTGCCGTGGCCGAGTCGATGCGCAGCATGATCGATATCGACGCAGCAAAAGTGCTCTTTCCCACCTCCTTTGGCTACTTCGATCCCCACATCCTGAAGCTAGCCGAGGAGTATCCCGATGTGCAGTTTTTCCATGCGGGTGGGTTGTATCAGGAGGGCAAAACTCCCAAAAATGTGGGCAGCTATTTCGGCTACATCGATGAGGCGCAGTACGTTGCTGGAGTCGTGGCTGCCCTTACCTCCAAAACTGGCAAACTCGGCTTTGTGGGTGCCAAACCGATTCCGCAGGTGCTTCGCAACATCAATAGCTTTACTCTGGGAGCACGCAGCGCTAAGCCCAATGTCACCACGCAGGTCGTCTTTACCGGCAACTGGGCCGAACCGATCAAAGAAGCCGAGGCCACCAACAGCATGGCGGATCAGGGCATCGATGTCGTGACCTGCCACGTAGATAGCCCCAAGGTCGTAATGGAGACCGCAGAAAAGCGAGGCATCTTTAGCTCTGGCTATCACGCTGACCAAACGGCCCTCGCCCCTAAAGGATACCTCACCGGAGCTGAGTGGGATTGGAGCAACATCTACAGCAAAATCGTCGAAGATGTTTACGCCGGTAAAACGCTGATGGATGGCGGCATCGATCATATTTTGCGCGGTGGCCTCAAGGAAGGCTTCTGTAAACTATCTCCCTACGGTCCAGCCGTCAGCGCCGATACCAAAACCAAAGCCGACGCGGTTAAAGCTCAGTTTATGGATGGCAGCATGGTGATCTACAAAGGCGAAATCAAAGACAACAAAGGCAACGTCGTGATTGCTGCCAACGAAACCCTGAAACAACAAGACCCCAAACTGGAGCAAATGAATTACCTGGTTGAAGGGGTGATTGGTTCGATCGGTAGCTAATTCAAAAGTTTTGAGTTTTGAGTTTTGAGTTTTGAGTTTTGAGGGGAGCTATAAAAGTTTTGAGTTTTGAGTTTTGAGTTTTGAGTTTTGAGGGGAGCTATAAAAGTTTTGAGTTTGGCTCTGACTAGTCTAACTGAGAGCAGAGACAGCCACTTCAACCCAGAACTAAGCACACAAAACGCAGAACTCCTATAGTCCACCACTTCAACTCAACACTACGCGCTATGCCTAACGGCAGGCTATCGCCAACTGCGCAGGCTCCGCCAACAAAACACTGCTACTGCCTACGGCAACGCTGCGCGACACGCAGAAGCAAGCTACAACACTCAACACTACGTGCTCCGCATAGGCTCCGCCACCAAAACTCAACACTCAAAACTCTCATACACCTCCCAACTCAAAACTCAACACTCAAAACTCAAAACTTTCATACACCTCCCAACTCAACACTCAAAACTCAACACTCAAAACTTTTCACTATGCAATCTTGGCGTCGCACATTGGAATCGCTCTGTCTCTCCTTCGGGGCAATTTTGGTTGGGTTGCTACTGTTTGGCATCTTCTGCGCGGCAGTGGGTGCAAATCCGTTTGCGGTCTATGGCTCGATTTGGAAGGCGGCATTTGGCAGTTGGAGTACATTCCAAAATACATTGATTCGCGCGTCTCCGCTGATGTTGAGTTCGCTCTGTACGGCGTTGCCCGCCCGCTTGGGGCTGGTGATCATCGGCAACGAGGGAGCGCTGATTATGGGAGGATTGCTGGCCGTTTCGGTGGGATTAACTCTGGGAACCGCTGTGCCGCCCATCATTGTGCAAATGGCAATGGCCTTAGCTGGTATCTTGGCGGGTGGGCTGTGGATTGCAGCAGCCGGAGCCTTACGCCATTACCGAGCCGTCAACGAAACCATTAGCAGCCTGCTGCTCAACTACGTCGCGATTGCCTTGCTGAATCACCTTGTCGGTGGGCCAATGCGGGATCCTAGCTCGCTGAACAAGCCTTCGACCTATCCCCTAGCCGAGGTGAATATGCTGGGGGTGATTCCCGGGACGCGGGTGCATTGGGGCTTGGTGTATGGCCTGATCGCCTGTTTAGTCACCTATGTCCTGATGCAGCGCACCACGTTTGGCTTTGCCGCCCGCACCGCCGGAGGAAATGTACGCGCCGCTCGAATTGCCGGATTGCCAGTCGGAAAGCTAACGGTGATCACCTGTTTTCTGGCGGGTTCCTGTGCCGGATTAGCCGGGATGGTGGAAGTGGCGGCAGTGCAGGGGGCAGCGAACGAATCGCTGAATGTGGGCTATGGCTATGGCGGCATTCTGGTGGCCTTTGCTGCTCGACATAACCCGTTGGCAGCCGTATTAATTTCCCTGTTGGTGGGCGGCATTTTAGCCAGTGGCGGCATCCTGCAACGCGCTCACAACCTGCCTGACGCAACGGTGCTCGTGTTTCAGGGCTTGGTGTTCCTGGTTGTGCTCTACAGCGATTCGCTCTACGGCAAGATTCCCTTCTTCAAGGAAAAGCCGATCATGGTCACGCCTCCCTCGCCACCGCCCAGCCCAGGAGAAGAACCCGTCGTCACGGCCTAGTTCGATAAGTTTTGAGTTTTGAGTTTTGAGTTACAAGGTTAAAGGATACTAACCCTGTTCTTAGTCTAATGAGTCAGCCGAAAACTCAGAACTCAAAACCCTGCTCCACAGACGCTTCCAAAACTCAAAACTCAAAACTCAAAACTCAAAACTCAAAACTTACTGTAGTTATGACAGCAGAAACAACAGCATTGGGATGGTGGGGAGTACCCCTGGCGATCATTGCCGGAACGATGCGGGGCGGAACGCCGTTCCTGTTCGTGAGTTTGGGTGAATGTTTGACCGAAAAAAGCGGCAAGATCAACCTCGGTTTAGAAGGCACGCTGCTGACCGGAGCCATGAGCGCCTATGGCATTTCCTACCTGACGGGTTCACCCTGGCTGGGGGTCGTGGTGGCCGGAGTAGCCGGACTCTTGCTCGGTGCGATTCATGGCTGGTTGTCGCAGCAGCCCCGTGTCAACGATGTGGCCGTCGGCATTGCCATGATCATCTTTGGCAGCGGTGTGGCCTTTTTCTTTGGCAAGCCGTTTATTCAACCCTCTGCGCCTCAGTTGCCGACGTTTAACCTGGCAGGAGGCAATGTTCCGCCAGCGGTGGAGGCCGCCTTGCAAATCAGCCCCCTGTTTCTGCTGGGCTTGGCGATTGCGCCGATCATGAAATGGTTCTTTCAGTCCACCCGCTGGGGGTTGTACATCCGCGCGGTGGGAGATAGTCCCGATGCAGCCAGAGCCATGGGCGTCTCCATCTTTAAAGTGCGGATGCTGAGCGTGATGGCCGGAAGTTTTCTAGCCGGAATTGGCGGCGCGGCGCTGTCCCTCTACTATCCCGGCGTCTGGACCGAGCGCATTTCGAGCGGGCAGGGCCTAATGGCAGTAGCGTTGGTCATCTTCGCCCGCTGGAATCCGATGCTTTGTCTCTGGGCCTCGCTATTGTTTGGCGGTGCCCAAGCCCTCGGTCCCGCCTTGCAATCGGTGGGCATCAAGGAAGGCTATTACCTCTTCAATGCCGCTCCCTACGTATTGACACTGTTGATTATGATCTTCACCTGCTCTCCGAAACGCACGCTAGCAGGTGCACCGGGAGCGTTGGGCACGGACAGTTAAGCGTTGGGCAGTTAAGCGTTGGATGAGATGGGTGGATGAGAGAGATGGGGGAGATGGGGAAGGTGGGGAGGGAAGGTTAGTGCAATCGGTATCTCAAGACTATGTGTTACGCAGGTTTGGCCTTGCTGCGATGCCGAAGGCTACTCAAAACTCAAAACTCAAAATTGATAACTCGCAGGTAATTCTATGAGTGGATTGGGTGGGTTAAATAAATCTCCGAATGGTGTGGTGCTGGGCTTGGTGCAGCTTCAGTTGCCGGATGTGAAAACTCCAGAGGATCTGGCGGCGCAGACCAAACGGATTTGCACGCTGGTGGGAAAAGCGCGTCGCAACATGCCCACAATGGATCTGGTGGTTTTTCCAGAATATGCGCTGCATGGGCTATCGATGGATACAAATCCTGAGATTATGTGCCGTTTAGATGGCCCCGAAGTGGCAGCGTTTAGTCAAGCCTGTCGAGATCATCAGATTTGGGGCTGCTTCTCGCTTATGGAGATCAATCCCCACGGTAATCCTTACAACAGTGGCATTATCCTCGACGACCAAGGGGAACTGCGGCTCTACTACCGCAAGCTGCATCCCTGGGTGCCCGTCGAGCCGTGGGAACCCGGTAATCTCGGTATTCCCGTCTGCACCGGACCCAACGGCAGCACACTTGCCCTAATCATCTGCCACGATGGCATGTTTCCCGAAATGGCGCGGGAATGTGCCTACAAAGGCGCAGAAATCATGATTCGCACCGCTGGCTACACGGCTCCGATTCGACATAGCTGGCAAATCACCAATCAAGCCAATGCTTTTTGCAATTTAATGTACACCGCCTCGGTCTGCATGTGCGGCAGCGACGGCACATTTGATTCAATGGGCGAGGGCATGTTTGTCAATTTTGACGGAACACCGTTGGTGATGGGTAGTCATCGCCCCGACGAAATTATTACTG
The DNA here is from genome assembly GCF_032598965.1 of Leptolyngbya sp. NK1-12. Taxonomy (NCBI): domain Bacteria; kingdom Bacillati; phylum Cyanobacteriota; class Cyanophyceae; order Leptolyngbyales; family Leptolyngbyaceae; genus Leptolyngbya; species Leptolyngbya sp. NK1-12. The sequence goes on from NZ_CP053586.1 coordinate 1,160,591, forward strand.
CCGAACTGCGGCCCGACTTGGTGCGCGAAGCGCGTCGGCATTGGGCAGTCGAAAACAACATTTACCAACTCGGCCATCGCGGCTATGTGGCGGTCAAAGGTGGTGCGCAAGATTGCCCCTACACCTACATGCAGGATCTCGTCACGGGCACTTATCGCTTGCCCTGGGAAGATGAGGTGATTTATACCGACGGCACAAGCTGTGGCTTCCCGGCTCCAACTCGCACCTATCAAGGAGAAGATGTATCGCTGTCGAATGTTTGAAGCCATTCAGAAAAGTCTCAAAAAAGTCTCAAATATTTCAGTTCCTCCAAGTCCCTTGCAAGTGGGGGATTTAGAAGGTCAAACCGCCCCAAACACCGGCAGATTAAATACAGTTGAGTTCATTAGGTTGAATTTATGGGACGTTTTGTAGAAGCTGACCCCTACCCTTATCCCTACAACGGCGATCTGCGCCCGCAGAATACCGTCGTGCTGGTGATCGATATGCAGATCGATTTTTGCGGCAAAGGCGGCTATGTCGATCAGATGGGCTACGACCTATCCTTGACCCGCGCCCCCATCGAACCGATTGCCAGACTGCTAGCGGCAGCCCGTACCGAAGGCTATCACATCATGCATACCCGCGAAGGCCATCGTCCCGACCTAGCCGACCTACCTGATAACAAACGCTGGCGCTCCCAACAAATCGGAGCCGGCATCGGCGATCCTGGCCCATGCGGCAAAATCCTAGTCCGCGGTGAACCCGGCTGGGAAATCATCCCCGAATTAGCCCCCCTACCCGGCGAAGTCATCATCGACAAACCCGGCAAAGGTTCCTTCTACGCCACCGATCTAGATCTAGTTCTGCGACAAAAAGGCATTCAGAACATCGTTCTCACCGGCATCACCACCGATGTCTGCGTCCATACCACCATGCGCGACGCCAACGACCGCGGCTACGAATGCCTGATGCTCTCCGACTGTACCGGAGCCACCGACTACGGCAACCATCTAGCCGCCCTCAAAATGATCAAAATGCAAGGCGGCGTCTTCGGCGCAGTAGCCGACTCCCAAGCCTTCATCGAAGCCATCAGTAATTAAAGTTTTGAGTTTTGAGTTTTGAGTTTTGAGTTTAGGAAGTGAGTATTGGTTGAGTATAAGTTGAGAATTTAATCGATAATAAGCTCAACAACGTCATTTAAGCCTAAACATTCAAAAGAACAAATCAACAGCACCAACTCAAAACTCAAAACTCAAAACTCAAAACTCAAAACTCAAAACTCAAAACTCAAAACTCAAAACTCAAAACTCAAAACTCAAAACTCAAAACTCAAAACTCAAAACTTATACCATCTCCCATGACCACCCTCCCCGCACCCACACCCACAACAACCCTCGAACGTCCGCCCGATCTGCAAGTCAACGGTATGACCAAGCAGTTTGGCAGTCTGGTAGCGCTCGATAATGTGTCGCTGCATCTGAAGCCGGGAACCTTTCATGCCCTACTGGGTGAAAATGGCGCAGGCAAAAGTACGCTCGTCAAATGCGTGATGGGCTTTTATACTCCCACGGCGGGCGAGGTGCTGCTAGACGGCCAGAAGGTGCAGATCGATAATCCTCGCAATGCGCATCAGTACAGCATCGGCATGGTGTATCAGCACTTTACGTCGGTTCCGGCGATGACGGTGGCAGAAAACCTAGTGCTGTCGCGGCTGGATAGTCCGGCTGTGATCAACTGGGCTGCCGAGATGGAAAAGCTACAGGCGTTTATGGCAACCTCGCCGTTTCAGGTGCCGTTGGATTTGCCGGTGGGCCAACTGGCTGCCGGACAAAAGCAAAAGCTGGAAATCCTCAAGCAAATCTATCTGCACAGCCGCATTTTGATTCTGGATGAGCCAACCTCGGTGTTGACACCCGCCGAGGCCGATGAGGTGCTGGGCCTGTTGCGCGAACAGGTGACGGCAGGCGAACTGAGCGTGCTGATCATCTCCCACAAGTTCCGGGAAGTGATGGCCTTTTGCGACGAAATTACCGTGCTGCGCAAGGGGCGGTTTGCGGGCAGTGGCTTGGTCAAGGATCTGACGGTGGCAGACATGGCCGAAATGATGATGGGCGAAAAGAAAGAGCCAACGCCCGTCGCTAAAGCGACCCACCACGATTCGCTGCCGGTGCTGGAGGTGCACCAACTCTGCGCCAATAAGGACAATGGCGTTGAGGCCATTTCCAACCTGGACCTAACCGTGTACAGCGGCGAAATTGTTGGCATTGCTGGCATTTCCGGCAACGGTCAGCGCGAGTTGGTGGAGGTGCTGGCAGGTCAGCGACCAGCAACCTCTGGCGAAATTCGAGTCAACGGTGAGCCATACTTTGCAACGCGGGCTGAAATGTATCGCCACAAAGTATTTGCTCTGCCGGAAGAACCACTGCGCAATGCCTGTGTCCCTCATATGAGCGTGGCCGAAAATATGGCCCTGCGCACCTTCGACCGACCGCCCCAAGCCAAGGGCTTCCTGCTGCTGCTGCAAGCGATCCGACAGATGGCGCTGGGCCTGATCCACCAGTTCTCGGTCAAAACCCCTTCCCCGGAAACCCCCGTCAGTAACCTCTCAGGCGGCAACGTACAGCGCACCGTTCTGGCTCGCGAGCTTTCGGCAGACCATATCAAGTTACTGATTGCCGCCAACCCCTGCTTTGGCCTCGATTTTGCCGCGGTCGATTTCATCCACACCCAAATTGTCGATGCCCGCAACCGGGGGGTGGCCGTCCTGTTAGTCAGCGAAGACTTGGACGAACTATTGAAGCTCTCAGACCGGATCTTGGTGATTAGCGGCGGCCAGTTCACCTACGAAAGCTCGATTGACACGGCCGATTACACCGCGATTGGTCAAGCGATGGCAGGGCATTGAGAAACTAGGTTCCATCCCTGAATAAACTGCCAAACCCGTTCCTACTGAATCTACAGAGGGGCACAAAGCGTTGGTCTAGCCCCCAGCACACTAGATTCAGGAGAAATAGAAATGGCTACTATCAAAGGCACACCGCTCGATGACATTCTGTTTGGCACAGCGGGCGATGACTTGATCCGAGGGTTGGCGGGCGACGATGAACTCAGAGGCAAGCAGGGCAACGACAAGCTCGTGGGCGGCGCAGGCGACGACAAACTCGTGGGCGGTGGTGGGAATGACATCCTGCAAGGTGGAGGCGGTGACGATGAACTGCTGGGCGGTGGTGGCAACGATACGCTCAAAGGTGGCGCAGGCGAAGATGAGCTGAAAGGCGGCGGCGGCGACGATCTCCTCAGCGGTGGGGCAGACGATGACATCCTCGATGGTGGATCGGGCAATGATGTTCTGGATGGCGGCTCTGGCGATGACCAGATGGCAGGCGGCAGCGGCGATGATACTTACATCGTAGACAGCGCAGCCGATCAGGTGACTGAAACCGCTGGGGCCGGGAATGACACGGTGAAAGCCTCGATTAGCTATGCCCTCACGGCCCATGTAGAAAACCTGACTCTAACTGGATTTGCTGCCATCAACGGGACGGGCAACGGCCTCAACAACACCATTATCGGCAACGATGCAGACAACGTTCTAAATGGCGGTGTAGGTAATGATACGTTGATAGGCGGCGGTGGCAATGACACCTATATTGTAGACAGTAGCGATGATGTAGTAGTGGAAGCTGCCGGCACCGGAACAGATGTCGTCCAGGCTTCGGTGAGCTACACCCTGTCTAACCATGTGGAAAACCTGACTCTGACTGGATCTGCCGCCATCAACGGTACAGGCAACGGCTTGAATAACATTATTATTGGAAACGATTCTGACAATAACCTGAGTGGCGCTGCTGGAAATGATTCCCTGACGGGTGGTGCAGGCAATGATACCCTCGATGGCGGTACCGGCGATGATGCAATGGCAGGTGGGACCGGCAATGATACTTACATCGTAGATAGCACCGGAGATACAATCACCGAAGCAGCAGCAGCCGGAATCGATACGGTACAGTCAGGGATTACCTATACTCTGGGCGCAGAGCTGGAAAACCTCACCTTGACTGGGAACAGCGCTATCGACGGCACCGGCAACAATCTCGATAACGTGATCACGGGCAACAGCGCCAACAACGTCCTCACCGGCAACGCGGGTGACGATACCCTAGACGGTGGCTTGGGAGCCGACACGATGATTGGCGGCAGCGGCAATGACACCTATGTGGTGAATGAAGCAGGGGATGTGGTGACAGAAGCATCCGCCTTTGGTGGCACCGAAGATACGGTTTTGTCATCGATTAGCTACACACTGGGAGCCAACCTAGAAAACCTCACTCTGACCGGAACCGATCCAATCAATGGCTTTGGCAATACGCTAGACAACACCATCATCGGCAATGATGCCATCAACTATCTACGCGGCGAGGACGGCAACGATGAACTGTTTGGACGGGGCGGTGATGATGAACTGCGCGGCAACACGGGCGACGATACCCTCCACGGTGAAGACGGCAACGACCTGCTGCGCGGCGGCAACCAGAATGACACCCTGCTGGGCGGTAACGGCAATGACACTTTAGTTGGAGTGAATTTCCTCTCGGCTACACCGGGTCGTGGCGAAATTGATACCCTCACTGGCGGCGCAGGCAACGACACATTTGTCCTCGGCACCTCCAGCGAAGTGTACTACGACGATGGTGTATCCAGTCCTGGGTTTGGCGGCAACAGCGACTATGCGCTGATCACTGACTTTGTCGATGGTCAAGATACGATTCAGCTCAGAGACATATTTACCCCCATCTTCTCCAACTACACCATTCAAAATGCCACAATCAACGGCGTCAGCGGAGCCGCCATCTACCGGACAAACACGACCATCTCTGGATTCCCACCTGCTTTCGTCAGCCGCCACGAACTAATTGGCCTAGTGCAGGGAGTAGATGCGAGCGCCCTCACATTTGGCACAGCCAGCGGTGGCATTGTTAATCTGAGCTAGGTAAGCGCAACTGATCCGTCAAACCAATGCACGAGTGAATAAAGCATCTACCAAATTCTTCTGCAACAATGCTACAAGCATTTGTAGGGTGATGAACTGAAGCGAGGACAGTTGAGCTTGTAGATAAGCTTGGTAGATAAGCTTGGTAGATAAGGCAACATTCTTGATAGTAAGGGGTGAATTTAGCAGATTCACCCTTATTTTTTCGGCTTTGGGTTTTCGGCTTTGGGTTGCCCATGTCCACTGCCATGCCTGCTCTTCAACTTCACTATCATCTCTTGATCTCAACCATAGTTCTAAGCATATACAGCCTTTTTCAGGCTAGTGAAGTACGAAAAACGGGACGAAGCTCCCACACCCCCTATACCTCACATGCATGAGTGAAAGACGCTGTATACCCCGTTCCTAATGAAAGGCAGCGGCATCAGTCAAGCTATGATTGTTGCACTATTCTAAAGCTATTCCTTCTAAAGCTATTCCTGCGTGCAAACATAGCGGATGACATTAGCAGCACTGCTCTCTGTCATGGGTTGGGTAAGGGGGCCATTATTGCCATAGTCAACTCGCTCAATCACTTGCCGATTCTGATCAAAGATCACCAATCGGCGGGTGCGTTCTACCCCAGAAGTGCAATCTGCCGAGCGATAAATCATTACTCCATAAACGGGTTGCTCTACTTCAAAGTCTAGAAACGCATTGTTGGCCTGTTTGAACTCTCGATATTCCCAATAGCGAACGATGTTTTCAGATCGCTGAATCGAATTCTGATCCACTAGAAAGCGATCTCCTACTGCATTCACAGTCACCTCAACCCATGCTTCAGCGGCCTTTACGTTAGAACTCCACCCAGCTGTAATAGCCATTATGGTCATCGCCATCAGGTGCAGCCCCTGCTTGATCCATCCCTTCATCGCGTTACTGCGCTCCTGCTTGACCAGATTGATTACGGTAGCGTTCCACATTTTGAATAGCCCGTTGAGCATAGGCGTCATTCGGACGTTCATCTAAGGCTCGCTGAAAGTGTAGCAATGCGGCTTCGTAATCCTTCTGTTCCACGGCAGCATATCCTGCTTGCATATACCGATCATAGGGGGTGCTTTGGGGCTGATTCGAAGCCGGTGGAGCTGAATTTGGTGGAGCGGCTGCCGCAGGGGTTCCAGACTGCTGCCGGTAGAAGCTGAGCACTTTTTGAGTATAAGCCGCTGTCTCACCGCTATTGTAGCGAGATGGATCACCTGTCATCCACCAAGCGGCGGCACGGCGGACCGCAGTTGCCTCATCATTGCCACTGTTGCGATACTCTTGTTGCAAAACATCCCGCATCACACAAACCAAAATGGTGCGTGCAGTCGCTAAATCGGCCTCAAATTCCTGGGGAGAGAGCGATCTGCCAATACAAGCCTCGGACCAGCGCGGAATGTTTGGTGCTTGAATCTGCCAGTCGCTGTATAGCCCATCATTGGGATTGCCGGTCTGAGGAGCCGCTTCGCGCAACGCCTCCACCAGTGAGCGCACCTGTTGATCGGATTGCGCCTGAGCAGGCAGGATGCCTGAGCTAACGCCGATTGCTATTACAATAATTGTTCCTTCAATCCATCGCTTGATTCGTAATCGCATGATTGAAATCTGGCAACTTTCGGGCAACAACTACAGCAATTCTATGCGAAAAGTAACCGATTTATTTTACCTCTCTTGACAGGTTTTTCGACACAACAGATATCACATGCTGTTCACTCAACCATACTTAATAGCAATCAACTCGAAGGAACATATCGCTGTTGATAGCGGCAGGCGAGCATCAACCTCACCAATTTCCTATTCAAGCAGAGGATCGAAGAACCGTGCTTTGCGAAGCTTAGACTCCAGGGAGAGAATCGAACTCTCGCTTGTCGGTTTTGCGGACCGATGCCTTTCCATTTGGCGACCTGGAGATTATGGCGCTTATATTACTTTTATACTACAAATACACTACAAATCGTCAAGAGGGTATTACAACTTTTTGGGCGGAGGGGAGAGCGATTGCAAAGAAAAAGTTGGATCGCCCTCTCCCACTTGGTTTGTCTCCTCACGCTAGGGAGGAAATGTGAGCCGCGCTGATCTGCCACAGCCTGTAGATCAGGAATTCAGTTCGGTCACTCATTAAGGTCAAAAACATGCCTTCATGAGCGTCTCTGTCTTCGGCAATCCAGCTTCCGGTCAGACTGACTTCTACAAACTCGCGATCTACAGGCAGCAGAGTGACGGTTGAGCTAAGCTCCCGTTGTAATGCTGTTTCTAGCACTTTTAGTTCACGAAGATCAGCCCGCAGCAGAAAGCAAGCACAACCCGGTTCGACATGGAACGATTGTCCCAACCGCATGGCCAAAACAACCCGCTGGGCAATGAGCAGTTCGGGCGTTGTCAGAGTGCGTTCCATGTACAGCCCAACTTCGGTGTAGTTCAGCTTCAACATTGGTCTTGTCTCCTTTCAGGTTTATGTCAGGTGTCAACAGGCGCCTGTTCTTTCCAAAACTGTTCGGCAAAAGCAATGGCTGGGTGAATCGGCGCTTTCGGTTTCGTTCTCAGCACCATTCCCGTTTCATGTAAGAGGCGGTCAGCTTTCGTGGCATTGCAGGTCTGGCATGCGGTCACCACGTTGTCCCAGGTATGGCCGCCCCCTTTGGAGCGGGGAATCACGTGATCGAGGGTCAGATGCTTGGTGCTGCCGCAGTACTGGCAGGTATGGTTGTCACGGCGAAAGACTTCCCGACGGCTCACGGGTGGCACTTTCCAGTGCCGCTCTGGATTGACACTGGTCAAACGAATGTGTTCGGGAATCTGGAGGATAACGCTGGGAGAACGTACTTCCCATTGCTGAGTGCTGCTAAATAGGGACTCAGCCTGACCCGTGACCAGCAGCACAATTGCTCGTTTGAGGTTAACCCGCGCTAAGGGCAGGTAGTTCTTGGAGAACACCACAACCTGGTTTTGAAGTATGGATGGTTGCCCATTCTGCTGTTGAGCCTGCATTGGTTTCACTCCTCAAAAAACAACCCCCACCTCTGAATGCAGGAGCGGGGGTTGAGGAAATTGATATAGGTTTCCTTATGTTGGTGTCAGGGTTGCCCTGCACCTCCCGCTCTTAGTCGATTGATCTGGATTGAGCCATCCAGCAATGGTTGTAAAAATACCTGCATCGGCGGATCTACCGCCACTACACCGACCCATCGCTTCAAACGCAAATAGCACCGATGCTCTGCCCAGACCGTAATCCGGTCGGCAATGCGTGGCGCTACGTAAGGTGGCAAGAAGGATGGGTATCATGGAACGTTGCAGTACTCGTATTACAAAACTTGCTGTCTACATACTACACTTGTAGTATTAAAGTGTCCACCCTTTGATTGGAATTGAGGATGTCCGGTTATGGATACATAGGGGCGAGGTGTGATTACGGGAACGGGAGTAACCGATTGCAGAACTTGGTTGCAGAATTTGATTACAGAATTTATGGATTGATAGCTACAGTCATCCCAGTCCGACGTAACCTTTCTGCCAGAACCTCGCCCAACCCGGTTGCTGGCGTGAGAATGCCGCCGCGCATCGGACCTCCTGGCAGCTGATCTGTTTGAAGTGCCAGACTCAAAGCTGATTCACAGACAAATTTAACCGTGGCTCGATTGCCAGGATCGCCCTGATCCCGAATTAGTCCCCGCAGCTTGCGGCCATCAACGGCGGTGCCCACCAGTTCGCAGGAAAACCAGCCTTGATTCATCGTTTGCTCCGAAGGACCGCTACCGGGTTGGGGCAGGATGGGTTGCAGTAGCGATCGCAATTGGGATTGTTGCAGAACTCCTGTAAACAGGGCAAGTCCAGCAGTCACACCTGTTGCCTTCAGCCAGGCCAATGGCTCGTCAAACTTGAAATACTCCTGATAGGCAAAGTCGGGTCCGTAGGGTTGTTGCCATTCCTCGTATAGGGCAGAACTGCGGCGGACAATGCGGGTGTTCACGGGACCCATAAAGAAGGGACCAACCCAGGTGTTGAGGTCGGCATCGAAGCTTGGCGTTTGGGGGTCACGGTTGCCTTCGGCTACTTGAGTATCAGGTGGGGATGGATTGAGCAAAAAAGGTTGATACATCTGAGCTGCTGCGTCTGAATCGTAGAGGTTAAATGCAGATGCCAGGGTGCCACCATTAAACCCACCAAACGCCTGAAAATAGGCATTCACCTGCTGACAAGGCAGACCCCATTCTCGTTGTATGTGACGAACCACCAGATAAGTGCCGAGATCGGATGGGACAGAATCAAAGCCGCAACAGGGAATGATACGGGTGCCATTGGCGGCAGCTTCGGCATGGTAGCGATCGATCAGAGTTCTGACCCAGGGGGTTTCTCCCGTAATATCGACGTAATGAGTTCTGAAGCGAACGCAGGCATCGACAAGAGCAGTGCCGTAGAGGGCAAAGGGGCCGGCAGTGGTCAGCAACACTCGCGTCTGCGCAACGATTGCCTCGATCGCCGGCTGATCTTGACTGTCGGCCACTAGCACATCTACTTTGACGCCCATCCGATCGCGAACTGCCTCTAATTTCTGCCGGTTTCGTCCGGCGATTGCCCACCGCACCTGTTCTGGAGACGCATGGTTAGCAAAGTACTGCACGGTCTGTTGGCCCACGAAACCGCTAGCCCCGTAGAGGACAACATCATAGGGGCGCTCAGGAGTTAAACGTTCGGACATTGCAGCATTCCTTACAGGGTTTCCACTGGCAACTTTAATGCTCCATCGCAGCTTAGCAGATTCCTCATCAGGAGCAATTCGTTCTTAATCCCTTCTCCTAATTTCAGCTAGGCTATGAGTGGGTTTTAGCAACGCTGCTCTGGTACAGCCGTTGGAGTTTATATGGCAACTTATCTGATTACAGGTGCAAATCGAGGCATTGGGTACGAGTACTGTCGTCAACTGCAAGCACGAGGAGAAACAGTAATTGCGGTCTGCCGCACGGCCTCTGAAGAATTAAAACAGCTTGGGATACAGATCGAGGAAGGCATTGATATTACCTCGGATGCTTCAGTGGCGGGCTTGCAGAAACGCCTGGGAGATACTGCAATCAATGTCTTGATCAACAACGCTGGCATTCTTAAGCGCGTAACGCTGGAAAATTTGGATTTCGACAGCATTCGAGAACAGTTTGAGGTAAACGCACTGGGTGCTTTACGGGTCACGCATACGCTCCTGCCCAATCTCAAACCTGGCTCCAAGCTTGTGTTGATGACCAGCCGCATGGGGTCGATTGGAGACAACACCTCTGGCAGTTCCTATGGCTACCGCATGTCCAAGGTGGCCTTGTCGATGGCAGGAAAATCGTTGGCGCACGACCTGCAACCGCGTGGGATTGCGGTGGCGATTCTGCATCCTGGTTTAGTGCAAACCCGCATGACCAACTTTACAACAGGCGGCATTACACCAGAAGCATCGGTAAAGGGATTATTGGCTCGAATTGATGAATTGTCGCTAGAGAATACAGGCACGTTTTGGCACGCCAGTGGTGAGGTGTTGCCGTGGTAACTACAGCCTAATCATCAGGGCAGAACCTGACAGAACTGACCCACTAGGTTTGAAAAACTGTCTTAAATATCAGTATTTCAGCACTATTAAAGCAGCCGCATTATTTTTCATCTCGACTGTATATTGAGATATTGCTTAATTTCCACAATCCTGTACTCTTTAAGTAGTTCCTACAGCTTCCTTGGATTCCCTGTAATCCATATTGAATTATTGTATTCAACTTTCAGGAGGTGCTCTTGGATAGCGTGACTTCTATCTTCTCTAACCTGGATTGGGAAATTCTGCTCGATTTTCTGCTCGGAATCAGCTTAAGCGCGGCTTCTGGCTTCCGGGTCTTTATCCCGCTTCTAGTAATGAGCGTCGCGGCTGTCATTGGCCATATTGATTTGCCTCCAGATTTTGACTGGATTGAGACCAATCAAGCCTTGCTTGTATTTGCGATCGCCAGCGCAGCAGAGATTGCGGGCTACTATATTCCCTTTGTTGACCACTTTTTGGATATTATCCTAACGCCAGCCGCAATCGTAGCGGGCACCTTGATCACAGCTTCGATTCTCCCTGACACAAACCCCTTGTTGCAATGGACAATCGCGGTGATTGCAGGCGGAGGAACCGCAGGATTGACCAAAGGCATGACAAATATTGTTCGTGCTATTTCTCTAGCCATTTCAGCGGGACTGACTAATCCCGTTGTCGCGACGATCGAGTTAGTGCTTGCAATTACGATTGCTGTATTGGCCATTACAGTACCTTTGCTGGCAGGTATCTTGGTGATTGTTGGATTGCTGCTAGCGGCACGGAGAATTCGCAAGTTTCTGGTCCAAAACCCATCTTTGGCTAATGCTCCCATAACTGATACTCCCGTAGGTAATGCTCCCGATGAAGTTCCCCAATAGGAAAGACTATTGGTTTGGAGCATAGATCCGGCTGTGGCCTGATGGCAGCTAGGTTCCGGCAATGTTCAATGAATGGGCGTAGATGGCAAGCTGTGCTCGGTTGCGCAAATTGAGGCGATTCAGTAGGTGAGTGACATGAGTTTTGACGGTTCCTTCTGAAATGTAGAGCTGCTGGGCAATATCGCGATTGGTTAAGCCTGCACCAATTAGATGCAGCACTTCCTCTTCTCTGGGAGTAAGCGGAATCGGGGGTGATTTGGGGGCTGGGGCCACATTGGTGGACGGTAAGCCAGCTATGAGTTTTTCCATCAGTCCGGGAGCGAGTTGGGTATAGCCTAGCTGCACAAACCGAATCGCCTGCGCTAGCTCCTCCGACGGCATATCTTTGAGTAGATACCCCTTCGCACCGGCCCGCATGGCGTCTGTAATGTACTGATCATCATCAAACGTACTCAGCACAAGCACTTTCACCTGCGGATAGTTTTGTGTAATCGCACGAGTTGCCTCTCGCCCATCCATCACCGGCATGCGCACATCCATCAGCACCACATCAGGCAGCAGCTTTGCCACTTGTTCAAGGGCAACCTCACCGTTATTGGCAATGCCCACTACTTCTAAATCCGGTTCCAGGGAGAGCATCGCCTTTAAGCCCTGGCAAATCAGGTTTTGATCATCGACGAGCAGCAGGCGAATCATGATTGGGTGGGGGTGAGGGGTGAGGGGTGAGGGGTGAGGGGTAGGGGGTGAGGGGCGTTCGGCGAAACTCACGAGGCGTGGATGAGCAATAGTCACTTTTTACTTGACTAGACTCCTTCGAGCGGTAACTCAACGCTGATGCGACAGCCGGAGCCGGGTTCGGTGTCGATTCGCAATGTGCCGTTCAGCATCGCCACTCGTTCGTGCATTCCATGCAGTCCAAATCCACTTCGATGGGTTTGGAACCGAAATCCGCGACCGTTATCAGCAATAATCAGACGCACCTTCTCTGCAGTTTGCTGGAGCCGCACTTGAACCGCTGTCGCCTCGGCATGCTTACAAATGTTGGTTAACGATTCTTGGATGACTCGGTAGATGGTTTTTGAGACTTGGGCGGGTAGGATGGCTGGTAAATCAATTTCAGTGTTTACGGTAACTCCAGTGCTCTGACAAAACTCTTGAATCAGCGCTGCAATGGCGTGCTCTAGCGGTTCTTCCCGGTCGGCATCGGCTCGCAAGGTATGGACCGACTGCCGGACTTCTTTCATAGCAACGGTACCCAAGCGCTGGGCTTGTTCCAAAAAGGGTTTGGCCTCGGATGGGTTGCGCTGCCATAGCTTGACTGCGGTTTGGAGCTGCACATTCAGCGTGGTTAACGCATGACCAAGCGAATCATGAATTTCGCGGGCGATGCGGTTGCGCTCCTGCACGGCGGCCAAATCCTCAACTTGAATCGCGTACTGCCGGAGCTGCTCATGGGCCAACGCTAATTGCTCTTGCGTTCGCCGTTCCGTTAACAGCACATTCACCAATTGGCCGACAAAGAATAGACCCAAGCCAAACATTAAAACTTCCGCAACCTGATGCATCCAAATTCGCTGTTGCTCAACGTTCGGCAGCATCAAGGGTGTCAGAGTATTAATGTATTGCACCTGATGCACCAGAAACAGCATCAGCGATAGACCAGCTACAATCCAGCGTCCAGGCGGGTCAAACAGGAAGCAGCTCCGGATCATTACAATCAAGTACAGCGTTGGCAGGATATGCAGATAGCCCAGCGTAGTGCCATAGAAGATCAGGCCGATTTCGATGGCGGTGTAGAGATAGCGAATCGGCGTCTTGCCGCTGGGCAGTAACCACCCCATGACACCCAGCGATACCAAGATCAAAATATGCTGTATGGGTAAGCTTTGCCGCTGCCATGCTTCGATTGCCGCCATTGCCCCACAGCTTGCGAGCATCAGCCATTCGGTGTAGAGCAGGAACCGAAACGGTTGGGGTTGGGTTTTGAAGAGAGCAATCATAGGAGTGAACCGCAGAAGGTGATTCTCTAATAGATACTGCGAATTGGGCAGCAATTCCAGAGTTTGGTCGAATTTTCTAACTTTCGTTGATGCTCACCCGCCGGGGGTATGACGAAGGATAGAGCCAAATGGCTGAGATTGGCAGTGAATTGGCAGGCTGAAAATGTCTATTTCGTTGAGTTGGTCTCAAGACCTTCTTCAGATGGTTTCAACAGAGGGATTGCCTACGATACAGGTATAGCGAATGCCAGAAAACCCGAAACCAAGCAACGAGCTGATTCGCTAGATGCCCCCATTAACTAAGGAACGTCACGACAATGGCTAAGATACGCGGTACAAACGGCAACGATACGCTGCAAGGCGGTGCAGAAAACGACTCAATTGTGGGTCTAGGCGGCAACGATTTTCTCTCAGGCGGAGCTGGTAACGACACAATTCGTTCGTTAATGTTCAAGGTTCGGTGTTAACTAGCAATGATTTTTCGATTCTGCCGGAAGGAGCCGTGGCTTCTCCAGCCCGATAATTTGTATTGCTTGAGATTTGACCGTTAAATTCATTTGAAAACTAGGAGAAAATTGATCATGAAGTACACAGCATTATTCACACTGGGTCTATCGACTGTGCTTAGCGGCTATGCAATTGCTCAAGCGGTTTCACCTTCGGCCTCCTCCTTGGCTCTATTGCCAAGCGAGATTCAGGCTCCAGCAGACCAGCAGCTTTTACTAACCGTCAGAGCTGAGGGCGACCAGATTTACACCTGCCAAGCCAAAGCAGATGTGCCCAATCAGTTTGAGTGGACCTTGAAAGCCCCGGAGGCATTACTTTATGACGAGCGTGGTCAAGAAGTCGGTCATCACTATGGCGGTCCAAGCTGGGAGATGAAGGACGGCAGCAAAATCGTTGGTCAGCTTCAAAGTAAAGTCGATGCGCCTGAAGCGAGTGCCATTCCCTGGCTGCTGCTGCAAGTCAAATCCCATGAAGGCGATGGAGTTTTGAGTCAAGTTAATTGGATTCAGCGCGTTAATACAGTCGGTGGCAAAGCGCCGCAAACAGGCTGCAATTTAATGCATCAAAATCAAGAAATTCGCGTCAATTATGCGGCAGACTACTACTTTTTTGGACAAGAATAGTAGAGATTAATCAAAAGATGATTTTGCTCTTGTCCATTTGTGAATTCTGAGTTTCTTTAGCCTCCAAGAGCAATTATGAATATCCAATTGGTAATAGAAGCATCTTTTCATTCTGTAGGCTATTTAGGCAGTAAGCTTTACATTCCAGGATGGCAAAATCGTCTGCATAAATCTCTACCAAAATACCATCATCTGCTGCTTAGCAGCTTCTTCTATTACCGCAAAGATTCTTGGCTACATCGATTTGGCTTGAGAAGAAAATAGACTGAGAAGCGGCTTCTGAAACTAGTCCTGCTGTTGCGGATGGGTCTAGCCTGAAGCTCTTTGCAGCAAATCAAAAATAAATTCTCCTTGATATCTACTCTGGTCTTGTCAGAAATTTACCTGCAAGGTCAGAGTTTTTATTTTTGATATTCAAGCATACCCACAAATGGTATATCTTTCTATCTTCAGAGATTCTCTGACTTTTTCTAACTTTTGCTGACTGACACTTTCATTTTAATTTTCTAGATTAGATTCATGAGCAAATAAAAGCTTGATTCCAAGATAGAGACAACAAGTAGAGAGTATTCCAACTCAATGTTCTCAGATCTAAAAGAAAGCAATTTCTCATACATGAACCCACTTATTTGACAAAGGACAAACGAACAATGGCACGTTTTGATGGAGACGACAAAAACAATCAGCTCTTCGGCACCTCTGAAGCTGATCAAATCAACGGTTTCGGCGGCAATGATCTCCTCGTCGGCGATGCGGGTAACGATACCCTTGACGGCGGTTTGGGAGTCGATACGATGCGCGGCGGCAGTGGTGATGATTTCTACCTCGTTGATAATTCTGCCGATGTCGTGATTGAGAACGCCAATGACGGAGTTGACACCGTTTCATCTAGCGCTAACTTTACTCTCAGCGCCAACGTTGAGAACCTATTTCTGAGAGATAATGCCAGGATTGGAACTGGAAACGACCTGAATAATATCATTCAACTGCCTACGGCCACATTGACTTCTGCCCCTTCGGTCACCCTCACTGGTCTAGGCGGTAACGATACACTAATTAGCGGTGTTGGTAATGACGCGCTCGATGGTGGTATCGGTAACGATACAATGAACGGTGGTGGTGGCAACGATACTTATGCAGTTGATAGTTCAGGTGACGTTATTCAGGAAGCTGTAAACGGTGGAATTGATACGGTAATATCCACTGTTGATCACACACTAGCAGCTAACGTCGAGAACCTGACGCTATTCAACGTGGTCACTCAAAGCACGGCGTTTAACGGCACAGGCAATGAACTCAACAACACAATTTTGGGCAATGCCTTTAACAACACGCTGCGAGGCTTGGCAGGTAACGACAGCATTGATAGCGGTTTTGGTAATGACACGCTAGAAGGCGGCGATGGCAACGATATCTTAATCGGCAATTCTGGCAATGACACATTGAACGGCGGTGCTGGTAATGACACCATGCTTGGCGGAACTGGCAACGATGTTTATTTGGTCACAGATGCAGACGATATTGTCGATGAAGGAACGGGCACGGCGGCTGGAATTCCTTCGCTGGGCGGTGTCGATCTGGTACGCTCTACCGTTGACTTCACGCTGGGTCGCAATATCGAAAACCTGACCCTGGAAGGCACTGCTGCCAACGGGACCGGCAACGAGCTGAACAACGAGATTCTTGGCAACGGTGTGGCGAACGTGCTGGAAGGTTTAGCCGGCAATGACCGCATCCTCGGTGGAAATGGTAACGACATCCTGCGAGGTGGGCTGGGCAACGACAACCTGCAAGGCGACCGAGGCAGAGATGTGATGACCGGCGGTGAAGGGGCAGATGGCTTCTTCTTCGATCTGAATTCACCGTTCAATCTGGGGGCAATTGGTCAAGACACAATCAGAGACTTTACATCTGGTGTAGACCGCATCGTACTAGATGAGACGACCTTCGGACCACTGTCCAGAAACGATATTGCCTTGGTAGCTAACGATAGAGATGCTGCGATCAGCAACAAACGCATTGTCTTCAGCGAAGAAACCGGCAAACTGTTCTTCAACGCGAATGGTAGCGCTAGAGGATTCGGCAACAATGGCAGCGGCGGCCTCTTTGTCACCCTGCAAGGTACGCCTGATTTTGCGGTTAGCGATATCGTGATTCAACCCTAGTAGATTCAATTCTGGAGATTCAACCGCAATTCTGAGCCAAGGCATCATAGAGCGCTATCAATAGAGCAAATGTACCATCTGCATCTACCAACCATCTGGCTTATCTCTAGCCGCTCTCTAGCCGCACTAACCAAACATTTGGATAGAACGAATGCTCTGAGCATACTTAATCAAAAATTCAGGATTGCTGTATTATTCCAGCTCCGAGTGCTTGAAGTAGTCGCTCCCATGTTCCCACCGGGCATGGGATTTCTGCTTATCTACGTGAATCCATACCGAGGATCTAGACGGCATCCCGGTGATTAGGCATCTGTTGAGGCAGTTGTCTGCAAGGATTCTTGACAAAACTGGGTATTTGGTTACTGTAGTTTAATTACAGTTAATGAAATGTATATGCTTGGTTTAGTCTGAGTCGGCACCTCAATCTTAATATCGACATCGATAGCAGTGTATTTCCGTACCATAAAGTGCTCTATGCACTACGGGCTGCTAATCCGAATCTGATATTCTGACTCTGCAAATGTTGAATAATCAAGAGGTTGTTAAAAATGGAAGGGTGTGCAGTTACAGATCTGAAAGTTGACAGCAAGCGCAACTGTTTCTTCCTCGATGCCGGATTACTGCAACGAATTCAGCAGGAGACCGCCGTTTCAACCCGATTGGAGCCGGGAACCAATGTAGTCAAGATTCGCGCTGGTGCATTCAATTACCAATCAAATTCTGGTCATCAAGGCGAGCCAATGGTGCTGCTTTGGATCTATGGCGGCAAGGTAATCAACAAAAAAACGGGTATTCCGGTTGGAGCAACCTGGTCAACTCTGAATGGTTACGATGATACCTTGACGCTAGAGGTTCTGGAACCCGCTACACTATGTGCCTTTTTCTTTGACACCTATCTAGAAGACAACGACGGAGAAGTGCATCTCTCGGTCGTTCGAATTTAGCCTCTGATGCCCTGGATGGTTTCGCGATATTGATAATCAAGGCTGAGGTGTAACAGTACCTCTAGCGTACAGATAAGCATTCAGAATACCCATTCAGATAGCTAATGGCGTTGGTCTGTTCCTGAATCGCGCTTCACTGATGACTATTATTTTGGGTGTCAACCATGCATTCCAGAAATATTCTTTTTTTCAAGCTTTTCGTTGCGGCGTTGGCTCTCACAGCGACTCCCAAGCTGCTGGCCGAGACCTTCGCCATACCGTCTGTTTTGGCGCAATCTCCTTCGCCGACCTCGTTTCCCCTACCTGAGTCCCTGCCGGAAGGCGCAACTGTCAAGGTCGATGGCTCGACCAGCATGACCGTAGTGAACGAAGCGCTCAAGGATCGGTTTCAGCAGAGATACTCTGGCTCTACGGTTGAGCTAGCAGCCAACGGCACAGACCAAGCGCTGCAAGCCTTACAAAATGGTGACATTACCGTGGCTGCCGTGGGCCGTCCGTTGACCGATGCTGAAAAGGCACAAGGGTTGGTGGAAGTGCCGATCAATCGCGGCAAAATCGCCATTATCGTCGGTCCAGAGAATCCGTTCCAAGGCGACATTACCTTCGACCAATTCGCCAGGATCTTCCGAGGTGAAATTACCGATTGGTCGCAATTGGGCGGCCAGCCCGGTCCAATTCGCTTTGTGGATCGGCCGGATTTTAGCGATACTCGGAAATCGCTGAGTAACTATGCTGTGTTCCAATCAGCTCCGTTTGAAACTGGTCCCAACACTACCCAGGTTGCTACCGATGAAACGGCTGCTGTAATTCAAGAACTAGGCCGAGATGGAATCAGCTATGCCATTGCCGATCAGGTGCTGAACCAGAGCAATGTCAAGATCATCCCGATGCACCAAACGCTGCCCGATGACCCGCGCTATCCCTTCTCGCAACCGCGTGGCTATGTCTATAAGGAAACCCCAGATTCGGTTGGGCAGGCATTTCTAGGTTTTGCTACTTCGGCACCGGGTCAGGAAGTAGTGGCAGCAGTTGCCGCCGGAGCGGTAGCAGGAGCAGCCTCTGGAGCCGTAGGGACCGCCTCACCTGGAGCCGTATCCCCTGGGGCTGTAGGAACTGCCTCACCTGAAGCCGCTAGTCCGTCTCCGGCAACGGCAATTAGTCCATCTCCAGCAGCAGTCAGCCCTTCACCCGAAGCAGTGGCCCAAGCACCGGCAGCCGAAGGCACAACCGAAGCCGGAGGATTTCCCTGGTGGTTATTAGCAATTCCGATTTTGGGTGGTTTGCTATGGTGGCTATTGCGGGGTCGGGGTGGCCCAGTCCCAACGGCAGCCTCGGGTCCAGCAGCCGTGCCAGCTCCGGTGGCAGCAGTCCCTCCTCCCGTGCGAGTTCCCGATGGCCGCATTATTCTCACTCCGCGCGATTGTCGCCATGCCTATGCCTACTGGGAAGTGCCCGAAGAGCGCAAGGCCCAATTCCGGGAGCAGGGTGGCCGCAAGCTGGCACTTCGGCTGTACGATGTCACCGACATCGATATGGACCGTCAGGTGCCGCACAGCGTCAAGCAGTTTGACTGCCGCGAGGCAGATCCCGATCTGCATGTGCCGATTGCCGTAGACAACCGGGACTATATTGCCGAACTGGGCTATGTCAGCGAAAACGACCGCTGGATGAAAATCGCACGTTCCGAGCCGGTGCGGGTACCAGCCTGTCCAGCTCCAGAGCCAAGACCAGTTACTGCCGTTGCTCCTGGCATCGCAGAACCCAAGCCGGTAGCGCCGAAAGTACCCGAACCAACGGCTAAAGCAGGAGACACAGCGCTAGCCACCGGAGCAGCTATCGCGGGAGGAGCGGCCTTGGCGGGAGCAGCCATCGCGGGAGCGGCTAGACCCACACCGCCAGCTGTTGCCCCAGTCCCTGCCGCACCCCCTGTACCGACAACTCCATCTCGCCTGATTCTGACAGCCCGCGATTCGCAGGATGTCTACGCCTACTGGGAAGCACCAGAAGCAGAAAAGATGGCGTTGAAGCAACAGGGCGGCGAACAATTCGGCCTGCGGCTGTACGACGTAACCGACCATGACCCAGCCCGGCCCCTGCCGCCAGTGCTTCAGCAGTTTACTTGCGATGAGACCGATCAGGATCGGCATATCCTGGTGCCTGCAACCAACCATGACTACCTAGCCGAAGTTGGTTACACAGCCAGAGATGGCCGCTGGTTAAAGCTAGCTAGCTCAAATACACTACATGTCCCTGCCAGTGCAGTAGGGGCGGCCCTAGCTGGAGGAGCCGCTGCTGCGACTGCTGCCATTGCCACCACTGGAGCCGTGCGCTCAATTGCCAGTGAGCCAAGACCAGCCGAAACCGATCGACTGCAGCCTCCCCATGCTGCACCTGTAGCCCAAGCTGCCGCACCGCTGGAAACCGGTCGCTGTTCAATCAAGAACATCACCGTCCATAGCCGTCACAATTGCTATTTACTAAGTCAGGAGCAAATGCGGCAGTTGGAAACCCAGACGGCGGTGACTAAGGTACTGTCGCCAGGAACCCACCTGGTGCGGATCAAGAGCGGTGCCTTTGGCTATGAGGCTGGGCAGGGCGAGCCAATCGTGTTGCTCTGGTTCAATGGTGGCACGGTGGTCAACAAAAAGACGGATATTCCCGTCAACGCAACCTGGTCTACGCTGAATGGTTACGATGAAACCCTGACGCTGGAGGTACTGGAAACCACAACGCTCCATGCCTTCTTCTTCGATACTCATCTCGATGACAACGAGGGAGAAGTCACGCTGTCGGTGGTCAGCCTACCAGCGCTCTAATCCAGCCCTCTATTCCTTCCGGAGCAGTTAGTTTCAGTTAGGCTCCGGAGGGGACCAGAGGTGGAAGCAGAGGTAGAACTAGAGGTAGGAGCAGGACAGGATTTCTAGCTCCTACCTGATTTTTGTCAGCCTTAAAACCTAGACTGAGCCCGTAATTTCCGCCAAACAGCCTGCTGCGGAATTGGCTGGATGCCGTATGATTTGGCAACAGGGTTTCTACTAGAGAAAAATCCGGCGATCCGGCTATCGGATAAATTCTATTGAGTCTATTGAGACGAATGCTACCTGGTGAATGAGGAGTAGAAATAATGGCAAGACGTAGAGCAACAGGATTCCTGAAAGATTTTCAAGACTTTATTAATCGCGGCAACGTGGTTGAGTTAGCTGTTGCGGTGGTAGTAGGTGGCGCTTTCGGCCAAATTGTAGATGCTGTCGTCACTTTGGTTACAGGAGCAATCCTCAATCCCACGCTCCAAACCTTGGGAATTGATCGGATCAGGGACTGGCCTGCTGGTGAACTGCTGATCGCAATCATCAACTTCCTGGTGATTGCCTTTGTCGTGTTTTTAGTTGTGCGAGCACTAGAGCGATTTAAGCGGAAAGAAGCAGAAGTAGCCCCCGATCCTCAACAGCAGCTTGCAGACGCCGCGAACCGACTAGCCGCAGCGCTTGAATCTCGGCAGCTTTAATCCTCATTAAACAGCACTAACAAAGGCAGGGCGTCCCTCAACGTAAACGCCCTGCTTTTCTTTGTTCATGCCAGTTTTCTTCGTAGCAGTTTTCTTCATACCAGTTTTCTTCATACCAGTAGTCGTAGCAACCACACGCTTGTGACACTCGACCTCAACAAGCCTCAACAAGCCTCAATAATTGAGCTAAACAAGAACTCATGGGCAACCAAATTTCCAAAAGCTATAGCACAAGAGGGCCAGAAAAGACCAGCCCCCATCTCCTGCCACCTGATCCAGAGCCGTCAGAATAACCAGAATCAGCGGTCATCTGCTGACTCCTGACTCCTGACTCCTTAGAGCCACCCCCTCTAAGTCAAAATAATCCCCGTCTGGGGCGGCAGAGCCAGAAACAGATTATCGGCAGTCCAGACCACCTCTATCGTGTCCTTCGGTCTAGTTTCCGCAGTAGAAGCTGCTTCTGCTGATGCTTCTGCTGATGCTTCTCCCCGCTCTGGTGTTTCCCTCGTGTTAAAGAGGATATAGCTCGGCTGGGCACCCAATCGCGTTCCAACTGACTCCAGGTCAATTTTGCCGTAGGTATCCGCCGCATTGACGGCAATGATCAGCACATCCCCCTCAAAAATGCGAGCAAACACATAGGTTTTATGGTCTTCGCCCAGGAATCGGTATTCCCCAACCCGAAGGGACATGCGAGCATGGCGCAATCCAATCAGCTTCCGGTGACATTGCAACAGATTTTCGTCCCACTCCTCTACCGGCGGGAAACCACGACGGGCATCTGGATCGAGGCCACCCGGTAAACCAACTTCATCGCCGTAATAGATGCTGGGAGCACCCGGAAAAGTCAGCAGCAGCAGTGTCGCCAGCTTGACCGCGTTAATATCGCCATTCGTCATCGTCAACAGACGGGCCGTATCGTGGCTGGCTAGTACATTCAACTGGGCTAATTGAATTTCCCAGGGGTGGGCATGCAGCAATAGCTGGATCTTCTCGGCGTAGGTGAGGGCGTCAATCCCCGGATAGGGTTCATAGTCGCGGTCCTGCACATGCACCGGATCAATGCGGTCCCCGGCCACGAAGGCAATCGTGGCTCCGGCAAAGATGTAGTTCAGCACACCATCAAACTGGGTGCCATCTAGCCACTGACGGGTATTAGTCCAGACCTCGCCAACCAGATAAGCCTCAGGATTGATCGCCTTAACACGAGTGCGAAACTCCTGCCAAAAGCCGGGTTCAGTGATGCAAAACGGCACGTCCAAGCGCCAGCCATCCACGCCGCAGCGAATCCAGTGCTCGGCAATTCGCATAATGTACTCGCGCACGGCCGGATTAGCGTGGTTGAATTCGGGTAAAGCGCGATTGCCATACCAGCAGCCGTAGTTGGGCGGACGTTCTGACTCGTAGGGAGCAATCGGCCAGCCTTCGATCTTGAACCAATCGACCCAGGGCGAATAGGGGCCATTCTCGACAATGTCGTTAAAGAAGAAAAAGCCCCGCCCCACATGGTTAAATACCCCATCGAGCACCACCTTCATGCCCCGCGCATGGGCTGCATAGAGGAGTTGGAAAAAGGCTTCATTCCCGCCCAAAAGGGGGTCAATCTGATAGTAGTCGTGGGTGTGGTAGCGGTGATTCGAGGTGGATTGAAAAATCGGCGTGAAATAGATGGCCGTGATGCCCAATCCCTGGAGATAGTCCAGCTTCTCGATCACGCCCCAGAGATTACCGCCTTTGTAGCCCTGGAGGGTTGGTGTCGCCTCCCACGGTTCCAGCAGCATCGGTGCAAGCTGATAGGGCGGCGTCAGCGATCCCTGAGCGAACCGATCTGGAAAGATTTGATAAAAAACGGCATGTTTAACCCAATCTGGTGTATGTATCTGCATGAATGTCACGACTTTACCTGATACCCCACTGCTAAGCTACAGGTCAAACCGCAGTCTTCGCTGTAGCCCTCTAAACTCATACCATATGCTTTTAGGATTGGGTATGGCAGAGGGGTAGATCTGGAGACTGGGGGAAGTCAGGAGTCAAGAGTCGGAAGCAGTCAAATCCGGTTGATGGGCCGTTCTGATAGATCTGTCTCAGTGCCTCTAAACTGTTTGGCAAATGCTTTGTTCTTACATGAATCTGTCGGTAAGCCATTGGTTTGATAGGGGCAGGATGTTTATACAACGCCCATATTAGAGACTGTTTGTAAATGAATTTTAAGAGGCTAGAATCGACTTCACATCTGATCCTCCCTAACCCTCCTTAAATAAGGAGGGAACCGAGTCAAATCTCTGAAGTCCCCCTTTTTAAGGGGGATTTAGGGGGATCTCAATCTTTGTTTACAACAAGCGAGTCAAATCTCTGAAGTCCCCCTTTTTAAGGGGGATTTAGGGGGATCTCAATCTTTGTTTACAAACAAGCTCTTAAGCGAATCCACTGCGATCAGCTTTGTCTAGATTGACGATGGGTGTCCGCCGAGCTGCACCGCTCGCTAAAGTCGTTTTATCTTTGAAGTCTAAGTAAATTAGCGACACCATTTGTGAATCGTCAGGCGAATATTTGAACGGTTGGGTATTGGCTCGCTGCAAACCAATTTTGAGATACAAATTACCTGGTTCAGGAAAGGCAACCGCTGCAAACGTATAGTCAAATGTTTGGTGAAGCTGCTGATAAGTTTGTCGCACTAAATTAAACAATACACTCGACTTATTGCGATAGTCGGGATGAATCACTAACCGGTTTACTTCTAAACTTTTAGTCGTTTTGAGAAACGTAGGAATAGGATGGTAAAGCTCTAACTCAAAGCTTGCATTGAGAGGACGGCAAAAGCGCCAGCAGGCGACTAATTTTTCTTGATCAAAGGTGCCAAACCAGGTTGCAACATCATCGAAATTATCAACAAATCGCGGAATTTCTTCATCGACTAAGACTCGAATTCCAGACGGATTATCTGAATTCGGCAACCATTTCATTTCCTCTACAAAGACTTGATAAATCAATCTCTGAGCTAATTTAATTTCAGCTTCATTTAGCTGCTTGCTCACATACCGTCTTTGCCTAGATTGCTCTAGTGCTCGTGCTTCAACCATATTAATTGTGTGCCTCAAGATGAGCCTAATCTAGTCGCTGTAGGCTGTTCAAAAGGTCAGTTGAAGTCAGAAAATGGTCAGAAATTAAGTCATCATTTCCTAGCTGGCGCAGGCCGATTTTGTTCGTATAGCCGCAACTTTAGTCACCAACATTGAACCAATTCCCATCAAATTCCAGGATTATTTTCAACAAAAAGACCGAGCAGGAATCCCCACCCGGTCCTCACAATCAAGCATTAAAGATCAAAGATCAAAGATTTAACTTCACACCCTACAGCTTAGGCACATACTGTTCCTTTTCTGGAACGGGAGTATACTCGGCCACGATCTGGCGGAATTCTTCCCCATCGATGGTTTCCTTTTCGATCAGCAAATCCACTAGTCGGTCAATCACCACCCGATTGTCCCGGATGAGCTTGCAGGCAACATCGTAGCAGTGCTCTACAATTGTGCGTACCTGAGCATCAATTCGGGCCGCAATTTCCTCGGAATAGTCGGAGCGGGTCATCCAGTCCCGTCCCAAGAAAACTTCGCCCTGCTGACTTTCCAGCGACAGTGGACCCAGATCCGACATACCGAAGCGCGTCACCATCTGGCGAGCCATGTTGGAGACCTGCTGCAAATCGCCACCTGCACCCGTTGTCACCTCGGCATCACCGAAGATTACCTGCTCAGCGGCGCGACCACCCAGCGCCCCGGAAATCCGAGCCATAATTTGAGCACGAGAAATCAAGCCTTGCTCTTCGCTAGGAGTAAACCAGGTCAGACCTTGCGCTTGTCCCCGCGGAATCAGCGTCACCTTCTGCACCGGATCATGAGCTTGCAGCAATGTTCCCACAATCGCATGGCCGATTTCGTGATAGGCAATCAAGCGCTTGCTCTTGCTGTCTACCAGAGGTGTACCTTCCATGCCAGCCACTACTCGGTCCACCGCATCGTCGATTTCCAGCATCGTGATGGCTTCTTTGCGACGACGGGCCGTCAGAATTGCCGCTTCGTTCAACAGGTTTGCCAGATCTGCGCCGGTAAAGCCAGGAGTACGGCGGGCGATTGCTTCTAGCGACACTTCGGGAGCCAGCTTTTTGTTGCGGGCATGGACTTGCAGCACTTCCAAGCGGCCTTTGATGTCGGGTGCGTCTACCGTAACTTGACGGTCAAAGCGGCCCGGTCGCAGTAAGGCAGAATCCAACACATCCGGCCGGTTCGTCGCTGCAATGATGATGATGCCTGTGTTCCCCTCAAACCCGTCCATCTCGGTCAGCAACTGGTTCAGCGTCTGCTCCCGCTCATCATTGCCTCCGCCAATCCCGGCTCCCCGCTGCCGCCCCACCGCGTCAATCTCATCGATGAAGATGATGCAGGGCGCATTCTCCTTCGCCTTCTTGAACAAGTCCCGCACCCGCGAGGCTCCGACTCCCACAAACATCTCGACAAACTCGGAGCCAGAGATGCTAAAGAAGGGCACGCCCGCTTCGCCCGCAATCGCTTTAGCCAGCAGGGTTTTACCCGTACCGGGAGGACCCACCAGGAGAACACCTTTGGGGATTTTGGCTCCCACGGCCGTGAAGCGTTCGGGCTTCTTCAGGAAGGAGACGACTTCTTGCAGTTCTTCTTTGGCTTCTTCGATGCCTGCCACATCGTCGAACATAACGCCAGTTTTGGCTTCCATCATGAAGCGCGCTCGCGATTTGCCAAAGTTCATCGCCTGTCCGGGACCACCGGGCACGTTGCTAGAGCGGCGGAACAAAAAGAACAAGCCGCCAATCAACAAAATCGGGAAAATCAGATTCCCCAACAGGCCCCAGATGGCCCCATCATTGCGAGGCGGATGGACATCAAAGCTGATATGGTTTTCCCGCAGTTTAGAGATCAACTCTGGGGCATTGCCAGGAAGATCGACCCGCAGGCGCTGAATCCGTCCATCGAGTTCAGGATCGGTTGCTTCAACAATTGCCGTTCGTCCGCTTTCATAGAAATCAACGCTGACAATCCGGTCTTGCGCCAAATAGTCTAAAAAGCGGCCATAGGTCATGCGGGTGCTAGCCGTGTTGCTACCCATATTCATTGGCGACGCAGAAAATGCACCTTGCCAAAGAAAAAAGCCGATTACCAAGAGCGGCAATGTCCAGAGGAGAACAATTCTCCAGGAAAGTTTCATAGTTTAAGCTGCCTCTATTCGTTAGGTCTGCAAAGCCAAAGGATGAACTGCGATTGCCCTGATCATAGCTAGCCGCTTCACCCTCTGGACATCAGATTGAATAACCGTAATTAGCCCCCTGCCCCACTGCCCAATTACAGCAACAGCAGTCAAAGCTTTATACCGATTTTCTTAACTGAGAGCGAATCTTAACTAAATTTAACCTAATTTACGAAGACTGAGCAACCGCGCTGGGTAGGCAACTGACTCAAAGCCTTGAATTTTCAGGTTTAATCCAGCAAGGCGAGTGGGTTGTCCTTGGCTAGTTGTGCTCCACGTCATCTAGCTAACCATTGCGATCCTGAGAGACCAACCGCTCTTAAACCAGACCCTGACGGACGAAATACAGAAAAAATTCTGAATGTTCAGTCAAGCAACAGCTAAAGCAACCTTTAGCTTGCATCCTTTCAAATCGTTTCTAAGTTTTGTAGAGTATCCAAACAGTTGGCTCAATCTAACTAGAACAGATGTATTATTTAGGCAAGACTCGTTTAGACCCAATGTGCTTAGACCCAATGTGAGATCTCACAGAGATCTCAATGCCAAGAGAAATGGGCAGGAGAAATGGGCAGGAGAAATGGGCGCTTTTGCGCTAACTTCTACTCCTTTTAGGGCAAACCAACTCGGATTGCAGGTTTGACACAAAATTGCTGTATTCAGCTCGGCTTGACAATTCTTGGGTTTTCCAACACGCTCTTACCATACTGTTCGTCTTGGTATCCCAATTGTTTATTTGTCTATAAATAGAGGTAATTTAGCTTCATGGCAGGCAAACAACCGTCTCCTTCTCTCGGAACCGTACTCAGCGTCGATCTAGGCAGAACCTCTACAAAAGCTTGTATTAACCGGAATCCAGATCAAGTCGTGTTGATTCCCGCCAATGTTGCCCACCTCACGGTTGATCAGGTGCGACGAGGCAGCTTTGAATCTCAGCCCACTGACCCGCTGCTAGACATGTGGTTAGAGTTTCAGGGCCGCGGCTTCGCGATTGGGCAGCTCGGAGCCGACTTTGGCGCTAATTTAGGCGTAGGTCAATCCAAAGTCGAAGATGCATTAGTCAAGGTGCTGGCCTGTGTCGGCTACTTTAATTTGAAAGATAAGCTGTCGGTTGTGCTTGGCCTGCCCTACTATTCGCAAGAGCAGTTCGACCGCGAAAAAGAGCAAATCACCAGCCTGCTGCGTTCGCCCCATGTGATGAGCTATCGGGGTGAGCTGACCACGATTGATATCGAGCGGGTTTGGGTGATGCCAGAAGGCTACGGCAGCCTGATCTGGTGTGAAGCGCAGGAGAAGAAAGCCTCTAGTCCCGATTTTCCCCAGCTCTCAGTCGCTGTAGTAGACATTGGGCACCAAACCACCGACTTTCTGATGGTGGATCGCTTCCGGTTTGCCAGAGGAGCCTCCAAGAGTGAACCGTTTGCCATGAGCCAGTTCTATGAGCAGGTGGCCGCCCAAATCCAAGGAGCTGACAGCCAGTCGCTGTCTCTAATCGAAGCGGTGAACCGACCCGAAGGCGAACGCTTTTTCCGCCCCAGAGGCGCGACCAAACCCACCAATCTCGACGATATTCTGCCCAGCCTCCGCAAGAGCTTTGCGCGAGAGCTATCTTCACGACTGATGGATTGGCTACCGGAGCGGGTCACGGATGTCGTCGTGAGCGGCGGCGGCGGCGAGTTTTTCTGGAATGAGTTTCGTCCGCTGTTGCGCGATGCTCAGCTTAAGGGCCATCTAGCGAAACCATCCCGGCGAGCCAATGCGCTAGGACAATACATCTACGGCGAAACCCAGCTTGTGGTTCTGGGTAACAAAATGGCGATGGCAAAAACCTAGCTTTTAGGCAGCTTCTGAGAAATAAAATTCCCCCAATTTAACTGCTGTACTGCGCAGGCGTTTTGCAACGCCTCTACGTCCTGCCTCCCAACCTCCCTATTTCACAACCCATAGGGACAGGCCATCAATCTCTAAGTCTTTCCTAAGATTGAACAGCAAGGCACATCTGAAGGTGGATAATCGACCATAGCGTATGCCATTGGGTGCGTCCAATTTGTCTTATTTGTCTTATTGGATTGACCTACCTATCCGATTACTCTGACTGCAAGTCAGTAAACTCGTCAGAGTTTTTGAATTTCAAAACCCCAACGGGATTTTCGGGTAGGTTCTTGTAGCTTATCGGCCTTATCGGATTTCTCATGCTGAAATGAGAGTTTAGGAAGCAGGGCATGACTGATGCAACCGCTAATTCGACCCATTTAACCCATTATGACCAGGCAGCGATCCATGCTCCAGGTCAGATCCAGCCTCATGGCGTTTTACTGGTGTTGCAACCAAACCTGGAGATAATTCAGGTCAGCCGTAACACCCAAGAAATTATTGGCCGTCAACCAGAAGAATTACTAGGCCAGCCCCTGTCCAACTTGCTGAGCGCCAAACAGATTCAACTGATTCAACAGTGTTTGGTAGGAAATTTTGCCAGTATCAATCCTCTCGATCTAGCCATCAAGTGCCAGAATCGCTCGGTTTACTTTGATGGAATTGTGCATCGTTCCGACTCAGCCATTATTTTGGAACTGGAGCCAAAACGGGACCGCAGCAAAGTCAACTTCTTCGATTTTTATCATCAGGTTAAAGGCACTATCACCCACATTCAGCAAGCAGCCACGCTGGTTGAAATGTGTCAGCTTGTGGCAAAAGAAATCCGCCGCATCACAGGCTTTAACCGGGTGATGGTCTATCGCTTTGACCAGGAAGAGTCTGGCAGCGTCATCGCCGAAGATACCGATCAGGAAACGCCCTATCTAGGCTTGCACTATCCAGCCTCAGACATTCCCCCAGCCGCCCGCCACCTCTATACCCGCAACTGGTTACGGCTGGTACCAGATGCGAGTTACCAACCCGTACCCCTAATTCCGGCTCACAATCCTGTCACTCACCAACCGCTGGATCTGAGCCTCTCGGTATTGCGCAGCGTTTCGCCTTGCCATCTAGAGTATCTGCACAATATGGGCGTGACGGCCTCGATGTCGATCTCCCTGATTCAAGACCAAAAACTCTGGGGGTTGATCGCCTGTCACCACACCTCAGCCAAATATGTTCCTTACCGCATCCGCACAGCTTGCGAGTTTATCGGGCAGGTGATGTCTGTCGAGCTAGCTAATAAAGCTGTCACAGAAGACCTTGACTATAAACACCGCTTGAAATCATTGCAGACCCAATTTGTGGGAGCGTTATCTCAGGCTGAGCATTTGCTGGATGGCATGATGCAACTGCAAACCCAATTGCTTGAGCTGGTCAATGCTACCGGAGCGGTGATCTGTAGCGGTAAACGCTATGTTCGAGTCGGTCAAACTCCATCCGAGGAGGAAATTCAAGCCCTGCTCGATTGGATCAAACCGCACCTACAGCAGAATTTATTTGCAAGCCGCTCGCTTTCTAGAGACTACCCAGCTGCCCAAGCGTTTCAAGCTGTTGCCAGCGGCGTCTTAGCTTTAGAAATTTCGCGGGTGCACCACAATTACATTCTCTGGTTTCGTCCGGAGGTGATTCAAACCGTAAACTGGGGCGGCAACCCGAATGAGTCAGTAACAGTTGGGACAAATGGCAGCCGGCACCTGTCTCCGCGCCAATCCTTTGATTTGTGGCAGGAAACCGTGCGGGGCTGTTCCTTGCCCTGGGAAGCTGCCGAGATTGAAGCCGTAGCCGAACTGCGTAGCCTGATTGTTGGGATTGTGCTGCGGCAGGCTGATGAACTAGCCTCGATGAATTTTGAACTCCAGCGGAGCAATGAAGAACTCGATTCTTTCGCCTATATTGCCTCCCACGACCTGAAGGAACCACTACGCGGCATCCACAACTACGCCCACTTCTTGATGGAAGACTATGGCGAAGCCCTGACCGAGGATGGCGTTGCCAAACTGCAAACCCTGGTCAAACTGACCCAGCGGATGGAAAACCTGATCAACTCCCTGCTGCACTTCTCTCGCCTAGGACGCGCCGAACTAATTCGACAAACGGTGAATCTGGACGAACTGGTGCATCAGGTGATCGCTACTCTCATGATTGCCCGCCCCCAAACCGAAGTCGAGATCCGCATCCCTCGCCCCCTGCCTTCTATCCAATGCGACCGCGCCCAAGTCAACGAACTCTTCACTAACCTGATCAGCAACGCCATCAAATACAACGACAAATCCGAAAAATGGGTCGAGATCGGCTGCCTTGAGGCCCACCCAAGCGCTCCAGGTTTTTCTTCCCCATCTTCCTCGTTCGGCGAGGCTCACGAGCCGCCATCTTCCCCATCTCTCTTATCCTCCTACATCTTCTACATCCGCGACAACGGCATCGGCATCGCCCCAGAGCACCTCGACCAAATCTTTCAGATCTTTCGTCGTTTGCATGAACGGGATGAATTCGGCGGCGGCACGGGCGCAGGCTTAACGATTGCTCGCAAAATTGTGGAACGGCATGGCGGCAGAATTTGGGTCGATTCGACCCCTAATCAAGGCAGTACGTTTTATTTCACCCTGGCAGCGGAGGCTGATACATGATTCGCACTTCAACGTCCCCAGTTCGACAATTACCCCCAATGTTGATTGTGGAAGACAGCAACGAAGACTTTGAAGCGCTTCAGCGGTTTCTGCGACGCTCGCCGCTAGCAGTTCCAATCCAGCGATGCACTAATGGCGAACAGGCCCTGGCATTTCTCTATCGCACTGGCAAGTATGTGGATCGCGAAAGTGCCCCCCGCCCCGGCCTGATTGTGCTTGACTTGAATCTGCCCAGAACCGACGGACGCGAAGTGTTGCGCCGGATTAAACAGGATGAGGGGTTGAAAACCATCCCAGTGGTGGTATTTACGACCTCCGACAACCCCAAGGATATCGAAGACTGCTATCGCTACGGGGTCAATAGCTATATCGTCAAACCAATCGATTTCACTCAGCTCAAACGCGATATTCAGATGCTCGTGGATTACTGGTTTGAAATAACGACGCTGCCCGACCGGCTGGAGGATTGATCATGCCTCAAACGTCCCGTGTCCTGTTAATTATCGATGATTCGCCTGAAGACCGGGAACTCTACCGCCGCTACCTGCTACGCGATCGGGATCATTCCTACACGGTTCTAGAAGCAGGTCTGGGACGACGCGGGCTGGAACTGTGGCAGCAGCACCATCCCGATGCCGTCTTGCTCGATTATCGGCTGCCCGACCTGGATGGCTTGGAGTTTCTCGCCAAACTACAACCTCCTCCTCAGCAGCCCTATTTACCCGTGATCATGATCACCGGACAGGGCAATGAGGCAATTGCAGTCCAGGCTATGAAAGCCGGTGCTCAGGATTACCTGGTCAAGGAACAAATCACACCAGAAGAACTGCACTTAGCGGTGAATGGGGCGATTGAGACTGTGCATCTCCGCACCCAACTGCATCAACGCATCGAACGGGAGCGGGTCGTTTCGCAAATTACGCAGAAGATCCATCAAACGTTGGACTTAGAAGAAATTCTGCAAACTACTGTAACCGAGGTGCGGCAGTTTCTCCAGGCTGATCGGGTCTTTGTCTATCGATTCCAGCCCGACTTTAGCGGCATCGTGGTGCTGGAATCTGTGGGTGATAACTGCGTACCCGTTATGGATGCCCAGGTGGAAGACCAGTACTTCGTAGAAACGCGGGGAGAAGACTATCGGCAGGGGCGCATCCAGGCTGTTGCAGACATCTACACGGCGGGTTTGACCGAGTGCCACGTCAATTTGCTGGCACAATTTCACATTCGGGCCAATCTGGTCGTACCGATTCTGCACGCAGATGCCCTCTGGGGTCTCCTCGTTGCCAACCAATGCTCTGCACCCCGCCAATGGCAACCGCTGGAGATTGACCTGCTCAAAGAGCTGGCGACTCAGTTGGGAATTGCGCTGCAGCAGGCAGAACTTTACCAACAGGCCCAAACCGAACTGACAGAACGCAGGCGAGTTGAAGCTGAACTACGGGAAAGCGAAGCCCGCTTGAAGCTAGCCTACAAAGCCACCCGCTCCGGGCTGTGGGACTGGAACATTATCCACAACAGTATCTATGTGTCCGAAGAATACTGCGCTCTGTTTGGGTTGGACCAAACTCGGCAAGAGCTGAGCTACGAACAATGGTTAAACTGCTTGCATCCAGATGACCGCCCCGCCGCCAGTGCTGCCATCAGCCACGCCATTCAGCACCAGCAGGACTACTACGAGGCCGATTACCGCATCCTCTCTCCCGTTGGTGCAGCAGATCACAGCTCTGGGGTTCGCTGGATTGCCTCTAGAGGGCAAATTTTCTACGATGTCAGCGGTCATGCCGTTCGGATGCTGGGCAACGTCCAAGACATTACCGAACGCAAACGCGTCGAAGCCGAACGCCAGCAGGCTGAACTTGAACGCGATCGCCTCCTGGAGCAGGAGCAGGCCGCCAGAGCCGAAGCCGAACGGGCCAATCGGGTCAAGGATGAGTTCCTCGCCATTCTTTCCCACGAGCTACGAGCACCACTCACCCCAATTATGGGCTGGGCGCAACTGCTGCAAACAGGCCGATGCGAC
The DNA here is from genome assembly GCF_032598965.1 of Leptolyngbya sp. NK1-12. Classification (NCBI taxonomy): domain Bacteria; kingdom Bacillati; phylum Cyanobacteriota; class Cyanophyceae; order Leptolyngbyales; family Leptolyngbyaceae; genus Leptolyngbya; species Leptolyngbya sp. NK1-12. The sequence goes on from NZ_CP053586.1 coordinate 1,193,586, forward strand.
GCCACCAAAACGGCGAACGGCCTTGCCATGATCGAGCGATACGCCAAAATCCAAGCCCAACTCATCAATGACCTGCTGGATGTCGCCAAAATTTTGCACGGCAAACTCAGTGTCAATGCCGGTCCCGTCAACCTGGTGCTCATGATCAAGTCGGCAATTGATACCGTCAGAATCGCGGCAGCTGATAAATCAATCCTTTTGCATGCAGTCCTTGACCCGGTTGGGCAGGTGTGGGGCGATGCGGCTCGCCTCCAGCAAATTGTCTGGAACCTGCTCTCTAATGCAATTAAGTTCACTCCCGAGGGAGGAAGGGTTGAGGTTCGCTTAGAGCGGGTGCAGGATGGAGGAGATGAAGGAGTATTATCTTCCTCATCTTCCCCACCCTCCTCATCTTCCCCACCTCCTACCTTCCACGCTCAAATCACCGTTACCGACACGGGCAAGGGAATTAGTCCCGATTTTCTGCCTCATATTTTTGAATCGTTCCGGCAGGAGGATGCATCGACTACGCGCAAATATGGCGGCTTGGGGTTGGGATTGGCCATAGTTCGGCATTTGGTAGAAGCGCATGGAGGAACCATCTCTGCCGACAGCAAGGGAGAGGGACAGGGAGCGGTGTTTACCGTGCGATTGCCGTTGCTCGATCCAGAACTACAGCAGAATCAGCCGGAAGACTCACCGACCCAAGAACTGGATCTGACTGGGGTGCGAGTTCTGGTAGTTGATGATGACCTAGATGTGCGGGAATTGCTCGCCGCATTACTGAACCAATTTGGGGCAGAGGTTTTGACGATTGCTTCGGCATCTGAAGCATTAGCTAGTTTGGAATCATTCCGGCCCGATGTGCTGATTAGCGATATTGGTATGCCCGTCATGGATGGTTATGCTCTGCTGCAACAGGTGCGTTCCCTGCCGCCGAATCGAGGTAGAGAAACACCAGCCATTGCGCTGACGGCTTATGCGAGGGCAGAAGATCAGCAACGCGCTCTAGCCTGCGGTTTCCAGCGCCACATTCCCAAACCCCTGGATTTGAAGAAATTGATCCAGACTGTCTCTGAGCTAGCTCGGCGGCCTCAGCACTCACCTTAGCCAAAACTAAGGGCTTCATCTCTCTAACCGCAAAATTGGGCACTGGGAATGAGAAATAAACATGAAACAATAAGCATGAAATAAAAACCAACTCAGCGTTTGTCAATCCAGATGGGTCCTGCTGCTATCTAGGCAAGACGGCAAATCTGACAAATCTGGCAAATCATCGCACCACCCGTATCCAGCGTTATCCAGCGTTTGATTCTAGCCCCAATGACGTCTAGCAAACCGAAATCAAGCTATGTAGTCAAGTTTGCCTCCACTGAGGCAGACCAAGATTTGTTGCAGGCGGTTGAACAAGCGCTCGCAGATCAGACCTACAAAAGCTTCAGTGATCTGTGCAAGCAAGCACTGCGACTGATGCTGATACCAACCGAAACAACTGTCGCCCTGCCCCTGCTGACGGCGCTAGAGCAACAGGTGATGACGCTGCAACTTCAGCTCATGCAGCTAGAACAGCGCTCTAAAGAAGCCCAAGCTGCACATGCCCCAGCGCAAAACTATACCGAATTACAGCAGCAGGTTGAGCAGTTGACGGAACGAGTCAGTTGGTTAGAGCAAAAGTGCACAACGCTGGAAGAGCCACCCACCCCTGCGTCTGACGCTCCCGATCCACTGTTGTCTCGCCTCGCGCCCTTATTAGAGGACTTTTAGTTGGAAAATTTTTGAATCAGTCCAACTGACCTCAGTTGCCCTCAGCTTTTAGCATTTGGAATCGAGACATCAATTTTTGTGACTTTGGCATCGGGAGTCAAATCGCTGAGGGGCGGTTTAATTGCCGATGCATTTCCCACCACCAGCGTCACCAGCTTCTCAGGCTGTAAATAGGTTTGGGCGACTCGCTGGACATCAGCAACGGTGGTAGCTTCCAAGCGTTTTTGATATTGGAAGATAAAGTCCTGGGGATAGCCGTAGTAGTCGTAGCGCATCACTCGCGACAAGGTTTGGAACGGCGTTGCAAAGTTGAAGATAAAGGCATTCAGCACCGAATCTTTGGCGCGAGCTAACTCGGCTTCTGTAATCGGGGCAGTGCGAATTTTTTCGAGTTCGGTCAGAGTAGCCTGAATCAGCGGCACCGTCGCATCCGAGCGAGTTTGCCCACCTGCCACAAACACGCCTGGATAGTCAAACTGGGGTGCCCAGAGGGCGTAGACCGAGTAGGCCAAGCCTTGCCGCGACCGCACTTCGTTCACTAGCCGTCCGCCCAAGCCGTTCAGCACCTCGTTCATAATCGAGAGGGCTGCGTTGTCTGGATGATCTAGCTTGCCGCCCAAGTGCCCTAGCTGGACGGTACTCTGGCTCAACTGCGGCTGATCGACTAGGAAAACCCCGCCCATTTTTGCCTGTCGGACTGGAGGCAGTGATTTCCATAATTCTCGTCCGACTGGGTTTGTCGTTGGCTGCCAGTCGCCGAATAGGTTTTCGATTAAGGACCGCATGGCTTCGGTGTCAAAGTCGCCCAAGATTCCCAACTGCATGTTGTTGGGGTAAAAGTACCGCTGATAGAAGTTCACTACATCGGCACGCGAAATGTTGTCTAGCGTCTTGTATTCCACAGTGCGGGCATAGGGGCTATCGGCTCCGTAAATCAGCTTTTGAAATTCCCGACTGGCAATTCCATCAGGGCTGTCGTTGCGGCGAGCAATCGAACCGCGCCACTGGTTTTTAGAAAACTCGAGCCACTCGTTGGGAAAGGCAGGTTGACGCAGCACTTCGGCAAACAGGCCCATCACCTCTTCGGCATCTTCGGTCAACGCACTGAAACCTCCGCTGCCCGCCGTAGTGTTAATTCCAATTTCGATCGAGGCTGCCCGCTGTTCTAGAAACTGATTCATCACCTCTGCCGGATGCTGAGTCGTGCCACCAATCCGCATCACCTGTCCGACAATGCTAGCCAAACCGATCTTATCAGCCGGCTCCAGCCGATCTCCGGTGTAAACGGTTGCCACACCACTCACCAAAGGCAACTCGTGATCTTCAACTAAATACACCTTGAGGCCATTACTCAACTCAAACCGGGTATAGGGCGGAATCTTCACCTCTGGCGCGGGTGGGAATTGCATCTCGGTATAGTGACGGGGGGTAACGGCCAAGGCAGGGGCACGACCAAAGCCAATCACAATCAGCAGCGACATCAAAATCGCCATGACGCTATAGCGCAACCATTTCTGCGGTTGACCCTGACGCCAGCAGTGTATCCGTGCCATTGAGTAAGCTCCTGAGGGGAAGTGGGGTGGGAAGGAGATGGGGAAGTAACCGTTGAGATTTTCAGCTGTCAGCGGCCATCAGTTTGCCAACTGTGAGGTTTTGCGGCTGGAAGAGCTGGTTGGCAACGCGCTGCACATCGGCGGCGGTGACGGCCTCGATCGCGTTGAGTTCTGCAAATAGATTGCGCCAACTGCCGGTTTTGGCTTCGTATTCAGGCAGCAAGCCGGCCATACCCTGGTTAGAAGCAAGAGTTTGCAATAGACTGGCTCGGGCTTGGGTCTTGACCTGATCTAGCTCAGTGGCAGAGACGGGTTCAGTTTTCAAGCGGTTGAGTTCGCTAGCCACAACGGTTGCCACTGCTTCAATGGTGTGACCGGGAGCGGTTTGGGCATAGAGCAACACCAGATTAGAAAACTGATCGCCTGGAAAGGAGGAAGAAACATTCACATTCAACGCCAACTGCTGCTGTACTAAGGCGCGATAAAGGCGGGAGGTGCGTCCGCCGGTCAGCAAGCTGGCGATCATTTGGTAAACCGCGTTGTCTGGATCGGTGAGAGCCGGACGCTGATAGCCCTCCATATACCAGGGTTCGGTGGGCATATTGACAGTGACAGAACGCGGTTCCGTCTGGGCAGGTGCAGTCACCACCAAATCGGGTGCGCCTGATTTCGCTTGATAGCGGCCAAAGTAAGCTTCAGCCATTTGCTTCACTTGCTTGGCATTCACATCGCCCACAATCCCGATCGTGATTCGGTCAGGCGTGTAGTAGGTGTCGAACAAGTCCTGAATATCGGCGCGGGTTAGGCTACGGATGTCCGCTTCGTAGCCAATTACCGGGCGTCCGTAGGGGTGATCGGGCAGAGCAGTTTCTAGAAACGCCTCAACTAGCTTGCCGATGGGAGAGTTGTCGGTCCGCATGCGGCGCTCTTCCAAAATCACGTCCTGCTCTTCAAAAAACTCACGAAACACGGGTTCCGTAAACCGCTCTGACTCTAGCGACATCCACAGCTCTAGCTTGTTGGCCGGAAAACTGTAGAAGTAGCGCGTGGCATCGGCTGATGTAGTGGCATTGAGGCCAACCCCGCCTGCCTGTTGGACAATTTGACCATACTGATTCTGTTTGACCAAGGCGGCAGCGGCAGCTCTGGCCTGAGCAAATTCTTGCTTGAGTTGGGCAACTTGCTGAGTCTGACCGGCGGCCTCTGCCGTTTTGATCTGCTCAAATAACTGATCGAGGCGATCAAGCAAGGGCTTTTCGGCAGCATAGTCTTGAGTGCCAATCCGAGTGGTGCCCTTAAAAGCCAAGTGCTCCAGGAAGTGGGCCGCTCCCGTTTTACCGGGCTGTTCATAGGCCGACCCAACATCCACATAGGTCATGAAGGACACCGTCGGCGACTGATGCCGCTCCATGACAATAAACTTCATGCCGTTTGCCAAGGTAAATTCGCTAATCTGACGCGTCACCCGCTCGATGTAGGGCTGAATGTTGCTGCCAGTCGTTTGGGCAATTGCCGTAGCTGGAGCACAAGTCCAAATTACGACCAACAGCAGGCCCAGGGTCAGCATTGAGCGCCACTGCAACGGTCGGCTGAAGCGGAAACAGGAAAAAAAATGCATGAAAGGGGATCCGAGCAATACCAATAAACCAGGATAGTTGATCCAGGATAGTTACGCTCTGGCCCGGCAAGTGATTTAGGTGAGCAATTTAAAAATTAAGCGGTTTACTGGTGATGATTGCGCAGATTCTGGAAGCGGTAAAACGTGTAGGTATCAAACAAAACGCCAGCCAAACTGCCGACCGAACCAATCACGATGATGCCACGCCAAACACTGCCGCTACCAAAGACTTTCAGAAAACTCGCAATTTGCTCTAGGCTACCGGTACCAAATGCTTCTAGATGGGGAAGATAGCTAATTACGGCTGAGCCAGCTAACAGAATGCTGATCAGCAGAACGGGAGCGAGAAACGTAAAAATGCTGGTTAGCAGTAAAGACCGCAGCAAATTGGGTAAAGTGCTCATATTCAGGAATCAACACTCCATGCGACTAATGAGACAGAATTTAACTGCCCAATCCATCTGATTCCATTTCCACCATAGGAGGGGATTGGCATAATTCAACCCAACTGTGAAAAATCTTAAGTAAACCTTAAAAAGCTTTTTGAAGAGCCGTAAATCAGCTTCTCAGAAAAGATTGTCCTTCTCGGATGCAAAATACCGCTAGGGTAGGTAGAGCAGGATTTACGTTGTCTCAGGCTGATTAGAAGCCGATTAGGACCAGAGTGGATTCGCCCAGCCAGTCGGTTCACTCATGTTGCAAAAATTCGCTATGGTTTACATGACATCGCTAACGGTGCTGCCCCCAACGGCGCTAGAAAGTTGAAGGACTGTAGGTTTGACTAAACCGACTCGTCACTCTCCGCTCAGACTCTGGAGTCAGCGTGCGCTGGCCGCCACCTTTTTGGCTGGACAGGTGATCGTTCATTTATTAAAGGGAAAAATTCACCGTCGCAATACGCTGGAGCAGCTCAGAATCGTGGGGCCTGACTCGCTGGGCATCATGCTGCTGACAGCAACCACGATTGGCATGGTATTCACCGTTGAAGTGGCCGCCGAATTTCTGCGGTTTGGGGTAGGGTCAGCGGTGGGTGGTGTTTTGGCGATTGCTCTGGGGCGCGAGATGGCTCCTTTAATCACAGCCGTGGTGCTGGCCGGACGGGTTGGCTCTGCCTTCGCAGCAGAAATTGGCACCATGCAGGTGACTGAGCAAATTGACGCCCTCTACATGCTTAAGACTGATCCAATTGATTATCTGGTGACTCCCCGAGTACTGGCCTGCTGCATCATGACCCCCATTCTGACAATTCTTTCATTCGTCACGGGCATGATTGGCGGCATGATCCTGGCCGATACGATCTACAACATTTCCAACAGTGTTTTCCTAGATTCGGTGCAGCTTTTATTGAAACCGCGAGATCTCGTCTGCGGCATGATTAAGGGCTTGGTATTTGGTTGGCTGATTGCCGTGATTGGTTCCAGTTGGGGTTTGACCACCAGCGGCGGCGCTAAAGGGGTAGGACAATCTACAACTACAGCAGTTGTCACAGCTCTACTGATGATCTTTATTAGTAACTTTTTCCTGTCGTGGCTGATGTTTTCGGTCCTGAAATAATTCTGAAAAGCATTCTCATTCATCGCATCTGCTTCCGAGTTCCCCCTCCTTCATCTCCGCGTAGCCTTAAAATAGGGGTAAGCCAAATCTCAACTTTTATTAAGAAAACTTGCAAGTGACAACCACATCAGATGCTTCTAATCTGCCTGCCGCAACCGAAACGGTGGAGTTGGCTCCCAGCTACGCCCTGCCGATTGGGCTGGTGCTATTGGCGTTACTCTTGTTTTGGGTTCAGCCCTGGTTTAGTGGTGTAATTGCCCTGTTGGCAGTATTTCTGCTGTTTCAAACGGCTACTATTCGCCTGCGCTTCACAGAAACAGCCCTCGATGTTTGTCGAGGCGAAAAGTGCCTGCGTCACTTTCCCTATCAAGATTGGCAAAACTGGCGAATTTTCTGGCCCCGTCTGCCGATTTTGTTTTACTTCCGAGAGGTAAAGAGTATTCACTTTTTGCCGATTTTGTTTGATCCAAAAGGATTGAAAATTTGCCTGGAGCAGCGTTGTCCTACAATTTCCTAATTAGCAATTTCTAAATTGGCTGTATTGGCTGGCTGTCATATAGACTGCTCCCTGGTTTATCCCTGAATTAAATTCAGCCCTTCCTGGCATCATGCCACCGTTGTTATTCACCGATTTCCGCTATGAATCCAGACGAGTCCCAAACACCAGAGTCACTCAACTTATCCCGTCCTGATGGGACTGAGTCGTCTGCTGAGTCAGGCACGCCCAGCTCTCAACCGTTGCGTGAGCCATTAAATTTGTCCTCCCTGGGAAATCCCACTCGTACTGAAGCGGACGATTTGGCCCGTCGAGTGGCTGAATTGCAGCAGCAGGAGAAGGCCCTGCGGCAAGAAATTGCGTCGCTGCAAACTTCCTACAATGCCATGCTGCAAAAGCAGATCACTGACGCCCAAATGGCCCTAGGCCGGGTAGTAAAGGAAAGCGTCACCGAGCTAGAACAGCGCCGCCAAACCCTCCAACTTGCGGTTGAACAGCTAGAACGCCGCCAGGAGCGGATCAAAAACGAAATGCGAACCACCTTTGCCGGAGCCTCTCAGGATCTAGCCATTCGGGTCCAGGGCTTTAAGGATTACCTAGTTGGCAGTTTGCAGGATCTCGCCACGGCAGCCGAACAGTTGCAGCTTGTGCCGGCTCCCGAAGAAGCTAGACGGCCATCGGTGATCAAACCAGAAGCTGTCATGGAGGTGAGAGACGCCAGAGACAGTAGACCCAGAGAGTCTAGAGAATCTAGAGAATCTAGAGAACCTAGAGAAGCGAAAGAGCCGCGTGAGGCTACCAGACGCGACGCTGCAGACGCAGACGTGATCACCACGCCTAAGTTTGCCGAACAGGGCTTTCAAGAACAGGCTAAACGGATTCGCAAACTGCTGGATCAGTACCGCTCCACCCCCGACTACTATGGCCCCCCCTGGCAACTTCGCCGTACCTTTGAGCCAGTTCATGCTGAGCGCGTTTCTAACTGGTTTTTCACCCAGGGTGGACGAGGGGCAATTCGCACAATGGGATCCCGTTTGCAGAACATTTTGATCGCCTCTGCGGTAATTTCGGTCCTCAACGAACTGTATGGCGAACGCCTGCGCCCCTTAATTTTGGGTAATTCTCCCGAACGCTTGGGCGAATGGCGGCGCGGCTTGCAAGACTGCTTGGGCGTTTCGCGGGCCGATTTTGGTATCGATGAAGGAATTGTCCTGTTTGAAGCCCCCGAACCCATGGCCCAGCGGGCCGATCGGCTAGTCAAACAAAAGCAGTTGCCTCTGATCATTCTGGATGAGACCGAGGAGTTTATTAGCGTTTCGCTGCTGCAATTCCCACTTTGGCTAGCCTATGCACCCGATCCCAATGCACCTGGTCCGATGATGTATTAACAACGGATCCGATTTCTGTGACTGCAAATCAGCCAACCTGTCAGAGTTTTTGAATTTCAAATCTCCGGAGGTTGCAGATCGGCTCTAAGGATAGAGCAGACCTGATAGACTGATACTGCTTGGCATCAAGGGCAGATCACGAGGGCAAAATCAATGATTTGGGTGGCTTATGCGGCATTCGTTGCGGTCGTTGCCTATTTGTTTGGCTCCATTCCGACCGGCTACTGGGCCGGGCTGCTGCTAAAAGGCATCGATATTCGCGAGCATGGCTCAAAATCAACTGGGGCCACTAATGTGCTGCGGACTTTGGGCAAGGGGCCAGCGATTGTGGTGCTGTTAATAGATGTGCTCAAGGGAGTTGCGGCGGTTGGATTTGCCCGTTGGCTCTACTCGCTACCAGCAGCGGTTACGGCAATTCCAGCAGGCTGGAGTCTAGAAGGCTGGCAGCCCTGGATGATTACCCTGGCAGCCCTGATGGCTGTTCTGGGACACAGTCGCTCGATCTGGATTCGCTTTACCGGCGGTAAGTCGGCTGCTACCGGCTTGGGAGTGCTGTTGGCAATGGCATGGCCAGTTGGAGTAGGGATTCTGATCGTATTTACGTTGGTGCTGGCAATTTCTCGGATTGTGTCCTTAGGGTCAATTGCGGCAGCGGTAGCAGCCATAGTGCTAATGTGGGCTTTTCAGCAGCCCCTGGCCTATCAGCTGGTGGCGTTGGTGGGCGGGCTGTTTGTGATCTGGCGGCATCAGGCCAATATTCAGCGGCTGCTGGCCGGAACTGAACCTCGCTTAGGTCAACGCTCTGATGCTCAGTAGAAGGCCAGTATGACTAGTATGGCAATTACGGCAGTTCTGGCATACTTTTCCCCGCTTCTCCTCTATACCAGTCAGCCACTTTACCTGCCAGCCACTTTACCTGCACTGCAAGGAACGGTAGCCAGCTCCTGCTGATGTTCTAGAATGCGTGATCTCCACAAGCTCAATGTAAAGAACTTGTCTGCTTCAGGAATTTCTCGCAGTTCTGCTGTAGAGATGTTGTACACAATACTTGACTGTACTCGTCTGAAGCGAACTGTATGTCTCAGTATCCCATTCTCTCCACGGCCCTCACCCTGGCTGCTGTTGTTACAAGTGTTACGAGCGGGCTAATCGGCATCCCTGAAGTTGCCCAGGCCGAAACGCTGCCTTCATCCACCGAGAGGCTGATGGCCCAAGCAGAAACTGATACGCACGATGGTAGCCTGTCTGTTACCGGCGTCAGCCAACTCACAGCTTCGGCAGATCAGGCCGTGATTGTGTTGTCCTACTATCCCAACAGCTATTATTCGGCAGACTATTCAGATCCCGACACGACACCGCAAATCCCCCAGGTGCTGCCTTCAGATATCCAGAACGTAGTCGATGCGCTGACTACAGCAGGCGTATCGGCAAGTAACGTTAAAGCATTCCCTGATTACACCTCTGCCGGATCGATGCGAGTCCGACTAACGCTTGCCCAACCCACTCAAGCCAGAATCGAGCAAATGATTGACACAGCTAATACAGCAGTGATCAAAACCAATCGCTATACAGCTAGCGGCGCGGTTGTGGGCTACACCCTCAATAATTGTCAAGCGGTTGAAAACCAAGCTCGCCAAGCCGCTATGGCCGATGCTCAAAATCGGGCTACAGCTCTGGCTAGTGTGGCGGGTGCCCAAGTGGGTCGGGTTTACTCGCTCTCGGAGACGGTGAGTTGGGGCAACAACTACAGCACCGTTTGTCCAGCCAGTTCTGATCCAGCCGCTTATACCGATTACTATTCGTTGCCAATGTACGATCCGTCTCTGCCGCCTACGGTGCGAATCGTTTATTCGCTGAATGTCACCTATGAGATGAAGTAGCAAGCGACTCGAAATTGAATAGATTTAGCTTCGACTGAAGCAGGGTGGGAGCGTCTCACCCTAATTTTTATTCGATACTTTTTATTCAAGACTGTTCTTATTTGATACCGTTGCAGCGCGAAACTGTTCTACGACCTGATCCAAACCAACCGCTCGTGATGCCTTAAACAGAAGCCGATCGCCCGGTTGAACTAGCATCTGTAAACGTTCTACAACTGCCGCCTGACTTGAAAACTGCTCAGCAACCAGCGGCAACGCTCCTTCCGCCATCGCTTCACTTTCGATCGGATCGGCCAAAATCAGCAGCGCATCGAGCCGCAGTTTTTGCACCGCCTGACCAACTCGGTAATGAAACTCAGCTGAGCGGTCTCCCAGTTCTTTCATCGTACCTAATACAGCGATGCGACGCTGACCTGCCGTATCGGCTAGCAACTGCAACGCGGCCAGCATCGACTCTAGACCGGCGTTATAGGTCTCATCTAAAATCACAATGTCATTAGGCAACAGATAGCGACGAGCACGACCCTGCGGCAGTTCTACTGTTAGTCCCTGTTGGAGTGGGGTCCAGTCGATTTGCAGGACGTTGGCAACTGCGAGGGCAGCCAGATAATTGAGGGCATTGTGTTGACCGGGTAAGGGCAGCGGCAGTTCCCTTCCTGCTACCCGCAGCATATTGGCATCGAGTAGCTCACCTTGCAAGTCGCCCCCCGTTAAGCCATAGGACACGACGTTACCGTGCCAAAGCTGAGCGGCGGTTTCCATCAAGCGCAAATTGTCGTAGTTGAGGATGGCTACCCCTGAGGCGGGCATCTCTTGCAGCAGTTCACACTTGGCGTTAGCAATCGCCTGTTCTGACCCCAGTCGCCCGATATGGGCCGTCCCCACATTGGTAATCACCGCAATATCAGGAGAAGCAATTTGGCTCAGCAGCGCAATCTCGCCCGCCGCCCGCATCCCCATTTCAATCACGGCAAAATTGTGCGCATCGGTTAATTCCAACAGGGTTTTGGGTACACCAATTTCGTTGTTGTAGTTTGCTTGAGTTTTTAACACTCGGCCCTGAGTCCCGAGTACCGCGGCAATTAACTCTTTCGTGGTGGTTTTCCCTACCGACCCCGTAACGGCAATCACTGGAATCGAAAACTGCATCCGCCACCAGTGCCCCAACTTCTGATAGGCCGCCAGCGTGTCTTCCACCGGCAGCAAGGAAAAATTATTGGCTGTAAGATACTCAGCGGCAGAGTGTTGCTCCATGAAATAGCGATCCACAATGGCTGCGATCGCTCCCTGCTGCTGAGCGGTTTGAATAAATTCATGCCCATCAAATCGCTCGCCTCGCAAGGCCACAAATGCAGCTCCTGGAACTATACTGCGGCTGTCAGTGCTGATCTGAGTCACGGCTGCATCAAGAGATGTGTCTGAAGCGGAGTAGGGCGAGACAGCCAGAACCTGAGCCAGTTGATGCAATCTAAGAGAAACCATGATGGATGCGATGACGGATGCAATGCTAAACAATTCGACGCGGACCGAGATGCCAAATCTCGAGATGCAAAACGAATAGCAGTCATCATACTGCCATCGTGAGATTTCCTCATAGTTTTTATTAACGAATCCAAGTGAACCAAGGCTTGAGTCTAGCCAAGAGACTGAGTTATTGTAGGATTTGGGTTTTTACCCAGAGGCAATTGAATCGCCATTTACCTACGACAGGCAAATCGCAGACATTGGCACAGGCTGCGCCATGCAGCGTCCGATCAGATTTGTGGCTCAGCAGGGTGACTGGTTAGTTTGAAGGCTACCTGCATCAGTCCTTCAAGGATTTCTTAATGGTGATTTTTCGTTGCTATTGAGAGCTTAAAATTTTTAGAATGTCTACAATTGCCCATTTTGTAAACCCGTCCTCTAGTCCATCGAAAAAGGAGAGAAAAGCATGACCCAAGTGGTCTTAGGAGAAAATGAAGGAATAGAATCAGCACTGCGGCGATTTAAGCGCCAGGTTTCTAAAGCAGGTATCTTGGCCGATGTAAAGAGCCATCGCCACTTTGAAACACCGCTCGAAAAGCGGAAGCGCAAAGCAATTATGGCAAGACGGAAGCGTAGATTTCGTTAATCAGCGCGATTGATTGACTTACTGAGTTTCAGTAGCTGTGAGTCTGGTGGGGAGGCATAGGCGTGTTATGCCTCCTTTGCATTTCGGTTATTGCTGTACTCTGACTGTTGCTGTACTTCAACTTTCGATTTCTCAGCTGTTTAGTTCAGTTTCGGTTTAGTGATGTTCTGGTTTACTTACGTTTCGGTAGGTTATGGCTTGGTTTAGCAGTTGGCTTAATTATAAGTGTTCCTTAAGGGTCTCTAACTCTATAGACTTGATATACAGACAGACTTTGAGCCGTAGACGCTTCCTACCCAATGTCTGAGTCTGTTGGTTGCTCCTTTCGTCATAACTATTATGAAATCTTATCTCGCTGCTGCGGTTCAAATGAATAGCCTGCCGGACCTGCATGAAAATTTGGCTCAGGCCGAAGACCTGATCGATCTGGCGGTGCGGCAAGGGGCTGAACTCGTTTGCCTACCAGAAAATTTTTCCTTCCTAGGTGATGAAGCAGCCAAGATCGCTGAAGCAGAAACCATTGCTCAAAGTAGTGAAAAGTTTCTCAAAACGATGGCTCAACGCTATCAGATTACTCTCCTTGGCGGTGGTTTTCCGGTTCCGACCGCAGCAGGTAAAGTCCATAACACCGCTCTGTTAGTGGGAGCCAATGGCGAAGAGTTGGCCCGCTATGAGAAGGTACATTTGTTTGATGTCAACCTACCCGATGGCAACACCTATCAAGAGTCTGAGACTGTTCTGGCCGGTACGAATTTGCCGCCTGTTCACCCCTCCAAGGAATTGGGCCATCTTGGTCTATCAGTTTGCTATGACGTGCGCTTTCCCGAGCTTTACCGTTATCTATCGCAAATGGGTGCCCATGTGCTGTTTGTGCCCGCTGCCTTCACAGCCTACACCGGCAAAGACCATTGGCAAGTGTTGCTCCAGGCTAGAGCTATCGAAAACACCTGCTACGTAATTGCCCCAGCCCAAACTGGACGCCACAATTCCCTGCGGCAGTCCCACGGCCATGCCATGATTGTTGATCCTTGGGGCATCATTCTGGCCGATGCGGGCGACAAACCCGGCGTAGCAATTGCGTCAATTGAGCCGTCCCGCCTGGAGCAGGTGCGCCGTCAGATGCCCAGCCTCCAGCACCGAGTTTTTTCCTAGATCTTTGGCTAACAGTTGTTGCTGAGGCTCTTGCTTTGAGCAACCAAAATCTGCGGAATTGCTTACCAAGCTACTCCTCATCTTGTTAAGAACCATGTACAGTAGACTGAATGAGTTTCGCTGTATACATGGTCAATGTGAGCACTGGCATGGCTTTCTTTCTATCGATTCCATCATTGCTTTCGCCCTTACTCCCGACCTCTCTACTGGCACAAGTCGCAGAAGCCGCAGAAGTGACAAACGCGCAGCTTGGCCCACTTGTGTTAGCGGGGGGGCTACTCAGCTTGGTAATTATTTACCTAGCCTCCAAACTAGTTGGAGAACTTTGCGCTCGCGTTAATCTACCGCCTGTTTTGGGTGAGTTGATTGGGGGCGTAGTGGTCGGTGTTTCGGCCCTCAACCTGCTAGTTTTTCCAGAAAGCGCAAGTCATGGTACAGATGCATTTGTAATTAAATTTCTGGAATCAACCGCGGGTTTAGCTCCAGAAGCGGTTCCTAAAGTAGCGGAATCGATCGGGGAAGTCATCTCGGTGTTATCAGAAATTGGCGTCATCATCCTGCTGTTTGAGATTGGCCTAGAGTCGGATCTAAAAGAGTTGATTCGCGTTGGTCCACAAGCGGCAGTGGTAGCTGTAGTTGGGGTGGTGGTACCATTTGTTGCCGGTACAGCAGGGCTAGTGGCGCTGTTCAATGTGCCGACGGTGCCTGCCATCTTTGCTGGAGCAGCCCTAACCGCCACGAGTATTGGCATCACGGCCAAAGTTCTAGCAGAAATCCAGCAGCTCAGCTCTCGGGAAGGGCAGATCATCATTGGCGCAGCAGTGCTAGATGACATTCTGGGGATTATCGTGCTGGCGGTAGTGGCAAGCCTAGCTAAAACCGGAGAAATTCAGATTGGCAATATTATCTATCTGATTGTAGGCGCTGGCGTTTTTCTAATTGGGTCAATTCTGCTGGGTCGATTCCTCGGCCCTTACTTCGTAGCCCTGGTAGATCGCATGCAGACCCGTGGACAGTTGCTGATCTCATCGCTGATTTTTGCCTTTATTCTGTCTTATATTGGCGCAGCGATTCAGCTTGAGGCGATTTTGGGTGCATTTGCAGCTGGGCTAGTGCTGGCCGAAACCGAGAAGCAGAAAGAGCTGGAAGAGCAGGTGGTACCCATTGCCGACATGTTAGTGCCCATCTTTTTCGTCACAGTGGGGGCCAAAACGGACGTGAGTGTTCTCAATCCCCTCAACCCAGCGAATCGAGAAGGCTTGATCATGGCTGCCTTTTTAGTAGTTGTTGCCATTATTGGTAAAACGGTGACTGGACTGGCGGTGTTCGGGCAACCAGGCATCAACCGACTGGCAATTGGAATCGGTATGGTACCACGAGGCGAAGTGGGATTGGTGTTCGCTGGCGTTGGCTCTGGCATCGGGATTCTATCTAAACCGCTGGAAGCTGCGATTATCGTCATGGTGATTCTGACTACGTTTTTGGCTCCTCCCCTATTGCGATTAGTGTTTCAGGAAGGTGAACCGGAGCCGATTCAAGAAGGCGTTACTCAGCCAGCCCCGGAAGTCGCCGAATCAGTGCAGGAATCCAATTAGCGTGCTCTTGATCAGTGTCAAGTTTAGTCGTTTGGCGCGGAATGCCTGTGCTAAACTCTTCCGTCAACAGCGCCTCTGGCAGTTTGTTAACCCTATCGCTTTTGCCTGGGCTGTAGCTTGGCCTAACATGCAAAAATGGAGGCCAGCCTTTGACCTATTGCTGATTTGTCTGTTTGCCCCCATCTTGCTTTGGCAGGAAATTACAGCAACAAAATGCTACAAAGGCAACTAGCAAGAATTGCAATTAGGCAGTACGATAAGCAAACTTTTATCGGTTGAGGAGTGTAACGATGATTGTCTGGATCAACTGCGCCCTACGCTGCGAGTTCCTAGGTATCGCAGTCAGCCCGTTTAATCAGCGGATGTCCCTCTGTTGAATGGGCTTAAGTGAGCTGCAATCGCAACACCACTGATGACAGACGCTGTGTTTATCATCACCGTATTGATCATTGGCTGGGGTTAGTTGGCTGAGGTTAAAGGTGCTCAGCAACATTAGCAGTCCATTTCGAAATCCTTTGATACCGATGTGATGCCCCGTTTTCCCGCTGTCCTGTATTTTCCTTGGTGGAGGGGCCGGGTGCTGTTATTGATATCCAGGCAATTTGCTTCGAATCTTATGAATCCATCTCTTTCTGATCAATCCTTTCAATTCACAGCTTCGGCTGCCCGTGATCTCCAACGAGCTAAGATTGGCATCTTCGACAGTGGAGCAGGCGGTCTGACAGTTTTACGAGAACTGTATCGCCAATTGCCTAACGAATCGATCCTTTACTTTGGAGACACGGCCCGCCTACCCTACGGAATCCGTTCTCAAGCAGAGATTCTACAGTACGTGCGAGAAATCCTGGTTTGGATGCTGCAACAGAACGTCAAGATGGTGGTGATGGCCTGTAATACAAGTTCCGCTCTAGCCTTAGAGACAGTGCGTTCAGAATTTGGTATTCCAATTTTGGGCATTATCCTGCCAGGGGCGCGAGCCGCTGTCCAGATGGGCAAACGCATTGGTGTTATTGCTACTCCTGCAACGGCTAACAGCAATGCTTACCGACAGGCAATTCAAGAAATTGATGCGACGGCCCAAGTATGGCAAGTTGGCTGTCCAGAATTTGTGCCCCTTGTAGAAAACAATCGTATCCACGACCCCTACACCCGCCAAATTGCGCAGGAATACCTTGCTCCTTTGCTGGAACAGCGGATTGATACGCTGATCTATGGTTGCACCCACTACCCCCACTTGGCTCCAGTGATCAAATCGATCGTGCCGCGCTCGGTGAAGTTGATTGATCCAGCAGTGCATGTGGTGCAAGCCGCGGCGCAAGAGCTAGAAATGTTGGGGTTGAGAAGTATACGTCCAGCCGTGCCAACGCAGTTCTATGTCAGCGGTTGCCCTCAAACCTTCACTCAACTATCGGTGCAGTGGCTGGGCTGTGCTCCGTTGGTACAACAAGTCAATGTAGCTCGGTTTGCTGCACCTTACTTGAGTACCAAAAGTCGGGATGGTGTTAAAAGCCAAAGCTAGAAGAGGGGCATGAGATTCAGATTTGAATTTTGGGTATGAGGTAATAGAGCAACTGCTAGCAATACAAGATGACAAACTGCGGTCTCACGCTGTTGAAGTTGATTGTCACGCAAGTTGTATATCTCAATACACAATTCAGCTTAAAGGCCTATCCTCTGCCAGATCTCCTTTTCTGAAGTTCTGAAGGCCAGTAGAAACAAATGCAGATACCAGGATTGGGTCAAAACCGTTTCCAGGTACCTGCATCTTGCTAACTGATCAATTGCAATAGGAACAGAAATAAAAACAAGGTAGATGCAGCCTTAGCTCGCTTGTGTTAGGTCACAAGCCACTAGCGGCTGAACAAGTTAGCTCTGAATAGTCAGTCAATCGTATCAATCGTTTAGAATCAATCGTGTAGGATGGCCTACCTAGAACTATTTATAGAAATGGGACTAAGCGCGTGATCGTTCGGCTAGTTTTAGCAACACGTAAACAGTTAAAACATAGCCAGTAGCCAGTATAGGAATAATCAGAGGAATTGCGTCATAAGCCATAAGTCAACTCAACAATCAGATGCAAGGACGACAAAGTAAGGCGGAGCATCAAGACTCGCACAAATACAGAGTCGCGGGGTTGTGAGAATATGCTAAGAGTCGCCGACATCACAAGGATATCGACCAATCGAACATACATGCCCTCTAACCCACTGACACTGAATGGATCTTCTAAAACAAAGCAAAAAATTGCCTCATCCCAGAGGAACAACCCTGAAATCAGGAACTCCATTCAGCCACTAGAACCAACAAGCCAAAAATCGATCGCAGACCGAAAAGTAGACTGGGTTCTGACACTAGCATCAGTAGGCTGAAATAAATCTGCCCGCTCGCACTGAATTTATGAAATTTTGAAATCCCTATCTATCAGACTAGCATAGGATTCTAGTGTTGTTGGGGCAATTTTTCAACTAAGTTCATACATTTTTTGCCCTTGCTTTTGCCCTTGCTTTTGGGCTTGCAGAACTCCACCAAACACAGGTTTTCACAAAGCCTACAGAAATGGTTCAAAACCTATATATAGCGTTTGACCCAACTAACCCCAGCCTACCTGTGCCTGACCAACCCTAGATTGATTGACAATCGTTTGCTATGGCCCTGGTAGACGCGAGTAGCTCCTCTGTGCAACCCCTCCAACACGGCTCGCCTCCGATTGTCTTATAGGTCCGAGTAGTCCAGAAGCGGGTTTTGCCTACATGAGTCCGGCTTTAACCACTAGCGGTCCGTCAATTGATTCGTCAAATTGCTTCTTTAGTTGCGCTAATCAGTTGTACTAACGATCTATCCAATTGCTCTGACTGCTTCCTCTGACTACAAGTCAGTCAACTCGTCAGAGTTTTTGAATTCAAAAATTGCTTTGGGTTTTCGAATCGGCTCTAATCAAGGGAAGCGCTAGGAATCTTTCAGAAAATCTTGTCGATCCACGCCTTTCCCCGGAGGCTTAGCTTAAAATAAAGGTAAGATATGTAAAATTTCGTAACCTAACGCCAGCGTCAGCTTATCCATGACCTCAGCTACCTCCCTCTTTTCTCCCGTTGAAGCGGATCTGCGTCTTCTAACTGAAAACCTGAAGCAATTGGTCGGAGCACGGCATCCCATCCTCTATGCAGCTGCCGAGCATTTATTTGGGGCAGGTGGAAAACGGCTGAGGCCAGCAATTGTGTTTTTGCTCTCGCGAGCCACAATGCCAAATCAGGAAATTACTGCCAAACATCGTCGCCTAGCCGAAATTACAGAGATGATCCATACGGCTAGCTTGGTTCATGATGATGTGATTGATGAAGCAGAGTTACGGCGGGGCGTACCAACGGTTCACAGCAGCTTTGGAAATCGAGTTGCGGTTCTGGCAGGTGATTTTCTGTTTGCCCAATCGTCCTGGTATCTGGCTAACCTTGATAACTTGGCTGTAGTCAAGCTGCTGTCTGAGGTGATCATGGATCTGGCAGAAGGCGAAATTCAGCAGGGTCTAAATCGATTTGATGCTAGTTTATCAATCGAGGCGTATTTAGAAAAAAGCTATTACAAAACCGCTTCTTTAATTGCTAACAGCTCTAAAGCAGCAGGATTGCTGAGCGGCGTCCCGGCAGAGCAGGCCCAGCACCTCTACAGCTATGGTCGTCATATCGGGCTAGCATTTCAGATAGTGGATGACATTTTAGATTTCACTGGCTCTAGTGAGGCACTCGGCAAACCGGCCGGTTCAGATTTAAAAAGCGGCAATCTAACTGCTCCGGCCCTATACGCTCTAGAAGAAAAACCCTACCTCGAAAAGCTGATCGAGCGTGAATTTGCCCACGAAGGCGATTTGGAACAGGCTCTTGCTTTGATTGAAGACAGTCGGGGCATTGAACGTTCCCGTGAGTTAGCTGCCCATCATGCTCAGCAGGCGGTTCAACACCTATCTGATCTGTCACCATCGGAATCACGACAAGCCTTGATTGAGTTAGCTGACTACGTATTGAGCCGATTGTATTAAATTCTCATATCAGCTCATACTAAGTCATTCAACTTAATTAAAACGGTAGTGCTAAACAAGTGAGGATGTGCCGCGCTCCGCGCGGCACATCCTCATCCCAAAACCATTACTTCTTGAGCACTACCATTAAAACTAAGATCAGGGTGTTGTCGCCGCCCTTCGGGTTTCATATTTAATCATGTTGTTCTACTTAGTTACCTATCCGATTTCTCTGACTGCAAATCAGTCAACTCATCAGAGTTTTTGAAGTTCAAACCCTCTTCGGGATTTTCGGATAGGCTCTAATTAAGCAATATCTGGTGGCAAACTAGACCGACCGCGTAGAGATTGAACATACTGTTCGATGGACTGGCGCAACCCTTGCCGGCTCACCTCAGTGCCCGTTTGATCGACAACTGGCCCAAAGAAAATAACGCTATCAACAGGTTCCATTGCCAGCAGCTGAAACAAAATCTGAATCACCGGAACCGGTAGCGCCATAATTTGTGGATCCTCGGTGGCAACACTGGTTTTGACGGCATTCAGCGATGGGTAGGCATAGACCACATTTTTGGTGACATTCGGTTGGGTCCGGTGCTTTAGGGTTGTCATCACCCAGTTCTGCTCTAGATTCTGCAAAATGTAGTACTGCGAATACTGAAGCTGATTAGCAACCGCTTTAAATACAGGAGCAATCAATTGGATCTCATCCGTTTTAGCTCCATAGAGAGGGGCTTGCTCAATCAATTGCTGGATTTGCTCGTCGATAGTCATTAGTCATCCAATGGGCAGTTAATAAATAAACAATTGTTGAATGGTTCAAGTGAAATTCAGTAAAACGGCAAACCGGCTCATTTACCTTGGCGCATTCACCTTGGAAATTACCTATGGTTGACCTGCGGCCTTCTTAAACAGCTCACTTACCAGTCTAATCGGTTGATTTCTTGTTAGATTTACTCCAATTTTGGGCATCTTAAACAGGGATCACCCGTAAGTCAACCAAACTTTAGGTAAATAACAGCGTTTTTCACTCATGTGAGGTATGGGGGTGGGGGGGCTTCGCTCCCACGCAGAGGCAGTGCCCCTGCACACCGTTTTTCGTACTTCACTAGCCTGAAAAAGGCTATGTTTTAGGTAAATACTTTAGGTAAATAGAGTGCGGGGCAAGGCACTAGCACTGTAGAACCTGAAATAACCTGGTTGGCTTGCTTACTATCTACCCGATTTCTCTGGCTGCAAGTCAGTAAACCCGTCAGAGTTTTTGAATTTCAAAATCCTTTCGGGGTTTTCGGATAGGTCCTTAATCGTTGAGCGCGGTTGACTTCAGCTAATCAGAAGGCTCTAGCCGTTCAACGCCGACAAAAGCAACACTCTGGCAATTCTGCCATTGCTGCTCAATCTGATATCAAGTTCCCGATCAAATGCAAATTTTTGGTCAATTTTTCTGTGCCAAACTCCGGGAAATTACGAGGGTTTGATGAATGATGTATTCATTAAGCGTCGGTCACTGTCAGGTATGCTAGGTTTGTAGCCAACACGACCATCAGGGGGAGGCAAGCGAAAGAAGCGTGGAGGCGGTTTTTCAGCTCATATTGGGCGAGCTTAAGCAGTCTACTCACTCTTCTGAGCAGAAATGTCGGGAAGTCGCTACTCGCATTACCGAGGAAGTGGACCGCATTTGCTCGGAAAGTCAGCGTATTCAAGCCTCAGGAGATATTGAAGCTTGGTCTATCAGCTTAGCGCGTCATCGGTTAAAGCAGTGCTTGAAGTATCATCAGCTCGGCTCCCATCGCGGACGGGTGGAATTGCATAGTGGTCTCAGTGCGGTGGTTTATCGCTACATTACACCGCCCCAAGTGCAGTCCAGCTATCAGGCTCGCCTAACGCTGATTGAAGATTTTTTACAAGGATTTTATATCGAATCTTTGAACGCCTTCCGGCGAGAAAATCAGCTGCCACCCACCTATCGGCCCCGCACCCTGCTAGAACTAGCCGAGTACATGGCATTTACCGAACGCTACGGCAAACGTCGCATTCCTCTACCGGGTCGCCGCAGCCAGCAGTTGATTATTCTAAGAGCACAGACGTTTTCGCAGCAGCAACCACCCGAAACAATGGTGGATATTGAGCAAGCTGCCGAAGGGGGTGGAGAAGGAGAGAACCGGAGTGCGGTTTCGCTACCGCAAGTGCGGGAACAAATGATGGCTCAAGAGCCAGAGCTACCCGAGGACACCCTGCGCAAGAAGGTAATCAAGGAACTGATGCGCTATCTGGAGGAACGACAGCAGCAGGACTGTGCGGACTACTTTGCCCTGCGGCTCCAGGATCTACCCGCGAATGAGATTGAAGCAATTCTGGGTCTGACGCCCCGCCAGCGCGACTATTTGCAGCAGCGGTTCAAGTATCATCTGATTCGATTTGCACTATCCCATAACTGGGAACTGGTCCATCAGTGGTTAGAAGCGGATTTGGAGCGCAATCTGGGCTTAACACCGCAAGAATGGCAAATGTTCCAAACCAACATTACGCCTCAGCAGCAGGAACTGCTCCAACTTAAGCAAAAAGGAATGGATGACAAGGCGATTGCTCAGATCTTAAGCTGCACTCCTACCCAAATTCAAAAACAATGGACGAAATTACTTGAACAAGCTTGGGAAATTCGCAACAATTTAATATCCGGAGCAGGTGCATTAACTGATGAATAAAGACGCAGAAGCCATAAATCAGTTTTTGGCTTGGCTATTGCAAGAACCAGACCCGGCTACAGCGCCATCAGGGAAAGACTCCAGCCCAACTGCGGGTTCGGAAGAGTCCGGGACAGTGGATTTGCAGCCTCACACTGATCCACTGGATTCAGAAGTGGAGGCCATAGGGGCTGACCAGCCTGAATCGAGTGCCGTTTTTACTGAGGACATTTCATCATTAGAACTCGGAGAAATACCTGCTGTGCAAGATCGTTTTTATGCCATTATTAAGCGCCGCCTGCGAGCGGAAATTGAGCGCAACCCACCCTTATTTCCCTGGGAATCCAGACTATGGGACTACGAGTCTGAACAGCCCGACCTGATGGGTGCTGAAGCCATGTCCACCTCGTTCTGGGCTACGCAATTGCAAGCGCTCAGGCTACCCATTGCCCTGCCAGAACCCATCCTCGAGCAAATCTTTGCCGAATGTCGTAAGCTGGCTACTGCTTCGCTACGCGAGGGAGTGAAGCTCGTCCGGGCTGTAGAGAACCTCTTTCCTGAAGATTTACCCACTCTCAATTATTGGGCGGGACAGGTTTTGGCAGAACCGGTTCGCAGTCCCAGTCAAACCCTTCCGGCTAACACGCTGCCGCAAAGCTACGAACTCGCCAATCCAACTCAGCAAATGGTGCTCTCCTTACTGGCAGCACGGCAGGTTCTAGATGCCATGACAATTCAGGTATCGGCGGACTATCCACACGCTCAGCGGCAGTGGTTGACAGCAGCCGGTGAACTGGTATTGAACGTTGAGTATCAGCCGGAAGCAGCACGGATTCGCATTCAAGCCTGGCTGCCTGCACCGGGTCGGCTAACCATGAAAGGACAGTCCCAAGAGGTGACAGAAACTTGCTCTCAGTCAGAAACACTGAGTTTGGAGTTGAGCTATGCAAGCGCAGGTGAAACCTATGGGCTAGAGGTCGAACTAGAGGCCGCTCATCAATCGCCATTTGTGTTTGCCGTTCACCTTACTCCAGAACTAGCTTGAGTAGGTTTGAGTCAGCAAATATAAGTCGGGCTAGGGCGTTGCTCATCGTTTACTAGTTGCTGATGCAAGAAATTGGCCTGTCCGGTGGTGGGGTGCTTGTGTAATATTGCCTTTTTCAGCGGCTGGTTTCCCACTCTCCTATAGGGTTTGGTTACAGTAGGGGTTAGAAATGATACTCCTACTGTTTTGCTGTTGCTCAATGTCTAGCCCTTTGCACCAACGTCAGTCCTCTACTCCAGCCTTACTGAATCTTCCTGTTCTGAAACAAATTTGGCTGCGGCTTGAGGAGCAACCGCGCCCAGAGCCAGAAGACTCACTTCTGTTGCGCATTCTAGTACAAGCCTTGGTGACGGTTGGAATTCTAGCCACAGACTTAGCTGCCGCCGACAGTGTCGATACGCTCAGAATTAGTCTGTGGGCAGTTCCTGTCAGTGCGCTCGGGGCTACCTGGAGCTGGTACCAACGCCGCAAACGTAATATTCCAGTCAAATTTTGTATTGCCATCGCCATGCTGATTGCGCTGGGTGTGTTTTTTGTGCGCCTATGGGGAGAGCGCAACGATACGCGACTCGCTCTAGCAACGCTGCTGATTCATCTCCAGGTGTTTCATAGTTTCGATCTGCCACGCCGGAAAGATTTGGGCTACTCGGTGGTGATTGGTTTAATTTTGCTGGGTGTGGCGGCCACTCTTAGCCAAACCCTAACTTTCGCTCCCCTGCTGCTGCTGTTTTTGGCGATTGCCATTCCCGTGCTGGTGCTCGACTACCGTTCGCGGTTGGGATTGCCAACTCAAGGTGTTCATCTAGGTTTAGGGTTGACATCGAAGCGCTTCGGGCAATTTTTGGCCATTGTGCTGAGCTTGGGGCTGGTCATTTTCCTAATGATGCCGCGTTTACCAGGCTATCAGTTGCGCTCCTTTCCAGTGAGTGCGCCAATTCCGTTGCCACAGCAGTACAACAGTAGCACCATTATCAATCCAGGCTATGTCCAGGAAGGAAATAATGGCACAGGCAGCGGTGGGAGTGCCTCAGGACTGAATTCAGCGGCGGGGCCAGGTGAACTCAACAAAGACTTCTATTACGGCTTCAACAGCAAAATCAATCAAAATCTGCGGGGCACGATGACGCCGCGAGTAGTGATGCGGGTTCGCTCTCAGGCACCAGGCTTTTGGCGCGTGTTGGCGTTTGATCGCTACACCGGCCAAGGATGGGAAATTTCACGCAATGCTGAAGAACAGGTGGAAAAACTGGAGCGGCCGGAGTGGTCATTTCGGTTTAGCCTGCCGTGGTCGGTGACGTTAAACCGCACAAAAGAAGTGATTCAAACCTACACGGTTGTTTCAGATCTGCCGAATTTGATTCCTGTCTTGTACGAACCGAAGGAACTTTACTTCCCGACTAACGTAGTAGCAATGGACAAGGAAGGCGGATTGCGGTCGCCTGTTTCTCTGTCGGAAGGCTTGACCTATACCGTTGTTTCAGAAGTCCCCTATCGAGACCGGACACGGCTTAACCAAGCTCCTGTCCGTCCACCCGCCTCAATCGGCACCTATTATTTGCAGCTGCCATCGAGGGTGACAGAACCGTTGCGGCAGCAAACCGAAGCCATTCTGGCCCGCGCTCCTAAACCCCTAACTACGCCCTACGAAAAAGCACTCTATCTGGCTCAGTACTTAAAGCAAAACTACAAAATTCAGCCCGATTTACCTTTTTTTGAGCCAAATGAGGATTTGGCGCTGGCTTTTCTAACTCAGTACAACGGCGGCTACCCGGATCATTTCGCGACGACGCTAACAGTAATGCTGCGCTCGATTGGCATCCCAGCTCGGCTAGTGATGGGATTTGGCGCTGGCCGATTCAATCCCTTCACCGGATTCTACGTAGTCCGCAACGTGGATGCCCATGCCATGACGGAAGTTTATTTCCATAAATACGGCTGGTTCACTTTCGATCCAATTCCCGGCCACGAACTTTTGCCGGCTTCGATCGAAGAATCCAGCAGCTTTGGCGTTTTGCAGCAATTTTGGAACTGGGTGGCTGGCTGGTTACCTTCGCCACTGACCGGCTGGCTGAATCAACTGTTCGAGCAAATAGCGGCTGGACTGGGCTGGGGGTTAATGGCCCTAACGGCTTTCTTTTCCCAAGGTTGGGTAGGAATGCTCTTCGGCATTGGCCTGATTACTGGTCTGGCGTTTTTGGGCTGGCTGGGATGGAGCGCTTGGCAGGCATGGCGCTATCGTCGCTGGTTGGCCAAACTGCCGCCGATGGAGGCCATCTACCAACAGATGCTGCAATACTTGGCACAGCAGGGACTTCAGAAACAGGCCGCCCAAACTCCTCTAGAATATGCGGCTGACTGTCGGACCCGTTACCCCAACGAACAGGCAAAGGCGATTAACGAAATCTCCCAAGCCTATGTGCACTGGCGCTATGGAGGCCAACGGCCTAACTTGACTGAGTTGAAGGAACTGTTGGGACGGTTGCAGCCGAGTAGGAGCGGGAAGCCATAGCAGGCTGGCGAAATTCCATCCGATAGCGATACAGAGCCACCGGACGAGGCGACGAAAAGGGATTGTCGCTGGCAAGGGTTTTGAAATAGTCGGGATCCTGAGGCGACAGGTAGATAGCCGTAATCTGATCGGCAACAATGAGCGGTTGGTCAGTCTGATCAGGATTGGGTTGATAGCTGTAAGCCGTGGTATTTTCGACTTCGTTGAAATAAAGTTGAGGCGCACCGCGAAATTCCTGCTGGAAGAACTCAGTTGTGATGAACTCATGCGGCGTAGGTGTTTCAGCGGCCCGCTCAGTGACAGTAGAAACTAACTGCCGATCCCCCTTGAGTAGCGTAATCTGGCGGTTTGGATTAGCGGGATCAACTTTGACGGCCAGCACCGCCCGCTCACCCAAATAGGCTTTCGCCAACTGCATGCCGTTGTATGCCCGATCGGATACCCAATGCTTTGATTGAAGCTTCGATTGAGCGGAGACGCGCATCAATCCAGACGCCTGAGGTTCAACAAACCGCACCTGAAAGTGAATCGGCTGGTTGAGGAACTGCCGGTTACTCTCAAATCCGGGTGTCACGATCTCTGGCGCGAGCGGTGCGGTCATGTCTACCAGTGTGGTTGTAACCATCCATTCGCCAGCAAACCAGTCCGGATAGATCAGATCGCCTTGAGCAGGTTGGACCGGCGGCTTACCTTGCCAGTTGGGATACTGTTCAATTCGTGTGGCCAACGGTGATTGGCTCGATGCCGCCAACGCAATCCCGCTACAGAGCAACCAAAGCAGCAACAGCCCGCCCAGCCAAACCAAACGCCATTTCCATTTCATAGTTTCATCTCACAGGGCCTCTACCGGAGCCGGCTGCCAGATTTCGCCATACTGTTCCTTCAAGGCATGCCATGCTTCCACCTGACCAGGCGTATATTCTCCCGGTTTACCCCATTGTAGAAACAGGCTCAGAGCGGGTTCCATTTGCTCATCTAGAAAGCGAATCGCGTAGGTCGTAAAGTTGCCGCGCTTGGCTTCGCCGGTTTCAAACTTCACCTGAGTGATTTTGTCCATATTCAGGTGAAATTCATAGCCTTCCTGATGCATATTGGCGTATTTGCCCTTGGGCAGCTCAGCATAAAACAGTTTGCTGATGGTACCCCGCACTTCTAAAACTGCCGCACTGCTAGTCACAATCATCCGCAGGAGGCCCAGCGATTCACAAGCTTCTAAAAATTCCTTCAGCGTTGCAGCCATGATCAGTATTCGGAGAAAGACTCAACGGCATCCTATCACTGGCATGACGTGTTTTAAAGGCCAGAGTTGCCAGCAAAACTGGAAGATTCACTAGAACGTTGGCTGAATAGTTCGCTATGCTAGCATGACCGACCATTGACCGCATTGGCTTCAAGCGTATGCAGCCTAAAACAAACAAGCAGTTTGGCTGGTTTGGCCTGTTGATGATAGCCGTTATCAGTGGATTGATCGTCAGAGTGGTGGGCGATCCCCTGGTTGAAATGTTCAGCCCCAAAATCGCAGATTTGACCGAAGGGGCCGGGGAGTGGCTGGAAGATTGGTTCGAGGATAGGGAATGGCGTGAGAAACTGCAAGACTGGCTGGATTCAGATCCTCAGCCTGACCGAAATCGCTCATTCTGGC
Organism: Leptolyngbya sp. NK1-12; assembly: GCF_032598965.1. Classification (NCBI taxonomy): domain Bacteria; kingdom Bacillati; phylum Cyanobacteriota; class Cyanophyceae; order Leptolyngbyales; family Leptolyngbyaceae; genus Leptolyngbya; species Leptolyngbya sp. NK1-12. The sequence goes on from NZ_CP053586.1 coordinate 1,220,564, forward strand.
ATTGAAGTCATGCACTACCCCCAAGAGAGACAGGCAGATCATGAGCCCCCACATCTGCCTGTCTCGTTACCTGGGTAGGATCCGGTAAAGAATCCTTCTCTTCAGGCTATCCTGATTATCCGAATGGATGGCTAATTTGCGATGAAGTAACCGCGAGAATTTCGTAAATATCCAGTTGACAGGCAAGTTGTATTAGTTTGATTGATTATCTCGCCTGCGCAGGTTTTGTCTGGATAGATGCAGCCTTAGCAGGCCAGCATCAGAAGTTTTCTCAATCAGCCTAGTCAGTAAATGAACGAGGCAATAGAGCATGGGGCGGATTGCCTCACTCCCTTGCTATAAAGTCCTTAATAAATAAAGTCAAACTGCGCTCTACCGAAAATCGATCAGCACTAGGCTAAGCACAATGAGGCACAAAATCAAATGAATCAAATGTAAACTTATGTAAAGTATCAGCTTTTTCGTTAAGAAATATTGCAGGATTTTGATCCCCTTGCTAGCGTTGGAGAGTCCTGGTGATTCCAAACAGGTACGCCAAATAGGTATGCCAAATAGGTATGCCAAATAGGTACGACTGTTGTAGGAATATAGGAGGTCAACTTATGGATCCCATCCAAAACTGGCTTCAAGTCCAAAACCTTACCTATCAAGTGCAGTTTGTTCTGTGGAAACCAGTACTGTTTAGCTGCTAGAAGCCATGGTTTAGCTTTTTGCAGCTCATGAATCTAGCTCATATTTATTGGGGGTTAAGAAGATCAACGCTAGATTCACAAGTGCACACTAGTATTGTTTTCAGTGTTGTTGCTTTGTTCTACTCTACTGCAACCGTGACTATAGCCGTAGCGTAGAGACAGCAATATCAAGATATAGCAGCACATTCCCGTAAGGATATCGTCCTAATACTGAGTAGCGGTATCAAGTTCATATCGTCGAAATGTCACTGAAGTATCACTGAAGTTGTTCTCAGTTGTTCTGCAATTTTGTTGAGTGCAGAATCGACGCCATTCTGGAGGTTCTTGAGATGAATATTCAAGGAAAAACGGTGCTCGTGACCGGAGCTTCTCGTGGCATTGGACGTGCAATTGCGCTGGAACTGGCCAAACATGGAGCCAAACGGTTGTTGCTGCTGGCCCGAGATCATCAACGCCTTGGCGACAGCGCCAAGGAGGTTGAAGCATTGGGTGCAGAATCGATCATCTTGCCGTTAGATTTGTCCCGACCGGTTGAAGTGAATATTGCAATTGCCCAAACCTGGCGGGATTATGGCCCGATTCATTTGCTGGTCAACTGTGCTGGGATTGCTCACCAAACTCCCTTCTTGCAGTCAAGATTGGCCCATGTGCAGGAGGAAATTGGAGTTAATTTGGTAGGAATGTATACCCTAACCCATTTGATCGCCCGCCGGATGGTAGCTCAACGACAGGGCACAATCGTGAATGTTTCTAGCCTCATGGGTAAGGTGGCCGCTCCGACTATGGCGACCTACTCGGCAACGAAGTTTGCCATTGTGGGCTTCACGCAAGCATTGCGCAGTGAACTAGCAGGTCACAATATTCGTGTCGTTGCCTTGTTGCCGTCTCTTACCGATACCGATATGACCCGCAATTTGATCTGGTTTCGTTGGGTGATTCCTACAACACCGCAGCGAGTGGCGCAAGCCCTGATCACTGGCCTGCAGAAGGACTCCCCCGAAATTCTGGTGGGATGGCAGAGCCATTTAGCAGTATGGGCTAACCGAATCGCGCCGCGACTGCTGGAAAAGGTGTTGCGGCTGGCCGCCCCTCTACCCGAAACACGCCTGAGATTCTATTCCAAACTCAGGTAAATTGCCCAATCGCATGCTTGGGCAGATCCTACAGTCCTAGCATTACAGATGGCAGGAGACCTCCTTACCCTTTCACTCGGTGAATGCTTTTAGCTGCTGGATGTGCGGGGAGTTCTTCAGCTCCCCCTTTCGCCTAGGGCTAATATCAAATCTGATTAAACGCCCTAAATTTAAATGCCGCGTTGTACGGGCGTTTCGGCGAAACGCCTCTACGCGAACTCTGGCTGATCAACCGGATTTGACATAACATATTACTTTTGCGGAATTTCTATTCATTGAACTTAATGATGGGTTTATAGGTTTAAAGATAAGATCAAATTAATTCAAAGGAATCAAATGGTAACTTCTTTTTATGTAGTTTGATAAACCTTTGAAGACAGTTTTTCGTACAGATCTTTACATGGGGGAGTAACGATCATGATTACGACAGACAAATGTGATGTTGAAGTAGCGTTTGAAACGCGCAACCATAAAGGCCATTTTATCCAAGAAAGGATTTACAAGTTTCTTGGGATCGACCAGTCGGGCTGGGCGTTGATCTGCCAAGATGAAGCGACTTGCCATTATGTGGATCCGGATTGTTTGAAGGAGATTGAAGAATAGGGGCATATATTCTGACAGCTGAGTTGCTTAATTTGAGGATTCAGTAATTTCCAGAACTCGTGCTTGAGCCGGATTGGGAAAATTACGAATGACTAATTAAAAGAGACAATCTATGCTCTGGTGTAATTAGTAATAGCACGGAGAGACAGGCTAAAACAGGTAGGAGCAGAGGCTGGTCCTACCGCTGATAGGGGCTAGAACTTCAAGTGAGCAAGGGTTATATCAAATCAACATGAACCTTGAGCGAAAACTGAGCGTTTGGCGAAAAAGAATTGAACTCTAAAGGTGTTGTATCTGCTGCGTTCGCAATTGGCGAAACCGCACGCAAGATATGGTTGAACCCTTTGGAGGATCAATAGCAAAATGAATTTTCGTCGCTCACTCCTTGCACTTTCACTGAGTACTCTGGGTCTGTTCGCAGTTTCCAGTCCAGTTAAAGCGTTTAGTTTTGAATCTCCTGCCGATCTGACTGGAGATAGTATTTTTGATGATGCTGATTACAATCAGAAATACGCTAAAGGTGATCAGAAAACATTCACCGCTAAGTACGTGGTTGAGAGTCGTGCTGGTAATAACAATCCAGAAGCTGGGGTTTGGGAATCGGGTGCCTTCAGCAGCAACTACAACTCGGCAGGAACCGATTATTCCAATAGCTTTATTGCTGGCAGCGGTAGGGGTCATACCTGGACGAAAAATACCTTCGTAGACTTTTTGCTGCAATATACGGGCACCCAGCTGATCTACCAAATCGGCAGTCAGAAAATTACACTCAATGTGGACGCGGCAAAAGGTCCGATTACTGACTTGATGATTCGTACAGCCGCTGGACTGCGGACCAATGCTCAACAGCCGAATAACCCCAACCAAAACACGAGTTTCAGTAAGGTGGTGCTGAGTGATTTGAGCTTGGGTGGGGCAAATACAGCTTCGCTTCAGTCTGCGTTTAGTCGAGGCGAGATGACGGCCCAGAAAACTAGAGATGTGGACTATCTGCGAGTCAAAGGTTTGAATAACCAGGCGTTTACCTTAACGGGTAAGGCGATGCTAGATTGGGGTGATGCTATGCCTCAAAACTCGAATCTGGGGTTCCAAATTAAAATCGGCTCAACGCCAACTGAGGTACCTGAACCTGGAACAATGGCTGCACTGGCTCTAGCGGGAGCAGCAATGGTGAAATTTGGCAAACGCAAGCAGCATGCTGACAGTTGAGCTGAATTGAACGAATTAGTAAATGAACTGCTAAGCCGCTGAAGCTCAATAGAACTAGATTGAGCCGGTTGAATTGAACCCATGAAATGAACCAACTGATTGGGTGGGCAAGTCCCACCCTTTTTTGATTTTTGATCATTAACGTTTTGCTGGTTGCTGTCTGGATTGTTGTTTGAACCATTGCATCCTCTAGCGCAAGATTTTGACAAAATACCGCAAGAATCGGGCGTGACCTGCGGGGTGATTCTCCCTACAGTAAAAGCATTCACTTAATGAAGGAAAACGGTGATGAAAGCTATTGCGGCTCTGGTTTCGATGTCTGTCTGCTCACTAGTATGCGCTGATTCCGTTTTGCTGCCAGCTTTTGAATTACAAGGTTTTGCATCCCAAGTGTCTGCATCAACACCCAGTGTCCAGGTATTGAAGGAGAAGCAATCGTAATGGAAACGAATATTTTACAGCCCGGTGCTAATCGAGTCACATTTCAAAGTGAAGGAGAAACCCTGGTTGGCGTGCTTTACCTGCCGGTTACGTATCAACCGGGAGATAAATTACCAGCCATCATCGTCACTGGTTCTTGGACAACCGTAAAAGAGCAAATGGCTGGACTCTATGCCCACAAACTGGCCGAACAAGGTTATGCCGCACTTGCCTTCGATTTTCGCTACTTTGGTGAGAGCGGTGGCATCCCGCGCAATTATGAATCGCCCGCAGCTAAGATTGTCGATATTCAAAACGCAGTCAGCTATTTGCAAACCGTTGATGCCGTAGACAGTCAGCGAATTGGCGGGTTGGGGATCTGTGCCAGTGCAGGCTACATGGCAGTTGCAGTCGCTCAAGATCCGCGTATCCAGTCCTTTGTAGCTGTGGCTCCCTGGATTCATGACCGACATTTGGTCGAAATGATCTACGGCGGCATGGCTGGAGTTGAGGCCAAACTGGAGGCAGGGCGTGCAGCTAGACACGAATTTGAGCAGACAGGAGTCGTTGAGACTGTTCCAGCCATCAGCACCACAGATGAAAATGCGGCGATGTTCGGAGAATTTGATTACTACCTCAACCCAGAACGCGGAGCCATTCCCCAGTGGGGCAATCAATTCGCCGTCATGTCTTGGGTGGACTGGTTGACCTTCAGCCCCATGCCCCAGGCTAGCCAAATTAATGTGCCCACTCTATTTATTCACAGTCGGGATGGTGCTGTTCCTGCGGGAGCGGAACAATTTTTTGCCGATATTCCTGCCCCAAAGCAGTTTGTTTGGATGCCTGGAATACAGTTTGATTTTTACGATCAGGAACCAACTGTTAATCAAGCTGTACAAACAGCTGTTGAGCATCTGAAACAAACGCTCTAAATAGTTTTCAATCAATCTGTGAACAGGATAGATGACAGCATAGTAAATGCTAAACCTATGATATCTAATCATCTCACCTGCAATCGTCGTCGCATTCTCGTTGCCAGTCTGGCTGGCAGTACTGGTTTCTTAGCTGCTGCAACGGCCTCGGCTCAAAACCCACGGTCTTCAGGAGAACACGCGATGAATGGTTTGGAAATCACCAACGCCGTGAACCGGATTGCCATCTTATCAGACCTGCGCAATTGGGACGCGGTACGAGCTTGCTTCACTGAACAGGTCCACGTTGATTACACGTCCCTAACTGGTGGAGAGTCAGAGACAATCGCAGCAAATGCTTTAGTAGAGCAGTGGAAATCAGTTTTTGAAAGCACCTTCAAAACAACACAGCACCTACTCGGCAGTCACTCGATTACCATCACTGGAGACAGCGCCACCTGTCTTTCCCATTTTCAAGCCCGCCATGTTCCGCTTGATCCAACAAAATCAGTGTGGACCCTGGGCGGTTACTATACCCACAAACTGGTGAAACAGAACAATCAGTGGCTGGTCGAGGCCATGACAATGGTTTGGACTTGGGAAGAGGGCGAGCGGCCTTTTGCGTGAGAAAAGCAGAGCAGCCGTTCAGAGTCATTCAGAGCAGATGCTTCCTCCCGAACCGTCTTGAAAATGCGTCTTTAAAATGAGAGGCAGAAGCATTCTCCAGAGGACAGCAAGCATGGTTAATGATGTAGGCTGGATGACTCAAGAAGACTGGTTTAACGTGGGTAAGGAAGACGCTTGGTTTAAGCGGCCCAAACATCCGCCAGAGCAAGATCCGCAAGCCGCTAGCCTCTACGATCTGGGCTATAGCGAGGGAGTGATTGAGCGCCCGCCCACTGCATCCAACCCGATTGAAACCAGGTCTTCAACTGAGGATCACTAAAACCAGGAAATCTCTCCCAATCCATTCGGGCGTCCACCACTGCACGAGTAAAGCAACAGTAAAGCAACAGTAAAGCAACACAGTATGCTAGAAAGTAGCCACCAAAAGCCGGATAGGACGCCCTGCCCCTATGACCGCTCCCACCAAGCTGATACCCCTGATCAAAGACCCCGATCGCCTCGAAGCTCGCTTGAAGGAAATTCCGCCAGAACCGGGCGTTTACTTCATGCGCGACACCACCGATCAGATTCTCTACATTGGCAAATCCAAGAAGCTGCGGGCACGGGTACGCTCCTACTTCCGGGACAATCATGAGCACAATCCGCGCATTGCCCTGATGGTGATGCAGGTGGCCGAAATCGAGTTTATCGTCACCGATACCGAAGCCGAAGCGCTGGCGCTGGAAGCCAACCTGATTAAGCAGCACCAGCCCCACTTCAACGTCCTGCTCAAGGATGACAAAAAATATCCCTATCTCTGCATTACTTGGAGCGAAGAGTATCCGCGCATTTTTATCACCCGCAAACGCCATTTGGGCAACGCTAAGGACCGCTACTATGGCCCCTATGTCGATGTGTTTGCCCTCCGCAGTACACTTCGATTGATCAAGCGAATTTTTCCGTTGCGCCAGCGGCCCCAGCCTCTATTCAAAGATCGGCCCTGCCTCAATTACGATATTGGTCGCTGTATGGGCGTTTGCCAAAAGCTCGTCTCTGCCGAAGAGTACCGGAAAATTATGCAAAAAGTGGCGATGATTTTCCAGGGACGCACCAAAGAGCTAGAAGAAGTCTTAACAGCCCAGATGGAGAAGGCTGCTGAAGAGCTGAACTTTGAATATGCAGCTCGACTGCGCGATCAAATCAAAGCGATTCAGTCCCTCAATGCGGATCAAAAGGTGGCATTGCCGGATGATACGGTTTCCCGCGATGCCATTGCCCTGATGGCGGATGATCATCATGCTTGTGTGCAACTCTTTCAGGTGCGAGCCGGACGGTTAGTAGGACGATTAGGGTTTGTGGCTGATGCCCAATCCGGTACGCCGGGTGCGATTTTGCAGCGCGTTTTGGAAGAGCACTTTGCTACAGTTGATCCGGTGGAAATTCCGGCAGAAATTCTCACTCAGCACGAATTGCCCGAAGGCGAAATGCTAGCCGAGTTTTTGTCTACCCGCAAAGGGCGTAAGGTAAGTATTTACGTGCCGCAGCGCCAATCGAAAGCTGACCTGATCGAAATGGTAGAGCGCAACGCTGGCTATGAACTGGCCCGCACACAGCGTTTTGCCGACCGCAACAATCAAGCCATGCTCGATTTGGCTGATATTCTGGATCTGCCCGATATACCGCACCGGATCGAAGGATACGATATTTCCCACATTCAAGGCTCGGATGCGGTAGCTTCTCAGGTAGTATTTATCGATGGATTGCCTGCTAAACAGCATTACCGCCACTACAAAATCAAAAACCCCACAGTGCGAGCCGGTCACTCTGACGATTTTGCTAGTATGGCGGAGGTGATTCGGCGGCGCTTTCGCAAGTACGACAAAAGCAAGGAGATCAATAACTCGTCTTCTCAGCCAATTGCTGCGGCAAATTCGAGCAGCGTTCTCTCTCCCAAGCCAGATGCGGATTTTCCTGATTTAATCATGATTGACGGCGGCAAAGGTCAGCTTTCGGCGGTGGTAGAAGTGCTGCGCGAAATGAACCTGTTAGAAGATGTGAAAGTGGTTAGTTTGGCCAAACAGCGGGAAGAAATCTTTCTGCCGGGAGAGTCGTCACCGTTGAAAACCGATGCCGAGCAGCCTGGAGTTCAGCTTTTGCGACGCCTGCGAGACGAGGCTCACCGTTTTGCCGTCAGTTTCCATCGTCAGCAGCGCAGCGACCGGATGCGGCGTTCTCGTTTAGATGAAATTCCTGGGCTAGGCCATCATCGCCAGAAACAGCTCTTGGCCCATTTTCGGTCCATTGATTATCTACGCGAAGCGACACCGCAGCAAATTGCCGAAGTACCTGGAATTGGACCGAAAATGGCACAGCAAATTTATGATTATTTTCATCCTCAAACTCCTACAGAAGATACAGCTTTTGTATAGCTTTAGTAGTAGATGAGAAAAATTTAGCGAGAATTCCAGATATCAAGCAGCGAATAAAGTGTTTCTTTAGGCGAAGGTAATCAATGAAATAACTTGTTCTTTGGGCAGAGGCTTGTCACGATCACAATCTTTAAGCTGCATAAGAGTACGTGAAAGCCAATTATCAAACGAGCAAAATCATGAATATTCGCCATAATTCATTGATCACAAAAGCGATCGGCTTTGTTAGTGCAAGTGCAGTTGCGGCATTGGTTGGCCTACCTGCTCTAGCCCAATCCACGATTCGCTACGATGTCCGACCCGGATCTGAGGCTGAATCTCCTTCATCACCCGCTCCTAGTGCTGGTACCGCCACCACCGATCCAGCCTACGGCAATCCTAGCGTGGATCAGAGCAACAGGCCAATGCAGCGCGGTTCTGATATGAATTCCCCTGAATCTTCTGAGAGAGGACCCAGCACCGTCGGCGAAGGTGTTCCCGGTCCGAGTGAAACTCCTTCTGGCAGCCCTAGCGTCCCAGGCACATCCACCTATGATGACCCTAACGAAGCCACTGAAACCGATGCGTCTGAACCTAGTAATCCGGTCCGTCGCGAAGCTTTGAACGAATCGAATCGGACAGGTGGCTCTACCCAAGGACCAAGCGTCGTTCCAGGTGAAGCCTACCCCGGCCCCAGCGAAACTCCTTCCGGCAGCCCCAGTGTTCCGGGTAATTCTAATGTTGATGATCCAGGCAATCGGCGTCTCTCTCCCACTCCTGAGCGAGATGCGCTAAATGACACCAGCGATACGGATGAAATGGATCAGAATGATGACATGGACCAAACTGGACCAAGCGTTGTACCTGGCGAAACCTATCCCGGTCCCAGCGAAACTCCTTCTGGTAGCCCTAACGTTCCAGGCAACTCTGAGGTTGACGACCCAGGCAGAAATCGATAGGCTAACAACCTTGAAAAACTTAGTCTGATCCTAGTCTGATGTCTGAGAGGGGGGATGAATGCGATCCTACCCTCTCACATTTTCAGCTTTTAACGTCGTTCGTGTCAGTTGCTTGGTGCTGCTCAATCAGTTGCTTACAGGCTTCAACCGGCACTCGCTGAGCCATTGCTGTGACCAGCGCATCATAGGCGGCTCGATTCGATTCCAGTAGGGTTTTAGCTTGTAAAATCGCCCATCGCTCCTTTAAAGCGCCTTCACTGTCGGACCGCTTGAGCTGGGACCATAGCAACCGCAGTTTCAGCCGATCATCCCCCCCACCTTCGACATTACCGTAGGTGAGCTGCTCAGCGGCAATCCCGGCCATCCAAACAGTACAAAAGCGATCCAGTAATTGAGTAGACAACTGGGTAGACTGCCCCTGTTGCAGTTGGAGTTCCAAAGGTTCTAAAGCAAAACTCACCCCACCCCGTCCGGGTTGCCCTTGGCGAAACGACTCCCAAGCGCTGAGAGTGTAGCCTGTGACTGGAATCCCTAGCAAATGCGCGGCCAAAAAATGACCGGCTTCGTGCTGCACAACTCGCGCCCGATGCTCAGCCGAAAAACTAGCGAACCAATCCACAACTAAATTGCCAACCTGTCCGCGCCAGCTCAGGGTATCCAGCGTTGCTACGCTCAAAATTCCAAAGGTGACCACGGCTGGAACAAATGGAGAAAGGTGCAATAGTGGTCCCAGCAGGCTGGTCATCACCAGCGTGAAGATGGTAATTGCAACGAGGTTGAGGGTCGTCTGACTCATGGGCTAATTGATAATAAGGACAAATGACAGGACGCTAAAGCATGCCTTCTTTTACTCTACCCTTACTTCTACCCTTACCTGGTCGATTCTGAGGTTGAGCCTTTGGCCGCTTCTGGACCACTTTTTTCTGAGCTTCCAGACTGCTGATTTGGATTTGCTGGAGCAGGGGCTGAGGCTTCTTCCCCTACGGCTCTGCTGCCCTCGGTTCTAGCTCGATAAAACGTCTCAAGGCTTTGCCGGTCACCAACAAACCGCCAGTGCCAAGGCTCATAGCTGACGCCATCCTGGTTATCTTTTGGAAAGGACAATTCAAAGCTGTAGTAGGCCGCGTTCTTTTGTAGCCACTTGAAGGCTTCGGTATTCTCAAACTCAACTTGCAAATCGGTACTGGGCCGGTCTGCATCGCCAATATCAATCGCATAGCCCGTATGATGTTCGCTATGCCCTGGAGGCGCACTCACTGCCGCTCGCTTTGCTGCCACTTCGCCTCGTTCGGCCTTGACATCGAAAAACAGCGATTCTTGCTCGGCTATCGAGCGAAAACCAGATAACGGTACAAGCACAATCCCGTCTGCTGCTGCTGCTGCTGCCATCTGATTGAATTTTTTAGCTGCCGGTTGCCGAAGTTTGATGGATTTGTCAAGAGCCAGCGGCTCCAGTTCAGCAGCAGGAGCTTCTTCGTAGGGCAAATGCCCCAATAGGGGAGCCGATTCAGCAGCGGTAGATGCATTCGCCTCCGGCTGCGAAGAATCGGGCGAGGCCGAGGTGGACTCAGTCTTAGAAACCGAATTGGTCACTTCACCCGACGTGGCAGAAGGCTGGGAGCGCAACGTTAAAGCGAGAGGGATGGCAATCAGCACCGCAAGGCCCAAGCCACCAATGCCCCAGAGCCAGGAACTGCGTTTTGCAGTCTGCTGCGACATTCCGGTACCTTCTCGCACCGCTTCAGGAATATCCTGGGCTGGGAGTTCTGACAGTTCTGGCAGTTCATCTGAGATCTGCGGTAGACCTGTATCGTCCACAAGTCAATCCTCCTGCGTTAGGTTCTGTCACAAATCTAGTCAATTCTAGACCAGGGCGATTGCCTTCCCTATGTTAGCGAGCCAACCGCAAAACGAAATTCTTTCTATACTGCATCAAGCAGTGGTTGGCCTGATTGATGAACCGTTAGATAGGCCTTTAGATAGGCCGTTAGACAGCGAAATAGTAACACCCTATCCCGTTTCTGTAAAAACATGACTGGACTCGAAAATCTGTGGAAACTGTACTTACCGCTGGTGGGATGGGTGGTTTTTGGGGTGATCTTGGGCTACAAACTGCCACAATCGATTCCACTGGTCCTAGGCAAGTTCTTGTTTTGGATTGGGGTGCCTCTTAGCATCCTGACCTTTTTGCAACAAGCAGATCTTTCTGCCTCAGTTTGGATTGCACCGATGGCAGCCTGGGCCGCCATGCTGTTAGGAGCAGGCTTGGCCTGGCTATGGGTCCAACTCCACCTGCGTCTGCCGTTTTTCCGCTCTCCATCAGATCGCCATCACCTCACTCAGCGGCACTACCCGCTACAGCACCCTCCCTCTCAGGGCAGCTTTTTACTGGCCGCAATGGTTGGAAACACGGGCTACCTAGGCTATCCGGTTGCGTTGGCCCTGGTTGGTCCCCAATACTTCGGCTGGGCCGTGTTTTATGACACCCTAGGAAGCACCCTGGGAGCCTACGGCCTCGGTGTTCTTTTAGCAGCCCATTATGGCAAGACTGCAACGAACCAAGCTCAATTTCTGCTAGCGCTAATCCGCAATCCGGCCCTATGGAGCTTCTGGATCGGCCTCGGATTGAATCAGTTGACCCTTCCTATAGCGGTAGAACAAGGGATGCAAGGCATTGGTTGGACGATGATTGCCCTATCGTTGTTGCTCTTGGGAATGCGGCTCAGTCAAATTCGCTCTTGGGGAAGTGTGCAGCAGGCAAGCATCAGCCTGAGCATTAAAATGCTGCTGGTTCCCCTAGTGCTAGGCTTAAGCCTGTCTCAATTTGGCATTCATAGACCGGCCCAGTTAGTAATTGTGCTGCAAATGGCAATGCCGCCCGCTTTCGCTACGCTGATCATTGCTGAAGCTTATGATCTTGACCGCGAACTAACGGTCACGACCCTCGCCTTGGGTTCACTGCTCTTGCTACTGCTACTGCCGTTCTGGCTAATCTTGTTTTCCTAGTCGAGTTTCCTATTAGACTAACTTAAACCTCAGAAGGTGAGAAGCGCTAACCCACCCAGTTGACATCACCGTCAGAAGAGCCAACCGAAGGCAGTGGTTTTGAAATCGGAGCTTCCCGTCGCACAAAGGTCTTAGGTACTGTTGACCTGTCGCTTACAGAAGCAACCTTGATGCCCGGTTTTGGGGTTCCCTGAGGTTTGGAATTAGAAGTAACACCAGTTTGAGCAGTTTGAGCAGTTTGACCACTGGCTCTGTGGCTTGCCAGATGCTCTCGCTGTTTCTCTTGCCGCTTCTGGGCTTGCCGCTCCGGCTCCACTACCTTTGTCATAATCCACTCAACCGTTTGCTCCTTCAGCCACCCCCGCGCAACAATAATTTCGCCAAAGCGCATTCCAGTGGCCTGCTGGTCATTGAGGGCTACATTAATCTGGTCTGCGGTCAATAAACCCGCATCAACTAAATAGCTGCCAATTTTCTTGGCTGAAGTTAGGGTCGAGATGCTCGGAACGTGATATCGATCGCTGCTGTCTCGCATGTTTCACTCCAATCCAAACACTACTAGTCACATCGAACACGGAGGGGGCTAGCCTTCCAAGGCTGAGGCAATCTTGCTAAAACAACGTGTCTTGACCGGTTCAGCTGCCGTTGGCTCAGCCGTAGCTTAAACCTTGACTGTGAGCTGTGCTGTGAGCTGTGTCGATCATCCCATCAGGAATTTGTTTGAAGCCGAACCCTCTACCTTATGCGGCTGGTTGATATTCCTATCAGTATAACAACTGAGTTTATGGAGTCTTGATATAAGCTTTTACATTTCTTTTACATTTTCCAAAAATCTTCTGAAATTCCGGAATTTTGATAGAAAAACCTAGCTTTTGGGTATCTCTAAAACAGTTTTTAGAGAGTTGAGTCAGAAATTTCGTGCGTCTACTAGCTTCTCCTCTGCTGCGGTGGGGTGGACTCTTAGTAATTGTCCTACTCCTGTTCGCCAGCCTGGGTTTAAAACGGCGCAGCGCGGCGGAAATTTCCTTACTCCAGCCCCTGCCGCAAGATCCGCAAATTCAGGCTTACTTCAACCACTCGCAAGCTGCGGCCTATACCGAACCCTATCGCCAAACCTATCGTCTCGGAGATGACCTAGAGCAGGTTGTCCTAGACGGAATTGAGGCTGCCCAAGTGTCGATTGATCTGGCTGTGCAGGAATTGAACCTACCTCGGCTTGCTGCGGCCCTTCGCAAGAAACATCAAGCCGGGGTACGGGTGCGCATCATCTTAGAAAATTCTTACCGTCGCCCCTTGAGTCAGCTCAACCCCTCTGAGGTGAAACAGCTCGACCAGCGAGGTCGTAGAAAATATCAGGACTTCGTCCGCTTCGTAGATCAAAATCAGAACGGTCAGCTAGAACCCAGCGAAATTGCAGCCCGAGATGCAGTTTTTATGTTGCAGGCGGCAAAGGTTCCCCTACGCGACGATACGGCAGACGGGTCCAAAGGTAGCGGCTTGATGCACCACAAAGCTCTGATCATTGATGGCCGGACTGTGATTATGGGATCGGCCAACTTCACCTGGAGCGAGATGCACGGTGATTTTTTATCTCCAGCCAGTCAAGGTAATGCCAACCACTTGCTGCGGATCGAGAGTCCTGCCTTAGCGCAACTGTTTACCCAGGAGTTCAATTTAATGTGGGGTGGAGAAATACGCTCGCGGGCAACCAGTCGCTTTGGTTTACAGAAACCCTATCGTCCAGCCCAAACTATTCGCTTGTCACCCACCTCTCAAGTGACGGTGCAATTCTCACCCACCTCCCGACGTCTGCCTTGGTCCCAGAGTGTGAACGGCCTGATTGGTCGCAGCCTCAACCAAGCCAAGCGTACTATCGATTTAGCACTGTTTGTCTTCTCAGAGCAGCAGCTCAGTAATTTACTCGAAGCCAAACACCGTCAGGGCGTTCAGGTGCGGGCTTTGATCGAACCCAGTTTTGCTTACCGAGACTACAGCGAAGCGCTAGATATGTTAGGCGTTGCTTTGCCCAATAGCCGCTGCCGCTCCGAAGCCAACAACCGCCCATGGAAGACTCCCATCACCACCGTTGGCGTGCCCCAATTGTCCGAAGGCGATTTGCTTCACCACAAGTTCAGCATTATTGACGGACAAACCGTGATCACTGGCTCGCAGAATTGGTCCGATGCAGCCAACAGCAACAACGATGAAAACCTGCTCGTGATCCACAATCCAACCGTTGCTGCCCACTTTCAGCGCGAGTTTGAGCGGCTTTACGGCAATGCCACCCTCGGTCTTTCTGCCACCCTGCAAGCGCGGATTCAACAACACCAACAGCGCTGCCGTGGCGTTTGAATGGCTCCACCAAGTCAATCAAGGTCCGAGCAACCAGTTCTTAAGGAAATTGGATAACAGAAAGGGTGTATCCAGTTCCAGTGCTAAGCTTCCTACTGAATCGACCTTTGGGGTTGATAGTTTTAGCGATGCGCTGTTTTTTAGACAGGATTTGATCAATCCCTCCAGTAGATGGATGTCAAGGTCTAAAATTGGCTGCTCACTGTACATAGAGACTGACTAAGGAGCTTTAGCTATGCCGGTAAAAGTGGGTATTAATGGGTTTGGTCGCATCGGGCGGCTGGTGTTCCGGTCTGCTATTCAGAACCCGAATATTGATTTTGTTGGAATTAACGACCTGGTTCCTCCGGACAATTTAGCCTATCTGTTGAAGTACGACTCCACCCACGGCACCTATCACGGCTCAATCGAAGCCAAAGAAGATGGTATTGTCGTAGATGGCAAATTTATTCGCTGCACCGCCATTCGCAATCCGGCAGAACTGCCCTGGGGTAAGGACGAAGCCGACTACGTAGTTGAGTCTACGGGCCTATTTACGAACTATGACGGGGCAGCCCAACATCTGCAAGCAGGCGCTAAACGAGTCGTGATCTCAGCTCCGACTAAAGATCCCGACAAGATCCCAACCTTCGTAGTCGGTGTCAATCACCATCAATTTGATCCGGCCCAACATGCCATCGTATCCAACGCTAGCTGCACCACCAACTGTCTGGCTCCGGTTGCCAAAGTGCTGCATGAGAAGTTCGGTATTGCTGAAGGCTTGATGACTACGGTTCATGCTATGACGGCCACCCAGCCCACTGTAGACGGACCCAGTAAAAAAGACTGGCGCGGAGGACGGGGCGCATCCCAAAACATTATTCCTTCCTCCACTGGCGCAGCTAAGGCTGTAGCGCTTGTGCTACCGGAACTAAAAGGCAAACTCACCGGCATGGCCTTCCGCGTCGGCACACCGGATGTGTCCGTGGTCGATTTAACCTTCAAAACGGAAAAATCCACCCGCTACAGCGACATCTGTGCTGCCATGAAGGAAGCCGCCGAAGGCGAACTAGCTGGCATTCTCGGCTACACCGAAGATGAGGTGGTCTCGATGGATTTCCGCACCGATTCCCGCTCCAGCATTTTTGATGCTAAGGCTGGGATCGAGCTAAATTCCAACTTCTTCAAAGTAGTATCCTGGTACGACAACGAATGGGGCTACTCCTGCCGCGTCATCGACCTGATTCTGGCAATGGCCGGAAAAGAAGGACTACTCTAGATTAGTTTTGAGTTTTGAATTTTGAGTTTTAAGTTGAAGTTTGAACGTTGAAAGATCAGTTTTGAGTCTTCAGTTGAGGCTTCAACTAATATCCTGTACAAGTACACCACCCAAACTCAAAACTCAAAACTTAGAACTCAAAACTCCTTCAAACACTCTGGTTGCTGGTCCAGTCATATAAAGCCGCTGGTTGTCTGCCCACTCAATTTCTAGGCAGCCGCCCGGAAGTTCAATGGTGGCACGTCGGTCACATTTACTGTTTAGAACACCGGCAACTAGAGAGGCACAGGCTCCGGTACCACAGGCCAACGTGATGCCAGCTCCCCGTTCCCAGACCCGCATTTTCAGGTAGTTTGGGTTCACGACCTCGATAAATTCAGTGTTGGTGCGCTGAGGAAAGGCTAAATGATGTTCAAACTGAGGTCCAATTGCTTCTAGCGGGATCGCGATGACATCCTCGACAAAGGTGATGCAGTGGGGATTGCCCATGCTAACACAGGTAACCTGCCAGGTTTTTTCCGCCACTTGCAGCGGGACATCGACCACTTTTGCATCGGCTGCCGTCAGCGTGGTGGGAATTTCAGCTGCTAATAGGCGAGGTACACCCATGTCCACCGTGACCTGTCCATCTGAATTGAGTTTTGGGGTAATTACCCCCGCTAAGGTGTGAATGCGGTAGGTAGCTTCGAATTGATTGTCTAAATCGGCAATGAATTTGGCGAGACAGCGAATGCCATTACCGCACATTTCCGGTTCAGACCCATCGGAGTTAAAAATCCGCATTGTGTAGTCTGTGCCATCCTGACCCGGTAATGCAAAAATTACCCCATCAGCTCCGATTCCAAAATGGCGATCGCACCAAGCAACAGCTTGTTCGGGGGTTAGGCAAGGTTCTGGGGAATGTCGATTATCAATCAGAATAAAATCGTTGCCCAAACCGTGATATTTGACAAACTCAATCGCCATGCTGTGCTCCATTTTGGAATTCGATCAAATAATGAAAGATAGGAGATCCAACTACCTTGCGCAATTTTTTGACTCTACCTGGGATTTCTATAAGATGTAAAGTCACAATCATCCTACTTTAGGACAGATCAGCCCCTAGGTTATCCAATTCAGTAGGAGACCCGTAAGACAAAACAATCCACGTTGTTCGTCTGTAAACTCGATCACTTTTTCTAACCTGAAGGACCTATGCCTGAACTAGAAACTGGATTACCCAACGTGCGCCAAGTTCAATCCCTGATCCGCGAAGGCGTTGAAGTCGAACTAAAGCTGGTCACTAACGACTTACTGACCGGAAAAATTCGCTGGCAGGACTCAGATTGTCTCTGCCTGTTCGACCACTACGACCAGCCCACTATCATTTGGCGACAAGCTATTGTTTATATGAAACCAAAATCCTAGGCTCAAACGACCTCTCAGTACCTCTCAGTATCTCAAGCCTTACTGCAGCAGGTTCTGCGATGGACGTTCAAAACAGCTACCTGCACTATTCGGCGACATCCGTTCTTTAAAGGAGCGACAGCGATAAACCATAGCCCGTTCCAATACCGCCCAAGCAGAAGCGTCTAAATTATCAAAATTCACAGTTTCTGGAACCTCTAGAGTCGCTAAAGCCTGCCGTAGGGAACTGGCTTGTATCAAAGACCGCAACAATACAGGATTGCGCTGCTCAATGGCTCGCCGCAATTGCTCTCTCACAACATAAAGTTCATCAGTTGAAACAGTTCCAACTTGGGTACTGTCCTCATAGGGCAGTAAAGTTTTCGGGGCAGGGACCGATTCGGGCGCTGGAATGGATTGGGTAACAGGTCTCGCACTAAGTTGGGGAGAAGGCGGCAGTGATTGTACAGACGAGACCTGAGTTGGAGAGTGAGTACGAATAGCAACGCTGGCCCCAAGTAGCGCTGAGCCAACTGCAATCATGATAATAAAGCTGCGAAAATTCATTGATAGTAGGTTATATATAGGTACTCACTAACTAGATACAGAGTTCTGGCCAACATTTCAGGCCGATTGCTCCGCTTCTTCAATTAGCACAGATGCACTCCAGCATGCATGGCTGGCACCTCGCTAAAACCAGAAATTAGAAAGGGTCAATTATCCAATTGGCTCACTCCTAAGCCGCTACAGAGCTGATGTTTGGTTACACAAGGCTCTAGCCATGATCCCCATAAAGCTGTCCCAACTGACCTGCTCCATCATGTAACAATTGTGTAACGATGATTATAGGATGATGGTTGTAACATTTCTACAATTTCGCTTTCCCCTTTTGAGCATAGAGTGAATGGGATGATGCAGCAGTTACGAGAGCAACAAATTGCCGTAGGAGCCGTAGTTTCAGCAGAAGCAAAGGTTCCTACCAGTTTTGGCAATGATACCGCCGCCCTAGAGGCTGTTCAGCATGGAGTTGCTCTATACGATCGCTCTCATTGGGGTCGTATTCAGGTTACAGGAGAAGACCGCATTCGGTTCTTGCACAACCAGACCACAAATAACTTCAATGACCTCCAACCGGGGCAAGGCTGCGATACGGTTTTTGTCACCTCGACTGCTCGTACCCTCGATTTAGTCACGGCCTATGTGCTGGACGATTCTGTCTTGTTGCTTACATCACCAGGCTATAGCCAGCACCTGATCGATTGGATGGATCGATTTATCTTCTTTGCCGATCAGGTGGAACTGAAGGACGTCACCGAAACTACAGCTAGCTTCAGTTTGCTGGGTCCAGCCAGCGATGAGTTGCTGCAGAAATTGGGAGCTGATGTTATCGTCGGTCAACCGCTTGCTAGCCACAGGTTGCTCAGCTTGAATGGCATAGAAGTTCGAGTTGGAGTAGGCAGCGGTCTAGCGATTCCCGGGTACACCCTATTCACTTCAACCGATCAGGCCGCATCCCTATGGCAAACTCTGTTTGCAGCCACAGCTATACCAATGGGCGAACAGCTTTGGCAGCAGTTACGGATTGAGCAAGGCCGTCCTGTACCTGGACAAGAATTAACCGACGACTACAACCCCTTGGAGGCGGGTCTTTGGCATACCATTTCCCTCAGTAAAGGCTGTTACATTGGGCAGGAAACAATTGCTCGCCTGCATACCTATCGCGGTGTCAAACAACAGCTCTGGGGTATCCGCCTGTCTCAACCGGCTGAACCTGAAGCTGTAGTGATGGTAGGTGACGAAAAGGTAGGTCGTCTCACAAGCTGTATGCAAACAACAGACGGCTATCGCGGCTTGGCCTATATTCGCACCAAAAATGTGGAACCCGGACTACAAGTCAAAGTAGGAGATAGCGAAGGCGAACTCGTTGCCCTGCCCTTTGTGAACCACGAGTATCTATAGCGACCCTCGCATAGGACCGTAGTTCCTAAGCGGCCCGCTGTCGCCGTTGCTGAACTGGAATTTCAATAATGAACTCGGTTCCTTCGCCCGGAGCTGAATCACACCGAATTGTTCCGCCATGCCTCTCTACCACAATTTGATGGCTGATTGATAAGCCCAATCCGGTTCCTTTCCCTACAGGTTTGGTTGTAAAAAAGGGATCAAACAAGCGGGATTGCACTTCTTTGGAAATGCCAGGACCATTATCTGCAATATGAATCGCGATCCAATCTGAATTGACTACTCGCGTCTGAATCCGAATCTGGCTTAGTTTGGCTCTTGTGATTTTGGGCCGTTTTAGTTCATCCTGCTCATCGAGCGCATCAATAGCGTTGCTGATCAGGTTCATGAATACCTGATTTAACTGGCCGGGATAGCATTCTACTAATGGCAGTGTCCCAAACTCCTTAACTATCTGAATGCCTGGATGATCAGGTTTTGCCTTCAAGCGGTTGTGCAGAATCATCAGCGTGCTGTCAATGCCCTCATGAATATCAACCCCTTTGACTTCTGCTTCATCGAGTCGGGAAAAACTGCGGAGAGACTTGACGATTTCGCGAATTCGATCCGTTCCTACCCGCATCGACTTCAACAGTTTAACCAGGTCATCTTTAACGAAATCTAGATCAATTGCTTCAATCTCCGCTTGAATTTCTGTGACAGGAGTTGGATAATGCTGTTGATAAAGCTCTAGTAGATGCAAAATCTCCTGCGTATATTCAGTGGCATGAATAATATTGCCGTGGATGAAGTTGATCGGATTGTTGATTTCATGAGCCACACCCGCAACTAACTGCCCTAAACTCGACATTTTTTCACTCTGGACGAGCTGTACCTGAGTCGCTTGCAATTCCCTCAGGGTTTGTTCGAGCTGCTGCGCCTGCGCCCTAGCAGTTTGGGCAATTTCTTCTTTTAAGGCCAACACGCTTTGCAATTGCGATTGCTTCTGGGTCAAGTTAGTCGTTAGGTTCTGAGCATCCGTCAGGGCAGTATCCCTCACCTGCAAAAGAAACAGGAAATCCGCAATCGGATCATGGATAGCAAAGTCCTTGAGCTTAACGCCAATTGGAGTCAGATCGCTGACATTGGTGACCCAGAGCGAGCAAAGAAAGAAAATAGCATCATGGTCATCCACATACATCATTTGGCCCTTGAGCTGCATTTTGCCTTCCAAAGACTCCAGCAAAAAGATGGAGCGTGATCGTTTTTGAATGATGTCAAAATCAACTGGAATGCTGGGGCGACTAATTCGGAAATGCTGCTCCAACTGGCTGCCCAGTAGCGGTTTAGGACTAATCCGCTGCAGAACTTCTCCCACTTGCATGATCTCCCGATTTCGGTTGAACACAATATGAAAAGGAAAGGCTTGGGCAAACCATTGGGGTGGTAGGCTCAGATGATGGGAAATCATATGCAAATCAGAATTCTATGCATTGGTAAGAAGATGATTGAGTTAGTAGACGCTGATTACAAATTGCAGAAATATGACGAACATGTCAAAGTGAATTAATTTTGCCTATACCGAACCGAAAACTCGTCGTGATCGTTTCCTTCTTCTCTACTCTTAGTCTGTGTAACATTCACTTTGGTGTTGAAACGCTTTCCTAAACCCTGAATTAAGCCAAAAACCATTGGAGTCAGCCCTTGCCGATGCGAGTAGTAGTGCAAATTCAGCGTCTCCTCTTTCACGTCGGTGCACTCAAATGAAGGAGGCTGAAGCTTCGGGAAAACAACCCCAACTCGTGCATGAAGATTGTCTAGATTTTCCAAAAATTCGGGTAAATTATCACCACACATATCAATGATCTCAGCAAAACCTTCACTAGCGGTGTATTGCACCCAATACTCTCCAAAGGCTTGCATGATTTCCGAACTGGACAGATTTAGCACCTGGCTTGCAGCCTTAACTAAGCGATGCGTGAGGTCATCGGGGTAACTCTCTACGTTCACAAACGTTTCTATATCGATTTCAGCTTGCTGCTGCACCATTTGCCACGATTCTTCCCCAAAGCGAGTGCATACCATATCTTTGAGCGCTTTATTAACTAAGCCATACATTGTTAATCTCCTAAAGGGTTCTGCTACTGCTATTTCAGGCTTGCAAACATCAATTTGGTCAGCATGTCAGCATGACAGTCAGAGTGGCAGCAGCATCAATAGCTACAACTCTGGCATCATCATACTTAGTATTAATAATCACTATACTCTTGTTTCTATAATCTCATAGAAACAAGGCTGCACAAGAAAAATCAGCAATTTGGCCCATTCCTAGCCAATCCATCTCTATGTAACGCTTCTATAAGCAGCTATTTTACTTGATATTAGCCATCCTCTCAGTATTATCCCAGTTAGATTATGTCGCTTATACGACATCAATTCAGTAGTTCTAACACTACTTGATCAGACTGATCCGCTTTTTGATTAACGAAGTACTGGTTCGATCAAATTTGGCTCACTACTTGGCTGAGGAATTGCTTTCGCTAGGACAATCAAAACTGAGGTTCTAGCAAAGGCAAAGTAATTCTTCAATCGAATAGGTAGCTAGTGCAATCACCCGTGAATTCTTGCTAGTTAAATCAATCGTTACTGAGGAGTTCCTATGGTCTGCCTCCCTCTCATGCATCAAGATCCTCCCCTAGAAACTTTGCATAAAATTGTTCAAGAACATCCCTTCTGGAATAATTCCCTGTTTCAGGCATGCCGGCAGGGAGAACTGACAAAACAGGATTTTGCCTACATTTTTAGCCAATATTATCTTTACTCCAGAAACTTTACTCGCTACCTAGCAGCCGTGATGGCGAGTTGCGACAACGATAGGCTCAGAAACCGTTTAGCCCAAAATCTCTGGGAAGAAAGTGGCATCGATCAAAGCCGTACCCATGCCGAAATTTTCCGCACATTTTTAACCTGTTCTCTCGGTATTCATAATTTAGAAGCAATTCAATATACTAGCTCCACTCAATTTTTCGCCCAGGAGTATCAAAGAAATGCAGCCTGCCCCGATCCGATTTGGAGCAGCGCTTGGCTTTCCCTCGGTACGGAAGGAATTGTCTCTCGGATGTATCAAATTTTTGTTGAAGGGCTGTGTCAAGCAGGCATTCCTGACTCAGAATTAGAGTTCTTTCACATCCACATTGATTGTGATGATGAGCATGCTGCTACATTAGCGGAAATTATGTGTTTCTACTCGGACCGTCCTGGCTGGTTTGAGATGTGTCAACAGGCTGCAGAGCAGGCGCTTTCACTACGGGCTAATTTCTTTGAGCATCTCTATGAGGAAATTCTTCAGTCCCGGTCCCAAGCCTTATTTGAAGTTGCTAAAAATCGTTGTTCTCTGGTTGCTCAGGTCGGCGATCTGTCCCAACTCAAACACAGTCACTCTACTTCAGGCAACCCAATCTACAGCAATGTCAACGAACGGCTCAATATTGAATTTAGCGTTGAACGAATGCTATTTCCGGCCACTCAAGTGCTTGATCCGCGGATTGTACGGATTCCAGCAGGCAAAGCCAACGAACGCCATCGCCATGCCCACGAGACCTTGTTTTACATTCTTGAGGGCAGTGGTACGGTGCTAATTGACGAGGCTGCGATTGAGGTAACCGCCGGAGATGCGGTGTTTATTCCCCGTTGGTGCATTCATCAATCGCGCAACACGGGAACTGATGAAATGGTAATTTTAGCTGTCACCGATTTTGGTCTGACTTCTAAGCTGTTAGGAAACTATGACCAAAAAACTCGCATGAAGGTGCTGTCAACTTAGGTTGGTATTCCCTGAACTAGTTTTCAGATCTCATTTCGTGAGCTGTTTTGTTAGCGGTAGCTGTAGTTTACTCTCGACCCATCGTTGCTTTCGTCTGCAGCGGTGGGCTGTTGCTTTAATCAGAGAGTTTGGTGAGAGCTTCTAGGATAGCTACAGGCAACCGCCGCACAATCTTGCCACTCTGGCTCTCTATCACCACCAACGTCACTTGGGCTGTAACATACAATTCCTGACCATCAAGTGATTGGATCTGATAATCCCAGTGGATCCGCACCCCTTTCATTCCTAGCATTCTAGTTCTAACGACCACTGAGGCTCCCATCTTCAAAGGGCGGTGATAACGAATTGTCAGTTCCACTACAGGTAACTCATATCCCGTTGCCACCCAATCGGCATAATTAACTCCAATCGATCGCAAACACTCGACCCGCGCCTCTTCCAACCAGGTGATATAAGTGCCGTGCCACACCACACCAGAACAGTCAGTATGATGAACCTGAACCCGCACCGGATACTCGAACCAGTTTTCAACGGGTTGGACTAGATGATCAGCATTTGCGGAAATCTGCGTTTGCATGAAATCACGATTCAAAACCTTCTTCCTCACTTTACCGAGAAAGGGACCATCCCATTGCCAAATGACTTTAGGCATCCTCCAGCTGTAATTGAGCTGTAATTGAAACGATAGTTTGCAACTAGTGTTTCGGCATTTTGGCTGTCATACACTGAATCTTGAGCCATTCACCGTTCAGCGAGCGATAACCAACTGCCACCGAACGGCAGAATGTTGGTTGCTGGCACAAGTTTGCTGGCCCAATCGCTTGCACTGCACGACGCTAAGCCGTAAAAAACAGAGATTTAGGAGTCCCTATGATAGAAAACATTTTGCTCGCCCTCTCCGGCACTGGCCAAACACGAGACATGCTGAAGATGCTGATGGATATTCCCATGTTTCAGCGTGCTTCAGTTACGGTCCTCCATGTTGTTCCGCCCCAAGTAACAGCAGACGGCATGACCGAAAAGCTGGAAGAAGGAGGAAAGATGCTGGCTCAGGCGGTTCAGGATTTGAATCTGGAACCGACTCGGATTAACCCCATGCTGCAACAGGGCGATCCCAAAGATGTAGTGTGTCGAGTCGCAGAACAGATCGATACGGATCTGATCATTATGGGGTCGCGTGGCCTCAAGCGGATTCAATCGATTCTAGAAAACTCAGTAAGCCAGTATGTGTTCCAACTCTCGTCCCGGCCCATGCTGTTGGTTAAAGATGACATTTATGTCAAAAAAATCAACCGGGTTATGGTGGCCCTGGACAAATCTGAGTCGGCTCAGCAGTGTCTCAAACTAGCCCTAGCTCTAGCCCGCGACATCAAAGGCGGACAGCTTATCCTGGTTCACACTAATCCCGACCTGAAAATCAAGCCCGGTGAGATTGCGGCTAACCCGAACGAGGATCCAGTTCTGATTCCAGCTATCAATGAAGCCAAAAAGCTGGGGATTAACTACAAGTGCGTTGCTCCTGAAGGCAAACCGGGCGAGCGGATCTGCCAAGTTGCCGAAGATCTGAATGTAGATTTACTCATCCTTGGCTCACCCGATCGCCGACCTTCGATCGCCAAAGGGCTTCCCGATCTAGACCGCTTGCTCGGTCAATCCCTTTCTGACTATGTGCGAGTCTATGCCAACTGCCCAGTTTTACTGGTGCGGTAGATGATAGCTACAAGCATGATAGTCAAAAGCAACAGCTTTGCCTAGGTTCCGCAGCAACAGCAAAAGCGCCAGAGCCACTAACTACGACTCGGCGCTTTCTACTATCAAAACCTAACAGCAATCACAAATGCGCAGACGCAAAGTGAAACTTATTTCGCCTCGCGGCTGGCCGTCTGGATGTAAAGAATCAGCAGGAAAACAGAAGGAACCAACACAAATAAAACAGTGGCAACAAATCCT
This sequence comes from Leptolyngbya sp. NK1-12, assembly GCF_032598965.1. Taxonomy (NCBI): domain Bacteria; kingdom Bacillati; phylum Cyanobacteriota; class Cyanophyceae; order Leptolyngbyales; family Leptolyngbyaceae; genus Leptolyngbya; species Leptolyngbya sp. NK1-12. The sequence continues at coordinate 1,245,218 of NZ_CP053586.1, forward strand.
AGATCATTAACTTCCATTCGAGTCCGCCTCTACAACAACAGCTTTTAAAACTATAGGACAAGCATACACCTCAAGCTCAATCAAAACGAGTGATGAGGCTTACTTACCTGGCTTTGTTTCCACGCTGACTGGACCATAGACAAGCGTTTGACAGGCCAAACGACAGTTGTTAGGGCGTTTCTTGAGCTTGCGATTTTCTACCTCGGTGCGAGGAGAAAGATTTTCCATACCTTCGGTAATGGCAACGACACAGGTTCCGCATTGACCATAGCCACCACAGTTCATTAACTTACCGGTAAAGGTATACAGATCAATGCCGTTCTCCAGCGCTTTGAACCGGAGGTTGGCTCCACTGGCCGCAACCACTTCTCGATCTTCTTTAACAAACTTAATATTTGCTGACAAAAAGGCTGGTTTCTGGGTATCCGTCTCAGGAACAGTGGTACCGGCCTGCTCCAATGGCGAATTTTCTGGGTTCTGGACATCAGAAACCACGGTTGCTTGTTCTTCAGAGCCTGTCTGCATAGCGCTTGCAATCCCCTCTCACTCTGGTTACACTTCTTTATACACTTTCATTTTTACAAGCTTATTGTCAAACTGTCTAAAGAATTGGTTTGCTCAAAGCTACCAGGCTTTATTGGCCTGGAGCGTGGGCGACAGTGGGCAATCGCTGCTGTACGGTGTCCCTTAATCTGGTAGGCTTACCAGTATTAAGCACCTTAATAAAAAGCTGAAGGAAGCGTTGAAACGTATAGGAGGAGCGTAGTCGATGGGACTACCCTGGTATCGAGTACACACAGTCGTCCTCAACGATCCAGGACGATTGATTGCTGTACACCTTATGCACACTGCTCTCGTGGCAGGTTGGGCTGGCTCGATGGCGTTGTATGAGCTGGCAATTTTTGATCCAAGTGACCCTGTCCTGAACCCAATGTGGCGTCAGGGCATGTTCGTTTTACCCTTCATGGCACGCCTGGGTGTCACCGGATCTTGGGGTGGGTGGAGTGTCACAGGCGAAACCGGCGTTGATCCTGGATTCTGGTCATTTGAAGGGGTGGCTGCAGCTCACATCATTCTGTCTGGTTTGCTATTCTTGGCGGCCTGCTGGCACTGGGTGTATTGGGATCTGGAACTGTTCAGAGACCCCCGCACGGGTGAACCCGCGCTAGACCTGCCTAAGATGTTCGGTATTCACCTGTTCCTGTCTGGTCTACTTTGCTTTGGGTTTGGAGCCTTCCACCTGACCGGATTATTTGGTCCTGGCATGTGGGTATCCGATGCCTACGGATTGACGGGCAGCGTCCAACCCGTCGCGCCTGCCTGGGGACCGGAAGGATTCGATCCCTATAACCCAGGCGGAGTTGTCGCTCACCATATCGCGGCTGGTATTGTTGGCATTATTGCTGGTCTGTTCCACTTAACGGTTCGTCCACCAGAACGCCTCTACCGCGCTCTGCGGATGGGGAACATTGAGACCGTGCTGTCTAGCAGTATTGCAGCCGTGTTCTTTGCTGCCTTTGTGGTAGCCGGAACCATGTGGTACGGCAGCGCAACGACACCAGTTGAACTGTTTGGTCCAACCCGTTACCAGTGGGATAGCGGCTATTACCAGCAGGAAATTCAGCGTCGAGTTCAGGCTAGTATCGCCGATGGAGCCAGTCCGTCTGAGGCATGGGCGTCTATTCCGGATAAACTCGCCTTCTATGACTATATTGGCAACAATCCAGCTAAAGGCGGTCTATTCCGAACTGGTCCAATGGTCAAGGGCGATGGCATCGCTCAGGAATGGTTGGGTCATGTGGTGTTCAAAGATGCGGAAGGGCGCGAGTTGTTCGTGCGTCGGATGCCAAACTTCTTTGAAACCTTCCCAGTTGTGCTGACTGATAAGGATGGCATTGTTCGGGCTGATATCCCGTTCCGCCGAGCCGAGTCGAAGTATAGCTTTGAGCAAGTGGGTGTAACCGCTAGCTTCTACGGTGGTGCCTTGGATGGCCAAACCTTTACCGATCCGGCTGTGGTCAAGCGGTATGCGCGGAAAGCCCAGCTCGGTGAAGCGTTTGAATTCGATACTGAAACCCTCAACTCTGATGGTGTATTCCGCACCAGTCCTCGAGGTTGGTTCACCTTTGGACATGCTTGTTTTGCGCTACTGTTCTTCTTCGGACATATCTGGCATGGTTCTAGAACTCTATTCCGCGACGTGTTTGCGGGTATCGATCCAGACCTGTCGGAAGAGCAAGTCGAGTGGGGCTATTTCCAAAAAGTTGGAGACAAGTCTACTCGTCGTAAGCAACCCGTTTAGAATTTAAAAAGAATAGGGTTTAGCAGATCGTTGGCAGCTCGATTTTGCGACGTCTGCTAAATCTATTTCTAGGGCAAAGCAGTAGGTCAATTGGTTGAATAGTTAGGAGAAGTCAAACTATGGAAGTTGTTGCATACGTTCTGGTTCTAACGCTGGCGCTGGGTGTTCTGTTCTTTGCAATTGCATTCCGCGAACCGCCTCGCATCAGCAGAGACTAAGGCACCATTAAAAACCAATCAAATAAAAACGACAAAACTAAGAGCTGCGAGGTCAAGTCCGGTCTCCTTAAAGACAACATTTAGATGGGATGAGGTCTTGACTCTATTTGAACCTGAGCAATCCTTTAATCTGATTAATTCCCTAGTCAGATTAAAATAATTGGACTGCTCAGGTTTTTGCATAGGCAATTGCAGTATGATGACATTGGATGCCAGAGGTATCACTTGAATTCCGTCTCTTATCAGGTTAGTTTCCCGGAGGACATTTGCTATGCGATGCCCATTTTGTCAGTTTCCGGACAATCGGGTTTTAGAATCGCGTTCAGCGGAATCCGGGCACAGCGTTAGACGCCGCCGAGAATGTTTGAGATGCGGTCGGCGCTTCACCACCTACGAACGAATTGAGTTTGTTCCAGTTGTTGTTCTGAAGAAAAGCGGCGAACGAGAGTCCTTCGACCGTTCCAAGCTGCTGAGAGGCATTGTTACCGCCTGTGAGAAAACAGGGATTGCCCACTCCAAACTAGAGGGTATTGTCGATGAGATTGAAGCCGAGCTGCAACAGCGTTCTGCTCGTGAAGTATCGAGTACAGAAATTGGTGAACTAGTTCTCAAACATTTGCAAGGCTTGAATGAAGTAGCCTATATTCGTTTCGCCTCAGTGCATCGCCAGTTCAAGGGGATTCGTGATTTTATTGAAACCTTGAATCACTTACAAAGTTCAAGTGAGCAGTCCGATGTGACCATGTTATCTCCTAACGAAGATACATCCTCTGAACTCGATCCTGCTGCAACTGCAACCGAACCTGAGGAAGAGTTGGAAACTTCATCTATGAGTCATTCTTAAAGCTATCAAAGCGTTGTTACTGAGCTGTTCATTGGTTGTATCGACGTAAGGCAAAATAACTAAGTTCAACCCACCATTGAGATGCCTAGCAATGCCGGAAACTTTCTAGCGGCAGGAGTGGGCTGATTGAGAAAATTAAGCTATGATAGTTTTTCTATGGTCTAATACTTTCGGGGCTACAGGCCTTCTGGAACAGGCTTCTACTGTTGGCTTAAGTTCATTTGGATAGATGGTGTTCGCTTATCCAATTGCTTTCATGCCTTAGACCACTTACATTCATCACGGAGACAAACACCAGGAAACACATCGCATGGTCAATCAGGAAGTAATAGATATTGGCTTTACTCACGAGGATTTTGCTGCTCTCCTCGACAAGTATGATTACCACTACAGCCCTGGGCAAGTTGTTGCTGGAACCGTGTTTAGCATCGAGCCGAGGGGCGCTCTGATTGACATCGGTGCTAAAACAGCAGCTTACATTCCAATTCAGGAAATGTCCATTAATCGAATTGACAGTCCTGAGGAGGTCCTCCAGTCCAATGAGACTCGTGAGTTTTTCATTCTTACCGATGAAAATGAAGATGGACAGCTGACGCTTTCGATCCGTCGGATTGAGTACATGCGTGCATGGGAGCGAGTGCGGCAACTCCAGGCTGAAGATGCCACCGTTCGCTCTGCGGTATTTGCCACGAACCGAGGCGGCGCACTAGTCCGGATTGAAGGTCTACGGGGATTCATTCCTGGCTCGCACATTAGCACCCGGAAGCCGAAAGAAGATTTGGTTGGAGAAGAGCTACCGCTCAAGTTTCTGGAGGTGGATGAAGACCGCAACCGTCTAGTTCTGAGCCATCGCCGTGCTCTGGTTGAGCGGAAGATGAATCGCCTAGAAGTGGGCGAAGTAGTAATTGGTACGGTTCGTGGGTTGAAACCCTATGGTGCCTTTATTGATATTGGCGGTGTTAGCGGTCTGCTGCACATTTCCGAAATTTCCCATGACCACATTGATACGCCCCACAGCGTTTTCAACGTCAACGACGAAGTTAAGGTCATGATTATTGATCTGGACGCCGAGCGGGGACGGATTTCGCTCTCTACAAAGCAGCTTGAGCCTGAACCAGGTGATATGGTGAAAAACCCCCAAGTGGTTTACGACAAGGCGGAAGAGATGGCTGCTAAGTACCGCGAGCGAATGCTGCAACAGTCTCAACCTGCTGCTGAAGCAGCCGCTCCTGTTGAAATGCCCGTTGAAGAGGAGTTACCTTCAGCAGAAGAAGAATAGGTTGAATAATCTACTGGATTAACGATATTTGATTGCATGCGAGGAGGGATGACCCTCCTCTCTTTTATGGGCGCTACTTCTACCACAGCATTTCTCGAAGGTGCTGGTAGATGCTTTGGGCAATTAAGGCCGTTTTAACCAAATTGGTTAGTACTCAATAGCGGAGGTGCTACTTGGTAACAATTCGCTGCCCAGGTCAACTCTTCCAAAACATTCAAGCGATTATTTTTGATAAAGACGGTACTTTAGCAAGTTCTGAAGCCTATCTCCGCAACTTGGCCCAACGGCGAGCGCGTCTAATTGATGCTCAAGTTCCTGGTGTTCAAGGACCTTTATTGATGGCGTTTGGGATCGACGAAAATCGAATTAACCCAGCAGGATTGATGGCTGTTGGAACCCGATTGGAGAACGAAATTGCCGCAGCTGCTTATATTGCTGAAACGGGAAAAGATTGGGTAGAGGCTTTGCAACTAGTTCAGGCAGCTTTTTCAGCAGCCGATCGACAAATGCTTAAAAAAGCTCAAGAAACTCCTTTAATTGAAGGTGCATTAGAGTTAATTCAGAAATTAGCAAATGCAGAAGTTAAACTTGCTCTTCTTTCATCGGATAGTGCTACAAACGTAGACGAATTTGTTGAACATTACAATTTACAATCCTACTTCCAAGTAATTTTTGGGGTAAATCAACAGTATCCAACCAAATCAAATCCTCAACTTCTTCAGCATTTATCAGTCTCACTCAATGTTTTGCCTCAACACATGTTGATGATTGGAGATTCGCAGGTTGATCTGGAGATTGCAATCCAAACCTGTATGGCAGGCTGTATTGTTTTCACTGGGGGTTGGACCTCTGCCCTTTCTTCTAAATCTCCCGCAGCGAAGTGTACAATATCTCGATTTGATCAAATTGAGATAGGATAAGGCTTTCAGTGATTTTACACATTAATTTAAACGCTAAAAAAAACAAAACTCGTGGGATCACTTACCAAAATTTCATACTGTTTCGTGGAGGAGATCGCTGAAATTTACATAAAGCAATGAAGCGTATGATATTCTCCAAAGTTAATGAAGCATTTTTTAGCTGATTTCAGTTTGCTCGTTCCTGTCGTTTAGTTTTAGAGAGGACATTCGCTTGACTCGTCATTACCTCTTCACATCGGAATCTGTGACCGAAGGTCATCCTGATAAGATTTGCGACCAAATTTCAGACACTATTTTAGATGCTCTACTGGCCCAGGATCCCACGAGCCGTGTAGCAGCAGAAGTAGTTGTCAATACGGGTCTGGTACTGATTACGGGAGAAATTACCTCCAAAGCCCAAGTTAACTTTGTTGACTTGGCTCGCAAAAAGATCGCAGAGATTGGCTATACCGATGCCGTTAACGGCTTCGCTGCCAATAGCTGCTCTGTCTTAGTAGCACTCGATGAACAATCTCCCGATATTGCTCAAGGGGTGGATCAGGCACATGAGACTCGTGAACAGGCAAGTGATGAAGAGCTAGATGCAGTTGGTGCTGGTGACCAAGGCATTATGTTCGGCTTTGCCTGCAACGAGACGCCCGAACTGATGCCGTTGCCAATCTCGCTGGCCCATCGCATTGCCCGGAAGTTAGCTGCAGTCCGCAAAACAGGGCAGCTTCCCTATCTGCGTCCTGATGGCAAAACCCAAGTCACTGTAGCTTACGAAGATGGCCGCCCGGTTGGAATCGATACCATTCTGGTTTCAACTCAGCACACGGCGACGATTGGAGACATCACCGATACTGCGGCTGTGCAAGCCAAAATCAAAGAAGACCTTTGGACCTACGTAGTTCAACCCTGTTTTGCTGATATTAATGTCAAGCCCGATGCCAACACTCGCTTTTTGGTTAACCCGACTGGCAAGTTTGTGATTGGCGGTCCTCAGGGTGACTCTGGCTTAACGGGCCGTAAGATCATCGTCGATACCTATGGCGGCTACTCGCGTCATGGCGGCGGTGCGTTTTCTGGTAAGGATCCCACCAAAGTGGATCGCAGTGCTGCCTATGCCTGCCGCTATGTCGCTAAGAATATTGTGGCAGCTGGATTAGCAGAAAAATGCGAGGTTCAGCTCAGCTATGCAATTGGGGTTGCCAAACCCGTTAGCATTCTGGTAGAAACCTTCGGCACCGGAAAAATTGATGATATGCGTCTGCTGGAGCTAGTGAAGCAGCACTTTGAGCTGCGACCTGCTGGTATCATTAGAAACTTCAATCTCAGCAAGCTTCCTGCCGAACGGGGTGGGCGATTCTATCAGGATGTTGCGGCTTACGGCCATATGGGTCGAGAAGATTTGGATCTGCCTTGGGAGCAAACCGATAAAGCTAATCTGCTGAAACAAGCTGCTAGCGAGTTGCTGTCAGCAGTTTAATTAGCAGCGTGAGCATTGATCTATTCAAGTAGCTGACTCAAGTAGCTGAATAAGATAACTGCATCGAGCAAGCTCAGCAACTTAGTAACGAAGTCAACATAGTCTCAAGTTGAGACAGTATCAAATAAGGGGCAGCTGAAGGTGAATCGCCAACAGTTGTCCCTTTTTTAACCGAGTTTTTTATGAGCTTTGTTGAACATGTCTGGGAGATCATTTGGTATGCAAAAGCTGCTTCACAGTCTCCAGCATTTCCCCAGGTTGAAACGGCTTTGTAATATAGGCATCAGCTCCCTGCTTCATACCCCAGTAACGATCAAACTCTTGGTCCTTGGTAGAACAAATCAAAATAGGAATATTTTGAGCAACCGGATCATTCTTAATCCAGCGGCATAATTCATAGCCGTTCATTTCCGGCATTACTAGGTCAGTGATAACGAGATCAGGGGCCTTGGTCTGAATTTTGGCTTTGGCTTCCAAACCATTGGCTGCTTCAACTACGGTCAACCCTCCCTGCTTCAACAGCTCTGAGAGCATTTGTCGGACGGTTTGACTGTCATCGACCACCAAAACTATACTCATAGCGTTTTGCTCATCTCAGAAATTCTGAAACAGGGAAGCGGGAAATCAGCTTGGCAAGAGATCACAGACAGGAGTTGAAATAGCCGCAAAGCGGAGTACGGATAGGTTGTAATCTAGCTGCTTGATCTACTTTCTTTCCTTAGCAGTATTCCCAGAACTTAAGCTATCTGCCGCAATTGGAAAGGACTATTCAGTTTGGCCATTGGTATCACCAGTTTCTTCAGCTTTGGGAGCCTGTCTGAAGGCAGCAGGGGGATAATCAACCAATCGATCGCGCAGCAGCGCATCAATGTTTTCGGTAATATCGCGTGGGTTCATGAAAATTACTTTAGAGTTGTCGCTTTGCCCCAACTGCAGGTTGGCATCAACGTAGCGCTGCATGACCAAATAGCGCAAAATATCTTGGGGGTCGGCTTGGGTTGGCATCGCGTCAGCAATTCGCCTGACTGACTCAGCCATCGCTTCTGCCTGCTTAATCGCCGCTTGACGATCACCTTCTGCCTCAGCAATCGCCGCTTCTCGTTTGCCTTCTGCCTCAGCAATCGCCGCTCGTTTTTTACTCAGGGCAGCCCGCTCACTCTCAAGTGACTTTTGTAAGTCCTCGTTTTTGATTTTGATGTCTTGAATTTCAACGCGCGTCACCTTAACTCCCCACGGCTCTGTTGCATCATCCAGACTTTCCAACAAGGCTCTGTTGATTTCTTCACGAGAGGAATAGGTTCTTTGCAGATCCATTTCGCCAATTTTAGAACGCAACGTTGTCCCCACCAGGTTCTTTAACGCTGTGCTGACATCATCGATTTCGTAGTAAGCAGAGTACAGATCAATGATGCGCCAGAAAATTACCGTATCAATCGTCAGGGTTACACTATCGTTGGTGATCACATCGCTCGGTTCAATGTCCAAGATCCGTTCTCGCGTGTTGGCTTCGATAACGACTTCATCGATGATAGGCAAAACACCAAAATTCAAACCTGGCGTTAATTTGCGGTGATAGCGGCCCAATCGTTCGACCAATGCTTCATTGCCCTGGTTCACCCGTCTCACAGAGCCAACGGTTGCACCAACGACGGTTAACACAACTGCAAAAACCCATACCAATGTATTCATTGTCTTGTTTCCCTCTCCAGGCGGCGGCTATTTGAGTAGTTTCTAGAGATTAGCCAGTTAAGTCACTGTGTCGTAAGGTTCGTCCGTAAAATCAAGCGGTAAAACAATTAACGTTAGCCCATGCCTACCCACTACCTGCACAGTCTGCCCACTGGCAATACTAACGTCTGATACTTGACAGCGAGCCTTCCAGAGCGCGCCTTCGTAGGACACCCAGCCCACACCGCCTTTGGGGATCATTTCGGAGACAACGGCTTCTGTATCGGGCAGTTCCTCTTTTGTGGGCAAAGGCACCATTCCCCGCAACACGATAGTTAAAGCAATTGAGAGAATACCCCAAAGCACAATTTGTAAAGCCACTGAAGAAACCGAAAGGGCCGCAATCGCCGTAATGATTGCCGCAATCCCCAACGATGCCACCGTTGGCTCTCCAACCACTACTCCGAGCAAGATAAAAATAAAACCAAGAATAATCCAGAGATTGAAACTGGGCGGACTGGGAACATTAGCAGCAACTTGTAGCAAATTCACGGCAGATCCCACCCTTAGATAAGCTATTAAATGTGAAGTTAAATGACGTTAAATAGACGGAGAAACCGATGTTGGGTTCTGTTTCAAATTTAGCGAAAGAAAGCAAAAATATGCCTCGACGTGAGGCTGGTAGACAAAAATCTTCTCTTTGAAAGATGGCTACAGCAATTTTTGCCTAGTGATCAACTGAATCTCTTACTGCTGCCTTACGCCGCCATCTGAAGAATTGATTTGCGGCTAATGGGACTCCACCCGGTAGGATAAACATGACCAGCGGCAACCCACCCAGCAAACAATTGAGTTTGTTGTAGCAAATGCCCTGCTGGGACTCGGCTTTGCCTTTGGCAAGAGTACTAGAAATGAGCTGCTCCATCGGTAGAGCCGCCATTTTCAAACGTTGGGAAAAATTGGGCGGCAGTTGGGAATTTAGCCTCAGCTTCAGCTCTGTTGATGAAAAGGATTGAGCATAAGCAGCCGTTAGAAAAGGAGCATAGCGATTAGCTTCGGGGGTTAGCTGCTGCACGAATGCCAAGCTGACTCCTCGTAAAAGTTGTCTGAGCGCTTCTGTTTCCTGTTCTGGACGTTCTCGAATAAAAAGACTCTGGGTAAAGACATGGTTGAGGTTGGCTGGATCACCAACGCTCAGATGAGTTCCACCAATCGCTGTTAGCAAAAACTTGGAACCTTTGAGCTGAGTGAACGGCAAAAATTGCTGACTGACAGCGGGCGTAATGGTGTCATCAGTGCCTGCCAGCATCAGGGTCGGCACAGTGACCTGAGCCAAACTCTTGGGATCAAATAAGCGACCAATGGCTGGATTGAGCACAATCGTTTGTACAACCCGCGGATCCCGCAAGCTTTCCTGCGCATCGGCCTGCGCATCGGTCAGATCGGCAGCACTACATTGCAGCAAATCTGCCGGAGAAAACACAACTGGATTGGGATCATTACAGAACTGCTGCAAATGCTCCAGACTGAGCTTGGCTCCTGCCAGCGCCAGGGCCGTGTACCCACCTAGGGAATGGCCAATTACCGTCACCTCTTCTGTATTAAATTTACCGTGCAGCGTACTAGAGAATTGGTTCAAACGGTTGAGGCGATCGAGGACAAAACTTACATCCTGTGGGCGATCAAGAAATTCTGTGGCCGGAAGCAGGTTATTTTTTAATGTCGTGCGCGACTGACTAAACGAATTTCCCGTTAGCCAAGCCACATTGCTACCTGGATGCTCCAACGCCACGACCGTCAGCCCATGCGAGGCCAAATGGTAAGCCAGATACCCCAAAAAGCGACGATCAGCTCCAAAGCCGTGAGAAATCACAACAAGTGGACCGTGAGTCCGGCGCGTCCAGTACAGATCAACTGGAATCGTTCGTTCACGCTGGTAATCTCTCAGCACCATCGTTTGTTTCCAAACCCAATAGGATCCAGCCTTGGTCGGATCGATGGCGCTGCGGATGGGTTGGCTCTTAACAGTTAGTTCCCGCTCCAGCACCGAACTCAGCGCCTGACTCTGCCAATAGGGCAAGTTGAGCTGAGAGGCTAACGCAATGGCTGAAGTAGCGTCGATGGTGACGGTTTGCTTTGGAAAGGCTCGCAACAGCCCTAAAAGGCTAATTCCACCTGGCTGTTTGGCTGCCTGCATCAGCGCTACCTGCAATTGGGTTGGGCTAGCGTCGGGGATCGCCACTTGTAGCGTATTAAGAAAACGCTCACCGGCAGAAGAGTGCAGCAAATCTTCCACTAGCTTGTCGCCAATACTAGGGTCAAGGTGGAGCCGACTCCGCAATGTATATCGCACATCGGCGTTCAGCAGCGGTGCATAGAGCTGCAAGCCAGGAGGGATTTCTCCTGTATCGGCAAAACGCTCTAGATCGGAAATAGCTACAGATTGTTTGAACGGCCCTAAACGTACAGCCACCCGTTCCGCAGCCAACCCTGGTGTCGCCATTCCCCCTAACATCAGCGCCAGCATCCACAGCGTTCCTAAAGCCGCCTTTTTAGGAGAGCCAGACCAAGATACTTTTTCAGGTAGGCTGCTGAACCAGGAACGAGCAATAGCAGACCACTCACTCATCCCCTGATTTGTCCATTTGCTCGTCCATTGACTAGAGGACAACGAGGATTGACGCATGGTCTGATGGGGTCGTCTAAGCTGAAACCAAGGAACAATATTCACTGGCATTTACTGGCATTTACTGGCAATCGATTCAGGAATCTGCTAACCGAGATGGTTGCTAGAAAGACAAGCGCCTTTCAGCCTTGATCTCGTGGTGGAGAAAGCTGTGCTGCCATAGGGGCTAGAGGTTCCGGCCAAGAAAACCAGACAATTTCTCGCGCTGCATCTGGTAAACGCGCCTGACGCTGTCCCTGAGCACGAGCCTGCTGACAAAGTAAATTAAGCGGTGTTTCTACCATCGCATCAATCCAACCCAAAAGGCCAGTCCCACTGTGATTAACTTTTATAACTGTAACTGGCATTTCTTTTAGTAGCCAACGACTCCATCGGTAGATCCAATCTCGCCAAGTCAGTTCTTTCATCAAGCTAACTCCATGAAGCTGATGCAGATAGCGATTCGAGCGCCCATAACGTCTCCACTGACTGCGTAATTCCGCCAATGTCGCCCGATGCCGATGCCGCACCATTGCCTGCTCGGCAAACTGAATTTGCCAGCGGCCCTGTTGCAGGATCCGCCAGCAGAGATCAGCATCTCCACCCGTAGTCAGATGAGGGCGAAACAGGCCAACTTGTTCCAGCATTGAGCGCCGCACCGCTAGATTGGCGGTCTGACCATAGGGCAGAAATGGATGCGCTAGGGTATGGGTCTGGGATAGGGTAGCCTGACGATCCGCATAGCGTTCTAGCAACGTCTGCCCCGGTAAGGCGACAACCTCTCCAGCTACAATGCCAACCGAAGGTTCGCTGAAGGGTTGGAGCAGATGCATGAGCCAGTCGGACTGGGGACGGCAATCGGCATCGGTGAAGACAAAAATTTCTCCTCTAGCGGCTCTTAAGCCAGTGTTGCGGGCGGCGTAAGCGCTCTGAATCTCGGTTTCGCGCAAATAGCAAAAGTTGGATAGGGCTGAATCAGAGATGAAACGTTGTACAATCTCAGCCGTGCGATCCGTGCTGTTATTGTCTACCAGCAAATACTCAACCCGTTCGTTGGGATAGGTTTGCTGCCGCAGACAAGTTAGCAGATCGGGCAGATCGGCTGCGCCATTATAGATGGGAATAATCACAGACACCAGCGGCAGGGCATCAGCAGAAGAGCAAATGGAATTAAAAATCATAGTTTTAGGGGTTGATCAAGGAATGATCAATCGATCTGCCTTCAGTTTGCCCAGCGCACCTAAGTCGGCATCATGATAGAACAGCATAGAGCTTGGCTTAGAGAGCCGAAGAGAAGTGATGAGGCAGGCTATTGTAGGTGTTATGGGTCCGGGCGAACAGGCTACGGCTACCGATTGGCAGCTAGCCTACGATCTGGGGCAACGAATTGCTCGGCAGGGTTGGATTCTGCTCACAGGCGGTAGAAGCGTTGGAGTGATGGATGCAGCCAGTCGCGGTGCAAAACAAGCGCAGGGGTTAACGATTGGCATTTTGCCCGACTCCAAAACCACCGATGTGTCAGCAGCCGTTGATATTGTGATTCCAACCGGTATGGGCAATGCTCGCAATGTGATCAACATCCTCAGCAGTCATGTGGTGATTGCCTGCGGTATGGGCAGTGGCACCGCCTCTGAAGTAGCTTTGGCGCTCAAGGCTCAAAAACCGGTGATTTTGCTTAACGTCAGTGTGACCTGTGCGGCATTTTTTCAAGAACTGTCTGTCTATGCTGTAGTGGCTCAAAATCCAGAGGCCGCGATTGAGCTAGCCCGACAAGCACTGAAGAATATCTGAAGGAGCTTTGTTAAGCTATGGTGTGCAGCAGTCAAACTTTGTTTGTGTAGACGCCAAAAGCTAGCAAGAGTAAACTAAAGCTCGTATGCGAATTCAACCAACCATACTGTAGGCATACTGTAGGCTGCAAATTCCGTAGGCTACATCTCACGGTTCTGGCGTCCTCTTGTACCGTTCTACCTGATTTGGTTACCTGTTTTCATCAGCCAACCTGCCATTACCTGGTATTAACCAGCTTCAGTTAAATGGTTAGGTTTCTCTGGTCAACCTATTCCTTCCTAAAATCTGTGGCAGACAAAGAAGATCAAAAGGACCAATTTTTCTACCCACGCGCCCGCTACTACGGCGACTTCAAGCCAGAAAATTTAGCTTTTAACGCTAATCTACAAGAATTTGCTCAGCGAGTGGCCTATATTTGCGGTTTAGAAACGGGCGGCAAACTTGCACCGGAGGAAGCCTATGAAGAGATTCGTCGCTTATGGAAGCAGCTAAAGCGCTCAAAAAGTGAATTGCTAGATACCCCCAAGCCGCCTCCGCCCGAATTACCGAATGGCGAAGACCTGCCTCCCGGAGGGTGAAGGGGCTGTTTTTATTTAGCTTAGGAGTTTTATTTAGCTTAGGAGTGGAGAAGCTGGTGGCGCTTGAGCACTCTAGCTGGATTAACTTGAACCGTCGCCTCTGGCAAAGGCAGCACCCGCGCTTTGCGCTGAAACACATTCACCTGGTAAACCTGCTGATGCGTCATATCAACGCCTGTCAGCCAACCGCTTTTGGGATGATAGGCACCTGTGTCGATATCCAACCAACCCTGGCCCTGAGCCAGTGTTCCAGGTGCAACGCCCGGTAGAGTAAAGGTGATGGTATGGCCCGTGATGATTAGCTTATCGGGGAAATAGGGTTTGGCAGTGCTGTGAAACTCTTCCCGAATCCAGCAGTATTCGTGGGCCGTTTGCTCATGGATAGGTAGATCAGGATGTAACCCAGCATGGACCAGCCAGATATCGCCTAAATCAACATGAGTCGGCAGGGTGCGCAACCAATCGAGGTTTTCTAACAACGTTTCTGGTTTGCTATAACTGGCAACCGTGGACTGACCACCGCTTTGCAGCCATGCTTGCAGAGCTAAGTGAGAGACCTTAGTCCCTGGGAAAGCTTCTAATAAAAGCTGTTCATGGTTGCCAAGCACGCAGACAAAGTCATTTTCTCTGACAAACTGAACCACTTGAGCACTCTTAGGACCGCGATCAATTAAATCGCCAACGAAATAGAGTTGATCCTCTGCTCTAGGGTCAATCGCCTCTAACAGCCTCATCAAACCGTCGTAATGACCGTGCACATCACCAATGAAAATGCGACGACCGCTAGACACGCTAATTCAATCCTTTGCTAAAACAAACAGTAATCAATGGCTGAAAAGATACCCCTGGTTGGGTTGTGGCGCTTGTTTACAGGTCAGGCGCTCAACGTAAGCCTAAAACCCATTCAAATTTCGAGGGTCGATGCATCCAGGACTGGGTTTCGCACCATAAGCGACGATTTTCTAGCTAAATCTAATAGTGCCCTCGAACACTTCAGAATTCATCAACTATCTTTAGGATAGTTTGAGTAAGCTACGATACGCTATCTTCATCCAGCGCTTCATTCAGGCTCAGTGCACTAGTGGGTAACTAAGGCTGAACGATCAGCCGGAAGCACGCGCTACAGGCCCAGCTCAAGGAGCAAGTCAGCGGCAGGCAACTAGCAGTACATAGGATAGAGCCGCCAATTATTCCCTACTCGTTCTCTACAATCTCTACAATTCGATACTTGCTCTGATGCAGATATTCATCGGCTTGACCTACTGACTCAAAGCCCGCAGAAACTCCTGCATTGAAGCCATCAAACCCTTCTTACGCAGCGGCTGAGCCTCGTCCGGATTTTCTCCGGTTGCCGCCATCAAAATTTGATCTAGCGCTTCACCGACCGGTTTTTGAGGCGTTTCTGAAACCAGTTCGTAATCAGAATCTTTTTCAACCCAAACCTGCCAACCCGACGGATAGGCCCGAAAAATCGCCGCCTTTTCCAAAGGTTGCAAATAATAGCAGGACTCAAACAGGTTCAAAAACCGCTCCCGCAGTCGGCGGCCCGCCAAACCAATACCAATGGTGACAATATCCTCCATGCGCGGATTCAGCACCACCACCGGACGATCCATCGCCACCTGACACAATTGCTCCACCTCCTGCACCTCTACAGAAGACGGCTCAACAAATAGAATCAACTGCTCATCGGGTTGAATCTCCGAGTTCAAATCACGAATGCCTCGAATCGCATAGGGCTTTTCTCCCCAATCGCGGCGAGCCAGAGCCGCAGCGCCAGCATCTGGAAAGTAGACCCGCAACTGACTACCCAAGTCTTCAAACGCAGGAATGAATTGCTGGGCAATCGGCATCATCTTCAGTTCGGGGAACAGTAGCTCCACCTGTAAGCGGGTATAGCCAGCGTCTAGAGCGGCTTTGGTTGCCACTTTAGCTTGCTCAACGGCTTCTTCCAGGGTTTGAGGGAGATTGGGCATGATAAATCTTAAAAAAACTAGAAAAATCAGACTTCAGCTAAATTCTTAAATCAAATTCTGGGTCTTTTCAGTAGATCGGCATCAGATGGCAGTAGGGTCAATGTAACCTTGCAGGTTCAATGGATTCAGTTGGCGCAAAATTCGGGTCGCTTTGTTAGTGACATTTGGAGCACCGCCGACCACTACAATATATTTGCCTTCTTTAAGAAAATTTCGGTACGGTAGTGCGTCGCCACTGCCTACACTCAGGCCAACTCCACCACCGACAAAAAAGCTGCCCATCGCGCCAGCCACCGCCCCCAGTAATCCCCCAATCACATGGTTGCCTAAAGTTCCAACCGCTGGAACAAGCTGATATTGGGTGGAGACGTTAAACAGCCATCCGCCAATAAATCCAAAGGGAACCAGCCACATAGCCATGAGTTTGGCCTGCTTACGGGCAGGCTTTTTAGGATCGATAAAGCCAAATTCATCGGCAGTTTTATAGCCATCTCCAATGATGCTGACTTGGGACATGGGCATGCCCTCTTGCTCCAGTTGGGAGTAAGCAGCCTCTGCTTCAATTCGATTGGCAAGAACAGCAATCACATAGTTCATACTAACCACTGCATCGGGAACTGCATTTGAAACAGCTAACCGACTCAATATATCTAGGCTCAATTTATATTTCCACCATACCAGTTGACGTGCTCCCGCAGGCTCCGCTGTCAGAACTGTGCACTATGCCTAACGCAGGGGGTTATCAGTAGTGGACAAGAGACCCCGTCTTCTATTTGGCATTTTGTCATTCCCACGCAAACACAGTTCAATTTAACGCTCAAAACTCAACGCTCACAGCTTAAATCTTCTCCTGCTCTTGGCAAAACTTGCGAATCGTTTCCACAAAGCGAGGACCATAGCGAGCCAGCTTGTGGCTACCCACCCCAGAAATTTGCGAGAAGTCATCGATGGTCTGAGGCTGAAGTTGGGCCATCAGGCGCAGGCTAGAGTCGGCGAATACTACATAGGGCGGCACAGCCTGTTCATCAGCAATCTGCTTGCGCAGCTTACGCAGCAGGTCGAATAGCATTTCGGCATTGGCTTTGGCTTCGGTAGACGCACTTTGGACTACGGTTGGCCGGTTGGGTAAGGAGATGTACACCGTTCGCTGCTTGCGCAAAACTTCCCAACTCAAAGCATTTAGCTTTAGAACTGAATAACCATCAGCGGTTTCATCCATCAGGCCCTGGTGTAGCAGGGAACGTCCTAGGGTACGCCATTCTTCTGCTGTGTGGTCTTTGCCAATCCCATAGGTGGAAAGCTGGTCATGCCGGTTAGATAAAATCCGCTTTTCCTTAGAACCGCGCAGCACCTCAATAATGTAGGTCATGCCATAGCGCTCTTTGCAGCGAGCCACACAAGACAAAAACTTTTGCGCTTCAATCGTCCAGTCTTGCAGGGAGCGGGGGCGCAGACAGTTATCGCAGTTGCCGCAGTTGCCAGCAAACCGTTCGCCAAAATAGCCCAACTGAATCGTGCGGCGGCACTCGATTCCCTCTGCGTAGTCGATCACCTGGCGTAACTGCTGACGGGCAATTTGCTGTTCGGCCTCTAGCGGTTCACCCGTGAGCGGATCCACCTTTTGGTCAATCAAGTATTCAATGGTGCGAATATCACTAAAGCTGAAGAACAAAATGCATTGGGCGGGTTCGCCATCGCGTCCGGCGCGTCCCGACTCTTGGTAATAGCCCTCCAGATTGCGCGGCAGGTCGTAGTGAATCACAAACCGGACATCGGGCTTGTTGATCCCCATACCAAAGGCGATTGTCGCTACCATTACCCGGACATCATCCCGAATAAAGCGGGTCTGATTCTGTTTGCGGACGGTATCACTCAAGCCTGCATGATAAGGCAATGCTTCGATACCAGCCTCTTGCAGCCGTTGGGTAATTTCATCCACTTTTTTACGGCTCAAGCAATAAACAATCCCTGCACCGGAGGTTTGACGCATCAGGCGAATCAGTTCCCGGTAGGCTTGCTTGGGCTTGGGGCGAACTTCGTAGTACAGGTTGGGCCGGTTAAAGCTAGCAATGTGAATTAACGGCTGCTGTAAGCCGAGCTGCTGCATGATGTCTTGCCGAACTCTGGCGGTGGCTGTAGCAGTGAGGGCCAGTACGGGCACGGTGGGATAGCGCTGCCGCAGTTGCTGGAGCTGCCGATATTCTGGGCGGAAATCATGCCCCCATTCGGAAACGCAGTGGGCTTCATCGATGGCCAAGGTGGAAATGCCGATCTGAACAGCCACCTGATCGAGAAAGTCGAGAAAGGTCTCGGTCAAAATCCGCTCTGGTGCGACATAGAGTAGTTTGATTGCGCCTTGAAGAATCTGCTGGGACCGCCGCCGCACTTCTGCTCCGCCCACGGTGCTGTTGAGAAAAGTCGCACCAATGCCATTGTCTTGCAAAGCTTCGACCTGATCTTGCATCAGCGCAATTAGGGGAGAAATTACAATGGTCAAACCGGGCTTGAGCAGGGCCGGAAGCTGGTAGCAAAGGGATTTGCCGCCGCCAGTGGGCATGATCGCCAGCGCATCCTGGTTTTGTAGAACAGCCTCGATGATGGACTGCTGCCCTGGCCGAAAGCTGTCGTAGCCAAAGAAGTATTTCAGGGCTTGTTCTGGGCGGTTGAGTGAAGCGTGGTCGAGTTCAGTAATCAGCGGCGGTAAAGAAGACATACAATCCAATCCGATTTTCCTTTTCTCATACTGCCTGAAACTGGGTTTGATGGAGAATCTGACTAAATTCTTGACATGTTGCGGAATAGTGCTGCTAGAATGATTGAGGCTGCGCGATGGGGTGTCGCCAAGCGGTAAGGCAGCGGGTTTTGGTCCCGCCATTCCTAGGTTCGAATCCTAGCACCCCAGTTGATTTTTCAGTTAGCTTTTCGACTGTAGCAGATGGGCCTTTCGCCCAGCTTTGCTGGTAACTGAGCAGCGGTGGATTCGGCTCGAGGCAGATCTTTGCTGGAGCGGCTGTTGTAGCTAGGCTACCCAGTTAAGGGTAATCTTGCACAAGGTTTGCTACCAAGATTGTGGGGCTGATGACAAGTGGATTTTCTATGTCAGAGTATGCTACTTTCTGCTGACGAACGAGATTCTCCCGTCCAAATTCTATGCAGCTAACTCCACAAGAAAAAGACAAACTGCTGATTTTTACAGCCGCCCTATTAGCAGAACGACGCAAAGACAAAGGTTTGAAGCTCAATTACCCGGAAGCCATTGCCTATATTTCAGCCGCAATTTTGGAAGGTGCCCGCGAAGGACGCACTGTAGCAGATTTGATGACCTATGGCACGACGCTGCTAACTCGTGCCGATGTGATGGAGGGCGTCCCGGAAATGATTCATGAAGTGCAGGTAGAAGCCACCTTTCCAGATGGTACAAAGCTGGTCACTGTTCATGATCCGATCCGGTAGGATTTGCTCCGATAGACCTATGTATTGGGCATCCATGCTCTGAAT
This sequence comes from Leptolyngbya sp. NK1-12, assembly GCF_032598965.1. Classification (NCBI taxonomy): domain Bacteria; kingdom Bacillati; phylum Cyanobacteriota; class Cyanophyceae; order Leptolyngbyales; family Leptolyngbyaceae; genus Leptolyngbya; species Leptolyngbya sp. NK1-12. The sequence goes on from NZ_CP053586.1 coordinate 1,264,425, forward strand.
TGATCACTTAAAACGCTTCTGGCTCGTCCAAAAGCGTTTCAATTAGTAAGTCCACTTGCTGCTGCTGCCGTGTCAGAAAGGTCTCGCACTGGCGGAGCTGCTCAACGGCAATGGCAAATTGCTCGAACACTTCAGATAGTTCCAGTTCACCTAGCTCAATCCGATTGATGATGGCCTCCACTTCCGTCACGGTTACTTCATAATTCCAGTCAGGTGGGAACGTTGGATTGGTAGCTTGCTCCAACGGATTAGAAAACTGATTAGAAAGCGCTTTGGTGGAATCCGGATCAGTCATAGAGCTATCGGTTCATGGTTCTAGCAGGTGATTAAGAGTCGAGTAAAGGCGTATCCGCAGCAGGGGATGAACTAATTTCGTTTACCGTCACCTTGAGTTGGCCCTGAGCAAGCTGCACGGTCAACTCCTGGCCAAGTGTCACTGCTTCTACCGACCTCACCACCGAGCCGTCTGTTTGTCGGGCAACAGCATAGCCCCGCCGCAGGACGGCTGCTGGATCAAGGGTAAGCAGCTTCTGGCGCAGTAACTGGCAGTGCTGGGTCGCTTCTTGCAGTCGCCGGCTAGTGGATTGAATCAACTGCTGGCGTTTCCAAGCGATCGCTTGAGCTTCTTGCCGAATCTGGCGATCGAGGTGAAGCCGATGCACCCGTCCCTTCAGGCGATAAAGCTGCTCAGAGGCATCTTCCAAATACTCTGTCACAACCTGGCTGAGTTGGGCAATGCGCTGGCGATGCTCGGCATATAGATCGGCCAACAGAGGAACCGCTTGTTCAGCGGCGGCAGTCGGCGTGTGGGCACAGACATCAGCCACTAGATCGGCCAGAGACTCATCGCGCTGATGCCCAATCCCGGCTACGACTGGAATCGGACAGGTAGCAATTGCCCGCACAACCCGCTCGTCGTTGAAGCAAACCATATCCTCGGTGGCTCCACCACCGCGTGACAAAATCAGCACTTCGGCTCGCCCGTCTCGCACAACTCGATGAATTGCTTGCACAATCGATCCAGGAGCTTGTTCTCCCTGCACTAGCGCCGGAGAGAAGAGCACCTGCAGACCGGGATGGCGTCGCTTCAGGGTGCGTTTAATGTCTCCCCAAGCAGCAGCCTGCGGCGAAGTAACAACGGCAATGGTTTGAGGATAGGGGGGGAGTGAGCGTTTGCGGTCTAGATCAAATAAACCTTCGGTTTCCAGGCGTTTACGAAGCTGACGATAGCGGAGTGCTCGCAATCCTTCCCCCGCAGGCAAGGCTTGCCACACAATTAGCTGGTAGCTGCCGCGTTGGGGATGTACATGTACCCGTCCCAGAATAATCAACTGCTCTCCCGGAGCGGGCAGAGTTGCTAAACGATTCAACTGGTTATTCCACACGACACAGCTAATTGCCGCTTCAGCATCTGGATCCTGTAGGGTAAAGAAAAGACCACTGCGGTAGCGGGTGGCGCTAGAAACCTCACCCGTCACCCACACCTGACGCAACTGATTATCCTGTTCGAGCAGGGCCTGAATATAGGCAGTCAAACCGGCCACGGAAAGCGCGGTATCTGGAATCAGCAGACTCGGAAGATTAGAGGTCATTGGACACAAGCAAACTATTTTTTCGTGACCATTTTTTAACGGCTATGGTTAATTCTAATTTTATTTAGTACATTTGTATGGATAGAAGATCAACCAAGTAGGATGGAAGTAGGAGATCAAACAGTCTGCTTATAGAGTAACGAACTTGGCTAAAACCGAACAGTACACTGGATTGCATTACGCGAACTTCGCCTTGCAGGGCAGTTTGGATGAAACACCGCTTGTGGTTAACCAGTTGCTCCAAACCAGTTGCTCCAAACCAGTTGCTCCAAACCAAAAGTCTGCGAGTAGACTGAAAGCAATCTGCCCCCCGAACAAGCTACGTCTTTGAGATTTACAGCATATTTACAGCATTCTGTTTTGAGGTAGGAATGGCTAAAACCAGTAATGAAACGTCTGAGCGCGATAAAGCCTTAAATTTAGTTTTGACCCAGATTGATCGCACCTTTGGCAAGGGCACTATCATGCGGCTGGGAGATGCGACCCGGATGCGGGTTGAAACCATTCCCAGTGGGGCACTCACTCTAGATCTAGCCCTAGGCGGCGGATTGCCCAAGGGCCGGATTATCGAAATCTACGGTCCAGAAAGCTCTGGTAAAACCACGCTGGCTCTGCATGCGGTAGCCGAAGTTCAGAAAGGCGGTGGTGTAGCAGCCTATGTAGACGCAGAACATGCCCTCGATCCCACCTACTCGGCAGCCCTGGGGGTCGATATTGGCAATTTGCTGATTTCCCAGCCCGATACGGGAGAACAGGCGCTAGAAATCGTCGATCAGTTGGTGCGGTCCAACGCGATTGACATTGTGGTCGTGGACTCGGTGGCGGCGCTTGTACCCAGAGCCGAGATCGAGGGAGAGATGGGAGATGCTCATGTCGGCTTGCAGGCCCGTTTGATGAGCCAAGCTCTGCGGAAAATTACCGGTAATATCGGTAAAACCGGCTGTAGCGTGATTTTTATTAACCAGCTCCGGCAGAAGATCGGCGTCAGCTACGGTAACCCAGAGACCACTACGGGCGGCAATGCGCTTAAGTTCTACGCTTCGGTGCGGTTGGATATTCGCCGGATTCAAACCCTGAAGAAAGGGAACGAAGAATATGGCACCCGCGCCAAGGTGAAGGTGGCTAAAAACAAAATTGCCCCGCCGTTCCGCATCGCCGAGTTTGATATTATCTTCGGCAAGGGCATTTCGACGATGGGCTGCTTGGTGGATTTGGCCGAGGAAACTGGAGTAATTGTACGGCGAGGAGCTTGGTATAGCTACAACGGGGAGAACATCAGCCAAGGCCGCGACAATGCCGTCAAATACTTCGAGGAGAATCCAAACTTTGCCAAGGATATCGAGCAGCAGGTGCGGCAAAAGTTAGAGATGGGAGCGGTAGTCTCCGCCAACTCGGTTGCGCCGATGGATGAGGACGACGAGCTGGAAGATTATGAAGAGGAATAGCTGATTCCCCCTAGCCCCCCTTCAATTCAAAAGGGGGGAACTTACTGATGTACGTTTATGTATGAGTTTTCACGGGTCGTTTTTGGCATTTGCCAAGATCACCATGTCCTTTCCTACTACTGGACTGCGGGCCAGCAGCGTGCCTTCCAAATCGGCCAGTTCGAGTTGATTAAAGGCTAGCTTCTTCGCTCGTTTGAACAGTTCATTGGCGAGCTGGTTGCGTTGGGCATCAGTGAGACTATACCAGTCATTCCCAACGATCACCGTGAGATGATTGCGCGAAAAATTAGCTTGGACTGCTTGAATTAAGCCTGCTGCATACTCGGCTGTAACTTCAGCGAGCTGTTCCTGGATAGCCGCAATCCGGTTGGGGTCGGGAACGGGGTCTGGTGCTGCTTCCGTTCTGTTCCGGCGAGCCACTTGCCCAGGCTGATCAGGTTCGTTGGCAACGGCAGGGGAACGGTGCGTTAGGAGGGTGAGGGGCAGCCAGAGCAGCAGGACGAGCAGTACAGCCGCTACAGCAGTAATCACCGGATCGGGCAGTTTAGCACTCCAGGAGGCTGGTAAAGCAGCACGCACCTTGGGTAAGAGCACTGTCCAGGTCTGCCACGCCCATTTCAGCAAAGCCAGGATGAGCCGCCAGAGCTGAAGTAAGCCACTCAGCACAACGGGGACAAACGCCAGCACGATTTCCCAAACCTGCCGCAAGATTCCGAGGGCAGCTTGTAGCCTAGACCGAGAAGCTGCACTGGCTGGAGGTGTAGATTTGGCTGGTTCGGGTGTATCCGGCTTCTTAGGAGGCTCTTGCGACATAGAATTTCTCCTTAACATATAGTCATGCAGCTAGTCATGCAGCATTCATGGAGCGAGGAACTGCCTGAAATGGGCCTAGCGATGCAATAGTTGAGCTGACTAGCTGCTGATTTCACTTTCCACCGCTGCATCTACAGCCTTTTTCAGGCTAGTGAAGTACGAAAAACGGGGTGCAAGGGCACTGCCCCTGTGTGGAGGCGAAGCCCCCCATCCCCCATACCTCACATGAGTGAAAAACGCTGTATCTCCTCATGGTATGAGATTCTACTCTCAATCCGATATTGGCAGCCCTAAATCCACATCAAGCAACCTCCTGCGGTATTCTGAAGGCAGAAGCAGTTGCCCGATTTAGTTGCCCGATTTTTGACAGGGAGTCTTGCTCATGGCAGTCACCACGCAACAATTGATCCGATACAAAAAAGAGGGGCGTCCAATTGTGGCTCTAACTGCCTGGGACTACCTGATTGCTCGTGCCCTAGACGAGGCTGGCGTTGACTTGATCATGGTCGGGGACTCATTGGCAATGGTGGCCTTGGGCTACAGCACCACGCTGCCTATTACGCTCGATGAAATCATCCATCATGCTAAGGCCGTGCGGCGCGGTGTAGAGCGAGCGCTGTTAGTGGTGGATCTGCCGTTTATGAGCTATCAGGAAAGCCCCAAGCAGGCCCTACGTTCAGCCGGTCGGATTATGAAAACCACGGGTGCAGCGGCGGTGAAACTAGAGGGTGGTTATCCCGCAATGGCAGAAACAGTTTCGCGGCTAACGCAGGCTGGAATTGCCGTAATGGGGCATGTAGGCTTAACGCCTCAATCGGTGCATCAGTTGGGCGGTTTTCGCAAGCAGGGCAAATCGTCGGAAGCGGCAGAGCGGATTTTGTCGGAAGCAATTGCACTGCAAGACGCTGGAGCCTTTGCCATTGTACTGGAGCACATCCCGGCTGAACTGGCCTTGCAGATCACACAAAAATTAACCATTCCCACAGTTGGAATTGGGGCAGGGCCGCACTGCGATGGGCAGATCTTGGTAACGGCAGATTTATTGGGCCTCTCAAGCTGGCGACCATCCTTTGCTAAAGCCTATGCTGACCTGCATGGAACCATTATTGAAGCCGTACAATCCTACGCCAAAGAAGTGAAAGCGCATGAGTTTCCGCCTTCAGAGGGCGCGTAGAGTAGCAAACAGTTGATAGAACAACCAGATAGAGCAATCAATAGAGCAGAATTCCCATCAGCTTACATAGGGGCATTACGGAATCAGGACAAAGTGAGATGTATTTCCTGATGTAAGCCCCCTTACCAATTCAAGAGAAATTACATCAATAACCACAGAGTCATCTAGATTTCTATTCTGCATACACTCAATATACAGAATAGAAAATTCAGAGTTTCTTTGTTTGTGCTGTTAATACTCCAGGAATTGCAACCTAGCATCAGCAGATGTATAATCCGTCAGTTCATCATGAATGGTTATCAAGATTCACATACGTGTTAACGCAGTAATCTTGGCCAACTTATCTGCTGCTAGTCCTTCCAATTCACTCAGTTGTAGCCATCCTTCTCGAACCAACGAAGCCAGAACAAACACTAGAACCGAATAGCGATAGTCATACTTACCATCGATTTCATGTCTGCGAGCACTCAGAAAGTCATGCAATCGCCAAACATCATCAATCTCAGTGAGTGAACTAGATTGCTCACGTACTGTTTTAACTAGATAATCGAGTTCTCGTTGATAGGCATTGTTAAAAGCAGTGCGAGCAATTTGCTTTTCTGTTTGTGACCATGTAGTATCGGTTGCTTGCATAACAAATTCTGAATCGATTGAGTGCTTTTTCTTATAGTTATCTTACAGGATTCTCCCTTAGCTCTGAACTAAAAAAGTGCCCTTTTAAGAGCACTCCTCTGAATCATTCACCCATTACTGCCAATAACCAGCATGCTAACCTTTACCGTTTTGACTCTCGGTATCGGCAATTCCAAACACCTGGTTAAATACTTTTTCCACCTTGTAGCCAGAATCAATTGACTCTAGCGGATCTTTGCGCAAACGGTGCCGCAGCGCCATTACCACTACCCGTCGGATGTCATCTACCGTTACTTCAGTTCGTCCTTCGTAGGCCGCCAGCGCCTTAGCCGTGCGGTTAGTGACAATATCGCCACGCAAGCCATCTACATCGAGTTCAGCGCAGACCTGGGAAATTTTCACCTTCAGGTCGTGGTCAATCGTCACTGACTTGAGCAATTCCTGCGCTCTGATCAGCTTCTGCTGAAGTGCTTCCTGCTGTGGCTGATACTTTTCTAAAAAGGCTTCCGGCTCTTGATCAAACTCGGAGCGCTGTTCTACTATTTGTACCCGCAGCGCTGGATCTTTCACGGTGCGGATCTCGGCATGGAGGCCAAATCGATCCAACAACTGGGGCCGCAGTTCGCCTTCCTCAGGGTTGCCAGAGCCGACCAAGACAAAGCGAGCCGGGTGACGAATCGAAATGCCTTCCCGCTCCACCGTGTTCCAGCCAGAGGCCGCCGAATCCAGCAGCACATCAACGAGGTGATCATCCAGCAGATTCACCTCATCCACGTAGAGAATGCCACGATTAGCTTGGGCCAACAGCCCTGGTTCAAATGCCTTTACGCCTTCAGAGAGAGCTTTTTCAATGTCAATCGTGCCACAGACCCGGTCTTCGGTTGCGCCCAGCGGCAGGTCGATCATGGGCACTTTCTTTTTTACCGTTTGAATCGGCTGCCCATCTTCTAGCTGCTGTTTAACAACATCGCTCATCAAGCCCGGATCGCTGGGATGGCTATTGAAGGGATCACCTGCTACTACCTCAATTTCCGGCAACACATCCGCCAGAGCGCGAATCGTGGTGGATTTGCCGGTACCGCGATCTCCCATAATCATGACGCCGCCAATTTTGGGATCAATCACATTCAACAGCAGCGCTAGCTTCATTTCCTCTTGGCCGACAATGGCCGTGAAGGGAAAGACCGCTCGACGAGTTGACACTTTAGTGGGACTGGCGATGGCAGTAGTCACAGAATTTAACCCGAAATACTAAACAAAACATGAAATGACTGTTTCCCATTGTGACATAGAGCGGGAAACGAAATCAGCCAGTTAGGCGAGTTGGGCAAATTCATGCGAAATCATTAGGCTGGTAATTGTAGTTCCTGTTGCTCAATTACTTGTTGAATCGTCACTTACCGGAGGTCTCTCTGCACTCGCTCCGGTGATTTTGAGGATTACCTCAGCCATGAATGCCAATAAATTTAATCCTTCTGAATTTCTTCTGGTTCTAGCCATTTTGGGTGTGATTACCGGAGGGCTAGCTGTAGTTAGTTTCTTTAATCAATCGAGTCAAGATCAGGCTGATTGCGTTGAAACACCCCAAGCGCCTGAGTGTGACAGCAATGGTGCAGGTAATGGCGCAGGTAGCAGAGGCGTTATCAATCCGGTTAGAACCTCAGGCGAGAAAAGCAGCCCCAGTAAAGGCAACGTTTCCGGCAAAAGCACTGGCCGCGGTGGGTTTGGCAGCTTTGGGCGCGGTGGATTTGGAGGAGGCTAATGCAGCGGTCCGATTCTGAGTTTAATTACTCTGCCTTTAACAGTCCTGAATTTAACAGTCCGCAGCGACAGCGCCTGTTTCGCTCTCTGGGCATGCCCTGGTACAACCTCTGCCCGATCAACGACGACGGAGTGCCGGAAACCGACAAGCAAGTGCCCTATGCGCTCTACCATTGCCATCGGGTTGCGCCTCGGATGATCCAGGAGATCCAACGCGCCTCGGAACGGGTAGGGCAAGTCTTTGCAGCTCTCCAGCCCCTGATTCGTGCCTTGGATGCCAATACGCTGCTCAGCTACGGGTTCCCAAAAGAGAGCATCCGACTGATCAAACACGACACCCTGCCTCCGTTCTGCATGCGCTTGGACTGGTGCTGAAACGAAGCCACCGGCACGCGGAAAATCATCGAAACCAACTGCCAAACGCCTAGCTTTTGGTTTGAGTGCACCACCGGCAATCGGGAAGTGGCGCGGCATTTTAGCTTAGCTGACCCAACGCCGTTGGCAGAATCGCGGCTGAGTCTGTCGCTCGATCTGCATCTGCAACGGGCGGCCCGTCGGCTCAACAAATCGATCGAGGACTGTCACATTGGCTTTACGGCGTTGAACAACCCGGAAGACATGGGCACAATGAAGTGGCTGAAAAACCATGGCCACTACGACAGCATGGTGTTTCCGATCGAGTGGCTCAGAATCAAAGACGGCAAGTATTTATTTTATGAACGCACAGGCAGGCCGATTGATATTCTGTTCATGTGGTATCCCCTGGAATGGGCGATTCACGATCTAGACGAGCAGGGGCGAGCACTTTGGTCGGCGCTAGAAGAGCTGATCCTGAGCGGCAAACTGGTGATTGTGAACTTTGCCTCGGCGTTTGCCTTGCAGCCCAAAAGCGTTCTGGCCTTGATCACCGATTTGGGGCTAGACGCCTTTAGTGACGAGGCAGCCGCCGCGATTTTTGACTACTTTCCTAAAACCACGCTGACGCCAGACTCATTTCCGGCTTCCTACTTTGCCAAACCGATTTTAGGCAGACAGGGTGAAGGCGGATTTGCCGTTGCTGCCGGTGCAACCAAAGCCCGCAGCAGCAACAATTCGACCTGGTACACCCAGCAAGACTATGTCTATCAGGAATTGCTCGACCTGCCGCAAATCTCGATTGCCGGTCAATCTCTCACAGCTCTCTGGGGCGCTTGGCTCTACAACGATGGAGCTGATCGCTATTGGGCTGGCGGCGTGGGTCTACGAGTTTCGCAAGGCTCAATTACCGATGACTATTCCTACTGGTGCCCGATTGGTTGCTAACAGAGTTCCGCAGAGCCTGAGTTCACGAGCACACATGATTCTAAAATGCCTTTAAACTAGCCAAATAGCTTGGCAGCTTCCTGCTCTGTTTGGCGCTATTCTTTATCGACCTTGAACTATGACAACTCAAGCTCCGATTCCAGTCGTGATCAACGGTGCCGCCGGTAAGATGGGGCGTGAGGTGGTGAAAGCCGTTGCTGCTGCTTCAGATATGGCCCTGGTCGGAGCAGTGGATCGCAATCCCAATTTGCAAGGGCAAGACGCGGGGGAAGTGGCAGGCATCGAAGCGTTGGAAGTTCCGATTGTGAATGACTTGCAAGCAACGCTGGTGATGGCTTTGCAAGAACGCCAGTTGCCGGTGATGGTAGACTTTACCCACCCCGATTCAATCTACGAAAATGTGCGAGCCGCCATTGCCTACGGCGTGCGTCCGGTCGTTGGCACCACAGGGCTGAGCGCCGAACAGATTGAAGACCTAGCTGATTTTGCCGACAAAGCCAGTATGGGTGGTGCGATTGTGCCCAATTTTTCGATTGGCATGGTGTTGCTGCAACAGGCGGCGATTCGCGCCTCTCAGTATTTTGATCACGTTGAAATCATTGAGCTGCACCACAACCAAAAAGCCGATGCCCCCAGCGGCACAGCCATCCAAACCGCGCAATTGCTGGAAGAGATGGGCAAATCGTTTAATCCTCCCAGAGTGACCGAAACAGAAAAGCTGCCTGGAGCCAGGGGAACCCGGACCGAGGAAGGAATTCGTATCCACAGCGTTCGCTTGCCAGGACTGATTGCCCACCAGGAAGTCATCTTTGGTGCGCCGGGAGAAATCTATACTCTCCGCCACGATACGAGCGATCGCGCCTGCTACATGCCGGGAGTGCTGCTGGCCATCCGCAAAGTGATTCAGTTGAAATCGTTGATCTATGGCTTGGAAAAGCTACTGTAACGCGATGCGCAACTTTCATTTGTCTGGCAACTTTAATCGTGTCTATACAAAAATCTGCGTGTTTGCAGACAGATGCGCGAACTCAGTCTAACCATCATGACTTTCAACCTGCGAAGGCAAGGTTTGTCTGTGTAGCTGCGGTTTTAACCGCTTCTCGAAGTCTTAAAAATTGGCAAAAAAATTGCCTGACCCCATAAGCCCCCAAGGTCAGGCAGTTCACCTGTAAGGACGCTTTCCTAGCCGGAAGAGCAAAACAACCCAATTGCCCCCTAGTTGTTCAGCCCTTCCGAATTGCGTTCTCCAGAAGTGATTTCATTGTGTCTTTGTCCATAGGCTTGCGACTTTGGAAGATATACTGAATTTCCCAGCGTTTTAGGCCATAGAAGCGCTGAATTCCGTAATTTAACCCTTGATGGCTGCTTTTCTGGAAGCAAACTGCCATTTGTCATGCCATTTGTCACGCCATTTGTCACGTCACAGAGGGTGGTTGGCGCGAGGATTAAACTCACAAGTGTTAGGCTCAGAATGTAGATTAGATTGGCTGACAACTCGGCAAGGCTGCACCTGGATTGGTATGTTGATTCCGATTACCCGCAAAAAATTCGAGGAATTGATTCCGCTGACGGCTACAGCAGATCAATACAAATATTACTGGGGCAAATTTCCCGATATTTTGCAGCGGGTGCTGATTTCCGTAGCGGCAGTGGTGGCGGTTTTGATTTTAAGGGCCATCACCGGCGGTCGGTTTGAAATCATCATTGCCTTTTTGGGCGCGGCGGCGGGTTTGTATTGGCTCTGGGAGCCGGTTTATCGCGCCACACGCCGTAATTGGGAATGCCGCAAATACAAATACAGCGGCTTCTTTCGGGGTGAAGTCTTGGATTTGTTTGTGACCGAGGAGCTGATCGGCAAAGAAGAAACCGTCAACAAGCAAGGTGAGCTAGTCATCATCGAGAACCGAGAGCGGCGCATCAACCTGGACATCGGGGATGAAACCGGATTTCTTACCACGGTACAGGCTCCGTTGCTGCGCATCCATCGCTCGATCCGGCGGGGTGACGTGGTCGAACTGCTAGTCATGTCCAACCGGCCTGACCTCAGCCGGATTTCGTTTGTTTCGGATGTGTTTTTGCCCGACAATGACCTTTGGGTGTCAGACTATCCCTATGTACGCAAAGATATTTTTATGGATGTCAGCCGTCGCTTGGGGCAGCAGTCGGATGGGTGGCGCGGCGAAGACAATCTAGACAATGAACCGAGAAGACGGATCAGGAAGTTCTAATACCCTTTCCCTTTGAACTACAGACTCAAAACTCAAAACTCAAAACTACTATCAAGTTCGGCTTGCCTTTGAGCTACAAACTCAAAACTCAAAACTACGCGCTATGCCTAACGGCAGGCTATCGCCAACTGCACAGGCTCCACCACCAAAACTCAAAACTGCTATCAAGTTCAGATTGCCTTTGAGCTACAAACTCAAAACTCAAAACTCAAAACTCAAAACTGCTATCAAGTTCGGCTTGCCAGAGATAATCCTTCAGGCTAATTTTGCCTTCAGGACTAAACTGCACCCCTTCTTGTTCTAAAAGCGTGCGCTGCAAATGGTCATCTCCATGCCGAAAGGGGGATTCTGAGATTTCTCCTTTAGCATTGATAACGCGATGCCACGGCACTTCTAAACTATCGGTGACGCGATACAGGGCATAGCCCACCAACCGCGCCTGACCGGCCATGCCCGCTAGCGTAGCGATTTGCCCGTAGGTGGCAACTTTACCGACTGGAATTTGGCGGACAACAGCATAGATGGTGTGGTAGGCAGACATAGGATAGGCTCCTGGCCAACACGGCTACAGCAAATTTGAATGATTGGCTTGGCTGAATTGGATACCCCGATGGTTCAGCGCCAGCAAGCTTGGTATGCTCGTGTCAAAATTCGGTAAAACTGTTTATTAGACTTTGATCTAGACGGACTTTATCTTAAGCGAATTCCTGTGAAAACCAATACCCTTACCCAGTTTGCTTCTGAGTTGCAGCATTGGCTCCATCAAACTGAGGCGGCCTTGCCCGTCTCGCTGCAAAGGCGACTCCAGCGGCTGATTCATCGGACCACGACCGCAAAGGGCTGGCTGTGGGCAGGGATCGGTTTCCTGCTGCTCTGGGTTTGGATCTGGCAGTGGGTGTTGTCGATTGCCGTGGGGCTGAGCGTGATGGTGGGGGTGTATCTGGCGCAGCAAGGCCGGTTAAAGCTGTCTTGGTGGGGCTGGCAAAAGCTATGGCATCGCTCGAATCGGGCAACGACGCTGGCGGCGATGGCTGGTCTGCTGGCGCTGGGCAGTACCTATTTAGCCACAGCGGTTTGGCTCGAGTCGGATCAGCACTGGCTGGCTACGAGTGTTGTGCTGGAGGGATTTGGGATTCTGGCGATTTTTGGTCTCTTGCTTTGGCAAATGCTGGATCGTCAATTTCAGCAGCAGGATCAGGGAAACGAGCAGTTTCAAAAATTTCTGGCGGATTTATCCCATGCCGATCCGCTGAAACGATTGATTGCCGTGCGCCAGTTAACTCAGGCGGTCCTGAATCCGGTTGCTGCCGATACTGGGATGTCGATGGCCCCAGAGCATTTGGCTGAGTGTTTTCGCTTGATGCTGGACCGGGAGACTGAGCCTTTGGTGTGCAGTGCCTTGATGGAAAGCCTGCAACGCCTCAATCCAACCCGTCAGTTAGCAGCGTCGCGACTGAGTCCGATGTCTGCTCGTCCGGTTGGCAAAGCGCCTCATCTGCGGTTTAGCGAGGACTACGGAGAGGCCGATTACGGTGAAGAATAGTTGAGGTTTGTATCGAGGTTTGCGATCTCAGGGTTTGGCTTTAAAGCTATAAGTGAGTCCTTTCAGCTATTAACCCCACTGCAAAACTCGTCTTATGGATCGTTTCTTTACTGTTCAAACGCTCTCGCAAACTCCAAACCCGCAGCAGATTATCTATGCGGCAATGCACCAAGACTATGCCGAGAATTTTGTCTGGGACGAGCGCGAGCATTTCCCCAACGAGGCGGATGCGGGAGCCGTTGTCGTTAAACATTTACTGGCCGGCAACCGGGGCCATTATGGACCGCTAGAACATCCGCAAATCGTTCTTAACTGCGGCTTTTTCCCTCACTCGACGATGCAGCAGATTCGGACTCACAGGGTCGGCGTCTCCTTTGATGTTCAGTGTCTGGCTGGAGATACGGAAGTCACCTTGCTTCACGCATCAGGTCGTCTTAGAAAAATCAAAATCTCTAAACTGTACGATCTATGGGCCAATGGCGAGGCCGCCATCCGCGAGCGGAAGATTCGCGGGCGTCACGGTGAGCCTCCTGGCCTCTATCGCAGAGATTGCAAAACTCGGCTCAGAAACATGAAGCTGCGAGTCCTGAATGAAGAGACCGGCATCTTTGAAATTGGCCATATCCAAGAAGTTTTTGCTCAAGGAATCCAGCCAGTCTATCGGCTCACCTTAGAGGATGGCAAAACGCTAGATTGCACAGAAAATCATCGCCTGTTCACGAGCAAGGGCTGGCAAACCATGAAAGACGCAACAGGTCTGATGGTTGACGCAAATCGAGAGGTAATTGGCTACACGCAAACTTGCTATTTAATGGCCAATGGCGTGATTGTAGGCGAAGGGCTATATCGCAATAAAGAATGGCTACAACAGCGCTTGCAAGCTGGTTTAACTGCAAGGCAAATTGCCGCTGAAGCAGGCTGCTCGATTGAAGCCGTGAAAAAGTGGGTATATGCCTATGGACTACGACTGAATAAGGCTAAGTTGGGTACTCTCAACCCGTGGAATCGAGGGCTGAAGGGCGCTTACCGCCTGAATCTGACTCCAGAAAAGCGCCGGGAGCGACGCGAGCGCAGCAGACAGATTACCCGTCGAGGCCCAGACAGCAACTTTTGGAAAGGCGGCGTCACTGAAGAGCGGGTTGCAATTGGTGCATGGACTCGTACTATTGCTCCTCAGATTCACGAGAAATTTGACTACACCTGTCAGCGTTGCGGGATTCGAGGTGGAACACTCCATGCCCATCATCTTCTGCCTGTCTATGCCTGTCCTGAAAAAGCTTTCGATCCGGCCAATTTGGTCACGCTTTGTAAAACTTGCCATGAGTTCATTCACCAGCAAAACCAGGAATTGAGCTTTGCCCAGACAGTTGTCCCCATTCAAGCCCTGCCTCAAAAACCTAAACCTAGAGGCAACAAGCTGAAAGCGCATCCAGTGAAAGTGGTGCAAATCAAGTATTTAGGTTTGCAGCGAACGTATGATCTGGAGGTTGCTGGAGAGTGGCACAATTTTGTGGCTAATGGTGTCGTGGTTCACAACTCGTTTCGTTACACCGGCAGCCGCATCATTGATGTGGTCGAAGGCAAACGCGACATCGAAGAAGTCTTTTACCTACGTCCAGTTGGCTCCTATAGCGACCGTCAAGGCAAACGCTACGACTACACCGAAACGCTGCGGCAGCAAGACTTAGACTGGTGCCTCAAAGCCTGCTATCGCTACGCCGAGCGGATTCAGCAAGGCTTTTCAGAAGAACATGCCCGTGGCATCATTCCCTTCGATGTGCGGCAGCATTGGGTGATGTCGGCGAATGTGCGCTCTCTGATGCATTTGCTCGATCTGCGTTGGAAGCTAGATGCCCAGCTCGAAGCCCAGCAATTATGTGAGCTGATCTGGAAGTCGTTCAAAGAATGGGTGCCCGCCATTGCCGAGTGGTACGAAGCCAACCGGGCCAAAAAAGCCAGATTGGCGCCCTAATTCACCAAACGCTAGAGGATGCCCTGTAAATCGAGCACAAATCCAGGCAGCACCGCTTCTCCAGAAAGTTGGGTGGGAGCGGTGAGCACCTGTTTCGGCTGACCCGGTCGGTAAATTTCTACCTGTTGCCCCTGCGGATTGAGCAGCCAGCCCAAGCGAGCACCATTGGCCATGTATTCCTGCATTTTGGCCTGTAGCGAACTGAGGCTATCACTCTCGGACCGCAATTCAACCACAAAGTCAGGACAGAGGGGTGGAAAGGTGCGGCGTTCTTCGGGAGTCAGGGCATTCCAACGGGATAGGGCGATCCAGGCAGCATCAGGGGAGCGAAACGCACCGTTCGGCAACTGAAACATCGTGGAAGAGTCAAACGCCTCGCCGGTACCATCTTGGTCCAACCAGTTGCCCAACCGCTGAGTTAGCTTACGATTGCGGCTACCGCTCTCTCCTCCAGTCGGCGACATCACGACTAATTCTCCGGCTGCGGTTCGTTCCAGTTTGGTGTCCGGGTTGGCTTGGCAGAGGGCATAAAACTGTTCAGGTGTGAGGGGCAGCAGCGGTTTTAAGTTGAGAGTGATGGCCGTCATAGTGGAGTTGCTCGCTTCACTCAGGTTACGTACACTATAAATCTTTGCTCTTACATTCAAAAAATACATTCAAAAAACCGTCAGCGGAAAGCCACGATGCGTCTCAGCTTTTGCATGATCGTCAAAAACGAAGCAGAAAACCTGGCTCGCTGCCTCGCTAGCGTCCAGCCTATTGCCGATGAACTGATCGTGCTAGACACCGGCTCCACCGATGACACCGTCGCGATTGCTGAATCATTGGGTGCAAGCGTGCACCATTTTACCTGGACTAATGATTTCTCGGCGGCTCGCAACTATGCCTTGCAGTTTGTCAGCGGCGATTGGGTGCTGGTGCTCGATGCAGATGAGGTATTGGTGCCAGAAGTTGTTCCAGCGCTCAAACAAGCCATGCAGCAGAAAAACGCACTTGTGATCAACCTGATTCGGCAAGAAGTGGGTGCCACCCAGTCGCCCTATTCGCTGGTGTCCCGGTTGTTTCGGCGTCATCCTCAAGTATATTTCTCGCGCCCCTATCATGCGATGGTTGATGATAGCGTAGCTGCGCTGCGGCAAACCGAACCACACTGGCAGGTGGTGAACTGTGCACAAGTGGCGATTTTGCACTATGGCTATGAACCCGGTGCGATTGCCAGCCGCAACAAGCTGGAGAAAGCTCGATCGACGATGGAAGAATTTCTGGCAGCCCATCCCAACGATCCCTATGTGTGCAGCAAGCTGGGGGCGCTTTACGGACGGATGGGAGACTGGCAGCGAGGAATGGTGCTGTTGCAGCAGGGTTTATCCCAACCCACGGATGCACCCGTCTGCTACGAGTTGCACTATCACCTGGGCATTGCCTATAGTCAGCTAAACGATGATCAGCAGGCAGAATTGCACTATCGCAACGCCATCGCCCAGCCAATTCTGGACTCCTTGAAGCTGGGAGCCTACAACAACTTAGGTAACTTGCTGCAAGCTAGAGGTGATTTCATCCATGCTGAGCAGCTCTACCGCACCTGTTTAACCATCGACCCCAACTTTGCCATCGGCCACTACAACTTGGGCATGATCCTAAAGGCAATGGGCCAAATGGAGGCAGCGGTTGCCCACTATCAAACAGCAATTCAGCTCAATCCCAACTATGCCGAGGCTTATCAGAATCTCGGCGTCGTGCTGCTCAAACTCGGCAACGTCCCCCAAAGTTTAGCAGCATTCCGTCAGGCCATTCAATTCCACAAGCAGCAAAACAACCTCAGCGAAGCCAAGCGCCTACAGCAAGGACTAGCAGAGATGGGATTTCAAGTCTAAGTCAAACGCCCTAATTGAATTAAACTTCTGCTCATTAGCTTGTTAGCCTGCTTAGGAATCCAGTGTTATAAAAGATTTTTTAAGTTAGAGGCGGTAACTTCAGAATGTGGAAACGAAGAACATTCCATGAGTGCGCTGAGGAATTAGAAGTACTCAGCCAAGATTTTAGAGACGCTTATGTAAATAAATCGAAACTAGAACAACAAATCCAAGAGAAAATATTACAGGAAGCTTCTGAAAGAGGTATTGAAATCTTGCGGGTGTTAGCTCTTTCAATCCGATCAGAACAAGACTTTGGTGGCATTCCTTCGATTCGTACAACAGTTGGTGCTTTGAAACGTTCTGCAAACACCAGTGAAGTTTTGTCTACGTTAAATAGTTATCGACCACCTTACGATGGAAGAACTGGCTTCGAGCCTCTTTCACTTAGAGAAGCCTTGAACAAAATCGCTCATGCAAATCCCTATAGGGCTGGCTTTTTTGCAGATAGTGCCGTTCATGATCTTATTCTCTCTGGCAATCACGGTTCTAACACTTGGATAGCTATTGTGTCGATCGCTGATCTTTGTCGTGTGATCAAATCTCTTCCAGATCAAAATGTGCAATTAGTTTAAGTGAGCAGAGATACAATATCTTTATGCAGTTTGACTGGGATGAAAACAAGGCAGAGCGCAATCTATCAAAGCATGGAGTCTCATTTGAGGAAGCAAAAACTGTTTTTGATGATCCTCTCTATGTTGATTTCTACGATCCAGACCACTCTGAAAACGAGGAGCGTTATCTTCTCGTTGGACAATCAAGCCGAGGACGATTGTTGATTGTGTCGTATACCGAAAGGGGTGATTCAATCCGCCTTATTAGTGCAAGACAAGTGACACAAACCGAGCGAGAAACCTATGAAGAGGGATAAGTCAGAGATGGAAGATGATTTACGGGCAGAATATGACTTCAAGAGTCTTCGGGTCAGAAGGTTAGGCTCTGGAAGAAAAAGTTTTGGTGGAACTACTGTAAGGTTAGAACCTGATGTTGCAGAGATGTTTCCTAGTGCTGATGCAGTTAATGAGGCGCTACGATTCTTGATCAGAGTGATGCGGGATAATCAGGCGATCGCTCCAACGGCACAGGCTGACAAGTCAAATGCAGCAGACGATTGATAGCCATTGGTGCTGAGTTCGATGTTCTCTGCCGCTGCACAACTTTGCCGTTAGACCGACTAGGTTTTGAGTTCAGGTTTTGGGCAACCCCATCTGCGTTGTTATTTTTTGGTCGTTGCTAACAGGTCACTCGTTTGGACTCAATCAACTGGTTCATTCTCAAAAATTGGGAGACTGAAGACCCATTCCGATTGGAGTGGTTTTCTCCATTTCAGCAATCATTAGGTTCTTTCCTCCTGTTCAACAGCTTGTACTTCAACCAGGATTTGCAAGATTTCCAACCAAGACGATCCGTGAGGTACGGTCTGACAATGCCGTTACACACCAACCGTATCGAGTTGGTCAAGCTGATCAATCGAGTTGATTTCAAAACTCAAAACTCAAAACTCAAAACTCAAAACTTAGTTCCCCTACCCCTCCACGCTTTTTACTAGCGGTTTCTCTCCCGCAAACACCTGCCGCACCCGCTCAAACTCTAAATCTGACAAGTAATCCACAGCCCAGTTTGCCTGTCGCTGCATCATGTGAAACGGGTAGGAATTGGCTACACCCACCACCTGCATTCCGGCAGCTTTAGCGGCTTGAATTCCCGCTGGCGTATCTTCGATCGCCAAACACTCGGATGGTTTGAGATTCAGTCCCGGATCACGCTGATTTAACCGCTCGACTGCGAGCAAGTAGCCGGTTGGATCGGGTTTGCTGACTCGGATGTCATCGCCGGCCACAATTATCGAGAAATATGGGGCCAACTCTAGCCGGGTTAACACTAGCTCAATTTCAGACCGCACAGCTCCGCTCACCACCGCCATCGGCAACTGGGCAGCTCGGATTTGAAAAATCAGATCGGTCAGTCCGGCATAGCTGGGTAGCGTTTCCAGATTAGCCAACTGTTCGGCATAGGCCCGCGATTTTCGGGCAATCAGGTTATTCAGATACTCATCAGTGACAACTCGCCCCCGCCGCGCTAGCAGTTCCGTCAGACAAACTCGATCGCTGCGGCCCAAACAGACTTCCCGAAACTCCTCTGATTTGGGCCGCAAGTTTTCTTCGATTAAAATCTGCTCTAGCAACCTCTGGTGCAGCGGCTCGTCGTTGATAATCACGCCATTGAAATCAAACAGAACCGCTTTCAAAACCATAGATTATCGAGTCTTCGCGTACCGCAACTGCTAATCCTGAATCTGCGAGGATTATATCGTTTTATATCACGCCTTTCTGCTGGTCTGTTGCCCCTCACTGTACTCAACGCGCGATGGAGCTGAATTCGGATTATGGTTGAAGGTATTCTAAATTACCGATAAATCAGGTTACAGACAGAAGGTATAGAAGGCAATATGACGGTAGCGGATCATTCTTGCGAAGAAGTAATTGGGATTGATTTGGGCGGTAGTGCCATCAAACTGGGCCGGTTCGATGCAGAGGGGAATTGCTTGCAGTCGCTCAGCGTGGCCACGCCCCAACCCGCCTATCCAGAAGCGGTGCTGGCAGCAATGATAGCCGCGATTGCACAAATTGACCCAGAGGGTAAAACCGTGGCCATCGGCGTTGGAACTCCAGGTCCGGCAGATGCAGCCGGTCGAATTGCACGAGTGGCGATTAACTTAACGGGTTGGCGTGATATTCCACTGGCCGATTGGTTAGAAGCGAAAACCGGCAAACCCACCGTGCTCGCCAATGATGCCAACTGTGCCGGCATGGGAGAATATTGGCTCGGTGCAGGTCGCCATTTTCAGCACCTGATTTTGCTCACCCTGGGTACGGGCGTCGGCGGTGCCGTGATTCTAGACGGCAAGCTGTTTACCGGCCATGACGGATCGGCGGGAGAACTGGGATTGATTACCCTCAACCCCGATGGCCCTGCATGTAACAGCGGCAATAACGGTTCGCTAGAACAATACACCTCGGTTCGGGCAATTCGGCAACGCACCGGACTAGAACCCGATCAACTAGGCGCGAGAGCCAGAGCAGGCGATCCAGAAGCCCTGGCGTTTTGGCAAGCCTATGGGCGGGATCTAGGTGCCGGTTTAGCCAGTTTAGTGTACGTGCTGACCCCAGAAGCCATCATTATCGGTGGCGGAGTCAGTGCCAGCGCCGAGTTTTTCTTTCCGACGGTGTGGCAAGAATTAGAGCGGCGGGTACTGCCCAGCTCTCGCTCCAAACTTCAGTTGCTAAAAGCCGAACTCGGCAATCAAGCTGGCATGGTGGGAGCCGCAAAGTTGGCATGGCAGAAGGCGGGGAAGCTTTAGTTTTGAGTTTTGAGTTTTGAGTTTTGAGTTATCAGGGTCAATTCAGAACACTGGTAGCCGACAACGTAAATGGCTTGCTACGCCACTACCACTCGAAACTCGGTTCGACTGAGCGTTCGACTGATTTTTTTGGCCCCACAGGCGTTGACCTGAGCTTAGTCGAAGTCTCACCAGAAGCCAAACCTTAAACCTCAAAACTTTTGTACCTACCCCAAAACTCAAAACTCAAAACTCAAAACTCAAAACTTTTGTACCTACCCCCACAACTCAAAACTCAAAACTCAAAACTTTTTTAACCCATCAGTTGTAAAACTGTCACAGTTCCCCTGTTCCAGGGTTTCTCGTAAGCGCTAGGATGCAATGGTAAGGGGTGATACATTCTACCAATTGACAGCCTTTGGCACACGTTTCTATCAGCCTTTCATTCAGAATTTCATTAGCTTCAGCATATACCCCTGCCTGAAGGAGGAGCACTATGAAACGATCCATTGATTGGGTGCTCATACCCACTGCGCTTGCTGCCACATTAGCCATCACCACGGTTGCTGCTGCCGACACGGTGCAAACTCCCCTCGCTTCAGCCGTGACCGTATCGGGCAGTTCTGGGCAAAATCAAAGTCAGTGTGGCTTTAACACTGGCTCACCCACCCAAGTGATTGTGGTGAATCAACCTACTCCCCTACGCTTCAAAGTCCAAAGCCAAGGCCAACCCACGCTCTGGATCACCGGTCCGGTTGAACGTTGCGTCATGGCAGATGGCTCAGCCGGCGGCAATATTGAGGTACCGGGCGTATGGCAACCGGGAACCTATTCGGTCTACGTCGGTAATCAAATTCAGGGCGGACAACCCTACACGCTGTCGATCATTCCAGAATAATTGCAGCTCTGACTGCTGACTCCGGTTCGGCTGAGCGCTCGACTGAGCGCTCGACTGATTTTTCTGGCCCCATAGGGGCAGTGCTCACGCCGAAGTCTCACCGTCGCTCGCGGAGCGCGTTCCACGAACGAAGCCTGACTCCTGCCAGATCAGTTACAACAATTCTGGACTGGACGCTGTTAAGATCCAGCTAATCAATCAAAGAGTTACTGGTTTGTCCTGATCCCATGAGTGACACTATCCTTGCCGTTCGCAATCTGCAAGTGCAGTTTCAAACCAATCAATTCCCGGTTCGAGCAGTTGACGGCATTTCCTTTGAAGTCAAACGGGGCCAGACGATTGGGATTGTAGGGGAATCGGGTTCGGGCAAATCAGTAACGGCTTTATCGGTAATGGGCTTGGTGCCAAATCCACCCGGTCAGGTGACCGGCGGTGAGATCTGGTTTCAGGAAACAGCAGATAGCCAGCCGGTTGATTTGTTGCGTCTCAGCAAAGAGCAACTGCGGCCATACCGGGGCGGCAAAATCTCGATGATTTTTCAGGAGCCGTTGAGTTCGCTGAATCCGGTTTACACCTGTGGTTATCAAATCATTGAAGCGATTCGGCAGCATTGCCCCGACATCGCCCCTGCGGAAGCTCGCCGTCAAGCGATTAGTTTGCTGCAAGAAGTCAAACTATTGCCCAGCGACGAGGAACTCGAACAGCGGTGTTTACAGGAATGGCACAAGCAAAATCCTGCGAAGCTCTCGAATCGGGAAGTAGCCCAGCAGGTGAATCGGCAAAAGCAGGCCATGCTGGACCGCTACCCCCACGAGCTGTCGGGCGGCCAAATTCAGCGAGTCATGATCGCGATAGCGATTTGCTGCAATCCTGTTTTGCTGATTGCTGATGAGCCAACTACCGCCCTGGATGTCACTGTCCAGGCGCGGATCCTCGATCTGCTGCGGGAACTGCGCGACCGGCGCGGTATGGCGATTATGTTCATTACTCATGATTTGGGCATCGTTGCCGAAATTGCTGATCAGGTGGCAGTGATGTATCGCGGCAAGATTGTGGAATCCGATTCAGTGTGGAAGATTTTTGCCAATCCCCAGCATCCCTATACCAAAGGGTTACTCGCCTGCCGTCCCCGGCTTGATCACCGGATGAAGCAATTGCCCACGGTTGCCGACTTCATGGAAGTGACAATTGACCCAGACGGACAGCCAATTATTCAGGAGAAACCGCTGAGCGTCGAGCAGGCTTTGCGCGTCAATACCGAGGTCAGCAGTCAGGATGCTGGCCAACGCTGTAGCAACTTGATGCAGCAAACCCCGATTTTGTCGGTACGGGACTTACAGGTAGGCTTTCCGGTACGCGGCACGTTTGGGCGGACTCAGCGCTATCTAATGGCGGTCAGCGGCGTTTCGTTTGATGTGTACCCAGGCGAAACGTTGGGATTAGTGGGCGAGTCGGGCTGCGGTAAAACCACCCTGGCGCGGACCCTGTTGCGGCTGATCAAAGAGATCAGCGGACGCATCAGTTTTGAAGATCGGGATATCACTGATCTCAACCCCAAACAGCTCCGCCAGCTCCGACGCGAGATGCAAATCATCTTTCAAGACCCCTACAGCTCGCTCGATCCACGCATCACGATTGGGGAAGCTGTAATGGAACCGTTGAAAATTCATGGAGTTGGCAATGCCCGCGAGCGGTTGCAGCGCATGTCCTATCTATTGGATCGCGTCGGTATCGATCCAGGGTGCAGTCAGCGCTATCCCCATGAGTTTTCCGGCGGTCAGCGGCAGCGGATTTGTATTGCCCGTGCCCTGGCCCTCAATCCTAAGTTCATCATCTGCGATGAGTCGGTGTCGGCGTTGGATGTGTCGGTGCAGGCGCAGGTGCTGAATTTGCTGAAGGAATTACAGAATGAGCTAAATCTCACCTATATTTTCATTTCCCATGATTTGAGTGTCGTCAAATTTATGAGCGACCGCATCATCGTGATGAACGGCGGCAAAATCGAAGAAATTGGTTTGGCTGAGCAGGTGTACCGACAGCCGCAGCAGGCATACACTCGTCAGCTGATTGCATCGATTCCTACCGGCAATCTAGAAGCGATTCGCAATCGGCAGTTGCAGCGCGGGTTTGTCGTCAGCTAGAGCCTCATCGCTGTTAGATTTGCGCTACTTACTGTTATTGACTGTGACCCGGCTCACGGTCGGCAGTTCGCAGGCATTGCCCACTTTCGACAATTGCCAGCCGCAAATTTTGCAGTAGCGGGCATCGGCATCGTGGGTTTCTAGCCCACAGTTTGAGCAGAGTGTTTCCACCTGATTCGAGGTCTTGATGAGCTGCTTGATCAACTCGCCCACCTGCCAGGGAATCAACGCGATCCCGGTCAAAATCATCAGCACTGCCAGCAGCCGACCGACTTGGGAAACCGGCGTAATGTCGCCATAGCCCACGGTGGTCATCGTCGCGACCGAGAAATAAATCGCATCTAAAAACGTGGTAAACCGACTGGAATTAATCGGATGTTCAACCTGGTAAATCAAACCCGAATAGATAAAAATAATCGTGAAAATGGTGAATAAAATTCGGGCAAAAATAGCGCTATCTTGACGGGTGACATAGCCAAAAATTGTTCGTCCTTCAAAAAATCGAATCAAGCGCAGAATCCGAAACCAACGAAAAATCCGAATAAAGCGAATATCCAGCGCCGTAAACAGAAACGGCAGAATCGCCACCAGATCAATCAGCGAATAGGGATTGAAAACAAAGCGCAGTTTGTCCTCGGCACTCCAAAACCGCAGAATATACTCGATCGTAAAAACCACCAGAATCAGATCATTTAGAATCGCCAAAACCGCCTTGACTGAGGCCGGAATTGAATAGGTTTCAGCCACAAAAATGGCAGACGATAGCAGCACCATACCTGTGATCATCAGGTTGATGGCTTTGCCAACCGGCGTTTCAATATCTTCAAAGTAAAACCTGACTTTTTGCTGCCAATTCTGATAGGCTGATTGCGTCATTCCCGATCCCCGATTTGGACAAATTCCACTTCGCCAAAAATGGCCGATGGATGAGTGTAGTATTTGAATTCCATCAAATTGTGAAACGGATCTTCTAAAAAGAAAGTGCGATGCTCTAACGGCGACCCCGTGAACCGATACTTTGGCGATTGGTAAAACTTCAAGCCTTTTCGCTGCGCCCGTTCTAATAACGCTTCCCAATCCGCTTCGGCTAGAAAAACCAGACCAAAATGGCGTGGATAGATCCCCGGTTGCGGAGTCAACAGCTGATCGGTGAGATGGGCTACTAGCTGATGACCATATAGATTCAGAATCACCGATTTGGCATTTTCTCGCCCTACGGCACAACCTAGCCCGTTGCCATAGTACTCTTTAGCTGTCGCAATGTCGGCAACGGGAAACGCCAGATGAAAGAGGGTTTGCATTGTCATAGCCCTGCTCATTTACCGGATCAAACTGCCTTCGTTAAAACAAATACATTACCCTCGTTGCCTCTGCCAATTCGCAGATCATCATCTAGATAGGTAATTTCTAGCCAGCCGCGCTGCTCGCGAGCCGTGATGTTGAAATCAATCGCCGGAAATTTTTGGCCTGCTTCAATCCGTTGAATAAAGTGGTCGGGTGAACGATAGTCAACCAGTCGCTGCAAGCCAATAATCGAGCGTTCAAAGCTAACGTTAACTCGCTTTTCTGATACGGGGTCAAACCTCGCGGCCACGCTGACTAACCCTTCCAGATAGGGTAAACCATAGACCTCGGCAATATTGTAAAGTGTGGCAGTTCTAGCTCGAATGCATTGATAGATCTGGCCCAGTTTTAGGAATGGAAACTGATCAATCCGCAGCAGTCCCTGGCTGGTGGTGTAGATCAATCGCCAGTTGCCGTTCAGCTTATCGACCGCTTCTAGCGGCTGGGGGGTAGGGTTGCGGTCTTCTAATTGGGCAATTGCAGAGAGGATAGCCAGTTGCTCCGACTCGGTTGCCAACAGGCCCCGATTTTTACCCGCAATCGCTTCCAGTAATGTAGATTTACCAAGCATAATGCCCTCTTCAGATGAAAACTGAGTGACCAGAGATCGGTTCAAACTGCCCGTCGAGGCGGGTGGCTAGGTCCGCCAGCCGCATGGTTGACCAGAGCCAGACATCTTTAAAATCTAAACTTTGAGATCTAAAACCAGATCTAGACCAAATCGGTCGTCGGTGATCGTCAAGTTAAATCAAAATGATTGCGACTAAGTCAGTCCGATTCAGCCAAATATTTCAAATTGTTTCACCAAACGCTTGGTGTTGACATCAAGTAGGATTTAAGCTAGTAGTATCGAGGGTTTTTGGTTGGTCCGCTGGCGATTCAGTGAATTCGCGTGGCCAGCCGCTCGATCTCCATGTTTGCTACCATTAGCTGATCCAAACTAACCACGCTGTTAACTATGCATAATCCTGCTCTACACGAGGTTCCTCGCAACCAACCCGCTGCACCAATTCCTTTACAGCAAGATGCTTCTATCTTAGATTGGCTAGAGGGAACCGGACGCCTGCTGTCTCGCGATGTTTCCGATTTTGACTTCTCCGAAGATGAAGAAGAGATCAGCGAGCTGATGTCCGGTGACGATGCCACCTTTGATCTCGATGATGATGACGATTCCCTCGACTTGGAAGAGTAAGCTGCGGTTGTAATTAAGAATTTGGAATTCCAGAAAATTCAGGTAATCATTCGGTGATCCATTTTGAAAATTCTGTGGCATGATTCCAGCACTAGTTTGGATTTGCAAAGAAAAACTTTGATTTCCTGAAATTAGGCTGGTAGGCTTTGTAGTGTGTGGTGTGGAGTGAAATCTGAAATTGTGGATGCCAAGATAACACCGGACAGAAAGACACCGATTATTTCCCAAAAATCTATCAAATCCATCGGACTGTCTGGATATCGTCTGTTTTTAACACTGGGTGCAGGACTGACAACGACCGCTTTGATTCTGGACTGGATTGCTGGCCGCTCGCTGGCTTCCGGTTTTGGGTTGACTCTGCCTTTGGTTGTAACTGCCTTGGTGGCCGGCATGCTAGGACTGTGGGTTGTCCCCCTGCTGCGCGATCTAAAAGCAGGTCAGGTGATTCGCCAAGACGGCCCGCAAGCGCATTTGAAGAAGGCCGGCACCCCAACCATGGGTGGGATCTTCTTTGTCCCTGCGGCGGTAGTAGTGGCTCTGTTCTGGACCGGGTTTGCGCCCAATGTGGTAGCTGTATCGGCTCTGACGTTGGCCTATGCCGGAATTGGCTGGTTGGATGACTGGCAAATTTTGCGGCGCAAGTCTAACAAAGGCATTTCCCCGAAGCTGAAACTGGCCCTACAAGTTCTCTTCGGTGGGTTGTTTTGCGGCTGGCTGCTTTGGAGTCAACCGGCGGATGTATCTACGATCGTTTTCCCGTTTGGGATGACGCTTTCGCTGGGCTTGCTGTTTTTGCCGCTGGCCTGGTTTGTTCTGGTTGCCGAGAGTAATGCTACGAATCTCACCGATGGTTTGGATGGATTAGCGGGCGGCACGGGTGCAATTGCGCTGCTGGGATTGGGTGCGTTAGTGGCTCCCACGGCTCCAGAGCTGATGGTCTTTTGTGCCTGCATGAGCGGTGGCTGCCTTGGGTTTCTAGCGCACAACTACAATCCGGCGCGAGTGTTCATGGGCGATACCGGCTCTCTAGCTTTGGGTGGAGCCTTGGCTGCCGTGGCGCTGCTTAGTCACTCGTTGTTCGGTCTGTTGATTCTGAGCGGGCTATTTCTGGCTGAAACCCTATCGGTGATTGCGCAGGTTGGCTACTATAAGGCCACCAAAGATACCAATGGAATCGGCAAGCGCTTGTTCAAAATGGCTCCTTTGCACCATCACTTTGAGCTGACCGGCTGGACTGAGACTCAGGTGGTTTCGCGCTTCTACCTGATTTCGGCTGTATTGGCACTGATCGGTTTGCTGCTGTGTGTCTAGCAGTGCAGTTCCCTACAGGTTCGCCAAATTGAACCCAATCGATAGCTGGCAAAATCTTTGCTTGAGGCGGGGCAGTTGACCTTGCCTCATTTTTAGCGATAGGGTAAGACTACCTGACTTAACAAAACGTCAGATTAAGTCGTTTGCACCGCGAATGCAGGTAGACAAACCAGGTAGTCAAACATGGTATCCAAAGGATTGCTGTTACCGGGCGTTTTGTTGGCATTAGCCTATGGGCTAAAAACAGTTGCTCTTCCAGAAGCCAAGCAGAATACACCCTCACAAAGGACTTCTACTGCCGCTGAGCCGCGTTCTGCTAATCAATCGGCATCAGGCGTTGACGACGATCGGGCTAACGGCTACTCTTCTCGCCTATCGGACCTGATCCTACCGCTGCCGCCCATGGCACTGCCGGAGTTGCTGCTGCCCCCCTACAATTTTCCCTCCTTCGACAGCGAACGACTCGACCAAGAGCTGCAGCTTTATTTACAGTACCTGCGCACCCACGGCAAACCCGATGTTCTGATCATCGGCAGTTCTCGTTCCCTTCAGGGTATTGATCCGGCAGCGTTAGAAGAAGCTTTGGCTGCTCAAGGCCATCCGGGGCTAAAGGTGTATAACTTTGGCATCAATGGTGCCACAGCCCAGGTGATGAATCTGCTGATGCAAGATATTTTGACTCCTGAGCAGTTGCCGCGTCTGGTGATCTGGGGCGATGGCTCGCGGGCCTTCAATAGCGGTCGGCCAGACCGGACCTACAGCCAAATTGTGGCATCTCCTGGCTACCAGCGAGTGCAGCAGGGTGAACGTCCAATTCCATCTCGCACCACCGATTGGGAGATTCCTACCTTCGTGACCACAGCAAACAAGTCTCTGGCGGAGTCTGTGGCAGCAGCCAACGAAACGCCAGTTGCTCCCGATCTAACCCTACAAGGATTCCAAACCGTAACCGAGCAGTATGATCCCAGCAGCTACTATCGACGCTACCCGCGAGTTTCAGGCCGGTACGACAACAACTACTACAACTTCAACCTCCGAGGCGATCAGACTGATGCAACGGTATCCCTGGCCAACTTTGCTCGTCAGCAGGGGATTACGCTAGTCTTCGTTAACTTGCCTCTCACCCGCGATTACCTGGCTGATACAGTGCGGCGGAATTACGAAACTGAGTTTCAGCAGCATATGTGGCGATTAGCAGCCCGCGAGCGCTTTATGTTCCGCGATCTCAGCCAACATCCAGAGCTGGTCAAAAATCACTATTTTGCCGATCCTAGCCACATCAATCGTCACGGAGCACGGGCTGTAGCCTTTCAGCTCGCTGCTGACCGCACGATTCCTTGGCATATTGTTGGCTCTGCTCCGACTTCCCGCTCTAGTGCCAATCCATCACCTTGAGCTTGCAGAGATTGTCAGACGACTTTATTGAGATTGATTTTATCCAGACTTGATCATCAAGCCTGATCGAGAAGAATTCTGGGGGATAAACTGGATCAAGGACGGCAGCAAACTTCGATTACAGAACACTCAATTCCAGAACCGTAGTTTCCCCTTAACCTGATTTGCATAAGCTATGTTAACCACCAATTCCCTGGCTGAAGAACGAGCAGCTTTAGACAATAAATTATCGAATCGCTTCATTGACCTTGACCCCGCCGGCTACTTCGTCATCTTTGTGGATCGGGAAGCCCAGTTAATTTGCGCCAAGCACTACACCAATGTGATCAACGACCAAGGGCTAGCCTGTGATCCAGAAACTGGAGAGCCGCTACCCTGCAATGTCAAAGTAGAGCGGGTACCAACGGCGGTTTTTACAGGCCGCACGGCTAAGGAACTTTGCATCAAGATTTTTGAAGAAACCCAACCCTGCCCGATCACCTATCTAGACCACGCCGCCTATTTGGGACGAGAATTTGTCCGGGCGGAAATAGCGCTACTGAATGGTCAGGACTATGTGCAGGACTAGGACACACAATTAAGTCACTAGTATCAAGTCACTAGTTAAGACACTTAAGACACTACATCAGCCCTCAACCAGACTGGAAGCCAGAATAAAGCGCAGGGAGGAAATCCCTACTCCATGATTTACTCAAACTGCCAAAATTTGCTTATAACGAAGAGAGAGCTGTTTGGCAAATTTTCCCTGTTTTGCTTGATAGGGCAATTTGTTTGGTCACCGCTGTTCAGCTAGAACTTCCGCTATGCAACCATGACTACCACACCTCACGAAACCTACTACCGCTCTGAAGACGCGCAGCAAATTCTGAATCTGGCGATTGCACGACAGGCAGAAGCCGGTGAGCTAACCCGCACCCAACTGTTTGAAATTGCTGCTGAGCTGAATATTGCCCCAGCCGATATTCTGGCTGCTGAACAGGAATGGTTAGCGCATCAAGGTAAACAGGCGGAACGACAAGCTTTCGATCGAGTGCGGCAAGGACGGTTTCGGTCGCAGGCGGTGAAGCATTTGATTTTTGCAGGGTTCTTTTTGGCCCTCTACCTGTTATTTGGTGGGCAGTTCTGGCTATTTCCGGTGTTTGTGGGCGGGGTCAGCTTGGCCCTCTCAGCCTGGAAGACCTATTTCTTGAGCGAAGACGATTATAACCAGGCGTTTCAGCAATGGCGGCAACGGCAGCGGTTGAAACAGACGGTCACAAGCCTCGTCAATCGCTGTTTGGGCGTCTGATGGCGATTTAGGGACGCAATGACCAATCTATTGCTCGTGATCAAGAACGCTCGCGGAATTCAACTTCGTAGGCGCGAATTGTCACATCATAGTGGCCGAAGAAATCATGCCCAAGCAGTCCTATATCGAGTTCCGGCCCAGCCACCGCCACCAATACATCACGAGCGACGGCACCCTCTACCTCCATCGACTGGACATACCCAACCGGAAAGGCCACTCCTTTTTGACTAGCCGTATCAACCGTGGCCTGGGCAATTGGCACTACGCCCAAACTGTCCGCCATTTTGCGAGTAATTAATGTGCCGCTGGCTCCGGTATCCACAATCATGTCAAATGGCTGCTCATTGTTAAACAGAACCCGGATCACAGGCGTGTTTCCCTCTCGGCGCACAATTGGTGCGTAAAACACTCGATTGCTGCTAACTGGAGCAGGAATAGCGACTTGGGGAACGGCAGCCGCAATGGGTGCAGATACAGCAGTTGGTTGCTTCTGGGGTACCCGTGGAGGCAAAATAATCACTCCAGTCGGGTTAGGAGCAGTTGGCCGATTGGCCTGTTGTTGCGCATAGGCCAAATTCTTTTGGTAGTCGGCTAGCTTTTGCCGCACCTGAGCATGATGGGGACTTGCAGCCGGAACCGATTTCATTAGTTCAATCGCCTGCCGCCAGCGATTCGCGACCAGTTTCCAGTCATCGCGCGATTGGGCCGATTTGCTGATGGTATAGGCACTCGATGCCCGGTCAATGGCCAATCGAAATGGATCAATCTTAGAGGTTGATGCTTTAGCTGGGGTAGCCGGATCTGGTTGAACTGCTGGGGCAGTTGGTGGCGGCAGGGATGATTCAGCGGACAGCTCCGGACTATTGCTACAGGCGCTGGTAGAAACTAGTAGACTCGCCAATCCAATCAAGGCGACACTCGATTGATATGGTTTAGGCATAACAGCACTCTCTCAAGAATTTCAGCAAAAGACGCCTTGTCAACGCGACTACTGCGAACCCACTCAGACTGAACAATTAAGCCTGGACCATTGGGTTCACTCCCGGTGGTTCCAGAGTTGCACTTGCGTGACCGCAATATTGCCAGAGAAACACACATCAACATCGGAGCCTGGATCGCGTGCCCGTTTGCCATACTCCCCGGCATATTTTAACGTTCCCGACTCTAGCGCTTGATAAACTGCCGGTAGGGGTTGGGTGCACAAGGGGCAGAAAACAATATCCACCTCAGTCACCGAACCATCCGGATGGGGCAAATTAACGTTCCAAAACCTGCCTGCTGGAGAGGATTGGTGCCTCAGCTTGTCGATCACCAGGGATGCCCAGTTGGCAGCCCGCTGCCAATCAATCGCTCGCCTTTGGTGAATGTAGTGAGAAATAGCAATCCCCGGCACTCGATACAGAGCAGCTTCTCGAACGGCGGCCACCGTCCCAGAAATGTGAATATCCGCGCCCAAATTGCCGCCTGCGTTGATTCCCGATAGGACTAACGTGGCATCAGGGCAGATCTGGCTCAAGGCAATCCGAATACAATCCACGGGTGTGCCATCGACAGCATATTCATAATTCGAACGCTGCTCAACCCGAATCAGGCGAGCAGTCGTCACCTGATGACTACAGCCTGAGTGATGCTGGAGCGGCGCAACAACAATTCCCTGCCCCCCAACCGCTTGCTGGAGTGCTCGTAGCCCAGGCGCATCAATTCCATCGTCATTCGTCAAGATGAACGTCATCTAGAGATCGTCCAATTATCAAACAAGCTAAGCATTGCCTTCGCTATGCTGACGGAACTAAATGCCAACCCATCATCATTATGAATGAAACGGAACTGAAACTACTGGCGGCAGATCACTCGCCGCATTGAGCGCATGTTGGTCGGCAGGTCGAGCCGAATGCCTTCTTGAATAATCTGGGTGGGAATTGGAAGGGAAGGAGTTGCTTGGACAGAGTAAGTCAGAAGTGTACCGGCTTGATGATCATGCAGTTTGAGGAGCGCCGAAAAATCGTGAAAGCTGCCTTTTTCTAACTGAAATTGAATTTGATGCCAGCGGGGCTGGATCGTTTCAAAGGCTTTGAGATAAATTTCTACCTGAGCTGTGAAGCAAAGAAACGTTTTGCCCGCAACCTGGTAAAGCCGCTTGTAGCTACGAGAGCCATCATGGCTAGAGATAATTTGGCTGTGGGTTAAACTGGGAAAATATTGCACCCAGCGTGGATAATCGATCAACTGCTGCCAGACCTGCGACCGCTCTAGTGGCAAATACATTTGCGCTGTAACAGCTCCGCCCCAGGCCGAGTGGGATCGGGTTTGAAGCAGGATCTCTCCACGCAACAAAGCCGTCTGGTGAGCGGTATCCCATCCAAGATCGATCGCAGGTTCAACAAGCGCTAAGGTCATACGTTACTCGCTATATCTAAAAAATTGCGACTCGCGGCTATCAAGCTCTAAATCTTTCTAAATCCGCCTCGCCATTGTCTTCAACTAGGGTGCCTCAACTCACTCAACTGCCTGTCGTCAACTGGGAAATTAAATTCATCCTACTAGTATCTAGAAATGTAACTTCACTGCCCTTAGTTGTAGTTCCTAATGGCTGAAGATACAAGCTAACTTTTTGGGGTTGATGTGAAGATCTAAAAAATTTCTTTGCTGGCGAACTTTCCGTCCCACGAGCTACAAGTCCGTGTAAGAATAGGTCTGCTAAAAGCTAGGTTTGCCATTTGCTGTTGACAGGAGTTGATAGGAGGGTTAGGTGAGGCAGTCTCCCAATCTTGGTATCCGAATTTTCTTGTATGTTGCTGGTATTTTGTTGGTGATCATGGCACTGGTATTGCTGCTGCAAGCGTTTGGCTTCCTAACCGACATTCCCCGAACGGCGATTTATGCGCTAGTGCTGCTGGCAATTGGCGTCGGCATTTTGTCGGCTCTGCGCAACCGATAGGGGTTCTATTCCAGTTTCAGCGCAAATCCCCACCGTGAGTTCTGTTATGCAATCTAATTCAATCTAATTCAATCTAAATGGTAGGTAGGTTTATGCTTAAATCCATGCGACCCACCACGCAGCTTTTTCTGTTTGCCCTCGGCTTGACGGCTGCCGTATGGATCCTACGCGGGATTGGGATTTTGACCTTTTTGCCAGGGGGCATCATCTGGCTGCTGATCTTGCTGTGCATTGGCACGGGTGTGGTGAATGGCTTGATGGGAACCCGTCGATAAGGCAAACTGAGCTAAAGATTGGCAAATGCGAGCACTATGATCACCCTCTCTTCCGAAGAAATTGACCAATATCGTTCCCAACTAGCCGATAACGAAGTAGCGCTGCGGGCGCTCAATATGATCGAAGACTGCGAGGGAGATCTGGAAGATGCCGCCATTGCCTTAGCCCTCCAGGTAGGGCAGGAACCCGATCGCACCGAACAGTGGCTAGACGGAGTGGCAAAACGATGGCGGGTTTTTCTCTGCCAGACGGGGATCAAGGAAGCGATTCAAGCTGGAACTGTTAGCAGTGCGATTAATCTTCTGGCTCAGGAAACCAACATTCCAACGGTTCTGGCCACTCCGGTGGTACTCTATGTTGCCAAAACCGGTATCGACGATTTTTGTAAACCGCTGCAAGAAAAACTCTAGGTTGACTGGAAAGTTCCTATGAATCAACCGCCTTCTGATCGGATCCGCGCCCATGCGATCATCTCAGGTCGGGTGCAGGGCGTGGGCTATCGGGCTTCTACCTGGGATATGGCCCAATTGCTGAAACTCAGCGGCTGGGTGCGCAACCTGCGAGACGGACGAGTGGAAGCCGTGTTTGAAGGGACACAGGCACAAATCGACGAAATGCTCCGCTGGTGCCATCAAGGCCCGCCCGCTGCCAAAGTCACTGCTGTAGATGTAAACTACGAAACTCCTGAAGGACTGCAAGAGTTTGAGGTGATTAGTTCCGTAAGGTGGTAACATGTCCTCGTTTTTTGCCCGGTTACTGATTAGATATCCAAACTAACCATAGAAATTACAGTCCAACCCAGTTGAGAGAAAATATGGGCAGAATAGAGGAGATCTAAACCTAAAGCTAAGCTCCTACCCCTTCCCAACCTGAATTGCTATGCAGTCCTCCCAAGACACCTCATCCGCTCAAGCTCGCCAAACCCGCCAACAGTTTGTTAGCCCAGAAGATTATTTGTCTTATGAACTGGGCAAGGCGGTGCGCGAACTGCCGCCCCTCTACACCCGGCTGCTAGCTGGAACCCTGTCAATGCTCGTATTTGGCGCAATTGGCTGGGCGCATTTTAGCAAAGTGGATGAAGTGGCAACGGCTCAGGGTGAACTGATTCCCTCAGCTCAGGTACGGCCCGTGCGTGCTCTAGAGGGGGGCATTATCAGTGAAATTCGCGTCCAGGAAGGAGACCAAATTAAAAAAGGCGATGTGCTGTTGGTGCAGGATCCGGCTCTGAATCAGGCAGAAGTGGATCGGCTCGAAAAAATTGCGGTTGCGGTGCGGCAGGACATGGCCCGGCTGAAGGCGGAAAGTGAAGGCCAAACGAAAACAGGAACGGCTTTGCAAGATCAGCTTTTGACAGCTCGGCTGCGCGAGTTTGATACCCGTCAAGCGGCTGCCACTGCCGATGCCCAACGCCAGCGGGCTGTGATCGCTGAAGCCAAGGCCCAATTCGCCAAACTGGAAGGCAATCTGGCCAATGCTCGCACCGCGTTAAAAAATGCTCAAGAGCGAGAAGCCAGTCTGCGTAAACTGGTCGATGGGGCAATTCCACGCTTTGATTATCTAGAAGCGAAAGATCGATTGACGGAGGCTGAAGATCGGGTCAATTCGTTGCAGCAGGAGATCGCAGCTCAGCGGCAGGCAATTTTGCAAGCAGAGCAAGCGTATCAGGCAGCTCAACAAACGACGAATCGGCTAGGCTCCGAACGGCAGAGCGAAATTCTCAGTCAACTGAAACAGCGCCAAGAGGAGCTAGCTAACATCGAAGGCCAACTGACTCAGGCCCGCCTCAGAACTGAAGGCCAGACAATCACGGCACCGGTGTCTGGAAAGGTTTACGATGTCCAAACCACGCTAGGCGAGCGTGCAGTTGCACCGGGGCAGGAGTTGCTGTCGATTCTGCCGGATGACGAGGATTTATTGCTAGAAGTCAAGGTACTTAACCGCGATATCGGTTTTATTAGCAACGGTATGCGGGCCAAGGTGAAGCTGGCCACCTTTCCATTTCAAGAGTTTGGCACCATCGAGGGTGAAGTGGTACAGATCAGCCCCAACGCCACGATCGATCGGGAACTAGGCCCAGTATTTGAGACAAAAGTAAAGCTGAAGCGCAAGGACATTATTGTCAACGGTCAGCCGGTCGAACTGACGCCGGGTATGGCCGCTACGGCAGAAATTGTGACTCGGCAGCGGTCAGTTCTCACCTTCCTGCTCGAACCAATTACTCGCCGCTTTAGCGAAGCCTTCACGACTCGATAATGCCAATAGCAATCTTCTTCCATCAATCTCTTGCACCTTCGGTTCCCAGACTGCGGTAAGCTGGTTAGATGGTCAAAATTAGCTTGACATGCAGCCTGAATGGGTAGGATACCTAATTCAACTCAATATTTCAATTCTCTAGTTACTTCACTAGACAGTAATACGAACTAAATTAGCCTGCATGTTTCCCGATTGTTTAATTTTGGTCGCGTTAACATCATTTTGCATTTTTAGATCACGCTTCACAAATGGTTTCTAGTCCTCCTCGTTCAATTCGGATTGGCTCCCGCAAAAGTCAACTGGCTCTTGTGCAAACTCATTGGGTGCAAGCCGAACTTCAGCAACGATTCGCAGATCGTAAATTTGAAGTTCATACGATGAGCACCCAGGGTGACAAAATTCTGGATGTGGCGCTCGCCAAGATTGGTGACAAAGGCTTATTCACCAAAGAGTTGGAAATCGGCATGTTGCAAGGCGAGATTGACTTTGCGGTGCATTCGCTCAAGGATCTGCCGACTCGGCTCCCGGAAGGATTGATGCTTGGCTGCGTTACGGAACGGGAAGATCCTGCCGATGCGCTCGTGGTGCATGCTCGCCATCAAGATAAGCAAATCGATACCCTGCCCGAAGGTGCTGTGGTGGGCACCTCCTCGTTGCGTCGCTTAGCTCAGTTGCAGCACCATTACCCGCATCTGGCGTTTAAGGATATTCGCGGCAACTTAAATACTCGATTACAAAAGCTAGACGCAGGCGAGTTTGACGCGATTATTTTGGCGGTGGCCGGGTTGCGGCGGCTGGGAATGGCAGAGCGAATTCATCAGGTTTTGCCGCCGGAAGTGTCGCTTCATGCCGTCGGTCAGGGTGCGTTGGGCATCGAGTGCCGCGCGGAAGACAGCGAAATTCTGGAGTTGCTAAAGGCATTAGAACATCAGCCCACTGCCTACCGTTGCTATGCTGAGCGGTCGTTTCTGCGCGAACTAGAAGGCGGTTGCCAGGTGCCGATTGGCGTCAACACAACCATCGAAGGCAATACGCTGACGCTGACCGGCATGGTCGCCAGCCTGGATGGACAGCAGATGGTTAAAGACAGCATCTCTGGAGCAGCAACCGAGGCCGAGGCACTAGGAATACAACTGGCTCATAATCTCCGCCAGCAAGGAGCAACGGAAATCCTGGAGGCGATCTTTACTGAGATCCAGCGGGGATCTTAATTCACGTTCACGCTCAGCTCAGCTCCTCGCTCTCCAGGGCATCAACTGAGTACAGCCGCTCTGGCAAGACCATATCCCGCACAAATCGATATAGCTCTGCTTCTGATCGCCCTTCGAGCTGCTGTTCCTTGAGGGCGATTAGTCCGTCTGCTAACTCGGCGGCTCGCTTTTTGTAGGAGTTGTTCGCCGTCAGCAGATCCAAAAACACCTCTCGCTCGATCTGAAGCCGGCTGGCATCTTCGGTTAGGTGGGAGGCATAGGCAAGCGAATCAACTTCATATTTGAGCAGAAAGATCAGGGCATTGCTGAGCTGCTGGAGCTGTTGCTGCAAGCGGCGGGTATCAAGTTCTAACCGATCAAAGCCGACCTGACCATCAATGCGCAGTTCCACAATCGGAGCATCGGCTGGACGCAAGCGGTTTTGCTGAATCGCCTGCTGGACTTGGGCAATCGCCTGCTGCTCTAGTTCTTCGACTGACTCTTGTCCATTGGTTGAGAGCTTTAACCGCACAACGTCCCGCTGGTAATAATCCTGTTTCAGCTCGGCCTGAATGCCAGTTTCGTTGATTTCTACCAGATAAACTCCCCGCTGGTAGCTGGCTTCCTCCACGCTGTTAGCTTCGATGGAGCCAGGGTTGAAGATCCAGTTTTCTAAGCTATAGCTCTTGTGAATATGCCCCAATGCCAAATAATCAACCCCCGCTTGTTTCAGGGGCAAGACATCAGCATATCTGAGCGCACCTTGATAGCGCGCGATCTGTCCTTCTAGGCCGTGGTGGAACATCAGAATCGTTGGCCCAGCACTCGGAGGTAGTTTGCCCATTGCGGCAACAATCTGCTCGATTGCTTTGGGTGCTGAAGTTCCGTACCAACTCGATCCCAAGACTCGCACTCCGCAATCTAGATCGATATAGGCACCAGAGCGCCCATTCCACGGACTATAAAACGATTCCTCAGCAGTGGCATCACCCGGTTCCAGCAGAATCAGCAATCCCCAGTCGGCCAGATAGCGCAACCAGTTGGTTTTGGTACCGTAGGGACGGTTGTCGTGATTCCCCTCAATCGCCAGCACAGGAATACCGGCTTTCTGCAATTCCTGCAAACAGTACTGCGCCTGATTTAAAGTCGCGGGCTGAATGTTGCGATGCTCAAATAAATCACCGGCAATCAGGACAAAGTCTACCCGCTCTGCAATCGCGTATTTCTCGATCGCGTCATTGAAGGCATAGAAAAAATCCTGCGTCCGCTCTTTGCAATCGTAGCGGTCAAAGCCCAGATGAACGTCAGCCAGATGGAGAAAGCGAGGCATAGACACAAGTACAGATGAACTGACTCATTCTATGCTCGAATCAGTCTAGCGTCCAGAGGGTAAACAAATGTTTTTAATGAGTGCTTGTGAGCAATTCTGAAAAAGACGTTGGCGGAGGGGGCTTATCAGACCGCAGCTGTAGTGGATGCTGCCAGTTCTTCCAGTCGCTCCTGTTGGTCTTGAGAAATACAAGACTGAATCACCGATTCTAAATCACCCTCCAACACCGGGTTCAACGTGAAGTTCTGGCCCAAGCGGTGGTCGGTCACGCGATTATCTTTGTAGTTGTAGGTGCGGATTTTTTCTGAGCGCGCACCTGTACCCACCTGAGAACGCCGCATTGAAGTGACGGCTTCCTGCTGTTCCCGTAGCTTCATTTCATAGAGTTTGGCCCGCAGAATTTGCATCGCCCGCTCGCGGTTTTGCAGTTGGGACCGCTCTTCGGTACAAAAGACACGAATGCCTGTGGGTTTATGAAACAAATCGACCGCCGTTTCCACCTTGTTGACGTTCTGACCACCCGCTCCACCCGATCGAGCGGTAGTAATCTCCACATCCTTCGGATCAATCTCGACATCGACCTCATCGACTTCCGGCATCACGGCCACCGTTGCTGTCGAGGTATGCACCCG
Source organism: Leptolyngbya sp. NK1-12 (assembly GCF_032598965.1). NCBI lineage: Bacteria > Bacillati > Cyanobacteriota > Cyanophyceae > Leptolyngbyales > Leptolyngbyaceae > Leptolyngbya > Leptolyngbya sp. NK1-12. Next base: position 1,302,329 of record NZ_CP053586.1, read on the forward strand.
ACCACCCGCTTCCGTCACCGGAACTCGCTGCACGCGATGCACACCGGCCTCGAACTTGAGTTTGCTGTAAACCTGATCCCCTTGAATTTCCAAAATCGCTTCTTTGAAGCCACCCATATCGCCGAGGGATTCACTCACCAGCTTCACCCGCCAACCCTGACTCTCGGCATAACGGGAATACATCCGCACCAGATCGCCAGCCCAGATACTTGCTTCATCGCCGCCAGTACCAGCCCGAATTTCCAGCATGATGTTTTTTTCGTCGTTTGGGTCGCGGGGTAGCAGTAATACCTTCAGCCGGTTCTCTAGGGTTTCGATTTGGGCCTCTAGTTCCTCAATTTCTAGACTGGCCAACTCCTTCAGTTCGGGGTCAGCGCTAGCGTCTTTGGCAATTTGGCGCGCTTCTTCCAGTCCCTGCTGTGCTTTCTTCCAGGTTTCGTAGGTGTCAACGGTTTCCTCTAGCGAAGAACGAGCCTTGGCTAGCCGCTGAAACTCAGTCGGATCGGTCGCTACATCTGGATCCGCCAAACGTCGCGTCAACTCGTTGAAGGTTTGCTCAACGGATCTAAGTTTGTCCAATAAATAAGCTTCAGCCATAGGAACCGCCAACTGATACGAACTGGAATGTCACATTTGAAAACAGCAAAAGCAGTCAAGCGAAACCACTGACTGCACGTTAACAAGCAAGTGACAATCGCTATTTCTTCTTGGCGTCGCCAGACTGACTGTCCGTCATACCGTACTTACGCAAGAAGCGCTCGACTCGACCTTCAGTGTCAATAATCTTTTGCGTACCCGTGAAGAAGGGGTGATTTCCGGACCAGACGTCAACATGCAGCTCTGGCTTGGTGGAGCCGACCGTCATCACGACTTCGCCATTGCAGTATACTTTTGCCTCTGGGTACCACTGGGGGTGAATATCTTTTGCCATAATTCTCTACCAACCTAATTGAAATGAACTAGACCGCTTGGCATCAGCCTTAACGCTTCGAGTACTGAGGTGCCTTACGAGCCTTGTGCAAACCATACTTCTTACGCTCTTTGGCCCGTGGGTCGCGGGTCAGGTAGCCTTCGACCTTCAACGGCTTGCGGTTATCGGGATCGAGCTGACAGAGCGCCCGTGCCACGCCTAACCGAATCGAATCCGCCTGCCCGGTTAAGCCACCGCCGCGCACATTGACCAGAATATCGTACTCGCTCTCTAATCCTAGCGTTTCCAAAGGAGCCTTTGTAACCGCGAGGTAGCCCGGATTGAACTGTAGATATAGATCGCCAGGTTTGCCGTTGATCGTCAGTTGGCCGCTGCCAGGAACTAGCCGCACACGCGCTACGGCAGACTTCCGCCTCCCAGTGCCCCAGTACATAACGCGCTCGCTTCTCTCAGTCGCTTGCATTACTTATCGCCTCCAGGAATAGTCTTAATCTCTAGAACTTCAGGTTTTTGAGCTTGATGGGGATGATCGGGACCCGCATAGACCTTGAGCTTGGTAAACAATTGACGCCCCAAGGTGTTTTTCGGCAGCATGCCCTTCACCGCTTGCTCCACGATCCGCTCCGGCAAACGAGCTTGGAGCTGGTTGAACGTCTCGGTTTTCATACCACCAGGCCGACTAGAGTGCCGGCGATACAGCTTTTGGCTGCTCTTTTTGCCAGTCACGACCACTTTGTCTGCGTTGACCACAATCACAAAATCACCCGTATCCAGGTGGGGAGTGTAACTGGGCTTATTCTTGCCGCGCAGCACCATCGCGATCTCGCTAGCCAGACGCCCTAGGCGCTGATCAGCGGCATCCACAACATACCAGTTGCGTTCGATCGTATCGATTGGAGGAAGATAGGTCTTGTTCATGATTCGTCAGTTGTTCTTTGCAAGATAATCAAAAGTCCGGGAGGTTCAACCAAAGCAGGAAACGGGTTCAGCCATCGATGGCAAGGTCAACTGCGGCTGCGTGTCAAACCAAATTTCCGGTGAGAAGGGAAACTCAGGATAACCCACTCGCAGCAGACACAACCCTTGAGGTGGTGCGGCATATTTGACGAGATCCCGCCGCTGCTGTTGCCAGAGTTCTGTAAACTCCGCAGGCGAGCGATCTCCGCGACCCACCTCAACTAGCATACCGACTAGCAACCGCACCATGCCATACAAAAAGCCGCTGGCCTGCAGCTCGATTTGGATGAACGGACCTCGACGGATACACTCAGCGGCCTGAACATCCACCCACGAATGAGCGCGACTCGAACCAGCCCGGTGGAACGCGGCCAAATGCTGCCGCCCCAACAACGGCTCCAAGGCTGCCTGCATCAAGGACGCCTCTAACGGCGCAAGGTAATAGTGCCAGGTAAAGGGCCGCACAAATAAGTTTGGGCGAGCATCGGTGTAGATAGTGTATCGATAGCGCCGCCAACAGGCCGAAAAGCGAGCATGCCAAGTTTGCTCTACCGGAGCTGAGCCTCGAATCAAAATATCGTTCGGCAGACGACTGTTGAGGATGCTGGCCCAACGGTGGGCAGGGATATGGCTGGGAGCCTCAAAGTGAGCCACCTGCGCGGCGGCATGAACTCCTGCATCGGTACGGCCGGCCCCATGCAGCGTTACCGGATGATCCAACACAGACGCAATCGTCCGCTCGATCTCTTCCTGCACAGAACGATGTTGAGGTTGCCGCTGCCAGCCATGAAAATGAGTGCCCAGATATTGAATCACCAGGGCCACTCGCTGAGTCGGCTTGGATGAAGAGTGCCCCTTATCCAAACCAGACGACATTGATAACAAACTGACAGACATAATCGTTATCCGATTCCAGGAGCGCTTACTGCTCAAGTCAACTCAATAATGGCCATTTCGGCGTTGTCTCCCTTCCGGTTAACGGTGCGGAGTACGCGGGTGTAGCCGCCTTGGCGATTGCCATAGCGCTGAGGAGCTTGTTCAAACAGGGCATGCACCAACTGTTTGTCATAGATATAGCCAAGCGCTTCACGCCGAGCCGCTAAGGAACCATCTTTGGCCAAGGAGATCATCCGCTCTGCTTCAGAACGAACCGCCTTAGCCCGCACTTTAGTGGTTGTGATCCGCCCGTGGCGAATCAGTTCCGTAGTTAGCGCTCGCAGCAGTGCTTTACGCTGGTCAGCAGGTTTGCCCAATTGTGGGACGCGACAACGGTGACGCATAGTTTTTGCAGTTCAAATCAGCTAGAGTACAGTACAGTCAATCAAAAAACCCAATCTAGGTAGACCGAGAGGATTTATCGTGGGGTAGCGTGATGCCCAACCGATCCTGTAGAGCTTGAATCACCTCTTCAGCCGATTTGGCTCCAAAGTTCTTGATCTCCAACAAGTCTTCCTGGGTGTAGTCCAACAAATCCGCAACCGAGTTAATTTGAGCACGCTTCAGGCAGTTATAGGCTCGCACCGATAGCTGCAGTTCCTCGATCGGAATTTGATTAGCTGGATCGACATCAATCTCGTCGGCGTCATCAATAGGCGCAAAATCAATTTCCCGCAGCGGATTGAACAAGCCAACCAAAATATCAGCAGCCTGACTCAAGGCTTCTTGAGGCGTCAGGCTACCGTTGGTCCAAACTTCCAGAATCAGACGGTCTTTCTCTAGTGAGCCACCCACCCTGGCATCTTCCACGGTGTAGTTCACCTTGCGGACCGGCATAAACACCGAGTCGATTTGCAAAAAGTCCAGGGCTGACGTTTCGTCGCGGCCCCGCTCGATGGCCCGATAGCCAATCCCCTTTTCAACTCGGCACTCGATCTCTAACGTATGCCCTGCCGCCAGCGTGGCGATATATTGCTCCGGATCGATCACTTGAACTTCTGCTGGAAAGTCGAAGTAACCTGCGGTGATTGTCGCTGGCCCTTCCACTCGCAGCCTCCCAATCTGCGGTTGGGAGGAATAGCTTTTGAGGACAACCTCCTTCATGTTCAGCAAGATGTCCAGCACATCTTCCCGCACGCCGGGGACAGTCATAAACTCATGAGACACTCCGGCAATCCGTACAGCCGTCACCGCAGCCCCTTCTAGGTTAGACAGCAGAACCCGTCTCAGCGCATTGCCGACCGTGATTCCCTGCCCTCGATCGAGCGGTTCCAGCACAAACTTGCTGTAGGAGCTGCGGTCATCCCCGGTATCCGATTCCACACACTCAACTTGAAACTGTGCCACAGTCAAACCTCCCTTCTCCTTAGCCCTAGAAAGCAAACCTAATTCCGCCAATCCGTTCCCAACCTGAGATAACGGTTAACATCAACCTGTCCTCAATTCCTCAAATCTCTATTGCTTCTGCTGCGGGAGCTAGCACTTACACCCGACGCCGCTTGGGAGGCCGACAACCATTGTGGGGAATGGGCGTTACATCTCGAATCAACGTAATTTCCAAACCAGCCGCTTGCAGTGCCCGGATCGCCGTTTCCCGGCCAGAGCCAGGACCGCTCACCATCACCTCGATTTGCCGCATACCTTGCTCAGTTGCCCGTTGGGCTGCCCGCTCAGCTGCCGTTTGCGCCGCATAGGGAGTTCCTTTCTTCGCGCCTTTGAAGCCGCTAGCTCCAGAGGACGACCAAGAAATAGTCTCGCCATTTACATCGGTAATGGTTACGATCGTGTTGTTGAAGGTCGATTGGATATGAGCCACTCCATTGGGCACATTCCGCTTCTGCTTTTTAGCTCCCGTCTTTCTGGTGGGTTGTCGTGCCATACGCCGTTATCTCTCGTTAATTAGACTTAGTGATTCTCGTTGATTAGACTCGTTCATAGAGCAGACCAGCCAATGCCTAGTCCAAGCAATTGTCAGGAAAATTGACTGTAGGCGGTGAGTGGATTGCGAAAAAGCTGAGACGTAGTTCCCCGACCAGCTTTTCTCAGACAGACAAAAACAGCGACTAGGGGGACCCATTTCGCTGCCAGATCCAACTTCCCAGATACGGCCCTATTTCTTGCTGGGCGCTTTCTTCTTACCTGCTACAGTGCGGCGACCACCCCGGCGGGTCCGAGCATTGGTTCGCGTTCTTTGACCCCGAACGGGCAGACCCAACCGATGGCGACGACCTCTGTAAGTGCCAATGTCCATCAATCGCTTGATATTCATGGACTCCCAACGTCTGAGGTCACCCTCAACCTGGTAGTCGCCCTCGACGGCTTCCCGCAGCGCAGCCACTTCGGCATCGCTTAAATCTTTGACTCGCGTATCAGGATTTACCCCAGTCTTCGCCAAAACTTGCTTCGAGCGGGTTAATCCAATTCCGTAAATATAGGTCAGACCAATCTCTACACGTTTATCCCGTGGAAGGTCTACTCCAGCTATCCGCGCCACGTTTTATTTCTCTCCGTTTCGCTGCTACAATCTAACGATTTATACCAGGACTGAAATTCTCAGCCGATGCTCAGCATCTCATATCCAGTTGCGCGACCAAGGGAAACTACCCTTGACGCTGCTTATGCTTCGGGTTGGAGCAAATCACCATGACCCGACCCTTGCGCCGAATCACCCGACATTTTTCGCACATTCTTCGTACAGATGCTCGGACCTTCATGTCCCCAACCTATGACTACAAACTTAATATATTAGCAAACTGCAATTAATCTGTCAATGTTAAAGCAATGACTAATAAAACAGGTAAAAAATGGAATCTGTTCATTCGGTTATCGTTTAGATAAGCTAGACAGCCATTGTGTAGATGCCTAATGCAGGCGTGACCAGCAACCGAATTAGTTGCCTCAAAGCTAGCAGCAAATCACTAGCGCAACCGTCCTATCAACTTACCTATTTCTTGCGTAAACGGTAAGTAATTCTGCCTTTAGTTAAGTCGTAGGGCGTCAGTTCCACCTTGACTCGATCACCGGGCAGGATCTTGATATAGTTACGACGGATTTTGCCAGAAATATGGGCTAGGACATTAAACCCGTTATCTAAATCGACACGGAACATGGCATTCGGCAGTGAATCAGTCACAGTGCCTTCCATTTCAATCAAATCTTGCTTAGACAATTTGCTCTCCTCAACTAATCAACAAAAAATGAACTTATTAAAGCAGCTGGGCTGAATAACCGCTGGGTTGAATTGCTGACTCGGCTAAATTAAACTCACGCAGTCATCCTAGACCCAAGCCACAGAATTTCATTTCTAGCCTAACAAATGTTTAAGAAAGTTGGTTTTTCGCAGTGATCTCGATCAACTTACCCCAAAGTATGCTTGTTCTCACCTTCTCAGGGATGAGCCGAATCAAACCTTAGGGCGAAGGATTTGGCCCAGCTTTTGATTCACCTGGTCAATAGTTTGATCGCCGTCAATTGAAACCAACTGCTGGCGCTCGCGGTAGAAATCAATTAGAGGAGCTGTCTGCTGGCGATACACCTCTAAACGATGCCGAATCACTTCTTCGGTATCATCCTTACGGCCTCGGCCCAGGAGACGCGCCACCAGGATCTCGTCGGGCACTTCAAAGTTCACCACATAATCGCAATTCTGATGAATTTGCGAGAGCAGCTGATCTAAGAAGGTTGCCTGAGTGATGGTGCGGGGAAACCCATCCAGAATCCAACCAGAGGCTGCATCGGATTGGTTTAGCCGTTCTTCGACTAAATCGAGGATGAGCTGGTCTGGCACCAATTCTCCCCGATCCATATAGGATTGGGCTTTTTTTCCCAGCTCAGTTTGTTGAGTCACTGCATTCCGGAGAATGTCGCCGGTCGAAATATGAGGGATGTGATGGGCCTGGGCCAGAGATTGAGCTTGAGTTCCCTTGCCAGCTCCTGGAGGCCCCAAAAAGATCAATCGAGCCACTACTGTTTCACCATCCCTTCATAGCGTTGAGAAATCACATAGGTCTGAATCTGCTTAGCCGTGTCAATCGCCACACCGACCAGAATCAGCAGAGAGGTTGCGCCCAAACCCTGGAAGGTACGAACCTGGGTGGCCCCTTCCACTGCTGTTGGGATGATGGCAACCAGACCCAAGAAAATCGCACCCAAAAACGTCAACCGATTCAAAACCCGCTCGATGTATTCGCTAGTCGCTTTCCCTGGACGAATCCCCGGAATGCTGGCTCCCATCTTCTTCAAGTTCTGCGCCATATCAACTGGGTTGATGATCAAGGACGCATAGAAGTAGCTAAAGAACAGAATCAGCGCTAGATACACAACCACATACAGCCAATGCCCAGGGCTGAGATAGCGAATCACTTGATTCAGGATTTCGTTATTGGGCAAGAACTGCACCAGCGAGGCCGGTAAGAACAGCACCATTGAGGCAAAGATGATCGGCATCACGCCGCCCTGATTCAACCGCAAGGGTAAATAGCTGCTCTTTTCTAGATAGAGACGTCGTCCCACCTGCCGCCGAGCCGAGATGATTGGGATACGGCGGGTACCTTCCTGGACGAACACAATCCCCACGATCATTGCTAGGAACACCAGCAGCAGGATAATCACGCCACCCACCAAGCTGCGGTCGCCACTCTGGGCTAGCTCAATCGTTTGCCCCAAGGAGCGAGGTAAGGTTGAGACAATACTGACGAAAATCAGCAGCGAAGCCCCGTTACCCACTCCCCGTTCAGTGATCAGCTCGCCGACCCACATGACAAACATGGAACCTGCCGTTAATGCCAGAACCGTCTGAGCCACGAACATGGGTCCCGGATTAATGGCGTATTGGCTGATGAATAAAGAAATACCGATGCTCTGGAAAATTGCCCAGGCTAGCGCCACATAGCGAGTAATTTGAGAAATCTTGCGGCGTCCGGCCTCACCTTCGTTTTTCTGTAAGTCTTCTAAGCTAGGAATCGCGGCGGCCATCAACTGCATGATGATGGAGGCGTTGATGTAGGGCAAAATTCCTAACGCAAAAATGCCAAGGGCTGAAATGCCGCCCCCAGCCAAAATATCTAAAATGCCAATTAAATTACCCAAGCCGCTGCCCTGCAACCCTTGCTGAAAGGCCGCACGGTCAATACCGGGCACTGGAATATAAATCCCTAATCGGATCAGGATCAGCATGCCGATAGTAACAAGCAGCCGACCGCGAAGACCGGCTGCCTGAGCCATTTGCACAAAGGTTTCCTGAGCCGTGGGGGTCTTATCTCGACTAACTACCATAAACAGATACCTCTAGTGGCGGGATCTAGCGCATCGCTAGAACAGAGAGTCTCGATGCCAAAATTGAGTCAAACGTAATTTTGCCTACCACCCAAATTCTAGCCGACGACTTCGCAAGTTCCCCCAGCCGCTTCGATCTTCTCTTTGGCTGTAGCTGTGAATGCTGCGGCCTGGACCTTGAGGGCAACCGAAAGATCGCCATGACCCAGAACCTTAAGGGGACCGTCGTCAGTTGTGATAATTCCGGCGTCCATTAGAGAAGCCAGATTCACCTCGGTATTTTTGGCTAAATCCGCCAAGTCGCCGACGTTGATAATCGTGTAATGCTGACGATTGATCAACGGAAAATGCTTCAACTTAGGAATCCGGCGGTATAAGGGCATTTGCCCCCCTTCAAACCCAGGCCGAGTCGGACGGCCCGAACGGGATTTTTGACCCCGCATGCCAAAGCCACAGCTTGCACCTTGACCCGCCGCGATCCCGCGCCCAACCCGGCGCTTACGTTTTTGTGAACCTGCCTTGGGGGCAGCGTCTTCTAATCTCATGACTATCCTCTCAACTCAAGTGATTGGGTAACTATAGTCTTGCTCAGAAATCTGCTGAGCGCTCAGGCATAAAGGTTCTCGACCGGAATACCTCTTTCTTCAGCTACCTCCGAGAAGGTGCGGAGTGAGGCTAGGGCATTTGCTGCAGCTCTCGCATTGTTGAGCGGGTTGTCAGAACCGAGTTGCTTCGCCAATACGTTGCGGACACCGGCCAGTTCCAGAACGGTCCGCACGGCACCCCCAGCAATTACCCCCGTACCCGGAGCAGCAGGACGCATCATCACTTTGGCTCCACCCCCAGCTCCGTTCACCGGATGGGGAATCGAGTTAGCTTTAGTCAAGGGCACTTCTACCAGATGCTTTTTGCCATCAGCCACGCCCTTACGAACAGCACCAATCACATCACTGGCTTTGCCGACGCCGACGCCGACCTGTCCTTTCTCGTTGCCCACAACCACGATCGCGCGGAAGCTCAGCTTTTTACCACCCTTTACGACCTTGGTGACCCGGCGGATTTGGACCACCCGCTCTTGCCAATCGGTTTCCTTCTCTTTAGTTTTGGTTTTGCGACGATTCGCCATCTTGCCTTTCCTCAAATCTGCGGCAGTTAGAAATTCGAGTCATATCAAATCCGGTTGATGAGCCAGAATTTGCGTAGAGGCGTTTCGCGAAACACCTGTACACTTTGTTGATATTAGAAATTTAGTCCGCCTTCTCTAGCGGCATCAGCCAAAGCTTTTACCCGACCGTGATACAGATTGCCACCTCGGTCAAACACAACTTGCTGCACCCCCTGAGCAATCGCTCGTTCAGCTATTAGTTTGCCAATCCGAGCCGATGCTTCACAGGTGGAACCTGATTCCAGCTCGGAGCGCAGATCGGCCTCTAGGGTAGACGCTGCTGCCAAAGTACGATGCTGGCTGTCGTCGATTACCTGGGCGTAAATATGCTGGTTGGAACGAAATACTGCCAGACGAGGCCGCTCTGAAGTTCCAACAACCGTGCGCCGAATTCGGCTGTGGCGACGACGAGTTGATTCTTTGCGTGTCCGTTTCATGATTATTTCTTCCCTGCCTTACCAGCCTTACGTCTAACCATCTCGCCCGCGTACCGGACTCCCTTGCCTTTGTAGGGTTCGGGTGGGCGAGCCGCGCGAATTTGGGCCGCTACGTTACCGACAATTTCTTTGTTGATGCCGGACACAACTACGTTTGTGTTGTTTTCAACGGCAAACTGAATGCCATCCGGTGGTTCAATCTGAACCGGGTGACTATAGCCCAGGCTCAATACCAGGTTGCGTCCCTGCACCTGAGCACGATAGCCAACCCCTTGAATCTCTAAACGCTTTTGAAATCCCTGAGACACTCCTTCCACCATGTTGGCAACTAGAGTGCGGGAAAGACCGTGGCGCTGACGGGCAACCCGAGAGTCATTGCGACGGTTGACTAGAATCGTTTCGCCTTCTTGCACCACTTCTACCTCATCCGGCAGTGTGCGAGCGAGTTCACCTTTTGGCCCCTTGACTGCTACATGCTGATTCGCGATGGTTACAGTCACGTTCTTAGGAACTGGAATTGGGCGTTTACCAATACGAGACATGATTACTTTCTCCTAGACACAATCATCAGCAGTAGTAGTCTTGAGGTTCTGTTAATGAATGCAATGCTGACTTTAACGCCAACGACGTTGCGGCGCTACCAGACATAGCAGAGGACTTCGCCTCCTAGCCCTTGCCGTCGAGCATCCCGGTCGGTCATGATGCCGCTAGAAGTGGAAATAATGGCAATCCCAATTCCGCCTAGGACCCTCGGCAACTCCTTACGATTCGAGTAGACCCGCAGTCCCGGTTTGCTGACCCGCTTCAGCGTATTGATAATCGGACGACGATTCTTGCCTTTGTATTTCAGCGCAATCACCAAACTCTTTTTAGTTCCCTCTTCTTTCTCAGAAAAGTCGATAATGAATCCCTCTTCTTGTAAGACCTTCGCAATGCTGCGGGTCATCTTCGTCGATGGAACCTCTGTGGTTTGATGCCGCGCTAAATTTGCATTCCGAATCCGCGTCAGCATATCTGCAATAGTGTCGTTAGCCGCCATAGTTTCCTCTTAATGAAACTGCCTCAATTGTCCCGGAAGGGCATTCCTAATTCCTTCAGCAAAGCACGACCTTCTTCATCCGTGTTCGCAGTGGTGATGATGGAGATATCCATCCCTCGAATTTGGTCGATGGTGTCGTATTCAACTTCAGGGAAGATGAGCTGCTCTCGAATTCCCAAGGTATAGTTACCTCGACCGTCAAAGCTTTTTGGGCTAACCCCGCGAAAGTCGCGAATGCGGGGAAGCGCTAGGTTCATCAGTCGGTTCAAAAACGCATACATCCGATCCGAACGCAGCGTTACCATAATCCCGACCGGCATGCCTTTGCGGATCTTAAATCCAGCAATCGCCTTCTTGGCTCGTGTAACGACTGGCCTTTGCCCTGTGATCAACGCAATCTCGTTCAGTGAAGATTCCAGTGCCTTAGCGTTCTGCGCCGCTTCTCCTAAGCCTCGATTCACCGTAACCTTAACCAGTTTGGGCACTTGGTGCACGTTTTCGTACTGAAATTGCTCGATCAGCTTGGGGACGACCTTCTCTTTGTAAAGTGACTTTAGACTATCTGCCATAATAATTCTCCTGCCTTTTCCCTGGGCTTGGTCAGGGCCTACAAATTTTGAGTTTTGAATTTTAAGCTCTTAGTTTTGAATTGGATTTAACTCTGATGTTGAAACCTTCTCGGTCCAACTCAAAACTTAAAACTCAGAACTCAAAACTTAATCAATAACTTCTCCAGTTTTCTTCAGCATTCGTACCTTGCGGCCATCGCTGTTGAAGGTATAGCAGATTCGGCTTGCCACCTTTTGCTTGGTGGAGTACAGCATGACATTGGAGCTGTGAATCGGAAATTCAATCGTAGTGATTTGGCCCGACTCGCCTTCTTGCTGAGGTTTGACGTGCTTGGTTTTAACGTTGACCCCTTTGATCAGCACTTTGCTGGTTTCAGGGAAGGTGCGCAATACTTCGCCAACCTTGCCCTTTTCGCTGCCTGCAATTACCTGGACCGTATCTCCCTTCTTAACGTGCATTTTGTAACGCACAGGTTTTTTTTGCTTCGCCATTAGAGCACCTCCGGAGCCAGAGAGACAATTTTCGTAAAGTTTTTGTCCCGCAGTTCACGTGCAACTGGACCGAATACCCGTGTTCCTCTGGGGTTGCCTTCCGCGTTGATGATCACGGCAGCATTATCGTCAAACCGAATGCTCATGCCGCTTTCTCGCCTCAGGCCTTTTTTGGTTCGCACGACTACCGCTCGCACCACATCAGATTTCTTCACTGCCATGTTCGGAAGGGCATCCTTCACCACAGCAATGATCACGTCACCCACATTGGCATAGCGACGGTTGCCACCCAGTACTCGAATGCACATTAGTTTGCGAGCACCGCTGTTGTCTGCCACATTTAGATAGGTTTCTTGCTGAATCACTGTTAGCCTCCCTGGATACTGGAATTTTGGTTAAAAATTACGCCTCAGGGACATGGCTAAGAATGTCTACCACTTCCCAGCGCTTGGTGCGGCTGAGGGGACGCGTCTCCTGAATTCTCACCCGGTCGCCGACCTGACACTTGTTTTCTTCATCGTGGGCCTTAAACCGCTTGGTCCGAACCACAATTTTGCGGTACTTGGGATGGGGAGCACGGTTCTCGACGGCCACCACAACGGTTTTATCCATTTTGTCGCTGACGACTAAACCAATACGTTGCTTGACTGCCATACTTTACTCCTCGGTTGCTTCGCTCTTAGAAGCCGCTAGCTGCCGTTCCCGCTCGATGGTCATTAACTGAGCCAACCGATGACGCAGGTGCTTGAACTGGTGAGGCTTCTCTAATTGACGGGTGGCTTTCTGGAAGCGCAACTGAAACAGTTCCTTCTTGGTTGCCACAATCTGATCGTTTAACTCTTGATCGTTGAGATCGCGAATTTCCTCAATTTTGGGCAGAGGCATAGGTTACGACTCCTCCGCTTGGCGCGTAATGAACTTGGTTTTAATGGGTAACTTATACTGGGCAAGGCGCATGGCTTCACGGGCCGTTGCTTCCGGCACGCCAGCGATTTCAAACAGAACGCGACCGGGCTTGACCACAGCCACCCAAAACTCGGGGTTTCCTTTACCCGAACCCATCCGAGTTTCAGCCGGACGCATCGTCACTGGCTTATCGGGAAAAATCCGAATCCAGATCTTGCCACCCCGGCGAATGTAGCGGGTCATGGCTCGACGGCTAGCCTCGATCTGACGCGAGGTGATCCAGCAAGGCTCCAGAGCTTGGAGAGCAAAGTCGCCAAAGTTGATTTCGTTACCAGCGGTCGCCATTCCCTTCATGCGTCCCCGCTGTTGCTTGCGGAATTTAGTTCTTCTAGGACTTAACATGGCCAAATACCTTCGATTTATCCTTCGTTGGAACGATCTTCGTACTGCTGGCGACGACGCTGTTGACGACGACGGGGTTGGGCATTGTTGGGTTGGGAAACTTCCTCTTGACCAGGAATAATTTCGCCCTTGAATACCCAAACCTTGATGCCCAGAATGCCGTAGATAGTCTGAGCGGTGCGATAGGCATAGTCGATATCGGCCCGCAGGGTATGGAGGGGCACTTTACCTTCCCGCGTGTACTCGGTGCGGGCAATTTCTGCCCCGTTGAGACGACCGCTGATTTGAATTTTGATGCCTTCAATCCCGGCTCGCTGTGCTCGCTGAATCGCCTGCCGTACCACCCGACGGAACGAAACTCGGCGCTCCAGATCACGAACTACGTTTTCCGCAATTAGAGCCGCGTCAGCATCAACCCTGGCCACTTCAACCACATTGATCCGAATCTGGCGATTGCTGTCCTTCAGCGCCCGCTGCAAACCGTTCCGCAATTCTTCGATCCCCTGACCACCGCGACCTACCACTACACCAGGGCGAGAGGTATGGATCTCCAGATCAATCTGATCAGCCTTGCGCTCGATGCGAATCTTGGCGATTCCTGGACTATCAAGGCTTTTCAGCTTGTAGGGATTAGTTTCGAGAAAGTTGCGGATAGTGTAGTCTTCTTGCAGCAGTTTGGGATAGCGATCGGAATCAGCAAACCACCGAGATTTGTGCTCTTGGGTAATGCCGAGTCGAAAACCAACTGGATGAATCTTCTGTCCCACGGTACGTCCTCTTCAAATCAATAGTTTTGAGTTTTGAGTTTTAAATTTTGAGTTAAGGGAGCCAAATTTTCAAACTTAAAGGAAGGCAAATTCGAGGCTAAGAACTTAAAACTCAAAACTTAAAACTTAGAACTTTCATTCTTCCCCGCTCGGTGCAACCGCGATTGTGATGTGACAAGTCGGTTTGCGGATTTGGTAAGCCCGTCCCTGGGCACGAGGCCGGAAACGCTTCAGCACCGGGCCTTGATCGGCAAAGGCTTGGGTGATCACCAGATCGGTGGGTTCATATCCCTGATTGTGCTCCGCATTGGCCACCGCCGAACGCAACACCTTCAGGACCGGATCGCAGGCTCGATAGGGCATAAACTCTAGAATAATTAGGGCTTCCCGGTAGGAGCGTCCCCGAATTTGATCCAAAACCCGCCGCACCTTAAACGGCGACATGCGAATATATCGAGCAACCGCTTTAACTTCTTCTCCAGCAGCAACAGCCATAATCTTCTCCTTCAGCGATTCGCCTATCGCCAATTACTTTCTTCTCTAGCGACGAGCTTTCTTATCACTCTTAGCGTGACCTCTAAAGGTGCGGGTTGGAGCAAACTCACCCAGCTTGTGGCCCACCATCTGTTCGGTCACGTAGACGGGCACATGCTGGCGTCCATTGTGCACGGCGATGGTATGCCCAATCATCTGAGGCAAAATCGTGGACGCACGTGACCACGTTTTGATCACTTGCTTTTCCCCTTTGGCATTGAGTGCTTCTACCTTGCTGAGTAGGTGATCGGCAACAAATGGACCTTTTTTCAGTGAGCGCGACATGGTACCAAACCTCTGTTCAACCTTGCATCCTTTTTGTTTAACTTCAGCCCTACGACTCTCTTCCGCCCCGGCCCCGCTTCGAGGTACGACGACGACGGCGAACGATCAACGCATTGCTTTGCTTCCGCTTCTTGCGAGTCTTAGCGCCAAGTGCAGGCTTACCCCAGGGGGTAACTGGTCCCGGACGCCCAATCGGAGCACGACCCTCACCCCCACCATGCGGGTGATCCACCGGGTTCATAACGCTGCCTCGCACTTCCGGACGACGGCCCTTCCATCGTTTGCGGCCTGCTTTGCCCAAACTGGTGTTCCGGACATCGGCGTTACCTACCTGGCCGATGGTGGCATAGCATTCCCGCCGCACCATCCGCACTTCAGTTGAAGGCAGCTTCAGTGTGACAAAATTGCCTTCCTTCGCCACTACCTGAGCCGAAGCTCCAGCCGCCCGCACAATCTGACCGCCTCGGCCTGGAATCAGCTCAATGTTGTGAACCGTAGTACCCAGCGGCATATTGCCCAAAGGCAGCGCATTGCCCACTTCAAACGGAGCGTCTGGTCCGGAAACCACCGTGGCTCCTACTGCCAGCCCAGCCGGATGCAGAATGTAGCGCTTCTCACCGTCTTGATAGTGGAGCAGTGCAATCCGTGCATTGCGGTTGGGGTCGTATTCGATCGCCGCCACCTTAGCTGGAATGTTGTGCTTATTGCGGCGGAAATCCACAATCCGATATAGCCGCTTGTGGCCGCCACCCCGATGCCGACAGGTGATCACACCGCGATTGTTGCGACCTTTAGGCCGATGCACAGAGCGAGTCAGCGACTTTTCTGGCTCATCGCGAGTAACTTCCGCAAAGTCGGAAACGACCCGCTCACGAGTCCCAGGGGTGTAGGGTCGATAATACCGAATGCCCATAGTTAATTAATCTCCGAAGATACTAAACTTCAGGGAACAGGGTGATCGAATCCCCTGGTGCCAGTGTCACGACCGCTCGCTTATACTGCGAACGATGTCCGGCGAACCGACCAATTCGGCGCTGCTTGCGGGGTGGGTTGTAGGTGTTGACGCCCACCACCTTGACATCAAACAACTCCTCAATCGCCGCCTTAATCTGAGGCTTGGTAGCCTGAGGCACAACCTCGAAGGTGTATTGGTTGTTTTCCAATAACAACGTCGCCTTCTCCGTCACCAAGGGGCGGCGAATCAAATCGGGCAGCATGCGAGGGTCAAATTGCTCAGTCACCATAGACCTCCTGAATCGTCGTAAGGGCGGATTGAGTCACCACGAGCTGATCAGCCGCCAAGATGTCAAATACATTGAGGTTGCTCGCAGAAATCATTCTCAGGTTGCTGATGTTACGAGCCGACAAATAAACATTGTCGTTCCGCTCGGCCACGATCAGCAGCACCTTCGACTCTGGCTCAATTCCCCAGCGAGCCATGGCCTGCACCAGCTCCTTGGTCTTAGGACGGGGCAGGTTGTCGCTGAAGTCTTCTACCACGATCAAATCGTCAGTGCGACTCTGAAACGCAGTTCTCAATGCCAGTCGCCGCTCCTTGCGGTTCATCTTGACGGAAAAATCTCTCGGCTTGGGGCCAAAGATCACACCGCCCCCTTTCCACAGCGGCGACCGAATCGAACCCGCACGAGCACGACCCGTTCCTTTTTGCCGCCAAGGCTTACGACCACCGCCACTCACTTCCGCGCGAGTCTTGGTGGATACGGTGCCCTGACGGGCATTGTGCATCTGCCGCACCAAAGCCCGATGGACGATGTGGGCTGCACTTTCTTCTTTAGCGACTCGCAGATCGAGCGAGGCTTGCCCCACCTCTGCTCCCTGCCAATCTTTTACTATGCACTCAACCATGACTCGCTATACCTTCACTCACGGTGGCAAAACACTATAAAAAAACCAGATACTGTTTAGCTTTGTTTAGCTTTTGGATTTTAAGCCTGTGAATTTTTCAGCCGCGATCCGTTACGCCTTCGCGCGCCCAACCGACTTAGCCGGAACGATGTTCACTAGAGCACCCGGCTTACCAGGCAGTGCGCCTTTGATCAACAGCAGGTTACGTTCGGCATCAACTCGAACAACCGTCAACTTGCGCACCGTGGTGCGGGTATTGCCCAACTGACCGGCCATTCGCTTACCGGGATAAACCCGACCGGGCGTTGTTCCGGCACCTGTTGAACCAGGCAAACGGTGATTCTTAGAACCATGGGCCATTGGACCCCGCTTAAAGTTGTGACGCTTCTGATAGCCTGCAAAGCCGCGACCAATGCTAGTACCAATTACATCAACCAACTGACCTGGGGTGAAACTGTCTACCGTGAGCTGCTGCCCCAAGTCAAAACTGGCCGTATCGTCCAGCCGGTATTCCTGCAAGTAACGCAACGGTGTCGCGCCAGCTTTCTCTAAATGCCCAAGCTCAGGCTTATTCAGGGCTTTTGCGGCTACTTCGCCATAACCGACTTGAATGGCGGCATACCCGTCAGTTTGTTTAGTTTTGACTTGAGTAACCGTACATGGACCCGCCTGAACGACCGTTACAGGAATAGCAACCCCCGTCTCGTCGAAAATCTGAGTCATGCCGAGTTTTGTGCCGAGAATCCCAATAGACACAGTTCTGGTCTCCCTTGTTCTACCTTTTGCACCTTTTCCGTTGAAGCTGAACAGGCAGCGATCTCGCAGCGCTCTGTCCGCTTCAGACACACCAGCAAAAAATCAGCAGCTCTATACTCATAAAGAGCCACTTTCAAAACAGCAGATTCATGACACGAACCCGCAGACGGAAAAGTCGATCAATACGCTCTCACTTCAACCGGCTTGAGGACTTAAACAGAAGGTGCATCTGTCAGTATCCCGCGCCCAGAGAGCAACCACCGCGTTTATCAGCATTAATAAGCAGCCCAGCAATCGACTCGAAACAGCCCACAGCACAAGAGCTATCTAATGAAGTCGATAAACGCCAAAGAATGCATAGATTCGGTTCAACCAATCTGTCAAACTGACTTTTAGGAAACCGATTCAGCCCCTGGCTGCTCTAACCTGAATTTTGGCAACAGCTATTTATCATAAGACAATTTTTTACAAACTGTCTAGTCTTTTTTGAAATTGGGATTGGTTTAATCAACATGCTGGCGGTTAAAACCGCAGCTACACAAACTAAAGTGGCATACACGCACTTCCAGCAAAGCGTTTTCCCTTGGTGGCATTCCCAACTTACTTTCAAATTGAAGTGACTCACCAGACAAAATCGGTCAAATCCATTAGCTCGCCTTATGCCACAGCTAACAAAGTCCATTGCTTTTCTCAGCCGAATTCAACCAGATTCGACTTGAATCGTGCCTACGCGCCCACTACAATCAAGACTTGTGGTCCTAATCCTAATAATTATCGGGAAGTCCAGATTTACCCTCAAGGCGAGAAACCTATGGCATTGATTACGACTGGTAAGCCCTTTATTCGAAGCTTAGAAGCGACGGGCGCATTGGGACTGTACGTTCCCCTCGAAGGTGGGCACGAGGGGCGGTATCAGCGTCGTTTACGAGCGGCTGGCTATGAAATTCTCCACATTACAGCTAGAGGGTTGGGGGATCTGTCGGCTTACCTATTAGGAGTACATGGAGTCCGTCCGCCCCATCTGGGCAAAAAAACGACCGAACGAGAAGGCGCTGTTGGCTATCGCTACTTTTTGCCTCCAGCCGCTACTTATCAATTGGAACAGCTACCGCCCAAAGCAAAGGGGTTAGCGATCTGGATGCTGGAAGGTACAGTTCTATCACAGCAGGAGCTTCAGTTTTTGGTGAGCTTGCCCCAGCAAGAACCTCGAATTAAAGTCGTGGTTGAAATGGGCGGCGGCCGCGAGTTCAGTTGGAAACCTTTGGCTGACTTCTTGGCGGCGGCCTAAGCGCTGACATCGCTGCTTTGGATTACGCTTCCATCAAATTGCGTCAGGCAACGCTAACCGCGATACATCCTAGTTCCAGGTTCCATAGTAGGCTAGTCCAAGGCACTCGCCTTTTTCTGTATAACCTTTTAGTATAGTAAGGGTGACTAACTTGTATCGTCCCTTACGATCTTTAAGGGAAGGTTCTTGGTTCAAGCTGATTTGCGGCGCGAGTTTCCAGAATCTTCCTGCTGTGAGGAGCTTAACGCTGGCTTACGCTTTAGCTGGGGCTGACTGTATTGATGTTGCAGCCGATCCAGCCGTAATTGCCGCTGTTCAGGAGGCATTGAGGGTAGTTGCTGACCTTGCCACCGCTGCTCGATCGCGAGGCTATGGAGTTGAGGGGCTGCCTTGGCTGATGGTCAGTCTGAATGATGGGGAAGATCCTCATTTTCGCAAAGCGCAATTAGATCCAGCCCTTTGCCCTCCGAGTTGCCCTCGTCCGTGTGAGCAGGTCTGCCCAGTTCAAGCCATTGTGTTTGAGCGGCCCTTAGATGGATTTTCAGGAGTTGTGGATAGTGTCTGCTATGGTTGTGGACGCTGTTTAACCATTTGCCCGATTGATCAAATTACCGCCCGCTCTTATGTGTTCACACCTACAGCTGTTGCTCCCTTGGTGCTGGCCGGAGTCGATGCGGTTGAAATTCACACCCAGGTAGGCCGACTGGCTGACTTTAGTCGCCTATGGCAGGCAATTGGCCCCTATATACCGCAATTAAAGCTAGTTGCGATTAGCTGTCCCGATGACGACGGCTTGATTGACTATCTCTGGTCACTTTATGACCTGATCGCCCCCCTGCCCTGTGCCTTAATCTGGCAGACCGACGGCAGACCGATGAGTGGAGATATTGGTGAAGGTGCAACCAAAGCAGCGGTAAAGCTAGGCCGCAAAGTGCTAGCAGCGAAACTACCAGGGTTTGTTCAGCTTGCTGGCGGCACCAATCGCCAGACTGTATCAAAGTTGCAGGCGCTTGGGCTAACGAAACAGACAGTCGAGCAATCATCCTATATTGCTGGAGTCGCCTATGGCAGCTATGCGCGTTCGCTGCTTGCGCCGGTTCTAGAGGCGCTGGAACACCACAGCACAGCTAACTTAGAACCAGACGCTGGCATCCCGCTCCGGCTAGAAAACTATCCAGACCTACTGTGGCAGGCCATTGATTATGCCCATCGGTTCGTATCTGAGCTAAAACAATTGCAACTCCAACGGTCCCCTGCACCGATTTCGACAAGTTCTACAACGATTCCTTCCACAACCCCATCGAGGAGCTTCCCATGCAGTTAAGCATCAAACCTCTGGCTATCGAGCCTTTCAGTAGTCAGCCTTCCCATTTTTTGAATCAGGTTCAAGCCAGCTCTACCCATTAGCTTTATTGACAAACCGTTTCACAGCCTTTGTACTCTCGAACTATCCATGATATTCAGCGGCAACAATCTTCCTGAACAGCCCAACCATCAGCCTTCCAATCCACCTTCTCCACCACGCTCGCTTGCCCAAGACTCCGAAACCTTCCAGATTACCGACGACCTACCCCAACTCCTAGACATCCTTCCTGGCCCGATTCGCCAGGTATTGCAACGCCATCCCCAACGGGACAAGTTGGTGGAGGTGGTGCTCGATTTAGGTCGTCGGCCTGAAGCCCGCTTCCCCAACGCAGCCGAGTATTTATCAGACCAGCCCGTCACCAGAGCCGATTTAGATTATTGCATTGAACGGGTCGGCATGTTTAGCGGTGATAATCGGGCTGGCATCGAACGAACGCTGCATCGCATTAGCGCCATTCGCAACCGGGCGGGTGAAGTGATTGGCCTGACCTGCCGAGTTGGGCGAGCCGTGTTTGGCACCATCGGCATGATTCGCGACTTGGTGGAAACTGGCCGATCGATTCTGATGCTGGGGCGACCCGGTGTGGGTAAAACCACTGCCTTACGAGAAGTAGCCCGCATCCTGGCTGACGAATTGAATAAGCGAGTCGTGATTATCGACACTTCGAACGAAATTGCTGGCGATGGCGACATTCCCCACCCCGCAATTGGTCGGGCGCGGCGGATGCAGGTGGCTCGTCCAGAATTGCAGCATCAGGTGATGATCGAGGCGGTAGAAAACCACATGCCAGAAGTGATCGTGATCGACGAAATTGGCACGGAGCTTGAAGCCCTGGCCGCTCGCACGATTGCCGAACGAGGGGTGCAGCTTGTCGGTACGGCTCATGGCAACCGCATCGAAAATCTGATCAAAAACCCGACCCTGTCGGATCTGGTTGGCGGGATTCAGTCCGTTACCTTAGGCGATGAAGAGGCGCGGCGGCGCGGCAGTCAGAAAAGCGTACTGGAACGCAAAGCCCCACCCACGTTTGATATTGCGATTGAAATGCTGGAGCGTCAGCGCTGGATTGTGCATGAAAACGTATCGGAGACGGTAGATAGTCTGCTGCGGGGTCGGCAGCCTAATCTTCAGGTGCGTACTGTAGATGAAACCGGCAATGTCGTCGTTACCCAGGAACAGGCGGCTGCCCCTGCTCTTCGCCCCGTACCATTTACGGGAACGCCCCTCACACCCGGACTGGCGGGCAAATCATCAAGCGGCTGGCGGGCCTCAGGACAAATGACTCCAGTTCCACCAGCACGGGAAAGCTTCAGCTACAACCCATTGCCAGAACCGCCCCTACCTTTCATATCAGAACGGCAACAGTTTGATCAGTTGTTGAATGATTCGTTTCCTGCCCTGAGTGAGGCCGACTTGAGCGCTCAGCTCGGCACTGGCCCAAATGGGGAGGATTTACCCCTGCATGTCTACCCCTATGGTCTGGGACGACATCAGTTGGAGCAAGTGATTCAAACCCTGAATTTACCAATTGTCCTTACTAAGGACATTGACGGTGCCGATGCGGTATTGGCCCTGCGGTCCCATCTCAAAAACCACTCGAAGCTGAGACTGCTAGCCAAGAATCGCCAGTTGCCCATTCATGCCGTCAAATCGAACAGCATTCCCCAGATCGTTCGGTCCCTGCGACGGCTGCTGCATTTAGAAGATGTCGGCGTCGAGGAGCCGGGAAACTTGGCGTTGCTCTACACCAACGGAGACGATGATGAGATCGAAGCCTTAGAAGAAGCTCGCTTGGCGGTTGAGCAAATTGTGATTCCAAAGGGCCAGCCGGTAGAGTTGTTGCCGCGATCGGCGAAAGTGCGAAAAATGCAGCATGAATTGGTCGAGCACTATCGGCTCAAGTCCACTAGCTTTGGCGAAGAACCGAATCGGCGACTGCGGATTTACCCAGCCTAGAGCGCCAGCAAATCAAGGCTGAAAAAGGCTGAAAAATCAAACGAAAAAGGGACGCACCGCGCGCCCCTAAAAGCATCATGCCAATAAGTAGAACAACATAATTAAACATGAAACCCAAAGGAGATGTTGTCGCCACCCGAAGGGCGGCGACAACACTCTGATCTTGGTTTTAATTCAGTTGAATTACTTATCACTTAAAACTCAAAACTGGGAACTGGTATTAAACCAGAGCCGGAACTGACGCTTGCAGATGCGGATAGAGCGGGAAACGCTCACACAGGTTCGCAACCCGCTGGCGGCAGGTTTCAGCTACCGACTCATCTTCGGGATTGAGCAGGCGATCGGCAATGATGTCGGCAATTTCAGTGAACTCCTCGGTACCCATCCCGCGAGTGGTCATGGCCGGTGAACCCAACCGCAAGCCGCTTGTGACGAAGGGGGATTCGGGATCGAAGGGAACCGTATTTTTGTTCGCCGTAATGTTGATACCACCCATCAGTTGGTCAGCCCGCTTACCGGTCATCCCAATCGAGCGCAGATCTACCAGCATCAGGTGATTGTCAGTGCCGCCGGAGGTGATCTTGAAGCCACGAGCCTGAAGTTGAGCCGCTAGCGCCTTGGCATTCTCGATCACATGACCCGAATAGGTCTTGAATTCGGGTTGCAGCGCTTCTCCAAACGCCACGGCTTTGGCCGCAATCACATGCTCTAGCGGGCCACCTTGAGTACCGGGGAATACGGCCTTATCCAGCTTTTTGCCCAGTTCTGGATCACGGGTCATGATTAGACCACCCCTGGGGCCGCGCAGGGTTTTGTGGGTGGTCGTAGTGACAACATCGCAATGGGGAATCGGGTTCGGGTGGTGTCCCGTAGCAACCAGTCCGGCAATATGGGCAATATCGGCCAACAAGTAAGCTCCAACCTCATCGGCAATGGCGCGGAATTTCTCGAATTCAATCACACGAGGATAGGCCGAGTAGCCGCAGATCAGAAGCTTAGGCCGATGCTGCAACGCCAGATCGCGAATTTGATCGAAATCTAGCCGCTCTGTTTCTTTGTTGACACCATAATGCTGGACCTTGAACCACTTACCCGACACATTCACCGGCGATCCGTGGGTCAGGTGACCGCCATGGGACAGATCCATGCCCATAATCGTGTCGCCCGGTTCCAGCAAGCTTAGAAATACCGCAAAGTTGGCTTGAGCACCGGAATGGGGCTGGACGTTGGCATGGGCGGCACCAAAGAGTTGTTTAGCCCGATCAATCGCCAATTGCTCAGCCTGGTCAATGAATTCGCAGCCACCGTAGTACCGCTTATTGGGCAGTCCCTCTGCATACTTGTTAGTCAACACCGAACCTTGAGCCGCCAACACCGCAGCCGAGGTAAAGTTTTCGCTGGCAATCAACTCCAAGTGAGAACGCTGACGCTGTAGCTCCTTTTGCAGAATGGCCGCAACAGCCGGATCAGTTTTCGCCAAAAAATCCATATTTGTTTGAGACACGGGTGAACTCCAATTAGGTAATACGAAGTTAAAGAAGAAAAAGCTTAAAACTGGCGCGAATACCTATGGCTTGCTTCGACGCATGCAACGTAATAGTGCCAGTGATAGTTACCAGTGTTTTGCCAAGCCAGCCGTTTAAGGAATCTTCCGGTATTTGCTCAAGTATTTTGCCCAAACACTTGATTGTAACGGATCTTGCAATCGCCACCCTAATGGTTGAATGAAGTCGAGTGAATCATTGAGCAATGTTGCCGAAAGTGAAACGAGAAAACGAACGGAAGAGTGCACCGTTGCGTCAAGACAGTTCTACAGCCAAATCAACAACAGCTCGATAGAAATGAACTTACTTTAATGTTTTTTGCCTGAAGCTGAAACGTAAGTTCACAATCTGCCAAGGACTCTTCATTGAATTTCCAGAATCGTTAAGCGCTGATTAAGTGTGATCTTTAGTTTTCAATCGCTCTGTTTGAATTTCAGTTTGAATTGAAGCCCCTTGACAGTGACAGTCTATTTAGGCACCCGTTGCAGCGAGCTGGAGCACCTGGTTCAGTTTGCCACTGCGATAGCCTTCTAAATCTAATGTGACATAAATAAACCCGTAGGACTGGAAAGCGGCCACCAAACTTGGCAAATCGGCGCTTAAAACAAACTCCTTAATCTGCTCTGCCGGTAGCTCAATCCGGGCCGTATCAGCCTCTGACCGCACCCGCAAATTCTTCAAACCCAAGTTACGCAAATAGCGCTCCGCCCGCCCGACGCGCTGAAGTTTAGCCACGGTAATTTCTTCACCGTAGGGAAAGCGAGAGCTGAGGCAGGGTTGCGCCGGTTTGTCCCACCAGGGTAATCCCAAAAGTCTTGCCAGTTCTCGTACCTCCAGCTTCGTGATGCCAACTTCTGCCAACGGCGAACGAGCACCCCGTTCCTTGGCAGCCTGAATGCCGGGACGATAATCTGACAAGTCATCGGCATTGACTCCATCCACCACATAGGGATAGCCCCGCTCTAGAGCCAGCGGTTTGAGGGTATCATGCAGTTCGCTCTTACAGAAATAGCAGCGGTTGACTGGATTGGCCGTGTAGTTGGGATTTTCCATTTCATGGGTTTGCACCACCTCATGGGCAATGCCCATTTCGGCCGCCTGAATCCGCGCATCCTCCAAATCCTCAGGCAACAGCGAGGGCGATTCAGCCGTCACGGCCAAAGCACGTTCTCCCAGCACATCGTAGGCGACCTTGGCGACCAAGGTGCTGTCAATACCACCAGAGTAGGCGATTAGCGCTCGGTCCATCTCAGCAAACAGATTTCTTAATTGCTCCAGCTTTGTTGTTAATTCCATGTCCTTCAGCAAACCAACCACGAATATCAGCTCTAACCTATCTAACCTAGCGAGTCTTTGACTACAGTCGTTGTTTGGCTTGTTCTGAGAAGAAGTAAGAACAGACTTCACATCGGGTTTTGCTGCCGTAAATAATGAACCAGAGCGAGCAGCCCCAACCGATAGCTCTCTGAACCGAAGCCGCTGATTTGACCAACCGCGACCGGAGCAATGTAGGAGTGGTGACGAAAGGCTTCTCGCTTGTAGACATTGCTGAGGTGGACTTCAACCGTGGGAATGGCAACTCCGGCAATCGCGTCCCGGATAGCAACGCTGGTGTGGGTATAGGCTCCTGGATTGATCACAATCCCCTGATGCTGACCGAACGCAGCATGAATTGCGTCTACTAGCGCTCCCTCATGGTTGGACTGGAAGGCAGTCACCTTCACTCGCAGCGAGCGTCCCTCCTGCTCTAGCATCTGGTTGATATCAGCCAGGGTAGTGGCACCGTAGACCGTGGGTTCCCGCTGTCCCAATAAATTCAAGTTAGGGCCATGCAGAACTAATATGCTGTGGGTTAAATTTCCGGTTGAATCCGTAGCAGTCAATTCGTCCTCCCTGTTTGCTCAATTTTTTAGCACACTCAATTTTTTAACAACAGAAAGGGGCCGAACTAACGACCCCTCTCGCGGACTATTCTTTTCATGTAGTCTGTTGAAATACAAACACTCAACAATCAAACGCCCTTGACCTAACAAGTGGCATCTCACAGAAAATCACCTCAGCCAAATTATCAGAAACCTATCTGCAAAGCATTCAAGTTTCCACATCGTTTGACTCATAAACCGCCAGCTTGCAACCCATCGGCAGCTCACAAATTGGTGAAACCAAAATTGGTGAAACTAAGGTTGGATTAACGACGGCGCTGGGGTTCTCTCACCGGCACTGGAATCGGCTCAGGTTCGGGTTGCGCTTCTGGACCCAAGAGCGCCTCAACCAGTTTCCGCGCCCACTCCTTCAACTTTTCCAGAATCTGTTCGATGTAATCCATTAATTAAAATGCTCCTTCACCTCAGCCAGGAACAAGTCAGATCAGGGGGTACTGACCCGATAAAGCTTGTGTTTAACTTTACCATTTCATCATAACCAATCGACAGAAATGATCAAGGGATTGCTGGCTAAATTTCAGTTCAACCCTGGATAGAAATTGCTAGATGGGTTGCTCTAACAAATTAAATGCTTGATGAATATTTTGCTGAACGGCCTGAGCCGATTTCGCTAGGGCTGTATGTTCTGCCTCGGTCAGGTTAAGTTCTAGCACCGCTTCGACACCGCTACAGCCCAACCGAGCCGGAACGCCAATGAAGACATCCTGTAAGCCATACTCGCCTTGCAGATAGGAGGCCACAGGCAACCAGCGATGTTGATTATGCAGAATAGCCTCTACCATCACATAGGCCGACGAAGCAGGCGCATAGTAGGCACCGCCGGTTTGCATCAGCTCGACAATCTCTGCCCCCCCATGCCGAGTCCGCTCTACCAAGCGTTCGATGGTAGCAGTATCCATTAGTTCGGTAATCGGAATTCCGCTCACGGTAGAGTAGCGCGGCAGTGGCACCATCAAATCCCCATGACTACCCAGCACCATCGCATTTACATCCGCCGTCGAGATGCCCAACTCGATCGCGATGAAGGTTTGAAAGCGGGCAGAATCCAGGATGCCAGCCATTCCCATTACCTGGTGAGGTGGTAACCCACTCACTTTCCATGCTAGGTAGGTCATGGCATCCAGCGGATTGGTGACAACCACCAGCACCGCATTAGGCGAATACTGGAGCGCCTGCTTTGTCGCATCAACCACAATCCCGGCGTTGGTCTTCAGCAAATCATCCCGGCTCATACCGGGTTTGCGCGGCAGACCAGCAGTGATTACGACCACATCCGAGTTGGCCGTATCTGCATACTGATTGGTCCCTGTGATATAACGATCGTGCCCCTCGATGCCTCTGGCTTCCATCAGGTCTAGGGCAATGCCTTGAGGCCGTCCACTGATGATGTCCAGCAGCACCACATCGGCCAAATTCTTTTCGGCAATTCGTTGCGCTAGGGTTGCACCCACATTCCCTGCACCAATTACCGACACTCGTGTTGGGCGACAGGCTGCAAAAGAAGATAAAGTCATACTCAAACCACCCGCCTTGTTGAGTCCTCGTGGTTCGATTATGACGTTTTCAACCTGGCAAATGGTGGGAATTTAACCAACCTTTTCCAATTGATCGGCCCGCAGCCAAATGTTGGGCGTCGGGACATAGCCAAACTTCACCAACACATAATCGCCTTTGGCGTCTACCACTTCTCCCTTGGTCTCAAACAGGTAGGGAGGAAATCGAGGATCGCTGGCCTGAGCTTCCAAGCTATTTTCCAGCTTTTCCCGCACTGCCCGCACCAGATCGCCTTTTTTAACTGCCATACGCTCTACCAAACCCAATTCTAAACAATGTAAGTTTTGCCTGATTCCTTGCCAATCTTACCGGATTTGCAGCGGTGATCGGAGCAACCGTTGTGCTGAGACAGATTGGCTTCTCTGATGTTCAAGATAAAATAAACCGGCGATTGAAACCACGTCTATACAAACAAGCTCCGTCTGCGGAGGTTAGTAATCAAAATACCAATCGGTGCAGGCTGAATTGGTACAGTAGGCTTTGTGTCTACAATCCCCAATCAGGAAAGATTAATCCTGGGCAGGCCGTTCAATCCCAACCGTGCCGTCCGGATTCTCGATTACCTTACCACCCAAAGCTTCAATCTTCTGAACGGCCGTTTTACGAGTGCGTTCATCGGGTGCATTAGACAAAACCATGACCCAAGCTGCCACCTGAGCCGTTTTGCTACTGGGGTTAGAGGCCAAAAAGTCTGCCGTTTGCTGAGAGGAGCGAGCCACCTCTTGACTGCCTGGAAAAGAAGATTGAGCCGCCCATTGCGCTGCTGTCAAAAATGACTGTCTGGCCGCTTCAGAGTCTCCTAGAAACAGCAATTGATCAATGCCGAGTTGCCGCCAAGCGATGTAGGCATCAGGGGGAACATTCGGCTTGAGCGACTGGAGGGCTGTTTTCATGATGCTAGTCGAGCGTTCCGGTAAGCCCGCATAGAGTGAAGCACTGGTTGAGAGGAACGTATATGCCTGAAGGAAGTAGGGGTCCCGCTTCAGAATCACATCAAAAAAATTGGGGCTGAGGCTGTAGTCAGTCTTCTGACGAGCTGGTTCGTCGCCGAAGTATTGCAGAAAACTGAGGAAGGTCCAGTCGGCGATTAGGTTATCAAACCCGAAGGTAGGTGCCTGCTGTAGGAGGGCCAGACGCACTTTTTCTGCCTCTACGTCTCGAAGAATCTGTTCGGCTGAAGCGGTTTGACTACTGGCTTGTAGTTTTCCGAGTTGCAGCCATTGCAGCCAGCCGACTGCGGCAATCCCAGCCAGAATCAGCAAGCCTGTGATCAGAAGTTGCTGCCATTTACGCTTCAATCCCTTCATCGCCATTAAACATTTGACTGCGCTATAAGTTTCCCCTAGATTGCCCCGAACCTATTGCAAGCTGAGATTCCGCCCGATCAACTTGGTCATTCTAGAGAATGGAATGTCAAGATGAGAGAAGCAGAACTGCCCAACCCCTATGCCGGACCATCCTTCGATTGCTCAGCACTATCATGAACGCACTAAGTATAATCCCAAAACTCTGACCAACCACGAACTGGACTGGTCGAAACAACCAGTGCCGTTTAAGGAATATCGGATTGGTACCTCCTTTGACCTCAAGCCCTATTTAACCAACGAACCTGGAGCGATTGACAAAGACCAGGAATGGCAGCGCCTCTCGCGGCTGTTGTTTTGCAGCTACGGCCTGACGATGAGGATTATGACGACGATGAGCGGGGATCCGGTCTATCTGCGGGCCGCTCCATCTGCAGGTGGGTTGTATCCGGCGGAGGTGTATCTGATTTCTAGAGGCACGCCGATTCTACCAGCTGGGTTGTACAGCTATCAGCCGCAGACGCACTCGCTGATGCATTTCTGGGACAGTGAGGTTTGGTCGCCGCTGCAAGCCGCCTGTTTTTGGCACCCCACGCTGGACGCTACCCAGATTGCCCTGGTGATTACAGCCGTATTTTACCGCTCGGCTTGGCGCTATCAGGATCGGGCCTATCGCCGGGTATTTCTAGATACGGGCCATCTGCTGGGCAATGTTGAACTGGCTAGTGCAATTAACGACTACCGGCCCCATCTAATTGGCGGCTTTATGGACGAAGCGGTGAATCGCCTGCTGTATCTGGATAGCGAACAAGAAGGAGTGCTGACGGTGGTTGCTCTAGCCGATCTGCTGGATGTGCGACAAAACTTGCCTCTGGCTCCCACAGCCCTGGCCTCCAAAACTCAGACGGATTATCCTGTTATTCCCGATGGTGAGCTACTGTCTTACTTACACGACGCCAGCAGCATTCCTGAGATTCCCAACCCACCGCTGCTCAAGGACATGGTAGCGGAGCGGTCGAACCAAACCGCACCCTCTCAGGAAGATAAATATAACTTTCCGTTTTGTCTAAAGGTGCCGACTTCCACCTCCCCAATCGACTGGGGTGAACATTTGGGCGAACTAGAAAAAACGATTTTGAAGCGGCGATCGACGCGGGCCTATAGTGGTGCTGCCCTGACGTTAGATGAACTGAAAGCGCTGCTGGATTTCACCTATCAGCCCCAGAGCTATATTGATCAGGGTTTGGACTGCAATCCAGACTACTTTGATCTGGGCTTGATCGAAACCTTTATTGCCGTGTCGGCGGTGGATGGCTTAGAAGAAGGCTGCTACTACTACGCCCCCAAAGCACAAGAGCTACGCCAAATCCGATTTAAGAACTTCCGGCGAGAGCTGCACATGCTTTGTCTGGGCCAAAATTTGGGGCGCGATGCGGCAGTCGTGCTGTTTCATACCGCCGATCTAGCAAAAGCAGTAGCTCAGTATGGCGACCGGGCCTATCGCTACTTGCACATGGATGCGGGCCACATGGGGCAACGGCTCAACTTGGCAGCCATTCATCTAGGCTTAGGGGTGAGCGGCATCGGGGGCTTCTTCGACGACGAAGTGAATGAGGTGCTGGGGATTCCAGTGGATGAAGCGGTTTTGTACATCACGACGCTGGGTAGACCCAGGTAAAGGCAGGGACAATTTAATGTTTTCTCTACGCCTCCTGACCCTAGCCGATGCCACCCAACTAGCCGACTATCACCAGCGCAACGCCGAATTTCACCGCCCCTGGTCGCCATTGATGCCACCCGACTATGCAACACCCGCCTTTCAGGAACAACGCCTGCGCAACTACTTTCGGCGTCATAACTGGGGCGAGCAGTATCGGTTTGGAATTTTCACTGAAGCAGTGCTTGATCAAGCATCTGTGCAATTAATTGGCACAATTACCCTAGCTGCCGTTGAGCGGGAGTTTTTTCAAAACGGGCGTTTGGGGTATTCGATCGATCAGCAGTATCAAAATCGGGGGGTAATCACAGCCAATCTGCAAAAGGTAATTCACTTTAGCTTTGTGGAGCAGGGATTACATCGTCTAGAGGCCAGCATCATGCCCCACAATGCTGCATCTCGGCGGGTGCTGGAGAAATGCGGTTTTGAAAAAATTGGCTATTCGCCCAACTATCTGCAAA
Source organism: Leptolyngbya sp. NK1-12 (assembly GCF_032598965.1). Lineage (NCBI taxonomy): Bacteria > Bacillati > Cyanobacteriota > Cyanophyceae > Leptolyngbyales > Leptolyngbyaceae > Leptolyngbya > Leptolyngbya sp. NK1-12. Next base: position 1,332,778 of record NZ_CP053586.1, read on the forward strand.
TCCAAGGAGTTTGGCGAGATCACGAGCTGTATATGCGATTAGCGGAGGAGTGAACCGGTGAGCATTCAATTAGCCGCGATTGAAATGCGGTCTAGGGTAGGTAGCCGCGATTGAAATGCGGCCTAGGATAGGAAGTCCACTTGAAGTGGACTAGTGGGTTGAAGGTAAGTCTCTTTGGAACTTGGTGATCTGAAGTGAGCTAGTGGGTTGGAATCGAGTCCTGGAGGGACTTTGGTAGGTTAGCCCGCAATTCTATTTGCCGGACATGTTTTGCATCACCTGCTCTGCGGTCAGCAACAATCCTGGCAATAGAGCCGAAATAAGCTTAAAACTCAAACCTGTAAACTACGGGCTACGCCACCAAAACTTCCTTCAGCGCATACACCACCTGCTCCTGCTGCGCCGTCGTTAGCTCTGGAAACATCGGTAAGGAGATCACCTCATGGGCCACCTGTTCGGTCACAGGCAGAGTTCCGGGCGCATAGCCCAACGATTGATAAACCGGCTGACGGTGCAGCGGTATCGGATAGTAGACGGCTGTACCCACGCCCTGCTGCTGGAGCCACTGCCGGACTTGTTCCCGATAGCTGCCATCGCTAGCTTCGGTTGGTGATAGAACTCGAATCGTGTATTGGTTCCAGACATGCCCCTCAGATGGCTTGGGTCGGATTAGATTGGGCAGCGGAGCCAGCAAGTCATGGTAACGAGCCGCGATTGCCTGCCGGTTGGCGTTCCACTCGTCTAGATGGCGCAGCTTGATCTGGAGCACCATCGCCTGAATCGCATCCAAGCGGCTATTGATGCCAATTTCCTCATAGACATAGCGCTGAGTTTGGCCGTGGTCGCGCAGTTTTCGCAGCTTTGCTGCCAGTTCTGGGTCATTGGTGGTAATCGCTCCGGCATCGCCGCAAGCTCCCAGATTTTTGGTGGGATAGAAGCTGAAGCAGCCCACCTGTCCAATGCTGCCTACCTTTGCCCCAGCCCAAGTCGCGCCCGTGGCCTGAGCGCAGTCCTCGATCACCCAAAGCCGGTGTGCCTCTGCGATGGCCATTAGCTGGGTCATGTTGACCGGATGCCCAAACAGATGCACGGGAATGATTGCCTTTGTCCGCTCGGTGATAGCCGCTTCTAGTTTTGCCAGATCCAGGTTGAAGGAGTCTGGCTCGATGTCTACAAAGACAGGAATTGCCCCAACGGCGCTAATCGTCTCAGCCGTGGCAAAAAAGGTGAACGCACTGGTAATCACCTCGTCTCCAGAGCCAATTCCTAGTGCCCGCAAAGCCAGGTACAGCGCATCCGTACCCGAATTACAGCTAATGCACTCGGCAGTGCCCATATACTGAGCAAACTGCTGCTCAAACCCTGTTACGGCAGAACCACCGATGTACCGCCCAGAAGCCAGAATCGCAAGAACGGCTTCACCCATTTCGTCGCCAATCAGCTTATACTGCTGACTCAACTCAAATGCTGGAATAGAACTCACTCGTTTACACCACACGCTATAGCTAATTAAATCCGAACTGGAGCGATCCATATGCATGATCCAAATGATCCATATGCATGATCAATCCAGCACTATCTTCCCCGATCTTTTACGCTGGATGAAGTCTTTCATGGCAATCAGGTAAGAAAGTGGTGTTTCGGTTCACCCATTCCCTGCAGTTAATTGCTGCCTTCTGTAGTCTTTTGATAGTTTTTGTACAGTTTTTGCTCAGCTATGCCTTCTACCCTTGGTACTCTTTACGGCATTGGAGCCGGTCCTGGCGACCCAGAGCTAATTACCCTCAAAGGACTGCGCCTACTCAAGCAGGTTCCTGTCGTGGCCTATCCGGCTGGTCTTCGCGGTAAACCGGGCGTGGCAGAACAAATTATTCGCCAATGGCTGCCTTCAGATCAAACTCGGCTAGCGCTGCATTTTCCCTATGTGCAAGATGATGCCGAATTGCAGCAAGCTTGGCAGGCTGCCGCCGCTGAGGTTTGGCCGTATCTAGCCGCTGGGCAGGACGTGGCGTTTTGCTCCGAAGGCGATATTGGGTTCTACAGCACCTTTACCTATCTGGCCCAGACTTTGCAACTAAGCCACCCTGATGTGCGAATCGAAGCTGTACCCGGCGTTTGTTCACCAATGGCCGCCGCTGCTATGCTGGGGATTCCGCTAACTATCCGCGCCCAAAAACTTGTGGTTTTACCAGCGCTCTACAGCGTTTCAGAATTGGAAACCAGCCTCGACTATGCCGATGTTCTAGTTTTAATGAAAGTTAGTTCGGTTTACGAACAAGTCTGGTCTGTGTTATGCCAACGAGGGCTTTTGCAGCGCAGCTACGTAGTGGAGCGAGCCACCTTACCGCAACAGCGGGTCTATAGGGATCTGAGCCATTACCCTTCGCTGCAATTGCCTTATTTCTCGTTGCTGATTGTTTTAAAAAGTGTTGAGTGTTGAGTTTTAAGTTTTAAGTCTTGAGTTACGAACCAGTTGGACAAGATTTCTGGAATTGCCTTCACTTCTAGATGCATCGCTCAATTAAGGGTTTGGCCAGATTCTACAGTGCCTATAAATGTCTTGCTGATCTTGCTGACAGCCACCAAGACATCCGCACTTATCTGAATGATGAATGGCTATCAACTCAAAACTCAAAACTCAAAACTCAAAACTCAAAACTTACCCCCTCAGGTGGCAACTTTCGCTAACCTAGGCGTAGAATTTCTAAGGCCGTGATTGAGTGGACGGACGTTATGGCATCCTCTAAGCAGTTTCAGGATCGAGCAGCGACGCTTGGGCAGCGATGGCAACAGTTGTGGCGCAACCCGACTGCGGTATCAGCCATTGCTTCGCTGGGTGCTCATGGTTTGCTGTTTTTGGCCTTGCCGTTTCTTCCCGATACTTCGACCAAGGCTACCGAATCGGAAATTCGTCGCTCGGTTGGAGTGGTGGAACTGACACCAGACGAACAGAAGCGCCTGCCAGATTTTTCTACTCTGCCGCCAATCGAGCTGCCGCCGCTTTCAACCCCTAAGCCCGACGATGCGGCTCCCTTCTCGTTTTCCGATCTACCGAAACCCTCTACCACTCTGCCTGAACCGTCGGATTCGCTATTGGCTCCGCCGCCACTGCCAATTTTCATTCCGCCGATTGCTCCACCGCCACAGCCTTACCAGATTCAGATTCCAACCACGCCGCCAGTAGCCGCTTCGCCTCAACCTTCTGCTCCACCGTCGCCGGAACCAACTGAGACACCCCAAGCGGACACCCCATCACCCCAACCTCTTCCATCGGTAGCTGTTGAGGATGGGCCTCAGTTATCTCAGGATAATGCTCAGGCTGATGCCAACACCCAACCCAGCCCCACACCCCGCTCCGAGGAGCAAATTCAGCAGGATCTGATTGCCCGTCAGCAAGAATTGCGCGAACTCTATACCTACAATCCATCGGGCACCAGCGTCGAGGAGGGCAATATCGGCTTTGTGAACTGGTTCCGAGAGGTGTTTGGTCGAGACTATAGTGAAGGCGATGCCAAGCCAATCCAGCAAGAAGCAGAGGCCGAATATCCCAAATTGGCCTGTCCGCTGAAGCAAAGTCCGCGGGCAGTAGTGGGAGTGGTTGTGGATGCAGAGAATCAGATCGTCGGCGAACCGGAAGTGCTGCAAAGCTCTGGCTATCGTCTGTTTAACGAAGAAGCGCTGAAGGTAATTGAGTCCTACCCCTTCGAGAACTCAACCGGCAAAGAGCAGGTTTATCTGATTGGGGTGAAATTTGAGTACAGCGAAGAAGTCTGCCCGCCTGGACTGGCTCCGGCTCCAACCGGCTGATGCTAAAGCCACTTATCCCATGACTTGCGGCCAGGTTGTGGCGATAAACACAATCATCGCAATCAAAGCCAGTAACCCCTCGATCAGGTTGCCAATCAGAGTGCCAACCACGATGCCAATTCCGGCCCGAACGGCTAGCTTCAAATCCCGCCGGTAGAGAAACTCGCCAATAATCGCGCCCAGCAATGGACCGATCAGCAGGCCCAGCAGCGGACCGCCAATCAGCGAAGCGGGCAACAGGCCAAACACGCCCAGCAGTAGACCAACGATGGCTCCAATCTGGCCCCATTTGCTGGCTCCAGCCTGCTTTGCACCCAGATAGGTAGCTAAAAAGTCAATCAGCGAGTTGGCGAGTAACACCACAATCGTCACCGCAATTGGAATGCCCAATCCGGCAAAGCCATTCACAAGCCCCCAAACGATAATCGCCCCCAGAATCAAAATTGCTCCTGGCAGGGCAGGCACCACAGCGCCGATGACTCCAACGCCCATTACAGCCAGCAGTAGCCAGTAGAGTGCAGTTATTGGCATGGGTCAAGCATCCTTTAATTGTTTATTGGGTTGATGGTTGTATCTATTGTGGCGGTTAGGGTGAACTTTCGATGACTGTCAGCAATGACTCAGCTTTCCGAGGTAAGAGAGAGCATTTCTTGCAGTGTATTGTCTAACTTGTCGGCTAAGCCCGCGATCCAAGTTTCGTCCTGTTGGGTATAGCTGCGAGGAGCATTCGCTGCCAGGATCATCACCCCCCGACTGCCGAGCGGTTGGCAGATCACACCTTGGGTATTTTCCGGCAAATAGTCAAATTCCACTCTGCCCGGATAAAGCTTCAGGGCAACCAAATAGACGGGGTTCTGGGTTTTCAGAACACGCTGCACAATTGCACCTGGTTTAACCTCGGCTTGTGGCCCCAAAATACCCCGGCGCAGCAATACCCGTCCGTCATACCAAACGACAACAGAGCGCGTTACCGTGTTAGTCAACAGCAGGTGAGAAGCCCAGGCCAGCTCGGTTTTGATCGGGTCAGGTAGGTCAGGCGCTAGCTCAAAGCCTTCTTCGCCGACTAGCTGCACGGCATCCGGTGGTTTCGGCTGAACTCGCTGCCACAATAGGCCAGTTAGAATCAACAGGGCACTCAGGATCACCCCCAAGGCGTCGGAGCGAGCCTGCGAGTCGGTTAAGGCAGGGGTAAGGAGCCGATTTGCCATCAGCAGTAAACCAGCCAAAATGCCAACGGCAATCGGTAACTGGCGCAAAACTTGATTTTGATCGGGTTTAGCCATTGCTCCAAGGGTTGCTTCTCCTCTACCCTACACCCGACATGGCCTTGCTAACCAAAGAGGCACAGTTTAATCCACCATCGCCCACTTAGAAAATGCTTGGGAAAATGCTTGGGACAAACGGCTCGGTTGAGTCGGTCCAAACTCAGGCTGAGCGAACCCAGGCGTAAATTATCAATGAAGCTGAGACATTGCCCTTCCGTTTTTCAGCAAATCAGCTATCCTAAATCGGTGAGTTTTTTTGTATCGTTCCATTGTCCACACTGAATAGAGCAGCGTTTGCAGAGGATTAACGTGCTAGAACTTCTGGGCGGACTCTTCTCCTTACTTTTTCAACCCTCTCCTAAACTGCAACCCTTGCAGGCTACCAACTGGTCTCCCTGGCTCGATCCGGTTTGGGTGAAGTCAGCGGTAGCTCCCAGCCCCGACCCGGTGGCCCAGCTCGCCCTACAGCAGCATTTGGCCGCCTTAGCCGCCATGGGATTACCTAGCAGCAATCAGGCGGTGTGGATGCAGACCGGCCATCAGGTGCTTGTAGCCCACCAAGGAGAAATACCCCTGCCCGCTGCGTCCCTCACCAAAGTAGCCACAACCCTTGCCGCTCTGGTCAAATGGGGACATGCTCATCAATTCGAGACGGTCTTCAGCACCAACGCGCCAATTCAGGACGGAGTACTGCAAGGCGATCTGATCGTCCAGGGGGGTGGCGATCCGCTGTTTGTGTGGGAAGAAGCGATTGCGGTGGGCAACACCCTCAGTCAAGCGGGCATCCGACAAATCAAGGGGAACTTGGTTGTCACGGGCAATTTTGCCATGAACTTTGAGACGGACCCGTTTACGGCTGGGAATGCCCTGAAACAAGCGCTCAATGCGAACCTCTGGAACGGTGAAGTCGAAATTCAGTACCAGAAATTACCACTCGGTACACCTCGCCCCCAGATCGAGATTTTAGGCGGCGTTCAGGTGGGTGGCGCGAAGCCTGCCTCGATCCGGATTTTGCGGCATCAGTCACTGCCAATGGTGGATTTGCTGAAGGCGATGAACATCTACAGCAATAACGTCATGTCAGAGATGATGGCCGATTCGGTAGGAGGAGCAGCAGCCGTAGCTCGGCAAGTTACGGAGCTAACCCAAATTCCGTCATCCGAAATTCAAATCATCAATGGCTCTGGCTTAGGAACTGAGAATCGCCTCTCGCCTAGAGCCGTCACCACGATGCTGATCGCCACCCAGCGCTACTTGCAGGCCCGCAAGTTGACAATTGCCGATATCTACCCGGTGATTGGCCGCGATGGTGGTACGCTAGAAGGCCGGCAGACTCCTCGCAGCACCGTTGTAAAAACCGGCACGCTCAATGAAGTCAGTGCATTAGCAGGCGTCCTGCCTACCCGCGACCGGGGGCCAGTCTGGTTTGCGATCATCAACCTGGGCGCGGGCAATCTCGACAGCTTCCACAATCAGCAGGATCTACTGCTAACGCGAGTGCAGCAAGCCTGGGGCGATGACACGCTAGTTGCGATCCAACCCACCGAGCAAGGCAACGAGGAGCTGAAGCGATACGGCACGATGCTGCGCAATCAGCTTTTGAGCCAGTAATTTTCAGCCAGAAATGCTTCCGCTTAACCACCGGGTACCAGATCCTGCTGGGGCACAATCTCGGTTACAACTCGCCCACCGCTGACCACAACGGTGCGATTTTGCAGCTTACCGACGGCTTTGGCTCCCCGCAGCGTCGCGGGCGGATCGGGCTGTACGTAAACCACATCTCCAGTAGCAGTGACTTCTTGAGAATCTACTTTCCAGGTCAAGTCATTTGCCGTTAACTTGGACTGATTCTGCGCCGTTGCATTGACGTTGCCGTTGAAATAGGCAATTTGAGGCTTTAGCTCCATGCGGCCCCGGTTTGAGCGAATTGTGATTTGCTGCTGGCGATGCACGGTGGTAATGGGCTGGTCGGCCACCAGGGTTTGTTGATCCACATTCCAAATCAGCGAATTGCCGCTAATCTGCAAGGGTGGCTCTAGGATGGTTAGCTGGGCATTTTGCTTCAGATGGGCCGTTTTTTTGACCAGATCCACTTCTGCCTGGTTTGCCGTCGCCTGGTCGGTAGCCTTGTCGCCCTGAAGCCGCTGCACCTGCACGGGCCGGTCGGCCATCACTTTTTCGTTCTTCAGATCCCAGATTACATGCTCGGTTTGTAGGCGCAGCTTTGGATCTTCGGTAACAGCATTTACCTTGCCCGTCAGTTCGGCTCGGCGCTGTTTGTTGAGGAGCTTACCCTGTTCTGCCGAGAGTTTAATTTTGGGATGGGAACCGCGCAGATTGCCCTTGAGCATCAGCACATCTTGCTTGGGCTGCCATTCCAACCGATCGGCCCGCAGCACCGCACCGCTTTCGGTATCAGTGGCCACAACCTCTCCGCGCAGCAAAATCCGTTCGCCGCTTTTGAGAATTTCTCCTTCTCTGGCCTGAATCCGGTAGATCGGCTTGCCGTCCTGGTAGAGCTGACCGGTCGGAGATTTCACCTTGGCCGTCTGCTGATCGGGAGTATAGATAGCCTGAGCTGCTCTGACCTTCCAGAGCACCCGCCCCTGTTCGTCCGCTTCCTCTAGCGTGATGTTGTTGAAGGCTAAATTGGTGTCCAATTCTTGAGCTGCCGAGCTATCTTCTGCTAACTTCTCAGCACCTCGATTACCTTGCCGACAGCCACCTGCCGCCACTGCTACTACAAGCAGAAACGGTACCAGCGCCCGCAACCAGTCGATTCGATATTGCATCTCCATTGCTTCTTTCTCTCTTCCCGCTCTGTAGAGCCGTCTCTGGGCACCAAGGACCTTACTAGCAAGCATGACACATTTAGCTCCCAGACGGCTTGACGCACCATGGCAGTTCTGGGTTGCTATTTACGTGGATCACTGGAGAGAAGTTAACCCAGTAGCTTATTCCTCAGTGGGTTGCTCTTCAATCAAGCCAATTCCTGAAAGAGGCCGGTAGGTATAGCCCTGACGCGGAGTTTTCTGAATATCTTCTTTGATCGAATCCAAGTCGATGTAGCGATCGGCTACATTGATCAAACTGTCGCTAGTCATCGAGCGCAGACTCACCACTTCGACCCGCACGCCTCGATAGCTGACCGCATCCACCGCATAGGCCAAATCCCCGTCCCCACTCACCAGCACCGCCGTATCGTAGGAACCGACCAGGGCCATCATATCGACGGCAATCTCTACATCTAGGTTTGCTTTCTTAGATCCATCTGGAAGCTGTACCAGATCTTTTGAGATCACCCGATAGCCGTTGCGGCGCATCCACAGCAAAAAACCTTGCTGCTTCTCATTGGTGCGATCCACACCGGTATAAAAGAAGGAGCGCAACAGCCGCGAACCCGCCGTTAACCGACACAGCAGTTTGGTGTAATCAATCTCAATTCCAAGCTGAAGGGCAGCATAAAACAGATTGGAGCCGTCAATAAAAATTGCTACCCGGCCCCGATTTTCTAAAACCTGCTCCGGCGTAAATATTGTTTCGTTTTCTACTTGGTGATTGTTGAACATGATTTGTCATACCTCTTTTTTTATTAGAGAAGTTAAACGATAAAGATGTAAAGATTGATTTAATGCCACAATACTTCAGCTCCTAAACCGCTATCTGAGCTGTCTAGATATACCTAAGCAAGACCCAGCCCGCGCTACGGCAGTTCCAACCGTTGGAAGACAGGTTCGGGATCATTTAAGACTTGGCCCGCCGGCAAAACTCCCCAGGTGCTATGTTTGGCAAATGGTACAGTCACTGCCACATCAAGCTGATTAAAGTCCACCAAAAAGCCAAGCTGACCATAGACCGCATTGCTAAGGCGAGGCACAATCGGTGAGAGCAGATAGGCCGCCAACCGCACGGATTCCAGTACTGTATAGAGCACTTGCTCAACTTCAGCCTGCTTTCCTTGCTTATAGAGCGACCACGGGGCTTGCTCATCCACATATTTGTTGCCAGCCTGCACCAGGGTCAAGATTTGGGCACAGGCATGACTAAACGCCAGATCCTGATAAGCCTGCGCTACTTCGCTGCCCAACCCTGCTCCCCTCGACCGCAGTCCATCTATCAGAGAACCATCTGCGTCTGTTACTGATGGCACCTTGCCATCGCAATACTTATGGGCCATTTTCAGCGTCCGGTTCAGCAGGTTGCCCAAATCATTGGCAAGGTCAGCGTTAAGCGTGTTAATAAACCGGGTTTCGCTAAAGTCACCATCGCGGCCAAACTCAATCTCTTTTAAGAAGAAATAGCGGACGGCATCCGCGCCATAGCGATTGACCAAATCCACCGGATCGATGACATTGCCCAGCGTTTTGCTGATTTTTTGCCCATCTTTAGTTAAAAAGCCATGACCAAACACCCGCTCTGGCAGTGGTAAATCCGCCGACATCAGCATCGCCGGCCAATAGACCGCATGAAATCGCAGAATATCTTTGCCAATCAAATGTAGGTTGAAGGGATACCAGGTCGCCGTTGCATTCGCCAAGGTCGGGGCTTGGTCTGGTTCTAACAAAGCCGTCACGTAAGCCAGAAGCGCATCAAACCAAACATAGATGGTGTGGTTGGGGTCAGCGGGGATCGGAATCCCCCAGTCGAGATTCACCCGTGAAATCGAGAAGTCTTGCAGTCCGCGGCTAACAAAGCTCAACACCTCATTGCGGCGGCTTTCCGGCTGGATGAAGTCAGGTCGTTCCTGGTAGAGTCGCTCTAGCTGGCTCTGGTATTTCGACAGGCGAAAGAAATAGTTTTGCTCGTCTCGCCATTCGGCTTTTTTGTTGGGGTGTAACGGGCAATACCCTCCTTCTAGCAGATCCCGCTCTTCCTTGAACTCTTCGCAGGAGACGCAGTACCATCCCTGCTGCTGGCCTAAATAAATATCGCCCCGTTCCCACACCCGCTGAAAAAACTCTTTGACGATGGCTTCGTGTCTTGGGTCAGTCGTGCGAATAAAGCTATCTACTTGAATGTTGAGCAACTCCCAAAGAGATTTAAACTCCTTGGCAATTAAATCACAGTGCTCCTGCGGCAGCCGACCCAACGCCTCAGCCGTGCGCTGAATTTTCTGTCCATGCTCATCTGTGCCCGTAACCAATCGTACCGATTTTCCTTGCAGCCGCTGAAACCGAGCTATTATATCTGCGGCAATCGTGGTATAGGCACTGCCGATGTGAGGGACATCATTGACATAGTAAATGGGCGTTGTGATCGAGAATGTTCCTTGATTCGTAACGCGAGAATCCATGAGGTTATTAAAAACTACCGCTTAAACTACCAATAACTATACTCGAAGGATGAAAGAGGAAGCTGGATTACCGGTTCACTTTCGTGACTCCAAACTTCTAGAGTACTGTTTGCAGTGCTTTACCGTTAGCTGATCTACTGTTAATGCATCTACACCTATCTAGTTTCACCGGGAACAAAGGACCATTTCAGGAATAATTGAAGAAATAGAACGTAAGCTTTAAAGTTTTCTCAGGAAATCTCAAAGATGGTTAATCTGACGGAGTGCTAAGGCTACAAAGCCAACAGATGGCCTAAATTCAAGTTCAGTCAATGCTTAGGCAATTATAAAAAATAATCAGAGTTTTTGATGCTTTCGAATCAATACAGTTGATTTTCTTTCGTCTCTAATCGTTTCCGAATTAAGGAAAACCAAGACAGATGTGCAACTTTTGTGCAGCCATTCACGTATGCAGCTAGTTTGGAACGAATCAATTTTGCGATTCAAATTATCAGCACTCTAGATGAATTGGCCGCTCGTAATCGTCAACAATTAGTTTGGAATGAGTTAAGTCTAGGAATGAATCGGCTAATTTTCCTCTCTTCTCTCGGTTTGCTTATCGCATCCATACATGTCTATACAATTGATGCAATACCATTGCAACTTTAAGCAAAGGTTAAATCTCTGCTCTTGATTTAAGTCGTTGCAAACCCACTACATTAACGGCGTTAATCCGGAAGCAGCTACATAAGTCCCCCTTGCGGCAATCGGCAGACCCATCATTTGATATAGGCAAAGCACTAGAAGAATACTCTAGTATGAAGAAAGGTTAAGCTAGACGTTTCATCAGAATGCCAGTTCACAGCCCGCTACTCATTTCCCAACAACTGCTTGCTGCTTTAGGAACTCGGAGCTTTACTCATCATTCCGACCGAATTCCCCATGAAAGTGCAGTTGTGGTGGTTAGTAACCATCGCAGTTTTATGGATGCACCACTATTAATGAGTGCGTTGAATCGACCTATTCGCTTTGCCTGCCATCATTACATGGGCCAAGTGCCGCTATTGCGAGATTTTGTGCTGCGCTTAGGCTGTTTTCCGCTTGATGCACCTGAGCATCGGCAGCAGAGTTTTTTTCATCAAGCAGTTCAATTGCTGCAAACTCAGCAGGTTGTTGGCATTTTCCCAGAAGGAACCGAACCCATGGTGCATCTCACACCTCCACGGCAGGTTGGTGAGTTTCATCGTGGCTTTGCCCATTTAGCCCTACGAGCACCCGTTCGGGATCTGGCAGTTTTACCGGTTGCTATCGCTTCTCAACACGAAACGACCAATTTTCCAGTTCCGCTTAAGTTTTTGAGTTTGTTTGATCCGTCCGAACCGTTGTTTGATCAAGCCGGATGGCATCCGATGGTGATGTACCAGCGAGTGGATCTCTTGGTGGGAAAACCCTTGTGGATCACCGATGCTCAACGTCAAAGCTATCAAGGCAGACAGGCCAAAAGTGTCGTTGCTGACCTGATGAGCTATTGCCAGAGTGAAATCACCGATTTGCTGCAATACGGTTGCTAGACATGTCAGAGACGCCTTATTTTCTTGTCCTCCGCTCACCCAGACCCCGCCAACCTAATGCACCTCTCTTTATCTACTTGCCCGGTGGAGACGGTACTGGCCAGCTCTTCTATCGTCAATTGGAAGGGCTTGAAAAAACCTTCGACATTCGCTGCTTGGAAATTCCTCCCGATGACTTAAACGGCTGGGATCTGCTGGTGGAACAGGTCGTGCAGCTCGTTGAGGCAGAAGTGAAGGAATATCCCCGGTCAGCAGTCTACCTTTGCGGCGAATCGTTTGGCGGCTGTTTGGCCCTGAAAGTGATTTTGCATGCGCCCTATCTATTTGATCGGTTAGTGCTAGTCAATCCGGCTTCGGCCTTTCGGCAACAGTCTTGGCTCTATTGGCTATCGTTTTTAGCCCGCCCGGTGCCGGAAGCGGTCTATCGCATGTTTTGGCTATGGTTTCTGCCGATTCTTGCCTCGCTGGGACGCATAGAATCCAACGACCGACGCGCTTTGTTAACTGCGGTGCAGGGCATGACGCAAGAAACCTCGGTGTGGCGAGTTGGCCTCCTGCGAGAATTCGACATCAACGATGATCAGTTGCGGCAGATCAAGCAGCCAACCATCGTGATTGCTAGCGGTCGGGACAGTATTTTACCATCCGTTAGCGAAGCTGAGCATCTGTGTGCACTCATACCTCAAGCTCGAGCCTACGTGTTGCCCGATAGCGGCCATGCTTGTTTGTTAGAGGCCGATGTAAATCTATACGACATTCTCAAATCGCTTGATTTTTTGCCAGTGTCGCAATTGGTAACCGAGAGCTAATCCTGCACTCAGGATGGGATTCTGGCTCTGTGATTGACGAATCAGGAATTCGTCAGGAGTTCGTCAAGAATTTGGTCAGGTTAGACTCACCGCCAACTGCTAGCACGGCTTACAACTGGGCAAAGCGGTCAGTTGCCTCAATCAGGGCGCTGCGAATTCCCGGCTCGGTCATTGAATGGCCTGCATCAGGAACTACGATAAACTCAGCCTCTGGCAGTGCTCGGTGCAGTTCCCAAGCCGATACCATCGGGCAGACCACATCGTATCGTCCCTGCACAATCACAATCGGCAGATGACGAATCCGATCACATTGCATCAACAGTTGGTCTTCACGCTCAAAGAACCCTTTATTAACAAAATAATGGCACTCGATGCGGGCAAAGGCATCCGCAAATTGAGTCTCGCCAAACCGCTGCTGCAAATTGGGATCGGGAAACAATTTACTAGTGCTGGCTTCCCACACCGACCAAGCTTGAGCAGCAGTGGCTCGTACTTCAGGATCAGTATGGGTCAGACGTTTATAATAGGCCGTGATTAAATCTTGCCGTTCTTCTGGCGGAATTGGCTGGAGATAGGCTTCCCACGCATCGGGAAACAGATAGCTCGCTCCCTCTTGATAAAACCAGCGTAGTTCCTTTTGTCGTAGCAGAAAAATTCCGCGCAGAATCAGCGCTCTACAAGCAGACGGATGGGATTGGCTGTAGGCAAGCGCCAAAGTGCTGCCCCAACTGCCACCAAACACAACCCACTGGTCAATTTCAAGCTGACTGCGGATTTTCTCAATGTCGCTCACCAAGTCCCAAGTCGTGTTCTGGCTTAGCTCGGCATGGGGCGTACTCTGCCCACAACCGCGCTGGTCAAACAGGACAATCCGCCATTTCTGTGGATCAAAATACTGGCGATAAATCGGATCAATGCCGCCACCGGGGCCACCGTGCAGGAAGATGACTGGCTTGCCGCCTGGATTACCGGCCTGCTCGTAGTGCAGTGTGTGCAACTCGGAAACCTTCAGTTTGCCTGTTTGATAGGGTTCGATCGGTGGATACAGTTCTCGCATAACATCCGCTTCCATAGCGCCAATCCGCTTCAGAGTTTAGCGTGTTGCGATAGCACCGACTCAGATCCTGTTTAAAATTGAGACTTGAGATGCACATGCGGCTCAAGCAGTTCAGCTGCTAGCTGACTGTGGACAAGCGACTCTGTAATTTGTCTGTAACTTGGTTCTAGGACTATGCCTGACAGCAACTGCTATGAAATTCTTTGCCTGGAGTATCAAGACACCGCCTTATACGGAGAAGCCATTCAAATCATCCAAGAGCGGAATCTCTGCTGGTTGCGACCCCTAGCATTGCTGCAGCAGACGCAGCAGGAGCGGGCATTACCAATTCTGTATGACTTGCGCCAAGGGTCAGATTTACTCTGCCCTCACACCCTGATTCGAACAGCGCTAGATACAGAAGTACTGCCAATCCTGGCTCAATTAGAGAATCTCAAGGCCAGCTGCGCAACCCCAGTTCCTGAACCGGTAGCGCACCAGCAATTGCAAGCTTTTATTCGTAAAATTTGCCAAGCTCAACCTGACGCCTTTCGGCCAATGCACCCATCAAGCTAAGCCCAAGTTCAATCTGTGGGGTAGTGGTTCTTGTTTAGCGGTTAGAGATTTAGAGATTAAGGGCTAGGCACCAGACGAATCCGGCCCGCATCCATTTCTGACATTAACAGTTCCAGGGCTTCATAATCGGCGTCAGAAATATAGCCCAAACGGCTCAGCTCATAGTTGATCTCGTTTTCGATATCGGGTGTCAACTGTTTGATATACAAAGCTTTGGCAACAAGTTGACGAATCACATGGGTTGTTTTCATGGTCCATCTACTTCAAATAGTGGTGAGGGCGATTTCAGGTTAAATCTTCGGCTAGACCCTGTCTAACTCCCATGATCACTATCATTGGCTAGCGTGATATCTATCACAGGGTGCTATTTCACGAATCTAATCCCTTACTCCAGCTTGAGCGAGCAGAATTCCGGATTTTGCAGAAGATTTGCAGAAGATTTTAATCTGAGGCTTTGGCTTGAAGGGTTAAGGTGATGACCTCCTCAAACGCTCGAGCAACTCCTTTGAGTTAAGGGCGATTCTACCGTTGCTAGTCCTACGAATGACGACTTTAAGACTTTTTTAAACTAGCGGTGAAGTATATAGAGTTGTACTGATACCCGACATAGAAATGTCACGGGCATCAGCTAACTTTCGAGCAGCTGAGATAAAGCCCAGATGAAGATTTTGTATTGTCCTATACTTAGGGCTGTATTTTTTTACTCAAAACTTTAAAGAGGAAATTTTGAAAGATGAAGATTCTGCAAATCTGGTTGAATCTAGTACTCTATCTATAGACGTTCCATAGGCGTCAAAGCTATTGTCTGTACATTCCAGAAAAATGGTTTCCCAGGATTCGCAGTCAGTATTACCGCTCCGAAGACAGGATCAAACGATGCAGGAAAGCTCTTTCGCTCACTCCGGAACAACTGTTATTCAACCCCATGGCCAGATTAATTCAGCGAATGCAGCCACGCTTCAGCAGCAGCTAGCTGAAGCCATCTCTTCTCATGAGCATTCCGCTCTCCTGGTTGACATGAGCAAGGTTGAATCCCTCGACAGTGCAGGTTTGATGGCGTTGGTTTCTACTTTGACCCTGGCACAGCGTTTGAACAAACAATTCAGTTTGTTCGGTATTTCCGCTTCCGTGCGAATCATTTTTGAACTGACTCAGCTTGATCGAGTATTTGACATCCTGGATGATCAACATGGGCAACCAGTCCGGGAAATTGCCGTTGCCTAAGTTCGGTGCGTTCTCGGTCCGGCTTACTCAGCTTGACTACCACAAGCTCGGACATTCGGTAAGATGAGACTTGAACAAGTCCGTATCGCTGAGTTCCGAGATTGGCTGTGGCAAGTGTAGAACAGTTATTAACGCCAGAAATCGCGCGTCCTGCTCGTTACCTAGGCAACGAACTGGGTGCTGTGCATAAACCTTGGGAAGGGTCTCAGATCCGTTGGGTTTTGACCTATCCAGAGGTTTATGAGGTCGGCGCATCCAATCTAGGGCACATCATTCTCTATAGTATTTTGAACGCGCAGCCGCGCCAGTTGTGTGACCGAGCCTATTTGCCGGCACCGGATCTAGCAGCCAAATTAAGGGCAACTGCCACTCCTCTATTTGCAGTTGAATCCAGACGGCCATTGAGCGAATTCGACATTTTAGGCTTTAGTCTCAGCTACGAGCTAGGGGCAACTAACGTGCTGGAAATGCTTGACTTGGCGGAAATTCCCTTAACCTGGCGCGAGCGCAGAACAGCAGATGTGTGGGATGTCACCAAAGGCAGCTACCCGCTGATCTTTGCCGGCGGGCAAACCGCTACGTCCAACCCCGAACCCTATGCCGACTTTTTCGACTTTATCGCGCTTGGAGACGGAGAAGAACTGCTGCCAGAAATTGGCTTGGTGTTGGAAGAAGGCAAGGCCGCAGGCTTGAGCCGAGAGGAGATACTGCTTGATTTGGCCCAGGTCCCTGGCGTCTATGTGCCCCAGTTTTACGATATGGCAGATGATGGATCGGTTCAGTCGAATCGGTCCGATGTGCCTGAGCGAGTGCTGCGGCGAGTTGCCACACCAATTCCGGCCTACTCGATTGGCTTAGTCCCCTATGTAGAAACAGTACATGACCGTCTGACGATCGAAATTCGGCGGGGCTGTACGCGAGGCTGCCGCTTTTGCCAACCTGGAATGCTAACCCGTCCAGCCAGGGATGTGGAGCCTGAGCAAGTAATCGAGGCGATCGAGCAAGGCATGCGGGCTACTGGTTATAACGAATTCTCGCTGCTTTCCCTCAGTTGCTCAGATTACCTAGCGTTGCCTGCCGTTGGCGTCGAGGTCAAAAACCGCCTCAAGGGAGAAAATATTTCGCTGTCGCTGCCCAGCCAGCGGGTGGACCGATTTGATGAAAACATAGCCCATATTGTGGGTGGTACCCGCCAGTCGAGCCTGACCTTTGCCCCTGAAGCCGGAACCCAGCGCCTGCGCGACATTATCAACAAAGGCTTGACCAACGAAGAGTTGCTGCGCGGCGTCAAAACTGCCTATGAGCAGGGATGGGACCGGGTCAAGCTCTACTTCATGATTGGCTTACCAGGTGAAACCGATGCAGATGTCTTGGGCATTGCCGAAACTTTGCGCTGGCTACAACGGGAATGTAGCGCCAAAGGCCGAAAGCGATTGGGCTTTACCGTTACCATTTCGAACTTCACACCCAAACCTCACACACCGTTCCAGTGGCATTCGGTTTCGACCGCTGAGTTCGAACGCAAGCAGGAGCTATTGCGCCAGGAGTTGCGCACTGTTCCTGGCACCAAGGCCAACTTTACTGACGTGCGCATCTCGGCAATGGAAGACTTTGTGGGCCGGGGCGATCGTCGCTTGGCTGCCGTCGTTCGGCGAGCGTGGGAACTAGGTGCCGGAATGGATGCCTGGTGGGAGAGTCTGGATCGGGCCTTTGCCGCCTGGGCCCAGGCCATTACGGAAGCAGGACTCACCTGGAAGTATCGCCAAATTGAAACCGGCGAGTGGAATCTGTTTCAAGCCCAACCACTGCCAGATGAACACCGAGCAGATCGACCGTTTCCTCAAAACCCAGCCCAGCAGCCAGCGACAGATCTCGAATCGGCTCCTAGTTGCGATACGCCTTTACCGTGGGACCACATTGATACCGGCATCGATAAACAATGGCTCAAAGCTGACCTTCAGCGGGCACTAGAGGCGGCTACCGTACCAGACTGCTCGTTTGATGGCTGTTCTCACTGCGGCGTCTGTGGAGCCGATTTCGGCCACAATATTGTGGTGCCACCACCACCGATTCCGACCTTCACCGGTCATTTTGTCCCAAATCAAAACCGTGCCCAACGATTGCGCCTTTGGTTTGGCAAGCAAGCTGACATGGCCCTGATCAGCCATCTAGACCTGATGCGTCTATTGGACCGTGCCGTTCGACGAGCCGCTATTCCAGTCGCATTTACCGGCGGGTTTCATCCGGGTCCACGTATCGTTCCAGCCAGTGCGCTGCCCTTGGGGACAACCAGCTCCGGTGAAATCGTTGATTTTGACTTGACCGAGCCGATGGAACCAGAAGCATTCAAGCAGAAGTTGGCTGCTCAACTGCCTGAGTCCATTCCCCTCTATCGAGTCGAGTCGATTGCAGTCAATTCTGCCTCAGCAACTCAGTTGTTGGAACAGGCTGAATATGTGTTGGCAATACAGTGCCTGGGCAGCTCAGAAACTAGGTCAGAGACAGAACCAGCTCCGGCCACCTGGCAATCCTGGATCGACCAAATTTTAGCCAGCTCCCAAATTTTAGTGGAGCACACCACGAAATCGGGCAAGGTGCAGCAAATCAACCTACGAGAGCGATTATCTGAATTAGAGCTTCTCGCGCCGGAGCAGATGCCCCAGGCGATGAAAGATTCAGCCATACTGCCTTGGGTGGGTGTGCGCTATGTGGGTAGCTGTCGCAACGATGGAGCTTTACTACGACCAGAGCATGTCATTCAGATGCTGGAGTTTGTAGCGCAGCAGGAGTTTCAGTTGAGGCAGATTCACCGGCAGCACCTGTTTTTAGCTACATTGCACGAGTGACCGCAACTTGGCCTTTCCTCCTAACTTTACTCCTAGGCGCTGAGTGGCTTTTCACCAATTGATGCCACACTCGCTAGAATTTTAAGTAGAGCAACAAATAGCTCGACCAGGTTATTGTTCAGATCCAGTTCAGATTTAACAGTGCATTTGCAAAGCATGTGTTTAGCACAAGCCTCTTGTTTGCTGTGGGCACAGCCTCTTGCTCGCGGTAGGCAAGGTAACTGCACTCTCTATCTGTTGCTAAATGGGTTGAACAATTCAGAAGGTCAAAAGGCGGCTTAGAAGGCGGTAGTTTGCTTCTGCCCTTATCTTGTAGAATCCCACCCTACCAGATTGGCTTATGGAGTTTTTATAAACTTTTGCCCACCGTTTTAGCAAAATGTTTGTTGTACTTGTGGCGTAAAACTTTGTCCGCGCTATAATCTTTGCAAGAGAAGCCGTTGCAGACTCATTTCTCTTTCCGGTTGCTAGTGGTTCAACCGGTGCCAGATACAGGGCGAAGTCTGCTTCTGCAAAGTTTTTGTCTTACTTCCAGTTCCTGGGTGCCTGTCTTCCTAGAAAGGTATCGGGCGAAGGGTTCTATTGTTTGATTGTTGTTCAATCATTGAGTGCTTTAGAGATCCATACCAGCTTTCCTAATGCTTGCTGGGCGCTTTCCGCTATCTTAGTCCGCTATCTAGGGGTGACCCCTCTGAGATCAATCGAAGTAGGATGTCTCGGAAAAATAGACTGTGCCATGTCAGAACTCGGCTATGAAACTGCCTGTACCAGCGTCGATGGCACAGATAGAGTTAGTGCCTTCAATGCTGAAAATTTTTGAGGAAATTGAATGCCAAAGCAAATTATTATCGCTGAGCAGCACCGGATTGCTGCCGTTTTTTCGGAAGATCAAATTCAAGAGTTGATCGTTGCTAAGGGAACCCATCAGGTTGGAGATATCTATCTAGGCGTTGTCGAAAATGTCTTACCAGGTATTGACGCCGCGTTTGTAAATATTGGTGACAGCGAACGTAACGGGTTTATTCACGTCACTGATTTAGGGCCACTGCGGCTGAGAAAATCTGCCGGTTCCATCACAGAACTACTTGCTCCGCAACAAAAAGTGCTTGTGCAGGTTATGAAGGAACCGACTGGCAACAAGGGGCCGCGTTTGACTGGGAACATCAGCCTGCCAGGGCGCTATCTAGTGCTGATGCCCTTTGGTCGCGGCGTCAACCTGTCCCGTCGGATCCGCAATGATACTGAGCGCAATCGTCTCAGGGCACTCGCCATTTTGATCAAACCGGCTGGAATGGGACTACTGGTCCGTACCGAAGCGGAAGGCATGGCCGAAGAAGCCATCCTAGAAGACCTGGAAACCCTGCAGAAACAATGGGAAAGTATTCAGCAAGAGGCGATGACGCTGCGTCCGCCTAGCCTGTTGAATCGCGACGATGATTTCATCCAAAAGGTTTTGCGCGATGTCTACAGCGCTGACGTTAACCGGATTGTGGTAGATTCTCATACGGGCTTGAAGCGCGTCAAGCAACACTTGGTCAACTGGAGCGGCGGCAAAAGTCCTCAAGGGGTGTTAATCGACCATCACCGTGACCGGGTGCCAATTTTGGAGTACTTCCGCGTTAACGCTGCAATTCGGGAAGCACTCAAGCCGAGGGTTGACTTACCCTCTGGTGGCTATATCATTATTGAGCGCACGGAAGCCCTGACCGTAATTGATGTCAACTCTGGCTCCTTTACGCGCTCCGCAACAGCCCGTGAAACGGTACTGTGGACCAACTGTGAGGCCGCGGCAGAAATTGCCCGTCAGCTTCGTTTACGCAACATTGCAGGCGTGATCATCGTGGACTTCATCGACATGGATTCTCGACGTGACCAACTGCAAGTCCTAGAGCAGTTCAACAAAGCGCTGCGGGTTGACAAGGCGAGACCTCAAATCGCTCAGCTTTCCGAATTGGGCTTGGTTGAATTAACGCGCAAACGCCAGGGCCAAAATATTTATGAGCTGTTTGGGCAAACCTGCCCGACCTGCAGTGGGTTAGGGCATTTAGTGCATTTACCGGGTGAAATTGAGCAGGCGGTGCCTGAACCGGTAGAAGTGCTGCGGGTAGCCCCCGTTGCAGAACCGCGCATTGCTCTGCGAGAAACTTGGGACCGAAATACTGATGAGTTCGATAATGACGGTACTTCTGACTTGCAGGAGTTGGATTTAACCAATCATCCCAACTATCAGGAACGCAGCCGAGGTGGCGATCGGCGACGGCGACGCACTCGTTTGAAGAATGAACCGCCAGTTAAAGGCGGACTGCCGCGGGTTGGAGTTGAGTTAGAAACTGAAGAAGAGGTTGGTCCGGCTGAGGAGACCCCAGCCTACCGAGTCAGTCCGATTCGTCCGGCTAAGGAAGCTCGCAGTGAGAAACCTGAACGGAATCGGGGAAGGCGGGAAAAACCGCCTGCCGAACCACCGCAAGTGATTTCGGTGGAAATGACACCGGAAGAGCAAGATGTCTACGCTCTAATGGGTATCTCTCCACTGGTATTAGCTTCAGAGCCTGTCAAGGATCCAAAATCAACCATCATTGCGATTACGGCCCCCGGTGAGTCTCCTCGATCTGACTATCAGTTGGCTGCTGCCCAAACTGGACGAGCCGCTGAATCTGCTCTGGCCAATGATGCCGCAGGTGATGATGCTGCAGGTGATTTCGACTACGATGGAGACCCGGATGACCTAGAGGCGGAAATGGCAGTCAATGACGAATTGGATACCGCTGATATCGCCGAGACTGCGAACGGCTCTGGGTTTACGGCACCCACGCTAGCGAATTCCGCACCCGGCGGCTTTAATCCTGCCGAAGTTGGAATCGACCCCAGCAGACGGCGGCGGCGGCGGCGGTCTTCAACCTCAGGTGGGTGATTCAATCTGTATTCTGAGACTTCTGAGACAAGGCAGTGATAGGACAATGACAATGGGGAATCTGCCACGATGCAGCAGTTGAGTTTGTCGTTGAGTGATTCGTCTGATTTATTCGGGCATCCGTATTTTAAAAGCGAATTAGTTGCGGGTGTGGATGAAGTAGGACGAGGCGCGCTATTCGGTCCGGTGGTAGCTGCGGCGGTGATTTTGCCCAGAACGGCTTTGGCTCCACTCCAGCAGGCTGGTGTTACAGACAGTAAACAGCTCTCGCCCCTTCAACGTCAAACTCTCGCTGCTCAGATTCAAGCCCTTGCCCTCGACTGTAAAATTGGGCTGGCATCAGTATGGGAAATCGATCGCATTAATATCCTGCAAGCTTCGTTACTAGCAATGCGACGCGCCGTTCGTCGCCTTCAGCCCCAGCCGCAGTTTTGTTTGATTGATGGGAACCAACGGATACCTAACTTAGAGATGGCGCAACAGACTATTGTTCAGGGCGATCGGCAGTCGCTTGTAATTGCGTCAGCTAGCATTATTGCCAAGGTTTGGCGCGACCAACTAGTCGTTCGTTTAGCAGCCCGCTATCCTGGTTATGATTTGGCCACAAACAAAGGGTACGGTACCCCTAAACATCGGCAAGCCCTTCAGCAGTTAGGAGTTTCCCGTCAACATCGCCGTTCCTTCAGCCCCTGCCGTTCGGATAGTTGAGGCTGCTCAATGCCTACAATCGAGTGTCTGTAGCTTGTAGAGGCCAAGCAGATTCTCAAAAACCCTGATAGCGCTTTGCTCAACAACCCGCGAAGGCGGGTTTTGCCTTATATGGGCAAGGTTGCTAACCGCCAGCATCGTTCGCAACTAAAGAGCCGATCCGTTGGGCGACAGTAAAGCCGATTGATCGAGTCCAATTCCTAGCGTTTGAGGCGATGCCTCGCTTTGGGCAGCTACCCAAAGACAGTAATCTGACAAAAGTTGGTGAACCAACCGCTGTTTGATGGTTAACAAAACACTGCGCAACAATCCATTGCCCGTTGTTTCTACTAGAGGCCGAGGTGTCAGCGATAGAGGAGGAGGTAGATCAACCTCTACCTGAAGGTCAGCCCGCCCTTTCAGATAGGTTTTGGCTGCTTGCTGCACAGGAGATAATTGCCCCATTAGGCCCAAGTGGAAGCGCCGATTGATATACTCAATCCCGCGAATTTCGCAGCCAATTGAGCGTAGATAGATAGTTCCATCCGATTCTGCCCAAATTCGTAGATCAACCGTGGGCTGCAGGCTCAATGTCATAAAATGGAGCGGTCGCATTTTGAAGCGAAAGCAGTCATTGCCCAATAGCTCCACTTGAGTTGGGTCAATCAAGGCATGAATTAGACGCTGCGGCTGACGCAGGTAATGTTGAATCGGAATCGGCTGTTCAGGAACGGCGATCTCGACCGATTGCACAGCGGAGAAGCGAACATTCATATCAGTTTCATTAAGGAGCTTTGAGTAGCTGCTGTCAAAGTGTTTAAATAAATTTTACAATTTCTCCCAGAAAACAACCTTGACTTTAGAGAGTATAGTTCTCTGAGTGCTCACTTTCTGAGTAAAGTTCACTGATTGTTGCATTCTTTTACACTGCATTACTCCTTTAGACTACTTAAAGCTATACCTGCGAAAAACTGGCTGCCAGTAGTTGCAGTCTTAAGCCCCGCTATTCTCTACTGTTTTGAAAGTTGCAGAACCAACTCTATGGCTACATCAATTGCCCACCTTGGCCCATCAGGAACTTATGCTGAAAGTGCAGCTCTGGCTTGCGCCCAGCTCTTTAGCGCTAAAACTGGCGAAGAGTATATTCTTTGCCCCTACCCCAGTATTATCCAAACCATTTACGCAGTCGCAAACCAACAGACTCGTCTAGGTGTTGTTCCGGTTGAAAATTCGATTGAAGGCGGCGTGGGAGCTACCCTGGATACGCTATGGCAGCTCGATACGCTTCAAATCCAGCAGGCTTTAGTTTTACCGATTTCCCATGCTTTGCTCTCCTGCGCTAGCAGCCTAGGTACAATTCAAACGGTCTATTCTCATCCACAAGCGCTAGCTCAATGTCAGGGATGGTTGACTAAGTATTTACCGACGGCCCAACTGATTCCAACCAATTCCACTACCGAAGCGCTGCAATTTTTGAATCAAAGTTCTACGATTGCCGCCATTGCCCCTCAACGAGCTGCCCAGCTCTATAATCTGCCAGTTCTGGCCTATCCGATCAACGACCATCCAGATAATTGCACCCGCTTTTGGGTATTAAGTCTGGACAGTTCCTCAGTTGGTAGTCATACCTCATTAGCTTTTAGCATTCCAGCCAACGTGCCGGGGGCGCTTGTCAAAACGCTACAGGTATTTGCCAAACGCGACCTCAACCTCAGTCGGATTGAATCTCGCCCAACCAAACGATCGCTGGGCGATTATCTCTTTTTTGTAGACATTGAAGCCAGCCTGCAATCCGATGCGGTGCAATCAGCTTTGCTAGAACTACAGCATGAGACCGAAAGCCTGAAGGTGTTTGGCAGCTATACAATTCAAACCGTTGACCTATCGTTGCTGTTTGCGTCCCAACAGCAAGGCTGAAGCTAGAAAATCATAAGTCGCATTAAAGAAGACTATGTAAAAGCATCCTTCAGCGCAGCACGAGCAGCTAGATGATTGCGAGTTGTAGTCAGAATCTCAGCTTCCCTTTCTAACCGAGTCGCAGTACTCTGCATTTCTAAGAGGGATTGTTGTTCTCGGGCCACACCTTTAAGGTTGCCGGCAACCCAATAGGAAAGCTCAATCGGAGAATTGGGAATGTCATCGGGCAGTTCAATTTCTTGGCCTGTAAGCTTAACTGATAGCTGAACCACATCGCGCAGCAGTTGATCTACATCTGTCATCAAACCATGCAGATCGCGCTCGGTTGGCTCGTCCTCAATCCACTCAACGAGTCCAATATAGTAAGGCTTTTCTCGAACGTAATCCAACACGCGAAAACGCTGCTGACCAATAGTTTTGATATACATTCGATCATCGGGCGTGCGCTCGTGATAAATCACCTCGGCACAGCATCCTACGGTCGCTACTTTGCCATCCATCGGATCCACCATCAATACTCCAAACCGACGATCGCTCTGGAGAATAGTGTTCATCATGATCCGATAGCGAAACTCAAAGATATGCAGAGGTAAGGGGATACTGGGGAACAAAACAACCTCAGGCAAGGGGAAGAGAGGCAATTCACGAACAGCAACTGATGAAGAGAAGGCCATTACACTTCAAAGCCCCGTAGGGTGGACTCAACGTAGAATTAAAACAACTTAACAGTAAGTCGCAGCTCCAGAAAACTACTGAACTACTGAACTACTGAGATGGGTAAAAATCGAAATAAGTAACAAAAAATAATAGAGTAGTTACAATCTGCAACCACTCTAATTAGTTTATCGCATTGTTAAAAGGGTGTGCTTTGGAGGAAAAGGCGAGTTCTACAGCTTCACCTCAATGTCAACGCCGGCGGGTAGATCGAGTTTCATCAGGGCGTCAATCGTCTTGGAGGACGGTTGATAAATATCAATAATGCGGCGATGGGTGCGTGTTTCGAAGTGTTCGCGAGAATCTTTATCGACGTGAGGCGAGCGCAATACACAATAGATCCGCCGTTTTGTAGGGAGGGGGATCGGACCAATCGCGGTGGCATTCGTGCGGTTTGCCGTCTCGACAATTTTTTCGCAAGAGGTGTCGAGGAGGCGACGGTCAAAGGCTTTGAGGCGAATGCGAATTTTTTGTTGCTGGATAGTTGCCATCAGAAGTTTCTCAGTTACTAAGTTTTCTAGGTTCAGTTCGTTCACACTGGAGCAAAGGAATTCAGCAGCCAAGTTTGTTACCCCCAGCTGCTGAATCCTAGGCCATCAAAACCGAGCAGGCTGTTACTTGATGATCTTAGAGACCACACCCGCACCAATGGTCCGGCCACCCTCACGGATCGCAAAGCGCATCCCTTGCTCAATTGCAATCGGGCTGATCAGCTCAACCGTTGCCTTGATACGGTCACCAGGCATAACCATTTCAGCATCGCTGCCGTCATCAGCCGTAAAGGCCTTGATGGTGCCGGTCACATCAGTGGTTCGGACATAGAACTGAGGCTTGTAGCCGGCAAAGAAGGGAGTCTTCCGGCCACCTTCCTTTTCGGTCAGGACATAGACCTCACCCTCAAATTGAGTATGAGGAGTAATCGAGCCGGGTTTAGCCAGGACCATGCCGCGTTCAATATCTTCTTTCTTGAAGCCCCGCAGCAGTAGACCAGCGTTATCGCCCGCCATACCTTCTTCCAGACTCTTCTTGAACATCTCGATCCCGGTCACGGTTGTCGTGCGGGTTTCGCGAATACCGACCACTTCAACGGTTTCGTTGAGCTTGATCTTGCCGCGCTCAATTCGTCCCGTCGCCACAGTACCCCGACCGGTGATGCTGAAGACATCCTCAACAGCCATCAAGAACGGCTTGTCCACATCGCGCTCAGGAGTAGGAATGAAGGAGTCAACGGCATCCATGAGTTCATAGATTCTGTCGACCCACTCATTGTCACCCCGCTGGGTTTTGGGATTCTTCTGCATTGCTTCCAATGCCATCAACCCAGAACCGCGAATAATGGGAATATCATCACCAGGGAAGTCATAGCTGCTGAGCAGTTCACGCAGCTCTAATTCCACCAGTTCCAACAGCTCTTCATCATCTACCTGATCGATCTTGTTCAGGAAGACCACAATGCTGGGTACGCCGACCTGCTTCGCCAACAGGATGTGCTCTCTGGTTTGAGGCATCGCACCGTCGGTAGCCGCTACCACTAGGATGGCACCATCCATCTGAGCCGCTCCCGTGATCATGTTCTTCACATAGTCAGCGTGACCAGGACAGTCCACATGGGCATAGTGGCGATTTTCAGTCTCGTACTCCACATGGGCTGTGTTGATGGTGATACCACGAGCTTTCTCTTCCGGAGCAGCGTCAATCTGATCGTAGCTCTTGGCCTGAGCTTGACCCAGAGCCGCCAACGTCATCGTGATCGCAGCCGTCAAAGTGGTTTTACCGTGGTCAACGTGACCAACCGTACCAATATTAACGTGGGGTTTAGTCCGTTCAAATTTTGCGCGTGCCATGTATCTATCCGTTCCTCTTTACTGACTATGCGTTCCCTTTGTTCTTTGCAATGATTGCTTCAGCCACGTTCCGGGGAACTTCCTCGTAGTGACTGAACTCCATCGTGAATATGCCCCGACCTTGGGTTTTAGACCGAATATCAGTAGCATATCCAAACATCTCCGCTAGGGGGACTTTCGCCGTTACCTTTGCTACCCCTTGCTCCGTGTCCTGACCTTCAATTTGACCTCGACGAGAGTTGAGATCACCGATAACGTTGCCGATGAAGTCTTCAGGAACCTCTACTTCAACCTTCATCATAGGCTCAAGCAGAACTGGTGACGCCTTCATAACGGCTTCCTTAATTGCCATTGAGCCGGCAATCTTGAACGCCATTTCTGAGGAGTCAACATCGTGGTAGGAACCATCCACCATCGTGACCTTCAAGTCAATTACCGGATAGCCGGCCAAGATACCAGTCTCGCAAGCTTCTTTCATCCCTTGTTCTGCTGGTGGAATATATTCCCTCGGAACCACACCACCGACAATTTTAGAGACAAACTCGAAGCCAGTACCTGGCTCACCCGGTTCCAACTCAATCACAACGTGACCATACTGCCCCTTACCACCACTCTGGCGGACAAACTTACCTTCGGCTCGCACAGGCTTACGAACTGTTTCGCGGTAAGCTACCTGAGGTGCACCGACATTTGCTTCTACCTTGTACTCCCGCTTCATCCGATCCACCAGGATATCTAGGTGCAGCTCACCCATACCGGCAATCACAGTCTGATTGGTTTCTGGGTCAACGCTAACTCGGAAGGTTGGGTCTTCCTCAGACAGAGCCTGTAGCGCTTTGGAGAGTTTCTCCATGTCCTGCTTTGTCTTCGGTTCAACGGCAACCGAAATCACAGGCTCAGGAATAAACAGGGACTCCAGAATAATTGGCTTAGTTTCGTCGCAGAGGGTATCCCCAGTGAAGGTATCCTTCAAGCCTAGGGCTGCACCCAAGTCACCTGCCCGCAGCTCGTCAACCTCTTGACGCTCATCGGCTTTCAAGACAATCAAGCGAGAGATCCGCTCTTTCTTGCCTTTGGTGGCGTTGTAGATGTAGCTACCTTTGGTGAGTACACCAGAGTAGACCCGAATAAACGTCAGACGACCATAGGGGTCAGCCATAATCTTGAACGCCAGAGCTGAGAACGGCTCATCATCGCTTGCCGTCCGCACAGCCGTGCTGCCATCGGGGAGGGTACCTTGAATTGCTGGAACCTCCGGCGGAGAAGGCAAATAATCCACCACCGCGTCGAGCAAAAGCTGGACGCCCTTGTTCTTGAAGGCAGAACCGCACAACACCGGTACAATCGTGCCCTCGATCGTCCCTTTACGCAACGCAGCCCGAATTTCTTCTTCCGTGAGATCTTCGCCGCCAAGGTACTTCTCAATTAAGTCATCATCAACTTCGGCTACCGATTCCACCAGTTTGACCCGATACTCTTCCGCAACATCCTTGATGTCATCAGGAATGTCTACGACCTGAATGTCGGTACCAATATCGTTGGTGTAGGCATAAGCCTTCATGCGCACTAAGTCAACAATGCCTTTGAAGTCTTCTTCGGCACCGATAGGAATCTGAATTGGAACGGCGTTGGCCCGCAGCCGGTCGCGCAGTTGCCCATAGACCTTAAAGAAGTTCGCACCCATGCGGTCCATCTTGTTGATGAACGCGATGCGAGGCACACGATAGCGATCCGCTTGCCGCCAAACGGTCTCAGACTGGGGCTGAACACCACCGACCGAGCAAAAGACCGCAATCACACCGTCCAGCACACGCATGGAACGCTCCACCTCAATCGTGAAGTCTACGTGACCAGGGGTATCAATAATATTAATGCGATGCTCCAGAGCGCCTGATTGAGGCTGAGTTGGGTTCTCTGGGTCACGCCTTGTCCAAGCCGTACTGATCGCAGCAGCAGTAATCGTAATACCCCGCTCCCGCTCCTGTTCCATCCAGTCTGTTACAGCGGTCCCCTCGTGAACCTCACCGATCTTATGAACAACGCCAGAGTAGTACAAAATCCGCTCTGTTGTTGTTGTTTTACCCGCATCAATATGTGCGGCAATTCCAATATTACGTACCCGTTCAAGCGGGATATTACGTGCCACAGCTACCTCCTTAAAGCTTTCGCTGCAGTTGCTTGCTTACTGCTTCTGTTAAGATTTTATACTTTTCTGCTGGGTCTCGATGTAGTTCTTGCAAATTTAGTAACGGTAATGGGCGAAAGCCTTGTTAGCCTCGGCCATGCGGTGAGTTTCTTCCCGTTTGCGGATAGTCGATCCAGTCTCGTTAGCCGCATCCATCAACTCATTGGCTAACTTGCTTGCCATAGTGCGACCCGAACGCTGTCTAGAAAATTGAGTCAACCAACGCAGTGCCAACGCAGTACCCCGCTCAGAGCGAACCTCCATCGGAACCTGATAGGTTGCACCACCAACCCGCCGTGCCTTCACTTCCACCAAAGGCGTAGCGTTTTTCACAGCCCGTTCAAATAGCTCTAGTGGGTCGGAGCTAGTCCGCTCTTCCAGAATTTTGAAGGCATCGTAGACAATGCCGTAGGCGATAGACTTTTTGCCTGCCCTCATCAAACGAGCCACCATCATATTCACTAGGCGGCTGTTATAAACCGGATCAGGCGTGACTGGACGTTTTTGAGCAGCAGTTCGACGAGACATGGATAACTAACCTTAAAGATTTGTTCAAGCAAGACTAGAGTAATACACCAACCCCTTCCGACAGTCCAAAATGACCGCACGAAATTCTCAAACCCCACACAGCGAGAAGCGATGTTGAAATGAATTTCTACTTCAACGTTTCCCTCTACATCTGTCCGCAACCAGAGCTTAGCCACAACGACCTTACATTCAAGCCGCTACCGCTGCAAAACTGGCGGCGTGATCCATCGCCAATCAAAGTAAAATCGTCACTGGAAGCACCCTGCCTCCAGATAACTCAAGCTTTTGGACGTTTAGCACCATACTTAGAGCGGCCTTGCTTCCGATCCTTCACTCCGGCAGTATCCAACGTACCGCGAATGATGTGGTAACGGACCCCAGGCAAATCCTTGACCCGGCCACCCCGAATCATAACCACTGAGTGCTCTTGCAGGTTATGACCAATACCCGGAATATAGGCAGTGACTTCAAAACCAGACGTCAAACGAACCCTAGCAACCTTACGCAGTGCAGAGTTAGGTTTCTTGGGCGTCGTGGTATATACCCTCGTGCAAACACCGCGACGCTGAGGGCAGCTCTTAAGAGCTGGAGATTTCGTTTTCTTTTGAACTTTTTGGCGTTCGTTATGGATAAGCTGCTGAATAGTTGGCATGAGCTAGGATAAACTTTACCCTTGTAATGAATTACAGTTGACCTCAGTTTTCACAGTCTCTAACTATATCGATTTTAATGGATGACTGTCAATTTGTGTTTTTTATAGGTTTTCTAATATCTGACAAGATTTGCGAATATATAGGAATATATAGATGGTTAAGAGCAGTTAAAACCGCGACTACGCAGATACAAGAGACCTGGACAAACCCATACAAATAGTACGGACAAGGCAACGCAGACAAAACGCGCCTGTGCGAACTTTCAGGGTCAATTCAACCGGGGTCAATTCAACCGGGGTCAATCTACAGGATCAAATTTACAGGATCAAGATACAACTCTCCCGGTAGATTTGCGTGCACATACTCTATGAAAAGCTTCACTAGTTCATTCAAGCCTTTTCTAATTTGAGAGTAGCAAAATTATCAATTAGCTGAGGCTTGCCTTCCTGATCTACAGCACCGAAATTAGTGAGAAAACGGCGGATTGGATCGGGTAGGTGGGAAAAGTCAAACACAGCATCGCCATTGGCAATATCGGCCCAGAAGTAGCGCAGCTCTGGAACAATCGTTTCGGCTTGAGCATGAGGCAAATTCAAGGGCGGGTGGGTTAACAGCTTTAACATAAATGAACTAGATCGTTCGCCCATCCATTCCCGAGATGAGTGTAGCAAATCAGACCAGTCTGGCACCTGGGTGACTCGACCTGACTCAATTTGGAGCCAACAATTGCCTGCATCATCCTGCTGAAATTCCAGTACCCGATAGGGGTGAGGATAGCTGACTAGGGAACCTGTCGTAATTTCATACAAACCCTGATGCTGGGTTACATCTTGAACATGCAAGTGGCCAGTAAATAGTAGCTGGACTCCTGCTGCCTGCAGTAATGGCAAAAGCTCGTTGCTATTCTCCAGCATATAGCGTCGTCCCAAAGCGCTGGACCGTTGGCCTGGCAGGTGTTCCAGAACATTGTGGTGCAGCATGACTAACAGCAGTTCATCTCGGCTTGCGGCTAGCACCTGTTGCAGCCATTCAAGCTGGTCTGGATCAAGATAACCAGAATGGAGCTGCTTGCCTTCTAAATCAAATCCATTCGAGTTTAGTCCTATCAACCGGACACCGGGCAGTACCTCGCAGGTGTAATAAGGTTGAGCTAGATCTGTGTAGCCGAATTTCTGGTAATAGCGAGGAAAATCGGCCAAGCCAATGGTCTGTGCTGTCGCTTCTCGTTCCACTACATCATGATTTCCGGGAATTACATAGACCGGGTAGGGAAGCTGGGCTAAGCGTTGCACCAACCAAGCATGATTATTGGGTTCCCCATGCTGAGTTAAATCACCGGGGATCAGCAAAAAATCCAAATCAACATGGCTCAGTCGTTCTAGGACCGCTTCTAGGGCCGGAATGCTGACCTCAACTAGATGGAATCGTTTGGGGTGGTGCCAAATTGTCTGAGGTAAAGCGATGTGGGGATCGCTGAGAATAGCAAAGCGGAATTTAAGACTCATTTAGTAAACCAGTTGGTTAAACGAAATTCTCTCTATGGAGAAGAGCTAGAGGCTGAAAAAGGGACAGCAGGCCGAATCAAGCGACTCATCCTTCATCTTTACATCTTCTCGATCCTCTGTTGCAATTCCTTTTTTATGGTCCAGCTCGCATATTTCTGCTTGCTTGCTACCGATCCGATTTCTCTGATTTCTCTGACTGCAAGTCAGTAAACTCGTCAAAGGTTTTGAATTTCAAGCCCCTTCAGTAATTTCGGATAGGCTCTGAATGCAGCTCAACTCGCGACTGGCGCGGTGCTCCTTGTGGCTAGAGAAGCGGTTAAGGTCGGGCTTAGGAGCGCTAAGATCGGTAGCTGAGTCGTAATCAGGAGAATCCAGTGCCCGTTGTTCGAGTTCGCCAGCATGTCAATCCGTTAAGTCAGAAATATCAGCAGCCACTACAGCTACCAGATTGGCACAAGGTTTATGCGGCACCGATGCAGCCGCTGCACCTAGACATTGGCTGTGCCAGGGGAGCATTTTTGCTAGAAATAGCTCAACAGCAGCCGGAGCGGAACTTTTTAGGTTTAGAAATACGGGAACCGCTGGTGTTGAAAGCGAACGAATGGCGCGATGAACTAAGGTTAGTGAATTTGCACTACCTGTTTTGCAACGTCAACTCGGCTCTCCGGCCCTTGCTGGCATCGTTGCCACCGGGTGTATTGCAGCGTGTTACGATTCAATTCCCTGATCCCTGGTTTAAGAAGCGCCACCAAAAGCGGCGAGTGGTACAGCCAGAGATGGTGGCACTGTTGGCTGACTATTTAGCTCCTGGTGGCATGGTGCTACTGCAATCTGACGTAGAAGCTGTTGCAGTGGAAATGTGCGACCGCTTTGAGGCCGAGTCTCGATTTAGACGACAGAACCAGGATTGGGTAGCGACTAATCCTTTACCCGTGCCTACCGAACGCGAACAGTCTACGTTGGCTAAGGGTGAACCGGTGTACCGAGCTGTGTTCCTGAAAAAAGAACCTGAAGACGCCTAGAGAACTAGATCCAGGAGGGGAACCAGCGACGCAACTGCAAGCCTTCTGGCGACAGCGGCAATCCTAGGAATAGCGGCATCCAAAACACAAAACCAATCAGCACTAGACCAGTTAGCGTAATGGCAGCGGATTTTTGCCAAGTCTGATGGCCTTGCCACCAGCGGTCGATCAACAAAGCTAACAGCAGCACGGCAAACACTAGCGATCCCATGTAGTGATAGATAAACAGACAGCGAGTCACCCGGACCCATGGCAGCAGGTTCGCCGCCCAGTTGATCAGTAAATAAGCCACAGCCCAGACGTAGGCAGGCGAGAGTGGAGCATGTTCAGCTACTTCGCCGCTATTAGATTGACCTGCTGATAGCTTTTGCCAGATTTGCTGAGCCAACAGCACCATGAGCAGAACAACGACGGCCGTGGAAAACCACCAGAGAATCGGATTTCCCATAGCGTGCACATCATAAATGACGGTAGCGGCTTCGGCAGGTAAGGGTGGCCCCACTAGCGGTAAGGCTTCCTCAGGAGTTTGGGTGGTTTTGTAGAAGTAGGCAACCGGACGTAGCATCAGCGGCCACGTATGCCACAGAGAACAATAGGGATGGGCATCTAAGCCACCCACCCGCTTGTGGTAGTCAAACGTTTCAAGCTGCAACTGCCAGAAAGTGCTGCTGCCAGGATCAACATAGATATAGGGCAGCCAGCTCAGATAGTAGGTCAGAGCAGGTACGAGCGCGAAAGCAACCAGGATATGCCCTAAATGCAGCTGAGTTAGATTTTGCAGCGGTGACCGGGGCTGGTAAGAGTGCAGGGTTGTGAATCCAGGGGCTGTAAGGCGCGATTGCACCCAGGCGACAATCCAAGCTATTCCCCAAACTGCATAGGCCCCTAACAAAAACCCCATGCCATTCCATTTGATTGCCGCAGAGCCACCAAAACCAACTCCAGCCAAAATCAGGTAGAACCAGCGCTGCCAAGCAGTTGCCTGTAGAGCGACGAGCAAAAACAGATGTCCCAGTAAACCAAACAAAACCAGGTAGACATTATTGAGAGCATAGCGCGACTCAACCAGAAACAAGCCATCTGCACTGATCAACAGTGCAGCAATCAAAGCGTAGCTAGAACGGCGAGTTAGCTGATAGGCAATGGCTCCTATCACCAGTGGAATGAATGCGCCTGTCAAGGCATTTAGCCAGCGATAGCTGAAGGGAGACAGCAGCAATCCGGTGAGGCCGTTTTTCGGATCTACATTGCCCCAGGGTAGGTGATTACCAATCCAGATGCCGATCGCAATGATGTAGGTGCTGAGGGGCGGATGGCCGGTAAATACGATTTCACCCTTGAGGAAAGCGCTGGCGAACTTGGCGTAGTAGACCTCGTCGAATACCAAGGTGTTGAACCGAGACAGGCCCCAAAATCGCAGCAGTAGAGAGAGCAGAAAGATTCCCGCCATGCCGATTCCAAACCAAGGAAACTGGCGAGATTTGGCTTGCGCAGAAGTAGTCAACGGCATAGCAATCAGCTCAGAGAATCCAGCACACCATTACTGTCTTATCTACCCTACCGTAAGGCTCTGAAATCAAACCCTGAAATCAACAGCCTCTCTTGTTGAAAGCCCGCCCAAAATTGAAATTTCGATTGGTTCGTCAACCAGCTTGGTGACAGCGAATCCTAGCTAGCCATTCCATCTTCTTCTAGGATCAAGAAAGCCCTGCTACGAGTCTGCCATGAGCCTGACCGAACAGATTCTTGCCCCACTGCCCGACAACCCGTTAGATAGCCTGAGACGAGCGGACCAGCTTTGGCGAGCATACCGGGACGCCTCTCTGCCATTGCCGACGGTTGTGAGAGAAGATCCCCAGCCGCTGGAGCTAGTGGATTGGGACGTGGTGATCTGCGGCGGCACGCTAGGTATTTTAATTGGCGCGGCTTTGGCCCAGCGAGGTTGGCGAGTAGCGCTGCTCGAACGAGGGATACTGCGCGGGCGCACCCAGGAATGGAACATTTCTCGCCGTGAGCTACAGGTTTTGGTTCAGCTGGGCTTGCTGTCTGCTTCCGAGCTGGAGCAGGCGATCGTGACAGAGTATAACCCGGCCCGGATTCAGTTTCATCAGGGGGTAGAGCTGTGGGTCACGGATGTGCTGAATGTGGGTGTCGATCCGGTCTTTTTGCTGGAAACTCTAAAGCTCAAGTTCTTAGCCGCTGGCGGCCAACTATTCGAGCAGGCTGCATTTGAGTCGGCAGTGGTTCATCCCAATGGCGTCAGCATCACAACGACCGATGCGACCCAATTTACTGCCCGGCTGCTACTAGATGCGATGGGCCACTTCTCACCGATTGCGCGGCAGACTCGACAGGGGCAAAAACCAGATGCGGTTTGTCTGGTAGTAGGCAGTTGCGCCCAAGGATTTCCAGATAACCGGACCGGCGATTTGTTTGCTTCGATCACGCCAACCCAGAACCAGTGCCAATACTTTTGGGAGGCGTTTCCGGCCCACGACGGCAGAACGACCTATCTCTTCACCTATCTTGATGCCGATCCAGCTCGTCCCAGCCTAGAAGCTTTATTTGAGGATTATCTGCGGTTGTTGCCTGCCTATCAGGAAGTGGAGCTGTCTGAACTGCAGTTTCAGCGGGCGCTGTTTGGCTTTTTCCCCTGCTATCGGCAAAGCCCGTTACCCGTCCGCTGGCATCGAGTGCTGGCTGTGGGGGACAGTAGCGGCAGTCAGTCTCCCCTCAGTTTTGGTGGCTTTGGGTCCATAATCCGCCATTTGGAGCGGTTGACACTGGGAATTCATGCGGCTCTAGACGCCGATTTGCTGCAGCGGTCTGATCTAGCTCTGCTTCAGCCCTATCAACCGAACTTAGCTGTCACCTGGCTATTTCAGCGAGCCATGAGCGTGGGAATACAGCAGTCGATTCCGCCTCACCAGATCAATCAGCTTCTGTCGGGTGTGTTTGCCCAAATGAGCCAGATGGGCGACCGGGTGCTAAAGCCGTTTTTGCAGGATGTCGTTCAGTTTCCGGCCTTGTGTCAAACTATGCTGCGAGTTTCGCTGGCCAATCCTGGACTGGTGATTAAAGTAATTCCGCAAGTGGGACTGTTCACCCTGTTGGAGTGGTTGATGCACTTTGCTCTGTTGGCAGTTTACACGATGCTTTATCGAGTGGGGAGAGCGCTTCAGCCTTGGAGCAAACAGCTATCTGCCAGCCAACGCTATCGGTTTGATCGGTGGCTGGAGGCTTGGCAGTACGGCTCTGGGCAGGATTATCACGAGTAGCCATTGCCGGGGTTAGGTGCCGATAAAATTGGGGCTTGCTGGGGTCAAATCCAGCAAATTTTAGCTAGATTTAATTTCCTGACGCAAAATTTAGGCGATTTAACCTGCAGAATTTTCTTATCGGAACTTCTTATCGGAACTTAGTTTTTCGCTCCGTTCAGCCACACGATCGCAGGTTCAGATCTGAGCCAATCAAGCTAGGCCAGGTTGAAATCCCTTCATTCTATAGAGCTTATAGAGCACCAATATGAAAAAAGCACTTTACATGCTCTCCGAGTTTAGCGATCGGGACTTTGATTGGCTGATGCATGCGGGCAAACGTAAGAACGTGCCTGCTAAAGAAATTTTGATCTACGAAGGAGAACCTACCGATGCCTTCTACCTGGTTCTACAAGGAACGCTGGCGGTGAGCGTTGAGGCGATGGGAGGCGAAGAAATTGCCCGCCTTGGGACCGGAGAGATTGTGGGTGAGATGTCGTTTATTGATAGTCGCCCTCCGGCAGCAACCGTGAAGGCCGTTGAAGACTCGCTGGTGTGGGCTATTCCCCGGATGAAGCTGGCCGCCAAATTGTTGCAAGATGTCGAATTTGCATGCCACTTTTACCATGCGATCGCCGTGTTTCTGGCCGATCGCTTGCGCGGTACCGTTAGCCGTTTGGGATACGACAAGGAGCATCCACCCAATGATGACGAAAGCAACGTCAACCCGCAGGTGATCGACAATTTAGACCTGGCTAAGGCACGACTCAACTGGTTGCTCAACCGTCTGCGAGGAAGCTAGTTGCATGGAGTTCTCACTGGCACGGCAGCGCTTTTATCAAGAGATTCACCAGCCCGATGCTGAAATCAATCTGGGCAGAGCCGCGTTATATCTAGCTCAAGAAGAATATCCAGAGCTGGACGTAGAAGAATACCTGAATGCTATCGATACAATGGCCGCCGAGGTTGCAGAACGGCTGCCGCCCCAGAGGTATCCGCTGCGCATCATTCAAACTATCAACCAATACCTGTTTGCAGACCTCAAGTTTCGCGGCAATACGGATCAATACTATGACCCACGCAATAGCTATCTGAATCAAGTGATCGACCGGCGGACTGGCATCCCAATTACGCTATCGCTGATCTATCTGGAGATTGCCGCCCGCATCGACTTCCCGATGGTAGGGATCAATATGCCTGGTCATTTTTTGATTCGCCCAGTAGGGGAAGGGATGCAGATCTTTGTCGATCCGTTCCATCAGGGT
The DNA here is from genome assembly GCF_032598965.1 of Leptolyngbya sp. NK1-12. Taxonomy (NCBI): domain Bacteria; kingdom Bacillati; phylum Cyanobacteriota; class Cyanophyceae; order Leptolyngbyales; family Leptolyngbyaceae; genus Leptolyngbya; species Leptolyngbya sp. NK1-12. Next base: position 1,369,672 of record NZ_CP053586.1, read on the forward strand.
GAGGTGTTATTTGCTGAAGATTGCCAAGACCGATTAAGCCAGATTTTTAGCCGTCCGATGCAGATGCAACCAGAGCAGTTGCCCGCGATTAGCCCCCAGCAGTTTTTGGCGCGGATGCTGGGCAACCTGAAGGCAATTTACCTGTCCAAGGGTAAGATTCAGAAGGCACTGGCAGCTATTGACCGAATCCTGTTGCTGTTTCCAGATTCGATCACCGACCGCCGAGATCGGGGCTTGCTCTACTACCAATTGGGCCGGTGGCCGGAAGCCTGCCGCGAGTTAGAGACCTACTTGGCTGAAGAGCCACTCGCAACTGACACTGGTTTGATCCGAAGCCTATTGCAACGCATGCAGAACAGCGAAGGCGCTGAGTAGAGCCACCCATCAGAGCAGTTGGGCCTCTAGGCTTTAATACATCTAAGTTTTAATACATCTAGGGACAAAACAGCAAAACTGAGCTATAAAGACACTACATCTTGCCTCAGCTCTGTATCCCTAAAACGGTGATGGTCAATTTGCTTCCCCTCTCTGCGACTGATGGCTCGCTGCTCGACTCGGCTGAAGCAGGACGCGCGCTGGTGTCTTTGGGTTCAACTCCCGATTCACCCCGGTCGCTTAGTCTTGATCAAGTCATGCTGAAGTGGTCTGATGCCCTGCCAGAACTGGCAGCCCCAGTGGCCCCTGCCCAGTTGGCCGCCATGCAGCGGCTCGTGAAACGAATTGCCCAGTTGCGTTCAACCAACAATCAAGCCACGGATACTCCAGAAACGCTGCTGCCCTACGTGTCCTCCGAAGCGCAGGAGGTTTTGCTTCAGTTCGGCCACACTCCGTGCAACTCAGCAGTGCCTTCTGAGGCAACAGTAGGCCAGACGGCAGGATTACAGCCTGAAAAGGTTCAGCTACTTAAAAAACTAATTCCTTACTGGCTCTGGAGCATTGCCAGGAGCACCCATGAGACCGTGCAGTTGATCGAGGGCGTGACTGCTGATGTGGAACAGGGTGATCAAACCTGGCAGGCAGGAATCGTGCGTTTAGTTGTGATGCTAGAGCTAAAAACCGAGCGGGGTGTAGCGAAACTTGATCTCGTCACAGAGCAGCCCACGCTGGCACTACTACACAACAGCCGGATCCAAATCCAAGCTAGCCTACTCACCCCACAGCCCACGGCAGCTTCGGTGCTACTCCAACAGCTAACGGCTCAAATTATCGCCACTGAACCTGCTTTGACACCATTTTTCCACGGGCTGACAGCCGATTGGCTGATTCCCCAGTTCGACTGGCAATCTGGGAACGTGAGCCTGCAGCTAGGCTTGGAGTTCAGCCCCAGCCCGATCAGTTCGTCTGAATCTACTGGCCCCCCGCTCCTCCTCCGCTTCAGTCACCCTGCTTGGCTGGAACAGCACATCACCAGCGCGGTCGAGCACCAACTAACGCAGCTTCTGGCTCACTGCCGCTTGGCTGCCCCCAGTCGTGCCGATGCCTTAATGGCAATTGTGCAACAGGGCTGTACCGCTATTGACCAGTTGCAATTCTCGCTCAGCTTAGCTAGCCGCACGTTTGCTCAACAGTCTTTGCCCCTTGATGAGTTGGGGCTACGGCTCCTCTGGGGAATTAATCGCACAGCCTATGAGGTGATGCAATTCACTAGCGGCGTTCGGGTCAACCTATGGCAACCTCAGCAAGCCCAGTCCAATGGCATCCTCAGATTTGTGGTGCAGTTGGTGATTCGAACACCCATGCAGGAACAACAGTTCGACTTAGTGCGGCGCGCTTTAGGATCCCCCCCCGCTTCCCCAATAGCAGCAGCGATTGTGCAGTCGAGCGAGCATGAGTGGTGCCTGCAACCAACCCTATTAACTCACCTAGAAGCCAGACTGTGGCAACAGATTGAGCACAATGCACCTGAACTAGCACTGCTGCGCTCAGACACCGAGGTCAACATCAAAACCGATGGGGCCATCTGGCAGAGCGGTGTGATTCAGCTCCAGACAGCCTTTGAATTCATAGCCCACTAGCTCGCTGTTGCCAGCTGAGATGTCCCCCAACCGCTTAACGAACCCGATATGAAACTAGAAGGGCAAGCGAAATACATCCCCATACACGCTATCCTGATCGACGCGACGCGACGAGTTGGGCGAATCGTAAAGCACGAGCAGAGCATTGGCTTCTCCTAGGCAGGGAAAAAGCGCTATTCCTTCGGCTTTATCGCCGCTGGAGCTGTAGGGCAATTCAAACACACACTCTAGCGAATTGGACTCTAGCTCGCAGACAGTTTCATTGAGTCTATGCAAGGCATCTCGCCAGCAGTAAAGACGCTGCGTCCCGGTCAAATCCATCGTTGGTCCGGCCAGGATCAGCAGATCATCACCATAGAAGCAAATATCACGGATTCCCAGGCCGTCTAGCTGCAAGAAATGTTTTCGATAGCGCTGCTCGCTTGACTCCAATGGCTTCAGGGCCAGCGTGTCAACGTCGGCGTCCTCCAGCTCCAGCTCCAGTAGAATGGCCCAACCCCGCAAAACAGGCCCCCGCAGACCTAAAAACAGCCGATTTTGCCGCACTGCTATACCTTCAACATCGAACCCGTTTTCTTTTCCAGGCAGCCGATTTGCCACATAGTCAGCCAGATGGTCATCATGATGTAGCGCTTTCATCAAGTGATTGCCCTGCTTTTTCTGCTTGAGGCAGGCTGCGGTTAACTGCCGATCGGGCTGCTTGGGGTCAGGGCAGGACTGATGGAGTTGACCCTCTACAACCGGGATACGGGCAATTAGGTAGCGATTGGGATCGGGTTGCACTTTCGTTAGCCGCTGGATATCCTTTTCTAGGCTTTTGCCTTTGGGCTTTTTGCGTTTGGTGCTGTGGGAACCGGTCAGCCACAAATAAGAGTCGGCATAATCCAATCCCTCGATGTCGATTTCTCCCAAGCTGTCGTCAATCTTCAGAATCTCATGCAGCGGAAACGGCTCATGATTGCCATATTCGCAACATTTCAGGACTGATAGCCGATCCAGCGTATTTAGCTCTTGGTCATCAATCTGACTTAATTCGTCAGAACCAACCCAGAGGTTGCCATCAGAGTCCAGAGCAACAGCAGATAGATTGCTGAGTAGGCTCCTAGAACCGGACCTGAAACGCAATAGAACTCGACTCAGCAGAAATGACTCCGCCATAGGGTTGCAATGGGTTGAATTAAAACGGTTAACTAGAGCCGACTATAAACCATCCGCTGGACTACCGCCGAGCCTCAAAGCATACAATCGTCTGACGGCACCGTAGCTTGACGAGCTGGATCAACCGAAAAGGAGTTCCCGCAACCACAGTGACTGACAGCATTTGGGTTGTGAAAGCGAAAACCGCCCCCCATCAAGTCTTCGGAGTAATCCAGGCTGAGGCCGTTTAGATAGGTCCAGCTTTGGGAGTCAATGACCACCTGAATTCCATCACAGTCCACGACGCGATCATCAGGCGCAGTTGTTGGGTCGAGGTCCAGCGTGTAAAACCAATCCGCGCATCCACCTGCCTGAACCCCCAAACGAAATCGCGCCCTAGCATCCAGACACTTAGACTGCATGCGCTGAACTTCGCCAATTGCTGCTTGACTGAGGTGAATCATCGCCACGGTTCTACAGAAGGATTGCTTACAGCCTTTGATCTTACCGCTTTCTCTAAACTAAAACAGGGCAGGCGCTGCCTACCCCATCTAGAATCTGTTCTGAGCTGAAGTTATCTGAATAGCCTAGCCGCGAGCATAGTCATCCTGATAGCGAACGATGTCGTCTTCACCCAGATACTCGCCATTCTGCACCTCAATCAGCACTAGTGGAATCACGCCAGGGTTTTCTAACCGATGCTTTGTGCAGGCTGGCACATAAGTGGACTGATTACAGAACAGCAGCTTTTCTTCTTCACCGCAGATCACCTTGGCCGTGCCAGAAACGACAATCCAGTGCTCGCTGCGATGATGGTGCATTTGCAGACTGAGCCGATGGCCTGGCTTCACCTCAATCCGCTTGATCTTATAGCCCTGCCCTTCTTCCAAAATTGTGAAAGACCCCCAAGGGCGTAATTCGGTTGCCGCGATCCCTTTCGGCACAATGGAATTGCTCAGCGTCAGAGCAGCAGCGGGTTGAGCTTTTTCTTTGGGTTGAGCCACGTTTATTTCTCCTTGGACAATTGCAAGACCGATGTGTAAACCAATGGTGAGATGCTTGGTTGTGCAATGATGCGGTTAAAATCTTCGCAATTACAGGGACACGAAAACCGAAGATAACCATATCAAAATGTTCCCGGTTTCCGCATCGTTTCCGTCAGTACTTTACCGGATTTACATGCATTCTTCATTCAGGTAAGGCGCTGTTCAATGTAGCTTTATTTTGCTGCACTTCTCAAGCAATCACCTGACTCAAACGGCTCAACCTAGAAGATGATCAACAAACTTTAGGAATTGGGCTGGATGAATACGCCGATGCCATTGTGGACAGGTGCTGCCGTAGCGGCCGAGCGGTTGAGGAGTTGGCCACCCAGATACAGTGTGGTTGAGCTGCCGCCATCCAGGTTGAGGGCGTTGACAAAACCCATGCGCTGGGCGATCTGAGCGATCTCGGCCAGGGTAGGACCGGCACCACTCACACGGTTGTGGACCGTTAATAGCGCTAGGGTGCCTTCAGCCGTCGTGGCAATCATGCTGCGGGGCGCAGCTTCCTGGATAAAAGCGGTTGAGAAGCGTTCGGACTGGGGATTCAAAACAACGCGGCGGTTTTGCAGCAACAGGGGTCCTGCTCCTAAAACCTGGGCATAGCGACTAAATTCGTCGGGTTGAGTTAGGCCGGTGAGCTGGAGGCTGGTACCCACAGCCAGCGTGTTCAGCACAGTGTTATCGGCTCGCACCACCAAAAGATAGCCATCCGACGGAATTGGCACGGTAGTTTGGCCAGCTTTGAGAATGCGCTTTTGATCGACAACGCGGTCTTGGCGTACCGTAATCACCACTTCGTCATCCAGAATCGTTTTGTAGCTGCGGCCCCAGTCGGGGGTGTAGCGAGCCACGCCTGCTCCCACATAGCCGCTGTTGGTAGACTGCATCACCAGCCGCTGACCGCCAGAAGTCATCAAAGTTTCCTGCAGGCTCAGGTGGCCGACCGTCGCTTCGCCTGTGTCATTCCAGCCAATCGCGCCCCGGTTCAAAATTGGCCCAGAGATCCAGCGGCTCTCACTGCGAATCGCCCCCAGGGGCAGCTGATTGTTGCGGTTAAAGAAGCCAGCATTGATGGCGGCGATGCCTTCCAGCCGCTGGATCGTTGCCGAGAGGGGAGCCGTACCCACATTGCCTGTCGAACTGCTGACAATTGGCCTTAATGACACACCTGGCTGGCGCGGGTCTACCTCTAACTTGACGACGGGAAACCGCCCGCTATTGATCTGCACCCACCGCTGCTGCCAACGGACACCCGGTGCCCAAAGAATATTGCGTTCTACTAGAGAATCTGGACGCACATCAATCAGCAGCCGGTTAGGGTTATCGAGCGACCAAACTCGCGGACGCAGACCATTGGCATAGCTAAGGCGAAGCACGGTGCGATTGCCATTAGCCTCCAGCTTCAGCGACTTGATCTGCTTCCCAGCCTTGGCCGCAAAACTACTCGCAACGGCAGGATTCAGGCGGGCATCAATCGTGACAGTTGTTTCCCCCTGCTGTTCGCTCACCCGCCAAGGAGCAGCCTGATCCAGGTCAATCACCACCCGGTCTCCCCAAGTTTGGGGACCTTGCCGCACCGCATTGACCTGGGCCTCAGGCGTAGAAATCTGGAGGTCTTCTCCCTGCACCTCCACCCGCCAGCCAAACTGCTGCGTTAGTTTAGAGATATCGACATAGCGATACTGCTTGGTTAACCAGGTAGCCAAATTCAACGGCGTAGTACGGTGATCTGAGAACCATTCCACTGGCTGTTGGGTGACGTCGCTGGTGTCAAGCAACTCGATGCCCAGCGCTTCGATCAATCCCGCATCGGCAATGCCCAAACTTTGCTGCCGCTGGCTCCAAGGAATCTGCAATTTCCGGCCATTCAGGGTGATTTGTCCACCGTGACGGGTGATAGAGACCGGAATCGAAGCCTGAGCCAACGTGGGAACCCAAGCCGGACTGTGAGCCGCTGGAGACAGCACAAAGTTTTGAAACGGTTCAGCATTGCCCTGCTGCTTGTTGAACATCAGGGAAAGGGCAACGACCACTAGGGGCGAGAGGAGTACGAGTCTAAATCGGCCTAGGGGAGAAGAATGGGGGAGATAGGTGCTTTGAAATCGACGATGCCGTAATCGACGATGGTGACGAGTTCTAGCTCTAACCACGGTTTTTATCTTCGAGTGTGAGGAGTGAACGGTACTGGTAAGTGTTGTTACAGATATTGGTATTAGGTGATCTGCGAAAACGCATCCTAGCGAACCGGCATAGCTCGAACGGCTACCGAACATGAGAATGGGGTTTGAGTTCTGGAGGTCCGTACTGCTTGCTGAAGGATCAGGTGCTTAAGTACTCGTTTTCCAGAATTTCCCACCTTTGCCCGGATGAGGAGAGGGATTTTACAAATCGTTGCCAACTGAATATACAGCGTTTTTCACTCGTGTGAGGTATGGGGGTGTAGGGGCGAAGCCCCCACGCAGAGGCACTGCCCCTGCACCCCGTTTCTTGGACTTCACTGGCCTGAAAAAGGCTGTAAGTGCAATTCTGATATCAGCCCGATTCTCAGCAGATGTCAAGCATCTATCAAAAAACGGTTACTGTAGTCACCTTTGTTTAGGCGATTAGTTTCATAATTGAAGAGGAAGACAACCCTGTCGTTCATGGTTATTGAAGGAGTGTTAAGGAGTAAGCAGCAGAGTGATTTGGGGCATTGACCGATTGGATAGCCTTCTAGCTAGTCAACCCACAAATTCAAAAATGCAACCAAAAATGATTGATTGAGCCTAGGTCCGAGGGATTGCCAAGGTGAAACAAATTTTTATAATATTTTTACTCTGTCCTTTTCATAGTTCATAGTGTTGCTCTTGGTTAAGCGGTTGGCTTGACGAGGCGGGCGTTCCGCAAAGGGTCATCTTATGCTACAGCCTTTTTCAGGCTAGTGAAGTCCGAAAAACGGGGTGCAGGGGCAGTGCCTCTGCGTGGGGGCTTCGCCCCTACACCCCCATACCTCACACGAGTGAAAAACGCTGTAATTCCAGAGAGCCGATTTCAAGGAGTGTGACTGAAGCAACTCCAGTTAATTGTTCTCTCGTAACCTTACACCAGCTTTAATTTGTGACCCACTTTACATTCAATAGCTTGGAATCGTGCCAATGCCTGAACAACGGTTGGCTCCGGTGATTGGCTCTGGTTGGTGGCGTTTGTGCAACCAGATTTGAACAATTCCTAAGCGCTATTTTAGTCTTCGTTCTGACTGCAAATCGTGAAAGATTAGTAAGTATTGGTAAGCGTTAGTGAAGCTTTTTTCCTAAGTTATTCGTTCAAATAAGTTCAAAAAGAATTGCATCCGGTTTAAGTGAATTTGTCACCTCGTGGGGGTAATACAAGCGTGAATCAAAGTCAATGGAACAATCAGGGACAAGTTGGTTATGCTGGTCAGCCGTGGCTCATAGAAGAAAGGGATGCCTGCGGCGTTGGCTTTATTGCCGATCAATATGGACGAGCTAGCCACGATCTGATTCGCAAGGCCCTGACGGCTGCAACCTGTATGGAACATCGGGGCGGTTGCAGTGCGGACCGAGATTCAGGCGATGGGGCAGGCTTAATGACGGCCATTCCCTGGGAGCTGTTGCAGGAATGGATGGCCGCGGCAGGTATCAGCGTCTCTTCTACGGATCAGCTTGGCGTAGCAATGATTTTTCTGCCGCAGGCAGAAGAAGTGGCACAACAAGCTCGCCAAACCGTGGAGGCAACTGTCACTGCCGCTGGGTTGAGGTTGCTAGGTTGGCGTAAGGTGCCAATCAATCCAGCCGTTTTGGGCAGGCAGGCCAGAGAAAACCAGCCCCAGATCGAGCAAATTATTGTTCAGTCGGATCTAACCGGAGAAGCACTAGAACGGCAGCTTTACATTGCCCGCAAGCGGATCCAGCGCTCTCAACCCGCCGATACTCGCGATAACCTGGCCTGGAAAGACTTCTATGTCTGCTCTTTCTCTCACCGCACAATGGTCTACAAAGGCATGGTGCGTTCCGAGGTGCTGGGTACCTTCTACAGCGATCTGACCAACCCGGCCTACAAGAGCGCCTTTGCCATTTACCACCGCCGCTTCAGCACCAACACCATGCCTAAGTGGCCTCTGGCCCAGCCAATGCGGTTTTTGGGTCACAACGGAGAAATTAATACACTGCTGGGGAACATCAACTGGATGATGGCGCGGGAAGCCGATCTAGCCCTGCCGCAATGGGGTGATGATCTAGCCATCCTCAAGCCTACGGTTGATCCAGAGCGGAGCGACTCGGCCAACCTGGACAATGTGATGGAGCTGCTGGTGCAGTCGGGGCGCAGTCCGCTAGAGGCGATCATGATTATGGTGCCAGAGGCCTATCAAAACCAGCCGGATCTAGACGAGCATCCCGAAATTGTCGATTTCTACGAGTACTACAGCGGCATTCAGGAACCCTGGGACGGTCCAGCGCTGCTGGCCTTTAGTGACGGCAAAGTGGTCGGTGCCACGCTGGATCGCAACGGTCTGCGTCCAGCTCGCTACAGCATCACCCGCGATGGCTTGATTGTGGTGGCCTCGGAAGCAGGAGTCATCGAGCTGCCAGAAGCCGAGATTGTGGAGAAGGGACGCCTCGGCCCCGGTCAGGCAATTGCAGTCGATCTGGAACAGCATGAGATCCTGAAAAACTGGGACATCAAGCAACGGATTGCCAGCCGGCATCCCTATGGGGAATGGCTCGCCGCCCATCGTCGCGAACTCCAACCACAGGCGTTCCAAGACGCTACCCAGCTCGATGTCGAGATGCTACTGCGGCAGCAAATTGCCTTTGGCTACACTAGCGAAGATGTGGAAATGGTGATCGAGGAGATGGCGTCTCAGGGCAAGGAGCCGACCTTCTGTATGGGCGATGATGTGCCGCTAGCCGTGCTGTCGAGTAAGCCGCGTCTGCTCTACGACTACTTCAAGCAACGGTTTGCCCAGGTCACCAACCCGGCAATTGACCCCCTGCGGGAAAGCTTGGTGATGTCGCTGTCGATGCAGTTAGGGGAAAGAGGTAATTTCCTGGACGTAAAGCCGGAATATGCCCATTTACTGAAGTTAACCTCTCCAGTCCTTAACGACGCCGAGTTGGAGCAAATTCGCCAGTCCGAGTTTGCCACTGCCGATCTTGCAACCCAGTTCAAGATTGCTGATGGCCCGGATGGACTGCAATATGCCGTGCACCAACTTTGCCAGCAGGCAACCGCAGCTGTGCGAGACGGCAAGAAAATCTTGATTCTCAGCGATCGCCAGTCGCCAGCCGGAGTAGGAAGTCTCAGCCTAGACTATAGCTACATCCCACCCCTACTCGCCGTTGGAGCCGTTCACCATCACCTGATTCGGCAAGGTCTGCGGATGAAAGCCTCGCTGGTGGTAGACACAGCCCAATGCTGGAGCACCCATCATTTTGCTTGCCTAATCGGCTATGGAGCCAGCGCAGTTTGCCCTTACCTGGCATTGGAAACCGTGCGGCACTGGTGGTCCAGCAGCAAAACCCAGAAGCTGATGGAAACGGGCAAGATTAGCCCAGTCAGCCTGACGGGAGCACAATACAACTACCGGAAATCTGTCGAGGCCGGTCTGCTGAAGATCCTGTCGAAGATGGGTATTTCGCTGCTGTCGAGCTATCAGGCAGCGCAGATTTTCGAGGCGATTGGCATTGGTACTGACTTGCTGCATCTGGGCTTTAAGGGAACTGCTTCACGCTTGGGTGGGTTAAGCGTGGCCGACTTGGCGCAAGAAGTGATCAACTTCCACAGCCGCGCCTTCCCAGAACTGACGGTGAAGAAGTTGGAAAACTACGGCTTCTTCAACTACAAGCCGGGCGGCGAATACCACATGAACAGCCCCGAAATGGCCAAACACCTGCACAAGGCGGTGGCTGCTAAAAACTACGACCACTACCAGCTCTATCAGAAGTACCTGGAGGAACGGCCCCTGACGGCGCTACGCGACTTGCTGGACTGCAAGGGTGACCGACCCTCTCTACCGATTGAAGAGGTAGAACCGGTCGAAGAAATCGTTAAACGCTTCTGTACGGGAGCAATGTCGCTTGGCTCGCTGTCTAGAGAAGCCCACGAAACGCTGGCAATTGCCATGAACCGATTGGGTGGCAAGTCAAATTCGGGCGAAGGCGGCGAAGATCCAGTTCGCTTCCGGGTGCTGGACGATGTGAATGCAGCGGGAGAGTCGGCGCTATTCCCGCACTTGAAGGGGCTGCGCAACGGCGACACGGCCAACTCGGCAATCAAACAGGTGGCATCGGGTCGGTTTGGCGTTACGCCCGAATATCTGATGAGTGGCCAACAGTTGGAAATCAAAATTGCTCAAGGCGCGAAACCAGGGGAAGGTGGCCAGCTTCCAGGTAAAAAGGTGAGTCCCTACATTGCGATGCTGCGCCGCTCCAAGCCGGGAGTAACCCTGATTTCACCGCCCCCCCACCACGACATCTACTCGATCGAAGACTTGGCCCAGCTGATTTTCGATCTGCACCAGATCAATCCGGCAGCCAAAGTGTCAGTGAAGCTAGTGGCGGAAGTCGGAATTGGCACGGTGGCGGCAGGAGTCGCCAAAGCCAATGCCGATATCATTCAGATTTCTGGTCACGATGGCGGCACGGGTGCCTCTCCCCTTAGCTCGATCAAGCATGCAGGTGTGCCCTGGGAGCTGGGCGTCACCGAAGTGCATCGAGTTTTGATGGAAAACCAACTGCGTGACCGGGTACTGCTGCGAGCTGACGGCGGCATGAAGACCGGCTGGGACGTGGTGATGGCGGCTCTAATGGGGGCAGAAGAGTACGGCTTTGGCTCAGTCTCAATGATTGCGGAAGGCTGCATCATGGCCCGCATCTGCCATACCAACAATTGTCCGGTGGGCGTCGCTACTCAGCAGGAAAAATTGCGGCAACGGTTTACAGGTATTCCTGAGCATGTGGTGAATTTCTTCTACTTTGTGGCGGAGGAAGTACGCTCGCTGTTGGCCCGCCTGGGCTATCGGTCGCTGAAGGATATCATCGGTCGGGCCGATTTGCTAAAGCTGCGCGAAGGCGTCCAGATCACCAAAACCCAAGCCCTGAATCTAGACTGCCTGATCAACTTGCCCGACACCCGCACCAATCGCAGCTGGCTGGAGCATGTCGAAGTGCACAGCAACGGTCCTGTACTGGATGACGAAATTCTAGCTGATGTTGACATTCAGGCGGCGATTCGTGATCAGGGTACGGTCAGCAAAACCTATCGCGTGGTTAGCACCGACCGCACCGTAGGCGCACGGGTATCGGGTGTGATTGCCAAGCAGTATGGCGATAGTGGCTTTGGCGGCCAGATTACGCTGAATTTTCAGGGCAGCGTCGGCCAAAGCTTCGGTGCCTTTATCCTGTCTGGTCTAACGCTGAATCTAGAAGGTGAAGCCAACGACTATGTCGGTAAGGGCATGAACGGGGGTGAAATCATCATCAAGCCGTTTGCCAGCGCCACCTACGATCCAGCTCAGAATGTGATTGTGGGCAACACTTGCCTCTATGGAGCCACAGGCGGCACTCTGTTTGCCAACGGTCAGGCGGGTGAGCGGTTCGCTGTGCGGAACTCCTTTGGCAAAGCGGTGATTGAAGGTGCAGGCGACCACTGCTGCGAATATATGACTGGCGGTGTGGTGGTAGTGCTGGGTAAGGCGGGCCGCAACGTTGGAGCCGGAATGACTGGCGGACTCGCCTACTTCCTGGATGAGGATGGTAGCTTCCCCACTAAGGTGAATCCGGAGATTGTCAAAGTACAGCGAGTGGTGACTGCTGCTGGCGAACAGCAGCTAAAGGAACTGATCGCTGCCCATCTCGACCGCACCGGTAGCCCCAAAGCCAAGCAAATTCTCGGCCATTGGAGTGAGTATCTGCCCAAGTTTTGGCAAGTGGTACCACCGTCGGAAGCCAATAGCCCAGAGGCCGATCCAAATGCAGAAAAGGTGCTGACTTCTGTGCAGTAACAATGAATTCCATTAATCCTTGAGTTGATATGAGGGTAAGCAATCAAGCTTACCCTTTTTTATTTTTGTAAGTTGTGTGCTTTTGGCTCAATGCAGTATTGAGACTGCAAGACACTGACTTTATATAGCCTTTGCCAGAAGAAATAGAACAGAGATATTGTCATGGCGACGGCTATAGAATCTTTCCAATCATTCAATTGATCAACTTAAGCTTTCCTACCTATTTGTCAAAATAGGTCTTCCTGATGGATATCTAACATTCAATTATTGATTTTTGCACAGGATTCATATTTTCCACATTCATATTTTCCACGGTTAGTTTTCCTGAAAAATCAATTTAAAATCACCCATAAAATCCCCATCATTCGTCTTCTCAATAAATTTATACTGAATATCTCTATTTGCTTAGTACTACAATCATTTCAGCTTCTAATACGAAAGACGATGTTTATCAATGTAAAACATTATCTTATGTCTATTCTGCAGAAAAATTTACTTAGCAGTATTTGTCTTGCCGGTGCATTTACGCTTGGTACTGCCTTGAACTTAGAAACCAAATCTCAGGTTGTGCCAACGCCCCAAGCTCCGCTGCAGCAGGTACCTAGCTTGGATACGATGCAAGCTCCAGGAGAAGTGCTGACAGAAGTATCGCTCTATTTCGGTTTAGCCAAACCAGGAGGAGTCGTTTCTGAGACCGAATGGCAAGCATTTTTAGCACGTGAAATTACACCCCGCTTTAGAGACGGACTAACCGTTTTAGATGCTTACGGACAGTATCTTGACCATGATGGCACCCTGATTCGAGAAAACACTAAGCTCGTAATTTTGATTTATGCCAACAGTCCAGAAAAGGAAGCAGACGTTCAGGCAATTGTGGATACCTACAAACAAGCCTTTCATCAAGAATCGGTATTGCGAACAAGCAGTCTAATCAAAGCAGCCTTCTAGAAACAGGCTATCAACCTGGCCAGTAATTCCAGGCACCCGACCCCCTATAATAAACGCTAGCCGCTACCTGAACGCTGCCAATGACTGCCAAACCTAAAATTATTGTTCTAGATGATGATCCGACTGGATCGCAAACGGTACATAGCTGCCTGCTGTTGATGAAATGGGATGTGGACACGCTGCGGCTCGGCTTGGCAGATGAATCACCAATCTTCTTTGTTTTGACCAACACTCGAGCCATGACGTCCGAAAATGCCCTGGCCACAGTGCAGGAGGTGTGCCATAACCTGAAGCAGGCGATTGCAGCCACAGGCGTTCAGGATTTTTTAGTTGTGAGTCGCTCTGATTCAACTTTGCGCGGTCACTATCCGGTAGAAACAGACGCAATCGCAGCCGTGTTGGGATCGTTTGATGCCCATTTTCTGACGCCAGCCTTTTTTGAAGGAGGGCGATTTACTCACGATAGCATTCACTACTTAATTGTCAATGGTGTACCTACACCCGTCCACGAAACCGAATTTGCCAACGATTCCGTATTTGGTTACAAACATAGCTACTTGCCCGATTACGTAGAAGAGAAAACCCAAGGCCGAATCAAAGCGAATCAGGTAGAACGGTTTTTGTTACAGGACATTCGTTCAGGCGTACTCGAACGCTTAATGCAGTTGCATGACAACCAGTGCGTCGTAGTAGATGCCGAAACCCAGGCCGATATGGATCGGTTTGCCGCCGATGTACTTCGTGCCACGGCCCGAGGCAAACGATTCTTGTTTCGCAGTGCTGCCAGCCTGTTAACCGCCCTCGCCGCTCTGCCTCCCCAACCGGTTGCCCCCGAAGCAATGGCCAGCTACACCCGCAACAACAAACCAGGCGCGGTGATTGTTGGCTCCCATGTCAAGAAGACAACTGAACAGCTAGAAGAGCTATTGAAAACCGCCGGCACCGTCCCAATTGAGGTCGATGTGGTGCATCTATTAGAAAACTCCGAGGCTCAACGCTCTGAGCTGTTAAACCGCACCCTAGATCAGATTCATCAAGTTCATCAGGCAGGCAAAACTCCAGTGATTTTCACTAGTCGGCAAGAGCTTACTTTTGAAGATGCACAAACGCGGCTGGACTTCGGTGTCGCCATCTCTACGCTGCTAATGGACATTGTGCGCGGGCTGCCCGACGAGATTGGTTTTCTAATCAGCAAAGGCGGCATCACCTCTAATGACACCCTCAGTACCGGCTTGGCTCTCACCGCCGCTCGCCTGCTGGGACAAATTCTGCCCGGTGTCTCGGTTGTGCGGACTCCCGACGATCATCCCCAATTTCCTCGTTTACCAGTGGTGCTATTTCCGGGAAATGTCGGCGATCGCTATGCGTTGGCAGCAGCCTATCAGCGTTTTTTGGCTGCGCCAGCTTGAGGAAAGGGCAGGAGGCAGAAGTTGACTCCTGTCTCCTGTCTCCTGTCTCCTCTCCCAACACTTCCCACCCGTTCAATCCACTTTTTTACTCCAGGCATATAATAAAGCATTTTCAATTTCAGCCGTGGAGCGATATGGTCGATCATCGAACGGTACTCAAGCTGGCGAGGCAGGGAGAGGCGCAGGCAATTGCGCAGTTAATTAATCAAGCCCTAGTGACGAAAGGAATTCAGGTGCGGGCGGTGCGAAAAGCAGACTGTCTGCATGTGCTGCTAGAAGCGAGTCAGCTTCCTGAGCGGCTCACCTATTCGCGGATTGTGTATGCGGCAGTCTTGTGCTTGGGAGCACCATCGATTCAGATTCTCCAGGTCTACGGACGCCAACAGGGAGAGAAATTACCCGCTTGGTCACAGGCTTTTCGCTTAAAGCCGGTGGACGCTGCTGCAAATAGCCAACCAGTTCAGCCCAACCACGCTCCAAAAGCACCCGTAGCAACCCAAACGGCAACCATCCCAGCCAAATCTGCCGATTTAGTAGAGCCAGCCAAACCCCAGCCGGTTGCCTCTGCATCGCCGCCTTCCCGTTCCAAGCTCGTGCCAGTTGCACTGTCTGTTTGTGCGGGTCTGGGTTTTCTTACCGGATTGAGCTACCTGAATGCGATGGAGGAAGCCCAGGAGACCGGAGCAGATAGCGGACCGGATGCTTTGACTACTGCCACCCCCCAGCCCACTTCTACTAGCCCACTGGATAATCCAGCCCTAGCCACGTTTCCTGCCGCCTCGCCACCTTCTGCCGCACCGACCCCATCGTCACTCGCACCGGCTAATTCACCTCCGGCCTCACCGATGGCCTCACCCACTGCCACCCCGGTTGCCGTCACCATCAAAGCCGTGGGGGATATTATTCCCGGCAGTAACTACCCCGGCAAATGGCTGCCCAGCGAACCGGGAGAACAGTTGGCCGCAGAAACAGAAATGCTGTTCGGCAACATCAAACCGTTCTTCAACGAAGCGGATATCTTGTTTGGCAACTTCGAGAGTACCCTGACCGATTATCCCTATCCGGCCAAAGATACGAGCCAGGGCATGACCTTTGCCTTCCGCACGCCACCCGTCTATGCCCAGATGCTGAAGGAATTGGGGTTTGATGTGCTGAGTGTGGCTAATAACCACTCATTCGACTTTGGCGATCAGGGGTTTGCCGACACGATTAACCACATCGAGCAGGCAGGCATGAAGGCAGTTGGCAAGAAAGGGCAAATTGTCTACACCACGGTTAACAACGTCACTGTAGCGTTTATTGGCTTTAGCTATCTGCCCGATCACAACCAGATGCATGATTTGGCGACGGCTGGGACATTGGTGCAAGAGGCGAAAAAACAGGCCCAGATTGTGGTGATTTCAGTCCATGCTGGGGCAGAAGGCTCGGATCAAGTTCACACCAGAGACCAGACCGAATATTTCTTTGGTGAAGACCGAGGCAATTTGGTCCAATTTGCGCGCGGGTTGGTGGACCAAGGTGCAGATCTGATTCTGGGGCATGGTCCCCATGTGCCACGGGCAGTCGAACTGTATCAGGGCAAGCTGATTGCCTACTCGCTTGGTAACTTTGTGGGCTATGAAACTCTTTCGACCGTGGGCACCTTGGGCTACTCGCTGATCCTACAAGCCCAGATGGACGCGAACGGTGATTTTATCGGCGGCAGAATTATTCCAGTAGCCCTGAATGGGCACGGCATCCCCAAACTCGACGATTTCTTTCAGAGCGTGGTCCTAATTCGCAATCTGACCTTGACCGACTTCCCGCAAACCCCGCTCAGGATTGATGATATGGGATATCTCTTGCCAGTCCGCAATTAGGTATACGCTAGGGACAACTCCAGGAGGTTATCATCTTCGAGAGAAGCCCTGTAGATTTCGCTATAATCGACTATCGCACCGCGCTCCAAATTGTCCTGTGATTTCTAGCTCAACTGAATTGATTCCCCCCCTGCTCGCTCAAGCCAATCCGATTTTGGGAGCAGTTTGGATTGACCTTGGGGTTTTGGTTTTAATGCTGACTCTCTCAGCCTTCTTCTCCGGCTCTGAGACGGCAATCACTGCCCTCGACAACCTGAAACTGAGGGCGTTAATCAAAGAGCAAGGCGACCGCAGCGGTATTTTCACATTGGTGTTGGAAAAGCGGGCGCGGTTCATTACCACGCTCCTGATTGGCAATAACCTGGTCAACAATTTCTCGGCGATCTTAACCAGCAATTTGTTTGCCGTGTGGTTTGGTGCCAACGAAGCGGTGGTTTTGATAGCAACCGTGGTCGTAACGATTATCGTGCTGATTTTCGGCGAAATTACGCCCAAGTCACTGGCGATTAACAACATTCTGCCGATCTTTCGAGCAGTGGTGCGTCCGATTTACCTCCTGTCCAGAGTATTGTCCTGGTTTGGCATTACCTATCTCCTAGAGGCGATTGCCCAAGCCGCGATTCGGATCTTTCAAGGTAACGTGGTGCAGCCCGGCGAATCGGTGAAGGATTTGCAGTTGATGATTGAAGTGCTAAGCGGCAAAGGCCAGCTTGACCTCGACAAACGCCAACTTCTGAGCAAAGCCCTCAGCCTTGATCGCCTCACTGCGTATGACGTGGTTAAACCCAGGGTCGAGATGCATACCATCTCCCAGGAGGCGACCCTGCAAGACCTGGTAAACCTCTGTCTGGAAACCGGCTATTCTCGGATTCCGGTCCAGGAAGAGTCGAAAGACGAAATTGTTGGAATTGTGCACCTGAAGCGAGCACTCCAGTCCCTCAACACGCTGCGCCAGCAGGGCTGCGATGGCAATGCTCCTGTTACTGTGGCTATGGATCCACCCGTATTCGTCCCGGAAGTGAAACGAGTGGCTGACCTGCTGAAAGAAATGCTGCAACAGCGGATCCATCTCGCCATTGTGGTGGATGAATATGGCGGCACAGTCGGGCTGATTACCTTAGAAGACATTCTGGAAGAGTTGGTCGGTGATATCTACGACGAGAGCGATCTGCCCACCCGCACCACCTATCCTGGACGAAATCGCTATCTACGTCGCGGCTAGCCTGCTTTCCGAACCTTGCGGCAACTGAGCTAACCAGGGCAGAGGCTCCCGAATTAACTGCCGCGATGGAAATTTATTCAAAAAATCCGCTCACAGCTCTCGCCAGATTCCCAATTAAGTGTGCTATGATTAGCAATCGTGGATGAGGCGGGTCGGTGCCCGAGTGGTTAATGGGGGCGGACTGTAAATCCGCTGGCTACGCCTACGCTGGTTCGAATCCAGCCCGGCCCATCCACGAAATTGCCCGTGTAGCTCAGTGGTAGAGCACACCCTTGGTAAGGGTGAGGCCATGAGTTCAATCCTCATCACGGGCTTTGGCTAAAACATAAGTGCAGTAAGGCTTCTGGCAGTTAGCTCGAAGCCTTATTTAATTAGTACACCCATGAGTAACCTATAACAACCTATGCCACTTGTAGCCGAACCTTGCCCATAGAATTGGCATCCAACTGGTATCCAATTAAAAGGTATGGCTGCAAAACATGGAACGGTCGCAATCAACTCTTTTCCTGTAGCAGATGTTATGCAGCCTGAGATCTGGATAAGTAGGTGGGCGCAATGATTGAGAAGACGCATTTCGACTCTGCTCAATGCGCAACGTTTCGGGAAGCAGAGGGTTGAGCGGAGTCGAGACCCGGCATTGTGAGTATGACAGACTCAGGGAGGGGTCTTATGCAGATTAGGGGAGGGTGGATCCGTCTATAAACAAGTTGGGCTGCTTCAATCCTCGGTTGGGACAGTACAGCAAAGTTATCTGTGGGGGCTTGAGTTCAACCTACTTGTGCAATCACTTGACCAATTTCTTGAGGAGTTGCACCTGTTGCTAACATTGCTCGAATTAACAGTTCAATTGAGACTGAAGCGTCACCATTTTCTGCTTTTGCAATACGAGGTTGGCTTGAGTGTAGTTTATCTGCTAGCTCGGTTTGAGTCATTAACTGTTGCCGTCGTTCTTTTAGATAACGACTAAGTGCAAGTTTAATCTCGATAAGTGTTGTTTCTTCTGGAGTAAGGTCTAGAAATTCTGAAACCGTTCCAACCTTCCAACCCTTCTCTTGTAGTTTTTTCTTCTTAGATTCTTCCATGATTCTAACCATCCAAGTCGTTGTCGTATTTACTGAGTCGTTTTTGGCAGGTATCAATCACACTGGCAGGTGTTGTTCTAGTTGTTTTGTTAAATACCTCAAGAATTAAAATTGCGTCCTCGTCAATACGGTAGATGATTCTCCAGTTCTTTTGTGCGTCTCGAATTCGTAGTTCATGGCAGTGTGCCCCAATGCTGGGCAGCGGCCTTGAGTGAGGCAAGCCCAAATTTTCACCCTACTGCAATCGTCGCAACAACACACCTGTTTCTATACGTGCTTCTTGGCTAAAGGGTGGGGTTTTGACTTCCCCATGAAGCCAAACCAATGGTTTATCTGTTTCGTCCATGCATTATTTATATCATATCTGATATAAATAATGTCAGTTAACGCAGCCCAACAATTGCGGTGCAGCAGATTGAAGGAACTGCTGGTGCCGAGTTCAAGAGGATCGGCAACCGCTGACCGCAATCGTTATGCCGCAAGGCAGTCGATGGAGACAGCAATTGAAGTTGATCTGTCGGTATCTAAAATTAAGTAATTCAAGATAATCTGTGAAGTAAGCTTTCAGGTTACTTGCGGAGCGTCAGAAATGGATGCAACTCCTAATCAAAGATTAGAATATCTTTACAAAGAGTATGTAAGACTTAATGACAAGGCAGAAGACTTGATAAATAGCACTTACGACGATTTCAAGTCACTTGGAGTAGTAGGGGCAGTTATCATTGTCTGGAAACCAATTTCAGAAATCATTTTGCCCACAATTCCAAAGCTGGATTCCAGTCTATTTTTGTTCCTGGGTTTTTTGAGTTTACTTATAATTCTAGGGTTGGTTGCACTATCAAATTTAATCAAACAATCCTATTCATGGTATTTTGTCTATAACTTACAAGCATATGAAGTGGAGATAAAAAAAGAATTAAGGGAGGCAGAAGATTCACGAATTTTTAATTTCAATTTAGGTAAGGGAGAGACAAGATTTATCATAGCGTCATACCGCTTGACATTTAGAACGTTTGTGCTTTCGTTTGCTAGTTTTATTACTTTCGTACCGTTTGTAATTCTTTGTTATTCAAGTGTTTTTTATGCAGTGCTCTATTTGTCGATATCACTTATTGGATTTTTAGCCTATCTGCAAATCTTTAAAAGAGTATTGAAGCAATATTCAAGCAATAAGTTTTTGTTGTGAATTGACTCTAAAACTGACATGACGATTGCAGTGATCGAATTACCAATGGAGAAAATTGCTGAGTTTTGTCACAGATGGCAAGTGAAAGAATTCGCTCTGTTTGGCTCTGTCCTGCGCGACGACTTTCGCCCCGACAGCGACATCGATGTGATGGTGCAATTTCACCCAGATGCTCACCCCACTTTCCGTACCCTAGACCAGATAGAAGCAGAACTTAAAACCATTTTCGCTCGAGACAAGGATTGAGAAAGTTAACTGGCAGATTGAAGCGGCACATGAGGAGTTGCAAGTCATTGCTGACAAAAGAGGTCCGCACAGAGTTGACACTACTCACCGCCAAAGCGAATCATGATTTGGGTGGCACGAGGGGCAGACATACGCAATACTTTTGCTTAACTTCAATAGCATAGCCACTTCACGCCTAACTTTTGCTTAACTTCAATCCATCGCAGCAAAAGTTCGCTCCCCTTCCTTCAGCTTTCCTCTAAGGTTTTATACATCAGGCAATATTTCTTATTCTGGTTGGGTTTTAGAGCATTCCTAAGGTAGCTGATCAGCCTTTCAAGCCTGCTTTTCACTATTAAGGTGATTCAATTTGCCGTGCCATCAGATTCAAGTGCCAACATACCAAGTTTATCAAGACAACTATGAATGACTCAGTCAAGCAAGCCGACGAGATTTACGCCGTCGCTAAAGAAGCCTACTTTTATGCCTACCCGATTGTCAGCATGGACGTAACCATGCGCCAAGCGACCAACGTGCCAGACGCAGCCTCGATCAACATGCGCGCGCCGATCAACCAGTTCGCTCATGTACGCAGCTACCCACGGGCAGAAGAGAAGGACGTGGTGCGGTTCAATTTCGACACACTCTACTCCTTTGCTTGGCTCGACCTCTCCCAAGAGCCGGTGATTTTATCAGTTCCCGACACCCAGGGACGGTATTACCTGCTGCCGATGTTAGATATGTGGACAGACGTATTTGCAGTCATCGGTAGCCGTACCACGGGGACAAAGGCTGGCACCTACGCGATCGTGCCGAGGGGTTGGAATGGAACGTTACCAACGGGTGTCACCCAAATCGTAGCCCCAACGCCAACGCTCTGGATTCTCGGTCGCACGCAGACCAATGGCCCCTCTGACTACGCCAACGTCCACAAAATACAAGATGGCTATAAGCTGACTCCCCTTTCAAAGTGGAGTTCTCAGGAGGGCGACTACACGCCACCGACAGACGTGCCGACCGATTCTACGGTCGATAACACCACGCCTCCCTTGGTTCAGGTCAACCAGCTCGATGGCACTGCTATGCTGACCCGACTGGCAGACTTAATGGCGAAGCATCCACCGCACCCCAACGACTACCCCATCCTGTTCCGCCTACGACGAACATTCAGGATTGAACCCGGAAAGCCGTTTGATGCTCAATCGCTCGACCTTGAAACAGTTGAAATAATCAACCGGGCAGCCAAGGACGCGCTCGCAGAGATGCCGGCAGCAATGCGGAAGGCAGGTGCCTTCATTAACGGCTGGAATATCGGCACCGAGAATATGGGCACCTACGGAACGTCCTACAAGCGTCGCGCCTTTGTTGCACTTGGAGGGCTGGGATGTAACCTGCCAGAGGACGCCGTTTACCCGACTGCTTTTGTAGACGGTGAGGGAAATCCCTTAAGCGGGGTGAACAACTACGTGCTGCACTTCGAGCAGGGCAAAACCCCACCTGCAAACGCCTTTTGGTCAATCACGATGTATGACAAGGAAGGATTTCAGGTGCCGAATCCGATCAATCGATTTGCGATCGGCGATCGCGACTCACTCACATTCAATCCTGACGGCTCGCTCGACATCTACGTGCAGGCAGAGTCACCTGGAAAGGACAAGGAATCCAACTGGCTTCCCGCACCCAAAGGGCTATTCGAGCCAACCATGCGACTCTACTCACCGCGCCCAGAAGTTCTGGATCTAACATGGGCACCACCGCCGTTCAAGCAGGTTTAGATTCCCCCTACCCCCCTTAAAAAAGGGGGAACAGAGCCAGAAGTGGTTCGAAGTCCCCTTTTTAAGGCGCTCGCCCACCACGAGCGCTTTCCTGGGGAGTAGCGGAGCCAGAAGTGGTTCGAAGTCCCCCTTTTCAAGGGGGATTTAGGGGGATCAAACCCAAACACTGCAATCAAGATTCAGTTTGTTTTTGATCTGCTGAGGTCAGTTGACCCGGATAAACCGATTGAATTGAACCGATTTTGATTCAGTGAATGACGTTCATGTATCAAATTATTGATTTTTAAGGATAACGCAGAGATGAACATGAAACTCTCAGTTGAGGAAGCCTACGAGATTGCCTGCAATACTTACATCTACGCCTATCCTATGGTGTTGATGCAGGTGACGCAGAATGTCGGGTGTAACGTTGCCGAACCGATTGGCCTGCGTGCGCCAGTCAATCAAATCGCCCACAATCGCGAGTTCCCCGATGCCACCTATACGGACGTGGTGCGACCAAACGCCGATACGCTCTACAGCGCCCTTTCCTTCAATGTCGCCAAAGAGCCGCTGGTCATCAGCATCCCCGACTCTGGCGGACGCTACTACCTGACCCCCTGGCTAGACTGGTGGACTGACATATTCACGGTTCCAGGAAGTCGGACAACGGGCAACGACGCCATCACCTACGCCATTGTCGGCCCAAACTGGCAGGGCATCTTACCCGGCGGGGTGAAAGAGTATCGCAGCCCGACCGCATCGGGATTGTTAATTGGCCGCACGCAGACCAACGGTAAGGCTGACTACGAGGCAGTACGAAAGTTTCAGGACGGCATCAAGGTGGTGCCCCTGAGCGCCTACGGCAGAGCCTACACGCCACCCAAAAACACCGTGAATCCGAATCAGGATATGTCCGCTCCGCCCGACCAGGTAGACAAGATGGATGCCGCAACCTTCTTCGGCCTGTTTGCCGAGCTGATGAAAGACAACCCGCCCCATGCCAACGACTATCCAATGATCGATCGCATGAAGCGGATCGGCATTGAGCCGGGAAAGAGTTTCAAGCTCGCTGATACGCCGCCAGAGGTACAGGAAGCCCTGAACGCCGCTCCAGCCGCCGCCCTCAAACTGATCAAGCAGGTTTGGGCTAACTCCGGCACATTCACAAATGGCTGGCGCACGAACTTGACCGCTATCGGCACCTACGGGACTGACTACCTGCACCGAGCGGGGGTTGCCTACGCGGGGCTGGGAGCAAACGTGATCGAGGATGCCATCTATCCAACCGTATTTAGCGATGGAGAGGGGCAACCGCTGCACAGCGACAACCAGTATGTGTTGCACTTTGAGAAAGACCAAATCCCGCCAGTCCGCGCTTTTTGGTCACTCACCATGTACGATGAGCGCCAGCTTTTTACCGCTAATTCGATCGATCGATATGCAATCGGCGATCGGGACAATCTCACGTTCAATCCTGACGGTTCACTGGATCTGTACATTCAGCGAGAATCGCCTGGAAAGGACAAAGAATCGAACTGGTTGCCAGCTCCGCAGAGTGGTTCCTTCACAATGAATCTGCGCCTCTATTGGCCAAAGGCTGAAGCCCTCAACGGCAGCTGGGCACCGCCAAGCGTGAAGCGGGTGAAATAGGTATTTGACCCATTACTCAAGATATGGAATCTGCGTCTCCCGCTTCTCAAGCGTACAATTTGTGTGTGAAGGAGTGAAGCCTATGTTTTCGTTAATTCTGATGCGTTGTCTGTTCATATCGACTCTTGTAGGTATAGTTGGATTACTCAATCTATCCGCCACTGCGTTTGCATCAACCGATGTTGATGTAGAAACACAAGATGGTCGCGTAGAGTCAAATTTGATAGAAGATTCAGAGAGTTCGTCAACCATCAATTTGCTAACTGTTTCGTTAACTACAGATGAACATGTAGCCGACATTGCCACATTAGGTTCCGCAAATCCACAGAATAATCTTGACCATCACATCTCAGATAGCTCTATCCTATTTCAATTGATTACTGAGTTTACGCCACAGGATACAACAGTTAGATCATCAGATTCAGATCAGTTGAGTCAAGTTACTCCTACAGATCAAACGGCTGAGGAACAAACTGCTGAAGGAAAACCTGTACCAAATAATACGGCATCTGACAACGCATCTGACAACCTATCTGACAACCTCCCTGACAACAATGAGATTGACTCAACTCGCTCAACTGACTTGCTGGGTTCAGGAACCCTTGACCAAATCACCTCCGTGACGCAGCTCTCTGATGTGCAGCCGACGGATTGGGCCTATCAAGCCTTGCAGTCGCTGGTCGAACGCTATGGCTGCATTGTCGGCTATCCAGACCAAACCTATCGCGGACAACGTGCCTTGACTCGGTTTGAATTTGCCGCAGGGGTGAATGCCTGTCTGGATCGGATCAACGAGTTGATAGCCGCCAGCACAGCCGACGCAGCAACCCAAGCAGATTTAGCAACGCTGCAACGCTTACAAGAGGAATTTGCCGCTGAGCTGGCTCAGCTGCGCGGGCGGGTGGATGTCCTGGAAGCTCGTGTTTCTGAACTCGAAGCTAACCAGTTCTCAACTACAACGAAGCTGAGTGGCAATGCGATTTTTGCTGTAGCGGACGTGTTTGGAGAAAATGACAGCAATCAAACCGTCTTTCAACACCGCGAAAACATCAGCTTGACGACCAGCTTTACAGGTCGAGATCTGCTCCTTATAAGCTTGTTTGCCGGCAATGCTCCGGTTGGCAATTTGAATGCAGACCCTCCCTACACGGGCACCTTTGATCTACCAGGAATTGAGATCAGCGGTACGGTAGGAGGTGTCAATCGGACGATTACAGGTACTACAGCAGAAGGAACATTGTCTTCTACGTTTGGGGCAACAACGGGCGATACACTGCAAGCCCTCACCCTCGCCTATAGTTTTCCAGTGGGCGAGCGGTTAAACATTGCAGTTGCTCAGACTCTATCGCCGTTTCAGCTCTATGCTCCAACTCTGAACCCTTACCTAAGCGACTTTGAAAGCGGCACCGGAGCCATCAGCATCTTTGGCGAAAACAATCCCATCTATGCCCTCTCTGGGGGTGGCACGGGCGTGATTCTCAACTATGCGCTGACGGATTCTCTCACCCTCACCGCCGGATATCTTGCTGATGGCTTAGCAGTAGGCAATCCAGCTCCAGGTAATGGTCTGTTTAATGGTGGCTATGGCGTGTTGGGACAACTCACCTGGAGGGTGACAGACAACTTCTCAATTGCAGGCGTATATACCAATGACTATGCGCCCTCTGGACGCTTCGGCTTCAATTACAACGGTGTGGGTGTGACCGGAACGGCAGTTGCAAATACGTTGGCAGGTCAAGATCTGCTCGGGACTCGCATTGCGGAACAGCGAATTGGCGCCATTGATCAATCTCCAGTCATTACCAATGGCTATGGCGTGCAGTTCAACTGGCAATCCAGCTCAAGATTCTCGATCAGCGGCTGGTTTAGCACGTTCTATCCGCGTTTGATTGGCGAAGGCGACGGTAATATTCTCACCTATGCGCTAACCTTTGCCTTTCCTGATTTGGGGCAGCGGGGCAATCTGCTGGGACTCGTCGTGGGAGCAGAACCCTATTTAACCGAGATAGGGGGTAATCCGCAGGAGTTTGATGTGGATGTGCCGCTACACATTGAAGCCTTTTATCGCCACCGCTTAAACGACAACATTTTCATTACGCCTGGGATAATTTGGCTAACGGCTCCGAATCAAAGCAACGATAATCCTGATGCCGTAATTGCCACGCTCAGAACCACGTTTCTGTTCTAGCAGGGGCTGAGGAGAGAGTGCAACCTTGAAATTATGCAAATTGAATAATCTAGATATTTGCCTTGGAAAGAAGAAATCGTGAAAAGAATTTTTGCGGCATCAGATGCCATTACAAGGGGATTTGTCGATGACGTTGTTGATATTGTCGATGATGTTGCTGATATTGTAAACGATATTGATAATAGCATTGATGATATCGAAGATGACATTGAGAGTATTGGCGATACGTTTGATGACGACGACGATGGCAATGGCGACAATAATAGCGGCAACAAGAACAAGCTAAAGGGAACCAAAAAAGACGATCAGATTGAGGGCAACAATAAGAACAACAATCTCAAGGGACTGCAAGGCGATGACGAAATCGATGGTCGGAATGGCAACGACTCGCTGTTTGGCGGCAGCGGTGATGATACGCTAACGGGCAATAATGGCAACGACCGACTGGTGGGTGAAGGCGGCAAAGATACCTTGGCAGGAGATGACGGCAACGACCGGCTAGAAGGCGGCGGTGGAGATGATGTCCTGTTTGGCGGTAGGGGCAACGACTCGCTCGACGGCGGGGATGGTAAAGACATTCTCTTCGGCGGCAAAAAGGGTAACGATACGCTGTTTGGAGCAGGCGGTAAGGATATCTTTGCAACGAAGCGCCAGTCCGGATTAGACACGGTGGTTGATTATCTGGATGGCTTTGACCGGATTGGTTTGGCGAAAGGCTTGCAGTTCAATCAGCTTGACTTTACACAGCAAGCAGGCGGCGTGTTGATTAGTGCAGGATCTGATCAGCTTTTGTTGGTTAACAATGCACTGGTGAGTCAATTCAAAAAGAATGACTTCGTGAACGAAAGATAGTAAACAAATTGACCGAAAACCTGTGATGAAACTTGGTTCAACTATCACCTATGACACAAGTTCCCCAACGTAGAAATAGGCTGTACTGGCTGGTTGTCCTCGCCCTGGTATTTATGATCATGGGTGCTAAAGGCATAAGTACTAAAGACAGTAGTTCGACGGTTCAAATCACACCAACTGAGCCAACAGCAGCCGTTGTAGCCCAATCTCCAGAGACACCCCTGCCGCCCAGCACTCCTTCAACGACACCCCAGCCCGTTGTCACGGATTGGCGAAAAGTTGCCGATGCCATTGCCACTGCGCCAACGACCAACAAAGCGACCGCCTTTAATTTATTTATTATCTTTTTTGTAACGCTGGGGCCGCTCAAGATCATTCCTGCATTCGTGCAGCTTACGGCTCAAGCTGATTCATCCTTGCGGCGACAAATGGCGTTTCGTAGCACTCTGCTCGCTACAACAGTAATTTTATTTGTGGCGATCATTGGTCAAAATATGGTGCGGGTCTGGCGGGTGCAACTTCCTGCCCTGATGCTTGCTGCTGGAATTCTGCTGTTCCTGGTTTCGTTGAACATGGTGATGACCCAATACGGAGCAATCATGGGAGCTAAACCCGCTGCCTTAAAATCCTTTCCTGATCCTCCGTCTCTTGAAGCCGTTGTTTCGCCGCTGACGTTCCCGACCATTTTGCCCCCCTTCGGCATTGCGATTGCCCTGACGATCGTGGTGGGTGTCAGTCAGCTTGGTCTCGACACAACCCCTGTCTTGGGGCTGCTGCTGTTGGTCATGCTGCTCAACCTGCTGGGGATGCTGGCAGCACGACCGATTCTAGGCTTCCTCAGACCTGTCACCCTACAAGTGCTGGGGTTTGCCCTAGCTGTGATGCAGTTGGCTCTGGGCATTGAATTTATCCTCTCTGGGATTGAACTTCAGGCTCTGGTAATTCAGCGGATGATGGCGCTGTAGGTAGCGACTACTCCTCTACGCTCGATCGCTGCTCGTTGATGCCCTGACGAAACGCTTTTGCGGCTGCCAATGGATTGGGATTCAGCACACATTGAGTCAGCAAATTCATATCTAAATCGGGCAAGAGTTCACTGCGGGTAATGGCTTCGTACCCAAAGCTATCCTTAAACTGAGTCGCATCTTCGCGCCAATGGTAGATGGAGAACTGGTTATTTTGCCAAAACCACACTTCCCGGACTCCCAGGCGACGAAAACGCTCCAAACGGTTGATTCCCCCGCTGGTTACGACCACTTCAATCACCAGATCGGGCATCTCTTTGTCAGTGCCAATGCAGTAGCTCTCATCGGGTTCCGCACCGACTTGTTGTTCTGCATTGCGAAACGTGGTGGAGCCAGTGGGGAAATACTCGGTGTCTGTTTCTAAAAAGTACATTTCCAGCAATGTGCCAATGCGAGATTTTCCAGTTTCGTGCCGACGACTCGGTGCCACAATTTCTAACACTCCATCCAGATAATTCACCCGATAAGCCAGACTATCCCCTAATTCAAGCAGCAACGCCTCGTACTGCGCCCAGGTGACGTTGGCAATGATGCGTCGCTCTTCCGGATCATCCAACTTCAACCGTCTCGATAAGTCATCTAGCAGAACCATAAGCGATCGGCTTCTCTTTGAACTCGCTCTACAGACATTGTAAACAACGATAACGACCTATTCACGCACTCGGAGAGCCAGTCCTTTTCGGGGAGACGGGCTTTTTGGGTTTGAGTCTGGTACTATACTGATGACTAGTTCTGGCTGCGATATGGTTCTTTCATACGACGATATTGGGATGGCACAAGGTGCTGCCCTGTTATTCCACGCGATGATTAACGGTTTCCTGATGGCATTCTTCATATCAAACTGATTCAAAATAAAACTTTATGAAGGCTATGGAAGCGCGATCGATCAAACGACATCGTGGATACGTTCTCAGCGAGGCAGGTAGACATAAGCTTCAGATGCAATTGTCGCAGTTAGAGTCTCACAAGGGCTACAAATTTACGCTGCAGGTTCTGGCGCGGCAAACTCAATTGGTTGAACCGCAAGGATTACACTCTACGACGATTAAAAAGATTGTTGAGCATCAAATCGGGGTGGACGAGCGATCGATCAAAACTTTGTTTCAGGCATTGGAACTTGAACTAGAGCCTCAAGACTATCACCCCGCAACTCAGCAGGAAAGTTTGGTTAAGCTGGTGGGTGAGCGCGATGAACCAAACGCGATTGAGTTAGAACCGAGTCAATCTCCTGATTTTCCGGGCGGTCCGGTGCCGCTGAATTCTCCCTACTATATTGAACAACCCGTTCTGCAAGCGCGAGCCTGTTCTGAGATTAGCCGGCCGGGGGGCTTAATTCGAGTCAAAGCGCCCCGAAAGATGGGAAAAAGTTCGTTTACGCTGCGGTTGCTGCATCATGCGACATCGCTCGGCTACCGTGTGCTTCAGGTGGATCTCAAGCAGGCAGATGAAACGGTGTTTTCTAGCATCGATCGCTTCCTCCGCTGGTTTTTCACCACCCTGAGTTATCAACTCGATCGTCCCTCTACCTTAGACGACTACTGGAACGAGCAAGCCGGGAGCAAGGTTAGCAGTACGATCTATCTGCAACAGGTTTTACTGAAGGACGCTGCTGCGCCGATCGTCCTAATGTTGAATGAGATTAATCGTGTGTTTGAATATCTGGTTATTTTTCGTGAGTTCTTGCCGTTATTGCGTTCCTGGTATGAAGAAGCCAAGAGTGGTTCAACGCTACAGAAACTGCGATTTATCCTCAGCTATTCCACCGAAATATACGTGCCTCTGAATCTGAATCAATCTCCCTTCAATGTGGGCTTACCGATAAATTTACCTGATTTAACCGCAGAAGAGGTTCAAGTTCTCGCTCATGCTTATGATCTTTCCAGTGAGGTTGTGCCTCCCTTAATGGAGTTAGTAGGTGGTCATCCTTATTTAATTCAACTTTCACTCTATTATCTTTGGAGTGGCCAATCGACGTTTCCCGAGCTATTAAAAAAAGCATCTACGCCCGTTGGTATTTATGCCAATCATTTGAATCAATGCTTAGTTCATTTACAAAGTGAAGCCAGGTTAGCAGAGGCATTTCAGCAAGTGGTGCAAGCAGACGCAGGCGTAGACTTAGAGCTAGAAGTCGCCCGCAAGTTAGAAAGCCTAGGCTTAATTAAATTTGACGATGTTTGTCTCGCTAAACCATCTTGTGCGTTGTATCAACGGTTTTTTGCTACCCTGCTCATTTAGCAGTACTTCATGCAATAGTTTCAAGTATAAAGAAAACAGTGGTGAACGCAAGTTACAGCCGTTTTCATCTTGGTAAACCACAGGGTAGAGGTGAACGGTCGTTCGCCCCTACTGAGGTTTGTGGTGTATGAATGTGAAAATGGCTGTAAGATATTTTCATTATATAGACTGAAATATCGCTACTTTATTGTGCTTAGGAAGTATACATATGCGATTTCGCTATTCGATCATTTTAGGGACTCTGTTACTGCTGTTAATCGGCTTCATTACACAAATGGGATTTGCTCAGGATCAGTTACCTTCTGAAAATCAAAGTCAGGAATCCACCAGCGTCTTGTTTGAGAATGTGCGAATCTTTGACGGAACTTCTGAACAACTGTCTGCACCGTCTAATGTGTTAGTCGTTGGCAACAAGATTCAAACCATTTCTACTGCGTCGATTTCTGCACCTACAGAAGGTCGTGTCAGCCGGATTAACGGTGAGGAACGGGTGCTGATGCCGGGGCTGATCGATGCCCATACCCACCTGTATTGGGAAAATATCCCAATTGAAACACTCGCTTCTCCCAACACACCTGTGGAAACCCTCGACAAGGCAGTGGAAACCACCGCGAAAAATGTGCTGCTGCGCGGGTTCACCAGTGTTCGTGATATGGCAGGGCCAGTCTTTAGGGTGAAAAAGGCGATCGACGCAGGAAAGGTGGTAGGCCCTCGGATCTATCCGTCTGGAGCAATGATTTCCCAGACCAGTGGACACGGTGACTTCCGCGAACTCTCAGAGTTGCCCAGAACTCCAACAACTCCTCTCAGTCGAGGGGAATTACTGGGAGCAGGTGCTGTTGCCGATGGAGTCGATGAAGTCCTCCGCCGTACTCGTGAGCAACTGATGCAGGGTGCCAGCCAGATCAAGGTATCCGCAGGAGGGGGTGTGGCATCGGACTTTGACCCGCTAGATGTGAGTCAGTACACAGAGTCCGAATTACACGCTGCTGTTGAAGCCGCTGCCAGTTGGAATACCTACGTGACGGTTCATGCCTATACTCCCACTGCCATTCAGCTTGCAATCCAAGCAGGAGTCAAGGCGATCGAACATGGTCATCTCATGGACGACAAGACAGCCAGATTGATGGCTGAAAAGGGGATTTGGCTATCGATACAGCCATTTTTAGATGACGAAGATGCGATTCCTGTACCGGAAGCAAATCGCAGCAAACAAGTGCAATTATTCCAGGGTACCGATACCGCTTATGCCTTGGCTAAGCAATACAATCTCAAGACCGCTTGGGGCACAGATACACAGTTCGATGCGAGACTGGCAACCCGACAGGGCGCACAGTTGGCCAAAATGGTGCGCTGGTACACACCTGCCCAAGTGCTGAGAATGGCAACGAGTACCAATGCTGAGTTACTGGCATTGTCTGGCCCCCGCAATCCCTATCCTGGTGAATTGGGTGTGGTTAAAGAAGGGGCGCTTGCTGATTTGCTGCTGGTGGACGGTAATCCGCTGGAGAACATTCAGTTGATCGAGGATCCGGCAAAGAACTTTGTGGTGATCATGAAAGACGGAAAGATTTACCAGAATCTGCTCGGTTGATTGCAGCGAATCGTAGATTCATCGGATCGATTCTTGGGTTGTGCCATAGACGGTATGTCATTGACTCAGCATTCTGATAATTTCGTCATTGAGTTCTCGAAAAACATATCGTGGACTCACCTCATCCAGCATTTCAACAATCCGCTTTGTCTGTGCCAGCGTAAGCTCTCTGTTGCCCGTCAACGACTCCAGCTTGACTCTGATCACATACTCTCGGATCTCGTCCACAGAGGCTCGGTTGGCAACCATATCGGCAACGATTTTGCTCGACTTCGCA
Organism: Leptolyngbya sp. NK1-12; assembly: GCF_032598965.1. Taxonomy (NCBI): domain Bacteria; kingdom Bacillati; phylum Cyanobacteriota; class Cyanophyceae; order Leptolyngbyales; family Leptolyngbyaceae; genus Leptolyngbya; species Leptolyngbya sp. NK1-12. The sequence continues at coordinate 1,401,381 of NZ_CP053586.1, forward strand.
AACTGAATAAAATCTTTATTCAAGAGTTGGTAGGACAATTCACCCTTTTTGTTAGTGTAGGCTTTGACGATAGCCTCGTACTCGGCACTATTCACAATAGCCAGTTCTTCCGGCGACTCTTCGTCCGGATCCACGGCTTCTTGATTACCACTGAGTTTTACGGCTCCCCGTCGAGAATAGGGCATACCAGATGTCAGTTCGATCGCCTCCTGAAAAGCTGCGATCGGAAACGTTTCAAGATTGGTATTTGCTGACGGTTCAGGGGTGCCTGTCCGTCTATTGACTGAGGCTAGCCCAGGTTGAGACGTGTCATAGCGCAAAATTACAACCCCTGGTTTTCCATCCTTGAGCTTCTGGCGATACGCCGCAGCCTCTATGGTAGACAACTCAACTATTTTTGTTCTAATCACGATCGCACCTTATGAAAATGGTCTGAAAGCTGATTGTTTCAGCCTTCATAATATCAAGGAACCTCCGCTGGACGCACATATCCCTCAAAGCGGTAAATGATTACCGTTATGCCATCTCTGCCATCTCTGCTGCTCAACCGATAGGACCCTAGCATAAACTTCCCAACAATCAGTGTATACGATTGCACATTACCGGTAAAGTCAAATCAGCCCTTCTCACCCTGCTCCAGACACTGAACTGACCGCTGAGTTGGCGGGCGATCGGCTCTTGGGTTCAGGCGGCTATAATCGTTTTGTGGGCGGCTACCAGACGGAGGGCGATCAACTGAGCATTGAACCCCTTGCCTCTACTAAGATGGCTTGTGAGGAAACTGACTCTTTTAGAGGATGTTTTAAAAGTATCAAACGTGTTGTATTGCCCCCCAACCCCCCACCCATGGGGGACTTCCGATCCCGTAGTTCTAGTTCAAAGTCCCCCATTGATGGGGGATGTAGGGGGCGGTTCGGGTTGCATCGGTGACTTTTCAAACACCCTCTTAGAAATAGATAGAAATAGAACTTTCCCATTTAATACTTCCCAGGTGGTCGAATGACAACCTATCAGTCATATCAATACTGTGTGGGCGGCAGTCTGTCTGTCGATGAGCCGACCTATGTGGTGCGTCAAGCGGATGCTGAATTGTTTGAGGCATTGATGGCAGGAACGTTCTGCTATGTGTTCAATTCTCGTCAGATGGGGAAGTCTTCGTTACTGTTTCGAGTTCGTCGCCTGTTGGCAGAGCAGGGAGTTCGGGGTGCTTTTCTCGACATGACGAGAATTGGCAGCGAAACGGTTTCAATCAGCCAGTGGTATGGGGGCATTATTTCAGAGCTATGGCGCAGTTTTGAGTTGGAGGTCAATCTCCAATCCTGGTGGCAACAAGTCAACCATCTCTCCCCGATTCAGCAGCTCAGCCAGTTCATTGATGATCTGTTGCTGCCTGCCTTTCCTGATCAGCGCTTGGTGATTTTCATTGATGAGATTGATAGCGTTCTCAGTCTCAGTTTTCCGGTGAATGATTTTTTTGCCTTCATCCGCTCTTGCTATACCCAGCGATCGGCCAATCCAGCTTACCAGCGTTTAACCTTTGCGCTATTTGGCGTGGCGACTCCGATTGACTTGATGCAAGACCGCCAGCGCACCCCCTTTAACATTGGTCAGGCGATCGAGCTACATGGGTTTCAGGCCAGTGAAGTTGAGCCGTTGGTGCAAGGATTGGTGGGAATGGTTGACGATCCGCAAGCGGCCCTCGATCGGATATTAGACTGGACCAACGGACAGCCCTTTTTGATGCAGAAACTGTGTCAGTTAATCGTCGAGCATCAGTACAGCAAACGGTCAACACAGAATGCAAAACCCATTACTAGCACTGATCTGGTGGATCAATTGGTGCAATCCCGGATTATTCACAACTGGAAAACGCAAGATGATCCTGAACATTTCCGCACGATTCGCGATCGAATTCAGCGTGACGATCAACGCGCTGCCAGAATGCTATCTACCTATCAGCAGATTTTGCAATCTAGTCCTTCAGCCTTGAAAGAACAACGGGTCAAATCTGAGCGGGTAAAAGTATCTGAGCGGGTAAAAGTAGATGATAGCCGTGAGCAGATTGAGTTGCTTCTGTCGGGGTTGGTCGTGCAATCGCAAGGATATCTGCAAGTCCGGTGTCCCATTTACGAAAAGATTTTCAATTTAACCTGGATTGAGCAACAGCTTGCCGCCCTACGCCCCTACTCAGAAGGATTTAACGCCTGGACGGCCTCACAGCAGAAAGACCACTCCCGTTTGTTACGAGGACAATCCTTGAGGGGTGCGCTGGCATGGGCAGATGGCAAAAGCTTGAGCGATCTCGACTATCGCTTTCTGGCAGCCAGTCAGGAATTGGAGCAGCAGGAAGCCCGCAGCAAGCTGGAGCAGCGCAATCTGCGACAGCAGAACCTGATTCTGTCGTTAGTTAGTGTCGGCTTGCTGATTTCTACAGGGTTGGGGTTAGCCATCTTTGCCCAATATCGTCAGGCGCTAGAGCGGGAACAGCAGCTACGTGCCAGCGAGATTCAAGCCCTTGCCTCCTCCTCGGAAGCGTTCTTTGCCTCTGGGCGACGGTTGGATGCGCTGGTGCAGGCTATCAAAGCGCAGATTGGATTGCAAGCGCTGAAACAGAACGATCGAACAGCCGATCGACAAGGGAAACTTGCCTCAAATGTCACTCAAACCGAATCGCAGTCCCCCAACCCAAATGAAACACTCCGTCAGCAAGTCAAGCTAACCTTGCAGCAAGCGGTTTATGGGGCGATCGAATCAAATCGGATATCGGGGTTTAAGGGAGGCGTGAACAGTATTGCCGTCAGTCCCAATGGTGCTCATATCGCCACAGCCAGCCTCGACGGCAGCGTGCAGCTTTGGAGACCCGATGGTTCCCTTCTATCCACTATGCAAGGACACAAAGATCGTGCCTGGAGTGTTACCTTCAGTCCTGACAGTTCGACGTTGATGTCGGCGGGAGGAGATGGGAAAATAAACCTCTGGGATCTAAACGGAAGATTGTTGAAGACGCTAGAAGGGCATCCACTGGGTGTGTGGCGAGCAATTTTTAGCCCGGATGGATCACTGATTGCCTCTGCCAGTCCTGACCAGACCGTCAAACTCTGGAAGCGAGATGGGACGTTGTTGAAAACCCTTCCGCATCAGGGTCTTGTGTTTGGTATCGATTTCAGTGCTGATGGTCGATCGTTAGTAACAGGTGCCTACGATAACCAGGTGAGAATTTGGCAAATTGGTAGCCCATCATCTCCCCAGTTTGGCACTCTGTTGAACACCTTAAGCGGGCATGGCACGGGTGTCACCAGTGTGATTCATAGCCCCAGGGGGGATTTAATTGTATCGGCAGAGCAATACGGCACGATAAAACTGTGGCGACCCAATGGCACATTAATCAAAACGATAGAAATCGTTAGCGGGTTTACGAATCTTGCCTTTAATCCTGACGGTGAAACCTTTGTTTCGGTAGATGCGGATGGAATGGTGAAGCTGTGGCGCTACGATGGCTCACTTCTTGCCACCTTTAAGGGACACGATGGTGAAATTCGAGGGGCCGCATTCAGCCCAAATGGTGAAACGATTTTTTCAGGAGGTTTAGATAAAACGGTACGGTTCTGGAAACCTGAAGGAATGCCATTTTTAACTCTCCTGCGTCACCCCACAGAGGTGAGGGCATTAGCAATTAGCCTCGATGGCAAGCTGATCGTGACAGGCACGAGTAGCGGTACAGTTTACCTGTGGGATCAGAAAGGTAAACTCCTGCGTTCCTTGAATGCCCATGAAGCCGTAGTTCAGGACATTGCCTTTAGTCATGATAGTAAAACGTTTGCTACGGCAAGTTGGGATGGCACCATTAAGCGTTGGGATCGCAATGGCACTTTACTCAATCTGTTCCGTGGGACAACGGCTACTCCGGTTGCGAAACGAACGGTTGCCTTTGCTCCGCAACGCGATGCGAATAGCCCCAATGGTGCTTATCTCGCAGCGGGTGATTTCAATGGTGGCAAATTCACAATCTGGAATCAAACTGGAACCCTGGTGAGAACGGTGTCAGCCTGTTCTTCGATTGTAGGCGCAGTCGTATTTAGCCCCGACAGTCGAACGATCGCCACCGGGTGTAACGACAACCAAGTTAAGCTGTGGAGCCTAGACGGTAAATTTCAGAAAGCCTTCAAAGGTCATCAAGGGATTGTGCGGGCGGTTGAATTCAATCCAGATGGAACGCAGCTTGTTTCTGGCTCTGTTGACGGTACTGCTAAACTCTGGCGATCGGACGGTACGTTGTTGACCACCTTTGCTCAGCATACTGCGCCGCTTTGGAGTGTGGCTTACACCCATCATGCCCGCTATGGCGGTAGCTTGAATCCCCTGATTGGTTCTGCATCCGGCGATCGCACAGTCAGACTATGGCAACCAGACGGCCCACTGGTAGCAACCCTCAACGCGCACACCGGAACAGTGAACAAAGTTGCATTCAGTGCAGATGGTCGCAAGGTCTTCTCCGCCAGTGCTGACGGTACTGCGATCATCTGGGATCTCAATACCATTGTTAATTCTGGAAATATGTTGAAGCTCGGCTGTGAATGGATTGCGGGTTATCTGCAAAATAATGCTGATTTACCAGAGGACGATCGAACCCTCTGTGATGCAGCTAACAACTAGAGCGTCGGTACAGAATTAATCTTTGCAGTTTCGAGTTCATCGCATCATGTCTTCCCACCAGCGTAGTAAAGGATGATTTCGGTGTGGCATATAGCGTCCTCTAGTTCGTATGCCAGTAAGTGCAGATTGTAAAATAGCAGAAGAAAGATTCCCTGTCTCTGACCAGTTTTTGACTATTTCTAAAGTTGAGAGAATTTGCAGATGAGGTGCTTCCCTTTGAAAAAAGGAAATCGCTTTCTTATCATCGGTAGCTATCGCCCACTCTCGGTGAACTGCAATTGCACAAGTTGCTGATTCACCATCATCGCCCAGCTCGAAAACATAGTTTACGAATGTTTCCTCCTCCTGATCAGAATTGAAATCTACGATTGAGAGAATCCCCTTTTCAATAGCTGCTTCAAACTGATTTACATCTCCGCTATCCTCGTCCATCAAGCGTTGAAAAGTAAGTAATTCTCTTTCTCTAACGACTTCAGTAACTACAACTTGAGCTGGAATGGACTTTACAATCTCGATTAAATACCCTGAAGCACAGAAGTTCATGACACAACAAGCATCAAGAACTACATGGGAGTGTTTAATTTCCATGACTTATCTCCCAATGCTCTATGCTTGTCGTAAATCCAAATGGGCACTTTCTTCTAGCATCCCGCTTGAATGCTCACGTAATACTTCCGCTATGCGTCTAGCTTCTAGTCGATCAACACCTAGGAAATCTGCAAAGCGTCCTTCAGTGATCAGACCTTGATCCAACGCTTCAATGGCAAGGTGTTGATAATGAATTGGAAGTACATCAGCCCGCTGATCGATTTCTTCTAAACCTAGCTCTTGCTGCACCTTCCTAACCTTCAATCCTCGATCGCGCAAACGATCCCAAGTTCCTGATGGAAGCAGTTCCATATCTTCCAACCGATAAACAAGAGCTTCTATAGACACCCCATAATAATGAGCAAGGGTAAACAAATTGGTTGGAGTAAACTTGCCATGAGTCCGATGCATATCTTTAAATCGGCTCAGTAAGCTACTTGTGGGCATTAGAAAATACTTCGGAAAAGCTTCGGCTAATCGTTCACTCTCTGGAATCCTTTTATATTGCCCGTCAAAATCAACGACAGGCTTTCGTCTATGAGCCAGAAAATGCAAATAGCCATGCGCCATAGACCAACGCCGCCGTTCCTCGTAGTGACCCAAGTTTATTGCCATACAGCCACCAAGCTGTTCATCATAGCTGTAAATTTCTGAATATTTGGCTGGCATATTTAGGTAGAACACTCTAATCCCTACACTCTGCTCTAAGATGTCTCGCAGCATTGGAATTGGGCTATCCCCCAGACCAAGCCGTTGCCGTTCTGCGATCGCAATACTTTCCGCCGCTGCCTCTATCGGCATACTAGCCACGTCATATTCCTGAGGATAGTTACGCGGAATTGGAGCATCCATTATCTTTTCAAGCTCCAAGTAGTTGCGACACAGTTTTTCAAAACGCTCAATAATTGGAGTTATTCTTGCTTCTTCCTGTTCATTTCGCTGATAAGCAGCACGGAACTGAACCTCAAATGGCTCAGTGACAGGACTGGAACGAACGAAATCGCTGACAGCTCGCCCGTAAGCACGAGCTAATTTTATTAATTCATTCGGCTTAAGACGCCGCTCTCCCTTTTCAATCGCAACAATGGTAGTGCGTGCAGCATCAATAACCTTAGCCGCATCAGCTTGGGTCAGCCCACTCTTCTTCCGCGCTTGTTGCAGGAGTTCTCCTAATTTTCGTAAATCAATATTGTCGAGAATGTTGGTAGCCATAGCGTTTCCCTTCCACCCTTACTGAATCGCCATGTTATGGACAATATCTCCATCGGGCATGATAACCTCCGCCTCTCGGAGTTCTTTGATACCCCAAAGCTAACCTACGCATCTGACATTGTCAACTATTTTTTTTGATTTTTCTCATAAATGTCAGATTAGGGTTTTGGTAGATACTCGAATGGCTTTATTTACAGGCAATGTGAAGGGGAGATAATGCTTGTCAAGATGAAGCTCTGGTTCCAGTGTAAGTTGGACTGTGTGAGGTGAACCCAATCGGTTGGAGCGGACTGCCGAAAGATCCTGATGCTCAGTTTCAAGCTACTTGCAGCTGCTCAAGCGAACCGTTCTCGATGTTCATCATTGAGATCCAATCAATTACAAGTTGCCCGTCCAGTCGGGGTTTTACCAATAATTCGTAGGACATCAGCTGACCAGATGAAATGGTCTGACCATTGTTGCTCGTGGGTTAAAGAGCGGAACTTCCGTCTCCGTTTCCGGATCTATCCCAGTTATGAAATTGTATCGCCTTTCATTGCAACGACGGCAAGCGAGAGCCAGGTTGTTCAGATCGTCACTGCCGTTGAGTGATCGGGGCTGGATGTGATCAACTGAGAGTGGCGCAGAACTGAGCAGTTCGGGATAGTGGCAATATTCGCACTGGAATTGGGCGCGTTGTCGAACAGCCTCGTAAAGCGATTTAGGAATGGTCATTCGCCTTGGCAACTATTACCGCGTTGATGTAGCTGAAGATTTCGTCTAGCTCCCCGATCGCTTCTAGCTCAATGGCTTCTTCTACGGTAAGGAGGTCTGCTTTCTTCTTGTCAAGCAGGGTTTGTAGGCGATCGCCTAATTCATCTGTAAATTTGAATGGTGTCAGGTTATTGATCCGCTGAACCTGTAACCCCTTGGGGATAAGCATTGAGGGTTTGAGGAGTGTTGTCATTGCTGTGTAACATCACAGTGGATGGGTTAGTCAGATCGTAGCAGTTTATGCCTAAAGTCACTGGTCATCAACCCAGGGAATGACAACAGTTCAGGTTCAGGAGGCACTCTTGCAGCGCTTTGGTAAAACCAGTCAGGCGTTACTGGCGGATTCAGAGTTAATGGAGTGGTTGAGGTGGTTAGAGGAGCAGGGGCGATCGATGCGTTGATCCCGACATTCTGCGAGTTACCAGCCTATGATAGAAAAACTCTCGAAGCCCTGTGTTTTCCCGCTCGTAAGGGGTTCAATTCATGAATATTCAACTAATTGAGTCACTTGTCCAAGTCATTCTGGCATGATCAAAACAGAGTGCAGGTGTTGCCATGCGATCACCCTTTCCCGGAATGAATCCGTATCTGGAAAACCCAGAGCTATGGTCAGAAGTCCATAGCCGCTTAATCGTGGCGATCGCAGATGACTTAACCGATCATCTCAGCGAAAAGTATCGGGTGGCGATCGAGAAGCGTACTTATTTCAGTGGGGGAGATGATAGCCTGCTGGTGGGAATTCCCGATGTTTCTGTCGTGGGCAAATCGCCGGAACAAAGCCAGCTTTCTGCAACTGCAACGCTGCCCGTTGAACCGATCACAGTGACAGTGCCGATGGCGGAGGACGTGCAAGAGCGGTATCTAGAGATTCGAGAGGTAGCAACTGGATCTGTCATCACCACGATCGAGATTTTGTCTCCCAAGAACAAGCGATCGGGGGAAGGACGGCAGGCATACAATCGAAAACGTCATCAAGTTCTAGCCAGCCTAACCCATCTCGTAGAAATCGATTTGCTCCGGGGTGGGCAACCTTTACCCATTTTGGGAGTTGCCCGGTCAGATTATCGAATTTTGATTAGTCGCAGCGATCGGCGTCCTTCTGCTCAGCTCTATGCATTTAGTGTCAGACAGAGAATTCCTCAATTTACTGTCCCATTGGCAGCGGGGGATGAGGAACCTGTCTTAGACTTGCAATCGATCGTAGAGAGGGTGTATGAGCGAGGACGGTACTATCTGGCGATTGATTACACCCAGCCTGCCCAACCGCCGCTATCAGAACAAGATGCGATCTGGGCTACAACGATCGTGCAAAACTATTTCAATCAGAAGGGATAAATAAAATCTCTTGCAAATCAGGTTTTCGGGATTACATGACTACCCTTGATAAGGAGGAACTCATGAACGTGCAATTAATTGAATCACTTGTACAAGTCATTCTGGCATTACCAGAAGAAGAACAAGCAGCATTGTCAAAAAAACTTGCCGAGGCACAGTTAGCAACAACCCATTCTCAACCTAATTCTGAAGAGATAGGCGAACAGATCCTTCAACCCCTCATTGCGGTGGGAAGAGTTATTCCACCCGCACACCATTCAGACATTCCAGCTATATCTGAAGCAGATCTCAAAGTCATGGTTAGCTCTATCCAAATTTCTGGTAAACCCCTTTCAGAGACAGTTATCGAGGAACGTGGTGAATGGTAGATGCCTATTTTCTCGATAGTAGTGCCCTCCTCAAACGCTACGTTCCTGAAGTTGGTACAGCTTGGATTCAATCCATTACCGATGCCCAAAACCAAAACCTGCTGATCGTTGCCCATATCGCTTGGGTTGAAATTTCCAGTGCCATTGCGCGCCGCCAACGAGAAGGCACATCAGCAGTATTCAAGCCAATCAAATTTTGTCAGCATTCCGTGCCCACTGGAACACGCAGTATTTCATTGTGACGATCGACCATACAGTCATCGATCTAGCAGGGCAACTGGTCAATCAACATCCCCTCAGAGCCTACGATGCAGTCCAGCTTGCCGCAGCTTTAAGCCTTCAAGGGCAATTGTCACTACCTAATGTTGCATCCTTCACCTTTTTGACAGCGGACACTCGCCTACTCGCGATCGCGCAAGCTGAAAGTCTACTTGCTGATGACCCCAACCTTCATCTCTAAGCAAAGCTCACTCTAACAACCAGGCAAACACATCCTCGATCGTCAGGTGTAACTCACTGACAAACGGTGGCATGGGAAGGACTTCATTCGGTTCATCAAATACTTCGGTTTCCTGCTTCGGACGATAAACAAACACGGTTTGCTCCTCCGGATCGATCAGCCACCCCATTTGGGTTCCATGCTTCAGGCAATGCAGAATATTCTTTGTGACTTTTGTTTGACTTTGATCTGGAGACAGAATTTCAATTGTCCAATCTGGCGCAGCAGAGAACGTATTCGCCACTTCCCCATTTTGATCACGAGGAATCCGATTCCAAAGAAAAACTACAATGTCAGGAACAATAGAACGACTACCAAAAGTACAACGTAGCTCAGGAAACGCACGAGCAATCCGCTTAGACTTTACTACACCATTGATAGCGGGTACAAGTTCCCCTTGAATGGCACTGTGTTTTCCTTGAGGCATCGGTTTCTGCACTATTTGACCATCAATGTACTCACTCGCGGGTTCCGTTTCTGGTAATTGCAAAAACTCTGCCAAGGTTAGTGCTTTGGATGGTATTTGTACCATTTGGACTTACCCTTCAAGCTCCCAGATCAAATGCTGAGTTCTATTCTACCTAAAAAGCAATGCCGTCCCTGTGCCGCAGCAAAAATCCTTATCTTCTGCCTAACTTCTCAAATCAGGCGCTTAACTTCAGACTTCCATTCATTCATTTCAACTATCCTCGTTTTGTCCTCTAGTCATATAGGCGTGTAGCTGGCCGTGCTCCCTATGAGCGACTCAACTCTATTGCTCTGTTCTAACTTAGCGAAGTTGACGCTGTTCTCGCTGATGTTGTCTCTAGGGGTAACGCTGCGACTGGAACAAATTCTCTTGCTATGGCAAAGACCAGGACTTCTCAATCGTTCTATTTTGGCGATCGTCGTTGTCGTACCGATGCTGGTAGCACTGGTGGTATTTTCGTTTCAGCTACCCCAAGAGGTTGAGATCGGGTTGATTTTAACCGCAATTGCTCCTGGGACATCTTTAACATTTTGCCTACCTCGGCAGGGTCGAGCAGAATCCTACGCAGTCGCATTGCAAGCAACAGTTTCTCTGTTAGCTGTGATTACTGTACCGATGACGATCGCCATTCTGCAAGAATTCTTTCCGCCTGAGGCGCAAATTTCACCGCTTAATGTGGTGCAGCAACTGGCAGTGGCTCAATTTCTACCTTTAATGATTGGTATGACGGTGCGATATTGCTGGTCAGATTTTGCCGATAACCTGGAAACGCTACTTGGTCAGGCTGCCAACGTACTGCTTTGCATTTTAATTCTTTGGATTTTAGCAGAGCAGTTAGACGCTGTTTTACACATTGGACTTTTCCCGCTCATCATGATTGGGCTATTGGCGCTGGTTTCTCTTTGGATCGGGCATTTCCTGGGGGGGCGAGAAACGTCTACTCGCGTCACATTAGCCACAACAACTGCTACTCACAGCGCGGCTCTGGCATTATTCATCGCCATCTTAAACTTACCTCACTTATCTGTATCCCCTGCCATTGCAGTTTATGTTCTGGTGTCAGGTGCACTGACGATCGCCTATCTAACTTGGAATGTTGCATTGCAGATGCCTTAACTTATGTTGCTCTTGAGAATATTGCCATGACTCAATTTCTTCTCGCAAAACCACCATCGATTCAATCCAATCGTCCTCCTGCCAAAGATATGGTGTGGATTCCAGGCGGTACATTTTTGATGGGTTCTAATGATTACTACCCGGAAGAAGCCCCGGCTCACAAGGTTGCAGTCGATGGCTTCTGGATGGACAAGTATCTAGTGACGAATGCTCAGTTTCAAAAGTTTGTCAAAGCCACAGGATATGTCACGTTTGCAGAACGGCCTGCGAATCCGGACGATTACCCCGGAGCCAAGCCGGAACTGTTGCAGCCGTCCTCAACGGTCTTTATTAAACCCGATTGCCCCGTCAGCAAAGACAATCACTACAACTGGTGGAGCTACATGCCTGGTGCGAACTGGCGACATCCAGAAGGGAAAGGCAGTTCGATTAAAGGACGAGAGCACCATCCGGTGGTGCATCTGGCTTATGAAGATGTGGAGGCATACGCTCAGTGGATTGGTAAGGAACTGCCGACCGAGGCAGAGTGGGAATTTGCCGCACAGGGAGGACTGGAGGGATCTGCGTTTGCCTGGGGGAATGAACTGAATCCTAAAGGTAAACAGATGGCAAATACCTGGCAGGGTGAGTTTCCGTTTGAAAACCTGTGTACCGATGGCTACGATCGCACCTCTCCCATCGGCGTTTTCCCAAAAAACGGCTACGGACTCTACGACATGATCGGCAATGTTTGGGAATGGACAACCGATTGGTATCAAGAACATGGGCAGATCAAAAAAAGTCCCTGCTGCACCACAACCAATCCGCGTGGAGGAACGCCGGAAACCAGCTATGACCCCCAGATGCCCGCAATCAAAATTCCCCGTAAGGTGATCAAGGGCGGTTCGTTTTTGTGTGCGCCCAGCTATTGTCAACGCTATCGCCCAGCCGCGCGAATGGCACAACCGATCGATACCAGCACCTGTCATCTCGGCTTTCGTCTGATTATGCGAACGCAATAACGATCGAATCACAAATACTTGACTAAGGGAAGCATTATGTCACTCAAAGAATACCGATCTGGAACTACTTTCCCCGGTGTAATTGGACGCACTGCGGATGTCTCTACTCCTGCCTGGCCGGAACCCAATCGGGCTAAAGCAGGGGCAGCGAATGTGCTGTTTATTGTGCTGGACGATACGGGGTTTGGGCAGCTTGGCTGCTTTGGTAGCCCGATCGCCACTCCCAACCTGGATGCACTGGCAGCAGACGGTTTGCGCTACACCAATATGCACACGACTGCGCTTTGCTCGCCCTCCCGTTCCTGTATGCTGACGGGGCGGAACCATCATTCCAATGGCATGGCTTGCATCACCGAAGGCTCGATGGGCTATCCCGGCTCCAATGGCAACATTCCCTTCGAGAACGGCTTTCTGTCGGAAATCCTGCTGCAAAAGGGCTATAACACCTACGCCGTTGGCAAATGGCACCTGACCCCGACTGAACAAATCAGTGCGGCTGGGCCTTACGATCGCTGGCCATTGGGGCGTGGCTTCGAGCGCTATTACGGTTTTCTGGCGGGCGACTCGCATCAGTATTATCCAGAGCTTGTACGAGACAACACCCAAGTTGAGCCAGAGACCACTCCTGAAGAAGGCTACCACCTCACTCCTGATCTGGTGGAAAAAGCGAAAGCGATGATTGCCGATGCCAAACAGGTTGCGCCCAATAAACCCTTCTTCATGTACTTCTGCACAGGAGCCATGCACGCGCCGCACCATGTCCCCAAGGAATGGGCGGATAAGTACAAGGGGCAGTTTGATGACGGCTGGGATGCTTATCGGGAGAAAGTGTTTGCCCGCCAAAAAGAGATGGGCATCATTCCGCCGCATACGGTTCTGTCTCGCCATGATCCGGATGTGCAGGACTGGAACTCACTCTCAGCAGACGAGCGCCGCCTCTATGCCCGGATGATGGAAGTCTTTGCCGGATTTCTGGAACACACGGATCATTACATCGGTGAGCTAATTCAGTTCCTCAAGGATCTGGGTGAGTATGACAATACGCTGATTATGGTGATTTCCGATAACGGAGCCAGTTCTGAAGGCGGCCCCACGGGTTCGGTGAATGAGGGCAAGTTTTTCAACAATGTGCCGGAAAACCTGGCGCAGAATCTGGCGGCGATCGACGAGATTGGCGGCCCCAAATACTTCAACCATTATCCCTGGGGCTGGACTCATGCCGGAAACACACCTTTCCGCCGCTGGAAACGCGAAACCTACCGGGGCGGGATTAGCGATCCGTTCATCGTCACCTGGCCCGCCGGAATCAAGGCAAAAGGCGAGATCCGCAGCCAATATGCTCACGCGATTGATATGGTGCCGACGGTGCTAGAGGCGCTGAAGATTGAGCCACCTATCGCTATCCGAGGCGTCACCCAATCGCCGATCGAAGGAGCCAGCTTTGCCCATACCTTTGATGCTGTCGATGCCGCCAGTCTGCACCTGACGCAATACTTCGAGATGTTTGGGCATCGCTCCCTCTACCATGACGGCTGGCGGGCAGTCTGTCCCTGGCCGGGCACATCGTTCACAGAGACGGGCGGACGGTTTGGCGATCCGATTTCCTATGACAAGCTGACGGAACTGGACGCGCACGGCTGGGAGCTATACAACGTGATGGAAGACCCTGCCGAAACCAAGAACCTGGCTGAGACTGAGCGCGAACGTCTGATTGCCATGATCGGCATGTGGTACGTGGAGGCAGGCAAGTACAATGTGCTGCCGATCGACAGTCGCGGCACCCTGCGCGGTGCGGTTGCGCGTCCTCAAATTGCCGTTGAGCGGAAGCAGTATGTCTATTATCCCGGCACTCAGGTTGTACCCATTAATGCAGCCCCTAGACTGACAAATTGTGCCCACTCGGTTTCGGTGGAGGCAACTATCCCAGAAGCAGGAGCCACAGGCGCATTGTTCTCGATGGGCGGTACGGATGGCGGCTTTGTGGTTTACGTGCAGAACGGCAAGCTGATCTATGGCTACAACTACGTGGCAGATAGCTTCTTCAGAATCGAGTCGTCGCAGCCCATACCCAGCGGTCGCCACATTTTCAGCGTCCAATTTGACCCGACTGGCCCGGCTGATATGGCTAATGGCAAGGGCACGCCTGCCCACATTACGCTGCTGGTGGATGGCAAGCCCGTCGGCGAAGGCAATCTACCCGTGACGATTCCCATACAGCTTGGTCTGGCGGCGGGTGTCGCCATCGGAGCTGATCCCAACTCACCGACGCTGCCCGATTATCAGCCTCCCTTTAAGTTCACCGGACAGGTACACAAGGCGTTTGTCGATGTCACAGGCGAACCTGTCGAAAACTACGAAGCCAAAATGCGAATGTATCTGGCGCGGCAGTAGGTTGAGATCCCCCCTAGCCCCCCTTAAAAAAGGGGGAACCGTTCGCGAAGCGTGTGTGAAACACATACCAGAACAGTTTGAAGTCTCCCTTAAAAAGGGGGATTTAGGGGGATCAATCACTAGCTTTTTGAACATGAATCATCCTTCTCCTGACCTAGAAACGTTATCAATCATGTCAACGATCAAATCAGAGACAAACTCTAATCCAACTCTCAAAAAGCTGCGCTGCATTCAACGGGGCGTTGATCGCCACTGGGTCGGTAATGGTTTCCCGGTGCGAACGCTGTTGTCCTACCCATCCCTGGGAGCAGCGATCAGTCCGTTTTTGCTGCTGGACTATGCTGGGCCAATGGAATTTCCGCCGACAACGGCGCGGCGCGGCGTCGGGGAGCATCCGCATCGCGGCTTTGAAACCGTCACAATCGTCTATGCCGGAGAGGTGGAACATCGAGACTCGGCTGGCGGCGGGGCATGATTGGCCCTGGTGATGTGCAGTGGATGACCGCTGCTGCTGGCGTGGTGCATGAGGAGTTTCACGCGCCCACGTTTGCCCAACAGGGCGGGCTATTCGAGATGGTGCAACTTTGGGTGAATTTGCCTGCCAAAGACAAGATGGCTCCCCCTCGGTATCAGGGCATTTTGCAGCAGCAGATTCCGGTTGTAGCGCTACCCGATGGACAGGGAACGGTGCGGGTAATCGCAGGGGAATTTGCCGGACACAAAGGACCCGCTCAGACCTTTACCCCGATTCAGATGTGGGATTTGCGGCTAGAGAGTCAGACTGAGCTAACGGTTCCCGAAGGCTACACAACACTCCTGGTCGTGCTGAAGGGCGTGGTGCATGTGAATGGATCGGATGCCATCACCACAGCCGAAGTGGGATTGTTCGATCGATCTGGCACAACGCTGCAAATTAACTGTACGCAGCCGGTGACAGCCTTGTTACTTTGCGGTGAACCAATCGATGAACCGATCGTGGGACAGGGGCCGTTTGTCATGAATACGCAAGAGATTATTGAGGCGATCGTCGATTACCAGAGTGGCAAGATGGGAGCTTTATCGCCTGTTTCATCGAATTCTAGTGCTTGAAAAATGGTGGCTGTGTTGATCCCCCCTAGCCCCCCTTCAAAAGGGGGGAACCGAGCCAAGAACATTCAAAGTCCCCCTTAAAAAGGGGGATTTAGGGGGATCGAGATCGTTCTGGTTACGCAGAGGAGAAAACCATGTGAACAAACGAATTCATCTATTGATAACTAGTTTTGTAATTGCTCTTGTATTTTTGAGTGAAATAATGCTTCCAACTCCTGCTCACGCTACAGGCGATCCGCTGCCATCCTGGAATGACGGCGAAGTGAAACAGTCTATTATCGAGTTTGTTGCTCGCGTTACGACCGAAAACAGTCCCGATTTTGTCCCTGTTGCTGACCGAATTGCCACCTTCGACAACGACGGCACACTCTGGGCAGAACAGCCCGTTGTGCAGGGGATGTTTGTGCTGGGAAAGCTGCAAGCAATGGCGGCGGCAGATCCTGCTCTGACTCAGAGGCAGCCCTTCCAGGCAGCATTAGAGGGAGATGTGGAGTACTTCAAGCAGGCAGGTGAAGCGGCAATTATGGAACTGCTTACCGCCACCCACAGCAACATGACGCAGGAGCAATTTCAGCAGGAGGTGCAACGGTTTTTTGACACGAGCGTACACCCGAGGCTGAATGTGCCTTACACGAAAGTTACCTACAAACCCATGATCGAATTGCTGGAGTATCTGCGAGCTAACGGCTTTCAAACCTGGATCTGTTCTGGCGGCGGCATTGATTTTATGCGGGTGTTTTCGCAATCACTTTATGGCATTCCACCAGAGCAGGTGATTGGCAGCAGCGGCAAAGAAGAATTTATCCAGCAGGACGGTAAGTATGTAATCTGGCGCTTGCCTGAGATTCTGCGGATTAACGATCAGACAGGCAAGCCGATCGGCATTGATTTGCACATTGGCAAGCGTCCGGTATTTGCTGCTGGAAATGAGCGAACGGGCGGCGATATTGCCATGCTTACCTACTCTCAGGGGCGGTCTGGCGCTTCGTTCCAACTGCTGATCAATCACGATGATGCTCAGCGAGAATTTGCCTATCAGGAACCTGACAATGCTTCCCTGAATGCGGCACAGACAAACGGTTGGCAGGTTGTCAGCATCAAGAACGATTGGAAGACTGTTTTCTTCCAGTAATCACAACTCTCAAATCAAGGAGACTAAATCCATGCCTAACGGCAAACCTAATATTCTGATCATCTGGGGCGATGATATCGGGATCAGCAATCTCAGCTGCTACAGCGACGGACTGATGGGCTATCGCACCCCCAACATCGATCGCGTTGCCAACGAGGGAATGCGGTTTATTCACTACTATGGTGAACAAAGCTGTACGGCGGGTCGGGCTGCCTTCATTACCGGGCAAAGCGTGTTTCGCTCCGGCTTGAGTAAAGTCGGGCTGCCTGGTGCGCCGCTGGGATTCAGGGCTGAAGATCCCAGTACTGCGGAACTGTTGAAACCGTTGGGCTATCGCACGGGGCAGTTTGGCAAAAACCACTTTGGCGATCGGGACGAACATTTGCCGACGATGCACGGGTTTGATGAGTTCTTCGGCAACCTCTATCACCTCAACGCTGAGGAAGAGCCAGAGCATCCTGACTATCCTAAACCAGAGGAATTTCCTCAGTTTAAGCAGAGATATGGGCCTCGTGGAGTGCTGCACTGTTGGGCGGATGGCAAGGGCGGACAGCGGATTGAAGATACCGGGCCATTGACCAAAAAACGGATGGAGACGATCGACGCGCAGTTCTTACAGACGTTTAAGGACTACCCACCTCGCCAAAAAGCCGCCAGCTTCTCGATCGATCAGGCTATGGAGAAGTTAGAAGTGGGACTGGGAAGCACCTAGGATGCAGGTTTATTGGGGCGATCGTGCTTTTTGAATCAGGAGCGATCGTCAATCCCAATTCATGATCTCAATTCATTCACAGTCGCTGACAAAACCAGTGCGATTTGAGCAAAAGTTTTCTTCCAGTGAAGATTGCAATCCAATCAATTGATATTCAGAGGAGCAATGTGATGACATCCAACAACGCGATTCCACACGATATTCTACCCATTCCCGATCGCCAACACGTTGGTTTGACGACCTACGATGCCAAAGACCCCAATACAAAATATCCGCCCATTGAACCGTTGCGTCCTCCATCAGGTGCCCCCAATATTCTGGTTATCTTACTCGATGACGTAGGCTTTGGTGCTTCCAGTGCGTTCGGCGGCCCCTGCCACACCCCAACTGCCGAGCGGCTGGCCGCCAATGGCTTGAAGTACAACCGCTTCCACACCACTGCCCTCTGTGCCCCCACCCGACAGGCATTGCTGACGGGGCGCAATCACCACTCGGTGAACATGGGCAATATCACAGAGATGGCAACTTCTGCACCGGGCAACAACACGATTCGTCCCAAAAATAAAGCGCCGATCGCTGAAACGCTGAAGCTCAACGGCTATTCCACTGCCCAATTTGGCAAATGCCACGAAGTGCCCGTTTGGGAGACCAGCCCGATGGGGCCATTCCACCAGTGGCCGACAGGCAGCGGCTTTGAGTACTTCTATGGCTTCATCGGCGGCGAGACAAACCAGTGGTATCCCGCCATCTACGAAGGCACCACCCCAGTCGAACCCGACAAAACCCCGGAAGAGGGCTACCACTTTACGGAGGACATGACCAACAAGGCGATCAAGTACGTGCGTCAGCAAAAGGCCCTGATGCCCGATAAGCCGTTCTTCATGTATTTTGCGCCCGGTGCCTGCCACGCACCGCATCATGTGCCAAAGGAGTGGATCGACAAGTACAAAGGGCAATTTGCTCACGGTTGGGATAGGCAGCGAGAAATCACCTTTGCTAAACAAAAAGAACTGGGCGTGATTCCCGCCGATGCTGAACTCACTGCGCGCCATGACGGAATTCCCAGTTGGGACGAAATGCCAGATCAACTGAAACCCGTACTGGAACGGCAGATGGAGATCTATGCCGCGTTCCTGGAACACACCGATCACCATATTGGTCGCCTGATTGATGCCCTGACTGATCTGGAAATCCTGGACGACACGCTGATCTACTACATCCTGGGCGACAACGGCGCTTCGGCAGAAGGATCGCTCAACGGCTGCTTTAACGAGTTGGCTATGCTGAACGGCATGGGCGGCTTGGAAACGCCGGAATTCTTGCTGAGTAAGATCGATGATTTTGGTGGCCCGGATGCCTATAATCACTACGCGGTTGGCTGGGCGCACGCCATGTGTACGCCTTACCAGTGGACAAAGCAGGTGGCATCGCACTGGGGCGGCACCCGCAACGGCACGATCGTCCATTGGCCCAGAGGCATCCAGTCCAGGGGCAAAGTCCGATCGCAGTTCCACCATGTGATTGATATTGCGCCAACGCTGCTGGAGGTTGCCCAACTCCCCCATCCCACCGTCGTCAACAGTGTGCAGCAAGCTCCTCTAGAAGGGGTGAGCATGGTTTATTCCTTCAATGATGCCAGTGCGGCTGAGCAGCACGAACTCCAGTATTTTGAAATGTTCGGCAACCGAGGCATCTATCACAAGGGCTGGACTGCCGTCACCAAACACCGCACCCCCTGGGAGACCGGTGCCGTGCAAACCGTTGCCTTCGATGATGACGTATGGGAACTCTACGACACCAACACCGACTGGACGCAAGCCCGTGACCTGTCAAAGCAGCACCCCGACAAACTGCACGAACTCCAGCGGCTGTGGCTGATCGAAGCCGTCAAGTACAACGTCCTGCCGCTCGACGATCGCTTCGCCGAACGGGTCAACCCCGATATCTCTGGACGACCGCAGCTCATTCGCGGCAATACGCAGATTCTATTTGGCGGCATGGGTCGCCTGAGCGAAGCCGCAATTGTGAACATGAAAAACAAGTCGTTTGCGGTGACGGCTGAGATCACCGTACCAGAAAGCGGTGCAGAAGGGGTGATCATTGCTCAGGGCGGCAGTGTCGGCGGGTGGAGCCTCTATGCCAAAGCAGGCAAGCTCAAGTATTGCTACAACTTCTTCGGGCTAAAGCTTTTTGTGACTGAATCGACCAGCCCCATCCCATCCGGTAAACATCAGGTGCGACTGGAGTTCAAATACGATGGCGGCGGTCTGGCTAAGGGCGGCGATGTGTCACTCTATGTAGACGGTCAGCCCGTCGGCACAGGACGAGTAGATGCCACCGAACCAATGGGCTTCTCGGCAGATGAAACCTGCGATGTCGGATTTGAAGCCGGATCGCCTGTTTCACCGGAGTATGCCCCCCGCGACAACAAATTCAGCGGCGAGGTGGAATGGGTGCAAATCGATTTGGAGAAAGACGACCACAACCATTTGATTACGCCAGAAGAACGATTCAAAGTCGCAATGGCACGTCAGTAGTCTTGATCCCCCTAAATCCCCCTTTTTAAGGGGGACTTCAAACCAGCGTTGCCTACGGTTCCCCCCTTTTCGCAAGGGGGGCTAGGGGGGGATCATTCGACCTGTGTGTACACAGTAGATTCAAAAAGGGCGATCGCCACTCTCAATTCATTCAATTCACTAACAATCGCTGACAAAACCAGTGCGAAACTTTGAGCAAAATGCCAATTCCCTCGACAAACTGCTGATGTTCATCAGTAGTGTGGTAGGAGGTGCCGTATCGTTAATGCTGATCAAGAACGCCCCTCCCGAACAAGCGGCGATCGTCTGTAGTCTGGTCATGGCTGGCTTATCCATCGCCTGTACTCAACTGACCAAACCATCGCTCTGGTGGACGGCAGTAGGCGCGATCGCGGGTATCATCATCGGTACGGGTATAGCCCTGTCAGAATTCGTGGCTCAAGGACAGGCACCCTTTGAGTTGCGAGTTCGCTGTATCATTGTTGGCGTGCAGGGTCTTGCAGGCTTCATTGCTGGAATGCTTCTGGGCAGAAAGATTCATAATCCCCATGTCCCGCCTCTAAAAACGTTTCTCTCTAGGTTAGGCGCACTCACCACCGGACTTTTTGGCGCTACGGTCACCATCGAATATATCTTGGCTGGACTTGAAGTAGCGCGGTCACTCTCAAGTAGACTCAGCACCACATCCACCGTGCTGATCACTACCTTTGTAGTGCCAGGTGCAATCGGATATTTGTTAACCGAACACAGAACAAATATCAAGCGATCCGAAACCAGTGAAAGCGAATAGGTATAGCGTTTTTTAGTTTCCTGCAACAGTTCAAAAGATGGTCATTGAAATGGAACTCATTGAACCGCTAGAACAACATTTACACTTTTTTATCAACGTTCTGAAACTGTTGCTGGAGACGATCGCAGCTATCTGCGTGCTAATCGGTTTAATCAGAACCCTGCAACTGTCTGTAGCGATTCGACAACGGCATAGTGTTCCGCTTCCCTATCTAAAGCTCCGCTTGCGCTTTGGGGCGTGGTTAGCCCTGGCATTGGAATTTCAGCTTGCATCTGACATTCTCAATACAACGGTAGCTCCCACCTTTGAGACTTTAGCCAAACTAGGGGCGATCGCCCTGATTCGGACATTTCTCAACTACTTTCTGGGCAAAGAACTGAAGGAAACCTACGAACTTGAGGAAAAGGCTAAAAAGCATTCCTATGCTAATTCACTGTTACGTCATCATCCCTGAAGAGTTAGCTGCTCAGACACAAAAGGCAGCATTACAGTCACGGTAGTTCCACCAATGGATTCCGAGGAATCAATCATCAATTCTCCGTTATGAGCTTCCACAATTTGTTTGACGATGGCTAACCCCAAGCCATTGCCGGATGATTTGGTTGTAAAAAAAGGTTTGGTTAAGCGAGGCAACAAATCACCTGGAATCGGCTCACCACCGTTGTGAATCTGCACACAAACCGTGCGTTGCGGCTGGCAAGCATCGATTTTCCAGGTAATCGACTCACCCAGGGCAACAGCTTCACAGGCATTGCTAATCAGGTTAATGAATACCTGCTTCAGTTTGTCTCGATCACCCAAAACGCGAATCGGATCAACGGGCGTGAACTCGATTGGTCGCCCTTGGGCTGCAGGCATGGTGCGCATCGTTTCCAGCATTTCCTGAATTAGCGTATTCAGTTCCAACTCGGCCAAATCTAGCTTTTGACAGCGCGCATATTGCAGAATTTCGTTCAGCAACCGCTGCAACCGTTCGGCCTCTTCCAGGGCCAGTTCTAGCCGCAGGCGGGCACGGTCCGATAGCTCAAGCGTCTGAAAGGATTGTAGCCCCATGATTACCGTAGTGAGTGGATTGCGCACCTCATGCACGATCATGGCCGCCAGCTCGCCAATTTCTGCTAGCCGCTCTAGGGCTTTTTCGGTTTGTCGGCGTTCGGTGATGTCGTTGGCAACCGAGAGCAGGCATTCTTCACCGTTCAGGTTGATTAGTTCCGCTGAAAACAGAATGGCTCGCGGTTCTCCTTGCTTGTTGCGGAAGGTATATTCCCGATTGCGGATCGAGCCAGTTTTGCGGATTGTGTCCACCATTTCGGCCCGGTGTTCTGCGGCAGCCCAGAGGTTCAGATCAGTTGCGGTGTGGCCCAGCACTTCTTCTAGCTGCCCTCCATACAGTTGGAGAAAACTGTCGTTCACCTCGATCAATCGTCCGTCCGTCAGGGTGCTGATCAAAACCGCAGAAGGACTAGCGCGAAATGCTCTAGAAAACTTTTCTTCCGACTGGCGCAGGGCCACTTCCGCCTGCTTGCGCTCGCTGATCGCCTCCCAAACTTGGGCATACATGGCATCAAAGGCGGCGATCACTTCACCTAGCTCATCATCTCGGCGGAAGGGCAGGGATTTGAATTCGGGCAGGGGTTGGTCTTGGCGGATCGCTTGCCCCAGTTTCAGCAAATCGTTCCGCAGCAGCAAAATGGGCGTCACCAAAATTCGCTCTAGCCCAATCAGCGTCGCCACAGTGACAAACACCGAAATGATCATCACCAGTAAGGCAATCCGACCAATGAAGGCCAGTAACTCCCGCTGCACCGAGCTGGCATCATGACGAATGATTAGAAAATAGCGATCGGCCAAGGGCGGCAATGACCAAACTGCATCATAGTGAGCCGCTCTTTGGTCATACAACGCCGTGCGGTTGGCTTGGACTTGCTGAAGCGTCAGTTGCGGCACTTCACCAAAGCTGCCCACTAGCTCTCCCGATGCTCGATACAGCGTCCCACCCCGCACCGAATTGGGAGCCATCTGCTGCAAGGTCGCCAACAGGTCTGTGTCCGAGGCCGGCAGCCCCAACGCTGCTAAACTGCCTTCGACCCGCGCTGCTGAGAGGTTTTTGAGGGAGGTGAGCAATTCCTGCTGGCGACGATAGATCGAAGGCAACAGAATGATTGCCTCAATCACCAGGATGCTGCCAAACACCCAGAGGACAATGCGCCGCGATAATTTCGCCTGTAAAAATGATTGCATTGCCCCAAACTTAGAGGACACGCGGTTGACCTCCTTCCAGTTGCCAGCGGTGAGCTGTTGATTCGTTATTGTAGCAAGCAGGGGGGAGGGGGGAGGGGTGAAGGGGGAGGGGGTAAAAGGATCGTTGCTTTGGGTGAAACAAGGGATTAGAGCAAGGGATTAGAGCAAGCGATTTCAAAGACAACAAGATTCAAAGACAATAAAAAGCAGCCGTTGGAAGGGCTGCATGCATTAATCTTTCACCTGATTTGTTAGCAGCTTATCATTGCAGCAATGGGCTGTCGGTTTTGTAGCGCACATCTTTGGGCTTGCCTATCCTCAACACCCATCCACCAACCCAACCCGGTACAATCGTTATTTGTATCGTCACGGCGAGGCAGAGCACTCATGCTGCTATCTTCCACTGTTTTGGCTGATTTCGCTGGCCTTTTGGCACAATTTGCCTCTCCTGGGCCAATGATCGGGCCATTGCCGATTCGCTGGTACGGTTTTTTGATCGCGTCTGCGGTTCTGATTGGCGTCAGCCTATCCACCTATTTAGCCAAACGGCGCGGGCTGGATCCAGATATCATCAGCGATTTGTCGCTGTGGCTGATCATAGCGGCCATTCCGGCGGCGCGGCTGTACTATGTGGCCTTTGAGTGGGACAACTATGCCGATAAACCGGGCGAAATTTTCGCCATCTGGCATGGTGGCATTGCCATCCACGGAGCAATTTTGGGCGGGCTGCTAGCGTCGCTGATTTTTGCTCGACTCAGAAAAGTCTCATTTTGGCAGCTTGCCGATCTGGTGGCTCCCTCCCTGATTTTGGGGCAGGCAATTGGCCGTTGGGGCAATTTCTTCAACTCTGAGGCGTTTGGTCGCCCGACGGATCTGCCCTGGAAGCTCTATATTCCACCGGCGCAGCGGCCTGCAGGCTATACTCAGTTCGACTATTTCCATCCCACCTTTCTTTACGAGTCGCTGTGGAACCTAGGCGTATTTGCCCTGCTGATGACGCTGTTTTTCCGAGGGCTGAAGCCAGGGCATCAGCTCAAAACCGGCACGCTGTTTCTGGTCTATTTGATTGGCTACAGCATGGGTCGCTTTTGGATCGAGGGATTGCGCATGGACAGTTTAATGCTAGGGCCGCTGCGCATTGCTCAGGTGGTGAGTCTGGTTTGCATTGCCATTGGTGGGCTAGGGCTGTTCTGGCTCTATGGCCGCAATCGTTTTCTGCCTGATGTTGTCCCTCCAGCCGAGGCCAAGCCGGTTTCGTCGTCTAAGCCACCTTCGTGATCACTAGTCTGGTTCACGGTGTGGCTAAAGCAACCTCAACCCACTCCCAACCAAAACCCAAAGAAAAACCCCAGAGTTTCCTCCGGGGTATGAATCAGGGTGCATCTACCATCCACTTTTACTCAAGATCGAGGATGTGTCCGAAATAACCGAGGTGTTTCATCAACCTTTTAAATTAGGCAGCGAATTGTCAAAGATTTTACAGAGATCATCCCATCAAGCCAATTTTCTGCACAACCGTGAGGCAGTATGCTTGAGCCAATCCTTTAGCCAAATATACGGAAATGAGTGAGTTAAAAACGAAGCTAGCCCCCGCCGTTTACCTGATCGGAGCTGGACCGGGCGATCCTGACCTCCTGACCATCAAGGCTCAGAAACTGCTGATGCAGGCGGATGTGATTCTGTTTGCCGATTCCCTGGTGCCCAAGCAAATCCTGCAATGGGTCCGTTCAGACGCAGACGTGATTCCTACCGCCAACAAAACCCTGGAGGACATTCTGCCCTTGATGATCGAGCAGGTGCGGGCCGGCAAGTCGGTAGCTCGTCTGCAATCGGGCGATCCCAGCCTCTATAGCGCCATTCATGAGCAGATCCAGGCGCTCGCTGCCGCCGCCATTCCGTTTGAGGTGATTCCTGGCATTAGTGCCTTTCAAGCCGCTGCGGCCAAGCTCAACGTCGAGCTAACTGTCCCAGAGCTAGTGCAGACAATCATTCTGACCCGCATCAGCGGACGCACTCAGGTGCCAGAAACCGAAGAATTGGCTGCTTTAGCGTCTCATCGTGCCAGCCTCTGCCTGTACTTGAGTGCCCGCCATGTCGAAACGGCTCAAGCCAAACTGCTCGCACACTATCCACCAGAAACGCCAGTCGCAGTTTGCTTTCGGCTCGGCTGGCCAGATGAAAAGATTTGGATCGTCCCCCTAGATGAAATGGCGGCCCTAACCACCCAGGAAAACCTGATCCGCACAACGCTGTATCTAGTCAGTCCCGCCTTAAACAGCAGCCAGTCGGCCCACCCGGCTCGTTCCAGGCTCTACAGCCCAGAACATACGCATCTATTTCGGCCCCGCTGAGGCGAGGCAGGGCGAGGCAGGCATCTTACTGTCCAACATTAGGATCAGAGCCAGTTGGGGGAACTGTCGTACTGTCGGGAACGGCGGGTTGGGTAGGCTGGGTAGTGGCATCCGACTCGGTTTGAGGCTGGGTGGGTTGAGTTGCCGGATCTGGAGCTGGAGGCACAATAATCTCAGTTTGTTGAGGGGCACGTTCAATAATTGTAGTGCGCTCAGTGGTTTGGGTATTCTGCGGCTGCGAAGTCTGCGGTGATGGGGTAGGTTGTGGCTGAGTTGGACTGGGAGCCAGACTAGGAGAAGTGGTCGGCGGATTGGACTGGCGATTCTGCGAGAGGAGCGCAATGGCAGCCAAAGTTAAACCCACAATTGACGCTAAAATTACGCCGACCACAATCCCAGTTGCAGCACTGTTGTTCTCACGAGTTCGCCGCAGGTTTTCTCGCACTCGTTCTTCTTGCTGTGCCTCGGCATAGCCATTCCGATAGGCAATTTCATCGGATGTAGCGGGTCGGGTGTGGATCGTCTCATCGGCAATTGGTGCAGGATTTTCATCGGGATTGGGCCGATTCAGATCAGGTCGATTAGAAAAATCATTTCCCCTAGTCATATGCAGTATACCTCCAGTTATCTAAGCCAACATTAGGCTGTTCAAAATCCGGTCAAAATACACACGGTCAAAATACGAACCGTTCAAAACCGTTTTTCACAGCTCTAACTTAGCCACTCAACCGGCAAAATCCTGCTCTCCTTTAGACAGGGAGTTCCTCTGTCTTAGGAGATAAGTTGGAGATAAGTTAGTGACAAAATTCACCCAGTCAAAATTAACCTAGTGATGACTGCTCGATTGCCTGCTGCGACCACTGCATGATCTGCTCAAACTCAAATTCTTCAATCTTTAGCTGTAGCTCCTGTGCTAGGCAGGCGTGTTCCGCAGGTAGGGACTGAATTAAGGCAAACAGCGTTTTCTCGTCGAGTTGGATGGCAGCTCGATATAGCTGTTCTAGCCAAGCCAAGGGCATGACCAGCAGAGCATCTGCGACTGGATCAGGGGAGGCTGAAAGGCTGTCTAAAGGCTGACCTGACGGCTCGCAAGGAGCATCCAATGAACTATCACTCGTACCATCTACAGCTGCATACCCCGATGGCTTGATGCAATCTCGATACGGATGACCAAACGACTCAGTGAATAAGTCACTCAATGATTCTAAGGATTCTGAAGCTGTTGTTGCAGCAAACTCTGAAGCAACCTTGTCAAAGTTGGGCAGCCAAGGTTGGGGTTCGAGGCGAGACAGGTCGAGAATGCGGTTGATCAGGCTGAGAAGTTCTTCGCCACTGCGATGGATGATCGCGATGTGTTGGCGCTGTGTATCTGTGAGGGAATCGTCTTGAGCTAGCAATTGACTGAAGCCGAGAATTGCATTTAACGGCGTGCGTAGCTCATGGGTAACGTTTGCCAAAAAGATACTCTTAGCGCGGTTGGCAGCTTCGGCGGCAACTTTGGCCTGCTGCAGCTCTGCCTCAAACTGCTTGAGTTCAGTAATATCCAGCTCAATGCCGTCCCACACCGTGCGGCCATTGGCTAAGTGACGGGGAGCCGACCGCAACTGTGACCATTGGATGCCGCCAGCAGGCGTGCGTTTCCGCATCTGCATTTCAAACAAGGTTAGATTTTGGCGTGAAAATTCGGCTAGCTCTGCCATCTGCTGTCGATCGGCCTCGACAATTAAATCATGCAGCACATTGGGGTCTTGCAGCACCGCTTCCGGCTTGACCCCCACCAATCGTTCAATCCCAGCCGAAATGTAGGTGAAATAATAGCGGTCGGGCGGTTCATGCACGAACTGGTAAATCAACCCCTTCGGCAAATTATCTCCCAGCGTTCTCAGCAGGTATTCTCGTTCTTGGAGAGCTAGCTCTGCCTGCTTGCGGTCGGTAATGTCGGTGACAAGGGCACAGCACCCCCGCACCCGCCCATCGGCGGCTCGATCGGGAATCAAGGTGACTGCCGTGTAGCGCATACCGATCTGAGGATCGGGCTGAGCGGCTTCATAGACCACCGGAGTGCCGGCCAGAGCCTGTTCGATTTGGGGCCGCACCACCTGATAGGCAGCTTCGCCCAACACGTCCCAAATGGGCCGACCGCAGATTTCGTCGCGACTCCGGCCAAAGCGTTGCTCGTAGGTGTGGTTGACAAACTGATAGCGCTGCTCGGCATCCAGATAGGAAAGGTAAACTGGCAGCGCGTCGGTCAATAGGCTCAGGCGTTCCTGCTGCTGACGCAACTCGGCCTCGGCTTGGCGGCATCGGTTGTGATCTTCAGTCAGGGCTTGCAAAACCAGCGTCTGGGTAATTAGCCCAACCAAGCGTTCCTCAGCATCCACCACCGGCAAATACTGCACCGAGTGCTGCTGCATGCGCTCCACAATCATCAATAAATTTAAGATTTCGGTAGTGGCGCAGCAAATTAATGGCTGTACCATCAAAGCAGAGATTGGCTGCTCCCAAGAAGTTTGAGCCGCAACCAGATGGACGAGATCCCGCTCTGTGAAAATTCCAACCGGCCTCTGCTGGTCTAGGATCAAGATACAACCAACTTGAGCCTGGGCCATCTGAGTAACAGCTGTAGCAGCTGGGGTATGGACAGCCACCGTAGGCGGATCGACAAGCATCACCTGCTGGAGCATCGGGTCAGATGCGGGTGAGCTATCTCGCCAAATCCTATCTGCCGATGCCATAGAATTGCCAGCTCATACTCATAAATTTTCCTTAAGATAAATTGAGATAGAAAAAATAAATTAAAGAATCCTATATTAGTTCCTATTTATCGTTAGCATTCCCATTTTAAGACGATTTTCTCTCTAGTTAATACCTTTCCCCTCATATCTTTGTTTCTCAAAATGACGTTATTTGACTACCGCCACCAGCAGCTCATCGAGCGGGAAGCCCCATTGGCAGCTCGGATGCGTCCACGCACGCTCGATGAGTTTATTGGGCAGGATCACATCATTGGGCCGGGGCGGTTGCTGCGTCGCGCTATTCAAGCTGATCAGCTCTCGTCTCTGATCTTCTACGGACCGCCCGGAACCGGCAAAACCACGTTAGCCCGTATCATTGCCAACACGACCCAGGCCCACTTTATTGCCATCAATGCGGTGTTAGCAGGGGTAAAAGAGCTTCGAGATGGCATTGCGGTAGCGCAAGAGAAACGCAAGATGTATGCCCAAAAGACCATCCTGTTTGTCGATGAGGTGCATCGGTTCAATAAAGCTCAACAGGATGCATTATTGCCTTGGGTTGAGAACGGAACGGTGATTTTGATTGGAGCAACTACAGAAAATCCTTACTTTGAAGTCAATAAAGCGCTGGTCAGCCGTTCGCGAATTTTTCAGCTCAAGTTGCTGAACGAAGCCGATTTGCGTCAGGTGATTCAACAAGCACTTCAAGACCCGCTCAGAGGGTACGGCGAGCTTAACATCAAAATTGACGAAGCGGCAATTGCTCATTTAATCAATGTGGCAAATGGAGATGCACGAGCAGTGCTGAATGCGTTAGAGCTAGCGGTAGAAACCACGCCACCTAACTCGAACGGAGAAATTCAAATTACCCTAGCGGTAGCTGAGGAATCGATTCAGCAGCGGGCCGTCCTCTACGACAAAGAAGGCGATGTGCATTTTGACACGATTAGCGCCTTTATCAAAAGTGTGCGGGGTTCCGACCCGGATGCAGCCCTCTACTGGCTGGCTCGGATGGTGTATGCTGGCGAAGATCCGCGCTTTATTCTGCGCCGTCTGCTGATTTTAGCCAGTGAGGATGTGGGCTTAGCCGATCCAAATGCAGTTGTGGTGATCCATGCCTGTGCTGAAGCGTTTGAGCGGGTGGGAATGCCCGAAGGACGCTATCCTTTGGCTCAGGCCACGCTGTATCTAGCAACAGCACCCAAATCCAACAGCGTCATGGGGTTCTTCGATGCCTTGGCCGCCGTAGAGCGAGAGCGGGAAGCCGAAGTGCCCACCCATCTACGAGACGCCAACCGTGATAAGCATGGCTTTGGGCATGGGGCGGGCTATCTCTATCCCCATTCCTATCGGGAGCATTGGGTCGCGCAGCAGTATTTGCCGAGCCATTTGCAGGGGCAAATGTTTTATCAACCCTCGGACCAAGGCTATGAGGCACAAATCCAGCAGCAGGTAACCCGACAGCGCGAAGCCCAACTCGCGGCCTTAGTGGAAGGCTTGGGAGTGGCCTTACCCGAGGTGCTGACCTTCAGTCCGACGAATGCAGGCACAGAGCGTTGGTTGCAGCGCACCCTCAGCCAAGCCGGAGAGCGGTTGGGGCAAATTCGCGATCGGTTGTTTTGCCTTGCAGAACTTCAGCGTCACCATGTTGTGCTCGATCTCAACGCTGGCAGTGGGTTGTTGACTTGGGAGGCGGTACGCCGTGTGCCCGAAGGAGGCGTCTATGCCTGTACCCCCAATCCGACCGACGCGGCAGCCCTAACAGAGCAAGCAGCCTTACTGCCAGAATTGATTCGTCCGGTAATTCTGTCGCTGGCACGGCAAGATCTATCGGCTCACTTTACCCAGGCTGACCTCCGGTTTGATCGATTGATTGGGCGCAATGTGCTATCAACGGAGCCTGATAAAGTCGCCCTGCTCCAGCAATGGTTGCACCTACTGCGGCCCAAGGGAGCAATTGTCTTAGCGGAAACCCTTCCTCGTCACACCCAGCGGCTCTATGCCCTGATCGAGGCTAATTCGCTTTCCGGCAAGCTTTATCAACGTTTAGTTGAGGCAGAAGAAGCAATTTACACTGACTCTTCAGATGCGATGGTGAATTGGAATGTAGAAGATCTAGTGAGTCAGTTAGGGAAACAAGCTAGTATCGACAATCGCCAAATCAGAACTGAGATTGAACAAACTATAACCGACATCCAGATTACCTCCACAATGATTGAACGCTGGTTTAGCCCAGGCAAAGACCGACCCAGCTACCGTGACCATCTCGTTCAGGTTTTGTCTACCGCAGAACTCAAAACCATACGTCAAGCCTTTACCCGATCACTGACCAATCAGTCCGTGCAATGGCATAGCGCAATTGGCTTTATACGAATCGACCGCTGAGAGCTAGGGCGAGCATAAATGCCTGTCAAATTTGCCTGTCAAATTTGCCGGATGAGCTGTACTTCTGAAGGAATTAAACAGAAACATGCTGATTGCATTCCTACAATTGGTAAGCTTCCCCAGCCCTAAAGGGCGGGGCTTTCAGTAGCCCTAAGAACCGTGTCCTGCAAAGAGCAAGACAGAATCCTTGAGCCTCCAGGCAGCGTTACGGACTGCCCGATTAACGAAATATTGATCGCACCATTTAAATCAGCGTCACCATGCCATCCACAATGCCCACACTTAAAAACCTTCTCACTTCGCAGCCCGATATGCAGGCAGCGGTGGCAGGTCTGCGAAGTGTAGGCAGGACTGATGGCTACAACCTCCACGCCTTCCCTGATACCCTTGTAGGCCAGAAATTGCCTGAGCTGATAGAACGCCCACGAATTGGAACGTCTTCGCTCAATTTTGCTCCGAGGTTGCTGGTTTGTCCTCTCCCTAATGCCGGTCAGGTTCTCAATCGCAACAATCGCGTTGAGAGACTTGGCCTCACGGATAATAGCAGCGCTGATGCTATGGTTCAGCCAGCTTTGAAAGCGTCGTTCTTTCCCCGACAGCCGTCGCAAGAGTTCGCGGCATCTACGCCTAGAACTCCTTGTGCCTTTCGTTCGCGTAGCGTCTCGTTTACGAGAGGCTTTCGCCTGAACGGATGCTCTCGTATTGCTGAACTTGTCCCTGATTTGATTCAACTGTTTGCCGTCCCAGCCTTTTCCGGTACTGGTTTTGGCAATCTCTCTACGCCCAAAATCAACGCCAATCACCTTATCAGACTTGATTGGATCAGGCGCATCATCAGTCAACTGGATGTGGATATAGTATTGTCCGTCTTTAAGCTTGCAGAGTTGAGCAGACGTTGGTTTACGTCCTTTCAGCTTGCCTCGCTGATAGTTGCCGACATCGAGCTTGATATGTTCACGCCCAGTCAGCAATGTCAGACTGACAGACCAATCCTTCTCGCGAAAAGAAAATATCCGAGCATCAAAGTCAGCCGATGTCGGCTTGAATTCCTTTACTGGCCTTCCTTTCAGCTTCGCAGTTTTGCGGCTTGCTCCAACTCTGGCACAAACCCTGACAGCCTGATTTGCGCTCAAACCAAACTGCTCCCTCAACTGCCGGTAGACATGACTTTGAATTGTGGTCTTGCTCGTTATTTTTGGCTTGACCTGCTCATTAGCAAAATTGCAAGCATCTGCAAACGCCTGAAGCAACTTCTCGATTTGAGTAACCTGCTTAGAAGTAGGTTGAAGCTTGCAAGCCAGTGTCAGAGTTTGCTCCATTCCACAATCATATCACAAGTGAGGTGCTCATGTCTCATTGCTCGCCTACGGCTCGCTTGCTATCCCTCCCCATGCCTAAAGGCAGGGGCATCTCGCGATTTTTTGTGAATAAATCGCCATAAGCCACCCAATAAGTGTTAGGAAAAAGTTACACCCTATATATCGACCCGAACGGGAAAACCTCGAAGGTAGGATCTATGTCAAACGCAGATAATAAGCTAAGGGGTGCTAAGAATCTGGGCGTTCTAAGTTCGCCCATCAGTCGAACGGATAAGGTTGGGCTAACCGATCAAGATGATTTGTACCGCGTCAGTTTGAAGCAGCGCAGCCGTTTGGATCTGACCCTGACCAAACTGGGAAAAGGTCGGTGTGCGGTTGAACTTTACGCGCTGAAGCGTCCCCTTGCCCAAGTCCTGCGTCAAATCGGCAAGCTCGATTTTAGAAAGATTGGGCGGAAAGAACGCAATGCCAACTTAAAACTCATTCCAGCCGCCCAACAAGGCCGCAGCCAAAATGCCGGGATTTATTTTGTCCGAGTGCTGCACCAAGCCGGCAACAGCCGTTATCGCCTCCAGGTAGCAGTTGATACAGCGAATCCTACTGCCAGTCTCAGCGCTTCGAATCTCTCGGTTGGTGGC
The DNA here is from genome assembly GCF_032598965.1 of Leptolyngbya sp. NK1-12. Classification (NCBI taxonomy): domain Bacteria; kingdom Bacillati; phylum Cyanobacteriota; class Cyanophyceae; order Leptolyngbyales; family Leptolyngbyaceae; genus Leptolyngbya; species Leptolyngbya sp. NK1-12. Next base: position 1,433,695 of record NZ_CP053586.1, read on the forward strand.
AATAGTAGCTATGATTTTACGGTCACCTACAGTGATGATGTAGCTGTTAACGTCAATAGCCTTACTAATAACAACATTCTAGTCACTAGCACCAATGGATTTAATCAACTTGCTAGTCGAGTTTCGATTAGCAATACCGGAAACGGCACGCCCCGGAGTGTCACCTACCGAATTACAGCACCGGGAGGCAGTTGGGATAGTGCGGATAACGGCAGCTACAGCATCACGCTACAAGCCAATCAGGTGAGCGATACGAGTGGTAAATTCGTCGCCCCAGGTTTGTTAGGCAATTTTCAGGTCAATATTTCTCAAACGCCTGTATCCGATCAGGAAGCGCCCACAGCTAATCTGCTTAGCGTTGATTCCAACACTCGTGATCTAACAGTTGTCTACAGAGATAATGTGGCTATCAATGCTGCCAGCATCGATGATAGCGATCTTCAAGTCATCAGTCCTAATGGTTCCCAGCTAGTCACCCGGGTAATTGCCAATAACAGCAGTAACAGTACAACCCGGACTGTCATTTATCGGATCACGCCACCGGGCGGCAGTTGGGATAATGCCGACAATGGCAGCTATAGCATTGCTCTGCAGGCGAATCAAATTAACGATAGTAGCAGTAATTTTGCTGCCGCCAAACAGCTAGGCACCTTTGAGGTCAACATTCCGCCGCGTATAGGCAATCAATACTCGATCACCGGTACCGATGAAACCAATATTTCGGCTCAATTTAAACTCTTCTCCACCGCACCCGATGGAAATCCCATCCCCGATCAGGCAGGCAGCAACCTCACGGGTCTGTTTACTGGCGCAATTGGCAATTTTACATCTGGGTCAGGACGCTTAGAGAGCATCAATAGCCCTGATTTAGTTGTGCCTTTTCAATCGGATAATAAAGTATCGTTCGAGTCACTGAATCTGCGAGCAGAGTTACTGAACTATAATCCGGTAGCTCAAACTGGAACGTTGGAATACAGATTCTTTCAAGAGCCGGTGAATGAATTTCAACCGGGAGTCGATAAAACTATTTTCGGGTTGAGGTTTACCATTACTGAGGATTTTGTTGCGAACTTCGATCTGAATCTAGTCGTCAACTCACTGGAGTATATTGTGCAAAATAACTTGCTGGGAGATGGCTCTAACAGCAATAAGCTCTCAGGTATCGGCTTTTCAGACGATCCGATTTGGCAAGGTAAGGATATTGCAGGCGGCAGTGTTTTAACTCCGCCTGCTACGACTGGGCCCACAAATTTGGTGGCTAAAGTCTGAATGCTATGAAACTTTTTGACTTCAAATTCTGGCTAATCAACGGCAGCAGTCTATTCTGGTTGCTGACTGGCAGCATAGCAGTAGCTCAAATCCGACCCGATAATACATTGCCTGAAAATTCTGCGGTGACTCGTCGAGGCAATACCACGGTAATTAACCGAGGTACCCGCAGAGAACGCAATCTGTTTCATAGCTTTGATCGATTTTCTGTACCTAGAAACAACACCGCTTCATTTCAAGAGATCCCACCAGACGTTGAACGTATTTTTGCCCGTGTGACTGGCTCTAACCGGTCTGTGATTGATGGCTTGATTGAAATGCGGGAACGCAGCGGGCGGATCAGTGCTGCTGATTTGTTTCTGCTGAACCCTAACGGTATCATTTTTGGCAAGCAGGCGGCATTAAACATCGGCGGCTCGTTCATCGCCAGCACTGCTAACCATATTCAGTTTGCTGACGGCTTTCAATTTAGTGCGGTCAATCCGCGAGTCGGGCCGTTGCTAACAGTGCAGGTGCCGATTGGTTTACAGTTTGGGCCGCGTCCGGGAGCGATCAGCAATCGTTCGGCTGTGGGGCTACAGGTTGATGTGGGGCAGTCTCTCGGTCTAGTCGGCGGGCCGATTACCATGACGGGTGGCAGCGTAGCAACCACGGCAGGGCGGGTTGAACTCGCGGCGGTAGGTAGAACGGGCGTTGTTAACCTGCTGCCCCACGAGCAAGGCTGGAGACTAGAACTGGCCAGCCGCCAAAATCTTGTGGACATCCGTTTATCCAATCATGCCGCTGTCAATACGGGCAATCAAGGCGGAGAGATTCAGATTCAAGGTAGGCGTATCACGTTCACCCAAGGCAGCGTGGTAGCCGCCGATGCCTCAACTGGTACCTCAACTGGAGGGCAAGCAGGCAGATTGCGGGTTGTGGCTTCGCAGCTAGTCGAGCTGTCGGGCGTTTCGCCGGAGGATGGAAATCGACCCACTGAGCTACGCAATGAAGTTTATCGGCAAGCGACGGGTGAGGAGGGGCGTTTAATTATCGAAACAAGACGGCTGGTCCTACGGGATGGAGCACAGATTTCAACTGGCACCTATGGAGCCGGACGAGGCGTGGATTTGACCATCAGGGCGTCAGAGTCAGTTGATTTGATTGGCGCAGCCCCCAATAATCAATATCCCAGCGGTTTATTTGCTCGGACCAGGCGGCGCGCAAGCGGAAATAGTGGCAATCTAACCATCGACACCAGGCGGTTAACGCTGCAAGCAGGAGCGCAAATTTCTACCGACACACTAGGAGCAGGCGATGCTGGCAATGTGACGGTGAATGCACTGGAATCGATTGAAGTAGCAGGCCGAGACCCCGATAATCTCAACTCTAAGCAGGGAGCCAGCGGCCTATTTGGGCAAGTTAGACCGAATGCTACCGGAAACGGCGGCAATTTAACGCTACAAACTGAACAGCTGATCGTGCGCGGCGGAGCGCAAATCTCTAGCAATACGTTTGGGGCCGGACGAGCGGGCACTGTCACCGTTAATGCGGCTGATTCGGTGCTGCTCAGCGGCACGGCTCCAGTCGAACGGGACGACAACATCAGCGGTATCTTAGTCTCGGCTGAACCGGGGGCCAGCGGAAATGCCAGAAGATTGACCCTAACCACCCCACAGTTGACTATTGAAGACGGAGCCAGAATATCCGCAGACAACTTTGGCTCAGGCAATCGAGGTGGCGTGGCTCAGCTCAACGTAGCAAATCTGATTTTAGACCGAGGCGAGATCAAGGCCACCACCGTCTCTGGCCAAGGCGGCATCATTCGGCTATCGGGCACTAACTCACTGCGGATGCAGAATCGCAGCCAGATTACAGCCCGCGCAGAAGCAGACGCCAGCGGTGGCAATATTTTCATCGACGCGCCCAACGGCTTCATCACGGCTGCTCCTAACCAGGACAACAACATTCTGGCTAGCGCCAATCGCGGCCAAGGAGGCAACATTCGCATCGACGCCAGAGGGATTTTGGGTTTGGCCGAACGCCGGAACACGCCTCAAACCAGCGATATTGACGCCAGTTCTGATTTTGGCGCACCTGGAACCGTGATCATCAATAGCCCAGAGATTGATCCCAGCACCGCACCGCCCGATTTGCCTTCAGCCCCAATTCGGTCTGAACTAGCACAAGGGTGTCAAGCCGAGATCGGACAAGCGACAGCCGCATTTTTCAACACCGGTCGGGGAGGTATCCCGCCGACGCCTTACGAACCCTTTAGCAGCAGCCCAATTCTGGAAGATGTTCGCTTACCCAGCCAAACAACCGCATTATCTTCCCCATCCGATTCGCCTGTCGAAGCCCAAGGCTGGATCAAGAATCAACACGGTGACGTTTTGTTAGTAGCAGAGCTGCCTGCCCATCCTGCCGCTCGCTGTCAGCTTCGTTGAGTTACAGCGTTTTTCACTCATGTGAAGTACAGGGGATGTGGGAGCTTCGCCCCCACGCAGGGGCAGTGCCCCTGCACTCCGTTTTTCGTACTTCACTAGCCTCAGTAGATCGCAAATCCTGTTAAGATCCCCCCTCCCCCCCCTTACAAAAGGGGGAACCAAGCCAACAATGGTTTGAAGTCCCCCTGAGTAAGGGGGATTTAGGGGGATCAAACCCAAACCTAGAGAGCTAAACAAATTCATTTTCGATCTACTGAGCCTGAAAAAGGCTGTATATCAAATCAATATTAGATCAAACGACACGCTATCCCTACTGCTGCTGCCGTTTTGAAAACATCTGAAAGCCGATAAAGGCAATCACAATCATCGTGAAGGAAAACAGCGTGGTCAGCGTTCCCAGGGCATAGAGGGCCGGAGACGTCACGTTAGTAGTCATGCCGAATACTTCCAGCGGCAGGGTGTTGTCCTGTCCCGAAACCAACGAAGTGCGGGTGAATTCGTCGTAGGAGAGGGTGAAGCTGAGCAGTCCAACGCCGATTAAGCTGGGTGCAATTAGCGGAAACACAACTTCCCAGAAGGTTTTGGTGTCATTGGCTCCCAGGTCACGAGCGGCTTCTTCATAGGAGGGGTTGAAGCGGTTGAACACCCCCAGCACAATCAAAAAAGCAAAGGGCACAGTCCAGGTTAAATGCGCTCCCAAACCTGAAGAGAACCAGTTGGTCTCCAGTCCCAACACCTGAAAGGCAATGCCGATGCCCAACGACACCAGCACGCTCGGCACAATCAGGCTGGAAATCGTCAGATAAAACAGGAACGTAGCCCCCCTAAACCTGGCACGAAACGCCAGCCCCGCCATGACGCTGACAATTAGCGACAGCAGCAGTACCCCAATACCCAGAATCAGCGACCGCTGGAACGCCTCCACAAAACTGCCGACCCGCTGCTCCTGAAATACCTGCCCCAACCAATAGAAGCTAAAACCGCGCATCGGAAACGTGAGGGTTCCGTCTGGCCCCTGCAATGACAGCATGAAGATGGCAATCATCGGGCCGTAGAGAAACAGTACGAACAAACCAAAGAAGGCAGCCAGAAAATAGAAGGAGAGGGGGCGTTTGTTCATAATGGTTAGAGATGGTTAGAGATGGTTAGAGTTCCTTGCGAATATCCACCACTCGCAGAATACCGGCTACCAGGAAGAGAGTGACGATTAGCAGCACCACGGCATTGGCGGCAGCGAGGGGATATTGCAAACTGCCAATTTGGGTTTGGATCAGTTTGCCGACCGAGGCTGATTGCCCCCCTCCCATCAGGCGGACCGTGATAAATTCGCCCATCACCAGCGTCACGACAAAAATTGAGCCGATGGCAATGCCGGGAGCCGTCAGCGGCAAAATGACTTCCTTGAGAATCTGAAATCCTGATGCTCCCATGTCTTCAGCAGCGGTAATCAGGTTGCGATCGATCCGCATCATGCTGTTGAAAATGGGCGCGATCATAAAAAAGTTATACAGATGCACCATCCCCAGCACGACGGCAAAGTCGGAATACAGCAACCACTCTACCGGCTGCTCGGCCAAATTTAGGTTTAACAGCAAACTGTTGATTAAGCCTTCCTTGCCCAGGACAGGAATCCAGGAAATCATCCGGATAATGTTAGAAGTCCAGAACGGCACCGTACAAATTAGAAATAAAATAATTTGCAGCTTCTGATTTTGAATATGAAAGGCGAGGAAGTAAGAAACTGGAAAGGCAATCGCCAAACAGAAAAACCAAACCAAGACAACGTATTTGAACGTATTCAGGTAGGTTCTTAAGGAGACTTCTGTAAACACGTCCGCATAGTTACTCAGCGTAAAGCCAGGTACCATCGTATAGCCGTTAAACTCCCAGAAACTGACTAACCCGATCATCAAAATCGGAAAGATCAGGAACAGCAGAAATACCAACGTCTGCGGTGTAGCCAGCAAATAGGGCTGAACCCCTTTCCAAGTTTTATACATACAGAAGCCTCCCCCATGCGCTCGTAGCTACGTCTTAGCTACGAGGCAATAAACTCGTTCCACTTCTTGACCAAATGCACCTGCTCATCCATCGTGGAGTTCCAGACAACGACGTTACCCATCCGCTCTTTGAAGGAGCCGCCATCGCGCACAGCGCCCTTTTTCTCTAGAGTTTTGCCAAACGGATCGACCATGTCTTCGGCAGCAGGTTTGCCTTCGTACCAGAAATCCCACTCGGCAGGTTTCATGAACTTGCGAGCGTTTTCTGGAATAGCGCTGTAGTAGCCCTGGCGGCCCAAGAAGGCTCCCATCCAGCCATCCAGCATCCAGTTGAGGTACTCGTAGGCAGCATCGAGCGAAACGCCAGACAGATTTTTCGACAATCCGACGCCACCGCCCCAGGCCCGATAGCCTTCCTTCAGGGGGGCATAGACGCACTGAATGCCCTTCGATTTTACGGCAGTCACGGCAGGTGACCACATCGATTGCAGCACCACTTCCCCCGCCGCCATCAAGTTCACCGATTCGTCGAAGGTCTTCCAGAAGGCTCGGAACTGGCCGTCGCGCTTCTGCTGCTTCAGGATGTCGGTAATTTGGTCGATTTCGGCCTTGGTCATGTTGCCTTTGTCGCCAAACTTCATCAGGCCAGCCGCCTCTACCACCATCGCGGCATCCATGATGCCGATGGAAGGAATGTCCAAAATCGAAGTTTTGCCTCTGAACTGGGAATCGAACAACTGTGCCCAGCTCTCAATCTTAGTAGAACCGATTAAATCGGGACGATAACCCAGCGTATCGGCGTTGTACTGGAACGGAATCAGCGTGGCCCAATTGGTCGGCTCGGTAGCAAACTCCTTGGAATCCTGATCCTGGAGGTACATCACCTTGTAGGGATAGGTGCCCTGGGCCTGCTCCACCTTCATGCCGTCAAACTTGTTTTGGGTGAAGATCGGCACAATTTTGTCGAATTCCTTGATCTTGCTGACATCGATGGCCTGCAAGTTGCCAGAAGGCACCACCAGCGGCAAGCTGAAATATTCTCCGTCAAACAGGTCATACTGACCGGGCTGGGTGATGGCGATCTGGTTGTTTTCTTCGGTGCTGAGTGCCCGCACATCGATCTTGAAGCCCAGGTCTTCCTGCGCCTTGTTGCGAATTTCGTTGATCTGGGATACACCCGTGCCAATCATCCGCAGCGTCACATCTTTGACCTGATTCGTGTTCACTTCGGGACCAGAAGCCGGATTGTTGGGTGTGCCGCTGGGAGCTGAAGCCTGCTGGGTATTGCTAGCACAGCGGGTCACCGCAATCGCAGCACCAGCCGCCAACCCAGTCCGAATCACATACCGACGAGAGATCTTAGCCATAGGAGATACCATTTTCTAGAAGGACCAAGTGAGTGAGGAGTAAAACACGACTCTAAACAACAATCGATGAGCAAATTTACATAATAAGCTGAAGCGAATGGGATATGTTAAGTGAAACCAATTGGACACTGCTTTAACGGTAGCTTTAATGATATTGCTTAACAGTATTGCTTAACAGTATCGATAGCAGCCTCCCAGATCCCCAACTCTGAGGAGATGTATCACTATCTAATGGGAATCTAATGGGACAGAAATACGCAATTTTCCGTGGTCCAGCTCAAGGTGACAAGCTGTCCTTCCTGAACGGGATTAGCAATCCAGTCATGGCTCCGCACTTTGTAGGTGAGTTCTGCTCCAGTTGCTTCCACCATCAGCGAAACGCGAGTCACATAGCCCGTGAACTCAATGGCTACGACACGAGCCGTCAGCTGATTGGGGAGGGTTGAGTCCGTTGGCGGGTAGGGGGTCATGGTCATGCTGTCACTGCGGACGCAGCAGGCTGCCGTCATGCCCAGATCAGCAGCTTGACCACGACAGAGAAACGAGCCAATGCCATCGACATCGAGTCGAAGGATCGCGTACTGATTGCCCTGAAGGACATCGCTGATCTTGCCAACGAAAATGTTGTTATCCCCAACGAAGCGGGCCACAAAGCGCGAGGCGGGCATCTGAAAGATCTGCTCTGGTGTGCCAATCTGGTCAATGCGTCCGTGGTCCATCACCACAATTTGATCTGACAGGGCAAAGGCTTCGTCCTGCCCATGGGTCACCTGAATGAAGGTCATGCCAAACTGCTTTTGCAACTTGCGCAACTCACTGCGGGTTCTGACGCGCAGGTTTTCGTCTAACGCACTCAGGGGTTCATCGAGCAGCAGCACCTGAGGCCGCGTCACAAGCGCTCTGGCTAGGGCGGCTCGCTGTTGTTGGCCGCCACTGAGTTTGGCGGGCTTGCGTTGGGCAAATTTGGTCAAGCCGACAATTTCTAGGATTTCGTCTACCCGCTGGATTCGTTCCGCCTTGGGCAGATTGCGCATTTTTAGCCCAAACTCGACATTTTCCCAAACGGTTTTGTGGGGAAACAGGGCATAGTTCTGAAACATCATTGCCGTATTGCGCTGAGCCGGTGGCAGGTCATTCACCCGCCGGTCGCCAATCAGCAATTCGCCGCTGGTAATGTCTTCGTGGCCTGCAATCATGCGGAGCGTAGTGGTTTTACCGCAGCCGCTTGGCCCCAGCAAACAGGTGTAGGAGCCTGCCGGAATGTCCAGGCTAATATTTTCAACTGCGGTAAACGAACCATACTTTTTAGTCACGGCTCGCAAGGTAACACCAACAGCCTGAGACGCGAGTTCCTGCTGAAGCTTAGCCGTTGCGGTAGGTTGTGCCTCAGATGCAGACACCGATGAGTTCATAATCCACAATCAAACGTTAGAACAGGATAGACGGAAAGGGGATAGGTGGAAACATGAGCGCAAATTACACTATTTCAATACTCGAAATTGTCAACGTAGACACATCAATGCTCTGCTCAACGCTCTGCTCAACGCTCTGCGAACTATCAGCAAGCTAGATCAGCAACCGGGGCTGAAGCATCAGGACGGCACGCTGTAAAGGATCTGAAAAGCGCTTCACTGCTGTAGCCAAACTGGCTCGGTCTCTTTAGCTCCGTCTTGATCAGGACTTCAGGCAGTTTTGGTGTGTATGCGGTGTGTATACCTATGCTCCACAAACGGTTCCCCTTGCCGGGAGAAGGATGGGGGATCAAACGAATGAACTCAATTGTATGGCTAATCTCGCGCCTCCTCTAGCAGGCGCGATAAGACGTAAATTTTCTCAATATTCTTAACTTAAGCGGGTTGTCTTAGCAGACGTAGGCTGCATCAAGCTGGAGCAAGGTGTGCAGCAGCACATTCGCCCCTTGGGTGCACTGTTCCGGTGAGGTGTATTCAGCACTGGAGTGGCTCAACCCTTCCTGGCTGGGCACAAAAATCATACCCATATCGGTAATCCGGCCAATTTCTAGCGAATCGTGACCGGCACGGCTCGGCATGTAGCGGTGGCTAAGCTTCAGCTCTTGGGCGACGAATTCGATCGTTTTCTGCACTAAGGGAGCGGCGGGCGTCGGTTGCACGCAGAGCACCGGAGTCACATCAATTTCCGTACTAGTGTCCGCAGCAATCTGGTTTAGCTCGCGCAGCAATCGCGACATCATCGTATCGAGGCAGTCTTGTGACAAATCGCGCATGTCCACCGACAGCTCTACCTGACCCGGCACGATATTCACGGCATTGGGCGCTACAGTCAGATAACCCACGGTGGCAACCGGCTGGCTGGGCATGCTGAGGGCAATTTGCTTGACGGCCAAAATCACCTGCGCAGCAGCTACCAACGCATCCTGACGCATATCCATCGGAGTCGTGCCGGCATGGTTGGCCTGGCCCTTGATCGTAATCATCTGCCGCAGCATTCCCACCACACCCTGAACCACGCCAATTTCTGTTTGGGTGTGCTCTAGAACCGCTCCTTGCTCCACATGCAGCTCCACAAAGGCGGCCATATCGTCACGGCTGCGACGGGCCGAAGGAATCTCATCCCAATTGCCGCCAATTGCTTCTAAACAGGATTCGATTGGCTGACCGACCTTAGGCTGGTAGCGTTCGGGTGCGTTCAGCACCACCGTGCCCGCCATTGCCTGACTGCCAATCATTGAGCTTTCTTCGTCGGTAAAGACAATTACTTCCAGCGGATGCTTCAAGCGGACGTTGTTTTCCCGCAGGGTGCGCACCACTTCAATTCCAGCCAGCACACCCAACACGCCGTCATAACAACCCCCCGACGGCACCGTATCGATATGGGACCCCGTAGCCAGAGCTGGGGCATCCTCGACGCTGCCCGCATAGCGACCAATAATGTTGCCAGCGGCATCGGTACGAACGCTCATCCCAGCTTCGATCATCCATTGCTGCACCAGATAGCGAGCTTGCAGGTCTTCTGCGGAAAACGCCAGCCGACAAATATCTCCATTGGGCAACTGACCAACACGGGCCAAGCGGTTGATGCTGGCATTGAGGCGACTGTGGTTGACCGAGAGAACCGAAAGAACTTGCATGAACACTCCTCCTTTGAGTTGATGCGAGATTAGATTGATGCGAGTAAATCTGAGAGGGTTGGGCAGTGGGTAAATTACTAGATTTGAGAACTGGATGAACTGGCCAGGGCTGAAGCGACTTCTGAAGAGTTTTGAAAAATGCATGCCTGAATACGCCATCGGGGGTCAGCTCAATGCTCTAGTGGATGGGAGGACTATGTTCATCCAGGTGTTGGCCCCAGTTAGGGTGGATAAACTGTCCAATCCACGAGAAATCAATTGTTTTGAGCAAGCTGCGCATGGCGTAATTGGCGTAGAGCGTAAAAAATTTTTCTATCTTGCAAAGTTTGCGAATTAAGTCTGCGAGCCAACTGCTCTAAAGCAGTAAAGGCATTTTTTAACTCCTGCATACCGTAGACTGTATACAAAAATTTCCAAGAATGCAGTGTAGCGCTATACAATCCTTCACGTCCTCCTCCGATAGGGTATGCCTTGAAAATCGCTAACTGATAGCCTCAAGCAGAAGTCGAACCGGCAATCGCAACGAAATTCAGCGCCGATGTATCCAATATATTAACAATTGCTCAGTTTTCTCCATATTTCTTTACCTTTCTTTGTTGAAATCGGAGTCACTTTACCCTTTCGTATTCCTCTGGGGTTGGCTGATTGTGGGGGTGGATTGCCCTGTGCTACTCTGTGCCGGTATGCTGCATACCGTTAGTTCAATCCAGCTACTTAGCCCAATCCAATTACTTTAGTGATGCTTATGACGCAAACCAGTGGAACCCGACAGGTGTTTATTTGCGGTTCAGCCCTGCGTGGCCAGCCGGATCACCAGAATCTTCAGTCTGCTAAGTTCATCAAAGAAACCAAAACCCAACCCCTCTACCGGCTCCATGCAGCTGAAAACGGTTGGCATCCAGCCATCTACCAGGTCGGAGCAGACGGCATTTCCATTCCGGGAGAAATTTATGAAATGACGGTTGACCAGTTCGAGTATCTAGCCGCCAATGAACCTCCCCACATGTATCCCACCGAAGTTCTGCTCGAAGATGGCGACACCGCTACGGCTTTCTTCTATCCGCAGGAACTAGTCGAAAAGTACAACTGGCCGGATATTTCCAGCTATGGCGGTTGGGCAGCCTACAAGCGGGCAACCGCAGCCGTCGGATAAGGGTTCTAGAACTCAGGCAGGATTTTGCCATCCGGCAATGATCACGCCGCGTCTGATGCCGTCCAGTTCGGCTATGGCGGGTAGGTGTCCCATTGGTTTGAAGCCAAAGCGATGAAATAGTTTGCGGCTGGCCTGATTGTGATCAAAGTAGATGGCCAGGAAGGTGGTCACGCCTAAGCGAGGGGCGGCCTCTAGCATTTGGCTCACCAATAGCGAACCGTACCCTTTGCCCTGGTGCTCTGGCGCAATGTAGATACTGATCTCGGCGGTGGCATCGTAAGCGGGGCGGCCGCCATAGAACGAGGAGAGACCAATCCAGGCGACTATCTCTTCTGCAAGCGTCAGAACCCAGAGGGGACGGCGTTCTGGATTGTGGTTGAAAAACCAATCGCGGCGGCTTTCTACTGTGATCGGAAACAAATCGGCGGTGGAGTTGCGGCTGGGAATGGCGGCATTGTAAATCGCCACAATCGCGGGTAGGTCAGCTTCAACGGCATCACGGATCTGCATAGCGTCTTTTCTCGAATCTCCATCTTTAATAGTTGTAAGCGCTCATGGTCTACCCGGTTGGTTCCAAACAAACGCTTTCGATGCTAACCCGCGACGGCGTCAGGCTAGATGCAGATGTATATCGCCCCGACAGTGCAGACAGCTTTCCTGTCCTGCTGATGCGCCAGCCCTATGGCCGAGCCATTGCCTCTACGGTAGTGTATGCCCACCCCAGCTGGTATGCGGCCCAGGGCTATATTGTGGTGATTCAGGACGTGCGGGGGCGCGGCTCCTCGACAGGCGAATTCGAACTATTTGCCCACGAAATCACCGATGGCGAAGATGCGGTCAACTGGGCTGCCAACTTACCCCAAAGCAACGGTCAGGTAGGCATGTATGGCTTTTCCTACCAGGGCATGACCCAGCTTTATGCTGCCGCAGCTCGTCCCCCGGCTTTGAAAACTATCTGCCCCAGCATGATTGGCTATGACCTCTACCACGACTGGGCTTACGAAGGCGGTGCCTTTTGCTATCAGCTCAATCTGGGTTGGGCGATTCAGTTGGCCAGCGAAACGGCCCGTCGCCAAGCCAACTCAGACGCCTACCGGACGCTCTATACCGCTGCTCGCAACTTGCCGATCACCGACCCAGTGGATTTGCATTCTGGTATCTTGAACCAACTCGCGCCCAACTCCCACTACCACGACTGGCTCGCTCACCCAGAACCAGACGCATACTGGCAAATCCTCTCGCCCTGCTCCTACATGGAGAACGTAGATTTACCAATGCTGCATATTGGCGGTTGGTATGATACTCATCTGCGCGGCACTCTGCGCTTCTATAGGGACATGGCTGCTCGCAGTCGGTTTCCCCAGCATCTGATTGTGGGACCCTGGGCACATCTTCCCTGGGGGCGCAAGGTCGGCAGTGTGGATTACGGCCCCGAAGCCAATTCCCCAATCGATCGGCTGCAACTTCGCTGGTTTGATCAGTTTCTCAAAGGCATTGATACCGGCCTGCTGGATCAGCCTCCTGTTTGCTTATTCGAGATGGGCAGTAACCGCTGGCGGCAGTTCGATCAGTTTCCCAGCCCTGCGCCTATCGCCTATCGTCTGGTTACAACCGGGCTGGCAGCGATGGATGAGCGGGAGGGGAGGTTGGAGCCGGTGAGGGATGGGGGAGATGCGGCTCGTGAGCCTCGCCGAACGAGGGGAGATGGGGATTCAACACAGTGCTTTGCAGCAAGCGACAAAACTCAAAACTCAAACCTTGGTTCGGCTGATTCACCGGAAGCCAAAACTCAAAACTTAAAACACTGCCTTCCCGATACCTTGGTTCATGATCCGTGGCGTCCGGTGCCTTCGCTGGGAGGGCATGCTGGCTTTCCGGCTGGATCGTTTGAACGCAGTGCGATTGACTGCCGCTCAGATGTACTGACCTACACCACAGAACCATTAGCTGCTGATCTACACCTAGCAGGCGAGATCACGGTTGAGTTGTACTGCACCGCCGATACCCCCAGTTTCGACCTCTGCGCCATTCTCTCCGAAGTCAAACCCAACGGCAGTGTCTACAACATCACCCAAGCCTATCAGCGCCTCACCTCCCCTCGTTCGGCGAGGCTCACGAGCCGCATCTCCCCCACTCCCCACCAGCTAACCCTCCAACCCACCTGCATCCGCATCCCTCAGGGCAGCGCAATTCGTCTCAGCATCAGCGCGGCTTGTTTTCCGGCCTATGGAGTGAATCCCGGTACGGGAGCTGCCGTGCATCAGGGATGTCTACTAGACGCTGGCGTGATCACGATTGCCATCTTCAGCGAATCGAATGGTTTGTCCTGTGTGTATCTAGCCATACAGCAAAACTGAAGCGTTAGATACTAACGAAGTCAGCCGCGGTCAAAGCATCGGCTGTCACTCCCGTCAGTTCGGCTAGTGTTACTCGGCCATATTGGATCTGCGTCACTTCTCCGGCTTGACGGATCGAAAGCTGATTGAACTTGAGGGTACCTACCAAACCCAGTTTGTCTACCCCAACTGCAAAATCCAGAATTTTATCACTGCCTTCGTTATAAACCAGCGCAAACGTGTCCTGGCCTGCCCCTCCGGTTAACTGATCGTCGCCTGCACCGCCCCAAAGCAAATCGTCTCCCTCGCCGCCAAATACCCGATCGGCTCCGGCTTCTCCGTAGAGCTGGTCATTTGCGCCGCCGCCGGTTAGCTGATCATTGCCCACCCCTCCGTAAACCCGATCATCGCCTTCCCCAGCTGATACTGTGTCGTTGCCTGGTCCCGCCAAAATTAGATCGGTTCCAGCCAGGGTTTGAATTCGGTCGTCGCCGCCCTGCCCTAGAGCCACAAAGTTGAACAGAGCTGTTGGAGTCAGAATATCGTTGGCTTCGGTGCCGCGCAGCACGTTAGCATTTTCGGGTGGTAGCAGCACATCTAGAAAAATAGCCGCTGGGACTCCATAGTTACCGTCTTCGTCTAGCCCTTCGACAAAAATCGTGCGGCGTCCGGGAGCAAGGTTGCTTGTATTTACGGCAGCCTCCAACGTCTCAACTGGGCTGTCAAGATCTCCGCTTTTGGGCAGCATGTCGAACAACAGCGCTTCTGGCACCCAAGAAGGGGCATCGATGCTGTAACGGGCACCGGCAACAATTGGAAGTGGCAAATCGGCAGAGCGACTGGAATCAATCGTTGCAGAGAGGTTGACTGAATTAGTGATTCCCACAATGGCCTGCCCCGAAGCTAAGCTGAGCGAGCGCACATCCGGCCCCAGCGGCAGCTCATAGGGACTGGCAGCAGCTTTGACAGCATAGGCTAGGGCAGGCAACAGTTTGGGAACAATTTCCGATTCAAAAACAGCGCTGGTTTCAAAGGCTTTAGTGCCTGCCGAGATCGTGTAGCTGGCGGCTCCCAGGATTTGATAGACCCAATCAATCGCAGTTCCAGATGCAACCCCCTGGCTGCTGCCTTGGCGCACCTCGTAGGCGCTCGGAGTTGGGTTTGTGCCAGTTCCATTCGAGTTGGAGCCAGCTGTAAAGGAGCTGAGTTTTAATCCCAGGTTACGCAGTTCCTCTTGATCAGCCGCTGGAGCAGATTTCCAGTTATAGGGATAGAGAATTTGATTGCCGCTGCCCTGGAGGTTGATGAAAACACCGGGTTGATCGTCGCTCTCGTCCCCACCAAAACTCTTAAACAGGTAATTGCGCAGGGCTAGAGATTCGGGTTCCGAGAAAGCCGCACTGCCTTGGTAAACGGGCGAGGCTGGATCGAGACTGGCTCCATTTGCTACCTTGCCCCACTGGAGATTAAAGTTGCGGTCGAGATTGACGCCATAGTCGGGAAAAGGAGCGGGCGATTGCCCATCCGGTACCGTGGGGTTGGCATTCTTTTGCCAGGGGTTACCGGCCTCGGCCAGCTTGCGTCCATCCGGGTTAACAATCGGCACGATGCGGATATCAAAATAATCGAGCAGCCAGGTGGCTTCTGGCGCAACGCCATAGCTAGCCACTAGAAATTCAGCGAACCGGGTGGCCAATTCTGTGCTGACATAGTCTTGCCCGTGAATCGCGGCCTGAAGCAAGAATACGGGTTTGGGTTGGTCTGCCGCCGGTTGGCCCAACTGCAAGGCGAAAATATCATAGCCGGGCGCTTCGTTGTTGCTGACCTTGTTGTAGCTATCACCAATATCAACCCAAGTCGCCAAAGCCGGATTGTCAGCAGCGAGCTGGGCCAAGCTAGCATAGGTGGCTTCAACGGTGCGGTAGCTATCAAACTTGGCGATAGTGGAACCGGCGATAGTGGAACCGGCGATAGTGGAACCAGTTTCGCTTGAACTCGCTAGAGTCGGTTGATCACTAGAAACACGCAATGGGCTAGCTGGACTAGCCGGGTTACTAGAATCAGAGGGTAGATCAGAGGGTAAATCAGACCGTGAATCAAACAGTACATCAGACGATAAATTAGACAAGTCAGACATAGTTACTATCAACAGGGGTAGGAGAAAGTAGACCCAGAGAACCGAAAAGGATCTAAGCCTAAATCAAGCCCAAATCAAGCCGAATTAAGCCCCAGAACTTCCAGTGAGTAATTTGGCTAAACGATTTGGACTCTATGATTTGGGCCGAATGATTTGGACTAAGAGGCCAAACCGATCGAGCTGATGGCAGGTCCACTCAAAGAACCAGAATTTAAACAGCAATTGAAGCAACAGAGTCTCAATAGGAAACAGCAGCAAAGCAACGAATGCATCCCCTAACCTCAGTAAAATGCGTCATCTGCTAGTTATTTGTCAAGATTTTGTTAAATTTGACCCAGCCCAGTTTGGATCAGGTCGCATTGGCCGGATCCATTGGCCAAATCCATTGATCGGATCCATTGGCCAGAGCAATTGGCCAGAGCAATTGGCCGGATCCAACAGATGCATGACCCTCGTATGTCACTATAGACTTGGATTTCTGAAAGCAGACAAGTCATGCAAATCTTGATCGTGGAAGACGAAGCTGAAATTGCTCAGCTGATCCAGCTCTATTTAGAAAAAGAAGGCTTCACCTGTCGCACTTGTCGCGATGGCGTGACGGCACTGCAAATTTTTCAAGAACAACAGCCCGATCTGATTATTCTCGATTTGATGATTCCGGGCTTAGATGGCCTAGAAGTCTGTGCCCGCATTCGCCAAAAACCTGGCAACAAGGATCCATTTATCTTGATGCTGACTGCCAAAGGGGAAGAGATTGACCGGATTATTGGCCTCTCGACCGGAGCCGATGACTACCTGGTCAAGCCGTTTAGCCCGCGTGAGCTGGTGGCGCGAGTCCGTGCCCTACTGCGCCGCACCCTCCGCCAAGGTGGACAGAGCCGCGTGTTTCAAACGCCCCATTTTGCAGTGGATGTAGATCAGCGGGTAGCGCACCGGCAGCTCGATGGCCAAGACTCCGAAACGCTGGACCTGACAACGCTAGAGTTCGATTTACTGACTACCTTTCTCAGCTATCCTGGACGGGTCTGGAATCGAACCCAGCTGATCGAGCGGCTGTGGGGCAGCGATTTCTATGGTGATGAGCGGGTAGTGGATACCCATGTGGCCCGGCTACGCAAAAAAATCGAACCCGATCCGGCCAATCCCACCTTTGTCAAAACCGTGATTGGGGTGGGGTATAAATTTGAAGACGCATTAGTTTGAGCCAATTCTTTCAGCTACTTCTCTCAGCCGATTTTAAGCCGATGGATGTATTTATCCGCGCCTACGAGCACGCAGCCGGCAATTTCAATACCTTACTGACAGCCCTACAGCAGCATCTGGTTCTCGTCCTCGTGCCGCTGGCGATTGGGCTAGTGGTGGGATTGCCGTTGGGCCTATGGAGTGCTCGCTCCCGTACAGCAGCAACGATCTTGATTAACGGGTTCAATGGCCTGCGGGTAATTCCCAGCCTAGTGGTTCTGTTCGTTTTTGTTTCGGTGCCGTACTTTGGCCTGAATGTGCGTTCGGCGATTGTGGCCCTGACCCTGCTAGTGATGCCGCCAATTCTAATCAACACCGATGTTGCCTTCCGCAGTATTGATCCGATGATTCGAGAGGCAGCTTACGGCATGGGTATGAGTAAAAGGCAAGTCCTCCGCTCGATCGAGGTACCGCTAGCTTTGCCGGTTGTAATCACAGGCATCAAAATCGCAACTATCGAGGTGATTGCTAGCGCAACCTTAGCCGCCTTCATTGGAGCGGGCGGCTTGGGCCGATTCATTGTGCTGGGCTTTGCGCAATACGATCCGGCTATTTTGCTGGTGGGAGCCATTCCGGTAGCGCTGTTGGCAGTGCTGGCAGAAATTGCCCTAGGTCAGCTCCAGCGGGCGGTACAACCTCCTCAATAATGGCCTCAATAATGGCCTCAATAACGAGCCAGCAATTGGGTATTTTAGATTGCGCCTTTAGCCAACACCATTTCACTCAAAAACCACCAAAGCGTAGAATCAATGATTGATCGCAACGCTCAGCATGCCAGGTTCTATGTCCCTTGCCATATATCTCAACATACTCGATGAGGTATTGCGTCAGTTCAAGTACAGCCAAGACGAATTGCAGCGAACCTATGGTTTTGGCAATCGTCTACAGAGCATTGCTGACAAAGTCCGCGATAGCCTAGACGAAGCCCAAATTCTGCAAACCGCTGTGCAGGAGTTGGCGATTGGGTTGGGAGTTGATAGTTGCGATACTGGCATTTACGATTTGCAGCACGGTACCTCAACCGTTGCCTATGAATATGTAGCAGGGCAAGTGCTACCTGTGCAGGGGTTGGTGGTTTCAATGCTGGATTACCCTGAGGTCTACAGTCAGTTGTTACAGGGGCAATATGTCCACGGCTGCTGGTATCCGCTAGATCAAAAGATCCACAATGTACGGCGGATTTCAGGGCACTTCGCTGCTTTAGTTCATCCCATCATCGATAACCAGCAGGTAATTGGCGATTTATGGCTCTATCGCGTCGGAGCAGAAGGGTTTGAACCCGAAGAAATTTGGCTGGTGCAGCAGGTTGCCACCCAATGTGCAATTGCTATTCGGCAGGCTCGACTTTATCAAGCTGCTCAGGCCCAGGTAACAGAGCTAGCTCGACTGAATCGCCTCAAGGATGATTTTCTCACTACGGTCTCTCACGAATTGCGGACGCCAATTGCCACGATCGCCACAGCGGTACAAATGCTAGAGCTGGAATTGCAGCGCATTGGGGTTGAGCTGGCAGCCAATCCTGGCCTCCAGTTCTACCTGACGGTATTGCAACAGGAAAGCCAGCAGGAAATCATCTTAATTGACAATCTGCTGGCCCTCACCCGCATTGAGTCTGAAACCGAACCCTTGGTTTTGACGACCATTGACCCCCACATTTGGGTGGCTGATGTGCTCGAACCCTTTGCTGACTATGCCAATAGTCAAAAGCAGCAGCTAGAGCTAGATATTCCAATCGATTTGCCGCCCCTTACCACAGATGTCGCTGACCTGGAGCGGATTTTGACTGAGCTATTGACCAACGCCTGCAAATATACCCTTGCCGGAGGGACGATCACAGTCTCGGCTGCGTTGTGGAATCCCTCGCCTCCTAATTCGGCCCCCATGCTAGACCTAACGATCTGCAATCCAGGCATTTCGCTCTCAGCCGATGAGTGCGAGCGTATTTTTGATCAGTTCTATCGTTTCCCCAGTAGCGCTCCCGGCAAACAGCAGGGCATAGGATTGGGTTTGGCGCTGGTTAAAAAACTAACGACCCGAATAGGGGCTACGATTGAGGCTAAAAGCAGCGCAGACCATCTGGTATTCAGGCTACGTCTACCCCTCACGGCATCGAATTAATTTCTGAATCAGTTGAGCTACATTGGTAATTGAGTCTGTCCGGGTGCATTGGCTTTCTCAAGGACGGACATTGATCCGCTCTATGATTTGGCTAGAAAATCAAGGACTTGAGTTTATGCTTCCTAGCGATCGTTCCCAACCCAACTTTCGTTCTAGACTGAATGCCTGGCTATACAAATTACGCGAATGGATTCGTCAAGAAATTGTGGATGACGATCCTTGGGACGATGAAACGCTATTTCCGGATGGGCAAAACGGTTCTGGTCAGCCGATTATCTTAGAACCAGCAAAGTTGGAAACACTGACCAAACAGCTACCCACTGTAGATGATTACAGTTCCAATTGATTCAACACAACATATCCAGTCCTGTCATAGCAACTCACAATAACCTTCTTGATTGCGTTTTGATACGTTTTAAGTAATCAGCCTGACGATTAGACGTTCCTGTAGCGCCAACATCTCTCTGGCATCCAGCAGAACCAGTGAGCCTACCAGTGCCATCAGAGCACAGGCATCTGCTGCGACAAACCAGCCGCCCTCACTATTGCATTTGTATGCTTTCATTCAACTTCTGGAGTGAGGAACGTTTAATCCGACGCGCAGGGTTTGCAGCCCACTCTAATCCCAGGAAAGCTGTATTAATCGCCAATGCCAGCAGAGAGACAACGATAGCACCCAGCCAAATTTTGTCATCGCGTTTTTGGGCAATCCCGTCAAACAATAGGGTTCCCAGTCCTCCTGCGCCGAATTTAGCTCCAATCGTAGCGATGCCAATGGTGACAACGGTTGCAATCCGGAGTCCGGCCAAGAAGATCGGTAGAATCAGTGGTACCTGAATTTGCCACCACCGTTGCCAATAGCTCATTCCCATGCCTCGTGCTGCTTCCAAGACAGCAGGCTGGATCGATTGTAAGCCCACCACCAGACTGCGCACCAAAATCACCTGAGCATAGAGCACCATTGCCGCAATCACAGACCAGGCATTCAACCCGAAAAACGGTACCAGCAGAATAATTAGAGCTAAGCTCGGCACCGTGTAAAGAATGCCTAAAATGCCCAAGAACGGTACATTTAACCACCGGTAGCGGCTAATCAACAGCGCCAACGGCAACGCAATCAACACCGACAGCACCAACGTCAGGCTAGTCATTGATAGGTGTTGCAGCAGCAGTTGCCAAACGGTAGCCGGATTCTTCAGCAGGTATTCCATGTAGATCAATTTGCTATCTGATATAGCGATCCTAATATCAGTTGGAAACTATCAGTTGGAAACTATCAGTTGGAATTGGTCTGGCTCAATTCTTTGAGTACGGCTTGGTGCTTGAATATCGTGGATCCCAAGCTCCTCAACTCAATATTTGGATCTGCCCCTTTTCTGGGATGCCCACAGGGCTATCATCCCACTGGTAGGAAATTTTGAACAGCAACGGTTCGAGAAAGTCCCCCAGAATGGAGGATGTAGGGAGCTTTTTAAACCGCTGCTTCGGATTGCCTCAAACTTCTGCCAACTGACATCCCGATAGCGCAACCTGCCGCTAAGTAACGGCCAAGTAATGGCTAACAGTCAACAATTCCAATGTCAATTTGTATCTTAAGCTACAGATAGAAGCAGGAGGGAACGTCTAGCTTCTACTAATCGATAGCTAATCGTTCCTATCTCAAGGTGCAGTTCAACCAGTACGATCCAGGCGATTATTACGACGAGCTGTTTGAGGCGAAAGATCAACCTCGCCCCGAGGCCGCCCTGCTGATTGAGCGAATCAACTCCATGTCAATGGCAGAGCTTCAGCAGCGGCAGCAGGCAGCTCAAAATGCCCTATTCCGGCTCGGCGTCACGTTCAATGTCTACAGCGACAGGCAAGGTACTGAACGGATCCTGCCATTTGATATCATTCCTCGCATCCTGTCAGTTCGAGAATGGGAATGGCTAGAACGCGGACTAAAGCAGCGAATTGAGGCCCTCAATCTGTTTTTGACTGATATTTACAGCGATCAAAAAATCCTCAAGGATGGGGTGATTCCCTTAGAATTGATTGAATCGGCTAGCGGCTTTCTCAAGCCCTGTATGGGGTTGAAACCCTCTCAAGGCGTTTGGTGCCACATCACCGGGACCGATTTGGTGCGCGACCGCGATGGCCAATGGTATGTGCTGGAAGACAATCTGCGCTGTCCTTCGGGTGTCTCCTATGTGCTGGAGAATCGGCGCGTCATGAAAACCACCTTTCCGCAGGTGTTCAACCGCATGAACATTCTGCCGGTGGATGACTATGCCAGTCAGTTACTAGAAACCCTGCTGCACCTAGCCCCAACCGGGCTACCGGAACCAACCGTGGTGGTACTAACCCCCGGCATCTACAATTCTGCCTACTTCGAGCATTCCTTTCTAGCCCAACAAATGGGTGTGGAGCTGGTTGAAGGCCGGGATTTGGTGGTGGCGGATGGCTATTTGCAGATGCGCACCACCCGCGGGCTGAAGCGGGTTGATGTGATCTATCGCCGCATTGATGATGATTTTCTGGATCCGCAGACATTTCGCTCCGACTCTATGCTTGGTGTCCCCGGCATTATGGATGTGTATCGAGCCGGACGACTGGCGATTGCTAATGCCCCAGGCACCGGCGTAGCAGACGACAAGGTAATCTATGCCTATGTGCCCCAAATGATTCGCTATTACCTGGGCGAAGAGCAAATCCTGCCCAATGTGCCGACCTACCTCTGCTGGGAAGCGGATCAGCAGCAGCATGTTCTGCAAAATCTCGATAAACTCGTGGTCAAAGCCGCTAGCGAATCGGGAGGCTACGGCATGTTGGTGGGTCCCCACGCCACGCCAGAACAGCGGGAAGAGTTTGCTGGACGCATCCAGGCAAAGCCGCGCAATTACATTGCCCAGCCGACGCTTTGTCTTTCCCGCGTACCGACCTTATTTGAAGACCATTTTGAAGGCTGCCACGTCGATCTGCGCCCCTACATCCTCTACGGCAAAGAAATTTATGTGAATCCAGGTGGCCTGACTCGCGTTGCGCTGCGGCGGGGTTCGCTGGTAGTCAACTCGTCACAAGGGGGGGGAAGTAAAGATACATGGGTGGTGGGGTGGGAAAAGTTTTGAGTTAATTTTGGCCTTAAATTATGCTCAGTCGGGTTGCGGATTCAATTTACTGGCTCAATCGCTATGTAGAACGGGCAGAAAATATCGCCCGCTTTGTCGATGTCAATTTGAACTTGCTGCTGGATGCGCCGGTGGTGATGACCCAACAGTGGGAGCCACTGATCATGACAACCGGCGATCTGCCGCTGTTTCGGGAGCGCTATGGCAAGGCAACGGCAGACAATGTGATCCAGTTTTTAACGTTTGATCAGAATTATTCCAACTCGATCCTTTCCTGCTTGCGGGCAGCGCGGGAGAACGCTCGATCGGTACGGGAAATTATTTCATCGGAGATGTGGGAGCAGGTCAACACATTTTATCTGATGGTCCTGGATGCATCTCAAGTTCAGCCCCTACCTGCCTTGCCTAGCTTCTTTGCCGAAGTGAAGATGGCAAGCCATCTGTTTGCCGGCGTGATGGATGCCACCATGGCCCACAACGAGGGCTGGCATTTTGGCCGCTTGGGGCGTTTGATTGAACGGGCCGATAAAACGGCGCGCATTCTGGATGTGAAGTATTTCATTTTACTGCCAGAAGTCAATTATGTCGGAACGGCACTGGACGAACTGCAATGGATTGCCTTACTCAAGTCGGCCAGTGGCTATGAGATGTACCGCAAACGGCAACGCCGTATCAGCCCGACTGACATCGCCAAATTTTTGATTCTGGATCGGGAGTTTCCCCGCTCGATTCAGTTTTGCCTCCTAGAGGCCGAGCAGTCCTTACACCAAATCACTGGCTGTAGTCCCGGCACCTGGAACAATGCTGCCGATCGAACGCTAGGCCGCCTCCGCGCTGAGCTAGACTTCATTACGATTGAAGAAATTATCCAAACTGGACTACACGAATTTCTCGATCACATTCAAATTCAGCTCAATTATCTAGGCAGGAATATCTTTGAAACGTTCTTCTCGCTGGAGAAAATACATTCCTAAATCTATTCCCTGTGATTGGCTGTTGATCTAAAGCGCCTCTTGCTTCCACTGTTCCACAAGCTGCACCACCTCTGGATTTTGGCGTGCCCACGCTTGCCGTTCCGCTCGAATGGTTGCCAAGTGAGATCCGATAGTATCTGTTGTCACTAGCGTACCAAAATCGTCTGGAATGTCGGCTTCATAGCCAAGTACTCGGTTGAGAACCAGATCCCCGATATGGGGCAGGTAGTGGGAACTTTCTAAGTAGTTTTGCATGTCGTCTGAGATTGGCTCTGCTGTGATGCTGTTGTAACCAGAAAAATCCCAGACTGGAGTGATTTTTACTACTTGACGTTTCCAGTCCTCAAAGGCTGGCCACAGCCCTGCGGCATGAATCGCTTCCCACTGGGTGACATGAGCTGGAGAAATGAATACTTTCAGGTCAATCCCTTTTTGCTGGCAGGTGTCAACGATGGCCTGTAGATAGCCGAGCTGCTTCTGGGAGGTTTGGTAATCATCATACCAATGTTGAAAATAGGCAGTTTTGAGGTGGAGTTCAAACACATCCTGCGTTGAGCGGTCGGTCGGATTATGGCGAATTAGCCTGCCGTTGCTTAGATAGTAATCTTTAGGAGTGGAGCGGCTAAGATTGGTAGCAAGCGTGGCCACACTCGACTTAAACGTATCGGTCGAGAACAGAAACGGCGGTAGTTTTGGCAAATGATCAGTTTGTTTGAGCGTATTCTCAAGCTCTGGTGCAAGCTGCTCACCATTCCCGTCTTCCTTGACACCAAAGGCAACCATATCGATGCCAATTATCACCTGCTTCAGGTCGGGCTGGTTTGCCAAGGCATGTTCAAAGTAGCGCATAGCCTCATACATGTCGCCAGCCGGAATCGCCAAATTGTAAGCCGGTTGGACCAATGCCGGATGCTCCGGATTCAAACCGATATCGGCTCTGGAGGTACCCAAAAAAATGGTCTTTGGCCGGATCCGCATGACCTGAACAGCTTTGAATGTTCTGGTATCCTTGCTGCTGTCAGGTTTCAGCTCAGTTAGATTAGCTAGCACTTGAGTACCAGCCAAATGGTATGGATCAACAAGCGCATTGACACCAACGACAACAGCCGCATTGACCAAAATGAAACTTGCCAATACGTTAGAAAATTTCCGGTATGGATCAGTATTCTCCATTTTCGATTGATGCTCCTACTGATGAATAGTTTCAGTGTTCTAAAACTGGAAGTATAAAAATTCAGAAACCCGATTGAGCGAAAATAGGCTGAGTGATGCCACGATACTGATAGCAAACGCCCACCACCAGTTGGGTTTAAAGTGGCGCATAATTTGCTGGGTATTCGGCAGCAACACCACACCCAATAACAGCAGAATCAGCAGTTTGGGATTGCCTTGATAGACGAGTTGATTGGAGAATTGCACACCCAATGGCGACAGCCACTGCAACAAACTTTGAAAGCCACTCGGCAGAATAATTGGTTTTCCTCCTAGCATGGCACTCAGCAGGTGCATCGCATCTTGGAAACTGCTCGCCCTAAAAAACACCCAGCTCACCACAACGGCAAAGAAAGTAATCGTCCAGCCCAAAACCGCAGGCAAGCGCCAGTTCAATTTGCGCCATCCGTGATTGATCACGAGAAATAGGCCATGTAACCCGCCCCAAATCACAAACGTCCATCCGGCACCATGCCACAGGCCGCCCAGCAGCATCGTAATCATCAGGTTGGTGTAGCGACGAACTTCACCGTAACGGTTGCCGCCTAGCGGAATATAGAGATAGTCCCGCAAAAATCGAGACAGCGTCATGTGCCAGCGTCGCCAAAAGTCAATAATTGAAATGGCTTTGTAGGGAGAATCGAAGTTTAAGGGCAGTTGAAGATTAAACATCAACGCCAAGCCAATCGCCATATCGGAATAGCCGGAAAAGTCAAAATAGAGCTGGAGCGTGTAGCTCAAAGCCCCAACCCAAGCCTGAAAAAAACTGGCATTGGCGGCATTTTCAAATGTGGCATTGGCCCAAGGTGCAACAGCGTCTGCAATCAGTAATTTCTTAGCGAGACCCAGAAAAAACCAGGTCAATCCTATAGATAGATTTTTGAATGAGAGCGTATAGGTTTTAGTATCTTCTAGTTGGGGAATCAGCTCGCTATGTAGCAGCAGTGGGCCTGCAATCAGCTGGGGAAAGAAGGAGATAAATAGGATATAGGTGAGAAAATCATAATCTTTGGTTTCTTGCCGGTAGCAATCTACTAAATAGGCAATTTGAGTAAAGGTATAAAACGAAATACCCAACGGCAAAATAATGGTTGGGATCAGTAAATTGAGGTTGAGTAAACCACTGAGCGACGCGACAAAAAAGCCAGCATATTTATAGTAAGCAATTAATCCTAAATTACAGCCAATTCCTAACCAGAGCAGCGCTTTTGCATGGCGACTTTGTGGTTTTGCATGGCCAATGTATTTCCCCAGATAGTAATTGAACAATATTGATAAGACGAGCAGAGGCAGATAGGCAATATTCCAATAGCCATAAAAGAACAAAGAAGCTAGCGTCAACCAGATTTTGGCAATTTGGGGCGAATAGTGGCGAGTCAGATAAAAGAATACAACAGTTGTGATTGGGAGAAATCCCAAAATAAAGATATAGGAATTGAATAGCATTGGTTTATGAGTAAAGGTCAGATTGATTTAAGTGAAGCTAACAATAAATGGTGATGTAAATGGTCCTGTGTTGCTTAGTTGCCTGACCTTTCCGCAGATGAATCGGTGGCTAGTGAAGCAAGTCCACTATACGCTTGCGTTCCTGCAGGGTAGTGCACTGAACCTCTTGCTTAGTCTGCGTGAGCAGACTTCCCTGATTAGCCCGCAATGGATTCGCGGCTGGGAGAAGTGCGAAGTCAAACGCTGGATTGACCCAAAACTCTGACCTTGGCTAAATGCAATATTGCGTGCCAAGGCGATGACACTAAAAAACAGCAACTTCAGCCAAATTTAGTAATCAGTGGAATTATTGCTGTTTTATTACACAGTTCCGGCTAGCTAACAAATTGCTGTCAACTAACAGACAACATTTCCGCAACATTTGGCTCTACATACCAACTCTATTCTGCTGTGCCCACTCAAGTTCACAACTTACTGATGTCCTTTCAGTATGAATAGAACAATCCTGATGAATATCCGCGAACATGGGGATCGCCGAGCAAACTGGCAGGTCCAAGAGGGCACGCCATCTGACAGCTTTCTAAATGAAGCGTAAAAGCTTTGTCAGGGCTGCATCACGGTGGAGTTACACCACCAGGTACCCGCACAGCAATCACCTTTCTAGTAATTGCTTTGACTTGAATGCTAATAAATTTCTTGAGGCCGGTTTGCAGCCGAGGGTTGTAGATGAACAGAACAATTAGTGACGGCATTCAGGACCTCCTACAGGCATGCCTTCTAACAGAGATTGCCGACCAATTTCTAGCAAAGAAACCGGTAGACGCCTACCGCTAAACTCTTAGCAGGCATTTAAAGTCAGACTTGGCAAACGAGGATTCGAAAGCAGTACATGCACCAAACCCTGCTAATGATTCATACTCACGCATGGATCCTTGAATATCAAGAGAATTACTGAGGACTTTGACGAGTCTTTACATAACCAGGAATTTCTATAAAGCTGGATTACGTGGATGCCTACCAAGACGCGAAAACAGCATCACCGTTGGCATCACTACGGCTAAATTGAATACAATTTTGTTGCTTTTATCTTCTATGCTGATAATTTTGAGCAGCTTAATCCTGAATTTTCTCCGAACGTGCGTTACCAAATTACCCATCAGATTCGTTACAAATACGAGCGTGCTGTTGTTTTAGCACCCCACTTTCTGCGCTTGCGTCCTCGCTGTGATATCACCCAGAAGTTGCACCGCTTTAGCCTAGAGGTTGAACCAGCCCCCGAGCAGGTTTCTGAATTGGTTGACCTCGACGGCAACGCGACCCTAAAAGCTTGGTTTGCTGAGGAGGGAGCACAGGAACTAGTCATTCAAGCTGTCTCTGAAGTAGAAACCTTTCGCACGAATCCCTTTACTTACCTGTTGGAACCTTGGGCCGTAACCCTACCGATCAACTACCCAGTCGCCCTATGGCACCAGCTTCAGCCCTACCTGAGCGGGCAGTTTGCCGGAGGTGTGACACCTGCTCCGGATCCAACCGCAGCTCAGCTTGCTCAAGAAATTTGGCTAGAGACTAATGGAAATTCAGTGGCCTTCTTGTCAGAACTAAATCAGCGCATCTATCAAACCTGTGGCTACACGCTGCGAGAAACGGGTAGTCCCTATCCGCCCAGCATTACCTGGAGTCGCAAATCAGGATCCTGCCGGGATTATGCAGTGCTGTTTATGGAAGTTTGCCGAGCTGCGGGATTGGCTACGCGCTTTGTCAGCGGCTATCAGGAAGGCGATCTGGATCGGGATGATCGTCACCTCCATGCTTGGGCTGAAGTTTATCTGCCCGGCGCTGGCTGGCGCGGCTATGACCCAACCCACGGGCTTGCCGTTGCCGATCGCCACATTGCCTTGGTCGCCACCCCCACCTCCAGAGACTCAGCCCCGGTCAGCGGCAGCTTGAAGACCACCGGAGTCCCGGCGGAGATGGAGTATTGGCTGAAGATTGAGATTTTGGCTTGACCCCCTATTCTCCCCTCCCCTCATCCTGATAATGCTCCCAGTCAATGTTGGGCATGCGCTCGAAAGCTTCGCGTAGAGAAATTTCCCACAGCTTACGGATTTTTTCCAGGTAGGGATCGCCAAGGCGGAGGCGGAGGTGGTGCCGAATCAGGAAGCTGTTGACTTCGTACATGACCAGGCTGATCGGCGGCCCAACAGAGATATTGGATTTCATGGTCGAATCGATCGACAGCAAGGCTCCTTTGGCAGCTTCTTCCAGAGGAGTCTCGAAAGTGAGGGTGCGGTCGAGAATCGGTTTGCCGTATTTGGTTTCGCCGATTTGCAGGAACGGGGTTTCTGCGGTGGCTTGAATGAAGTTGCCCTGGCTGTAGATCATATAAAGGCCAGGTAGCTCACCGCGAACCTGCCCGCCGAGCAGCAGGGTGCATTTGTAGTCAATTCCATCCCGCTCTAGCCAAGGGCGCTCTTGCTGCTGAATTTGCCGCATCCGGTTGCCCACATAGCGAGCCACATCGTACAGGGTCGGAGCGTTGTGCAAATTTTCGACATCTTTTGATTGCAGGTCTTGGTGCAGCAGGTTCATCACTGCTTGGGTGATTGACAGGTTACCGGACGTGCAGAGCACGATCACCCGATGACCTGGATCGGAAAAGTCGAACAGCTTTTGGTAGGTTGAGATGTAGTCCACACCGGCATTGGTGCGCGAATCTGCCGCCATTACGAGGCCGTAGCGGGTGACAATTCCGAGACAGTAGGTCATGTCAGAAAAATTAACGATTAGCAACGCTCCTTCCAATCTTACGACTAGCGATTGGTTTTGCTTTTGGCGCTACGCTAAATCTAGATCTGCATCTGCATCTGCATCTGCATCTAAATCTGCATCTATAGCCGTCGCCACGACAGTTGGGACAGAGATATTGTTGTGGAAACACTATAGATCTGTCTTGTGGAGTCGTGTTGTGGAGTCGTGTTGTGGAGTCGCTCAAATGACGGCCAATCCAAATAGCATCAAACTCGATCAGTTTCTCAAATGGGTGGGAGTGGTTCAGACCGGCGGCGAGGCAAAGCTGCTGATTCAGCAGGGGCAGGTGAGCGTGAATGGCGCGGTAGAAACCCGACGCGGACGGAAGCTAGTGGAAGGGGACCGGGTTGCCGTTTTTGGCGAACGCTTTGTTGTGGGTGGACTCGACTGATTTCTCTCAGGGTTCTCTCTCTAAAGTGGGGATGAATAATGATAGTCTCTAAGTAAATGCTGTGTGTACAGAAAAGTTTAGTATGAAATTTGATCGACTAAGATTGGGAGGGATCAAACCGATGAAACGACTGCTTGGCGTGTTGGCGGCGCTCGGAGTCCTGTTGGCGGGCTTGGGATGGTTGGGACAGCCACAATCAGCGATGGCACTCGAGTGGAATAGCTTGTCGTCCCCCATGCTGCTGGCCGTAGAACCCCGCAACCGCGCGGATGACAAATTGGCAACCGAATTTGGTAAAAAAATCGACTTGAACAATACCAACATTCGGGCATTTATGGAATATCCAGGGCTGTATCCGACCCTGGCCCGGAAAATTCTTCAGAATGCTCCCTTCGAGAAAGTGGATGATGTGCTGGATATGCCGGGATTGAGCCAGCGGCAGTTGGAAACTCTGCGGGCAAACATGGATAACTTCACAGTTTCTGCTCCAGAAGATGTATTCGTAGAAGGCGGCGACCGCTTCAACAACGGCATCTATCGTTAGGGCCGCAAAGTGGGATCGGGTTTACCTGACTCGCCATCTAACTCCTAGCGGGCATGTAGATATCGCTCTTGGGTATGGGGAGGTGCAGCCGGTGCTGTAACCTGTTCCACAATCTCCGAGGGCGATTTTTTGTACTCTATGAAATTGCGTAATCTGTAATAGCCTGTGTCCTATTCTGCATGGCCCAATTCTGGACAAAGCACAGTTCGATTTGATGTGCTGGTGGTAGGTGGGGGAGCCGCCGGACTCTACACGGCTCTGTGCCTGCCACCTCACTTTCAGGTGGGATTAATTACTAAAGATGTCTTGTCCCTCTCGGCCAGCGACTGGGCACAGGGCGGCATCGCGGCGGCGATTGCACCAGAGGATTCACCCACACTGCATATTCAGGATACACTCCGGGCTGGAGCCGGCTTATGTGAGCCAGAGGCGGTTCGGTTGCTAGTGGAACAGGCTCCCCGCTGTGTTCAAAATTTGGTTGAAATGGGAGTGGCGTTTGACCGGCACGGCGACGCCTTGGCCCTCACGCTAGAAGCCGCCCACTCACGCCGACGGGTCTTACATGCAGCGGACACGACCGGACGGGCGATGGTGACAACCTTAATGGCGCAGGTGCTGTCCCGCAAAAATATTCAGGTTCTGCAGCAGGCGTTTGCCCTCGATTTGTGGTTAGGCCCCCAGGGGTGTGAGGGCGTGCGGCTAATTTACGACTCCAAAATGATTTGGCTGCGAGCCGGAGCCGTGGTGTTGGCGACGGGTGGCGGCGGTCAGGTCTATGCCCAAACCACCAATCCGGCCCTGAGTACAGGCGATGGCGTGGCAATGGCATGGCGAGCGGGTGCCCAACTACGCGATCTGGAATTTGTCCAGTTTCACCCCACGGCTTTGACCCAACCGGGTGCGCCCCGCTTCCTGATCAGCGAGGCAGTGCGTGGCGAAGGTGCCCATCTCATCGATGCTGAGGGCCGTCGATTTGCCTTCGACTATCACCCAGCTGGAGAACTAGCTCCCCGAGATGTGGTCAGCCGTGCCATTTTTGACCATTTGCAAAAAACTAGCTCCGAGCCTGCTAGCGCCTATGTTTGGCTAGATCTACGCCCAATCCCGGCGGAAACCATTCGGCGTCGCTTTCCCAACATCATCCAGGTTTGTCAGCAGTGGGGAGTGGATGTCTTTCAAGCGCCAATTCCGGTTGCTCCTGCCGCTCACTACTGGATGGGGGGCATCACCGCCGACAGCCTCAGCCGTACCACAATTCCAGCCCTCTATGCGGTGGGTGAAACGGCCAGCACAGGGGTCCACGGAGCCAATCGCCTCGCCAGTAACTCACTGCTGGAATGTTTGGTCTTTGGTGCCCAACTCGCCGCGCTAGAAGTTCCCCCTCCTGAGGCAGAAACCGCTCCCATGCCAGATCTAGACAAATCTACACCCACAGAGATTAACTTGTCCGCTTTGGATCTGGCCCAAATCATAGAGTGGCGACATCGCTTGGCTCGGCTGATCTGGCGCAGTGCGGGCATTTGCCGCGAGCAGGCCGGGATGGAGCAGGCAATCACCCAAGTAGAAACTTGGCGAGCAGAGTTTGCAGCATTATCCGTGAGTCAGGCGCTTCTGGCAGAAATGCATTCCAATAGCACCTTGGCCTTAAGCAATACCGAACCAAAAGCCTTGCGGCAGTGGGGTGAATTACGCAATTTACTGGATATTGCCATGCTGATGCTAAAGAGCGCTGCCTTCCGCACCGAAAGCCGGGGTGGTCACTATCGAACCGACTATCCCCAAACCGACCCCAACTGGCAGGTTCATACCCTGGTAGAAGGCGAACGCTGGTACCGCTCGGCTCCCATTAACAGCTCGACCGACCCAAACTAATCAAGCACCCGACCATCACCCGTGCTTTCTCCACCTCCTCCATCCATGGTTAGAAATTCTGCCAATCGTGCTCTAGGTGCTTGCTGCTGAGGGCTGACCTAGCCTAGAATCCAAAGGCTAAAAGCCAAATTCAAGCGTTACTCAAGCGTTGATCGATGGAATTTGTTTCTGACCCACCCACTTCTGTCAAGATTGCCAAAATGAAGCAGCGGGTGCGCTGGCAGCATCCCTTGATCGTGGAACGGGGCATTGACCAAACACGACTCCTGATCGACGACGGGGGCGCAGACGATTCAGAGTTCTCGTTTTTGGTGATTGGTGACAGCGGGTCTGGTTCTCATCGGGGGCATCATCCCCAGCGCAAAATTGCCGAAATGATGCTGCAGCAGGACGAAGATAGCCGATTTGTGATTCATACCGGCGATGTCATCTATCTAGTTGGATCCAAGGAGTATTACTTTAAAAACTTCATTGATCCCTACCGAGAATTTCTGGTGGGCGGCGAACAAGCCAAACGGATCAAATTCGACCGCATGGTGTTCAATCGCCCGTTTCTGTTGGTACCAGGCAACCACGATTACTACGATTTACCGCTGCTCTATGGAGTTTTGGCTCAGGCGGCAGCACCCCTCCGCTACCTACTGCGCTCTCGGCTTGATTTTGATGTGGGATGGCAAGGTTCCCAGCAAGGTAAAGCCTATGCCCAAGCATTTTTAGATTACCTGCTCAGTACCGATGAGGCAGCCTTGGCTCAGCATCTAGATGCCCATTACACCGCTTCTAGCCCTAGTGGACGCTGCCTCTGCTATCAGCCTAAACAGTTCACTCGCTTACCCAATCGCTACTATCAGTTTCGCTACGGCGGAATTGACTTCTTTGCCCTCGATTCCAATACGTTTAATTCACCGCTGCCGTTATCGCAAGGGGAACAAGGCGAAGCCCAACGGCGGCAGTTAGAGCAGCGACGGCTCGAGGTGCAGCAACAGCAACAGCAGCTTTTGCAAACAGCAAGACAGCTAAACCCCAACAATCCAGACGAAGCTGAGCAACTCGATGACTGCCGAACCAAATTAGAGCAGCTTGAGGAAGTCGAGAAGGATATTGACAAACAGTTGGCTGCCGATCCCGCCACAGTGGTAGATACTGAGCAATTGGAATGGCTCAAGCAGCGATTGATTGAGTCTTGGCAGACCGAAACGGTGCGAGGGCGCGTCCTATTCTTCCATCATCCGCCCTACGTGACTGAGGCAACCAAATGGCACCAGGGGCAAACATTAGCGGTGCGGTTGCGGTTACGAGACCTGCTCAATCAGGTCGCAGCCACAATTGGTGAAACATCGCAGGGACGCCCCCTTGTAGATTTAGTTCTGAATGGCCATGCCCATTGTCTAGAATATCTGCAAACAGGTGATACGGGCTATGCAGATGCCAATATTCACTGGATTGTTTGCGGTGGCAGTGGCTATAGCCTGCGACGACAGCGGCAAGAAGGACCCGAATTATTTGAACCCTGTCCGGAGCAAATTGGTAAACAGCGCTCAGTGGCCCGCTCAATGCTGTTTGTGGGCCGTCATGGGCAGGGAGCCTACAAGCGACGTCCTTACTCCTTTTTGCGTATCGATGTGAAGGACGGCATCCCACCCCGGTTTGTGATTCGACCCTATATAGCGGAACGCTATCGGCATCGGTGGTACGAGCATAGCTTGGCAGGGTTTGAGATTTAGCTGGTGAGATTTAGCTGGTGGGGTGTTAGCTGGAAATGGGCAATACCTACCCTGATCTGGCTGAGGCAGCAATTAATTGCCCTTTACAAGAACTTAACTTTAGGTTTACGTAGCCCTGCCGCAACTTAGGAAGAAGTTCACAATCGAGGGTTCTCTCGCTCAGTATACTGGGGGCATAAAGATTGATTGGGTGTGCTACTTGTTCTGGTGTCCGTGTTTCTACCCTGAAGAGATGACCTCAACTGATATCAGGATTATCGTTTATTGAATCTTGTCTTGAATTTTGGTGTGCTCTCCCCCCTACTTTGAGCTACGGTGTCCACACAAGTCGAAGATCCGCCCTACCCCCCTTCAATAAAGGGGGAAGAGGCGCAGCCTGTGCGCAGCACCTACCAATCAGGGATTAAGTCCCCCTTGATAAGGGGGACTTAGGGGGATCACCCCTTCCATTGATTCGCGATCGAGATCTGTGTACACGGTAGTTATTTTGAGTTGACTATATCTGGCTCGTAAGAGTCTGGTTCGTGGGAATAGGATGTTTTTCCCCGTGGCCGTAGTGAAGGAACTGGGTTATCTAGCTGAGCTATTGAATCAATAGATGATTTCCGATTATCAATTTGAAGTTTTGGCTTAGCTGTTTAGCCTATCCGATTGAAACAGAAGTGACTAGTCATAGCTTTAAACCGGCTGAGGCAATCCTGGTGGTCCCTGTACTCTTGATAATTTCAGGAAGATTTCAATGAAGCTAGCTTACATCATTATGGCGCACCAACAACCTCAACAGTTGAAGCGTCTCATTACTGCTCTGCAAACCGATACAGCCTCTTTCTTTATTCATTTTAGTAAGAAAGCCGAATCTGCCTACCAGGAAGCCATCGAACTACTGAAGGATGTACCAAACGTCTACTTCGTGCCCAGACGGTATACCTTTTGGGGCCATCCCAGCCTGGTCAAAGCAGCGCTGTCAGGGCTACGGGCGGTCGTAGAGTCTGGAGTTAGCTACGATTATGTTTCACTGCTGTCTGCTCAAGATTATCCGATTAAGAAAATTGCGGATATTGAGCGCTTCTTTGAGCAGAATGCTGGCAAGCAGTTTATTGATTATGCACCAGTAGATGGCACTAATCCCCGCGCCGTGGGAATTCCACCTTGGAGCGGTATTTCCCGCATTGAGTCCTGGTACTTTATGTACCGCAGTAAAAAGATTCGCATTCCGATAAAGCGCAAATTACCCTACGGATACAAACCCTATATGGGATATCTATGGTGGTCGTTCTCGCGCGAGTTTGCTGAATATGTGATTGAGTTTTTAGATCAACATCCGCGCTACACTAAGTTCTTCGATCATGTTTTCATCTCAGATGAATTCTTTTTTCAATGCATCCTGCTAAATTCGCCGTTTAAGCACGCAGCTGTTAATGACGATTTGCGGTTTGCTGATTGGGAAAATCCTAACCCAACCGTACCAGCTACGCTGCTCACAGCCGATTTCGAGCGGCTACGAAACACGCATCATCTGTTTGCCAGGAAGTTTGACGCCAAACGCGACTCGGCAATTCTAGATCTAATTGATCAAAAGATTTTGCAGCCGACCGAGGCTCCGCAGGACAATGAGCTTGTCAGTATCATCTAAACCATAATCTGGGCTATCACCTATAGTGCTTGCCAGATTAGCCGATCTGATTAACTTCAACCTCTGCTCTAGCATACGCTAGGGTGCCTCGCGGCCTACGGCCTTTGCTACAACCGCTACTAGTTCTTGCGGTTCTACAGGCTTGGGCACATGCATTTGAAATCCAGCTGCCAGTGCTCTGGCCTGATCTTCGGCGCGGGCATAGGCGGTGAGGGCAATCGCCGGTATCTGGTTTCCCCGATCCGATTCTCGATCTCGCACTTTGCGAATCAGGTTATATCCGTCTTCGCTGGGCATGCCAATATCACTCACCAAAACATGCGGATTGAATTGCTCTAGATATTGAATCGCTTCTTGAACCGAGGCCACTGCCGTGACTTCTGCTCCAGATTCTTGCAGCACCATGGTGATAAAGTCGCGAGTGTCGTTGTGATCTTCAACCACAAGCACCTGAATGCAGTCGAGTGATGGTAGCTTGCCATGGCCATTTTGCAATGGGTTGGATGTAGGCTGGCTCGTTGTTGCATTCGTGACGAGCAGCGGCAAGTTTACTGTAAAGGTTGCGCCTTTTCCCTCACCCGCACTGTCTGCCCGAATCGTGCCTCCATGCTGTTCTACTAAATGACGCACAATAGCTAAGCCCAAACCAAGGCCACCGTAGGGGCGGGTAGTGGTGCTATCTGCTTGCCGAAAGCGATCGAACACATAGGGCAGGAAATCAGCGCTGATGCCAATACCCGTGTCGATAATCTGGATTTGGGCACAGGCGGATGGCTCGATCAGTCGGGATGCGATCGTTTCCCGGAGGGCTGGACTATCCGAATTGCAATAATTTTGCTCAACTCGTAGCAATTTAACGGTGACGCGACCGTTTTGATCGGTAAACTTGATGGCGTTCGATAGAAGGTTCCAAATAATCTGCTTCAGCCGTTCCGAATCGGCATAGACCTTGCCGAGCATCGAATCTAACTGGCATTCAATTTGAATCGATTTATCATTAGCAAGCGGCTGTACCGTTTCAATCACTGCTTCAATCAACGGAATTACCGACAGGGGCTGCATGGTGAGCCGCAGTTTGCCGCGAATGATTTGGGATACATCCAGAATATCTTCTATTAGTTGGGCCTGGGAGCGAGCATTACGTTCAATGGTCTCTAGGGCGCGAGCGGTTGTCGCTTCATCAAACTTACGGTTGAGCAGAAGCTGTGCCCAGCCCAGAATCGAGTTGAGTGGGGTACGCAATTCGTGGGAAACAATCGCCAAGAACTCATCTTTCATTCGGTTGGCTGCTTCGGCTTGCTGACGGGCAGCCTGTTCGCGGATAATCTGGTCCCGTGCCGCTTCGGCTTGCTTGCGGTCGGTAATGTCTTCGAGAGTGCCAACATGCCCCAACAGGTCGCCCCGATCAGACAGCATTGGCGAGGTGCGCACATGTACCCACTTCAAACCCTCTGGGGTTGCGATGCGAAATTCATCTGAATAGGCGTGCCCTTCTAAAATGGCCTGCGACCAATCCCTGAGGATTTTCTTGCGATCCTCACTGCAAATACTGTTTGTCCAATCGGTTTGCCAGTTTTGTTGAACCGTAAACCCGCAGATGGCCTGACAGCTCGGATTGGCATAGGTATAGCGTCCGGCAGTATCCATCAAGAAAATCCCTACCGGCGAGCAGCGGCTCAACAGCCGAAATCTTTCTTCACTGCGCTTGAGTTCATCGTTGATGGCAGTCAATTGAGATGCCTGCCGTTCTACCTCTAGGGTTTTGCGAAACAAATCGGTGAAGACCGTTACTTTCGAGGTCAAAATAGCCGGGTTGATCGGCTTGAACAGGTAATCGACCGCACCCAGCGAGTAGCCCTTTACCATAAAATCATCGCTGGTGTTAAAGGCGGTGAGAAAAATAATTGGGGTATTGCGGGACCGCTCTCGCTGACGGATCAGGGTAGCCGTTTCAAACCCGTCCATTCCAGGCATTTGCACATCGAGCAGAATTACGGCAAAGTCTTGATGCAGCAAACAGCGCAGCGCTTCTTCTCCAGAATAAGCCTTAACCAAGTTCTGGCCTAGATCGCCCAAGATTGCCTCCAAAGCAACCAAATTTTCTGGGTGATCATCCACCATTAGCACGTTCACGGTCGGTTCAAGCTGCATAGAGTGGCTAAGGGAAGAAGCTAGAGAGAGGCCAGGAACACGAGAATTGAGTCAGCCTCAGACAAAACGACATTACTATTTTGACCATTATCCTGCCATAGGATAGGGATCCGCCCTCTATCATAGGGCAGAAGCACCACCCTTGATCTCTAGCTCAAGACGTAGAAGCAAGTTTCTATAGCTGAGAGCACTACTCTCCTCTACCTGAAAAATCAATAGGTCATCTTCTGCTCTGGATCTGCTCTAGATCTGCTCAAGGGCCGTCTACGCTGACCATCGAAATGGATACCTATCGTCAGGCTTAGGCTGACTTAGGCTGACTTAGGCTGACTTAGGCTGGTTCTCTACCTTTGGCGATGGACAATACGAACTGTGAAGCCCCATCAGCAGCGAGTGAGGAACTGGCTAGCGACTACCAGCCGAGCGACGAGGATCATCAAAACGCAGCATATATCAATCAACAGCCTGGATAGCTTAGCATTGGTCACATAGGGGCAATTAACGGCTTTACAGCTGTTTTGGTATTTTTGCTGGAGCAACGCATCACTATCGCGGTACTGAGTAATCTGGAGTCTGCCCAGCCGGACAGCCAGCTTTAACGCTTTATCCTACCTCGGAGACAGTTTTTTGTACGATCGATAAATTTACAGGTAGTCTTTAATTTATCAGAAAATTGCACAATAGAAAGCATGCCGCAAACTATAAGAAGACATGAAACTATTTTCCTTAAGAATATTCAGAGAACATAATAAAGTTTTTAATAAATGATTTTTAATTATTTAATGTGAAAAGCTAACAGAATAATTGAGAAGCAATTAGCAAGTAATTGATTTTTCTATACAATCCACAGAGCAATCCTGCTTAGCACATGGCGGTAAGGCATAGAGGGAGACTTTAGCTTCAAGAGCGAGAGAAGGGCTTCGGCAATCACAAGAGACACGGAGCATATTTAGTCGGCTGAGAATGTCACCAAGATTCGAGGGAAGAAGCTGTTTAAACCGTCCTGCTCGACGCTTCAGACTTCCGCCTAATATTTTGAGAACCTCAGGAGAGCAGGAGAACCCCAACCCTGAGTGCAGTTAGAGTTCTCCTCAATCACCCGTTTCAGTTTTCGCAGTTTCAGCCAAACTCAAACCACGAAATTGAACCAGCTTATTGCCTACTCTTCCACCTCAGCCCCTTCAGCTCCTTCAGCCCCTTCAGTCGTTGGAGGAACCAGCGCTACCGCCACAATTGCGTCATCATCATCCAGCCTCTGGACACGCACACCTGTAGCTGCCCGTGACTGGCAGGAAATGGCCTTGACTGCTTGCCGGATAATAATGCCGCGACTCGTAACCAGGATAATTTCGTCGTCTTCGTTGACAATCCGCAGTGAGGCCAGACGGTCATTCGCTTTGCGGAACTTGATCGAGCGCAATCCCATGCCAGCCCGATTTTGGAGACGGAATTGGGTGATCGGCACCCGCTTACCCAAGCCGCCCATTGTAATGACTAGCGCCCAGGGACCTTGGGTATTGCATTCGGCTTCCAGTTCCTCAGATTCGCTGTCAGCGTCGGCCTCGTCACCTTCGGCAATACTGGCAACCACCTGACTCGGCAGAATATCCATGCTGATCAGCTCGTCGTTTTTCTTTAGTGCCATCGCCTTGACGCCACGAGTGGGACGGCCCAGGGGACGCAACTGCTCGTCAGTGGCCCGGAAGTGAATTGCCATGCCCAGGCGGGAGCCAATGATGATGCTGTCTTCGACCCGCGCCAGCCGCACCCACCGCAGCTGATCGCCCTCTTCCAGGGAAATTGCGATCAAACCATTGGCCCGGATGTTGCTGAAGGCCGAAAGCTGAGTTTTCTTGATGAAGCCTTTTTGAGTTAGCATCACCAGATATTCCTCATCGGCAAATTCCGTAACCGACACAACTGAGGTAATCTTTTCTTCGTGAGAAATCGGCAGCATTTGTACAATCGGGGTGCCGCGCGCTGTGCGCGATCCGGTGGGAATTTGATAGGCCTTCAAACAGTAAGCTACACCTCGATCGCTGAAGAACAGGACATTGTCGTGATCGCAGCAGGTGAGGAAATGTTCGATCCCGTCATCCTCTTTCATCCGGGTTGCAGCCTTACCGCGAGTAGCTCGGCTTTGGGCTTCAAACGTACTGACCGGCATACGCTTAATGTATCCCTGTTCCGTCACCAGAATAATCGCCTGTTCATTCGCGATTAGATCTGTATCGACTAGTTCGCCATCGGCTCGTTCGATTGCGGTGCGGCGTGGGTTGGCATAGGAGGATTTGAGGGCAGCAGCCTCAGTTTCGATAATCTGCAAAATTCGCTCGCGTTTTGCCAAGATGTCGCGCAGATCGGCAATCTTGAGCTGTAGGTCTTCGTGCTCTTGCTGGATCTTTTCGGCTTCTAGAGCGGTCAAACGGCGCAACTGCATTTGCAGAATTGCATCGGCCTGCACGTCGGACAAGCCATAGGTTTCGATCAGCTCTTGACGCGCGGTTGGGGCATCAGCAGCATGGCGAATCAGGTCAATAATCGCATCCAGGTTTCGCAGCGCGATCAGGTAGCCTTGCAGGACATGGTCTCGCTCCTCGGCTTTGCGCAGCTCATAGCGCGTGCGGCGAGTAATGGTTTCAACCCGGAAATCGAGGAAGACCTGTAACGCCTGCTTGAGGCCAATCGTTTGCGGCTCACCGTTGACCAGCGCCAGCATGTTGACGCCAAAGTTGGCTTGCAGCGGGGTTTGCTTGTAGAGGTTATTCAGCACAACTCGCGGATAGGCATCGCGGCGTAGCTCGATCACAATCCGCATACCGTCTCGGTCGCTTTCATCACGAATGTCAGCAATTCCTTCTAAGCGGCGTTCGTTGACCAGTTCCGCAATCTTTTCAATCAGAGCGGCCTTGTTGGTTTGGTAGGGCAATTCAGTGACGATGATCGCATCACGGTCGGGCCGTCCTCGATGCTCGATCGTTTCGATGGTGGCAACGCCGCGCATGGTGATGGAACCGCGTCCAGTAGTATAGGCTTCGCGAATGCCGCTGGTGCCAAGAATTTGACCGCCGGTCGGAAAGTCAGGACCGGGGATGTACTGCATTAACTCGCTGTTGCTAATGTCAGGATTGCGAATCAGAGCGACAACGCCATCGAGCAGTTCCCCTAAATTGTGAGGCGGAATATTGGTAGCCATGCCGACGGCAATCCCAGAAGAGCCGTTTAGCAGAAGCTGCGGGACACGGGCGGGTAGAACCAGAGGCTCTTGCTGCGAGCCATCAAAGTTGTCGGTGAAATCGACTGTGTCGGACTCGATGTCTTGCAGAAGGGCGTTGTTGGTGAGGGCCTGCAAACGACACTCGGTATACCGCATTGCGGCGGGCGGATCGTTATCGATCGAGCCAAAGTTGCCGTGACCATTGATTAAGGGATGGCGCATCGAGAAGTCTTGGGCCATGCGGACCAGCGCGTCGTAAACGGCGGTATCTCCATGAGGGTGGTATTTACCCAGCACTTCCCCGACCACACGGGCGCATTTCCGGAAAGGACGGTCATGCATCAAGCCCAATTCATGCATAGCATAAAGAATACGCCGGTGAACTGGCTTAAGACCATCGCGAGCATCTGGCAACGCCCGACCCACAATTACGCTCATGGCGTATTCCAGGTAGGAGCGGGACATCTCGTTGCGTAGATCGGTGGGGACAATCCGTTCCTGTATTGGCTCCTGGGAAAAGGTCATATCCTGCAAAAAACTCCAAATCTGTGCGATTCCAGCAGCGAATTCAAAAAATCAAGCAATCTTTGCTATTCTGACTCCTGGTAGTTGCCAAATATCGCGCTTTACCTCTAAAATTTTAGCGCATTTTGCCTATGAGTGAGATGCAGGATAACTATACAGCTTGGCCCGATCTGCTAATGGAAATTCTTGATCAATCCATATCGGCTTCTCGGTCTACTTCTTCCTCTAACGTTTCCGGTTCTAGCCGATTCTCCTGACCAAAGCGTTTCTCGTACCAGTTCATCAGGGGCGTGGCGCTAATGCCGTGGATGATCACCGACAAAGTGATTGTGAAGAACGTGATCCAGCTCAGGGGTGAGGCGATTTCGTCAGGGATGCCGTCGCTTAGAGCATAGGTGAGGTAGTAGAGCGAACCGACACCGCGAATCCCAAACCAGCCAAACAGCAGCCGAGTTGTAGGGCGCAGGTTGTCCCCAATCGTGCTGATCCAGGTAGCAATCGGGCGAATCAGAAAAATCAGCGCTCCGGCAATCAGCAAGGTTTGTCCGCCGTAGGTAAAGACTGGCTCAATCCGCAGCATGGCTCCGACCAACAAAATGGTTCCAACTTCCAACAAGCGTTCCATCAAGCCAGTGAAGTGGAGCTGAGAAGTTTTCTCTTCTGAATCGAGCGAGCGGCTGCGACGCACAAAAACCCCCGCCACAAACACCGCCAAGAATCCGTAACCGTTGATGGCTTCTGTTAGCGCATAGGTAATCAAGATCGTTGCTAGCGCAATCAAATCTTCCATCTCTTCTTCGACACCATAGGCGCGCCGCAGCCGTTTACTCAGGGCGTTGATTATTCGGGCAACCACAATTCCACCGGCAATTCCAGCCGTAATTGCCCAAATCAAATCTACAGCCACCCAACTCTTAAACCAATTGTCCCATTGGTTATCCTTCAACCAGTACAAACCAAAGTAAACAAAGGGGAAGGCTAGAGCATCATTCAAGCCTCCTTCCGACGTTAACCCAAAACGCAGTTCGTTGTGATCGTCTGTGTCGGTCAGCTGCACTTCGGATGCCAAAACCGGATCGGTTGGAGCCAAAATTGCTCCGAGTAAAATGGCCGCGCCCCAGTCATATCCCAGACCAAAATGGGCCAGCAAAGCAATTGCGCCAATTGTTAGCGGCATTAGCAATCCAATCAAACGTACTGTGGAATGCCAAGCCCATGGATTCAATGGACGATTCATTTTAATGCCGCAAGCGAACAGCGACACGATTACCACAATTTCAGTCAGCCGCTCTAAGAATTCGGCATCTGGCGACAGGTCAATGATGCCAAACCCGTAGGGACCCAAAAATATGCCAGCAATCAGGTAGATCAGCGCGTAAGAAAGCGGCAGTCGAGTGATCCAACTCGAACCCAACGTTACGCCCAGCAACAGGAGCCCAATCACTAGAAAATCCCAGATATGTGAATCAATCGACATTT
This sequence comes from Leptolyngbya sp. NK1-12, assembly GCF_032598965.1. Lineage (NCBI taxonomy): Bacteria > Bacillati > Cyanobacteriota > Cyanophyceae > Leptolyngbyales > Leptolyngbyaceae > Leptolyngbya > Leptolyngbya sp. NK1-12. Next base: position 1,475,935 of record NZ_CP053586.1, read on the forward strand.
GAATATCCCGTTACTTTGAAGAGGTTGAATAAACAACTTTGAGATAGCCCAGTCGCAAGGCTAGCAAAACTGGGTCAAAAACACGTCTATCACCAGATACAGCTTTGTTGTAGCCAAATTCACTGATGGATGCTGGCGGCTCAAAGCCACGCCTACACAGACAAAACCCGTCTACAAGGGTTCATTATCCTGCTCAGAACCGGCGCAGGGTATTCGACAAAGCTCAGCCGAGTGCCGACTTAATCTGTGTAGCAACGGTTCGAACCGCTACAAACAAACGATTTGTCAGCCAACTAGATTTACTGAGTCAAGTTTACAGATCACTTGAACTGATAGGCTGGTAGGCATGACCTGTAGCGTGCGGATCAACCATGCCAGAAGGACCGGAAATTAAACGGGCGGCGGACGAAATCGCCAAAGCGATTCAGTCTCGTCCTACCACCAGCGTCTTTTTTGCGTTTGCCCATCTCAAAGCCTATGAAGCAATTCTGCAAGGCCGAGAAGTCACCGTGGTACAAAGTCGAGGTAAAGCGATGCTGATCCGGTTTGATAATCAGCTCACGATCTACAGCCACAATCAGCTTTACGGTAAATGGATGATTCGTCGCGTGCATGATTATCCTCAAACCACACGCCAACTGCGGCTGGCGATTCATAACGAAAAGAAATCTGCCCTGCTCTACAGCGCCTCTGAGATTGAAGTGCTCGATGAGATTGCGCTAGCCTACCATCCGTTCTTGAGCAAATTGGGGCCGGACGTGTTGGATACAGCGACTACGGTAGAGCAGGTAGCAGAACGTTATCTAGACAAGCGCTTTTACCGGCGGCGGTTGGCGTCATTACTGTTAGATCAACAGTTCCTCTGTGGTTTAGGCAATTATTTACGCAGCGAAGTATTATTTGTAGCTCGAATTCATCCACTCTTGCGTCCAGGTGATTGTTCCACAGAACAAATTCTAAGATTAGCTGAGGCGTCAATTCAAGTTACTCATCAGTCTTATCGCTGCAAGGGAATTACGAACGATTTGCAGTTGGCCCAATCCCTGAAGGCGGCAGGCAAACGGCGCAGCGAATATCGCCATTACGTATTTGGCCGCCAACACCGCTCCTGCTACATCTGCGGTACGCCGATTGTGAAAGAAGTTTTGGCTGGACGAAGGCTCTATTATTGTCCAAATTGTCAAACTTAGAGTAAGCCTAATCCGCCTAGCTCCTGTACGATAGAAACATCAAACAATGCTACTGAGCTATGACTCAATCGATTTCAGCCACTTCTTCAGTGTCTTCCGAGAACCCTACAGAGGCCGGTTCTCCAGAGGCTTCTCAGGCGCTGTCCAAAGATGTTATTTTTCCGCAAGGAGAGTTCTGGAGTGATGAGCCGCCGTTGGAAAGCGATCGACATCGGGATCAAATTGAGCTGTTGATCCGCCTGCTAAAAGCTTGGTGGCAGGAGCGCAACAACTTTTATGTGACAGGAAATTTAACCATCTATTTCAGTCCGAATCAGAAAAAATCTGAGGATTTCCGTGGTCCTGATTTCTTTGTGGTGCTGGATGCGGAAAAACGCGATCGCCGCAGTTGGGTTGTCTGGCAAGAAGATGGCAAGTATCCCAACGTGATTATTGAACTGCTGTCGGATTCTACTGCCGCTGTGGATAAAGGACTCAAAAAACAAATCTACCAAAACACGTTTCGCACACCCGACTACTTCTGGTTCCATCCCGACACGCTAGAGTTCAAGGGCTTTCATTTGGTGGATGGAGTGTACCAGGAGTTGGAATTTACCCCCGAAGGCTGGTTGTGGAGTCAACAGTTAGGCCTATATCTCGGCATCCTAGACGGAAAACTGCGCTTCTATACCCCTGAGAAGGAGTTGGTTTTGCTTCCCGAAGAAGCAGCTCAGCAACAGCTCGAACAAACCAGTCAACAGCTTGAACAAACCAGTCAACAGCTCGAACGAGAGCGGCAGCGGGCACAGCACCTAGCAAACCAATTGCGAGCAGCTGGGATTGATCCTGATCAGATTTAATTATTTTCGTTCTACTTTTATCTACTTGAACTATGCAGCTTAGCGATCGCCCTACCGTCTCTGATTCCCTTGCTGACACGCTGCGTCAACGTCGGCAACGGCTAGCGTTCCCTGGTTCTGCGGTTCTTTGGTCGGGGCGCAGCAGCTCTCGTAATTTTGCGGCCAACACCTACCCGTTTCGGGCCAGCAGCCATTTCCTCTACTTTGCCGGCCTACCCTTGCCGAATGCGGCAATTCGCCTAGAAGCAGGCCGCTTGGAGCTATTTATGGACGATCCGACTCCGACGGATATTCTCTGGCATGGTGACAGTCCACGACGCGATCAGATTGCGGCTGAGATTGGCGCAGATGCCGCTTATCCGTTGAGTCGGCTGAAGGCGTTCGCAGAAGGGGCCGCCACGCTTCCAGTCATTGATGCAGCCACTCGGCTCCAACAATCGCAATTGCTCGACCGCATGTTGACGCCATCTACCATGCTGCAAGGCATTGACCGAGAGTTGGCCGAGGCGATTATCCAACTGCGCCTGAGCCACGATGATTTGGCGATCCGGGAAATCCGACGGGCAGCAGCAATTACAGTTGCAGCTCACGAGGCAGGCATGGCGGCTACGCTCCCAGCTAAAACCGAAGCAGAAGTGCGGGCGGCAATGGAGCAGGTAATCATGGCACACAACACGACCTGCGCCTACACCAGCATTGTCACAGTTCATGGCGAAGTGCTGCACAACGAGCACTATCATCATCCGATTCAGGTGGGCGATTTGCTGTTGGCCGATTTGGGCGCAGAAGCTCCGTCAGGCTGGGCTTCCGACGTGACGCGAACTTGGCCGGTATCAGGACGCTTTTCTTCGACGCAACGCGACATCTACGACGTTGTGTTGGCCGCTCATGATCAATGCATTCAGGCAGCGCGTCCGGGGGTGGAGTACCGCGATTTGCATTTGCTGGCAGCGTCAATCATTGCGGCAGGACTGGTAGATTTGGGTATTCTGCGCGGCTCGGTTGAAGCGTTGGTAGAAATGGATGCACATGCGCTGTTTTTTCCCCACGGGGTTGGTCATTTGCTGGGGCTGGATGTGCATGACATGGAAGATTTGGGTGATCTGGCGGGCTATGCAGCAGGGCGGACTCGCAGCGAGCGGTTTGGGTTGGGCTATTTGCGATTAGATCGTCCACTTCAGGTAGATATGGCGGTGACCATCGAACCAGGATTTTATCAAGTGCCGGCAATTCTCAATGATTCGGAACGGCGCGAGGAATATAAAGACGTAGTAAATTGGGAACGGTTAGCGCAATTTTCTGATGTACGCGGGATTCGAATCGAAGATGACGTATTAATTACCGAAGTCGGAAGTGAAGTACTGACGGCCGCACTACCGACTGAGGCAACAAAGATTGAACAGCTTGTCCAGAATGCCTCAACCTAACCTCACTCAATCTAAACTGATCTGACTACCCAGCCGGTCCTGCGCCAAAAACATCCGATCGTTCGGCAAGTGGGCAACGGGTTCTGTCAAGGTAAAGGTTCCAGCCTCGATCCACTGCTTTAGCTCCTGCGCTACTAAACGCGACAGATAGACGCTGGCTAGCGGAGCTGTCCGGACAGTTTTACCATCAATAGTAATGCGGCCCGATTTGAGCTGGGCATAGCTCACCAAACCAAACGTGGGTCGGACTCGGCGCGGAATTGAAAAGTCTACAACTGGGGCTACCAGGTCCTGATCTTGAACGGCACAGTGGGCCACGACTTCTTCATTCAAGACAGGCAGCGGTACTCCTACACCCAGCATCAGTCCCGGTCCGTAACTTTTGAAGTAGCAACCCCGAACCCAACGCGGATTCATTTGTTTGGCATTTCCGATCAACGCTAGGGTAGCAGCTGGTCCTACGGGGGTACGGTTAGGCAAACGCTTTTGCAGGGGAAAATGCTGTGTTCCTTCCCAGGCCACATAGCCAATCCCGCCGCCTAAAAAAATTCGCGTCCCGATGCCAATTAACTGCAAGTCCGGATCGTTCATTAAGGGTGAAATAGCACCTGGATTGGAATAAACAGCGTTACCCAAATGGGGTTGGAGCGGACCCAGATAGGTATACAGCGGACGATCACCACCGTTGACGCCAACGATAAAGTTCTGGTACAGGTTACGGGGATTGAACAGATAAAACTGGTTGATGCTGTCTTTGGTGATGGTCGTTTCAAAGGAGGCACGAGAATAGCAGTCGGTGACTTGTCCCAGTGCCCGCAGATGGACTGCTTTGCCTGCGATCAAATCAGCAATCACATGGCCGCCGCCGCGCTCTCGCACTTCTTCGCCGTCGCTAGATTCACCGTGGGGAGTGCTATAGTCGGCAACTTGGGTTGCGCCTAGGTAGAGATCGACTGCGCCAAACCCGGAATAGGCCGGAACGCCATCCAGCCAGCACTGCCGAATTTTGATTGGCGGGTCGGTGTGCCCAATGTTGAGGATGGCCCCAGACGACTCCATCGGCTCAAACGTGCCAGTCGTGATCACATCCACGCTTTTTGCAGCTTTGGTAACCCCCATGTCCTGAACCTTGGCTTTCAGTTCCTCCACGGTCCAAACCACGGCCTGCTGCCGCTGAATCTTATCGTTGATTTCTGCAATCGAGGCCATAGAAGGAAGTTGCGATCAAAGGCTATCAAAGTTTATCTTTTTCAAACTTCTTTTCAAACTGCCAGCGCCGCCATGCCAAAATACCTGCCAAAATAATCGTCGGAGACAGAACCAAGGCCAAGGCAATTTCTGGTGTAGCCGGAATCTGGAGTAGAGGCACAAGGTATTTGATCGCTACTGCCAAAATTGTTGAAAGAACCAGCAGTTTCATCACAAAGAGCCACTGACTATCCATGAACCTCTCTAAACTCTCTAATTCGACTGGATGGGACAAGCTGTTGGAGTGTTTTTAGCCTAATGCATTGGGGGGACAGTTGGAGTGTAATCACAAAAAATCAGCTACTTGACGCCGATAAAAATACTCACCTGTCCCGGTTCATACACCTCAAAGTCAGTGGCGAAGGCCCGTTGATAGCAAGAATTAGAGGCAAAGTAATGCCAGATTTGCTGCCACAGGTGCAGAACTGACGTGACGGGTGAATTGAGCCAGCTAAACACAAGGTAAGAACCAGCCGGAATGGTGATACCCACCATGTTTTCTAGCGGGTTGTCGATGCTGCTGACCTCGACTGCCACAATCAGAGAATAGGCCAAATGCTCACTGAAGCGATCGCTGCTGTAGTTGGTGTAAACACCATAAAGCACCTGAGAATTGACGCAATCAGGAATATCGAGCCAGAGTTGCTCGGCGACAAAACGATTCCAGAGATGAGGAATTTCTGCCGTAGCGGAATTCATTTCGCGTCGATGGCTGGTGCACACCTCCATGCCCATGACCAGCAGTTCATCTCTCTGCACGAGGTGTGGCGTGACGATTTTGATCCCCGCATGGCAGCCTTCCATAACCTGACCTCACAGTTTAATTTGCAGCGATATAATTTTACATAGTACAAAAGTACCATATAGTCAAGGAGATCAGGCAATTATTCGAAAGATCTTTCAGCAATTCACAACTATTTGAGGTGGTTGGGCTTAATGCAAACAGCTCTAGCCCTCAGCGCACCACGGATAAAAAGGCGTGTCAGTCATTGGGATAAACCCCCCTGGGATTCGTTTATTTTCCTCTAGGTCACCTGCTGCATTTTTTCCAAAGGAAGCAATCCAAGAACTGGCATGTGCTCTGAGTGGACAAACCAATACGCCGTTGTTCATTAGCTGGTCTACTAATGGGCTGGGTATTTCATATTCAGCCGAAGCCCAAGCAATAATTCGAGTATAGGGAGCACCGTCCGGTTGGCCTGACCTCCCGTCACCTAACAGTACGCGCACATTTGTGCAACCGTCCTGTTGAAGCAGCAGACTAGCACGCTCAATCATCGCGGTATCAATGTCGATGGACGTAACCGATCCCTTCACACCAACGATATTCGAGAGAAGGGCCGTACTATAGCCAGACCCAGTACCAATCTCAAGAATCTGATCACCTGGACAGGGACAAAGCATACGCAGCATCTGCTCAATAATTTTTTGGGCAGATGACTGGTGAACCTGCGAACCATCCTCATAGCGGGTGTAGTAATCAATGTTGACACGGAAAAAACTCTCGGCAACTACATCAACCATAGAGTCATGGTGCTGGCGCACCTCTGGAAGCTTCTAGATGACAATCAACCCAACAATGACTGCGCTGCTAATTGAGGTACATCGCTCGGCTCTGGAACAGTAGTTGTTGATGGTCTTCTACTATACCACCATGCTCGCAGCGTTGGCGGTAGCTTGACGGCGTAGAGAGTGACAACAAAACTATGGCCAGCGTATTCCTGCCCAACGACTTCGACACAGTAAGAAGGGCTGTTTTTCGTGGCCAGATCGGGCACGAACCGTTTACCAATTCTGCGCCAGCTTGGTTCTTTGCCTCGCCATTGCAGGCGACAGCAGGGCCAGGGCAACTCTTCTCGGTCGAATAATCGGCAGCAGGGACCAATTACCCGGTAGGTGAAGTGACAACCGGGGCTATAAAAGGTTTGTCCGTGTTGGAGCGGATGCTGCATCACTCAAAAGCCTTCAGAGTAAAGAATTGCATTCCAGGATAGCACTGCTTGCCGAGAGAGCAATCTACCCTAACAAACAAGAGCAACAAACAAGAGAGCGACCGCAACTCCATCTTGAGTCCGATCGCTCTGTCCTAAAACATTCATTACTAATACTTTTGGATAGCTTACAGCAACCTCAGCCAGATTGCGGTAATGCCTGACTAGGGCTGGTATATAGCTGTGCTAGCTAGCTGGACTGACTCACCAGCTCGATTTCACCACGCCGGGCAGCAAACCTTGGTGGGCCATTTCCCGCAGCACATGGCGAGATACACCAAAATCGCGGTAGTAGCCTCTGGGACGCCCAGTCATCCAGCAGCGGTTGCGAACTCGGGTCGGAGCGCTATTGCGCGGCAATTGTTGAATTTGACGGTGGATCTCTAGTCTTTCCTGTTGGGTCTCAGCGCTGGCAAACTGCTCCAGCAGCATTTCCCGCTTCTGAGCGTACTTGGCCACCAGCTTTTGGCGCCTTTTCTCCCGCTCAACCATGCTTTTCTTTGCCATGAAAGAGTTTTAGCCTATTTAATACAGCATTTCTAATTGTATCGAACTTCTGGGCTGATTGCCCAGGTGATACTCAAGAATGCTTAGAAAACAGTTTGAGGACTTTCTGCTACGGCTTCAGAGAATTCCAACGGCAGAAAGACCGAGAAGGTAGTTTGTCCCGGTTGGCTCTCAACCTCGATGCGTCCAGCATGACGTTCGACAATTTTTTTCACGATGCTCAAACCCAAACCACTACCTTCGCCTTTGGGCTTGGTGGTGAAAAACGGATCAAAGATTCTAGCCTGTAGTTCGGGTGGAATCCCTTTGCCGGTATCGGTAATATCTACCCGAATATCGTCCTCGGTCCGAGTAACGGTGATGGTTAGAATGCCACGGTAGTCCATACCATAGAGGGCATTGCTGAGCAGATTTGTCCAAACCTGGTTCAGTTCGTCTGGAAAAGCCAAAATTGTCGGAAAGTCGCCGTAGTTTTTCACTACTTCGACACCGCGCTTGATCTGATTCAGGTGCAGGGTAAGCGCCGTTTCGATGCCTTCCACGACATCGGTTTCGGTTTTTCTGCCGCTGGCATCCTGGTGAACATAGCGCTTCAAGGCCAATACGGTTCTGGCAGCTCGGTCGGTGGCAGTCAAAATGGTGCGGGTGCTTTTTTGCAGGCTGGCAAGCTGATACACCGTATCGAGGATTTGACGGCTATGGGGATGGCGAAGCAGCGCTAGAAAGGGATCGATATTCTCGTAAATCCCGATATCGACTAACGTGTCCGCCACCACATCGGCATCGGCGATGGCGCAGGCTTCGAGTTTCTGCATCAGCAGGCGCTTGAACTGACGTTTTTCGCGACTGGATAGGCCGGTCAGCAGCGGCATAGATTCTAGCGATTGATGCAGCAGGGCGAAAAAGAGCTGCCAATGGTCTGGATCGATGGCTTGCAAAACCCGGGTGAATTGCTCTAAATTTTGGGTCAAGACATGATTGACAATCTCTGCCGAAGAGCGAATCGCGCCTAGCGGAGTGTTGATTTCATGAGCAACGTTAGCAACCAGCTGCCCTAAAGCAGCCATTTTTTCAGCCTGAATCAATTGGCTCTGGGTGGTTTTGAGTTGGTTTAGCGTCCGGATCAAGTCTTCGTTTTTTTGCTGGAGTTTGGTTTGCAGCGAGCAGATGGTGAGATGGGTTTTGATCCGGGCAATGGCTTCTTCGATTTGGAATGGCTTGGTGATGTAATCCACTCCACCCACAGCAAAGGCTTTAACTTTATCGAATACATCGCTCCAGGCGCTGAGAAAAATTACCGGAATATGGCTGGTACGCTCGTCAGCTTTGAAGCGGCGGCAAACTTCATAACCATCCATTTCGGGCATGTTGATGTCCAGCAAGATCAAATCAGGCGGCAGCTTTTGGGCCGCAGATAGGGCTAAGCGACCATTGGGAGCAGCTCGGACCTTGTAGCCTTGTTCGCTTAAAATACCAACTAGCAGCCGGAGGCTATCTGGCGTATCGTCAACGACCAGGATATTCATCTGGGTCTGGGTCTGCTGGTCCATAGGGAACACTGTTTCAGCTCATGCCATTCTGAGGTCTGGATTCTAGATTTTAGATCTTGGTAGCAATAAGCGGCTGAACTGCCAGGTACCAATTGTTCCCGATCCGACTGTTTTGCACCCAATTGCTGCTTGCTGATATAGGCTCTATTGTCAGGTAGCTATGGCAGGTAGCTATGGAGTTCGCCTAGACTTCAGTTTGCCCAGGCTTCAGTTTGCCCAAATCGACTGGTAGGATTACTTTAGCTGCCGATTGGTATGTTCAAGGGCAGCTTAACTGTAAAGGTTGTTTGGCCGTTTTCGCTACTGACAGCGATGCTTCCCCGCAGTTTTTCAACTCGCTTCTTGGCGATAGTCAGTCCCAAACCCGTACTGCCCTGATGCCAAACGTTGTGATTGGGAATGCGGTAGAACTGCTGGAAAATGAGCGCTTGTTGCTCTGGAGGAATTTCCACACCTGAATTACTGATGCTGATCCACAGTTCGGAGTGGGCCAGGGAGGTTGCGATCGAGGGTAGGGCTACTGCTCCGCCTAAACGATCAAAAGCTTCTAACTCGGAGGCATCAGTCCCAGAAGGACCGGCATCGGGTGGAGTAGATAGGACTTGAACCGTGACCGTGATGGTTTCTCCGGCAGGGGTGTACTTCCAGGCGTTGGTCAGCAGCTCGGTCAGGGTTCGTTCCAGGTGGAATAGGTCAGTCGTAAGGTTGGGAAGCGCAGGAGGCACCTCAATCTGCAAGTGTTGTTGGCGCTCCTGCATGCGTTCGATGAACGGTTCGGCAATATGGGGAATCCAGAGATTGAGGCTGACGGTAGACAAGTTTAACGATTCACTGCCGCTATCTAGCCGCATCAGGGCCAGCAAATCATTGAGCAGGTCGGCTTCTTTCTGGCATTCAGTCCGTAGAATCTGCAAGTAACGATCGCACTGCAGCACGGTGTCGGGAACGCCCAACTGCTGTAAGCGCACTTCTAACATCTGAGTTGCCATGCGGATATTAGAGATTGGAGAGCGCAACTCATGGGAAATCGAGTCCAGAAAATTGTCTTTGAGCTGGTTTTGGTACTCCAAATCCTCAATCTGGGACTGCAAGGCTTGATAGAGCTGCACCTGCTGCATAGCAAGGGCTAAATAGGTTTGACTGAGTGCTTCTTGCGTTTGAGTTTGCTGCCAGAGCTGCTCTTTCGACTGCTGAAGTGCGGCAAGGGATTGCTCTAGTTGCTGGACGGTGGCCTGTAGCTGGCTGTTTTGTAACTCCAGTTCGCGAGTGCGATGGTAGTTTTGAATCGCTTCCAACACGGTTGAACGCAGATCGTTGGACTGCCAGGGTTTGGCAATGTAGCGATAGAGGCTGGCAGAACGAATCGCCGTACCCAGAGTCTCTAAGTCGGCATGCCCCGTGATCATGATGTTGAGGGTTTGGGGCGAGCGAGTATGGATTTGCTGCAGCAGTTCATCGCCCCGCATTCCAGGCATAATCTGGTCGGCAAATACGAGCGCGATTTCGTATTGATCGACTTGCAGTTCTCCAAACAGCTCTAATGCTTCTTCGCCACTTTCTGCCGTCTCAATTAAGCAAGTGTCACCCAACACCTGTTTCAACTCGATCTTAAGGCTCTCGAGAACGGTGGGTTCGTCATCAACGCAAATAATGGCAGACTTGCTCATAGACAGGCAGTCCTGAGTTCAATTCAGGGCGATATGGCTTGGGGAAGAACCGGCAAGGCTTTGGTTAAATCCGCAGCAGGACATAAATCAGCTAAAACGCAACTGCCACAGGCAGGGTTACGAGCATTGCACACAGCCCGCCCGTGGTAAATTAGTCGGATTGACCAATTTTCCCAGTCGGGTTGGGGCAGCAGTTTGATCAAATCGCGCTCAATCCGAATCGGATCAGCTTCTTTGGTGAGGCCCAACCGTTGGCTTAGCCGTTTGACGTGAGTATCCACAGTGACGCCTGCGTGAATGCCATAAGCATGGGCCAAAACCACATTCGCGGTCTTGCGAGCCACTCCAGGCAGCTTCAGCAGCTCATCCATTGATTGGGGCACCTCTCCACCAAATTCGCTGACAATCATGCGGCAAGCGGCCTGAATATTTTTAGCTTTGTTGCGGTAGAAGCCGGTAGAGCGCACCAATTGTTCGATCTCACTCAGGTCAGCACTGGCCATCGCGGGCGCATCGGGAAAGCGGCGAAACAATTCTGGCGTGACTAGATTGACCCGTTCGTCAGTGCACTGGGCCGAAAGGATTGTTGCCACCAAGAGCTGAACTGGCGTTTCATAGTTGAGCGTACAGGGAGCTTCTGGATAGAGGCGCTTCAACCGAGTTAAGATTTCCGACGCCCTTTGCTTTTTGGTTCCCAGCTTTTTGGTTCCCAGCTTTTTGGTTCCTGGGTTTTTCGCTCCTAATTTGCGTGTAGTAACCACTATCGAACAGGGTGGGAGTGTAGAAGATGGAGAGACAGCAATGCTTTGCCCAGTGTGAAGCCGAGCAGTCTGTTAGGCAGTGATCCCGCTCACACGTTGTTGAGTTTATTCAATTTTCCAAACTTAAATGGCTAGACCTCAGAGAGCTAGTAACCATTCTCAAGATTTACTAAAACGACTCATTGGAACAGGCGTTGGAATACTTCAAGCTGAGCCGTGTCGCGCACAATCAGAAAAATGCCCAGACCGAGTAGGAGCACTAACCCTGTTTGCATGACATTTTCTTGAATGCGGGTAGGAATGGGTTTACCGCGTAAGCCTTCTACCAGTAGAAAAGCGAGTTGCCCCCCATCGAGAGCAGGTAGCGGCAGGATGTTGATGATGGCCAAGTTGATGCTGATGATAGCCGTGAAGGGAAATAAGGTATTGGCATTAGAAGAGGCTAACCCTGCACCCTGCTCAACAATTTTGACCGGACCTGCCACCTTACTAGCAACCGAAGGAAAATCAGTAAATAGCGACCAGAAGCCATTCACAGTGGTAACAAACATGCTCTGAAACTGCTCGGCAGCCAAACCCAGCACTTCAAAAAATCCATTGGGACGACGGTAGGCGGTAATGCTGCCATTGGGAGCCAACTGTACGCCAATCCGAGCCACGCCATCATCTCCAACTTTGGGTGTGACGCTCACCTGAAGCTGACGTTCGCCCCGCTGCACCTTCAAATCGACTGGATCATTCGGGTTATCACGAATCACATCCATCAGAGTGCGAATTGCCTGCTCGGATGCCCCCAGCTCTTGACCATCTGCCGCGAGAATAATGTCACCCGACTTGATGCCAGCCAATGCCGCCGGTGATTCCTGAGACGTCACTTCCGGCACAATCACACCGGGCTGAAAATCAAACTTTTCGGGTACACCAATCACACTATATTGGGCTACAAACACAAAGTAGGCAAAAATTAGGTTGGCAATCACCCCAGCGCTGATCACAATTGCCCGGTCCAAAACAGGCCGATTCCGCAACAGGTTGGGATCGTTGGGCGGGATCTCGCTGTCCGGATCATCATCGGGAAAGCCAACAAAGCCACCTAGCGGAAAGGCGCGAATCGCATATTCGGTTTCCGGTCCCTGATATTTCCATAAAATTGGGCCGAAGCCAATCGAGAAGCGATTCACATGAATACCTTGGAGCCGCGCCGCCAGAAAGTGCCCTAGTTCGTGAACCACAATGAGCAGCGCCAAAACTGCGATCGTTGCCAGAGTCCAAAACAATGACATTACCCCCAAAAACGTTTCTAAGTGCCTTCGTCTATTCTAGATTGCGGTTGCAAATCCGACTTTATATATAAATATAGATAAGTAGGTGGGCGCAATGATTGAGAAGACGCATTTCGACTCCGCTCAATGCGCAACGTTTCGGGAAGCAGAGGGTTGAGCGGAGTCGAGACCCGGCATTGTGGAGCGAAGATTAATTTAGCCTACCTACTTAGAGGATGTTTTAAAAGTCGCTATTGCAACCCGAACCGCCCCCTAAATCCCCCATCAATGGGGGACTTTGAACCAGAGATACGGGATCGGAAGTCCCCCACTAGTGGGGGATTTAGGGGGCGATGCAGTACTTCTGATACTTTTCAAACACTCTCTTAGGAGCCAGAAGTCAGAAGTCATCCTATACAAGTAGTTTTGTTATGTCAAAAGATAGAACCAGGATTTCTACTTCGTTCACCGTCCTCTTTCGACTCCTTCGACAAACCTGCCCCACCTCCACGCCTGACGCCTGACTTCTGACTCCCTCAATGATGCTAAGGTTGGGGCAGGTGCTGGCCTTTGCGAGCTGGCGCTGAACGCCTTCGTCAAAGGGCTTTATCATGATCAAGATTCTCCATCTTTCTGATATTCATCTGGGTAGCGGATTTTCTCATGGGCGAATCAATCCAGAAACGGGACTGAATACTCGTCTGGAGGATTTCGTGGCTACTCTGGGGCGCTGTATTGACCGGGCAATTGCTGAGCCGGTGGATCTCGTTTTGTTTGGTGGAGATGCGTTTCCGGATGCCACGCCGCTGCCAATCGTGCAAGAAGCTTTTGCCGCTCAGTTTCGCCGCTTAGTGGATGCTCAGATTCCGACCGTGCTTTTGGTAGGGAATCACGATCAGCATTCACAGGGTGCGGGTGGAGCGAGTTTGTGCATCTATCGCACCTTGGGAGTGCCTGGGTTTGTGGTGGGCGATCGGCTAGAAACGCACCAGATTCAAACTCGTCATGGCAGAATTCAGGTGATTACGCTGCCGTGGCTGACGCGCTCTGCTCTATTAACCCGGCCCGATGCCGACGGGCTATCGCTCGCTGAAGTAAATCAATTGCTAATCGATCGCCTGCGCGTGGCGCTAGAAGGAGAGATTCGCCGCTTGGATCCCAACCTGCCGACGGTGCTGCTCGGCCATCTCATGACGGATACAGCTCAGTTTGGGGCAGAGCGGTTTTTAGCCGTTGGGAAGGGGTTTACGGTTCCCATGTCGTTATTAGCTCGCCCGTGTTTCGATTACGTAGCGTTGGGGCATGTGCATCGCCATCAAATTTTGGCAGAACAGCCGCTGGTAGTTTATCCGGGCAGTATCGAACGGGTGGATTTTAGCGAAGAGCAGGAAGAAAAAGGCTTTGTCCTGGTTGAGGTAGAACCGGGTCAGGCCACGCTAGAGTTTTGTCCTCTGCCGGTGCGTCCATTCCGAACAATTCGGGTCAATGTATCGGATGTAAAAGATCCTCAGGCAGCCCTGATCGCAGCCATCGAGGCCGAAGAGTTTACGGATGCGGTGGTGCGATTAATTTACCAGGTACGACCAGACCAGCTCGACCAGATTGAGAGTCATTGTTTACACCAGTATCTCAGTGCTGCCCATACCTATACGATTCAGGCCGATTTAGTCAGCCAACTGGCTCGGCCTCGGCTACCAGAACTAGGAACCGGCCATGCAATTGATCCGGTAGATGCATTGAAAGCCTATCTCGATAACCAACCTCATTTAGCCGATATTGCAGCTGAAATGCTGGATACGGCTGCGGCGCTTTTGACAGGTGAGCCTGCGGAGTGGACCAGCTCAGACTTGGCAATCACTCCCCAACTAGCACCACTGAATGCGGCTACTGGTCTTGAGACGAGTACGGATGAGGCAGCTCAACTGCGTCTGTTGTGATACTGAGTTTGCAGTTCTTCGAGTAATTGAATACGTACTTAAATTCTGTTGTGATACTGAGTTTGCAGTTCTTCGAGTAATTGAATACGTACTTAAATACTTTGACTTGGTGTTGCGGCTTCTACGCAAAGTCCATCAGGTCAAGGCTGGCACGGAGCTACTGATGGCAACTAGAGCAATTGGCGACTAGAGCAATTTCTGCTTTGTTTAGCTTGCTTTATTTGGCTGGGCTGATTCGCTTAGCCTACCTCAGGTCCAACTCGCTGACCTGGGCCTCGCAAAGGCTCGACGAACGCAATCCAATCAAGCGCCTTGGGCTGCGGAATTAATTTCGCCTACGCCCGAATGGGTGCTGAAGGGCCGCAATTACTCTCTAATTTAGGCTTACTCTCCAGGCTAACGAGCCGCATCTAAATATGGGGTGAAATTATTATAAAGTTTTCATAAAGTTGCTTTTTGTAAATATTGCCTAGAAGCCTCACCTGACAGAACTTTCGACCCCAAATTTCAATATGAAGATTATGTAAAGTTACGTCGTTTATCCGTGATCCCGGATCCAATCTACAAAAACTTCATGCTACGCTGTTGCAGTTCCTTAGCCCGGAGTGAACACGTAACGAGTACGAGTTAAGCATTTTGTAGGAGTTTTGTTGATCCCGCTAATCAGTGGGCTTGATACAACTCCCCGCACTGCCGAGACTCCATAGGTTTTAGTCCGCTGCCAAGTTTGGCTTGTGAGGTTGGGTAGCGTTGCTGCCCGATCCCGGCGAAAGCCTATCTTCAGGTACTATTCACGATGGATGTATGAATCAAAAACTCTTAAGCGGTTTTACCGCAGCTTTGTTGGTTTCCACGCTGGGATTAGCACCTTCGGGATATGCTGACCAGCAGCAATCAACAGACGAACAATCGGGAGTAAGCGTTTCTGAATCAGGGTCTGCTGCTCAGGTCGCTTCCGCTTCGGCTCTTCGGGATTCCAGCTTGGAGAATCCTGAGAATGCGCAAAGTCAGGAGCAAGCCGTTCAACCTCCTGGCCAAGCGTCTAACGGAATCAGTTCAACAACTGCAATTCCTTCCCCTTCTGACGAGAAGGTTGGTGAAAAAGTTTCTACTCCGGCAGTTGCTCCAGCCGCTGCCCCCTCTACCTCGAACTCAACTGCGGCTGAATCTAGCGGTAGTCAACCTGTAGAGGTTGTCAAGGTTGGGGAATATCAGTCCCAGGACGCATCACGAGCTAATGCTACGGTTGCCACCATCCAACCCCATCCGTTACAAGGCCGCAATGCTGCCACGCTTTATGTCCGCAATATCCCTGTTTTAACGTTTTTGGGCGAAGCTGTGGGCGAATCTGCCTCTGGTGCACAGGCTAATCAAGCAGCAAGCTCCTCTAGTGGAGCAGAGGTTAAGGTCGCTAGCACTCAGGCCACCTCTGGTACAGCTGCTGCGATTCAGGCCAATTCGGCTGAGCCACTTACCGAATCGACCTCACCCATCCCCGATACCATTCCTAGTAATGTCAGCACCGATTCCACTGATTCTCAGGATCCGGTGTGGCGGGCAACCGCGACGGCAGCTCGCTTAAACCAGCTCTACCGAGACAATGTCAGCGCTGATGAGATTAAAATCTCTTGGGATGCAGCTCGTCAGCAGTATGTGATCAAGGCGAAGGATACGGAAATTGTGACGGTCGATGAAAGCACAGTTCTACCGGACACAGTTGCTAATTCATCGGGTGATCTGTTGCAGGCCACGAACCGGATTCGGCGGCAGATGGGCGGTGCATCCCCATTGGCCGGCATCGAAGGCGACCCGAACGGCATCCGCCAAGTAAGTTTGGGTAATTTGAATCTGCGTTTCTCCGGTTATGCTTCCTGGTATGGGCCTGGATTTGATGGCAATTACAGCGCCAGTGGCGAAGTATTTAATCAAAACGCGCTAACGGCGGCCCATCCGTCTTTGCCGTTTGGCACCAATGTGCGGGTGACCAATATGGATAACGGCCAGTCGGTTGTGGTGCGGATCAATGACCGCGGTCCCTTTGCTCATGACCGAGTGATCGATTTGTCGGCAGGGGCCGCTCGGATTATTGGATTAATTCACTCTGGTGTAGCTCCGGTTAGCCTAGAAGTTTTGGGCGTAGCTGGTACAGCGTCAAATTAATCGGCTTACTCTGATCGAACTCTTAGGGCTAAAGACGAACAGATTAAGAATCAATGAATCCAACGATTCAAATGAGGGCGCAGCAATAGCGCTCTTTTTGCTGTTTGAAGCAGTTCAACCCAGCGGGCCGAACAACTGGCAGCTCCAACTACGCGCCTTGGGAATCACCCCAGATTGCTAGCCTCGTAAGCGACAATAGAAGATTGTGCCAGCTCTATGCGCCTGCTTCATGCCAGTTCACTTTCACAACGTCAATACAATCTGGGCTTCTGTCCTAGTTGAAACTCTGCATCGGCTAGGATTAACAACAGCCATTATTTGTCCTGGCTCGCGTTCAGCTCCGTTAGCGGTGGCATTTGCTCAGCACCCGGCGATTGAGGCAATTCCAATTCTGGATGAGCGATCGGCAGCTTTTTTTGCGATTGGTTTGGCTCGCCACACTGGAATTCCGGTGGCTTTGGTTTGTACCTCTGGCACGGCTGGAGCCAATTTTTATGGAGCCGTGATCGAAGCGCGAGAAAGCCGGATGCCGCTGCTGGTGCTGACTGCAGACCGCCCCCCCGAATTGCGAGACTGCAACGCTGGACAGACTGTTGATCAGCAAAAACTTTACGGGACGTTTCCCAACTGGTATAGCGAACTTGCAGTACCCACCCTTGACCTCAATCTACTGACCTACCTACGGCAAACCCTAATTTATGCCTGGGAGCGCACGCTCCATCCAGTAGCGGGAGTCGTCCACCTCAACATTCCATACCGCGATCCGCTAGCCCCCATCCCACAACCAGACGCCCAAGCCTTCGCCGACCAATTTCCACCCGACTTTTTCAGCACCGTCCAGCCCAACACCTCTTCCCCCACCGTCCCTCATTCGGCGACGCTCACGAGCCGCATCTTCCCCACTCCCTTCCCTGCCTGCGAACGTGGTCTAATGATCGCCGGACTGGCCCAGCCACAGTGTCCTCAAACCTATTGCCAACTGGTAGCGCAGCTCTCTCAAGCCCTCCAGGTTCCTGTTCTAGCAGAAGGATTGTCGCCGCTGCGCAACTATGCGAAGCTAAATCCTAATTTAATTTCCACTTATGATCTCATCCTGCGCAATCCAGAACTGGCTGAGAAGCTAGCGCCGGACTGGGTGATTCGAGTGGGAGAAATGCCCACCAGCAAAACCCTGCGGCAGTGGCTGGCGCAAACCCAACCGCAGCAGTGGATCATCGATGCAAGTGACCGCAACCTCGACCCTCTGCATGGCAAAACGGTGCATCTACGCAGCTCGATTGAGCAGGTAGCGTCCCACTTGGGAACTCCCAGTGAATTTCTTGGCGAGTCCATGACCTATTTATCTCTGTGGCAGCATTGTGAAACTCAGATGCGACAGGCGCTGGATCGGGAGATGGCTGCCACAGAAGTCTTGTTTGAGGGCAAGGTGGCGTGGCTGTTGTCTCAGTACTTGCCGGAAGCAACACCTTTGTTTATTGCTAGCAGCACGCCGGTGCGGGATGTCGAATTTTTTTGGCAACCGGGAAACCGAGCGATTCGGCCCTATTTCAATCGGGGGGCCAACGGTATTGATGGAACTCTATCAACTGCACTTGGCATCGCCCACCGCAATCAGAGCAGCGTTTTGTTGACTGGCGATTTGGCACTGCTGCACGATAGCAACGGGTTTTTGGTCAGCCATCAGTTAGTTGGCCATCTGACGATTGTTTTGATCAATAATGAAGGCGGCGGCATTTTTGAATCGTTACCGATTTCGGGCTTTGACCCCCCGTTTGAGCAGTTTTTCGCCACACCGCAGGTAATTGACTTTGGGCCGCTTTGTCTGGCCCACGGTGTAGAGTATGAACGCATCGAATCGTGGCAACAGTTGATTCATTGCCTCAACCCACTGCCGACTGAAGGCATCCGCCTGCTAGAAGTGCCGTGTAGTCGCAAAGCCGATGCCCAAATGCGGCGAGAGCTGTTTGAGCGCTTGAAACAGTCAGCACACTGGGGCTAAAGGCTACCTTATACGTAAGTCAATCTAATCATCTGAACGATGGGTAGGGCAAGCATTTCGCTGGCGGTGGGCAAGATGCTCACGTTCCGCTTCGTGGTTCTGCTGTCATCAGTCAACAATGGATCAAGTCAATCAACGTTTAGCCTTCATCTAAAAAAAGAAGGGCGTACCAGCAAGCGGACGCCCCCTATAGATCTAGCGGAGAAATCTTGTCAAAATTTAAGCCTAAGCTTCGCGCTTCAAGGCAGCTTCGACCTGTTTGAACTCTAGCTCCAGCCGGTTCTTCAACTTCTCTGGTACCGGACGATTGGGATAGGAGCTGTAGTGGCCTGCCAGCGAGTTCAAAGCTGTGCGCATGGTAGTAAACGAACTTAGCTTCAGCAAGGAGCCATCGCGGCGATAGGTGGCCGAAAACTGATTGATTTTTTCACGGGCCTCTGCCTGGGCAGCGACTTTGTCTGGCGAGTCATCAGGTAGATCGAGTGCAGCTCTGAGGCTTTCAATTACTGCCAATGTATCCTGACGGTAGTTGCCGCTCAAGCCACCGGGAGCACTGGAACAGCCGGTCAGACCAACGACAATCACAAGTGCCAAGGCGATTAAACCCGATAACAATCTTCTCATAAAACCTCAGTGTCACAGAGCGCAACCAAATTTTAAATTTACAGTTATCCAGAGTAAATTGACCCTAAGGATAAACTGCCCATAGCCAATCTTATCCTGATCTTGATCCCGATTAATACCTACCTGGGCAGACAACGGAACAGAAAATTAGTTTGATTAGCCGGATTGCCCTGGAGTGAGGCATCCCCATCTGAGAAAACCCTGAAAAAACATGGCTGAAAAAATATCCAAGACGAGCCAACGGTGGTTGGTCTAAGCTGACATAGTTTCACGTTGTGCAGAGAGTAATGGAACTTAGTCAGCGTCAGTTTTCCAGGAGAACAGCCCAGTCAGAGTTTTGGGCAGGGTGTCGGGCAATTATCCCGCTGGTCGTGGGAGCGATTCCCTTCGGAATTATTTTCGGCACGTTAGCGGCCAGCAGCGGCCTCTCCCATGCTGGAGCAATGGCGATGTCTGCTTTTGTATTTGCTGGCTCCTCCCAATTTATTGCCTTAGGGCTGTTGAGTGCCGGTACCGCCCTTCCGCTGATTATTTTGACTACGTTTGTCGTGAATTTACGTCATTTGCTCTATGCCGTCAGCCTAGTGCCCTATGTGCGCGATTTACCTCAAGTTTGGAAACTACCGATCGGCTTCTGGCTGACTGACGAAGCGTTTGCAGTGGCCATTGCTCGTTATCATCAACCAGATCCGTCTCCCTATAAACACTGGTTTTATCTGGGAGCGGCTTTTTTCATGTATGCGAACTGGCAACTTTGTACCTGGGTAGGGCTAACAGTTGGTCAATGGATTCCCAATGCAGCTGCCTGGGGTTTAGATTTTGCTATGTCTGTTACGTTCATCGGTATGATCATCCCCTATTTGATCAATCATTCAATGTTTGCCGCCGTTCTAGTAGCTGGACTCGTTTCCCTTTTAGCTCATGGATTGCCACACCAGCTTGGCCTCATAGTCGCCGCCATTGCCGGAATTGCTACTGGCGCGCTAGTCGAGCAAATCAAAAAAGCTTGATTGTTCTCCATCTTTCTCATCTTTTCTCCTCTCCCTCATTCCCCATTCCCCTCACCTCTATGAATGAATTTCTCCTAATCACCGGCATGGTCATTGTCACCTTTTTGATTCGCTATCCGGTTTTGGCCATGAGCGGACGGCTTCAGCTAGCACCTTGGTTTTTGCAGCTTTTGCGCTTTGTGCCACCCACAGTTCTAACGGCCATTGTAGTTCCTGCTGTCTTGATGCCAAACGATCAGCTGTGGCTTGATTTCACGAACGCTCGCTTGATCGGAGCCATAGCGGCTGTGGGAATTGGAGTGTGGCGCAAGAATTTGCTGCTGACCATCGTGGTTGGCATGCTGGTGTTTTTCATCTGGCAATGGTTGCTTTGATCCACTATCTCCATTTTCCGCACCTGCCAATATCACCCTCGTGGGTACTGGGCATCTTTTCAAGCAAGTGCCTAAATGGGTTTGTGAGGTAGCACTGCTCGACTGGCGCTGAGACTGCTTTCAGTAACGATTCGGCAACTATCGAGTAGGGCAACTGAACAGACGGTATGCTGATACTGAGGGGTCAACCCTGAGGTATGGCGTACAGTTTTGGGCAGGATTGCTGGTGTGGAGTTTCGTTGCGCTCAATTCAAATTAGTTCAAGTTAATTCAAATCAATTCATTTAATCAACCTGAATCTCTTGTCACTGGGTTGGTCACTAGGTCGGTCACTTGATTGGTTCAACGCGGTATCAACTTCAATATCAGCAATCCTATCGCTTGATTTTCAACTGCTATTAAATCAAGAGGCAATTGGTAAGCAATGGTGAATAATCTGAATTCTATGACAGCTCAGCCTGAAATGACAGGGCGCTACCTGGTTTTATTTCGCGAAGGTGCAGTGAATGAAGGCATGCAAACGCTGACTGAAGCGACTGGTCTTGGGATGGCTAGCGACGAGGCGGCAAATCCCCCGATTGTGTTGAGTACGCTGGGAGTGGCTGTGGTGGATGTTGCACCTGAGCAACTCCAGTCGGTGCGGGCTTCGGCAGAGGCCGACAGCGCCATTTTGGCGATTGAACCCGAACAGGTGGTCTATGCTCTAGAAGAACCAGACTTTATGCCACCCAAGCTAACGCAATCGGGTCAAAACCTGGATATTGCGGTGGATTACCTCAGAGGTTATCGGGATGCAGTGAATCACCTGATTGGCAGTTTGCTCCCGGCTGAGCAGAGCCAGTTGACGCAGGCTGTAGATGAATCAGAATCAACCTGGGGGCTGCAAGCCACGAGAGTTGTAAACTCCTGTTCTAGCGGCATGGGAATTAAAGTAGCAGTTCTCGATACGGGCTTTGACTTAAATCATCCTGACTTTGTAGGTCGGGTCGTGGTTAGCAAGTCGTTTATTCCGGGTGAGGCCGTGCAGGATGGCAATGGTCATGGAACTCACTGTATCGGTACAGCCTGTGGCTCGCGTGCACCCGGTCGCTTACCCCGCTATGGGGCCGCCTATGAGGCAGAAATTTATGCTGGAAAAGTCCTGAGCGATCGGGGCAGTGGAACCGACAGCGGCATTTTGGAAGGCATTGAATGGGCAATTTCTAACGGCTGTGAGATTATTTCTATGTCGTTGGGGGCACCCACTCAAATTGGCACGCGCTATTCACCCATCTACGAGGCAGTGGCGCAACGAGCGCTCCAGCGTGGAACGTTGATCATAGCCGCAGCAGGCAATGAAAGCCGTCGAGATTTGGGGATTTTCAATCCAGTGGCGCGTCCGGCCAACAGTCCCTCAATTCTGGCTGTGGGCGCTTTGGATTCAGATTTGCAAATGGCTCGCTTCTCGAATCGGGGTCTTAATCCTGACGGAGGGCAGGTGGATATTGCTGGTCCTGGGGTAGCGGTTTATTCAAGCTGGCCGATGCCAACTCAGTATCGCACCATCAGCGGTACAAGTATGGCAACACCCCATGTGGCTGGAATTGCAGCTCTTCATGCTGAACGGTCTGGCTTGCGAGGTCAAGATTTATGGAATCTGCTGATGAAAACGGCCCGTCGGCTACCGCTAGCTTCAGAAGATGTGGGAGTTGGCTTGGTTCAAGCTCCATAGATTCTGTAGATTCTGTAGATGACTTATAGAATCTGAAGTCGATAGTTTGTTGCGGCTACCGATTACGTGATTTCAATTCAGTTGAACATTAAATAAATAACAGCTTAGATCTCATACTTTTGGGTATGGGATCTGCTGTGTTTAGAAGGCAAAATACAATATGTAAGTAGGCTGGTGAATACTATGTCTGATCTAGAAGTAACGGTTTTAGTGGATGACCAGCATCGGGGTCAAATCTCAGAAGTAGTTGAGGCACTGCAAGCAGCAGGAATGAGAGTGGCACAGTGTATGCAGCAAATTGGTGTGGTCGCGGGAACTATTGAGTCTACACAAATGGATCGTCTTTGTCAGATTGAAGGGGTGGCAGCCGTGGAACCATCCCAATCGTATCAACTTGAACCACCGGATTCTGAGGTGCAGTAGATCAACGGCGGTTGAAACCATGACTAAACAGGTGACTAAATCAACCTATCGATTAGGTGCATAATGGACTGTCAAAAGCTGACCTACTGCCGGAGATTGGATTTCTTGGCGCTTGCCGTCGGGCCAGGTGATTTGAATGGCTTCAGCGGCTGGCTGTTGTCCTAAACCAAAATACAGGCGGTAATGGCCCTGCGAGTAATGCGAACCCTCAGCTTGCCCTACAGCCTGAAGCTGTTTGTGGTTAGCCGTGATTACTGTAACCTTGGCACCAATGGCTTGACGATTGCCTTTTGGCCCTACGAGCTTGAGCTGAAGCCAGTGATTGTCTGTTAACTGGTTACGGTAAAGGGTTGCTTGTCCATAACCATTTTGAGCGAGTTGAAACAACCCGTCTCGCGTACCGTTATTGTCGAGATCAGCCCAGGTGCACCAGGCAAGGTTGGTTGAAGGGCTGGTAAGCGCATCAGCTAAAAGGGATGGGGCTGCACTCAGCAACTGAGCCGCCTCAAATTGCTGGTTGGCTAACTGACGATAGAGGCCACTGGGAGCAACATGGAGGTCTTGGAGGCCATCATTGTCGTAATCGACCCAGTTAGCGGTAAGGGCGTTTGGGGGTAAGCCAGCAGCTGCGGGACTAATGACGGTGTAGCGTCCACCTGTGTTGATTAACAACAAACTGGACTGGGGTGATGCTGCATAGACATCAATATCACCATCTCGATCATAATCGGCAAGGGCTAGTTTTCCGATTTCAATTCCAGCAGCAGAAATACTTTGTCTCCGGCGAAACTGTTTGGCTTGTTTATTGTAAAGTTCCAGTTTGCCGTTGCGGGCAATCAGCAACTCCTGGTCGCCATCATTATCCGCATCTAACCACTCGAACTGGCTGGAATCACGAAAGTTGAGGTTTTGCTGAGCCGCGACGTTGGTAAACCGGCCATTAGGTTGCTGCTGAAACAGTTGATTGGGGCTCTTTAAACCCGCAATGTATAAGTCGAGCCGATTGTCCTGATTAAAATCTACCCAGGCAACTTTACGAGCACGGCACCCCTGTTTCTCGAATCCAAGCTGAGCAGCTCGGTTTCTGAATCGACCATTACCCAGGTTCGTGAAGAATTCGTCTTTGGGTTGGCTAGTGCTGGGGAATTTGAGAATTTGACCCCGTAGTCCTCCCCTAGCCATGAATACATCCATGCGATTGTCACCCTGATAGTCGGCCCAGGCCATGCTGTGGCGATCGCGTAGTTGTAATTTAAAGGTATGGCTCTTGGGATGAATTTGCTGCCCACCGACATATACTTGCTGTAAGGGCAATGGTTTATTCAATTTGAAAGCATAACTTATTTCAGAGAATCTCGTGTTTAATATTAAATGCCCATTTGGACGAATTTTGAACCGAATTCGAGTTTGAAGCCCCTGTTGCCATGCAGAATGCCTGATCTGGGCACTGGCTTGGTGGCGGTTCAAGATTTCCACGTTAGATTTGCGGCTTCTAGGAGACGGGAGGACAATTTCACCCTGAATCAATCGACCACCTTGCTGCCGAAGATGTAATTGATTGTCCATACTCCGATAAATATGGAGACCTTTAAGATGGGCAGGTGGCGTGTAATTGAAATCTCCCAAGCCGGGAAACTGCCGGTCTTGGTCGAGATTCCACTGGGATAGGACATCGGTAAAACTGCCGAATGGGCTGCCTAGCAGCAAATTTTCAGTTGCGTTGTGATTGGTGGTAAAAACATCAAAAATATTGTCGTTATTAGCATCTACGACCCCTAGATCGTATAACCAGCCCTGTTTGAGGGGAAATGGAGACGCCTCAAATCCAGTTGTGTTACTGATTGCTCTATCTAAGTTAGGGGAGAGGTCGCCTTGGCTTAAGCAAGATTGACAGCCGCAGCATCCGTAGATGCGTTGACCTGTCTGTTTACGAGTATTAATGCGTTGCCTTTGAGGTCTGCCAGAACCTAGTTTTGATAAATTCAGAGACGTTTTACTAGAGATAGACGCTGGTCTACCTGAGATGTTTCTATTTTCGGCACGGTTTCGAGCAAAATGTTGTGGCAGGGTTGTTTCCAACAATTGCTTAGGATTTTTAGAGCCTAGATTGAAGTACCGATTAGTTTGTTGATGCGCAGGCCAATTATTAGCCTGTCCAGATTGTAGGTGGCTTAGCATATTTGTTAAGTTTGAGTGCATGAGAAAGTTGCGTGCCGTTCCAGATCAGAGGCAGGCAGTAGAGTAGTTTTCTGACTTGAATGGGTTAGTAAAATTAGCCAGGCAGAATCAGCAGAACAAGCCGGCTCCAAACTCCCTACAGATAGATTCCAGAACTTGAACTGTAATCAAACTCTAGATGCAATTGGTTCTACCGTAGAGATATAGTGTTTGCCAGAAGAGATAGGACATTGTTGTAGGCGCAAAGCACGTCCACAACCATATCTCTGTCCTAACTGTCATGGCGACGGCTATACATTTAGAACGACAGAAAAACTAAATTGCTAATCGCTTAGTAAATTGCTAAGTAAATACTAGGGAAATGCTGACTCCTGATCACTGGCTCTTGCTTGGGAGTACTGTTTTTGCAAGCAGCTTGATGCATTGATTCTTGATGGATTAATTCTTGATGCATTGATTCTTGATGCACCTGATTTGAAATGCGAAGCGCTTTCATGCAGGTGGTTAAAATCAATCTAGCCTCGTTTTAGTCAATTAGGAGTCAGATCGCAGTCATCATAAAGTCAGAACAGAATTATTAAATTGTCAGAATATAGTCAACTACAGCCTTTTCCAGGCTAATGAAGTACAAAAAATGGGGAACCCGCTCGTAACTCTTCAAAGTGGGCAGCATTGGGGGTTTGGGGGCAGCGAAGGCTTGGACATCCCTGCCGGCATGCTCCTGCCGGCATTCTCTAACTCTGCCGAAGTAATACACCAGAGGATGCGGATAAAATTGCTTATCCGGAACTATATTGTAAATATTAGACAAATAAATTGTGAATGTTTCGTGAACACAGTTATGTGGGTAATTTAATTTGTCAAATCAGCGGCCTCAGTATGGCGACAAAATTCAAACGTAGACTCGAGACAGGCTAGTCATCTGTTCTGAGCAGGTTCTAAGCGACTGATTCAGCGATTCGTGACCCCTATCTCTGACTCCTACCCAGCAGATATTCACAATTCATTGAAGACTGCTATATAGTGGCTGATAAATAGTGGCTGATAATCAATAGCACCCACCAACTGATTTTGGTATCTTATGCAGCGCCCCATTCGAATTAATGTAATTAACGGCAACACGTTTGAGCCAATGACCCAGGGGATTGATGAATCTGCGCAGGCGGCTTGTTTTCCTGGGACTGAGGTGGTGACGACGCAGCCCAAGGCTGGTCCTCAATCGTTGGAATGCTATTACGATGAGTATTTAGCAATTCCGGGCATTCTGGAACAAATTATCCTGGCTAACCGTGATTTTGATGCCTTTGTGATTGCCTGCTGGGGAGATCCAGGGCTGGAAGCGGCTCGCGAAATCACGACCAAGCCAGTGATTGGGATTGCGGAAGCCAGTATGTATGTAGCGAATATGCTGGCGGCCCGCTGGGGGGTAGTAACGACGCAGCATCGCACGCTGGATATTATTGAGAAGACGATTTATAAGGCTGGCTTTGCCCATCGCTGTGTTTCGATCCGCACAACTGGATTGGCAGTCATCGAAACAGAGACGGCCCGCCAAGCAACGATTGACGCGCTAGAGCAGGTTGGACGACTGGCAATCACTGAAGATAAGGCGGAAGCCCTCTGTCTAGGCTGTGCAGGGATGAGTCGATTAGATGTGGAATTGGAACAGCGTTTGGAAGTTCCGGTGATTGATGCAGTAGCAGCGGCGGTGAAGCTGGCAGAAGCCTTGGTTGGGCTGAAGAAGCAAACGAGTAAAGCGCTGACCTATCAATTTCCGGGGATCAAACCGATCAAGGGTTTTCCTGAGCATATGCAACCGCCGTTTTGCTAAGCAGCGCTGCATAGTTTTGATAGATTCCTGCTTTCTGTTGGTGCGATCCTTGCTTTGCTGACAGCAATGTCTAGAGCATGAGCCATTGCATCATCAGCGTTCTTACCAGCCAAGCCATGAAGTGCATAAATAGGCTGAGCTGCACCTAAATAAGTCATAGAGCTGATAGATCCCCGTCAGCTCTGGCTCCCTCTTTTTGGAGGAATCAACCATGCGGCCTTCTATTGAAATTACCCCCCCAGCTAGAGTGCATCAGCAGACGGCTCCACATCTGTTTCTTTTGCTGAGTTTGAGCAAATCCGAAGTCGAGATGTTGCGATGGCACCGGCAGAACAGGTACTGCGTAGAACAGCTCGAATGTGTAGTTTCTCGCTCCGATCTGAGGGAATTAATTCAATGGGCGTTGCAGGAGAGTTATGCTCCAACCCTAACTACGGAAGAAAAATTACAGCTTTTGGATCTGGCCTGGAACGTACAGCAGTTGCTATGGGCAGATGATACGGTCAACGAACAGCAAATGACTTGCATTTATCCTGAGCTGCACAAATGAAATTTGCCTGATGGTAATACATCGCATCGCTGTTTCAACATCTCCGTTGCAGAATTAGCTGGAATAGCCGGAGAAAATAGATATCCCTGGACATATTCACAGCCCAATTGCTGGAGGCGAGCCAGTTGGGATTGATGTTCTACTCCTTCAGCGATCACCTTCATGTTCAAACTATGGGCTAGCACTACAATCGATTCAGTAATTTTGAGGCTTTCATCGTTATCGCAGAGGTCTTTGACAAAGGAGCGGTCCACCTTAAGGTGATTCACCGGAAAGCGGTGCAAATAGCTCAGTGAAGAATAGCCGGTACCAAAATCATCGAGGCTGAGTTTGATACCAGTAGCACTGAGCTGCTTTAACCGATCGCCAGCCACTTCGGTATTTGTGATCAGGGAGCTTTCGGTAACTTCTAGCTTCAGGTGATGAGGTTCTAGCCCTGTTTCTGCCAGAATCTGGGTAATGCGGTCAGTAATATCGGGCTGAAGCAACTCGCGTCCGGATAGGTTGACGCTCATGTATCGCAAGCCGCTATTGGGAAACTCTGCTTTCCAGCGCTGCATTTGGTGACAGGCTTCCCAGAGAATCCAGCGGCCCAGCGGAATAATCAGCCCGGTTTCTTCAGCAATTGGGATAAATTCGGCAGGCGCGATCATGCCTCTGGTGGGGTGGTGCCAGCGCAGCAGTGCCTCAAAGCCAATAATTTCGTGGGTAGCGGTGGCTAGAATCGGCTGATAGTAAAGCTGTAGCTCTTGTCGTTCGATGGCCAGCCGCAGATCGGTCTCCAGATGCAGCCGTTGCACCACCTGTGCATGCATCACGGTGTCAAATACCGAGTAGCGCGACTTGCCTTCAGCTTTAGCTCGATACATCGCGATATCGGCATTGCGAAGAAAATCTACGGCTGTTTGATCAGAAAAATCAAACTGCTCGGAACCGCTCTTGTTTAACACGATGCCAATACTGGTATTGAGGAAAACCTCGTAGTCTTCCAGCTTAAAGGTTTGGCTCATGGCCGTCAGAATCCGGTCGGCTACCTGAATCGCGTCGGCTAAATCCTGGATATTTTTGAGCAAAATGGTAAATTCATCGCCGCCGAACCGGGCCAGTACAGCTTGATTGTGCTCCGCACGGCTCACAGAGCCAGCGGTCAAACAATTGCGCAACCGCTGGGCTACCGCCTTCAATAAATGGTCGCCCTGCTCATGGCCCAAACTGTCGTTGATCAGCTTGAATGAGTCCAAATCCAGTAAAAACACCGCAAATCGGCAGCCTGGGTCATGCTTGGCCTGGGTAATGGCCGTTTCTAGCGCCGACATGAAGGCCACCCGATTCGGTAATCCGGTCAGGGCATCGTGATAAGCACCGTAGCGCAGTTTTTCTTCTGCCTGTTTTCGCTCGCTAATGTCTTGAAAGGCAACGATGGCATAGATGACTTCGTTTTGACTATCGCGGATTGGCGTACCAGATACCTCCAGCGGAATTCGCTGCGCGTCTCGTTCAATTTCAATATTGTCAACGCTGGAGTTTTCACCTTGTAAGGCCCGTATGCCCGGCAGCTGCTCTAGCGGATAGGACTGCTGGGAGCCAGCAATGTAGGTGGAGTAGGGCAAGTCTGGGGAGGTTCCCGGCAGCAGGTCGTTGCCCAACAGGTCGCGTGCCCGTTGGTTTGTGTAGTAGGTTTGCCCCCGGCGGTCATGTACTCCTACCGCCACCGGAATCGCTTCCAGGAATTGCCGCAGCCGTCGTTCACTTTGCAGTAGAGCTGCATGCTGTTCCAGCAATTGTTTGTCTTGAGTGTAGCGGCGTAGAGCCTCACGTACCGTCAGGCGCAGGTCAGTTTCGTCCCAGGGTTTGCAGACATAGCGGTACAGGCTAGCCGAATTAATCACATTGACTACAGCTTCGAGGTGGGTTTGGCCGGTTAGCAAAATTTTCAGCGTTTTGGGATATTGGGCGTGCAGTCGAATCAGCAGCTCATCGCCCGCCATGCCTGGCATGATTTGATCGCAGAGAATCAGCGGAATTTCAATTGCGGCAGCAGTCAGTTCACTAAACAGCTCCAGCGCTTCTTCACCACTTTCAGCTAGCTCGATTTCGTAGTCGTCTCCAATCAAACGAGTGAGTTGGTCACGCAAGCTGAGCAAGACCAGTCGCTCATCATCTACGCAAACGATTGTGCCTTTACTCATCGACTTGCTCCAAACCCGATCGGATGATACCAATTAGTGTGGCTTCATCCCACGGTTTGGGAATGTAGGCGTGAAGGTTGGCAAATTGACGGGCATTTTCGATTGCTGCTTCATCGACCTGTCCTGACAGCAAAACCGTGACAATTTTAGGAAACCGCTGGTGTACTTTGATCAAGAATTCATCTCCACGCATACCGGGCATGAGCCAGTCAGAAACAATAATCAAAATTCTAATTTGCTCTAGGCTCAACTCTTCAATGACTTCCCAAGCTTCATCAACTGTTTCGGCAAATTCATACCGATATCGATCACCAAAATGTTTCAGAATTTGATCCCGCAAACTTAACAGAACAATTCGCTCATCATCTACACATAAAATAGCTTGGTCGGACATTTCACTCAGCCTGCCACATCGGTAACCACACGCTAAAGGTAGTATGCCCAGGTTCACTTTCTAACTCAACGTTGCCGTGATGCTTAGCAACAATGCGCCGCACAATATCTAGCCCCAAACCGCTGCCTTCACCAACAGGTTTAGTGGTGAAAAACGGTTCGAAGATGCGATCGCGAATTTCAGGAGGAATGCCGCTACCCGAATCGGTAATCTGCACCACTACATGCTGGTTTTGTTCAGTTACGGTGATAGTGAGCCTGCCTTGATAGTCCATTGCTTGTAGCGCGTTATGAATTAGGTTCGACCATACCTGGGTCAGCTCTTCGGGATAGCAGAGAATTTTGGGAACGGTGGCATAGTGTTTCCGCACTTCCACACCTCGTTTGAGCTGATTGTGATATAGCGTCAATACCGTATCAATGCCATCGATGACTAGCGCTTCCACCATTTGGCCGGATGCATCGTAGCGAGCATAGTTCTTCAAAGCAAACACGATTTTGGCCGCTCGCTCCACAGCCAGCATAATATTTTGGCTATTGTTTTGCACCACCGAAAGCTGATAGGCCGTTTCCAAGACAAAGCGGTGATTTGATAATTGCAGCAGCGGTAGCAAAGGCTCAGCTTCTAACGCTTCGGGAGCAAGGTTCATTTTGCTGAGCAAATCGGCTAGTTTATCAGCTTCGGGAATGGCACGAGCAGCCAGAACCTGCTTGAGGGCACGACGCAACTGGCGTTCTTCCCGAAATGACAGCGGCTCTCGCGGGGGCTGAGCCATTTGCAAAAGCTGGAAGAAATCGGCCAAACGCTCCGGGGGAAGGACTTGAAACAGGTGGGGCAACTGCTGCATCGCCTGGTCTAGTGCCCCAGAAATGTTGCTAATCGATGCCTGGATTGCGCCAAGGGGGGTATTGATTTCGTGGGCAATACCAGCCACGAGCTGTCCGAGGGCGGCCATTTTTTCCGACTGCACCAACTCGTCTTGAGTGGCCTGCAACTGTTGCAGCGTTTGGGTTAGCTCTTCATTTTTGGTGCGCAGGGCGGCCTCGGCTTGCTTTTGTTCACTGATATCCCGCGCCACCCAAATCACAGTTTCGCTGGAAATTGGCGAAATGTTCGCAGCAAACCAGGCTTCCTGCTCAGCGATGGGAAGGCTATATTCCACTTGGTGGGGTCGCTGCTCATCCAGTACGGTTTGCACATGGCGCGTTACTTGATCTGCAAAGTCAGCGGCAAATACCTCGTGAACCGTTTTGCCGAGCAGTGCCTCCCTAGACGGATAAACCGACTCTGGGTAGGGAGCAGTAATTTTGAGGTAGCGCCCCTGACGATCTAGGACAAAAATCAGTTCGGTCATGGCTTCAAACAGGCCACGCAGTTCGGCTTCCGCCGCAGCCAATGAGGCAGTACGCTCTTGAACCCGCTGCTCCAAGTCGCGATTGGTAGATTCGAGGGCGGCAAAGGAAGCACGCAGTTGGCCAGCCATTTGGTTAAACGAGGTCGAGAGTTCCCGTAACTCTTCGGTATGCCTCACCTCAATGGTTTGATCGAGATCGCCTGCGGCGATGGCTTTGGCGGCCTGATTCAGTCGCAGAATTGGACCCGTGACCCAGCGGGCGGTAAACATACCAATGGCTACCGACAGGACAAAGGCAACCCCCCAGAGGGCAATCGTCAGGCGGGTATTTTGCTCGATCTGCGTCATAAAATCCCCTTCCGGCACGGCGATCACCACCAGCCAATCCAATCCAAGCGCATCGCGCCACGGCGTCACCTGAATAAACTGCCGCTCTTGATTAACCTGAAACTCTAGCTGCTGGGATTGGTGAATTGCCGCAAACTGTCCAAACTTTTGGTGTAAATGCTGGGCAACCCCCTGAATTAGCGGATCCGAACTGTCTAAGGCACTGAGGCGTTTAGCTTCGCCATCTGCCACTTGATAGGCGGGTTGCTTGCTGCTGGTTGCCACGAGGGAACCATCCCGCTCGATCACAAAAATCCGAGCCGACGGACTAACTCGTAGGGTGCGCAAAAATTCGCTGATGCCCGATAGCAGCAAATCAACGCCAATCACGCCGATCAGAACCTGGTTACGGCCATAGACCGGGTAGCTAGAGGAAATTGACAGCACTTCTGGCTTATCGTTCCATTGGTAAATTTGGCTCCAAACCGGACGCCCAGCCGATGCCGCAGCCGCATACCACCCTTCTGATTGAACTGGGTCTGGCGCATCTATCACCTTGCCCCCAACCCGATTGCCTTCACGATCCGTCTGGTAAATCGTCATCGTGTTTAGAGACGGCTTGCGGGTCTCGTTGATCAGAAACTGGTTGTTCTCTAGACGCTCAACGCCAATAAACTCACCGGCTTGATTGGCATAGTTGATATACCCCACATCGAATATCTGCATCTGCTTCCAGAACAACTGCCCAAGCTGCTCAAAATTGTCTAGCTCCAATACACCCAATTCAATTGCATCGAGGTTAGTTTGATTAATTTCGGTTGGTGTGGCCAAAAATTGATCGAGGTGCTGCTCAACCCGATTGCCCACCTGCCCCAACAGCTGATTGGCCAGATCATTCACCGCCTGCTGGCCATTGCGGAACGACAAGTAGCCCACTAAACCTACCGTGCCAGCAATTTGCAGTACAAACGGCACGACTAGTACCGTTCGCAGGTCAGATTTGGCTAAAAACTGCTGAAACGGTTTAGCAAAGCGGCTAAATTGCTGTAAGCGCATATAAAAACTGATGTTAATCACCGAAATTGTTTCCTCCGAGCCTATCTCAGACCTCAGGCAGGGAAATCGGCGTTTTCATCAGTTTCACGGTTGATTGAGGAGGGCTTAATCGAGCCAACTGTGGAATTTACTGAACCGAGTCGCCAGTCGCATTATTACTATCAGCGTCTGGAGAGGCCAGCAGGCGAGTCGCTTCAGCATGCATCAGAGCAATGTCAGGATCGCGCTGAATGGCTCGATAGTAGCGTTTTTCTAGAGATGAGCCGGTTTCGCAGGGTTGGAGCATAGTGCGGGCCTTTGCCAATAGCGCCTCCACTTGGCCCAGAGTGATTGGCTCCTTGGCACTCAAGGCATCATCAATTTCGACAATGAACTGCGACATCGGGCGCAACCAGCTAAACCAATCATGCTCAATCACCAGCCGAAAAAATTCTCCGCTGGATGGAATACGGCCATAGAATTGCTCGTAAACTGCCCGCTCCGAATGCAGCAACGCCTTGTGCAGACGCAACAGAACGCCTCGGAACTCCCGCAGCCGCTGAAAGGAAGAATCTAGTGATGAATTTGCTGAAGCCATCAATTCGTACTAAACACAGTGAATCATCTTTTTGATCTTGTCATAATCTCGCCGATCCAGGCGGGTGAGTTGCCCCAGTGGGGGTTGTCAATGGCAGTGGTCCTTCTGAATATATCGCTGTAATATCAGCCCAGTAATATCAGCCCAGTAATATCAGCCCAGTAATATCAGCCCAATTGACCTACTAAGCTGTCAGCTCGGTCGCGTACCCACGCCAACAGGTTTTGCTTGTGTAGCGTTATAAGAAATCGAAAAATTTATGCATTTGCTACATTCTATTGACTCAAACTCTTCTACCTTTACAAAATAGGCAATGGTTCAATTGTTTCAATGCAGTTGTCATGAAGAAAGTAACAAAAACAGGTGATAGTATTTCTCAGCAAAAAACCGGCATCCACCTCAGGGAAGAATATCCAATTCAACACTCAGGGAAAAGACGAGCAAGCAGCGGAGTGACTGCAGCACTGTTGATTGGCTTTTTCTTGCTGATTCCAATCCGGGCGTTGGCACAACAGCCAGAAGCAAATTCATCAGGTGGATTCTTAGATTCACTGAATAACGGCTTCGCCCAAATTGTAACAGTGCTGTCCGGCATTTTCTTCTTTCCAATTGGCGGCGAAAATGGCTTTCCGTTAATTGTGCTGTGGCTGATTGCAGCTGGAATCTATTTCACATTTCGGATGGGATTCATTAATTTCCGAGCCTTCAAACATGCGATTGATGTGGTGCGAGGAAAATACGATGACCCCCATGATGCGGGTGAAGTTTCCCACTTTCAAGCCCTATCGGCAGCCCTGTCGGGAACGGTCGGTCTAGGTAACATTGCCGGGGTGGCGGTCGCGATTCAGCTCGGCGGTCCGGGGGCAATGTTTTGGCTGACCCTGTCGGGCTTATTTGGTATGACGACCAAGTTTGTGGAATGCACGCTGGGCGTGAAATACCGTCGCGTCCTAGAAGATGGCACCGTGCTGGGCGGTCCAGCCTATTATTTGACCAGAGGTCTATTGAATAAGGGGTTGGGTTCGATGGGACGGGGATTGGCCGTGCTGTTTGCCCTAGTGACGATTCCGGCCAGCTTGGGGGCACCCAACATGTTCCAGTCAAACCAAGCTTACGCAGCAATAACCAACCTGATTCCAGGTCTACCCAACTGGCTGTTTGGCATTGGGCTAGCGATCCTGTCGGGCATCGTGATTTTGGGTGGGATTCGCCGAATTGGAGCCGTGGCCGAAAAGCTGGTACCCGCAATGGCGCTGATCTATGCGGCGGCCTGTCTGTGGATTATTTTGGCCAATCTATCCGAAGTACCTGGAGCCATTGGCACGGTAATCCGAGAAGCGTTTGCGCCGACAGCCGTAGCAGGTGGGATTGTTGGCACAATGGTGCAAGGAATCCGCCGAGCTACATTCTCCAATGAGGCCGGAGCCGGCTCGGCAGCAACTGCCCATGCCGCTGCTCGAACCGATGAACCCGTGCGAGAAGGTATTGTGGCCTTGCTGGAGCCATTCATTGACACGATTTGCATCTGTAACCTGACGGCGATTGTGATTGTCCTGACGGGCGTGTATCAGAACACCAATTCGGAACTGGGTGGCGTAGCTCTGACCACTCAAGCCTTTGGCTCGGTGATTGGCTGGTTCCCCGTGGTTTTGAGTATTGCCGTCTTTTTGTTTGCCTTCTCGACGATTTTGTCTTGGAGCTATTATGGTGTACAGGCTTGGACCTATCTGTTTGGTCCGCGTCGCCTGATTCTGTTTAAGTTGATCTATCTCTTCTTTACGTTCTTAGGACCAATCGCTAGCCTATCAACCGTAATTGATTTCAGCGATATGATGTTCTTCTCGATGGCAATTCCCAACCTGATTGGCTGCTATATTCTCTCTAACGAAGTCGCTGCTGACCTGAAGGACTACTGGCATCGGTTGACCTCTGGCCAAATGCCGACCTATGCGGAACAACAGGCGGTTGAGATTGGCGCGAATCGATAGGGCAACATTGACAGGGCAACAAGGACTACTGCAAGGGTTTCGATGGCTGAGCCGCATGATTGCCCATCTGTGCTAGCTTGGCATGACGTTCCCAAGGTGGGGTGGACTGATACTCGCCATAGAACTGACTGAAGCGCCAGAAGGTTCTAACTGCCTGAATCAGCCGTTTACCTAAGGACCGAACTGGCCAAGTTGAACCGTGAGTTTCTACAGCATGTTCTACGTGATCTAAAGGAAGACGTGTCATAGTAACCTCGTAAGGGTGGGATAATTGATGGCCTGCTACTTCCCAATCTAAGAAGTTTCCCAGGGGTGATCAAAGCATGGCGTTCATAGAATGTATGAGCAAAATTGCTAAGAGCATCCCTTGGGTCATACCGCTTGGAAGCATGGGGTTTTGAATAGTTTCGCTTGGCTCTACTTCTAGAGTGCGCTGAAGCAGCGAATTCGAGTAGATGCAGTTGGCCATAATTTGATTCAGTACAGATTCCCTTGCAGCCTTTGCAATACCAAATACGCTTTATTCTGGAGGCAAGCAATGAGCTGGTTAAAAAAAAATAAAGTAATGGTCCCGATTGATTTCTCAGAGCAGTCGTTTGCAGCGTTGGCTGTGGCGCGTGAGATGGTTGAGGCAGCCAACCAATTACATGTTTTCCATGTTTTACCGATGCTGCATCCTACTGATCCAGCCGTGGTCTGGAATACAGTAACAGACGAAAGCCGGGAACAAAAGGTAGAAGCAGCTCTGCAAGAAAAGCTGACTAGTGCCGGATACGCTAGTGCCCAAATTAACGTGGTAATTGGCAACCCAGATCGGGAAATTATCAACTACGCCAAGGCCAACGATATCGATTTAATTGTAATGCCAGCTCATGAAGAGCGAGGGTTGAGCTTTCTGTTTGGCTCTATCACTGAATATATTGTGCGCCATGCGTCTTGCTCGGTGCTGGTCGTGCGTTAGTTTTGACTAGGGCTATTGGTTTGATGTTGGTGATGCTTGGTGGCATCAGGTCCAGGTGTCAGCAATTACGGCACCCCAGCCAGAGGTTGAGTATCCTCGCATCACCGAACGCATCGGGGCTAGCCCGCCTCAGTATATAGATTGAGGAATTCTGGGCGCTTTTGAGAGGCAGAGCGCTTAATTGGACGGGCGCTGGCTGGCAATCCTCCCGACGATATTGCTGATCAACTTCGGGATCTGCTGCTGGAAGAAATCTATTCTCAGCGTCAAGCAATACATGCTAATGCATAGGCTGATGCCGCCGACTGCTCCACCATTTCGCAAAGTTCGTTGTATCGCAAGCTGATTGCTCAAATTGGAAATTGCCCCGATGCTAAAGGGTTTCTAAATTCTCCGAAATCTGCCGAAAAACCCGTGTAATCATGGGCAATAAATCTCTGGAGGATGGCGGGCTATGGATCAGCAGCGAATTCAGGCGTATGTGGAGTCCTGTCTGCAAAATTTTTCGCAGGCTGACTCAGGTTGAAGGAGATGGACTACTAGTTTTGATGGCGTCCCAGGCGGCCTCGTAAAGCCTGCTGCTCTCACCCACATGCTTCAGATGCTTGAGTTTAGCAAACAGCTCTGCCGGAGGATAAATACCAGGATTGCCTAAATCGGAGGGGGTGATCAGGCCAGCCTGCCGCGCCGTGCGATTGGGGGAGCCATACTGGGTGAAGTTAGAAATGCGGGCCGAAACCGTTGGTTCCAGGATGAAATTGATGAATTGCTCTGCGAGCTGCCGATGTTGGGCTTGAGCCGGAATTGCCATGTTGTCAGTCCAGATGATGCTGCCTTCTTTGGGAATGGCATAGCGCAGGTCTGGGTTCTCCTTCATCACCTGAAAAATGTCACCACTCCACTCAAAGGCTAAATCCACTTCGCCTTGATTCAGCAACGATTGGCCAATGTCATCCGCAAAGGCAGCGATGGTATCTTTCTGTTTGATCAAAAAATCTCTAGCTTGATTGATTTCTTCAACTTTCTCTGTGTTGGGGTCATATCCCAGAAACAGCAGCACGGCACCAATGGTGTAGCGCGTATCGTCCATCCAGGCGATTCGGCCCGCATATTGGGGCATAAACATAGCCGTCCAACTATCGATTTCCTTACCTGTTGTTTCCAAGTTATAGCCGATGCCAAGTGTTCCCCACTGGTACGGCACACTGTAACGATTGCCCGGATCGTAATCCGAATTGAGGAAATTGGGATCGATGTGCTTCAGGTTGGGAATCTGCCTAGCATCAAGCGGTTGCAGCAGCCCTTCAGTTGCCATCATCTGAATCATGTAATCAGCCGGAAAAATCAGATCATAGTTAGTATCTCTAGCTTTGACACGAGCGTACATTTCTTCGTTACTGCCGTAGGTATCGTAATTAATCTTGACGCGATATTGCTGTTGAAATTCTTCCAAGACTTCTGGAGCAATGTAGGTATCCCAGTTGTAGATGTTGAGTTCCGTAACCGCGAGCTGCTGAGCCTGGAGTTGCGGCAGGCCGACGATTGAGAGGGCTACGGTGAGGCAGAGGATTAGCAGGAAGAGGCGGCGTTTCATGGGTGAGGGGTGAGGGGTGAGTAGGGAGTAGGGAGTAGGGAGTAGGGGGTAGGGGGTAGGGAGTAGGGAGTGTTGACTGTAAAGTGCTCTGGTTGGTAGATATAAGGTGAACTCCAGGTGAGGGAATCAATTTGTTCGTCTCACTCGTAGGAGAGGCAGAAGTTAGGGAGAATTCTGGCTCCTGTCTTTTGCCTTCTGACTCTTGACTCCTGGCTCCTGAGCACATAGTTCAGGAGTATTAGCGTGAGTTCGCAGATAGGTGGTTAACCATTGACAGCCCTGGTGCAATAGCTGATCGAGGTCTTCAACGGCCCAGAGGCGGACCATGCCATCGGCACCGGTTGTGGCTAGAGTGCGGCCATCGGCACTAAAGCTGAGGCTAAACATGGCTCCTGCTTCACTGCGATACTCGGCCAGCAGTGTGCCAGCTTGATTCCACAGCCGTACGGTACCGTCTGCCCCAGCGGTAGCGATCAGTTGACCGTCGGGGCTAAAGTCTACTTGGTGAACAATACCGGCATGGCCTTTGAGCTGCCGCAGCAGGTTGCCGCTTCGGTCCCATAGCTGCACGGTGCCCTCGGTACCAGTTGTGGCAAACTGTTTACCATCGGGGCTAAACCGAGCATCATAAACCGCACCGGCTTGTTGTTCTAAGACTTTCAGGGATTTACCTGCCCGATTCCACAACCGCACGGTGCCGTCGGAACCTGTGGTCAGCAGCAACTGATCATCTGGGCTGAAGTGGATGCTTTTGACCCGCCCTTGGTGACCTTCGAGCACGAGCAGCGGTGTCCCGTCTCGTTCCCAGATGCGGGCGGTTGACTCACTGCCGACAGCCAACAGCTTTCCATTAGAGCTAAAACTGATGCTAAAGACACCGCCTTGGTGGCCTTTGAGTTCGCGCACCAGTTGCCCATTTAATTGCCAAATTCGCACCGTGTCCTCAAATCCACCTGCGGCCAACAGTTGACCGGTCGGATCAAAACTGACGCTCAAGGCTCTGCCTTGCAGTCCGGTAAACACAGCGAGCGGCTTACCGCGTCGAGTCCACAGGCGCACGGTGCGGTTTTGACCAGCGGTGGCTAGCATATTGCCATCAGGGCTAAAACGAATGCTGTAAATTTGGTTTTGCTGTCCACCAAATTCTCGCAGCGGTACTCTAAAACGTTCCCAAAGTCGTAGTGTCCCGTCGTTGCCTGCACTCGCCAGCATTAAACCATCGGAACTAAAGCTGACGCTGTTGACCCGACCTTGATGGCCCCTAAAGTCTGCCAGCGGTTCGCCCGTATCGCTCCATAGACGTAGCACGCCATCATCCCCCACGCTTGCCAAGGCCAACCCATCGGGGCTGAACTGAACCTGATTCACCTTGCCTTGGTGCCGCCTAAACTGGGTGACTTTCTGGCCTGAGCGAGTCCATACATCCACTCCATCGACGCCAGCTGTGGCTAAAAGCTGTCCGTCGGGACGAAAGCTGAGGCTTGTGATCCAGCGCTGCGATTTGGCAAAGGCAGAAACAGTTTTACCATCTCGATTCCAGAACCGCACTCCATCCAAACCAGCCGTGACCAGAAGTTTGCCATCTGGACTGTAGCTAACTGCATGAATTTCGCTTTGATGCCCTTGCCAAACTTTGAGCTGTCGCCCTGCCCGATTCCATAGCCGAATGGTGCGGTCTTGGCCCACGGTGACGATCCGCTGCCCATCGGGACTGAACGTCACAGCCATCACAGCTCCCCGGTGTTGCTGCATGGAGGCAATCAACCGACCCGTCCGATCCCAGAGCCGGGCACCATCAAATCCGGCAGTGGCAATCCGTTGACTGTCGGGGCTAAAGCTGACGCTCTTGATCCAGCCGGTATGTCCCTTTAGCTCAGCTATCAAGGTTTGATCCCGGTTCCACAGCCGCACCGTCTGGTCTTGGCCGACACTGGCGAACAGCGAACCATCGGGACTAAAGCTAACGCTCAACACACGGCCCTGATGGCCCAAAAGCTGGTTTTTTTCTCGAATTCGATCCAAAATCGACTGCAAAGCAAACAGAGGACTGGTAGCCGGATAGCGGTGTAGCGGGCGGTTATCCTTGACTAGGGCCTTCAGCTCTTGCCCGGTCTGCATGGCCGACAGCAACGCCTCAATTTGCTCAAACTCGAACTGCTGCAATGCGCTGATTCCTGCCTGCTCTAAGCGGGTGCCGGTCCGGGCTTCTCGCTGCCGATAGGCCGTGCTAGCCGCAACAATGCCTGCAAAGACGGCCAAACCCAAACAGCCAGCCAGAATTGCGGAACCGATGCGAATTCGTTGAACTGCTTCCTGATTTGCCGCGGTCAAAATTAGGGATGCCTGCTTCTCCTGTTCTAGAAACAGCTGCATTTCCTGTTTGGCTAATTCCTGACTGGCCGCAAGAAAGCGGTAGTCCTGGCTGCTGAGGTATTTGTTTGCAGCCCAGGACTGTGCATTGAGGAGGGCTTGCCCCCGCAGCAGGCAGGATTGATCTTGCTCTGCCGAAGCAATCCAATGGTTGAGGGCTAGGGCATAGGGACGCAGATCGGCTAGGGCTTGCTCTACCCAGGCGCAATTGAATACTTCAGCGTAGATGCGATTATGAACGCGCAATTTACCTTTGTGGTTGACCACTAACCCGGTCAGACGCAGCTCCATTTGTTCAGCACTGCCATCGGCTACAAGTCCAGCATTTGGGTCATCAATAGCAGTTTGATCTAGCACCTGTTGATACAGTCCGAGCAACTGTCCGGCTTGGTTAGGATTGCGCAAGACACGGTCACGAATCGTCCGCAAATGTTCGGGTTCATCTTGTGCTTCCCAATTATCCAAAACTCGCTGCCGAATTAACTGAGCAATTTGGTCGGGTTCTTCCCCACTGGCGATGGGGCTGGTCAGCGTTTGCACCAGGCGACAAACCTTTTGGGTCAGAAACGGTTGTCCATCAGTCCAGGCAAGAATTTCAGCTAAGACTCGCTCTGGATGCTCTGCATAATTAACCAACCCAGGTAAGAGCGCTGCTTTGGCTGGTTCTAACTCAATCCCAAACAGATCAATAGCTTCACCAATATTAAAAGGTGTCTGTTCTTTGTTCTGAATTAAGTTAGAGGGTGTTGCCACACCGAGTAAGCAAAACGTCAATCGCTTATAGATTGGATCATCAACTCGATGGTTATAGCAGGCACGAATAAAGGCAAAGAAATCATCTTTAAAGGAAATCTTGAGAATGCTATCGATCTCGTCGATAAAGACAACAACTGGCTGAGAGAATTCTTGCAGTAGTATATTCTCAATAAATTCCTTCAGCCGTTGAATCGGAGATAGAACCTCCTGTTCTCGCCACCAAGTTCTAAAATCAACTTTTCTGCTTAGTCCAAATCCCCGCAGCAGTTCTGAAACAATTGCACCATACCATTCTGCTGGTGTTACATTACTGCCAATACCCGTGATATCAATCGATCCACACCGAACTCCAGCCTGTTTGAGGCGTTTCATCACTTGGACCCGCAGGCTCGATTTTCCCATCTGCCGCGAATTTAGCACATAACAATAGTGCCCATCTTTTAAGTGGTGAAACAGATCGTGATCCGCCTGCCGCTCCACATAGGTAGGATGCTGGTATTCCAGAGAGCCACCAACCTGATAGTAATCATCGCTTAGCATAGGGATCAAGCCGTTCTTGGAAGTATTGCCGATACAGTTCACAGCGAGGCACAACAGAATCTCCCTGCCGTGTAATCAGACCCATACTATAGAGTTTATAAACATGCGTAATCGATAAGCGAATTGGCTGCATAGCGGTTACTACTTGGTGAAACGCTTCTGCAAGCTGTGGCTGTTGGTTTAGCGTGACCCAGTGGCGGCGTAGGTGGTCTTCATAGATGCCTGTATTTGTAGTAGCTTCGGCCAGCAGTTGATCGAGCGGCAACCCCTGACAGATCTGATAAAGCGCCAAACGAATTAGGTAAGGATGACCGCCGACCACCGCCATGAGTTGCTCGATCTGGGCTGGTTGCCAAACCAACTGATGGGCTGACACCAGCGATCCTACCTCGGCAGCAGTGAATTCTCCCAGCTCGACCGGCAAGCCCACATTAAAGGGCGATTGGTTGATATTTAACCTGCCATAATCTTCGGTGGAGTGAGCTACCACAAGGCGCAATTGCTCCCACAGCTCGATAGTTTTGGCTTCCTCATGCCAGAGGCGCAGCATCGAAAAGAAGCCTTGAGCAATCTCCGGTAAGACAAATACACAATCGACTTCATCCAGCGCCAACACCAGGGGACTGTCCAGCGTTTCCAGCAGATGGTCTTGCACATAGGTGGTACAGTTAAAGATGCTGCCTCGATCCTGCTCCCAATAGTGGTCTAGTTGGGCCGGACGGTGCAGCTTCTGGCTAATGCAGGCACAAAACCAGCGCAAAAACCGATCCAGACTGCTGAGGGCATTGTCTTCGGCCTGGCGCAGGTTCAGCCGTACCGTGCCATAGCCCAGCTTGCTGGCGTGATCGACAATTCGCGTCATCAACGAGGTTTTGCCCATTTGCCGGGGTGCCTTGATGCGAATCAGTGCTCCTGGCTTGGCAATGGTTTGGTAGCAGCGCGGCTCAATCGGTCGCTCAACGTAAAACAGAGAGCCAAGTTTCACCGAACCTTCAGGCAGTTCCGGCCCTGCTAGGGCTTGATCTTCAGATAGACGGGCTAAGAGAACAGAACTGGGCGGCTTTGCCGCCGAGACAACCGGTGCTTGGGAGAGGTAGGGCTGATAGTCACTGAAGATTTCGAACTGGTTAAGGGGGGTTTGCAGCAGTTGCTCCAAGCTCGTTTCTTGTCGCCAAATTTGGTAGAGGGCTGTTTGTACCAGGTAGGGATGCCCTCCCAGTAAGGTTGTGAGCTGTTCGACCTGGAGCGGAGTCCATGTCAAGTCATAGCGCTGGACCAACTGCTGCACCTGCTCGGTTGTAAATGGCTTCAGCTCAACCGACAAGCCCACATTCAGCGGTGATTGATTCAAATTAGTCGGCAAAAGCACCTCGGAT
The DNA here is from genome assembly GCF_032598965.1 of Leptolyngbya sp. NK1-12. Classification (NCBI taxonomy): domain Bacteria; kingdom Bacillati; phylum Cyanobacteriota; class Cyanophyceae; order Leptolyngbyales; family Leptolyngbyaceae; genus Leptolyngbya; species Leptolyngbya sp. NK1-12. The sequence continues at coordinate 1,518,656 of NZ_CP053586.1, forward strand.
GAGTAGGCGATAATCAGGCGCAATTTTTTCCAATCTTCTCGCCGTTTAGCCGCTTCATGCCAGGTGCGTAGCAGGCCCAAAAACTCGATCGTCAAGTCTGGATTGAGAAAAATCTGATCGAGTTCATCCAGGCTTAAAACCATTGGCTGGGGGCTGTGGGGCAGCAGGTATTGCTCAAAATAGATCTTGCTGCTGAGCTTACTGCCAAGGGTGTCGTCCCAGTAGTCTGAAAGCTGGTTAGGAAGCTGTAGCCCCAGCGTGACGTTAATACAGAGCCAGCGCAACAACTGGTCTAAATCCTGGAACACTTCTTTGTGGGCAAGCTGAAAGCTTAGGGAGAGGGTGCGGTAGCCCAAGGTTTCCGCGTGCTGCAAAATTCTGGCAATCAGCGAGGTCTTGCCCATCTGCCGGGGTGCTCGAATTCGGACCAGCGCACCTGGTTGGGCAATCAATTTGTAACAGTTTGTTTCAATGGGTGGGCGCTCGATGTAGGAAATTGACCCTAGCGAGACTTGCCCTCCTGGCAGTTCTGGTTCTACAATCTGAGACGAACTGGTTTCTTCCTCAGGTATCTGGGGGCGGGCGTAGTCTTCTGACTCTAAGGTGAGTTGAAAGGCCCGGAAGCAAGATTTTAACGTTTCACGATCTACACCCAACTCGCACTTCAGCACTCTCACCAGCGTATCAACCGACAGCCCTGTGCGCTCACTCAAGTTTTCCAATGTGTAGCGACTGCCCGCGTTTTCGGCAATTTCTGCCGACAGTTTAGCCGCTAGCAGCCTCTCTAACCCTTGAGATGTCAGGACAACACCACGTCGGCGTCTGTGGAGCGGTCGATTTACTTGCATTGGCCCATTGTCAGACTCAGAAACTCAGCCAGAGAACGAACCGAAAAACTCATCCAAACAGCGAACTCAACCAAGGCACCCAAGTTTAGCTTGACACCCTTTTGATCCACTTCAACTGTTGTTTAGGCCTAACTTCAGAAAAAATCCGAAGTTAAGGGAGGCTAATTCGGAGATAAGAGGACGTCTTCTGATTTTAGATTGATTTTGGACAAACTGGTTATTGATTCGGTGATTTGGTCAATAAACTTGTAGCGCCCAGTTAATGTCCAGTTAATACCCGGTTAATGCCCAGCCCGCACCCAGCCCGCAGCAAGTTTGGCCATGTAGCCCTGCAATTTCTAAAGTTTGGACTTAACTCCCTAAACTGCGATTGTTCTAATCGGGCAGGTAAGGGAAACTACCAGTAGTTCTTTAGCCCCCCTACTAGATCGACATGAAACTCACTTATCGCGGTATCAGCTATTCTCCAGCTTCGGTTGTTTTGCCTGAAATCACTGCTGTGACCGTAGGCACTTACCGGGGAACCACTTCGAAAATTCAGCACTACCGGATGCCGTTGTCGTCTCAAAAGACGGTGAACTTAAGATATCGTGGTGCCTACTACCAGCCTGTGGCTCATGGTCCAGCCGAGCTGATTTCGGCTCTAGCGTAAGCAGTAGCTATCGGTAATTAAAGGCTTTCAGGGCTTACGCCAAGGAATTCCTCTCTAAGCCCCCCCGGTCGAGGAAGCCGAGTTCTCATAGCTCTCTGGCACAACGCTTAAGAACCACCTAGTAATTTTCCAGTTCTATGAGTTCAGTTCACTCAAACAGGACTAGCAAATTGCCCAGGCCATTCTTAGCTAGTGTTTCAGCTGCTTTAGAGAACTGTGCGTAAGCTCTGATTTCCTAAAACTAGTTCTTAAACAGCAAATCGAAGTTATTTAGTGATTGAAGTTGCCAACCTATGAATCGGCTTTGTTGCACCCTAGTGATTGGAGTGACAAACCATGTCCTTAATTAACCCTGATTGCGAGCTTGTTGTGCTCCTTTACGAAGATTTGCCCCGCTGGATCGACCATCTGCTGATGCATTTCAAAGCCGAGGATGTGTTATCCCAGTCTGGTGCTGATTCAGATGCTGCTCCGATCTGGCCGGCCACCGAGGCTAGCTTGACCTCTCCGCTAGAAGCGCAAACTATTCGTCAGCTTCTCAACTATGCCAAGCGCAAACTGCAAACTTCTCGCATGCCCCATTTTCTCAGAGTCACCATGTACTTGAGAGTTTGTTGTTTAGCGATTCAACACAACCTGCTAAGCGAACAGCAGATTGCTCTGGGTAGCCTCTACCACACGCTGCTGCACTGGTTATGGGAATGTGAACCAGACTGGTGGGAGCACTGCACAATTACAGATAACCGTGGCATTACATCGTCCAATGCCCGTGTTCAGGATTTGCTAAAACCTTTACAAGATTTTGTCAGTCAGTTTGCAGAGGCGTAGATGTGATTTTCAATGGTCTTTTAATGGTCTTTTAATGGCCAACAAATTATGGTTAACGAACCCATGATTCATTGAACCAATGGGCCAATAAATCGATAAATGACTAATAAGACTAATAACAATAACAACTAAAAAGTAAAAAGTAAAAAGTGGGGATCGAGCAAAACTGGCTTTTCCAGGCCCAATCCCCACCGTAGCATCATTCAAATGTATTGATCTTGTTCAACCAAGATGAAGTGCTATTGCACCCTAAACGGTCTCTTCAATGCGATTCACTTCACCCACCGTCGGCTCACTAAACACCGTCGAGTAGGCTAAACCAGCCAAAATAGCCCCTAGGATAGGAGCCAACCAGAATAACCACACCTGGCTAAACAGCTCTGGTCCAGCAAATATAGCTACACCCGTACTACGAGCCGGATTCACCGAAGTATTGGTTACCGGAATGCTGATCAAGTGAATCAACGTCAAACACATACCAATCGCAATTGGTGCGAACCCTGCCGGCGCTCGTGTGTCAGTTGCACCCATAATTACCAACAGGAAAATAAACGTCAGCACCACCTCGGCTAAGAAGCAGGCAAACAGCCCATAGCCACCCGGTGAATGCACCCCAAACCCATTAGTAGCCAGCGGGTTGGAACCAGTTAGGGCAAAGCCATCCCGACCCGAGGCAATAATGTAGATAACACCACCAGCTACAAGCGCACCTAGTACTTGAGCCACAATGTAAGGCAGCAACTCAGAAGCCGGGAACCGCTTACCAGCCCAGAGGCCAAAGGAAACCGCTGGGTTGAGGTGGCAACCAGAGATGTGGCCGATAGCATAGGCCATTGTTAAAACCGTGAGACCAAACGCCAAGGAAACCCCAAGAAAACCGAGACCAAAGAAGTTGGACGTTTCTGGAAACCTAGCGTCGTAGGGAAAAGCCGCGGCAAGGACAGCACTACCGCAACCGCCCAGAACAAGCCAGAAGGTGCCGATAAATTCGGCAAGGCAACGTTTCGTCAGTGGCATCTATAGAACTCCTTAATTAACAGCTAATTGCAGCTAACTATTCGACTCAACTCATGCAGCAGCCCAAACTGGCTGTAAATTCAGGTTGTGAGTTCAAAATTATAGAACTTTGATCGCTCTACAACCTGAAATTTCATCATTTAATTAGGATCGTTATGCCGAATGTATGTTGAATAAGAGGATGCACCTCAAAGTTACAGTCAAGTTACAGCCACCCCACATTGTGCTTTCACATTTGGCAGGAGTCAATCCGCATTTTAGGAAATGCAAAATTAAGTTTTGCTTCAGATCCGCTGAATCAGGGAAACAACGATCAAGTAGATTCCAGTAAATGCCGATCCGCTAGTAGTCAAGTAGTAGTCAAGCTTGGGGCAAAGCACCGGCTGGAGGCTAAATTGAGGCTGATACTCGCTTGGCAACCTGCCCAGAAACTCACTCAGAAACCGATTCAGAAACTGATTCAGAAACTGATTCAAAAGTCAGGCCAGGAACCAACCTGGGAACCAGCCTGGGAACCCAGCTAGCGGTTGAAACATCATAGATGAGTACTAAGATGAGTACTAAAACTCAAGCACCTGCCGATTCATTCCATTCATTCGCTTTTCCAGTACATGATTCCCTGTTCCTGTCAAGCGCCATGACGCGCAATCTCACGGCAAAAAATGGCTGAATTTTTGCAAATTTTTAGTTTGAGCTAGATCACTAGCATGGCGGATGTTCTGCTTTGTGGATTCCCCCTATGCTTTGAAGCGAGGAAGCCTAATCAGACAGAACCAAGTCAGAACTGTATTCCTGTTCCCTCTGCTTCACCCTTCGGTGATTCTGGGGGAACAGGTTCCCTAAACTACTCAAAGCTTCCAACAGTATTTCCAGCTGAATTGTAGGGTGCTTAAGAAGGTGATTCCTGTGAGGTTAAACAGGTTAGTAATTTTCTTAGTGCTGACCATATCCGCTGCAATTTTCGGACTGTTACCCGAATGGTCGGCCAGATCAGATTCTTTGCAGAAAGCAGCCCATCGTTATTACGTTCAAGGCTATCAGCAAGGTAAGGCGGATGCGATGGCTCTCAAGGACTTTCAACCAAATTTGCAGGTGACTGATCGGAAAGCGTTCGAAGCACAGTATGCTCGTGGATATAGAGACGGTTATAAGCTAGTGAATCGCTAAGCGGAGATACAAGTGGCCCATATGCCTTGGTTACCTAGCTATGAGCACTCGTGCATTTTCTGTTCTGCCCAAGCTGAATGCCTGAGTTACATAGCTAGGTGCTGTAAGTTGCAACGGGTCAGTTCCAAGCTCTGAGCTATTACCAACAGTTGCTACGGCATACGAGGTTCGGCGTTACAGGTAGAAAGAGTTGAGGTTAAGCTTCTACATTCATTCATCGATTAGTTCAGAAATTTGTTGGTTTGTAGTGCCTTAAATCGATCTGACCTAGCTTAATCTTTACCTGATTTTAATTCACTGATAATCATGAGGTAAACCGATGGGACTATTCTTTGATGTTTTGCAGGCAATCAATAATCCTAATCAGCAAGGAAGCGTTTCGCAACTTGAATCCATTACTCGCTCCGTTCAGCAAGCGACAAGCAACCAAGGCATCGATGCAGGCACAACCCAATCTCTGATATCGGCATTGGGCGGCTTTCTCCAACCAGCCCTGCAACAACAGCAATCTATGATGGGAAAAAACCAACTAGAAACGTTGCTCGGTCGCTTTGGCGCTGGCACAACCACAGCTAGTGCATCTACTGTCTCAGCTTTGTTTCCACCCCAGATGCAGCAGCAAATGATTCAAACGATTGCCCAGAAAACTGGCATAAGCTCCAATATTCTAGGGAGTATTCTGCCGCTCCTGATTCCAGCTGTGTTGGGTCTCCTCGGTATGGGGGCTAAAACAACTGGAACGGGTGGTGGCAATCCGTTACTGAGCGCCTTCCTAAACAGCAGCGGAAATACCGACTTGGGTGATGTGTTTAAGTTTGCAAACCGGTTTCTCAGCCCTGTGTAGGTATTGGCAAGTTATTATAGGGCTTGTTTGTAAACAAAGATTGAGATCCCTCTGAATCCCCCTATGCCCGCAGGGTAGGCTTCGCCTACGGTTCCCTTCTTTTATAGGCTTTGCCTTCTCCCGTTAGGGTAGGCTACGGGGTCTACACAAGTCGAAGATCCCCCCTAACCCCCCTTAAATAAAGGGGGAAGAGGCGCACCTACCAATCAGGGATTGAAGTCCCCCTTGATCTACGCCGAAGGCTCATTCTCGTAGAGGTTTAGGGAGATTTAGGGGGATCACCCCCTGCATTGAGTCGCGATCGAGATCTGTGTACACGGTAGGTTAGGGTAGAAGGGTGAGTCAGATGTGAAGCCGATTCTAGCCTCTTAAAATTCATTTCTAAACAGTTTCTCAATGTCATTACTTAGCCATTTCTTAATACAGCGTTTTTCACTCATGTGAGGTGTAGGGGCGGTGCCTCTATACCCCGTTTTTCGTACTTCACTAGCCTGAAAAAGGCTGTAGGTGAATAGACTGTCTTGCTGTTGCTGTGATGCTAATCCACTACATAGAACAAGTGATCTGATTTTAATAATTAAGAAAAAATTTAATTTTATCGCAGGAACTAAATAGGTTAAGCTTCAAAGATTCCTATCTTTAATCAGTCTAATAATTTTTTTAATTAAAGCTTTCGGACCGCTTCCCATATAGGTTTTTGCTATAGGTTCAAGTCAAAATCTAGAAAATAAAATCAGGAAAATAGATAAAAATGTTTGGTAGAGCACTTCAAAAAAATCGATCGATTTGTTATCCTTTTTGATATTGGGCTTATTAGTTCTCCTATCAGTTCATCTGACAGCTTCTTCTGAGATAGGTTTTTTCAAATTTTCCCAAGAAAGCTTCTTAAAACAATTTTTGTAACCTGAATTTTTTCTAAAAGCCATTTCCTGCTGAGAGCTACATTTTCTCGGATTACCAATCAAGCAGGTTTTTTGATTGTAGAGATAGCATCTGTCACAGTTTTGCTGATTTCACTCCGAGCATATGAAGTTGGCGGATAGTACATTTAGTATAAATGGATAAGGGTTGTTCAGGTTGAAGCATCGGCGGATCAATGCGATTTGGTTTGTTGTAAGGTGTTACGATGCCAGATTTAACGCTCAAACTCTGTGAGGTTAGGAAACTTACCATTTAACCTTATGCTCCTAGCTGCACACTAGCCTCTGAATTACAGGTTAGATACACTTCTGCGGCAGCGTTTTTTGCTGCGCTAATTCTTGAATTTGTTCTGAACTTCTTCTGGCTATATCTTCTGGCTATATTGTTCTGCTGAATTGTTTCCTTCTTTTTGTTCTGATTCCTAGAGATATCAGTAGGGGGCGACCCATGACTAGATTTAGCGGCTGTTGATAAAAATCAGCCTCTTTGAGACTTTTAGAAAAAAGAATATTGAAGTAAAGGTAATGCCTTAGAGCCGTTGTTTGAACAGATTCTCACTAAATCAGCGGCCTGTTTTGCCATGAATTTCTAGTAAGAGAAAGCTCAATTTTTTCAATAAAAAATTCAATTTTTGGGTTTACTTTTACCCTTCAAATAGTTAGAATACCTCTTGGAAATCCTATCAGGGAATAATTGAATTATGAGCGAGCAAACAAACAACTACCTAATTCCAGCCGACATCAATGCCCTCAGCTTTGATAGCTTTGGACGTGACCCCCGACGGGATGTGGTTTGTCTCTCTCCGATTCGGACTATCATCCGCAGAGAAGAGGAAATTACCCTCGTTCGCAAGGTGCGCAAGGTAGAGGAAGTTGACGCAGGTCTGGCCTGTCCGGCTACCAGTCAAACCATGTCCTCCAATCCCTTTACTCAGCAGTAATCGTTGCAAAGACTGGCAACATCGCTGAAGATTCACTATTGGTAATTACCATGAGCGAACAAACGAATAGTTACATCATTCCAGCCGACATCAATGCCCTCAGCTTTGATAGTTTTGGACGTGACCCTCGACGGGATGTGGTTTGTCTCTCTCCGATTCGGACCATCATCCACAGAGAAGAGGAAGTTACCCTTGTTCGCAAAGTGCGCAAGGTGGAAGAAGTTGATGCAGGTCTGGCTTGCCCGGTAAACAGTGCGACGGTAACGTCTAACCCGTTTACGAATCAGCAGGCAGGCTATGCTCAGCAACCTCAAACCACCGGTGTCTAATCCCTAGTTTTAGTGAGCACTATGAGCAATCAGCCTAACGGTCAAATGATTCCGATGGACATCAATGCCCTCAGCTTTGATAGCTTTGGACGTGACCCCCGACGGGATGTGGTTTGTCTCTCTCCGATTCGGACTATCATCCGCAGAGAAGAGGAAATTACCCTCGTTCGCAAGGTGCGCAAAGTAGAGGAAGTTGACGCAGGTCTGGCCTGTCCGGCTACCAGTCAAACCATGTCCTCCAATCCCTTTACTGACGGGGAAAAAAAAACTTACTAGTTGACGAGGCTGGTTCTGCTAGCCCCATTCCATCAGCTTCTACCTATCCAACCAGTTACCAAGCTGCATCGACCAGCGGACGGGTTGACCAGGTTGATGTATCTCAGTCTGCTTCTCCATCTGGGCAGGCTGAGTCTTTTTATCAGCCTACTTCTCAACCCATGTCTCAACCCATGTCTCAACTTGCCTACCAGCCTACGGTTGAGACCGGAGAAGCCCGTTTGCCAGATGAACCCAACCCCGCAGCTCCAGCTGTTGTGACGACCTACCAAACCACGGACGATCAAACCTCCCGAACAAGCTCCCAGACGACTACCGACCCTGGACAGGGGTACCAACCGCAGTCGCTCGGTGGCTTCCACGAAGATCTGGTTGTCCACAGTCAGCGAAACTGCCTTTACATTGCTCCCGATGCCATGGACAGGCTCCAGCAGCAAACGGCAGTGTCTAGGTTGCTCCAGCCGGGACTATACACCATCAGACTTAAGAGCGGTACGTTTGACTATCAAATTGAGTCAGGGCATCCCGGTGAGCCGATTGTGTTGCTCTGGGCCTATGGTGGCAGAGTAGTCAATCAGAAAACTGGGATTGAGGTGGGTGCCACTTGGTCTACCCTGAATGGCTACAATGACATGCTGCTGCTGCGGGTGATTGAACCAGCCACCCTCTGCGGGTTCTTCTTCGACACCTATTTAGAAGACAACGAGGGAGAAGTAGTCGTTTCAGTAGAAGGACCGGGCTACAGCGATAACCTGACGGTCCACAGCAAATACAACTGCCACTTTATTGATCCAGACACTATGCGCAGCTTGGAGCAGGAAATTTCTGTTTCCCGAACCTTGCAGCGCGGTACCTACATTCTTCGGATCAAGAGCGGCGCGTTCGGCTATCGATCTGAACCTAGCCTTCAGGGCGAGCCAATTGTATTGCTCTGGATCTATGGCGGCAAGGTGGTCAACCAGCAGACAGGGATTGAGGTTGCTGCAACTTGGATTTCTCTGAATGGCTACAGCGATATGCTGCGGTTAGAAGTTCGAGAAGCGGCCACAGTTTGTGCCTTCTTCTTCGACACCTACCTGGAGGACAACCAAGGCGAAGTGACCCTATCGGTGACTCGGATCTAAAGTCGGATCTAAAGTTATCTAAAGTCAGGTCAACCTGACAATTGGCCAAATAGCAAAATGTGATCGGCAGCGGGTTAACGACCTGTTGCTTTTTTGTTTCTCTTTGCTTTCTAATTTTGCTTTCTAATTTTGTTTCCCAATCTTGTTTCTCACGGTGTAGATAAAAACTGCCCCATCTGAGCGATGGTCAAAATCGACATCCAGGTCCAATTTTTTTGATCCTGATAAGCCTGGCTGATGCGCTCCTGACAGTTCATATACGACTGGTAATCCGCTAGCACCAGATTAGGGTCATTGTTGATCAACCACTCGATCAAGGGTTTGAAAACGCTGCTGTCGCCGTAGGAGAAATAGCCGGATGCGATCAAATCCAAAGCTTGCTTTAGGTCTGGATCGGTGTCATAGAGCTGCCAGGGATCATATCTGGCGTTGAGGCGTTCGGCTTCGGTGGCCGTCATGCCGAAGAGAAACAGGTTTTTGGCTCCGATGGCTTGCCGCAACTCTAGGTTGGCACTGTTGGGTGTTCCGATGGTAATAGCGCCATTCAGGGCAAATTGCAGCGGTATCAGACTCGGCACATCTTGATCGGCTAGCGGAATCTGCTCGGCTAAATCCGTTGCCGCATAAACATGACGGATGGTTTTATAGTGGTTGTCCGCTAAAACAATCACCTGTAGCCGCCCCTGGACATCTGGATCACCATTAATGGCATCTGACACAGCCCGGATCAGTTGGGCAATGGCAGCGGCAACCGGATGATTCGGCACAGCTGCACCAACAAATAGGCAAGTCCGCGGCACAGACCGATGCGCGAAGCGCTGAATCGTATCGGTGCTGGCATTGGTTTTGAGACGGGCATAGAGGGTGATGATATGCAGCAGATTCAGCAACTGGCGCTTGTTGGCCTCGATTGGCATGGCTTGCACATCGAACAGGGAATTGAGATTGACCGCAATGCCCGTCTGTTGGTGGATATAATCCACCAAATCCTGTTTGGCTGCCCGTTTCGCCTCCCACCAGTTACCGCAAAATTTAGCATTATCGACTAGGGATTCAAGCTGCTGCAACTGTTCAGGGTGAATCATCCAGCTATTCCCCAACCATTGCGTAATCAGGTTCGTTAAGCGAGGATTAGCTTGAGCTAAAAAGCGGCGCGGTGTAATTTTGGCCGATGTGTCACTAAATCGTTCGGCATACATGTCGTTGAAGTCTGCTAGAAGCGTGCGTTGAAGCAACTGGGTGTGAAGCGGGTATACACCAGCAATCGGGTCACTACCAACACAGGCGAGGTGCAGCATACGGAGATTACCACTACTTTGATCGATCAGCGACATGCGACCAATACGCTCCTCATCTGCAGGAAAACGGCTCCGCACCTGATCCAGAAAACGCCGGTTAATTTCATGGATGATTTCCAGATGTCTGGGCAAGAGCTGGTTGAACAACTCAATTGGCCACTGCTCACCGCGTGCAGTTGCAGTCAAGTGATACAGGCGGCAGCTACAGAGCTTTTCAGTGATTGACCAAGCCTGCTCCCAGTCGAGCTGATGTTCATCGACAAGCTGGTACATCAGTTCTGCCAGAGTTAAGGCCGTGGTCGGATCATTTAACTGCACCCGAAAGTGGTCGGGCAGCGACTCCAGCGGACGTTCAGCCTCGAGATGGAGCCGGATCATATCTTGAACAGCCCCAGAGGCGAGTAAGAACCATTGCTTCCAGCTCAGTTCTTGCTGCTGATCGGAAGGGTTGACGGCAGGTGAGGAATGAGGTTGACGTAGCAGTGCGGTATTTGCTTTCCACAGTCGTAACCGATTAATCGTCTCTGTCTCGTATCCCGAAATCAGCAGATCCAAGGGAACTGCCTGTACCACTTCTGCGGCCACCCAGCGTTTGCGATAGTGTCCCTGCTCGTCGGTATAGAATTCGGTATGGCCACCAAACTTTACCTCAACGCTAGCAGCCTGTTCCAGCTCCCAGATAGTTCGGGTTAAATCATGTTCATCCAGGGCAGACGATGCATCGTCAGGTTTGTCACGTTTGTCAGGTGCGTCAGGTTTGCCAAGTGCGTCAGGTGCGTCAGGCTCGCTAAATTTATCATCGGAATAAATCCCATATCCGATTGCAGCAAGGCCAACGGTTGTGTAGGCTTCCAAATTACTGCCAACTAGACAACCTAAACCGTCCGTCTCCTGTTCTGACCAGTTTTCCTGTTCACAGAGCTGGTCTAAATTCAGCCCCAATTCTTGCAGGGCTTGCCGGACTAGATCGAATAAACCCAGATTGGCCAGATGATTTTCTAGCTGCACCCCCACGGCATATTCAGGAGAAATCTCAACCCGCACGGGTTGGATTTGGGCCAATGGCTCAGTGGAACTGAACCGCAGCAGACGTGCTCGCACCATTGCTGCCAAGGCTACATAGGCATCTGCACCGGTAGCGGTTTGTGGGGTTCGATGTCGGATATGATACAACGTATCCACGAACGCCTGTTGAAATATTCGGATGTTGAAGGATTCGCGAGTTGCAATTGGAATAATTTTTGCCATCGCTGCATCTATTGCTGAGATAGGGTTGGGTGTACTATCTACCTGACTGGCTGTACAAACTTCCAGAGACGGATCAGCTGGATTTAAGCTACTAAATGCCTTCAGTGTTGCCAGGTCTGCTGTTGATTCAGTGCTCTCCGCGGCAGCTCCTGTATTTATCACTTGTGCATCTGTTACTTGTGCTTCTGTCACTTGTGCTTCTTCAAATTGATCAGCATCTTGATTAGCATCCTCTTTAACAATTTCAGTTTCTTCCGTTAGGTTCTGATCGGGCAAACAAGCAGCTAAATCGAAAGGTTCCTCTATTTCGCTTACTCCAATTACCTGATCAGCCTGCTGTGCTGCCGTCTCGGATGGATCTGTATTTTCGATCACATTTTCATTTGTTGAGTTCATTTCGTCCTTTACAGTTGATGCAATCGTTTCTGGTTGATTGACCACAGCCGTTTCTGTTTCAGCCCTTTGTGATTCCTGCTCCCCCAAATCGGGGAGGTTGGACTCAGAGCCATCCCCTTCCAGGTTCAAAACGGCTCCAGACCTTGATGACCAAATTCCTCTCGTCAAAACCGCAAGCCCTGCGCCCAACAGCACCACTGGCAGTAACCATAAAGCATTAGCAGAATCCATACTGCGTAAAGTTGCTGACTTATCGCCCCAACTTGCTAAGGATCAAACGTGAAGTGTTAAAACTTTTGAAAGATTTTTCAACGTTGTCATTTTTCAACATTGTCTTAGTGTGCTGCGTCTTAGTGTGCTGCGTCTTAGTATGCTGCGCGCTCACCAACCAGATGGTTCCAAGTCAAGCTATTCTCCCAGACAGCAGCCAACTTTAGAGGTGATATGAAATACATCATTCAGTATATAAACTTTGAAAACTGATTACATCGATATGTTTATAAGAAAGCTTTATGCATAGATTAACTAGCGTTTGTTTATGATATCAGCAGATTATGATGAGAGATTCTGATCAGTAACCGCCGAACTGTCCCGTAGAAGCGATAGGTAAAGACAAGAAGTTCCAAATATTCTAAATATTTGTCAGCAAACTTTGAAAGTGCAGCTAGATTTGGTATACTGCCCCCAGCGTTGGCTTCCTAAATCCTCCTCGTAGGAAACTAAATAGCTTCTTGATTTGGTACTGGTTTGGTACTGGTTTGAAAAATAAATTTCGTGGAGCTTTGCTTCCAGACCGTTCTGATTGGCTTTTTTAGCGCTTTTTGATGTTGCCTCAGTAGCTTGGGGCGTTGGTTTTGCGCATTCCATCAAAGTCGATTGTAACAATGTCTTGAGCAACAATGTTTTGAGCGTGAAATTCCAGATCGCCGAGATCTTCTGCCTGAAGTGTTCGAGCGTTGATTGAGGTGAATGGTTGGATGTTGACGAGCAGCAGGTGTGTTGCTTGGAACTGCATAGCCCATCGTCCGAATTTGCAATTTCGTTTTTTAAAGTGTGGACATAAAATTATGCAACACGTGAAATTCTCTAGGTTCCCTAGTGCTTTAGTAGTTGCCTCAGCAGCTTTAGTGCTTTCAGTATCTCCTGGCTATGCTCAGAGTGTTTCTCCAGAATTGGAAACTCGCGCTCGAGATGCCTGCACACAAAAAGCGCAAGCAGACGGTTTCACTGTTCAGGATGTGGTTTCGGTGGCGGCGGCTGATGCCGATACGGTGAATGTTGTACTCAACTTAAATCGAGACGGCCAGCTTTACAAATTAACCTGTGGCTATAGTGCTTCTCAAAACAGCGCCATCGTGGGAGACAGTGCGGGTACAACTGCTACCAGGACCTATCAACCCTGGCTCAATCCCTGGCTGCTAACGTTGCTGCCATTACTGGTAGGGCTGCCGCTGCTGTTAGCTTGGACAAAAGGCCGCAGTTCAGACGAGTATCTCCGCTATACGGGTGTAAAAAATACTCGCGTACATTACGGTGAACGCTCTGAGGCAATCGTGAAAACCGATGGCTCGATGCTGGATATATACTCTGGCCCAGCTAGCAGCTATCGAGTTACTGGCAATCTCCGCAATGGCCAGCGAGTACTGCTATCAGGACGGTATGAAAATAGCTGGGTAGAACTCGCAGATGGCGGCTGGATTCCGGCGCAGTATTTGGAGACCCATCCTCGCTTTGTATCCTAGAGTGCATTTTCTAATACTGCGGAACAGCCTACACTCTAAAGCAACCAATATTAAAGCGAGAATCAGCGAGATTTTCGGCAAATATCTGAGGAAAGGACTGTTTATGTGATTTCTATTGCTGACATCTGCTTCTTACTCAATAATGCTAGAGTTATCTGAAGTTTTCAATTGGAGAATTTGCACAATGGCAACCTACACCCCCCAAGAAATGACCACGATTGCCGAAGCCCCTATGATGATCGGTATGGCGGTTGCAATGGCCGATATGGGAATTGTTTCGACTGCAATTGAGGCGGCAGCGATGTCAAAAGAAGTGTCGGGTGCTGCTGCCAAGTATCCCAATAACTCGATCATCCAATCGGTGTTCTCAGAAGCCGCGATCAAGAGCGGTGCAATTAAAATGGAAAAGCCGGACATTAAGCCAGAGGATGTGCAGTCTGGTGCCGTAGTAGACAAGGCTTTAGCAGCAGTCGATGCGGCCGTGGGTGTTGTATCGGGCAAAGCCACTCCGGAAGAAATCACTGAATTCAAGCAGTTTGTTTATTCCTGTGCCGACGCGGTTGCCAATGCAGCGGGCAGCGGCTTGTTCGGTTCTGGCAACCCCAAAGTCAGTGCTCCAGAAGCAGCGGCGCTAGCGAAAATTAAAACAGCTTTAGCAATTTAATCGGCGAGTTGATCGGCAGCCGATACCTGTTGATTATAAGCATTGATTATCGTCGGCTAGATTGAGGCTGGCTTACCTGCGCTTCTACCTAGAATCAATTCTTCGGGTAGAGGCGCTATGTTCATGTTGTTATTGCCACTTCATTTCTGGAGCAATCCGTGGCTAAGTCGCTGAAATAATCTGCTGAATCTCAAAGTTAATTTGCATTCTTTTGCAAAGCTCAGTTATTGCGCAACTCTTCCGTTAGAATCCAAATATCAATTCTCCAAAGAATCCACTGTACAGCTCAATGTACGACTAAACGGAATTGGTGTTATTCGCTTTTTTAGGGAGATAACAATGGTTTTTGCTCGCTGGTCTAGGATATTTGTCCCCATTTTGTTGAGCCTATTGCTCTTTATTACGTCTTGTTCCAGTACTCCTTCGCGCTATTCACAGGTGCAAAAAGACACAACCCGGTGGGGAGCACCCGGTGCGGTTGCTAAAAAGGCCGAGAAGGGCGGCACGTTCAATCAGTTTTTCCCCGATCCAACTCGTTCTTATGAAGTCATCCCCACCCAGGAAAAGAAAGGGTTTGCTGAATATAAAGTGATCAAGGATGGCAAGACGGTGGCAATGCTGTCGATCAACGATACCCTCAGCCTGCCGACTGCTGCTGCTAAATACAAAAACAGCACCGAAAAAATTGCGGGCTATCCAGCTGTAGATCAGGGCACAACCACGACTGGCATTTTGGTGAATGACCGCTATCAGGTTAAAGTGCTCTCTCGCGATCCTTCCTTTACAAAAGAAGACCGGGTAGCTTGGCTGCAAAAATTTGACCTGCGGGGCTTGGCCAAATTAGAAGGAGCAACCACCACAGCGAAGCAATCTAGCCCAAGCGAGGCAAAAACACCCAAATTGGCTCAACCCAATCCCCCTGTTGCTGAACCGGTCCTGACCGATGCTAAATCCCGTGCCGCTACTATCAAGGCCAAGGCCGACGAAGTTAGGGCCAAAGCTGCCGCTGCGATGGAAAAAGCCGCTGCTGATTCAGCCCAAGCCAAAAAAGCCCAACCCGGAGATGAGTATCCACCGATGCTGAAGCCCCTGTTGGCCCCGCAACCTGCATCTTAATTAAGCTGAATAACCAAGCTGAACATTAACTGAATTGCTTGTTCAGCGCGTTTAAGTTCAGCATGTTTAAACCGCTTTCGCACTTTTACGCTTAAGGAGTCGATTGTGAGTAAACCCATATATCAGTTGGTGGATGAGTTGCCTAAAGGTGGCCTCACCGTAACCGCATTAAGATCTCTGGATTTTGTGATTCCAGGCCAGTGGAATAATCTGGTCGGATTCGACAATACAATTCGAACCGTCACTGGCGAAACCGACGAAGCTCTGATTCAGCAAATTGGTGAACGCGCCGTTACGCTCTACAACGATAAATCTCAAGGCTATCAGCGGGCACTCTGGCTCTATGAATCGGTCGATTCGGCAGCGGGATTGCTGGGAGCCGCCGCAATTGCCAACCGGATTGGGCAAGATACGTTCTTGGGATTTTTGAAGCACCTGACGCCCAAGCCTGAACGCGCCCAAAGTATTGACCTCTGCATCAAGCTGGTGACCGAACTGGTGGCCTTCTGTCAGATCAACGGCATTCCCGGTGACAGTATTGGTGATTTCTTGGCGGCCCTGAAAGACTACAGCGGCGAGTCGCTGATGCGGATGGCAGCTCTAGTTTCCTTCGATGGCTTGATTCCGCTAGGAGCGGGCTTTACCGAAAAGGCGCTTTCTGTCCTCAAGGGCACCAGTCCCTCTGAGCTGAGCCATAACCAAACCTTCAAGGGTGTCGATGAGCTAATTCCGGGTGATGACAACGCGAGCAAACTCTCCTTTATTACCCAAAGCTTTGAGTCCACCAAAGGCTGGATGGAAGACTTTGTCTCTTCCCGCAATCTGACGCAGGGCGATTTGGTGAATAATCTTTCTAAGTTTGTCGAGATCTCCAGCGATAAGCTGGATTATCTGGGGGCGTTTCTGGATGTCACCGTGAAGTATTACCGCCATACCGGCATCCAAACTCTGGCCCGCCGCCTGATCGAACGAGCCGTGGCGGAGATCTGATCAATCTTAAGCTGCCTTGTGTGGCTTTTGTTTCGAAGCGAAAAGTGGCTGGTGGGGTTAAGGCTCTGCCAGCTTTTTCAAGCTAATGCCAACCCAACTGATGCCAACTCAACTCGCATCAGTTTTCGTTTAGCCTTCCTGAATCAGGTCTTTGAACCAGTCGTCGCGGGCAAGCTCTTTGAAGTTGGGGTCGGTTTTGGCTTCTTTGCGATAGCGCGGATTCAGGTCGATGGCCTTTTGCAGATTTTCCATTGCCGACTCAGTTTCGCCTTGCAGGGCGTAGCAGATAGCGCGGTTATAGTAGGCGCTGGCAAAGTCAGGTTTGATTTTGATCGCACGGTTGAAGCTGGCGATGGCCTCCCGGTCGCGGTTGAGCTGCAGCAGGGCGTAACCTCGGCTATCCCAGGCTTTGTGGGAATCGGGCTGAAGTTCGGTGACGCGATCCAATGAGGCGACAGCATCGGCATAGCGCTGGAGTTCCAACAGAGCCATACCGCGATTCAGCCAGGCTTTGGCATTTTCTGGATCGACCTGGGTGGCTTTGTCAAAGGCGGCAAAGGCTTCTTCCGAGCGCTGTAAGGCTCCTAGGGCGACGCCGCGATTGATATAAGCTTCCGAATAGTCGGGCTTGATCTCTAGCGCCTTATCATAGGAGGCCAGCGCCTGCTCAAATTGTTTGGAGCGGTTGAGGGTGATGCCGCGATTCAGCCAGGCTTTGTAGTCCTGCGGCTGGAGTTCTACAGCACGGTCAAACATGGCGATCGCCGCATCATATTGTCGCAGTTCCATCAGCACAATCCCCTGGTGATACCAGGCTAGGGGATTGTCAGGCTGGAGCTTGGCAACTCGGTCATAGGCCGACAGCGCGCCTTCGTAGCGTTTCATTTCCTCTAGGGCGCGGCCTCGCTTCATCCAGATGTCGGCATTGTCAGGCTGGCTGGCCAGGGCTTTGTCGTATTGGTAAATCGCAGCCTCGTAGTCACCGGTAGCAAATAGGGCTTCTCCTGACTGCACGTAGTCTTCCGGCAGGTAGAACAATTCCGGCTGGCTAGCCTTGAGGCGATTGATTTGATCGCTCAGGTTGGCGAGTTTTTCCTGGGTTTCGGATACAAAAGCATCAGCAATATACTGAGGGGTAATTTCGCCTAGCTTTTGCAGAATAGCAGCCTTTTCAGCCTGGGCTTCCTGTTGCAGCGCGGTCAACTGGGCTAACAGCTCGGCTTCGGCCTGCTGAAGTTGGGCCAGGGTTTGTGCTTGCTGATTCGCAGCTCCCGACTGCAACTCGGCTAACTGAGCAGCGTAGCGAGATTCAATCTTCTCCAGGTTTTGCCGCATCCGTTCCCGCTGGGACTGAACATCGCCCTTGAGGCTGGCGAGTTGGGCGACTAGGTCAGCTTCGGCCTTCTGCAGATTTTGCAGCATTAGATCGCGGCTCTCTTGCCCACTGGTCTGAAGCTGGGTGAGCTGATGGTTGAACTCGGCCTGCAATTGGTCCACCAACTGTCGCACTTCGGCCTGTTTAGCCTGGGCATCGACTTGCAAGTCAGAGCGCTGGGCCGTGAAATCTGCTTCGATCCGTTCCAGAATCTGCTGCAATTCATACTGTTTCGCGGCGGCGGTAGCTTGCAGATTAGCCTGTTGGGAAATCACCTCGGCCTGCAACTGGTCCAGAATCCGCTGCAGTTCGGTTTGTTTGGCTTGGGCGGCAAACTGGAGTTCGGCTTGCTGGGCGGCAAACTCACCATCGAGGCGGGCCAAGTTCTGCTGAATCGCTTCGCGCTGAGCCTGAATATCAGTCTGGAGCTGGGTAATGCGCGTTGTGAACTCAACTTCCGATTGACGCAGGATGCGCTGCAGTTCGGTTTGTTGCGTCTGGATATCACTTTGCAGCTCGGCGCGTTGGGCCGCAAACTCCTGCTTCAATTGGGCAATGTCTTGCCGCACCAGCTCTTTTTGAGCCTGAATTTCTACCTGGGCATTGGACCGCTGCGCCACCAGCTCAGTCGAGAGATGCTCCAGAGTTTGCCGGATTGTTTCCCGCTGGGCCAGGATATCGGCCTGAAGCTGGGACAATTGGGAGGTCAGCTCGATGCGGAATTTTTCTAGATTGGCGTAGAGTTCGTTGCGGTGCTGGGAGGCGTCATTTTGCAACTGATTCAAGTTGGCGACGCAGTCCGCTTCGATGGCCCGCAGCCGTTCGGTCAGCTGGTCGCGCTGTTTCTGGGCATCGGCAGTCACAGTTTGCTGCATTTCAGTCAGGTAGGAGCCAAAATCGGCCTGTAGATCCACCAAATGCTGAATCGCCTGGTCTTTGTGCTGGTTAGTTTCGGTTTGCAGTTGGCTGAGCTGGCCTGCAAAACCGCCGCGCAATTGGTCCAGCTCCTGCACAAACTGGTCCCGCTGCTGCTGAGCATGGATTTGCAGATCGGAAAGTCGTCCGGCTGCCTCCGACTCGATCTGACCAAACTTTTTCTGCACGGTAAGCAACTGGCTTTCCAGAGACGCCATCGTTTCTTTCTGGCGGCGAGCCACTTCAGACAGCAGACCATCTAACGTATTCTGTTTGACTTCAATCTCGCGCTGAAAGGCGCTGGCATCCTCGCCTAACTGGTCGGCATAGTCCTCATAGTGGCGCAGAAGCCGTTTAATTTCCTGCTTGGCACTGCTAATCTGGCTTTCTAGATCGCCAATTTCCTTGAGATGGGACTGGACAATTGCCGTCACTTCCCGGATTACCGACCGCCGCAGCAAATAAAGCGCAATCAAGGCTCCTGCCGTAATCACCACAAGCGTGCCCAGCATGACGTTAAACAGCATGGCAGTGCGGTTCAACGCATCTAGACGCTGCTGGATCGCCTGCTCGGTTGGATCGGAGGCTGGGGCAGAGGTTTGAGCCAGCAGTTCGGCCTTGGCGGGTCCGACAACGGGCACCTGCGCCGAGGCTGCATCAACCGATAACAACAACAGAGAGAGCACAATACCTTGCTGTAATCCGGTCAAAAGCTGGAAATTTTTGCGCTTCATCAGGCGGTTCCTCTGTCGCGTTGCGGTTGAAGTTGAAGAAGATTAAGGGATTGGGGAAGAAAGGGACAATCGCCCATCTTTTCAAGGGTAATCAAAATTATGCCGAATGATGGGAGGAGATCAAAATCCCAGCCGAGATTTGCTGATTTATTGGCGAGTCAGGAGCCTGTAGGCCGATAGAATTCTATGCAGATGGACTAACGGCAGGTGATGGCTAGGTGGGTTTGTGTAGCAGCGGTCGCTTAGCGGAGCCGCTTTGCGTCTACAATCGCCGTAGACAAACAGCCGGTCGGTTCGATGACCTCACTACCCCAATTATCAGTCGTTCAGTTTAATATCTTGACGGTGGATCCGCGTGGGCAGCCGCAATCTCAACAGTCCCAATCAGCCCAGGTTTACTGCGAATTAGTCAACGGTGTCAGTTTAGAACTAGTGGCGATTCCAGCCGGTTCCTTCCTGATGGGAGCACCGAAAACTGAACCGGGTTGGCACCCCAGTCAGGGGCCGCAACATACGGTCAACCTCAATCCCATTTGGATCGGCAAATACCCGGTGACGCAGGCCCAGTGGCGTGCAGTGGCAGCCCTCCCGCTAGTCAATCAACCGTTAGCTAGTCATCCCGCCTGCTTCGTCGAGGAAAACCGTCCAGTTGAGCAGGTCTCCTGGTATGAGGCTATCGAGTTTTGCCTACGCTTATCGCACCACACAGGCCGCTCCTACCGTCTGCCCAGCGAAGCTGAGTGGGAATATGCCTGTCGAGCTGGCACTACTACGCCCTTCTACTTTGGCGAAACCCTCACCACCGATCTGGCCAACTACTCTGGCGTCAACTGGGACTATCAGGGCAAGATTTGCAGCAAAGGAGCTTACGGCCAGGGACCAGAAGGCGTCGATCGCCGTGAAACCACCAAGGTCGGGGAGCTGGGCAGCGCCAATACCTTCGGCCTATACGACATGCACGGCCAAGTCCGGGAATGGTGCCAAGATTGCTGGCATCGTAGCTACGAAGGTGCCCCTACCGACGGCAGCGCTTGGACTGAAGCCGACGGCCAACAGCGAATCCTGCGGGGTGGGTCCTGGAATAGCAGCCCCAATGCCTGCCGTTCTGCCTTTCGTAATAAATTAGATGCCGACGCTCAACTCTACGATGTGGGGTTCCGCGTAGTGAGTGATGGCTTGCCTATGTGAAATCTGAGGGTGAATGCTTATGTGAAGTATAAGGGGTGCAGAGGCAGTGCCCCTGAACCTCGCCTGAAAAAGGCCGTAAGTTGAACAAGAGTAGGGCAGCTTAAATAAGGATTGATCCTAAACGTCCACAACCTCTGACCGCTCTGGTGAAGGGTTGCGCCTTCCGTTGGTTGCGACAAAGTGGAGGAAGCGACAGAAACTCCACAGCCGTTTAGGTCAAAGTCATTCATATCACAATCCGTTAGGCCAGATTTGGGCCAAGTTGTCTACAGCCTTTTTCAGGCTAGTGAAGTACGAAAAACGGGGTGCAGGGGCAGTGCCCCCACGCCCCTATACCTCACATGAGTGAAAACGCTGTATATCTAAAGTCATCAACATCAAAGTCATCAACGTCATCAATGTCAAAGCGATTGATCTAGCCAAGTCAATGTAGCCCAGATGATGTCACAAATAATAATGCTGACTGCATCTCTGACGTCGCTCTCCTTCGAAACGCAGTAAGGAGCCACAGCGGTATAACGCTCCTTCAGCACAGTTTGTGATTTTGTTATGTCTTCAACTTATCAGTTCAGTTGGCTAATCCTGCTGATCTTGAGAAAGATTTCCACTTTGACCAGAGAAAATTGGTTGGCAAAATAAAGCACACCAAAAATCATTTGGCCCCTTGAAATGCAGCAGCAAAGAAGTCTAGCTCGCACTGCATGGCATAGCGGTAGGTGGACTGCACTAGGGGCGTCAGGGTGGCATAGCGGTCGGCTAGTTCGGCTAACTGCTGCGCCAACGGTTCAAACTCGTCGCTGCTGTAGGTGCGAATCCAGTCGCTGTAGGCATGGGTTGGAATGCCGTTGATAGCCAGCTGTTGGCCCAAAAAGGCATAAAGCTTCATGCAGGGCAGCATCGCCGCCGCCGTCACCCCCACATCCTGGCTCCAGACCGTCGCCAGCAAAAAATCTGTATAGCGTCGGGTGGCGGCACCCGGTTTCACGGTCTGCAAATCCACGCCCCACTGTGTGGCATACCCCTGATGCAGCTTGAGTTCCTGTAACACGCCTCCTGCTAGCTCGTGAAACACCGTAAATCCTGACCAATCGGGCGCTTTCGCAGCAGCTACGCTATAGGCGCGAGCAAACGCTTCCAAAAAAAACGCATCCTGCCCGACGTAATAGGCAAATTTGGTTTTTGGCAAGCTGCCATCGCCGATGCCCTGCACAAACGGATGCTGGAGACAGGCTGTTGCTAGATCTTGATTGGCTTGCCAGAGGGTCGCGGAGAGAGACATGGGGGAGGGGAAGGGGGAGTTTTGAGTTTTGAGTTTTGAGTTTTGAGTTTTGAGTTTTGAGTTTTGAGTTTTGAGTTTTGAGTTTTGAGTTCGGGGAGAGGGTGAGGGGGGAGTTTTGAGGAGATAGGGCTTGTATTAAGTAGGACAACCCAATTAAACAGCAGATGGAGTGTGGGCATCTGGCTTAATCTAGCGAGAGGCTGGCATTACGGATCTGTAATGAATGATGTTGTGAATGATGCTGATCTACTTACCTTCCTTTGGTTGGCTACAGGTGACAACATGTAACTGTCTGCCTCATACAGATTCTGTCACTCAAAACTCAAAACTCAAAACTCAAAACTCAAAACTCAAAACTCAAAAAAAAGGGGGCATTGTTGTGCAACACCCCTGTTTGATTCATTTTTGAGTCGGTCTAGTTGCTGACGGCTTTGGCAGCTAGTTTGGCTTCACCGCCGACAAGGCGTTCGTAGGTAGCACGCATTTTTAGACCAACCAAGACTTGGAACAGGCCGGTACCGTTGGTGGAGCCAGGATATTCTTTGTGCTTCAGCAGCAGCTCGGTCATTTCACCGTAGTACTTGGTGGAGGTGTTGCTGAGGTGGCTCTCAATATAGATCATTTCTTCGAGGCGATCGAACTGGCCATCTACTTCCAGGATCGATACGCTGTTGCCGTAGTAGGTATCGGGGCCATAGAACATGCGGATACCCGGATAGGAGCAGGTCAGCTTGCGTCCGCAGGGAATCCAGTCAATCGTCGATCCTTCGTCGAACAGGTAGACTGGCTCGAAGCCCTCCACCCCATCTTTTTGCACCAACCGCACTCGCAGTACCTTCCGCTCGGTGTCGTTGGGAATTAGCTTGGTGGGTAGTACCTGAATCACCGCATCGGCATACTGTTTTTGCACATCGATGTAGGCATTGAAATCGGGGCGGCGAGATTCGATTTGGGCCAAAACATCTTCGTAGGTGTGACCCCGCTCGGCCATGTCACGCTGGATCTTCCAGGCAATTTTCACCTCATCATCGATGTCGAGGTAAACGCTGAAATCCAACAGCGAGCGGACACGCTCATCGTACATCGGATGCAGACCCTCAATTACCACAATCGGCGTGGGCACAATCCGCTCTGGTGGATCGATGGTGCCGGTTTCGTGGTTGTAGATCGGCTTCATAACTTCCTGACCTGCTTTGAGCGCTTTCACCTGCTCGTACATCAGGTCAAAATTATTGGCCTTGGGGTTGAGTGCGGTGACGCCTACTTCCTTGCGCTGCTTACGATCCAGACTGTGGTAGTCGTCTAAGCAGATAACAGTCATCAACTCTTCACCAAACAAATCGGCAAGGCGGCGAAGAAAGGTTGACTTACCGCATCCGGAGTCTCCGGCAACACCGATCAAGACCACACGGTCTGGCTTACTGGTCATAGGGTTCCTCTATGGTCTAAAACAACTGCATCAATATGAATTTAAACTTTTAAGAAAACGGTTCCTCTGGTTGGAGGTTCCTCATAACTAGCCGCTATAATTAGCTGCTTGCTTGCCTAGAGAACTCAGCACTGCTAAAAGCCGCAATCTTAAGCAGCCCGAGCAGGATTAAAAGCAACCTGGAACAGGTCGCCAATCATCCAGTCCGGGTCGCAACCTACTCCAAAACTAGATAGGTATTTAATCCTATCCGTTACTTGGAATTCTACCAAAACGTGATCCCCACTACAAGGTAGGGCTGGAAATTACTTTGGCGATCCCCACTTTATGCTAAGGGCAAGAGGGGCCAGAAGTGAAGCGTTGAGAATTGGGAGTTTAGGAGTCAGAATACAGGAGTCAGGAGTCAGAATATTTGCTTTGCTTATAGGTGTGATAAATAACAAAATGGGTTGTTTTTGTATGATTGGATACTACAACTCTGAAATCAATCTAAAAATGGATTGTTTTTGACAGTCTTGCCATTAAAGTCCTGAGTATGGTGATGCAGGGGTATGGGGTCAGACCATTCTTAAATCTGACCTCCTTGGTGTGTTTGAGGAAGACTTTGGCAATGCTACGCTAGTACACACTAGTCTAAGGAAACGAGCTAGAGCTGAGCTAGAGCTAAGTCAAGGCTAAGCCAAAGCCAAGCGAAGGCATCGTTGATCTAGGCATGGTGTGGTGAAAATGGCGCTTTGCGCCGAATTAATAGGGTTAGGAGAAGAATCGATTAGCAATGTACAATCCAAGCGCAGCGGGTGGTGTTGCCAGCACAGCTTATGGTAGCCGCCTTTTCATCTATGAAGTAGAGTGTCTACGCCAAAACGGAGAAACTGACAAAATGGGCTACCCGATTCGTCGGAGTGGCAACCTGTTTATTACGGTGCCTTACTCCCGCATGAATCAGGAAATGCAGCGAATCGCTCGCCTCGGTGGCAGGATTGTCAGTATTCGCCCATACGATGGCACTAGCGCCAGCAACGGTCAGGTTTCCTCCCGCACTGAACCCCAACCTGTTCAGTCAGCAGAGGCAAGTAAACCCATGACTCAAGCGAAAGAAAAACCAGCAAAGCGGACTGATGTTCCTGTCAACATCTACCGACCAAATAATCCCTACATCGGCAAGTGTCTGTCCAACGAAGAGCTTGTAGGTGAAGGCGGCATTGGCACGGTGCGTCACCTCAAGTTCGATATCTCGGGAGGTGATCTGCGCTATCTCGAAGGTCAGAGCATTGGCATTATTCCAGATGGCACCGATGCCAACGGCAAACCCCACAAGATTCGTCTGTACTCAATTGCCTCAACGCGCCACGGCGACGATGTGGATGATAAAACCGTTTCTCTTTGCGTGCGTCAATTAGAGTACAAGCATCCTGAAACCGGCGAAACCGTTTACGGAGTCTGCTCCACCTTCCTGTGCAATCTGGAAAAGGATGCGGATGTCAAGATCACGGGACCCGTTGGTAAGGAAATGCTGCTACCCGATGATCCAGAGGCCAACATTATCATGATGGCAACCGGGACGGGTATTGCTCCTTTCCGGGCCTACCTCTGGCGCATGTTCAAAGATGCCGAAAAAGCAGCAAATCCTGACTACCAGTTTAAGGGCTTTGCCTGGTTGATTTTTGGTATTCCCACCACACCCAACATTCTCTACAAAGAGGAGTTGGAGGAATTGCAGCGCAAGTACCCCGACAACTTCCGTATCACCTACGCTATCAGCCGCGAGCAGCAAAACTCAGAGGGCGGCAGAATGTACATTCAGCATCGGGTAGCAGAACATGCGGATGAGATCTGGAACCTGGTGAAGCAGGAGAAAACTCATACCTACATCTGCGGTTTGAAGGGCATGGAAGACGGCATCGATGAGGCAATGGCAACTGCCGCCGCCAAAGAAGGCATTACCTGGAAGGAGTATCAGCGCTCGATTAAAGAACGCTGGCACGTGGAAACTTACTAGAAATTGCCAAGCCAAATTTAGCTCAATTCATTACCAGGGGAATTCGTTCTCCTGGTTTTTTGTTAAACAAACGTCCGCATCGAGTAGGGTAAGTGACCCGTATCGTTGTGCGAAATCAGCATAGTTTGATCATCGTCCTTGATTGAGATCTCACTGACACCACAGTTGTGATTATCTAGATGAGTCCAATACTCCGGTGAAATGCGCATGGCTCGACAGGCCAAATAGCGGATCAAATTACCGTGGCAAACGATGACTTCATGTTGTTCGGTATTTACAAATTCAGCATTCGCAGTTTTAGCAAACTCAGCTTCAGAAGGCTTAGCCAAGGACTCAGCCAAAGGTTCAGTAAAGTAATAATGAAATACTCTTTCCACTCGGCGTTCGTGTTCAGCGATTGTCTCAAGTGGAATCTCAGCCATCCAGGCGGCTGGCTGAACCGGCAAGCAAGGAATGCATTCCCTCAGCAGCGGCGATGCTTGCAAGACAGCAGCCGGTAGTTTCGAGCCAATCAGTTCTGCCGTTTGACAAGCTCGATGCAGGTCGCTGTGATGGATCTTGCTGATGGGCAACTGAGATAGGCGCTCGGCAGTTAACAGGGCTTGCTGCTGGCCCAAATCGGTTAGATAGCCATGGACATCTTTCGGTTCGGTATTGGCGTAGGCAGCCTGTCCGTGTCGCACCAAGTAGATTCGTCGCCCCATAAGTTTCGCTACAACAACTGAAACTGATACTCCTCAATACGATACGACAGATGGGAACTTCAGATGCTAGGGGTATCAACCTGCACCAATCTCGGCAGGCAATAGCTTGGTAACTTCACCAGACGGAGTCAGGTTTCTGGATTGCTAAGGAGGGAGTGAACGCAAACCATACTTTTCTGAAGTCGCACCATACCTTGCAATCGGTTTGCATACTCCAAGTCCATACTTGCCTGTAAAGACACAGACTCAAGCTTCGCCTATCGTAGTAGATGTCAAGGCAAGCAAGACGCAAGCCCAACCAAGAACTAGGCAACGATATTGGAACGGCAAACAATCATCTATCCCGTCAGCTTCCGCCAAACTTTCCGCATGGTTAGACGCTATTGTATCTACTTTGATTGGCAGTTTGATTCATCCCAGTGAACCCGTGATTCACTATGAGTGCGATCAGCGTGGAGAAATCTGGCGAGTGTATGACCCTGAAACTCAGCGAGAGGCGGTGTTTTTCAACGAGAACGAGGTGCGAGTGTGGCTTGAGCGCCGCTACCACTAATAGGCTGAGCGAATTGGCTAGTTGATTCTGGATTTTTGATTCACAGTTGTTACGAGTTATTTATTACGAATCATTCACTTTAACGAACTAGGAGCATATTCTATGCAACGCTCAATTTTCGCAGCATTGTCTACAATCGCATTGATGAACTTGTATAGCTTGCCTGTATCAGCCCTGAACGGACGCTTTGAAGCATCGCGAGAACAGGTGATGAATAAAGCTGAACAGCGATTCGATAAGTCACGCCAAGAAACGATCGAAAAGTTGAATTCTCGGTTTGAGAAATCACGTGAGCAAGTGATGAAAAGCTCAACCAAAGATTTGAGGAATCGCGCGAGCAGACAATGAACAAATTAAACGAACGCTTTCAAGAATCACGGGAACAGCAAATGAATAAACTGAATTCACAATTCGAGGAATCACGCGAGAAGTGATAAACAAACTCAATGGACGCTTCGAAAAATCGCGCCAAGAGATGCTGAACAAGTAAATCGATACGGCGAAATGCATGCATGGCAGAGCCATGCCCCAAGCAAGCAACCTCACTCAACAACGAGATGCAACAATGGCACAAATCAACGGCGACAACAACAGCAACTTTCTGTCTGGTTTTGCAGAGGCAGACGTGATTAGGGGAATGGGGGATTCGATATTATCGATGCGGCGGCTGGAAATGATTACGTCTTTGGTGGAGATGATGGCGATACAATCTTTGGACGAGAGGGTCAAGACAGTTTGTATGGTGAAGTTGGCAATGACCTTATATATGGTGAAGCTAGCAATGATCAAATTGATGGTGGAATTGGTGAGGACTGGCTTTACGGCGGTGCAGACCTCGATACGCTAAACGGATTTAATGGTAACGATTGGCTCGACGGCGGCAATGGTAGTTTGTCCCGACGAGCACACGTTGCGACTGCCTTTACCACCAGCTTCCACCACCGTAAGCCGGTAGCCCCGGCTTCATCGATGATCTTGACGATCATGTTCAGCAGTAACTTTTCCATGACGATGACGAGCTTGTTGGCTCGCTGGGTCATGTGGATTACCTCTTGATGCGTTCTGTTGCAACAATCAAAGACAAAACTCTATGATTTTACCTTGAACCATAGCGGATTATAGGTTTCGGCTATCAAAAGGTTCAGCAAGTTTGAGGCAATCAAATGCTGCTTATTGCCAAGCATTGCATAAACTTAAAAATATGGTATTTGCTTGAAGTATAGACTTATATCTATTAAGTATCTATAAATTCAAATCAATTCAACGAAAGCAGCTCAATGGGATTGTTGCGCAGAGAGCGATCGCAATTCACACGAACTAGAGGCGGGGAGCGCCAAACAAAAAAGAAAACCTTATGATTTGCATTTAATATTGCGTTTCAAATCACATGTTAGGGAGCGCAAAAATTTGTCCATTTCAGAATAGACTTAAATGCATAGAGATTCGAATCTTGATAGATAAGAATCTATGAGAAGTAGTACAGCACAGCTATCATCGTGTAACCCCGTTGGGAGAGCGGCCATCCCTGCTCATGCTCTCGGCAGGTTCTCGCATAACGCCTGTGCTGTACGGGTGAAGCGTTTCACCCGTACTCTTTAAAGCTCACTTATCACAATAATCGTTCCTCGTTAGAGGAGGGGAGGGAAGTATTAGTGGATTTCTTGTCTTATTTCTTGATGGACTTCGTGAAGCAGTTGCAGTCCCCAACACTCAGCTTTTTGATTGGTGGCATGGTCATTGCTGCCCTTGGTAGCCAATTGGTAATTCCAGAGTCGATTTGTAAGATCATCATCTTCATGCTGCTCACTAAAATCGGTCTGACCGGTGGTATTGCGATCCGCAATTCCAACTTGACGGAGATGATTTTACCCGCACTGTTTTCTGTAGCAGTAGGGATTCTGATTGTATTCATCGCGCGCTTTACGTTGGCCAAGCTGCCGAAGGTCAAAACCGTGGATGCAATTGCGACTGGGGGTTTGTTCGGTGCTGTGAGTGGCTCTACCATGGCCGCCGCCCTGACGCTCCTGGAAGAACAAAACATCCGATACGAGGCATGGGCTGGCGCACTCTATCCCTTCATGGATATCCCAGCACTCGTAACTGCGATTGTGGTGGCCAACATTTATCTCAACAGAAAGAAGCGTAAGGCAGACGAGTATCTCAGTAAGCAGGAGTATCCCAGTACCGCAGGAGAATATACCAGTACCGCAGGCCCGTCTCTCAGTCCCGCAGGCGCATCTCTCCCCGCAGGCACGTCTTTCAGTACCACAGGCGATTATTCCAGTCCCGCAGGCACGTCTCCCAGTCCTGCAGGTGATTATCCCAGCAGCCGACAAGAGTATCGCAGCAGGAAGAAGGGGCCTGCGGATAATCGGGTCAAGATATGGCCAATCGTGCAGGAAAGCCTCCAGGGGCCTGCCCTATCGGCAATGTTGCTCGGCCTTGCTCTTGGCCTGCTCGCTCGGCCAGAAAGTGTCTATGAAAACTTCTACGATCCCCTCTTCCGCGGCTTGCTTTCGATCTTGATGCTGGTCATGGGTATGGAAGCTTGGTCAAGGATTGGCGAATTGCGCAAGGTGGCCCAGTGGTACGTCGTGTATAGCGTGATGGCACCGTTTGTGCATGGACTCATCGCTTTCGGTCTCGGTATGATTGCCCACTACGCCACAGGATTCAGCATGGGCGGTGTCGTGGTTCTGGCCGTCATCGCCGCCTCCAGTTCAGACATTTCAGGTCCGCCCACACTGCGAGCCGGTATCCCGTCGGCCAATCCCTCCGCCTATATTGGTGCATCCACAGCCATCGGTACACCGATTGCAATCGGCTTGTGTATACCGTTCTTCGTCGGGCTTGCCCAGGCGATAGGCGGCCTCTAATCCCAGATGGGTCGCGGTCTGTCGGCACTCTCTTGACTCGGCAGACCAAGCAACTCAACATATAAGATCAATGTACGTAGGTAAAGAGGTAACCAACATGGCCAAGCCAGCCAAAAAGCTTGTCATCGTCACGGAAAAGATTCTGCTGAAAAAGATCGCCCAGATCATTGAAGAAGCCGGGGCGACTGGTTATACGGTGTTAGAGACTGGCGGTAAAGGTAGTCGCAACGTGCGCTCGTCGGGACAACCGAGCGTTTCTGACACTCAGGCGAATATAAAGTTCGAGGTGCTCACCCCGGATCGGGATATGGCCGAGAATATTGCCGACCAGGTCGCAGTGAAGTTTTTCCTCGATTTTGCGGGCATTATCTATATCTGTGATGCAGAGGTACTGTACGGGCACAGTTTCTGTGGGCCAGATGGCTGTTGAATCGAAACGACGCAGACCTAGAAAGCCGGGGTCATGCCCCGGCTTTCTAGTAGCCGTATTTCTTGCCTGCGGGACTTGAGTTTCATAAGAACAACTTTGTCAGGAATCTGACGAATGAAGCGACGCCAAAAAACCAGCATCACCCAAGGCTTCTCGGACATCAGCAGAGAGATGGCGAGCGTCTTTCAGTTTCATAGTGTCTGACTGAAATGGCTACACTTCCATGTTAACCATTTATCGCTCTGAGTAACTTCCAGAATCTAGGGCCCACATCCCGCTGTAGATAAATGAGCGAATAACCTGACGCTTCAGCAATTTGTTCATAGGTCTGATTTTCCCAAGCGCCGACTAGCAGAGCAATTTCTGCCTCTGAAAGCGATCTGTCAATTTGAGCGGACATCTCTGCACTAATAACTTCAAGGGCTTGAGTTATATCCATTTTGATTCTGCTAATTTGCAACCTAGTAATTTCATTACATCAGGTATTCTTTCCGGATTGCCAGCACCGTATTCTGATCAAACCATACTTTTCTGAGGTTGGTTCATACCTTCCAAAATCCTTTACATACTCTAACTCCATACTTTTCTGTAAAGACAGCGACAAAAATTCCGCCTATCTTAGTAAGTGTGAAGGCAACCAAGCCGAATCAAAACCACGCGGAGTGAACCAGTGAATCTCTTCCAGTTCTAGAAATAAAGCCTCCGCAGTTCAAATTTTTGAATCTCTCTGGTTTTGCAGCCTTGCAGCTCTTTTAATCCACTGCCACGGGCAGGATGGCTGAGATTTGCTGTGGTTTGCTTTCACTGTATTCCGCTTAACACCTCAAGAAGAAACACTCATGCCTGAGATTAACGTTGGTCGAATTGGTTTAACCCCTATTACTTGGACTGATTATGTTGGCACAGCTAAAAATGGCGATGATATATTCAGCGACGGTCCAGAAGATATCTACAAATTCAGTATCGATAATCAAGGTCGAAACATCAACCTGACATTGCGCGATATTGCATCGGGACAAAACGCAACGCTGCAATTATATCGAGATGTCAACGGTAATGGTAGATGGGATGCTACAGATCAAGCTCAAGGACTGTTGGCCTCTTCGGGCAATCCAGGCAACAGCGACGAGTCGATTAACTATCGGGGCGCAGCAACCGGAGGCACCTATTTTGCCAGAGTTTATAACTATGGTTCAGGTACTACCTACCATCTAGATCTTTCTGGCACCCTGTCAAATGGCAGCAGCTACGACCGTGCTAGTAACCTGTTGCCAAAAGAGGTAGCTGTGGGCAGATTAGTGAGCGATCGCAGCTTTAACAGCTCTGTGAGCGACGCTAACACCACGAATACCTACGCTTTTTCGGTGTCAGCACCACTATTTCAGCGTACTAAGGTGGATTTCATCCTGAATGGGCTGAGCAATAATGCTGATATGCGTTTGGTCAGGGACTCGAATAATAATCGCATCGTCGATCGCGGTGAGGTGATTGCTAGCTCAATGGCAGGCGGTATTTCAGCCGAAAAGATTTCTGCCTCTCTGAGTTCCGGCAATTACTATTTTCAGGTTTACCAATTCAGCGGCAACACCAACTACAACCTGACCATGGACCACAAGGGAACTTCGTTCAGCTAGTACGAATTCTTCAATATTAGGGTTACAGGAGGAGCTAAGGGGACCGATATGACTCGTATATATTCTTATATATACACTTGTGTAGAAAGTCTCCTGCTCCACCAGCCTTGGTAGAAAGTTTTGTAGCCTTTAGATTTTGAGTTTTTTTGGCGACACCGCGAGCTTGCTGTTGAATCACCAAGTCATTGAAAGTTTGCGGTTTTGTCTTTCTAAACTATTGTCCTTAGTTCCAAATTCACGGAGAAGAATCAATGGCAATTTATTCCATGTATGACTAGGAGCATCATCACAATGGCACAAGTTCTACAACTCAACAATCATATAATCAATGCCGAAGAAATTATTTCTCTGTTGACTCGCTATCAACTTATTCCACAATTGCTGTGTGAATCGCTCATTGATCAAGCGACTGCGACAATTGAATGCACAACCGAGGAAGTCGCAGTAGCCTATCGAGAGTTTGATTGGCAATGGGGGATTACTTCAGAGGATGAACGACAGCAGTGGCAATCTTACTACGGGTTAACGGCAGTACAGTTAGACCATTTAGTGACTCGAACACTCAGGGTAGAGAAATTTAAGCAAATTACCTGGGGGCACAAACTGGAATCCTATTTTCTCAAACGTAAAACCCAATTAGACCAGGTCATCTACTCCCTATTGCGCGTTACGGATCACGATTTTGCAAACGAGCTGTACTTCCGCATTCGAGAAGGAGAGGAATCCTTTGCCGAATTAGCTCGTTACTACTCTGAAGGTCCGGAAGCTGCTACAGGTGGTCTGCTCGGCCCGGTTGAGTTGGGTAGCCTTTCAATCCAGTTTGCTCAGTTACTCTCTGGTCTGCCAGTCGGGGAAGTCCAGCCGCCAATTCCTCTGGGCGAATGGCAGATTATTGTTCGGGTTGAAAAACAAATGCCAGCCCAGTTAGATGCAGCCATGCGTCAGCGTTTATTGCAGGAACAGTTTGAAACTTGGTTTCAACAGCAAATTCGCCAGCTTCCACCGTTAGAGCAGATTTGGATGGGCGTGAGAGCCGAGCAAAAGCAAGCAGCATAGCAGGCTTAAAGGCGCTATAGTTGGATCTAAGCTACCTCGGTGAGGGTTGTGCCATGACATCTCAATTGCAGCCTGTCCTCAAACCGGAGATTACTTACCCCGAAAGCGATGGACGGCCCATGTCGGATAACACTAAACAGTTTCGCTGGATTGTGGTGATTCAGCAGAACCTGGAATGGCTGTTTGCCGCGATCGCTGATGTGTTTGTAGCTGGCGATTTGCTTTGGTACCCGGTTGAGGGAGATAACAAAACCTGTCAGGCTCCAGATGTAATGGTGGTATTTGGCAGACCCAAGGGCGACCGCGGCTCCTACCGGCAGTGGGAAGAGGGCAATATTGCGCCGCAGGTTGTGTTTGAGATTCTCTCTCCCAGCAATACCCAGACCGAGATGAATAAAAAGCTGGTATTCTACAACCGCTACGGTGTCGAAGAATATTACCTCTATGATCCCGATAAGAAGGATTTGAGCGGCTGGTGTCGCAAGGGCGAACAGTTAGATATTATTGACCCAATTGACCAGTGGACCAGTCCCCGTCTGGGCATTCGGTTCGACCTATCTGGCGAGGAACTACAAATCTATCGTCCAGATGGCAAGCGGTTTCTCACCTATGTCGAAATCGCTCAACAGGCAGAGCAGGCCGAACAGCAGCTAGAGCAAACCGAACAGCAGCTAGAGCAGGAGCGGCAACGGGCAGAGCGCTTAGCCGCACACTTGAGAAGCCTCGGCATTGACCCGGATCAGGTGTAGGGCTAGGATTCGATCGCACCTAACGCCTTGAGGGTCATTTTCTGCGCTTCTGTTAGCCCAGTCACGCCAGTGATGTTCATACCTTCATAGGGGCGTTCAGCGCGAAGGATATTTTCGGTACTGCTCCTAACCGGATTCCACAGTCGAATCGTGCAATCGGCACTGCTGCTAGCCAGAGTTCGCCCGTCTGGACTCCAAGCCACTGCTCGCACCCAGTTATCGTGACCCCGCAGGGCACTCAGGCATTCTCCAGTCGCGGGATTCCAGAGCTTGATTGTTGGATCCACACCTCCACCCGCCAGCCTCGCTCTATCTGGGCTGAAGGCTACTGTCCGCCTTGTAATCCCCTAGATTCGATCAGGGCCAAGGCCGCTTCCGCTGAACCAGTCAAATGCAGCGACCGCACCCCACTGCCTTCTAGCGCCCCCACTTCGGCTGGCTTTTCCCGACTAGTGAGCAGCAAACAGCTTTGGTGAGAGGCTTCCCCCAACAGCTTAAACAAGTCACCATACGGCTCATAATCGGGCTGACAGTAGCCGGCTCGGTCGCCTTCCTGGAAAATACGTTTCCACGTTGTCGAAAATCAGCAGACAGCGGTGGATGCGCAGATAGTGCAGCAGGCGGGGCAGGGTAGCCTGGGTTTCCTGTTGATTGGACAGAAACTGCACCAGATCGGCCAGCAGGGTGGGCAGTGGGGGGACATCCCGCAGCGATCGCCACACCACATACTCGAACTGATCTTGCAGCTGATGCGCGATTTTGGCCGCCAGCGAACTCTTGCCAATTCCACCCATACCCAACAGCGCAATCAAACGGCAGTGCTCCTGCAAAATCCATTTCCTGAGGGTATTTAACTCTTCGATGCGGCCATAGAAGACTGACACATCAACCGCTTCACTCCAGTCGGTAGCAATCAGGCCGGGAGGCGGTTTAAGAGCAGCCTGCTGTAGAGCAGAGATTTGCGAGCGTTGAGTGGTATGGCTCGCTTCTGCGGAGTTGGGTTGCAACGGTTGAGGTGCAGGGGGCGACGGTAGAGTGGGGGGTGCAGGGGCGCTAGCTGAACTGGGAGTAGGATCTAGCTGAGCACTTGAAACAGTAGAGCTTTGTGCTTGCTGCAGAGTGAACTCAAACCTTTCTAAAACCGCCCAAACTGTAGTTTTGTTGAGTTTGCGGTCAAAAACCTGGCTCAGCAGTTTCCAAAATTTGGGACCAGCATCTCGTTGCAGATAATTAAGGGAATAGCCAGAGGCTGCAGCGATTTGCTCGTAGGTATAGTCATGCCATGCGCCGGTCAGGAGGGCAATTTCAACTTCGGTTAATGGCCTGCCCATGTCGGCAAGCATTACCTGATTGACAATTTCAAGTCCTTGCTGGAAGTTCATCTTTACCGCCCTACCATCCCGATTGCAGTTCTGATTGCAGCTCAAACAACATCAGTCCGACTGGCAACCATATTAAATTACATGTTTTTATATGAAGTATTTTGTCATACCGGATTCAATAGATTGTTTGCTTTTGATTGCGAGCTGATCGACTCAGTTAACTGAGTAGCAGCCGGCCAACTAGCCCAGGATCCAGTTAAAAACTAGTTCCTAGCCTCACTCCATCTGTTGCACCCTCTGAGTTTCTATTGGTCTAGTTCTATTAAACAGCTCGAAAATACTGCATACCTGATTGACATAAGGTAACTGTACGCGATACATCATGAGTCAACAACTCGGTATGTTTTTTACAATGCAAAGTTTTCTTAAGCTTCGGTTTTCTCGGTATGAGGAGGGATAGACATGGATACCAACCTGATTCTATCCAACATCCTGAACCCACCTATTTTGTTCTTCTTTTTGGGCATGACGGCTGTGTTCGTCAAGTCCGATTTAGAGGTGCCCGCTCCTTTTCCTAAGCTGCTCTCGCTGTATTTACTATTTTCGATTGGGTTTAAGGGCGGCGTCGAGCTAATCAAAAGCGGCATTACGCAGGAAGTCATCCTGACCCTGCTGGCAGCCATGATCATGGCCTGTTTTGTGCCAATTTATACCTTCTTTATTCTGCGACTGAAGCTGGATACCTACGACGCGGCAGCAATTGCGGCGACCTACGGTTCAATTAGTGCGGTCACGTTCATTACGGCTAGCGCTTTTCTCACCGAGCTAAGCATCGATTTTGATGGCTACATGGTGGCTGCCCTGGCCCTGATGGAATCGCCAGCCATTATTGTAGGGCTGATTCTAGTGAATCTGTTTACTGTAGATGGCAAGCGGGATTTTTCCTGGCCGGAGGTGCTACAAGAAGCGTTTCTCAACAGCTCGGTGTTTCTCTTGGTCGGCAGTTTGCTGATTGGTGTATTGACCGGAGAGCATGGCTGGCAGGTGCTGGAACCCTTCACACAGGGCTTGTTCTACGGCATTCTCACTTTCTTTCTGCTCGATATGGGGCTAGTGGCGGCCCGTAGAATTAAAGACTTACAAAAAACCGGCGGTTTCCTGATCTTATTTGCCATACTGATTCCAATAGTGAATGCAGGGATTGGGTTACTGATTGCTAAATTTATTGGCATGCCTAGGGGAGATGCGCTTTTGTTTGCGGTGCTTTGCGCCAGTGCTTCCTACATTGCGGTTCCAGCAGCGATGCGGCTGACCGTACCAGAAGCCAACCCCAGCCTCTACGTATCAACTGCCTTAGCGGTAACGTTTCCATTCAATATTATTGTGGGAATTCCGCTATACCTGTATGCAATTAATCTGATGTGGACCTAAAACGAATTGTGGAGCTGAACTCATGCATCTTGTCAAAAAGATTGAAATTATTGCCAATTCCTTTGAACTGAGCAGAATCCTGGATAGCCTAGACCAAGCAGGTGTATACGGCCATGCGGTGATTCGCAACGTGGCGGGTAAGGGACTGCGGGGCGGAGCAGAGGATCTGGATATGACCATGCTCGATAACGTCTATATCCTGGCCTTTTGTGCGCCAGAGCAAATCAAGCCGGTGGTAGAGAATATCCGGCCACTGCTAAATAAATTTGGTGGCACCTGCTATATCTCGGATGTGATGGAAATTCGCTCGGTGAAATGTGTGGCGTCGCTGTAAGCTCCGAAAATCTCGTCAAACCTGTTAATTTATTCAACTCGATCAACTAAATATTACTAAAATGAAACACTTTATTGAACGTCGCGATTTTTTGAAACTCGGCGCAATTGGTGCACTCAGTCTGTTAGCAGCCGCTAATGATTGGTTTCAGGCCGAGGCTGAAGCTGCCGAATTGTCCTCGCTCAGCCCTGATGAAGCGCTGCAAAAGCTGCTCGATGGCAACCAGCGCTTTGCCCAACACCACCCTAACTATCCAGATCAAACCGAACTGCGGGTGCGGGAAGTGGCTCAGGCGCAGCATCCCTTTGCTACGGTTCTGAGCTGTGCCGATTCGCGAGTGCCGGTAGAAATTGTCTTTGATCAGGGCATTGGCGATATTTTTGATGTGCGGATTGCCGGAAATATCGCTACCCCTGCCGCAATTGGCAGTATCGAGTATGCAGTGGCGCTGCTGGGAACGCCGCTGCTGATGGTGCTGGGACATGAACGCTGTGGCGCGGTGACGGCGGCTGTGAAGAACGAGGCACTTCCCGGCGAAATTGGTACTTTTGTAAAGGCAATTCTACCAGCAGTAGAACGAGTGAAGGATAAACCGGGCAATTTGGTTGATAATGCCGTTGTTGCGAATGTTCACTATCAAATTGAACAGTTGCAGCAATCGTCGCTGTTAACGGAGCGGTTGCAGTCTGGTCAATTGAAGATAGTTGGCGGACGTTATGATTTAGATACAGGCAAAGTTATGATTATTACCTAGTTGCGATAATATGGATGACATTTTCCCTGCCGTGTCTACCCGCAAAGGTGAGTTTTATTTGTGCAGACACGGTTTTGACCGCCAGTTCAGATAGCTGATGGGAAGATGGATTTAACTGCCAGCAAGCTGTAGAGCAAGCTACAGAGAAAGCTACAGTGAGTGTGTCGATTGACTTAGCCAACCCTATGCCATTTCCTGCTCAATTTTTTGTTGCCGGCACAGATACCAACGTCGGAAAAACTGTTGTCTCAGCCATGTTGACGCTGGGACTAGGAGCCGCCTATTGGAAGCCTGTGCAGTCTGGGTTAGAGCCAATCACCGACACCGAGTATGTGCGCCGAACCACCGGGTTGGACGCTTCCCACTTTATTCCAGAGCGGTTTCGTCTCACCGAACCCCTGTCGCCCCATGCTTCAGCCGCCATTGATGGAGTTGAAATTGGCCTGAGTGATTTTCAGCGTCCTATTACCACTAAACCGCACCTGATTGTGGAAGGAGCTGGAGGCCTGATGGTGCCACTGAATCAGCGTGATTTCATGATTGATCTAATCCAACACCTCGATCTGCCCGTGTGTTTGGTGGCTCGCAGCACACTAGGCACAATCAACCACACCCTCCTCTCGATTGCCCAACTGCGCCGCGCTCAGGTGCCGATTCTGGGCGTGATTCTGAATGGTCCTAAAAATCCCAGTAACCGGGAAGCGATTGCCCACTACGGTCAGGTGCCAATTTTGGGCGAATTAGAACCCCTAGCAGCCATTAATCCTGATACACTCAAACAGGCATTTGCTCGT
Organism: Leptolyngbya sp. NK1-12; assembly: GCF_032598965.1. Lineage (NCBI taxonomy): Bacteria > Bacillati > Cyanobacteriota > Cyanophyceae > Leptolyngbyales > Leptolyngbyaceae > Leptolyngbya > Leptolyngbya sp. NK1-12. The sequence goes on from NZ_CP053586.1 coordinate 1,556,612, forward strand.
CTCTAGCCGGTTCTATTGCCTATGCACCCCCATCTCTGGTATCCCTACACCCAAGCCAAAACCGCACCATCACCGCTCAAGGTCAAGTCTGCTCAGGGCATTTGGCTAGAGCTAGAGGATGGCCGTCGAGTCATGGACTGCATTTCGAGCTGGTGGGTGAACCTGCATGGCCATGCCCATCCCCAAATTGCCGCCGCCATCTATCAGCAGGCCAAAACCCTAGAGCAGGTGATTTTTGCTGGATTAACCCACGACCCAGCCGAGCAGTTGGCCGAGCAGCTCTTGCAGTATTTGCCGTCTGGCCTGAATCGGGTCTTTTATTCCGATAATGGTTCCACGGCTGTAGAAGTGGCGTTGAAGATGGCCTATCAGTACTGGGTGAACAAAGGAGTGAATCTAGGAGTAAATCCAGGCGCGAATTTAGGCGCGAATTTAGCTGAGCAGCGCGGCACGTTCATCGCCTTCGCCGGAGCCTATCATGGCGATACATTTGGCACAATGGCCGTTGGAGCACGCTCGTTGTTTTCTCAGGTGTTCTCTGATCTGTTATTTCAGGTGGAGTGTGTGCCGTTTCCAGCTACCTATCTGGGCGATCCTGCCGTGCAGTCTCAGGAAGATGCCGTACTGGAGTTGCTGGAAACCAAACTGGAGCAGATGCCCTATGCCGGTATTTTGATTGAGCCACTTGTGCAGGGAGCTGGCGGAATGCGGATGTGCCGGCCAGAATTCCTTCAACGTTTACGCCAAATCGCCAATCAGTTCAATACTCTGTTAATCTTTGACGAAGTGATGACTGGATTTGGCCGTACCGGCGATTGGTTTGCCTGTGTTAAAGCTAACGTTCAGCCAGATATTATTTGTTTATCTAAAGGGATTACTGGTGGCTTTCTGCCCCTCGCTGTGACCATTTGCACCGAAACAATCTACCAGGCATTCTACAGTGACGATCCGCTCAAGACGCTATACCACGGCCATAGCTACACGGCTAATCCCCTCGGATGTGCGGCAGGACTGGCCTCCCTGAAGCTGATGCAGGAAAACGAGTCGCGGTTCAAAGGCATGGAAACTAAACATTGGCAGCATTTGGCCGCTCTAGCAACCCATCCCAAACTAGAGAACCTGCGGGTGACGGGCACCATCGCCGCGATGGACATTGTCACCGACGCCGAGACCAGCTACCTCAATCCAGTCGGACCGCAACTGCGCCAACAGGCACTAGACCGAGGTGTGCTGCTGCGTCCGCTCGGTAATGTGCTATACCTGATGCCGCCCTATTGCATTACCGATGATGAACTGACGCAAGTATACGAAACCATTGCCGCAATTCTGAAAACCCTCTGAAGTAAAAACTTCTCATCCACCCATCTACCCATCTACTCATCCACCCATCCATGGCCCTTGCTCCCTGGCGTTCTCCCCTAGCCCGTGCCCTGCATCTCAATCGTTCGCTGATCTATGCCCGCTATGTGCAGTTGGCAACCGTTCGCACTGATGGTCGTCCTGCCAATCGCACGGTGGTGTTTCGGGGCTTTCTCGACTCTACAAACCAGCTCAAGTTTATTACCGACGATCGCAGCGAAAAAATCGAGCAGGTTGCTAAGCAGCCCTGGACCGAAGTTTGCTGGTATTTTCCCAAAAGCCGCGAGCAGTTTCGTCTGTTGGGGCAGTTAAGGGCGGTTGGCGCGAATGGGCCGGAATCATGGCTGAAAGCGCGTCAAAGCCAGTGGCAGGACCTCTCGGCTGCCGCTCGACTTCAGTTTGCCTGGGCCGCTCCTAAACAACCGCGTGCCGAAACCAGTGCCTTTCACCCACCCCCACCCGACCCGATCCAACCGTTGCCGAATTTCTGTTTGCTGCTGCTCGATCCGGTGCAGGTGGATCATTTAGAGCTACGCGGCGATCCCCAAAACCGCAATCTTTACATCTATAATCCAGAACAACAAACTTGGCAGATCGAGGCGATTAATCCCTAATGCAGTTATCGGTAATAGAAAAGGGACTTCAGCAAGGACGTGAAGAAGAGCGGCGAATTTTGACACTGAATTTGCTGCGTGAAGGAGTATCGCCGGAAGTGATCGCACGAGCTACCGGGCTGGCGATTGAGCAAATTCAGCAGTTGCAGACCACTATGCCGCCCAGTCCTGCCGATTCCTAGATCCCAGCTCCGTCCAAAAATTGCTCGATCACCTTGTCATCAATTCGGCAGCGGTCATGTACTGCATGACTCTGTGCTGGCAGTTCACCAACAGCGACCCCAACCGGAAGTGCTATAGGGCTAGTAGTGCGTTGCAATTCTTGTACCTGTTGTTCTAAAGCTTCGATGCGGTCTAGCAAGGCTCGGATCACCTGAGCTTCCGAGTCTGGCAGTTGACCGTGATCGAGAGGATCGACCCGTTCGCCAGCTCGGTAAACAATTCGGCCTGGAATGCCAACCACGGTACAGTTTGCCGGCACATCGCGCAGCACCACCGAACCCGCGCCAATCCGGACATTATCGCCAATCAGCAGATTGCCCAACACTTTGGCCCCGGCTCCAACCACCACATTTTCGCCCAGCGTCGGGTGGCGTTTGCCGCTTTCCTTACCCGTACCGCCTAACGTTACCCCTTGATAGATCAGGGCATAGTTCCCTACTATCGCCGTTTCTCCGATCACCACTCCCATGCCGTGGTCGATGAACACGCCGCGTCCAATCGTGGCACCAGGGTGAATTTCGATCCCCGTCAAAAAGCGAGCGATGTGGGAAACCAATCGGGGAATGAAGGGCAGATGCAGCTTAAATAACTGATGGGCGAAGCGATGCAGCAACAGAGCCTGCAAGCCAGGATAACAGAACAGTACCTCTAGCCAGTTGCGTGCCGCTGGGTCGCGATCAAAGATGATGCGAAAATCTTCTCTGAGAGTCTGTAGCACGGATTTCAGCACAGGTTGTTGCCCCATCGCAGAACAAAAACTACCACTTTCCAGGCTAATACATTTCGGTCTACTTTTGCTGAGAAGAAGCTGAAAGGCAAATCAGAAAATCGTGAGGGTTGAAATATTTGTAGGAGTGGGGAGATGCGGCTCGTGAGCCTCGCCGAACGAGGGAGTGGGGAGATGCGGCTCGTGAGCCTCGCCGAACGAGGGGAGTGGGGTTGTTTGACTTTTATTGTTGTTTTAGGGTTTGGTGGATGCTTTTTAGTTCGGCCAGGATGGCTTGCAGCAGTTCGTGGGTGACGGTTTCTGGGGGTTGTTGCACTTCAATCGTGACCTGTTTGATCCCCAAAACATCCTGCGCAAATCGGGCTACTTCGTTGGGGTGGAACAGTAGGGGATCATCTTTGTTGACCCGCAGTTCTGGATTGAGCCGACGGGGATCATAAGGTGGATTGAGGATCTCTGGATTGGTGTTGGCATAGCGGTAGACCGAGGCACGGGAGCGATTTAGGGCTTTTTCGACGGCTTCAACGGTCATTAGTCCCTGAGGTGGGCTGGTTTCAAATGGCATAGCTCGGTTCTAGTTCGGCAACGATAGACTATAAGGGGTAAACGCCATCGGCTACAAGCGATCTATTTTAGTCCTAAGATGGGATTTTTGTGTCTCACTTCAAGAATGAATAGCACAATTAAGTCTTACAAGTTTTACCCTTAGGCTGCGCCTTGAGGAACTGCCAGAGGAACGCCAATAGTGTTTCGTTATCCCATTCGGTCAGGGAAATTTCCAAGGGCTGAAGCTGTTCGTTACGGAGACTGTACAGGAGGTACGGGAGCAGGAGCAGATCTAACAGGAGCAGATCTAAAGCGATATTCGCCTGAGCTGTTCGATTGAACTTGAATCAACACAGGCGTCAGACGGCGATCGCGGGTATCTAGAAATCGCACTGAGTCTCCCGCTCCTGAGGTTGAAAAGTCAGGATTTTGCAATGCTCGTTGTAATTCGCGGCGGGTCTTGCCCTGTTGCAACCCGGCAATCACGGCACGGGTAGCATCGTAAGCTGTAGCGGTGCGCCAATTGACAGTCGCTCGCCAAAGCCTCTGGGCGCGTTGAGCAAAGTCAGGATAGGCATCTGGACTCCAGGGAGCAACCAGCACTAAGCCCTCTACGGCTTGCTGTCCATCCTGAGTAATTTTCTGCGTGTATAGCGATGGACTGCCGAATAACGCGAGCTGCCCGTCATTGGCGCGTGCCACCTCGATCGCGGGAGCAAGATTGTTGATACTCGGCCCCAAATACAGACTGTTTGCGCCTTGCTCAATCGCTCTGGCAATCGCTTGTTCTGGATCAAAGGCACGGGAGGCAAAATTGCACAGATCATCGCCCTGCTTGTTTGTTACCTTAACCACTTCACCGCCATTGGCCGTCAATGTATCAACGAATGCATCTCTGAATACAGCATTATCTGGGGCAGTGGCATCGTAGCAAATCAGCATCTTCGCAGGCTGAGACAATTGTTCGGATAGCTGTTCCGTTAGATGCTCAACCAAAGCAGCGGCTATCGATTGAGCAGTTGGAACGGCGCGGAAAATATAATTCCCCACCTTGGCGACGGCTGGATTGAAGGTGGTAGGAGAAATCATCACCAAGCCATGTTCTTGGTAGATAGGAGCGGCTCCTAGCGACGCATCGCTAGTATTGTGTCCCACAACTGCTAGAACATCTTGATCGTTAACCAAAACGGTAGCAATCTGCCGGGTCAGATTCGGATCGTTACTATCATCAATAATTTCAACTTCTAAGCCGACATTGTTAATACCACCGCTGCGGTTAATTTCATCCTGGGCCTGGGCCACCCCCCGCAAAATTTCCTGGGCCACGTTGACGGCTTTGCCAATTGGGACGCTAGTGGCAATCCTATAGGTTGGGCGTTGGGCCGCTCGCAGTCGAGCATTGTTGAGATAGATCAACGTTTCGGGATCATTCGGCTTAAGTTGCAATGATTCCTCAAACCATTGCACGGCCATTTGATACTCTGCGGCGGCAAAGGCGGCGATTCCCTCTCGTTTGGCTAATGTGTCAACATCGTTGATTAACTGCCGCTCTCCCAGGCTAAAGCGATTTGCCAGGGCTACATTCAGAGATGATGACGCAGAAGACTGTTCTCCTTCTAGTTGAGCAACCTGTGAAGTCAGACGTGGAGAAAGCCAAAACCATAAAATACCGAGAATTCCTACTGTAATCAGCAATGAAATCGCTAATAGAAAGCTCTCTCTAGAATTCCTAGAAGACATATCTCTTCCTAGAGCATTACAAAATTGGCAAAGGCCCAAATACGACATGGACAATTCGTATCAAGGCTAATGGGGGTTAAAACATTAATTCAGTGATTCCGTAGTCCGGGCAGCTCACCCGCTGTAAGATGCCTGCCCGACGGTTTTCTTAGCTTCCATAAGCCTAGAGAAGCTGACTAAATCCCATAGACCTAGTCACTCTGTAAGCACGGTATGACTAAGAGCTACTCCTCCGATAAACCTATAGACTCAGTTGCTCCAGCAGATATGCATCGAACAAGGAAGCAATCAGCGATCTAGAAAATCAGCGATTCAGAAAAACAGTTAAATTCTAGCTCGCTACAGAGGTTACCTGATCAAACGATCGTTAATATAAAGAAGAACGGGATGAGGGCGCAGTTATGTGTGGACGATTTACCCTGACTCAATCTGCCGAAGCGATTGCGGAAGCCTTTGATCTGGATGAGGTGCCCAGATTTGTGCCGGGTTATAACATTGCTCCGACCCAACCTGTGCCGACGATTCGGGCCAGCAAAACCAGCGGACGGGAGTTTGATTACCTCTATTGGGGTCTAATTCCGTCCTGGTCTAAAGATCCGACTATCGGTGCTCGCATGATCAATGCGCGGGCAGAAACCGTGACCGAAAAGCCTTCGTTTCGGACAGCCTTTAAGCGGCGGCGTTGTCTGATTGTGGCGGATGGCTTCTACGAATGGCAGAAACTTGGCTCAAAGAAGCAACCCTACTATTTTCAGCTCAAAGATCACCAAATTTTCGGCTTTGCCGGTTTGTGGGAACACTGGCACAGCCCGGAAGGTGACGAGATTCAATCCTGCACGATTCTGACCACTGCAGCGAATGAATTAATGCGTCCGGTGCATGATCGCATGCCTGTGATTTTGCATCCCCAAGATTATGATCTGTGGCTTGATCCAACAATTCAGACCAGCGAGCGGCTGCATTCCTTGTTGCGTCCCTATCCCGATGCAGAGATGCACGCCTATCCGGTCAGCACCAGAGTCAATAGTCCCCAGAATGACAGTCCAGATTGTATTGCTCCGCTAGAGCAAGCCTCAGTGGATTGAGGAAAACGATGATCGATAAGACTGACCCATATTACTGAACGGATTGCGAGCGTGGTTGTTGATCGTTCCAGCCTAGAGTTAGAAAAATCGATTTTGCAGTTGGCTGCTGAATGGCAAAAATTGATCGCCAATGACTTGACCCGTCGCTATTTTGAGTATTCTCCTGCTGTCATCAATCAGACTGGATTTAATATTATTGTCGCTATCCTCTGCCTTTATCTTTGTGAAGCTCGACAGATTATTCGGCCTGGCACACTCAAGGCATTACAAAGTCAATCTAATTCTTATCTACAATTAATCCAGCTTTGGCAATCCTGCTATCTGCGTTGGGGTGACAACCTAACCATGTTTGCCCTACCGTTGCCCCTTGTTCTCTCTGATTCGCTGCTGCAGGAAATGCTTTATAATTTATACGATTCCAGTGATGCAAAACTGTCGGTAGCGATTTTGGGGCAGGTATACGAGACCGTCCGGGTCGCCTCTGAGCCACAACCGGTCTACAGTCAGAAAAAACAGTTCTCTTGGCGTAAATCCGGCGGCATTTACTATACACCCAAACCAATTGTGCAGTACATGGTGCAAAGTACAATTGATCAAACGGGTTTACCGTTGCCTCAAATCCTAGATCCAGCCTGCGGCGGCGGTGCGTTTTTGATTGAGGCGTATCAGTATTTACTTGAGCATCAGCTTGATTGCACAGGTCAATTTTTACATCCATTCCAGCTATCTTTTGCTCAGCGTCAGCGTGTATTGAATTGTCTGCATGGAGTTGATATTGATGCTCAGGCGGTTGCGATTGCACGATTATCCCTCTGGTTAAAGCTCTATGAGGGTAGCAGCTATCATGGAGCTAATTTTTTTGACATTTCCCAAATTAAAATTCACTGCGGTAATGCCTTGAGCAGTCTAGATCGTACCGAAAACGCTCCAGAGTCACTTGCATCCTTTGACTGGCAGACCTTCTTTTCTGAGGCTTGGAGAGCAGGCGGTTTTGACATTGTGCTGGGCAATCCGCCCTATGTAGATGCCGAATCCATGACGTTATACTTACCAGATTGGCGGTCCTATTGTACGACCCATTATCAAACCGCTACAGGCAACTGGGATCTGTTTTGTATCTTCATTGAAAAAGCGCTGCAGCTCTGTCGGTACGGCGGCATTACCAGTTTACTAGTGCCCAACAAGCTCTTCTCGGCTCAGTATGCTGGTGCTGCTCGTTCGCTCTTGTTGCAAAAGACGCAATTAATATCACTGCGTGATTACTCTCGTGTTCCTATTTTTGATGCCTCAGTTTATCCAATTGTCTATTTAGCTCAAAAGTATGTTCCTGGTTCGGTTAATCAAACAGTTACTCAATCAGTCAATCAGATAACTGCTGCACCAATCTACGAGCAGATGGCCAGCATTGAACAGGTTGCCCATTCCCATACGCTAGATCTGCATTCCTGGATGGACAAAACTACCCAACCCTGGTCGATTGGGGTGCAAGTCCAGATCAAGTTAATGCAGCGGCTCGATCAATTGCCCAAGCTGAGAGATGTGGCCCAAGTCAGCGGAGCCGCAACCGTTGCTGAAGCCTATGAGCTGCAATCGCAAATTCAAGACACCCCTAGTCCAACCGAAGCTGATTTGCAGTTTGTCAACAGCGGCACGATTGATCGGTATCGGATTTTGTGGGGGCAAAAACCAGTACGGTATTTGGGCAAAGTGTATCGATATCCGATGATTGCCGCCGTTAATCTCGTCCATCTGCCGCCCAAGCGGTTAATTCAGGCGCAGCAGAGCAAAATTATCGTGGCGGGAATGTCTCGGCGATTGGAATGTGCTCTGGACGAACGGGGTAGGATTTTGGCTGGCAAATCAACCGTTGTAATTCTGCCCCAACCGATGCCGTCTCAAGGCGCAACTATGACCGTCGATCTGCGCTACCTGCTGGGCTTACTGAACAGCCGGCTGCTCAGCTTCTATTTGCAGACTCGCTTTAGCGGCAATCGTCTCCAGGGTGATTATTTTCGCATCGGGCCACCACAAATTAGAGAGTTACCCATAGTTCTACCCGATCTAGAACGTCCTGATCAATTGCAACCGTACAATCAAGTGATTGAGTTAGTGGACACTCGCCATAAATTAGATTGCGCTTCTCTAAACCAGGTTAACTCACGAACAAAGCTGCAATTTGAGTCAGGGGCAATTGATACTGAAATTGATTCTTTAGTCAACCAAATTTATCAGCTATCTGCCGCAGAAATTTCCGCACTCGATGAATGTGAGTATCTATGCTAGCAGTTATAACCAGTTGCCGGCCAATGCACCACAATAAAGTACAATCCTGCCAATCTACATAGCCAAACCATCACCTAGCTGAACATTACCCGATTAGATCCAAGTTTCCAAGTCTTCGCCTGCTGCCGCGAATGCCAAAACTGGCGATACATACCATCCTGGTTGATTAAGCTGTCATGTGTTCCCTGCTGCACAATCTGTCCCTGATCCAACACCAGAATTTGATCGGCAGACGGCACCGTACTGAGGCGATGCGCTGTCGTAACACCAGATTTCGGGCACGCCCAGCCGTGCATAGATTGGAAGTGGAGGGGTGGAGGGGCTTCGCTGTGAGCGGCTCAGCCGAACGGTGGGGTGTGGAGGAATCGTCTTGATTTTATTGCCATGGTTCGCAATAGAGAGTCATTGGTGCTACCCTTCAGAGTGAGATGAGAAGAGCACGCATTCTAGGAGCAGAATCATCGCTTTTTTCTTCAGCAAACCAATATCCTGCTGTTCATATGACGATTTCCCTGTCCCAGCAAAGCTACACTGATTTTGAGCAGGCGCTTTATGCTCAAGCTCAATATCCTGACTCAGCCGATGGCATGGATCTGTTACTTCAACAGCCCGCTTGGTTTGCAACGGGTTATACCAGGGAAGTTGAACTGCGGCAGGGGTTGAGATTGCAAATTCTTGATTTTCGGTTGTGCGATCGCTGTGAAACGACGTTGCCAGACCAAGAGGGAGCCATATCGTTTCATTTCCATTTGTCAGGGGAGCACCAAGATGCTTGCACAGAGGTGAGCAATTTGGAATATGCGCTCTATGGTAGCGGTTTAGCACCCAAACACACCTTGATTAGTCCAGACCGATATCCTGCCTTGGAAGTGATCGTTGACATGGAGCCAGAGAGTTTTGTTTCATTCATCGGTCAGGGCGGCGAATTGCCATTGGAGTTCCAGCATTTAATTCAGCCAGCGGATCAGACACACTACACTCGTGTAGGCACTATCTCACCTGCAATGCAGGGCATTCTCTGGCAAATTATTCGCTGTCCCTATCTGGGGTTGCACAAACGCATGTATTTGGAAGGCAAGGCGTTGGAGGTGGCGGCATTAGTGTTGGAGGAAGAGCGCGAGGTGCAGCAGGGACGGCAACCACTTCTAAGTTTGAAGTCCGATTGTGTCGATCGGATTCATCGTGCCCGTGAGATTTTGATGCAAAACTTGCATCAGCCACCGTCGTTAATGGAGTTAGCGCGGCAGGTAGGCTTGAATGATTATTCGCTCAAATGTGGGTTCAAGCAGGTGTTTGGCAAAACGGTGTTTGGCTATTTGCACGACTATCGCATGGAACAAGCTAGCCAATTGCTGATGTCGGGTGAGATGAAGGTAGAAGAGGTGGCAGCGGCGATCGGGTTTGAGAGCCGTAGCTATTTTTCCATTGCCTTTCGCAAAAAGTTTGGCATCACTCCCAAAACGTACCAGATGCAGTGTAGAACAGGTGGGAGGCAAATCTAGCCTGTTGCTATCGATTGATCGGTTGAATGCGTTCTAATGCTTCAGCCTCAGCCAACTGAGCATGGTACAAATCCCACCCTTGTTGATTATTCAACCAAAAATCTGGCGACATCTTAAAATATCTGGCTAATCTTAAGGCAGTGCTAGGCGTGATACCTCTACGACCGTTGATGATTTCATTGATCCGTTGATAGGGAACATGGATTGCTTCTGCAAGTTGCCTTTGGGTGATTCCCATTGGCTTTAAGAATTCTTCTAATAGCATTTCTCCGGGATGAGTTGGGGGACGATGGGTGGGAATGCGTATCATAGTGATCTCCTCAGTGATAGTCTACTATCTCTACTTCGGTAGCACCTTCCGGCATCCAGATAAAACAGATTCGATATTGCTGGTTGATCCTGATGCTAAGCTGACCTTCACGATCGCCCTTCAGAGGTTCTAACGGATTACCTGGAGGAACTCGTAAGTCATCAAGAGTTGTTGCAAAATTAAGTTGATCTAATTTTCGTCTAGCATTAGCCCACAAAAATTGGGGGCAAGCCCTGAGTGCTTTCTTGGAAGCCACACCATGAAGCCACACCATTGAAAATATCCTCTGTTGCCTCATCTTTAAACGAAACAACCATGGTATCCCAGTATCACGGCTACTATGATACCAAACCAATGGATACTCAGCACAAAAACTCCGGTTAGCGAACAAAAATATTCCCGTTAGCGAACAAAATCGCTTCACTCTGCCCCACCAAACCGATATCTTCTTGAAAATAGTTATCAATTAGGTGGGAGTGTGATGGTGCGGCTGCATAGCATGATCGTTTTGGCAGGTCTGCTTTCAATGTTAATCGCTCCCTGTGCGTGGGCAGAGGAAACAGGAACTGGGGTAGAAACCCGGGAGGATGGGAGCGTTGGAGAGAGGATGAGTGGGAGCGTGGATGAGTCTGAGCAATCTACCACCCCATCTGTCCCACTGCTCCGCAGCAGGCTACTACCCATCCACCCCATCGCCTCACCACTGCTCTCCGATCTTGACCAACCTGCCATAACTGTCGCAGATTGGATCGCCCAAATTGAAGCCTCGCTCGTGCAAATTACTGCTGTGCAACTCGAAGCGACAGAAACGGGATTGCGAGTGATCCTGGAAACAGACAATGGCTTGCTGGACGTGCCGGAAACCCGATCGGTAGGCAATGCCCTAATTGCAGATATTCCCAATGCCACGATCGCAGAGGAATTTTCTCAGGCAAACCCGCTTGAGGGCATTGCGCTGGTGAGTGTGACGAGTTTACCAGGCAATCGAGTCCGCGTTGCCATCACCGGAACCGATGCACCACCGTCTGCCGAAATCAGTGCTGAGGAGCAAGGGTTAGTGCTAGCCGTGACGCTGGGAGATGCTAGCGCAGTTGCAGAGGAAGATGCGATTCAAGTGGTGGTGACGGGAGCGCAGGATGAAGGCTATAACCCATCAAATGCTTCTGTAGGAACCAGAACCGATACGCCATTGCGCGATATCCCTCAGTCGGTTCAGGTTGTGCCGCAACAGGTACTAGAAGATCGTCAAGCCAGAAGCATCAGAGACGGATTAGAAAACGTCAGCGGTATAGCCGCAATTACTAGTTCTGTTTCGACTAGACAGTATTTTACAGCCCGAGGCTTTGAACTCTACTCAGGTTTTCTTGTCAATGGCATCCCCGACCCAACGATTGCTCAAGATGCAGGTTTTGTCAATTTAGAGCGGTTAGAGGTTTTAAAGGGGCCAGCTTCCGCTTTATATGGCGATAGCGGTTCAAGTCTGGGGGCTACTGTTAACTTTGTGACTCGGCAACCTTTACCGAATCCCTTTTATGAAGTGAGTGCGATCGTTGGCAGCTTTAACAATTATCAGGGAGTACTTGATTTTTCTGGGCCTTTAAATGATTCCGAAACAGTTCTCTATCGCCTGATTGCTGCTTACCAGAGCAACGAGACATTTGTTGATTTTAATGAAACTCAAACATTTTCTATTGCTCCTAGTTTGAGCTTTAGCCTGGGATCAAGAACAGATCTTGTTGTGGAAGGCGATTTTTACCACCTAAGAAGAAACGGAGCATACAATGGGTTGCCAGCCGTTGGAACTGTGATAGCTAGCCCAAATGGAGAACTCAACCGCAGTTTTAACGGAACAGGACCACAAGAAGATATCTCGGTTGTTAATGGCAGGGTTGGATATCGTCTTGAGCATCGATTCAGTGATAACTGGGAATTGCGTAACGCATTTCTCTATTCGTTTTATGCTGACAGCGCAGACTCAGCAACCATCCTAGTTGATGGTCTAGCCGACGATAACCGTACACTTGAGCGCTTTGGCACTACTGGTGATATCGAGTCAAGTAACTACTACCTAAACACTGACTTGCTAGGCAGCTTCCAAACTGGCACTATTGATCATCGGCTGCTATTTGGCTTTAGTTTGAGTCGCAGTACAACGACCTTCGATGTTGAAGATGCAGCAGCAGAACCAATAGATATTTTCGATCCAGTTTTCGATCAAACTGTTGTTTTAACTGGCAATAGTAATTTTATTGAGTCTACAACTAGAGATGCGCTTGGTATTTATCTCCAAGATCAAATTACATTAACAGAGAATCTAAAACTTCTGTTGGGCGGGCGCATCGATATATTTGAAGAACGAAAAGATAACCCGATCGACAATGTGGAAACAAGCCAATCAGACACTGCATTTAGTCCACGAGTGGGGATTGTTTATCAACCGATTCCACCGATTTCTCTTTATGCCAGTTATGCTCGATCGTTTACACCAACTATTGGCACATCCGCTAGCGGAGAAGCATTTGAACCGGGGCGTGGAACGCAATATGAAATCGGGATCAGGGCTGACATCAATGGTCAACTCTCCGCAAACCTTGCTTTCTATGATTTGACTCGCACTAACGTAACAACAACCGATCCAGACGATTCTAGATTTTCAGTTCAGACTGGAGAGCAAAAAAGTCAGGGAATTGAGTTAGATATTAGTGGTGAAATTTTACCAGGATGGAACATTATTGGAGGATATGCCTACAATGATGCCAGAGTCACAGAAGATAACACAATTCCAGTTGGCAACCGCTTGTTTGGTGCTCCCGAACACTCCTTTAACCTATGGACAACTTATCGAATTCAGCAAGGTACTTTTCAAGGGCTAGGGTTTGGATTAGGTTTTAACTACGTTGGGGAGACACAAGCAAACCTGGCTAATACAATTGAACTGCCCAGTTTCTTCCGCACCGATGCCGCCATCTTTTATGAACGCGATCGATTTCGTGCTGCTGTGAATTTCCGCAATCTGTTTGATGTGGAATACTATTTAGGGCGTGGTTCTGACACCTTAGTTTATGCAGGTGAACCTTTCACGGTTCAAGGAACAGTTTCTTGGCAGTTTTAAAACGCTGAATAGCCATGAGGATTTCGTTTCGTCACTTTGCTGACTGGCTTCTCTTGGGAATCTCAACCTTAATGCTAATTTCGGGTTGCAATGCCGTTAACACTACTCGTGTGATAAATGCCCAAGCACAAAGTGGGAGTTGCCGTGTCGTCCAGCATACGATGGGTGAAACTTGCATCCCTCGCAGTCCTCAACGGCTTATCCTCCTTGGGAAAGATACCTTAGCTAATAGTCTGGCATTGGGTGTCAAACCAATCGGATCGGTATTTACCCCAAACGATCCGCTGCCAAGTTATCTGCAAAATAAAGTGGATGGAATCGAATCGGTTGGAGAATTTAATACCCCTAGTATCGAAAAGATTTTACGGCTTAAACCTGACTTAATTCTGGCTAATTCTTATTACACTCAACAGAACACCTACAAGCAGCTATCACGAATTGCACCAACCGTTGTATTAAATGTTCCTTATCCTCCTCCTTCTTGGAAAGAACAGTTAGAAGAACTAGCTCAGGTATTAGGTAAAGAAAAGGTTGCTCAGCAATTCATAAATAATTATTGGCAGCGGATTGAAAAGCTTCAACAAACCTTGGGTGATCGCCGCTATACGTTAACGATATCGATCGCAGGTGCTGATTCTTACGATCTTTGGATACAGGGAGAAAACTATCTTTCAGCGGAGGTTTTAAGAGATGTTGGATTACAACGTCCCCAAGCTCAAAGAGGAGATTTTCTGTATATCAATGCATCTGAAGAAAAAATATCTATGCTTGATGGAGATATTCTTTTCTTTGTAACTCGGAGTACAGTAGAAGATCTACAAGCGATAGAGAAACTTAAGCAAAAACCTTTATGGCAACGACTCAATGTCGTTCAACGTAATCAAGTTTATTTCGTAGGTGTACATTGGTCTAACCCAGATATTTTCGCAATCAATGCGGTTCTCGATGACCTGGAAAAATACCTGGTCAACTCACCCTGAGCTGATGCTCAGCCAAACTGTTCCCCTAAAAACCAATCGCTAACGTTGCTCCTGCTCTGCCAACCAAGCCTGTAGGTCATCCAAACTGCTGAAATCCAGCAATGCTTCACTGAGGTCTTCTTGCAGTATGGCTTGATACGTCACAAACTGTCGCATCACATCCCTCCTGATGATTTGTCTAATCACTGCCTCCTCAAATCTTAACCCAGCCAGCACATAGGCGGATGCCATTGCCTCATGCTGCTGTACTTCATCCGCTATCTTCAAACGACTGGTTTTTTGGGGTAGATATGGGAATTTACCATACAACAGGAATGACTCCGTTAGTGCCGATCGTGCCCGATGGGTTTCTCAGCTTAGGGGTAGAACGCCGAAAAGGTGGGGAGTCCCGCAAGAGTTATGTGGTGTGGGAAGAGGCAGATATAGTGCCCACGATGGTGCTAGAAGTGGTGTCGCTGACTCCGGGCGGAGAATATGACACGAAAATGACCATCTACGCCAAGTTGGGTGTGCGCTACTACGTTATCTATAACCCTCAATACTGACAGTGCGACCAGCATCAACCGTTTGAAGTGTATCGTTTAGAAAATGGCGTATACCAGTTGCAAATCGGCGAACCCTACTGGATGCCGGAGGTGGGATTGGGGATTGGGCGATCGCGCTATACTTCTGGAGCGGTGGAACGGGAAGGACTCTATTGGTATAACGAACAAGGAAAGCGGTATTTAACGCCAGAGGAACAACTGACACGCTATCGCCAACGATTTGGCGATTTGCCGGAGGAGCCACCGGAAGGTTACTAGGGCGTGTTTTAAAACCTTCTGATAGTTTATTGATCCCCCTAATCCCCCTTAAGAAGGGGGACTTTGAGCGGTTCGGTTCCCTCCTTTTTAAGGAGGGTTAGGGAGGATCAAAGAGTTTTGAAACACTGCCTAAATTCCGATTGACGCGGCAGCGATCGCTTACCCTCAAACTCGTTCCATTGCCAAGTGAGTTCCCCACCTTGTTGCGCCTCTTCCCACAGCACATCATATTCCGCAGACGTAATAATCTTCGCCATATTCCGATCGATGAGTTGCTCTAAAGCGGCGTACTGACCATCACTTGTTGCGACATCCGCGCTCCCAGTCCTAATCGCGTATCACCGATTGTCACAACGACAGAGCCATTTAAACTCCGGCTAATTATTTGAGCTTCAGCACCGGGGCAAAATCCCATATGGTGAAGATGTTGAATTGTATGAGGGTTGCCTCTAAGACTGACGATGCAAAGACGATCGCCCACCTGTGCTTTTGCCAGCGGCATGACGGACAATTCAAGGCTAGCAGCTTCCCCCAAGTCTCTATCATCTGCGCCATAGGTGGGTAGGGCTTCTCGTTCTAGATTGCCACCCAAGAAGGTGAAACTCCAATCTTCTCTGGGTGACGGGTTCAACCGATCGATCGCGGAAGGCAGTTTTTTGATCATGGCACCCTCAACATTGAGATAATGATTCCCATCCACACTGTAAGGCTTTTCTGAATTTACTGAAAGTAATTCTCATTAATTACATAAAATGTTGAATTAAACCATCACCTAACAACAGTGATACGGGACAACTTTAGACCGAATTAAGTCTCCGCAAAAGAACCATCGGGCAACAGCGCGATCGCAACTCGACCAATCTGCACCTACTGTTCCTGTTCATCATGAACTTGCACATTATTGGATGCGAGAACATCTCGAATCCTGACGGGCATGACACCATTGGGCGGAAATGCCCACCACTCGCCATTGCGACAGAAGGGATCGCCATAGCCATGTCCTTTAGTGTCTATTGAGTTGAGAGGAGGTTGAGGAAACAGTTGAGGATAAATGATGGGCAGTAATTGATTAAGCATGAGCCGGATCAGGCGCGTGCCGTTGCCAGAGTGCCAGAATTGTTCAACCTCGTGAACTTGATGGGTTTGCACTGCTTTTAGTTGCTTCCAAATTGGGTGATTGGCAAGCTGCTGGGAGAGTGGCGCGACCGAAGGCGGATAGGTTTGCACAAAGATGACATCAGGATTGATCTGGAGAATACGATTGAGCGAAACAGTCATTAAACCGGGTTCCATTCTTTGACCTGTAGGTTCAATCCAGGGATAGTAAGTCAATGATTGCAGCAGGTTGCCAAAGGTTCCAGCATTGGTCTCAACAATGAATCGACGGTAGAGGCAATTCAACGTGGAGCCACCCATCATCAACATCGTCTTTTTATGATGTACTGGGATAGTCGTACGGCATGTTTCGAGTTGAGTTTCAAGTTGCTGAATGGCAGCTTCTGCTTCAGTCATACGTCCTGTCAATTGAGCGACATCGCGCAATCGAGTTAGCGCCGTGTTATATCCACTGCCGCTCATGAGGTAGGTTGGCGCAATTTGCCGCAGCCAGCGCTGATAAAACCGATGGGGAAATTCCCAACCCAGGATCAAATCGGGTTGAAGATTGCGGATACCTTTCAAGTTTGGCAGCATCCAGGAACCGATAGGGGTAAATTGCTGGGCGCGTTCTCCATAAAATTCAGGGCGATCGGCAATACCTTGAGAGAGATAGCCGACAGGTTCTAAACCGAGTTCTGCAAGAACATCAATTCCGGTTGCTGTGAGGCACACAATTCGTTCTGCAGGTTGATTCAAGTGAATTATCTGTGTCTGTTGCATCTGTTACTCGACATGAGTCAGCGTGATGATTTTGGTTGCGTCATGATTTATAGCTTCCCATTTGCAACCGCACAATTCGACCTGAGTTTCTGAACAGTGCTAACGGAACAAACGGAAGCAGTTGCGATATAACCCGCCAAACAATCGGTAACCGCTGCGGATAGTCAAGAAACTGAGTTAAATAGAACTCCTCCTGCCTCAACTGAATCCCTGGTCCCCAGGTTTCGAGTTCGTGGGAGTCATCAATGCCCCATTTGAATTCGGCATTCGTCTTTGAGACGGTGTCATGTCCTTTAGTATTACGAGTACGCTTGCGATCCATGACATCAAACAGGACCTCAGCCGGAGCAAAGCGGTTACCAATTGCCTGGAGTAGCGCTTTATTTTCTGCCTCTGATAGGTAGGGCGAAACGCCTTCATAGAGAATCATCATCGGTTGATGGGGCTGCCGCTGAATTGCATCCATCCAGGTGAAATCCAGAATCGATTGGGCGATGAATTGATAGCGACTGTTCTCTTGAAAGAACTTGCGCCGCAGGGCAATTACTTCTGGAAAATCTACCTCGTACCAGTGCACCTCACCGTTGTCGATGCGAGAGAATCGCGTACACATACCGGCACCGAGATTGACAATGACAGCGCTGGGGTAGGTTTCGAGAAAGTTTCGGACAATTTGGTCGTAGGTCCGCACCCGTAGAGCGCAACCGAGTTGAGATCCCCAACCTTTTTCGTATTTGGCAAAGTCATAATCTAGTCGTTCTGCAATCTCGACGGCTTTAGCATCAGACAAAATTGGGTCTGGACGCCGGGTCTCAATTGCACGGGCATAGAGGGTAATCATCAGCGTTTCCGCGACACCCGTTAGCTGATCGGTTGGTTCTCGCACTTGCATAGCATGATAGTTAAATAAGGACAATTGTGGTATGATTATTGCAAACTCTTCTCATCTAGGTCAATCGTTCAGCTTGATTTAATTCCACCATGTCGCTCATTCTCACCGAATCAGACTGGGAGGAGCTGTGTCAGCAGGCTCCCAACCCACAACCAGACGAGCGAATCGATAATTTGATCGATAACTTGGAGGAGTGGGCAGGAGTGCCAGAGCAGCTTGGTTGCGGTTATCATCGCAGTCTGGAGCTAACACCTGGACTATGGTTAGACTTCTATCAGTACAAATTTCATCAGGATTTGATGGTGAAAGCGCCCGTCCATGAGCATCCGATTCAGATCGGCATTCACCTGTCAGGCCATATTTACTTTGATGGGGTTCATCCCAGCCTAGGTGAAACTTGCGGCTATTTTTCAGGCAGCGGCATGTCGCCAGCCTATGTGGAAAAGTACCGAGGCGGAGAGCAAGTTACTATTGTTAGCGTGAACATTGAGCCAGAATGGCTCGACTCATTTCTACGAGAAGATCAGCAATATAGTTCTGGTACACGAAAATTTCTGTTCAAGCACAACGATTGGGAAGCATCCGTTTATCCGACCGTAACTCCGGCGATGCGATTGCTGGTTCAACAGATCTGGAATGCTCCCTATCGCGGTGCAGCAAAATGTCTGTACCTGCAGGCCAAGGTGTTTGAACTGTTGGCAATGCATTTGGATCTGCTCTCAGGTCAATCGGATCAAGTACAACATCTACCTCGCCTCAAACCCGAAACCATTGCCCGTCTCTATTACGCCAAGGAGATTTTGACAACGCAATTTGAGCATCCACCCTCGTTACTAGAGCTAGCAAAACAGGTGGGGCTGAGCGACCGCACCCTGCGGCGTGGGTTTCAAGGATTGTTCGGCACTACGGTAATCGGATATTTGACCCAGCAGCGCATGCAGCGAGCCAAACAATTGTTACAGGAAGGAGAATGGACGGTCGCAGAAGTGGCTCGCACAGTCGGCTATGGGCATTTGGGACACTTTGCTGCAGCCTTTAAGCGTCAGTTTGGGGTCAATCCTAGGGAATGTTTGATGGGCAAGGGGGTAGGGGGTAGGGGGTAGAAGGGTGAGGGGCTTCGACGCGAGCGCACTGCCCCCATGGGGCCAGAAAAATCAGCCGAACGGTGGGGGGTAGAAGGGTGAGGGGTGGAGGGTGGTTGTAATGAAGTATCTCTTCTCAACGCAATACAATGGATTCAATCGGCCCTAGGAGAAGAGATGGGTATGCAAACTGCGCTTCATGTCACAACCAGAGTTTTGCCTGGAAACAAAATTGAGATTGAGCTGCCGCCTGGTTCAGAGGGACAGGAAGTCAATGTCTTCGTTGTGTTACCGGAGCAACCACCAGCTAAACGAGTCAATGTTTTGGAACTGATTGAGGAAGCACGTCGCTATCGAATTGGAATGACAGGAGAGCAAATTGATGCGTATTTACGAGAAGAGAGAGCATCATGGGACTTCTGACCATTTCCGATTCTAGCGTGATTTATGTTGATACTTCAGTGGTGATTTACACCATTGAGCAAGTTCCTGGTTATCATACTCTTTTAGAACCGCTTTGGGTTAAGTTTGAAGCAGATACAATCAGTCTACTGAGCAGCGAATTGATTCTGCTGGAGGCATTGGTTCTTCCCCTCCGCAGAGCTAATGCGACTTTGACGAGTGCCTACGAACAGCTTTTGCTAGCTTCCAACTTTCAGTTGATTCCCATCAATCAGCCGATTTTGCGGTCAGCAGCTCAGCTACGCGCCACAACTAATCTGAAAACTCCAGACGCCATCCACGCTGCAACTGCTCTAGCCGCTCGTCCAACGCTGTTTTTGACCAACGATAGCCAGTTTCGGGCCGTGGCCGGTTTGCCTGTTGTTCTGAGTGAGGGGCTGACCTCCTAATCGGCAGTGGCGACTCGCATGCCGATCTGCGAAGGCCGTTTTTGGATCAGAGAAAGCCGTTTACCGCATAGACACCGTCACAGCGATTCTCTAGACTGCTCTCTATTGCTATTAAGAATGATTTCTAACAGCGTAGCTTGATTGGTGTGAGAGTGATTGAGATGCGGATGGTGTGGTATTCGGGTTCGGTGCAGTTGGCGTTGGTAGCGGCTCTGTCAGGCAGTTTGGTCGGTGCATTGGCATTGCCTGGATGGGCGCAGGAGCAGCAAGCGAATGATGCGTTTTCTGGTTTGGGTACTGAGTTAAACCGGCAGGCAAACCAGCAGGAGGCGGATTGGTTGCTGGAATCTGAATGGGCTGGTGCTGGAATTGCGCAACTGAGTGAGTTTGAGCAACCTGCTACAACGATCACAGATTGGATTGCTCAAATCGAAGCCTCGCTGGTGCAAATAACCAATGTGCGAGTCGAGGCGACTGAAGCCGGACTTCAAGTAATCCTGGAAACAGACAGTGGTTCCCTAGAGGTGTCGGAAACTCGCGCCGTGGGGAATGCGCTGATTGCCGATATGGCCAATGCTACCCTTGCGGAAGACTTTTCTCAGGCAAATCCAATCGAAGGAATTGCGCTGGTGAATGTAACGCAATTGCCGGGAGAACGGGTAAGAGTTGCGACCTGCCCTTACTGCATTAAGTCAGATACGCTTAATCAGTTTGTTGCCGATATTCCGCTAGTTGGTCATTGGGAGCAACCATCTTTAGAGAAAATTCTCAGTCTAAAACCTGATTTAATTGTGGGCCATATCTGGCAAAAGCAATACTATGCGCTCCTATCTGCGATCGCACCTACAGTGATGATAGATACGGATAGTGAAGTCGATTTTAAGAAAAATTTGAAGTATTTGGCTGCAATCCTGGATAGGAGTGATCGAGCTGAGGAAATTTTGGCTGAGTACAATGAGCGAATTCAAAAATTTCGGCAACAGCTCGGCGAAAAGCTGAAAACCAAGACGGTATCTGTTCTTCACCTTTATGGATCAGGCCCAACCGTTCATGTTTATGGATCAGATTTTGCTCCATATGGTCAGGTCATGATCGATGCAGGTATACCACTCATCCCTGCGTATAAAAAGCTCAAAGGTTACTTAGAAGTGAGCCTTGAAGCTTTACCTGATTGGGATGCTGATATTCTGTTCATTGATGTACTCCGTAAAACAGATTCTGAGAAACTTAAATCACTATCGTTCTTGAAACAACCGATTTGGTCAACATTAAAAGCGGTGCAAAATGACCGAGTCTATGCAGTGAGTTGGGCTAGTACTGTTGCCGGTCCAATCACAGCTAATCAATTGATCGATGACCTTTATCGTTACTTTGCCACTATAGACGAAGACTAGTGAAACAGTTTGGAAAAATTGAATCGCATCGCATGAATCTGATAGCGAGTGCTGTGGTTAAACCCGCGCCATATTAAACTACGGAATAGTTTATTTTTTCTGCAAAACCTATCATCTCCGCGTGCGACCAATGGCAACCCGTTCTGCTTATCCCCTCCTGCGTCTGCTCCGCTATGCCAAACCCTATCAACCGCAAATCTGGGGTGCGATTGCCTGCTCTATCTTCCGCACGTTGTTTGACTTAGCTCCTCCCTATCTGATTGGCGTTGCCGTTGATGTGGTGATTGAGCAAGAAGGCTCCCTGCTGGCAAGACTTGGGATTCAAAATACCCTGACTCAGTTGTTGGTGCTGTCGCTGCTGACGATTGTCACCTGGGGCTTAGAATCGCTGAGTCAATATGGAGCCGATAAACTCTGGCGCAACTTGGCTCAGACGATGCAGCATGAACTGCGCGTTGATACCTACAATCACCTACAGGAGTTAGAGCTAGCCTACTTTGAAGACCGCAGTAGCGGCACCCTGCTGTCGATTCTCAACGATGACATCAACCAGCTAGAGCGATTTCTTAACTTTGGTGCCCAGGATATCCTCGGCTTCTTCACCCGCGTGTTTGCCGTGGGCTTCAGTTTTGTGCTGCTGGCTCCTGGAATTGCCTGGTTAGCAATGGTACCGATTCCTTTAATTCTATGGGGTACGTTCGCGTTTCAGTCCCGCTTGGCTCCTCGCTATGATGCGGTGCGCGATCAGGCTGGGCTAATTAACAATCGCCTTGCCAATAACCTCTCTGGGATTGCCACGATTAAGAGTTTTACTGCCGAAGCCTACGAACGTGAACGAGTCTACCAGGAAAGCAATGCCTACCGGCACAGTAACCAACGAGCGATTACTCTGAGTGTGGCCTTTCAGCCCGTGCTGCGGTTTTTCATTCTGCTGGGGTTTGTGCTGACGCTGTACTTGGGCGGGCGGGAAGTGCTGAATGGTCGCTTGAGTGTGGGCACCTACGGCTTTATGGTGTTCATTGTGCAAGACCTGCTGTGGCCCTTTACGGAGCTGAGCGAAATCATGGATGAATACCAGCGGGCAATGGCTTCAGTGCGGCGGGTGATGGGGTTGCTTGATACCCCAATTGCGATTCCCCACGGTGAACGGTTGCTACCGCTCAGTTCTGTTAAGGGAGCAGTACAGTTCGAGAACATTACCTTTGCCTATAACGGTCGGACTCCGGTGCTCAAGTATTTATCTCTGTCGATTCCCGCCGGAAGCACGATCGGGATTGTGGGGGCAACGGGGTCAGGCAAGAGTACGCTCGTCAAACTGTTACTCCGCTTTTACGAAATTCAGAGCGGACGGATTTTGATCGATGGCGTTGATATTCGCGAATTGAATCTGTTGGATTTGCGGCGCTGCATCGGCTGGGTGAGTCAGGATGTGTTTTTGTTTCACGGCACGGTCGCTGAAAACATTCGCTATGGTAGCTTTGATGCCAGTCGTGAGCAAATTATCCAGGCGGCAAAGTTAGCAGAAGCGCACGAGTTTATCGAGCAACTGCCCCAGGGATACGACACGATTGTGGGAGAGCGGGGACAAAAGCTCTCCGGGGGCCAGCGCCAGCGGTTAGCGATTGCCCGCGCCATTCTCAAAGATCCACCAATTCTGATTCTGGATGAAGCCACATCGGCGGTGGATAACGAAACCGAAGCCGCGATTCAGAAATCCCTGCAAACGATTACCCAAAACCGGACTACCATTGCCATTGCCCACCGCCTCTCCACAATTCGCCATGCGGACTGTATTTACGTGATGGACAACGGTGAAATCATCGAGCAGGGGACTCACGAAGAGTTGCTGCTCTTAAACGGAATTTATGCAGGGCTATGGCATGTCCAGTCGGGCGAGTTGCAATTGAATTCTTTTTCCTAGGGCATCTCCTAGGATATTTCCTTCTCTGGATCAATCACGGCATCAACTACAGGCAAATTCGTGGGAGCAGTTATCGGGTTAACTTCAACTGGTTCAATCAATTCAACCTCTACACTCGGAACATTGATTGGTGCAGTGGCTGAGGCAAAGCCACCTTCTGGATAAATCAGCACTAAGGCTCCTGACATAATCAACCCGGCTCCCAGGATTGTTTTTAGGGTCATTGCTTCGCCCAGAAACAGGAACGACAGAATCAACACCAGGGCCAATCCCAACTTATCCACCGGAGCGACCCAGGAAGCAGGTGCCATTTGCAGCGCTTTGAAGTAGCAAAGCCAAGATAGCCCGGTCGCTATACCAGAAAGCACTAAAAACAGCATGGTTTTTTCAGAGATGGTGAATAGCCCGCGCCATTGCCCGCCCACTCCGACAATTCCCCAAGCGATGATTAAAATAACGACAGTGCGAATCGCAGTCGCCAGATTGGAGTTTACATTCTCTACACCAACCTTTGCGAAAATCGCCGTTAATGCAGCAAAGACTGCTGAAAGTAAAGCAAAAATCCACCAGCTTTTGTCATAGTGTGTCATGCGCAATTTCCTGTTTCCCAAAGAACCGTGACCCAATAATTAGCCCAATTGCATTAAATTCCATCCAGTCGTATGATAGATGAGAATCTTTGTCAAGAATCTCTGAAAGAGCCAGTATGACTCAGCATACTCTATTCATCTGCAAATCCTGCAACTCGGTACACTCGGATGATGTCGATTACGAGAAGGCAGAAGGGGCTGTTTTGTTGAATCAATTACAGGATATGCATCAGGAATGGCCTGATCGAGATCGGCTAGAAATTCGGTCGGTGGGCTGTCTGTGGACCTGCGATCATCCCTGTGCAGCGGCCTTTTCAGGACCCGATAAAGCGACGTATCTATTTACGAAAGTGCCTACCGAGCAGGGGGCAGAAGCTCTATTGCAGTTTGGCGAACTGTATCTCAATAGTAAGGCTGGGAACATCCCCTGGAAGCAATTTCCAGAAGCCTTGCAATCTGCCGCAGTCGCTAAGATTCCATCCATAGCTGGCAGCAGTGAGGACGAGGAGGCGTAGAACCCCTGAGATTGGTTAATTTCGACCGTCTTTGAGTCAAGGTTGAATCAGTGCTATTCAACGCATCACTTCTGCTTTCGTCGTGCCACTGGTCAACGTCATGATTCAGCAGCTCAGGCCACGCTTCCAAAGCTTTGACGAATATTTAGCCTACGATGATGGCACAGACCGGCTCTATGAACTATTCAATGGAGAACTGATTGAGGTGCCGCCTGAATCTGGGATTAATGTTCAGATTGCTAATCGCCTATTTTTGAGGTTTGCTTTATTGCTTGGACCAGACAGAGTTCGAGGACAAGGGTTGGAACTGGAGGTGCGCGGCGAACCCCAAAATCGCTACCCTGATCTGACAATTATCCGAGACGAACATGTCTTGCTCTTAGCCCAACGAAACACAATTCGACTGACCATGCCGCCACCGCTGTTGGTTGTTGAAGTTGTGAGTCCGGGGGAACTTCAGTGGCAGCGGAACTATGTGCCTAAACAAATCCAGTATCAAGACATTGGCATCCCGGAGTATTGGATCATAAACCCGCAAGCGCAAACCGTGCTCATCCTAGGATTGAACGAGAACAGCTATATCGAAATAGGGACATTTTCTGGTGATGAGCCAGTGCAATCGCGGCAATTTACTGACCTAACTCTGACGCCCAATACTTTATTCGCTACTGAACCTAAGGAATGAATTTGCTCGGATTGGTCACACTTGCCTCTACCGCAATCACAAGTTCTCTGCTAGTGGCGCGTCAGCTGTTGGAAGCGGGTGAAATGACCGTAAGCCGCACGCGCCGTCGGATTTGTCAGTCGCGGCCACTTTGCCGCTGCGTTTAAGCGACGATTTGGTGTAAATCCAAGTGTATACATGACACGCAAACGGTAAGCTAAGCAAACATTTGCTTAGAATAAAGTTATTCGTTGAAACGGAGCGCCCCTATGAGCCAGTCAGCCACCGATCGAGTCCGCTGGACGACCGCAGACCTGGATCTGCTGCCTGACAACGGCACTCGCTACGAAATCATTGACGGTGAACTATTTATGACCAGAGCGCCACGCTGGAGCCACCAAAAAGTTGCTGGTAATATCTGCGCTGAGTTAAGCCGTTGGTCTGATGAAACAGGGCTGGGAGAAGCAACAACAACGCCCGGAATTATCTTTTCCGATGCCGATAACGTAATTCCCGATGTGGTGTGGGTCAGCAAGGAACGGTTGGCAATGCTGCTGGATGAGGCGGAACATTTGACGGGTGCGCCAGAATTGATTGTGGAAGTTCTATCGCCCGGAGAAAACAACGAACGGCGTGACCGAGAAATAAAACTCAAGCTCTATGCCACTCAAGGAGTACGGGAGTATTGGATTGTCGATCTCCAGTTGCAGCAAGTTCAGGTCTATCGACGGCAACAGGCTACCCTGCAACTTGCAGCGACTCTGTTTGTAGATGACGAAATCAGTTCACCACTTTTGCCTGGTTTTGCTTGCCCAATTACTCGCTTTTTCCGTTAGCTCCAATGCCTTTGCTACATGATCTGTCCACTAAAATGGCTCTAGCTCCTTTGCCCGCTAGAGATTGATTATGGTGTTGCAACAACCTCGTTCTATGCCAGTTCCCCCCCTAGAGAGTGGCGATCGTCTGACTCGTGCTGAGTTTGAGCGCCGCTATCAGGCAACTCCAGAAAAATTCAAAGCCGAACTGATCGAAGGAGTGGTTTACGTGGCATCTCCAGTCAGAGTTTTTCATGGCACACCTCATGCTGCTCTAGTTGGTTGGCTAACTGTTTATTGGGCGGCAACGCCAGGGGTGAGTGTAGCAGACAACACGACTACGCGACTGGATATGGACAATGAATCCCAACCGGATGCCTTGCTCCGCATTGAAACAGGCGGCAACTCAACTATCAGCGAAGACGGCTACATTGAAGGAGCATCCGAACTGATCGCAGAAATTGCCAGCAGCAGTGCCGCGATTGACCTGGGAGCGAAGCAAAATGCCTATCGCCGCAATGGTGTTCAGGAATATTTGGTGTGGCAAACCTTCGAGAATTGCTTGAGCTGGTTTCGGTTACAAGCGGAGGAATTTGTCTTAATTGAACCGGATGTTGATGGGATCATTCGCAGCAGTTTGTTTCCGGGGCTATGGCTGGCAGTGCCCGCGTTGTTAGAGGGCAGGATGATGGAGGTGCTGAGTGTGCTACAAGCCGGACTTGCTGACCCCGCGCATCAAACCTTTATTCAGACGTTGACATCCCCCAATCTCGAATAAGCATCTCTAAACGGGTTGTCTATCATAGGAGTGACGCACTTGAAAGCTGAAAACTCGATCCCCCTGTCCCCCCTTAAAAAGGCTACTGTGTACACAGATCTCGATCGCAACTCAATGCAAGGGTTGATCCCTCTACGTGGAAGTAAGCTTATAGCTGCTGTTGCAACTGCTCTACAAAGGCAGCATGTTCTGGTGAGTGAAGTCCCTGTTGCAGGACCTCTAGCACATGCGTCATTTGGTTACTCAACAGGGACTCGACTGCTAACCATAAGCCCGGAAACACCCGACTGCGAATGGTGCCATCGGGATCAGGAGAGAGTAACTGATACTCTCCATCTGTGAGCCAGAACCACTCCAATTGATTGTCATAGGATTGCCAGATCACATATTCCAACACGCCATTGCGGCGATAGACCTGCTTCTTGATTCCGATATCGATGGCAGCACTGCTAGCAGCAATTTCCACAATCAGTTCTGGCGATCCTTCAATATAGCCATCAGAGCTGATACGGGTTTGCCCACCTGCATTGGTTTCAATAAACAGCACAGCATCTGGCTGCGGCTCATTATCCAAATCGAGCCTGACCGTTGGCTCAACACTCAAGTCAACTCCAGGAGTCATTGCCTGATAGACCCCCAGCCACGTCATGACTCGACTGTGGGGTTTGCCGTGCTGCTCATGTCTTAAGGGAGATGCCACGTAAACGATTCCTTCGATTAGCTCTGCTTTTTTGATGTCGGCTGCTGCGTAGCGCCGCTCAAATTCGGGACGAGTGAGACGATCGCCACTTTCGAGCGGAGGCAGGTGTGGTAGGGCAGAACTGGCGTGAGGGGGCACTTGTTTGACCATGGTCACGTTCTCGGAGCGTGGGATCCTGTTTTAGGATACTGTTTACTGTAGCAAAGTCAGGAATGCAAAGTCAGAAATGCCTTAAGCCTGAGGATCGCTGAATTGCCATTTGTTGAGCAATCACGGTATGAATAGTTAAGAATATTATCAATAAGATTTAACCATTTAGTTATGGCGCTCGCATCCTATCGACAATCTCCAATTACGCTCTCGCAGGATGAGTATTTTGGGTTGATGCAGGAAAGTATGGCAGACGAGTTTGGGGCTGCTTTAGATTTTGCTTCAGATCAGTTTGATTTTACCTGGAGCTATCCCTCGCAGCTTGGCAACGGCCATATTCGAGATTTTGGTATCCGAGAAGGATTGGTATTGTCGATCGTGGATTACGCTCCTCATCAGGATTTAGTTCTCATCAGCACTGACCGGGAACACCCCATCGAACTCACCTACATCCTGGTTGGAGCCGTATCCGGTATGGCCGAGATGCAGGCCGGACAACATGGTTTTTATGGCAGCGGCATGGCTCCGGGCGGAATTTACAGAAACCGAGCGAATCAACACACTGTTGAAGTCAGCATTCATCTTGATCCAACGCTTCTTAGCCAGTGGGTTAACGGCACACCAGATCAGCTTCCACCGAGGTTAAGGCATTTGGTGAAGCCATCCGATCAACTCTTTTTCTCCCAGATCTGTTCAACAACTCTAGCAATGCAGATGGTCTTGCAGCAGATCTTGCAGTGTCCGTTTCAGGGCTTGACAAAGCAGATGTATCTGGAGAGTAAAGCATGGGAACTGCTCGCGTTGCAACTAGCCCAAATCTCAGATGCCGAATGTTTTGCTCATAAACCTAAGCTCCTTAAACCAGAAGACATCGAACGGATTCACTATGCCAAAGACGTGTTGATTTCTCGCCTAAGCAATCCCCCTTCCCTGGTTGAGTTAGCTCGATTTGTCGGCATTAATGATTGCAAACTCAAAGCCGGATTTCGCCAGGTGTTTGGCACAACTGTGTTTGGCTATTTGCACGATTGCCGCATGGAGCGATCGCGTCAGTTACTAGAAGCGGGTGAAATGAGCGTTGCAGAAGCCGCCCAAGCCGTTGGCTTTGTAAACCGCAGCCATTTTGCCATTGCCTTTCGCAAAAAGTTTGGGGTGAATCCCAACACCTACCGCAGAGGCAAGTTGAGGCAAAAACTCCGCTAGCCATTCAAAAAAGCTCCGTCCACCATTCAAGCCAATTGACCACACCCTACCCAAATCCGGTACGCTTCTTAAGAAAGATTATCAACTGAAGATAGGAAGAATGAGATATCTAACCTGATATCTCTTCTTCGAGCTTTCCATTTTTAATTTTTGGTGTGTGGTGTGATGATCAAGCAATTCCGGTATTGGGTCGTTGGCGTGAGTCTGCTGTCAGTGCTGCTGCCAACCCCTGCAAAGGCACAAATGGAGCGTGAAGGAGCAGAGGAGTTAACCAGTGAAGAGTCCTCTACCCCCTCGCCCCTCACCCCTTCCACTGCACCGTTCCTCTCTGACCTTGAGCAACCCAACACAACCGTAGATGAATGGATCGCGCAAATTGAACAGACGGCAGTCCAGATCACAGGCGTGCAGGTGAATGCAACCGATACGGGTTTAGCAATCACGCTAGAAACCGATCAGCCATTGCAGGTGCCTTCTACCTCTGTGGTGGGGAACGCGCTGATTGCCGATATTGCCAATGCGGTGCTGGCCTTACCCGAAGGAGAAGAGTTTCAGCAGGCAAATCCTACAGCAGGAATTGCGCTGGTGAGCCTGACGAGTTTGCCCAATAACCGGGTGCGAGTGGCAATTACCGGAGTCGATGCGCCGCCCACTGCCAACCTGAGCATAGAGTCAGCGGGATTAGTGCTAGCCGTTACGCCCGGAACCGAGGCCGCAGGAACTGATGAAGATGCGATTCAAGTGGTGGTGACGGGGGAGCAGGGCAGTGACTATTACGTTCCAGAGGCCAGCACCGCTACTCGAACCGATACGCCCCTCCGCGATGTGCCGCAGTCAATTACGGTGATTCCTCGGCAAGTGATCGCGGATCAGGGAGTCACGCAAATTAGCGATGCCCTCCGCAACGTCAGCGGTGTTTCCAGTCGATTTTCTTCCCTCAGACCAGATGGTGATGCGGCGATCATTCGGGGTTTTGAAAGCTTTGGTTACTTTTTTACCAATGGCATTCGTAACCTCGGCCCTGGAAGTGCTTTTCAGCAGGAACTGGCGAATGTTGAGCGAATTGAAGTCCTCAGAGGCCCAGCCTCAGTGCTCTATGGGCAAGGAGAACCGGGCGGCTTGATTAATCTAGTAACAGAGTTGCCCACGGATGAGCCTTTCTATGAGGTCGAGGGCACGATCGGCAATTATGACTTTTATCGTCCCGGTATTGATATTTCGGGGCCACTCAATGACGGCGGCACGATTGGCTATCGCTTAAATGCCCAGTATCAAAATTCCGGCACTTTTGTTGATTTTGTGGATATTGAGCGAATTTTTGTGGCTCCGGTGCTGAGCTTTGAGTTGGGCAGAGACACTTCTTTAATTCTGGAAGGCAGCTATTTGAGGGATTCTCGCAATATTTATCCAGGTTTACCCGCTGTGGGAACGGTGTTAGAGAATCCGCTGGGAGAGGTGCCCCGATCGCGCTATTTAGGTGAACCCGACTTTAGTGATGTCACCTACGAGAGCTTCAACATTGGCTACCGTCTGGAACATGAGTTCAGCGAAAACCTGAGAGTTCGCAATGCCTTTCGAGTTGAGATTGCCGATGTGCTGGAACGGGACTTAATCGGATTAGGCCCGTTACAACCCGACAACCGCACCGTTAATCGTAATGCCTCCACTACCTCTGGCGGAACGACAACCTATTCACTAGTAACCGATGTTGTGGGCAGGGTAAGCACCGGATCCGTGAATCACGATCTGCTATTTGGCATCGATCTGCGTCGCCAAACCGAAAGCTTTGAACTATTTTTCGGTGGCGACACCATTGACCTATTTGACCCAGACTATGGCAACCGCGATTTTGGACTGGAGCGGGGCTATGATGCCACTCAAGTTCGCAGCTATGTCGGAGTTTATGCCCAAGATTTGATCTCAATTTTTGACAATCTGAAGCTATTGCTGGGGGCGCGGTACGATTTGGCTAATCAGGAGTATATCGGCAGATTAGAGGGAGAAAGCACCCTATTTCAGCAGGATACGCAACTTAGTCCTCGCGTTGGAATTGTGTATCAGCCGATTCCTCCGGTTTCTCTGTATGCAAGCTGGAGCCGTTCGTTCTTTCCGTTGGGTGATTTCGGCGATCGCAATCCCGACGGCACTCCCTTTGAACCCACGACCGGCGAACAGTTTGAAGTGGGCGTGAAAACCGAGTTTTTGGATGGCAGACTAGCCGCAACTCTAGCCGCCTATGAAATTACCCGCCAAAATGTATTAACCGATGATCCCGATCGCCCCAACTTTAGAATTCAGATTGGTGAACAACGCAGCCGAGGCATTGAGTTTGATGTGGCGGGCGAAATTCTCCCCGGTTGGAATCTAATCGCCAGCTACGCCTACACCGATGCAGAAATTACTGAAGATAACAGCGGCAATGAAGGTAACCGCCCCAACAACGTGCCCCAACATAGCGGCAGCCTCTGGAGCACTTACGAAATTCAATCCGGCGATTTGCAAGGCTTAGGTTTGGGAGCCGGAATTTTCGTCGTGGGCGATCGTCCCGGTGATTTAGCCAATACGTTTGATTTACCGAGCTATGTGCGAACCGATGCGGCTATTTTTTATCGACGTGACAATTGGCAAGTCCAGCTCAACCTCAAGAATCTATTCGATGTAGACTATTTTGAAAGCGCGATCAGTCGCAATAGTGTCAGCCCTGGGGCACCGTTTACGATTCTGGGAACCGTTTCCGTTCGCTTTTAAGAAACTGTTTGTAAATGAGTAGAAAGATGGCTGAACTGCTCTCTGGAATTAGCTCCTCCCTAACCTTCGTTGAAAACGCTACGGCGTATACACACGTTGAAGATCCCCCCTAGCCCCCCTTCCACAAAGGGGGGAACCAAGCCAGAACTGGATTGAATGGGTTGGGTTGAAGTCCCCCTTTTCAAGGGGGATTTAGGGGGATCCATACCTTGTTGACAAACAGTTTCTGATTGATTCTATTTTGGTGATTTCAAGTTAATGGTTTACTCCGTTCGTCATGCAATCAAGTGGTGTTTCCTGAGTGTATTAATGCTTATTCTGATTGCAGCATGTAATAGCAAGACCATTCAGAACCCAACCACTCAGAATGATCGTTCTTCTCCATCTATTAGCCGCACCGCCAGTCATGCGATGGGGGAAACCCAGGTTCCAGCCAACCCCCAACGAGTCGTCACCCTGGATACAGGACACTTGGCAAACGCGCTAGCTCTGGGCATCCAGCCCGTTGGTTCGACTGCTTGGTACCGCACAGAACACCAGAGCGGACTGGGTCCAGTGGAACCCTATCTAGCCAATCGGGCTGAGGACCTGACAATTCTCGGCTATGGTTTCAGTGCCGATCAGGTGAGTTTAGAAAAACTGCTGACGGTTCAGCCTGACCTGATTATGGCAGTTTCACCCCACAGAGCGATTTATGATCAACTCTCGCAGATTGCCCCCACTGTGCTCTACGACTATCCCAGTGGCGACGGCTGGAAGAACTTTTTGCGCTCGTCGAGTGAAGCGTTAGGCAAAACTCAGAAAGCAGAAGCATTGCTGCGAGACTATCAGCAGCGAATTGCAGAATTTAAACAGAAAATGGGCAGTCGTCTTACCATGCAAGTTTCGGTGATTCACCCGCTCAGAGAGGGAACACGGATCATGTACAAAGGATTCTTTGGCGGCAGTGTAATTCAAGACGCTGGATTGTCGCGCCCACCTGAACAGGACCAGGATGGATACAACTCACAGCCTGTCTCGTTTGAATGGATTCCGAAAATGGGTGGTGATGTGATTCTTGTCATCTCATTTAGGGATAGAGATAGCCTGAAATTGGTTGAAGACTTAAAACGTAATCCGCTGTGGTCTCAGCTAGAAGCAGTCAAACAAGGCAAAGTATATCCAGTGGATGCAGAACATTGGTATGGAGGTGATATTGTCACCGCTAATTTAGTTCTAGATGACCTGTTTAACCATTTGCTGAGAGCAGAGTGAGAGCCTGCGATTTTTTTGTGATTGTTTGTGGCATCGCCCATCCTTAGAGGGTGTTTTAAAAGTCGCCGATGCAACCCGAACCGCCCCCTACATCCCCCATCAATGGGGGACTGTGAACGGAGTACTTTGAAGGGGGGACGTTGAACCAGCCCCCTACATCCCCCATTCTGTTGGTTGCCGCGCTCGAAGCGCGAGGGGGGACTGTGAACCAGACATACGGGTTCGGAAGTCCCCCACTCGTGGGGGATTTAGGGGGCAATGCAACACATTTGATACGTATCAAACATCCTCTTACTGACGAAGCCAGAAAACTAGATTGACACAAAATTCTGGACCATCCCCAAAAGGCAACCTGCCCCCACTTCTGCCAAATAATTTTCTTGATGCGGTTGCATTTGCCGCATAATCCCGGTATTGTATCAGATTAAGATTGTTGCTTCTGTGGGCACAATCCGGCTACCCAAAAATTTAGCCGTCGCCCCTAGCTGTTGAGAGCAGCACCAGGGCGACTAACCCCTTCGACTGTACACACCAGTCTGGGAGGCTAGTGGAGTATTTTAACACTCCTTAGCCATCCTGCGCTGTGCTTGGCGGGGTGGCTAAATTTTTGGGGTTTCTTCCAACCCTAAAAATTCCAAGGAGTGTTTACTATGGCAGATGAGTTTCTGTCCGATTTACCGTTCGATTTTAATTCACCCAGTCTTCCATCCAGCTCCAACTTTGGTGAGCGCGAGCGTTTACGGTTGATTCTGATTGGTTCTACCGCAGGTGTACAAGAAATGATTCACCGCCAGCATCAAGCCGGCATTGCCGATGCGGGTTCCTGGAGTCGGTTACTGCCCGTGCCCAACTCGGATGAGGTGATGAGTATTTTGCTGCTGTATCGCCGCAGGGAGTGAGGGGGGGAGGGGCTTCGACGCGAGCGCACTGCCCCCATGGGGCCAGAAAAATCAGCCGAGCGGTGAGGGGGTTTGTATTACCAAGGTTTTTCCTGTTTTGTCTTCTGATTCATTCTTTGGAAAGTTTTTCCCATGCTTCAGACCCAATTAGGTACGGAAGTCCCCCAGAATTGGGGGATTTAGGCTTCGACGTGAGCTCAGCCGAACGGGGGCCAAAAAGCCTCGAATCCTAACCGGCTCGGTTTGTGTGTCCACCATAGCTTACAAAAGGGGGGAACCAAACCAACAACGATTTGGAGTCCTCCTTTTTAGGTGTTTAAGGGTGTCGTTTAAATAACAGTCTTGCTGAGGTTTGGCCAGCTAGCCGCTTTCACATCTGAAGCGAAACTCATCTCTACGACTGAGGTTCAGTCCCTACTCTGTGAGTTGTCGGGAGTCCTGAAAGGACGGTTGGGCAAGATACCCCGGTTCCAGATCGGGTCGGCTATAGTAGAAGACGAAATATGAACAACCGTTAAGGTAGCAGTATGGCTGTGAATCTAGCTGGCAGTAGGGCTTCCTGTGGTGCTCCAGATGCAGCAGCACTTCGATCTGTATTCGAGACCATTACGGTGGAGAGTTGTCCGCGCTCGTTCAACTTTCACATGCATACGGTCTGCTCTGACGGCAGGTTACAGCCAGAGCAGTTAATCCACCAAGCGGTTGAAATTGGTCTGCAAGGGTTAGCGATTACCGATCATCACAGTGTCAACGGCTACTTGAGGGCACGGCAATGGCTGGTAGCTCAGCGGCAAATCCAGCCGGAGCGGGTGATCCCGCAGCTCTGGACCGGAACTGAAATTAACGCTGGCCTCCTCTCCGATGAGGTGCATATTCTGGCCTATGCCTTTGACCTGGACCATGCGGCGATGCAGCCCTACTTGCAGGGAGCCACACCCACAGGTAAAAGCTACCAGGCGGCTCAGGTGATTGGCGCGATTCAGCAGGCCGGTGGGTTGGCGGTGTTGGCCCATCCAGCCCGCTATCGTCGTTCGCCTCAGGAGTTGATTCCCGCTGCGGTGGATCTGGGCATCGATGGGGTTGAAACCTACTACGCCTACAATAATCCGTCTCCCTGGCGGCCCAGCCCCAAAGAAACCGAGGCAGTTGGTAGCTTGGGCAACCGCTATAGTCTGCTCCACACCTGCGGTACCGATACGCATGGCCTGTCGCTGTTGCAGCGCCTCTAGAGTAGTAAGGGAGTAGAAAACCGGCATGACTGATTTGGGGGCATCATCCCAGTGGAGCAACCTGCTGCAAAACCTGGGCGCGTGGCAAGGCTCATTTACGCAAATTTCTCCAGATGGAACCATCGAAGCAGACAGCCCCAGCTTGGTGACGCTTGCAGGACTGAACGACAACCGCACCGTGCGGCAGACGATCCAAAAGTTTTCCTCAACCGGAGCGGTGATCTATGACCGGGTACTGGAATACAGCTCCTTGAATCGGGGCGTTTTGGTTTTCGAGAATGGCGCCTTTTCCCAGGGGTCGATCCAGTATGGTCCGTTTTCCGAGTTTGGTGCAGAGCTGGGTTTTATCGACGGGGATCGGCGGTTGCGGGTCGTGCAGTTGTTTGACAAGGCCAGTCAGTTAGCCAAAATCACTCTGATTCGGGAACAGCGGCAAGACACACCCATTGCTGAATCGCTGCCACCTATCCAATCTCTGACCCCAGAGCAGCTAGTGGGCGAATGGCAGGGGGAATCGGTGACGCTCTATCCCGACTGGCGCAATCCGGCCCGTTATTCGACGCGGCTCTCAGTGAGGTTGGAAGGCAACCAACTGCATCAGTCGATCAGTGCTCCTGGAATTGAACTAACTTCGACTGCGCAGGTAGATGGCCCGATTCTGCGCTTCCAGCAAGGTCGCTATCCGGTACAGGTATTGCTGCTGCCCGATGGTGCTTCGGCGACAACGCCCCTAACGGTTCCGCGCGGCCAGTCGTTTTTTCTAGAAGCAGGCTGGCTACTGCATCCCAACCGGCGTCAACGCATGATCCGCAGCTACGATGCGCGGGGTGAGTGGGTCAGCTTAACCTTAGTTACAGAACAAAAAATTTCTTCGTAATCAGAAAATTACAAAATCGTCCTGATCGACCCCTTTAAGGACGAAGAGTGTAGTGGTAGATGCACCCTAAACACTAGTCCCTGGCTTCCCGCCGGGGATTTTTTGTTGCTAGGTAGCTACAGGAAGCTCGGCAGCAAAATCCTGCCGCTTGTGAAACTGATAGGGTCCCATCAGGGCACCCCACAGCAGCTTGCCGGTGTCAGGATCGACGCCACGGTCCCAGCTCAGAAATTGCGTCGCCGTCGCCTCGAAGCCGAGAATCACCTGGCGGGTTTGGCCATTGTACTGGAAGCAGCATTTGGCGTCGGGGTCGGGGTCGGCTTTGAAGCGCTGGTTGGTATAGGTAATCGTTAGCTCACAGCCAGGAAGGGCTTCTAAATCGTCGAGGGTGAGGGTTTGCAGTCGTTCGGGCTGGGCACCTGCACCCTTAAACCGTTCGGGTTGCTTGAAGGCCAGGTATTGGGCGCGCCCCTGCTGGGGGTTGTCGCTCGGCTGCAAAACCAGAATCCGCTGTCGGTAGGGGGCATCCAGGTAGAGCGAATTGGCCTGCTCGCAAAACAGCGCCAAGCGGCCCTGAATCCGAAACGGTAAGGGACGCTGCCACAGCCGTAGGCTGACAAACCACACGGGCTGGTCTTGGGCTTGGGGCTGGTTGTCAAATTCTCCGGCCAGCCAATGGGCTAACTGGGTGAGATCAACGGTCATGATTGGTCCAACAGAGCTATATACAATTTATGATGGTCCTCGGCTGGTTGACTGGCGTTGGGGGTGGTTTTTCCTTTCGCTGAAGACTAGCCCAGGCGGCAGGTGTTTGGCCCCCTAAATCTCCCAATTTTGGGGGACTTTGAGAAACTGCAATGCCCCAACCTAAAGGCTCCAATCAAAGTGGATTATCTATATTCTTACCTCGTTCTTACCTCGCAATTACTATCCAAAGCACTTTCTAGTGAGCATCACCCATCTACCGTTCGGCTGAGCCGCTCACGGCAAAGCCCATCCACCATCTGCAGAAATCTGCTCACCATTCCCTGCTCTCGTTAGTAAGAGCGCTGGTTCGGAAGTTCCCCAAAGTTGGGGGATTTAGGGGGCCAAAAACCCTGAACATGGCAAAAACATCCTAGAAAAATTGTAGAAACAATCGTCGAAACGTATGGTTTACTTCGCTAAAAAACTGTTGATAATTGCGACGCTGCTGCTGCCGATCGTGGCCTGTGCACCTAATCGCTCTGCTGCTCCAACGGGTGAAACTACAGGTGAAGCTCAGCAACCCTTAGTCACGGGAGCCATTCCCGATCAGGACCCGGAGAAACTTCAGCGGCTGTATGGTCAACTTTCGGAGTATCTAGAGCAGGAGTTGGGGGTGCCGGTCGAATATAAACCCGTAACCGACTATGCGGCGGCAGTCACGGCCTTTAAGGTGGGCGATCTGGATCTAGTGTGGTTTGGTGGCTTGACCGGAGTGCAGGCGCGGCTTCAGGTGCCCGGTGCTGAGGCAATTGCCCAGCGCGACATCGATGCCAATTTCCATAGCGTGTTTATCGCCAACAAAAAAGCTGGCATTCAGCCCTTGACGGATATCAACGGTCTGCAATCCTTGAAGGGCCGCACGATCACTTTTGGCAGCGAGTCTTCCACTTCTGGACGGCTGATGCCGCAGTATTTTCTCCAGCAGGCCGGAGTGAAATTAGAAGACTTCAAAGGCCAGCCCGGGTTTTCCCAATCCCACGACGCCACAATCAAGCTGGTGGAAGCCGGAACCTACGAAGTGGGTGCCTTAAACGAGCAGGTGTGGAAAAGTCGGGTAGCAGCGGGCGAGGTGGACCTTAACCAGGTAGACGTCATCTGGCGCACGCCGGCCTACTACGACTATCACTGGGTGATCAATCCCGCCGTCACCGAGCGCTACGGAGCCGATTTTGTCGAGAAGGTGCAGGCGGCTCTGCTGAAGCTAGATCCGACCGTCCCCGCACAAAAAGAAATTCTGGAGCTGTTTGGAGCCAGCAAATTCATTGCTACCGAAAATGGAAACTACCAACAAATCGAAGCGATTGGGCGACAAATCGGCAAAATCAAATGAGAATGTGAATGTGAATGTGAATGAGATCCTGTTTGAGCTAAAGCAGGTGAACCAGCAGTTCGGGCGATTGCAGGCGCTGGCGGACCTTGACTTGCAGATTCGGGCCGGGGAACGGGTGGCGCTGGTGGGTTCGAGCGGCGCCGGGAAAAGTACGCTAATTCGCTTACTCAACGGCACGCTACGACCTACCGGAGGCGAGGTTTGGGCGCTAGGACGTTGCCTCAGCCGTTTATCGCCCCGTCAACTGCGGCAAGTGCAGCAGCATATCGGTACGATCTACCAACAGTTTCACCTGGTCGATTCGCTAGCTGTGATTCACAACGTCAACGCTGGTCATCTCAGCCACTGGTCATTTGCCAAAGCCCTATTTTCGCTGATCTATCCGCTAGAAACAGAAACGGCAGCGATTGCTTTACGGCGAGTTGGCATTCCCGAAAAGCTCTATGAGCGGACCGATCGGCTTTCGGGTGGGCAGCAGCAGCGGGTGGCCTTAGCGCGAGTGTTGGTGCAGAATCCGCCGGTGATTCTGGCTGATGAACCGGTTTCTAGCCTGGATCCAGAACGCAGTCGAGAAATTATGGCCCTGCTGCGGGACTTAGTCACCGAAACGGGAAAAACGCTGGTCGTGAGTCTGCACTCGATCGATTTGGCGCTGCACTACTGCAACCGGGTGATCGGACTACGCGAGGGCCGGATGCAGTTTGATGCGCCAGCCGACGCTGTGACCAAAGCAATGATCGAGGCGCTGTATCGGTTGTAGGCGAGCTGTGATGGATAACAAACCACTTCAGACCGTACCTCGTCCGGCTTGGCTGCATCAACGCCTGCGCTGGGCAGTGATTGCTCTTATCGCGATTGCGGTATCACTCTGTGCAGTTGGATTGCAGCCGGCGATTTTTAACTGGAACGGCTTGGGGCAGCTCTGGCAGTTTTTGGCAGCGAGCGGGCAGCCGGACCTGAGTGCGGAGTTTTTGGCAGTGGTGTGGCGAGCAGCTCTGACGACATTGGCCTACGCGGTTTGCGGCACCTGCCTCAGTTTGTTGATCGGAGCAGTCGGGGGCTTGTTGGCCTCGGAAGTCTGGTGGTTGGCGGTTTTGCCTCATCAGAACCTGCACCGTTCCATCAGTTCAACGATTCGCATGATTTTGGCAATTCCCCGCGCCATTCACGAACTGATTTGGGGACTGTTCTTTGTAAATATTTTGGGACTCGATCCGCTAGTGGCAATTCTGGCCATCGCGATTCCCTACGGAGCAATTGTCGCCAAGATATTCTCGGAGCTATTAGATGAAACGCCGCGTCAACCTCTGTTTGCCTTACTCAACAGCGGTGTTCCTGCTGCTAACGCTTTTATCTACAGTCTGATTCCGCAGACGTTCCTCAATTTTGTCTCCTATGCCTTTTACCGCTTTGAGTGCTCGATTCGCTCGGCTGCCGTGTTGGGTATCATTGGCGCAGGCGGCTTGGGCTACGAAATCCTATTAAGTCTCCAGTCGCTGCGTTACCATCAGCTCTGGACGCTGTTTTTGGCATTGTTTGTTCTGAATGGCGCAGTGGATTGGGGCAGCGCCTGGTTACGGCACAGGCTGGGGTCTCCGACTCGGTTGGATTTAAATCTACGACGGCCCACCAGAAGCAGGAGGCAATCCAAACCTGGTGATCCGCTGGTGCTAGGAGCTGGAATTGGTCTTCTGGCGCTGATTCCCTTCAGTTTTTGGTATGTGGCAGCAGATTGGACGAAGCTGTGGTCGCCCCGCACGGCAACACTGCTGGCAGAGGTAGGCCAAGCCATCTGGCCGCCGCGTCTAGAAACCTTACCCCAGCTAGGGCCACTGTTATTACAAACGCTGGCGATGTCGATTCTGGCGATTGCGATTGCTGGCATGGGTGGGGTGCTGTTGGCGTTTCCGGCGGCGCGTAACGTCTGGTCGCCCAACGGATTATTAGCAGGCCATACCACGTCTGGTCTGGGCCGAATCTGGGCATGGACTCGACTGTTGCTGACGCGGGCATTTCTGCTAATGGCACGGGCGATTCCGGCTCCGATCTGGGCTTTGGTGGCGCTGTTTGTGCTGTTTCCAGGCATTCTACCGGGAGCGGTAGCGCTGGGCATCCACAATCTGGGCATTCTGGGTCGCCTGATGGCCGAGGTGGTGGAAGATCTGGATCCACGTCCGGTGGTGGCTTTGAAAGCGCAGGGAGTAACGGCTCCGCTACTGTTTCTCTATGGCGTGTTGCCGCTGACCGTGACCCGGTTTTTGGCCTATATCCTCTACCGCTGGGAGGTCTGTACGCGGGAAACGGTGATTGTCGGATTGGTGGGAGCGGGTGGCCTGGGCCGGTTGCTGACCGAGCAGCTCAGCAGTTTTGACTATCAGAATCTGCTACTGACGCTGGCAGGCTTTGTGGTGCTGACGTTTGTGGTTGATTGGATTAGCGGTACAGCTCGGCGGGCGTTGCGATGAGAGTTTTCAAAGGCTTTATCTTCCGGTGCTGACAGAGCTGGACTGTAAGGAGAAAATGGGTAAGAGCGTCGTTTATGTCGTTAACGTGTTGAAATTCCTATGAATCGCCAATTTATTGCTCCAGTTGCCGTTCTGACTGCAATTTATGGGTTAGTTGGGGGCTTGCCGCTGCCAGCGCAGGCTCGTGAACGAAATGAAACAGAGGCGGTGAGGGAAGCTGAGATTCCGGCGGGGCAGGTGATTCCCTTTGCTTGCTATGACCGAGCCGGTAATGTCATCTTCACGACGATCAACCCGCAAGAAACGGTGGGTTGGGAGCTGGGCTGCCGGGAAGTCCAATATGAAAGCAGCAATCTCGACTCGCCGCCAGCGCTGTATTTTCAGTGCTACGACGTGAATGGCGGTATTGCATTTAACACGGTTGACCCAGAGGTGGCGGAAGACTCGGAGCTATTTTGTCGCGAGATCGGGACTCGCGTTTCCACTCCTATTCCGGCCCGTCCCATCCATTACGAATGCTACAACACCGATGGCACCCTCGCCTTTACCACCAGCTACCCGCAAGACACCTTCGGCTGGAAACCGGGCTGCCGGGAGCTACAGCATCGCAATGCCGTCCTGGCTCAGATCAGCGAACCGTCCCGCACTGCCTATGAGTGCTTCGATGCTAATGGCAATATCGCTTTTACCACGTTTGATGCTCAAGACGTAAAACGCTGGAAACTAGGCTGCCGAGAGCTGCGGTAATCCAGTAACTAGGGTCAATAGCCTTCCACATAGTACTTCAACTCGCGGGCCATCCGCCGCAATCCCTGCTGCTGATCTTGGCGCAAAAAGGGCAGGAACAGCCGGGTCGTAATCCCTGACACCGTCTCACGATGGGTGTATTTAGTCCGATTTCGGCCTATATCCTGTAGCTCAAACACATGCTCACTGCGATACCCAGGAGCCGTCGTCATCCAACGCAAACACACCTGCGGCTGAAGTAAGAGGATGCGCGGCTCAAATTCGGTTTCGGTTTCTTCCCGCAGGCGACGCAGCGAGAGCTGAACCGTCCGCCCCTGCACAAACGGCAGGTCAGGATTGCGGTCATACAAAAACGTGTTCCACTTCAGCCAGTTCTCTTTCCGCACAAGCGCGTCCCAAACTACTGACTTTGGTGCATTGAT
This sequence comes from Leptolyngbya sp. NK1-12, assembly GCF_032598965.1. NCBI lineage: Bacteria > Bacillati > Cyanobacteriota > Cyanophyceae > Leptolyngbyales > Leptolyngbyaceae > Leptolyngbya > Leptolyngbya sp. NK1-12. The sequence continues at coordinate 1,598,046 of NZ_CP053586.1, forward strand.
TTCGATTTCGGCGTACAAGCTGGGCATGGGGAAGTTTTGAGTTTCAACACATAGAGACGTTTCGCAAAACGTTTGTACATCTTTGTACATCTACGCCTACGCAAAACGCCTGTACAGCATTTGAATTAAGGGATTCAATCGGATTTGATAGTAGTGGCGTAGTACGTGTTTTTTGTTTAAGTAATTCAGCTCAATAAATCAGTATAAAGTGCGGGCACCTTGCCCGTCGCCAGCTTCAGCCCGATTAGCATAGGGCGCGTTTGTGTAGTGTGTGCCTAGCACATCTGCATAGCACAATCCCCCGTTTCTGAGATGCCCGCAGGGCCATAATCCCCCTAACCCCCTAATCCCCAGCGGGGATGCCCCTTCGGCGTAGATCAAGGGGAACTTCAAACCACGGTTGACCCGGCTCTTCCCTTTTGTAAGCTACGGTGTACACAGGCCTCGATCGCCACTCAATGCAAGGATTTGATCCCCCTAAATCCCCCTTATTAAGGGGGACTTCAATCCTTGGTTGGCAGGTGCCCACAGGCTTCGCCTCCGGTTCCCCCCTTTCCTCCGGTTCCCCCTTTCCTCCGGTTCCCCCCTTTCCTCCGGTTCCCCCCTTTCCTCCGGTTCCCCCCTTTATTTAAGGGGGGTTAGGGGGGATCTTCAACTTGTGTAGACACCGTAGCCTTTTGTAAGGGGGGCTAGGGGGGATCCCAACAGGATTTGCGATCTACTGAGGTTGCAAAACTCAAAACTCAAAACTCAAAACTCAAAACTTTATTTGTCTATCTGAGTACAACCCACCATGCTCAGTTTCCCTAAACTGGGGGAGATAGCGAGTATGATTAAGTTTTGTCAAGTGCAAAGGAGCACATCAGCAACGATATGGTCAGTCTGACTCCCAATCCTAGTTTTAGTCTCACAATTCGGATTTTGATTCCCAATCAAGCCGGTATGTTGGCAACGGTGACGCAAGCGATTGCTTCAGCCGGGGGCAGCATTGGTCAGATTGATCTCATCGAGCAGACGCGCAAAGCCCTGACGCGGGACATCACGGTGGATGCCTCTAGCACCGAACATGCAGAGACAATTGTGGCGGCGGTCAAGGCCTTGGATGACATTAAGGTGCTGAATGTGTATGACCGAACGTTCAATTTGCACCGGGGTGGCAAAATTAGCGTCCACAGCAAAATTCCGCTCAAGAGTCAGGATCAGCTGGCGATGGCCTACACGCCTGGAGTCGGGCGGATTTGTACGGCAATTGCCAACGATCCGGGACAGGTGCATAACCTGACGATTAAGAGCAACACCGTAGCGATTGTCACTGACGGTAGTGCCGTCCTCGGCTTGGGAAATTTGGGGGCCGCCGGAGCCTTGCCGGTGATGGAAGGCAAAGCAATGCTGTTCAAGGAATTTGCTGGCATCGATGCCTTTCCGATTTGTTTGGCGACGCAAGACACGGATGCGATTGTGGAAACCGTAAAGAATATTGCACCCGTGTTTGGGGGAGTGAACTTAGAAGATATTAGCGCCCCGCGCTGTTTTGAAATCGAAGCCCGCTTGCAGCGCGAGTTGGATATTCCAATTTTCCATGACGACCAGCACGGTACGGCGATTGTATCATTAGCGGCTTTACTCAATTCGCTGAAGCTGGTTCAAAAATCCATCGATCAGATTCGGATTGTGATCAACGGTGCGGGAGCTGCAGGTGTGGCGATTGCGCGATTGTTGCAAAAAGCTGGAGTCGAGTCGATTGTCCTGTGCGATTCGCGTGGCATTCTTTCCAAGAGCCGCAGTGATTTGAACGACCAGAAGCGAGAGTTTGCGGTAGCTCAGAGTGGTTCGTTGGCCGATGCAATGGTGGGGGCGGATGTGTTCATGGGCGTGAGTGCACCGGGCGTTGTGACGCCGGAGATGGTGAAATCGATGGCTGTTGACCCGATTGTGTTTGCCATGTCGAATCCAATTCCAGAAATTCAGCCGGAACTGGTTAGCGAAGATGTGGCAGTGATGGCGACTGGACGCAGTGACTATCCGAACCAAATCAATAATGTGCTGGCCTTTCCGGGTATTTTCCGAGGCGCGTTAGATTGTCGGGCCAAAACTATGACAACCACCATGTTTCTAGAAGCGGCTGAAGCAATCGCCTCGTTGATCAAAGTTTCGGATCTGGATAGGGAACATATTATTCCTTCCGTATTTGACGAGCGCGTTGCTCCTACCGTTGCGGCTGCCGTTCAGCATGCGGCGCGTAAAGAAGGGATCGCTGGCAATTAAAGTTGCTGACGGATCAATTCGCCCAGCGTCTGCATGGCCTGATCGATCTCGTCGGACCAGGGTAGACCGCAGTTGAGCCGGAAACAGTTGTTGTAGCTCCCAGAGGGCGAAAAAATCACGCCGGGGGCAATGCTGACATGGTGCTGAAGAGCAGTTTGGTAAAGGGCGAGCGAATCGAAGCCTGGTGGTAGTTCCACCCAAAGGACATGGCCGCCATTCGGACGAGTGACGCGCGTTTCGGCAGGAAAATAATCGCAGATGGCCTGGGTCATTCGCAGCATTTGCGATTGATAAGCCCGCCGCAACTGACGCAGATGCCGATCATAGCCGCCGTTGGCCAGGAACGCCGCTACTGTAAGTTGGGGAGCAATCGCCGTGGTTTGATTGATCACCCACTTGAGCTGTTCGACTTTGGCCTGATAGCGCCCTGGGACCGACCAGCCCACCCGCAAACCGGGCGACAGGGTTTTGCTGCAAGATGAACAATAGATGACTAGTCCTTCTCGGTCAAAGGCTTTCAGCGCTTTGGGGCGGGTGCCTTCAAAATACAGATCGCCGTAGATATCATCTTCGATCAGCGGCACTTCGTATTGAGCCAGCAATTCCACCAACTGTTTTTTGCGCGGCTCACTCATACAGGTGCCAAGCGGATTGCTGAAATTGGAAACCAGCGCCACAGCAGCAATCCGTCTCTTTTGCAGCACAGTTTCTAGATCCGACAAGCACAGCCCTTCGCGGGGATGGGTCGGCAGTTCTAAGGCTTTTAGATGCAGGATTTCCAGCGCTTCCAGCAGACCATAATAGGTGGGGGACTCGATCGCGACGGTATCGCCGGGTTGGGTGACGGCTCGCAGGGCTAAAAACACCGACTCAAACGTACCGTTGGTGGTGACAATTTCATCAGGCGTAATCGAGCAGCCCGCATCCATCAGGCGACGAGCCACCTCATGCCGCAGTGGTTCACAGCCGGGAGGCACATCATACTCGTGGGCGGAAACTTGATGCTGCCGCAAAATTTGTCCGGTGAGGCGGTTCAGGGCGGCAATTGGCAACAGCTCCATGCTGGGCACGGCGGCCCCTAGCTTGACCGTTTGGGAATCGCGAATCGAACAGATCACCTGAAACCCCAGTGAATTATCGACGTGATAGGCTTTGCGAGGCGGAGTAGATTGCTGCGGTTCGCTGGGTGCCCTCAGCGTCGGTTGCTTGACGTAATAGCCCGACTGAGGCCGTGCAGCAATTAATCCCCGATCTTCGAGCAGCCGATAGGCTTCCAGCACCGTTGAGATGCTAACCGACCACTGCTCATGCAGCTTCCGCACCGAGGGCAACCGATCGCCGACTTGTAATGTACCTTCAGCAATCAACCGCTGAATTCGGTCCGCTACCTGTTCGTACAGGCTTTTATCGGGAGAATGATCGAGTAGTTGAATAGCCATATGGGTGAATGGATGGATAGGTGGATGGGGTGTAGAGTGATAGTTTTTGTAGAGTAGGGTGAGGTGCAGCCGTCGGGAACCAATACAGTTACTTTAATTTGTGACCATAACAGTTCGCCAAAGTTCAACTGTTACCATAACAATTTAGCTCAACTGCATCTGTGCAGATCAATTTTGATCGGGGAAAATTCAAATTATTGAAGCAGTGTTGATTGTTTGATCGATTCAATTAAAGATTAAATCGCAGCCCCAATCAGGGGACGGAGTTTTGCGCTCAAAATTCTGAGCAGTTTAATCAGATTGGGTTAGGAGCGGTATACCATCGATTCACGATTTCGTTACTAGCAGTTTTGCTATCACGGGTTTGATCGCTCCTTTGAATCAAATTTGTAGGCTGAATCAGTAGTTTCGGGTTTTTCAGTCCTTCTATCTGTTTTATTCATAGAAGCCATCGGCTCAGCCTTTTGAATCATCGAAATCATCTTTGTAGAGTAGAACAATCCAAGCGAACAATCTCACTGCCCACCATTTATTCCCATTATTCAACCAAGAGGCAATCCTATGGAAAGCTACAATCCCGCATCGGAAGTAAATATCCAAGTTGAGTCCCAATCCAATATTGTTCCATTTCAGTCTCCTCGTCGCTCTGCCTCTGCTTCACAAGGCTCAATCTGGTCGCGGCTCTGGAATGGCTTATTCCAACTGCTAATGCCCAAAACCGAACCGAGAATTGTGCAAAAGTGTGAGCCAAACGGCAATGAATACTATCAGGTGTACGATCCAGTGACTGGCAATTCCAAAACCTTCAGTTCAGAAGAGGAAACGCGCATCTGGCTCGACCGACGCTTCTATGAAACCTCGCGCAATTGGTAGAACTTGAGATTGCCAAATGAGTATTGCTCTGAGATTCTATCCAATTACCTGCCACGGTGATTCACAGCTGATTTCACCAGCTCTGCACCGTGGTTAACTCTCCCTTCCCAGGATTTACACTTCTCGTTGACTAGCCAGGACAGCTTACATAGGTCATTACTCTACATCTTATCCACTTCTTCATCGCTTTGATTATCAGAAATATTGCTTACCATGAACCTCACCATCCGTCCGGTTGAGTTGGCTGATGTGCCGCTATTGTTCGCATTTATTCAAAAGAAAGCTGAATTTGATAGAAGCTTGGGCGCATTTTCAGGTCAACTGCAAACGAGTGAACAGGCGTTGCGAGAAACTTTGTTTAATGCTGCTCCCTATGCCACGGCTGTATTTGCAGAAGTGGATCGGCAGCCGGTTGGGTTTGCACTCTACTACTTTCGCTATTCCTCGTTTCAAGGTCGTCCTAGCCTGTGGCTGGATGATTTGTATATCGATGCATTTAAGCGGGGACAGGGAATTGGCACTCGACTGTTTCAGCATTTAGTTCAGTTAGGGCAGTCTCACCGCTGTAGCCATATGGCTTGGAACGCTCATGAAGATAATCAGCGTGGCTTGCGGTTCTACCAAAACATGGGAGCTAAAATCATTGACCAACAGGGAAGCATACTGTATTTTCGGCTAAATCTACCAATCGATTTTTCAATTAGTGCAGCACCAGCAAAATCAGCTAATCAAATTGTGGGATAACAACTGCGGTAATTCAAAGGTAATTCAAATTTGATATTATTTCGAGAAAGATTCTGAGGTACTCGTGATGGAACGCACTTATTATCAAACAATGGCGGAGTATAACCAATGGATGAACGAAAAACTATATGCCATCTGTGCTGATATTCCTGATAATGTGCGTAAGCAAGATCGAGGGGCATTCTTCAAATCGATTCATGGCACCTTGAATCACCTACTGTTCGGCGATCGGATCTGGATGGGCCGCTTGACTCGAACTCCGTTTTCGGCTCAGCTTGGGGAAGAACTTTACAGCGATTTTGCTGAACTGCGTCAACAGCGCCAAATCACCGATTGGCAAATTCTGAACTGGGCGCAGCAGCTTTCTCCCGAATGGCTGAATCAATCCTTGACCTACACTAGTGGGGTGGATGGCAAAAGCCGCACGTTACCCCATTGGCTCCTAGTGACGCATCTGTTTAACCATCAAACTCACCATCGCGGCCAGCTCACGACCCTACTCAGTCAGTTGGGCTACGATCCGGGTATCACAGATCTACCCTGGTTGCCCAGCCTGACCCAATCATCTTGTACCACATCCGACAAAACGCCCTAATTTAACAAACGTTTTGCAAAACGTCTCTATGGGCACAGACGGTTCGCAAAACGTCTCTATGGGCATAGACGTTTCGCAAAACGTCTCTACGTGGATTTGATGTACAAATGTTTTGCGAAACGTCTCTACGTTAATAAACCGCTATATAACTCTTGCGTTAACGGGCTTGGATCAACGCCCAACTCTTCGCGTAACGTTGTCATACATTGATGATAAATCTGTAAGGCACTAGCCCGATCGCCGCTCAGGTCATAGAGCCGCATCAACCGCTGGTAGCTGGCTTCTCGCAAAGGTTCTAGCTTGAGGAGCTGTTGGGCATGACGGAGGGCCGTCTGGTAGTCCTGCTGGTGTTCAAGTATTTGGACCAGCTTGTCTAATACCTGGAGCCGCTCTTGGCGTAATTGCTCGCGTTCTATTTCGAGCCATTCGTTGTGTAAGTGAGGCAGTAGATCACCCGAATAGATGCTCAACGCCTGGATTGAAGCAGCCTGAGCCTGGGGGAAATTTCCAGCGATTGCGACGGCGTTTGCGGTGTGAATGGCTGCCTGAAATTCGGCGACATCGAGCGTGAAGGGTGCGTCGGATCGCCACTGCATTGTTTTGGCATCGGTTTGGATGTAGGTGTCGGCATTGGGCAACAGTTGGCGGAGGGTATGTAGCTCTTTGCGCAAATTACCGCGAGCTTGGCTATCTGAGGAATCGGGCCATAGCAGAAATGCCAGGTGCTGACGCAGTTGGGGTGTATGGCGGTGTAGTACCAGGTAGGCAAGGAGAGTCTGCAAACGTTCGCTGGAGAAGCCAGTGACGGGTTTGTCATCGTAGGTGAGGTTGAACTGTCCCAGCAGTTGAATTTGCAGGATGGGTATGGTAGAAACTAAAGGGTGCAATGGGTAGCTTGAACTAGATGGCCGCAGAGAGGCTGTTTCTGCTAGCTCTGTGGAATTGCTCTCTGCCGTAGGAGCTTCAATCTCTGCTGTAATATCTATTGCTGGTACGGGTTGCAATTCGATAGCTCCCAGGCTTTTTAGCGTTGATAGTTGCGCTTCTGTTAATCCCTGCACCTCCGCAATGTTCATATTTTCGTAAGGACGATAGACTCTCAGCGTTTTCAAGCATTGTCCTGTAAGAATCTGCCAAAACTTAATCGCCGCATCCGCACTGCTGCTAATCACGGTGCCATCCAAACTCCACTGCAACGCTAAAACCTTGCTGTCATGGGCAAACAGTTGCTGGAGACATTCGCCGGATTCCACGTCCCACAATCTCAGCGTTTGATCGGCACTGCCGCTGGCTAGAAATTGCCCATCCGGACTCCAAACCACTGCCCTGACCCAATCTCGATGCCCCTGCCAAGTACCTCGACTAGTGAGAGATGGCAACTGCCATAGGCGAATTGTGCAGTCGGCACTGCCGCTAGCAAGAATCGTTCCATCTGGACTCCAGGCCAGCGACAGAACTGTATCTTGATGCCCCTGCAAAACCGCCAAACAATCACCTGTTTGAGTATCCCAAATCCGAATCGTGTGGTCCGCACTGCCGCTGGCCAACAGCGTTCCATCCGGACTCCAGGCCACGGTTCGTACCGAGTTGGTATGTCCGACAAACCGCTTCAGGCAGATGCCTTGATTCACATCCCACAACCGCACCACCGGGTCCGCACTGCCGCTGGCGATGATGGTTGCTTCAGGATGCCAGTCCAGTGCCCAAACCCAGTCCATGTCTCCTTGCAGCACTTGCAAACCCTGGCCCGTTTCTAGTTCCCAAATTTTGATTGTTTTATCATGGCTGCCGCTAGCGAGCTGTTTGCCATCGGGACTCCAATCGAGCGCTGTTGCCCAGGTATTGTGGGCCTTGAGTTCTAGCGTCACTTGCTGCAAATCGGTTCGCCAAACTCGCACGGTGCCATCGGCGCTACTGCTTGCTAATATAAACGGATCCGGATGACATGCAATCGCCATCACAAAATTAATATAGCCCTGCAGTGAGGCCAAACAATCGCCAGTTTCTGGATTCCACAACTTCAGCGCTTGATTCACATCACTGCTGGCGAGCAGAGGTTTAGCTGCACACCAGGCAACCGAAAATACTTGATTGGTATGTCCTGGCAACACTCGGATACACTGACTGGTTGAAATCTGCCAGATTCTCACGGTTTGGTCGCTGCTGCCGCTGACCAGACGAGTGCCGTCTGCATTCCAGGCCAATGCCTGAACCGTATCGCTATGTCCGCTGAGCGTTTTGCATTCGAGCAATTCCCGATCCCAAATCCGAATGGTGTGGTCATCACTGCCGCTGGCTAACAGTCCATCGGGACTCCAGGCTACTGCTTGCACGCGATCCTGATGGCCCTGCAACGTTTTCAGACAAGCACCCGTGTGGCTATCCCAAATCCGAATGGTATGGTCATCACTGCCGCTGGCTAACAGTCCGTCCGCGCTCCAGGCAACGGCTCGAACCGTGCGGCTATGACCTGCTGGCTGAAGCAACATCTGACCCGTATCGCTATCCCAAAGGTGAATGTAGCCATTACTGCAACCGCTGGCCAAAATGGATTCTTGGGGATGCCAGGCGACCGAGAATACACAGCCGCTGTTTCCCTCTAATATTTGCAAACATTGTTCGGTTTGAATATCCCAGAGTCTAATCATGCCATCATCACTACCGCTAGCTAGGATAGTGGTTCCAGGTTTCCAGGCAACCGAGAGAACACAACTTGTATGGCCGCTTAACTTAGCTAATAGTTGAAACGTGGTGGTATCCCAGATCGAGACCTTACCGCTACTGTCAGCACTGGCTAAAAAGCGACCATCTGAGCTAAAGGCAACCGAGAGGATATCGGTAAACGAACGGGTAAAAACGGTTTTGGCAAAATTAGCAGCAGCAAAGTTAACCTGGTGCAGGTTTACCCCTTGCAAATCGGCATGCCAGATTGTCAAGTTCGAGAAATCATAGCCAGTCAAATCCAAACCGAGGCAACAGCAAAGATTGAGCAGGTTACCCGCTCCATAACCCGATGTGTGAAAGTTGAGCTGGCGCAGCGTTTCTATTGATTTCTTTAAGTGACAATCCAGCGCATCGGTGCTGCCGAAGGCGTGGGTTAGCTGTTCAGCGATCGGTTTCACAATCAGCCGCCGTTGACTTTCTCGGATATAGTCTTTGACGGTTGTTTTCATCCAGGCATGGGTCAAGAGCAGGCGAAATTCCTGATTGAATAATTCAGCCGTTACCTTTTCAATCAACCGATCGATAAAATACTCCATCACAACCGGCTGTTGGGTATAGGTTCCCGCCTGTTTCTCAATCAATGAACGGCCATTTAGATGCTCTAGAGCTTCTAGTAAGCGCGGTTTAGAAATCACAGGAATAATATCGGCCTGCAATTCGGCTACGCTCGTCCATTCTCGATTGATGGCTAACCAATACATGATGAAGGTTTCTAGCTCGGAGAGCCGCCCAAACTGTTGATCGAGCACGCGCCGAATGCCGTTGAACACCAGTGTGTCCTGCTGCAGGAATGCGTCAATATCGCCATCAAATAATTCTTGAATCGATATAGAGACAATTTTAACGGCCAATGGACTATATCCATAGCGTTCACTGAGCTGTTGCTTTTGCTCTAGAGAACCTATCAACCGTTTCGTCTGCATGATTTCTTCAGCCGCTTCGGGTGAACCAGCTAATTGCAAGGTACGCACGGCATTGCCTTCACAGGCTGCAACCTCGGCTGGTTTTTCTCGGCTGGTCAAAATTACACAGCTTTGATGGGCACTCTCGGCTACGGTGCGCAGCAGCTCGCTGTACTGCTCATAGCCAGTACGAAACTGGCCGACAAATTCCTGGTCGAGAATCGTCTCTAAGTTATCCAACAGGATCAGACAGCGGTGAGTTCGCAGCCAATGAACCAGTCGCCGCAGGTTAGGCTGGGTATCTGCTTGGTCAGAGAGAAACGGAACCAGTTCCGCGAGCAGTACCTCTAGTGGAGGAGCGTTTCGCAGCGAGCGCCAAATCACATACTCGAACGGGCGGCGGTCGGAGTCTGTCTCCACCAACTGCTGCACCAGTTTGGCAGCTAGCGCCGTTTTGCCAATCCCACCCATGCCCAATAGGGCAATCAGACGGCATTGGTTTGGCCCAATCCACTCTGCTAATGACGTGAGTTCCTGCTGACGGCCATAGAAGACAGAGACATCGGGGGCTTCGCCCCAGTCGATCTGAGAAAGTGGGGGGTAGGGGGGTAGGGGGGTAGGGGGCGAGGAAGTGGGGGGGCAGGGGGAATGATCTTGGGGGGATTGGAGGTAGTCGTTGGGGGTTAGATCGAGGCCAAAAGCTTGAAAGTAGGCAGCCACCGTTTGCCGATCGACGGGTGTTTTGCGATTTCGTACTTTCGTCAGCGTGTTGGGGCTGAGGCCAGTGCGCTCGCTCAGTTGCTTCAACGTCAAGGGGCTGGGATTGGCGTGGGCCTGCTGTTCGGCCATTTGCAGACGCTCCCAGCCATAATCGGAAAGGATTACTCCCCGTGATCGTTTCGTGCTTTGAACCTGTTGAGCCATTGGTATAGAGTAGCCGAGTGCTGATTGCTAGTTACCGTACACACATACTTATGGTATACGTTCAATCAATTTTTACCGCTCTCCTGACTGCCAAAATGGGCTGTGCTTAATCTTTGTTCAAGTTATACAAATCTCAGACAACTGCCTGCCTGTAAACTCATCTCAGAGCCGTGTGGCGTAAGTTGGGAACTTGCATGCTGATTTCTGAGTATGGTTCATCAACTTGTGAATAGTATGGCTAGCTTAGCGATTCAGGATTGGTTTTACCGAGTGTTTCTACTGTATTCTTCTAGGTGACTAGTACTACACTCGTCTAACCGTATTTTCGGAACCGCCAACTTAAAAGATAGAAAAGTTAACGCTTAGCTCGGTTTAGCCTTTTAGATGCTGTAACAGCGCTCGGTAACGCCGCAGTAACGGTTTATCAACGCTCGGTTGTTTAGATTCAATTTAGGTTGAACAACTCACCTACGCCAACACAATTCAAGGAGAAATTTTTCCCATGGCAATCCAAGAACGTGAACCCAACAATACAATGGCAACCGCCCAAAATCTTTTCGGTTTACTGCCCACGGGCGGTACAAGATCCGTCACCAAAACCATTGAAGGCAGCGTCAGTGGTTCTGATACCGATTTTTTCCGGTTTCTCCCTGGTAATCAAGCCACCTCCAAAATTACCATTACGCTGACTGGAACAAATAGCAATTTCTTCCTGTACCGCGATGCCAATCACAATGGTCAAATTGATCCAGGTGAATTTATTGATGGCACCTTTGGCCGAACATCAAAAACCATTACGTTAGACGGATCTGGTGATAATATCTATCACGTGCAGGTATCTAAAAGCGGCAGCGCTGCTAATTATAAACTTGACATCACTGCCACTCCGGGTCTGGGATCTGAAAGAGAACCCAATAATAGCCCCAGTCAAGCTCAAGATATCGGTCGTTTGAATGGTTTCCGCAACTTTGGTGGTTCAGTCAGTTCTAGCGATCGGATTGATTACTACCGCTTCCGTCTAGATACAAATCGTGATGTCTCGCTTAGCTTGAATGTTAAGTCAAGCACAACGAATGCGGGTCTAAAACTGTATCGAGATGCCAACAGCAACGGCAGACTAGAAGCCAATGAACTGGTTGCCACTGGAACAGGAAGCAACGACTTAATTAGAAAACAGCTTGGCACTGGTGACTATTTTGTTGAAGTAGCCCAGGTGAGTGGCAGCGTTGATTACCGCCTTAATATGTCAGCCCTCGCTTAACCAATTGGTTCTCCTGAGTTGATCCGAGTGGGATTTGGATTAAATCCCTGAATCCCACTTTACTGATCTTCCCACTGAGGCTGAAGGGTACATCTCTACAAACGCTATACAAACCGCGACAAAGTTTGATTTCTAGTTTTACAGAAAAATTTACTTTTTCATCCACCAGAATCTTTGAGAGTCATATGCTTACGCTTTGCCAACCCGATGTTCAGGCGATGACCATTACAGAAATGCTGGCCCGCTTGAAGCAGTACCAACTGTTGCCGCAATTTCAGCAAGAGCTGATTATCGATGCTGCAATTGCCGAGATCGACTGCACCCCCGATGAGATCGCAGCTGCTCATCAGCAGTTGATCGCCAAATACCAATTAACCTCAGATGCCGCCAAGGATCAGTTCTGTCAACAGCGTGGTTTAACGGCTGAAGATTTAGATGCGCTGCTAACTCGTCTCTGTCGAATCGAGAAGTTCAAGCAACAAACCTGGGGCCACAAACTCGAATCCTATTTCCTACAGCGCAAACCAACGCTAGACCGCGTCATTTATTCGATCCTCCAGGTAGAAGATGCCGACCTCGCCCAAGAGCTATATTTCCGGCTGCAAGATGACGAGCAATCCTTTGCTGAACTGGCTCGTCACTACGCTCCCGAAACTGCGAACAGCTTGGTGGGTCCGGTTGAGCTAGGGGCAATCCATCCCGACCTCGCCTATCTACTCAGCCTCAGCTATCCTGGTCAGCTCTGGCACCCGATCCCGATTGGCGAAACGCTCGTAATTCTCCGCCTAGAGCAGTTGCTGCCTGCCCGTCTCGATCAAGCAATGCGGCAGCGGTTACTGCAAGAGTTGTTCGACCAGTGGGTGGGGAGTGGGGGTGAGGGGTGGGGGGTGGGGAGTGAGGGGGTGAGGGGGTGAGGGGTGGAGGGGTGAGATTGTCACTGCGACTATCTAGAGCGGCTTAATCCCACTGTTTACTGTTTACAAACTCTGATAACGAACAAAATTTCGGTAGAATTTTCTCCGAGTCTGTTCAGAGCTTTGTGTCAATTCCCACCCGCGAATCAATTGTTAATCGGGGAAGTCTGCTTACACAGACTCAGCAAGAGGTTTAGCGCACTACCCTGCGGGAACGCCAGTGTATAGTGGACTTACTTCATTAGCCCGCGATGCATCTGCGGGCAGGTCAGGCAACAAAGCAACACAGAACCATTTACAGATCCTTTTCTCCACCCCCTCACTCCCCACCCCCCACTCCCCACCCCCTCACCCCTTCACCTCTATGTCTCAACAAATAGGGCGACTCGCCGAAACCCTGGTTGCTAACTGGTTGAAACAACAAAATTGGCAAATCTTGGCGCAGCGGTGGCATTGTCGTTGGGGTGAATTGGATCTAGTAGCGTTCACAGAAACGCCCCAGCCCTGGATTGCCTTTGTTGAGGTCAAGGCGCGGAGTTCCGGCAACTGGGATGCAGATGGCCTCTTAGCTATTACTCCGGCCAAACAAGAAAAACTGCTGCGGGCGGCGCAATTGTTTCTGTCTACCTACCCAGAGCAGGCCGAACTGCCCTGTCGGTTTGATGTTGCGATTGTGCATTACCAACAGGTCTATGACCAACCGCAATCCTCTCCTATGACTTCACCTCCCACAGTTGAGCTAGGGCAACCTCTGCCAATGGGTCAGTACTGCCTGATGCTCCAGGATTACATTGTGGCGGCCTTTGAGTGACTGGAGAAAAGCGAATCATGATCAGAATGAAAAATCAGCATGAGAAAAGGGCGCGATAATTGCGCCCTCCGTTCACCACCCAAACTTAAAAATCTTCTAGACTAGCATCCTAGGCCAGCGTTTCGGGGCAATAGCCCAAGCCTTGGACAAACTGTTTGCGGAATTCCTCGATTTCGGTGCGATCGGGAGTTCCGTGGGAAACGACTGCCACCTGATATCGACGCATCACTTCCACAGGAGACTGTCCGGTTTCCAAGCCCCACAGCGCCATCTGAACTCGAACTTCAGGCTCGTAAGGAATTCCCAGCTCATTCAGGAAGGCTCGAAAATCCCCAGCTTCTTGAGGATCAAGAGCACGGTTAAATTTCACCTTCACAACCCAACCATCAATTTGGTGGATAACTGTAATGAAGCGGACCGGAAGCCAGGGCATTGCATGGAAGTGCTCAACAATCCTCAACGTCAGACTGGCATTCGCGAGGTAATACAAATACTCCATGGGATAAACAATCCTGGCAAATGCTACACTTTCATCTTCGCGGGATTCCCCAGTTTCTACTAGGGGAAATGCCCCCGACCTGATATGGGGAATATACCCAATTTGGCCCAACTCTTGGATTAAGCCAACCCAGCAGAATCCAGCAGAATCAGGTCGAGATTAATGCTTTGCAGCGCCTACCCTAGGTCTAGTAGATTAAAAGCTGGTTTCCTCACTCATTCGCATGACTCGACCCGACTTCCTGCCTGCTCCACCCACCGTTAACCCCGATCTGCTGCTAGAGTCCTACGACTACAGCCTGCCAGAGGACCGAATTGCCCAAAACCCTGTGGTCCCCAGGGACAGTTCCCGCCTGCTCGTGGTCAAAGCCGCACCAGACTACGAGCATCGCATTTTCCGCGAGCTGCCTGAGTTACTGCATCCAGGCGATTTGCTGGTGATGAACGACACGCGGGTCATTCCGGCTCGACTGTATGGCCGCAAATCCAACGGCACGCCCGTAGAAGTGTTGCTGCTGGAAGAACAAACACCGAATCAATGGCTGGGGCTGGTGAAACCCGGAAAGCGCCTGAAGCCCGGAGCCACCATCGAGTTTGGTACAGCAGATCGCCCTCTCCTGACGGCTACAGTAATCGCTGTTGATCAATCCACAGGCGGACGGCTGCTCCAGTTTGATTTGCCAGCCGAGCAGTCGATTTTGCCGCTGCTGTCCCAATTCGGCCAGGTGCCGCTACCGCCCTACATCACCGAATCAGAAGCCGACCCAGAGCAATATCAAACCGTGTATGCCAATCGGCCTGGGTCAGCCGCCGCTCCTACCGCTGGCCTCCACTTTACGCCCGACTTGCTAGAGCGCCTGAGGCAGCAAGGGATTCAGCAGACGTTTGTCACCCTGCATGTGGGCGTGGGCACCTTTCGCCCCGTAGAAGCCACCGATATCACCCAACACCAAATGCATGGCGAATGGGTGGAAGTACCCGCCGCAACCGTAGATCAGATTAATCAAACCAAAGCGCAGGGCGGACGCATCATTGCTGTCGGCACCACATCAGTTCGTTCGCTGGAAGGAACCGCTGCAATTCACGGCACGCTCCAACCCTACTGCGGCAAAACCAACCTCTACATCTATCCCGGCTACCAATGGCAAGTTGTGGATGGCCTGATCACCAATTTTCACCTACCCAAATCCAGCCTGATGATGCTAGTGAGTGCCCTAATCGGACGACAGCGGCTGCTAGATTTGTACCAGATTGCGATCCAGGACCAGTACCGCTTTTACTCATTCGGCGACGCGATGCTGATTCTGCCAGAAGCAGTTCAATAACCGACATTAGGTATGACCATTACGGGCAAACGATTTGGCAGTCAATCAACCCCCAACCCCCAACCCCCAACTCCTGACCACTATCGCTTCAGCCAAATCGCCCGCATTCCAGCCGTCTTTGCGCCCTCATAGTCTTCCTGCAAACTGTCGCCAATATGCCAAGCTTGGTCTGGGGAACAGTTGTGCTTCGACAGGGCCACCTGAAAAATCAGCGGATCGGGTTTGGCGGCTCCTACTTCGGTCGAGATGGTGATCGAAGCAAAGTAGGGGGTGAGGCCCAATGCTTTTAAGACCGCGTGAATGCGCGTGTCGAAGTTGGAGAGTACACCCAAATCAACACCTTGATTACACCAATAATTTAAAAACGGAATTGTATCGGGATAGATAAACCAAGGTTCGGGACTAGCGAAATAGGCATAGAGTTCAGCAAAGAAGGCGGAAAAGTCGCTGAATTGATCGTAGATGCCAGCGCGCTGAAACGTGTCACGGGCAATTGCTTCCCACCATTCGTATTCCTTGCGGGGAATCTGCTCGACGGGCACACCGGGAAACGCCATCGGAAACGGCATACTTTTGAAGCTTTGGTAGAATGCCCGATCCAGCGCCTTGGCATCTGCGTCTACCCCAAACCGGCGCGTCACATTCAGGTACATTGCGCCGACGCTTTGCTGCACGCCGAACAAGGTACCAACAGCGTCAAGAAAAATCACCTGGGGAACAGTCCGGCTCATGACGAAAGCAATTCACGAATCGGTTGGGCAATCCAGTTTAGCCCAACTTTGATCTGGTGGTCGAGGGTCGGCATGCGGTAGAGGTAGATCAGGCGACGGGCAATATGGGCAGCCGGTCCTTCGAGCTTGAGACCAAAGCCAGCCAGAGTGGCGTTATCGGTACCCAGGGTCATCATTTCGCCCAATGCCTGATAGCGGAAGGGCAGCAGGGGACGGCCGGTAATCGCAGCCCAGAGGTTCCAACCGGCATACTCGGCTTGCTGAAAGGCGGCTTGAGCAGTGGCCGGTACGCGCTGACCTTCGGCATCCTGACATTCGGCCAGATCGCCCACGGCAAACAGCTCAGGGTGATCCACGACTTGCAGCATCGGGTTGACCAGCACCTGACCGCGGGCATTATGGGGCAACGGCAGTTCTTGCACCACTTTCGCCACTTGGGTTCCTACGGTCCACAGCACAATCTCCACCGGAATTGTATCCACCTGGTTGCGATAGTCGAGCGAAATCGAATCGGCGGTGATGGCCTGCACCTTGGTTTCTAGATCGATCCAGACCTTACGGTCGCTCAGAGCCTTGGCAGCCGTCGTGCGGTTGAATTCTGGCGAGTTGCGCAAAATCTGGTCGGTAGCTTCCACGATCCGGATTCGGCCCCGTTCGCCCAAGCGGTCGGCCAGTTTGCAGGCCAGCTCCACGCCGCTATAGCCGCCGCCCACAATTGCAACGCGGATTTTGTCGGCATTACCAGCTTCCAGCGTCCGCAGTTTTTCTTCGAGTCGGTAGGCATCAGCAATCGTGCGAAACGGAATCGCGTAGTCGGCTACACCGGGAACCGTATCCAGTGGCGTCTCACCACCCATTGCCAGCACCAAATAGTCGTAGGACAGGGCGGGCTGGTCTTTTAACTGCACCTGCTTGGCCTCTAGCTCAATGCTTGCCACCTCGGCCTGACAAAACCGAATGCTGGTATTGGCTAACAGCTCGGTGTAGGGCGGCGCAATTTCCCAGGTTTCCAGTTCGCCGGTCAGCAGTTCGTAGAGCAAAGGCGAAAACAAAAACCGATCGCGCTGATCCACCAGAGTGATTTCTGGTTGGGACTGCTCCCACGGAAATTGGATCAACTTCAGAGCCGTGTAGAGACCTCCAAAGCCGCCACCAAGAATACAGATACGGGGGTGTTGAGTCATTGTTCTGAGTGCGTTCTGAATGGTTGTTAAGAAGCGGCAACACTTTACAGAATAACAAGCAGGTTGAGAGTTGGGGGCAGCGTTCGGCAGCGAGGAAAGTGATGACAGTTTTGAGTTTTGAGTTTTGGTGGTGTAGCCTGTGCGCTTGGCGATAGCTTGCCGTTAGGCATAGCACGTAGTTTTGAGGAGGCAGAGGCTATTTGAGCGTCTTGCTTACCTCTCCAATCATCCTCTTACTAATTCAAAACTTAAAACTCAAAACTCAAAACTCAAAATTTATAAACTTCCCGCATAATAGGGGGGCAAATTAGTGATTGGCGACCATGCTTTTGCAAGAACAACCGCAACTGGCATCGGTATTGGGCCTGCCGGTGCATTTACTCAATAGCTACAGCGATTGGCTGCTTGACCGAGTCCAACAGCAACAGGGTGTTCATGTAGTAACGCTGAATGCCGAAATGGCGATGCAGGCTGAGCAAAATCCAGCTCTCGCCACCGTGATCCGCAATGCGGAATTGGTGATTCCCGATGGCGCGGGAGTGGCGCTCTATCTAAAACTGCGGGGGGTACCTGTGCAGCGCTGTCCGGGCATCGAGCTAGCTGAAGCTTTGCTAAAAAAGGCATCTACGCTGTCTCCGCCCTGCTCTGTCTTTTTCTATGGAGCTAAACCAGAAGTGATTGAAGCTGCCGCTGCCGCGTGGCAGAAGCGCCTACCCGGATTAAAAATCGTTGGAATGCAGCACGGCTACATCTCTGCCCAAGAGCAACTCCAACTCCGCCAACGGTTGAGCGCCCTGCAGCCGCAAATTATCCTAGTCGGGCTGGGTGTGCCGCGCCAGGAGCTGTGGATCGCCGAGCATCGCCACCTCTGCCCTCAGGCGAGCTGGATTGGCGTGGGCGGCAGTTTCGACATTTGGGCTGGCACTAAAACTCGTGCTCCGGGCTGGTTGCGCAACAATAATTTGGAATGGGTTTACCGTCTGTATCAAGAACCCTGGCGCTGGCGACGCATGTTAGCCCTGCCCAAGTTTGCTTGGCGTTCGCTGATCTCCTGGAACCATTAGATTCCCAAGCGGTTGCTGGACTGCCAATGGTTTTCTTCTCGGCAGGTTTAATTTTTCATCAATGGATATTCTAGAAGAGAGCGAGTACAATAAGCCTGCATAACAAAGCTCTGATAACGATCTGCTGGCTATCCAGTCACATGGGCCGGACTTGCGCCCGTTCATAGATTCCCTTGATTGAGATTCCCTTAATTCACTATGCGCCCTGTTACGCCAGATCGGTCTTCCATTCCTCCGTTCGGTCACCCTGCTTCCCACCTCGGTGCAACTGAAGCGACATCGGCTCATGTTGCTAATCCTGTCTCAGCTAGCGTCATGGTTGAGCTAGAGCAGGTGAGTAAGGTGTATCCCAATGGCTGCCGTGCCCTCAATCAGGTGAATTTGCGCGTGCAGGAAGGGGACTTTTTATTTGTCACTGGGCCTTCTGGGTCAGGTAAATCGACGCTGCTGAAGCTGCTTTATGGGGAAGAACAGCCCAGCGAGGGAGAAGTCAGGGTCAACAATACCTTGGTGTCTGGTCTGAAGGGCAATGCCTTGGCCCAACTGCGGCGGCAGATCGGAATCGTATTTCAAGATTACAAGCTGATTCCCAGACGCACTGTGGCTGAGAACGTTGCCTTTGTGCTGTGGGCGCAGGGCTTTACCCGCAAGGAAATCCACCGTCGCCTGATGCCAACGCTGCGCATGGTGGGGCTGCAAAACAAAGCCAACTGTTTTCCCGATCAGCTATCGGGTGGCGAACAGCAGCGGGTCAGCATTGCCCGTGCCGTAGTCGGAACGCCGCGAATTTTGCTGGCCGACGAACCGACCGGCAACCTCGACCCCGACAACTCGATGCAGGTGATCAACATTCTGCGCCGTCTTCATACCGTTGGCATCACGGTGATTATTACCACCCATGATGAGCATCTGGTGCGTCAGTCTAGCTATCCGGTCGTGCAGATCCGCGAAGGGCGCTTGTTTCGGGTGCGCGGGTGAGCAATGCCCAACCCGTCTAAGAGGCTACCGTGTACACAGATCTCGATCGCGACGCAATGTAAGGGTTTAATCCCCCTCAATCCCCCTAAACCCCTACAGGGATGCGCCTTCGTAGGATAAGGGGGACTTCAATCCCTGGTTGGTAGGTGCTGCGCCCAGGCTTCGCCTACGGTTCCCCCCTTTTGTAAGGGAGGCTAGGGGGGATCTTCGACTTGTGTGTACACGGTAGCTAAGAGGAGGGAGTTGCGCCGCTTTCCACTGGAGTCGTTTCTTCGGGAAGGGCCAGTAGGGGTGGCACTGTTTTAGAAGTCCGGATACGGTCAGCCGTGCCTTTGATGAAGCTGGCGATGGGTACGGCAATGAACAGACCGAGGGCACCCTTCAGCTTAAAGCCGATAAACACCGAGATGAGCATCCAGACTGGGTTGAGTCCCGTCATTTCACCCACAATTCGGGGACCAATCACATTCTCGCTAATCTGATTCACGATCAGGCATACAACTAAGACCTTGGCCCCCAGCCAAACGCTTTGCAGCGACGCCAGCAGACTCACGGTGATGATGCCAAGGGTACCGCCAAAGGGAACCAAACTCGCTGCGCCAATCGTAAACCCAAATAGCAGCGCCAAGGGCACACCCATAATAAACAGAGCAATCGTCTGCACGCTAGCTAGAATGGCTGCAAGCGTCGCCTGCCCAGCAATGTAGCGCTCAAAGTTATCCGGCAAATATTCCCGCACTTGCAGATTCCAGGACGCCGGGAGCCAACCTAACACACCGTTCCACAACTCCTGCCCCCGCAGCACTAGAAACACCGACAGCACCACGGTCAAAAACACATTCACAATGCTGCCAATCGTATTGAAAATCAGATTGACTAACTGGCGCGTAAACGAACGCAGGGCAATCGTCAGCCGGTCTACCGATTGGGTAATGGCGCTGCTGACATCAATCGGCAACTGCTGCGCCTTTGCCCAGGTCTCCACCGTTTTTACCTGCTGTTTACCGGATTCGATCCAGTCTGGCAGTCGGGTCAGCAGTTCATTAGCCTGTTGGATAATCAGCGGCCCCAGCACCAAGACCAGCAGCACTAGTAGCAGCAGAAACAAGAGGAACACGAGTCCTATGGCAATGCCGCGCTTGGCACCGAGCTGCTCTAGAAACCGAATCGGATAGTCGAGTAGAAACGCAATCAGCGTCGCGGTGATCAAAATACTGACCAGCGGCTCTAGCTTGTCAACCAACAGCAGCAGCAGCCAGCCGTTGAGAAAAATCAGTGGAAACGCCAAACCAACGCCATACCAGCGGGGCAGCTTGTTAGCAAACTGGAACATAGGCACCCAAGCGCACGAGCAGAATTATGCCCCTAGGATGCCACAGACCAGCCAATTCTGGTAGGGGTGAAGCATTTGATGCAAAGGCTTCCCTGGAGGCGGATTGGATTGGCGCAAATGCCTGGATGTACGGGTGAAGCATTTGATTCAAAGCTTTTCCTGCATGCGGGGTTGATTGGTACAAATGCCTGGATGTACGGGTGAAGCATTTGATTCAAAGCTTTTCCTGCATGCGGGGTTGATTGGTACAAATGCCTGGATGTACGGGTGAAGCATTTGATTCAAAGCTTTTCCTGCATGCGGGGTTGATTGGTACAAATGCCTGGATGTACGGGTGAAGCATTTGATTCAAAGCTTTTCCTGCATGCGGGGTTGATTGGTACAAATGCTTCACCCCTACTCGATTTCATCAATGGCGGCCTCGGCTTTTTGGACGCCTTCCTGATTGTTTTGTTGCTGATACAGCTCGCGGGCTTGTTGATAGGATTTCAGCGCTTCCCGGTTCCGCTCACGAGATTGTAAAGCGACACCAAGCTGGAAATGGGCATCGGCATCTTGGGGGTCCAGTTCCACCAGCTTGCGGTAGGCGACGATGGCCCGCAGGTAATCTTGCTCTTCCAGGTAAAGTTCACCTAACTCCAAGTGGGCTTCCCTCAGACTGGGCTGTACGGCTACGGCTTTTTCGTATTGCGCCCGGGCGGCGGCGGCATTACCCTGCGCTCGATAGACATCGCCAATTTGCAGGTGAATCGTGCCATTGCGGGGTTCTAGTTCAGCCGCTCGCTTGAGAGCATCCATGCCGGCGGCCACATCGCCTAAGTTCAGTAAGGCCACCCCCAGGTTTAACTGCACTGTGCTGCGGCGCGGCTCTAGCTGGTTGGCTCGCTGCAAGGCTTCTAGCGCTTCTTGATACTGTCCTTGCTGGAGGTAGGCGGAACCAATCGATTCGTAAATTCGCCCATTGTTGGGGCTAGAGGCCAGCACCTGACGATAGGCAGCAATTGCGCCATCGTAATCGCCTAATCGGGACAGCACGATGCCCAACCCCAGATAGGCTTCCACATCGTTGCGGCGTAGTTGGGTGGTGCGGCGGTAGGCGTCAGCAGCTCCTTGATAGTCGCCCAAGTTGGCTTTGCAGAATCCCAGCGCGTAGTAAAAATCCGGATTGCTAGCATCGATGGCAATCGCCTGCTGGTAGGCTTCAACTGCCGCCTCGAAGTTGTTCTGCCGAGCCTGCAAAAACCCTAAAGCCGAATAGATACGGGCATTGTCTGGCGCGAGCCGAACTGCTTCTTGGTAAACCGCAATTGCATCGGGGACTTTACCAGCCTGAACCAGATCGCGGCCTTGTTCCAGCAGCTGATTCAGCCGGTCGTCATTCGTGGCGGGAAGTTGTTGCGGCGGTAAGGTTTGGGCAGAGACAACCGGGGCCACAAACAGCGTTCCGGCCCAAATCAAGCTGGCTGCTAATACAATGTTTTTACCCACGGTCAGTCGTAGGAATGCTAATCTCATTGAGTATTTTGGCGCGTGTGAGAACAATAGATGATTCTAGCAACAACCGATGTCATTCAAGGCGCAATTGTGGAAGCTCACCTCGGAGTGGTGACGGCTGAAGTCGTTTACGGTTCCAATGCTCTGCGGGATTTCTTTGCCGGAATTCGCGACATTATCGGCGGACGCACGGGCAGCTATGAGCGCGTGTTTGAACGGGGCCATCGGGATGCTCTGGCCGAACTGGAACAGCGAGCCAAATCTCTGGGAGCCAATGCCGTGGTCGGTATCAAAATGGATACGGGCAGCATCAATGTGGGCGACACGGGCACCCTACTGCTGATCACAGCCACCGGCACCGCAGTCCGCTTACGTAGTTAACCGCAGTGGGGCTGACTTGAGCGGGATTTGACTGGAAATGTTACCCACATCACCAGCCGCTACGACCCTAATTTGCGATTCCATCTCAATTTGTCAGCAAGGATCTGTCTTTAGCAAGACTAAGGAAGGGGGGGGACTTAGGCAAGATGAAGCCAGTAACCCTTACTCCAGAGACGCCCTCGGTGCAAAGCCGGGGGTTTTTTTATATACAGCACCCCTATTTGATCAGCTGCCTACATCAAGCCCATCACGTCTCGATAGCGGGGTTCTACAGCCTGCATGGTCTGCGAATGGCGCGAAGTTTGCCATTGACTGCGCTCGAACAGTTCCTGCTTCAACTGAGCCACATCGATTGTGGTCACCTCCCCATTGGCAACGACTTGCCGCCCATCCACCCAGACGCTATCTACGGCTTGGGCCGGTCGCCCCAAAATCAACAGCCCAATCGGATCGGTGCGGGGCAACAGCGACAAGCTGGTCAAGTCATAAAGCACCAGATCGGCCTTTTTCCCTACCGTTAAGGTTCCTAATTCGTCAGCCCGGTTGAGGCCAGTGGCTCCGCCCAACGAGGCCATTTCCACCGCTTGGCGAGGCGTGATCCAGTGGCGGTAGTCGAAATCGGTGACGTTGTGCAGAATTGAGCCAATTTTGATCGCTTCTAGCAGATCCTGTGAGTCGTTACTGGCCGAACCATCACAGCCAAAGGCCACATTCACCCCCGCCTGCCGATACTTCAGAAGCGGAGCAATCCCACTGCCCAGCCGCAAGTTGCTGAGGGGATTGTGCACCACCGTCGATTGGGTTTCGGCCAGAATTGCGATATCGGCATCCTCTAGCCAAACGCAATGAGCCAAGGAAGTACGAGGGCCGAGGAAGCCAAGCCGCTTTAGATGTTCGACTCCAGAGCAGCCGTATTTTTCCTGGGCCACTAATTGCTGTGCTTTGGTTTCCAGCAGATGGGCGTGGCGGCAGAGGTTATAGCGGTCGCTCAGCTCAATGCAGCCAGTAAACAGGGCATCGGAGCACAACTGAATGCCGGTCGGAGCCACCAGGATGTTGATTCGCTCATCGGGGCGGTGAAACTGCTCGACGCTGGCCTCTACCAGATCAAGCGTGGCCTGGGTAGTACGAAAATAGGTTTCGTGGTTCGTCTCGTCTCGGTCTGGCAGCCCAGCAGTAAAGGCTTCATCCTGAATCAGGGGTGCGACAAAGGCTCGAATTCCAACCTCCTGGTAGGCTCGTACTGCCGCCGCAATCGTTTCCGTTTCTTTGCCAGGAATCAGCACTAGATGATCTACGACACTAGTTCCACCCGTCAGCAAGGTTTCAACCGCCGTTCCCAGAGCGCTCAGGTAAATCTGCTCTGGTTCGAGGGGCGTAAAATCGTAGAGTTCGGCCAGCCACAGTTCTAATGGCACCGGTGGAATCATGCCGCGCTGCCACATTTCCGAGGAGTGGGTATGGGCATTGACAAACCCAGGCAACAGCAGCTTATTGTGACCATCTACAAGTTTGCCAATCGGTTCTAGGTGGTCCGCAATTGCCCGGATCCGATTGGCTTCGATTTGCACATCAACCGTTGCATAGCCTTGTTCAACCGGAATCAGTACGTTTTGAATGGTGTAGTTCATGAAGTTTTGAGTTTTGAGTTTTAAGTTTTGAGTTCTGAATTTTGAGTTCTACAGCAGCTAGCTACAAAACTTCTCTCAAAGACGCCACGCCCCAGCATAAGCACAAGACTGTCCCGAACTGACTAAACTCAAAACTTAGAACTTAGAATTTAGAATTTAGAACTTATATCGAGCCGTAGCGTTGACTACTGAAGCAAATAGCTGATGCCGCAACAGTGGACTTGGCGCAGAATCACAGAACAGAATCACATTACAACCGAAGATTACAACAAAAGAAGATCGATTGAGTACCAGCCTTTTTTTCCTATGAACGTACCCCTAAAACCGCTCGGAGTCTCCCCCAACGCTTGGGCTGTGAATGCCGAGATGGCTGACATCACCCGTCCGTCGCTGCCACCCCGCCCGATTTTGCTGCCTACCGAAACCAAAACCCTCCGGCTCGACTTGGCTAAGGCCGCCTTAGTTATCATTGACATGCAGAATGACTTTTGCCATCCCGATGGTTGGCTGGCCCATATCGGCGTCGATGTCACCCCAGCCCGCGCCCCGATCGAACCCCTGAAAACGCTGCTGCCAGTTTTGCGAGCCGTTGACCTGCCGATTATTTGGCTCAACTGGGGCAACCGGCCAGATTTGCTCAACATTGGAGCAGGCTTGCGGCATGTCTACAATTCTACGGGTGACGGAGTTGGGTTAGGCGATCCGCTGCCCAAAAATGGTGCTCCGGTACTGATCAAAGGTAGCTGGGCTGCTGCCGTAGTGGATGAATTGACGATCGAACCCAGCGATATCCGGGTCGATAAGTACCGCATGAGTGGCTTTTGGGACACGCCCCTAGACAGCATCTTGCGCAACCTGGGCAGAACCACACTGTTCTTCGCTGGCGTCAATGCCGATCAATGCGTGATGACAACACTGCAAGACGCCAACTTTCTCGGCTACGACTGCATCTTACTGAGCGACTGCACCGCCACCACCTCCCCCGACTATTGCCTCAAAGCCACCTTCTACAACGTCAACCAATGCTTTGGCTTTGTCAGCCGCTCTCAAAATTTAATTCAACAGTTGAATTAAATTTTGAGTTTTGAGTTTTGAGTTTTAAGTTTTGAGTTGAAATACAAAATTCAGGATGGTTGTCACCATACCATGGCTCTACCTACAACCTAACTCAGACTTCACTCACCAACTCAAAACTCAAAACTCAAAACTCAAAACTTGATTAAACCTGGAGTATGCTATGAACCCCACTTGTGTGATTCCGGTGGTTAAAACCCCTAAAGATTATCAAGCTTATCGGATTAGTCCTCACGATACGAATCGGTTAGCGATTGTGTTTGATCCAAATACGGCAAACATCTCGTTAACGTACTGTGTAGAAATTTTTGATGTGGGCGGCAAAACTCCGCCGAATCGGCACCAGTTGGCGGTGGAAATGTTTTTTGTGCTTAAAGGCGAAGGCTTGGCTACCTGTGACGGTAAGA
Organism: Leptolyngbya sp. NK1-12; assembly: GCF_032598965.1. Lineage (NCBI taxonomy): Bacteria > Bacillati > Cyanobacteriota > Cyanophyceae > Leptolyngbyales > Leptolyngbyaceae > Leptolyngbya > Leptolyngbya sp. NK1-12. Next base: position 1,623,598 of record NZ_CP053586.1, read on the forward strand.
CGGTCCCGATTCAGGCTGGAGACAGCATTTTGGTACCGGCGACGGGCACCCACGTGATCGAGAATACGGGCAAGAATCGCCTTTATGCGCTGTGCATCATGGTGCCGAACGAAGACTTTGCCGAACTGATCCGGAGTGGCACTCCGGTGGAGCTAGACGAAGAAGACCTGGCCGTGCTGCGGCGCTCGGATGGTTTGCTGGCGAAATGAAATGATCAAGTTTGGTCTTGGCCCTTCGGTTAACGTTTGATAAGGGGTTTTGTCCCGTCTGCCGTTTGCCGGTTTCAAGCGCTTAGAATTGAGGCGCACAAATTTGGTTGGCCGGTTATGGTAACATCCCCTCCGCAATTTTCGGATATCAGCAATCACTGGGCAGAAATCCCGATTCGTCGGCTAGCGTTGCGCAATTTGATCAGCGGCTATCCAGACCAGACCTTTCGCCCGGATGGTACCATTACCCGCGCCGAATTTGCCGTGCTGATGGCGAATGCCTTTCCCAACGCCAAACCGGTCCGACCGGCAGTGAGCTTTGTCGATGTACCCAGCAGCTATTGGGCCTATAAGCCTGTGACCTGGGCCTATGAGCGTGGCTTCTTTTCCGGCTATCCAGACGGCACCTTTCAGCCCATCCAGCCGATTTCGCGGGTGCAGGCGATTATCGTGTTGGCAACAGCTCTGAGCCTCCAGCCTGCCAGCAACACCGAAGAAATCCTGAGGACCTATTTTGACGACCAAGCCCAAATCCCCGACTGGACGCGCTGGGCAGTGGCAGCGGCAGTGGTTTCCGATCGGATGATTATCAACTATCCGACGGTGCGCTTGCTCCGACCCACCCAAAATATTACTCGCGGTGAAGTCGCGGCGATGCTCTGTCGGGTGCTGCAAATTACGGATGCGATCCCAGCCCAATACGCCACCTGGTATACCGGCATTTATGATATCAAGGGCACGGTGACTGTTCCGTTTGAGCGTTGGCGGGGGTCGGGACGGCTGATGCGCGATATTCAGGTGCTGCTCACGCCGTTTCGCCTGTTTCCACCGGGCAACTGGGTCAGTGGCCGCTACGATTGGCAAACCGAACAGGCATTGATTCAGTTTTGCGCCTTCTACGGGCTGAACACGATGAATGTCGGCGTGTTTGACGAGCCGTTTGCCTCGGCGCTGCTGAATGCCGATCCGGTCGAGTTTCTGCTAGCCCAAGCCACGGACCGCCAAAAAGTCTACAACGATTACCTGGCTAGAGAAGCCGGGTTTGATGCCAGCAAATTAGCTTTTCTGGATCGGGGCTATACCTCGTCGCCCTATGCGGGTGAGATCGGTCAGTTTCCGGCTCGACTCCAGCAAAAGCCGGACGGACAAAACACGGCTTCTTTGGGCGCGACGGCGGTGCAAACCGGCACCAACCAAACCGTTAGTTTCAAAGCATTTCCGGCCCTGGCTACGATTCCCGCCATCGACGCTAACGGCCTCAGCTTTTTGCATTCGGACATTCAGCAAGCTTGCGTCTGTGTCGGTAGCGTTGTGAATGGCGACATCTGGACTCGCTGGTTCGGCAAAAATGCCCTTAAACCGGCTCAGCAGTGGAGCGCTACCAAGATCATTCAACTGCTGACGCTAGTCGCCAAAGCCAATGGGAGAGCGCCTGCTGCTAATATCCGCGATTGCTTGGTGACACCCAGAGGCAGCTTAAACGGCAATGGTTTTTACGATCTGGCGGTCGATCTGGTCAGCTATCGGTCCTTGGTGGGCAGCTCGAATTCGGTAGCGGCCATGTTCAAGCAGTTCTTTACGCCCACTGAACTGGACGGTTGGCTAAAGCAGATGACGGGCAACGGAGCGCTGGAATTTCGAGGCCGCTATGGAGAAGAACCGCTGCTGTCTGCGCCTAGCCTAGTGCACCAGCCCACAAAGCAAACCCTTCTAAATTCGCCCAATATCAGCCATGTCGGCAATAACTTTGTCTCTACCTATGACCTGACGCGCATGGTGGCCATGTTAGGATGGCATCTGCATTTGCCGGCGGCTACACGGATTCCCAGCGCCCAGTGGAACAGTTTGGAAACAATTGTGCGGGCAATGGGCACCGATCCGGCACGCTACATCGATGTGGCGATTGAGACTTTGGGGCTGGCGTCTGCGATCGAAGCACCTGTGATTATCTCGAAGCTGGGGTTTGGTCGCAGCGAGACGCGCAATCGTACTGAACTCAGCTATGTGGCTTTCTTTCAGTTCATCGACAAACGCCCCCGCAGAAAAGGCAAACCGGGCATCCTGCGGACCATCAGCATGGCATTATTGGGAGCACAAGCAGCCGGTGATGCCAATGCCGAAGCTCGCCAAATCGACGCTCGCATGGCCGCTGAAGTAACCGAAATTATTCGTCGTGTCGTCACCCAAGAATTAATTTAAACGTTGGTTGATGTGATTCAGTAGGGGCGGTCGCGTAGCGGTGCTTTGCGCCCAGCATTTGCTGATCAATCTGTCTACTTGCGTTCTAGGCTATTGGGCAACTGCTTTGCTCTTACAACAATAGACCTCTTGCAAATTAAGTCAAAAGGAGTTGGAGGGAGCCGTTGATGGGCTTTAGCAGTTGTCTTTGACCTTCAAATTAGAGAAAAATCAGGACACTCACAACTACCGTTCTAATGATGAATTAGAAAATACCTCAAGACCTCCCCGCTGAACAGTTTAAGCGTCGCTTTGGAGTGCAACCAGGCGCTTTCAAGCAGCTCGTCAAAACCCTCAAACTTTTGTGTAGACCCACGGTCAAACCATTTTTTTCAGCTTGAAAGTGCGCCAGCGCATCCATAAATCCCTATTGCTGCTAAAAAACTGTTCTGCCCTAATAGCCTTTATGCCGCTGCTCACTTTGCTATTACGTAACAACATAACGAACTGCACTAATAAATTGGTTCCAATTTATTAGTGCATCTTGAAGTATGCAAATATAGTCATTTGTGTTGTAGACGATGGCAGTATCTTGAGCACTGCTACCGAACCAATTGTTATACAAAAGCGAGTAGCCCGTTATACTTCCATAGATTCCAAAAGTATCTTTTTCTGATAGTCTAAAGTCTGTAATCCTAGCGTAGCCAATTCCATAATAGTCACCATCATATAGACCAGCTTGAGGATCGTACCTGAAGTAAAACCTATCTGCGCCGCTTCCTCCAGTTAGGACATCAAACTCAGAACCAGGACCAAACCCAATTAAAGCATCATTACCATTTCCACCAATCAGCGTGTCTGTTCCACTGCCGCCAACGAGTGTGTCATTGTTGCTACCTCCTCTAAGCTGATCATTACCTAATCCGCCATTTAGATAATCACTGCCATCATAACCGAGTAAAGTGTCATTACCACTATTTCCATATAGAGTGTCATTACCCGTGTGCGGACCACTATTAGGGTTAATGATCGCTGTAATAGGAACTTTTTTTGCCGCTGCTGCTACTTCATCCCATCTATAAAGATTTAGATCTGAGGAAGGATAAATGTAAAGAGGAAGGAGAACACCCAAATTAGTTGTTGTCAATGAATCAATATAATCTACTTCTTGTTGCCAGTAGGATGGGAGGCTATCCCATGGGTTACCATCAGTTCCATCATTAGTAATATAGACATAGCCAATGTTTCGCCTAACAGCAAGGTTGATATAGCTCTGCATTGTTCCTATATCAGGCACAGAATGCATTAGGCTAGAAAATCGATTTGAACTATAGTTGATACCGTCGCCATCGGTATTGGTGACATAAGTATCTGGAGTGTAGTTCTCCCAATCTGAACGATTCTCGAAGATGACTATGTTATTGGCAGCAGACAAATATCCTTTATCGGTTCGATTACCGGGATTAAGAACAATAGTTGATAGTTTAGATCCTGCGTTGACTAAGCCAGTAATATATTGGGATAAACCTTGGTAGTAAGGTAAATTGTTGGCACTAGAGGCAGCTTCGTCGAAAAAAATCCCATTAACATTGTAGAAGTTGTTGTATAAATCGATCTCATCTCTAACCTCTTCAGCATCTCTTTGACCATACTTTGTGGAGACATAGCCGAGGACAGTAACACCAGCAGCTCGCAAGTCCTGGATACCACGCACATAGTCAGGATTGGGAGAACTGCCCCCTTTTATAAGATCATCTCCATTTGTGCCGTATAGCGTTTCATCTTTATAAGTACCAACAACAGTTGCCATAATTAGTCTCCTAGGCTCGCCAAATCGAGATTTATAGATCAATCTGATTGCAGTAAATCAAATTAGAATTTTTTCATAGCGAAACCGTAATACCTATTAGATATCAAGTATGAATATTTGCTCTCAATTGCTTTGCTATTGAGTTTGAGGATAGATTTAGCATTTAATAAAATCCACTCATAAATCTGTAATAGTCAACCATTGCCTTTAGAGAGCATCAGAAAATAAATTTCGGTGCTTAGCCATTAGCAGCTTCGCTAATTTCTAATCTGTGAGGCGAACCCTATAGAAGTCACCAAGACCACTTTTTCTAACAAAATATTCCCAACGTCCTTCGTCACAATTATGGTCGCGCAACAGCTTAAACTCTCTTCGAAGAACACAACCGCGAACATCTCCCGACCATTCACTGCCGTCTGGACTACGTCCGTAATAGTGAAAGCTGCCACCATCGTGATGAAATCTTGAGCAATTTCCTTGTTCAATGTGTCGCCAACCTTGTACCCACCAATCATTACCATCAAAGAACATATACGCAATTTCTACTCTGCCAGATGTTGAATAGTTACATAGTTCAAAAACCCTTGCATCAGCATTTTTCGCAAAGGCAACTATTGTAACCAATGAGCAAATTAATGAACTAGTAAACATGGACAGCGAGCGGACCAGTTTTGAGGACAGCATAGTAGTGTTTACCCAGCAACAGAACTACCAAGGCTTTGCAAAGATGAACTTAATTTACATTCCAATAGTTTCAACCTACGAAATGAGCTTCAGTTTAAGCCATCCGATCGACACAGAGGGTAAGAAGAAGTAACTAAATTCGGTAATAAGAGGTAATACTCCAACGCTCAAACGCTCACGTTATTTTGCTCTAATTGTCGGGTAATTTCCATTTGGACTAGGAGGTCTAACAAGATTTGGGTTAATAGGTCTGGCAAGCTCTCTAGGTCCATCTGTATGCGAACATTCCCCAGTTCTCCTATCACAATGATATTCTGAACAAACATTTCGACCATTTGCAACAGTGCATTTTGTACAGACGAAACCTCCAACTCCCAAATTTTCGCACGCATATCCGGCAGCCCGAAGCCGACTTATCGTTAAACCTGGTGCAGTTCGGGGTAGGGCTGAAACTTCTACGATTGTCAAACTAGTTATTACTAAAGTTGAAAGAAATCCAAAACTTGCAAAAGCAACAGTAGTAAAGATCTTAATCGGTGGCTGTTTGGAGTGTGTAGGTGAGTGAGAACTAGCTTGTCTTACTACATCAGTATTCATGCTAATAACCCTCTCAATGAAGAATAAAAAGCAGAATAGTGCACAACTTAGCTGCCTATGAAGGTACTTCTCTGGAATCTGTGGTTGCCAAAGTATTCGTCATAGACAGTGAATATAGAGGCTAGTTGCGGTGACAGGGACGAACTCATTTCCAGAACCCGTCATGCAATGAGCCTGCAATCGCGGCATAGCAATAGCTCTAATTTGATGGATCCTGGTATGATAGCGTTCTTCTCCGATGTTTTCTCAGTTAACTCGGACTCTCGATACTTTGCCATCCAAACCATTATTATTAGCGTAGGAGACGATGACATACTCATCATCATAGGAGCGCTCGAACGTATTGACGGTGTACTCAGAGGAACTGCGCCTCACTTCAATAACGCAAAAGTCATCTGACCTTTGCCCCTCTGGGTGATCAAAGACTTCAATGAAGCATCCTTGTCGCACATTTAAAAGCTTTACAGACCTAGCCTCGTCGTTCTGACGAAGATGGAAGTCTTGTCCTGGACTGTCATCAATAGTGTGAACGATATTTTGGCTACCGCCGTTTCCTTCGTAGAAGACGATCTGACCCATAATCTCCTTGATTACCTCCTCGTTTACCCTTCTATTTCGTAGAAGTAAATATTAGGGAACGTTTGATCTGTTAATAAGAAGCGAATTAAGCAACAGTAATGTCCAAACTTTCCATATAAGCCTCTCTTCCACAATCAAGATCTATTAACCAATTAAGTTTTAACTTGCAAGATAAGCTTTACAAGATAACCCCCAGCATAAGCTATCCGCTCGCTATCCAGGGTAAGAAAAAGTAATCAAATCTGGTAATAAAAGGTAATCAAAGAGTCAATCATGAGCTAGTAAAATATGGCAATAGTAGGTTTAACGTCTGTAAAATCGGCAAAAACCTACAAATATGACTATTCAAGAAGCCTTACTAATCCTGGATAGAGTTTTAAACCGCAGCCTGAGTAATGCTCAGGAACAAGTGTTTCGCCTTTCCTGGGAAGGAAAGACCTATGCAGAGATTGCGGCAACCACTCGCTACGATACCTACTACATTAAAAACGTCGGTGCCGAACTATGGAAATTACTTTCAGAGGCTTTTGATGAGAACGTTACGAAAAGTAACTTCCAATCTGTCTTGAAACGGTATGAGCAGCGCGTTTTCCTTCAGTTGTCTCAACAACGGGAATTAACTGCGGCAGTTGAGCCAAAACCAGCTAAAAATCTGGAGTTCAACGATCGCCAAGACTGGGGAGAAGCCGTTGACGTGTCTGATTTCTATGGACGCACTGAAGAACTGGCGACCCTAGAGCAATGGATTACAGGTGATGGCTGCCGTTTAGTGGCGCTGCTGGGCATGGGGGGCATCGGAAAGACCGCGCTAGCTGTCAAGTTAGCTGAACGAATTCAAGCGCAGTTTGAGTTTGTGGTCTGGAAATCGCTGCGAAATGCTCCGCCGATCGAAGAGCTTTTGGCAAACGTGATTCAGTTTTTGTCCCATCAGCAGGAAACCAGATTTTCCCTCACAGCTAGTGGTCTGGTTTCGCAACTGATGACCTATCTGCGTGCCTCACGCTGTTTGTTGATTCTGGATAATGTCGAGTCAATTTTGCAGGATGGAGAACGCGCAGGCAACTATCGAGCAGGCTATGAGGAATATAGCCAACTGATTCGACGGATTGCCGAAGTGCCCCACCAAAGCTGCTTGCTGCTGACGGGACGCGAACAACCCAGAGAACTTGCCATTTTGGAGGGAAGAGCCGTTCGTACTTTACAACTGCGAGGATTGAGACAAGTAGCAGCTCAAGGACTTTTACAAACAAAAGCCAACTTCTCCGGCTCAGAAGAAGAATGGAAAGCACTAATTGAACATTATGCTGGAAATCCCCTGGCATTAAAAATGGTTGCCTCAGCAATTCAAGGTTTTTTTGAAAACAACATTTCTAAATTTCTAGAATTTCTCAACCAGGGAACCTTACTGTTCGATGATATTCGGACACTGCTAGAGCGACAGTTCAATCGCCTCTCTGAATTGGAGCAGGAAGTAATGTACTGGCTGGCGATCAACCGAGAACCTGTATCCTTTTTAGAATTACAGACTGATCTCGTCAGGCCAATGGCTCGTAGCGAATTGCTAGAGAGTTTGGCTTCTTTGGAACGGCGATCGTTGATTGAACGCAATGCGATTGGCTTTACTCAACAACCCGTCATCATGGAATATATGACAGAACGGTTCATTGAAATGATTAGCGAAGAAGTTCTAAATAAAAATATTAAACTATTCATGAATTATTCGCTGATTAAAGCTACTGCAAAAGACTACATCAGAGTTAGCCAGATTCGCGTCATTCTGGAACCGATCGCAGGTAAACTCCGCACTACCTTTTCTCAGGAAAAACTCGCCACACACCTGAAGCAGATTTTATTGAAGCTGCGGCAAGAATTCTCTGATTCAGCGGGATACGGCGGTGGTAATTTGATCAATCTTTGCCATTATCTTCAAATTAACTTAGCAGATAATGACTTTTCCCATTTAGCCATTTGGCAAGCAGACCTGCGGCAAGTCAGTTTACACCATGTCAATTTTGCCTATACGCATTTGGCGAAATCGGTCTTTGCTGAAACCTTAGGCATTGTTTTCTCAGTGGCTTTCAGCCCGGATGGACAGCAGTTGGCAATCGGGGATGCAGATGGAGTCATTCACCTCCGACACGTGGTGGATGGCAAACCGCTGCTGACTATAAAAGGGCACACCAGTTGGACATTCTCTCTAGAGTGGAGTCCAGATGGTCAAACATTGGCTAGTGGCAGTGCAGATCATACGGTGAAATTGTGGGATGCTCATAGTGGTCAATGTCTGGCTATGTTTCAGGGACATACCGACCGGATCTGGTCGATCGCCTGGAGTCCAGATGGTCAGACGTTGGCTAGTGGAAGCGACGACCAAACTGTCCGCTTGTGGAACATTCAGGAAGGTCAGTGCAAGGTATTCCAAGGGCATGTCGGTCCGGTCCGGGGTGTGGCTTGGAGTCCTGACGGCAAAACCCTGGCTAGCTGTAGCCATGACTCCACTATCCGCATTTGGGATGTCCAAAGCGGCCAGTGCCTCAAGGTATTGCTGGGCCATGTGGGACAGATTCTTTCGGTCAGCTATGCGCCAAACTCAGGTCTCAGCGGATCTGCGGGTCAAACACTAGCCAGTAGTGGTTATGACCACACCGTGAGACTATGGGATGTGCGTGAAGGCCGATGCCTTAAAGTGTTACAGGGGCATATCAATGAGATCTGGTCAATCACGTGGAGTCCAGATGGTCAAATTCTGGCGAGTGGTGGTGCTGATCATACTGTCAGACTATGGGAGGTTAGTGAGGGCCAGTGTTTCAACCTATTGCGTCACATCACTCGGTTATTTTCGATCCGTTTTAGCCCGGATGGTCAAACCCTGGCTAGCGGTGGTTACGATCAAGCTGTCCGACTATGGCATGTTCATACAGGCCAATGTCTCAATGGGTTATACGGACACAGCAGCCAGTTGTTTTCAGTCAGTTTTAGTCCTAACGGTCAGATGCTAGCCGGTGGGGGCGGGGATCAAACCGTTAAGCTGTGGAACATACAGGATGGCCGCTGCTTCAACGTTTTACAGGGTCATAGCCATTGGATATTCTCGGTGGCTTGGAGTCCAGATAGTCAACAGTTAGCCATTAGCGGCCAAAACTGCACAGTCAAAGTATGGAATGTGCGCGAAGGTTACTGTCTCAAGGTATTACCTGGTCATACTGGACAAGTCTGGTCTGTGGCCTGGAGCCCAGATGGTGCGACTTTAGCGAGCAGCAGCGAAGACCAAACTATCAGAATATGGGATGCCCAAAGCAGGCAGTGCCTCAACACCTTGTCCGGTCACACTGACGAGGTCTGGTCTATTGCATGGAGTCCGGATGGTCAGACCTTAGCGAGTGGTTGTCTTGATACCACAGTGAATATTTGGAATCTTCAAACTGTACGTTGCTTGAAAGTATTGCGAGGACATACCAGTTGGGTTTGTTCCGTGAGCTTCAGTCCTGATGGTTCTACCTTAGCTAGCGGTAGTCATGACCACACGATAAGGTTATGGGATGTCCGAAGCGGGGAGTGTTTCAACGTTTTGGCAGAACACACCAGTCAAGTTTGGTCTGTGGTCTGGCATCCTAACGGAAAAACTCTGGCGAGTAGCAGTGATGATCATACGATCAGGCTCTGGAATGTTCAGGATGGTCGGTGTTGTAAGATTCTGCAAGGTCACACCAGTTGGGTATCCTCTGTTAGTTTCAGTCCGGATGGTCAAACCTTGGTGAGTAGTTCTCGCGATGAGACTATTAAGTTTTGGGATACTAAGACGGGTGAGTGTTTGAGAACACTGAGAGCCGACAGGATCTACGAAGGAATGAATATCACTGGAGTGACGGGTTTAACGGATGCCCAGAAGGTAACATTGAGAACACTGGGAGCAGTAGAAAGTTGAATCTCCAGCAGCTAGATGCACGAGAGCGATCGGTTGTAGTCTTTGTTTAGCAAAGCGGAATCAGTAATCCACCCCGAAGCAGGGACAGTAGAGTTACTGGATGCCAGACAGAGGCAGCATTGTCCCATCAGTCCAAAATCTTGGTTTCAATCCTACGAGCACTGGTTGCCGATCCAGAAGTTTTGTTTCTCGACGAACCCTTCTCAGCGCTGGATTTTGAAACAACCTCGTTTGTACGCTGGATCTACTTCTGATGCGATACTTGAGTCACACCAACCACTGCCAGCAGAATTAAGCCACCTCCCAATTCCTGGGAAATCACCAATCGTTCTCCCCTAACACAACTTCCCCCCACTCCTACTCATTCTGCGTTAGCATCTTAGATAAGACTTATTTTCGGTCGTGTAATTCGCTTTACAAGTGTCTCTCCGGATCTAATTCTCTACACTCATGATCCTGGAGAATTTCTATGTCGATTTATGTTGGCAATCTATCCCATGAAGTTACCCAAGATGACTTGAGCCAAGCTTTTGCAGAGTATGGCACGGTCAGGCGGGTTCAGCTACCAGCGGATCGGGAGACAGGTCGGCTGCGTGGATTTGGTTTTGTTGAGATGGAAACCGACGCAGAAGAAACTGCTGCAATTGAAGCGCTTGATGGCGCTGAATGGATGGGACGTGATCTCAAGGTTAATAAGGCGAGACCTCGTGAAGAAAGAGGTTCTTCCGGTAGTTCGGGGAACAGGAGCAGTTCTTCTCGCCGTTATTAAACTCGGAGACTAAAGCAATCACTCCTTGAGTGCTCAAGGCTAAAGCTGATAAGAAGCTGCTTTGTTGGAAGTGGCTTCCTTTACGGCCCTACTTTATTCAATTAGTGAGGAAATTAAATGACTCAAGTTATTCCTGGTGAGAATGAAGGAATTGAGTCAGCGCTGCGTCGATTCAAGCGAGAGGTTTCCAAAGCAGAAATTTTTCCAGATATGAAGAAACATCGTCATTTTGAAACGCCGATCGAAAAACGGAAGCGCAAAGCAATTGCTAAACATAAGCAACGTAAGAGAAAGTTCCGCTATTGATTCGGAGACAGATTTTCAGTGCAATCGACCCATAATTCCTAGGAGCCTTTTAACGATGAATACTAACGAACTTTGTAGCCGATACGCAGCAGGACAAAGGGATTTCAGAAACCTGAACCTGATGGCAGCAAATCTAAGAAACATGAACTTAAGAGGTGCCAATCTCAGTGGTGCCAATTTAACGAGGGCAAATCTGACGAGAACAAACTTAAGCTATGCCAATCTCACTGGAGCAACCCTGACCGGGGCAAATTTAACCGAAACAAATTTGTCTCGAGCAAATCTAATCAATGCAAACTTAAGTGATACCAGCTTGGTTAGTGCTAATCTAAGCCAGGCCGAATTGCGTAGAGTCATGACAACAAATGGCATGAATCCGAGTACGTGCTAATCGCTTTAAAGATTCTCTACCTTAACGTCAGTTCAAAAAGTCATTAATGAGCTGTATTTTGGATTAGGATTATGTTCTGACGTTACAGCCTTTTTCAGTCTAGTGAGGGGCACTGCCCCTGCGTGGGGTCGAAGCCCCCACACCCCCTGTACCTCACATGAGTGAAAAACGCTGTATATGTTTCAACCCATCTTACAAAACTCACAACTGTAGACGGACACCCGCAGCAAGATACCCAACTACAGTAAAAGTATATTCAATGGAATTTGCATGACTTTTAATCATGACTTTTAATATCGTTGACGCTGACCACAAGAGCGGACAGCCATTCGTGTTCAACTGGATCAGCTTTGCGTTTTTTGCGGCAGTTCACACTCTAGCTTTATTGGCACCCTGGTTTTTCTCCTGGTCAGCACTGGGAGTCACTCTCTTCCTGCACTGGCTATTTGGCAGTATTGGCATTTGTCTGGGATATCATCGGCTACTAACCCATCGCAGTTTGCACGTTCCCAAGGGGCTAGAATATGCGATTGCGCTACTGGGTACCCTTGCATTACAAGGGGGTCCAATCTTCTGGGTCGCAGGGCATCGTCGCCATCACACCTATACCGAAGACATTGACAAAGATCCCTACTCTGCAAAACGGGGCTTTTGGTGGAGCCACATGGGTTGGCTACTTTACAAACGACCAGAGTTTTTTGAGTATGAATCAAATCGGAAATTTGCACCCGACCTAGCAAAAGATTCATTCTACCGTTGGCTCGATCGCTATTACCTACTGCTGCAAATTCCGCTGGGAATTGTGCTGTATCTGCTTGGAGGCTGGTCATTTGTTATCTATGGAGTCTTCCTGAGAGCCGTTCTACTCTGGCATAGCACCTGGTTGATCAACTCTGCAAGCCACATCACGGGCTACCGCAGCCATGACTCGGACGACAATTCTCGAAACCTCTGGTGGGCAGCGATTCTTACCTATGGAGAAGGCTGGCACAACAACCATCATGCTTATCCCAATGTGGCAAAAGCAGGCTGGAAATGGTGGGAGATTGATATGACCTGGTGGGTAATCGTGAGCTTAAGGCAAATGGGTTTAGCACGAAGAATTGTTTTACCGCCATCTGCCTAATCAAGTTATTTGTCCTGTTGCAATGCTCAGTTCTGTTTAGAGGTTCAAATCGGGAAGCCTATTGTTCTCTGAATAACTGTATGTTTTTGATGGACAAAAACTTGCCGGCAAGACACAACTTTAAAGTGAGACATGGAAGTCCATGTTTGAATTCTTAACATTTCAACATTTAGACCAGGAGTCAAACCTCCTGGTCAGTTAAGGCAGCTTTAAACCCTCTAAACCGATTTGTACTAGACATTTTAGTATATGAAGCCAGATTTCTGGGTGAAAGTGTTGTCCCGCTGATTCGAAAAGTAAGGTATATTGCTGAAGATAGGCACAAATTGATCCAATTTTTGTGACTTCAACCTGTCCTGCAATGAATCTTGCCGAGCACATAAAGGTCAAGGTTGAAGCCTATCAAATCAAGCCAATTGACCTTGACCAATTCGTTGCTAAAGTCGGGAACCTTCTGTCAAAAACTACACAACCACTTACTATTCCTGATTGGCTGGCAGGACTGGACATGGGTAAAACACCCTGTTGCTGTGAGGGAGTAGGGCAAAGGCGAGCGCTGGAAACACGATGAAACTGGGTTAGAGTTGAGAGTCCTATTGATCGTTAATCTATAATTTAGTACTACTGTCTATGCGAGTGTTGTTACTGTATCCCCTCTTTCCTAAATCCTTTTGGTCCTTTGATAAAGCTCTGGAATTGATCGGACGCAAAGTTTCCCTGCCACCACTCAGTTTGATCACCGTGGCAGCTATCCTACCTCAAACCTGGGAATTTCGATTAGTTGATCGCAATGTTGGATATGAAAGTGAAGCAGATTGGTATTGGGCAGACTTGCTGATCATTTCTGGCATGATTGTCCAGAAAGATGACATGCTCTACTTGATTGAAAAGGCAAAACAGCGAGGCAAGCAAGTTGCGGTTGGCGGTCCCTATGTCACGTCTGTGCCTGAAGCTGCCCAGGAAGCCGGAGCCGATTTCTTGGTGTTGGACGAAGGCGAAATTACCTTACCGTTATTGGTAGAAGCATTGGAGCGAGGCGATACTTCAGGGATATTTCGAGCGAATGGAGAGAAGCCAGATGTCACCACCACACCTGTTCCTCGATTTGACCTGCTGAACCTGAAAGCATACAGCGATATGTCCGTCCAGTTCTCGCGCGGTTGCCCTTACCAATGCGAATTTTGCGACATCATTGTGCTGTACGGACGCAAGCCACGCACGAAAACTCCGGCTCAACTTTTAGCAGAGTTACAAACGCTGTATGACTTAGGCTGGCGGCGATCGATCTTTGTCGTAGACGATAATTTCATTGGGAACAAGCGGAATGCTAAACTGCTGCTGCGAGAACTGATCCCCTGGATGGCAGAACGCGGTTATCCCTTCAGTCTTTCAACAGAAGCCTCCGTTGATCTGGCACAAGATCAAGAATTATTGGATTTGATGATTGCAGCCAATTTTACGGCGGTGTTTTTGGGCATTGAAACCCCAGATACTGATAGTCTGTCATTGACCCAAAAGCACCAAAACACTCGTAATTCTCTGATAGAAGCCGTTCAAACGATCAATCAGGCCGGATTGCGGGTGATGGCGGGGTTTATCATTGGGTTCGATGGTGAAAAATCAGGCGCAGGCGATCGCATCATTGAGTTTGTGGAAGCGACCGCAATTCCACAAGCTCTGTTCAGTATGTTGCAAGCCTTGCCCAACACCGCATTGTCACAGCGTTTGCAAAAAGAAGGACGTTTATTGGAAACGGGGAGTGAAGCCAATATTCATCAGACGACGCTGATTAATTTTGTTCCAACCCGCCCCTTAGAAGAGATAGCCCATGAATATATCCAATGTTTTTGGGAGTTGTATGAACCCGATCGCTATTTAGCACGAGTCTATCGTCATTTCATCAACATGAAGCCTCGGCCACACAAGCGAAAATTTAAACTGCCAGGATTAGCAGACCTGCGGGCACTATTCATCATTTGTTGGCGACAAGGGCTGAAGCGCAATACCCGTTGGCAATTTTGGCAGCAGCTATTCTCAATTATTCGCTGCAATCCACGCGTGTTTGAACATTATTTGACCAATTGTGCTCACTTAGAACATTTTGTAGATTATCGACAGATTGTACGGAATGAAATTGAAAATCAATTAGCTGATTATCTACTCACTAACTCAAAAACATCCGAATTAGTGAGCAATTACTCAACCTAAAAAGCCGTTTACAGCCTTTTCCAGGCTAGTGAAGTACGAAAAACGGGGTGCCAGCGCCCCTGGGTGGAGGCGAAGCTCACACACCCCCTATACCTCACATGAGTGAAAAACGCTGTAATATCAAGTCGGATGGAAAAACCACACTCTTGTAAGGGTAAAGCATTTGCGTCAGAAGCTCTGTAGCTATGCCTTGGATTCATTTCGTAAATGCTTCGCCCTTACTGATGGCATTGTCTCATCAGTCCAAAATCTTTGTATCCCAGGTCACAATTTCATCGCCCTTGGTGTAGCACGATCAAGGGGAATAGTCAGTTATTTACTTCGTTTGCATAGACAATGCGGATTCTGTTAGTAGAGGATGATAGTCAGTTGACAGAATCTCTGACAGAAGCGCTGGTAGTACAACGATATTTGGTGGATGCGGTCAGAGATGGAGAAGCCGCTTGGGAGCGGATTCAAGCCTGGACCTATGATCTCATTTTGCTGGATGTAACACTGCCCAAATTAGATGGCATCCAGCTCTGTCAGTTATTGCGCAATCATGGCTGTGCGGCTCCAGTGTTGATGCTAACCGCCCGCGACACGAGTTTAGACAAAATTATTGGTCTGGATGCCGGGGCAGATGCCTATATGGTGAAGCCGTTTAATTTACAGGAACTGCTGGCCCAGATTCGAGCGTTGCTACGTCGCGGACAGTCGGGAGCCAGCCCGATTTTAAGCTGGGGGGAACTGTCGTTAGACCCCAGTAGTTATGAGGTGATGTATGGACGATCACCGATCCGCCTGACGCCAAAAGAATTTGCCCTGATGGAAGCCCTACTACGCTACGGCAAGCGAGTCCTGAGCCGAGCTACAATCATCGAACAAATCTGGACATGGCAAGAATCACCAGAAGAAGACACGATCAAGACTTATATCAAGAACTTACGGGCAAAACTTAAAGATGCTGGTGCGCCCAAAGATTTGATTGAGACCGTTCATGGCGTTGGCTATCGGTTGAAGCCGTTGGAGTACTTGCAAAAGCACTGATGCAAAGCATCGCTCATAGAACTTGAGTTCCCTAGCCATCCGTAGGGGATGATCGCCTTGCGGTATCTCAGGAAAATAGGCCACGAACACCAGTAGATCTGGTTATACCATCTTCCTTTGATTGGACTACAGATCACCAAGCTCAACCGGCTAGATTGGGCAGGGTCCGTAACTCAAAACTCAAAACTCAAAACTCAAAACTAAGAACTGGTATTAATGCACGCACATATACAGCAAATAAAGAAACCCTGACATTCTCCCCGGTTTCTTCACCAAAGTATCCCCAAAATCTATGCGTCAAATCTATAGGCTGAGTCCATCAGTTGCGTAGAGATTCTCGCCAGAATCAACCGCACTGTAGAAAAGGATGAAACAAATTCTGTATCTTACGATGCAATTTTAATGTTAATTCGATCCTTTGTAAAGGAGAAGCTATGAAGATTCGTAGACGCCAGTTTTTTCATCTGAGTGCTGGAGCCGCGTTAGCGATTGTTGCCCATGGCTGTAGTCAATCTCAAGCAGAAGCTCCTCAGCCTTCAGGAACTACTAATTCGGCCACAGAAAACCCAGGAAAAATCTCGATTGGGTTCTGGCCGGTTGCCTCCGGGTTGCCCCTATTTGTGGCCGACAAGCGGGGGTACTTCAAAGATGCGGGTTTGGACGTAGAAGTCGTCAAGTTCGCTTCACCTAATCAGGTTGCAGAAGCCTTGATCGCGGGACGGTTGCAGGGCACGGGGAATGGCGTAGCGAGTGGAGTCTTGGGGTTATCGGAAATTACCTCACCAGGTTTGTTCAAGATCATCGCGGCCAACCCCAGTAACGTTGACTATAAGCTGGACCAGGTGATTGTGGCGAAAAATAGCTCCATCCAGTCAGTTGCGGATTTGAAAGGCAAGAAGTTTGCGACGGGTCCGGGAGCGCAAAATCTGGCAATTGCCGAGGCGATTTTGGCGGCAGCTGGCGTCACTAACCCTCAGGTGCAGCAGCTCGAAGTGCGGCAGCATGTGGCCGCGATTGAGTCCGGCCAGATTGATGCAGCCTACACCCTAGAGCCGACCGGCACCGTGGGTGAAATGAAAGGCATCACCCGCACGCTTGAAAATGGAGTCGTCTCCAAATATATTTTGGGCGATCCAAAAGCCCCCTGGTTTGGTGGCTCGGCAGTCCTCAGCAGTAAATTCATTCAGCAGTATCCAGCGACGACCAAGACCTATATTGAAGCCTATCGTCGCGCCATCGAGGATATCCGTAACAAGCCAGATGAGATGCGGCAGTATATGGTCGGGTATACGGCAATTGAGGGTGATCTAGTACAAAAGGTGCCGCTGGTGGCCTACACGATGTATGACGAATTTAAGCCGGAAGATATCGGCTATTTCCAGAAATTCTTTGATTTCATGACCGATACCAAAGTATTCACCAAATCGGTAGACGTAGCTAGCTTGCTGTACAAACCAGCCTGATTCCACTGCAATTGTCTTCTTAGCGTCACTATTTCTAGCACCGTGATTTCTGGCGTTCTTATTTCTGGCGTCCTTATCTGGAGTGATTATGTATGATGATCGACTCAGTTAGCAGTCCAACCGTTGCCCCACCGGAGCATTTCATTTCCGTGCAGGGGCTGTGCAAATCGTTTGCTGGACAGCCACTCTACGAAGATTTCAACCTTGATTTGCCGAATAATCAGCTCGTTTCGATTTTTGGCCCCAATGGATGCGGTAAATCGACGTTGATCAATATGATTAGCGGCCTGATTCCCTGTGATCGCGGTGAGATTCAGATTCATGGCAAGCCGATTCGCCGCGCCCGGATTGGCTATGTGTTTCAAAACTATCGGGATTCTATGTTTCCCTGGATGAGTGCCTACGACAATATTGCCTATCCGCTGCGAGTAAAAGGCGTTTCGGAGCGGGAATGCCGGGAGCGAGTCGAGCGCCTGATCCACACTTTCAATATTCGCCTTGACTTGAAGCGCTATCCCTACAGTTTCTCCGGCGGTCAGCAGCAGTTGGTTTCCATCCTACGAGCACTGGTTGCCGATCCAGAAGTTTTGTTTCTCGACGAACCTTTCTCAGCGCTGGATTTTGAAACAACCCTGTTTGTGCGCGACAAGCTTCAGGAAATCTTTATGGCTACCTCGATCCCGATGCTGATGGTGGTTCACAACCTAGAAGAAGCCGTGTTCTTAGCAGATACCATCCTGCTGCTGAGCAAACGCCCGACGCGATTGGTGGAGGCCGTGCCATTCACCGTGCCCCGCCCCCGTACCCCCGAAACCCTCACCTCTGCTGAATTTATAGAAGCCAGCCGTCACTGTTTGGAAATCTTTCGTCAGGAGATGCGGAAATGACTACTAGCGTTCGTTTCTCAAAAAATCAGGTTCAGTTTTCGCTGGCCCGCACAATTGATCGGTTTTTGCCGTTAATTGGTGTGTTGGTGCTGTTTGGCGTTTGGTGGTTGATTGCGGTCTCTGGCTTCGTTAATCCGGTGCTATTGCCGACGCCGATTGCCACCCTGGGTACTCTGCTCAGCGGCATGGCAACAGGAGCAATGTTGCCCGATTTCTTTGCCACCGTGCTGCGAACCTTTAGTGCGTTCCTGATGGCAGCTGCGGTTGGGGTACCAATCGGAGTAGCGCTGGGCAGTTCCGAAAAGATTTATCGTAGCGTGGAATTTCTGATTGATTTTTTCCGTTCCACTCCTGCGAGCGCCTTGATTCCCCTGTTTATTCTCTTCTTTGGGGTGAGCGATTTCTCCAAAGTCGTAATTGCCGCCTTCAGTGCATTTTTGCTGATTGTATTCAACAGTGCCTACGGAGTAATTAATGCCAAGCAATCGCGAATTCTAGCTGCCAAGGTAATGGGGGCCAACCGTTGGCGAGTTTTCAAAGATGTTCTGCTACTGGAAAGTTTGCCTCAAACCTTTATTGGTTTGCGCAGCGGCATCAGTATTTCCCTCGTGATTGTGATTGTGGCAGAAATGTTTATCGGTACTGAACAGGGGTTAGGCAAACGAATTATTGACGCCCAACAGATTCTCAATGTCAAAGATATGTATGCCTCGATTCTGGTGACTGGGATTCTGGGCTATTGTCTTAATATGCTGTTCTTGGTAATCGAGAAGCGCTTCATTCATTGGAGCGGAAAGTAGGTTGTTCACTCTAACGGCAATCGTACCGTCACCGTAGTTCCCTGATTCTCCTGGCTCTCGATAGCCCATTCACCCCGATGTAATTCCACACAGGTTTTCACAATCGCCAGTCCCAAGCCGGTTCCGCTCACTTCACCCACATTGCTACCCCGATAAAAGGTTTCCCAAATCCGGGGTTGATCCGCAGCCGGAATCCCGATGCCGTGATCGCGAACCTGAAATGTGACCGTGTTGGCATCACAGGCCAGGTTGAATTGAATTGGCATGTTGGCGGGTGAATATTTAGCCGCATTCGAGAGCAGATTGGTCAGGAGCGATTGCAGCAGTTTTTTGTCTAGAAATGCTTTGGTGGTTTGAACGGTGCTGAGCAATTGGATCGGTTGATTCAAACTGGGCTGCATTTCATCTACAATCTGTTGACAAAATCGTTCTAGATCTAATAGCTCCGGATGAAACTCTAACTTTCCGACTTCGGCTCGCGTCAGCATTAACAAATCTGTAATTTGCTGACTCATCTGCTTTGCAGTTGCATGGATACGCTGGACATTGCTCTGCTTCTGTACGTCTGACAGTTCAGTGTAGTTGAGCTGCAATAATTCACTTGAGAGTAAAATCGTGCTGAGGGGCGTCCGCAGTTCATGGGAGGCCATTGAGAAAAAGCGAAACTTCAAATCGTTCAGGGTGCGAGTCTGTTCTAGTTCGCGTTTTAAGCGGTACAGGAATAATCCTAAGCCGCTGGTGAGCAATAAGCCGCCCAAAAGAGTGGCGATTGCACCATATTGCATCTCAACGGGATAGCTAGCGGCTGGTGAAAACACAACTGCCCATTGCCGGTTGCCGATGGTGAGAACCTGGGTACAGTCGGCTGGAACAGAACAGAGAGCATATCTGGTTAGATCAAATCCGGAATTTTCTAGAGTAGTCACCTGTTTACGAGCGGCTTCATAACGTCCCAGAAATTGTTCTGCCGGGTTGGCGCTCTGGTCGTAGACCATGAAGTCAATCTCATATTGCAGATTTTTTAACGCTTCTTCAACGACATCGGAAACACGAAATACACCCAGCATGAACCCTGTTGAGTATTGATATCGCAGCTCTGGTGAATCGGGCAGTTGATGATCTCGGTAAAGTGGCAGAAACACTAGGAAGCCAAACTGATCTCGCTGTTCCTGCACCAAGCGAATCCGTCCTGTAACCGTAATTTCGCCTGTCTTCCTCGCCTGGGCAATGGCACTAGCTCGAGTTGGATCCGAGTTCAGATCATAGCCAAAGGCAGAGCGATTTTCTGCCAGCGGTTCCACATAGGTGACAGGCACATAATAGGGGCGTTGTCCGGCTCTGACCAGTTTTCCCGTTTTGGCCAATTCGGTAATTTGAAACGAGGGATAGCCCTCTGCTCGAATGGCTGCTTCATAGGCAGGGCGATCGGTTTGTTGCACGATTGGTACCCACTCTAAGGCTTGAATGCCGGGGTAGGTCTGAAGCGGGCGCTCTACAAACTCGGCAAAGGCTTGCCGGTCCACTTGCGAGTTAGCCACAGCATAGTAATCACCCAAAAATACCAGAGCGTCGGTATATCGCGTCAGGCTGCGCTGCAAAGCAGTACCCAAATTTTCGATCTGTCGCTGAAAGCGGAGTTGCCGAGCCGCCAGTTCCCCTCTGCTCACCAGGATCGCGGCCAGGATGGATAACCCTACCCCCAGACTGAGCACCAAACTCAAGGCCGGATAGCGATTCAAAACAGCGTTTGGCATTTAGGTGCATCTAGACCGGATCACAGCGAATTTCGACCAAGAAGCCATCCGGATCGTAAAAGTAGATGCCTCGACCGGTTGGGCGGCTTACCGGGCCATGATCGATCGGGATTTGGTTTTGGCGCAGGACATCGACAGCCTGATCAAACAACGCTGGATCAATATCAAAGGCTAAGTGTCCCGCACGGGTGAATTCTTTGCCTGGATCGGGGTCAGGCGGTTCGAGCTGCGGCTTCCAAAACAGGTCAATCACGGTGCCGTCGGGTGTGACGAAATTGGCCGCTTCGCCTGCTTCAAACAATGCCTTCAGAGTCTCTGGGACTTCTTCGCCCTGCAATTCCCGCAGTCCTAAAATTTGGCCATAGAAGTGACGGGATGCGTTCATGTCATGAACATGTAAGGCAATGTGATGCACTCGACGCAGCATTCCTGGCCGCAGGGCTGATTGAGCTGTGATCAATTGCTCTGCCATAAGCTACTCTCCAATCGTTACAAGTCAGTAGAGCGAGTGACCGGGTTGTTTACCATACACCAATATTCATACATCAACATTACTGAAGTCATTGCTAAAAAAATTACCAAGGCCATTACAGTTATTTTCAACTGCTCTACTCAAGTCAGAATGACAAAATTTCATCATCGAGCGAGGCGCGCAGAAACAGCAGGCACCCATTGCGAGTCACTGGCCGATGTTCTGTTCCCGCCTGCGAACAGACGCGATCACCTTGACCGTACATCTGACCGTCAATCTCCAGATCGCCTTCCAACACAATAATTTCTTCAGGCTGAGCGTGCCGATGATTGGGAAACTGCACTGCTCCAACCGCCCGGACAAAACACTGCACTTCTCGTGTATCTGGATCCTGCAACAGCGTGCCTATTTTCGTCTGGGGTGCGAGGTCATAGGGTCGCCATTGGATTGCTTCTGCCTTTTGCCGCAACTCTTCGATGACTGTAGGAGTAAGGGGAGAAACTGGCGACGGCAGTGGCTCAGCGGCAATCCGCTGCAGCAGCCGCTCCTTCAAATCAGCCGCCATTGGAACCGCAGGGGCACTGTAGGCCAGAGCCGCAACAGTTGTTTGGAAGCGGGCCAATTCGTCTGCCCAAGCAGTTGAGCTTGCTAGTTCTGTCTCAATCCAAGCACCTTCAGCTTCTACCAGCCCATCCAGGGCGTAGAGCGCCGCCTGCTCGGATATCTCTTGCCGTTCCATAGGTCTTGCTCGATTCGTAGTTTCATTCTAGCCTGCGAATTCTAAATTTTTCGTTTCCCTGGCTTCACCCCTGACTCCAAAGTCCAGCGTTTGCGCTTCAGGACCATGCCTCTAACCGATCTCGCAGCTTGGTCAATCCCAACCGAATTCGCGTCTTGACGGTTCCCAGTGAAAGTCCGGTGGCAGCCGCAATTTCGCTGTGGCTCAGCCCACTATAGTAGGCCAATTCAATGGCTTGCCGCTGTTCTACCGGAAGCTGCTCTAAGGCGGCCAGCACCTGGGTGCGTCTTTCTCCAATTAGGGCATCCTCAACTGGATCTACGGTGTGTTGGTTAAATTGGATCTGTGCAGCCTCGACAGAAGCCATTGTTTTCTTACTAACTCGTTGCAGCGAGCGCAATCGGTCGAGAATGCGACTGCGGGCCAGCATAAATAGCCAGGTGTCAACTCGTCCCTTCTCCGGCTTGTATTGACTGGCAATTCGCCAAACTTGGGCAAACACATCCAAAACAACTTCTTCTGATTCTTCGACCGAGTTCAGGCTTTTATAGGCAACGGCATAAATCACCCGCGCATAGCGATCGTATAACTCAGACAGAGCAATTTGGTCTTGCTGAGCAATTCGTTCAATGATGGCGGATTCCGGACTGGATGGGGCTGCCATTACAGAGGGACGTTTGTTCATCCCGAAAAGACGTACCCTATTATCCCTTAGTCTCTACAAGTTTAAGCGGCACATACATGATAAGAATTTCAAAAGCAACCCTCTATAGATAGATTTTTATGATTTACTCGTTGTTAATAGTTGGTTATGAACGAACTGCTCTATCCCGGAGGCCAGGTTGCGACAACTTGAGCCACGATAATTTTGATGATTGTACTGGTTGGAAACACGATCGCATAACCCAGTACCTTGTCATTGGACTGGTTGGAATCTGCCAGTCATGGTTTCGCCAAGCGGAGTGCTGCATTATGCCATTGCTGTCCTCCCAACAGCAGCCACCAAATGCTCACCGCAGCCCAGTGAATCACCGTAATCGTCCATAACGAACCGGTACAGCGATAGGCGATTGTGCAGGCCAAGCCCAGTAGCGCCACTAGTACCAGCAAAATCGGACTGGTGGCAGCTTTTGAACGTCTGAGCCTAGCAGACAGCAGATGATAGACCATATAGATCCCCAAGGCTAACAGCGCCCAGCTCCACCAGGTAAATGTAGAAACCCACGGCTTAGGATAGGGAATCAACAAAACCCGGAATACATACTCCTTCAATAGAGCAGGAACAAATAGAAAGCGAATTAGTGTAAGTAGCGATTGATGCCAGGGTAAAGGGCTAGGTTGCCAAGAGAGGAAAGGGGTTGCGGAACTGAGCGGTGAAGCAATGTAGGCGGTTTGGGTAATGGCAAAAGCTAGCATACCGAATCCCAGCAAAACAGCTAGTGTGATCAACCAATCAATGGCAGTAGGAATGGTCACGCCGCCAAAGGTGCGATTAATCAAAACTGAAAAAATGGGAATTTGGGTGAAGGGCAACTTCCAACCACCCATCGCCAGCGTTGCTTCCAACGGCTCAATGCCCGGATCGTTGCCGCCAATTTGGTTGGGGCGCAGAAACCACAGCTTAGCACTGTTAGTCAGAAACAACATGCTCAGCTCATCGTGGGCCTGACGAGGTAAGGCTGTGCGCCAGCTAATCAGTCCGGTCAGCAGATTGCGAATCTGGAAATCATCGATGCTGATAAATTGCTCATCTTCCGAGCGCACTCCCATTAGCACTTCGGCATTCTGAGACCAATCCCAGCGCACCACGCCCATGGGCGTCAAATGATTTGCTAAGTCGGTCCCCAATTTCACCAGCCGTCGAAATCGTTGAGTTGTCGGATCGTTGGGATTGGCTCGCATCCATTCCATCACCTGGGGGTTGGCTTCAATCGTTTGACGAAAGCGCTGCATGGCTAAAAATAACCCTTGGGCTGAATCCTGGACGCAAGAGGTGGCCGACGTGATCGTAGAATCACCGCTGCCGTCGCCAATCCGATAGCGCGCACCGATCAGGCTGAGTTCGCCCAGCAACTCATTAAAAAACGACAGCCGCGTGCCGCCGAAGTTGTAGTCTTCGGTGAGCGTATCCAGCTTGATTAGCACATCTGAAACCGGGCGAGTGCCTGCTTTGCCGCGTATCAAATTGCCCATATAGTTGCGCCAGGTATTGGCACCGGAGATGGTTCCATCTGAGCCGTTACCATAGACCTGGAGGTAATCAATGTCGAAGATCAAATCATTCGTGAAGGGGTCACGCACAACTCGCCCCAAGCCAAAGGAGAAGTGGCCTGCGTAGGTTCCTAAAATCAAAGATTCATGAGCTGCATGATTACCACCCCGTCCACCAAACAAGTGCATCACCAGCACCCGCTCGCCCTCTTGCCAGTCTACTAGAGCATCACCTGAGCGGTTCACCGTTGGATCGACCAATACCGTCTGAATCGTTCCCTTGCGCGTCTCTACGGTTTCCCAGTTGCGGAAGTTGATGTAATCCAGTCCTCTGCGAAACCCTAGTACCGTCTGCTGCGGCTGAAGCTGCACCATCGAGCGGGGCTGCATAGCCTGTACGGTAAAAACGCCTGCCTGATCGAGTGCTCCTGAGATATACCAACCAGCCTCGCCTGTCGGAGATTGGGCCAGATCGCGGGTCGTCATGTTGTAGACGCCATCTTTGTCTTGGGGCTGCTGCGGAATCCGAATGATTTCTTCAGCCCCATCAAATTGGCGAGAAACTGGGTTGTAGTGACGTACCCGCATCCAATCGCTGGTACAGGGTGGACTGCCTGGACATTGGGTTGGCAAGGCCGCGTTGTCCGGCAGCACTGGCTCAACAAATTGGACCAACCCGTAGTAGCGTCCGGTTTCCTGCACGGGTTCGCGGACGATTCGCAGGGTAGGTGAATTATTGGGTAAATTTAAAGATGAATGATTTGATAAATCATCTATTGATATCTCCATATCCTCTCGCTGAACGTCACCTCGCAACACAACCGTGACATCATCGAAAGGACGCGCACCCGCCAGCGATTGCAGTGGGCCGACCCGATCACGCCCATTTAACCGGACCGGATGAAGGATGCCCGCTTCCAGCGTTTTTTGTACTTCTGGCGCGAATCGCACATCGCGTGAGGCTTTGTTGACATAGGCTTGCGCTAGGGGCGTTGGCTGCCAAGCTAATCGCACAACTTGTCCCACCCAATTGCTGGCGTCGGCAGGTGCCACCTCCACCTCCATCCAGACCCAATCGGTTTCCTGTGTGCTCTGGGCCATCTGCTGATACTGCTCCACGGTGGGCAAAATCAACCGCCCCACCCACTCACCCACAGGACGATAGGATGCTGGCGGCTGAGCCATAATCGGGTAATAGCTGGGTTGATTGAAGGGAGCCGTCACTGTGGAAGCATACTGTGACGGATATAGGTGCGGTTGCCCAGCGTGCAACGAGCCATGCAGAAGAGTGGTTGCGACTGCGCTGATCACCAGCAGGACAATCCATTTTAAGGTTCGCTGTAGAGTTGCGTTTATAGGTTGCTGTGATGCCATAGGGTTGCCCTAGATCCAAATTTCCTGCTGATCCAGCAAAGGAAAATAACAAGGATTTTAACTTGCAGGCGATGGATCGGCGCGCCTCGGTAAATTTAAACCAAAGGTGAATTTAAACCAAAAAAGGGAAGGCATGAGGCGGTTCTCGTTTGCCTTCCGCGGAATCGGGTTCTTTAGCAAGAAAGACTAAGAAATTTGTCGGGATGCTCTGAATTAGGAAATGGAGAGGAACAAGTTGAGAGCTGTCACCAAGAAAGAAACCCTTTGCCCCCAAGGTTTCAATCTTTCCTCAGTTATAGCCATAGACTTACTTCTCTCCGTTCTTACGGCTTGACCATTGCAAATTGAATTAATGTTATGCTGACAAATTCCTCATACCTTCAGCACCCAGTCCGTGCGCGTATCGGCACTGACAAACGATGCAGGCACGTAATCAATCCCAACGCCCAAGGAAATAAAGGCTGCTCGAATGGCGGTAGCGTGGGCCGATTCAGTAGAACCAATGCTGGCTCCGGCACTGATCAAGGCTGGGGTTTTGAGGCTGGCAACTTCAGTGGTGTAGGCAATGGCCGCATCGGTTTCCAGCGCTAGCGCTAGCTTAGCAATATTGACATCGGAGTCGAGGTTGCCTTCGCCCCGCTGAATGTAAGCTGACAAATCATAGCTATCTTCTGCCATCACGGGCGTTGCGCCTAAACTGCGGACAGCCTCGGCCAAGGCGTCACGGTGCGCCATATGATCGGTCATATTCCGTTTTGCCAGGGCTAGCACCGCCCGTCCCACCTCGGTGTCGCTGAGCTTTGTGGCGGCAAACTGATAGGCCCAAATTGCTTGATGCTCATAGTACAGCGCATTGTTGAGAATTTTGGCATCGTTGGCTTGGTCCGCTGTACTGGCCCGACTCGGACGGGCTAAGGCCGAGAGTCCAATCGCACTCGATAGACCTGCCACCGCACCGCCAACCAAAACACCGCGACGAGAAAGGGATTTACGGCAAGGCAAAATCAGGCCACTTGAGCCATCGCTGTTGTGTCTCATTGAGGTCTCCTAAGGATCGATGTGAGATGTGAATAGAGAATAGATTTAGGAATCCAGCCAAAGAAGAAAAAACAGCGCTGCTTGACTTCGGCTTCCTTGCTATTAATACGCAGCAGGTTTGAGAGTGGATTGAGCAGTGGACTGATTCATTGGCAAATTGCCAGCGCATCTGGAATACAGCACATCTGGAATACAGGGCATCTGGAATTAGGTAATCGGGGATGGGTAGTGGTTAAATGGGTGAAGATTTGTCGCGCTAACTGTGGGAGACACTGTGTCTAACGCCAAAAAAACCGGGCGCTCGCTGGCGGGGATTGCTGGCATTGTGGCCGTCGCAACGCTGTTGAGCAAGGTATTTGGGCTGTTTCGTCAGCAGGCGATTGCAGCGGCATTTGGGGTCGGGGTGGCTGCCGATGCCTACAACTACGCCTATGTGATTCCCGGCTTCTTGCTGATTTTGCTGGGCGGCATCAACGGTCCCTTTCATAGCGCCATTGTTAGCGTCTTGTCGAAGCGCAAGCAGGAAGAAGTCGCCCCGCTGATCGAAACCATTACGACGCTGGTGGTCAGTGTTTTGCTGGTAGTGACGGTGCTGCTGATTCTGTTTGCCGAGCCGCTGATTGACATTGTCGCTCCCGGGCTTGGTCAAACCCCGGTCGGACAGGAGACTCGCGCCATTGCGATTCAGCAGTTTCGGATTATGGCTCCGATGGCGGTGCTGGCTGGCTTGATCGGAATTGGCTTCGGGGCGCTGAATGCGGCAGATCACTACTGGCTGCCGTCGGTGAGTCCATTGTTTTCTAGCCTAACAGTGCTGATCGGCTTGGGGATTTTGGCCGCGCAGCTTGGTCCCCAGATGACGGCACCAGAGTATGCTCTGATTGGTGGCATGGTGTTGGCCTGGAGCACGTTGGCAGGAGCTGTTTTGCAGTGGCTCGTACAGCTACCAGCCCAGTGGCGAGCCGGTTTAGGCAGGTTGCGACCGCGGTTTAACATTCACCAGCCCGGCGTCCGCGAGGTGATGCGGATTATGGGACCCGCCACCCTGTCTTCCGGCATGCTGCAAATCAATGTCTATACTGATTTGTTTTTTGCCTCCTTTATTCCCCAGGCTGCGGCTGCTTTGGGCTACGCCAATCTGCTGGTCCAAACGCCGCTGGGGATCATTTCCAACGTGATTTTGGTGCCGCTGTTACCGCTGTTGTCGCGTCTGGCCACTCCCGACAATTGGACCGACTTCAAACTGCGAATCCGGCAAGGGCTGCTGCTGACGGCCCTAACCATGCTGCCGCTCAGTGCCCTATTCATTGCGCTGGCCTTTCCGATTGTGCGGGTGGTCTACGAACGGTTTGCCTTTGACCAAGAGGCGTCGCTGATTGTGACTCAGGTGCTGATCGCCTATGCAATCGGCATGTTCTTTTACTTGGGGCGCGATGTCATGGTGCGGGTTTTCTATGCCCTGGGGGATGGCGATACCCCGTTTCGCATCAGCGTCGTCAATATTTTTCTCAATGCCCTGCTGGATTTTCTGTTGATCAAAGCATTCGGAGCGGCTGGTCTGGTGCTAGCTACCGTGGGCGTGAACATTATCTCGATGGGCTGGCTGATGCTGGTGCTGGATCGCAAGATCAACGGTTTGCCGTGGCGCGAGTGGGCAGGGCCGTTGGTGCAGTTGACGCTGAGCAGCGTGATTGCAGGACTGGTCTGCTGGGCCACCCGCTGGGGGTTGGAAGTGTGGCTAGGCACAGAAGGACTGCTGGTTCAGCTGATTCAACTGAGCGTAGCGGGGGCCGTTGGTTTGGGCGTGTTTGCGGTTTTGGCGGCTCGTACTGACCTACCCGAAGTCGATCAACTCGTAGCCCGACTCCGACAGCGATTTGGCCGCTAGGTAGCTTCAGGCGGCTCAAACAAAAATCAGGCAGATGGCGACGTGGCTGCCAACTACCTGATTCCCAAATTTATAGAGCTTTAGTTACATAAGTTAGGACACGGGCATTTTTGTGGGGGCGCGGAGCGCCCCCACAAAAATGCCCTAACCAAACTGTGCTATATCTAGAACGGGCTGGTTGGACTGGTTGGACTGGCTTGTGCCTGTAGCTCTGCGGTCCGGACCGAAATCTGCTGGGTTCCGTTGCCTCGTCTGATCGTGACCCGCAGAGATTTACCCACACCGCTCCGGTCTACTAGGTTTTGCAATTGCTCGGCATCGGTAATAGTTTGACCATCGATTTGGGTGATCACATCCCCGCGACGAATTCCGGCATTGGCGGCAGGCGAGTTGGGTACTACGCCCATCACCAGCACCCCAGAAACCTCCGGCAGCATCACGGTTGCATTCGGGTCGCTGTTGTTCTGCTTGGCTAGGTCAGGCGTCAGCGTCATAATTTGCACACCCAGGTATGGATGGGAGACTTTCTCTCCGCGTGCTAATAGGGGCATAACTTCTTTGGCTTTGTTGATCGGAATGGCAAACCCAATTCCAGAAGCGTTAGCCCGAATGGCGGTATTAATGCCGATCACCTCACCGTCTTCGTTCAGCAGTGGTCCGCCGGAGTTGCCCGGATTGATGGCCGCATCGGTTTGAATAAAGTCCAGCCGCTTGTCGGGAATGCCAGCTCTGGCGCTAGAGCGATTTAACGTACTGACAATGCCTAACGTTACCGTGTTGTCTAGACCAAATGGATTGCCCACCGCAATGGCCCAGTCTCCTACCCGCACCTGATCGGAATCGCCTAGGGGCGCAACCGGCAGCCCACCCGCTCTTACCTGCACCACAGCCAGATCGGTGACTTCATCCACCCCGCGCACCACTCCATCCAAGCGGCGACCATCCTTCAAAATCACCGTCACCCGGTCGGCATCAGCCACCACATGGGCGTTGGTCAGAATCGTACCATCGCTGTTGACGATAAAGCCAGAACCTTGCCCCTGCAAGCGTTCCTCAAACGGCCCCTGAGGCATCATGCCATCGCCAAAGCCAAAGAAACGGCGGAAAAACGGATCGCTGAAGAAGGGATCGGGTTGGCGTGTGATCGTGCGTTCCGTATTGATTTGCACTACCGCTGACCCCACCTTCTCCACCGCTGCTGCCACAAAACTGCCTCGCCGAGGCACCGCTTGCGCAATCATCTGATTCGTACCGCTGGCCTGCGTCTGACCTATGAGAGGTCGTGCCCAACTCGGAGATACCGAAACCGAAAACGCCAGCAACACACCTAAAACAACCGAAAGTACGCGCGTGATCATCCGTCGTAGACCCAAAAAGACTGAAAGGACACCTGCAAACCTATTTGGCAGCACGTTTAGCAACATAATAGGTCACCGGAAGGTTCGCTCGACTCGGCGGCCTGCTTCAGTACAGTTAGAATCCCAGCTAGGACCCTAGCTAAAATCCCCAAATCCTCGCAAAGCAACCGTGCTCAACAGGCTTGCAGTTTCATTCTAAAAACGGACAATTCCCTGCTGACAAGGGGAATCCAGTTCGGTTAGCCCACCTTGTTCTGTTCCAGCGCCAATCAGTCCGATTCAACCTCTGGAATTGTTAAGGCCAACTGATAGATCTGGCGACGCGAAAGCGACGTTTGCTGCGCCAACTGACGGCTAGCCTGAGAACGAGATACGCCCTGCTGAATCAACTGCTGCAGTTCTGCCAACAAAGCCGATTCAGAAAGTTGCGGTTGAGCGGCTTGGTATCCGGCCAAAACTAGAGTAAATTCGCCCTGCGGTTCGCGGGTTTGATGATAGGCCACAGCTTCCGCCAGAGTGCCACGCCAAAACTGTTCATGCAGCTTGGTCAGTTCTCTAGCTAGGACAATCGAGCGCTCAGTTCCCATGACCGCAATGAGATCGTGCAAGGTTTGCCTCAGCCGATGGGGAGCTTCATAAACAACAATCGTGCGCGGCTCGGTTCGCAGTTGTTCTAACCGATCCTGCCGCTCTTGGCCCTTGGTCGGTAAAAAACCTTCAAACACAAACCGTTCGGTTGGTAAGCCAGCCGAACTCAAGGCTGTGGTTACGGCACTGGCTCCCGGAATCGGCACCACGGGAATGCCCACCTCTACACAAGCTTGCACCAGTTCAGAGCCAGGATCGGAAATCCCCGGCATGCCGGCATCAGTAACCAGAGCAATACTGCGCTTTTGCTGTAGCCGTTGCAGCAATTCGGGCAGCCGGCTCCGTCGATTGTGATCGTGATAGCTGATCTGGGGCGTCGTGATTTGAAAATGCTGGAGTAGTTTCCCGGTATGGCGCGTATCTTCAGCCGCAATTAGGTCTACCTGTCGCAGCGTATCAATGGCTCGGAAGGTCATATCCTCCAGGTTGCCAATCGGCGTGCCAACAATGTAGAGCGTTCCGGCCTGAATTTCCATATCAGCTTCTTGGGGCAGCAAACACCCATACTCTAGCACTCACAAGGGTCTGCGCTTTTTGAATTAGTGGCTTGGCTGATCTGAGCCTGGTGATTGTAGCCAATTGTGTCGCGTTGGTCCAATCAGGAGAATTCAAGCAAATCAACCCAATCCGGAACTCGGCTTAGATTAATCAATCAGCAGCTCAAGCCACTAGAGCATGTAGCAAATTTAACTGGATACTGCGGATAATACGGTCGGGCTTCTAAAAACCTTGCAAATAGGTAAAGCCTTAATAAAGCTCCCGTAAAACGGGTTGGTCAGTTGGAATAACGGATCATACTACTCAGTAGGAGGGTTCGATTAAGACCTATGGTAACAATCGAGTTCTGACTACTGACTACTGACTATCTGATTGACCGACTGTCTGATTGACCGATTAATAAACAAATTTGCACTGCTTTCGCCTGACACGCTAACCATGACGACTCACTCCAAGGCCTATTTGATTTTCTCCTCCGTGGCTGGATTCTCTTCTAATTCGGCTTCTTCGATGTCGGCTGATGTCCATCCTTCAGTTTACAGTCGTACTAAACGCTGCCTTGATATTTTGGGTGCGCTCGTAGGTTTAACTTTAACGGCTTTAATTTTCCTGCCGATCGCCATTGCCATTTATTTGGATAATCCTGGTCCCATCCTGTATAGCCAAACTCGCTGCGGTTGGCGCGGGCAGCAGTTTCGCATCTGGAAGTTTCGCTCGATGGTGGTGAATGCGGAACAGCTCAAGCATACGGTGCAAAATCAGGCCAACGGCCATGTGTTCAAGAACGACAATGATCCTCGGATCACGCGGGTAGGACGGTTTCTGCGGCGCACCAGCTTGGATGAACTGCCCCAATTCTGGAATGTGCTGCTGGGTGATATGAGCCTGGTAGGAACTCGCCCTCCGACTGTCGATGAGGTGAAGAAGTACAACAATCGGCATTGGCAGCGCTTAGAGGTCAAGCCCGGTATTACCGGTGAATGGCAGGCAAATGGACGCTCCAGCATCAGTGATTTTGAACAAATTGTGGATATGGATTTGCGCTACATGTACAACTGGTCAATCGCCTATGATGTAAAACTAATCTTGAAGACGATTCAGGTTGTATTGCATCGCAAAGGCGCGTGTTAGATGGCAACAGGGCTGTTTGTTGGGTTAGTAACGCTCGATTTCATCTACCTGACGACAGCCCTACCCCAACCCAATCAAAAGTTGGTTGCGCTGGATTACCTACTCGCGGCCGGAGGCCCCGCCACAAACGCCGCCATCACCTTTCAGCATTTATCGAATCAGTATTTATCGAATTTATCTAACCCAACTCTATCCAACCCATATTCCTTCAACTCAGCGCGACTGATGGGTGTGATTGGCTGCCACCCCGTCAGTCGATTTGTTTTAGCCGAACTACAGCAACGGCAGCTGCAAATCCTCGACCTCCAGCCCAATCGCTCCGAACCGCTGCCCACCTCTTCCATCTTGGTGACTCACTCAACCGGCGAACGGGCTGTTATTTCCATCAATGCAGTTCAGGCTCAAGCCTCAGCTGCTCAAATTCCTGCTGAAGCACTCAAGGCCGTCGATGTTGTTTTGATCGATGGACATCAAATGGCTGTGGCTGAGGAAATTGCCCATCAAGCTAAGGCGTTGTCAATTCCAGTTGTGATTGATGGCGGCAGTTGGAAATCCGGATTTGAGTTGGTATTGCCTTATGCCGACTATGCAATCTGCTCGGCCAACTTTCGTCCACCCCACTGCCACACCCCAAGGGACACCCTGCACTACCTCGAATCTTTAGAAATTCCCCATATCGCCATTACTCGGGGCGAACAGCCGATTCTTTTTAGGAGTCAAGGCAAGAGCGGCGAGGTTGCCGTAGCGAAAATTGCCGCCGCCGATACGCTGGGGGCTGGAGATATTTTCCACGGTGCTTTTTGCCACTTCATTTTGCAAACTGGCTTTGTTGCGGCCCTTCAGGCCGCCAGCCAAATTGCAACTCGCGCCTGTCAGTCCTTCGGAACCCGGCGATGGATGGAGACAGACGGGCAACAGCCTAATGAATAACTTACTGCTGCCGAGAGAGACGAGCGCGAATCTGCTCCAGATGACTGCGGCTATCAACTGGCAAGCGGGGCAAAGGCAAATCCAGATTCGGCCAGGTAGGCAAGTCAAAACACGGACAAGGACCCGACTGCACGCCTAAACTCAACATCGGTACGGGCATACTGCAACGAGCGCACCCAGCCATTTCCCATTTTTCGGAGAGCAGTTCACCAATAGTTTGAATCGTTCCGTCTAAATAGCAATTGCTACCTCCTGACACCAGGATTCGCTGCCAGCACGCTTCAAATTCTGGACTATAGTGATCGCCTTCAACCACGGGTTGCGGTAACACCGACTCCCCCTGATCGAAGATCAATGGCTTACCTAGCTGAAACCAGTAGGCGAGATATTGTTTAACTTGTTCGGGGGATGCCATGGTGCTGTTGTCGTACTGTAAGGAATAAAGAAAAGCAAGCTGTAACGAAATTGTAAAGAAATGCCTGTTTAGCGCGGAGTTAGTACTCAAGTTATCTTCATGCTATCGAGTTCTGCCTCTATCCCCAGGTTTAAAATCTTGAGCAAACCTTAAGGTTCGTAAGGAAAGGTGAGCAAAGGTTCATGTTTGCTAAGCTCATGTCTGCTAGATTCAGGTTTGCTCGGCTTGGGTTAATCCGATTCATCCAGTTTGTCTTAATGCGGCAGTGGTGTCCCCAACTGGCTGAGGTTGAGCACATGCCCACCCGCAACTAGGTAAACCGGATTTGCCAACGCTCCGATCTGCCGAGTTAACTTGCCCAAGCGGTCACGGAAAGTGCGTCCGATTGGATAGGCGGGCACCACGCCCCAGCCAGTTTCTTCCGCAACAAAGATGACTTGAGCCACAGTTTGAGCCAGACTGTCCAGTAGCTCTTGTGCGGTCTGTTCCCAAGTCGA
Organism: Leptolyngbya sp. NK1-12; assembly: GCF_032598965.1. Lineage (NCBI taxonomy): Bacteria > Bacillati > Cyanobacteriota > Cyanophyceae > Leptolyngbyales > Leptolyngbyaceae > Leptolyngbya > Leptolyngbya sp. NK1-12. The sequence continues at coordinate 1,657,512 of NZ_CP053586.1, forward strand.
TTCGTCCTGCTCCAGCCAATTCGCCAACCAAGTGCCGAGCGAGTCAACTAACAGGCACTCAGAGGCTTCAGCTTGACGCAGAGTTGCTGCTAGGTCTAGCGGCACATGCAGAGTTTTCCAATCGGCGGGACGGCGCTGCTGATGTTGCCTAATCCGAGCCTGCCATTCTAGATCGTCGGGATCGAGCTGGGCTGTGGCCACATAGGTGACGAATCTACTCGATTGAGCCGCCAGCGCTTCAGCCCATTCACTTTTGCCTGAGCGAGCCGCGCCGGTCACCAAAATCAGCGATGACCGGGTTGAGTGACCCGCAGGATTGGCTTCGTGATTGGCTCTATCAGTCTTTTTGCCAGCATCTTCAGGATTCATAGAATCAAATCGGATCAAATTTGTTATGAAAAGTCATAATCTAACAACGCCAAGCTAGGGGGAACCAGATAGAATACCCCCATCTGGATGCATCGGAGTTCTACAGAGTTCTACCCGATATTTTCACTTGTCGTGTTATAGACTCACTAAGCTTGCTAGGGAAATGAGGCTGCTATGAAAACCGGACTAAAACGAATTGAAGCAACATTAGGTCAGTTGAATGCCCAAACTCCCCCCCAGGGCTACCTAGAATCAGATCCGCTAGAACAAGGTGAGCTAGCCGACCGCTCCAGGTCTTTCCTTGTCTCTGATGCAGATCCCGTCCAATCTACCTCTGCTAAGAAGGCCAAAACTACGATTCAGCCGTTTCCCTTTCCTCAGGAACCCCAACTGCCAGTAGAATCACGCTCAGTAGAACCACGAGTTAAAAATGCTGGTCCGATGCCGGCAGCCAAACCTAAACCAGCACACAGTAGCAGTAAATCAAGTGGCAACAGATCAGGGAGCAACAGAGCGGGGGGCAACAAATCAGATCATGGCAACAAGCCTAATGGCAACAAGTCGGGTGCTAAAGCTAAGAAAGTTGCGGTGCCCCACCCCGTTGCAGAAACCGTCCAGCCCTTTCCTGCCGAGCAGAACTGCCCTGACACGCCTGCGTTACCCAAACCCAAACCACCGAGTTTCAGCAGCCATCGTCATGCGGTAAACCCCAATTTGGCTTTGGGATTGATCAAAGAAGTTGAAACTGTAGTGATGAGGTGGCAGCTTGATCTAGAGCAAACCGTTCTAGAAATTCAAGCCCTTTATCTGGAAGGACCGATTGTCGAAGGCTGGCTGGAATCTCACGCTTATGATCTACCTCCCGTGACGCCAGCTCCGGGCATGGCCACCCTGCGCCACGCGGAACCCGACCAACTGCTGGAGTATATCGAAGAGATTTGCCGTACCCCCCAAACCCTAGACCTAGAGGAAGCACCACGTACCGGATACCGCCTCTGCGGACTTGATGCCGATGGGCAACTCTGGTCTCGCCCCTGCCCACCTCAGCAGGTTCCTTACGTCAGCTTGGCGATTGCCCGCTATCAAAAGCTTCGCATCCTCTTCGCCAAAAAACAGAATCTAGAAAGCCGGCTGAATCAACTCGTGCAAAATTTGACCCTGCTACATGGGCAAATGCAGGAGCAAGCTTGAAGAAGTTTTGAGTTTTGAGTTTTGAGTTTTGAGTTAGAGAGTGAAAAGAAGTTTTGAGTTTGAAAAAGTTTTGAGGTGTGGTGTTGAGCTAGTTTTGGGCTGGGTCTTGCTAAAAGCCTTGTAAAACTAACTTGTAAACTGAGAATTGCCATGGCTAACCTCGGCCATTGACACTCATTACCCCCTCCTAACTCAAAACTCAAAACTCAAAACTCAAAACTCAAAACTTAAAACTCCCCACCAGCGCGGGTTGAGTTTGTCGGGGAGAAAATCGTCCGAGGGCGCTGTAGCTCGCTAAGCCCAAATATTCACGGACCAGCAGAAACGCCTCTTTACGGGGAGGAAGTTGGGCTGGCAGGGAATTGGTGTGGGGAATCACCCGGAACCCTAGGCTGCGAAAGGTTAGGTAGGAGCGCAGCATGTGGGGCGGGTCAGTGACTAGCACTATTTGCTGAACGGCGGGCTGTAATCGGGCAGCAGTAAACCGGGCATTCTCTTCGGTGGTGCGAGAGCAAGGTTCCCCATCGACAGCTTGGGAGGGGAGACCCATTTGCGACAGCAGGCTGACAATGGGTTGGGCATCCCCCCAGCCACTGGCAAACACCAACGGTGCTCGTCCGGCTCGCCATAATTCTGCCGCTACCTCGGTTCGTTCTAGGCGCATCTCAGAACCCCGACCCAAAACCACAATTGCATCCGCTGCTTCACCAGAATCGCTAGGTAAAAAGGCTTGCAGTGCCCGATTGCCCAACTGAATTCCGAGTGGGGAGCAGAGTAAGCCGTACAGCAATAGCAAAACCATACCCAACCCGCTAATTTGCCGTTTCCACGGTAAGGCTTTTACGAACCAGGGCAGCAGAATCAGTGAAGCTAGAACTGGCAGAACCAGGCTAGGATTGGTGACTCCATTAAATAGCTGCCACGTCAAGAAGGCCCATCCACCTGCTGGACTGTCGCCACAGGATGCGGGATCTACCATCGCAATCATTGCAGTCAAGCCATCCATATTGATCTCGTAAGGGTCTGTATCGTTTAAATCCGCAGTTAATTATTCAACCGTAGATTCCCAGGACAGGATTCGGTTCCGCTGCCAGTATAACCGAGCGAGCTAACCCAGCCATTTGTCGAGATCAAGGTCGGATGAAGGCAGAATTGCCAAAAACTACCCTTGCTGTCCCGACCATCCCGCACAATAGAGAAAGAAAAAGTTCTGGAATGCTAGGTTTATGGACTCGGCTGTCTCGTCTACTATCACCCGTCCGGCCTCACGCCATAGCGGCGATGATTTTGCGATTACCTTTGCGCCCCTCTCGCTAGATGACGTATACCGGCGAGCGGATGATCCAGCCAATGGAGCCGTGGTGGTAATGAGCGGCATGGTGCGGGACAACACAGACGGTAAAGCAGTCGTGGCGTTGGAGTATCAAGCCTATGAGCCAATGGCAATCGCGGTGTTTCAACAAATTGCGGCTGAGATTCGCCAAACCTGGCCGGATGTGACGCATGTAGTGATTCACCACCGCACCGGAAAACTGCAAATTGGCGAAATAAGCGTGTTAGTCGCGGTGGGTTGTCCCCACCGTTCGGAAGCTTTTGCGGCCTGTAAGTATGCCATTGACACCTTGAAGCACCAAGCCCCGATCTGGAAAAAAGAGCACTGGGCCGATGGTTCAACGAGCTGGGTCAGTATTGGGGCCTGTGAACAGGCTGGGGAGAATTGCTGAGCCATACCAGAATTGGAACGAGTGCGATCTCAAGTCAGGTGAACCATGACTACTGCAACTGTACCGTCAACCTCTGATCAGCGCATTGTGTTATCTGGGCGCACTTGGGAGCAGTTTAAGCTGATTCAGCAAGGCTTTGAAGACTCACCGGGTATGCGACTCGCTTATTACGAAGGCACGATTGAAATTGTTATGCCGGGACGTGAACATGAGGTTTTCAAATCTTTGATTGGCTTTCTGCTGGAGCTTTTTTTTGTGGAGAGAGGTATTGAATTTGAGCCAACCGGGGCGATGACGCAAGAGCGAGAGCGGGTCGTTTCAGCTCAGGCGGATGAGTCTTACTGTATTGGCACCTCTAAACCAACGCCCGATTTGGTGATTGAAGTGGTGTTTACAAGCGGTGGGGCAGCTAAATTGCAGCGCTATCAGGCTTTAGGCGTTCCTGAGGTATGGTTTTGGCAAGATGGCTTGTTCAGCCTGTATCGTTTGCGCACAGGCGGATATGAGCGAATTGAACGCAGCGAAATTCCCGAATTGGCTACGCTGGATCTGGCACTGCTAACTCGTTGTATGCTGATCGGTGAAACGTCTAGATTAGAAGCGATTCGCGAGTTTCGTCAGGCGATTCGTCAGGGCTAGAATCGGGCGAATTCTGCAAAAGACCGTAGCCCTAATCGAATTTCGCTGGTACGCTTAACACTAAAGCCGAGCGTAAGCGAGCCGTTGCCATGCAGATTCTTCACGGCACCTGGATTCCGGAGGCAGACGACACCTTTACCCAGAATGGAGCTTTCTATTTGTGGGTAGAAACGACCGAGCGGCACCGATTTCGCCAACCGAGTCAGCGGCATCCGCACCAATTAGTAGCAACCGATCTGGCAGAACTGCTGACCCAAGAACTGGGCATTCAGCCGCCGAATTATCGCAAGCTAGAGGATTTTATTTCACCCCAATATTTTCTGCTGCCTACGGTAGACAATCAGCCGCTGCCTTCGCTAGAGCTTTCTCGCTATTTGGAACTAGAGTTACCAGAAAGCTTTGAGTTGCAGTATTGGCAAATTGACTGCTACAAAACCGTGGCTGCAGCCAAAACAGGCGGCTATGTGAATTCGGTGGTGAGTTTGCTGAACGATCTGCATTTTCTAGCACTGCACAATTTAGCCGAGATTCAGTTGGGAACCGATCTGCTGTTTTGGTTTCACTACACGCAAGCGCTGAAGCGAATCATTTACCGAGATCAATATATTCCGGCCCTGAAGTATCGCCAGCTGGAGCCGACCGCAGATCCGCAAAAATCCCAAACCAAAACTCGGTCAAAAAAACCAACCGAAACCCAAACCCAAACCCAAACCCAAACCAAGCAAAAGGCAGCCGCTTCAACTCGCTCCACGCGTCGCAGTTCGACAACTTCTGAACCTGCTAGCGAGACTCGCCGCAAGCGCTCGGCTGGACTGGCAAAACGCCGCACGGCAGCATCCCAAACGATTGATGTGACGGCAGTGGATATAACAAAAGAGAATAAATCAGTACCTAAGCAACAGTTCGAGATTTATCCGGGCTGGGAATTTATCGGTGAAGCTTACGAGGATATGATTCGACAATATGTCGAGTATATGCCATTGATATGCGCGGCTGGATTTGCTGAACCGTTAGAAACACCCGAATTTTACGACCGCGAATCCCTGCTGCGTCATTTCTCAGAATGTTTACTCACCGATATCCTCACCCATACTTCCATTACCCAAGCGTTTGAGAAGACAATCGCCGATTCGCTGCTGGCAGACTGTCTGCGTTCCACTGGCCCTTGGACCTCTGAACTGCGGCTAGAGCAATATCGGCAGTGGCAGGCATGGCGCGATCGGATTGGGCGAACTCAGTCGGATCTGTCGTTTTATCTCTGTTTCCAGCTTCAAGATCCGGCCAAATCAGAAGATCCTTGGGAACTTCAGTTTCAGGTTGTGCCCAAGCAGGATCCGTCGTTGCGAGTGGCGCTGCAAGACTATTGGCGTATGGGTTCCAAACAACAGCAGCAAGTTAAAAAACAAATGGGTGAACAGTTTGAACAACATTTGCTGATGAACTTGGGATACGCAGCGCGAATTTATCCGGCTCTATGGCGCGGACTAGAAACCGATCAGCCGGTTGGAATTGCACTGAACTTAGAAGCCGCGTTTGAATTTTTGCGGGAATCGGCCTGGGTGTTGGAGAATGCGGGCTACAAAGTGATTGTTCCAGCTTGGTGGACCCCGCAAGGACGCCAGCGTGCCAAAGTGCGCCTTAAGGCCAAGGGTAAATCCCTCACGGGTGGCGAAGATAAAACGAAAAAGTATTTTGCTTACGAGAATTTAGTGCAGTATGAATATGAGCTGGCAATCGGCGACGAACAAGTTAGCGAACAAGAATGGCAACAGCTTGTGAATACCAAGACACCCTTGGTGAAGTTTCGTGGTCAATGGATGGAGCTAGACCAGGACAAAATGCGCCAAATGCTAGAGTTCTGGAAAACTCACCAGCAAGAGCACCCTGAACTGAGCCTATTGGAGTTTCTGAAGCTGACCGCTGCCAACGAGGATAGTTTAGTCTTAGACGTAGACCGCCATAGTAGCTTGGCAGAGATGCTGGCGAAGCTGAGGGACAAAAGCCAGCTCCAGCCAGTCGATAATCCGCAGCATCTGCGGGGCGCGCTGCGCGAGTATCAGAAACGGGGCGTCTCCTGGCTGCAATTCCTAGAGCAACTGGGGTTGAATGGCTGTCTGGCCGATGATATGGGCTTGGGTAAAACGATTCAGGTGATTGCGCGGTTATTGCAAGAGCGGGAACAGCAGCCTCAAAGAAAATCGCTTCCGCCGACTTTGTTGATTGCCCCAACTTCGGTGGTGGGCAATTGGTACCACGAAATCCAACGGTTTGCCCCCGAACTGCGGGCACTCATTCACCACGGTAACCAGCGGGCTAAAACTGAGGCCGAGTTTCAGCAAGCTTGCTCTCGACAGGATCTGGTGATTACCTCGTTTGCGATTGCTCGGAAGGATATCAAACTGCTGAGCGAGATCCAGTGGCAGCGGATTGTTCTAGACGAAGCTCAGAACATCAAAAATCCCAAGGCCGATTTAACCAAATCCATTCTGAAGCTGACGGCTCCGCACAAATTGGCCCTCACCGGCACCCCAATCGAAAACCGGCTGCTGGATTTGTGGTCGATTTTCAATTTTCTAAATCCAGGCTATTTGGGCAATCAAACTCAGTTTCGCCGCGGCTTTGAGCTGCCGATCCAGAAGCACAACGATCCCCGCGCTTCAGTTACGCTGAAAAAGTTGGTGGAGCCGTTTATTTTGCGTCGGGTCAAAACCGACCAGTCGATTATCAAAGATTTGCCGGATAAAGTGGAGCAAAAGCTGTATTGCAACTTGACCAAAGAGCAGGCGTCTCTTTATGCCGCAGTGGTCAAAGATATAGAGGAACAAATCAAGACGATAGAAGGTATTCAGCGCAAAGGTTTGATTCTGGCAACACTGACTAAATTGAAGCAAATTTGCAACCATCCGATGCAGTTTTTGCAGGACGGTAGTGATTTCCTCCCAGAACGTTCCCACAAGCTCACCCGCCTCACCGAAATGATACAGGAAGTGATTGACGAAGGCGAAAGTATGCTGATTTTCACCCAATTCAATGAACTGGGCGAAGCGCTATCCAAATATTTGCGCCATATCTGTCACTACAATACCTACTACCTGCATGGCGGCACGGTGCGCAGCAAACGCGAACAGATGATCCGCGAGTTTCAAGATCCGGAAACTGAACCCTCGGTGTTTGTGCTGTCGCTCAAGGCGGGTGGTGTCGGTATCACACTCACCAAAGCCAACCATGTGTTCCACTTTGACCGCTGGTGGAATCCGGCTGTGGAAGATCAGGCCACCGACCGGGCTTTTCGGATCGGTCAGAAAAAGAACGTGTTTGTGCATAAGTTTGTGGCGATGGGAACATTGGAAGAACGCATCGATGAAATGATCGAAGATAAGAAAAAGCTGGCGGGGTCGATTGTCGGCGCGGATGAATCTTGGTTAACCGAATTGAATAACGAAGCGTTTAGGAAATTAATTGCCTTGAATAAGAGTGCGATTATGGAGTAGGGAGTAGGGAGTAGGGAGTAGGGAGCCTATGAATTCTTTGCTGATCGAGAAGTTAATCAGGCATCCCGAATTGATTTCGGATGATGCAGAGCAGCAATACATCATCAGCGGCGTCAGCTGGCAAACCTACGAAGCGCTGTTGTCAGATTTGGGAGATGACTTTCCGGGGCTGCGGGTTCACTATTTGGAGGGAACGCTAGAGATTACGATGCCGGGGCGCAGACATGAAGTGAGTAAGGACAACATCAGCCGGTTACTCGGAGTTTATTTTGAAGAAAGCCGCACTCGGTTCTATGGCCTTGGCTCAACCACATTCAGGCAAGAAGCGAAACGCCGAGGCGCGGAACCGGATGCTTCATTTTGCATTGGCACAGATAAAGCTTTTCCTGACATTGCCATCGAAGTCGTGCAAACCCACAGCGGCATCAATAAATTGAGTATTTATCAAGGCTTGGGTGTACCAGAAGTCTGGTTTTGGGAAAACGGCCAGTTTCAGCTTTATCGCCTGCGGTCAGAGGGCTACGAGCCGATTGACCAGAGCGAATTTTTGCCTGATTTAGACCTGGCTTTACTGGCAGCCTATGTTCAACATCCAGAGCCACTGGATGCAGTTCTAGAATTTCGAGCGGCTTTACGAAAACCCTGATCGAACGCCAGCCCAAATGCACAAATAGGAGCATCAGCCATGAGCAAATTTAGCCGAACTTGGTGGGGCCAAAAATTTATCGCTGCGCTGGAAGAGTTCAACGATGCGGGACGGTTGAGTCGGGGCCGCTCCTATGCCAACAACGGCAAGATTACCAGCTTTACGATCAAAAACAACCTGGTTACGGCTAAGGTGCGAGGGTCGGTCAATCCCTATTTCGGCGTCTACACTGAACCGCTCTACACCACCACGATAGAATTCCAGCCGATCAGTGCTGCCAAGTGGGCTGCGGCTATTTCCCTAATTGCCTCCAAAGCCAGCCTGATCTCACGCCTACTGCTGAACGAAATCCCCGACACCATCGACGATAGTTTCGCCACTCTGGGGTTAAACCTGTTGCCCCACAGCTACAAAGACTTCAAATCCGACTGCTCTTGTCCCGACTGGAGCAATCCCTGCAAACACATTGCTGGTGTCTATTATCTGGTTGCTGCCGAACTGGACCGGGATCCATTTTTGCTGTTTGAACTGCGCGGTCTATCGTGGGAAGACCTACATCGAGAATTGGCCAAATCGCCGCTGGGGCAAGCCCTGTCTGCCGAACTGCAACGCTCTGAGCAACCGCCTCGATCTGTAGCATCCTACTACACTCGTCCCCAACGGCTGCCAGCCCAACCGCCTGAACACCTGCGCGACTTTTGGCAGGGCGCTAAACGGCTGCCCCAAACGATCGAGCCGCTGCCCGAAATCCCCGTTGCCGCTATCCCAGTCAAAAAGCAGGGCGACTTTCCCGCCTTTTGGCAGCGCGACAACTCATTTATCGAAGCAATAGAAACCCTCTATAACCAGGTGAAAACCAAGGGGCCGCTGTAATCGGGATTCGATATTGATGGGAAGATAAGAAAAATATCCACAGGACAGTCCAGAGGACAGTAAAATCAGCGATATTAAAAGTATCCTTAGGACAGTCCAGAGGACAATAGGATGGGTAGGGGACAGGTCGATCGAATTCCGGTAAATCAGTTGGCAGAGCGCTATCAACTGGCTCGCAGTGCTGTATATAAGCGGATCGAGGATCTGGGCATCAAGACTGAGAAAATTGGCAACAAGGCTTACGTCAACGCCGAGCAGTTGCGCCTGCTGGATGAGGTGCACCAATTTATTAAGTCAGGCGGCACGATGCCAGAATTCCTGGATAGTCGCGGCCTCACCCGGTCAAAGGAGCTGTCCTCTGATTTGTCCTCTGGACTGTCTACAGGACAATCCGATCTGGTGCAGGTGGTGACGGCCATCGCGGCGCAGGTGGTGTCTCGCTTTCAGCCCTCTGCTTCTCCACCAGACCGGCTGGCCTACTTTGACAAACTTGAACAAGCAGCTCGAAACGGCTGGCTGCTGCGCACCTCGGAGATTGCCGATTTGCTGGATTTGTCACCGTCCGAGATTCTGCTCTACGGCAATAGCTTCCGCGAAGCCGGGTTTGTGTTTACCCAAGCGGGATACCGAGCGGGCGGCGAGATAGCCTGGAGAGTCTCAAAGCTTTAAAATGAAAAAGCCAGCCTGGGCTGGCCGATTGTTGATTCGATTGTTGATTCGTTTCGTTGATAGTGAGTTCGACGGTGATGTTGGTGTAAGCGCGGTTTGTGTGAGCACTGGCATCACCTCAGCATTTGCCAATCAGCTTGGGCAATTCGCCGCAGCAAAATTCGCAGCCAAAATGACGGGCTGTTAGCCGCTCTGGCTTTTGTGCGCCAGCGGAAGCGATACCCACCAGTGGGAGCGGTTCTTCCTGGACCCTTCAGCCTTTATTTCTCTCTCTACTATATTAACACATCCTGAGGAATTTCCTCAGGACTGTCCTCAGGACAGTTTATTTGCTACTAGAGAATTCCTCTGTTCGGTCGTTATGTCGCCTTCGTCCCCGGTAAAGGCACCCGTTGAGAATTTGAATCTGGACATTCTCTAGAAAAGAACTCGCCTACTCTCGCCTTGAGAAACAGGGAGAAATTTTATGCGGTTTTATGTATTTATACTTTTTTATCTGTAGCTTAATTTTTGCAAGTCATCACATTAAGTTTTCTAAAACCTCTATCTTTTTATAGGAGAGCACATTATTCTACTTTTAGCTAGTTGACAAACATATCCCCCCTATGTAGTTAGAAAAATAAGAATAATGTCACTTTCTAATTGGTTTCCACAATGGAATCCAGCAATATGCCAAAGCGCAAATTCTATACAAGAGGCGCACACGGCTTACCTAAAGCCAGATCGAAGTAGGCATCGGCTGAAGCATGTGAAGAGGCAAGAACCCCTCATTGTCAAGAGATCCAGGATTAATCAGCTGAGTCTAGCATGGTATTGCAAAGCAGCAGTAGCATTTATTGAACTAATCATTAAACTAATCGTCATCATTGATGAATCGATTGACCGCTTTGATCATAACTGGGTGGTTAGGCAAAGCGGTTTGAAAATGATGGATTGCAGGTGGCAGTTGAAGCTGCGGTACAACGAATAATGGCCGCACTAAAGATAGATTCAACACAGGTAGTCCAATACAGCTAGACTCAACTAAACCAGATATTCAACATCTTTGAACTACCAGCGATCGAACTGCTAGCGATCAGTTTCTGCAACGATCACTGACGTTCTATTTGCCTGTGCAGAAATATGCTTTAGATGGAATTGACACTATTAGTAAAGCAATAAGCTTAACGAAACAAGGGATTGACTATGGAAAAAATGAAAGACATGGTCGTGATCGTACCTGGAATTACAGGCAGCGTACTACAAAAAGATGGGAAAGATGTCTGGGGAGTGTCGCTACAAGCAGTGTGGCAGCTAGCCACAAGCTTTGGGCAATCCCTACAAGATCTAAAAATGGATCACGATGATGATGACCCTGAAATCGCTGATTTAGGCGATGGCATCCGCGCCACTCGACTCGTAGAAGATGCTCATATTGTGCCAGGATTGATCAAGATTGACGGCTACACCCGAACCTCTCGCCTGATTACCGATTATTTTGATGTCACTGTTGGCAATATCTATGACGACCCAGATGACAGAGCTGCCAACTTCTATCATTTTCCCTACGACTGGCGACGCAATAATCGCGTCACGGCCCATCTTCTGCAGCAGTTGATCCACAAACGCCTGAAACGATGGCGGGAAGCCAGCGGTGCTCAAGATGCTAAGGTCATCATTTTGGCCCATAGCATGGGTGGAATCATCTCTCGCTATTACCTGGAAGTCTTAGAGGGGTGGCGGGACTGCCGAGCTTTATTCACCTTTGGTACCCCCTATCGGGGCGCACCCAAAATGGCTCAATATTTGGCCGAAGGCTACAAAAAGCTATTTCTTGACGTGACTAATGTGATCCGATCTTTGCCGTCCGTCTATCAACTGCTGCCGATTTACCCCATGCTAGATATTGATGGCGTCGATGTTCGCATTGCAGAAGCTGAGATACCCAATATCGACAAAACCCGTGCCGAGAAGGCATTGAAATTTCATCACGAAATTCAGGAGCATGTTACTGAAAACCTGAAGAATGAGGACTATCGACGCTTGTTTACAACGGTGCCAATCGTTGGGATCCAGCAACCTACCGAACAATCAGCGATGCTTCAAGACGGAAAGTTCACGGTCAGCAAAAATATATTGCCCAAATCGCTCAAAGCCAGACCTGATCTAGAGGGTGGAGACGGTGCAGTGCCTCTTGTGTCTGCGATTCCGATTGAACTCTCGAATAGCTTTAACAACATGTTCATTGCCGAAACCCACGGCATGTTGCAAAACCAAAGCTTGATTTTAGAAGATGTGCAGCATCGTTTAGGAACCAACCAATTTGACCTAGCATCGATTCGTGCACCCCAATCGGCCATTAGTCTAGCCTTGGATGATCTCTATTTGCCCGATGAACCGATCGTTATGCACTCTAGACTAATTGCAACTCCAGGTGTCATGACTGGCTCTTTGCAAGCTGAAATCGTTTCGGTGACAGGTGATTGTCCTGCACTCAATGTCATATTCGAGCAACAACAGGAACAGGACTGGGCAGTGACGCTCGATGCCTTGCCTGCCGGGAAATACCGGGTCAAGGTGCAAACAGAGATTACGAATGCTCAGACCCCCACTCCTGTTCATGAGCTATTCGAAGTGGTGAAGGCGGAATAGCCAACCTGGTGTTGCTGAATTTAGAATGGTTTCGCCTCCCATTTCCCCAGAATTGGGGGGGCGAAAACTCTACAATAGCTAACCGCAATACAAGTAGGCTTCAAAGAGAATTCAAAGAGAGCCATGATTCAAGTTGATGAGCAAGTTGAGAACACAAATGTGTATCTCTAAGAATCTACTAAATATATGTTCAGAACCAATTAAATCGGGCTTTTGATTTTATCAGACTTCGTCGAGAATATTTTAACAGAGTTATTTAAAAAGCACTTACACAAATATTTCTAACAGTTCTGGCAAACGAAGAGGAGCACATTCTTCTATGGGTAGTAATTTTTCTGTAATCTTTGAGGAAATTGGGACGTTAACTTCCTCTGACATGCCAGACAATCTAGAGGAAATCACAAGCACAGCTACCGAAGAAAAAACTTACGAAGGCAGATTAGAGCAGGCATCTTCCTTAGGCTTGCTGCAGCTAGTTGGCAACTTGGGCGGCTTCACCCTACCAGCGGGCATTCCTGATTTAGTGTTGTCCAAACTAGTGATTCAATTGACAACTGCTCCTGAGATTGGGGTCAAATCGTTTGCATTCACAGGGGAATCATCCCTGGAACTGGGCAAGAAGTTTGACTTGCTGGGCCTAACGGTTCAGCCGCCAGAAGGGGCTATTTTCACCTTTGAGCTTAAACGCACGACCTCAGCCCAGTCGGAAAAACCTCAGAACAATGAAAATGCACCGCTTCAGAAAATTACGGCAGGAATGTTTGCGTTGTCATTGACGATGCCCAAGCAAAGCAGCCTGACGCTCTCCAGTGCTCTAGCTTGGCTCCGAGATGTTCCCGGAATTGATCGTGTACGAGAGTTGCAAAACGATGACGAGAGTGACTCGTCGGAGCTAATTGGTTTAGTTTTGACACCGGATCAGCAGCTACCTGGTGACGATATTCAAATTCAGTTGGTGGAAAAGAGTTTGGGCACCAACAGGGCTGCCGAATATCTATCAAACTTCGACTCTAAAAACTGGAATTTAACGTTTGAATTTTTAGGTGAATCGTTCGAAATCTCGAATGATGAATGGTCTGAACCCAATTCTGGCAATACCAACGGGAATGGAAATGAGAATTACAATCAAAAAAAGCATTTTACCTTTCCGTTCCTGAAATCCTCAGGCAAAGAGGACATCAAACCAGCTCCTAAGCCAGCTCAAGTGCAGTCAGTCACCGGTGGAACTACGCCCCCTGCATCTGGTCCCCGGTCAGCTGATGCGTCTAATGAGCAGCCAGATGCTGCATCCGATTCAGAAGATACCAACGACGCTCAATCTTCCGGCTCAAAGTTAAGTCAGGCGATTTCGTTAGGAGTGCCGACTGTCAAAGGTCCAGAAACAGATGATGACGGCACCTTCATTAGCATTGTCTTTCCAGCCACGATTACAGTCGGCAGCCTCAGATTTAATACCAAGCTGCCAGTGAAGTTTATCTTGGGCAGTTTTGCAATTGCTATTGACCATTCTGAAGGGATCAAAATTCTTTCTCCTGAACCCGAATTAAAACCGATTGGTAGCGATGGCGAACCAAAGGACGGACCGTTTGAATTATTTGGTCTGGAGTGGCGTTTCTTTGGCGCAGAAGTAACGGAAACGGCAGAAACCGAAACAGAGAATACAGAGAATAACGCCGAAACAGATATAGAAGCAGATATAGAAGCAGATGAAGAGGATGCAGGAGCAGAAATAAGAGACGAAACAGCATCAGCAGCTGAGACCGAAACAGACGAGACTGAAACAGACGAGACTGAAACAGACGAGACCGAAACAGACGGTAAAGAATACCATCATTTCACCCTAGTCACCAAAGACTTTAATTATCAAATTCAGCAGGCTCCGGGTGCCCGCATCGAGGTGGCTTATACCAAGGCCAGCCGTGACCCGATTGTGTTTATCGTAGAGGACTTTGTGATTTCGGCTAAGGGCATCAGCATTACCGCAACGGTGAGCGATCGTCCGGCTCAGCTTAACGGCATTGACACCCAATATCGCTTCCACGGCAGTCAGCTCCGGATTGTCGAAAATGAAATTCTCGACTTTACCCTGAGCGGTTCCGGTCCGTTGCCACCTAAGCTAGTTGGCGATGCGATGGCCGACATTTCGCTGCAATTTCAGCAAGTAGAAGGCAGCCTCAAGCTAGTGGCCGGAGCAGCCAAAATTCAAGGCGATAAATTGCTCGACTGTAAAGGTACTCGTTTTCGCTTCTCCGTTGACTCAATGGGGTTGCAGTTCGTTAACGACGATCGATTCCATATTTTCTTTACCATCACTGGCACCGCCCGATTCGTTTTACAAGAAGGTGACGATCGGAAAAACGGCGCACTCTCCATGCTGCCCAACATCCAGATTGATCTGGTGGACTGCCCGCTGACCGGAGATGCCAGCGTCATTGCGAAACACGTTCAGTTCCTGGTTGAGCTACCCAAGCCCGTTTCGTTTCCGTTCCTGGGAGCCTACGAATTCGAGCTACGGGCCATTGGCTTTTTGCCTCAGTTCGACGCCTTTGGGAACGATGTGGCCATGCAGCTCAGTGGTCAGATCAAATTTGCCCAGGGGAAGGGGGATGCGGCGAACGATCAGCCCGATCTACATTCGCTCTATATTGGGCTGCCCGGACCGAAAGATTTCTTCCCTCGGCTTTATATGGATCAGTTACCGCTGGATATCAACGCGGGCGAAGCCTTCAAGCTCAATGGTGTCGTTGAGTTCAAGGATGATGAGACAATTAAGGGCTTTGAAGGAGAGGGTGTCCTGGAGATTCAAGGGATGCCGCCGATGGCTGCCAGCTTCGGCTTCTACCGCGTTCGTAACAGTGAAGATCAACCCTGGGTCAGGGCCTGGTTCATCTATCTAGAAGTTCGCCAGATTAGCTTCCGGATTCCGGTGGTCGAATTCTTCATTCGGGAAGTGGGGCTGGGCTTTGGCTACCGCTACACGCTAGTGGGCATCAGACGGGCCGACGAGGCTGCAAGCCTGACGGAACTGTTAAAAGAACTGAAAGTGTTGTCTCGCACCCAAGGTGATTTATCCAAACGCGATCGCTGGGCCTTGGATGTCGAAGATCCGGGTCAAGATCCACGTTGGACGATTGTGCTGCGAGCCATGATCGCCCAGCTTTCTGCCGCTGCTTCACCGCTGGTTTGGAATGCCGAACGAGAAGAAAAGCTAGCCTGCGTGTATCTATTCGATGCCGTAATTGCCTTCCGCAGCGACCTGACCTTCTTTATGAATGTGCGAGGTTGGATCAACACCAGCTACGGCATGTATGTGAAAGAGCGCAACGAAGGTAACGAGCTAGAGCCACTATTCAGTGGATTTGTCTTCCTTTGGCCTCGCCAGAAGCGATTTCTGGCCCATCTTGCCTCAAATCCCAATGGACATTTAGGGAGTAATCCACCGCTGCCCGACTTTGTGCAATCGGCCATTCGTAGCGCTCAGTTTTCGGCCACGCTGCTGATCGAGCCAGGGTTAACGCATTTTGAGCTGGGCTGGCCCAATATGCTGCGCTGGAGCAACAACATCGGTCCGCTTCAGGCCGACATTCGGGGTGGCTTCATCTTTCGGGTCAGCAGTCGCGAAATGGTAATTGGCATCAGCTTTTTGGCCCGCGCCAGTTTAGAGATTTCGACCAGCATAGACTTGGGGCTGGTAGGGGCTAGTGTGGAAGCGAAGGCGAATGCCGCATTTGGGGCACGCTACATTGGCTTAGTCGAATTTGACACCAACCGCCCGACGCTTTATGGAGCCATTGGCCTAGAGTTGCGGATTCAACTGTTTGTCGCCCTTTGGATTCGGATTCCGCTGCTGTTTAAGACCATTCGACTAACCTATCGTTTTACCCTGACCATCAACTTTACTGCCGGATTAGAGTTTGCCTTCAACGGTGTCAAAGATGCTGGATTACGCGGTTCAGGTACATTGGCAATTTCGGCGATGGGGCACCAATTGCAGTTCAATGTCCGGCTGAGTTCAAACCCAGATGCTGTCACTCAGGCGCGAGCGCGGACCGAAAAATATCTGAACCTGGGGTTGGAAGCCACCGAAGTGGAAGCCACTCTCCCTGGCGTCGAGGCCGCTTCTCGATCGCGGATGGCTTTTGTTGCAGAAGCCGCAGAAACATCTGCATCAATGGAGGTGGAGGCATTGGAGGTGGAAGCATTTACTCGATCGACGGCTCAGCCATCATTTGGTACACCCAATTATTCAGTGTTTGTGATTCGGGATACGCCAGATCGAATTTCGGATACACCGAATGAAGAACCGAATGAAGATACCTATGCCTACTTTGTTCTGTTTCCTCGCTCAATCCGTGATCAGGGAGAAGAGCAAGCAACAGAGCGCCATGCTGGTTTTTTGCCGGTTCCTCCAAATGTACTGGCAGATGTACCAAACAATCAGCTACGCGATTTTCAAATTGTCTTTCCAGAAACCCTCCAACTGCCGCAGGACACTTTAGAGTGGTTTAACCCTCAACCCATCGCAACCGGTGAGGCCGCCGGTCAGTCCATTGGCTTCCGGCCCTTGAGCCAACATGACCCAGACTGGCTGACGCTGACAGACACAATCATGAGTTGGCGTGCCAATTGGGATCAACCCATTTTTGAGAACACAGAAGCGTTTGCTCCTGATAACAAGCCGCTATCTCCAGAATCCATTAAGTTACGAGACTACTTGACCCATGCCTATATCACCGCTGATCAAGCTGGTTTGCCTATACCCATAGCCGATCCAGATCCGTTAGCAACCAAGGAAGAAGTCATCACAGATGAACGGGTTCAGAATCCTTCAGATGATGCGTTTGAAGCGGCAGTGCGGGGAGCAACCGAGCAGTTCCGTAGCTCGCCTTTCTTCAAGCACAATCCCAACTGCCTCTATGAACAGCAGCTAGAAGCAGCCTTTAGGCCAGACACCACCATCTACGCCGATCAAGACCCCGACAAGCCCCAACCCTTGAATGAACACCAGCAAGCCCATCAGGTCCGCAGTATGGTGATTAACGATCTGATGGGCGATCTGCGTAAGTATGTGGACGGAACCGAGCAAGAGCGCAACCAATTGACTCAGCGCTCAGTCGCCTTTCAGATGGGGCTAGTCTTTCGAGTACCGAAGCGTGTTCTGAATACAGATAGTGCTCTAGCTTGGCTAAACTACAACTCACAAACAGCCCCTACTCTCCATCAACGAACTCAGCTCAATAGCCAGCAACCGGACAGCGACCAACGTTGGTTACGTACCTTCAATGTTCTCGCTACCGACTTTTCCAAGTATCCGCCCCAATTCCAGCAGGTACGACACTTTACCGATGCCAATACGATCGCAATCGCCTGGGATCTCCAGCAGGCCAATATTCCAGAGAACGAGAAGAAGCACCTAACTGAGTTGCAACAAGATCCTGAACACAACTTGATGTACTACGAAGTGCGTCGCCGTTCCTTGAATGCCCAAACGCCAGAAGTCGTCTATCAAGTGAAAGGTGCTTCAGTGCTGCATGAAGAGAAAACCGGCTCACAGAAAATCCTGAACATTCTCAAACCGCGTTTTCAGGTGGTCGATCACTTCACGAACGAAAGCCTGGATGATGTGATTCGCCTGCCTGCTACTGGCCTTAGCTATCTTTACACGATTACCCCCTACGACTTTGGTGGCAATGCCGGACATCCGCTCATCCTGGTTGCGACCCGTTATCCTAACGAACCTCCTGCCGTACCTGTGGACAGTCAGTTTACTGTCTCCTATACGATTAGCGATCAGCGCGAAGAACCAGTGGACGATCAGTCCCAACTGCCTCTCGCTGACCTGGAAACACACTGCACCGTCACCTGGACAGAACCCACCGTCAATGGTCCCAGGGTTCCTGTTGATAACTACTACTTGGTTTTCCGGAAAGAAACGACGCTGCCGATTGGGAGCTACGGTCTTGATAGTTCAACCCAGCGTCCTCGCAACAAGCTGTTGCCCACCAGCAACTCCCGCGCCCTGCCCACCGACATCAAAATTCGGCTAGAGGACCCTGGAAAGGTGGAAGGAGAGCCACGCAAGCGCATTGCTAACGTCTCTCTAGACAGTCTACGCCAGAAAGGAATTTTACCCGCCTACTGGCAACCTGAAGCCTGGAAGCTGTTTATTCAGACGGAGTCAGTGAATCGAGTCTGCTCGGCTCTGGCTCCGGTGCAGGTTCTGCTCAAGTTCAAGTCTTCAACCAGTGGCGAAAAGACCGAAGAACGGCAACCTGCCGAACTGGAGTGGCTACCCAAACCGCTTGCTCTGCCGCTGTTACCTCCTGAAGATCAGCGAGCAATTGTCGGTAATGCTCATGTCCCCATGCCAAAACCAGGTAGCTACCAATTGGAGAGCAACACCAGTTCCCTCCGCTATCAGCCCCATCCGGCAGGGATACGCTGCATTCGCTTCCGCTGGAATCAGGGACCAAGTCGGGTTAAGAGTTATCCCTTGGCGCTTACAGCCAGCTACGATTTGCTAGAACTGGATATCGACGCCCACACGACCGCTACGTTTGCCGACCCGGATCGCTTAGCTGATGTTTTGCGCCTGCGGCAAACCGTGCAGATGCTTTCTCCTGCTGACCTGCCGCTCACTCCTGGTGATACCCTTTCCACCAATCAATGGGAAGCCTGGTACCCCAGTCAGGTCGAAAGACGGGCGCTATACCAACCAATTCCGGGTGCTCAAATTAAAGAGAGTTCCTGGTATTCCTGGCGCGAGTCGATTCTGGTATGGCCTGAGTGGCCCGGACTAACCAACGGCAACGGCAACCGAGACACTGCTTTGCATCCCTTCCTGGAAGAGCTAATTCAGGTGCTGCAAGCGCAAACGGCAGACGACAGCACGACTGCCCTGCCCAAATATCGCGTATCTCTACAAACCAGCCCTCCGATTCAACCCCAGACGCTGACCACTTTCTTAAACTCCACTGCTGAGACCGCCGATCCGTATGGTTGGGGTATTTTACAGCGATTCGGCTTGACCACTGCGTTCACGCTGCAAGATGCCAGCACTGGCGATTATATTACGGGGGATGATCTTCTGAAGACGGTTCAGAGTATACTTACTGATCTCAAGCAGAAATACAATGACATATATCCCCATCTCCATATAGAGCTACTGTTCCAAGCGGCAAAGAGCATCGGTCTAGAACCTGGAGCTGTATCTCCTGCAGGAATGTTGGCCCTAATCCAAATCAGCCTCCGACCGACCATTCTCCAACTACAACGATATTATCGGCTGGAAATTAAGGGCGATAGTAACAGCCAGATTAAGCTGCGGTTTGAGTTGAATGCTCCATCGAGTTTAATTGACCAATCTGCGCCCGGCAGCGGTCAAACTGATTTTGATCTAGACGCGAATCAAGTAGCGAATCAGGCAGTGGAATACACCGTTACAGTACCTTTGAATGGAGTCGTGAATCTGCTGCTGCGCACCACTCAGCCACCGATTGTTAAGCAGATCAAAGCATCTGGGGAAGAATCGATTCCTCTCGACGCTGTGCCGATTCACAGTCCGCTCACGGCTTACTTCACGGCTAACCCCGAACAGCTTGCAGTTGACTTTGCCAAACCCGATAGTGAAGATGACCAACCGCTTAACTGGCGACGCTTCAAGCGCTATGCCGAATCTCTCAATAGCAGCATCAAGTCAGATATCAGCATTGAGATACCAACAGAAGCTAAGGCCCTGGCGGCTACGTTGCCTGACATCATGCTCTGGTCGTTGCGCTTCTTCAACGCGGCAGCAGTACCCACAATCACCGACAATTTGGGCAAAACGGCAGATGGGCCTTGGTTGGCAACGGCTTACCCCCGCGTAGATACCCCGGCCCCCACAACCCCCGATGAGAGCGGCAGGCTGACCTACGATCATCTGATCATTGACAAGTGGGCACATACTTACCGCTACTACATTCGTCCCAATCATCGCTATCAGCTGCTGTGGGAAAGTCTGCTCACTTCACCCGTGCTATTTCCAACGCAAACAAACCAGCAACGTGAGGCAATTCGTGCCCAAAGTCAAACGAAGCCTGATCCCAAACAGGGTAGTTTAGATGTGGTACTGGATCGGATTCAGCCAGTGACGATGCCGGTAATTCTTAGCTCTGCTCGGCTTGACCCACCTGCATTACCAGGCCAGTCCGTTCCTCCCGGTCGCACTTGGGAAGTGATTATTGCCCAACACCCAGAACAAACCCTGATAGAGCGCAACCAAACTCTGGCTCGCCAACTCCAGTTCCGGCAGGTAGCCTTTACACTGCTGCGTCGCTTTGCCTACACCACAGCCACGGGTGACGATTGGGTCAAACGGATTAACAAACTGGCTACTCTGGGCCAGATCAAACCTAATCCGCCTGAGTTAAAGCTAAGGCTAAACACAGCAGGTTTTCTGTCAGCGGGGTTGCCAGGGAAAATTACCAGTCCTGACCATCTTGACCTGAAGCGAATTCCAACCAACGACACCGACCTCGATCAGTTAAGTGCCGAAGATATTTTGCAAATCGAAGCGGATGTGCGTAGCCTTGACCTACCGATCCGGTTGGGTAATTTCCAGCAGGGCGCGTTGGTGTTGCAGTGGGATACGCTGCCGTTTTTCTATCAGCATCAGCTATTGGTGATTGCCCAGAGCGACCACCAAGTCTCGGAGATCAATCGCGTGATCCACAAGGATTTTGAGTATCGCTCACCGTTGCCGACCGCCGCAATGTCGGGTCAGACCGTCCCCAATTTGGCGTTACCCAAAAATCAACCGTTTGGAGCGACCATAAACGCTGAGTTAGCGGCTCTGCGGGTTAGCATTCCCCTGAAGTTGCTTTGGGATAGCCTACCCGAAACGGTCAGACAGCAGTGGCCCAGTGAGGCTCCTGTTATGGATTGGGAGGAATCGAAACATTGGCGATCGCCCAGTGCCTTACCTGATCTGGAAGTAGTTTATCAGATCGCCCAGCTTTTTGAAGGCAACCTGGAGGTGCAGGTCGAAACCCTACTGGAGCAGCCCGAAGGTAACCCTGAGCAATACCAACTGCGGCAATTAGGTAAATATTTCCTGGGTAGCTTCGACGCAATTTCACCACCTGCACTTTCAACATCAGAGAAGCAAGGTTCCAGCGACTATGTCTTGAATCTATTTTTGACTCAGGTGAGTACGGTACCGCTGATGCACCGTTATATGTTTTCACGAATGGGCAACCGCCTCTTTTTCGATGCAGAAACACAACAACTGAAATGGCTGGGAGTTTTAAGCGCTGGCGATCGGAATGCTCTACAGCAGGTGATGGCTCAGGACATTGCTGAACTGCGGCTTCTGGAACAGATAGGGATAGTTCCGACAGATCAGGCAGATCAGAACATTTTAGAGCAATGGTATGTCAGCCGTTTGGTGCGAGGGGATGCCAATGCATTTGACGACCAACCTGTGCCGCTGCCCAACATTCCTGGACTGAGCTATGTCAACGTGCCGTTTACGCTGCTGTTGCTTGACACTTCAGAAGGCGTCAATAGCGAGGAGATCACCCATTTTGCAAATCAGTGCGATGCCAAACTGAGGGATGTTTTGCTGGCGTTACTGCCTGGAGCCGCGCCAAGCAATTCAGTCGTCCGTGAAACTGACTTTGCGCTCGGTGCAGCAGCCTTACTCAGCCAATCTGATCTACCCAATTTACCGGCTGCCAAAATCCAAGTTAATCCTCAAACTAATCCTCCAAAGTCCCAACTGACTTGGCTTGGCTCGTTGAATCCCGCACAGGCAGAAACCATGCAGCAATCGTTGTTTGATGCCGCCATTACTCGCCTACGCACTCGGCTACAGGACACTCAGGTCAGTCATCCCTATGCCCCCCCTGTGCCCATAACAGTTCCTCCTGCCCCGCCCAATTCATCGTTTATTACCGTCAATAGTGCTGATGAGTGGACGTTACAGTGGACAGGCGAACTTACGGCTGAGGCAATCCGTGAGATTCACATGTTGGTAGATGATGAACGATATCGAGCGGGTGCAACCGCCCTATTCCGGCAAGTCCTGGCTGGGCAAAAGGCTTACATCGAGCAGTTGCCACGACCAGAAATGCTGCGGTCCCAACTGCAAAGGCTGCAATTTGAGCTGATCAGGATAGACACACGCATTAGAAGCATAGACTTTGGCTTAACGAACCCTCAATTATCATCACCTGATAGAGAACGATTACAGGCTGAACGATCTCAACTAGAGGCTGAAGGAAACCGAGTTAGAGCTGAGGAGAACGCAAAGAGACAAGAGTTACAGAATATTATTGACACTCAAAATCGGCTCAACGCGGCGCTCTCCCAGTTTGAGTCGTTGCCCTCAGCCGGACCAGCCAATGATATTCCTGCCCAACCGGTTGCCAACTTCCCTGCCGCGCCATATCGCAAGACAATTGTTTGGCAAGTGACTGTGCCGTTGCTCCAGAGCCGTCTGCGTAATGCGAATCAACCTACAGCAGCAGACTGGCTGAATCGCCTGACCATTCCCACCGATGCTGGCAACCTGGATTGGCGCAGTCTAGACAGTTTAGATGCCCGTGACCTACAGACGCAGGTGCAGCAAGTGCTCGATGGTGATCGTGACTCGCAGGCAGTCCAAACCTTTTTGGGTGCTTTCAACGGCTTAATCGACGCAATCGAAGCAATGCTGTTCACATTCGACTATCGCCCCCTACAGGCAGATATTCCAGAAGAGTTGCGGCATTATCTGATTATTCGAGGAAAGTTGCTGCACGCCTCCCGATCACTCAACCAAGAGGAGCAAACCCAACTGCTCAATCTCTTTACTGACCGGGCGAGCAAAAACTCATTGCAGCGATTCTTTACCGACTTGCAGGATAAAGCTGCAATTGATCGCCTCTACGAACGCTGGCTGGCCCAGGTGTATGTTCCAACAGAGCTAGACCTGACAGGCATATCCGAACCGCTGCGAGCCAAGCTAAAAACCGTGCCGTTGCTTTCCGCAGATGAGTATGCGCTGATCTGGCAAGGCAGGATGAGTGACAGCGATCGCACTACTATTCGGGAGTGGCGATCGGGACTGACTGACCCTGCCCAAATTGACGTGGTGGGCGAACTGTTACGACAAGTACCGCGGGAAAACGACCCGAACGATCAATCAGAAACGGTGATTTTGGCACGGGGGAGTGCTCCGAACCTCAGCGCCTCAACGCTAGAACCTGTGCGAGCACGGCTCAGACTTGGGAGCGGCACAATTCTGCGCTATCACGGTTTGATGACTCTGGCTGAAGCAGACGAACTCGCACCAAAACTTAACCACAATGCCGTTCTGCAGCAGCTATTCAATGCCA
This sequence comes from Leptolyngbya sp. NK1-12, assembly GCF_032598965.1. NCBI lineage: Bacteria > Bacillati > Cyanobacteriota > Cyanophyceae > Leptolyngbyales > Leptolyngbyaceae > Leptolyngbya > Leptolyngbya sp. NK1-12. The sequence continues at coordinate 1,681,105 of NZ_CP053586.1, forward strand.
GCCTTACCCAAAGTTTGCAGGGCGGTGAGCTTCGCATCATGACTCGTCGCGGCAGCGCTAAACCCAGTGATTTAGTGCCCATTCTTCCCCATCTGCTCAGCTAATCGTTGCTCAAGGAGTTTGCCATGCCCCGCATTCCCGACACTGCTATGCACAACGTCACCATCACAGGGCCAATGTGGTCGGCCAAAGTCGATATTTTGAAATTGGCCAACCCAGAGCAAGACTGGGCATTTCGCACCCTGTTTGTTGACCTCACCGCCCGCGACCGCCTCGGCCAATCCACCAGTCTGTTACCCGGCACGATGATTGTGCTTGGGGTAGTGCGGCAGGTCACCATTCAACTCGGTAATCAACCCGGCTCAGGCTATGAGTGGCGGCGGTCAGAGCATTTGCCAGTGCCTCCACTGAACGAGCAATCGCAGACGCAGCTAAGAGAGCTAATCACCACAGGTCAATGTTCTCTGCTGCTGGTGCAGGCAGACCCAGACGGCTGGCCCACTCAGTTTCCCCAAAGACAACCCATGCCGTATTTCCCAACCTCGCTGACCTGTTTAGCAGGGGAAATTTTTCTGGGTCTGGGCGGGCTTGAGGCCCAGGGGCAAGCAGTCGAGCACCTGTACGCCAAGTTATCTCTTCAGCTTGCGGTAGCGGCGTTTGAACAGCGGCACGGCAATGACCGAACCACAGTTCAACCCAGTCGCCTGCTCAGTCAAGTGAGTGTTCACGGCAGTGGGGTATCGCTCTATGGTCAGGTGCAGTTACCCTGGCAGGCTGATCAGATTGCAGCGCCTTTTCTGCTGACTCAAGATTTTCCGCAAAGGTACAATCACCCAATCCTGCGGCTACGGCCTGAGAAGAACCGCTTGACTCAGGAAGAGGTAACGAGCTGGGTATCAGCCTGGAATCAGCTTAGTGGCTATCTCAACCCAAACCATCCTCTCAACAAGCAAGTTAGAGCAGATCAGCTTCCTCAGTGGGTTACGCTCGAACTCACTACTCCTAATCAGGTGCCCGACCTCTTCTGGTTATTTCGATCAGAGAATGCGCTCCCAAAGCTGCGGTTTGAACCCGATGAATTCAGCCTGTTGGTTAGCGACCGACCGCCCTACGATGGGCAGAACCCGCCCGATTCGCTGGCTCGAATTGCTCCGGCTTGGGTTGAGATCGATGGCAACAGCGATAGCCTCACCATCAACTTCGACACCCAACCTGAATCAATCGCCACTGCCTCTTCTGCGCCAGAGATCGATCGACTCAGCTACACCTATCAAGTTACCGAATCCGAAACGGGTACTCAAAGCGAAGAGTTCTTCAGCGCCACTGAGTTAAGAACCGCCTTCAGCCCAGTTGAAGTTCCACAGTTTCTACGCAAAATTCAGGGACGACCTGAATCGGATTATGCCTTAGATGACATAACCATTTCTAAACCGCCCCAAGCAACCGCAGCGCAGCAAGGCTCTGATTCAGATGATCAGCAGAATGGCACCATCAACCCCTGGCTGCTTTGGGGATTTATGCCGCTCCAAAACGGTTGGGCGCATCTGCCCTTTCTCAACCTGACCGAACAACTCTATCTGGATCTCGATTTGGATGGGGCTGCCGCATCCTCTGAAGCTACTCAATCGTTGCTTCAAGGTGCAGTTGCTCTGGGCAATGAGACTGTTTTATCCACCTATCTCGATGAGCAGCCGTGGAATCTGACCTTAACGGACGCCGAACGCATCCATGGCAACTGGAAATATGGCCGTCCTAATGCCCAGACCAACGCCCAAACCAATAACAGCTGGGTGCTGCGAGAGATCAAGCTTGACCTTGAAAACCCCACAACCATTTTTAATGGGCTGCTTTGGCTCAGTACTCAGGCTCCCCGCATTATTGACGCTATCCCTGATCTAGACAACTGGGTCGATGGGTTGCGATCCTTTGCGTTGAGAACTGCTCGACCCGATCGCGATCTGTTCCCGTCGCCGATGCTGATGGCCGTCCAGAACTTACAATTGAAAGCTCGTCCTGCCTCTTCCCGCGTTCAGCCATCTGCCGAACTAGCCAATTGGCAACTCAATTATCGTCTCGATCAACGGCCAGTCGCAAAATTTGGTGGATCTACGGTATACGAGCAAATGCAGCAGAAATTCTTGTCCAGAGGATTCCTTGATCAACAACCCCTGATCTGGCAACGCCATGCTCGTCTGCCCATGATTCAGGCATTGCCGTTAACTCAGTTGCAGTCCCCTGCCAATTATCCCAGTTCAAGCCGTCAACTGGTGCCCTACGAAATACCATTCCTTCAAGCCAATTCGACTCTGCCGCAAGGTCTACAGTTTACAGCCACCGGGTCAACGATGTGGCTTCGCTTGGCTGATGCTAACAGAGACGCACTTGCTCCAGCAACCGAGTGGAAATCACAGCCGGACTTACCGCTGGTTGCGCTCTCATTGCCAGGACTACAGCTAGTCCCTTCTCAGTCCAACCAGGAATTGGTCTGCCAGTATCGCTTCGATCTGCCCTATACCGACGAGATTAATGCCTTTGCCCAGCTTCCTGAACCGCCCCAAAGCCCAAAATTTGTATCACCCCTGCCCGAATCGCCCCCCCCTGAACCACCGTACCCTCTCATCCGCGACACCTACGCAACCCACTGGCAACGGCTGAGTGAACGAGCCAGTCTATCTAGTGCGGATGGCACGCTGGCTCTTGATCTGAATGATTCCACCAACGAACAGGGCAAGCCAGATCTGCGCCACCTGATTGAACCCTATGTTTGGTCCGTACAACCCACCTTTCAGCTGGAGAACTATCCGGGCCATTTAAGTTTGGCAAATGGTTCCACTCTTGAACTGAAGGACAATTCAGCTCTAGAGGGAATTTCTGGACAGTTTTCTGTTAGTGGTAGGCAGCTCACCCGGCTTGAGAATTCAGCACCGCATGACAGCGATACCTTTGTCGTCACTGCCGGTAGTTTAGCCGCCAAACTCACGCCCCAGGGACTGCACGATCAGCGGGGGCTAGTGCGGGGGCTGACTCAGATGGATCAGGATGAATTGTGGCTGCACGATCAGCGGGGGCTAGTGCGGGGGCTGACTCAGATGGATCAGGATGAATTGTGGCTACAAACACCAGTCGTGTTTTATGAGACCGCTGAGCAGGAACTTGCCTATGCCCTGACCACCACAGCTAAACCGATTAGCTTGCAGGTCGGAAATCAGCAGTGGCAGATGTGGTTCCGCGATTTACCGCTGCGGCTAGCTCAGGCAACCCAATCGGAAACAGGGCAATTTTTGAGACAGGCGCGTCTGTCTCCCTACGTTCAGGATGTGAATGATCCGGAGGCACGGTCGCGTGATTTTGACTTTCTGTCGGGGTATGAGTGGCGGCTAGCGGCTCCGAATCCTTCTAAAGGCGATCCTTCTAAGAACACATCTCCTTCTAAGAACACATCACTCTCCTATCTGCCGCTGTTCGGTCTGCATTTTTATCCCCTCACTCTGGAACAGGTAGAGTTGCGCCAGGGAAAACCAGAACGAGTGGTTATGATTGGGCGATTGCAGCTTCCTCTGAGAGACATTAAAGAGCTAGAGGATTTTAGCAACGCTGTGCGGCTAGAATTTTCTGTCGAAGGTGGCAATCAAGATCTGAGTTTAAAGGCAGTCACACTTGTCGGTCTCACTGGCGATCAGAACGCGGCTTCAGAAGGCGCAGAAGGCGAATGGCCTTTAGCTTTAAACCAGGGTGAAGCGTTTGATGCTCCTATGTTGGTATGGCGCACGATAGCGTTGCAGCAAGATGACAGTGGCCCTTTCATTGAAATTAAAGATGCGTTTCTCAAATTTGTGTTGTTTGATTATCTCTGGAGCGTTCCACTAAAGCCAGAGGATAATTTGGAAGGACCTGTTTTACGATTTCCCCAAGAACAGACTTCTCAGGGACAAACAAATCGCTCCCACAAATATTCAATTCCAGTATCCGATCAAGCCTTATATCTCTTACCTAAATTATTAACGCTTGAAATCAATCTTCAAACAAGAAACCATACCGTTGAACTAGACCTGGACATTCAATTAGGCTCTACCGATTCTAATCGCAATAGCTTTGAAGCAAAAGTCCAGTTTCCAATTCTGAAAGACGGAAAACCGGCAGATCCAATCTGGCAAGCTGGGCATCTTTTGGGTGTGATACCGCTTACGGTCGCTAATCACCAATTGACCACAAACCATCAGGCGTTTCAGTTTCACTGGGAAACAGCATCTGTGACGAATGCACCTCAACTGCTGCCTGGAATAACGCTGGATACAGAGCCAGATGGCAAGCCCTCATTGCCCGGATTCGTGGCGCTAACGTTCGACTTACGATCCTCCAAGCAGCCGGAATCGTCCACCGATGAGAGTGACATACCGCTGCTAACATTAACCTCTGCGTTTGTTGAGGCTCTATTGTCTTGCAAATGGGGAGAGTTTTTGCAAACTGATGCACCAAACCAAGCTACCCTCAAGCCAACTGCTAGCATTACCCAGGTTTTCGGCTCATCGGCTGGAGATTTAACCTGTAGCTATACGGCTGATCTGCAAATTAAGCCAACTGAGCGCAGCCAATCGGAACCTGTGTTGGTTTGGCAGGAAACTCTGATTTTCAACGGCATGCTCGAAATCAAAAACTTGATCTCGTGGCCAGAGGAACTCAAGCTCGATCCCCAGGCTCCTACAACCACGGTTCTGCTCCCCTCATTGCCAAAACCTCTTGAGCAGCGAAGCCTAAAGCACCGCCGCCATACTCTGCGGATTTTGCTGAATCAGCACAGGCTGCCCCTAGAGCAAATGACCCAAAACCGCAGCCTCAACCGTGACACCATCTTCCATTTGGCTACCAATGCGGCTTGGGAGTTTTTAGCGGTTGTGGAACATCAGCTGATCGATGTCGAGCTGATTGATGTCGAGCTTCAGCCGTCGTCAAACCCATTGGAAACTGCGAAGATTAAGACCGAGATTAAGACCGATCGCCGCTGGACCGTGACGCAACCTGTTCGCTGGCTCACGCTAGCAAACTTCAAAGCACAATTGGAAAAACTGCATGCCATCTCCACACCTGACCCAGCCACTGGAATTGACAAGAGCGGTTCTGGCTTTTTTGATCCAGTGTTTCGGCAAGCTCTGATCAAAGAGTTAGAGCAACTCCTCAAGCAGTCTCCTTCTCTCTTGCTGGTCGAAGCCAGCGGTCACTTCTGGTTGAACCAAACGCCGTTGACCACCCTCAGCCCCACGACACTCCAGTTTCTTCCAAATGGAGCGCAGCTTGGGATCCTCAGTAGCCCCGACCACTACAGCTCCTCCGACCCAATTCACCCCGACTGGCTGTTGCTCACCCTGCCTTGTTTGGGTCGTTTGCAGTTACCTGGCAGCGATGGGCTAGACCAATCCTCAAGCCAGCCCCAGGTAAGCTCACCGCTCCAGGTTGACCCAATTCTATGCCTCAAGCGCCATCCAGAACCCGCCAAGCTAGCTCTGATGCTGACCACCTGGCAGCCCACCACGAGCGATGGCACCCCGATCCGACTGGCGATCTCCAACGTCGATACAGCCACTGGTCGAACCTGGGCCAGATTGGATCCCCTAGCCCTGCAAGAAAGTTGGTTCCGCCTACAACATCCTGTAGCTGAACCTCCTGCCGAACGCCTCCAAAGCGTGATTGCGGCCCAACCCAACTCTCCGGCCCGCCTCAGCCGCTTGGCAGCGCTCAAGCAAAATATTGCCAGCTACCGACAGGCTGTTCCCCCACTTCCAACCAACCCCTCTGGCTCCCAGCCACCAGAACCAGCTCAAGCGATTAAAACAGAGCCGCTGCGCCGTGCTGGGCTGCCAATTCTTGCTCTGCCTCAGGAGGGCGCGTTGCCCGCAGACCTTCAAGTGCTTTACCTATTTCAGGGCGGTTCTGGCAGCAGGGTGATGGACCGGTCTGGTGTGGGTGAACCACTCGACCTCGACCTCATGGAACGCTCTGGCGGTCAGGAACCCCCTTGGCGATGGGAAGGGGACGGCTTGAGGCTGCTGCGTTCGAGCATTCTCATCGCCAATCGACCAGCCACCAAACTGATCAATGCCTGTAGGTCTACGCAGGAACTGACAATCGAAGTGTGGCTTGAGCTAGATGCAAATCAAACCATGGCCACCAGGCTAGCGCCGATTGTCACCCTGTCCAATGACCCCAACAATCGCTATTTCACCCTAGCCCAGGGCGGAAGGGACAATCAATCGGGCGGTGATCTATTTAGCGTTCGACTCCGCACAGATAGCACCACCCACTCGGATGGCACTCGCGCTGCCGCTGGCACCCCCCTCGACCGCACAGCCCCGATCGCCACAGATCCTGGGTCTGCAAAGGCGGGACTGTCCCATATCGTGTTTACCCGTCAATCCAATGGACTGATGAAGGTGTACATTGATGGGCAAGAGCGAGCCAGCAATACGCTTTTGAATGGTCTCTTCCCGGTTTATCGCGGCCAAAATTCTGACCAGACTTTCCGCCTTGGTTTAGGTAATGAGATTTTGAGCAATAGCCCCTGGCTGGGGAAATACTATGGGGTGGCAATCTACAGTCGGGCCTTAACGGTCGCTGAGGTGCAGTCGCAGTTCTCCCAGGGTCATGTAGTCTGGGCAGCTTCAGGATTGCAAATAGCCACTAGTCAACTTGCCCAAGCCCCTGTAACCCTGAGCCGTTATGCGGCTGCTACGCTGCTAACCACTGCACCCCCATCAGCCCAACTTCAGGCTCAAAGCCTTGCGATCAGCCCTTATCTAGGATTGATGTTTCAGCCCGCCGCTAAAGATTACACCCCATCGCTAGTTTCGGCAGAGCTGTTGTGTCTCAACCAGGCCACCAAAACCTTGCGTCCCATCACCAGTCACCTTTGGGAGGTACCTAGCTCATCAACTCCAGAAGAACTCTTGCAAACCAGTATTGACTGGGCTAAAGAGATTCACGCGCGGCTCTGTCCAGAATCGCCGGTGGCGGTGCTGCGGTTCCGCGAGATTCGCCGCTTAGCTGGCGAGACCGATCCATTTGCTGCACCCATTGTCACAAGCTACAGCTATCAAATTATCAGCGACCTGGCTATCACCGAACTGCCTCTAAAGCGCGTGTTCCAACTGCGATCCCAGCTACCCCAGTTGCGGTTTAGTGAAGGCCAATGGGGAGGCACTAGCTTACCGCCCCAGCTCCAGCCGTCTGAGTTAGCGCCGTCCCAAACCATCCAACCGTTTGAGTTAGCGCCACCCCAAACCATTGGAGTGCAACCCATCTACTTGACGGAAAGACCGGGCCAGGGAGCATGGCCGTGGGGACTCAGCAGCTTAAGGGTCAGCGTTCGCCATGCGGCGCAAGGAGTAACGGGTAGGTTAGATGCCACGAGCAATCACACTCTCTGGTGGCAGGCTCCCCAATATACCGTGCAGTACCGTACCAACGCGAATGGAGTAACCGCAGGACTTCCCGATCTGTTCAGAGCCAGAGCTATCAGCAGCCTGCTCCCCACTGCCCTGAAACCCCAACTGCCGGCTATTGATATGACAGAAACTTTCGCAATCAGGACAGAAACAGTTGATCAGAAGACTGTGGTAAAGTCTAAGGCTGAGAATCATTGGCAGGCCGTTTTACCCAGCATGATGCGCTATTTGCTGATCGGCGATCGCCCTGGTGTTTTCTTCAACCTTCGCAATCAACTCTTGCGTCAAGGTGATCTCAATCCTGTCGGCACAACGCCAGATTCTTTACAAAATTCTGCTGAAAATTTCTCAAATCATTCTGTCTTTGTCTCAGGCAGTGTTCCTGTACAGCACCGCATGCCCCGTCCGGTACCTCTGCCTCCTAACCCTGAACAAGGTCGTCCAGGCTCCTTGGCGCTACAGCCCTGGGCCAGCTACTTCCATCCTACGGAAACCGTATGGGGTGAAGCTTCTCCCGCCGATGAAGCCTTCCTTGCAGCAGATTTAATTCAGAACAAACCCGCTCGCGGGTTGCGGCTGCGGCTGACAGAGCCTAGCAGTGGTGCAATTCCTGCCAACTGGGATGGATACCTGAAGTTCAAATTATCCAGCTATCGCGGAGCCGGAACTCAACCAACTCCGCTTGTAGACTGGGAGGTCAGCGAAATGTCTGCGCTGGTTGGGAACCAAACCTTTACCTTCATTTTCATTCCATACGACCTCAAACTTTGGAAAAACAGCGAAGATATACCCCAAACCGGTCAAGCTTCAGTGAACTTAGTCCAATCACCGAATTCAACATCAACCGCTCCCACTTATCAGGTGCGCATCTTCGATGCCAAGGGAGTTAAAATCATTGATAAGGCTAATATTCCGTCACAGGACTTGATCCCGGCACATTTAAAGCAGCTTCTGGAAGACACATTCAGGGAACTAGCCGGAGTCAACAGCGAAGAAATCAGAACAGTCCAGAATAGCAGACTCAGCCCGGCGGTCCAGGAAGAACTCGTACAAACTATCGTGACTCGCCTGAACTGGGAACTGGAATTCAGGATAAGCAATCTGCCAGCCTTAAAAGATCAGTTAGCGCTGCTGGCGGCTGGCTCTCCGCTCTCGATTCAAGCTCGCGTTAGGCCAAAACCTGACACAAATGGTTTAGACGATGGATTCCAACAATCCCTTTCGTTTGCTTTGAGGTTGACCAGCGACCGCACCCTCCCCCTGCCGCTCAAACCTCAGTTTCTTCAGTTTGAAGACCCTGAATATAATCGTCAGCTCGCTTCTCCTACAGCTCACAGTTCTACCCAAGTTACTGTCCCTAGCCCAGGGGGATTGACCCAATTGATCAGCCTGCGGCTTGCCACCGATCGCAGAGAATACAATCCCGACAGCCTGCTGACTTGGCGTTACGACTGGGCAGATACAGAAGCGAGTCCAGCGTCCAATCTTGGACAAATCGATGCTGTGTTTCCAGCCCGAACGTTGCAGATTAAACGCATTCGAGAAGGCGTCGAGGCGTTGTTGTCCCTTCCCAGCGGTTCGCCAACTAACCTGAATACCGGCGTGGTTTATCAGCTTTCCCTATCTCAGTTGACCCAAAGCGATCGGGGAACTACGCCCGTTGCCTCCGCGGTTCTGCAACCAAACGACATCCTCCAACTGACGCTGCAACTTTTTCAAGATGAGGACGCAACGCAACTCAGCCATCTCTTGGTCCTAGCGGTCAACATCGTGGCAAACCCAGTGCAGCCAGTGCCCAATGCTGCCTACGGCCTCCTGCGGCAGAATCTGGATGGGTCAGTGGAATGTGTTCGCTTCGCTTGGGGGGTCATACCCAACCGTGTAGATTTGGTGAACCCGAATGATCTCAAAACGGAGGTCGTTAGACGGCGTGCCCTCTTCCGCTGGATCGATACTAAACGCCCCCAGCACAACGTTAGATACGGAGTTCAAAAGATCACCCAAACTGGTTCAACAGACTGTAAACTATCCTTCTAATGGCTCATTCACTGAGCTGTTCCTGGTGCAACTGCTTAGATCCAGCAAGATTCGCTCATCAAGGCAAATGAACGAAACAACGAGACGATTCCTATTTGTGCTTCTGTTTGCTGTGGTTTGCTTCCAAACTGGAGCGCATATTAGTCAGGCATTTGTCAACTATCCCGCCTGGGAATTCATCAGTGCTGAAAGTTTTCCAGCCTATCATCGGGTGATGACCAGCGGAGCACTCCGAGTCTTGTTGTTGCCCCGGGTGATTGAATTGGCGCTAGCAGTTGTCGTTCTCTGGTTCTGTCCCCGGGTGCTCAAACGCTGGATGCTGGTATTGGCAATTGCACTGGCCCTATGGGCGTTTCTCTCCACTGTCTTCATTCAGCTGCCGATCCATCGCCAGCTTGGTGCGCTAGGCAATCAACCACAGCTGCTGTTCCAACTGAGAGCCACCGATTGGCTGCGCCAGATCCCAGAGTTACTGAGAGCGGCTCTCTACATTTGGATGATGTCTCTTGTCGTCCGCCCACAGATTAAAGCTGGAGTCACAGAGCCTGAGACCTACGACTACAAAGAGATTGCCTAACATTACCTGCCTAACACTACGTCGTATACTCAGCGTTGATCTTGACGTAGTCATAGCTCAGATCACAGCCCCATGCTGCACCGGTTCCAGAGCCATTGCCGACGCTGACTGAAACCCGCACCGTATCCGATTTCAGGTACTCTCCTGCCGCTGCCTGCTTCATGTAGCGGCTAGCTGCCGCCCGATCAAAGGGCAAAGGCTGTCCATTTTCCATCAGCACAAAGTCACCCAACTGCACTCGCAGGTTTTCCTGATCAAACGGGACTCCCGCCCGTCCTGCTGCCGCCGCAATGCGGCCCCAGTTTGGATCTCGTCCAAACACGGCAGCCTTAAACAGAGCAGAACCCGCAATTGTGCGGGCGATTTGACGTGCCGCGGCATCATCACTCGTGCCAGAAACGCGGATTTCTAGCAGACAGGTCGCTCCTTCTCCATCGCGGGCAATTGCCTTTGCCATCCCCATACAAACCTCGGTCAACATCGCTTCCAGCTTGTCGGCCTCTGGACCGGGTTCGGTAATGGCCGGCGTGCGGGATTCCCCATTGGCAAGCGCAATCAGCGAATCGTTGGTGCTGGTATCACCATCAACAGTGATTTGGTTAAAGCTTTTATCAGCCGCACGACTCACCATTTGCTGCCAGAGGTGGGGGGAAATGGCCGCATCGCAGGTGACAAAGGCCAGCATCGTCGCCATGTTGGGATGGATCATGCCGGAACCTTTACAAATCCCACCAATCCGCACCGGGCGACCATCCATTGTGGTTTCTAGCGCAAAGGACTTGGTGACGAGATCGGTGGTAATGATCGCTTTGGCGGCAGCATCGGAGCCGGTTGGAGAAGCAGCGGCGACCAGTTGGGGAATGCCCGTCCGCAGTTGGTCCATCTTGATGCGCTGCCCGATCACACCCGTTGAAGCCACCAACACCAACTCTGGAGAAATGCCCAGCTCGCGGGCCAGCAGTTCGGCGCTTTCATTGGCATCGGCCCAGCCCTGTGCTCCGGTTGCCGCATTTGCCTGTCCAGCATTACAGAGAATGGCACGCGCAACCGATTTGGCTTGCAAGCGTTGGCGACAGTAATCTACACAGGCTGCCTTCACTTGACTGGTGGTGAATACACCCGCTGCAATCGCATCCACATCGGACACAATCAGCGCTAGATCGGGTGCACCCGATGGTTTAAGACCAGCCGCAATCCCCGCTGCCCGATAGCCTTTGGGGGCCGTGACCCCGCCCGTAATCTCCTGCCAATCTGCCATTCTTTCACCTCTTTTGCAATAGCTTGATTCACCCAATCCGTGTTGTTTTTGTCCTGTCTGGATTTTTAAAACAAATGCTGCCTTTATTCTTCAATGGTTACCGATAGGATTTTGTCGCCAATCCGGATGGCTTGAACCACGGTAATATCTTCTGTTTTGCCAAAGGCGGCATACTGGCCGTCCAGAAATGGGGTGGCATCGAGGGTGATAAAGAACTGACTGGTAGCGCTGTTGGGGTCAGAGGTGCGAGCCATCGAAATCACGCCTGCCGCATCGTGCTTGATCATCGGTTTCTGGCCCGGATTGAGCGGACGCCCGACGGTTGGTTCCGGTGCTCCTTCGGCCCAAATCTCTAGCGGAATCCGTTTGTTGGATCCACCCGTGCCGTTGCCACGCGGATCGCCGCCCTGAATCACAAACCCTGGTTCTACCCGATGGAAGGTCAGGTTGTTGTAGAAACCGCTTTTAGACAGTTCAATGAAGTTCTGCACGGTGGCAGGAGCTTTTTCTTCGTCTAGCTCTAGGTGAATCGTGCCCTTGTCGGTCTCCATGATGGCGCGGATCATACTCACTCCTGAATTGCAATTCAACTAACGTACTTCAACAGACGTGAAGCCTAGTTTACGCTAATCTTCCTGCTTCTGGTCACGGAAACCGGTCAGGAGTAGCCATTAAAAAACGCTCTCGCAGCGGAGAGCGTTCTGTGCATGGAGCGTCATGGAAGTTCGTGACTTGAATGCGTGATTGTTTAACCCAAGCAGGACGATGCAATCTGGCCCATTTTCGATCTACTGAGATTAAAAAGTTTGCTGCTAATTGAGCAGTTCAGCCTAGCTAGGAGAAGCATGGCTGCGGTCATAGTCCGCCTGGACATTGGCTGGAAACTTGCCCTGAATCCGATTGTGGTACTCCACATCTCCATCTAGTCCCACCTCTGCAGCGGCCCGACTCAGCATCGATTGCTGCCGATTCTTGATCATCTGGTGGTGGCGCATCATTAAGGCGCGAGCTTGCTCTTGGGTAGACATAGGTTTTCTCCGTGTGATAGGGTCGCAAATTTCTCTCTAAGAATAACTATACACGAAAATTCTGTATCCAAATTTACAAAATGACCTTAAACACAAAAATTTACAGAAGATTTTGGGATCGGAGTCGAGGTAGTCAATTTTGATGGGTCTGATTTGGGCGCAGACTCACCATTCGTCGCCAGCAATGGGTTCCGCGTCTGGCACTCTTGCTAACGTTGCCCCTTTAGCCAGTTGAATACATTGTTGACCGTGAGAACCAAGTCCACACCAGGTAAAACGGGTAAAACTTCGTCTTCCCTGAATTCGGTTGGAAGCTGAGCAGGACGAAAGACCAGAATTATCCGTTCGTCTGGGTCAATCATCCAGCCCAACTGAGCACCGTAGTTGAGGCAGTGCAAAATATTGCGAATCACTCTGGTGGTTTTCTGCTCTGGCGAAAGAATCTCTACTGTCCAGTCAGGCGGTTGGGCAAAGGTATTGGCGATTTCTCCGGCGGCATCAAAGGGAATCCGTTCCCAAACAAACACAGCCGCATCCGGCACGATTGATCTATTTCCAAATGTACAGCGCAGTTCTGGAAAAGCCATTGCGATTTGGGCTGCTTCGGCAACAGCATTGACCGCATCACAAAATTTCCATTGCAAGCGCGAGTGTTTTCCTTGAGGCATGGGCCTCTGTTCAATGCGGCCCTCTACAAATTCACTAGCAGGCTTAGTTTCTGGCCGCTTGAGGAACTCTTCGAGAGTCAGCGTCGGGAAATTCACAGCGCCGGTCATGGGTCCTCCTTCCTGTGGCATCAAGCGGATCAAGACGGAATCGGTGTTTTGATGCTGGGCGACTTGCCGAGTTTGGGCATCAGATCGGGCCGAGGTTTACCGACTCCATAGGTGACGGCATAGCTTTGGGCCAGTAGCCAGAGCCACAGGGCCGGATAGCGGGGTTCTAGCCAGGGTTGAATCGAGCGAGCGAAACCGGGTAGCCAGCTCAGCAACCAGCTCACCAGAGCCGTGAGGGTGAAATTGACATAGCTGCCCAACCAGCGCAGCAGATCTTTGGGTCCCGCCAGTTCCCAGATCCACAGCAGCAGGGCCGGATTGCGCCACGCGGCTTTCAGCGCCATGCGGTTAAACGGCACCCAACCGGCCCGGTCTTTGACAAACTGGTCGGCTACTTCAGGCGGTTCGCTAGCCAAGATGCCAAAAAAGGTGTTGAGCATGGCGTTCACCCGCTCTGGCGGCAGGAACTTGCCCGTCGGCACCATCATGCCCTTCGAGAACAGCCAGGTAACGGCAATATTGCTTTGAAAGGCGCGGATTTGATTCAGGTGCTCGGCTTTGAGCAGGTCATGGCGCAGGGCCGTATCCAGCAAATCGGTGAGACGCGGTAGGTTGCGCACCAGGGAACCAAAGCCAGTAAACACCAGCGGCGACTGAAGCGAGGCTGCATCGCCAATTGCGACCAGCCGGTCAAATGCGACCTGCCGGTCATTGCCTTTAATGCTGAAATGGCCGGGAATGTAGCCAAAGGTTGGTTTCTTCCAGACCAGATGTTCCGGGTCACAGCGGCGGTATTCCGGCAGAATCGTGAAGAAATCTTCGTACATTTCCAGGAGAGAGCCAGGATTCTGAGGATGCACCTGATGGTAGTGAAATAGATAAAACGTTAACTCATTGCCGCGGCCCGGAAACAGCTCCCAAATCAACTGACGACCCCGCGAAATATCCCCATGGCTGTTGAGCACATCGCCATAGTCTGAGTCCCAAACGCCCGCTGCAAAGCCGCCATCAATCACCGCGCCCACCGTGGGGCAAACGCTATCAAAGGCCCGTCCGCCATTGAGCTGCCAAGCAATCGGGGAAGCGGTTCCCATCGCATCGACTAGCAGGCGACCTTGGACGGATTTAGCTGTCTGGGTGGGCAAATAGTTCGCCAAAACCGTCACCTGTGCCTCGCCCACCTCAGCCCGGACAAATTCGGTCTCATCCCAAATTTCGCCGCCCGCCGCCCGCAGTTTTTCACCGCACAGCTTCAGCAGCTTCTCGGCATCGATCGCCACATTCAGTACAGTAGGGGTGTGCAGGATGGGGGCTTTGGCCTGAGGTGGGTTATTGGCATCAAAAAACTTATGAAATCCGTCTTTATATTCGCAGGCAATCAAGCTTTCAAACTCGGCAGGCGTAAACAACCCCAAATCAATCAAGCCTTGAAACTCGGCTCGCGAAATATTCCATTCCCGATTCATTCGCCCAAACGGTAAGCGCTCCATCAGCAGCACCCGGTAGCCCAATCGCGCCATCACTGCCGCATGGATCACGCCCAACGCGCCGCCGATATAAATCAGATCAAACGGACCAAGAGGCTGGGACGACTCCCCCGTTCCCTTGCTCCCGTTCGGCTGATTTTTCTGGCCCCATGGGGGCAGTGCGCTCACGTCGAAGCCCTGTTCCTTCTGTCTGAACACCACCTGCTTCGGCTGCTGCGGATTGCAGACTCCCTCTCGCCACCGCTGTTCCCACCAGTAGGCGCGGGTCAGATGGGCTTCCCCATCTGACATTTTGCTGAAGTAGTGGACGGTTTTGGGATAGTAGGGTGCTAGGGCTGCAAAGATTGAACTCTGCGACAGATCGATAGCTGGTGGCTCCGGGTAGCGTTGGGGAAACTGCTGCCGCAGGTCTTGGGTTAACTGCTGGAGAATTTCAGCCTCCTGGGGCAACGGTCGATCGGCCCAGCGAAAGGCTTTTAGATAGGTGGTCCGCTGCACCGACCAGGTAAACACAACCAACTCCGGAGGCACCGCATTGTTGTCAGGAGTCCCAGAATTGGAAGAAATTGGCAAAAACACTAGCTTAAATCCGTCAGGTGTGCTATACTTTGCAGCCAAATTTGTCGAAATTGGCGGTACGAATTGCTGTTGCAGCCAAGCTTGAACGGCAGCCGTATCGGGTGTGGGGATTTCTATGTAAAGCAGCTCTTTCATCACCAAAATTTTTATCTCCGATAAATCTTTTTGTTTCGATAAATTTCCTGTAAAAGCGGGGTTGACAGCAGCAAGTTTTGCGCTACACTTCCGAATACGCTGTTTTCTTAAAAAACATTTACAGGGTTCTCATTTTTGCCAGACGCTTTTTCAGACTCATGTTCTTGTTCTACTTCTATAGTTAGCAATGCATTATCCCATCCCGGTCAGTCCCCAAGAAATAGTTGACTTACGGCAAAAGCCAGTAAATGAAGAGTTGATCGCGGCAGCCATTGCGGGTGTCGTTCAAGTTGCTCGCTCCAAGGGGCAAACCTTAGACGACCTGACTGCGGAAGTGCTGGCGGATGACCGCTTACTGGATCGAGATTCCCGCCGCTGGCTGAGTGATATTGTGGCCCAAGCTTGGCAAACCCTGCCCTAGTTCAATTTGAACCTGGTTGGTGACTAGGTTGGTGACTCTGTATAGAATTCGATAAGGGTTCGGTAGGGGTTCGTATTAGTCATTAACGCGATCTGCAACGTTTTCCTGGCAAAATGGCGTTTGCCCCATCAGGATTAAAACAGCCCCGGACAGGCAACATGCCTGTAGCTGTCTATCGAATTTGTTACGGTATTCTTACAAAATTGAATTAAACTGCTCCATGCTCGCCATTTTCGACTATGGTGGGGACTAATTGATGTTGTGATTGGATTCCCCTAGGAAGGTGGTATATGGGTAGCAATGGTCGCAGTCAACTTCTGAGCGATACCCGCATAGATATGCCTGCTAACGTTCGCTCGCAGGTCGTTGCGATATTAAACCAAACACTGGCTTCCACATTAGATCTAAAAACTCAAGTGAAGCAAGCCCATTGGAATGTCAAAGGCATGGATTTCTACCAGCTTCATGAGCTATTCGATGAGCTAGCATCCGAGTTGGAAGAATACATCGATATGGTGGCTGAACGGGTGACAGCCTTGGGCGGTGTGGCAATGGGAACCGCTCGCGTTGCAGCCAGCCAGTCTGAATTGCCGGAATATCCGCTTGATATCTTGGACGGCAAAGACCATGTCACTGCCCTGGCAGACCGCTATGCCGCCTACGCCAAATCCCTGCGGGACAATATCGATGCTACCGATGACTTGGGCGATGCCGATACCGCCGACCTCTACACCGAAATTTCGCGCGGCATTGACAAACGACTCTGGTTCCTGGAAGCCCATCTGCACACCTCGATCGAACCCGTGTCGATCAATGGCAGTGGCAAAGGAGCTGCTAAAGCAACCTCTAAGAGTGCAGCCAAAACGGCAGCCACCGGCAAAACGAGCGCGGTAAAAGCGAAGAAAACCAAAGCTAAATAAGGCGCATCAGTTGAGTAATTGACGGCAAAGGAAGCGAAACCCTGTCGATTTCCGGCGACTGTTTCAGAAGCTTGGTACACTGGAACAGTTCGGTTGCTGTGGGAATTGGATTCACTATCCGCATTAAATTTATGATGATAAAGCGCTCTACTCTGGACACAAGCCAACTCATGCGTCGGGCCGAGGAGTTGATCAATGCTGCCTCTAACCGCTACAAAATTACAGTACTGGTAGCCGCAAGGGCGCAGCGCCGTCGCTATGAGGAATTCGACAACATCGACGACCCTAAAATGAAGCCGGTGATCCGTGCCATTATCGAGATGTCAGATGAGCTGACCCAGCCGGAAATTATTGGTGAGTAGTTGGTGAGTCGTTGGTGAGTCGCTGAGTTGCCGTTATGCCAGCCCTGCGTCGATGCGGTCGGTTTTGCGCTATTGCCTTGATCAGAGCGGGGCTGTTGGTTTGTTTTGCCATCCTGCCGGATCTGCCACCAATCCACCCTCCTGCGGCGGTGGCCCAACGAGTTCGGATTGAAGACATCTGGCAGCAGGTTTATCAGCAGATTCCGGATCTGCCTCTAGAAAATCAGTACGTCAACACCGAAACCGGCGAAGTTTCGACCAACAATACGTTAATCAGCCGCCTGATTCGCTATCACGTTTACACCAAAGGCCGGCCCACCAGCTATCGCCTCGACTGGAAGCTGACCCTGGCCGACTATCTGGATGCCAACGAGCGCATGGAACCCGCCACCTATCCCAGCGGCACTGCCCTGCGAACCAATCCAATGGAAGGTGATAAGGCCGCCATCCAAAGCCTAAACCGTGCCCAACGCGCCGCTCTCGTGAATGCCCTAGTTAGCCTATTCAACCCCAACCCCGAACCCGAACCCTCATCTCCCCCACCTTCCCCCGCTCCCTCATCTTCTCCTTCCCCCTCCCCTCCCTCCCGCTTCCCCCGCCAACCCCAACCCGGCGATGCCCAACTTTTGCAGCCCTGATGGAGAAAGTGCGTCAACTGAAATCAGGAAGTGGCTGGCGGTTAGGTTGGGACCCAAATGCCACAGAATTTCGCGGTTTGGTGGGCACTGATGCATGGGCAATCGAACTCACCGAAGCCGAACTCGACGATTTCTGTCGCTTGGCGTTACAACTCAGCCAGACCATGCAGCAAATGCAGTCCGAGCTGATGGATGAAGAGCGGATTAGCTGCGAAGCCGAGAGCGATTTGATTTGGATGGAGGCAGAAGGATTTTCCCATGCCTATCGGTTGCGATTGATTCTGCTCAACGGACGCCGAGCCGAAGCCGAATGGTCAGAAGCCAGCGTGCCCGGTTTGGTGCAGGCGGCTCAGATGCTGAAGGTGTTTTGAAGACTAGACGCAAATTCACTCTAGCCGCACCTCGCCCTGCCGCAGAATCTGCCACCCGGTGCCGGTCCATTTTGCCACTGTAGACGGCAACCCAGAGCTGGTGAGCTGATTGAGCTGAGTCCCATATTTGCGCTCCAGAGCGGCTAATTCATCCGGGTGCAGGGTCAGCACCTCAGGAAATTGGGCGTTGATTTCGGCCATAGTCAGCAAGGGCGGTTCGCCAGAGCGATTGACGCTAGTGGTTGCTAGAGGTTGGGTTAGGGCCAAGATGTGACGGGCAATCGGATGATTGGGAACCCGAATCCCGATTGTGGTGGGATCGGTAGGGTTCATGGCTTTTGGTAAACGCGGGCTGGCGGGCAACACCAGCGTCAGGGCACCCGGCCAGTGACGAGCAGCCACGGTTTGCCAGACGGCGAATTCAGCCTCGCTGCCTTGCACATAATCCCACAAATCAGTAGCCTCGGCAGCCATGAGAATCAAGGGTTTGGTTTCGCTGCGCTGTTTGGCCGCATAGATCAGGCCAGCAGCATCCGGGCGGGCGGCTAGGGCCGGGACGGTGTCGGTAGGAAAGCTGATCAGGGCCTCGCCGGAACGGGCGGCGGTGACAAATTGGTTGAGGGGAATGGGGGGCATGGGAGGTGGGGGTTTATCAGTTTTGAGTTTTGAGTTTTGAGTTTTGAGTTTTGTAGCTTGCTTCTGCGTGTCGCGCAGCGTTGCCGTAGGCAGTAGCAGTGTTTTGGTGGTGGAGCCTGTGCAGTTGGCGATAGCCTGCCGTTAGGCATAGCACGTAGTTTTGTCGCTTGCTTCTGCGGATCGCGTTGCCGGAGGCAGGGATGTTCTGAATGATGAAAGCTGCTTACCGCAATCTGTTAAATGGTGCAATCTGTAGCTTGACTCAAGGGGAATGGGATTAGAGCTTTATTTTATCAGGGGCTGTTTGGTTGATTGGCGATAGGAAGAGTCTCTCCCTTGGATTGCAGACTGGACCAAGGTTCAGTGCACTTCTAGTGTACTCATACCATGTCCCTTTAATCGGGCTACAGATTACAGCATTCGATGGGTTGCGGTATGCAGCTTCCGTAACTCAAAACTCAAAACTCAAAACTAAGAATTAGTATTACTCAACTAACGCGCCATTGATTTGCGGGCGGAACCGTAGCACTAACCCCAAAAAAGACGACCGCTGCATTGAACGATCGTCTGTGAAATAGCCTATATGAAGTTAATGCCGTGCGGCTTACATCGTCACTAGCTCAGCCGGGAGGCGCTTGAAGGCGAGGCGTTCGTTTTCCACATCGACAAAAATCGTGTCGCCGTCGTGGAATTCGCTGCGCAGAATTGCCTTAGCAATCTGCGTTTCCAGTTCGCGCTGGATGGCTCGCTTCAGTGGACGGGCACCATAGACCGGGTCGTAGCCCACCTCGGCCAGGAAATCAAGGGCTGCATCGGAGAGGCGCAGCGCCATTTTGCGGTCGGCTAAACGCTCGGCTAGGCGTTTGACCTGAAGCTGGACAATTTGCCGCAGTTCGGACTTCTGGAGGCTGTGGAAGATGATGATTTCGTCTACCCGATTGAGGAATTCAGGGCGGAAGCTGGTCCGCATCGCCTCCATCACTCGCGATCTCATCTCTTCGTAGCGCTGATCGTCTCCAGCAATATCCAGGATGTATTGCGATCCGATGTTGCTGGTCATGATGATCACCGTATTCTTAAAGTCCACCGTGCGACCTTGAGAATCGGTAACGCGACCATCATCGAGAATTTGCAGCATGATGTTGAACACATCCGGATGGGCCTTCTCGATCTCGTCGAACAGAATCACCGCATAGGGACGCCGCCGAATCGACTCGGTGAGCTGACCGCCTTCCTCGTATCCCACATAGCCCGGAGGCGCACCAATCAACCGCGAAACCGCGTGCTTCTCCATGTACTCGGACATATCGATCCGCACCATCGCGTCTTCGGTGTCGAACAGGTAGGCGGCTAGGGCTTTAGCCAGCTCGGTTTTACCCACGCCAGTCGGACCGAGGAAGATGAAGCTGGCAATCGGGCGGTTGGGGTCTGCTAGGCCAGCCCGCGAGCGCTGAATTGCGTCGGCCACGGCAGTAACGGCTTCCTCTTGGCCCACAACTCGCCGGTGCAATTCTTCTTCGAGATGCAGCAGCTTTTCCATCTCCGACTCGACCAGCTTGCTAACCGGAATGCCGGTCCACTTCGAGATGATTTCGGCAATATCCGCCTCGGTGACTTCTTCCCGCAGCAGCGACTTACCGCTGGTTTGGGTTTGGGTCAGCTTGGCTTCGGCCTCGTGCAGTTTGCGCTGCAAATCGGTGAGTTTGCCGTACTTCAGCTCAGCGGCCCGGTTGAGGTCATAGTCGCGCTCGGCCTGCTGGATCTCGATGTTGACGCGGTCGATTTCTTCCTTCAGCTTTTGGGTGTGGACGATTACGTCTTTTTCCGCCTGCCACTGAGCATTAAGGCTGCTCTGGATTTCCTTCAGGTCAGCCAACTCTTTCTCTAGCCGCTCCAAGCGCTCCCGCGAGCCAACGCTACTTTCTTTTTGCAGCGACAGCCGCTCCATTTCGAGCTGAAGGATCTTGCGGTCCACTTCGTCTAGCTCTTCCGGCTTGGAGGTGATTTCCATCTTCAGCTTGGCGGCGGCTTCGTCTACCAGGTCAATCGCCTTGTCGGGTAGGAAGCGGTCGCTGATGTAGCGGTTCGACAGGGTGGCAGCGGCAACCAAGGCACTGTCGGAAATGTTTACCCCGTGGTGCAGCTCATAGCGCTCTTTCAAACCGCGCAGAATCGAAATCGTGTCCTCCACGCTGGGCTGATCGACATACACCTGCTGGAAGCGCCGCTCTAGGGCTGCATCTTTTTCCAAGTATTTGCGGTACTCATCTAGCGTCGTGGCCCCGATACAGCGCAGCTCACCTCTAGCCAGCATCGGCTTCAGCAGGTTGCCGGCATCCATCGCGCCTTGGGTAGCACCCGCGCCCACCACAGTATGAATCTCATCGATGAACAGGATAATCTGCCCCTTGGAATCAGTGACTTCTTTCAGCACCGCCTTTAACCGCTCCTCAAACTCACCGCGATATTTGGCCCCGGCAATCAGGGCACCCATATCGAGGGCGATCAGCTTGCGATCCTTGAGGGATTGGGGCACATCGCCGCTGACGATCCGCTGAGCCAGACCTTCGGCAATTGCGGTTTTACCCACACCGGGTTCACCAATCAGCACGGGGTTGTTCTTCGTCCGGCGGGACAGGATCTGAATCGTGCGGCGAATTTCGTCATCCCGGCCAATCACCGGATCGAGTTTACCTTGCCGAGCCGACTCGGTCAGGTCGCGGCCATATTTCTCCAGAGCTTCGTACTTGCCTTCTGGATTTTGATCGGTAACTTTTTGACTACCTCTGACTTGTTCCACTGCGTCCTTTAGTTTATTGGCATCGAGTTTAAATTCTTGCAGCAAGGCTCTCCCAAATCGATCGTCCTTGGGATAGCCCAGCAATAAATGTTCTACCGAAATAAAATCATCGCCCATCTCTTTGCGAGAGGCTTCAGCTCGGTCTAGTAGCGTATCGAGCGAGCGACCTAGGTACACCGAACTGCCTGCACCCGATACCTTGGGCTGGCGCTGCATGAACTGTTCCGTGTAGTCGCGCACGCCCTGTACGTTCACCCCCAGCTTATTCAGGATGCTGGTCGCCAAACCCTCTGGCTGCTCCAACAGGGCCAACATCAGGTGCTCGGATTCAATTTGCTGGTGCTGAGCTTGCTTAGCAATATCAGTGGTGCGGACAATCGCTTCCCAGGCTTTTTCGGTAAATTGGTTGGGATTAGTTGGTTGCATAAGCCACTTAATAGAAGTTCTAAGTTTTAAGTGTTGAGTTTTGAGTTTAAAGCCACTAATTCAAAACTTAAAACTTAGCACTCAAAACTCTTTTAGGGATTGCCTTTATTGTATTGAGTTTGGATGCCTTGCCGAGATCGGTGTTCACGCCTTTGGGATACGCTTCCCCGAAAATTCCAGATGTAGGCAGCCTAGTCGCTATACCGAGTTAGGATCAATTCCTAGTTCCCGTAACCGGGCTGCTAGCCGTTCTGCTTTATCTTCTGCGGCTTGTCGGGCAGCTTCTGCGGCTTGTCGGGCAGCTTCTGCTTCCGCATGGGTCAACAGTTTCTCATCCGTTGCCGGATTGTAGAAACGCAGTTCTCCTTGTTCTAGATGCAGTTCTAGCCCCAAAACTGTACTAGTAATAGATAAATCACCATTCGGTAAAGTGGTTGTGGGCAACGGGAAGTAATTTCCATCAACGAGTTGGTAACCCTGTAGTGGTGGATCTAGATAATCAGCGCTGGGATCATATTGAAAATATTCCGATACGCCCCAGAAGGCATACAGACCCCGTTTAATACCCTGATCTTCAGTAACCGTAGATTTAGACGTAATTTCTAAAATGAAGTCAGGATACTGATTGTTCTCTTGCCAAACTTTGTAAGATCGACGTTTGCCCTTAGGTCGATTGAGAACCACGAATACATCCGGAGACACGCTGGCCTTAGGGTTGCCTTCTTCGTAGTAAATCAGGATATTGCCGGAGACATAAACATTAGGCTGATCGGCGAAGTAGATATTTAGAATTTCAGTGCCATAGGCTATGTAAGGACGTTGGTAATCGCTTTCAGCCATCGGCTTACCATCAGATTCAGGATAGTCAATATCTGTGTTTAGGTAGGCAGCACTCGTCATGACAGCCTCTCTCCAGCATGCGCCAAATTCAATTTAGCATGGGAACTGCAATTCCGTTTCGCAGCCGAAATGCGGACTCACATCTCTGAGTGAAAGGCAAAGTCATGCCAGTCACAAACGGGACGATAGCCAATTTGTTGATAAATATGGTTCGAGGTTGGATTCGCCAAGTCTGTAAACAGGAAACAGTGCTCGCATCCCTGATCAAGAAGTTTTTGGCTCAGCGCTGCAACACAAGCCGTAGCATAGCCTTTGCGCCGATACTGCGGCGGTGTATAAACTGGACCAATCCGCGCGGCGGTCGGTAAAGATTGGCTGCCGCTAGCCCATGAGACAGGCATACCATCGTCCCAGAGGTAAATACTTTGCCGTTTCAACCCGCCATCCACCATTTTTTCGGGCACATCAATCACGACCTCCCCGATCTCAGAGGCAAAGGCAGTACACCACTCTACCAGCAAGGAACGATCGGCTTCTGTGGCGAGCCGCAAATGACCACCAGCCGTCGCAACCGATTCGACCTGAGTTAACTGATGAATTCGCATTTCCATCACTCGCCGATAGGATTGCCCAGTCAGCGCCTGCCATGCCTGCAAAAATACGGCCACCTCGGCCACCAACCCACTCACGCCAGGAAGTGACTCTCCAAGGTCCTGCAAATTCTGAGCAATCAACTGGATTGCAGCTAGATTCAGCGCTTTCGACAATACGAGCTTGTAGGGAGGCGTGCGGATTGCCACAGCCAAAATCTTGCCACTAGTTTCGACCACTGCCAGATAGGGCAGCTCCGGATAACGCTCTGGATAATGTAGAAGAGTATGCAAAATGCCAAGCAATAAATTATGCTCTGCTTCAGATTGCAGCAAGTAATCTTGAACAATGGAATGAAATGCTTTGATATTATCAAATCGACGCAATCGCATGGTTGATCTCCTGAGTTCACCCTTCTTCTAAAGTCGCCCCATCCTCGATTTACCTAGGGAAAAATACTTGACCGCTCCTCCGAGTTGCAAAATGCGCATACTACAATATACTACAAGTGCAATTAGATGATTCCAGGATCCTAGCCGAGCTACTTCAGCTGCTATAAAGACTTTTCAAGTATTAAAACCCAGCTAAAGATATATTGGACATCTATAAATCCAGTTTTTACCGTAGAGGAAGCATTGTTTCTTCTCAACATGGTGGAGTTTGTGGATTCTGGCTTCTCTCTCGTTTTGTTGTTTGGAGTAGCGCTACTGGGTGGCGTGATCAACGGTGTGGCGGGTGGTGGCGGTTTGATTGTGTTCCCCACGCTGCTGTTTACCGGCATGCCTGCAATCGAAGCCAATGCCACGAATACCGCTTCGCTTTGGGTAGGCACCGTAGCCAGCACGGTTGCCTATCGAAAAGAGCTGATCAGTTTACGACGAGAACTGCTGCTGCTGACCATCACCAGCGTTACCGGCGGCATTTTGGGAGCACAGATCCTGCTGCATACGCCTCAGGCTACCTTTACCGCGCTGCTTCCCTACCTGATGCTGACGGCCACTGTCGTGTTTGCCTTTGGTCAACCCCTGATTCGCTGGCTGCGTCGTCATTCCTCGGCTCGTTCGTCCACTCAAACAGAGTATCATTTGCCCTTGGTTCTAGCCCTGCTGCTGCAATTTGGGATAGCAATTTACATTGGTTTTTTTGGCGGTGGTGCTGGCATCGTGATTTTGGCAATTTTGGAGTTGATGGGATTGAGAAACATCCATACAATGAACGCGATGAAAACCTGGCTAGCTGCCTGCACCAATGGAGTCGCAGTGATTACCTTTATTGCGGCTCATGCCGTGCTTTGGTGGCAGGCAACGCTGATGGCTAGTGCAGCTCTGATTGGCGGCTACAGTAGTGCTCGTTTTGCACAGCGGCTGCATCCAATCTGGGTCCGGAGTTTTGTGATTAGTGTAGGATGTGCGATTACTATCTACTTTTTTGTTCATTAGTTGTTTGAAGAGCAGCAGACGTTGCTTCATCGCGTAGCTCCGCTTAAAGTAATAGCGGTTTGTTTTTGCAATGACACTATGAGCCGTAGAACCATCCGGATTGGTACCTTCAACCTGCTGAATCTTGCCCTGCCGAATCGCGTGTTTTATCATCACGAGTACTACAGTCCCGATACCTACGCTAAAAAGATTCGCTGGATCGGCGGCCAATTAGACCGAATACGGCCAGACCTGATTGGGTTTCAGGAAGTTTTCCACCACGAGGCATTACAGCAAGCATTACAGCAGAGCGATTCCTGTCGAGACTTCCATTTAGTTGCCATTTCACCTACCGGAGACACACCAGCAGTGGCGCTGGCCTCCCGCTTTCCCATTCTGTACCACCGCTATATTCAAGACTTTCCAATTAGCGCCCAACTCGACATTCAAGGTGCCGCCATTCCGCTGACTCATTTTTCACGACCCGTACTGTCAGTACAGGTGCAGATCAGTGATACGGTGGAGTGTACGGTATTTGTGGTTCACCTCAAGTCGAAACGGGCGATTATTCCGGATCACGTAGATCGTCAAGATCCGATTGAACAGGCCAAAGGGCAGGTACGGTCTCTGATGCTGCGGGCAGCTGAATCAATTGCGCTCAGGGTATTG
This sequence comes from Leptolyngbya sp. NK1-12, assembly GCF_032598965.1. Lineage (NCBI taxonomy): Bacteria > Bacillati > Cyanobacteriota > Cyanophyceae > Leptolyngbyales > Leptolyngbyaceae > Leptolyngbya > Leptolyngbya sp. NK1-12. Next base: position 1,706,510 of record NZ_CP053586.1, read on the forward strand.
CTGATGCAGGTGTTGCAGAACCGCAACTATCCGGTCATTGTGCTTGGCGATATGAACGATGGTGGAGCTGCCGTTACCTCACAAATTATTTCAGGAGAAGTGCCGCACCGCAAACTCGATTCAAAACGCAAACGTGAACTTTGGGATATACTGCTTTATCACGTCAAAGATATTCAAGCGCGACAGAGCTACGGCGATTTCTATTACACCCACATTCACAATGGTCATTATGAAAGTCTAGATCACATTATGGTAAGTCAGGAATTTGTGGTGCAAAACCCAGACCGAATTGGACGAGTAGTATACGTATCAGTCTTTAACGACCATCTGATCGACGAAACGCTCACCACTGAAGAAATTCCAAACTGGCAGTCAGATCACGGGCAAGTTGTGGCGTCAATAGAGCTAGAGCGTTCGCGTTAGGATTCAGCGATTACCAAGCAGCATTATACCAATTCTTAGTTTTAAGTTTTGGCTTCCGGTGAGTCAGCCGAACCGAGTTTTGAATTACGGAAGCTGCATACCGCAACCCATCGAATGCTGTAATCTGTAGCCCGATTAAAGGGACATGGTATTACTCACAATTACAATCTTATGTGTTTCTTGACAGATCGTTCGCAAGCAAAAGAGGAGCAGAAAAGGGCTATGCCCTCTGCTCCTGCTAAACAGAATCTCCAATTTCCATTCAGGCGGCTGAATAACAGGGTCGGCTGTCAGCTGTCATTGGTAGTTGGGTAACTCCTGACTCCTGACTCCTCAAGCCTTTGTCCCCCCTTCCGGCTTAGACAGCTTAGTTTGGTTGCGGGTTAAGCCACTGAGGAACATCGGCACAAACCGTTCCATAAAGGCTTGCGGATCCCGTTGCCAAGCTCGTTGCACCGCCGTGATTCGAGTTTGCTGCAAATCGGGAGCTAACAGAGTTTGCGGTAGGCGCTCTAGCAGGTATTGTGGGCGTTGCCAAAGGGGAAGCGTGTCGGCAATATCGAGCAGATTGCCAACGCGGCGCAGTTCGGCTCCCAGCGTAATGTCCATCCCGGATACAAAGGCAGCCTGTTCAATCGCGGCGTACTTGCGCTTGGCCTGATCTACTTTCTGCGCATGTTCCGGGCTTTTGCGGGCCAGTCCGGCTAGCCAACGGTTGCCCCAGCGCACATGGCCCGCTTCTTCCGGCAAAATGCGTTCAATGGTTTCGCGAATTTTGATATTTTCTTCGGTTTGGGGCGCTTGCTTGAGGGCATAAATATGCGCCGAGAAGTATTCACAGCCACGCTTTTCGGTCACATTGATTGCCGCTAACGTCGAAATCAGGAAATCATCCAGGCTTTCGTCCGGATTGGCATATTCTCGATCTAGCAGGCGTTCAAACTCATCGATGTAGGAAGAACCCATCGGCGTTCCCACGTTGGCTCCCAACTCTACTAACAAATCCGTTAACCACATGGCATGGCGAGCTTCGTCAGAAATATGGCGAGACAGGTCTCTAACTAGCTCTGGAGATTTGCCATTCAACTGTTCAATTAGTTCGGTCAGGTCTTTGCAGCTCCGCTGCTCACTATAGCGATAGCGGTTGAGCGTCATCAAATGAATCTCACGGTCGCGTACCACTTGCTTTAGCACATCACGAGCGCTTAGGGTGCCAAAGGAGCTTTCCAGTTTGCGAGGATATACAACGGTCATAGGTTCTGCTCAATCAAAACGTTTGGGTCAGGGAAAACGAGCTTTCTCTAGCGATAGACAGGATCACTGTAGGAAGAATCAGAATCTGTTAATTAGTGTAACGAAGAACGATAGACTTGTCTGACCGGCGACAGGGAATACTGACATCGCCGATTTGGATTGATAGACAGGTTGATAAACCAAGTTGATAGACAACGTTGATAGACAAAACCCTAACCTAACAAGATGCGCTTGACTGAAGGAGGGAGTTGGCAATTGAAATGACCGCCCGAGAGGCGTTCACCCATCCAGTAAATTAAAAGGAAACATGTCAAGAAACTTACCGATCAAAGACCTGATTTTTGCCGCATTGCTCATCTTTGTGCCGATTTCGCTGCTGGCAGAAGGGTTGCACTGGGGCGCATTGACCGTCTTCATTACAGCCTGTTTAGCTGTACTGCCACTGGCCGCCTGGATGGGAACGGCAACTGAAGAAATTGCGATTGTGGTGGGTCCCTCCTTGGGTGGATTGCTCAACGCCACCTTTGGCAACGCGACTGAATTGATTATTGCCCTGGTGGCCCTGAAGGCAGGGGCTGTGAATGTGGTCAAAGCCAGTCTCGCAGGTTCGATTATCGGCAATCTGCTGCTGGTGTTGGGGTTTTCCATGTTTCTAGGCGGATTGCGGTACAAGGAGCAGGAATTTCAGCCAACGGTGGCCCGCATCAATGCCTCGACGATGAATTTGGCCGTGATTGCGATTCTGATGCCAACGGCAGTCAACTATACCTCCACCGGCGTCGATGAACCGATTATGCAGCGTTTGTCTCTAGTTGTAGCAGCGGTACTGATTGGGGTTTACCTGCTGACCTTGTTTTTCTCGATGAAAACCCACAGTTATCTCTATGATGTGGGCGTCGAGGCAGAGCAGGGAGGCGGCTTCACCGAAGCAGGCGAGAAACCGAATCTCTGGCTCTGGGTAGGGGTGTTGTTGATGGTGACACTGCTGGTAGCAATTGAGTCGGAACTACTGGTAGGAGCGCTAGAAGAAGCAACTCAACAACTCGGTCTAACAAAACTGTTCACTGGGGTAATTTTGCTGCCGATTATTGGCAACGCGGCAGAGCACGCGACGGCAGTGGTAGTAGCCATGAAAGACAAAATGGATTTGTCAGTATCGGTGGCGCTGGGGTCGAGTCTGCAAATCGCTCTATTTGTTGCGCCTGTATTGGTGATTGCTGGCTGGTTTTTTGATCAGCCAATGGACTTGAACTTTAACCCGTTTGAGTTTGTCGCTGTATCGGTGGCGGTTTTAATTGCTAACTCGGTCAGCTCTGATGGCCGCTCGAACTGGCTAGAAGGCACGCTGCTGCTGGCGACCTATGTGGTGATTGGGGCCGCGTTCTTTTTTCATCCGGCAATTTAAAATTCAGCCGAGAATTGTCTCCTCGCGGTCCTATCCAGACAATTCCAGACAATAATGAAAACGGTTCCATCTCTATTTGTCTATGTCAATCAAAAAATTACTTTCCATTGGTCTGCTGATCTTCATTCCGATTTCGATTGCCGCTGAGCGGTTGGAATGGGGAGCGTTGACCGTATTCATCACTGCTGCCATCGCAATTGTGCCGTTGGCAATCTGGCTCAGTACGGCAACCGAAGAAGTCGCGGTGATTACTGGCCCCTCGGTTGGGGGATTGCTGAATGCAGTGTTTGGCAATGCCACTGAGCTGATCATTGCGCTGGCGGCTTTGCGGGCAGGGTTAGTCGATATTGTCAAGGCCAGCATTACCGGCACGGTGGTGAGCAATTTGCTGTTGGTGATGGGCTTGTCGATGTTTTTGGGCGGCCTCCGCTACAAGGAGCAGGAATTCCAACCGGTTGTGGCGCGGGTGAATGGCTCGACGATGACGCTGGCCGTAACGGCAATTGTGTTGCCGGCCTTGGTGGTTTCCACTTCCGGTGGCGTGAATGAGCCGGAGATTGCCCAACTGTCGCGGGCGGCGGCAATTATTCTAATGGTTGTCTATGCCCTGACGCTGGTGTTTTCTTTGAAGACCCACAGCTATCTCTATGACGTTGGCGTGGTGGAACTAGAAGAGGAAGCAGCGGCTGAGGAGGACCATAAACCCAATCTCTGGTTGTGGCTGGGCGTGTTGATCGTTTCCACGGTTGCTGTGGCCTACGAATCAGAAATTTTCGTCGGGGCGGTCGAAGAAGCCACCAAAGGGCTGGGGCTGTCGCCACTATTTACCGGGGTGATCCTGCTGCCGTTAGTGGGTGGGGCAGCGGAATATGTCACGGCAGTGAGTGTGGCCTTAAAAAACAATATGGATTTGTCGGTGTCGGTGGCGATGGGATCTAGTTTGCTGGTGGCGCTGTTTGTGGCTCCGCTGCTGGTGCTGATCGGGCAGGCACTTGGGCAGCCAATGGACCTGAATTTTAATCTATTTGAGGTGGTGGCGGTGACCGCTGCTGTGGCGCTAGCAAACCTGATCAGTCTAGACGGACGCTCCAATTGGCTAGAAGGGGCGTTGCTGCTGGCCACCTATGCGGTGCTAGGGGCGGCGTTCTATTTCCATCCGGCTTGATATGGGTAAGGGCGTTATTTCCTAGGGAAGGGCTACACCGATGCCCGGCTTGCTTTTGGTTTGCTTTCTCGTAAGGAGTAACGCCTGACCAAGCCTACAGTTCATTAATAGTTGATTAATAGTTTCATTAACGGTTACTAAACCACCCGATTCTGTCGAATACATTCCGCATACCAATGGGCGCTAGCTTTGGGCAAGCGTTGCTGAGTCGCGTAATCGACATAGTTGATCCCAAATCGCCGATCGTAACCCCAAGCCCATTCAAAATTATCTAATAGACTCCAAACAAAGTAGCCCTTGAGCGGATAGCCTTCCTGAATAGCGCGATGGGCCGAACGCAGGTAATGCCGCAGAAATAAAATCCGATCCGTGTCGATCACTTCGTTGTTAGCTGTCAACACATCCTCCACAGCACAGCCGTTTTCGGTAATGTAGATAGGCAAATCGGGTTGGCCCAGGGTTTCGCTGATGTGGCGAATACCCCAGTAGGTTGAGTCGGGGGTAAAGAAAAGCCAGGGCATGTGCAGTTTGGGATAACTGATGGGAAACTCAAGAAACTGATAGCCAGGAGCTTGGTCAATCGCCCGCACATAGACGGCAAAGTAGTTATTGAAGCCAAAGGCATCTAAGGGCTGGTGAATGATTTTGAGATCGCCCTCTTGAATCTCGGGTGCATCTTCGCCTAATTGGTCTAGTAATGCTGTACTGTATGCGCCGGTAAGTGCAGGTTCGATAATGCCGCCATTAGTTGTATGTACATGAAATGCCTGTTGAGCTGCGGCAATATGCTGTGGTGATTCGGCAATCGGCACGGTAGGAACAAAGTTATCCACAAGGGCAACGGAGCAGGGAACTGGTGAAGCAGCGCGAATCGCCTGGCAGGCCATGCCGTGGGCCAGTAAAGCATGATGCGAGGTTTGCCATACATCTTTGAGGCGGTTGACCACTGTTCCGGGTGCGTGAGGTGGAACCTGATTCACACCATAGCCGATGTGGGTAAAGCAGTGAATTTCGTTAATCGTCATCCAGTGGGTGATGCGGTCGCCCAATCGACTCACGACGGCAGTAGCATAGTCGGCAAAATCCTTTGCCATTTCTCGGCTGCGCCAGGATCCATAGAGGTCTTCTAGGGCTTGGGGGCTATCCCAGTGAAACAGGGTGGCGTGGGGCGTAATGCCGTGCTCCAGCAAACAATCCACTAACCGACGGTAAAAATCCACTCCAGCTTCGTTGACGGTGCCGCGTCCGTCGGGCAGAATCCGCGTCCAGGCAATACTGAAGCGATAGTGGCGGATGCCCAAATCGGCCATGAGTTGCACATCGTCTTTGTAGCGGTGGTAGTGATCGCAAGCTATGGCACCCGTATCGCCGTTGAGAGTGCGTCCGGGGGTGGCGCTAAAGGTATCCCAAACGCTGGGTTTGCGGTCTGCTTCTGTGACGGCTCCTTCGATTTGGTAGGCGGCAGTGGCGGCTCCCCAGGCAAAGTCGGATGGAAATTGATAGCTTGTCATGTTGCATTCTCCGGATCAAGGATTGAATAATCTGTAATTCTGGTTTGGCCGTGTAGTTCCACTGAGGCAAGAACTCGTCAAAGATAATCTTCACATTGGATTTGAAGTCTTTAGCAACTTTTTGACCAGTTTGATATGGTTTGTCGAGAATCGTCGTGAATACCTTGAGACCTGTACGAATTGTCGCCTTTTCCATCAATTCTTTTAGGGGATAGCGTGCTTTACTATAGGTGTTCCACCAGTAGCGACTTGAGTCACAGGCAAACTCACTGGTATCATGACTCGTGCCGATCTAGATGTAGCCGATATTATCGGTCAAGTCGTACAGTCCGTGGGGAATGGCTACGCCTTCTAACGATGCCCAATCATGGTCAAACCCTTCGACTTCCTGCCCCTGAGTGTACAGTTATCCTGCTCGAAACAACTTGCCAATTAATTCTCTTTGTTTGTATCCAGACTCATGACAAGATTGCCAGCAGTTTGATAGGTGCCTTTCAACTGCTCAATGGTTTCAAATTGTTCATTGCGATGTTCACTCTCCCCAGTTGCCAGCGTTTTTACCGCTTTGCGTTTGCGAGAGTTGTGCTTCTCCAACAACTGATCAACAACCGTCACACTCACCTCAATCCCTCCGTCTTTCAACAAAGTCACAATCTCATGGCGCTTTATACCTATTCTTAGTTTTAAGTTTTGGCTTCCGGTGAGTCAGCCGAACCGAGTTTTGAGTTTTGAATTACGGAAGCTGCATACCGCAACCCATCGAATGCTGTAATCTGTAGCCCGATTAAAGGGACATGGTATTAGATTGGTCCACTTCAGCGTTTCATCGGTGGGTGACCCCGCTGTGTGCTGCTCCAACACACGCAAAAATGCCTTATCTAGTCCATCGATGGTCTCAAGTGCTGACTTCCGTCCACCCCCCACTTGCCGAATCCGTTCCTGTTCGAGGGCCGTTTCATCGTCCAACTCTGCCATTCCCAATGCTAGAGGGGCTTTGCCCCGCCGTAGGCGTACAGCGTCGGGAGTAATCACCCAGGATGAGTGAATGCCGCCTCCGATGGCGATGCCAGCAATGCCGTAGAACCCTTAACCCCGCAGAGATAACTGGGCGGTTCCCGACGGCCCAACTTGCTCAATCACAGTTCCCACAATCTGTGCATCCGCATAGCCTAGCTGCTGTAAGGCAGCTACGCAGGCATCTGCCTGACTTGCTGGTAGCGAGGCCAGTAATCCGCCGGAGGTTTGGGGGTCAAACAAAATTGGGAATAGGGGATGGGTTTGCCAATGCTCAGAGGTGGCAATTTGCTGGGCGGCTCGCAGGTTTTGAGCCTGTAGAGAACTGACAATGCCTTGTTGCAGGGTTTCTTTGGCTCCCGGCAGGATTGGGACCGCATCGAGATGCAAGTCTACCGACACCTGAGAGGCCCGCATCAATTCCAGCAGATGACCGGCCAGCCCAAAGCCTGTTACATCGGTGCAGGCTGTGGTGCCAAACTGCCGTAAACAGCTGGCCGCCGCTTGATTGGAACAAACCATCGACTCGATAGCAGCTTCGATCCAGCGACCTTTGGCTTGGAGCTGCATATCAGCGGCAAATAGGGTGCCCGTCCCCAGAGCTTTGGTTAAAATCAAGGCTTGACCGGGCTGCATGCCACTTTTGCGCCAGAGCTGAGCTGGATCGGCTAACCCATTACAGGTGAGGCCAAAGGCGAGTTCGGCTCCTTCGGTGGTGTGGCCGCCGACCAAGGCTGCATTGGCGGCTGCTAGTCCCGTTGCTGCGCCTGATAGAAGCTGATAGAGCGTTTCCGCCAGTTTTGAGTCAGTGGCATAAGGTAGGGTGACAATCGCCAAGGCACTCTGTGGCGTAGCTCCCATTGCAAATAAATCGCTGAGGCAGTGGTTGGCAGCAATCTGACCGAATACGAACGGATCGCTGAGCAAGCTGCGAAAATAATCCACGGTTTGTACCATTACCTGATTGGCAGGCACCTGGAGCACAGCCGCATCGTCAGCCGCGTCTAGCCCGATCAAAATATCCGGTCGCTTCACCCAATGCTCTTGCTGAATTCGAGCCAGCACCTGTTCCAGCACCGTACTGCCCACTTTGGAGCCACAGCCTGCACAATGCATGATCGGCGGATTCGGAAGGTGCTCTCCAGTGGGTTTGGCAGAAGTCTGAGGCAGAACTGCCATACCCTGAAGATCGGTGAATTGGGCCATGAATTTGCGGTCAATATAATCTTTCCAGCGCCACAGCAGCGGATGAGGACCAAAGCCCCACGCACCACGGGACGCTAGCGCTGCGCGATCGCCAGTGCCGATGAGAATCAGAAATTCTTTCTGGGGTACAAAGGGCCGTAATGCTTGACCCGTCAAGGCACGCCGTAGATTTTGCAGCAGGGGTTTACCTTGCCGAACGGCGAACACGCCCGCTTTGGGACGGGGGTGGTTTTGCATCGTGGCGACATCGCCAGTGGCAAACACTTGGGGATGAGAGATCGATTGTAGGCAATCATTCACCAGCACAAACCCACGTTCGGTCGTTGCTAGCCCAGAGGTAGCTAACCATTCCGCTGCGGCTGCCTGGGTCACCCAAAAGATGCGGTCACATGCCAGCGTCAGCCCCGACTCGCAGCTAATTTTTTTAGCAGAATCGCTAGCAGAAATCGCGGCAACGGTTTCGTTGAGGTGAATGCTAACGCCGCGCTGCTGCAAAATTTGGCCTAACCGTTCACCTACCCAAGTTGATCGCTCTGGCACCAATCGCCCGCCTCGGTGCAGCAAATGCATGTCTAACAAATCGGTTGATTGTCCTAGATCGCAATAAAGCTGAGCTAGACGAGCCTGTACTGCTAAGGTCAACTCCACCCCGCCCGCCCCACCGCCCACCACTGCCACCCGTAACCGGCCAGGATGATTGGTCAACTCGGCCACCAGCTGATCCCAGTAGGTGAGAAATTGGGAAATTGGCTTGACTGGAATCGCATGGTCTGCGGCACCAGGAACGGTCGAGGTTGCAGGCGTACTGCCCAGATCCAGCGACAGCAGATCGAAGCCAATCGGAGGATGGTTTGCTAACAGAATGCGATTCTGCTGCAAATCTAGCCCAACGGCTCGGTCCAAGATGAGGTTGGCTTTGGCAAACTGACTCAGCGGTCGCAGATCAATATGGCAATCGTCATAGTCGTACAGTCCTGCCACATAGGCGGGCAGCATCCCCGAATAGGGAGTGTGCGACACGTCGCTAATCAGCGTTACCCGAACGCCTGCCAGGAGCTGCATTCCCCACTGTTTCAGTGCAATCGCATGACTATGACCACCGCCAATCAGCACCAAATCTTTAACAATCGGCTGTGGGAAAGACTGCATTGGGTGTAAATGGGCAGGAGTAAATCGAGGGAAGGAGAAGTCGGGAGTCGGGAGTCAGGCTTCTCTTGCGGAGCGCGTTCCACGAACGAAGCCTGACTCCTGCCCACATTCAACTAATCGCAACCAATCGAATCTCAAACGTCAAATCTTCTCCAGCCAGCGGATGGTTGGCATCTAGGGTAACTTGCCCGTCGGTGATGTCGGTAATCACGACTGGGATCACCATGCCGCCCTGCTGCTGAATTTGCAATTGGGCACCAATATCAATGGGTAAATCTGCCGGAATTTGCTGCCGATCCACGACGAGGACTCGCTCTTCGTAATAGGGACCATAGGCTTCATCGGACGGAATTTTAGCAGTTTTGGTATCTCCCGGACTCATGCCGATCACCGCTTCTTCAAACCCCGGAATCACATTCCCTGAGCCAATTGCAAACTCTAGTGGCATTCCTCCTTCTGAGGAATCAAACACCGTCCCGTCTTCCAGCTTGCCGGTGTAATGTACAGCAACGGTGTCGCCAGCTTTTGCTTGTGCCATATCTCAATTCGCTCCTGTCATTCTTCAGGTTATTGCATGAGGTCACCAGACCGACCCGACTTCACAAGACTGGATTCAGAATGGTGTACGTCCATCTTAAAGACTTTCACCCGTTTCGTTTTGGAACTCTCTCTTAAGATTGAACCGCCGTTTCGGCTGTCCTGCTGGCAGAATCGCTGCTCCTCATGCCGGTCTTCCGCTGAAACTCAGGCCCGAACTGATCTCAACCTGACTGCGTTGAGCTGCTTCAAGCCTATACAAAACTTAAACCCTACTGGATGCTGCATAACCAGCGCAGCTAGGTTTTGTTGGTATGGCGCGGTTAGCAGTGTCAATATTCTCCCCAAACCGCTGCCACTTTGCCGATTTCTAAGAGAATGTGGCAGGATCAGGTGTTACTTTCGATTGCTGAAGCTGACTGCCCTATGCTGACCCAAATTGTTACTGCCGATCTACCCTTTTTGGGACCAGATGTGGCCGCCTCCTACGATAAAGCCCATGTGGTAATTTTGCCGATTCCGTTTGAAGCTACCACCACTTACCGCCGCGGCTGTGAAAATGGGCCGAGCGCGATTCTGACCGCTTCTCAGCAGGTGGAATATTACGACGAAGAGCTAGAGCAAGAACTCTGGCCGGTGGGCATCTATACCCATGACCCGATTGCCGACACGCGCAGCGATCACCCGGTCAGTTCGGAGGCTATGTTGGCCGTGACGGAACAAACGGTACGCCAGTTGATTGCCGACGGCAAGTTTGTGATTGGATTGGGCGGCGAGCACAGTATCACTACTGGCCTGGTAGAAGCCTACCGTAAGGCCAATCCAGACGAAGCTTTTACGGTGGTGCAAATCGACGCCCACGGCGACCTGCGCCACGAATACGAAGGGTCAATTCACAACCACGCCTGCGTGATGCGCCGGATTGTCGATATGGGTTTACCCACGGTGCAAATCGGCATTCGCAGCATTTGTAAAGAAGAGGCCGATCTGATTAAATCCAAGCCTCTGGCCGTATTCCGCGCCCGCGAAATTGCCCTCCAGCCCGACTGGATGGAACGCGCCTTAGCCAGCATCCAAACGCCCAAAGTCTTCTTCACGATTGACCTGGATGGCATTGACCCAACCCTGATTCCGGGCGTGGGTACACCAGAACCGGGTGGCCTCAACTGGTACTCGCTCACCACCTTCCTGCGCCGCGTATTCGAGTCCCATGATGTGATTGGCTGCGATGTCATGGAACTAGCGCCGATTGTGGATTCAGTGGTGTCTGAGTTCACGGCAGCCAAGCTGGTTTACAAGCTGATTGGTTATCAGGCGATGGCAAAACAGTGGTTGGGCTAGGGGCTTCCAGGCGAGCGAAAACTGCGCTACTGTGGAGGGCGGAAACCTTTGCAGATGGCAGTTTTCCTCAGCTTTGTCTCCTCTGGTTTCCCTAGTTCTTCCGAATTAAAACGGTATGGGCATAAGCGGAACAACGATTGGTAGCTACGCGCCTGACTTTGAAATTCCCGGCATCGATGGTGCGGTGCATCATTTGGCTCGTTACCTGGAACGCTTTCGGGCCGTGGGTGTGATCGTCATGTGTAATCACTGTCCCTACGTGCAGATGTATCTAGCTCGCTTGGCGCAGATCCAGGTCGAGTTTGCGGAGCAAGGCTTCACCCTAATCGGAATTAATGCGAACGACGAGAGCCAGTTTCCTGCGGACAGCTTTGAGCAGATGAAGAGTTTTGCCGTGGAGCAGCGGTTGAACTTTCCCTATTTGCGGGATGTCACCCAGGATGTGGCGCGTAGCTTTGGAGCGGAATGCACTCCTCAAGCTTTCTTGATCGACCAGACGGGCGTGCTGCGCTACAGCGGTGCCATCGATGACAATCCTCAGCATCCAGGTGCAGTGAAGCACTCCTATCTGCGAGATGCAATTACTCAACTGCTTTCAGGTAACGAAATTGTTACAACACTCACAACGCCGGTGGGTTGTTCGGTGAAGTGGCGGTTGGCTTGATTGCTTCAGTAACCAGAGCGGCTTGGGCAGGGTGATTGGATATGCCGCTTGTCTGACGTCAACCAGAGTTTTACCCAGCCCTTGACCATTCCTTAACCAGTAATGAAATGTTACAGATCAACAACAGATTACAGAAGGCATGGCAACTGCTATCTTAGGTTGGAAACATTCAAGATAGGAAAAGTCGTCATCGCATGGGATTAACATACCAGCGGGTTCTGCTGAAGCTAAGCGGCGAAGCACTCATGGGCAATTTGGCTTACGGAATTGACCCGGCCGTGGTGCAAAGTATTGCGCAAGAGATTACCGATATTGTGGCAGAAGGGGTGCAGACGGCAATTGTGGTCGGTGGTGGCAACATTTTTCGAGGCGTGAAGGGCGCAGCCGCCGGCATGGATCGGGCTACAGCCGACTATATTGGCATGATCGCTACTGTGATGAATGCGATGACGTTGCAGGATGCCCTAGAGCAAAATGGCGTCCCGACCCGCGTTTTAACCGCGATTGAAATGCAGGAGGTGGCCGAGCCATACATCCGTCGTCGCGCGATTCGCCATCTGGAAAAGGGTCGGGTGGTGATTTTTGGAGCGGGTTCAGGCAATCCCTTTTTCACAACCGATACCACCGCAGCTCTGCGAGCGGCTGAAATCAATGCCGAAGTTGTGTTTAAGGCCACCAAAGTCGATGGGGTCTATGATGCGGACCCCACTACTAATCCCAACGCACGCCGGTTTCAAAGCCTCACCTATGGCCATGTTCTGACTCAAGACTTACGGGTGATGGATACGACTGCGATCGCCCTGTGCAAAGATAACAATATCCCTATCATTGTGTTCGATCTATCGGTACCGGGAAATATCCGGCGAGCCGTGATGGGGGAAGCGATTGGAACAATTGTCGGAGGGTCTTGTGAAATTAGCTGATGTTGAAAGCCACATGCAAAAGACGATTGAGGCCACTCAACGCTCTTTGAATACGATTCGCACCGGGCGAGCCAATGCTTCGCTGCTGGACCGGATCACGGTTGAATACTATGGTACGGCCACGCCACTCAAGTCTCTGGCTGGAATTAGCACGCCAGACGCGACTACGATTATGATTCAGCCCTATGACCGCAATACGCTGAATTTAATTGAGAAGGCGATTTCCATGTCGGACATTGGCTTGACGCCCAACAATGACGGCACGGTGATTCGATTAAACATTCCTCCCCTGACCAGCGACCGGCGGAAAGAACTGGTGAAAACAGCGGCCAAGCTAGCTGAAGAAGGCAAGGTGGCGATTCGCAATGTCCGCCGCGATGCAATCGATTCGGTCCGCAAGCAGGAAAAGTCTGGCGAGGTTTCGGAGGATGAGTCCCGCGACTTGCAGGACAACATTCAAAAACTAACCGACAAATATACCCAGAAGGTCGAGCAATTGCTGCAAGAAAAAGAAGCAGACATCATGACGATCTAGTCCAGTGGAAAAGTCCAGTGGCGACAGTTTGACACGACAGCTTTGACAACAGTGAAGCAACGACTCGGTTGTCTTCATGTGGATGATTCGCTGGTGACACTCTAACGGGGTGGGCCTTTCGCCCACGATTTGGCAAGGAAACTTAAGCGCTGTGTATGACGGCTATGTATGATTGCATTATTGTCGGGGCGGGGCCAGCAGGCGGCACGGCGGCCTATCATCTGGCTAAACGCGGACGGTCAGTTTTGATTCTGGAGAAGGAAGCGCTGCCTCGCTACAAGCCCTGTGGAGGTGGGGTGTCTCCCCAAGTGGCCGAGTGGTTTGACTTTGATTTCACACCTGCGATTTCCCTTAAAACCAATGCCCTGCGTTTCACCTGGAAGCTGGAGGATCCGGTCGAGGCTCAGCTAGACAAAACCGAGCCGATCTGGATGGTACGCCGCGATCTGTTTGACCATTTCCTGGTGCAGCAGGCCCAAACCCAAGGAGCCGAACTGCGCGACCGCACCGAGGTTAGCGGCATCGAGTTCAAGAGCGATCACTGGCAGGTGAATACGGCAACTGGACCCGTGGCTGGACGCTACCTGATTGCTGCCGATGGGGCTAAAGGTTCAATGGCTAAGTGGCTTGGCTTTAAGGATCGCAAACGTCGATTAGCCGGTGCTCTAGAGGCCGAAGCCGCAGCCCAAGTCACCAGCCCTCAGGTGCATTTTGAATTCGGCATGGTGAAGAACGGCTATATCTGGAATTTTCCCAAGGCAGATGGCTACTCGATTGGGATTGGCACCTTCCGGGGCGGCGAACCGCAGGACTTCAAGAGTATCCTGACTGAGTATGCTGCCTCCTTTGGCATCGACCTGAAGACTACTCGGCAATACGGTCATCCAATCGCGCTGTGGGACGGTGATCAGCCTCTACATACCCAAAATGCCCTCTTAGCTGGGGAGGCGGCCTGCGTTGTGGATCCGATGACCGCGGAAGGGATTCGACCTTCGATTTTTAGCGGCATGAAGGCGGCAGAAGCGATTGATCAAGCACTGAGCGGCAATGGCAATGCATTAGAGCACTACACAGAAATCATTGCCAAAGAATGGGGCAGCGAAATGCTTTGGGCACAGCGGCTGGCTAGCGTGTTCTATCGCATTCCTGGAATTGGCTATAAGGTTGGCGTTAAGCGACCTACTGCTCCCGAACGCATGGGCCAAATTCTCTGCGGCGAGTTGCGCTATAGCGATGTGGCAACCCGTGCTCTCAAGCGGCTCAGCGGCGGACTGATTGGCGGACCCAGCGGTTCATAGGAGTGCGGGCATCTTGCCCGCTGTCAAGAAAATTCAATTGCTGTCAAGCAGATTCAATTGAAGTGCAGGCTTTGGGTGCAGGCATCTTACCGCTCTAGAAGAAATGCCGCGCCATTAGGCTGGATTAACGCGCATCAACACCTGCCCAAATTCGACCGGCTCACCGTTGTCCACCAAAATTTCGACAACTTCACCGCTCACCTCCGCTTCCAGCTCGTTCATTAGCTTCATGGCTTCAATGATGCAGACGGTTTGACCGTTGCGAATCCGGTCGCCCACATTCACAAAAGGCGGCTCGTCGGGGGCAGGTGCCCGATAGAACGTACCCACCATCGGAGAGATAATATCCACCAAGCGGTCATTGGCACGGGGCATAGGCGCAGGTGGATTGGCCGCAGGCAAGGGAGTGGTTACTACTGTAGGCAACGGTGCAGCGGGGGCAGCATTCGCAGCTGGAAGTGGGGCGCTGCTGGCCACGGTTGGTAAAGATTCACCATTCTGGCTACTTTTGCGCACAACCAGTTCAAAATCCCCGCTTTTTAAGGTGAATTCGGCAATGTCCGTCTGGTTGATGACGGTTAAAAGGTCGCGGAGCTCGTTAAAATCCAATTCCACAATTCCTATTGCTCAATGAACATAAAGCTTGCAAAGGTAAATCGAGGCTTTTATTCTCGTCCCAAATAGCTGTCGGTACGGGTATCAACTTTGATTCGCTCGCCGATCGAAATGAACAGCGGCACCATCACCTGAGCGCCCGTTTCTACAATTGCTGGCTTAGTACCGCCAGTAGCCGTATCTCCCTTGACACCTGGATCGGTTTGCACCACTTCCAGCACTACCGAGTTGGGTAGCTCTACCTCTAGCACCTGAGTATTCCAACGCACCACATTGACTTCCATCCCTTCTTTGAGGTACTTGACGCGATCCCCAATTTGGTCGGCAGTCAGACGGCCTTCTTCATAGGTTTCCATATCCATGAAGACAAATTCATCGCCCTCTTTGTAGGTATGCTGCATCGTGCTTTTCTCAATCACTGCCTGCGGCACCGTCTCACCTGCCCGGAAGGTCCGTTCAACCACGTTTCCCGTCTGCATATTTTTCAGCTTGGTGCGGACGAAGGCAGATCCTTTCCCCGGCTTGACATGGAGAAACTCCACCACGCGCCAGACGGATCCGTCTAACTCAATGCTGACACCGGGACGAAAATCGTTACTGGAAATCATGAATCTTGCTGTTGTAAGGGAGTAACAATCGGCAACTCATTTTACCGCTCTCCGGGGGACGTTGTGAGGGATGAGTTTTAAGTTTTGAGTTTTGAGTTTTGAATTGGGGGGGTGAGTTTCGAATAATGAGTACCAACATTTTGCCTACTGCAAGTGAGATGGCCCATCCTACTCTGCACAGACGATGCCACCAAATTCAAAACTCACCCCTTACCCCTCACCCCTCACCCCCCCAATTCAAAACTCAAAACTCAAAACTCAAAACTCAAAACTCAAAACTCAAAACTCAAAACTTGATACCCCGTGGGAAGATGTGAATGGGATTTGCCTGCTGCCTCTGTGGACGATCGCGCAAACCTATTTAGGAACTTAAGGACGCAAATCTGTTTAGGAAAAAAATCATGGCTGTCGCTACATCCAACCTTCAATTCGCTAACGCTAGAGCGGTGCTCAAGTCGATGCTGCGCTTCGGCTGCATGGTGCTGCTGTTGATCGGCTGCTGGGGCTTGAGTGCGTTGAATAGCCCGGTAGCTAATGCGCTACCCCCCGGCAATGCTATCACCGATGGTAAAGCCCTGCTGCGATATGCCCTGCCAATTGACAACAAACCGATTCGCGAAATCCAGGCCGATTTAGAAAATCTGTCGGATGCGCTGCGGGCACGCCGAATTGCTGGAGTAACGCGAGGAATTGACGCGGCTGACAAAGTCCTGACTCGCAAAGAAGCCGAAATTTTGGCCAGTATTCCACCGGAACGTCAGGCTGAAGCCAGCGACCTGATTGCCCAGTTAAAAACTGGGTTGGATGAAGTCCGCACTGAAGCGGCCAATGGCAACAAAGAGGCGGTTTGGGCCAAGCGGTCCCAGCTGTTGGATCGGGTGGGTGAGCTGGAAGCGCTGATGGTGAATAAGTTTCCGTTTGAGGTGCCCGAAGAGTACGCCAACCTGCCCCAGCTCAAGGGCCGAGCTACGGTCGAAGTGGAAACCAACAAAGGCACGATGACGCTGGTAGTGGACGGCTACAACGCGCCGATCACGGCTGGCAATTTTGTCGATCTGGTGCAGCGTGGCTTCTATGACGGGTTGGAATTCACCCGCGCTGAAGACAACTATGTGCTGCAAATTGGCGATCCGCCCGGCAAAGAAGTTGGTTTTATTGACCCCAAGACCAACAAATATCGGGCGATTCCCCTAGAGGTGATGGTGCAGGGAGACAAAAAGCCGCTCTATGGCATTACCCTAGAGGATGCGGGTCGGTATCTGGATCAGCCCGTGTTGCCCTTCTCGGCCTTTGGTGCCTTGGGGATGGCGCGTCCGGGAGATGATGTTAACGGCGGCTCCTCCCAGTTTTTCTTTTTCCTGTTTGAACCAGAGCTAACCCCGGCGGGCCTGAACCTGCTGGATGGTCGCTATGCGGTATTCGGCTATGTCACCGAAAACAAGGATGTGCTGGAAAAACTAAAGCAGGGTGACAAAATCATCTCGGCTCGCGTGGTAGACGGGTTAGAAAATCTGGTGGAACCGTCCTAATTCATGCAGGTGCATCAGCTAGGCGAACAAGGGCTGCTAAAACGACTGCAAGAGTTCTGTCCGATTGATTTGATTGGGGATGATGCAGCGCTGTTGAGTGTTGCAGCGGGCCAATCGCTGGTGGTGACGACGGATATGCTGGTGGATGGGGTCCATTTTAGCGACCGTACTACCAGTCCATTCGATGCCGGCTGGCGTGCAACAGCAGCTAATCTATCGGACTTGGCGGCTATGGGAGCCTCACCTCTGGGCATCACCATCGGTCTCAGCCTGCCTGGAGCAGTAGAGGTGAGCTGGGTCGAGCAGTTTTACCAGGGCATTGTGGCCTGCTTGCAGCCCTATAGCACGCCAATTGTGGGGGGTGATATTTGCCGCTCGTCAGTAATTACGGTATCGATCACGGCCTTTGGCCAAGTCTCGCCGAGTCGAGCTATTCGTCGCTCAACCGCCCGCCCTGGAGATGCCATTCTAGTCACCGGAGTGCATGGCGCGTCTCGGGCTGGGCTAGAACTGCTGCTGCATCCAGACCAGGGTCAGGGGCTATCGGCTGCCGATCGAGCAGCTCTGATTCAGGCACACCAGCGTCCGGTGCCGCGGTTGGATGTGGTCGCGCTGTTGAGAGATGGGGGAGATGCGGCTCCTGAGCCTCGCCGAACGAAGGGAGATGCGGGAGATGCGGCTCCTGAGCCTCGCCGAACGAAGGGGGATGGGTTGCTGCGAGTGGCGGGAATGGACAGTAGCGATGGGTTGGCGGATGCGGTGCTGCAAATCTGTCGGGCGAGTCGGGTTGGGGCCGAGATTGAGCGCAATTTGATTCCGTTTCCACCGGGCTTGACGGCCTGGGTATTGGAGGCGCAGGCAGTGGAATGGGCGCTTTATGGAGGTGAAGATTTTGAGCTGGTGCTCTGTCTGCCACGTCTAGTAGCGCAGCGATTGGTGGAACAACTAGGCAATGGGGCGGCGATTGTTGGCAGGATTACTGCCGAGCCGAAGGTGGTGCTGAGGGACCGGAGTGGCCTGTATGGGGATGAAATTTTGCAGCTAGAAAAGGGATTTCAACACTTCTGAATGCTCTTGGGGTTCATGAATCCTTGGGTCAACGAATCATCCGAAATTCATCGCGGGTCAGCGATAGGACCATATCTTCTCCAATCACCTGGATTAACCAGCGGTTGCTCAATTTTCCTTCGCTTAATTCTCCCTCGCTCAGCTCTTCTGGTCCTAAAACGGTGCCAATTGCGCCAGCAACATAGTCTGGTTGCAGGATTTCGACGGTGGTGCCAATGGGTAACTCTTCGGAAGAATGCACTGATAATAAGTTTTAACCTTTTCTTAACCAGAAATATCATAGCTCTGATGAGTAGGCCGAGACAGGCCAAAAGGAAAGATTTTGCTAATTTAGTCTCACAGATTTGCAAAGTCGGGGGTGAGACACTCGCACTTCAATCACCTATCTAAGCTGATTCACGAATAGCCGACTTTCTTGTTAAATAACAAAGTCAGACAAAATTGGCTGCACACTAAAACCAATGATATCGATAGAGGAATGGCAGGATGATTAATCGACTGGTTAAAATTTTAGCTCTGGGTTTGTTGTTGCCCATGTCAATTGCCATGGTAACAGCCTGCGATGCTGGTGGTGAACGAGACAACCTTGAAGAACAGGAAGAACCTGGGAATGTAGGAGAGGATGAAGGGCAAAATCAAGAGCAGGATGAAGATGAACAAGATGGGGATGGACAAGAAGACGGTGAGCAGAATGAGCAAGATGATGATAACGACTAGAAGATTGCAAATAAGGGTAGTTGGCTTCTCCTAGGCCATCTCCCTCTCCTCGCCGCATTACCGCTTGATCGCCTTACTAAATCAGGGCAAAATGAAAGCAGATAACCTTAACTTTTGTAAAGCGCAGTCTGGCAATCTCATGGCGGGGGATATGGCGGGGGATCAAGTTTCAATGGGTGAGGGAGTTGGTGAAGCCAATAGGAGGGGCGGTGTCGAGGCTCCCTGCAGCTACGATGTGGCGATTGCTGGCAGCGGCATCGTGGGGCTGACGTTGGCCTGTATGCTCAAAAACTCGGGTCTGCGCATTGCCCTGATCGATGCCAAGCCGAAAACAGCCGGTTTGAGCCAGCGTCGCGCCTATGCGATTACACTCCTGTCTGGCCGTATCTTTAAGGGCTTGGGACTCTGGGATCAGATCCTGCCGCAGATCGCTACCTTTCGGCAGATTCGCTTGGCAGACGAGCATAGTTCTGCTGTCGTCAACTTGCAACCCGCCGATCTGGGGACTGAGGTACTGGGCTATGTAGGCGAGCATGGCATTTTGGTCAAAGCTCTACTCGATGCCCTAGAAGCAGCAGAAAATATCACCTGGTTTTGTCCGGCTACCGTGGAGCAGGTCAGATATCAGCCCGATGCCGCTGAGGTGACTCTAAGCTTGGGAGAGAGTCCCGATCAGCCAAAGCAGCAGATCCGGACGCGCTTGCTGGTGGCGGCAGATGGGTCGCGCTCCTCGATTCGACAATGGGCTGGAATTGCGACCCAGGGCTGGCAGTATTGGCAATCTTGTGTGACGGCGGTGATTCGGCCAGAACGGCCCCACGGCAACATCGCTCGCGAACATTTCTGGACCAGCGGCCCATTTGCGACGCTGCCTCTTCCCGATAATCGCTGTCAGATTGTTCTCACTGCACCCCATACCGAAGCCAAGCACTGGCTAGAAGTGGATGAGGCGAGCTTCCTGGCTGAACTGGAGCGGCGCTATGGCGGACAGCTCGGCAAGCTGGAGCTAGTTGGCAAGCGAGCACTGTTTCCGGTGCAGTTGATGCAGAGTCGGCGCTATGTGCAATCGCGGTTAGCGTTGATTGGCGATGCGGCCCACTGCTGCCATCCGGTGGGGGGGCAGGGGCTAAATCTGGGGATTCGCGATGCGGCGGCTTTGGCCCAAGTGCTGCAAACGGCCCATCAACAGGGTGAGGATGTGGGTGAGCTGCGAGTACTTAAACGCTACGAACGCTGGCGGCAGCTCGAAAATTTGGTGATTCTCGGCTTCACCGATTTGCTAGACCGCTGCTTTTCTAATCAATGGTGGCCCTTGGTGGCTCTGCGGCGGTCTGGGTTGCGGCTGATGCGGCGAGTCCGTCCGCTCAAATTTTTGGCACTGCGCTTGATGACGGGGCTATTGGGACGGCAACCGGAGTTAGCTCAACGTTAGTCTGTCCGAATCCAATTCAAGCATAAAGAATGATCCCCATTCTGTTAGCCTGTCTTAAAAATTAAGGATAATATCCGTATTACTGGTCGAGATGGGTTCATGGTCAGTTCTGGGTCATCCAAGCCAAAACGCAGTCGGTTACTGACGTGGTGGGAGTCGCTCTCCCCCTTGTCGCGTTTTTTGGCCATCACACTGGCAGCGCCAATGACGGTCTTGAATGTGTGGGCGCTGGCTACCATCTTTAGTTACTTCCAATCGCTGTTAGTCGTGCTGCTGGTGGCGGCTCTGTTTTCCTTTCTGTTGGATTACCCGGTTACTTGGCTGGAACACAACGGTATCCGGCGGGGGCAGGCGGCGATTCTAGTGTTCTTTGCGGCGATTTTGTTTATCTCGGTGCTGGGGGTGACGTTGCTGCCGCTTGCCTTTGCTCAGGCGCAACAACTCGTGGCCCGGTTGCCGGAATGGTTCGATTCGGGGCAGCGGCAGTTGATGATGCTGAACGAACGCATCGATGGCGCGGGGCTGCCGATCAGTTTGGATGGGGTGATTGCCCAGGTCAACGACCGGCTCAAATCCCAGCTGCAATCCATTGCCGGACGTGCCCTCAACCTGAGTTTAAATTTGGCTGTATTCACGGTAGCCAAACTGCTGGATGTGATTTTGATTGCCATCTCGACGCTGTATTTACTTCAGCACGGACGGGATGTGTGGAAGAGCCTGGTGGAATGGTTGCCCAAACAGGTGCAGCAACCCTTTTCTAAAACGCTGCGGTCTAGTTTCCAGAACTACTTTCTGGGCCAAATTATTTCGGCCACCTGCATGGCGTCCGGTTTAACTTCGGTGTTTCTGCTGCTGCGGGTGCCGTTTGGCTTGCTGTTTGGCTTAACAATTGGCCTGATGGCGCTGATTCCGTTTGGCGGCACGGCGGGAATTGTGCTCATCACCTCGCTGGTGGCCCTGCGCGACATTGGGCAGGCGCTGCAAGTGTTGGCGGTTTCCCTGCTGGTGCAGCAAATTGTCGAGAACGGCATTGCCCCACGGGTGCTAGGAAGCGTTACCGGGCTGAATCCCTTTTGGGTATTTGTGTCGCTGTTGGCCGGGGCGCGGGTGGGTGGCTTACTGGGAGTAGTGGTAGCAGTGCCGATGGCGGTTGTGGTAAAGGAAGCCCTAATTGCGGTGCGTTCGACGCGCAAGAGTGATGACGCTGACCATCATAAGGACGAAACCGAGGAGCCAGTGATTGCAATCGAGGCAGACCGCCCCAGCGCCGAAGTCAGCCCTCCAGAGCGGCGAGCCACCAAACCGATTCCCAAGCCCAACTAGGCGTGTGTTATGACGCGACCTGCGGAACGCCATCAACTCACGGTCCAAGACCTGGTGGAAATCATGCAGGTGGTGATGCGGGTCGGGGTGCTGATGCTGCAAAGCGGTACGGTCAGCTTTCGGGTCGAGCAGGCGATGCAGCGGGTGGCTTTAGGGCTGGGAATGGAGCGCTTGGATGCCTATGTCACCCTCACTGGCATCACGGCCTCGATCCACTGCGGCCATCTGCACTACACCCAAATTGCTAGAGTCAAGCGGCTTGGCGTGGACATGAACCGACTTGGCGCGGTGGAATACCTGACGCTGCATTTGCCCACGGCAGCCACCCCCGCCCAACTCTGTACGCTGCTCGACAAAATTGAAC
Organism: Leptolyngbya sp. NK1-12; assembly: GCF_032598965.1. Taxonomy (NCBI): domain Bacteria; kingdom Bacillati; phylum Cyanobacteriota; class Cyanophyceae; order Leptolyngbyales; family Leptolyngbyaceae; genus Leptolyngbya; species Leptolyngbya sp. NK1-12. The sequence continues at coordinate 1,728,591 of NZ_CP053586.1, forward strand.
AAACCCCGCCGGCCTACCCAGCCTGGATGGTGCAACTGGCGGTAGCCATAGCCTGTGGAGCTTTTGCGATTCTCAGCGGCGGTAGTGGCATCGATGGGTTGGCGGCCTGTTTGAGTGCAGGGCTGGGGCTAGGATTGCGGCAACGGCTGCAACAACGGCGGCTGAATCCGATTGCGGTCACGATTGTCTGTGCGGCGGTGGCTACGAGTATTTGCTATCTGATTGGGCAGGGGCTAGGATTGTTGCGGCTTCCGGCTTTGCTGCCCCAGGCCAGCTTTGCGGCGGCAGTTTTGTTTCAGGTGCCGGGTATGCTGCTGGTGACGGCATCGCTCGATCTGGTGCGGCTAGATTTAGTTTCGGGCATAGCCCGCGTCGCGTATGCCTTGATACAGCTATTCAGTGTTGCCATCGGCATGCTGATTGTGATGGGAATGACTGGCTTCTCAATTCTGTAGACGTGGTAAATGCTATCAGCAACAGCTTTGCTTCAAGACGCCCTGCTCAGTTTTATTGGGACCTTTGGGTTTGCCCTGCTCTATCAGGTGCCCCGCAAGGCGCTGTGGCTCTGTGCGGCTATTGGCATGGGCGGTTATGTGCTGCGGTCGCTGCTGCATCAGCTAGGGCTGGATCTGGATATCGCCACGTTTTGCGGAGCGCTGTTTGTCGGCTTAGTGGGGACGATTCCAGCCCAACGATTGCAGTTACCGCTGGTGCTGTTTGCCATCACCGGAATTATTTGCATGGTTCCGGGGATTCCGGCCTTTAAGGTGCTGGTGTATTTTGAGCATGGCGATATTCTGGGTGGGCTGGGCAGTGCCATCGAGGCCGGATTTGCGGTAGTGGCGCTGGTGAGCGGCATCGGAGCTGCCCGCATCCTCACCGACTCGGAATGGGGATTTGAATAAGGCTAGCAGGCTACCTTTCGATCCCTAATGCTTCGGCTGCCGCTGAGGCAGGGCTTGGGGAAACTGTTTGCAAAGGGCAGGCAGCACCGGGCAGGGCAGGCGATTGTCCAACAGTTCCGGCTTGCTCCAGCTAAAGGGTGCTTTGTGGGCCGCAGACATCCACAGCAACCGGCGAGCGCGAGTCATCGCCACATACAGCAGCCGGTATTCTTCCGCGGTTTTGAGCGAGGCCGCCCGTAGCCAAGCTGCTTGCGTATCGGGAATCGATTCTTCTTGGTGAATGCAGGCTCGAATTTGCACCCGCGCCACTTCTGCCAAACTGAAATCGCCCAAAAATCTAGCTTGCGGCAAAACCCGCAGTTCGCCCGGAATCAAATGCTCGTGCAGAAATGGAATGAACACAAAGTCCCAATCTAAGCCTTTGGCCTTGTGCATCGTGATGATGGTCAACTGGCCGGGGCGAACGTAGCGCGAGTCGGGATCGTCGGTTTCGACTGGTTCAAACCGCTCCGAGTGGACAATTTCGCTGAGGGCATCCAGCGTTGCCGCCATCGAAGGATTGCCCGCCGTTTGCAGCGCGATCCGGTGGGCCAGTTTATCAGCCGTGGCCAGTTCGGCTTGCTCGTATTGCAGCGTCAGGGCAATGAAGGGAATCAACTGATAGTGGGGCAGTTCGATCCGCGCTCGCAATAGGGCCGTACAATAGCGGCGAGCAGGCAGAGCAGCTTCCGGCAGCGGTGGGTCAAGCGGACTGGGATAGAGAAATTGTTCGGGCAAACTGACCAGCACATTCAGATCTTGGCTGGGAATCAACTGGCGGTCCACCAGGAGCTGAAGGGTAGCCTTGAGGTAGTCGGGCGAATGGGGCCGGTCGAGAAAATGCAGTAGCGTCAGAATTTCCGACGGCACATGGGATTGGCGGTCGTGCTCGCCCACATCATAGAGGTCGATGCCCAGCTCTTTCAGGTTCACCTCGATGCCGTGCTGGTCAGGATGGCGCAGCAGTTCGGTGATGAAGCGGCCCTGTCGGTTTTCCCGCACCAAAATAGCCGCTCGCGCTTCTGGTTCGCGGGTCAACAGTTCAGCCGTGCGTTTGGCGATTAGATTCACGGTTTGGTACACATCGGGCGGAAAGCGAATTTCCAGTCCCGCGCCTTCGGGATCCGGGTTAGCGTCCGGCTGAGGATCGTTGAACGAGACGGGATGGATATGCTGGGGCCGAAACGGCAAGGGAGCTACCGCCTGTTGATTCACCCAGTCCAGCAAAAAATTGGCAGCGGCGATGATCATCGGGCTGCTGCGTCCGGCCTGCTCCATCTCGGCCAGGTTGCCCGACTGCTCACAGGTGGCGCAAAAGTCCGCGAAAAAGATCGGGTCGGCGGGCGTGAAGGTGGAGTTGATCGCCTGGTTGGGATCCCCGACGCGCACCAAGTTCATCTGGGCCGGATTAGCCGGATCGGCAGCCAGAATTTCCAGCAGGCGAGTCTGCAAGGGCGACGAATCCTGGGCTTCGTCCTCAAACACAGCAAAAATCTGCGACTGCCAGAACTGCCTGACTTCTGCATCTTCCAGCACATGCAGCGCCGCCAGAATCATATCGTCGTAGTCGATCAGGCCGCGCTGTTGCAGCAGCATCTGATAGCGCTCGTACAGGCCCGCCGCAATCGCCAGCACATGGTAATCCGGTGCATCAGACGTGGCCCGTTTTGTATGATTAGCCAAGTCCCAGACATCCGCAGGCCGTAAGCCCGAACTTTTGGCTTCGTGGATCACTGTGTAGGCCAGTTCCGGCAAAACCTCGGTGCGCAAAACCGACTGCCGCCGCAGCCGCTCGGTTTCTTCGCCGTCAAACTGGCGGCCTTCTAACAAGTGCTGATAGGTGCGGGGATGGGCCTGAATCCAATATTCCACGCTGGCCCGAATCAGCCGATTGCTTTGGTTGGGCGAAATCAGCGCCAGCCGCTCCCAGTCCAACCCAGAAAGCTGCGGGTGTCGGGTGGCAATATTCAGCGCCAGCCCATGCAGCGTATAGACCATGAATCCCTGAGGCGGCACACCCAGATCTCGTAAATACTGGCGAATTTTGGTCCTCAGGTTAGCAACGGCTGAGCGGGTAAAGGTCACCAGCAGTAAATGACTATTCATTGCCGCGGTCAATTCAGCCGCCATTTCCCGCACCGAGTCATCCAGATCTGCCAGCGGCGAGCGAATCACAAAGGACGGATCCCCACTGCCAGCACTGCCAATCTCACCCCATCCTCCCAGGTTCTCCCGATTCCGGGCCAAATGCCGCTTTGCCAACAAAATGGCCGCCGCAATCGCCATGCCGGTAGATTTGCCTGACCCTGGAACCGCCGAAACCGCTAGGGTACCGCCCTGCCAGTCTGCCATGCGCCGCTGCCCCGGTCGCAGCCCTTGCCGGAGGCGATGCAGCGTTTCTAAAGGAGTGGGAAGGTCGAGATGAATTGACATTTGTAGCTCGTGTCTGAATACTTTCTTAAGCAGATTCCGACGCCATTCCAGGAGCGGCGAGTGGATGAATCCCAGCAATCTACTGACTCATCCTGTAGCTGGTTTGAGTAGAACATTTGAACTACTCTAATCTTAACGAATCCTGATGAGTTGTACTCGGTGCGATGGCCTGCTACTGCTATTGTTCTTCTTCTATCCTGATCTAATCTAGAGTTCAACAGTTATGCCAGAGTTGTCTGAGGCTCCAGAACCTGCATCTAAGCGCCTGGAAGGACTAGCTGTCACCGATGCGGTCAAAACCATTCGCACCCACTTTCTTGCCCACTGGATCGGCATTGCGGTGGTGATTCTGCTGATTGCCAGCAGCGCGCGTCATCTGCTGCTGCGGTCTACCGCCTTTGATCTGGGTATTTACGATCAGGTTGCCTATTTGTTGAGTCGCGGCATGGAGCCGATCTCCTCCTATCTCAACTTTCACCACATGGGCAACCACACCGCCTATTCGTTTTATTTGATGGCGATTCCCTATTTCATTTATCCATCGGTATATTGGTTGTTTTTGGTGCAGGCGGTTTGTTTGGCGATCGGGGCGTTACCGACCTGGCTACTGGCACGGCAGGCGGGTTTAGCAGCAGGATTAGCGAGTGCAATGGTGGCGGTTTATCTCCTGCATCCGCTGATCTTCAACGTCAACATGTTCGACTTTCACCCGGAAGTGATGGCCCTACCGGTGATGCTAGCGGCAATTTGGCTGGCGCGGGCCGACCGGCGCGGGTGGTTTTGTCTGGCGATTGTGTTTGCCCTGGGCTGTAAAGATGCGTTGTCGATCACGATCGCGGCGATGGGATTTTGGCTGCTGGTATTCGAGAAGCGGCGGTTTTGCGGAGCCGTTGCCCTGATTAGCGGAGTGGCCTGGTTTTTGATCGCCACCCAGTGGATCATTCCCACTTTGAGCGGCAGTGAGGCAGCAGCTTTAGGACGCTATGCCCATTTGGGCGGCGATTCGGTGCTGGAAGTGGCGCTGAATGTATTCCTCAAACCCCAGATTGTATTGGGCAAAATGTTTAGCTGGGAGTCGTTGGAATATCTGGCCTTACTGTTTGTCCCGTTTCTCTGGGGGCTACATCCCCGCTATCTGACGCCGTTGGTCAGCGCTATGCCGGTGATTTTGCTCAACATCCTGTCGGAGTCGGACTTGCAGCGCGATTTGCTGCACCAGTATTCTTTGCCGGTCTTACCGTTTTTGTTGGTGGCCGTAATCGATTCGTTGGCGCATGGCAAAGGGATGCTGCGACAGCGACGCTGGATTATCCTCTGGGCGCTTGTGATGTTCATCGCGCTAGCCAAATATGGCCGCTATCACCCCGAATACACCCGCACCCTCGACACTTGGCAAGCCAGCTATGAGGCAATGGCGCTAATTCCACGTCACGAAGGCACCGTGATTACCGATAATCGCTACGGTGCCCACCTCAGCCAACGCCGGCAAATTTCACTGCTGAGCCTCCGCAACTTCAGAAGAGATGTTGCCCAAGCCGACTATGTGCTGATTAACCGCCGCCATCCCTGGGGCGAGAACGATGAGACAACAAATCGCATCTTCGAGCGGCTGCAACAGCGGCCAGACTTCCAGCTCCGCTATGAGCGGGACGGAGTTTATCTATTTACGCGCCTTACCCGCCAGAAACCCTGATGGCTCATGGTAGGATGCCGTAACGAATGCTGCGATCAGCATCGAGCGATTGGCAAATTCAGGCAACAAATTCTATGGCGTTGCAACTACCGCAGGCGGCATCTGACCGTTCTCAAGGTTCTCAAGAAGGGTTCTCTCGTCGCTGGCTTTGGTTTTGGTTGGGGCTGAGCTTGGCGTTTGCCCTGGTTTACAGCATTCTGGTGCTGCAACAGGCGTTTAGTTCGGCCTATGTGGTGCAGGATGATGCCCGTCAGCATGTGTTTTGGATGCAGCGGTTTACCGATCCGGCCCTGTTTCCCAATGACCTGATTGCTGATTATTTTCAGTCGGTGGCACCCGCAGGCTATAGCTGGCTGTATCGGCTTGCCGCTGGGTTGGGTCTGGATCCGCTGCTAATGAGTAAACTGCTGCCGCCAATTTTAGGCGTGATCAGTACCTTGGCCTGCTTTGGGATTATGCTGGAGCTGTTTCCGGTACCGCTGGCGGCCTTTGTGGCCTCGCTGCTGCTGAATCAGGTGCTGTGGATGAACGATGATTTAGTTTCTGCCACGCCCAGAGCTTTTATTTATCCCTTATTTTTGGGCTTTTGCTATTTTTTGCTGCGGCGTTCGCTGTTGGGCTGCGTGGTGACCATTGGGCTGCAAGGTTTGTTTTATCCGCAGGCGGTGTTTTTGTCGGCAGGATTGCTGCTGTGTCAGCTAGTAGAGTGGCGACCTTGGCCGCGGTTATCCAAACAGGGCAAAGATTACTGGTTTTGCGGAGTGGGTCTGCTGGTGGCGGTGGCGGTAATGTTGCCCTATGCGCTGCACCTGTCCCAGTTTGACCCGGTGGTAACCGTGGCCGAAGCCAAACAAATGCCGGAATTTCAGCGGGGCGGACGGTCCGACTTTTTTACCACCAACGCCTGGAAATTTTGGGTAGAAGGATTGCGCAGTGGCCTGTTGCCCTACATCTCTCGCCTGCCGGAACTGTTGTTCGCCGCCTTTCTGCTGCCGATCATGCTGTGCTTTCCACAGCGCTTTCCCTTAACCCAAGCGATCCAACCGGCGATGCGGCTGATTCCCCAACTGATTGCCGTATCGCTGTTCTGGTTTTTGGCAGCCCATGCGCTGCTGTTTCAACTGCATTTGCCCAGTCGCTACACGCAGCATACCTTTCGGATCCTCCTCTGCTGGACGGCAGCAATGGCGTTGGTGATTGGTCTAGACGCCATGAAACGCTGGGCCTCTCAGTCTCCTCAGCAGCGAACGCTACGCAACGGGTTAGCCAGCGGCATCATGGTGGCTCTGGCGGCAGCGCTGATTTTCTACCCCAGCTACACGCCGGAATTTCCCCGCACCAAATACTTTGTTGGCACCCAGCCGCAGCTATACCAGTTTTTTGCCCAGCAGCCCCCCGACACCCTGATCGCCTCCCTCTCGGAAGAAGCCAACAATTTGCCCAGCTTTACCCAACGTTCGGTGCTGGCGGCCCAGGAGTACGCCATTCCCTACCATATGGGCTATTACCGGCCCTTTCAGCAGCGGATGGTGGCCCTGATTCAGGCGCAGTATAGTCCGGGCTTACCGAAAGTTAAGCAATTTATCAAGCAATACGGCATCGATTTTTGGCTGCTCGATGGCGATGCTTTCAGTCCTGACTATCTGGAACAAGCCTGGTTTAAGCAGTATCCTGACGCGGTCAAAGCGGCAAACCGAGTACTCAAGCCAGGTAAGAAACCGGCCCTAGCCAGGAGCCGTCAGACCTGTGCGGTGTTTCAGAATCAGGAGTTTGTGGTGCTGGAGGCAGGTTGTTTGTTGCAGCAAACGGAGGAGGAGTTGGGGGGATAGGAGTTGGGGGTTGGGGGTGGGGAGTTGGGGGTGGGGAGTCAGAATGGAGACTGTGAATTTTGCTGTGTTGGTTTGTGGCTTGACCCACCCGCAGATGCATCGCGGGCTAATAAAGCAAGTCCACTCATACGCTTGCGCTCCCGCAGGGTAGGGGACTAAACCTCTTGCTTAGTCTGCTACTCTGCGAGAAGGCTGCGCCTACAGACTTCCCTGATTAGCCCGCGATGCATCTGCGGGTGGGAGAAGTACGAAGTCAAAAGCTGGATTGACCCAAAACTCTGAACAGACCCTAAGTACATTTTGCGTACTGCTATAACCCCCAACCCCCAACCCCCAACCCCCAACCCCCAACTCCTCACCCCCAACTCCCCACCCCCAAATGCCCCGCCTCACTAAGCCCCTAACTCCCCCCCAGCACCACTTCCTGATTCTGCTCCTGCTTCTGCTGTTGGGATTGGGATTGCGGCTGTGGCAGCTCAACTCGAAGCCGCTCTGGCTGGATGAGGTGCTGACGGCTCTGTTTACGATGGGACGCAGCTATCAAGATGTGCCGCTGCAACAATTTTTTCCACTGACGGCGCTCGATCAGTTGTTTACGGTTCAGCCGGGGTTGAGCTGTACTGATATCGCCTACCGGATCACGACCGAATCAGTGCATCCGCCGGTCTTTTTCTGTTTGCTCTATCGCTGGCTCAACTGGCTGCCTGCTGATTTCCTGCGCCACCCGGAACACTGGATCTGGGCTTTGCGCTTCCTGCCGGCCTTGTTTGGCGTGGCTGCGATTGGGGCAATTTACTGGCTGAATCGGGTTGCTTTTTCAGCAAAAGCGGGATTGCTGGCTGCGGCTTTGATGGCGGTTTCGCCGTTTGCGGTTTACCTATCGCAGGAAGCACGCCACTACACGCTGCCAATGCTGTTGATTACGTTGGCCCTAGCCGCACTAGTGCAGATGCAGCAGGATTTAATGCGTCAAAATTCCTTGCGTCCGCTGGTTTGGCTCGGCTGGAGCTTGCTTAACCTGTTGGGACTCTACACCCACTATTTCTGCATCCTGGCTCTGATCGCCCAAATCGTGGCCCTCACCGGCTGGATGCTAGTGCACCAACGGCAGCTGCTTCGCCGCCACTGGGGGGCTTGGGGATTGGCGATTGCAGCGATTGGTATCGGCTATTTACCCTGGCTGCCCACAGTAATGAGCCACTTCAGCCGTCCCGAAACCGACTGGCTGATTCCCTACAAGCCCGACTGGATCGACCGTCTGGAACCGCTTTACCAAACTCTGGTCGGCTGGACGCTGATGGTGATCGCCCTGCCGGTGGAAAACCAACCCGACTGGATTGCGATTCCGGCGAGTTTGCTGATGCTGGGGTTCATGCTGTGGCTGGTTTGGCAGCTCAAATCAGCTGCACCGCGTCTCTGGCAAGCCGAAGTCAAGCGTCCGGCGATTCTGCTGATCGCTAGCTTTACCGGCTGCATTCTGCTGCAATTTTTCGCCATTGTTTACCTGCTCGATAAAGACCTGACCGTTGTTCCCCGCTACAACTTTGTCTACTATCCGGGAGTTTGTGCGCTGCTAGCGGCCAGTCTTGCCAGTTCAGGCAGTAAGCAACAAGCGGCCACTAGTCATGATGCATCCCAGAAACCAGCGACCAACCTTAACCCTGGATTTCTGCTGCTGGTTGGTCTGCTCAGCAGCGTCATGGTGGTCCACGGTCTCGCCTTCCAGAAGTCCTACCATCCCGATCGAGTCGCGGCTGACCTAGCCTTTGAACCCGACCGACCCTTAGCCGTGGTGATGAGTTACCGTTCGCCGCAGGAAGTGGGGTTGGGGCTTAGTTTTGCCTTAGCCTTGCGTAACCATCTTGCTGTGCTTGCGGAGACACCGCAACCCGTGGACGAGGCATCGGTGCAGTTTGGCTTTATCGACCGTTCCGAAAGCTATGGTCAGGCATGGCGGCAGCTGGCCAGTTTACCTCAGCCTCTGTCGCCGCCCCTCAACCTCTGGGTGATTGCCTCGCCGGGAATGCGTACCAAAGACTATCCGCAGCGCTTGCGGTTGAATGCGCCCCCTACGCCCACCACTCGCCCCAAAATGGACTGCCGGGTTGATCCAGAGCAATTTCACCGACTTGGGTTTCCCTATCAACTGTTTCGCTGTCAGCCGCTACGACGTAGACCTTCGCAGACAAAGGCTGATATTTGAAGACACAGATTAGTTATTTTCAATCTCGATCTTTACTCTCATCCATGTGCATAACTCTTTGACCCAGGTTGTTCAGGTTGTTTGCATCCTATCGTTATTCAACTTCCTCGGTCACACCTTCGAGAAAACCAATTGCGGCTTTGCCCCAGATGTTTTCTTCAAACAAATGTTCGCCTGCTTTCGTCAAGGCAATCTTGCCACCGTTCAATAAATTTTTCGCTTTCAGTAGATTTTTCCATCTCCAGGGTTGTTTCTGCTTAATTTCTTGGAACTCGGCTTCGATGATGGCAGATTGTCGGGCTGGGTCAGTTGTTGGATAGCGAGCTTGCAGATCATGAATCACCTGCTTAAGGTCATCGATTGCAGCTTGATCTTCAGGTGAAAGGGTGTAGTTATTTTGTGTTTCGATATAGTCCCCTTCAACTTTGATTTGCTTGTTGCCTGCGACAAAGTCTTTGAAGGTGCCGCCAGAAATATTGATGTTGGGTCTAGAGTCGCTAGTCATGGGGGTATGGCTAAGGAAGGTAGTACGGTTTCAAGCTAGGCGCGATTGGATTTACAGTCTGCGAAGCTCAGGGCTTCTGGATCAAGAGCAGCAATGGCGGACTCTAACACAGCTTCCATGGGATGGTCGATCTGGGTGACTCGAAGGCTGTTTTGATGTGGGCAGGCAGCATGTCAAAAAATGCCACAGCCGTTTCTCGATCGAGGTGATTGATTGGGGCGTTGTCTGCATAGAATTATTCTCCCATCGGAACTGTGACGTTGAATGGGGGATCGATGGCTCTCAGAATCAAACTCTCTAAATTTAATGATAACGTTGACTACTGCCTGTAATCGAGTGGGTAGGTGGCAATTCTGACATGATCAGGGTTATGGCCTTCTAACAACAAACTAATTTTCTTGCTTCTCAATGTAATTCCCTTCAATCTTCACGCTCTTATCTCCAGCAATAATGTCGCCAACTTTTCCATCATAGATGTTGATTACCGAAGCAGCGCGATCGGTTGCAGAATTAGCCGGTAGAACCATTTGCTCGATCTCGTAATTGTAGAACCGACAGCGTTCTTGAATCGCAGAGATGGCGTCAAAAGCTTCCTGGTTGCCTGATCGATAGAGTTGCCAGAGTTGAGCGAGTAGTTGAGGAGCATCGATTTGCCCTAATGCTTTAGCTGCGCTCGTGCGAATAGAGAAGTCTTTATGGTTGAGGGACTGAATCAGAGCTTCAATCGCCTGAGGAAAACCAATTTTTCCTAATGCTTCAGCCGCACTCCTTTGAACAGGGAAGTCTTTATGGTTAAGGGCAAGGATGAGTGCTTCAATGGCCTGAGGAGAGGCGATTTGACCTAATGCCGAAGCAGCACGCCATCGAACAGAAGAGTCTTCATCATTGAGAGCTAAGATAAGGGCTTCAACCGCCTGAGGAGAGGCGATTTGACCTAATGCCTCAGCCGTGCTCATTCGAACAGAGGAGTCTTCATCGTTAAGGGCCTGGAGGAGCACGGGGATGACTTGAGGAGAAGCAATTTCTCCTAGAGACTCAACAACACTGCTTCGAACAAAGGAGTCTTCATCGTTGAGGGCTTGGATGAGTACGGGGATAATTTGAGGAGCAGCAATTTTCCCCAATGCCTCAGCAGCACTGCTTCGAACAGGCCAATCTTCATCGTTAAGGGCTTGGATGAGGGCAGGGATGGCTTGAGGAGAAGCAATTTGGCCTAATGCCCAAGCAGCCGTACTTCGAACATCTAGGTCTCCATCGTTAAGGGCTTGGATGAGGGCAGGGATGGCTTGAGGAGAAGCAATTTCCCCCAATGCCTCCACAGCATTGCTTCGGACATCTGATTCTCCATTATTCAGGGCTTGAATGAGGGCAGGGATAGCTTGAGGAGAAGCAATTTCCCCCAATGCATTGACAGCAAACCATTGAACAACTGAATCTTTATCGGTGAGGGCTTGAATGAGGGCTTCAACCGCCTGGGGAGAAGCAATTTGACCTAATCCTTCAGTAGCGCCCATTTGAACATACCGATTTTTGTTGTTGAGGGCTTGAATGAGGGCTTCAACTGCTTGAGGAGAAGCAATTTGTCCTAATGTCTTAGCAGCCTTGCCTCGAATCGAGGAGTCTTCGCTATTGAGGGTTTGAATCAGGGCTTCAACCGCTTGAGGAGAAGCAATTTGACCTATTGCATCAACAGCGCTGATTTGAACATTCCGGTTTTCATCCGTAAGGGCGTAAATGAGAATTTCAACTGCCTGAGGAGAAGCGATTTGACCTAATGCCTTAACAGCATTCTCTCTAACACACCAGTTAGCATAGCTAAATACTTGAATCAGTACTGCCAATGCCTCAGGAGAAGCAATTCGACCTAATGCCTTGGCAGCCTTCCCTTGAACAGAGGTGGCTTCATGGTTGAGGGCTTGTGCAAGATAGCTCACCGCCTGCTCAGAGCGGGTTCTCCCCAATAACTCAATCTTTAACCACTCGGGTACATCCAACTCAATCACCCAGCGAATCGTTTGTTGCTGAAACGGTAGCTTCACTTCCCCTGCCAGCCTTGCCCCCAGCATCAGATCTACCTCTAGCGCCAGCTTCACCACGCGCAGCGCCTCTGCCTCGTTGTCCAGTATCCCTAACATCAACGCCAACGATTCGGTCCAGTCGAGCGAGTTGAGATAGCGCTTTTGCAGGGTCAGGTCATCGAGTTTGTCGAGTTGGCGCAGCAGGTATTCTGCCGCATAGTACTCCTGAAATAGCTGATGGTGGAATTCAATCTGCATTGGATCGGCAGCGACTTGCAGCAAATGATGTTCAAGCAAATCCTCTAGCCAGCGTTTGGCTTTGTCGGCGGGTGCATCTACTCGGCCTTGCAACCACTCTTCCAGAATGACCTCCGCTGCTGTCCAATCCATTTGCAAGCGAATTCCAGTTGTGCCCTGTATCATCCGAAACGCCAAATACTGCAAAAGCTCTGTCTTCCAACGTTGCAGCTCTGCCGAAATCGACTCAATCCGCTTGAACCGAGCATAGTCCTGATCAAACCGGCGGAATAGCTCGCCCTGATTGGAGGGGATCTGCTGCGTCTCGGCAAACACATCGCACAGCAGTTTCAGCAACAGCGGCGTTTCGCACAGGTCTCGCAAGCGGTCCTGCAATTGCTTCAGTAGATCGGCTCCCTGAACAGGCAAATAGGCCGAAACAAACTCGCGCATCTGCGGTGGGGTCAGTGGCTGCATTTCCAGCTTTTTACGAATGCCCAGATCCCCCCGCACACCCAGATCTCGCGTTGTAAAGATCATCGGTGTCGAGGCATTGTTGGCTCGAAACTCCTCCAACTGCTGCAGCAGATGATCAGAAACAATCTCGTTAACACCATCGATCAACAGCAGCAATTGGCCATCCCAGAGCAACTCATCGATCTGCTCGTGGCTCAGCTTCAGCCGCTGGCGGCGAAACACCTCCTGAATGGCATCCATCATCGGCTTACCAGCCCGCAACTCCACCAAAACCGGGATTGTGCTGACTACTTCCCGCAGTGCTCGCCCAGCCTCCCGACACAACAGTTGCCTCAAGGCTGTCGATTTTCCCGAGCCGGGTTTGCCGCTCAGCAGCACATGGTCAGAGGCGTATTTGTAAATACCGTCTAGAACAGGCCAACGTTCAACCTTCTCGGCTCTCTCCGCCACTCTGTTGTGTAAAGCGCCTTGCTGTAGGTTCTTCTCTGGCGAAGTCTGAGCATGCAATCGCAGCGTGATTTCCGCATCCGTTTGCACGTAGCTTTCGGTGTAATTGCTACAAATCGCTTCTAGATAGGCTCGAAACAAACCCGTATCCGCCATAGACAAGAATATGGAGGCAGAGATGTGTCTATCATAGCCGATGCTACTTCTAGAGACTCGGCTCTCAATCGCAGGCTGAGCAGTTCATCGTTTGCCGTAGTGAATCAGTGACTTGCGTCAATTCTCGATCATCATGCACCAAGTAATGAGCAGCTTGTCCCAAGAAGGATTGCATCCACTTGATTGACAGCTCTCTGTAAGAAAAGGTTGAGTCAATGGATTATCCGTTTGCATTACAAAAGAAGACCTGAAATTCCTTTCCAAAGAAACAGACTGCCAAAGATGAAGGAAACGGTTAGGGTAATTTGACGGTTATACTGGGTCAGCCAATCCGAAGCGGCCTGTAGCAGGCTGGCGGACTGGCGGGGGGCAATTGCATAGAGCACCAATGGCAAGATGATCAGCGCCTGTGCAATCAGGATGTAGAGTAGGAACGTCTGAAACTCTTCGCTAGGGCTGAGGTTCGCGTCACTAATGACTCCAATGGCTGAGAGAGTGAACACCCACAGCTTGGGCGCGATCAACGTGATCAGGGCACCCAATCCCACTAGAGAAAGGGCGGTTGCTCGATCGAAGCGGCTCATCCACTTGGGTGGGGGTGCATCAAGGTCATCCTCCTTCAGCAGTTTTTTGACCGCTGAGATCAGCAATAAAATCCCCAGCACGACCAGCAGCATCGAAACAATTGGAGAAGGGCCACCGTCTGTCCCACCCACCTCTGAGTTACGGAAAATATGGCCAAAAATGATGCCCTGCAACAGTCGCACGACGGTTGTTCCAACCACAAATGCGGTTGCCTTTATCAAGCCATTCTGGCTTCGTAGAATCAGCAGAACGATGATAATCCAAATAGGGGCCAGAGCGGTCCCCAAGATCATCGGTAAAAGATCCCAGAAAATGTTCATCATTAACGTATAGCTCAAGGTATCAGCGTTTTAGGTATTAGCACAGAAGGTTTGCTAATTAGCTGATTGTTGTCTTGTAAATCTTACCGTCCTTTATGATCACGCTGAAGTTTTGGTCAGGATTCTTCTCAAATAGAACGCTAGTTGGTTGGGGCACTTAAGTGTTTGCTAGACGCGATAGTACATTGTTGTGGCGCGAAGCGCGCCCACAACGATATCTCCGTCCTAACTGTCATGGCGACGGCTATAAATTAAGCTTTTGCTCTCCCTGTCCCAAAATGGCTGCAAGGCGATAATTCTCTATAGTGATGGGGACGGGTTCTTATAAATTAGAATTTATAGGGTTAATTAGTCCTAGTGTGGTCAACGCTTTCATAGTTGCTGCCATTCTAGTTTGGACGCCAAGCTTCTCATAGATGTGTTCAAAGTGTTTTTCAACTGTTTTCTCACGGCATCCGAGAATAGAAGCAATTTCTTTGGTGCTTTTGTCGTTAGCACCCCAAAATAGGACTTCAGCCTCCCGTTTCGTTAACCCAAGCATTTCCAATACTTTTGGTGAAAACCTGCTGGATGGCTGTTCTTCTAGCAGTAGGAAACATTGTGCTTGGGAACGATCGCAGCTCAGGCGCAGAATTAAGCATGTCTTCTCTTGCTCAATCTGTAACGGAGCACGGAGTTGAGTGACATCGTCGCAATTAAACAATGAAATTTGATAGTTGACCCAATGCTGTAACAGCTCAGGCAGATGAAAGCTTGGAGACCAAGTATCGTGAAAATAGCGCGTTAGCAGTTCCCAGGCTTTTTGTGTCATGGTTTGGACCCTGCCGTTAATTGCCAAAGTAATCATCCCCAAGTGCTCCTGCACTTTGTGCAGTTGGGCTAACTCGTGCTGCATGCGGCTAACGGCAATGGCATTTTTGTAAGCCTGAAGCAGATGGGGCTGGAGTAGATTGAGTACTAGACGATCGCGTTCAGTAAAATTCCGTTTAGGTCGATGTAGAGCAATAACAATATCTGTAGCGTGCTGAAATGAAATATCTAATGTATCTGTAGATGCAGTTGGCAACACCACGATCATCTGCTCTTCTGCATCGACTAGGCGCAAGAACCCATGATATAAACCTTCTAACTGATGCAGTTCTGAGCTACTGAGGAAATCCGATATTTTGTAAGCTCTGGCATCATGGGTTTCCACATAGTGTCTGGCTAGCGGATGTTCATAGAAATGGTGATAGGCAGTTTGTTCAACCTCTTCTAGCGCAAGAGAATCAAGGTCTTTTATGACTGCCGGTAATATCCGGTGTTGAGAAAAGTTAGCTGGCGACCAAACAACTAGATCTGAAGCAACGACCTCTGGCAGCACTGAAATTACTTTTGTGGCTAACGTTTCTAGATCGCAGAGAGTATACAACTCCTGGATACAGTGCTGTATTTGCTGAATATCAGCGGACTTCAGAGTAGTCATCGCTCCTCTCCTTTTACAAACAAATTGGCTCAACAGAGAATTTGCTGAGAGCTACATAGAGTAACAACTTCTTAACAGTCGCATACGGGAATTTCCGTATTGAATGTGAACAACTGATTTCATTATGATTCATCTATATAAGTTTTTCTATGTCAGAAGCTTGAGGAATAAATCAAATAAGCATCTCAGCTTGAATTCCTTGAACTTAGCTGGATAGGAGCAAGAATATTTTTCCACCAACTTAAGTTGATATCTGAATATAAGGAGCTTCACATGAATGCAGCATGTCTAGGAATAGCACTAGCTATGCTAATACCAACTACGCCAAACTCACTGTCACCAATGCAGATCGGCAGTTGGTTCCCAGAATCTAAGATTTCTGCTGAGTATGAGCTTGTAGAGAGTTTTGATCTGAGTGTGAACAAGAGCCAAACCTGTCATGTCAATAGTAATACGAAGCCTGTCATGCTGCTGCAACTTGCGGATCCTTCTCTCGTTGAAACTAAGCCCTCTGCAATCGAAACGGATCCCTTTGAAATTGAGACGAATCCTTCGATTGAGGAAACCAGAAGTCCTGTTGATGGCATCACAATCGATGACACCTGGGCACCTGGGTTAGAGGTTGGACCTATCATTCGCGAAGGACCGACCCGATGCTGGGAATGCTGTAACTGGAGGCCGCAAGGGAGGCGCTGGGTTAGGATTTGTCGGCTCTGCTGCCGTTAATTTCAGGACGTTGAATATGATATGTATCCGCTGGAGTTGCCAACTGCCGTTAATGGCTTCTCACAACAGTTAAATTCTGGCTTTGCATCACAGGTGATTCAGACTATGAAAAGGCTACTCAAACAACTAAGCACATTCTGCATTGTGGCTGCCTTGGTCAGCGTAACACCTGCTGCTTATGCGTGGCCGCAATTTCATGCCGATGGGGCCAACTCAGGCTTTGTTGCCCTCCGCACCTCTCCAGCGCGTCAACCAGCTTGGTCAATCGAAGTTGGTCCTGTACTCCATGCCTCTCCGGTCGTGGGTACGGATGGAACTGTGTATATCGGCAATATGAATGGCGAATTATCAGCGTTCAATTCCAATGGCACTCTCCGCTGGAGGCGCACCCTGCCCCGGCGGGGGGAACGGATCATGGCCTCTCCATCCGTAGGCCAGGATGGGAACCTCTATGTGATTGGAACCTTTGCAGCTATTGTCCGAGATCATCGGGATGGCAGAGGCGGTATTGAACGCCGAGTGCTGCAAAGTTACTTACACAGCTACGATGCTAGCGGCAATCTCCGCTGGACCCATACATTTCCAGAAATTAACGGTCAAGGCGGTTTTACCAGTGCAGCTCCCAAGACATGGAGCGATGGTCAAACGCTCTATGTTTTTGTTCCCGTACTTTATACCTACTCAAATCAAGCCAACCGCTATCTTGCTGTAATTGACCAATCAGGCACTGTGGTTGGGCGCTACTATCTCAGTACCTCGGAACGCTCGAATGCAGTGATTGGTGTTGGACCCGATATCAGGGGATTTTTTGCTGACGTCCTGGGCAAGATTTGGGACTGTGTGCGTTTATCCTGTATTGAGTTTGATGTTTCTGGATTGCCACCCGTCCCCTTGCCCGAAAATGTGGGCTGGCCCCACCCCCCTGTTGCTATCCTGGATCGTCCTCCCCATGCCAATCAGCCTTTGGTTATTGTGGATGATAACGAGCAGAATCTAGTCGCCTATCGTCGCAGTGGTTCCTGCCTGCAAGAAATCTGGCGGAAAACAGATCGGCAACCCAGAAATGCCTCTGCACCCTCAGTATTGCTAAACGGGTTATTGGCCGTAGGCTACAGCAATGGCTTCTTCAAGGTATACGATCCAGCAATTGGTAATGAGGTAGCCAGACCGTGGCCCAGAGTAGATAGCCCAATTGCCGCGTCACCAGCTGCCTTTGTAAGACAAATGTACACCGTCAGCCAACGGGGCCGATTTTTAGCAATCGATAATAACGGCAGTATCTGGAAAGAGACGTATCTGGGGGCAGAGAGTATGGCTGCGCCTGCCATGTCTTTCAATTATCTGTACGTGAGCGATGCCAGAGGACTGAGCACCTTCAGCCCAACCCTAGAGCGAGTGAATACTTATCAGGTTGAAGGTGGCGGCATTTCTTCACCGACAATTGCTGCGAATGGAACGGTTTATCTGATTGCAGGTGGACGGTTATATGCCTTTCCACGCAACAACTAGTTAGCATTCCACGTGCTGGCGCACCTTCAGGGTGAAAGAAATTAGATTCGTGGATGAGTATTTATGCTTACTGAAAATCTAATTTCTTAGGAGCGCCTCACTAGGGCAGGTTTGCCCTGTGCACGAATGGAAGAAACAAGTCTGTACTCGATTTATTGTAGAGACAATCCTGAGTTAGGAAACCGAGCGGTCAATAGTATCATCAAGGGTCTGATTAGGAGCGTGGTTGTGGGGCGTACTGGCAATGAGATTGGTGAAGGTGGCAAAGCCTATCCCGTTTGAGAGATTAGCTGTTCAGCCCGCCCCAACTTGGGAGGTTAATCGTAATGAGGAGCGTTATGAAAAATACCTCGTCCATCGCAAAGCGTAAGTTAGCTCAATCTCCAGCCTTGCCTGCCCAGCTGGCTCATCTTGAGCAACTCAATCTGCATGCAGCGGGAATTGATGTGGGTTCTGCTGAGCATTGGGTTTGTGTCCCTGCTGGAAGAGCCGAAGTCAATGTCCGTGCCTTTGGTTGCTTTACCCCAGACTTACAAGCGATGGCAGCATGGTTGCAGGGGTGTGGGGTGACAACAGTCGCAATGGAATCAACAGGAGTCTACTGGATTCCAGTCTTTCAGATTCTGGAGTCCAGCGGGTTGGAGGTCAAACTGGTGAATGCACACCATCTCAAAACGGTGCCTGGACGTAAGAGCGATGTGCTTGATTGTCAATGGCTCCAGAAATTGCACACCTATGGTCTGTTAGCTGGCTCATTCCGTCCTGAGGAGCAAGTATGTGTGCTGCGAAGCTATGTACGTCAACGAGAACGACTGATTCAAAGTGCGGCTGTGCATATTCAACGGATGCAACATGCCTTGATTCAGATGAATCTGCATCTGCACAAGGTGATTAGCGACATTACTGGCTTAACGGGGATGTCCATCATTCGAGCAATTGTTGCAGGAGAGCATGACCCTCAAACCTTAGCTGCCCTCAAGCACTCGCGTATCCGCAGTAGCCATGACGAAATTGCCAAAGCGCTCAGCGGTAATTATCGAGCAGAATTGGTGTTTGTTTTGCAACAGGAGTTAACGCTTTACGATCTGCATCAACAGCAGATTGCTGCTTGTGATGAGCAGATCGAGCAGTGCCTGTTGAAGTTTGATGCAAAAACTGAGCAAGCACCACCAGAGGCAAAGAACAAGCGGCGTAAGACCACTCAAAATGCTCCTGCCTTTGATTTGCGTGGGCAGCTATATCGAATCAGCGGCATCGATTTTACTCAGATTCCTGGGCTTGATGCGTTGAGCGTCCAGACGATTCTCTCTGAGGTGGGCTTAGAGTCCAATCGCTTTGCCAGTGTCAAACACTTTTGTTCCTGGTTGGGATTATGTCCTGGGACGCGCATTACTGGGGGAAAGTCGCTGAGTTCTCAGACACGAGTAGTGGTGAATCGAGCAGCGAATGCTTTTCGTTTAGCGGCTCAAGCTGTTAGCCATAGTCGCTCAGCCTTAGGGGCATTTTATCGACGCCTGCGGTCTCGTTTAGGCGCACCTAAGGCAATCACAGCAACGGCTCACAAGATTGCTCGTCTGTTCTACAAGCTATGGTCTGAGGGCGGAACCTATGCTGACCCTGGAGAAAACTATTATGAGCAGCAATACCGGGAACGCCTGGTTAAACACCTGAAGAAAACAGCTCAGTCTCTCGGTTTTGAAGTTGTGCCCCACTCCTCCACTGAAAGTGTTTCTTGAGAGTCTGCTCAGGCTGTCGGTTGAGTCGTCCTTGAAGACAATTTGCTCAGATGTATCCCTTAGGGGCAACTTAGCAAACCGATCCTTTGAGTCAGCGGGTAAGGGAATCAAACCCTTTGGAGGAGGTTATCCTTGAGAAAGAGTTCTGCCCTCATTGCTGCTGAGCATGTCGAAACAAGACTATGAGTGGAAACGGTTTTGGTGCCCTCGATCAGGTAGCATTAATCTAACTGATGGTGGTTATTCATATGATCCAGATGCAGAATGGGGCAAGGCGTATAATCCAGATTTGGTTAGTTTAGAGGCGATCGCTGAAATCCCATGTTTGGTTTTATTAGGGGAACCAGGTATCGGTAAGTCTCAGGAACTAGAGAACCTCAAAGCCCTTACAGAGAAGAAGATTTGCAATTCCAGTCAAATCTTAGACTTGAATCTCCGCTCCTGTACCAATTTAAAGGCGGATCTGTTTAAAGATGAAACCTTTACTGATTGGTTAGGGAACAGCTATCGTCTCTATTTGTTTCTAGATAGCCTTGATGAAGGGCTTTTGAGCATCCCGACTCTCGCAGCAGGCTTAATTGATGAGCTTAAGAAACCAAAATATCAGAATCATATCAATCGTCTTCATCTCCGTCTAGCATGTCGAACGTTTGTATTCCCAGCAATTTTGGAGGAGGGGCTAAAGAAGCTTTGGAAAGAAGCTAACTTTGCAATTTATAAACTAGCCCCGCTTCGCCGTATAGACGTTATCGAAGCCGCGAAAGCTGAAGGTTTGTCTTCTAATGATTTCCTAAAGGAAATTGACCAGAAGCATGTTGTACCGCTGGCGATTAAGCCAGTCACTCTAAAGTTTCTGCTAGCTAGCTATCGCAAGTACAATGGTCAGTTTCCACCCAATCAAAAACTTCATGAACTTTATCTTGAGGGATGCCGAGAGTTATGTGCTGAACCGAAGGATGAAGAGCGTCATCCGTTAAGATCAGTCAGTTACCTTCTTCCTGAAAAACGTTTGATAGTTGCTGCTCGGATTGCTGCAATTACAATCTTTTTAAACCGATTTGCAGTATGGTCGGGCAGAAAATTTGATATGCCTAATGGGGACGTATTTCTTAACACTCTCTGCCATGGCTATGAAAATGTAAACGGAAGTTCATTTGAGATCACAGATAAAGTAAACAAAGAAAATGGAAGATGAACCTAAAGTTGAAAATAAAACTACCATTTCAAATTCGTCGAATTCACCTATTAATGCTCCAGTTGGAACAAGTGGTGTCACTAACAGTAATGTAAGCATTGCTAGTTCCGATGCCAAGGAAGGAGTTAATTGGGGAAACTGGATTGCTGTGATTGGAATTCTCGTGGCAATCGTTGCTATACCACTCTCAATGAGTGTAAGTGGCGCATTTAACGAAGAGTTTAAAGAATGGTTCAGCCGCATTTTTCCTTCCAAAGTTGAACAGCAACCTGCAACCAAAAGCGAATAAGTTCGTACTAGAGGAGTGTACTATGCAAATTACAATCGACCTACCACCAGATCTTGAGCAAGATTTGCTCCGTCAAGCAGAGCAATCTAACGTTCCGTTGCAAACCTTGATTCTGCAAGCCTTACGTCAGATGATTCAAGCGCCATCTGTTTCCACTTCTCAGTGGCCGGAGGTTATTCTGTCCTACGAAGGAAGCCCTGACTTTCCAGCGTTTGAGTCCTACCGGGACGAACTCCTTCCGCCTCGTGAACTGGAGCTATTTTGATGCATTATCTCCTTGATACCTGCGTCATCAGCGACTTCATCAAAGGTGAAGCTGGAACCACAGCTAGACTCAAACAAACTCCACCAGTTAATATTGCCATCTCAGCAATTACAGTCATGGAATTACGCTACGGTTTGGCACTAAATCCGCAACGGGTCCAGAAGGTTGAACCTGCGATCGCCAGCATTCTATCTTCTGTAACCATTTTGCCGTTTGGCACCGTAGAAGCTGAACAAACTGCTCAAATCCGTGCCGCTCTCAAATCTCAAGGACAACCAATTGGTGCTTACGATGTCTTGATTGCGGCTACCGCACTTCAACATAACTTGATTATGGTTACAGCAAACCAACGAGAATTTGATCGGATTCCTGGCTTACAAACCGAAAATTGGCGACAATTCTAGATGAGTGGTCAATGCTAATTGCAGATTAACACTGCATGGCAGCGGACGGACAAAAGCTGCTGGTGTGGATTTCAAGGTTACCTGCTACCGCTGCACTTCACCGCTGTCTTTGCCAGCGGAAGATAGGACTTCTACTGCGTTTTTACCAACAATCTAACCATTTGCTCGGCCACACCTGCTGCGGATGCGGGATTTTGGCCTGTCACTAGGCGCTCGCTCACGACTACTTTGGCTTGAAAATTCGGAGCCTTTTCAATCAGGGCACCCCGCTCCTTCAGCTTATCCTCTAACAGAAACGGCACCACATCCGCTAGACCAACTTCTACTTCTTCCTCATTGGTAAAGCCAGCGACGACCTTTCCAGCCACCAGATAGTCTCGATTGGCAAGCTGAACGTTAACCAATGCAGCAGGGCCATGACAAACTGCTCCCACAATCCCACCCTGCGCGTAGATGCGGGCCGCAACTTCAGCCAACTCCTGATTATCAGGAAAATCCCACATGGTGCCGTGTCCGCCAGCATAGAAAATCGCTGCATACTCAGACGGATTCACTTGAGTTGGATGCAAGGTATTTTCGACTTGTGCCATCTTGCTAGGATTATCGAGAAATTCTGCATTCAGCGGATCGGTGCGATCGATGCCAATCATCGGCGCTTTTCCTCCCTTGGGACTGACATATTCCACGATTAAACCAGCCCGCTCGAAGACATCAACTGGGTGGCTCACTTCGGGCAGGTAAAACCCGGTTTCTTTGCCTGTATTCCCCAAGGTGTCATGACTTGTCAAAACGATCAGGATCTTCTGAGACATAATTATTGAACTCCAATGGGTGAACTCCAAATCAATCAGGACAATTGGTAAGCAACTTTGCGTTTCGTCACCTGACCCTTTCATCCTAAAAGGTGTTTATCTAAAATACAAATAATGAATATTCGCAATTCCCATAATTTAATTTATGGTTAGTTTGGAATGGTACCGCAGCTTTGTTGAGGTCTATCGAATCGGCACGGTATCGGGCGCAGCCGAAGTCTTGCATCTCACCCAGCCTGCCGTCAGCCAGCATATTGCTGCGCTGGAGTCCGCTTTGGGCGTTGGGCTGTTCCAACGGATGCCGCGTCGGATGCAGCCGACAGAAGCGGGAAAGCGGCTCTATAACCAGGTTGTGGCCGCAATCGAAATGCTAGAATCGATTCCGACCAAAACTGGTTTAGCCAATGCTCCTCTGCTAATTCGTCTAGGCGCACCAACCGATTTTTTCAGCGAATATGTTTTGCAACGTTTACCGAAAGCTGAGAAATCGCTGTTAAAGGTGCAATTTGGCTTGGTTCAGGATCTGATCGAACAACTGTTGCAAAACCAGATCGATTGTGCAATCGCAACTCAAAAAATTGCTAAACCGGAACTGGACTATCAGTTGCTGTTTGAAGAAAACTTTTGGTTGGTTGGTCCACCAAATGTCAAAATTCCCCGATCGCAGAGGCCCGCTAATTTGACCAGGCTCGAACAGTGGCTTAAACCCCAACCCTGGATTGCCTACAGCGAAGATTTACCAATTATTCGTCGATTTTGGCGCGTCGTTTTTGGAAGGCGGTTAGGTATCAATCCTCAACTGGTGATTCCAGATTTACGCAGTATCCGAGAAGCCATCGCTCAAGGCTTGGGATATAGCGTATTGCCAGATTATCTTTGTCAAGACTGGGTCGCCGATAAGCGACTAGCTTTGATTGTAAAACCAACCACCGCCGTGACGAACCAGATCTGGCTCGCTTACCGCAAAAAAGAACGCCAATCGCAATCGGTGGCATTGCTTCTGGATTGGTTGAGAGGGGATGACGAAAGTGACGGTTAATACTATCGATGTTCTTCAGCCTGCTTCACGGCTGATGCTCTATTTTCATCTCAGTCGCGAATCGCGATTGCCACAAAATCAGAGGCAGTCACATCTTCGACCCCCATCAATCGGGCAAGGGAACAGCCTCGCCATTGAATCAGCAGATCTTGACCTTGCGAAGAAAACTGCAACTGGCCGAAGCGCAACTGATCCGCTAGCGCCAGCCGATCGCCCGTTTTGAAGTCACGAATAATTGCAGTACCATCGGTTGACAGCACGAATGTATTTCTGCCCTTGCCGCCCGTTAAGTAATTTGCAGCCGCTCCCCCGGCTAGCAGATCATCCCCATCACCGCCCCAGAGCTGATCGCGGCCTTGATTGCCCAGCAGCGTATCGTCACCTCGTCCACCGACCAGTCGGTCATTCCCTCGTCCGCCGAGCAAGTAATCGTTGCCGGCATTGCCGTACAGGTGATCAGGTTTAGGGCCACCAAACAGCGCATCAAACCCGCCTGCCCCGCTGAGTCGATCGCTGCCGCCCAGTCCAAACAGGTTATCGGCTCCCGCATGTCCTCGTAAGCGGTTCTTACCCTTGGTGCCGCTCAGGTGCCGTTGGTAGGATGCTAAAACGGCGGCATCAGCCTGCACTAAACCAGCCCCGCTGCGGAAGTTGCCGGCTGGGTCGAGAGGAATAGCAGTGCGCTGCATGATTTGAGTAAGTTGGGCAGGCGATAACCGTTTGGGTCCACCGGCTCGCTGCCATAGTAATGCTGCGACGGCTGCTGCATGGGGAGCCGCGGCTGAGGTACCAGAGAAAGGATTGAAAATCCTCAAGCTAGTAGCAACTCCGCTAGGCGCAACTATCTCTGGCTTCAGGCGAATTTCGGGGGTAGGGAGACGATTGCCCTGGGGATCAAACAAAATGGGTGTGCCGCCCC
Source organism: Leptolyngbya sp. NK1-12 (assembly GCF_032598965.1). Lineage (NCBI taxonomy): Bacteria > Bacillati > Cyanobacteriota > Cyanophyceae > Leptolyngbyales > Leptolyngbyaceae > Leptolyngbya > Leptolyngbya sp. NK1-12. The sequence continues at coordinate 1,752,797 of NZ_CP053586.1, forward strand.
GGCTAGAGAATTCTTCCAGCACGGGTGGATTGACCCCAAACAGAGGCGTTTTACTCAGGGCCACAGCACCCACTGCAACCGCTCCTTTGGCATTCGGTTGGCCATAGATGGTCGATTGTTCTGCTGCGTTATTGGTTTTACTAATATACTCGTAACCTATATCTCGATCGAGATCGTTCGCCGTACTGATCCATTTAACGTAAGTACTGGTATCTCTAACTTCGATTTTTCTAGCAATTACCAGATAAGCTATTTTTGATGTATCGGGCTGATAAAAAAGCTGTTCAAGCGGCTGTTCAATGCCATTAGAAAACAGATTTGTAGAGGCCGCCAGCAGGTTTGCATCGGTGGTAGGCAATTGAGGCGTAGAGACCAAAAACAAAGCCAAATCGCTGCTAATTTTGCCGACCGGCTGATCCCAGCTCAATAGGGGTTGGATGGCTCCACCGAAACCAAAGTTGATATCCTGGAATAGATCAACCCCCTCGCCTGGATCAAAGTCATGCGCTTCATAGGTGATGCCGTTGAGTGTAAAGGTAGCACTGGGGCGGAAGTTACTTTCGTAAGAGCGATTACTATCGTTTCCCACTGCTGAGAAATAGGCCACGCCTCGATCTACCACTTTAGTCACCGTTTGGGCCAACAATCCATCTTGAAAGAATGCAGTTGGTATTCCTACATCATCTACGATGACGTTTGCTCCAGCCCTGGCAAGCGCTTTTACGGCACGGGCAAAACTCTTTTCAGTAATAGCCTTCCTTGACTGGTAGGCGGTATGAAATAGCAGTTCAGCTCCTGGTGCAATGTCGGTAATTATTTGCAGCATGGCCCGTCCTTCATCGCTGCCTCGGCGCAAATCCTTCAAGACTCGTACTGATTTGCTGTAGCCCAAGGGGTTTTGTCGTCCTGGCAACTCACCGCTGGCAACATCGCGACTTGCTTTTCTGAATGCGTTAAAGCTATCTGAGATCACGCCGATCTTGATGCCGCGTCCATCTAGATGGAAATTGCGCCGTGCCACCTGAGCACGCATAACCCGATCGCCTTGAGTTGTAAATTTGCCTACCATGTGGAGGAGTTTTAAGTTCTAAATTCTAAGTTTTGGTAGCAGAGCTTGCACAGTTATACCGATTTGTAACTTGCGGGTATGCAAACCTGAATCTGTGCATACAGTTACGGCATCTGATGGGGAGCCATGCTGTAGAGAGTTTGTGTCAGCGCAGGAGTGATGCAGCCCAGATAAAATTTGATTGGGATGTTGCCCTAGTTTTATTCAACTCTGTTTCTAGCTAACTTGACACTTTCCCAACATCTCGATAAGTCATTGCATGGTCACGATGGCCATTAAAGTGCAAGCTGAATCTGCTGACTAGCGCTAGAGAGAAGAGCGGCTTCTACCTCAGCCGGAGGCAGGTCTGGCTTGGCGCTCAGCAACAGGGCCGCCACACCCGCCACAAACGGAGCGGCGAACGAGGTGCCCTCCAGCAGGTCGTAACTGCTGCCCAGCGTCGTAGAGTAGACATCAACCGCTGGCGCAACCACATAATTAAGCCGCTTCAACCCAGCCGGATTGGAATCAATGTAGAAGTTGCGTTTGTTATCCACGCCACCCACGGCGATTCCTAAACCTGCTGAGGCATAGAGGGCGGGCCGATCCGGTTCTAGTGCACTCAAAAGCTGTCGATCATTGCCAGCAGAAAACACGACAACGACACCAGCCTGTCTGGCTCGTCGCAGCGCTGCCTCGACTTTAGGCAGGGGCGGATCGCTCGAACTGCTACCCAAACTAATATTAATCACCTGTGCTCCATTGTTCGCTGCATAATCAATTCCGGCAGCCACATTCGCGTCAAATTGCGCCAGCGGCGTTTCGCCTTGAATCACCTTTATCGGCATGATCTTAGCGTTATGAGCAACTCCAGTGATCCCGATACCATCGTTGGCGGCGGCAATAATTCCAGCCACCTGGGTGCCGTGGCCCTCAGTGTCGTTCAGGTTAGGATTTTGATCAATAAAGTTCCATCCATGCACATCATCGATAAAACCATTGCGGTCGTCATCAATGCCATTACCAGGAATTTCATCGCTGTTGCGCCACAGATTTCGACTCAGATCGGGATGGTTGAGATCAATTCCTTCATCCAGGACGGCCACCGTCACGCCTTGGCCTGTAAAGCCCTGGGTCCATACTTCTGGCACTCTAACCAAATCCAACCCCCACTGATTGCCGCCTAAAACAGGAACATCTGCCGCCGGTTTAAATAGGGTTTGCCCAGTGACCCGATTGATGGCAGCAGCAGCATCGACTAGACCATAGCCATAGAACAGGTTGAAGTGGCTGGCAATCGGCTTGAGGACGCGGCTTTTGACCAGATATGATCCGATTTGCCGCCGTTGGTCGCTGCTGACCCGCACTAGATACTGGGTCTGGGGCTGCACCGTGAATACTACTCGGGCATTGGTATTGGTGCCGCCCAGATCAGAGCCATAGAGGATGGGCTGCTTGGTGCGGCCATTCACCAACTGAAGGTAGGGATCAAATTGGCGGGAGTTGAGGCGAACTTCAATTTGCTGACCTGCCGTTAACCCTTTGAGGCGGTAATCATCGACGTAGTAGGTGCCCTGAAAGTATGGATCGATGGAGTCGGTAGAGCTGAGTATGCCGCGTACCTGGCCCTGCGGCTTCAGAAACGGTGCGGATGAATTGGTTCGGCGGCGCTTGGCGGGTTGGCTGCGGTTAGTCGCAGCAGAACTATGGGCATACCGCAGCTTAGACGGACCAGAAGCTTGAGCAAACCCTTCACCAAAACTCCGACCACTGGGCTGCCCCAGCAAATTTTTGGCAGCAGCGTAGGCGAATTCAGGAGGCGAGGACTGGAGGCGGAATTGGCGAGGCAAGTGAAAAGCGGACATGCAAAACAATGGCTCAGAAAATTTGAGAAGCTAAACTTTGAGTACTAAACTTTGAGTATTTAAACAAAGCTGCCCAGATGAATTGAGCAAATTGGCAATTAATATTTACCCCAATTACCCCTTGATCTACAGTGTTCTCACAGCATTTCAGGAGAAGAATGGGCCGAGATTTGGCCGCAATCAGCAATGGTTCGATAGAATTCTTAAATGTCCCTTGTCGTTTCATTACTAACTCCAGATCCCACCCGTGACGCTAACAGAACCCGGAAGCTACAAAGATACCGTTAACCTGCCCCAAACCAAGTTTGACATGCGGGCCAACGCGATTAAGCGCGAACCGGAACTGCAACAGTTTTGGGCCGAGCACCAGATCTACGAAAAGCTAGCCGAGCAAAATCCGGGAGCACCCTTCATTCTGCATGATGGGCCGCCCTACGCCAATGGCGCGATTCATATGGGCCACACCCTCAACAAGGTGCTGAAGGACATTCTCAACAAATATCAGATGCTGCAAGGGCGCAAGGTGCGCTATGTCCCCGGTTGGGACTGTCATGGTTTGCCGATTGAGCTAAAGGTGCTGCAAGCCATGAAGCCAGAGGAACGGCAAGCTCTGACGCCGCTGGAATTACGCCGTCGCGCTAAAACCTGGGCACTCGAACAAATGGCGCAGCAGCGGGACAGTTTCAAAAAGCTGGGCATCTGGGGCGATTGGGATCATCCCTATCTGACGATGCAGCCGGAATACGAGGCGGCTCAGATCCGCGTGTTTGGCCAAATGGCGCTGAAGGGCTACATCTATCGCGGCCTAAAGCCAGTGTATTGGAGTCCTAGCTCGCGCACTGCCTTGGCCGAAGCCGAACTGGAATATCCGGACGAGCACACCTCGCGCAGCGTCTATGCCGCCTTTCCGATGGTGAGCTTGGCCGACTCTGCTGCCGCCTTTCAGCCCTATCTCGACAAGCTGGGCGTCGCCATCTGGACCACCACGCCTTGGACTCTGCCCGCTAACCTAGCCGTGGCCGTTAACCCAGAGCTGACCTACGCTGTGGTGGAACTGAAGGGCGAGCATCCGACTGCCTTCCAGTACTTGATCGTGGCAAAGGAGCTAGTGGAAAAGCTGGCCGAGACGCTGGGTGTGGAGCTAGTTGTGCAGGCTGAGCTAAAGGGCAAGCAGCTAGAGCACTCTAGCTATCGTCATCCCTTGATGGACCGCACCAGCGAAATCCTGATCGGCGGCGATTATGTTACGACCGAGTCTGGTACGGGTTTGGTGCACACGGCTCCTGGTCATGGTCTAGAAGACTTTGGCGTCGGGCAGCGCTATGGGTTGCCAGTCCTGTCGCCGGTAGATGACGAAGGCAAGTTTACGGCTGAAGCCGGTCCCTTTGCGGGGCTACAAACCGTAGATGAGGTACTCAGCGAAAAGGGCAAAACCAAATTCCGCCTCAGTTCGGGCAATGCCGCCGTAATCAAAGCTCTGCAGGACGCCAAGGTGCTGCTGAAGGAAGAAGCCTACAAACACCGCTACCCCTACGACTGGCGTACCAAACAGCCCGTTATGTTCCGCGCCACCGAACAGTGGTTTGCCTCGGTGGATGGGTTCCGGGAGGCGGCCTTGAAAGCGATCTCCGAAGTAAAGTGGATTCCGGCTCAGGGCGCAAACCGGATCACGGCGATGGTGTCGGAGCGCTCGGACTGGTGCATTTCGCGTCAGCGCAGTTGGGGCGTGCCAATTCCGGTGTTCTACGACGAAGAAACCAACGAACCGCTGCTGAATGAAGCCACCCTCAACCACATCGAAAAGCTATTTGCCGCCAAAGGCTCCGATGCCTGGTGGGAACTGCCGGTCGAACAGCTGCTGCCAGAGCCATACCGCAACAACGGCCGCCCGTACCGCAAAGGCACCGACACGATGGATGTCTGGTTTGATTCTGGCTCTTCCTGGGCTGCCGTGGCCGAACAGCGCCCTGAACTGCACTATCCGGTTGACCTGTACCTGGAAGGCTCAGATCAGCATCGGGGCTGGTTCCAGTCCAGCTTGCTCACCAGCGTTGCTGTTAACAACCAAGCACCCTACAAAGCGGTGCTGACCCACGGCTTTACCCTCGACGAAGAAGGCAACAAGATGAGTAAATCCCTGGGCAACGTGATCGATCCAATAGTGATCATCCAGGGCGGCAGCCTCAAGATCAAGAACAAAACTGAGAATGTGCCGGCCTATGGAGCCGATGTGCTGCGGCTGTGGGTGTCGTCGGTGGACTACTCAAAAGATGTGCCGCTGGGGTTAAATATCCTGAAGCAGCTTAACGATGTGCGCGGTAAGATTCGCAACACGGCTCGTTTTCTGCTGGGCAATCTGCATGATTTTGATCCGGCCAAAGATGCGGTGCCCTATGAGCAACTGCCCGAACTGGATCGCTACATGCTGCACCGGATGACCGAGGTGTTTGCCGAAGCCACCGATGCCTTCGAAACCTATCAGTTCTTCCGCTTCTTCCAGACAATCCAAAACTTCTGTGTTGTCGATCTGTCCAACTTCTACCTCGACATTGCCAAAGACCGGCTCTATATTAGCGCTCCAGATGCATTCCGCCGCCGCAGTTGTCAGACCGTGTTGGCGGTGGCGATCGAAAACCTAGCTCGCTCGATTGCGCCGGTGCTCTCCCATCTCGCTGAAGATATCTGGCAGTATCTGCCCTACTCAACCCCCTATCAGTCGGTGTTTGAATCCGGTTGGGTGAAACTGGACGACCAGTGGCAGCAGCCCGAACTCAGCGAAAAATGGCAGCAGATCCGGCAACTGCGTGACGAAGCCAACCGAGTGCTGGAAAAAGCCCGGTCCGATAAGGCGATTGGATCTTCGCTAGCAGCCCAATTGTTGCTCTATGTGGCGGATCTGGATCTGCGTCAGCAGCTTACGGCCATGAATCCAGCCGATAGCCTCAAGAGTAATGGCGTTGATGAACTGCGCTATCTCTTCCTCACCTCTCAGGTGGAACTGCTTGATGCGCCTGCTCGCCTAGCTGACTTGAAATACCAGTCCCAGACGGATGCTCTTGGCCTGGGAGTTACCGATGCGGCTGGCAAAAAGTGCGACCGCTGCTGGAACTATTCGGTCCATGTAGGTGAATCCTCAGATCATCCGCTGATCTGCGAACGCTGTGTTGCTGCCCTTGACGGTCAGTTCTAGGCCATTTGCTGAATCAGCAAATTCGTAGCGCAGGCATCTTGTTCACTAGGCAGGACGTCTGCTTTACGTTTGCTCGGTCAATGATCGGTAAACTTTGCTTGGTAAACTCAAAACGCCTGGATCCATTCCATCACTTCATACTCGGTCCAGATGCCGTTTTGCCAGTAGGGATCCTCTTCCACTAATCGCCGTACTGCGGCTTCATCCTCTGCCTCATAGACTCCGAACACTTTAGTTAAATCTTGGGTCGGGCCAAGGGTAATCAGCGTGCCTGTTTCCTTGAGTTGAGCCAGACGATCCAGATGGGCCTGACGATAAGGAGCACGCTTTTCCAACACATTGTCACAGTAGCGACCCCAGAGGACATATTTCGGCATAGCAGATCGGAGAATACATAGTTGAGATTGCGCATACTTTAGCACGAATGATCGTCTAACTCTACGCTGAACTAAGCTGACAGCGCATCTGACCCAGCTCCAATCAAGGCTCTGACTTTCTCCGACTTTTTCCTACCGACAAAGCCAGGACGAGATTCTAATCTAGATGATGTAAAGGGAAAACAACCGAAGGGGAACAAGCGAATCCAACCAAATTCGTTCTCAATTCCTTCTCCCGTTCAACACCGAATCAATTCTTTACATTAATCGTCTGGAAACCGAAAACATTCCTATGAAGTTACAACTGCTTGAACACAACCGATCGACAAACAATAGCGATTTTGTTAGCCCTGTCAATTCTATCAGTCATTCTCATCGCAGCCGTCTAACCGCTCAGTGGTTCGTGATTGATGGAAAACTCGTTTGCAAATGGCTGATTAATTAAATTCTTTCACTGTCGTAGTTAGCATTATTGCTCTAGTTCATTCGATTGTTTTGCTTACCCGTGAATATCGTTCATAAAAGACCATAGAAAGTACCAGCAACATTCATTCTCAGGAGTCAAAGTCATGAAACTATCCTATCGCGGTTTGTCTTACGAAGTTAACTCTTCCGCTATTGAAACGATTGAATCTGATGTATATGCTCAGCATCGCGGTTCAACCTATCCACTGCGTCATCCCGTTAACCAGACAGGAGTGCAAGTTCCGGTTGTTCTGAGATTTCGCGGCAATTCTTATCTCAAATTCTAACAATCTTTAAACTCGTGCTAGCAGCCACCCAATCAATCATTCAATAGCAACATAGGCGCTAGCCAGCATATCTAAATCAACATAGAACACAGTTGCAATTAAGGAAATTAATCAATGTAACAGGCTGTCATATCCTCCCCCGCATAGCAACGAACATAGCAGAATGAGATATATACATGAAGGAGAACCAACCTATTTATTAATTTCCTGCATTCTTGTATAATCTCATTTCTGCTATTTAGAACAGCAAATATGAAACTTCCCCTAGCCGCTGCCGCCCTCTGCTTTGCCACCCTCCTGCCAGCTGCCGTTTTGCCTATCTCTGCCGAGCGCAGTTTTGGTTTTGAAGTAGCTCAATCTGCTGCTGAGGCCATAGGGCGAATTAACCCAAATCGCCCAGTGCAGATCGAGGTTGTGAATGCAGGCGATGCTCCAATTACCTGTATGCTGACCCAACCCGCTTCAGCCGAACGGCGAGTTCCGCCAGGTGGCAAGACTACCTTTGGCAGCACCAGAACCAATTACTTGCCTTTACCCATCAACTTTCTGGCCTATCCGGATCGAGATAATATCGGCATTAGCTCCTATGTTTTTGTTGAAGGGAATGTAGTGAAGATTGTGATTGGAGAACAGATTAGTCAAATATCCGGTGATATTAGTCTGAATATAAACGAAGATGGTAGTATTTTTCTTTTCTGACTCTGCCTTCTCGTATTAACTCTGTAACCGTTAGCGAACCTTGACCCGTTTATTCGTATCTTGTTTTCTGATCCAGGTTAAGAATCTCACCATATCCGGCTGTTGTTTCAGTTTCTCTAAAGTATTTAATTCTGTTGCTAACAGGCGATTGGCAAACAAGCTGTGGATCTGTCGGTGACAGGCCGAACAGATATCAATTGTTTCACCGGGGTCGAGTTTTTTACGTTTAGTGTACTGTCTTGGAACTAGATGGTGAATGGTAGTTTGATTGCAATCACGCTCACAAAGTTGACATTGCATTGAGCAAATTAGTGGTACTTTCCACTCCCACCCTAGCACTTTTTGCAAATCTCGACAGCGGAAACTGGAGGATAGGACATGACCCAGAACGTTATCCTCCAGAAGTTTTTTGGCCCTCTGCGCTGCTGGGGTTGACCCAGTTGCAACCAGAGGGAGATGAGAGAGGTCGGAGCGCACGAGTTCCGAACATGCGCTGCTCGTGGAGCGGGGTGAGCTTTACTGCGGTTACCCAATCGCCTGTGAATTTGGCTACCACTCAACGGCCTGGTTAACCTACAGCTTATCCGACGCTGTGAAACGTAATTGACTCACCATATTGAGTCAATACGGTTCTCGTAGCACTTTCTATAACTAAGCCTTCGATAACTAAACTTTCTATAACCAAATCTTCTGCTAAGCCCTCTGATAAACCCGTAAAAATTAGCTGAACTATATACATACTACATTTATACTACAAAAACGTCAAGACCTTGAGAAATATCTCTATAGTCATAAGGGATTGTGCATGACAGGATTATTTAGACACTAGATTAGAGTCAAGCAAAGGGAGGAAGCGATGCCATCTAATCTTTACGAAACAGATTTCTACGCCTGGACTCAAGAACAATCCAAGTTGCTCAAAGCAGGTGATTTTAAGCATCTAGATATTGTCAATTTGGTGGAGGAAATTGAGTCTTTGGGGAAACAACAGCGTCAGGAACTCAGAAACCGATTAGGCATTTTGATTGGGCATTTTTTGAAATGGGACTACCAACCAGAAAAGCGCAGCAAAAGCTGGCGAGTCACCATTCGAATTCAGCGCCGTGAGGTGGAAGCACTTCTGTCTGATAATCCTAGCCTGAAGTCTTATCTGCCCGAAGCAATTGCAAAGGGCTATGAAGCTGGCCTAGACTTAGCCGTTTTAGAGACGCCTTTGGATTATAAAGACCTACCAACAGACTGCACCTACACAGTCGATCAGATCTTTGATCCTGAGTTTCCCATTGGGATTAATGAGGTTTAATTCAGTCAAGAGCAACCGCTGTGATACTCAAACATCACAACTCCAAAAGTCACCATTTCTAACATTGTACTTATAGCTCTGTGCCCCCATAACGCAAGACTTCTTAACAAATAGACGCTTTGGACAACGACGGGCAATGAGATGATAGTAAACGTGCGGTCGGCTAGGCCGTGCGGGTTATGGCCGAGCTGTCCAGGGCCATAGGAGCCCCATTGTTGAATCAATCGTTCTTATTCGCAGTTTTAGTAGAATCCTATGTTTCCAACCCATCGCCCTCGTCGTCTGCGTAGCCATCCCCAGCTTCGTCGGATGGTGCAAGAAAATGTGCTAACTACCAATGATTTGATCTATCCGCTGTTTGCTGTCCCCGGCGAGGGAATTGCCAAGGAAGTCAAATCGATGCCGGGTGTCTACCAGCTTTCGATCGACAAGATCGTGGAAGAAGCTAAAGAAGTCTATGATCTGGGGATTCCGGCGATTATCCTGTTTGGGATTCCGGCAGACAAAGATGTCGATGCCACTGGCGCTTGGCACGACCACGGGATTGTGCAACAGGCCACGACTGCTGTGAAAGAAGCCGTCCCTGATCTGATCGTGATTGTAGACACCTGCCTCTGTGAGTACACCTCCCACGGTCACTGCGGCTATCTGGAGGTGGGCGACCTGACTGGACGAGTACTGAACGACCCAACCCTGGAGCTGCTGAAGAAGACCGCCGTTTCTCAAGCCAAGGCTGGTGCTGATATCATTGCCCCTTCTGGCATGATGGATGGGTTTGTGCAGGCGATTCGGCAAGGGTTAGATAGCGCTGGCTTCCAGGATTTGCCCATCATGTCCTATGCAGCAAAATATGCCTCAGCTTACTATGGTCCGTTCCGGGATGCGGCAGAATCTGCGCCTCAGTTTGGTGACCGCCGCACCTATCAAATGGACCCAGCTAATGGTCAGGAAGCCCTGAAGGAAATCGAGCTGGATATTGCCGAAGGGGCAGACATGCTAATGGTAAAGCCCGCTCTGGCCTATATGGACATTATCTGGCGCGTCAAGCAAGCGACCCATCTGCCGGTCGCCGCCTACAACGTTTCAGGTGAATACTCGATGATCAAGGCAGCCGCCCTGAATGGCTGGGTGGATGAGCAGCGCGTTGTCCTGGAAACTCTAATCGGCTTTAAGCGGGCCGGAGCCGACCTGATCCTCACCTATCATGCTAAAGATGCCGCTCGCTGGCTAGCTTAGAAAGCATTGATTTGAGAATAGGAGTCAGGAGTCAGAATGGTTTCTGTCTGCTGTGCGGGTAGGATTGCTTGCTGATAGGTCTAACTCGCCATTACCTTGTTGCTAGCCGCAGTCCCAACTCCTGGCTCCTGACTCCTAATTCCTCCTCCTCCTCACTTCAACTGCCCCACACTTGCTAGAATTGCTGACATTCAATGCCGAATCAGCTCGTTCAACCCTATTTCAAGAATCGTGGCGCAGGTTGTTTTAGAAAACATCTATAAAAGCTTCCCGCAGCGGCAAAAGCGGACGCAAACGGCTGGAGTGACTGAACCGGCTAGCGACCCGGCAACGGTAAGCGTGTTGCGACGGATTAATCTAACCGTGCATGACGGCGAGTTTATGGTGCTGGTCGGTCCATCCGGCTGTGGCAAGAGTACCCTGCTGCGGTTGATTGCTGGTTTGGAAACGCTGACGGGAGGCAACATCTGGGTGGGGGAACGGCTGGTCAATGATCTGCCGCCGAAGCAACGCGATATTGCAATGGTGTTTCAAAGCTACGCCCTGTATCCCCATATGACGGTTTACGAAAACCTGGCCTTTGGGTTACGGCGAACGGGCAACAGTGAAAAGTTGGCGTCATCGCGTCCTGTTTGGATGGACCGGGCACTGGTGGGCCTGACTCGTCCGTTGCCGCGACGGTTGCAGTACTGGTCAGCCGAAGAAAAAGCGGTGGCCCAACGGGTCAGTATCGTAGCCCAAATGCTGCAAATCGAACATTTGTTGGACCGATTGCCCAAGCAGCTCTCGGGCGGCCAAAAGCAGCGGGTGGCGCTGGGGCGGGCTATGGCCCGCAATCCCCAAGTGTTCTTGATGGATGAGCCACTCTCCAATCTGGATGCGAAGCTACGCACCGAAACCCGGACCCAAATTGTCAATTTGCAGCGCAAACTGGGCACCACCACGATCTATGTCACCCACGATCAGGTAGAAGCAATGACGATGGGCGACCGGATTGCGGTGATGAATGCTGGCCAGATTCAGCAGGTGGCCTCGCCGTTGGAGCTGTACAACCGTCCGGCCAATCGGTTTGTGGCCGAGTTTATTGGCTCGCCGCCGATGAACTTTTTGCCAGTGCAGGTGAAAGCGCCGCTGCTGATTCAGCATCCCCGGTTTCGCATGACGCTGCCGGAAGAATGGGAAGCCCGCCTGCAACCCTACGACGGTAAACCCCTCAGCTTGGGAATTCGGCCAGAGCATCTCAGTGTCAGTTTGCCTGCGCCCAAAAACCTGCCGGTGGTGGTAAAACGGGTTGAAGCCCTAGGCAGTGAAACCTATCTCACTGTTGGGTTTGCCGATCAGCCGGAGCAAGCACCGCTGCTACAGGTACGCACCGAACCGGACCGGCCTGTCAGTATCGACGAGGAGCTATGGCTCGCCATTGCCCCCGATAAAGTGCATTTGTTTGACGATGCCAGCGGATTGGCGATTCGGCCCTAGAGCGTTCTCAACCACTGGTGTAGCCCGCCTCCCAGTAAGGCTGCCGGAATGATTAGCCCGGTGCTAGCAGTTTGGAACCAGAAGGGCATTTCTTCGACTGCTGGCAGCAGGGCTATCCGTTGCAGGGCAATTCCGATTAGGGTAATCAGGACTCCCATCGCCAAGGCGTGCAGCAGCCCGGCCACCGGAGCCAGTGCCGCCGTTAAAAAGCCACCCAGCCCAATGCAGAAAAAGCTACCCACCAGCACCAGAGTTAACAGACTTTCAGAATCGTAAAAGGTAGGCAGAATCGCTTCGGGAGGCAGATTATTAGCCGTGAAGATAAAGGCCGCCAATAGTCCCAACAGGCAATTCAATAAAGCCAGACTGATCAAACCCGCGCCTGCTCCCAGCAGCACCGCTCGGATGCTGAACGGACTGGACCGGGCCGTGCGAACTGGAGGGGGTGGTAAAAAGGGCGCAATTCGTTCCTGATATATCCGGCGCACTGCTCGCCAAATCACGCGAACCAGCCGCAGCCAGACCAGAGACAGTAACCAGAGCACACTATCTCGAGCCACGTAGAACCAGAGAGAGGGAAGCACTCCCGACGCAACTCGCCAGAAATAAAAGCCTTGCAGCCCAGCTGCCACAAAGATAAACAGATAAAGCCAGCCCGTCAAACGCCGAATTAACTGACTGGCGCGGTTGAGGTGAGCTTCGAGGGTGAGGTGGCGGGCTAATGTAAATAGGGTCCTACCGATGCCCCAAAGGTTGTAAATGGGCAACACAAAGCGCATTACGGCAGCCATTGGCGAAATCGGGTAGGAGCCAAACAAATCCCGCAGGCTCGCGTGAATGCGGTACAGCCACAGCAGCGACAACCCCACCACCCATAGGTTGATCCAAATCCCCAGCTGATCCAACGGCGTAAAGATAAAATCAGCAATGCTGACCACCACCGACAGTAGGCTGGCGAAGGGCTGATTGGTATTGCCTAGATCTAGCCCCGTGTAGAGCGAAACTGAGCCAGCTCCCAGCAGCGAATATATCACTCGCAGCGTATCGACAATCAACCGAACCCATAGCAGGCTTAGCAGTAACTGGGTGAGGTGACGCGGCAGGTTGACTTGAGTTTGGCCTAGCTCTGGCTGAAAATCTGGGGCAGCGGCGCTGGCAGGAGCAGTTGGTGCTAGGGCAGATGGATCGGCAATCGGTAGACCGGGAGGCCGATCAACCGATGGGTCAGATAGGTCGGCCAGAGCAGTTGGTAGATTGGTTGGTAAATCGGTCGGCAAGTCGGTGGGCAAGTCGGTCGTAGGCTCTACTGGCAGCAGAATCATGGCATCGGGATCGAGGTCGTCTAGCCGCACTGTTGGTTCCACCGGCAGCAGAATCATGGCATGGGGATCGAGGTCATCGAGACGAAAGATTGGGGTTTCTGACGCATCCTCGTCGTCATATTTGGCAAGTGATAGGTATGGTTCTGGCTCCTGGGGAATTAGCTCAATCACCTGTCGCCAAGCTAGTGCCGTCTGTCCGGTTTGACGGCCATAGAGTTTGACAGTCTCGATTGTGGCAACATTCAGTTTCTGCATGCCCTGGGTCACGAGCTTTACCATTGTGGATTGATGGGGAACCCGCTCTGCTTCCAGCAGCAATTTGAGACAGTGGCCTTGGCGACTTGCCCTTGCCGTGATGCCATACTTGCCCAGCGTGCGGGTAATCAGATAGGCAATTGCTCTCGGATCACCTTGCTTCGCCAGTTTCACGATTTCATGTTGTGAATGTTGAGCCATCTTTTCTAGAGCAAATCAGACCAACCCTACTGAGCCAACTATTCAGGGATTCAAGGACGGAATCAGGTTAGACCAAGTCTGAGTTCTGAGTTTTGCTGGTGTAACCTGTATGTAGCATGTAGTTTTGTAGGTTGCTGCGGGATGTCCTAATAGATTGTGATCCAGTAGAAGATTGTGATCCAGTAGATTGTGATCCAGCTGTTATCCATCTCCCGCTTCGTCCGCCTCTCCTCCAAAACGATAGCCTTTCCCATAGACGGTGTGAATTAACGGAGCTTCGTGCTCTGCTTCAATTTTGCGACGAAGTAAGCGAATTTGCGCCGCCAAAGCGTTGCTGCTGGGCTTTTCGCCTTCTCCCCACAAATAATTATGAATTTGTTCGTGGGTGAGTAATTGGTTAGGATGGCGCATGAAATAGGCCAAAAGCTGACTTTCTTTCTCCGAAAGGTCGATTTTCCGCACTCCTCGATGAGCAAGCTGATTTTCTAAGTCTAATTCCAGATCTTCGACTCGGAGACGCGAGGGCAGCAAAGTTTCTAATGTCGGAGGACGCCGCAGCAGGGCACGCACCCTCGCCAGCAGTTCCCGTAGCTCAAATGGTTTGACTAAATAATCATCAGCGCCTGCATCCAAGCCCGCTACCCGGTCATCGATCGTGTCTTTGGCCGTCAGAAACAGGACCGGCGTGGTTTTTCCCTGAGAGCGCAGGGTTTGGCAAATTTCTAGGCCGCTTTTGTGCGGCAGCATCCAGTCTAAAATCAGCAAATCGTAATGCTGTCGGCTGGCCAGATGGTTGCCTTCTGCTCCATCGTGGGCCACATCCACCTGGTAGCCTTCCCGACTCAAAATCCGGCTGAGGGGGCCAGTCAGTTCCACTTCGTCATCAACCAATAAGATTTGCATAGGCGGGGGCAGGGGAATTCTAGTCTCTGAATCGGGTGTAGAACTAGTGTAGAACCACTGTAGAACCAGGATGAACTGGTCTAGGTCAGTCGCAGCGCTATAGAATGGGGAACAAGCATTGGGGAACAGCCGACTTGCTCCGATTCGCCGGTTTCTCCGTCAGTTCTAACCTGAAGTCCTAATCTATGATTTTCAACTGAGATGGGCAATGTAACCGACTCAGCCTTCACTCCCCTCAAGGAAAGCATCCCACTGCGCTCGGCGCTGTTCAAAGGCATTGCGGTATTTACGCCAGCCGGGGATCTGGTTTATTGCATCGACCCTCAGAAGCAAAATCGCTGGCATTTGCAACTTTGTATTTTTCTGCAAGAGTTGCTGGGACTACCCGAACCGCCTCATTTTTTGGTGCCTTGCTTCACAGCCACAATTGATCGCTGGCAGGATCCTCGCACTGGCGTGGTCCGCACCTTTGCAGAAGTTTATCCATTTGTGTCGCGGCAACGGGCCTTGCTGAGCGCGGTGTTCGGTTGCTCTGAGGGGGATTGGCAAATTGCGACACCCCAAGCCACCCTCTGCGATCCATTAGTTTTGGCATCCTATCGGCAGCAGTTTCCCGAACTGTGGCAAAATCACGATTTGGTAGCTCAGTTAGAAGCGATTGAGCCAGCATCCCCCCTCCAGCCCGTCAAGCGCCCCACGCCCATCTGGTTTGCCGACCAGTCCCATACGATGCAGGGCTACGTTTTGCGGCTGTTTGTTTCTGGCGGCAGTACGGCGACCGAGCAGATGCTAAAAATGCTGCATCAGCTTCTAGAAGAGCAATTACAGCAGCCCTACACGTTGAAAGTGATTGATGTCCGCAAGCATCCAGAGCAGGCCGAAGCCGATCAGGTAACCGCAACACCTACTCTGCTCAAGGTTTGGCCCCAGCCAGTCCGCCGCGTGGTTGGGGAAGTTGATGATCCAACCATCTTAATGCAGCTAATCCGTTGAACCGAGCTGAGGTCTACAGTTTGCCCCTTTCAGCCTTCTCCCTGCTCTAGCCTTGATGATGCGAGCAATGCAAGCGTCTACAGCGGCTTTCTACATCGACCTACAGCGGCTTTCTACATCGGCAACAACGACCGCTGACAGGTCGGACAAATCGCGTGGATTGTCAGCTGGCAGTCCAGCAGGTGATAGCCTTCTTTCTGAGCGGTTTTCGCGCCCATTTTCAAAATCGAATCATTCTTAAACTCAATGGTTTTATTGCAACGAACGCAAATTAGATGATGATGATGATAAGGCGAGGGTTGATTGATCTCGTAGTGCTTGTGGCCTTCTGCCAGCTCAAGTTCACGCAAGATCCCCATGCGCGACATTAGCTTTAGGTTGCGGTAAATTGTCGACAAACTGATCGGCTCTCCCTCATCCTGAAGGAGAATGTGCAAATCTTCTGCACTCAAATGTTGACCCTTGGGAAGGTTCTGAAAAATTTGCAGGATGGTTTCTCGCTGAGGCGTCAAGCGCCAACCCCGCTCATTTAGTTCAGCCTTGAGGGAGGATACGGTGTACATAAGAATTGTCCTTCTCAATAGTGCTGCCTTAATGAGAAGGATAACAAATTGCTCGGTTTATTTTCAAGAGTGAAGCCTTGTTGAGAATGATGCCTAAGAAGCCGTCAGAGAAAGGTGAACTGGATCAAACCAATGGGGATCAAATCAGGTCCTACCCTAGGGTTTTCTGCTAGATCCTGACTGCTGTTGCTGGATCACTCAGCGGGATAGTTAAGAAAGACTGTCAATCTTCTGCAATTGTGTCTGATTGTAAGGTCAAATTGTTAATCTAGAGAGCTAGAAATAGTTCGATGAAACCCTGATTGCACGGGATGAACCAAGAAAATCAAACCAACGAAGCCTCTTCGAATTTAGGGTTCTGTGTATAGAACAGCGTTCAAATAGAGAAACGAAAATTTACATTCAGTCAACTTACCCTAATCCTCCGAACAAATTGTGTTTACCGGACTTGTGACAACAATCGGCACCCTGCAACTCCTCAGCGAGCAGCAGGTGCGCGTATCCTGTGGGGCAGCTGATCTTTTAGCAGATATGGCGATTGGCGACAGTGTGGCAGTGGATGGCGTCTGTCTCACCGTAACTGAACTACTGCCTGACGGCTTTGTGGCCGCTATTTCGCCGGAAACCATTAGCCGCACCATTTTGAGATGGTCGGGTGGCAGTCGGTCGGTGAACCTGGAGCCGTCCCTACGAGTGGGCAGCAAATTGGGCGGCCATTTTGTCACTGGTCATATCGATGGGGTGGGCTATTTGGAAGCCTCGGTGCAAACCGCCAACGCCTGGGAAATGAGCTTTCAGGTGCCGGATTCACGAGTGTCGCGCTATATCGTGCCCAAGGGCAGCATTGCCGTGAATGGCGTCAGTCTGACAGTGGCCGAGTGCAATGCAACCGGCTCATGGTTTAAGGTGGCGGTGATTCCCCATACCTATGCGGAGACGAATCTGCATGACCTCCAACCCGGCAGCCCGGTGAACCTGGAAGGTGATGTGCTAGGGAAATATGTCGAGAAGTTTCTGCGGCTGAATGGCAGCGTAGAGCAGACAGATACAGAAGCCGTTGACGAGTTTGAAACCACCTACCCGATGTCAGACTCTATCACGCCCTCATTTCTGGCCGAGCATGGCTATTTGTGAGCCTTATTCAGCAACGCCAGATTTTTTCGTCGAGAAATATAGCGAAGACTGATACAACACCGCCTCTTGGTGCGTCAGCAGCGTACAGTCCGAACGTGGGTAGGCCACACAGGTGATGGTGTAACCGGCGGCTACCTCAGAAGGCTGCAAAAAGCCCTGCTCGCTTTGATCCACTTCGCCGCTGATTAGCTTAGCGACACAGGCCGAACAGTTGCCCTGCCGACAGCCAGACGGTAACCGAATTCCAGCACCTTCTGCCATATCGAGAATGTACTGGTCATCTGGTACCGCGATGGTGCAATCCAGCTCTGACTCAGGGTTGAGCAGGCGAACTTGATAGGTTGCCATAACGCCTCGGAAAAACCCAGCACGCTCATTCTACCCAGAGACCCAATTCAGAAGCCGTAACCTGTAGTCCTAGCTACAACATGAATACATGAAAAATTGTTCACTAATGCCACCTAACCATCTCGCAGATCCAAAGGCGACAGGAGATGGCAGGAGTGTGATGTTAGTGAGGAAACGAATGGATATGAGCAGGGCTTGGTTCAACCAGGGTTTGAGAGTTCTGAAAAAGTTTCGGGTGCAGTGGTCAATGGCGATAGGGTTAGGCGTTGCAGTCGCGTTGATTACTGGTCTGCTGTCTCCGGTCCAGTCGGCACCAACCCGCGAAGTGACCGTTATTGGACAAACCACTACCGGATCAACCACTACTGGACAAACCTACTATGTGAAATCTGAGCCGGGAAACGTGATCTGGGGTGAGCTATTCAAACCCGACAGCCCGCCGATTTTGCGAGTCAAGTCGGGCGATCGAATCACGATGGAGACAGTTTCTCATGAAGGGATTTTGCCGGATCAGGGAGAGACGGTTGCCTTTTTGACCGCAGGCGGTATTGCCGAGCAGGATATTTTGCCCGACCAGCTCACAATTAAGGCAGACGTGGAAAAGACCGGGCCAGGGCCGCATGTGATTACCGGACCAATTTATATGGAAGGGGCAGAGCCGGGCGATGTTTTAGAAGTCAAAACGCTGAATATCGAATATCGCGTTCCCTATGGGGTGATTTCTAATCGGCATGGCAGAGGCGCATTGCCCGGAGAGTTTCCAGAGAACGACGCCCCCATCTACACAAAAGTGATTCCGATCGACAAAACCCGGCAGATCGGGATGTTTCACCCTAGTAACGGCTTGAGTAGTTTAGAGATCCCGCTGAAGCCGTTTATGGGTCTTGTGGGTGTTGTGCCTGCCAATCCTGAAGATGCAAAAAATTCGGTGCCACCAGGTCTCTATGGCGGCAATCTGGATATTAAGCATTTGGGGATAGGCAGCAGTCTGTATCTGCCGGTTCAGGTGCCAGGAGCGTTGTTTTATTCTGGCGATCCTCACTGTGCTCAGGCCAATGGCGAAGTAGCACTCACTGCGATCGAATGTTCGCTGACGCCAACCTTTGAGCTGACCCTGCACAAAGGCATGAACCTGGCTACCCCGATGGGAGAAACCGCAGACGCCTGGTATGCAATTGGCTTGGATCAAGATCTGGACGAGGCGATGAAGAAAGCAGTGCGGGAGTATTTGCGCATCGCCAATGAAGAATATGGGCTGACCAAAGCCGATGCCCTCTTGTTTGGCAGTGCTGCAATCGATTTTGAGGTCTCCCAGGTGGTAGACATTGTCAAAGGCATTCACGGCGTCATTCCTAAAACTCTGTTCCAGCCACTGAAGCCGCAGTAGCCAAGGATTGGCAAACACAGATTGGCAAACAGGGGCCAACCTGGGCCAACCAACATGGAGAGCAGAATCTTCAGTAAGATTTATCAGCGTGGGGTTGCAGGAACTTGGTGGCTCCACGTTGCTTCCATGGAGACTCAGAAGCATTGAGTTGCTTAAATGTATTGATTGAACTTTGCATGAACCACTTCCACTTCTTGAGCCACTCAGCGCGTCATTCATCGGGCCATTCCCTCAACTGTCCGCCGAGCTGCACTCATGCCCGTCCGGCCAAAGACAAGGTTCGCTCGCTGGTCCTTGCTCTAATTTTGCTGCTGGCAGCGGCGCTGGCCGAATTTGCGGTTGGGTTGGTTAGCCATAGTTTGGCGCTGATGGCGGAATCGGGCCACATGCTCTCCGATGGACTAGCGTTGGGGTTAGCGCTGTTAGCCACCTGGATTGCCCAGTTTCCGGCCTCGCCCCAGGCCACCTTTGGCTACCGTCGGATCGAAATTCTGGCGGCTTTGGCGAATGGAGTTGGCTTACTAGTAGTAGCCGGTTGGATTAGCTGGGAAGCCCTGACTCGGCTGCAAGCTCCCAGTGAGGAAATTCTCAGCTTACCGATGCTGATCACGGCTACGGTGGGCTTAGGCATCAATAGTATCAATGCCGGACTGCTGCACCAGGACAGTCATCACGATCTGAATCTGCGGGGTGCGTTTTTGCACATGGTGGCAGACGCGATTAGCTCGGTGGGGGTGATGCTGGCCGCTGTGGTGATCTGGCAGTGGGGCTGGACCTGGGCCGATGGAGCCGTCAGCTTAGCCGTAGGGGTGGTGATTGGCCTGGGAGCTATACCCCTGATTCGGCAGAGTTTGGATATTTTGCTGGAAAAAGCGCCATCCCATCTGGATTTAGCGCAAATTGCTGCCCACCTGCGCAGTTTTGAAGGCGTGGTTGCAGTGGATCAGGTGCGAGCCTGGACGATTGCCTTGGGGCAAGATGCGCTTTCGGCCCATTTGACGGTGAGCTGGAATGACGGCAGCAAACGGGACCGGCTCCTACAGCAGCTACAGACCTCTCTACAGCAGGAATTTGGCATCGCCGAAGTGTTTTTGCAGCTCTCGGCGGGTTTGCCCCTAGAGCAAATGGGTCTATCGCTAGCTGAACAAATTGAACGCCTCAGCTTATCGACGACGGAGCCACTGACACCACCGGAGGAAACTTGAGTTCGCCGTCTAAACTGCGCCAGAGGTACCAGCAGGCAACGGTGCGGTAGGGCTGCCAGGGAGCAGCAATCTCTAGCATCGTTTTTTTGGCGGGCAGGTCGGGCAGGCCGTAGAGTTGTCGCATGGCTGAGCGAATACCCAGATCATCCACAGGTAAAACATCCCAGCGGTGCAGGCGAAACATCAGCAGCATCTGAGCCGTCCAGCGGCCAATCCCCTTGACGGCAATCAGCGCCTGGATAATCGCCTCATCCTCCCAGGTGGCTAACTCCTCTAGCGTCGGCAATCCCGCTTCCACTTTTTGGGCCAGATCCTTGAGGTAGGTGATTTTGGGACGAGAAATGCCCGCACTGCGCAGCAGGTCATCCGGTGTGGCAAGAATATCGGCAGCCGTAGGAAAATCTTGGCCGGGATAGAGCTGTAAAAACCGCCGATGGATTGCTGCCGCCGCTTTACCCGATATCTGCTGGTACAGAATTGATTCCGCCAGAGCCGACAGCAGATTGCCGGTTTGCTGCCCTTTGTAAAGCCTGCACTCGCCGACTTGCGTAATCACCTTGGCCAGAACCGGGTCGGATTGTTGCAGGTGGGTCAGCGCCTTTGAGTAGTCCATTCTTTATCAGTTTTGAGTTTTGAGTTTTGAGTTTTGAGTGACGGAACCTGGACGATGCAGCTAGTTGAAGAAACGGAGCGCCTTTGAGTAGTCCATTCTTTATCAGTTTTGAGTTTTGAGTTTTGAGTTTTGAGTGACGGAACCTGAACGATGCAGCTAGTTGAAGAAACGGTGTTATGTGCGATTGCTTCAGATGAGTGAGCAATCTGCCCATAATAAAAAATGCAGTGGGCACCAGTACTAATGATCCAGGATACCTCGAACCAGCTCTCGCTTTTTAAATCTGAATCGGCCTCAGAATCAGTCTCCGCTCCCGTTGCCAGCTATGGCTGGATGGGCAGCAGCGCTCAATTTCTCGCCATCTCCCTTTCGGATTGGTTAGATCAGCTCAGCCGCCGCTATCACGACCTTTACAATCAGCGTCCTACCACCACCCAGATTCAGGCATGGCAGGATTGCGGCGAACGGTTGCAGCAGCAGTTGACGTTATTGCGCCCACTAAGACCCGACAGTTCAGCCTGGACGCTAATTTTTGAGTATGAACTGCCCCACGAAGGCGGACGCCGTCCCGATTTGGTGCTGCTGGCCGCCGGGCAGATTCTGGTGTTGGAATTCAAGCAAAAAACGCATCCGTCCCAGGCGGATTTAGACCAGGTAGCAGCCTATGCCCGTGATTTGGCTGAGTACCACCGCGCTTCTCATCATCGTCCAGTCGTACCCATCCTAGTTCCGACGCGGCGAACTGGCGAAAGCCAACCCTATAAAGAGGGGCAAGGCGTGCAGGTGCTTGCTGTCTCCGAGTTAGCGGCCTGGTTGAGCCAACTCGAACAGGCCAGTGACCTCGATCCAACCACCTGGGTGCAGTCAGACTATGCGCCCTTACCCAGCGTCATGCAGGCAGCTCGGCGAATTTTTCAGCAGGAGCCATTGCCGGAGATTAAACGCGCTCGTAGTGCCGGAATTCCCGAATTGCTGGAGTATCTGTATCGGCTAGTGGAACAGGCGCAGGCGAATCATGAGCGGCATTTAGTCTTGATTACGGGCGTTCCTGGCGCAGGCAAAACGCTGGTCGGCTTGCAATTTGTCTATCAGCATCCGGTGCAGCATGACCAGCAGCGACCGGCGGTGTTTCTGTCGGGCAATGGGCCGTTGATTACTGTGTTGCAATACGCCCTCAAAAGTAAAGCTTTTGTGCAGCCGGTGCGCAATTTCTACCTGCACCATGAGGTGCGCCGCCAGACTGCTCCTACAGAACACCTGATTGTTTTTGACGAAGCCCAACGGGCCTGGGATGCAGAACGCATGGCCGAGAAATATGGCATCGACCGAGCGGCGGCTGGAGCCGTGTTGCGAATTGCCGAACGAGTCCCGGATTGGTGCGTGGTGGTGGGGCTGATGGGCGAAGGGCAGGAAATCCATGTCGGCGAAGAAGAAGGACTGGAGCAATGGAACCAGGGGTTGTCACAAGCCAGCGCCATTTGGCAGGTCCACTGCGCCCCCGGCCAAACCGAATTCTTTCCAGCGGTTCCACCCGATCGGCTTTATGCGCACAAACGGTTTAATCTGACGACCTCGCTGCGCTCCCATCTGGCTAGCCATGTCCAAACCTGGGTGGCCCATTTGTTAGCCGGAGAACTAGGGCAGGCCGCTATCCTCATGCCCAAACTGCGTCAGGCAGGATTTGCCGCCTATCTTACCCACGACCTCGCTGTAGCCAAAGCCTACTGCCGCGAACGCTATCGCCACCAACCCCAGAAACGCTACGGTTTGCTAGCCTCCTCCCGTGCCCGTAACCTGGCCGCCTACGGTATCCCCAACGACTACTACGCCACCTCGCGCCTGAATATGGGAGCCTGGTACATTGACCCACCCGATTCGCCTCTGTCCTGCTGCGCCTTGGAACGAGCCGTCACCGAATTCGGCTGTCAGGGCTTGGAACTCGACTTTCCGATTATCGGCTGGGGTGATGACCTGCGCTGGGACGAAACCGCCTGGAGCAGTTCGGTACGGCAAAAGAACGTGCGTAATCCCCTCAGGCTAAGAATCAACAGCTATCGGGTGCTGCTGACGCGGGGCCGAGACGGATTGATTGTGTTTGTGCCTCCCGAAGCCAAAATGAAAAATACCTACGAGACGCTACACGCCGCAGGACTGGAGGTACTCAGCACCCTCATCTAGATTCAGAGCTGTTGCTGTTTATGCTGAAGAAACTCGGCAAAGTCTTTCACTTCGGCAATTAGCTCGTCGGGTAAATGATCCAAAATTGCCATCAGTTCTGCTCGTGTTTGATCGGCTGAGGTGTGGACCAGCCGGATTTGGCGAGGGGTGACGGTTTCTACTCCCACTGTCTCGCGAAATGCTAGTGGCTCAGTCGCATCTGCCGAAATCAGCTCACCTGCTTCTGCTTTAACCCAACCACCAAACAATTCCACCAGATACGCCTCTCCACCGTTAAACACTTCAACAATGGTTCCAGAAGTCCCAACGGGAGCAACGCTAGCTGGCATGGCTGCATTGGTAAACCCAGACAGAGCAATCGTCTCAGTTAGCTGCACTGTATCAAATAATTGAAATTGGTGAGATTGCGTCATGCTTGCCTCCCCAACCGCTCCGGAATTGCTGTTATGAACCTGGCTATGGTTTCACCATGACGAACAAGCCAACCTGTTCTTACCCGCCAAGATAGGCCAGATGGTCCTGTAATTGAAACAACTGCCTGAAAGCGATAGCCATACTCATTCTGTCCTTGGAGCGATAAAGCGTCTACTGTTAGTTCTGCTAAAATCGCCCCTCGAATTGCTGCTGGAGACTCAAATCCCATCACTTCACGCCAAAACCTTTGTTTGTCTCCACCTCGGCCTGGTTCGGCTGCGTAAGTAAAAAGATAAATCGCCTTCTCAAGCGGAAAGTCTAAGCAAGTTAGTTGGATGGTCACTCGTTCATCCCAGCACTCAGAACCGTTCTGCCATTTTTATAGCTGCCCGCACGCCTATAAAGCATCCAGCATTTGCTGCACTTTCCGCGCTAGCGGTTGATGGTCGATTTGCTCGACGAGTGCTTTTGCCTGGAGGTAGCAGACCCGCGCCTGTTGCTTTTGGGTTAGCTCCAGATAGATGGTGCCAATATTCAGCAGCACCGTGACTTCGCCGGGACGATCGCCAGTTGCCTGGTAGTGGATCAGCGCCTGGGTATAGAACTGAAGTGCCTGCTCCGAGTGGCCCAGCAGCGCATAGGTAAAGCCGAGATTGTGCAGAGTCGTTGCCTCGCCTTGCCGATCGCCCAGTGCCCGATAGGTGAGCAACACCTGATGATAGGTCAACAATGCCTGCTGCGGCTGGCCCAGATCACTATACACCGAAGCCAAATTGTTGAGCGTGGTGGCCTCACCCAGCAGATTGCGCGTGGCCCGCTGAATCGATAGCGCCTCTTGAAAATAGTGCAGCGCCTTTTCCGGTTCACCCAACGCATCGTAGGCAAAACCAATGCCGTTCAGCGTGGTGGCTTCGCCGGAGAAATCGCCCAGCATGCGGCGACGCGACAACACCTGATGGTGAATCAACAAAGCCCGCTTCGGTTCACCCAGCCGCGTGTGCAGCAACGCCACCTGATGCAGCGCCGAAATTTCTCCGGGCAAATCATGAAGCTGTTGGAACAAGGGCAGGGCGTGCTGAAATAGCTCCATTGCCTTCGAGAGCTGACCCAAGGTACCATAGGCCGAACCGAGATTAGTCAGAGTGGTAGCAATCGCCTGGATGTGATGGGCCGCTTCTGCTAAATCAAGCGCCTGATGCAGAAATTCCAGGGCCTGCTGGCACTGATGGCAGCTCAAGTAGGCCAGACCTAAATCGTTGAGCGCATTGCCTTCACGGGCCGTATCCTGCATTTCGCGAGCTAAACGCAAATTTTCTCTAGCTAGATCGAGAAAGTCAGTATATTTTCCGTTCTTGTAAAAATAAAGGGCTTCGTTGCGCTGCTGATCCCATCGTTGGCCTAAAGTCGATTGGTGCGTCGATTGGTGCATAGAAGAGCTACTGAACTCGCCTGAAAGTCAACCCGCTTAGGGTAGAAAGAACTCTTAAAGCAACAGCATACTCTTAAACTGACCTTTAAATTTGCCCGAATCGAACACTTTATATCTTTAGGTAGACGACAAACCTAAAAAAACAATCAGCTCTCTGGTTAGCTAGTGCTACAGGCTCAACTGGAAAACTGGAAAATTTCTCAAGGCGGTCTACTAATTCTTGAGGTGATGATAATCGGGGGGATAATAATCAGAAGGACTGCTGAGATAACAAGCAACCCAGCCATTTATTGATTCTGATTAGAGAGTAAACAGAACTATGCTGTCGTGGGTTCTATCAGTTCTCTTCAATTTTTGACAGCCCATTCCTGAACGAATGTCCTACATCATGCCCCTAACCTGTCAGCACCTGATCAAAACCTATCCAGCCGAGTGGCAGGCCGCCACCGTCCATCCCTTCCTCTCCCAGTGCCGTACCGGCCAGATCCACGCCGACCAGTTCAATACCTGGCTGGTGCAGGATTATTTGTTCGTCATCGAGTTTACTCGCATGGCCGCCCGACTGTTAGCAGCCGCTCCGGTAGACCATTTTGACACGTTATTGAACGGTTTACACGCTCTGCAAATCGAGTTGAGCTGGTTTCGCGACAAGGCGGACGAACGTCAGTTGACATTGGATACAGCTAAGCAGCCCACCTGTCAGGAATACTGCGACTACATGGCGAGTTTAGCCACCACTCCCTATGCGGTTCAGGCCACCGCCTTTTGGGCAATTGAGTATGCCTACAATCAAGGCTGGCAGCTCCCCGGTCATATGGTGCCGCCCTACGATGAATTCGCCGATCGCTGGGGCAATCCCGGCTTTACAGAATATGTGGAATTGTTAGCGAACCAAGCCAATGCTGCATTACAGGATGCCCCAGAAGACGTTCAGCAGCAGGCCGAAGCCGCGTTTCTGCGCATTGCCCGCCTCGAAACAGATTTTTGGCAAATGGCCTATAGCGCCTGATGGCAGGGAGGGGAGGTTTTGAGTTTTGGGTTTTGAGTTTTGAGTTTTGAGTTTTAAGTTTTGAATCATGAAAATATTCGTTGCAGCGACTAATTGTTTGGCTAGTGTTCTCGATCTCGTTCGCCATCCAATCAGATTCAGCCTCTTTAGTGATGGCAATCGATGCTCGAACACTGAGAATACAGAATTTAGACGCAGGTAAAGTTCCAACCAGTCCCCAAACTCAAAACCCCAAACTCAAAACTCAAAACTCAAAACTCAAAACTCAAAACCCCAAACTCAAAACCCCAAACCCCAAACTCAAAACCCCAAACCCCAAACTCAAAACCCAAAACCCCAAACTCAAAACCCCAAACTCAAAACCCCAAACCCAAAACTCAAAACTCAAAACTCAAAACTTCCCTATGCCCGACTCTCTGATTACTCGTAAATTTTCGGTTCCGGAATTGAGCCAAAAAATTCTGGAGATGGCTTCGACTGGCGTGTATCGCGAATCGATTTTTGAAGCATTGCAGCCAGTGGCGACGAAGAAACAAATCCGCGAAGCGATTGCCCACGCTAAACGGTTTGGCTTGGGTTCGGTGGCAAGTCTGCGCGATCCAGAGTTGGGTACTTACTATCAGCTAGACCGGCACAAGTACCAGTCGCTGCAACATTTGCTGCATGATCCGGCCTGTGCGGGCAAAGATGGGGAACTGACACAGCGGTTAACAAATGCGAATCAAACGATTGGACATATGCTGATCGCGGCAGGCAGCTTTGGCGGATTGTTTGGCATTTTTGGCGTGCTGTGCTGGGTTTCGGGCTGGCATCAGGTGGGAGTGGGGCTGCTGGGAGCGGCGGTGAGTGCGCTGGTGCTGTGGCAATTTCAGCGGCAGATCGCGCAGAATCTAGAGCGATACTAAGGAGAGCAGTCAATGGTGAGGGGTGAGGGGTGAGGGGTGAGGGGTGAGGGGTGAGGGTGTTGATTATAAGGCGCTCGGGTTAGTAAAACTAGAGCGATAAAAAAAGAGGCGTTGCTGAATAGAGGTATGAATTGCCCTGTTCGGCTGAGCTCACGTCGCTCGCGGAGCGCATTCCACGAATGAAGCCCTAGCCCCCCCAATTCGGAGGGAACCGGACCTTTCAAAGTCCCCCACTCGTGGGGGATTTAGGGGGCTACCAACGTTACAGCACCGCTCGATAAAAAACGATTGCCCTCGGGGCGTTACCCCAGATGAGCAATCGAGTATGGTTCACACGCAAATTAATCCAGTCTAGTCACCGCAGCCTAACCAATCGCCACAAAATCGGAGACTGCTAGCGTGTTGGCCTGGATGCCCGTCAGAATGGCTAGCACTTCGCCGGTTGCCTTGAGGCTGATCAGCGTGTCGGCACTGCGGTCGCCGCTGCCTTGGGCGATCGTCAGGTCTGCCGGTGTAACGCTGCTGGGATGGCCGATCAGATCTTCGCCTTTTTGGAA
The DNA here is from genome assembly GCF_032598965.1 of Leptolyngbya sp. NK1-12. Taxonomy (NCBI): domain Bacteria; kingdom Bacillati; phylum Cyanobacteriota; class Cyanophyceae; order Leptolyngbyales; family Leptolyngbyaceae; genus Leptolyngbya; species Leptolyngbya sp. NK1-12. The sequence goes on from NZ_CP053586.1 coordinate 1,780,162, forward strand.
ATCGCGGATGATGTCGGTGCCTTTGCCTGCCTCAATGAAGAAGACATCGTTGCCCGCTCCACCGACAAGAATATCAGCTCCCTCGTTGCCGCGCAGGAAGTCGTTGCCATCGCCACCGCGCAATAAATCATTGGTAGATTCGCCCAGCAGAATGTCATTGCCCTGCGGATTTAGCGACGGAGACAACCGAATGCCGAAAAGGGTTTGGTACATCAGGCGGTAGATTTCGGTGTTGTCCACGGTGCTAGGCAAGTATTCTGCATTCATGCCGTAGGTTTTGGCGACAATGCTGCCGGGGAAGTCGGGCGTACCGACCCAGCCAACCGCAAAGTTGCTCATCGGTCCATCCAGGCTATCTTTGGCGGCAAAGGGCTTCCAGGGAAATTCCTCGCTGCCCGTGCTGCCGTTAACGCCATCCAGGAAGTTTTTGGTGTTGCTAGTGGTGGGATTGACATTGATGAACGGTACTTGCGGTTCGCTGTCGAGCAGATAGGGATTGTTGGTGAAGCTACCGGAGGGGCGCGTGTAGGGCAGATATTGGAATACCTGCAAACCGCCGGCATCGCTGTCGGCTGCCGTAATCACCATCGTGTTGGGATCGACTTGATCCACATAATTCATGGCGACTCCAATTGCCGCATCGGCTCGCCGCATCGCTTCGATGGTACCCACCGCGTTGTTAGGATTTCCAAAGTTATCGGTGCCTTCTTCTTCCAGCACCACAAAGAAACCATCTTGATCGCGTTGAGCAATTTTTAGTGAGGCTTCCAGCATTTCGGCCACCGTCGGCGCAGTCTCGACATAAAGCGGCTTGGGATTGGCGCTGTTTAGCTCTAGCTCTTCCTCGTTGCGATCATCAAATGTGGCTTTGGCGGCAAATACACCCAACAGTTTCTCCGGCGGATTGGCGCTGTTCACCACCTGATTCATTTGCTCTTCAGTGTATACGACCGTATATCCCAATGATTGCGCCAACTCGATCAGGTTTTGCGTCGGACGCCGCTCCGGACGAGTTTCGGATTGATCTATTTCAGGCGTGACGTGGAATCCGGTGGTACCGATCGGCAGCATATACAGCTCGCCTCCACCCATGATCACATTTGTTCCTGACCGAATCACCTGCTCGATAATTTCAGCGTATTTATCTCTTGCTCGAATATTGTTACCCTCTCGATTCGTAGTAGCCGCAGCGAAGGCAGCTGAGCCAGGTTCAGCCAAATGTCCGGATTGGATCAATACCGTTGCTTTACCGGCATCAATCGCTTCTTCTAGGATTGTTTTACCTGTGTTGCCTGACAGCGGCGTGACGATGGAATTGTCTTCCTCTAGGCCAAAGGACTCGGCAAATACTTTGACACCATTGGCGTGGGTAACGGCTCCAGCATTCGAGGTGCCCGTGAGCTGATCCTCCATGTGGCCCAAATAGACCCCGGCATTCGACATCTTGTCCCAGTTGAGTCGGCCATCTGGTCCCTGATCAATATTGCGCAAGGCCATGTAGTGGGAGGGACTAGTACCATCCGGGTGAATAAAGATGACATTGCCGGTTTCCTTCGTTGCCGCAGGTGCCGGTGCAGGTGCCGGTACGCGCGAGGGCAGTTCCGTATTGAACAGCGTCTCATACATCAGCTCATACATGCCGGTGTTATCCACCGTGGCGGGTAGTTTATCGGCATTCAACCCATGCGCTTTGGCGACGATAGAGCCACTGAAGTCGGGAGTACCCACCCAGCCAATTGCAAACGGCAGCACATCCCCATTGGCATCGGGAGCTGAGAGAAACGGCAGTGTGTTAGCCCCGGTTTGACCATCGAGCGACACCGAGCGGTCTTCGGTCGTGGGGTTATTATTGACAGTACCAACGGGTTCCCCAGCCTCACGGGGATCGCGGACCTGCAAACCACCCGCATCGCTGTCGGCAGCCGTTAACAGCAGAGTGTTGGGATAACGTTCCACAAAATCCAGCGCCACTCCAATTGCCGCATCAGCTCGCAATGTTCCTTCGATCGTTCCAGCCGCGTTGTTGTTGTTGCCAAAGTTGTCGCTTCCTTCTTCTTCCAGAATTGTCAGCGATCCATTGTCAAAATTAGGATGCTTTTCGGCCAGCTTTTGCGTCACTTCCAGCATTTCTGCTACTGTGGGCGCAGTTGGCAGGTAGAGGGGTCTAGCCTCTGGCGTTCCCAAGCCCAGCACTTCTTCGGGGCGGTCGTTGAAGGTGTGGAAGGCGGCAAACACGCCGAGCACTTTCGTAGGAGGCACCGGCGTTTTGGCGGGATCGAGCAAATCGTAGAGCTGTTCGCGGGTGTAGACTACGGTGTAGCCGTTGCTTTTCGCCAGTTCAATTAAATTCTCGGAAGGGCGACTGAGGGGATCGGTGCTGCGGGCATCGAGTTGCGCGGCGGTTTCATGGAAGCCATCGGTGCCAACGGGCAGCATATGCAGTTCGCCCCCGCCCAAAATGAAATCCACGCCTGATTCAATCACTTCTCTGGTGATATCAGCAACGCGTTGACGCGGCGGAATGCGTTTGCCATCTACAGTGAGTTCTCCCACCTGAGCTACAAAAGCAGCCGTGCCCGGTTCTGCGGCAAATCCAGACTGAATCAAAGCCGTGACTTTCTCAGCCTCAATCGCTTCTTCGACAATCGTTTTGCCCACCTTCCCCGACCGCGACACAACCGGAGAATTGTCATTCTTCAAACCAAAGGATTCAGCATAGACTTTAGTTCCAGTGGCATGGGTAACAGCACCCGCATTGGAGGTACCGCCCAATTGGTCCAGCATATGTCCGAGGTAGACACCGGCATTCGAGAGTTTATCCCAGTTCAATCTGCCGTCGGGTCCCTGGCTAACAAAGCGGGCAGCGCCATAGTGGGATGGGCTAGTACCATCTGGGTGGATGAAAATAACGTGATTACCTGTGGTCATAAAACCTCAAAAGGGAAACTTGGTGAATCAGTGTTCTGCTCAGGAATCGAATCGGTTGATGAATTGACGCAGAAAACCTTCCAACCACAAAAACGCGGTTGGAGGAACGAAAGCGATTAACCAAATTTGGAAAATCCTTAAAGTAGGTTTCTGCTAATTACGCTAAACGAAACGTTTTCAGAACTCCTTACTCCAGATCTGATTGCTACAAATAATCATCAAGATGCACCGCCGTCATCTAGAATTTCACAGCAACGTTAAGAATTTGCAAAGGGAACTTGCTCGCATTGGTTAAGAAATTAACGAAAGCTAACCTACATGAATTGTTTATGTTTCCTAAATACTTGGTTAAACGTTCAGTTAAGCAATGTTTAACCTCGTGTTTCATCCACTTTTGACTATTGAATCAAGAGAGTCAATTCAATAGATCACTGCTTTGAACAGGAGCGCAGATGTAGAAACCGTTGTAGCGTATTCGGTGCGCTTGTAGCGGTAATTGCGGTCGCGGTTCTCCTGCTCGGGTGAGACCACTTCAATCAGCAAGGCAGGCGGCAGCATATGCTCGATCAAAATGTGTCCACTTTGCACTTCGTAAAAGCGCAGCAAAAGTTTGACCAGTGTACTTTTACCTGAGCCGGTTGCACCGACAATCCCGATCGTTGCTCCGACTGGAACATGCAGAGACAAATGTTTGAGAACCGGATTGGGACCTTACTGGCTTTGGTACAGGTGAAATGAAGCAAATAGTCCGATAATTCTGTAGGGCAGACGTTTCCCTGCCCTCTGCCGTCTCTAATTCACCGCTGATTAAATTTTCGTTGATGCGGTTGCATTTATGGCGCAATCTCGGTAATGTATCAGATTAAGATTGTTGCTTCTCTGGGCACAATCCGGCTACCCAAAAATTTAGCCGTCGCCCCTAGCTGTTGACGCAGCACCAGGGCGACTAACCCCTTCGACTGTCGTCAGCAGTCTGGGAGGCTAGTGGAGTATTTTAACACTCCTTAGCCATCCTGCGCTGTGCTTGGCGGGGTGGCTAAATTTTTGGGGTTTCTTCCAACCCTAAAAATCCCAAGGAGTATCTTCATGGCAGATGAGTTTCTGTCCGATTTGCCGTTCCCAACGAATCCACCCACCCCTTCCTCTAGCTCAAATTTTGGTGATCGAGAGCGTTTACGGTTGATTCTGATTGGTTCTACCGAAGGCGTACAAGAAATGATTCACCGTCAGCATCAGGCCGGCATTGCCGATGCGGGGTCCTGGAGTCGCTTACTGCCGGTGCCCAACTCGGATGAGGTGATGAGTATTTTGCTGTTGTATCGGCGGCGGGGGTGAGTGGGGAGCTGCGGCTCGTGAGCCTCGCCGAACGAGAGGGAGATGGGGGAGTAGTTCGGCATGTCTTCGCCCCCTAAATCCCCCAATACTGGGGGACTTCCGATCCCCATTTTTGCTCAGTTCCCTCAGAATTGGGGGGCTAGGGGGCGAATCATACGCCCATTCAGGAACGGCTCGCAGTTCTCTCCCCAGTCCGTTTAGGAAGACTTCTGCTATGGGTCAGGAAATTCATGCCGTAGCAGAGGTGAATTATCTAACTGAATTGTGCTATTGGGGCTTGCGCTAAAATGACTGGTAGCGCTCTTCTTTAGGACAAAGCAAAATGATTGCCACCACTAAGCGATTCACGTTAGCAGAGTACCTAGCCTATGACCCTGGTGTCGAGCGGCGGTATGAGTTAGTGAACGGAGAATTAGTGGAGATGCCTTCAGAGAGTGATTTGAATAATGCCATTGCGATGTATCTGATTGGGGTTTTTATTCAAGTTGTTCCTGTGCTGCTCCTGCGTCGGGGAACGGAGATTGTGGTGAGTGGGGCGCGGGCAACAGCGCGTGTGCCTGATTTGCTGGTACTGTCTGAGGAATTGGCGTCTGCTCTGGCGGGGGCAAACCGCAGCATTGTGACAATGGATATGCCTCCCCCTGTGCTGGCAGTAGAAATCGTATCACCGGGCAAAGAAAATGAGGATCGGGACTATCGTTACAAGCGATCAGAATACGGCGCAAGAGGGATTACTGAATACTGGATTGTCGATCCAGAACGAACTCAAATCGTAATCTTGACATTGGTAGACGGACTGTATGAGGAGGCTGTTTTTCGGGGAGAGAACCGCCTAGTTTCCCAAGTGTTTTCCACGCTGGAGTTGACAGCAGAGCAAGCGCTTCAAGCAGGAGAGAACAGCCAGCAGAAAAAGTTTTAGAATTTTCACCTTGGATTCTATTCAAAATTCAACTGCTCCTAACAGTTTCAGCGTTGCTTTTTGCGCTGCCGTTAAGCCGGTCACATCCGTCAGGTTTAACCCTTCGTAGGGGCGAGCCGCCCGCAGCAGTTTCCATGTGGTGGGTGGATCGATTGTCCAAACTCGAATTGTTTCGTCTTCGCTGCCGGTCGCCAAATATTGCCCGGTGGGGCTGAAGCTGAGGGTTGGAACTGCTTTGCTGTGGCCAGACAGAGTCGCTATGGGTTTACCAGCTTTGATATCCCACAGAACCGCAACTGGATTACTACCGCCAATCGCCAGCAGCGTACTATCAGCACTGAAGGCAATCGTCAGTACCCGGCCTACTTCTGGGTTCAGAGTAACTTGTAACTGGGCTGACCCGTTGCGATCTCGCTGCCACAACCGCACCGTACCGTCATCGCTGCCGCTGGCTAATAGGGTGCCATCGGGGCTATAGGCGACGGCTTCTACTGGTTTGGTATGGCCCGACAATATATCTAAACATGTTCCCGTTGTCATATCCCACAGCCGCACGGTTTGATCTTCGCTACCGGTCGCAAGCTGTTGCGAATCGGGGCTAAAGGCAATCGTAAACACGCGACCTTCATGACCTTCCAATACGGCCAAACACTGGCCTGAGACCCATTCACCGCTGCGTCCTGCCGTGATTCTCCCCATTGTTATCTGCCCTGGTTCGTTGGCATAAACCGAGCTGACATCCCACAGTTTTACAATTCGGTCGCCGCTATTGCTAGCCAAGATCAATCCATCTGGGCTAAACACAACCAAACGCACGGCTCTGGTTTGGCCTCGCAGTGTTTTGATACAGCGTCCCACCTTACTGCCCTTTGCTGAAGCATCATGCGCGTCTACCTGCCAGAATCGAATCGTTTGATCATCACTGCCGCTGGCGAGAAGCTGGCCGCGTGGGCTGTAGCTGACGGACCAAACCCGGCCCGTGTGTCCTTCCAGGGTATGAATACAGCGTCCGGTTGCCAACTGCCAGAGCCGAATCGTATGATCTTCGTTGCCGCTGGCTAGTTGCTGCCCGTCTGGGCTAAAGGCCACCGACCAAACCCAGTTGTTATGGCCTTTCACGGTTTTTAAGCAGCGGCCTGTATCGACTTCCCAGAATTTGATTGTCTGGTCATCGCTACCGCTAACGGCGGTTTTGCCATCCGGACTAAAGGCCACCGTTAGCCCCATGCCCGTATGCCCTTCAAAGCTGCGAATCGGCTCCTCGGTGGAGATTTCCCAAAGGCGAATTCGGTCATCGCTGGCACTGAGAATAAACTGGCTATCGGGACTAAACGCTACCGACCAAGTGCGGCTATTACAGACAAACACCCGCTCACAGTCGCCTGTGCTCAAGTCCCAAAGGCGGATTGTTTGGTCATCGCTGCATGACGCTAACCACTGGCCGTTTGGACTAAACGTCAGAGAGCGAACCGTATCGGTATGGTCTTCTAGTACCTGCTGACAGAGGCCGGTTTGAGTTTGCCAGAGGCGCACGGTTTGGTCGCTGCTGCCACTCGCCAGCCATTCCCCGTCCGGACTAAAGGCAATCGTCCGCACGCCGCCTCGGTGTCCGGTAAAGGTGGCTAAACAGTCGCCGCTGATGCTGTCCCAGAGTTTGATTGTCTGGTCTTCGCTGCTGCTGGCAATCAGGTAGGAGTCGGTATCGTTGAGTTGAGGGGCAAAGGCCACAGCAAACACCCAGTTGGTATGTCCGGCTAATTCCTGCAAACATTCCCCCGTGTTAACATCCCAGAGGCGAATCAGTTTGTCTTCGCTGCTGCTGGCAAGCAGTTGGCTATCGGGGCTAAAGGCCACCGACCAAACCCAGTGATTTTGTTCTTCTTTGCAGGTGAACAACTGTTTGCCATCGGCCACCTGCCAGAGGCAAATTTCGCCGTCCGCGTCGCTCGAAGCCAGAAGCTGCCCATCTGGACTAAAGGCGACCGACAAAATGCTGCCTAGAGTTTGGGCAAACACCGATCGATCGATATGCGTCTGGGAAAAATCCACCTGCAACAGCGGCACATCTGGCAGATAGGCATGCCAGATCGGCAGTTCGGCAAAGCTGTAGCCAGTCAAGTCAGTACCCAACTGGCGAAACAGATTCAGCAAATTGCCACCCGCATATCCGGCGGTATTTTTGTACTCGCGTTGCAAATGCTGCAAGATTTGATTCAACTGAGCTTCAATCGCCGGGTTGCTGCGGTAGACCTCCATCAGCCGATCGATCAAGGGCTGCAAAATCACCCGGATCTGGCTGTCTCGTACATAGTCTTTCACGGGAGCTTTGATTAACGCATGGCGGATAAATAGAAATAAACTATCATCTACAATCTCTTGACACACTCGTTCAATTAAACGTTCTGTCACATATTCCATGATTACCGGCTGTTGCGTATAGTGATTCGCCGTTTTTTCAATTAACGAGCGCCAGCGCAAGATGCCAATTGCTTCGATTAGCTTGGATTTGGAAACCGCCGGAATTAGGTCAGCTTGCAGTTCTGCAATTAACATCGGTTCGCGGTTAATCGCCAGCCAGTACATGATGCCTTGCTCTAGATGCGAGAGGCGGTCAAACTGTTGCCCCAGCAAATAGCGAATGTCATCAAATACAGTGGTGCCTTCGGCTAAAAAGGCGGCAATATCGCCGTCAAACAGTTCCTGAATCGTGGTGGCAACCACCTTGAGCGCCAGGGGATTACCGCCATAGCGCCGCGTCAGTTCCTGCCAGTCGGTTGGAGTACCCGCAAAGCTACCCTTGGCTTGCAGAATTTTCCGCGCTTCCGCCTCGCTGATTCCGCTCAGGCGCATGGCCCGCACCGGCAGAGTTTCTCCCTCCAGCACCATCAACGGCCTGGGACTTTCGCGGCTGGTAAGCAACAAACAGCTCCGGTGGGGCAATTCGGCTAAGCGCTTAAAAATTTCGCCGTATCCTTCGTGTTCTGGACGAAAGTAACCCGAATATTCACCACTGCGTAAAATCGTTTCAGCGTTGTCGAGAATCAGCAAACAGGGAGCGGCCCGCAATTCTTGGATCAGGCGAGTCAAGCGGCCATTCAAATCTTCGGGTAAGTCTAGATCGGTTTCCGGCTGAGGCGACAAATAGCGCAGCCAATCGGCCAGCATTTCTGCGGCAGTAGGGGCGTTGCGCAGCGATCGCCAAATAATGTGTCGAAACGGCTGAGATTGAACTGTGGCTAACTGCTGAGCCAGCTTTACCGACAGCGAAGTTTTGCCAATCCCGCCCATGCCCAACAGCGAAACCACCCGGCAGCGGCTCTCGGTTAACCATTGCGTCAGGGTTTGCAGTTCCTCAGCGCGACCGTAGAAGCTGGAGACATCGATGGCGTCGCCCCAGTCGCAGTGGGTGGGAGGGTGAGGGGGTGAGGGGGTGAGGGGGTGAGGGGGTGGGGTGGGTGGGGAAGATGGGGGTGAGGGGGTTGGGTTGGGGTGGGGGTGGGTTTGTTGGTAGCGGCGCAGGACGGCTTGGATGTTGTTTTTGGTGACTTTTTCGCCAAAGGCGGTGGAGAGGAATTGCCAGAGTTTGGCGCCGACATCTTTGATGTAGCCGGTGTCGTAGCCCACATTTTCGGCAATTTCAGCGTAGGTTTGGCCGACCCAGCACTGCCGGAAGACAATTTCTTGCACATCGCTGAGATGCTCCTGCTGCAAGACTTGATCTAAAATTGCCAGCGCTTCGTCGGCAGTCATCGGTTCACTCCAAGGGCGGTTGTGATTGCAGGTTGGAATCCTTCAACTGCTGCAATCTTATCTGGAACGGTCCCATTTACGCTGCAATTACCGCCGCGGACGCAAATAACCAGAGCTGCCCCAATCGACCACTTCAAATTCACTGCCGGTACCGAGCCGCATCACCGGATTGGTAGTTTCGGGCGGCAGGGAGAGCAGATCCATTTTGCTATCGCCGTTGTAGTCACCGGCCCAGTTGTAGTAAAATCCATCGCCCCACTGGTTGGGTGTGCTGATTGTGGCACTGGTGAATTGGCTGCCGTCTGAGAGGTGCAGAAAGATTTGACCTTCGCGGGCTGAGGCGAGATCGGTGGTGCCGTCGCCATTGAAATCTGCGGCCCAGCTATAGCCATCGCCGCCCCAAGGTGTAGACACCGACCAGGTTTCCTCTCGAAACCCAACCGCATCAAACAGCCGCATTTTCATCTCGCCGCCCGGAAAGGCCGAGGCTAGATCCATAAAGCCATCGCCGTTGAAATCACCGGCCCAGTTAAAGCCATTGTCGCCCCAGCCGGGAGAGTCGATTGTAGAAGTTTTGAAGCCGTTGCCTTCGGAGAGATGAATGTAGAGATTGCTTTCTAGGGCAGAGACTAAATCAGTCAGGCCATCGCCGTTAAAATCTTCGGCCCAGGTGTAGCGACTGCCGCCCCAAGGAGTGGAAACCGACCAGGTATCTAGCTCCAGGCTTTCGCCGTTAAAAAAGCGCATCACCATCGTGCCATCCGGCAGAGCCGAAGCCAGATCGAGCAGGCCGTCGCCGTTGAAATCACCCGCCCAGTTGTAGCCGACCCCACCCCAGCGGGCATCGGTGGCGATTGTTAGCGTCTCGAAATCGCTGGGACCCGACAAATGCATGTACACGGTGGCATCGCGAGCCGTGACCAGATCGGTTTTGCCATCGTTGTTAAAGTCTCTGGCCCAGGTGTATTGCCGTGCGCCCCAAGGGGTAGTGATCGACCGAGCCGAGACCGTGAATCCGCGGCCAGACGAGCGGCGCACAATCAGCGTGCCATCCGGACGGGCCGAGGCCAGATCCGCTTTACCATCGCCATTGTAGTCGCCCACCCAGTTGTAGCCCGTATCGCCCCAGGGAGCCACCACCCGCTGCGCTACTGCGTCGGAGGACGCCATCCACAAACCAGCCGCCAGCGACAAGCTGAGCGTAACCCGAAAAAATTTGCTCGATTTCATAGAGAGTTTTTTATCTTCAATCAGCCAGTGGAGCGAACATTTTCTGACTGTAGCCTATTTAGGCAGCCCACATCGAGGATGCTTAGGTTGTCTTCAGAAAGCACGGTACAGTACCCCTGCACTCGACTCAGGGCCGGAGTTTCTCCTTGCTGCAAGCGGGCAATCGTAGCGTGAATCTGGTCCTGAAACGAGCTGTGGATCAGCCAATCCTGCTGGAGCAAATAATCCGACTGGGCAAACTGGTGATCGATGACCAGAAAGTCAATGCCATAGCGGTTCAACACGGCTTGGGTGGCGCTAAGGTCAGGGCTGTACTGCGCCCGCACTAAATCCACAATTCGCTGCTGCATGAGTTGATAAAAAGCCGGGTGATAGGCCAAGGCCAATTCCCGACTCACCAAAACCGACCGCAAAGTAAAGGCAGGCAGATTGTCGGCTTCGGGGGTGAGGGAGGCAATCAGGCTAGCTTTGGGCTGCTGCTGCAAAAACCGATAAAGCTGGGGATATTCGCCGCTAATCCAGCCTTGCCCAGACAAAAACAGCCGCGGCAGAGCCGGAACGACTGTGATCACAGCAATCCCCAGCAGTGCCAATCCCAGCTTGACCCAATCGCTGACGCGGAACTGCATTTTTCTCCGCCACCAGCACCAACCCGCTTCCAGCATCCGAAACAGCACCATGCCAGCCGCCACAGCCATGACAATCCGCAGACTGTAGAAAGTGTAGCGACTCGGTAAGTAGAGCCTGGGAAACAGCAAATGCGCCAGCAGAAATAACGTCAGCGACACCAGCAGCAGTTCCGCCAAGGGCCGCAGTTTAGGCACGTCAGGCGAATCCCCTTCGGGCCGCCAGCGCAGAAAGGGGAGCGCCACCCCAATCCACAAAATCGGCGGAAACAACGGCAACCGCAGCCCACTCGCGCCTCTGAGGGCAAAACTGAGCGGATCAACGCCGAAATACTCGCGCCGTCCCTGCGGGCCAAATTCCGGCATCTGCTGCATCTCAGCCGCACTCAACAGCGCCCCAAACTCCTGCGCCACCTGCTGCTGGTAGGGCAAAATCACCAGTACCGCAACTCCAACCGCCAGCAGTCCCCAGCCGATTCGACGTTGCAGCAGCACCAGCCCCAATTCCACCAGCACCAACTGCGGATAAACCCATCCAGTCAAGCCGATCAGCATCAGACAGCAGGCAAACCGTCGCCGTACCAGATAGTACAGAAACGCCGCCAGTAGCGGATAAACAAAGGCTCTGGGCGTAGCCGAGATCAGGTCATCCTTGAACCAGATATTTTGATTCAGCAGCAGAGTGGCCAGAAAAGCCACAGCCGGAACTGGCAGCAGAGCCAGGCTGAACTGAAACAGATAGACAGTGGTGATCAGCGCCAGCAGCGTCGGCAGCAGTTTAGCCAACAGCAGCGGTTCAATTCCCAGTTGCGCCATGCTCCAATAGAGGGCTTTAAATCCGCCCGCCTGAATCGTTTGATAGTAATGGGCTATTGCATCCTGCGGAAACAGATCTGGATCCATCCATTGCTGCAACCACACGATATGCAGCCGCGCATCGTCCTGAACTACATAGGCTTGACTCAGGGCAAAGTGAAGGGAAACTAACCCAAAGTAGAGCGGCACCAGCAGGCTGAGCCAAACCCAAAGACGATACGGCCAATTCTGCTTCAGCATGAAATTGATATTACTATGGGCTACCATAGCTGGCGAGAGCAGTTGTCAACATCGAAGCTGTGATTTATTTTGTGATTTATTTACAGTCACAACTTCTAACTTCTAATATCAAATCCGACTGAATGCGCTAATTTCAACGCTGGATTGCACAGGCGTTTTGGCACAATGCTGGATTGCACAGGCGTTTTGGCACAATGCTGGATTGTACAGGCGTTTTGGCACAATGCTGGATTGTACAGGTGTTTTGGCACAATGCTGGATTGTACAGGCGTTTTGGCAAAACGCCTCTACGCTTTTTATTCTTCATGTCTGCCACCCCCCACCCCCACCCCCCACTCCCCACCCCCATGCCCACCATCATCCACTGCCTGCGCCAACAAACCCAGGACCGACCCCAGCACCAAGCCTTTGTGTTTTTGCAAGACGGTGAAACCAAGGCCGTTAGCCTCACCTATCAGGAACTAGATCAGCAAGCCCAATCGGTGGCGAACTGGCTGCAATTGCATATCGCTAAGGGCGAGCGAGCGCTGTTGGTTTATCCCTACGATGCCGGTTTAGAATTTATCGCCGCGTTTTTGGGCTGCCTCTATGCCGGAGTAATTGCCGTTGCTAGCCATCCGCCCCGCAACCGCTCTGGATTAAGCGAACTCTACGGTCGTTTGGTTTCCGCATCGGCCAGCGTGATTCTCACCACGAGTAGTTTGATGCCCAAATTAAAAAACCAGCTCGCTGCCGCTGACTTCTCAACCGATTGCCACTGGTGCGCCACGAACCAACTGCCGGTTGCCCCTTGTGATTGGCAGCCTCCTGCTTCAGACAGCCTCGCCTTTTTGCAGTACACCTCTGGCTCAACGGGTATACCCAAGGGTGTGATGGTGACTCACAGCAATCTGATGCACAATCAACGGCTGCTGCAATTGGCCTTTGGTCATACGAATGAATCGATTGGCGTCGGCTGGCTGCCGTTGTTTCACGATATGGGGCTAATCGGCAATGTCTTGCAGGCGATTTATCTAGGAGCATCCTGTGTGCTGATGTCGCCGCTGGATTTTGTTCAGAAGCCGGTGCGCTGGCTCCAGGCAATTTCCCGCTATCAGGCCACTACCAGCGGTGCGCCCAATTTTGCCTATGAGCTGCTCTGCCGCAAAGTCACAGATGCCCAACTGGAGACGCTCGACCTCAGCCGTTGGCAAGTCGCCTTTACTGGAGCCGAACCTGTGCGGGCCGATACGCTGGAGCGGTTTAGCCAGAAATTTGGCGTCTGTGGATTTCAACGCCAAGCCTTTTATCCCTGTTATGGCATGGCGGAAGCCACGCTGTTTATTAGCGGCGGCAACAAGCAAACCTATCCTACGGTGTTAGGGTTGGAAATAGGCGCGCTAGAACAGCATCAAGTCAGGGTAGCATCGTCTGAATCGATCACGGGAGCAGAACGCTCGATTGTGAGCTGCGGCCACGCCTGGTTAGATACAGAAATTACCATTGTTGATCCAAATACCGGCCAGCGCTGTCAGCCGGATCAAATCGGGGAAATTTGGGTCTCTGGAGCTGGATTGGGTCAAGGCTACTGGAATCAGCCACAGGAAACCGAGCACACCTTTCGAGCACACCTACCCGATGCACCGGAAAGAACCTATTTGCGCACCGGTGATTTAGGCTTTCTTTACCAGAACAAACTATTTATCACCGGACGCTTACATGATGTGCTGGTGTTCTGGGGCTTTAATCACTATCCCCAACTGATTGAGCAAACTGTAGAAGCCTGTCATCCTGGTTTCCGTCCTGGCAGCAATGCTGCTTTCTCGATTAAGGTCAACAACGAAGAGCGATTGGTGATTGCTCAGGAAATTGAACGTAGTTATCGCGATCGCTTAACCATTACAGAAGTGGTTGAGTTGATTCGTTGGCGAGTATTCGAGGAACATTTTGTAGATGTCTACAGCATTCTGTTGTTGAAACCCGGATCTCTGCCCAAAACTTCCAGCGGAAAAGTGCAACGCTCGCTTTGTCGTATCCAATTCCTGAACAATCAACTAGAACTATTAGAGCAGTGGTCTCTACCAGCCGATAGCCCCAGTGACCCCACTTCAGTCATGGAGCGCTATTTCAACCTCGCCACTCATGTCAAGCGCTACACCGACCTGACAAAGGGTAAACTCCAGCGCTGGCTGCAACGGATGCATCAAGGAAAAGATTAACGCATCGAATCAACAGGTATATTCATTGTGACTCCAAAAAGAACGGAAAGAATCCGATTCAGATCGCTAGGAATTGCATAGGTGTTGATGTCTTTTTGAATCTGCTTGACCTGACGGTGTAGCAGCCCAAATTTCCAGGTATCACCGGTTGTAACGGTGCCATAGAGAATGGGAGCCGGTGAATCGGTCCATTGGTCAAGGGCGATCAGTTGGCGTTCGCGTAGCGTACCAGAGGTAGTCGCCCGTGCCGAGCAGTGGGAGATCTGACCGGGATGACAATACTCTGAGCATAAGTGATAATAATTTGCAATAGATTTCGGTGCTGAACTAGGCAGGTAGTGTATGGTCTCCGTCTCGCAACAGGCTTCGCAAGATTCTTCAACAGGGGAGGAATTCGTACAGACTGATCCGTTCGATCCTTTGGATGTAAGTTGGCTCCATCCCAGCGCGATTGGGCAGGGAACGATGCGAGCGATTCAGTTGCGAGAGGGATTGAAGCTGGAGATTTTGGATGTACCGTTGGGGTATGAGCATTCGGCTGCTGAGCCGGAGACGCTGTGTGATGGTTTAGAGTTCCATTTTCACATCCAGGGACACCATGAGGATGGGCTGACGCGGGTGGGCGATCACGAGTTTGGCATTTACGGAAGTGGATTGCACCCAAAGCACTGTCTGTATTCACCGGAGCAGCAATCCTTAGAGATATGGCTGTATGTACAGGCGGAGGTGTTGCGATCGATTTTGGCAGATGAATCGGGAGAGTTGCCTGGAGGGATAGCGCATTGGGTAGGGTCAGAGGATGAGCGGCGCTATGCAAGGGTCGGTAAGGTGACACCGCCGATGGAGCGGGTGCTGTGGGAAATTGTGCGTTGTCCCTGGCAGGGAATACCTAAGCGTCTGTTTCTAGAGGGGAAGGCGCTGGAGTTGTTGGGGTTTATGGTGGAATGGGAACAGTCCATTCAGGGACAAGAGACAGTGCAAAAGCTGCCTACGGGAATACGAGAGCGACTGCATTATGCGCGAGAGTTGCTGTTGCAAAACCTGCATGAGCCGTTGACTTTGGCAGAATTGGCACGGCGATCGCAGCTTAACGAGTGTACGTTGAAGCAGGGATTCAAGCAGGAATTTGGTATGACGGTGTTTGACTATTTGTTGGATTACCGACTAGAGCAGGCACGGGAAATGCTAGAACGGGGCGCGATGCAGGTGGCGGAGGTAATGACGGCGGTGGGACTGAAAAATCGTAGCTATTTTGCAGCGGCGTTTCGACAAAAGTTTGGGCAGAACCCCAAGCAATATCAACAACAGTTTTGGCATTTTCAGGCGAAAAGTTAGCTTTTTTGTGATTGATGATCTGATGAACAAGGCTGGATTTCGGATTGCACCGGAATTGATAGCTCACATTCTGACACAGTAGAGGATTTTTAATCGTTTAGCGTCCAAGAAAAATGCTGTGCCGTCTAGCGTTCAAAAAAACTTCCGTCTAGCGTCCTTTTTGCTTTTCTAAGACACTGCAAACCTGATATACCTCTTGATACTAATTCTCAAAAGTGTCGAGTGGTGTGAAGCAGTTATGCAACGTTGGCAACGGGTCGGATGGGCAGTGGTGGTTGCGGTCGTGGGAAATTCGGCTACGAGTACCACCGCGATCGCTGGGGAAGTTCAGAGCGAAGCAACGCCAGAGGTGCCAGTAGAGGTGCCAGTAGAGGTGCCAATTGAACCTGCTGCTACGACTGTCAGCGAGTGGGTTGCCCAAATCGAAGCTGCGCTGCTACAAATCACTAGAGTGCGCGTCGAGGTAACCGAAACCGGATTGCAGGTGATTCTGGAAACGGCAGATGGTTCTCTGCCAGTGCCGGAGACGCGATCGATCGGTAATGCCCTGATTGCCGATATTCCCAATGCCACTATTGCCGAAGAGTTTTCGCAGGCAGAGCCGATCGAGGGGATTGCGCTGGTGAGTGTGACCCAGTTACCAAATAACCGAGTGCGGGTTGCCATTACTGGAACCGATGTGCCGCCTGTGGCTGAAGTGACATCAGAGGCTCAAGGACTAGCGTTTGCGGTGACACTAGGGGATGCAGAAACAGCCACAGAAGAAGACGCGATTCAGGTGGTGGTAACGGGTGAGCAGGATGAAGGATACAACCCGTCTAACGCAACAACCGCAACGCGAACGGATGCGCCACTGTGGGATATTCCGCAAGCGATTACGGTTATACCACGACAGGTACTCGAAGACCGGAATGTGAGGACTGTAAATGAAGCAATACAAACCGTCCCAAGTGTTGTTGACGGTGGAGATATCTTTGGTTCGCCCGCAGGAGGTAGGCTGATTCGAGGATTTGATAATGGATTTTCAGCGGGAGGAACGGACAACTTACGCGACGGGGTTCCTGATGGGGGTTACATTGACATTGTTCCGATTGGAACGACCGAGCGGGTGGAAGTGCTCAGAGGTCCTGCTTCAATCCTATATGGAAATGTGGAGCCGGGTGGCGTGGTCAACCGGGTGACGAGGCAACCGCTCAGTGAGCCTTATTACCAGGTTGCCCTTGAGGTCGGCAATTATGGATACGTTCAACCCAGCATCGATCTCTCCGGCTCGCTTACTGCCGATGAAAATGTCCTGTATCGCTTGATTGCAGGCTACGAACGTTCAGACTATATTCAACCCTTTGTCGAAGAGGAACTGATCACGATCGCCCCTTCACTGACTGTGAACTTGGGAGATCAAACCAACCTCAATTTTTACTATGAATATGCTCGGTTTTTCTCGGATGCCCCCAAAACCGATGCGGCATTCTTGAGCGATGGTAGCTTGACACCGAGAGATCTGTACCTGGGTTATCCGATTCCGGGCTTGTACGCCATCACGACCCACAGATTGGGTTACAGGCTCAGGCATGAGTTTAGTGAGAACTTACAGTTGCGGCATAATTTCGCCATCTCACTAGCTGAGTTCATCGATAATCGTTCAGGTGCGTTGGATACTATCGAGGACGATCGCTTTTTTACCCTAGGAACTAGCGAAAATGAATCTACCCAAAACAGATATTTTGGACAGATTGACTTGCTGGCAAAGTTTGAGACTGGATCGATTGCCCACCAGCTTTTAATCGGCTTTGATGCTCGTCACATTGATGACCATTACACCGCTCTGTTTGATCCCAATGTACCTGTTTTCGACATCCGCAACCCAAACTACGACTACGCCCCTGACGAAGTGATTCCAGAGTTTGACAGACTTTCTCGGCTTACCGGCTATGCCGTTTATCTTCAAGACCAAATTGAGTTGAGCGATAACTGGAATTTACTCGTTGGCGGTCGCTACGATTGGCTCAGTAACGATACTCAAGGGGGTGAGCCTGGAGAGCTTAGCACTAGAGAAGGTGGGCTGATTCAGAATGACGGAGCCTTTAGCCCGCGCATTGGTATTGTGTATCAGCCCAGCGATGCGGTTTCGCTGTACGCCAGCTACAGCCGATCGTTTGCCCCAACCTTTGGAGTGAGCCGAGATGACAGTTTTTTTGAGCCAAGCCGAGGCACTCAGTATGAAGTTGGGGTTAGAACAGATTGGCTCGATCGTCGGCTTTCGACAACCTTAGCGGCGTACCAAATCACAAAAACGAATGTCACCACCGATGATCCCGACAATCCTGATTTTCAAATTCAGACGGGAGAACAACGCAGTCGTGGGATTGAGTTAGAGATTGGAGGAGAAATTCTGCCCGGTTGGAACATTATTGCATCCTATGCCTACACCGATGCCGAGGTGACGGAAGATACCGTTTTTGCAGGCAATCAAGTTGGGGGAGTACCAGAGCATCAAGCTAGCCTCTGGACGACCTATCAGATTCAGAGCGGCATTCTCGAAGGATTGGGATTTGGACTGGGGCTATTTTACGTGGGTGAACGACCGGGAGATGTGAGTAACACCCAAACGCTCGATAGTTACTTCCGCACCGATGCTGCGCTTTACTATCGACGCGATCGCTTCAATGCGGCAATCAATGTCAGCAATCTATTCGATAATGACTATGCCCTTGCAGGTAGTGGTGTCTTCGCTGTGAGAAACGAGCCATTCACCATCACTGGTTCCGTCAGTTGGAAATTTTAATTTGCCACTGGCATGGTTCTGTGCCTATGATGCGCTCGATCGCCACTGTTTTGACCGTTACGCTAGCACCCGATCAATCCTCAAAAACCATGACTCAATCGACCCTATTCATTTGCAAATCCTGCTGTTTCTCCGAAAACCACCCAGAAGACCAGCCCGCTGACGGTGCTACCCTCCTGCAACAGATCCAAACCGATCGGTCTAATCAGCCCGATCTGCACACCATTCGCATTCAACCCGTTGGTTGCCTCTGGGATTGTGGTCGTGCCTGCGTCGTTACCTACTCCGCCCCTCGCAAACCCGCCTACGTCTTCAGCAGCATCCCCGCAGCATCCCCGCAGCATCCGCCCCAAATCTCCTGCAATTTGCCCAACAATACACCGCAAGTAAAACAGGAAATATTCCCCACGAAAAATTTCCAGCAGTCCTACAAGAAGTTCCCGTTGTAAAAGTTCCTGCCATTACCCACGTAGCGATTGAGAGTGAATTGGAATAGCATGAGTCGCTTAGTCTCTCGTTGGATCAAGCCATTTCTCTTATTTGCTTTTCTGTCTTTTCTGTTAGCAAATTGTGTCAGCCCTGCGATCGAGCAGAACCTGACTACAATTCAACAGCCGGATACAACTTCAGAATGCCGCATGATTCAGCACCAATTTGGCGAAACCTGTGTTCCCCTGAATCCACAGCGGATTGTAGCGTTAGATCCTTTCATGAATCTCGATCCCCTGATTGCGCTCGGTATCAAGCCGATTGGTTATACATCTGACATTGGAGAGGGAAGAGAAATTATTGCTAGTGTATCAATCGATGATGTGAAAGGAGCCACAAATGTTGGCAAGTCAGATCAGCCTTCATTAGAGAAAGTTTTGCTGCTCAAACCGGATTTGATTTTAGCAACAGATCACCATCCGTATCCGTTGTTATCAGCGATCGCTCCCACTGTCCCAGTATCTCCGAACTTTGAGACACCAGCTAATGAAGCATTCTTTAAGGAGAATCTTCGCTATGTAGCCAGAGTACTTGGCAAAGAGACAAAAGCGGAGGAAGTTTTAAACCAATATCAGCAACGAATTAAAGAATTGCGACAACGCCTGAGAAACCAGTTGGAACAAATCGAAGTTTCCTTAATTTACTACAACAATGGTTATGTTTATAAACCTGAGAGAGGCCATGATGCAGGCACTGACGTTTTGATTGATACAGGGCTTCACTATAAACTTCCACCTTCTGGAGTGCCCTTCAGCATTGAAACCATTGAAGAATACGATGCTGATATCTTATTGATTGTGAGTTTTGAACAAAGACCTCTCAGCTTTTTTCTTCAACATCCCATCTTTAGTCACCTGAAAGCAGTCAAAACCAACCGAGCTTATCTGGTGCCTCCAGAAAGATGGGACACACGGGGCATTTTAGGAGCGAATCAAATACTGGATGATTTGTTTAAATACTTGCTCGACGATAGGTAAAGTCTGTATTTTATCAGGAATACGACTCTAGAGTACAGGAACAATTAGCTACTGCATCAAACAACTGCCAAGTTCAGGATATTGATGAAATATGCTATCCACACTCGCTAAAGATGCTTGATATTCCAGGGCTGTGGCGATAATAATGCGATCAAAAGGATCTCTATGAACCGAAGACAAATTAACTGCACGACTACATATCTCAGATGTAAGGGGAAACAACTCTATGCCTGACGGTTCTAAAGCTGCTTGAAACCATTGATTCGTAGAACAAGGTAGTTGCAATCGTCCACGACGTTGAGCCAAGGCTATTTCGTAACATGATACGGGTGAAATGCCAACCTGACTTGCCGTTTCGATTCTCTCTTTCCACTCAGATGGAAAATTCTCAAATGCCAGATTCACAAACCCAATCCACATATGAGTATCCAGAACAATCACCTCAGGCATTCCCAGTCTTGCTCATCAACTATAGGACTAACCAAATCACCTAAGATCTTAGCTTTACCCGCGATTGCAGCCGCAGGAACCCGGCGTGTTACACAAGGCACTGTCTCTTCTAAAACTGTCTCTTCTAAAACTGTCACAATGACACGAGCAGATGTGATGGGTGGTGCGTCAGACAACCACTTAACCTGACCGTTCTCATAGATCGCTTCGTAACTTTTTAGCATTATCCCTCTACCAACAAAAATACGTAAGAATGTCAACAAAATCTTTATTCTTCTCGCCGCAAGCTCTTTCACCTCTATCCCTATCTTTACTTTGCCAACCAACTTTGCACATCATCTAAGCTCGTGAAGTCCAGCAACGCCTCACCCAACTCTTCCACCTGTTCCAAAGACAGAGCCTCAACTTGCGATCGCACTACCTGAGGTAATTCCCCAACTCGTCGAGTCAGTTGGCGTATCACCAGCGATCGCTTCCCTTCTTCCTTTGCTTCCCGAATTGCCCGTGGTTCCTCAAATAAGTTTAATCCCAGCATTGCCCTAATCTCCGTTTGACTGAGTGCTGCAAACTTGTACATCATAATCGAGGTCACAATGTCTATTATGTCGCGCTTTTCCCTTGCCGTAAATTCCTCTTGCTCAGTTCTCGCCAGCAAATACCGTGCTGTTGCTGGAGCTTCCGCTTCATCCACGATCGTTAAGACCACTGCTGCCACAGAAAGCGGTAACGAGCGGACATCTCCCAACTCATTGAGGTAAATGTTCACCATTCAGCAGGGAACGGTGAGGATACACGTTGCTCTGTTCTGCACTGCGCGATGGATAAATCACTACCGCTTGCCAATCACAAAAGCGAGAACAGTTCCGGTAAAAATACAACAACGATTCACCAAATAGTCGCTCGTACAGGGTTTCATCTTTCTGAAACTGTATCTCACAAAAATAAATCACTCCTGGCTCTGGCTCTGGTGGCAAAAACACCCCATCAATTTCAAACTTTGGCTCTTTTACTGCCACCGAATCAAATCGATAGTCCTCAGCGTTACTCGGTCGCTCACCCAGCAGATCGAATAGCCACGCAGGTGAACGTTGAAACATTTGATAAAAGATTGGATCGCGTCGCATACTGCTTCCACTGCTGAACTTGAGCAAGTGTACGACAAAACATCCCTGTCAACACTCCCTAAACACACTTTATAAGCAAAGGAGCGATCGCTAACTCACAACCCACTACCGACGAATTGCATCTCGAAACGCCATCACTGCATCAAACTGTTCTTCAGGCTTCACATACTGCGCCAACAAATTGATATCTAAATCTGGCAGTAGTTCACTGGTTTTAATCAGCTCATATCCCATCGTTCGCAAATGATAGATCAGAAATTGCCCCGCCTGCCACTGCCAAACTTCCGTAACTCCCAAGCCTCGATAGATCTCCAGCTTATCGACCAACCCACTAGTGATAACCACTTCTATTGCCAAGTCAGGAAACTCCTGCTTTTGCCCCAAACAATAGCACTCATCCGGCTCTAACCCCCGCTGTTTCGCCGCCTTACGAAATGTTGTTCCTCATTTAAATCAGGTGATTGAGTTAGGAGAGAAGAATTCATAAAACTACGAAGAGGCTAGAGAAATTTCCTTTGCGTTACCTATATCAAAACCCTTAAACTGATGCAAATTAATGAGGAGTAATAACGTGAGAAATCGCCTCTATGCAATGTCCTATTCCGCCGCTCATACACTCGCTGGAAGCTTCCGCAATCCCATGTCCCGCATGGCTGACTGCATGACCAGCAGTCTGAAGCTCGTCTCCATCTGGAATGATACCCAACTCATAGCAGGTCAAATCTGCGTCCGGTACAGACTTTTCTGCCAATCTGCGCCGATTTCGATAAAAATCTGCACAGAAGTAGCCAACTCCCAACGCGGTAGATGAACCGATCAAGAGGGGAAGCAAAGGCATAGCAGGCACCTCATGACATTGAATACAACCCATTGTAACTTCACGAAGTCAAGCATCTACGACAATTGCGTCTCAGCCACTCCTGCGCCTACTGCAGTACGGTAAACCCTATCAGATCCAGATTGGAGGAGCGATTACCTGCTCCATCCTCAACACCATCTTCATCTTCATTTGTTCTATCCTTATCCCGAACCCACAGTTTTTTACTGTAGAGTGGTCTGGTGGATAATCTTAGCCTCGGCTTGTTTTCATATGGTCCATCGTCGCAAGTTGTATAAATTACTGGTTTTGAGTGCTGCTGTTGTGCTGTTATTGGTGCTTCCAGTACAGGCGGCAGAACGGATCTATTTCAACTATGGATTGCTGGGGCGTTCTGTGACGGTAGAGCAACTTGCGATTTTTGCCGAGACTGGCGAATTAGAAGGCAGTTTAGCTTTGCTGAAATGGTTGAATCCAGAACGACGCGCCCAAATTCAAGCCGTGTTGCAGCTTCGCTATCCAGTTGATCCGATCATGGTGGATCGGTTTGCCTACACTTCATCGGGAGAGCGGTTGTTTCGGGAACTGGGAGAGTTAATTCAGTCCGAGGCATACCAAAATGGTGCGAGAGGGTTGCGCAGTGCTGCGATTTTGGCAACAGCGAACCCTGACGGCGTCAGCATCATCGGCTTTTTGCAGCAGTTTCCCACCGATATGCGGATTGACTTGCAGCGAGTCTTAGCCTTTGCCCAGCGGGTGTCTGGCATCCTGAAGCAAACTCAGCAGGCCGTTGTCAGCCTGAATCAACAAACCGCTCAAGCAGCAAGCCAGGAATCGGGATTGAGCTTTGAGCAATTGCCCGATCTACGCCAATCGGGAAGTTTTGTCTATCAGAAACAATCGCTCGAGTTATACGATACTGAACGGCAGCGGCAAATTTTGGGAGATTTGTATTTACCCATCACGGAAAATACCGCAATTCCCGTAATTGTGATGTCAAATGGATTGGGAGCCGGACGCGATCGATTCGATGAGATTGCCCACCATTTAGCTTCGCATGGTTTCGCGATTGCTACGCTCGATCATCCCGGCAGCGACCGTCAACGACTGCGCGAATTCTACGCCGGACTGCATCGGGAAAACTTTGACGCGAGCGAATATCTGGACCGGCCCAAGGATATCAGCTTTTTGCTGGATCAACTAGAGCAGCTCAACCAAACCCAGTTGGGCCAACGGCTGAATTTAGAACGGGTTGGGATCTTCGGCTATTCGTTTGGCGGCAGTACGGCCCTTTCCTTGGCTGGAGCCGAGATTGATTTCGCCTATTTGCAGCAGGATTGCCAAACCGAAACGGGACTAGTCAACATTTCCTTGATCTACCAGTGCCGTGCTCTAGAACTGCCGCGAGATCCAGTAGCCTTAAAAGACGAACGAATTCAAGCCGCATTTATGTTTGTCCCGTTTGGCAAAAGTTTGTTTGGCACAACTGGTATGGCCGAAGTGACAATTCCCATTTTTTGGGAAGTCACCGATTTAGATATTTTGACGCCGCTAGTGGTGGAACAACTGCCAGCCTTCGCGGCCCTGACTACGACTCCCAGGTACCTGAGTGTGACCCAAGGTTTGCCCCATGCCCGTGTCACCTATGATATCCTCGGCCGGTTCACCGCTGCCAAAACTCCTTGGGAAGATCTCAAAGCGATTGCTCACAACTATCAAAACGCACTCAGTTTAGCATTTTTCAAAGTATATATAGAACAAGACGAGCGGTATCGTTCTTATTTAACTGCGGCTTATGCTAAAGCATTAACTCAAGCCCCCTATTCATTGAGCTTAGTGCAGACAATTGATGAAGAAATAATTCAGCCAGATAACTGACAAACTTTCACTTCGTTGTCATCCGCCCAAAACTTTATTGTTTACCTATCCGCCAGTTACGGTTTAGAAGTAGCTTCAGCCGTTGCCATACCATTAGTCTGATAATACCTATTCATTTCTCCTTCGCAATATGCCGTTGGGTATCCATGCTACTGTGCAGGATGCGGATTACCTCGATGCCTTTGTCTGCATGGCGGTAGAAGATAATATGGCGTCCAGCTGGATCGCTCAGGCAGCCGGGGCGCAGCTCATCGCGTTTTTTGCCAAGGGCAGGACGGTCATACTAAAACTGCTGCACGCAAACCGCATCGAGTAAAATCAGCTTCTCAGAAGCAGCTACCTGGCACTTGGGAATAGTCTGCAACAGCAGAGGTTGACTGCCCTGCTCTAGTTGTTGGGCAACTTGACGCACCAGATCCTGAAACGAACTGTGAATCAACCAATCTTGATTCAGATAGGCTGGCGTGAACGCAGATTGTCCAATCAGGAAAAAATCGACATCGTATTGTTCAACGAACCGAGACAAAACTGACGAATCTAGACTATATTGAGCATGAATTAAATCAATTACACGCTGTTGGAATTGTTGATAATAAATTGGGTGATGAGACAGCGCAAATTCTCGACCCACCAATGTGGAACGCTGCGTGAATGCCGGTAGATTGCTCGCCTCTGGATCTAGAGAAGCCACCAACGTCGATTGAGGTTGAGCCGCCAAATACTGATACAGCGAGGGAGCCTCGCCTATCACCCAACCCTGAAAGCGCAGGAAGAGAAACGGCAGAGCCGGAACCACAATCACCACAGCCGTCAGCAAAGCTGATAAAGTCAATACCCCTCGATCTCGCCTGGTTAACCGCGACTGAATGCGTTGTTTGTAGCGAAGCCAACGCCAGCCCGCATCTAGCAGCACTGTCAGCACAATAGCCGCCGCAATCGCCAGGATAATTCTCAGAGTATGGTAGGTATAGCGACTGGGAAAATGCAGCTTCAGCAGCAGCAAATGGGCCGCACCATACAAAATCAGCGAAGCCAGCAGCACCTGTCCTAGAATCTTCACCTGCTCGCTCACGGTCGCCATCAGAGGCCATTGAGAGCGTCGCAGCAACGGCAGAGCACATCCGGCTAAAATAATCGACGGAAACACCGGCACTCGAACCCCGCTATTGCCCAACAGCCAAAACTGCCAGCCGCTGACACCAAAATACTCATTGCGTCCCTGCAAGCCGTACTCTGGCATCATCCGCATTTGCTCGGCGGTAATCGCTCCACCGAATTTTGTCACGGTCAGCGCATAGGGCAACAGCACCAACCCCGCCGTCAGCAATCCCCAGAAAGCAAATCGGTAATCTGCCTTGGATTCCGACCATTGCCATCCCAATCTAGCCAGCCATCCCAACCGCATCCCCCATCGCTGAGAAGGTTGATCAGACCACCGCCACAACCGCAGCAGCAAAACTCCAAATTGCACCAAGACCAACTGTGGAAAGAACAATCCCTGTAATACAATTGTGACCAAACAAGGTAACAGAGATTGTCGCAGCAAATAGTACAGAAACGCCACAAAAATCGGATAGATAAACGCCCTCGGTGTAGCAGACACCAGATCATCATTCAGCCAAAGCTGCTGATTCAGAATTAAGGAAGCTAGAAACCCAGTCAAGGAAACCGGCAAAAGCTGATTACAAACTCCGAATAGATACACCGTGGTTACTAAACTGAGCACTAACGGCAAAACCTTAGCTAATTCAAGTGGCGCTATTCCCAGCTTCGCCACAACCCCATATAGAACCTTGTAACCAATGGGTGCAACGGTCGTGAAATACTCAGCAATCCAATCATTCGCAAACAGCCCAGCATCCACCAACCGCTGCAAAAACACCACATGCTGCCGCGCATCATCCTGCACAACATAGGGATAGCGCCATATATACTCCAGCGTCACCCCACCAAAATACAGCGCCACCGCCAAACTCAGCCCCAACCACTGCCACTTCCCCACCTCCCTCGTTCGGCGAGGCTCACGAGCCGCCATCTTCCCCACCTCCCCCATCTTCCCCACCTCCATGCAGGCCGATCCAAAATCCGCTCCTACCCCTGCCGCTGCCCAATCACTGCGTAAAACGGATCACTGCCTCCCATGCCCAGCATTTGCAGAAAACTCGACACCTGACTGGGCCGCATAATCACTTCCGCTGGGCCAAAGCCAGGAATCGCGGCAAAATAACCCTTTACCAGCTCGACCCGCTCCGCTTCAGAGCTATCCCGCCACGCCTGAATCGCTTTTTGGTAAAACATCCGATTCGAGAAGCTGACAATACAGATGCCGCCCGGTTTGAGAATCCGGTAGATTTCGGCAAACACTGCCTCTGGCAACTGCAAATACTGCACCGAAACGGCAATCAGCACCGCATCAAAGGATTGATCGGGTAAGGGCAGGAGTTGCTTTTGATTCAGATTTTGCACAAAGTAATGGTTGAGGCGCGGATTGCGAGCCAGTTCCTCTTCGTTGAGGCCATGACCCTCGACATGCTCAAACTCGATTTCCTCTGGCAAATGCGACACCCAGCTACTCATCAGGTCCAGGATGCGGCTGTGAGGCTGCAATCGCTCTCGGTACAGGTCAGTGAGCTGCTGAATAAACCCCTCATCCACATGGGTGACAAAGCGGGGAAAGTCATAGAATAGCCGGTCATCGGATTCATCAAGCTTAGTACGTTGAGCTGGTTGAAGCAGCATTGCAATCGATTTCACTCTACCCTTCTTAGTTTAGAAAAAATTGCGAAATATTAAGCCCTGCGCCCCGTTTTTTGTGACTTCCAGCAGGGAGGAAACCCCAACTGTAGCGGTACAGGTCTCCTCACTGTCGGGGCCAGAGCCGTCGCGGCACAATCAAAGCATGAAGGCAAAACGATTTGATACACACCGTTCACGAGGAAATCAATCTATGCTAGTTCGTTATTGGCAGCCTTGGCGCGAAATGGATTTAATGCGTCGTCAGTTTGATCAGTTGTTTAATGAGTTGACCCAACCGGTAGACAGCCAATCGCAGCAATCCTATCCAATCACCTGGAACCCAGCGATTGAACTGATGGATGCAGGCGATAACATTGTGGTTCGTGCTCAACTGCCTGGAATGGAAGCGAAAGATCTGAACGTTGAAGTCATGAAGGAAGCCGTGTCGATTGCCGGTGAGCGTCGTCATGAGCAAAAAACTGAAGAAAATGGCTTCTTCAAGTCCGAGTTTCGCTATGGTCAATTCCGCCGTGTTGTTCCCCTCCCGGTTGCCGTGCAAAACGACAAGGTCGAGGCTGAATACAAAGATGGCATCTTGACCCTGACGCTGCCGAAAGTTGAGGAAGTTCGCAACAAAGTGGTGAAAGTCGATCTGACAGCTTCAGAGCAAGCGGCTGCTTAGTGGGAGGCTGACGTTAAACGCGACTAAACAACGTCGGATTTTCATGTCGGATTTTCATGTCGGATTTTCATGTCGGATTTTAGGTGAGTGCGCAATCCTTGATTAACTGAGTATGACTTGGAGGTGGGAGTGTCCTGCCTCTTTTTCGTTTTTTAGCGTTGTTCAGTCTCAAATAACAGGAAAGCCTGGTAAGCCCCCCTACCAGGCAAACTTTCAATTACTTTACTCAAAGACTCAATTTCTGTAGATCGAGTTTCTACACAGACTTCCACAAAGATTGCTACACAGGGACACTCGCCATATACAGCGTTTCGACATTAACCCCTAGCTCTACTGGCTCTGCTAGTGTAATCCACCAATCTAGGTTTCGATACAGCACGTAGAGAAAAGGTGGCACCTGTTAGCAAATTGACTATAGACTGCGCAACTCGGCTTCTCCTTTCACTGTCTCCTACACGTCTTGTCTTTTACACGGCGCTATCAGTTCCCTCTATGGTTTTAATGTACAAGATTCGGAGTTCCATGGCTTCATCTGCCTATGTAACCCGATCGGATGATTTGAACCATTCCAAACTGCTATTGCTAAACAAGTCGCTAAACGAGTTGCAAAAGAAAACGGCCAGAGAAAGTAGATGCCTAAACAGAACCCAAGAACCCAAGAACTTGTTGACAACCATTGTTGACGCTGAGTTGTGCTTATCATCCTAAGCTGCATTATCCCAAGTTGCATCAATGGAGATCACAGGTTTCCTATAGCGAGAGGCGGAATTGCTTCATTTTAATGAATGGCTCAGCTCTGATAGCTGTTTCCATCATGATTTTTACCAAAATTCCGATCAATCTGCTAGCAATTTGACGTTTCTCAACGCCATCTGAAGAAATGTTTCTTGATGCGTAATAATGTTTGCATTCGCCTCCATCCCAGGCTGTAGTGAGCAGGAGCGATTCCCTCGCTGTAGGGCCATTTGGTCAGGATGAATCGTAACTTCATAATAAGATGCAGTTTGAGATGCAGTTTGAGCTAGAGAACTTCCGGCAGCTTCGGTTGGCGTGGGGGACAAGGCATCAGGAGAAACGGCGCTGACCGTGCCTGCTAAGGTTCCATAGTCTGGATAGGGGCAGGCTGGAATCCGCAATTGGACGGGTTGTCCAACCGCAATTTTGCTGATATTTTGGGTTGCCACTCTTGCCTTCACGACAAGAGCACCGCTGCGAGGCGCGATTTCCACCAACGTATCTCCAGCCTGCACCACTTGGCCTGGATTCCGCAGAGTTGAACGCAGCACCACACCGTCACTCGTGGCTCGAATTACCTGGCTCTGTAGCTCAGTTTCAACTTGCTTGAGCGCCTGCTGGTCCTCTAGAAGCTGGGTTTGCAGCTCGGCCCGCTGTTGAATTAGGGTCTTTTGTTCGCGTTGCAGAGTTGCCAGGGTCGCTCGTCCGCTAGCAGCAGCTTGGGCGATCCGATCTTGGGCAATCGCGACCGGAGCAGCACTCGGATTCAGAGCGGCTTCAGCACGGGCAACTTGGGCTTCGGCAGTGCGAACGGCGGCCTGTTTTTCCTCCAGCTGGAGTTGGGAAACGGCACCTGACTTAACCAACTGTTGATAGCGGCGCTGTTCGTTTCGGGCAAATTCGAGCGCGGCTCTGGCTGCGGCTAAATCGGCTTGGGTAGTCGCCTGCTGCTGACGATAAACCTGCTGATTCTGCTCCCGTTCTGATTGGGCCACCGCTACTTCCCGGTCGATTGCACTTGACTCGGCAACGATTTGGGTTTGCAGCAGCCGAATCTGGGCATCAATTTGACTGATCTGCACCTGTCGCTGCTGTATATTGCCCTGAAGCTGTTGTTTTCGCGTTGCTAATTCTGTGGGGTCGAGGCGAGCCAGCACGTCTCCCCGCTGTACCGTCTGATTTGGGGCAACCTCAATGCTGCTAATCCGGCCAGCTTGCCCAGCCTGGACCAATCGCACTTCTCCATCAGGACGGACGACTGCCGGAGCTTTGACGGTGACGTTGTATCGCAATAGGGCTGCCAACAGTAAGCCTAGCCCAAGCGAGCCGATTAGCACCGCACCACCCAAGCTCATCCAGCGGCTAACCGGCGGCAGAAATTCATCGGCTTTTACCGGACGCAGATAGGGCGAAGACTGAGAAGTCCGGCTTGTGGTTTGTGGGCTGGGCGGGATGGTGTTCTGCATGGGTTCGTTCTGCCTCGGTTTAAAAACACTGGATCAAATGAAAGTATGAAGGACTAAACATATAAGGTGACAAACAGACTTATGAACTTATGAACAGATAACGATTTTCTGCAAGCTTCTGCGAGCTTCTGCACCTGTAAACTTTGCATCTACAAACTTCTACAAACTTCTACAAACTAGCGCTGCAATCACTACAGCAGCACGGTTCAAGCCGCGATGAAATCTAGATGATCGCCAGCGATAGCCGCCAAATCGGTCAATCTGCCCTGTAGGTTTAGCTTGCCGTCTGCTAAAAACACGATCCAGTCTGCTTGGGTAATCACCTGCGGGCGGTGGCTGATCAAAATCGTGGTTTTCCCCTGCCGGTGCCATAGCAGTTTGTCGAGCAGTTCGGCTTCACTCACCGGATCTAACCCTGCTGTCGATTCATCCAGAATTAAAATTGGCGGCTCATTCACCAGAGCACGGGCAATTGCCAAGCGCTGTTGCTGCCCACCAGAAATATTGGAGCCAAACTCCCCCAGAATGGTTTGATATTTTTCGGGTAAGTGGCTGATAAACTCGTCGGCTCCGGTGATCTGACAGGCTTGCACAATCTGCTCGAACTGAAGCTGCGGATTGCCCATCCGGAAGTTCTCCAGAATCGAGCGGCTCCAGAAGTGGGCCGACTGGGGAACCAGCACCACCTGTTGCCGCAGACAGTCCAGTGCCAGGTCGGCCAAGTTATAGCTGCCGATCCGTACATTTCCCGATTGGGGCGAGTAGAGTCCGGCCAGTACCTTTGCCAGCGTGCTTTTACCGCAGCCTGATTTGCCAATCACAGCAATCACCTGCCCACCTGGAATTTGAATCGAGAAGTCCTTCAGCAACTCCACCCGGCCCGGATAGTGGAAGCACAAGTCGGTGCAGCTTAGATCCGCATCATCCGGCAGCGTCACCCAGGGCTTTTGGTCATCCAATGCTTCGGTTGGGGCTGTGATGACCTCTTGCAGGCGAGCGTTGGCGGTGCGCACTCGCACCCAATCATCAACTAAATCCACCAGTTCATCCATGAGGCCGACTACGTTGCGGTTGAGAGTTGTGAAGGCCAGAAGCTGGCCGATACTCAGCTCTTGATTGATGACGAGCAGGGCACCCAGCCCCAAGAGAATCGTACTGCCAATATCGGAGACTAATCGGCTGAAGCTGCTGTTGATAATACCAATTTGGGTCGTGCTAAACAGTAAATGAGCCAGACGACCAAAGCGGCTTTGCAGTTCATCCCAAAATTGAGGCGCGGCTGTGGTGGTTTTCAGTGTCAGGGCACCTTTGAATGCCTCTACCAACACACCCTGAGTTTCCGTTTCTAGCACCATCGCTCGCCGTGTTTTTTGTTGTAACATCGGCTGAAACACTACCGTTGACAGCACCATTATCAGCGCCACCAGCACCGCCACTAACGCCAATTTCCAGCTATAAAACAGCATTAGTCCCAAAGAGGCAATCGCAATCAACACCGAACTAGGCAAGCTAACAATCACTTGGGAAACTAGCCGGTTGATTTCTTCAATGTCGCGCAACCGACTCACCACTTCTCCACTGCGTCGGGTTTCGTAATAGGTCAGGGGCAATTGCAAAATTCGCTGTCCAAATTCCAGAACTAGCCCCAGTTCAAGGCGCTGAGCAAAATGGGCAATCAGGTGATCGGCCACGAGCGAGAGGCCACTGCGAATTACATACAAAATGATAATGGCGATGACGATACCGGTGAGGAGACGAGTATCTCCCTGAATCAACACATTATCAGTTAGAACCTGAATAAAGAACGGCGATGCTAACGACAGTAAACCAATTAGGGTGACGCAGAGCACTGCTTCTAGCAACATGACTCGATAGGGCCAAACCCGCCGCCACACCTGCTCAATTCCGCCTATCGGATCATCGACCTGAGCATAAAAGCGATTCGGATCGGGCTGCACCAACAGAATCACCCAATCCACCCAGCCGGCCAGCAGTTCATCTTCTGATAAATACCGCACACCGCTAGCTGGATCGGCAATCACGTATTTGGCTTTCCGCTTGCCGTACAGCACTACCCAATGATTGCCCTGCCAGTGAATGATCGCCGGTAGCGGCATCTGACTCAGGTGATGCAAAATTTCTTTTGAAGCCACTGCCGACCGCGCCATGAATCCCAACGCTTCTGAACCGCGCCGCAGCCCCAGCAAGGTTGTGCCCAACTGGCCAGTGCCCACCGCTTCTCGCGTCCGGGTCAGGGTAAAAGTGCGTCCGTAGTGTTTGGCAATTGAAGCTAAACAGGCGGCTCCACAATCGGCTTGGCTATGCTGCAAAACAAGCGAATAGTTCATCTCCTTGGCGTACTCTCGATTTTCGTAAGTCCTAACTCCAGAAATAATGAGTAAATCAGGTTTTTGCTTCCTGTCCATCTAACGCAGTGTAGAGATCCTGCCGCTGCGGGTTGAGATAGGGCCGCTGCCAGTCGATACCGTGCTGAGCAAATTGATGCTGGATCGCCCGCAGTCGGTTTGCTGGCGATTCATCCCCTGCTCGCCAAGCAGCCAACAGCGCCTCGGCCACCCACTGCAACCGATTCAGGCCAAACTCGGCAGGTTCGCTTTCCGGTTCCTCGGCCAATCCCAATCCCGCTGCTAGCGGTTTAGTGAACAGCGGTACGGCGGGCTGCAGCTGAGAGCGCACGCTTGGATAGATCGCTTGCAGCATCGGATACACCATGCCATACTGATGTTGCGCAATCTGTAAAACTGCCGCATCGAGCCGATTATAGGCATCTGGATCAGCCAACACTTTGAAGCTAAATGGAATGGCGAGGTGATTGAGTTGCTCGGTGAAGCAATCCAGCAGTTGAATTGCTCCGGCTGGCGTCACGTTGAAGTAGAGATCTAGAGCAGGTTCCGTCACCCAACCGCCATTGCCTACTGCAATGTAAAATTCGGCCTCGATCCGCCCCGCAGGCAGCCGCAGCGCTACCGCATCCTGTAATTCTGACAGCACATGAGCGCAGTCCTCTGGCTGGAGGTGAATGGTTAGCCCTGCTTTCTGTAACACCCGACTGCCATCTGCTTTCTGCCTTAGTACTTGCCATGCTGGATCAAAATAGCCTTCGCCATGATTGCTGGCCTCTAGCTGCTGATAAAACGGCAAATGCAGTCCCCGCAGCATATTGTTCTCTAGTTTGGTGAAGCTATCTGAAATAGAGACAGCAACCTGTTCGCCACTAAAGTAGAGATCGTACAGGTAATCGCGCAGTTGCATTCTTAAATACTGATGCTGTAGGTTGACAGGAAGCTGATTAAGACAAATCGACGATTCAAATAACTCGGAATTGCCGTAATTGGCATGAACCATCCAGCCATTCGAGTAAATTTGAATATGATTCACCAGATCATCCAAAATAGAGGCTTGCTCGAACGGTAAAGGTGGCTTAAAAGCGATAGGTTCAATCGATGAAATCGCTACAGGGGGGTTAACAGAAGCTAGCATTCGCTCATCGGTTGAAGCATTCGTTTCCAGTTGCTCAACTCGATCAACCCGATCAGTCGCCAGTAGCTCGTCAGCAGTGCAACCAAACACAGTTGGAATCGACTTAGTTGGCGTACACAA
Source organism: Leptolyngbya sp. NK1-12 (assembly GCF_032598965.1). NCBI lineage: Bacteria > Bacillati > Cyanobacteriota > Cyanophyceae > Leptolyngbyales > Leptolyngbyaceae > Leptolyngbya > Leptolyngbya sp. NK1-12. Next base: position 1,813,299 of record NZ_CP053586.1, read on the forward strand.
CAACGTTTTAGCAACCTGAAGCATGCAAATTTCAATATTGCCAAACGGTTCGTGATAGTGCAGTTTAGCCTGGATCGCCTCAATCAGCTCAAATCCTGCGAACCGCATCACTCGCGGCAAGAAATCGGGAAATCGCTCCAGCACCTGAGGAAATTGCGCTAGATAGGCTTGGGTAAGGGCTGATAGGGAAGGATGCAGTTTTTCTAGCGGAGTGGTTGCGAAACGGAGAGCCAAATCCAAATCGATGCCTGCCTTGACGGTCAGACTCTTCAGCCACAGTTTGAGGTAGCTAGCAATCAACGCACCCAAATCAGCGGCAGGATCGCCCCAAACCGACTTTTCCCAATCAATCAAGCGAATTAAGGGCTGACTCAGGTTGAGCGACAGCGGCAGGCTAGTAGCTGGAGCCGCCGTTTCCCAGTCGTGCAACAGCAAAATGTTATTCAGCTTCAGGTCATTGTGAATCAGACAGCACGGCTCATAGGCGTCGTTTAACTCGGCAATTGCCTGAATCAAACTTTCGTAGCGCTGCACTAATTCATAAAATTTGAGCGCATCGGTCGAAGCAGCGGCAAACTGTTGATAGGTTAAGTATTCTAATCCGTACAGCAAATCCGGAACCTGCTCGTTTGCTTCGCCGTCAGAATTCGTGACCGTTGGCTCTAAACAGCGCTGATAGTCCTCCCGATCCAAAGTAGCTTGATGCACGGCTGCTACCGTCGCTCCTAAAGCTGCCGCTGCCACAACTGGAAAACTCTGCCGCCGGTGATAAAAATCGTCCAGATCAGAGTACTCGGTTAGGTAGTCAAAAATAGCAATCGAATCCTCTAGGTTGAAATCAATCATCCTAGAGAGCAGTGGACGAATAGACTGCAAGTCTGATTGCTTCATAAGTTGATGTATTTGCCACTCATGCAGTAGGTCTTTGTGGGTGCTGCCGTTCTGATCAAGTGGCTCTTGTTTAATTAAAAAATGGTGCTTATCAGCCAAATGAACTAGTAAATTAAAGTTCTTACAGCTTTTCGATTCTATTTGACTATCCGACTGTGATTCTCCATCACAAATTCCTCGTACTGTCAAATATTCAAATACGTTTTGGTTACTGAGTAAGAACACCATTTTCCTAAGCAAAATTCTAATTTTTCAATTTAAGCAATAGATCCAACAAAACAGCAAAATTTGACGGTTAACTTGCAACGTTTTTATCCAATTTTTCAGAAGCAGAGACACAGAATCTAAAGCTTTTTTAACCCCATTTCTGTCCTCTGCTTCTTGACAGTCAACCGAATTGACTTAACGTTTTTTGGCTGTGCTTGAGCCAATTCAATTACTAAATTGAATGGATTAACTCAGGCTCTAAGTCCGGCTCACACTCCGAGCGGGACGACGACGACGCGGACGACGACGTGGGCGACGACGACGCGGACGACTACTATTAGAACCTCTACCTCCAGTAATTACCGACTCATCTTCTTCAGAGAGCGCGCTTAAAAAACTCTCTGTCCCAAATAGTAGAGATGAACCGATTGGTTGCAGCTCGGATAAGTTGTTAGCCATTGCTAAAACTCCCTTCCTTTCAATCAACAACTTAAGGACAGTTACGCAAACATTTGTTTAAGCATTTGCTTCAAACATTTGCTTGTTGTCCTTACTTCCTTAGCTTAGTCTCCACTAATTTTATGTTCAATGTTTATGAGACCTTTCTCATCGTCTCCTTAATCTCATCTTAAAGAGTAAGTAATTCAACTTAATTAAAACCAAGATCAGGATGTTGTTGTTGAAGGGCGGCAACACCTCCTTTAGGTTTCATGTTTAATTATGTTGTTCTATTTATCTATATTGCTGAGTGATGGCAGTACCAACGTGGCAGATGAGGCTAGGTGGCGAATGTATTTAGACAGACAATTCTAATTCATACCGTGATGCTCTAATTGCTGTGAGGTTAAGTTCCTATACCTGTTTACCCAAATCCTCATGCAATAGTCGGTAGTGTCAGCCTAATTTAGCAAAATCCTACCAATGGGAGATGTTTTAAAAGTGTCAAATGTATCTGAATCTGAGAGATTGTAGAGAAAATCCCAAGGGACGGTGTAGGTTTGCCCAATCCCTCTTCAATTAGGCTCAATTAGGCGCTTCGTCATAAATTACTGTCCTACCACTGCTGCGAGTCGTTTCAACACCTGAAGCACCCGTTCCAAATCTCCTGGATTTTCCAGCACAAACTCCTGAGAGCGAGCATAGCGAGGATTCGCTTGCCAGACTAGCTTCAAAAAAACAAAGTTGCTGCCATTCGTCACTAGTCCATAGAGCGGGCGATCGTGGACTGGTGTTGTCAGCATATAGGATAAGACTTGGGGGATGCCTACCTTCAGTGAGAATTCTGCCCGTTTAGACTCAATCACCAGGAGCCAAAACTGTTCTTTTAGCACCAGCACATCCATCCGACCCCGAATTGTTAATTCCCCTTCTTGGGCCGTCAGTTCCACCTCATCTTCCGTGCTGACATAGAACGGCGGCAAAAACAAACCAGCCAGATCTAGTAGAGGAGCCACTACAGCCAGTTTGACCGTGTTTTCCAAAACCGATCGCTGGGTTAAGTTAGCAAAGGCTGCTCTAACTCGGTCTAGCCGCTGCTGCTCTGATGACGTCAGGGCTGGCAATTCCTGCTGCCATTCTAGAAACGCAGACGCAGACTCAATCTGCCGCAGACCGAACTCTGCTTCCAGTTGATATAGCGTTACCCGATCGGCTGAAATTGTTTGAACCATCGTTTGTTTCTATTCAGGTTTCAGCTAGCAACAAGCATAGCGCAGCCAGCACTCGACGCGGATTTCAAGAGTTTTCCAGAGTATTAGGCTATTTTTACTTTGTCCTTTGCGAGAGGACACTGCCGGTCTCTCATAAGGCAGGCTTACAACTCAGCCTTCTAAAGCTGCTGAAAAACCAAAAAATTGATGTCTTCCATGTCTTTTGGTCAATGCGGATGAAAGGACTTGAACCTTCACTCCGTGAGGAACTAGAACCTAAATCTAGCGCGTCTACCAATTCCGCCACATCCGCCAGCGTTAGTCATTCATAATAGCAAAGATTTGGAGCAATGAGGCAACCCGTTTTGCTGAATTCACCTGAGTCGTTTCTGCTTGCGGGCGACCTTCGGCTGATCGGGTGTTGAGGGCAAGTAAGTAGAACAACATAATTAAACATGAAACCCAAAGGAGGTGTTGTCGCCGCCCTTCGAGCGGCGACAACACTCTGATCTTGGTTTTAATTCAGTTGAATTACTTATCAGGTGGAGCAGTTTTGCAGCCTGTAATTTGATTTGATAATTGCACCTGCGGCATGTCTAACCTGACGAGCTAGCAGCAAGCCAGATCTTTCCGGTTGGTCGCTAGCAGTTGGACCGATTAGCGCTACAGTTTTGAGTTAATAACTTCAGTTGATCTCCGTATGCGCTCAAAAATTCATGGGGCAATTGCTGCTGGACACAGCAAAACCGTGGAAGCCGGGATGGAAATGTTTCGCTTGGGCGGCAATGCCTTTGATGCAGCCGTAGCTGCCGTGATGGCGGCCTTTGTCGCGGAACCCACGCTTACCTCACCGGCAGGCGGTGGCTTTCTGCTGGCCCATACCCAAACCGGAGACAACATTCTGTTCGATTTTTTTACCCAAACGCCGCAGCACAAACGGGAGTTGGCCACGGTTGATTTCTATCCCGTCGAGGTTAACTTTGGCAGCGTCACGCAAGAATTTCACATCGGGTTAGGCTCAATTGCTGTGCCGGGAACGATTGGTGGTTTGCTGCATGTGCATCGGCGCTTGGGTCAATTGCCGCTCTCGGTGGTGGTGGAACCGGCGATCCACTGTGCCAAAACCGGGGTGGAAATTAGCGCCTTCCAATCCTATTGTTTCAAGATTCTGGCCCCAATTTTGCTGAACACACCCGAATCACAGCGGCTGTTCGCGCCCCAAGGCAGGTTGCCCCAGCCCGGCGACCGCTTTACCCTACCCGACTTGGCCGAAACCTTGCATTACTTTGCTAAAGAAGGGGTGCGTGGCTTCTACGAAGGGGACATCGGCCAGCAACTAGCTAAAGACTGTCAGGAGCAGGGCGGTTATATTACTCGATCGGACCTTCAGCACTACCAGGTAATCGAGCGTCAGCCGTTAGCCACTACCTATCGGAGTCGCACCTTTCTGACCAACCCACCGCCGAGTTCGGGTGGTGCCCTGATTGGCTTTGCGTTAGCCCTCCTAGAAGCAATTGACCTCTCCCACCTGTCATTCGGCTCCTCTGAACATCTCAGCCTGTTGGCCCGCGTTATGCAGTTGACTAATTTGGCACGCCGGGATGGCTTTGATGCCAATCTTTACGAGGCTGAAGTGGCCGCAACGTTTTTGGCTCCCGATCATCTAGCCCAATATCGCCAGCAGCTCTTGCAGCAATGGGATTGGCCGATATCGAGTCTCAACAAATGGGGCAGCACTACCCACTTGAGTGTGATCGATAGCGAAGGCAATGCCGCCAGTGTCACCACTTCGAATGGCGAAGGCTCTTCCTATGTCATTCCCGGCACCGGCATCATGACCAACAACATGCTGGGAGAAGCCGACTTGCATCCGCAGGGGTTTCATGGCTGGCAGCCTGATGTCCGGATCTCATCGATGATGGCTCCAACAATGATTCTGCGGCAGGGTAAACCGGAAATTGTGCTCGGTTCTGGGGGATCTAACCGGATTCGTACCGCCATTTTGCAGGTTATTTCCAATCTGCTGGACTTTGGCATGAACGTCGAGCAGGCGGTCAGCAGCCCGCGCGTCCATTGGGAAGATGGCATCTTCAACTTAGAACCCGGTTTACCGACCGATAGTCAGGCAAATCAGCAGCTCAGCCTGAATCGGAGCCGGTTTCCCTTCAATGGTCAGCTTGAGCTGTGGCAGCAGCAAAACATGTTTTTTGGCGGGGTGCATGCCGTCACCCGTAACCTATCTGGCGAATTTTCTGGTGCGGGCGATCACCGTCGCGATGGAGCCATTTATGCTGGATGAAGCAGGGCTAGAGTAATGCCATGAAGTCCAAACAACTGGGGCGTAGCAACAAATCCATTCTCCGCTGGGTTGGAGGCGCGATTGGGGTGGCCGTTCTGCTCGATGTGCTGACGTTTTTGCTGGCAGAGGGCTTCTGGTTTCAAGAAGTGAATTATGTCCAGGTGTTTGCCACCCGCCTCTTCACGCAGGGCTGCATTGGCCTCGTTGTGTTTGCAGTCAGCTTGGGCGTGTTGTGGTGGAACCTAATCCTGGCTCAACGCTGGGCTTGGGGCAAACCAACAGCCGAGCAAGTGGCAGCCATTGATGCTGAATCCAGGACTCGACTCACCTTTCCCGGCCATATGGAAGTGAGGCAACTGTTGCCGTTGGTTTTACTCGGCAGCTTTATGGTAGCAGCCAGTTTGGCCTATTACGGGCAGGTGGCAATTAGCCATTGGCGGCCCCAGCTCGGTTTGCGTACAGCCAATCTACCCGTACCGCTCAAGTTTGACCATCAGGTGGTGTGGGAGCTGCTGCGCAGTTGGCAAGCCCAGCCCTGGCAGCTGATTGGGGTGGCGGCCATCATGGTGCTGCTGCTGGTCAGTCCCCAACTGATGCTGCGGGCAATTGCCGTTTTGGTCAGCCTCAGCTTTGCCCTGGTGTTGTCAGAACATTGGGACAAAGTGCTGCTGGCCCGGCATCGACTTCCCTGGCAGCAAACCGATCCGATCTTCCAAACGGACATTGGCTTCTTTATCTTTAGCTTGCCGGTTTGGGAGTTACTGGCGTTTTGGTTGGTTGGATTAGCGGTTCTAACCTCCCTATCGGTTGGGTTGGTGTATTTGTTATCGGGGGATAGCTTCAACCAAGGCTACTTCCCAGGGTTTTCGATTCCCCAGTTTCGGCATCTCTGCCGTTTGGGGGGTGGGCTGATGCTGGTAGTTAGCATCAGCTATTGGATCAATCGCTATCTGCTGCTCTATTCGCCCCAAGGCGCAACCTACGGTGCGGGCTACACCAGTGTAACGATTAGCCTACCGGCTTACACGGCCTTGAGTTTGCTGGCGCTACCGATTGCGCTCTGGCTATTGGCTCAAGGATTTGGTCTGGGTGGCCGCATTATCGAACAGCATCGACATCCCGTTGGCAATCGACTTGGCGATGGCCGTAGCTATTCTGCGGCTGGGGCACCTTCTAGCGTTGATTCTAGTCTCAAGCGCCGTTGGCCGAACTGGCGGAGGGATAACAGCTCGGTTCAAGCCTCAGTTCAAGCCAAGTACACCCCAAACAACGCTGGTCCCGATGCTCCACCGCATCACAATCAAGTCAGCCCCTCTTTGAAACGACGCTATCTGCGCCTACCAGAACGCATCTCCTATCCGCCCTCCCTGCGTCGGGTTTTGCTAGTGATTGGATTTTATCTGTTGCTGCTGCTACTGCTGAGTGGGGTTTTGCCGGTAGCGGTGCAGCAAATGGTGGTGCAGCCCAACGAATTGCAATTGGAGATGCCTTATATTCGCCGTACTCTGGCCCTGACGCGGCAGAGCTTTATGCTCGACCAGATGGACGTGCAAACCTTTGCTCCGGACAATAGTCTCAGCCTAGCCACCCTGCAAGAAAATAATTTAACCGTAGACAACATTCGCCTCTGGGATAAGCGCCCGTTGCTGGAAACTAACCGTCAGCTCCAGCGCATCCGACTCTACTACGAATTTGCCGACGCTGATTACGACCGCTATGAGCTGCCCACCGATGATGGTCGTGCCGTTCAGCAGCAGGTCCTGATTGCCGCCCGTGAACTCGATTACAATGCTGTTCCCACTGCCGCTCAAACCTGGATCAACCAGCACTTGATCTACACTCACGGCTATGGGTTTACCCTGAGTGCGGTCAATTCGGTGGGCGAAGGCGGCTTGCCCGATTACCTGATCAGCGGCATCGAATCGGCTGCCTCCGATCCGCGCCTTCGCAATAGTATCCCAGTGGGTAGACCCCGCATTTACTACGGTGAACTCACCAACACCTATGTCATGACCCAGACGCAGGTGCTGGAGCTAGACTATGCCAGCGGCAGTGACAACGTTTATAACACTTACGATGGCTGGGGCGGCGTCAGCATTGGCAATGTGGTGCAGCGACTCCTCTATGCCAAGCACCTGCGGGACTGGCGCATGATGTTCACCGATAACTTCACGCCTCAAACTAAACTGCTGTTTCGCCGCAACATCAGCGAGCGGGTTAAAGCGATTGCGCCGTTTTTACGCTTTGATAGCGATCCTTACCTCGTGGTGATCGATACGGGCAGTAAGCAGTGGCAACACAGCTATCGACCCCAGCCCGGAATCGTGGATGAGAGCCACCTCTATTGGATTATCGATGCCTATACCACCAGCAATCGCTATCCCTACTCGGATCCGCTAGGGAACGATTTCAACTACATTCGCAATTCAGTCAAAGTGGTGATCGACGCCTATCATGGCTCGGTTAACTTTTATATTGCCGATCCGCAAGACCCAATTATTCAAGCTTGGAGCCAGGCATTTCCCGGCATATTTCAACCCCTTGATGCCATGCCCACTGGCCTGCTCCGCCACATTCGCTATCCGCAGGACTTCTATCAGGTGCAGTCGAACCAGTTGATGACCTACCACATGACCGATCCGATTGTGTTTTATAACCGGGAAGACCAGTGGCGGGCACCGAATGAGATCTACGGCAACGAGCAGCAGTTGGTTGACCCCTATTACCTGATCATGAAACTGCCCATCGGTGACAATGAGGAATTCATTTTGCTGCGGCCTTTTACTCCGGCTCAGCGCAATAATTTGATTGCCTGGTTGGCTGCCCGTTCCGACCGCGAGCAGTATGGCAAAACTCTACTGTATGTGTTTCCGAAACAGGAGCTGGTGTTTGGACCAGAACAGATTGAAGCTCGCATCAACCAGGATCCGGTGATTTCAGAGCGCATTTCCCTCTGGAACCGGCAAGGCTCGCGAGTGGTGCAGGGCAATTTGCTGGTGATTCCGATTGAACGCTCGTTGCTGTATGTGGAGCCGATCTACCTGGTGGCGGAACAAACCCAATTGCCCACTCTGGTGCGAGTGATTGTCGCCTATGGCAGCCGCATTGCGATGGCCGAAACTCTGAATGGTGCTCTCAATGCAATCTTTACTGCCCCGCCGACCGAAACCCCGATTCTCCGCACAACCGAAGAGGTTCCCTTACCTTGAACCAACCTGATATCCACGCCGCTGGCTACTTAATTTATCGCGAATTGTAAAGTGGGTCATCCCAGCCATACACCTCATGCTGATGGCTAGATCGCTGGTCAGGCTCCGTTTGGGATTGCCGCAGGTGTGATGGGTTTAGGGGCGGAGACGCCGATCTTTCTGACGGACTGGTTGGGTGATTAGATTGGTAATCGGGAAACGGCGATGAACTTTGCAGTGGCGAGTAGCCCGAGGGAGAGCGAAACGATGGCGGAGGGGTTAATTGGCCCTGACTGGCTTGCTCTAGGGCTTGCTCAACTGCATAGGGCAAAGCTTCCCACTCCAGATAGTCATTGCGCAGCAGAAACCGCAGTTGCGTCAGGATTTCAGGCAGCGGCACGTTGGGCGATTCCAATGGGGTCGAGCTGCGGAGTGGATCGCGCCGAATAGCGGCCAGCGCTCGTTGCACCGCCTGTTTGATTGCAGCTCCGTGTTTTAACCGACCGCACTGAATTTGGTAGTGTAATCCTTTCTCGCTGGTGGCGTAGAGGGGAGGCAGTTGGTTCAGAGCATGGGCAACCCACTCAATCTGATTCACATAAGCCGCCACACGAGGAGAAAGCGAGTTGAACTGACGCACAACTTCTTCTTCAACTAACAACTCCATCACATTCTTATAAATCCCCATGACCATTTACCTCAGAGATTCTGATTAACATTTTTGAGAAGTTGTGCCTAATCGTTGACGCCCCTAATCCTATGCTTAACTTAAGCATAGGGGGCAGCAGTACTGTATCCGTTCTCCTTGGTAAAATTTTAATAAATCGTGGATTCAACGGTAGCCAATCGCTTCTCGATCCGCTAGCGTGCTGCCAGTCAGAACAGCTTCAGTTAAAGCATCAGATGCGGCTATCAAGTCGGTCAGTCACCCCCAACTCCTGTCTCCTGGCTTCTGGCTCCGAACTCCTGCGAACTCGCCGCAATCAATTTGCCAGAAATTTTGGCGAAGGAATGTTATAGATTCTTGTAAACTTGATAGGGACTGGCAACGAACCCGGTTTCCATCCGTAGTAAGGTTCGCAATCCAGGCTCCACTCTCAGGGGATACAAGAATTAATATGCGGATTCTGTTTGTTGCAGCAGAGGCGGCTCCCATTGCTAAGGTTGGCGGCATGGGAGATGTGGTAGGGGCACTGCCCAAAGTTTTGCGGAAAATGGGCCATGACGTCCGAATCTTCATGCCCTACTATGGGTTCCTGCCCGACAAGATGAAAATTCCTGAGAAGCCGGTTTGGAAGGGAACGGCAATGTTTCAGGAGTTTTACGTTTACGAATCGGTGCTGCCTGGAACGGATGTACCGCTTTATTTATTCGGTCACCCTTCCTTCATGCCCCGGCGCATCTACTTTGGCGAAGACGAAGATTGGCGGTTTACGCTATTTGCTAACGGCGCGACTGAGTTTTGCTGGAACTACGAATGGCGGCCTGAGGTAGTGCACTGCCACGACTGGCATGCGGGCATGATCCCGGTTTGGCTGCACGAAACGCCCGACATTAAAACCATTTTCACGATTCATAATCTGGCCTACCAGGGTCCCTGGCGCTGGCGCTTAGAGCAGATTACCTGGTGCCCGTGGTACATGGAAGGCCATAATGTGATGGCTGCAGCAGTGCAGTTTGCCGATATTGTTACCACCGTATCGCCCACCTACGCCGAGCAGATCAAAACCCCAGCCTATGGCGAAGCACTGGACGGGCTGTTGTCCTATATCAGCGGCAAAACCTTGGGCATTCTCAACGGCATCGACCGCGACCTTTACAATCCGGCCACTGACCGGGTAATCACCCAGACCTTTACGGCAGATACGCTCAATCAGCGAGCGGCTAACAAAGTGTCTTTGCAGGACGAGTTAGGGCTAGAAGTCAATTCTGGGGCGTTTTTAGTCGGCATGGTGTCTCGACTGGTGGAGCAAAAAGGCTTGGATCTGGTGCTGCAAATGCTGGATCGGTTCATTGCCTATACGGACGCGCAGTTTATCGTGCTCGGCACCGGAGACCGCTATTACGAAACCCAGCTTTGGCAAATCGCCTCCCGCTATCCCGGACGGGTTTCGGCCTATTTGCTGCACAACGACACGCTGGCTCGCCGCATCTATGCCGGCTCCGATGCCTTTTTGATGCCCTCTCGGTTTGAACCCTGTGGGATCAGCCAAATGCTGGCTCTGCGCTATGGCTGTGTCCCAATCGTGCGGCGCACAGGAGGCTTGGTAGATACGGTTGAGCACCATCAGCCCGCCAAAGGTGCTGGCACCGGCTACTGTTTCGACCGCTATGAGCCTCTAGATTTGTACACCTGCATGGTACGAGCCTGGGAAGGATTTCAGTACAAAGACTATTGGCGAGAGTTGCAAAAGCGCGGCATGGCTCAGGACTTTAGCTGGGAGAATTCCGCCAAAGAATATATCACTGCCTACCGCTGCATCCTCGGCATCTCCGAAGAAGAGCCTGCTGCCACCGCGGCCTCGACCTCAACCCAGCCGAAGGATGAAACACCAGAAGATCGTCGTCCTGAGTTGGTGAGCTAACAGACCCTATGACTGATACTTTCATGGCTCCAGCTTCGATTTCTGCCGATGCTCCCCCTGACCAAGACTGGTCTTTGCTGTTACAGCAGCTTTTAGATCGACAGTCGTTGACCACTCCTCAGGCTGCCACCCTGATGCAAGGCTGGCTGGATGAGACCATCCCATCGATTTTGTCAGGAGCGATTTTGGCGGCGCTGCAAATGAAAGGAGTGGCGGCCTCGGAGTTGGCAGGGATGGCGCAGGTGCTGCAATCCCAATCGCGCTCGAAAGATTTGCCCATCGCTGGGCTGCCCAACCCCCTGATCGATACCTGCGGTACGGGTGGCGATCGAGCCTCTACTTTTAATATCTCTACGGCAACGGCCTTTGTGGCCGCCGCAGCCGGTGTGGCGGTAGCAAAGCATGGCAACCGAGCCGCCTCTAGCAAAGTGGGATCGGCTGATGTGTTGGAAGCGCTGGGTGTCAATCTGGCTGCCGCTCCCGAACGGATCGCTGCTGCCGTGCAGGAAGTGGGAATTACGTTTTTGTTCGCTCCTGGCTGGCATCCGGCCCTCAAGTCGGTGGCTCCATTGCGCAAAACCCTGAAGGTGCGAACCATCTTTAACTTGCTGGGACCTCTGGTCAACCCACTGCCGATTACCGGTCAGGTGATGGGAGTGTTTGATGCTGCCGTGGTGCCAATCGTCGCTGAAGCCTTGCAGCAATTGGGCCGTCAAGAAGCGATTGTGCTGCACGGGCGCGAAAAGCTGGATGAAGTTGGGTTGGCAGATGCCACCGATCTGGCGGTTCTGTCGCAGGGGCAGATCCACTCGATGGCGCTTGATCCGCAGGCTCTGGGGCTAGGGACAGCATCGTTAGATCAACTGCGCGGTGGGGAAGTGGCGGATAATGCTGGTATTTTGCAGGCCGTTCTGCAGGGCAAAGGCACAGCCGCTCAGCAGGATGTGGTTGCGGTTAATGCCGCCCTAGCGCTGAAAGTAGCGGGTGTAGTCACGGCTGATGCGGACGATCCGACCGCTGTTTATCGTCAGGGCGTGTCGTTAGCGAAAGAGATCCTGGCAAGTGGAGCAGCTTGGCGAAAACTCGAAGAGCTAGTTGCTTTTTTACATGGGTAGAGGGTTGGGGCCAACAGCCTAGCTAACTTCTCTCGCGAGAATACTCTAGTCCTGCTTGGCCTCTCCCTTTCGACTACTGCACCGTGACCCAATTGCCTGTATACTTTCCCTGTATAGTTTTGTAAAGATTAATTGTCATTTTCTCTGAGTGAGGAGTGAAGATGTACATCGTGCAGATTGCCTCTGAATGTGCCCCCGTGATCAAGGCTGGAGGCTTAGGCGATGTGGTGTATGGGTTGAGTCGGGAATTAGAACTGCGCGGTCATACGGTTGAAATTATTCTGCCCAAGTATGACTGCATGCGCTATGACCATATCTGGGGACTGCACGAAGCCTATCAAGATTTGTTTGTGCCTTGGTACGATGGCGTGGTTCACTGCACGGTTTACTGCGGCTGGGTGCATGGACGGCTCTGTTTCTTTATTGAACCTCACTCTCAGGATAATTTCTTCAATCGCGGCTGCTACTACGGTGCGCTTGACGACCACCTGCGCTTTGCCTTTTTCAGTAAAGCCGCTCTGGAATTTTTGCAGCGCAGCCACAAAAAGCCGGATGTGATCCACTGCCACGACTGGCAAACCGGATTGGTGCCGGTACTGCTGTTTGAGATCTACAAATATCACGGCATGGAGTACCAGCGCGTCTGCTACACCATCCACAACTTCAAGCATCAAGGCATTGCGGGCGCAAATGTGCTCTGGGCTACTGGGCTAAATAATGAAGCCTACTATTTCCAGTACGACCGCTTGCAGGATAACTTCAATCCCTTTGCCCTCAACTTTATGAAGGGCGGCATTGTCTACTCTAACTTTGTCACTACTGTTTCGCCCCACCATGCCTGGGAAGCCCATTACGGTGAGTTCGGCTATGGCTTAGGGCATACGTTGCATGTGCATCAGCATAAATTTGGCGGCATTCTCAATGGGATTGACTACGATGTCTGGAATCCTGAAATCGACCGCTACATTCCCTATCAGTACGGTCAAGCCAACATTGACGAAAAGCTGAAAAACAAAAAGGCACTGCGCGAACGGCTGTGGTTGGCCCAGGACAATAAGCCATTAATTTGCTACATCGGTCGCTTGGATGATCAAAAGGGTGTGCATTTAGTCCACCATGCCATCTACTATGCCATGCACCGCAATGCTCAGTTTGTGCTGTTGGGGTCGGCTACGGAACCGGGTATCAACAATTGGTTCTGGCATGAGAAAAACTTCTTAAACAATAATCCCGATGTGCATTTGGAGCTTGGCTTCAACGAAGAGCTGTCCCATCTGATCTATGCCGGTGCCGATATGATCGTGGTGCCCAGCAACTTCGAGCCGTGCGGCTTGACGCAGATGATCGGTCTTAAATACGGTACGGTACCCATCGTGCGCGGTGTTGGGGGCTTGGTCAATACCGTATTCGACCGTGACCATGACCAGTTTCACAAACCGGAAGAGCGCAATGGCTATATGTTCTACCAAACCGACCAGCAAGCCCTAGAATCGGCAATGGATCGGGCCATTGGGCTATGGTACCACTATCCGAAGGAATTTCGTCAGCTTGTCAAACAGGGTATGGAATACGACTATTCCTGGAACCATCCCGGCGAAGATTACCTGAAAATCTACGATTTCATTCGCCATCGCTGAAAGAAACCGCGCCCCCGCTGGCTAATTTGCCTTGCATGGCTACACCGTTTTATCAGCCAATGTTTCTCTCGCCTGTTCAATTCAATATTCAGCTAAGCAGGACAAACAGGGGACTTATGCCCCCTGTCTAGTAGCTATTTTTAGAGCATGGTCTCAACTACTGGCAAAAGTGCGAAACTGGTAAAATTAATTGCTCTAATGGATAACTCCAATCATTAGACAATCTGATTCACCGCTCCTGACGTCGTTAAATCGAGAGGAGTTACATTCCTCACAATCGCAACCAAATTCTGGGTTAATATCGACCCATTTGTAAAGAATTGAGTGATGAATGTGTCGCTGACAACGCCATCTCCATCGAAGTCGCCTTGCAGGAAGGTGTAAGAGCCAACGGGATCGATCAGATTCAGCGTGTCACCTTCTCCCAGGTTGAAGTCTTGCAGGATTGCATAGGACTGGTCACCAGTGGAGGTCGGGAGCTGTTTGCCAGCCGTATAGTTAGACTGGAGGTTAAAGACATCGGCACCGACTCCACCAAACAGCGTATCCTTCTCAGGCACCGAAGAAACAACAGCGTCGCTATGGGTGTTGATCGTGTCGTCACCGAATCCACCAGACATGAAGTCGTCACCGAATCCACCTGTGATCTGGTCAGCGCCATCATCACCAAACAGGAAGTCGCCACCATCTTCGCCAAATAGGAAATCATCTCCTAATTGACCGTAGACTGTGTCAGCACCAGTTCCGGCATTGACGGTATCTTGGCCATCACCACCGAACACCCGGTCGTTACCAGCACCACTGGCAATTCCGTCATCGCCTAAACCACCGCGAATCAAGTCGTTGCCATTACCCGTTGTAATCCGGTCGTTGCCGTCACCACCACTAATGTCGTTGAAACCATTACCGGCATTGATAATGTCATCTCCAAGACCACCATTGATCACATCGTTACCAGCACCAGTCGTGATCCGGTCGTTGCCATCGCCACCGTCGATGTTGTTGTTGCCACCTTGGTCGTTAATGACATCATTTCCTGCACCAGCGCGAATCGTGTCGTTGCCTGTGCCGGTTGAAATCGAGTCGTTGCCATCTCCCGCTTCAATCGAGTTGTTCCCGCCCGTCAGATCACGAATGACATCATTTCCCCCATTGCCAATGATTACGTCATCAAACTGGGTGCCTATCAAGGTATCATTGCCGATTGTACCGATGATAGTTCTGCCTGTAGTCATAAAAGTTTCTCCTTTATCTACCTGCTAATGTTCAGGATAAGTGGTTCTACATCCACAAAGATGTAACGAGCGAATTGCCTCAACAACATCAGGAGAGATTCTTTAACCAAGGATGAATCGACAACACTTGGTCAAAGAATCGTACTCGCTGGGTAGCTAGTTATGAGGTGATTTTTGGTTTTGGTATATGCAGCCGGAAATGTATCGACAGCCACCAACTTATTGTTCTACCTAGCTGCTGAGTGGTCCGGAAAAAAATTAGCGCTGTCAATTTTTTTTGTAAATGGCCTTTGCGATATGCTTTTAGAGCCTTGCCTAGCATTACTTCTATCGAGTGGCAAGCGGCTAAATGCGTAAACGTTCTAATAATACTTGTTTTTTGTGAATCATTGCGAACATACAAGATGCAAAAACCGTAAAATTGCGCTGGTAGTTTTCTCGAAATAATCAAAGTTGATTATAGGCTGCATGAAAGTACTGATATAACAACTGCATCTGATATAGCAACTGTATTCGTATACATCCCATTGACGCCGCTTTGAATTTAGAGCGAAATCGAATCTAGATTGGCTACGCGAACTGCTTCAATTCAATTCAATTTGATATCAATTACTCCACTCACTTTTGCCATCACCATCCCCAGGTTCCAGCACCTCCCTTGAACGGTCCCACAATGTTGCTGGTAATCCAACCACCATAAAAATCTCCAGGTTGGGACTGCACGAGTTCCCCATCCACATAGCAGGACTGCATCCGACTGGGGTAGAAGGCAACGTAGTTTCTGATCCCAATAAAATCTGGGGTGGGATTGGGATAAAACCAGGCGGCATTTTCGGCCTGCTGATCGCCAACCTGAATGGTGTAGTAGGCAGCCTGCCCCTTCCATTCACAAAACGTCGAGCGGGTAGTGCGATGAAAATACTCCAGGCGAAGATCTTCCGGTGGGATGTAGTACGACGGCGGATGGCTCGTTTCCAGCACTCGTTTGGCTCGCTGTGTATCGGCGATCATCACATCATTGAATATCACCTGAATATGTTTCGAGGAATCCTCTAACCGAGGCGGACGCGGATAATCCCATACCGATTCCTGTCCAGGGCCAGGGGTAATTCGTTCGCGCACAGCATACTCCTTGCTTTACAACCGACTCTTACTAACCAGGGCAGTTCAACCAAAGCACTTTCACACTAGCAAGTAAAAAGCTACCCATCTATCCATCTACTCACTCCTCCGCCTATTCACTGCTCCCGTCAGATCAGCGATCGCTCCTGACCACTCGACTCTAGCGCATTAATTTGCTGGTTCAGCTCTCGAATCCGCCGTGACAGCAACCGAATAATGTTGACAGCGACACCAGGAGTTTCTTCTATTGCCTCATAGAGTTGCTGTTGGGTCAGCATCAAGCATTCACAGGGTTCTAGGGTTGTTACGGAAGCAGAACGGGGCTCGGCATCCAAAACAGCCATTTCGCCAAAACAATCTTCTTTTTTAAGTTTTACCAGCTCTCGGTCGCCGATGTGAACCCGGACCTGTCCCGAGGCCAGAATATAGAGCGAGCGGCCTTCGTCTCCCTGTTTCACAATCGTGTGTTTTGCTGGAAACGATAGCTCTTCCATGGTGGCAGCCAAGCGCACTAAAAAGTCGTCGCGCAGTTCTTTGAAGATGGGCACTTTCTGAATCAACAATAGCCGCTGAACGCTAGTGAGCATAGCAATGGAAGGACTTCAAATCAGCTCTAAGTCAGAATCGAAATTGGCAAGGATTCGTTCTGTTGCCTGAGGGCGAGGTTTTGGGTTAGGAGGTGGTTCAAGTCCCAATTCTGCCATCATTTGGCTAACTTGAGCGAATACAAGCGGGTCTGGATCGTTGTATAGAGCCGGCAAAACTTGACCCAGCGCCTTGGGCGAGGCTGCCCTCAGGTAGGCTAGCACTGCCTCTCGAACAAAGCCCGTGGGCGATCGCAAACAGGCTAGAGTCTGTTCGCCTGTCAATTTCCAGTGGGCGCGACGAGCCAGATGAAAGCAGCAGGCAATCACCCAGTCCGATAGGAAATGGCGCAGGTCCAGGAGATACCGCAATCGCTGCTGTGGCTTCATGGGCCGATAGGAAATGAATTCTGCCAGATAGCACAGTTTCTCCTGTTTTGACACGCTGTCCAAGATATGCAGTACGGTTTGCTTTTTGGGAATATCTAGCGTGTTGTCTAAAATTTCTAACCCGCGTGCCCGGTCGTCACGAGAGTCAGATTGTAGATTGAAGGCTGCTGCTCGAATTTTGTCAGAGTCGTATAAAAACTGCATCAGCAAAAATAAGCGCTCAATCGCATCGATTTTGCAGCCACGCAAAGCACGGTGCAACAGCTCAATTTCTTTCGCGGTCGATTTGGTAGCTAGGTCGAGGCGGGCGGCATAGATGTGAGCCAAGAACTGCAATTCCTGAATCATCAGGGTCTCAATCCCACTGCGGCCCAGTTCATCGGCCACCGCATCAATCCCTTGTTCTTGCGGCAGTCGCAGCAATACTTGCAGCAGTATTTTCCGGGTTGGTCCCCAGCTCGTCATTAGGCGCGTCACGAGAATATGGATGGCCTCTGGCGTCCCGATCTGCCCGATTGTGCTCCAAGCTTGATTCCGGATCACAGTCGGTTGATAGACATTGTCTGCTAACCGTTGCAGTAGCGGGATCGCATCATTTTCTAAACGGACGAGGGCCTGCTGAGCTGCTTCCCGGGTCGGCTGGTAGTACAGTCCCCGCAGCAGGGCCGGATAATAATCCTCGGCATGGGTGGCAGCAATCGCTTCTAAAACCGCACAGCGCACCGGCAGCGATTCATCTTGCAGCAGAGGTCTAATATACAAGCGCAACGACTGAAGATAAAGGGCATCGGCCAGCGCCAAGCAGCCCATCCGCCGCTCTTGCTCTTGCTTGTGGGTCAACATACGACGCAGAATATCGGTGGCTTCGGCCTTTTGCTGGGGATTGCCGAGGCGCAACATCAACGCCGTTGCCGTGCTGCGAACTACTGGATCAACATCGAGCTGGCAGTAGGGCCGCAACCGCTCTAGATTCGGGACTGGGTCAGTAAGCCAGAAGTAGCGCATTGCGGCAGCCAACACGTCGGGGCGAGACGCCTGTTCCATCAGTGTTTGGATCACCCCAGCATAGGCCGGATCGGGATACTTCAACATCACTTCCAGGCTGCGTCGCTGAAGTTCCGGCGATAGATTCAGCAGTTGAGGAGCCAGAATCGTACTAGCGGTTTTGGGATCGGTGCGAATCAGCAAATCGATATAGGCATCCTTGTCGAATTGGCTATCTGGACGATTCAGCACTTCCCTCAGCTCCCGCTTCAGCCGCTGGGCATCGACCTGAGATAGGCTCAATTTGCCCCAATCGGCGCTGAGTACCAGCACTTCCAGATATTTCGCCCGCATTTTATGTACCGTCAACCACCACAGCCCTGCCAGCAGAGCCGTACAGCCCAGAAACAGGCCACTTTGCCACTGTTGAGCTACAGCAGTTGACCAGGAAAGCTGACCTTGAAACAGCCAAATCACAAACAGCATGCTAACTCCAGTCAAGCCGGTAGCAAGTGGTTCGGCGATTCCCCTGACTTGAGACTGCACTCGACCCCGCTGCACCTCTGGCAACGGCTGAAACAGCACTGGGCTTGTACTAGCGACGAGGGTATAGCGCAACAGTTCATCTACAAACTTCAGCAGGATGACACCCACAAACAACGGCAGCAAGCGAGTCAGCGACAGGCCGCTCAGCAGCAAAATCAGCAGCGGCGGAAACTGAGCCACCCGAAAAATACCAAACCGCTCGATCATCCGCCCTGAGACAAACCATTGAGTAATCAGCTCCAAAATTCCCAAGCAGGCGCTAAACAAGGCAAGAAAATCAGCGATTGTTTCGACGCTGACGTTTTGTTCGAGCTGACTTAGGTACTGAAAATCGAGCAGCAGCGACAGGATTTGCAGCAGCACAAAAAATACAATCACCCAAATGATGTAGCGACGCAATGGCCCCTGCACTTGCCGGTTGGTAAAGTCGGGCGGTTTGTCACTAGTGCGCCGTCGGGATCCATCTGGAAAAAACTGTCGGTATATCTGTGTGAGATACAGCAAAATGGCGGCCCCACCGCACAGCATGGCTCCTGCTAACCAAATCACATTTCCTAAGCCAATCACGCTGCGCAGTAGGGGCAGGGAGAGACCACTCAAAACATCCGCTGCCAAAATACCGCTGCTAATCAACGGGTAGGTGCGCTTAATTTCTCGAATTGTAAAGAGCTGATTGGCCGTAATCGAGGTGTTGATTTCGTTAATCACATAAATTGCTTCCAGCCACAGCCGCATCAAAAAAATCGTATACCCTCCCAACAGGGCAGGATGCAGCTCCAAGCGAAACAAAAACAGCGGCACGGCCATCAACCCAGCGGTAATCACAATCACCTGCCGCAGGGGGAGCCACTTTTGCAGCCAAGCGTAGAGAAACCCAAACCCTGTGCCGATCCCAGCGCTGGCGATGTAGATCCAGGGCAAGGACTCAGCCCCATATTCACCCAAAAACAGCGCTGCCACGCTGACCTCTAGCCAGAGAATTCCGACTGAGCTGAGGGTATAGAAAGCGAACATCAAAAAGGTGCGCTCACTTTCCTCAGGGCGAAGATTCAACCAACTCAGCCATCTTCCCCCAGACCTTTGCCTCTTCTGCTGTGGAACGGGCGTCCGTTCTCGCTTCATGCAGCTCCGTTTCCTTCTTACATCTCTAAAGCACTTCAGTACATCATCCCCAGTAAATCAGATGCCGGTATAAGGGTACACCCCCAGCACCCTGATCTATTGTCTAATCAAAAACCGTTATTCTAACCGCGCCGTTGGGTTTGGTAATAGATTGCCCCTAAATTTTCCAACTCGATTTCTCAAGATTGAGCCGCAATAAAAAATTCTGCCCCAGCGTGCGAATTAGCATGAGGCAGAACTTACAAATTGAGCAAAGCGCCAGTTTGCAGCTTATTTTTGTAACTTGCTGCTGTAATTTACTTTTTAGGAGAGAGCATCATGATCATGTTCTTGCCCTCGCGCTTGGGAGCCTGCTGGATCTCCGCCACATTTTGCAAGTCATTCGCCATGCGCATCAGCAAACTCTCAGCCAGGTCGCTGTGCTGACTCTCCCGACCCCGGAACATGACAGTCGCTTTGACCTTATCGCCGTCACCCAGAAAGCCGGAGGCCCGCTTCACCAGTACCTGATAGTCATGATCCTCAATCTTATAGCGCATTTTTACTTCCTTGACATCGGAAGTATGCTGCTTCTTGCGAGCTTCTCTCGCCTTTTTCTCTTGTTCAAACTTAAATTTACCGTAGTCCATGATCCGACACACGGGCGGATCAGCCTTGTCACTCACGAGCACTAAATCCAGCTCTTTTTCCTCTGCGATCCTGAGGGCTTCGCGAGGAGCCATGATCCCCAACTGGCTCCCATCACTGTCAATCACGCGAATCTTCGGAAAGCGAATCCGTTCGTTGATCGTTGGTAAGTCTCGATTTGGTTTGGTCAGAGCCATGGGCAGTTGATATTTTTGCTGTTCTGTTTCAGTTAAGAATTGCGTTGCAGTTCGTAATTACAAATTGCTGAACGTTACTAAGGTTGAAGTAGATAACAAACATGTTAAGCCCCACCGCTAGAAGTGGAACTATAGATTTGTTACATGCTGTTATTCTAGCCACGTTGCCTGGCTTCCTGTCTAGCTTCGGGGAATGATTTAAGGTTTGGCGGCCAAGATGGGTAGGGGAGGTAGGGGAGATGCGGCTCGTGAGCCTCGCCGAACGAGGGAAGGTGGGGGAGTGAGGGGTGGGAGCTGTCGTTCGGTTAGGGAGATAAAGGGAAGGGTGGAGTAAGGATGCGATGGGTGAGGAACCTGTTTGGATTAGCAGAACTGTGTTTAGAGTCAGTTTGCCCGCTGTGCCAGCGATCTACGGCACGAGTGCTCTGTTGTGACTGTCAACAGCGGCTTTACTGCCTGCGCTTGGCTGGGTCTGAGCAAGGTTGGCAGCCGCCGCTACCAGTTTTAGCTTGGGGAGCCTATGGTGGCGCTCTGAAACGAGCGATTGCCGCCTTGAAATACGAGCAGCAAACCCGGTTGGCCCAACCTCTGGGGCATGAGCTGGCTCAGCTCTGGCTAAATTTTGCCGCGTCGAAGAAAAAATCGCTGATGGTAGTACCAATTCCGCTGCATGCCGCTAAACAGCAGCAGCGTGGGTTTAATCAGGCAGAGTTAATCGCAAAGGCATTCTGTCAACACACGGGCTTACCGCTACAATCCCACGGCCTCATCCGCAGTCGCAGCACCGAGGCTCAGTTTGGGTTGTCTGCCACTGCCCGCGAGCACAATTTGGCCGGAGCCTTTGAGCTGGGTGAACCGTTCAAGACAAAATCGCCACAGGCTGTGCTGCTGCTTGATGACATCTATACGACTGGAGCAACGGCGAGAGCGGCGGCCTACACATTGCGACGCCATCAGATTTCGGTCTACGGCATTGTGGTCGTGGCTAGGGCACTATCGTCTGTCAGGACAGAGGCTTAGAGGGGGTGAGCAATCGAACTAGTGGAAGCTAATTTTGTGGTGCCGAAGATAGGGGCTGGGTCGAGTCCGGCAATCTGCTGAAACTGCTCTGGCGTGATCGTGCTGACAATTGGCTGGTTTTCCCAATCCTTCAACCTACTGTGGGTGCGGATCAAGAACTCCATGCCTCGGGTTAGAGGCACCATCAACCATTGATCGATCAAGGTTTCCACCAATGCCAACTCAATCAACGCATGAGGATAAATTTGCAGCAACTCTTCTAGGTACAGATCAAATCGATGGTCCTCATTGCCGCCAAGCTGATAGCTATTGACGATGTGCTTCACGCGCTGCCGGTTTAGCTGTTCTCGAATTTCCATGCCCGCCAATCCGAACCAGATGTTTTTTTATCCTACCGGAGTCGTTGCCATTCGATGCTGAAAAAATCCCGTTTTTTTGTACAACGTAAAATTGTCGCCTGTGAAAAGATTTCGCCAGTGTAGGAAAGCTAGTCCTCTTGCTTGATGCTGGCTACTTCCTCCTAAATGTACTTCTCAAACATAATGCGTTGAGCTAACGTTTAGAGGGCACAGGTTTGCGGGCGCGGATTGAGAAGGAAAACTATGACCGGAGAAGAGTTGCACCAGCTATTGCTAAGTAAATGGGGCCGTTCGTTTGATGTGCAATTGCGGCGTACCCAGGGCAAGGTGTTTCTGCAAATCATGTGGAAGTATTTGGAGCAGGCGTCTTTTCCGATGACAGAGGCAGAGTACCTGGCTCATCTGGAGGAAGTAGCAACCTACATCAATGCCTGGGGCTGCACCGCGCAAGTGCAAAATTTTGTAACGCGAACTCGAGAACGTCCCCGCTTAGGCAAGGCTGTCAATATTCCTATTGACCTAGGCGAACGCGCTTCTGAGTGGATTGTAGAACAGTAGACGCAGCGAAATTTCAGGCTTACTTACACGATAATTTCACAATTGTATGTAGACAATGGCAGCCAAGAGCATTCTATTGCTCATTCTTCTTGATGACAACGATTAGGAGAGATACAGGTGACTACTGCCGTTTACATGACAATTTTTACAATCGCCGCTTTCAGCCTCGCCGTCTTGCTATTTGGCTGGAATGAAGACTAATTCTGCAGCTATGGAGAATAGCATCATGAAGCAATTGGCACTCTTTCCCGCTCCTGATCCGGCAAATCCTCTGGATCTTCTTCCTCGTCTGCAGGCAGCAGTGGCTCCTGAAGCGGGATTTCGGCAGCGTTGATCATGGCCCCCAAAAAGCGAATTTGGTCGGATTCGACGAATTCTCGCACTGTTTCATTCAACAGCCCTTCTTCGGTGTAGCCGGGACGGGTGACTAGGGCAATGCCGTCTGTATAGGGTTCTAGCAATAAGGCATCATTGCAGCGGTTAAGGGCAGGCGTATCAAGAATCACCAGATCGAAGCGTCCGCGCGCATCCTCTAGCAATCGCCGCATCTCGCTCGACTCTAGAATGGCTGCCGCATGGCGCTGGGGGCCGGCACTGGGCACTACATAGAGGTTCTCAATCTCTGGCACTAACCGAACACAGTCGCTTAGATTGCCGTAATAGCGCAGGGGTTCGACCAAGCTCTCGGGATCGACGGCCAATTTGAATGCCTGAACTTGGGAAGCGGCTCGCAGATTGGCTTCAATCAACAGCGTCCGTTTTCCAGCCCTGGCTGAGGCAATCGCTAGATTGTAGGCCGTTACCGTCTTACCTTCTCCGCCGATGGTGCTGGTCAACAGCATCACCTTCAGCGCTTTGCCGCCGCCGATCCGCCGTACCGTACTGCGCAGCCGTTCGTAGGCTTCTAGATACGGCGATCCCGGTTCAGCCACCACAGGCACCCAATCGGTTTCGTCTGGCAAGAGGGGTAGAATGCCCAGTACAGGGACTTCTTCTTGTTTAAGTGCACCCTGGACATCTTCCACGGTGTAGAAAGTAGAATCGAGCGCGCCCAACAGCAGCACCAATCCGGCCCCAACCAGTACGCCAACACCGCTACCCACCAGCAAAATCACCAGGCTACTCAGCCCGGTTTGAGGAATCAGTTCGGCTTGGGCTGGTTGCACCACCACCAAACTACCGACTGCCTCTTCCTGAGCCAACCGGGCATCGGCAAGGCGTGCCTGAATCTGATCGAAGAAAGTTTGTTTCAGCGCCACTTGCTGCTGCAACCGCTGTTGCTCAAGCTGCTTGTTGGGAATGCTGGAATACTCTTGCCGCAGCTCTTGTTCAGAGCGGGTCAAATTAGCGAGCTTTTGTTGCAGGGCATCTCGCTGGGTTTTCAGGTTGATCAGGTTCGTGGCTAGGGTTTGCCGGGCTGGATCCAGGCTGCTGGCTTGCCGAATTGCTTCACTGGCTCGTAGGGGAGCTGCTACTTTGCCACCGCCAATCACCTCGGTGACGCGCTGTTGTAGTAGGGTTTCATAGGAATCAAGCTGATTTTGCAACTCCACCATTGTCGGGTGGTTGGGGCGGAGGGTTTTGGCGAGAAGCTGCTGCTGCTGCTCAGCCTGGTAGATTTTGACCCGCAGATCGGCAAGGATGGGATCGGCACTGAGGGCCGAAGCAGCATAGGCTTCGTCGGGAGACATCCCGAGGCGTGATTGCAAACTGCGGAGTTGGGCGTCAATCCCGGCAATTTCTAGACGCAACTGGCGCTGCTGTTGCTGGCTGCTAGTCAAGGCTTGCAGGAGATTACCGCTTTCTGCCGATTGAATGGCGGTTCCTTCTCGCTGCACATAGCGCTGCAGATTCTGCTCGGCCTGTCGCAGTTCCCGGTCCACCTTCGGCAGAATTTGATTCAGGTTCTGGATAATCCGGTCGAGCTGCTGCGTATTGAACTGACGACTCTGCTCGACCATTGCCTCCATCAACGCATTGGTGACGCCAACCGCTCGCTCTCGCCTGCCGTCCTGATAGGACACTAAAACCCGCAGCCCCTGCCCTGACGAAGTTTTTTCTTTGGCGGGTGGCGTCGTGCCTTCAGTCATAGGACCATCGATCACTACACGGGCCTTTATCAGAATTTCCTCTGGCTGTACCGGGATTTGCTGGGTTTGTAAGCGTTGGGTCGTGATTGTCAGGACGTTTTCCGACAGCAAAATCTCCTTGGTCACAGCCTGCCCTTGCTGCTGGAGGGCGGCCCCCGTGGCCGAGAAGGTGTCAGGCGGAGCACTGTAGGTTAGCATGCCGCGCGCTTGGTAGCTCTCTGCCGGAGGCGATTGCATCGCTGCAACTACACCCGAAATGCCGCTGACTAACACAAAACCCGCTAAACCGGCCCACTTATGCCGCTCTAGCGCAATCACATATCGTTTAACAAAAGGGGGAATCATGGCTTTTACTCAATCTTTGGATGAACTTCCCGCAGGGGCAAACAGGTTGGATGCACTATCCACAAGCGATTGGAAAAATAGAACGAAACCCAAGATGTCTCGGAAGGGTTGGGTAAAGTTATTCAGCGCGTAGGTGACACGGGCTACGAAATTGCGTCCCACGACAATCACGTCATTGTGCTCTAGCATCGGATTCTGCGACTGATCGCCCATCAGAGCCTTTTTGCCATCTAGCTCCTGGCTCACAGCCTTTCCTTGTTGCACATCGAACCGGACTAGGGCAATGTTGCGCAGGTCGGCACTGCCAAGATCGAGGGAAAGCGTTGATATGGCATCGACAAAACTACTGCCATTTGGTAGCTGGACGCTGCCAATCGAGCCGCCGCCCCGTGCTCCAGTTGCGTAATTGAGGACGCGCACGTTGATTTGGGGCTGGGCCAGGGTTGAACGGGCAATCAGGTTGCGGTCGTAGTCAGCGTTGGCAGTTAAGGTTGGGACGACAATCGTATCGCCATCGGCCAATTGCAGGTCAGGAATCGGTGAGGCCGTTTGCAGCGGCGTAAACAGATCCACGTCTTTCTCGACAATCGACCCATCCACAAGCTGGCGACGCACTCGCACCGTCCGCAAATCGGCTCTTGTGGTGGCGCCTCCTGCCGACACCAGCGCTACCGAAAGTTGGGGAGCCGCCAACGGATACAAACCAGGGCGAACCACCTCACCCAACAACGTTACCTGCACGGGACGCTGAGCAATCAAAATCACATCCACCTGCGGATCAACAATGAACTGATCCAGGGCAATGCGAATTTGCTCCCGCGCTGCGGCGACCGTTAATCCTTCTAGCGTCATGGCTCCCACTAGGGGAATTAGCATGCTTCCTTCCAGATCAATCGTGTTTTGAAACGACAGGTCAGGAAAGCGCAGCACATTCACAAACAGCGTGTCACCCGGACCGAGCCGGTAGGCAGCAAAGGCATCTTGACCAGAATTTTCACCGAGTTCCGCATCAGGTGTATTCTCTAATAAACGCCGTCTGGCATCTTCTAATAGCGCACGAGTTGAGGCAGGTTGGGCGATCACAGGCATCGCTTGAGCAGCGACAGGAGCGTGCCACATCATCCCAAGCAGGATGCTCGGCAAAGCAGCTACAACACTGTATAGCGAGGATAGGGCACAGAGACTGAATCGAGATACAACGGGACGTAACAGGGTAACCATAGGGGCAAGGTCAACAAATTAGAAGCTTGACGGAGTTGTAAAAATTAAAATCGGAACAGCCCTGATCAAATTGGAAAGCTAAAACTAATTAATCAGTGAACTGAAGATAGATAGATCAATATACAAATGTAGACATGGAAATCGAGGTAAAACTGTCTGCCTGCCCAACTGTGTCGTTTCTTCGCAGCGATTTCATCAGCGTTGTTTGCACCAACTGAGCCAAAGCTTTGGCTTCCGCTTCTGCCGTCTCGATGTCCCCCAGCGGCTTAATCGGTATCTGGATGCTCACCGCTACCCAAGGTAAATGCTGGCGATGACGCAATTGCTGAAGTTGATCGGCCCAGAACCAGTGACTGGGAGCAGGATGGCCTCCATCTGGCCAAGCGTACCATTGCATCACCGCATCGGTTCGTCGCTGGGTCCAGCCGCGAAAGAATCGAGTCTTTACGGAGTAGGTTCGGTTGGGCTGAGATTGACTACCAGCGACGGGCAGCATAAATTCGAGTGTCTTGCGTGAATCAGCCGTCCACCGTCGCACTCCATTGATATCCATCCAATCCACCTGCGGCAAATCTCGTGCCCAGGTCTGGGGCCGTAACAATAGCCAAATGGGCTGTGAATCCACCTGCAAATTAACTTGTGAATCCATCTGTGAATCTACTGTGGCTGGAACAATTTCCTGCGCCGACCATTTGTGGCCGCCAATTTCGACGGTTCTTTGGCTGAGAGTTTGCCAACCCGGCAACGACAGACCGTTTTTTTGCATGTCCTTGAGTTGCTTGAGTTGGATGATTTCTGGTACTTTTTGCCAAGGCCATTGACTTGTCAAGTAGCTGGGAACTGCACCCGCTAAAGCAATTGCCAAAATCATTAAAACGACGAGTTGTTTGATCAAGGTTGATCGATAGAAGGAATCAAGTTGAGATGGCAGCATGATTTGTTTCGCTAATAATTTAAGCTTCTGACTCTAATGCATCACCTGATTCCGTTTCCAATGCAGGAATTAATTCATCTGTGACAACCCAATGATTGATTCCTTGCAAAAGAAGAAGTAAAAGCCCTAACATGGCGGTAGAATAAAGATCGCCGCCCCAACCATCGTGTAGCCAATCAAATGCCTGCGCCTGTCCAGTACCGTGAAAGAAGGTTAATAGCGTATTGCGAATAATGTTGGCCGTTACGCTCAGAGCAATCACACCGCTGTAGAACCAGATCACCTTGGTGCGAGACTTCCAGGCTCCAGTCCAGTAGAGTAAGATCAGGCCGACATACAGGCTAGTGAACAACATCTTGAGGCCAGCGCAGTAGGGTGCTACCTCAACAATCCGGTCATTCACAAACAGGTAGATCTGATCTACCCGCACTTCCATACCAATCTGGGACAAAATAAACCCAGCCATTCCAGCAATGAACTGTTGCAGCGGCAGCGTGTAGGGTGCTATCAGGTAGGGAATTTGATTCGGCGTTGCTAACAGAACCAACAGCAGCGAAAACGCTTGAAGCCGCAGACCCGGCACACCCTTGAACCACAGACAGAGACCAGCCAGGATGACAACCAGCGATAGATTCACCAAGTCAGTCAAATTACTCAGATAGCAGCCAACCCCAACCACCAACAGCCCTAATCCGGCCATGTGAGTTTGATTCGGTAACTGCTGCCATTGCTGTCGGTTTTGCCAGACTAGATAGGTCGCAAATGGCAAGCCAATCAACCCGTGGCTGAAATACTCATGCTCGGTGCTGATGCTTTTGTTGAGCCAGCCATCAACCCAGTGCAGTAGCAATGGAACATAGAGCAGCACCAATATTACCCCGATTGCTGTTTCAGGATAATGACGCTGAAAACGCTCAAAAATAAACACCAGCTTGCGGCTAATCTGCATGATTGTTCGGAGGCATTTGGCTTGATTGCAGCTTCCTTAGAATGCCCTAGAAATGCGATTGAGCAACAAGCTGGAGGAGGGTGTTGGGGGGGTCAGTTGGAAATCAACGAAGGTTCAACGCTGGAACTATCGGGTAGGCGCGTGTGGCTGAATTCAGCCTCAACAAGCGAGCCAATAGCGGATACCACTCGATGAATTTGCTCGTCTGTTAAGCCTGGATACATCGGTAAAGAAAGGATGTCTTGACTTAATGCTTCGGCATGGGGAAAATCACCTGCTCGGTGACCCAAGCAATGGAATGCCGGTTGTAAATGGCAGGGAATTGGATAGTGAATACCGGTTTGAATTCCCATTTCGGCCAGAGCTGTTTGCAGTGTCGTCCGCTCGATAGGGCTAGCTTCAGTAACCCGAATCACATAGAGGTGATAGACATGGCCCGCATCACAGTGATTTTCAATCGGAACAATGCCATATTCAGCTAATGGTTTTAGCAAAGCGTCATATTGGCGAGCAATCCGGTTGCGGTCACAGTTCCAGTCATAGAGGTAGGGTAATTTGGTTTTGAGGACAGCGGCCTGAAGAGTATCGAGACGGCTGTTAGTACCAAAGTCAGTATGAAAATATTTGCGAGTTGCGCCGTAATTACGTAGAGAGCGCATGGTTTGGGCAATGATTTCTTCTCGTGTCACCAGCATACCGCCATCCCCAAAACCGCCCAAATTTTTGCTGGGGTAGAAGCTAAATGCAGCAGCGATGCCAATGGAGCCAGCTCGATACCCTTCCCGTTCGGCTAGGTGGGCTTGAGCTGCATCTTCGAAAATCAGCACATCGTAGGTGCTTGCCAGATCCAGCAGTCTTCGCGGTGATACCATCTGGCCATAGAGGTGGACCGGAATAATTGCTCTGGTGCGGGTTGTAATTGCTTTTTCGGCAGCCATCAAATCGATCAAGGCTGTTTTAGGATCGCAGTCTACAAACACAGGTGTGGCTCCAGAGCGCAGTACACCAATCAGCGTCGCGACGAAGGTATTAGCCGGCAGAATTACCTCATCACCTTCGCCAATGCCGCATGCTTGCAGTCCCAGAGCAATGGCATCGGTTCCAGAGGCGACCCCAACCCCGCAGGTTGCGCCACAAGCAAGGGCAAAGGCAGTTTCAAACTCGCTCAAGGCTTGCCCTAAGACATAGTCTCCCTGGCGAATCACATCCTGAACGGCTTGCTCCAGCTTGGCTTGAATCGGCTGATGCTGAGCAGTGAGATCAACGAATGGAATAGTGGAATGGTGCATGGCGAAAACATTAACGCGACGGAGAGTAAAACTTGGAAAGAATTTGCCTAACTGCGGAACTATTTGGCTGGACGTTGGTTCGTTATCCCAGGCTGCATTATGGCAGGCATTGAAGGGAGGCTTACTTTAGTTATGCCGAATTATTTGTAATTTTTAATACTCGATAATAGTAAAGTCTTTGTGAAAATCGACATGGCGTTTGGTCTAGCCAAGATCTAAGCAAAACTGTTAATAGATAACTTCATCAACCTACTGAAAAGTACCTACTCAATCTGACGTCAGGCGCTAGAGTAGGCGGCGGTTTTGTCGTAATTTTGCTGGCAATTACCGTAATTTTTGATACTCTCAGGGATGCTGTGTTGATTGCAATCTACTGATTACAAGCCGTAGGCTGGTTCAACGTTGCTAGACCTGTTTGTGAGATGCGATTGTTAAGTTTCCGCGGTAGACGCTACCTAAAGACCCCCTAACGGCTTTCGAGTTCACTCGTTAGCTTAGGCAGATCCTCCAGCAGAAAAACGGTCATTTGACCGTTGTGGGGCTTGCCTTCTGGTGTTTGCACCGTTTCAACCCAGTAGCCGTAGCGTTCTCCCTGTCGTACTTCTCCCTGAATAAACCGCAGCAACGGCGCATTCTGACTTTCGGCTCGGCTCAGCATTTCAGTGGTCGGGTATTGATACACCACCTCAGCTTGTTGGTAATCCTGATACACCCCATCGCCATAGATAATGCCCAACGCTTCCTCCAGACGCGGCTGACTGACGCCATACACCATATCAAATAAGGTGATGCTTTCACTGCGGATAATGTCTCTGCGATCGCCGGATACAGCTCGACCTGGAGAAGTAATCGACGCTTTAAAGATAAATCGCCGAGAAGGACTGTCCGTTCTGCGGACTAGCAGGGTTTCGCCGGGGGCTGGTTGAATCGTCGGATTGGTTTGCATCCAGGTAGCAACCTCCGTCACCGTCTGGCCCGGTAAGGCTTTAACCGGACTGCTCAACAGCAGAACAATACCAACGGACAAACTTGACCACACTCCAACTTTGCTCATCACAGGCTTCCTTGGATCCGAGAAATTCGATTGCGATAGATACAGCGTTCTTCACTCATGTGAGGTATGAGGGGTGTGGAGGCTTCGCCCCCACGCAGGGGCACTGCCCTTGCACCCCGTTTTTCGTAATTCACCAGCCTGAAAAAGGCTGTAATGAAGTAGACAATAAATCATTGAATTATAGAGGTAGATTGCAGCCTCTCCAAGGGATGCTTTCATTGTTCCCGATTTTTGAGGCTGAATTCGATAGCGTCAGAAATGCTAATGGTTAGAAACCGCGTGTACACAGACAAAACTCGGCTTCGCGGGTTAAGGTAAACTGTTGAGATTGGCTGGTGCGCCTCTCAGTTTATGACTCGGTTCACTAGAGTGGCCGAACCTGTTTTAGCTGTCCAGGAAGCTATCCTTTTCCTCCTTGATTAACTTGATTAAAATTTCACTCTGAAGCTGGTATGGTTACTTTTTTGTTGGAAGTTGGTACTGAAGAACTGCCTGCGAGCTTTGTTAGCAGCGCCCTAGAGCAATGGCGTTCTCGCATTCCTGCCAGCCTATCCGCAGCGTTTTTGACTCCAACGGCGATTGAGTATTACGGCACACCCAGGCGCTTGGCCCTCTTGATTCAAGGACTACCCAACCAGCAGCCCGACCGGGAAGAAGAGGTGAAAGGCCCGTCGGCTCAGGCGGCCTTCAAAGACGGCAAACCCACCAAAGCAGCCGAAGGCTTCGCTCGCTCGCGGGGGGTGGAGGTAACGGCACTAGAAATTCGCTCTACCGATAAGGGCGATTTTGTGTTTGTGC
The DNA here is from genome assembly GCF_032598965.1 of Leptolyngbya sp. NK1-12. Classification (NCBI taxonomy): domain Bacteria; kingdom Bacillati; phylum Cyanobacteriota; class Cyanophyceae; order Leptolyngbyales; family Leptolyngbyaceae; genus Leptolyngbya; species Leptolyngbya sp. NK1-12. The sequence goes on from NZ_CP053586.1 coordinate 1,844,294, forward strand.
GGCAGCAGATTCCGGGGCGGCCTATAGCCGAGATTTTGACCGAACTGGTTTCCGACTGGATTTTTGGCCTAGAAGGCAAGCGGTTTATGCGCTGGGGGGATGGTGACCTGCGGTTTCCCCGACCGATTCGCTGGCTGGTAGCGCTACTCGATCAAGCCGTGCTGCCGATCACGCTGGTGAATGGCTCCGAAAGCTGTAGCAGCGATCGGGTCTCTCAAGGCCATCGGGTGCTGCATTCCCAGCCTGTGATCATTCCCACCGCCTATGAGTACGCCGCTTGTTTGCGGGCCGCTTCGGTGGAGGTTGACCCGGCAGAACGCCAGCGCCAGATTGTCAGCCAAACTCAAACGGCAGCCCAGTCGGTGGGAGGCATCGCTTCAATCAATCCCGACCTGCTGGCAGAAGTGCGAGATTTAGTAGAATTTCCCACGGCAGTGGTTGGTAAGTTTGATGCTGAATTCTTGGCCTTACCGGCAGAAGTCATCATCACCGAAATGGAAAGCCACCAGCGTTACTTTCCGGTGCTCAAAGCCGCCGGTTCATCAGAGCTATTGCCCTACTTCGTGACGATTTCCAACGGCGATCCGGCCAAGTCTGACCTGATTGCTGCCGGTAACGAACGAGTGATTCGAGCGCGGTTATCAGATGGTAAGTATTTCTTTGACCTGGATCGCAAGCAGTCGCTAGAGAGCTACCTGCCTCGCTTAGAAACCGTGACGTTTCAGGAAGATTTGGGATCGGTGCGGGCCAAGGTAGATCGGATCGGGGCGATTGCAGCCCGAATTGCCGATCAGTTGCAGATCACGCCATCAGAGCGCACAACCATTCAGCGAGCGGCGCTACTCTGTAAGGCTGACCTCGTTACCCAAATGGTGGGAGAGTTCCCAGAGTTGCAGGGCGTGATGGGGCAGAAGTATGCCCTCAGTTCCGGCGAGTCTGCTGATGTAGCCAACGCCATTTTTGAACACTATTTGCCGCGAGGCGCAGGCGATCAGTTGCCCCAGAGCTTGGCCGGTCAGGCGGTGGGGATTGCCGATCGGCTCGATACGCTGGTGAGCATTTTTAGTCTCGGCATGATTCCTAGCGGCTCCTCTGATCCGTTTGCGTTGCGGCGGGCGGCTACTGCGATTATCAATATTGCCTGGGATGCCAATCTAGCTCTGAATCTGGATCAGCTACTGCAAGCCATCGTCACCGAGTTTGTTAGCAGTCATGCCAAGGCCAAGGTCGATGCTGCAACCCTGATCAACCAACTCAAAGAGTTTTTCCTCCAGCGGATTCGCACTCTGCTACAGGAGGACCGGCAGATCGACTACGACCTGGTAAACGCCGTTCTGGGCGAAAACGATGCCGAATACACCGATCGGGCGCTGCAAGATCTGCTTGATGTGCGGGATCGGGCTCAGTTCCTCCAGTCAATTCGGCAAAACAAAAAGCTGGATAGTATTTACGAAACGGTGAATCGGGCATCGAGACTGGCCGCCCAAGGCGAACTCGATACCCGCCAGCTCGATCCCAAATCCTTGATTGACCCCAAACTGTTTCAGCAGCCCTCGGAACAGGCATTTTATGAAGCGCTGGTTCAGCTCGTGCCGCAAACCCAATCCGCCCAAGCCGAGCGCAACTATCAAAAGCTGGTCGATGCCTTAGCTAAAATTGCCCCAGTTGTCAGCAACTTTTTTGACGGCGAGCAGAGCGTGTTGGTGATGGATGAGAACCTCAAAATTCGGCGTAATCGGCTCAATTTGCTGGGACTGTTGCGCAACCACGCCCGGGTGCTGGCTGACTTTGGGGCGATTGTAAAAAGTTGATAGGATTGAAGCTCTATGCCTAGCGCCTACGTGATTGGACTCGGACGTTCGGGAATTGCTGCGGCCCGGTTATTGAAGCGGCATGGATGGCAGGTGACCGTTAGCGATTCTGGTGATTCTGAGGCACTGCGGCAAATTCAGCAGGACTTAGCAGCCGAAGGGATTGTAGTGCAGCTTGGTGATCGCTTTAAGCCAGATCCAGCCCTAATGCAGCAGGTGATTGTCAGCCCTGGGGTCCCCTGGGATTTACCGGCGCTGAACGAAGCACGAGCCTTGGGAATTAAAACTCTTGGCGAAGTGGAACTGGCCTGGCAAACGTTGGCTAACACGCCTTGGGTGGGCATTACCGGCACCAACGGCAAAACCACAACCACGGCGCTAATTGCCGCCATCTTTCAAACTGCTGGATTGCAGGCCCCAGCCTGCGGCAATATTGGCTATGCCATCTGTGAGGTTGCGCTACAGGCGGTTTCAGAGGAATCCCCCAGCCCAGATTGGGTGATTGCCGAGCTAAGCAGTTATCAAATCGAATCTTCGCCTTCTGTAGCACCCCGGATCGGCGTCTGGACAACCTTTACACCCGATCATCTCAGCCGCCACTACACGCTCGAAAACTACTACAGCATCAAAGCTAGACTACTGCGCCAATCCGAGTATCAAATTTTTAATGGAGATGATCCCTATTTACGGCAAGTTGGGTCAAAAGATTGGCCGAATGCCTACTGGACCAGCGTTACCGGCAAAACCGAACTGCTAGCTCCAGGCGAGCGGGGAGCCTATTTAGAAAACGGTTGGGCTATCGTTCAAGGAGAACCGATTGTTCCCGTTGCGTCACTGCGGATGGTGGGCCATCACAACCAGCAGAATTTGCTGATGGCTGTGTTAGCTGCTCGTTTAGCTGGGATTGACCAAGCAGCGATTGTCGAGGCAATTCAAGCTTTTCCAGGCGTTGCCCATCGGTTAGAGCATATCCTGACCTGGAACGGGATTGATTTCATCAACGACAGCAAAGCCACCAACTACGATGCAGCTCAAGTGGGCCTATCAGCAGTGGCAGCCCCAGCCATTTTGATTGCCGGTGGAGAAGCGAAAGCAGGCGATGACAGCGCATGGCTGCAAACAATCCAAACTAACGCCGCTACTGTCCTGCTGATCGGGGATGCGGCTCCCAGCTTTGCCCAACGGTTGAACCAAATTGGCTACAGCGCTTATGAAATTGTGGAAACGATGGAGCGGGCAGTAATTCGCGCTGCCGAACTTGCCAAGGAACTGCAGGCAAAAGTCGTTTTGCTTTCCCCAGCCTGTGCCAGCTTCGACCAATACGCCAACTTCGAGCAGCGAGGCGATCATTTTCGGCAGCTTTGTCAGGAACGGCTGTAAGAGATCTCTGCTAATCTTTCGCCTCTGGAGCTTCACCCTGCTCAGGCGCAATCGGACTTGAAAACACATTATCAACCGCCAGGTTGAGCTGGTACTGGATGGGTTGAGTCGCTGTGTTAACCACCACAATCTCGTAATAGCCAGACTGGGGTAGGGTGCCGGTCCAGGTCAGATCAGCCGAGTCTTCCAGCAGCATTGGTAAATCGGCAGTGGGGCGCGGCAGGTAGATAGAGAGGGCACTGCTCTGGGCAGGAGCCTGCACATTCAGACGCATGATTTGTCCAGCAGACAGATTGGCAATGTAAACCCGGCCACTGCCGACTTCCAAACTATCCTGCTGCTGTTGACTAAAGGCTCCCGGCTCAAATTGAATGCGCGCTAGCGTTTTGCCATCTTGTAAAGCTTGAATCTGATCGGTCGCCATCGCCTGCCATACCTGACCGATCGGCTGATCGATAAACTCCTTGCCGCGCTGCTCCGGAAACAAATGGAAAAATTGAGCATCGGTTAAATCGTAGAGCGAACGGCTACCAACATAGAGCGGATTGATCTGCTGCTTCCATTGCTCGCGGTCGGCGTCGCTGTAGCGGCCTAATTTTTGGCGAGCTTCTGGGCTAAGGATCTGGGGCAACTGGGTGAGCCACTCATCGGCAATGGAGGCCCAAATGCTGCGCCATTTAGCATCTTCGTCTCGATCAGATAGGGGCTGTCCGGCTCGCTCAGGATGGCGTTCGTAGAAGGTGGCATCGGTGAGAGCGATCAAAAACCCATAGTCAACTCCAGCCGCCTCAGCCCGACGCTCCAGGGAATTCTGGGGATTCTGCGGCTCTGGTTGTACAGGGGGCGAATCGGGACGTTGAGACAGTAGGGCTAATAAGTCCTCGCGCCACCACCAGCCCGCTCCAATTAGGGAAACCAACGGCACCAGCCATAGCAGCATCAGCCAGCCGCCCGATTTGGAGCGAGGAGCAGGATTGGCAGGTGTAGGCGCAGCTTGAGTCACCTTGGTCGTAGGCGCACTGGTGGAGTTGGGTACGGAATCAGGACTAGAAGCCGGAGTGGATTCGGGAATGGACAGGATTGGAACCGCAGGGTCAGTTGATGGAGCCAACGCTCGCAGGACAGCTTCAGCCGAAGCAAACCGCTCCTCCGGATGCAGGGACAGCATGCGCGTCAAAATCTCGGTCAGGTCTGGACTAAGGGAAACAAGCGACTGCCAGGGCTGACTACGCCCACTCGGATCGAGAAGTTCGGCTGGCTCTTTACCACTCAGCAGCACTAAGGCAGTAACGGCTACGGCATACAGGTCGCTTTCGGGTGAAACTTGGCCTTGATGAATCTGCTCTGGCGGCGCGTAGCCCACTTTGCCCAGTCGAGTCAAAGGAGCGGCAGTTTCGGCAACGCTAGAGTTCACATAAGCCGAGGTCGCGGCGGCAGCGATTTGCTTCACGCCACCAAAGTCGATGAGCACCGGCAACCGATCGATAGTCCGTAAAATCAGGTTGTCTGGAGCAATATCGCGATGAATGACCCCCGCACTATGCAGGTATTGCAAGACCGGCAGCAGTTGAGCCAGTAATTGCCGAATTTCAAGCTCTGAAAAATAGATGCCTTGCTGACTGCGGGCCTCCAACAGCTGACGATAGGTGCGACCTTCGACATAATCCTGCACCAAAAACAGCCGATCATAGCCCTCGACGGCGGCCCGAAACAGTTCGCGAAAGCGCGGAATTTGGGGATGGTTGAGCCGGTAGAGCACACCCGCTTCTCTGGCAAACAGTTCTTCGGCCTTTGCTAGTGCATAGCTACCTTGCACCTGGGGAGCAAATTCCTTCAAAACACAAGCTTCCTGAAAGCGGTGAACATCCTCCGCCAAATAGGTACGGCCAAACCCGCCATGACCTAATTCCCGGACAATCTGATATCGCCCACCTAAGAGCAGCCCTGGTTGCGCCGCGACCGCTAGCTTCTCCCCACAGCTAGAGCAAAATTTGTTTTCTGGGGGGTTGAGGTGGCCGCGACTGCAATACTGAGGCATCATCGGTTGGGTCTCCTTGAAATAAGAATTCAGCCCTAGAAAACAATAAAAGCCATAATGGGGCTAAAGATCGGATTCAGTAGTTGGTACAACCCACTACTGTTAAAAAATCCATGAACCAGAATGCTCCTACCAGAGCACAAGAGCGTTTTACCAAAAATTTCTTAAGCAGCGAAGCGCTAAGTAGAATTCATCCACCCATCGTCTAGGTTGATAATACAAGGGCAGCAGAACAATCAGAACCCTGTTATTCCTTCAGCAGAATTCGAGTCGGTTCAGCAGGAGCTAGACCACATCAAACGCCGTTTACCAAGCTACAACCGAACTTGACGATCAGCGCATTCTGCAACTGGTCAGCCAGCTACCCGACAGCTATGCTTTCCTGGCAACGGCTCTCCGAACTTGGGTAGAAGAACTGCGTTTAGATATTTTGATTGGCCTACTTCAACCAATTCATGTGCAGTCTCTCGACGATGCCGGAGCGACTCGATAAAGACAGGAGTCCAGCCCAAGTCTACCGATTCCGGTCGCTGCGTGATAGAGTCGAGGAGTTTAGTGGCCCGATGGGTAGATGCCAAACTGAGCTGTAGTAGCGTAGCCTGCTATAAGCAATCGAGATAATCGTCTCGGTAGTTTGGCACTAGTGAACGGTTGCCTGTTAACTATTGCTAGCTGTTTGTTCACCTCCTAGGTTTTACTGTCGAATTCTTGCTGTCTAGTTTTTGCTGTGGTTGTTTATGCCCTTTCCCAGAGCAAGCGGTATTCTGCTGCATCCTACGTCCTTTCCGAGTCCTTATGGTGTGGGCGATCTTGGTTCAGAAGCCTATCAGTTCGTTGATTTTCTTGCCGAAAGCAAACAGCAGATTTGGCAGATTTTACCCCTCGGCCCAACTGGATACGGCGATTCGCCCTACCAGTGTTTCTCCGCGATTGCTGGCAATCCTCTGCTGATCAGCCCAGACCAGCTTCGAGCCGACGGGCTGTTGACGGATGAAGACTTGAGCAATCTGCCGGAACTGCCGCTAAAAATCGACTTTGGTTGGGCGCTGTATTTGAAACTGCCGCTGCTACAAAAAGCCTGCGCTGGCTTTCGCACCCAGGCTTCGGCTGAGCGGCAAGATGCGTTTGCCGAATTCTGTCAGACTAAAGCCGAGTGGCTGGATGACTATGCCCTATTTATGGCCCTCAAGGATGCCCACAATGGTGCGAGCTGGCATACCTGGGAACCAGAACTGCGGCTGCGGAAGCCCGATGCCCTAGAGTCGGCTCGGCAAACCCTGGCCCAGAAAATCTTTTTCCATCAGTTTCTCCAGTTCCAGTTCTTTCAGCAGTGGACAGCGCTAAAAGCCTACGCCAACGAGCGGCAAATCCAGATTTTGGGCGACCTACCCATTTACGTGGCCCACGATAGCGCTGAAGTGTGGGCGCATCCCGAAATTTTCCGGCTGGATGAAGAAACCGGCCTACCTGAACTGATGGCTGGCGTACCACCCGATTATTTCAGTGAGACGGGCCAGCTCTGGGGCAATCCGATCTATGACTGGCAGCGGCTGCAAGAGCAAGACTTTGGCTGGTGGGTGCAGCGGTTCCAAGCCATGCTGGAATGCGTTGATATGATTCGGATCGACCATTTTCGTGGCTTTGAAGCCTATTGGGCCGTACCTCAAGGCGAAACCACTGCCGTGCATGGCGAGTGGTTGCAGGCTCCGGGCCGCACTTTCTTTCGGCATCTCAACAAGGTTTTAGGAGAATTGCCGATCATAGCCGAAGATCTGGGTCTAATTACGCCGGAGGTGGAAGACCTGCGCGATGACTTTGGCTTTCCCGGCATGAAGATCCTGCACTTTGCGTTCGACTCCGGACCAGACAATCCCTATCTGCCGTTCAACTATCTCCGCAACAGCGTTGTCTATACTGGCACCCACGACAACGACACCACCGTTGGCTGGTTCAATAAACGTTCGCCTGAAGAACAGGAACGGGTACGGCAATATCTCGGCTGCACAAGTGGAGACGGCATCCACTGGGATCTGATTCGCTTGGCCATGAGTTCGGTCAGCGATCTGGCGATTATCCAACTTCAGGACTTGCTAGGACTGGATACCGACGCCCGCATGAACTCTCCTAGCCAGGAGTCGGGCAACTGGGGCTGGCGCTACTGGAGCGGTGCCCTCACGCCTGAGATTCGGGACAAACTCAAATTCATGACCGAAATCTATGGACGTGTACCCAAGCCGCCTGAGCAGTAGGGTTAACTCCTGCCGCGATGCAGATACAAAAAGGCTTCTACTTCTGCTGCGGTGGGCTGGGCTGAAATCGCTCCGGCTCTGGTGGTTGTGAGGGCAGCCACGGCGTTGGCATAAGTGACGATGGTGCGGGCCGAGTTGGGATCGTTCAAGGCTCGGATTCCTTGACGGCAAAGTTGATGAATGAATCCGGCCACAAAGCTATCTCCGGCTCCGGTAGTATCTTCTACTTCGACCGGGAAGGCAGGAACAGCACCCTGATACTCACCCAAAAAGTAGGTGCAGCCTTTAGCACCATCTGTTACTAAAACACCTTCTAGATTGCCGGTTTGTTCAGCGATGGCGCTAGGGTCAGCAGTACCAAACAGCCACTCGGCCTCTTCTACCGTCAGCTTCAGGAAGTCGATTTGGCTGATCAGCTGATGAATCCAGGGCTTGGCCAAACTCGGTTCGGTCCAAAACATGGGCCGCCAGTTTACATCGACCAAAATCTTGAGATAGTACTGCTCGGCCAAGTCCAGCGCCCGTTCGATTGCGGCACGGGTATCGGGATAGGACAACTCCAACGTTCCTAAAATCAAAAACTCAGCAGCTTCAAACAGCTCTACGGGCAGTAAGTCGGCTTGCAATTGGGTATCGGCAAACTCGGTGGTGGCACGCCCATGAAATCCAGCAAACTGCCGTTCGCCTCCTGGTAAGCGCAGCACTTCTACTTGCCGGGTTGGGGCGGTGGGGTGGTGCTGGATGCCGATGGTATTAACCCCTAGCATTTGGAGAACATCCACCAGCTTTTGGCCCAGTTCATCAGTGCCGACACAGCCAATGAAGCCAGCGGAAGTGCCCAGTTTCACCAAGGCAGAGGCCACGTTAGCAGGCGCTCCGCCCGGATAGCGTGTCCATGAGTGCACCTGAGCCGTTGATTCAGCCACCTGATTTGCCAAACAATCCCAGAGAATTTCCCCCAAACATAAGACACGCAGGCTCTGCACAATTTCTATCCTATTTTTCCTGAGGTTTTGGCCTCACTATATCATCGAGGCTAGGAGGCAAGTCTAGCAGGTGCTCAACGGCTTTGCTCACCTGCCGCAGGGTACTTAACTAACTGCAAAACCATCATATTGGCGCAGCAAGGGTGAGTGGTAAGCCAGCACAATATCTTTTCTAGGAATTCCACGTTCTACTAACTCATTAGCAACACCAACTTCTGTACCGTCATATTGAATCCAAATTTTTCCATTTTCAATATCAATATGGATCAATGGTCCGTAGATTCGACGTTCTTCAAGCCAACCTGCGCGGAGGAGTTGATAATGATCACGCTCCACATCAAACAGCAATTTCATTTGAATTTCACCGTAGGCAGGTTTGATCTGGCTATGTTCAGTCAGGACCTCTTGAATGATTTGTCGATAATGCTTCAGTTTATCCATCGGATGTTTCTAGTTTTAATGTTATAAATCACCAGCAAAATCTGCTGTTCCTCGATAATTTCTTCTACAAATCTGAGTCTGAAGAATTGATCGTAAATTTGGCTAGGTACAGCTAGATATAGCTTTCTGTCAGCTTCTTGGGCACGTAGGGCATGGCGATAGTTGCAATATTGCCCAACAGCCATATGAAATTCAGAAATAGCTGAAGGGTTAGTAAAACTTTTAACCTCTACAGCGATCTTTTCGGAATCTCGTTGAGCAGCAAGTAAGCGTTCGGCACCGAGATCGATTTGCATTTGCACATCACCGTAATCTATGGGAAAAGGATCATGGGTGATTTGCCATCCTTCTGCAATTAAAGCTTCCTTGACAATATCGTGGAACAGATCTCTTGCCATCACTCATCGCCCCAGGATCAAGCTTCATACAAGATTAGATGTTTGACGTCATAGTTTACTGATGAACTTATGCAAGCGAACTGAATGCAAGACTTGTGATTTTATGGCAAGGGATCAATCGGTCGTTCAGCTCTGGATAGGGGGTTTACAACGCGAGTAACCGCTTCCTGCAAAAAGGCTTTGACAAACTCGTCGCGGCGATTGAGGCGAAACTGTTCTTGCACCACTTCGGTCATGCCACCATCGCCCCATTGCTGATTTTGGCGAAAGTATTCGATGAAGCTTTTTCCGGCAATTCGCGTCAGATAGGCTGCCGTCACGCCCTGGATGGCCCGACCCACGAGAAACGTGGCCACATTGGTTTGCAGCGCCACCGAAAAGATCTCAATCGCACCTCGAACCACCCCCAAACTCACCAGTGTCTTAGCCAGCGACAAGGCCAACTCTCGACCCCGATCCAGATTCATCTCGCAGCCATACACTCGGCCCAGTTCCACCACCATCTGGGCATTGATCGCCGCCGTGGCCAGCAGGTCCACCACCGGCAAAGGCGTAGCCGCCACCACTCCCGCGCCAATCCACTGAAACCGATCAACAATCTTTTCGGCCTGCCGCTGTCGTTCGGCATCAATCAATCGCCGCGCCTCTTCACCCAGCCGCTGGGATTGCAGCAAAATGTTATCGGCAATCAGGTCTTCCCCTTCGGCCCACAGCACCTCTGCCATCCGCTGCAACAAGGATGAGATATCGGGTGCGGGTTGAACTACTGGGCCATCCGGTAGCCGCACTGCTTGGGGATTGGCCGCCACCGCAACTAGGTCCTGCGGCAAAATTAGCCCCTGGAACCGCTGATGCAACCGTTCTAGAATCTGCTGTTGATCCACGGCTGGATACAGATCGGTTTTGTTGAAGACCACGAGCAGTCGTTTGCCGATCTCTGCCAGCATTTGCAAGACCTGGTATTCGGACTGACGCAGATCGTTGTCGAGCACAAACAGCAGTAAATCGGCATCCGTAGCAATTTGCCGCGCTAGCTGCTCGCGTTCGCTGCCTAGCCCTCCGGCTTCCAGAATACCAGGCGTATCGACCAAAACAATTTCCCGTTCCAGTCCTTGCAGATGCAGTCGGTAGGTTTCGCCCAGTGTCGTGGTTCCCATGGCCGCCCCCACCTCACCGACAATCTCGCCGAATATGGCATTGATCAAAGAGGTTTTGCCTGCTGAGCCGGTCCCAAACACCACGACCTGCAAATCTCGCTGTACCAGATCCTGCTGGATCGCCCTGGACCGTTCTTGCAGCGCCTGCCGAGCTACTTCATCCTGAATTTGAGCGATCTGCTGCTGCAATGCATTCAGGGTTTCCTGGGCAACGATAGTTTTGTCTTCTGGTAGGGGAGGCAGGGGGCGCGCAGGTGGTTTGGGGCGTCCGAACAGGTAGAGGTAGTAGATCAATGCTGCAATTGCCGCAATCAGTGCTGCCACCAATAGGGCTAGCAGCAAACTGGCTAAGACTGGAGAAACCACAGCAAGACTCCAGTAAAGCCGCTGCAACGAATCAAATAACCACGCAGCCAAGGCCAGGGTGATTAGAACACTTGCTGCAATGGTGATCAAGCGGACCCGACGCATGGGCAATATTGGTCCCAACTGAAACAGCATAGCAGCGCGGAGTTAACAACTGCCGCAGTCAGCCACTATGCGCTATGATCTACTTTTCAATTCTAAGCGACGCTGAAATCGGAACTTGCTTCCCACTAGCCTCGGAAGTCATTACCATTTCTACGTCCACCACCGCCTTCTCGCGGTTTTGCCTTGTTGACGCGAATCTCCCGACCCAGCCACTCAGCGCCATCCAATTCTGAAATTGCCTGATCTTCCTGAGCTTCATCCTCCATTTCGACAAACGCGAACCCACGCTTCCTGCCAGTTTCCCGATCGGTGGGTAAACTAATGCGGCTGACCTTACCATATTCAGCAAAGACTTCCCGCAAATCTTCCTCAGTAGCCTGAAAAGACAGGTTGCCAATGTAAATAGTCACGATCCTCTCCAAACCATTCGATACAGGGGGCAGTCCGGAGAGAACTTAAGGAACGGTTAACCTAACCCTTATAAGCCTACAGCCGAGAACTGCTTTGCTCGTGATCATATCCGATCTCAAAGTCAATGACAGCAAAATGAAAAACATCTTTTTTTAAGATGTCTACAAAGTTAAATTCGCAGAATTTGCATTTGTAGCGATGGAAACTAGCCGAGGCCAAAGGTTGTAGCGATCTGGACTGTGACTGCTGCGCTCAACTATGGCGCTAAAAAGTGGATATTTGGTGGAGATCTGCACTGTGATCAACCGCCTACTGAGCGACTCGCCGCATATAGTCTCCCCAGAGTTGAGCTGCATCTCCACTGCTCGCCGAGGTCGGCGTATTGTCATCATTTCCAAACCAAATGCCGGTAGTCAAGCCCTGGTTTGGAATGTAGCCGACAAACCACAAATCGACATAATCGTTCGTTGTGCCGGTCTTACCCGCTTCTCCCAAACCGAGGAAGGCACCCCGCCCCGTTCCGGCCTGCACCACCCCTTGGAGAAGAGAAGTCATCGTATCGGCAATGTCGGGCTGCAAAACAGGTAAATTTGTCTCGGCATTTTGCTTGTAGTCGTAGATGACACGGCAGGTGCGATGGTCGTTGAAATCTTCGCAGTCGCTGCTGTCGAGGATGCGATTGATCGTGTGCGGCCGGCTTCGTACCCCCTGATTGGCCAGAACTCCATAGGCTCCGGTTAATTCTAGCAGCGTCACCTCGTTTTGCCCCAGCACCATACCAGGTACGGCCTCTAGGTTAGCGGTGATCCCCATACGCTGGGCAGTTCTCATCACCGTATTTAGCCCAACGTCTTGGGCAATGCGCAAGGCTACCACGTTTTCAGACCGGGCCAAGCCGGTGTACATATCCTGACTGCCTTCGCCCGACCGACAGCCTTCAAAGTATTGTCCTTGCCAGTTGAGCGGGGCACAGGAATAGAGCGTGCCGGGAGAAATACCTTGTTCTAGCGCCGCCGTATAGGCAAAGACTTTGAATGTCGATCCGGGTTGGCGATAGGCTTGCGTAGCGCGATTAAACTGACTTTGACGAAAATCGACACCACCCACCATTGCCAATACTTCGCCGGTTCCCGAATCTAGCGTCACCAATGCTCCTTGGGAAAAGCCCTTAGCAGCTCCGGTCGTAGCCACCGCATTTTGCAGCGAGGCTTCGGCCTCGGCTTGAATTTGCAGATCCAGGCTGCTTTCGACAATGAAATTACCTTCCTGGGCAAGCTGTTCCCCCAGCAGCGACTCCAATTCGGCAAACACCTCGCTATAGAAGTAGGGTGCGATTGTGCTTTCCAGTTCTTTGATTGCCTTGGGGTTGATTTCGATCCGCGAGCGGCGTGCCCGCTGGGCTTCTTCTTGGCTAACCATGCCCAGCACCACCATGCGGTTGAGGACGCGATCGCGCAATTCCACGGCGGTTTCGTAGTCCCGCACCGGGTTAAAGGCATTGGGAGCTGGCAAAATTCCCACCAAGGTGGCCGCTTCTGACAGGGTTAAATCCTTGGCTGATTTGCCGAAATAAAACTGGGCTGCGTCTTCAAAGCCATAGTTGCCGTTGCCGAGATAGACGCGGTTCAGGTAGGTGAGCATGAGGAAATCCTTGCTATAGAAGGTTTCCAGCTTTAAGGCCACCACCGCTTCCCGCAGTTTGCGCCCAGCCGAATCGGCGGTGCCGACGTAATCCCGGAAGATGCTGCGAGCCAACTGTTGCGTTACCGTACTGCCCCCCTCGCGGATCTCACCACCCCGCACGTTGGTGACCAGCGCCCGAGAGATGCCAATCGGATCTACGCCCAAATGCCAGTTGAAGCGGGAATCTTCAGAGGCAATCACCGCATTCGGCAGATAGGGCGAGAAGTCGGAGAGCCGCTTTAGTTCCAGATGGGCGCGGGTTTCGATGGCTCTCAATGGCGTTTCTTCATCGCGGGCATATACCACTACCGGACCCTGCACCGAGGCGGGCAACGGACGTACAGCAAACCGCTGCCATTCGATCCCAATCCACAGTGCCGTCAGGGCTGTCAGGCCGGTAAACCCATACAGCCCATAGCGAGCCGTCTGCACATACCAGGGTGGGGGATTGTGATACTGAATCCGCACGGCGGCGGCCAATTCCGGCGGCCCTAGGGTGAGCACATCGCCATGCCGCAAGGTCAGTTTAGTTAAGCGCCGCTTGCCGCGATAGATGCCGTTGGTAGAATTTTCGTCGCGCAGCACAAACGGGGCATGCCGCTGGCGTTGGTCTCGCGTCAGCGACATGTGTACCTGACTCACCACCGGATTGCGCACCACAATATCGCAGGACTTGGAACTGCGCCCCAGCAGATAGCGTTCGCCTAGCAACGGGTAAACATCGGCCTTCGGAGCATCGGCGTCCTGTACCCACAGTTCCGGCACTCTAGCATTGGGCTTGAGCTGGAGCTTCGAGAAATCCACCTTCGCCTGAACCGTGCGCACGGCCTGTGTAATCGCTCCCAGCAGCGTTTTGGGCGGTTGCGACGGGGGAGGTTGGGGGGTGGGTGGCTTGGGCGGTTGATTAGGCGGCGGTGATGTCATTGCGGCGCAGGAGTTTTGTCGAACAAACAATACACTCCGATCGCTCAGAGTTCCTGAAGAGTTCCCGAAATTTGCTCAAACTGAGCTACGGACTATTGCATCCTTTCAATTGTACTCATTGGAGTCGGAGACAAGCTCATCAGCCGAAGGACAGATTGCCATTCGCTCTCGCTGAGGGGTTGCGACAACAGCTCGACCTGAAAGCAAGCTTGGGCAGCGGCAGTCAAAGCTGCGATTAGGGGCAGAATCGGCTCAGGGGGTAAAGGTAACGCCAAGGGAGCCAGCTCTACACCAAACACATGCCGAAACAGGTCGGGATCAGTAGTTAGACGCATCGAGCCGTGCTGCAAAATCGCCTGCTGGCGTCGGAGTTGGGCACTGCCGATTAGCTTCACTCCATCAGAGGTGACTAAATCGGCTCCGGTCGCCGTGCCAAAGCAGTTGGGATTGTGGATATAGCCGCGCCCCACTGCGCCGTACTCCAGCTCAACGCCTAGGCTGCGCCAGCCCTGAATCAGGAATTCGCAAATCCTCTGGTAGCTCTGCATACGAGTACCCGCCAGCCCTGAGACAATCACCGCGTAGGTCAAGTCGCCTTGATGCAGGACCGCGCGACCCCCGCTAGGACGCTGTACCAGCTCAATCGGCTGATTGTTCCAGGTTAAATCCCGCCAGAAGTTGGGGTAGTGGCGCTGATGATAACCCAGCGAAATTGCAACTGGCTTCCAGGAATAGAAGCGCAGTGTCGGCGGATGCAACCCCAGCCGATGTTGTTCTAGCAACCAAGTATCGATGGCCATCTGAACGGCACCGGAGGCTGGTAGGCAGGGAATCAGCCGCCATTTGCTCAAAAGGGACATTCCTCTGAACCTAATCTCTAAACCTATTGAGCAGGAAACTCGGCTTGCAGCGCCTCATCGTTGTCGTCGGCAATCGTAGCCACGATCGTGATATTGCGCGATACCTCCGCCGGAGACAGTTCAGCCAGAGTGCGCTGAGCCGAAACCACGACCTGATCGCCCACAATGGCAAAGCGAGCTTCAAAGGTGCTAGTCCAGTTCATTTCCAGCAGCTTGCGCATGAGCTGAGCCTCATTTTGCACCGGCAGCTTCAACACCGACGACCAAACCGTCAGCGTGTCTTCATCGCTGGTGCCTGGAAGTTGAACAAACACTTCCACACTGCCGTACTTAAACTTCCACAGGTGGCCTTCCTCGGTATGGCTGACCATCGCGCTTTGGTCTTGTTGCAGGCTGGAAATCACGGTTTCGATCACTTCCACGTAGTTGACGGTGAAGCTTGCATCGTCTGACGTTCCGGCCTCAGTTGTTTCAAGCTCAAGTTCGTAGGCGCTCATAAGTCAGTGTTCCTGTTTCGCTGAATAGTTAGCTCAATCCAATTTGCAGATGGACAACTCGAAGATTGCCTACCCCAACTCTATCTTGGATGCCCTGAATCTGCTTTGGGTCTGGTGATTTTTTTAACCTTTTACAAAGAAATCTGCCCAGCCGCCAGAATCTACCCCAGGTGGAGTGCCTGATTTGAGGCAAGGCCGAGAGAATAGGGCTAAATCTAATCTTTAGACAAGTTATAAGCAGACTATGGCCTTAAAACTATCGGTCCCAACTCTCAACAGCCCCGAAGCCGCCAAAGCGCTGAAAGAAACGATTCTAACGACTGAACCGGATGCACGAGTCGAGGTTGATGCGAACGCAAAGATGGTAACGATCGAGGGCAAAGCGTCGGAAGAAACCTTTAAGCAGCTAATCACCGCCGCAGGGCATAAGATTGCCTAATTAAATAAATTAAATGAATGAATTAGCTGGCGGTTGAAACCGCATCTGTACAGGCAAAACCTGCCTGAGCGAGGTGTTTGGTCTAGTCCGAATTAAATATCCGGGCTAATTGCTCAAGCTCATAAAGGGGTCTGTTCAGAGATTTGGGTCAATCCAGCGTTTGACTTCGCACTTCTCCAGTCGCGAATCAATTGCGAGCTAATCGGGAAGCCTGCTGTAGGGGCAGCCTTCTCGCAGAGTAGCAGACGAAGCACAAGGTTCAGTGCACTGATAGTGCATTCTACAGTGTACTTGCTTCATTAGGCCGCAATTGATTCGCGGGCGGGTCAGGCCACTAAGCGACACAGAACCACTTGAAACATTTACAGATCCGATGGACACGCAATTCTGGACAGCCTCGCAACTTGCCCTCTAGCAATCTTCTTGACCGCTGTCACTTCAGATATTGTGTTGCGCTGTCAAGCGATTGAAGTAAGTAACTCCGGGTTAAAGGTTTTTTCAGACTTCAAGACCCCCTAGACAATGCGCATCAGCTTGTGCATCACCGCTCCCACCACCTGCATCTTGTTCTTGCCCCGCTCACGCAACTGTTCAATCTATCCCTGCATTGCACTACAACATCGAATTGCACTCAGCGCTCGAAAGTACAACGCTCGTCGTCAATGAGCATTACCAATTTTGCATAGTACGAGGTCTACCATGAACGAATGTGCCTGACTGCTTCGCCTGTGGAGCCAATCCTACATAAGCAGCTCATTGTCGAGCTGGACCAAACTCTCGCCAGTTGCTGATTCTCGCTAAGATTTGAGCACCACTAATCGTGGAAATCCCTTTGACATTCTTCAGTAACTTTAGCGGTTGCTTTAATGTTTCGTATTGCTCAATATGCTCTTCCATTTTCTGTTTCAGGCTCTGTTCCTATGTCCGTAAAAGCTTAATATGCAGCTCTATCTCCTCACGTAACTGAGCAATCGCTGTATCTAATCGATCCTGCTCTTGCACAATCATCTGCCGCAACGCTTCGAGCCGTCAGGTCAACTACTGGAGCTGTTCCGCTTCAAGAGCAAGCGATCTCCAAGCCGCAGGTTGCATTGCCTCACAAAAGCGAGCAATCGTTGCTCCATTAGCACTATCTGGTTTGGTGCGGCTCAACTCGCCTTGAGCAAAACCTTGAACCCGGTCAGGGTTGACGACGCTCATCCGATGCCCCTGCTGGTCAAGCTCGACGGCAATGGCTTGGCCGTAGGTATTGGTCGCCTCGAAGCACGCATGGACCTGATCGATGCCGTGGACACTCAACCACTCTCTCAATTGACTAAACCCCGATGGGCTATTGTTGACTACGCTCTTCTAAGGTTGAGTTTCTCCCTGCATCAGAGAAAGATGTAAGGTTGATTTGCTCACATCCATCCCAAGTATCGCCAAGCTAGTCATGGTGGGACTCCTGTTGTTAAATGCCTCTTGCCCGTTCTTCCCTTGCCAATGCGCTGAGTGGCTTCAAGGTTTGAAGTCCCTTTGATACTGGTTCAGCTTGTCTGGGCATCAGGCAGTTGCAAAACCAATTCGGGATCTAAAATCTAAGTTTCAGCATTCGCCGCGTAAGGGCATATCCACGTAAGGGCATATCCAGATTCACCGTTAGGTTCTGCTATCAGCTTGCGCCGATTGCTCTCAATATACAAGGGCTTATTGTTAGCCCATTGCCCCTTCCTTCAACAACACTTGCCCTATCCACAACGACCACACCATACTCAACAACAACACAATTATTCCTAGAGGTGGCACTACGCTAAGAACTCCCACTCCTAAGCCCAGGTAACACAAGCGATTGGATAGCTGCTGGCTCTTGAGTACTGTCCAACTCACCAACAAAAACCACAAACCACCTAAAGCCGATTGCGGGCTTTGAGCTGAAGATAGCGATCGACCAACTGCTCGCTGATTTGATTGGCTGGCGCATCCAAAACCAAGACGCCTTTTTGCTTCAGGGTGCCGAACGCCACCTGCCGCTGGGTTAACAGATCGAGAGCCACCGCGCGGGCATAGCTGCTAGAAATGTCTTGAGTCAGGTGGTTGGCCTGGGTATCGATCTGGGGATCGCGCAGCGTGACGCAGAAGGGCAGATAGCGCGGACTCAGTCGGGCCATTGCCGACAGCAATTCCGCAGAGGCAGTCTTATCTACCAAATCGGTGAGCAAAACAACTAGAGCACGGCGGGTTTGCTGCTGGGTGACAGTCGTAACCGCGCCTAGGTAATCTGGCTCCCGCAGGGTTGGCTGTAGAGGTGTCAGCCGGTCAATCAGCTTGTTGAGCTGGTTTTGTCCCCGCTCTGGCGGCACCCAAGTGTGAAGCTGCCGGTCAAACACCCCCACTCCCACCCGATCGCCTCGGTGCAGCCCAGCCAAAGCCAAAGCCAAAACGGCGTTCATTCCCCAATCAAATCGGGCCAACCCTTGAACCTGAGCCGTCATCAGCCGTCCGCTATCCAGCAAAATAATCAGTGTCTGCTCATGTTCTGGTTCTAGAACCCGCAGCAGCAACCGACTGCGCCGTGCGGTCGCCTTCCAATCAATCAAGCGTGGATCATCCCCGACGCTATATTCCCGCAGTTCGGCAAACTCTGTTCCCATCCCCAACCGCTGTGCCCGCTTCAGGTTACCGGTGGATTGTAGCGTCAGCCGAATCGAAAGCGACCGCAGGCCAATCAGATCGGGATAGACTGCAACCGCCTCTGCTTGTGCTACCGACCACTGATGCCATGCTAATCCCCAAGCTCCGAGCTGCCGCAGTTGGATCATGCCCCAGTTATACTCGCCGCGCTGACTGGGAAACACAGTGTAGGTCAGCTCCTCGTCACGATTTGCCGGTACACGAACATGCAGAACCTCAGGCATGGCTGTAAAAACCGGCGGGTAGTAGTCGCGAATCTGTAGCACTGCCGGACGATTCGCATGCAGCTTCAGGTAAATCGAATTGTGGCGGCCAATCGAGAGGCGGCCAATCGGCAATCGTTCTAGCTGGACTCGATCAGATTTAACTCGCCAACCGTCAATCAGGGCGAGCAGCAAAATCAAACCATCCCAAATGAGCATGAGCAAAATCGCAAATCCAAGCCATCCAGAACCAGTGATAGTACCAACAATGGCAACCACTAGGCCAATAACGGTACCTGACAGCAGCAGCAGATAAACGCGGCGAGAAGGAAACATGGCGAGACCAGAACGCATGATCTGAGATGACATCTAGCTCTGACAGCATCTAGGCCTGACGGCCAGGCTTGAACGAAGCATCCATACCCACCAGTTTTACCCTGCCTGCTGCCGACTTGTCTCTATCGATTCCAGCAAGACTCGGTCAGGTCATACCAATCCAGGCCACCTGTCGAGTAAACTGATCCTGCTGAGTAAATAGGCAAAACAAACGTAACCATAGACATCCAGCCTGCGGGCGGACCAGAAGTTCGCGCTACGGGTTTGACAAATCCCCCGGTTGACCTACTTCATTCTGCAACCCCCCATCTCCCATCTCCCATCCCTCATCCCTATGCCCGTAACCATCACCGTCCCTGCCACCACCGCCAACTTGGGTCCCGGCTTTGATTGCCTTGGTGCCGCCCTGTCGCTTTACAACCGGTTTGAGTTTCAGCCGCTCTATTCCGAAACCGCAACAGATGAGGTGTTGCAGATCGAAGTGACGGGTCTGGAAGCAGAGCGAGTCAAAACCGATGCGAGTAATTTGGCTTATCAAGCGTTTCAGCACTACTACCAGAAAATTGGGCAGCCCGTGCCGCCCGTGCATTTATCGATTGGGCTGGAAATCCCACTGGCTAGGGGGTTGGGCAGTTCAGCCACGGCGATTGTGGCAGGAATTGCGGGGGCCAATGTGCTGGCCGGTTCACCGCTAGAGGAAGCCGAGTTGATGGCAATGGCGATCGAGCTAGAAGGGCATCCAGATAATGTAGTTCCAGCCCTGAGTGGGGGTTGTCGCTTGGCGGCCTCTCGGGCTGACGCTAGCTGGGCAATATGCGAAGTGCCTTGGCATCCAGAGGTAGTGCCGGTGGTAGCCGTGCCTAATTTTGAACTTTCAACGGCTGAAGCTCGCCGCGTCCTGCCTTCCACCTACGACCGCCGCGATGCCATTTTCAATGCGGCCCATCTGGGCTTGCTGTTACGGGGTTTACAAACAGCAGAACCGGATTGGCTAGCGACAGCCCTCCAGGACCGCATTCATCAACCCTATCGGCAGTCCTTAATTCCAGGATACGAAGCGGTACAGATAGCCGCCCTTGAGGCTGGGGCCTATGGCATGGTGATTAGTGGAGCTGGACCCACTCTCTTGGCCCTGACCAATGCCGCTGCAGCTGCAGCCGTCCAAACAGCTATGAAAAAAGCTTGGGAAGATGTAGGTATCACTGCTGATGCCTATATCCTCCCAATTGACACCCAAGGAACCGTGGTAGCAGCCTAGGGGGCGTTTTCTTTTCTCTCTGTCTCTCCGTGCCTACTTGACGGACTATTTGACGGCCTACTGTATGGCTCCTCTACGGCCTACTGTTGATCTTCAACTGGATAGGCTCCTGCCTGCACCGCAATAGTTTGATCGCGCCCGTCGCGTTTCAGATCAATTTGCAGCGTGCTACCTACCTGGGTGGCTTCAACGATATTTTGCAGGTCGTCTGCGGTCGCTACATCCTGACCGTTGACCCGTTTTACCACATCGCCAGATCGAATGCCGGCCCGTTCGGCGGGGGAACCTTCCCTGACTCGGATGACCAGTACGCCCTGCTCGTCGCTAACGGTGAAGCCTGCATTCGGGTTGTTGTTTAGCTCTCGCTTGACTTCTGGAGTCAAGGTTGCCATCTGCACGCCCAAATAAGCATGTTCGGCCTTACCTTTGGTGACGAGCTGGTCAGCAATCCGCTGTACGGTATTCATCGGAATGGCAAAGCCAATCCCTTGAGCATCCGCTCGAATCGCAGTATTCATCCCGATCACTTCTCCCTGCTCGTTCAGCAAGGGACCACCAGAATTACCAGGGTTGATAGCTGCGTCAGTCTGGATGAAATCGACCCGCTTGTCAGGAATTCCGGCATCGCCGCTGGAACGACCCGTAGCACTGATAATCCCAACCGTGACTGTATTGTCGAGACCGAGGGGGTTGCCAATCGCGATCGCCCATTCTCCCGGCTGAATTTGGTCTGAGTCGCTGAGGGGAACGGTCGGTAAGTTGTTGGCGTCGATTTTCACAACCGCTACATCCGTCACCGGATCAACCCCAAGCACTTGGCCCTGCAGTTTGCGACCATCCTTCAGCGTCACCTCAACCGTATCTGCCCCAGCGACGACATGGGAGTTGGTGATGATCCGCCCATCTTGGCTGACGATGAAACCAGAACCGATCCCTTGCTCAACCCGCTCAGAGGGCTGGGATTCCTGTGGAAAACCCTGACCAAAAAAGTCGCGGAAAAACGGATCGTTGAAGCGTTCTGGCAATTGGCGGCTGGAGCTCACGGTACGGGAAGCGTCGATTCGCACCACCGCAGGCCCCACCTGCTTCACCACGTTGGTAATAAAGTTGGGATTGGTGGCGGCAGCTAGGGGAGCAACTCGGCCCGTCGGAGCAGCGGCAGTCGTCTGAGGAGCAGTAGCTGAAACGGGTGTTGCCGTTTGGGACGAGCGAGCCGTATTGGGATGCCAAGCCAAGTAGGAACCAGCCGTTGCGATTCCGGCCCCTACAAAAACTAGTCCTAAAGACCGGCCCAAGTTGGTGCGTGCGAAGCGAGCAAATCCGCGACTGAGGGATTTAGAACCAGAACGAGGTTGATTGGATTGAGGATAATTATCTGCGTTGTGATGATCAATGGTCATAGAAAAATACCTGCCAAAGGGGGAAATGAGTTGCTCAAGTTGATATTTCCTAAACAGTTCTTAGACAGCGTTGAGCAATCCGGATCAGGGCGCTAAAGAGCTAAAGAAAAGATAGGTTGAAAGCTCGACTGGATTGATGATTCCTACTCTAGAGTGGCCGTATGACGCGAGTGTGGCAGTTGGATTGCGCGGGCATGATTTCTGGCTCAGTCTTGTGTTCAGCCTTGCGCTCAGTTCTACACTCAGTTCTGCCCAAGGGTTTGGCCTAGCTAGCGGCCAAACCCGAATCGCTAGAAGGCACTTCTTCTAAACTTCTTCTAAAGGTTTTGCTGCCTCCAGTGAAGCTTCTACCGTTTTCATTTCCAAAATATCAGGTTCTAGCTCTAGGCCGCGCCGCTTCAACTGCGAAAAAATACGATAAACCTCTGTGTCCGCTGCTAGCTCTTGTCGGGAACAAGACTCATTCATATTGACTAGATTGTACTCAATATTCTCAGTATAGATGGCCGTCACAATCCGGAACATTTCGAAGAAATTGACCACCCACTGGCACTCTTCTTCCGAGTAACTAGAGTAATAGCGAATTAAGTCAGCGATGCGAGCTTCCAAGTGGGTACGGGCATAGCGGCAAATCAGGATAATTTTCAGCAAAACAATCACCAGCGTCAGCGAATTGCCCTGCGAAAGCAAAAGCACAAATAGGGCAGACGGCTCTTGATGATTTTCAGTGGTTAGGTATTCCAAGATTCGGTTTGCGGTTCGTAAAATCAAAGCACTAGTCACCGCTTTATCATCGTGATCCGTGTAGAGCGTACTTAATTTTTCAGAGAGCTGTGCTTTTAGAATGACAGCAAATTCGTCCTGCTCCACTGAAAAAATTAGATACTCCAACAAGCTTTGCTTAAACGATCGATAGGTTAAATTCTTAGTCTGGTTGAGAAAGATATGGGCAATATTGGGATAGCTAAAAAATCCTCGTTTTGCAACAATCCGTTTAATTAAACGAACCACTTCATCCCCCAAGCTGGTTGGATTTTGTGGCGGTTGCTCTCTTGGTGCGGCACTTTCCGATAGAGCTGTGTACATTGCCAGCTCAAATTTAAATTGCTCCTTGAGTTTCTTAGATAGATTTCTAGCGGCTTGTCGCTGCTCCAGCGGATTTTCTAAGTTGATATATTGAGGAACTAGCAAATAGGATGTATAGCGCTGACTCCAATGAATTTTTCCTCGGTCTTCATAGCGAGCAGCAAAGAGTTTAAGCTCTTGAAAATCGGCGCTAGCAATGAAGTTTCTTAGCCACTCTCGCAGACGTTTCAGAGTTGGTGAAATGGTGTATTTGTAGAGGATTGGATCCGAAAATAATTGCACCAGCTTTTGAATTGCTTCATGGTTGCGAGTTAAATCCCAATTGTTGATGAGAATATAGCAGCAGCGCTTTAAAGTATTGCGAAACTCGTGCTCCTGATTGGCAAACACGATTTCATATAAATAGGGCAGTGTGCTCGATCCGACGGTATCAGAATGATGGATAAATAGATGCTTGAATTCCTTTAAGACATCATCGGGCGCCCAATTTTTAACAATCTCCAACAGAAACTCATAGATGGCTTCTTGAGCTTTAGGAACATTACGTCGAGACTGATTCAGCTTTCCGAATGGTTGGAGTGACTGATTGGCTGTCAATTTGTCTCCCAATTTGTCTCCCAATTTGTCTCCGAACATAATGGCATTCACACTCATAACGCAGCAGGCGAGAGATACGGCCTGATCTCAAGTTCTGGATCGGGGCCAAGGGCAAGAATGGAATCGTCTGGAAGGGAACATCACAGGAGCATCGACTGAGCCAGGGGCCTCAGTGGATATCTGGTAGCAATTATGGACTGGATGACGGAACGATACGCAAATTCTTCAGGGTTTCAACAGTTCTGGTGAACTTGTTGGCGCTATGGTCCTGAGTGCAGGGCTGAAATGGCTTGCATTCAGGCTTTGGTGCGTACTAGTTCAATCCTGATCAATAGTGAATTGCACCTAGGTTCGTTACGCCAGATCGAGCTGGGCCTCTATGGCAAGAACTCAGTGAGCCAAGCAATCTATAGGCCACAGAAGCAAGTCTGAAGCCGAGTCTCTCTACAGACTAAGGTTGCTATCGTGAAAAACTGGGGGAAAAGGATAATGCGGCATAGGGGTACGCTCGACTCTGAGCAAAATCTGAGTAAAGTCATGGATTCGGTCATACGTGCAGGGGGACTCATCATGCCTAATGCGGGTATGAACTCAAAGTACTCTAACTCTAACTTTTGTGTCACTTTTAATACCTAAAGTTTACAGTCTCTTAATTCCTGCATCATCGTTTAAAGTCGCTCAACTTGATGATTTAACTAGACCTTACGGGGACCAGTTTTGCTAGCAACGACCAAGACAACTGTGCTGCTCAGCCTTACATGGAGGCATTCTAACTGCTTCTAATCAGTCCAATGTTTGCTATCAGGCTCTGTCAAACTATCTGTCAGAGCACCATGAAAGACAGGCTTCTAGCTCTAGTGGCTGTAAAATCTAACTTCCGTATTGCCGCAGAGCAAACACTGAAGTTTTCGTATCAATTATTACGTTAATCTTTCAAGTCTGTCTGCTGAAGTTGGCTGCAGCCAAACGACTGCATAGGTGAATCAGCCCAATTCTTGTTCAGCTCCTGGGCTTCGCGTGGGCATCCAACACAAACGACCTGCTCGCGGCAGGCAGCGTGTTGCACTCCCTCTACTATCACTCTCTATCATTGAATTTTGAATGGGGGCGGAGTGCAACATGCAGAGAAGCAGGCGCGGCTACTGGGAGCTGAGCTAAATCTAGGTCGCTTCAGTTGGTCGAGCTGGTCTGATAATGAATTTGAATCAAAATCTGGAATTCTATCAGCAGAATGGATTCGCCGTTTTGAGGTTGATTATTGGAATCGGCGGGAGAGGAATCAGCAATCCGAAACAACGTGGCGAACTGATTATCGAGTCATCTTCAACAAGTTGCCTGCTGATGAGGTGCTATCCCCAGAACTGCTCTTGAACGTCATCAATGACATACAGCCAGATTCGCGGCAGAGAAAGCGGGCGGTGCAGGTGTGTTCGGCGTTGGCGAAGTTTGCGGGGTTTCAGGCAGACTTCTCGAATCTGATTGGTTCCTATTCTCCTAGGCGTGTGAATCCGCGATTTCTGCCTTCAGATGCGGCGATTGTGGCGGCGAGGGATTCTGTGAGTAACGAGGCGTGGCGTTGGGTGCTGGGGGTGATTGCCTGCTATGGGCTGCGTCCGCATGAGGCGTTTCATATAGAGATGTCGGAGTTCCCTGTTCTCGAAGTTGGGGACATGACTAAAACGGGTGGCCGGATTGTTTACCCACTCTATCCTGAATGGGCTGAGGCATGGGAGTTAGATAAAGTGAAGCTGCCCAACTTTCAGAGAGTTCACAGTAACGCGGTGCTGGGAACGAATGTATCAGATGCGTTTCGGCGGCGTGGGATTCCCTTCCATGCTTATGACCTGCGCCACTGTTATGCGCGTCGCTGCTTTGAGTTCAGTTTGCCTCCTGATTTGGCGGCCGGTTTGATGGGTCATTCGGTGCAGATTCACATCAATACTTACAGGGCATGGATCGATCGGGCCACCTATCGTCGGGCGTATGATGCGCTGATTAATCGGGTTGGTCGTCCTTTGCCTCCGGTGATGTAGGATGCATCTGGGCGTTGACCTGCGCCTTGAGTTCTGCGGCAACTTCTTCCCACTGCTCACTAGGGGTGACGGCTTTGATGAGGTTTGCAATGGCCTCGCCTCATGGCTGATTTTTCTGGCCCCGGAGGGGCAGTGGGTCTTGTCCTTCTGGAACGGTGATGGCTCTCCGAGCCGTGCGGAGCACGATCGTGATTTTGATGGGGTTCATCTGAAAGCGGCTGGCGTTCCGCGAAGCTCCTGGACCGCGGTGAGGTTGATTTTGATGATGCGTCGATCGGAGTCTTGGCGGCGATCGTCGATCCAGTGAATCCCCTCTTGCCACTCACCCGATTTGATTCGGCGAAAGATGCTGCGGCGGGAGTAGCCGCGTCCGAGCATCCGTGCTGCCTCGTCAACGGTCACGAGTTCAGCATTACTCGGAAGGGGTTTAGGTTTGGGGGCGGTCTTCTTGCTCATGGTCTATTTGCGTAGCGTCTCCGTAGGAGAATGGTAGCTGTTTTGGGCATAGGTTCATCCGTTGGTTGTAGATAGGTGTTCCTGCGTTGATGGTTTTCTGACAGTCTGGATAGTAGCCGGCATCTAGACCGGGGAAGCTGTATCGGGTGGGTGCAGGTCATTGCGGAATTTTGCGGCTACTGCCCCTGGAGGGTGCTTGTCCTCATCGATTTCCTTGACTTCCTATCGGTGTGTTTGAGTCTTTGGCTAGCACTGCGAGAATATCCCCCATAGAACAGCGCTGATCAATCATCTGCTGCACGGCTGCTAGTTTGCGGACTGGGATATACTGTTTGCCTCGGTTGGTGCCCTGCTGCCAGCAGTAGTAATAGCTGGTGCTGGGGTTTTGTCGCTTCAGGTTACCCAGCCTCTCTTCAATCCAGCCTGAGGCTTTGCCTTTGGGTGAGTGTCGCCGTTGCTTGGTTGGCTCACGGGGTGGGGGTGGAAGCCGGTTCTGGGGGTAAGTCGCGTGGGTGCTCCTGCACATAGGCAGCGGTGTCAAATAATTCCATCGGCTTGGGCCTCTGATTTACCCTGCTGCTGGAGTCTGATATAGAGGGTGATTGCTTCTGCTATGAGTCGGTCATGGCTGAGGTGCGGGCAGTCTTTCACGGTTTGGGTGGCGAGTTTGTATAGCGGTTCTGGGATTTCGGCGGTGATGGAGATGGTGGTCATGGGTGAGGGTCCTCTAAGTTGATGCCAAGTTGGGCGGCGCGTTTTTTGAGGGCGAGGCTGATTGGCTGTCCTTGTTGCTGTTTGAGTTGCAGCAGTCCAATCAAACTTTTGCGTTCGTCAAAATTTTGGTCTGGGGATGGCGGCGGAATTGGGGTCTGTGCGGCTCGTTGCTGCCATTGCGAGAAGGCGTCTTCCCAGTGCTGTTTGTCGTGTTCCAGGATTTTGAGGGCGTAGGCTCTGGGGTTGCGGATGTGGCCGTTGCCGTTCAATGTCTGGATCACGAAATCGAGTAGCTCTCGCTCTGGGGTGGGGGGTGGGGGGAGTGAGAGCGTTTGATCCGTTTGATCAGTATGAATAGTATGAGGAGCTGTAGAAGCCTTACTGTGTCTGGATTTCGAGCGTCGATTGTTTCCTGTGGGCAACTCAGGTTTCCGACAGGATTCGGATGTTTTCTGTGCGACCTCGAAGTTTCCTGTGGGCAACTCAGGTTTCCTGTAGGAAACTTGTTTCCTCTGAGAAACTGGTTTCAGGCGAACTCTGACCCGGTCAGTTCCAGGTCGATGAAGCCTTTGTTTTTTAGGGATCGCAGTGATTTTGAGACGGTGCCTTTGCTGAGTCCGGTGGTCTGGGCTACGTCTACGATTTTTAGGTCAAGTGGGCGATCGGCGAAGGGGTTGAGGGTTCGCAGATAGTAAAGCAGGGTTAGCTCGGCGTATTTGAGTTGTTTGCAGTTGGATAGCCATTCGGCATGCGTTAGTCTGTAATGCAGGTTGGTGTCTGCATCCGGTTGGTGTTGGGCGTCTGACATCATCGGGTTACGAAGATTTTGTTTGGATTGCCCCGCTCGATTGCCGTCGATTGGGGCATTTTTACGGTTCTGCGGACGTGAACCATCGTGCTCCGCCCGGTACTGAGCACAGCTCAGAAAAATCGGAGAACCATCAGGCCGTCATGAGGGCTGCTCCTGCGGAGACGTTGCACGAGCGAGTTTGGCGGCGACGGTTTGCGCGGTGCGGTTGTCGTGTCGTCGCAGCTCGAACCCTCGGAGGACTTCGGATTTCTCCATGCCGAGCGCGGTGGCAATGATGCCTAGGTTGCGTTTGCTGATGTGGCGGTGATTGCTCCAGGCAGCGAAGTTGCTCGCGTCGATGCCGGTGAGTCGGGCTAGGTCGATCGCTCTAGCGTGGCGGATGTCTTTAGCGGTCAGGATGGGGTTCATGGCAGTTAAAATTTTTCCTGTTATAAGATTTCCGTTCGGATAACAAATTTAACGAACGTAATAAAAATAATACGATCGTGTGATTCCAGGTTTCAAGATGTTGTTATGAATTTCTGTAAGCTGTGATTAGTTAACGGATTATGTAACTCTCGATGCGATTTTCCGAGGCATTCCGGGAAACCTTGTTTAGGTTTGACATCAAGGGAGCTGATCTAGCGGCTAAGGCTGGACTCACGCCCACCCAGATCAGTAAGTTCAGGAATGGGGAGAATTTGCGAATCGATTCAGTGGAGCGAATTCTAGAGGCGTTGCCATTGGAAGCACGGGAATACATGCTGCTGCTGGTGCTTCAGCAACGAGAGGCGGATCACCTGCCGTTGCCGGTGACCGTTCGGCAGAGGCTCACGGCCGAAGCCAAATATCCTCCCCAGTTGAGTGAGGAGGAGGGATAATTCTCAGTGTTGAGTTTTGAGTTTTGAGTTGTTGGCGCAGCCTGTTCTAACTCAACACTCAAAACTCAAAACTCGGTTCGGCTGACTCACCGGAAGCCAACACTCAAAACTCAAAACTCAAAACTCAAAACTCAAAACTCAACTCAAAACTGTTCTAGGCTGAGGATTCCGGTGAGGATTTCTAGGATGGTGTTGAGGTCGTCGAAGAGGGTGTAGATTTGGGTGTCTTCGCTGATGCGGGTTTGGTTGAGGGTGCCGAATACCCAGATGTTTCCGGTGGTGACGGCTCCGTAGAGTTGGGGGAGGTTGGCCCACTGGCTGAATCCGATCATTTCGGTGGCGAGTTGGGTGAAGCCGCGGGTTAGATCGGCTTGTTTGGCTTCGACGACGAGTAGGGTGTGGGTGCCTTTGATGTAGTAGTCTACGAGGCCGCTGAATTGATCGGAGACTTGGATGGGGTATTCGATTCTTAGATCGAGTTCGAGGTGGTCGCAGACTTCGATCAGGATGGGGTAGACGAGGCTTTCTCGCCGGCTGGATTCGTTGGGGAGGCTGGTGCGCTTTAGGTTTTTTTGGAGCTGGCGTTCTAGGTCGGGGGCGTGGATGGGTTGTTTGGGTAGGTTGAGTGGGGTTTGTTCGTAGTGGTAGCCGAGTTCGCTGAGGATTTCTTGGCTGCTGTAGGGGAGGTCGAAGTAATCGCTGAAGGTGTAGCGGGGTTTAGTGAGGATTTTCATAAGAAAACTTACAGTTTTTTCCGAATGTAGAGTTCGAGTTCGATGCCGACTGAGGTGAGCAGCCGCATTAAGGTGGTGAGTTCGCAGGTTTTTTCGTTGAGAATTCGGACGAGCTGGCTGCGGCGTTGCACGGGTTTAATGGCTTTGCCGGTTTCGGTGGATTCGATTTCGCAGTAGGCCCTGACCAGTTCGATCAGATAACGATCGCCCCAGACGGTCTGAGCCTGGGAGATGATCGTATCAATGATGTGGCTGGCCTTTGCTCTGCTATCCATAGCTTCGATTAAATCTACAGATAGCATAGTAGCTTAGTCTTTGTCGTAGAGGTATGAGCCTAATCCAAATCGGGCGGCGGCTCTTCTGAATGCCATTGATTCCGCATTGCTCGATGGGTCGCCGTAGCTGCCGCAGTTGAGGTCTTCGGTTCCAGTGGCGCTTCGGGCCACGATGCCCTCAGAGGTGGGAATGGTGAGGGTTCCGTGGAGAAATAGTTTGCTGTCGGTGCTGTGGATTGAGTCAATCGACCAATGCCAGCCAGGGGCATATTTACTCAAAATCCGGTTTGCTTCGTACCAGGGGATGTAAATAATTTCCTTGTTGCCTTGTTTGCGAGTCGAGAGTAGTTCTTTGGGTAGTGGCCGGGACAGAGCGTATTCAATTTGTGTGATGGTCCATTGTCCTGGTTGTGTGGGTGGAGTTAGTTTCGAGTCGTTCATTTTTCTGTAGCTTATTAATTTGTTTGTTTGAGTTTACAGGTCGTTTTCTGTAGCCTATTGATTTGTTTGTTAGGGGGATTCTCCTGGTGTAAGTCGAAGAATCCCTGCGTTTTTAGAATGGACAGTTACAGTCGGGATCATCGGGGCTGTCTACGATGCCGAATGCAAAGTGCTGTTGGGGTTTGTAGTAGATGATTTCGCCGTTGGCATCAGTGGGTAAGCGGCGGATTGTGTCGAGCCATCCCCTCAGGTAGGCGGTGTCTTGGCGGCGTGGGAGCTGCCCGAAGCCGGCATCAGTGGAACCGTCGAGATAGCGTTCAGTTTTGAATGTTGAGTGTTGAATGTTGAGTGTTGAGTGTTGAGTGTTGAGTGATTGCTTCTAACTCAACCTTCGGTTCGGCTGACTCACCGGAAGCCAACACTCAAAACGCGGTTCGGCTGACTCACCGGAAGCCAACACTCTTTTTCGTTTAGCCAGTTTGGGATCTGAGATAGCCACCGCTGCCGAGGGCCGCTAGATAATGTTGCAGGGAGCTAAAGCCTAAATAGCTTAGGACCGAGTAGCCGTGTTTACAACAGCCTTTACTGAGAAACTGGAGCTGGTTGTGATAATCTTCGCATTCGCAAAACAAACCGCTTGGCGTAGCTTGCACGATATAGCTATAATTCTTTGTTTCATTCCGGACGGTGAATTTGTTTGGGGCTTGAAGCTGCTGTGTAACCTGCAAGGCACGGGCTTGAGCTTTACGCCACTCTACAAAGTGTTTTAGAAAAGCTTGCCGGGACATAAAACAAGCACGACGCCCTTTGAACACAACTAGGCAAACTTTCCACCACTTTTCAATTCGCACGACAGGAAATGTAGTGGCTAACATGCGACGAACAGCGGCGGCGGAATAGACCAAATTTAGGGAGGTGACCATGCCCTTATTCCAAACTCAACTAAACTAATTATAGCTTAAATAGCTTATTTCTAAGCTATAATTAGATTAAGTTTATGGATGGTGAGGCGATGAAAACCCAGATCTATATTTTGGAAACCGATTTTTCTGTCCCCGGAGGGGCAGTGGCCGGGGCGGCGATTCAGCTTTGTTTTCGGCAGTCTTCCACCGCTAGCGCAGTCGAAACTTGGCTATTGAATCGCTGGAATATTGAGACTAAATTTCGCCTTCATGGGGGGTGGTATTCAGCCACGTTTTTGACGGACCAGCCGGATCTGATTTGGGCGATGGCGAAACGAAAGGCGGAGCTGGGCTGTTAGGTTGGGTTCCGCCGCGACTGCGGCGCGGGGGCGTAAGCCCCCATGCACTGACTTCACGATTTGGGAGGGTCTAACCTTGCCACGATTTTGTGCAGATAGTAGCCTGTGGGACCAGAGGGCCTCAACGAACTAGAGCTGCGCCGGCGAAGGCCTCAATATTACCCACACCGGCGACCACCGACACGCGAGGGCCTAAACCACCCGCGACCCCCGCCAAACCGCTCGCAGCGAGCGAACTACAGCCGATGATGATACCCTTACCCCTTTCACTTTTCTCTCTCTAAACCCCCGGCACAGGCCAATTAGCATCCCGCGCAAGCCCCAACATTGCTGTACAGCGCCGCCTTCCCGTGCCAGGGCCTTGGTTCAAGTCAAGCTCCTAACCGATTTCCTCCTTGCCTGTGAGCAAGAGAATAGCTTGACGGCGAGAGGCGCTATAATCTCCGTTCGGCTTGCGCGTTAATCTGTTTACTTCAGTTTTAATAGTCTCGAATCATTTAGTTCAATGTCAATTCATCCATTACCATCGAAATCAACTAATCTGTAAAAAAAGACCCGCTCATGCAGGTCTAACCGTTGAGTTTGGCTTGTGCTAACTGCCCCTATGGGGACAGAAAATCGGTCACGAATGTAGCTTTGGATGCGGTGTCATCTTGGCGAGTTCTGCTTCGAGATCTGGCTCCGGCTGCTCAAACATTACAATGAGTGGGCAGCGATTGCCAGTGAGGCGCATCAGCCTCTGTTTCGTGTGTTCAGCTTCACCACGGGTTCTGTAGCGGCCCATGAGTTGGCTGCGCATATCGGGCATTTTCATGATCACCAGCCAATTGCCCTTGCCTTTACTGCTGCTCATCGCTGCACTCCTCTTCGTTCAAGAAAACCGCATCCCGTACTTCCTTCTCCAGCATTTCGCGTTCACTGCTACTGCCCGACATCTCGTTCACGTGCCATTGCAGCCCGTTGTTGAGCAGGACATATATCGTGCCGGTTTCTCGGTTGGTGATGTACCACGCCTCTCGGTCCATGGCCTGTCGCAGGTGATAGCCCAGGGCGTCGAGGCGGGGGTAAATAATCGTTTGAACTTGATCTTCGTGAGTCATTTTGGGTCCTCAAGATCTAAATTAGTAACCAAACGGTACCGTTTTGGAAACTAATTTATAACCAAACGGTTTAGTTTTGGTCACAAAACGCTGATATTTTGTAGAATGAATCAAGCTGTGTTAGAAGAAGTGGAAACCGTTTGGATACCAAAATGCCACCACGCAGTAAGAGAGATCGTCGTTTTCCGGTAGGTCTACCGATTGTGAAAGAAGTCAGGCTTAGCTTGTGGGCACATACGCGGGGAAAATCTAAAACCCGGATGGCGGAAGATATTTTGATTGACCGCGTCTCGAAGTCGGATAACTGGGATGAGGTTTGCCGTGATCTCAGAGTGGAAGCGGCGATTCGGAAAATTTCGGTTGAGGATCTGATTAAGGAGGTTTTGCGGGCAGACGGGTTTGATGGGGATGTGGATGTGGATGATGTGGATTGGGCCTGTTTGTTGGATGATGAAGCGGAGGAGGACGAGACGGGGGAACCGATGTGATGGGTGGGTTTCGTGTGGGGGCTGGACGGAAGTCGCAGTGGCGTCGGCCGACGAATCATCTTCGTCTGCCTGCGGAGTTTGAGGTGGAGTTGGTTGAGGCGGCTCGTAAGTTGGATGGGTCTGGGTCGCGGCTGGTCAGCTTGGATGACGTGGAGCTGGCGATGAAGCGAGTATTGATGGCTATGCCACCACCTAGGCGTAAAGCGGCGAATCGGTTGTTTAGGACGCTTTTGCGGCAGTTATAGCTACGTGCGGCAGGGAACCCAGAGTTGGATTTCAATTACGGTGTTGGTTTGGCAGTTTCGTCCGTGAGGAAAGACGACTGGGATTTTCATCTGTTCGCAGCGCTGCAAGAGTTCGTTGATGAATGCTTCATAGTCTTCCTGCATTGGTTTGTTTTCTCTCAGTATCTATCCTTAAATAGTTTCGCTTAAGTTCATGCAGAGTTTACCTAAATTTGCTTGAAACTCGGATCTCGTCAGGCTTTGAGTTGGACGAAGATGGAGTTATGAGTTGGGAAAAAGCCATGTTTGGTTTGGATGTTAGTTTGCTGATTGGAATTATTTCATCTGTAACTGGGGCATTAGCTTGGTATCGTTCCTTGACTAGATCGCAGTATGCCCGTGAGCGTGAGTATGCTCATATTCTGAATGCGCTGGAACAGAATCGAGCGAATATGCAGTTAATTCTGAATGAGGCTGATTTTGAATGATAGGTTGAGCCGTTTAGAGATTTTGATTCTCAAGAATTCCCATGCCTCGCAAATTTAACCGAGTGAGAGCGGCTTCTGTACTGGTTGAGGCTACGTTGAAGTCAGATAAGGAGGTCGCTCTAGCTTACGGTGTTAGTGTACGTGCGATTGAATATTGGCGGCAGCGATTGAAGCGGGATGAAGAATTGCAGCAGGAGTATCGGAGAATGGCACAGGTGAAGTTGGCGCAGTGGGTCAGTCAGATCCCCGATTCATTGGAATTGGCGATTGGGTTTATCAGCAGTGCGGCTCGTTCTGGGGATGTGCGTGATCCGAAGATGGTAGTGGCGATGTCGGGGGCAATCTCTGTATTGAGTGAAGTGCTGGTGGTACAGGAAAGTATTGCGGCGAGAAATGAGTCTGCAAGCTAGGGTGGAGCGGAAGTTAAAAGCGATTGATACGTTGTTCCCGCTCAAGGTGAAGGTGGATTGGCAGCCGTTTCCGGGGGCACAATCGTTGGCATATCATTGCCCTGCGGATGAGCTGTTTTATGGTGGAATGCCGTCAGGCGGAAAGACGGATTTGATATTAGGTCTAGCACTGACGGCTCACAAACGATCGTTGATTCTGCGGCGACGGGCGCTTGATTTGGCGGCGATCAAAGTCCGTTTTCAGGAATTAACGGGTCAGGTTCTGGGGAACGAAACTCGAATCAATGATTGTTATATTCAGACGGGTGGCTGTAAGGATGAGGGAAGTAAGTATAAGTATCAAGGTCAGGCGCATGATCTGAAATGTGTTGGGGCAGGCACTCTGGTCTGGATGGCAGATGGGACAAGGAAGCCGATCGAGTTCGTTACCGTTGGCGATCAAGTGATGACATTGGATGGCTCAAGGCGAGTCACGAAGCTGTATCGGCAGACGAAGCCAGCAGTTCTATTAAAGGTGTTTATTGAGGGTCAGCTTGTTGGCTCTCAGGTTCAGAGTTGTTCGCATGAGATATTGTTGTCATCCGGCTTGTGGGCTTCCCACGATACGTTTTTCGCTGCTCACCCTTTCGAGTCTTCTTCACCCACTCCACTCCGTTGCGTTCACAAATTCTCAGAATGGTTGCCGCTGACATCCGAACTGTTTTCATCAAATCTTTCAGTCCGATGTTTGGATCAGGTGCGGCTGCTAGAACAATTTCAATATCTCTTGGATGATCAAGCTTTGTTGGAGTTATTCGCTTGTAAGGATGGAGTAGCTCAGGAAAGCGATTGCGGATTGTCATGTGATGAACACCTAGCTTTCTTGCAGCACCTTTTATTGACCCGCATTCCTCTAGAGCTTTTATCAACTCGTCTCGATCGATTGGGCTTTTCATCGCTTCTGCAACCAGCTTGGCGTGATGGCTCCGATGTGCTTCCCGCGTCATTACCGCTAGGTTTGAGGGATCGTTGTTCGTTCGGTTGTGATCGTGATGGTGAACGACTTCGTTTTTCTGAAGGGGTCGTCCTAGTAGATCCTCGCCAATTAATCGATGTTGAGCGACATATCCCCAGTGATTCGCAAGAGGATGACCAGGGCATAACTCCCAAACATAGCCGCCATATGTGGTCGTATGTCCACCCTTATACGAAGGAAATACGTCAAACTGACCTTGCGGTGCGTGTTTCTTCAAATTGCGAAGATTACTTTCTCGGCTCGAAACCATTATTCGATTTGACTGTAGAGGATTCTAATCATTATATAACAGGGGCAGGCTTTGTGAATCGCAACTGTTTCGACGAAATCACTCAGTTTGTTGAAAGTCAATATCGCTATATCAAAATCTGGAATCGAACGGCTGATCCGAATCAGAAATGTCGCACGGTTTGTACGTTTAATCCACCGACTTCTCAGGAGCAGCGTTGGGTGTTAGATTACTTGGCTCCCTGGCTTGATCCGAAGCATCCCAAGCCGGCTCATAGTGGGGAGCTGCGCTATTACGTTTTGGGGGAAGAAGTGGATTCTGCTGATCCGGCTGAGGTGGTGAACGGTAAGGTGCGGCTGCTGGAGTCGCTCAAGAAATCGAGTAAATCTAAAGCGAACGCTGAGGAAGGCTAAATGGCGACGGATAATGAGTGGTTACGCTTGATTTATCTCACGGTCGCCAACTCTGGTGTGGTCACGCCTCTGGGTCCGAGTTCGGTTCAAGTCCAGGGCACAGCTCCGGACGGGTCCCCAGCAACGGGCAACCCGATTCAGGTGGCGGGTAACGATCCGAGCGGCAATTCTCAGGCTCTCTCGGTCAGTGCCAGTGGCGAGTTAATTCTGGATCAGGATACGTTGGTTTCGGCGCTGGAGAATTCCAATTTGGCGACGAATCTAGGCTCGATTGATTCGTCGCTGGAGGATCTCTATACGGCTCGTTTGACTCAGGCTCAGGTCCAGACGGCGGTTCAGTCGGCCTTGGATTCCAGCAGCGACGTTGAGGCGATTAAAACTGCCGTTCAAGCCCTTCGTCCTGGGAATAGCTCGAATCCATCGGTGGTGGCGGGAAGTTCTGGCTCGCCTTTTTTAACCACCCCAACTCATGAGATTCGCACATTTCCCGGCACGCCGTTTACTATTTCGGCTCAGAATTTCGTCAATTCGGGCTTCGCCTTTTCCTACTCGCGTCCGGTTTCACGGGTCCGGGTGCATTTCATTAATGACAATAATGCCGGGGCACGGTTGCGGATTAATCTCAATGGTGGCCAAGTCTTCACGGTTCTCTCACCGGGTGGTGTCCTGGATCTGGCGGGACCGCTGCCGAGTGGAAGCGTCAATGGCACCCTGACTGGCACCAGTGGGACTTCAGAAATTGGAGTGTTGGTGTTGCTCTATCCGAATGGCTTCGAGTTGTAGTAATCTCCTCATCGTTTCGGTTACAGTTTCGTCCACAATTTCGCAATGGTGGCTCTGAAAGTAACTCATAGCAAGTGATTCAGAATGGGGGCGGAGGGACTTGAACCCTCACGACTTATACAGTCAACGGATTTTCATCCTCTCACAGCTTTCGCTGTAACCCTCTGAGGTCTTGAGGATTGGACCCTCCCTTTACCCTCGCCTTTACGTTAGGGTAGCTCCCGTCGGGCCTCTGCACCTTCCGAACAAAAGAGTTTTGAGTTTTAAGTTTCGAATTTTGAGTTATTGCTTCTAACTCAACACTCGACACTCAAAATTGAGAACTCTTGTAACCGGCTTGGCTCAGGATTGCCATGTCAGATTGCTCTGAGTTAGGTTTCCCTGAATTTGAGAGCATTCACTTGACAGATTTCTCCATCAAGGCTCAGTTTTCCAAGTCCGCAGCGTCTACCATTCCGCCACGCCCCCGTGGCATATCGGCTTACTTGTAGGCAACTTGCAGCCAGACTCCCTATTATAGGACTTCTGTGAACTTCAGCACCAACTTGATCGGTTGAGATTGCTCTAAGATTCGCTGTAAGTCATTATTCTCAAGCACTCGAGAGGTCGGATAAACCCGAATCTACATTTCAACTCATAAACCAACTCAATAACAACTCAATAAAACAGTCATGCCCGCAGACAAAGCTCCTATTCAATCAGCTTGACCTGCTATCGCTAGAGTAATGGAGACAGCGGTGTTAGAAGCGTACACCTACACCGCCCTGGATCGAGGCTGCCGTATCGTTGCTGTTTTTGTAAGCATCGAAAGCAATAATCGCGTTACCAAACAGGACGACATTGCTATACGGGAAGGTGTGATCGATGCCGGGCTGAAGCACAAAGCTGGTTTGGTTCCCGACAGGAGATGCGCTTTCGTTACTGTCTTGAAATGCAGCACCCATGCCGATATAGGCATCGGTATGCCAGTTCAGCGGCACATCGTAGGAAACGGTTGGCACGAAGGCCGTGGTTTCTCCAATCAAGGCTTGAGCACGAATTGAGATTGGTACCTCTAAGAACTTATAGCGGACTGCAATTACGCCGCCACCGCTCCCTCCTTCTCCATTCGGGCCATCGGTGACGCCAAACGAGCCGCCAATACCGATATAGCTACCGTAAGCTGCTTGAGCCGCTGCCGGAGATGATGTAGAAACTATCGAACCGATGCCGATAGCAACACTGCTGAAGGCAACAGCCCCTAGCCAGCCCAATCGACTTTTTAATCGACTTTTCAAAGGTATTCGGTTGGTCATGAATTAAGCCTCCTCAGGAGTAACGAGACCAAGGCTCGATGATCCTCCAAACAATAGCTCAGCAAGCCTTAGAATTCCACTGATTCAGGGGTACAAACAGGTCATTTGAAGCAAAAATATATTAATATTTTTTATGAAAATAAAATTTATCGATAGCCCTGTCTAGCAACGGGTTAAGAAATTAGCCATGGAAGTAGGACTCAGGACGAGACCTGCTCAACTGAATTTTATAATTCATGAGAGAATATTTCTAGTGGTGCAGGGCTGAAATTTTGATTTTTGATTGAGGGGATCAGTTTTGCAGTTGAGTTTAATTCAATGGGAACCCTGAAGTAATTCTGGGTACTTTGCAAGGTAAACCTGCTGCTGGGGAAAACAGCAGGTGAACTCAGAAATTGTGTCAACAATTTTCCCGATGACAGCCAATCCCGATGGTAGCCAATACAGTCTTTGCTTCTGCAGCTTGGGTTTCAACAGAATTTGCTTGTACAAACTTACAGCCTTTTTCAGGCTAGTGAAGTACGAAAAACGGGGTGCAAGGGCAGTGCCCCTGCGTCGGGGCTTCGCCTCCACACCCCCCATGCCTCACATGAGTGAAAAACGCTGTAATTGTAGATGTCACCAGATGCAACTTTAGATTTGTAGATTGATCTAGTTTTAGCGAAGCAGTTTAACAAAGCAGTTTGGGGCCAGTTCGAGACAAGGCAGAAACATCTAAATTATCCTGGAGTTGTGCAGATTTATTGGGGAGGGGCAATGCGTCAGATTTTACTCATCGCTTCGGCAACAGTTTTAGGATTTGCGGCGGCTGGCTGTGATTTGTTTTCTGGATCAGGAGGCGATACTCCAACTGTTGAGGAATCTCCAGTTGTGGTTAGTCCGGCTCCGACAGCCAGTCCATCGCCTGGACAGGCATCTCCCCCAGCATTCAACCAACCAACAGTGCAACAGAAACCGAGGGGCATCTTACCTCCCGATCTGATTAGCTCAACCGACCCTAATCAAAGAGTCCAGCAAGTTCAGGGTGACCGTTCTGATCCGTTTGCGCTGCTGCCAACGACGCCATCAGTGCAACTGGCGGAAGGGGCTGCTCCTCCGACCCAAACTACAGCACCAACCGCGCCTGCTCCTACCGCGACCGGTGGGACTCAACCCCAAACCCGACAGACCGCCCAAGCCCCGCGCCCTGCTAGGACTGGTGGCGGTTCTCAAGCTCGTCCGGCGAATCGTACCCCTGCTAAACCAGCTCCGACTAGCCCAATCGCGGCGGCTCCTCCCCGGCCTCAGCCTGTTCTAGCCAGGGCTGTTGAGGTGACTGGCGTGGTGCAGATTGGCGATCAGGTCTATGCCATTGTTAATGCTCCCAATGAACCGACTAGCCGCTATGTGCAACCCGGACAGCGGTTGGCAGGTGGGCAGGTGTTGGTGCGCCGGATTGAAATGAACCGAGCGGAGCCAGTTGTGATTCTGGAGCAGAACGGCGTAGAAGTGGTACGTGCGGTTGGCGAAGGCGGCGCAGCTCCAGCAGATACACCAGCAGCAGCCACTCCGGCTGTTTCTAGTCCAACGACCTAACAAATCAGCGCTTTGGCCTAGCGTTTTGTTCTAGCGCTTTGGTAACGGTTCGCAATTTCTGGTCACGTCGAGTAACAAAACTTAAGCTGCGGGTAAATCGATCGCCACAACAGTCGTAGTACGCTGAAAAGCGATAGCTTAAACTGTTCCGGTGTTAGCCAACCGCTGAGGCCGGGATGGGAAAACGATTGATACCCCTAAAGGAAAAAACCCATGGTTCAACGTGGTTCTAAAGTCCGAATCCTTCGGAAAGAGTCCTACTGGTACAACCAAGTCGGTACAGTTGCGTCGATCGACCAAAGTGGCATCAAGTACCCCGTGATTGTCCGGTTTGATACGGTTAACTACACTGGCTACAGCGGCAATTCAGGTGGCGTTAACACGAATAACTTTGCGGAAGCTGAGTTAGCAGAAGTGGAAGCGCCCAAAGCGAAAGCTGCTAAGTCCTAACTCCCGTCGCTCCTACGGTAAAAGGGGACATCGAATTTTCTGTTGTGCCTGAACTTCCTGAAGTTGAAACGGTTCGGCAGGGTTTAAATCAAGTAACTCTGCAACAAATGATTCAGGGTGGGGATGTGTTGCTTGATCGCACCGTCGCCTACCCTTTTTCGTCTGCAGATTTTTTAGCCGGTTTGCGCGGCACCGCAATTACTCAGTGGCAGCGGCGGGGGAAGTATTTGTTGGCGGAGCTGGTGAGGAGGGATGGGGGAGATGCGGCTCGTGAGCCTCGCCGAACGAGGGGAGATGGGGAAGTAGGAGCAGCGGGTTGGTTGGGGGTGCATTTGCGGATGACGGGGCAGTTACTGTGGATGCATCAGGATGAGCTGGTGCAGAAGCATTGTCGGGTGCGGCTGTTTTTTCCTGCAGGGCGAGAGCTGCGGTTTGTCGATCAGCGGACATTTGGGCAGATGTGGTGGATTCCGCCAGAGCAGCGTCTGGAAGAGATTATGACCGGATTGGCGTTGCTGGGGCCAGAGCCTTTTTCGCCGGAGTTTTCGGTGGCTTACCTGATAGAGCAACTGCGGGGACGCAAGCGACCGATCAAGAATGCCTTGCTGGATCAGGGATTGGTGGCGGGGGTAGGCAATATCTACGCAGATGAGGCGCTGTTTTTGAGTGGAATTCAGCCGCAGGCGCTTTCAGCGAATTTGACGGTGGACCAAATCGAACGGCTGTACCGGGCCATTCTGAAGGTGTTGCAGGATAGCATCGAGGCTAGAGGCACCACCTTTAGTGATTTTCGTGATGTGTCGGGCATTAACGGTAATTATGGCGGCATTGCTTGGGTGTATGACCGTAAGGGTGAACCCTGTCGCGTTTGTGGCAGCGGGATTGAGCGAATTAAACTGGCGGGGCGCTCGGCCCATTTCTGTCCTCAATGTCAACGATGCTTGGATAACTAATTTGTTCAAACGGAGGTGCGCTCACGCTCTACCTAGGCAATAATAGCCAGCCGGGTGACTACGCCCTTGGGTAGAAGCTGCGAACGTGATAAATGCTATAAGCTATTGCTGGTTTTCGGACCTGTAAAACCTATGTTACATTACTACCAATTAGTTCACGTTTAATTTCATTGTTCACTTTGAGTAAGTCAGCTTAATTCAGACTTATCAGACGCAGACTGGTGAGTCTGGAGCGGGGGAACCAAACATTGGGGCGTATTTCCGTGATGGAAATGGACATCTCTCTGTCCTAGCCCGGCAGCTAACCTCGTAAGCATAGAGAGAAGACTGAGGCGAAGCATTTTCCACAAGAAATGTTTCATCAGTGTTCTTGGCTGGTACTGCTCAGTTCCTTGTACCTGCGAGTCACACTATGGCAATACAACTTAATCTTTCCGCGATTGCAGTCGCGGGGCAGATGGCGTGGCGTAAAGCGAAGCCTGTTCTGATTCGAGATACTATCGTCCTGCCAATGCTAGGGCTGCTGGGAATTCTAGTCCTCTGGTGGCTGATTGCCCTATTTAAGTCCGAGCTGATGCCCACACCCCTCGAGGCATTCGTCGCTAATTTGGACTACATTCTGCATCCTTTTTATCGTCGCGGCCCTGGAGATCTGGGGATTGGTTGGCTCTTGATTGCCAGCTTGCGCCGAGTGCTGCTGGGCTTTTCGTTGGGGGCACTGGTGGCGATTCCGGTTGGATTTTTGATTGGCATGTCTCGTCCGGCCATGTTGGCGATTAATCCGATCATTCAGATTTTCAAGCCCGTTTCGCCACTGGCTTGGCTGCCGATTGCTCTAGCAATTTTTAATTTGGCCGATCCCTCTGCGATCTTCGTGATTTTCATTACCTCACTGTGGCCCACGGTAATCAACACCGCTTTAGGGGTTTCCAGCGTGTCGCAAGACTACATTGATGTGGCGCGAGTGCTGGAAATGCCGCGCTGGAGACAAATATTCAAGATCATTTTGCCAGCCAGCTTGCCCTATATCTTTACCGGCTTGCGGATTAGCTTGGGGATTGCCTGGCTGGTGATTGTGGCAGTCGAGATGCTGACCGGCGGCATTGGCATCGGCTTTTTCCTCTGGGACGAGTGGAACCGGCTGAATTTAAGTTCGGTCTTTCTGGCGATTCTGGTAATTGGCTTGACGGGTCTGGTGTTGGATTACGTCATGAGCCGAATTCAGGCGCTGGTGACTCACCGCTCGGTGGCTCCCAACACGCTGTAGGAGGAGCAACCATGAGCAACATGAACCGACGGGATTTTTTGATCAGTGTGGGTGCGCTGGCCGCTGGCGTGGCAGTGTCCTCGAATGCGATCAATGTGAATCGGGCACCTCAGGTGTTATCGAGCGCTGCGTTGGCAATGGAACCAATCGTGGATCCCAGCACTTTGGAGAAACCGAATCTGAAGGTGGGCTATGTGCCAGTGAACGACTGTGCTCCCTTTGCCGTCGCCTGGGAGAAGGGCTTCTTCCGCAAGTATGGCTTGAACGTTACCCTCAGCCGCGAATCAAGCTGGGCCAACTCACGGGATGGGCTGATTTTTGGTCGTCTGGATGCGGCTCCAGTCGTGTCGGGGGCAGTGACAAATG
This sequence comes from Leptolyngbya sp. NK1-12, assembly GCF_032598965.1. Classification (NCBI taxonomy): domain Bacteria; kingdom Bacillati; phylum Cyanobacteriota; class Cyanophyceae; order Leptolyngbyales; family Leptolyngbyaceae; genus Leptolyngbya; species Leptolyngbya sp. NK1-12. The sequence continues at coordinate 1,886,230 of NZ_CP053586.1, forward strand.
CGCGCGTTGGAGCAGAAGGGGCACGCCATGCTCCGCTCTGTGCGGCGATGACCATTCACCGCCACGGCAATGCCATGACCATGAACCGCGCCATGTGGGAAGCTGGGATTCGCCCCTGGAAAGAGTACAACGGTGATTTAGAAGCCTTTGGCAAGGATTTTCGCCGCTATTTCGAGAATTTGCCCGGAGAGCAGCGAGTTTGGGCGGTGGTTCTAAGTTCAGCGATCTACGAATATTTTGTCCGCTATCTGGTGGCTGCGACTGGAATCAATCCCTATGAAGAGTTTCGGGTGATTATTATTCCACCGCCCCAGATGGTGACGAACATCCGCATCGGGGCGATGCAGGCTTACATGGTAGCCGAACCCTGGAATACGCGGGCGATTTCCGGGAACGAAGGCGTCGGCTTCACCTTTGCTCAAGGCAAAGAAATCTGGCGTGGTCATCCGGATCGGCTGCTGGGCGTGATGGAATCGTTCATCGACGAGAATCCCAAAACCTATCGCTCGCTGGTGAAGGCGATGATCGAAGCTTGTCAATATTGCAGCGATCCGGCCAACCGGGCGGAGGTGGCGGAGATTATTTCTCAGCGGTCCTTTACCGGCGCGAAACCGAAATTCACTCGTCCGGCAATTGTAGGCGAATACAACTACGGCGGCTTTGACAATCAACCGCGGGTTTCTAAATCCCTCGACACCACCGTGTTCTACGATTTGCCGGCTGATCTGCCCGCACCCGCCGGAGATCATTCCACCTTTTTGTGGCGCTCCCATAGTATTTGGCTGATGACCCAAGCCGCCCGCTGGGGACAAATTCCTGAGGTGCCAAAAAACGCCGAAGAGTTGGCGAGCAAGAGCTGGCGCACCGATTTGTATCGAGAGATTGCGGCAGAAATGGGCATCGAATGTCCAACCGAAGATTACAAAGTCGAACCGCCGGAGCTGTTCATTGACAGCAAGGGATTTGATCCGAGCGATCCGGTGGGCTATCTGAATAGCTTTGAGATTCGCGCCAATCGACCGCAGAAATTCTTCTTGTCTTAAAACATTTTTGTCTTAAAACAGGTTTCAACCTTAACCGCTCGAATGTTCCCAATTGTCCTTCTAGCCTTAGGAGCGAAGCATGATTAAATCACGATCTCAATTTGCTAATACGACTGATCCGCTAGCGCCAAATCGCTCTGAGTTTTTGGTGATCGAGAATTTGGTAAAAGCCTATCCCAAACCCGACGGCAGCGAAGCGGTGATTTTAGATGACGTGAATCTGACGATTGGGGAGGACGAGTATATCTCGATTATTGGTCACTCCGGCTGCGGCAAATCCACCCTGCTGAAAATTGTGGCTGGACTCGACCGAGCAACTGCGGGATCGGTGCAGCTGGAAGGGCGGGAAATCCGCAAGCCCGGTTCGGAACGGATGATGGTGTTTCAGCACTATTCGCTCCTACCTTGGCTGACGGTGCGGGAAAACGTTCGGCTGGCGGTGGATGAGGTGCTGCATAACGCCACGCGGGCAGAAAAAATCAGCATTGTGAATGAACACTTGAATATGGTGAACCTGATGGCGGCAGCGGATAAGTATCCTGATGAGCTGTCGGGGGGGATGAAGCAGCGGGTCGGGATTGCGCGGGCATTGGCGATTCGCCCCAAGGTGCTGCTGATGGATGAACCATTTGGGGCGCTGGATGCCCTGACGCGAGGCAAACTGCAACGCCAAGTGCTCGATATCTGGGAAAGCCACCGCCAAGCCGTGATGATGATTACCCACGATGTAGACGAAGCCTTGTACATGTCTGACCGAATTGTGATGATGACCAACGGTCCGGCAGCCAAAATCGGCGAAATTTTGGAGGTGCCGTTTCCCCATCCGCGCAATATGCAGGAGCTGCGAGAACTACCCGAGTACTACGAGTTGCGCAACCATGCGCTGAATTTTCTGGATCGGCATTTTAGTCAGGATGATTAGCGCAGGATCATCGCCTGGTTGACGATTTCCAGAAACCGCTGAATGCTGGGCGAGTGGTCATTCTGCCTCCAGGCGACAGCAATTTCGGCACAGGGCGCGGGTTCAGCGAGCGGTTTGTAGACCACTCCAGTCCGCTGCATATTTTCTAGCGACACGGGCACAATCGAGACGCCAATCCCGCCTGCCACCAGGCTGACAATTGTTTGCATCTGCATCGCTTCCTGTACCACGTTGGGGCTAAATCCTGCCTGCTGGCACAGGCTAATAATCTGGTCATAGGCGCGGGGCGACAAGGGACGCGGAAACAGGATAAATCCCTCATTCGCCAGTTGGGAGAGGGTGATCTGGGAGGCATCGGTCAGGGGATGGTTTTCCGGCAGGGCAACTACCATCGGCTCGCGCACAATTGTCGTGACTTGCAGGGCTTTGTCTTCCACCGGCGGACGCAAAAAGCCAATGTCGATCTTGCCGTCGCGCAGCCAATCGAGCTGTTCGTTGGTCGGCATTTCGTGTAGCTCTAACCGCACAGCCGGAACCTGACTGCGAAAGCGGCGCAGAATGACCGGCAGCACGTTATAGGCCGCTGAACTAACAAAGCCAATCACAAGCTGTCCCTTTTCGCCCCGACTCACCTGGCGTCCGGTCTGGATGGCCTGTTCAAGTTGATGCAACAGTTTGCGGCTTTCGGCTAAAAATACCTGTCCGGCTTCGGTGAGCTGCACCGATCGTTTGGTGCGGTGAAATAACTGAAATCCTAGCTCTGCCTCAAGCTGTTTAATCTGCTGACTCAGGGGTGGTTGCGCCATGTGCAGCCGTTCGGCAGCACGTCCAAAATGGAGTTCTTCGGCAACGGCAATGAAGTAGCGCAAATGGCGGAGTTCGATCATAAAGCAGCTAGAAGTGAGGCAAACCGTTCAGCCGTAGCCTACATTGGCTCTGCTTCGGAGGTATCGGAGTCGGGTTGGATTGAAAAATCGACACCTGCGTAAAGTTCCGCCATGTTCATTTCTACATCAACTGAAGCAAATCGCAGTGTTTCACTATCGGCTTCATAATCGCGCAACAGCCACAATCCCTGTGGCGTTTTGGTATAATTGCTCAATTTGAATTTCGTATTGATTGATCAAAACATATTCTTGCAGTTCAGGAATCGAACGGTAGTAGCGGAATTTATCGGTCCGGTCATATAGCTTTTTCCACTCTGGTAAGGTACGAGGGGTGTGGGGGCTTCGCCCCCACGCAGGGGCCGTGCCCCTGCACCCCATTTTTTGTACTTCATTAGCCTGGAAAAGGCTGTAGTCTTGGGTTGATTTGGACAACACTTCAACGATCAAGATGGGATTCGTAACCGTGTCGGTGCGGTTGGCATAATAAATTGGCGCTCCTTGGATCACCATGACATCAGGGTAGGTAAAGCGACGGTAGCGAGGAACCCACAGTCGCACATCACTGGAGTAAATGCGATTCCCTTGCGGGTGCAATATTGGTTTGAGCAGAATCAAGAGGTTTGTAATCAGCTCATTGTGGTTGGTTGATCCACCCGTCATGGGAACGATTTCTCCATTGTGGTATTCACTGCGAAACTCGGCGGTTTCCTCTAGCGCCAAATACGCTTCTGGGGTGTAGGTGCGAGCTTGCGTTGGCATGGTGACGCTCCAAATGCTTTTTCTTGATCGTACAGGTGCATGCTTGATTCAGTTTTTGTGCCAGTGGCTAGTTGCTTCCACAAGCTCATCTAGCGTGCAGTTGAGGGTTTCGATCAAAATTTTGACTTGCAGAAAACTAGGGCGGGGTTCTTTGACATTCCGTTCCCAATCGCTGACGGTTCCAACCGTTACGCCTAACTTATCAGCAAGCTGCCGCTGAGTCATCCCCGCGCGCTGCCTGAGCTTTGCTAGCGTAATTTTCTCGTCACCTGTTGCCATCTTAAGCTATTCGAGTTATGCTATGGCTGTAATGCTAGAGCGCTACTTCTACGGCATTACTTCAACTTAAAGAACTATAGGCGAGCCAAAAAGATTCGGCGTCTTCGCCAGAATTTCCTATGTCTAAAGTTTCTCACAACAGCATCCCATTACTGATTAAGGAGCTTCCTATGGCTTACCGTGATCGGCTGTATCCTTGGTGTATCGTGCGCCATCTGCCCAACGCTCAAAACGAAATAGTGGAGCGGTTTCGCCAGCGCGGGGAAGCCGAAGCCTATCTGCGTATCCTGAAGCAACTGTTGCCTGCCTCTGATCACAGTCTGATATTTGATCCGGCTGAAGATTCGCAGACCTCAACCAACAGTACCCATTACCCGCCGCAGGTTCAAGGTCAAGCCAGTACGGGTATTGTCTAGAGTTTGGTGATCGCGCTCCATTCTGTATTTGCTGTTGTAGTGGATGAGGTCGTCGAGTTCTTTGTCGGTGAATGCTCCAAAACCTTTTGGTGGCAGGCTAGGACGCGATCAACTATCATGGTCAGTCTCCTGCTGGGGCAGTAGGGGCAGCACAAACTCCAAAAGTTCAGGAATTCTAGATTGAGTCACTTCCCAAGTCAAATCTAAATCGACCTTGTTATAGTCATGCACTAACTTATCGCGCATTCCAGCAATTTGATTCCACGGTATTTCTGAATGGTCTTGCCGAAATTCTGGAGATAGCCGCTTGACGATTTCTCCGATAACGGTAATTTCATACAGAACAGCAAGATGAGTGCGTTTGTCTGCTGTAAATGATGATTGACTCAACCCTTGGATCAGTTCAGCTATGGTTTGGCAGGTTGTAGCAATGTCAACCAGGTAGGCTTGATCGCGATTCATAAATGACTCTAGCTGTATTTAGAATTTCCTGGCGGCGAATCCAGTTGGGGCTGGTTTCGACTGATTTTCTAGTCAGTAAATCTACTTTTCGATGACATAAATCTTCTAGCTCATACTGCATATCGACCAGATCTAATAGGCTAACTTTGGCATTGGGCTGGAAGGTGACCAGCATATCGATATCGCTGTTGGCATGAAAGTCGTCGCGTAAAACAGAGCCAAAAAGGGCAAGTTCACGGATATGGCGACGCTGACAAAATTCCGAGAGTTTGTCTGGGGTAAGGGCTAATCGTTCTTGTAGTTGAGGATTGAATGGAATAGTGTGCATCAGTCATCACCCTCGGAGTTTCTGTCCATACGGTATTTGCTGTCGTAGTGGATGAGGTCGTCGAGTTCTTTGTCGGTGAATGCCCCCGCAATCTTTTGGTGAACGATTTGTTATCTCACTAAGCAACTACATTTCGTTCACATTTCGTTTACTTTCCAATCATATGCAATGCCTCAATCCAAAATTTGGTTCTTGCTCAGCTAAGTTTTTATCGGTAGGGTGAGCCAAGATATGCGCCAGCCGTTCTTCGGTCAGGCGGACTTCTCGGTTCTGATAGTCGAGAAGGATGGGCACTGGATTATACCTCCACCTCTACAGTAATCGAGGTGTCGCAGCCTAAGGTCTCGACAACTTTGACGCAGGCGGTATATTTGCCCAGTGCGGGGGAGGTGTAACCCGCATCGCTGATGGTCAAATTGAGCTTTTTGAGGAATGGAATAGGCGTGATGGGTAGGGGAATGGGGGCGATTGTCCTGACGGATGCACCAAGGGCGATCGTGGGGATTCTTCACCCTGGATGAAGTACTCAAAGCGCTGCCCCAACCCAGGACCAAAGCGAGATAATAATTCAGATGAACTGCAAATGCCTTCAAAATTAGAAATGCAAACCGGCGGAATATAGCTAATACATCTGCCTAGGTTTCAGCCCGTGCTAACTTCGCCGTATCAATCTTTCGATATACGCTATGCCGTCTTAGCTGAAGTATGGTGATGGCACAACGATCTGGAGTGAAAAATTATGAACATGCTGCTGTACAACCTGCTGTTAGCTCAGGAAACGGTTCAGGTCAGCTTACGGCTGAATGGTTTGATCGCGTTGCTGGCTGGAATTTTGATTTTGTTAGTGCCGCGGCTGCTGAATCTAATTGTGGCAATTTACCTGATTTTGATTGGCTTAATTGAAGTGTTTGGGCTACGGTTCTAGCGGCTAGCCGAAAGAGAGACAGCCGATACAATAGGCTCAGCGAGAGAGCCAGGATATGAGTGCAGAAATTGAACGATCGGCAAGTGAGATGCAGAATCTGTACGAAGCAGACTTTTATGCCTGGACGCAGGAGCAAGTTCGCTTACTGCAACAACATGCCTGGACGCAGCTCGATGTTGCTAACCTGATCGAGGAAATCGAGTCGTTGGGTAGACAGCAGCGGCAGGAGTTGGTGAATCGTTTGGGCGTTTTGTTGGGACATCTACTTAAGTGGGAATTTCAGGCTGAAGCACGCAGCAAAAGTTGGTTCGCCACGATCCGCGAGCAACGTCGGGAGATTTTAGAGCTGCTGCAAGAAAATCCTAGTCTGAAGCCCTATTTGCCCGAAGCAATCAAAAAAGACTACCTGGCAGGAATTGATTTGGTTGTGCGCGAAACGCCGCTGCGCTATCGAGATTTGCCGTCAGATTGTCCCTACAGCTCAGAGCAAATCTTGGCAGAAACCTTCTTTCCAGGAGCATCAAGCGACCTCAGCGAGTGGCAATAGGCTGCCAAGAGGCTGATATTCTGAAAATATTAATTGCTAACTATAAATATATTGGACATCAGCAAAAGCCTCTTCTACTGTAGGAGTCAGTAAGGGCTTGCAGGTTATGAATGCAATCGATGCTCCAGTCCGGAGCTGGGATACCCATCTGTACGAGCAAAACCATGCGTTTGTCTGGCAATGTGGTGAGGATTTAGTTCGACTCCTGGCCTGGATCGCAGACTATCACCGCATTCGCATTGCCTGCTGAGAATACTGACACCGGCAATAAACTTTGCGATTCCATACGGGAATCAATGATGCACAAACCTGATTCGCTAAAATCAAAGATTGGGCTTCAACTGCCGTTCGATATATTTCGATTCTGAGAACACTGAGAACACGACACCTAATTACAGCTATGAGCAAAGGCACTTTATTTGACAAAGTCTGGGACTTACATACGGTTGGCACCCTTCCTTCGGGGCAAACGCAGCTGTTTATTGGTCTACACCTGATTCACGAAGTCACCAGCCCTCAAGCCTTTGCTATGCTGCGCGAGCGGGGGCTGCAAGTAATGTTCCCCGAACGCACCGTGGCGACGGTGGATCATATTGTGCCGACTGACAATCAGGCTCGTCCGTTCAAAGACGAAATGGCCGAAGAAATGATGCAGGCAATTGAGCGCAACACGAAAGAAACCGGCATTACTTTCTACGGGATTGGGTCTGGCAATCAGGGCGTTGTGCATGTGATTGCCCCAGAGCAAGGACTGACCCAACCGGGCATGACGATTGCCTGCGGTGACAGCCACACCTCCACCCACGGAGCCTTTGGCGCGATTGCGTTTGGGATTGGTACTAGCCAAGTGCGGGATGTGCTCGCCTCCCAAACTCTAGCCCTCTCGAAGCTGAAAGTCCGCAAAATCGAAGTGAATGGCACGCTGCCTTCAGGGGTTTATGCCAAAGACGTGATTCTGCACATTATCCGTAAACTGGGCGTCACCGGCGGGGTAGGCTATGCCTACGAGTATGCTGGCACTACCTTCGAGCAGATGAGCATGGAAGAGCGGATGACCGTCTGCAATATGTCGATCGAGGGCGGTGCTCGCTGCGGCTATGTGAATCCGGATCAGGTGACGTTTGACTACCTCAAGGGTCGAGATTTTGCTCCCAAAGGAGCCGATTGGGATAAGGCCGTGGAGTGGTGGACTAGCATTCGCAGCGATGCCGATGCCGAATATGACGATGTAGTGGTATTCGACGCCTCGGAGATCGCGCCAACGGTGACTTGGGGCATCACGCCGGGACAGGGCATTGCAGTCAACGAACCAATTCCGACGCCGGACAGCCTCGCCGAAAGCGATCGGGAAATCGCCGAAGAAGCCTATCGCTATATGGATCTGGCTCCTGGTACCCCGATCCAAGGCACCAAGATCGATGTCTGCTTTATTGGTAGCTGTACAAACGGACGGATTAGCGACCTGCGCGAAGCTGCCAAAATTGCCAAAGGCCGCCATGTGGCAGAAGGGGTGAAAGCCTTTGTGGTACCCGGATCAGAGCGAGTTAAGCAACAAGCCGAAGCCGAAGGGCTGGATCGAGTTTTTGAGGCGGCGGGCTTTGAGTGGCGGGAAGCGGGCTGCTCGATGTGTTTAGCAATGAATCCCGACAAGCTGCAAGGACGCCAGATCAGCGCTTCCTCTTCAAATCGTAACTTTAAAGGTCGGCAAGGCTCGGCGTCGGGACGCACGTTGCTAATGAGTCCGGCTATGGTAGCCGCTGCGGCAATTCAAGGGGCAGTCACCGATGTGCGGGAGTTGCTATGAAGACTGATACAGCCGAAATGACAAAAGAGCAGATCTTGCAAGAGTTAGAGCAATTGCCAAAGCCATTGTTAGCCAAGGTACTGGAGTTTGCTCGCACATTGCAACCAGTCGATCAGCATGCAGAAGCAGACTTAGAGTCAAGAATCTGGCAAGCTTATTTAGCATCTGAACGGGAGCGAAGGGAGGTTTATCAGCGCCTTGCAGACTCCTGAATTCCTCAGTCGAGATTCGGTTTTGAAAATTCACGCTAGACAGATTCAGCAATTTGGTGGCACAGCAGGAGTGCGGGATGAAGGGCTACTGGAGTCAGCATTAGCGCAACCTCAGGCCAGCTTTGGTGGTCAGCTTCTCCATCCCACGATTGCTGAACAGGCGGCAGCTTATCTGTTTCACCTGGCAATGAATCATCCGTTTGTTGATGGCAACAAGCGCACTGCCTTTGCGGTGATGGATACGTTTCTGCGGCTGAATGGCTACTCGCTCAATCTCTCAGATCAGCAAGCCTATGAGCTGGTGATTCAGGTGGTTGAAGGACGCTTGGACAAAACGGCCCTGAGTCAGCGCTTGCAGTCTGGGCTTGTTCGGGTGACTGATGATGAGCCATAAAGGGGAGTTGGGAACAACAGTATGACAACTGAGATTTTTGTCAGCACCGATATTGAGGCCGATGGACCCATTCCGGGCGTTTATTCTATGCTCAGCTTCGGGTCTGCTGCCTATCTGCCGGACAAAACGCTGGTAGACACCTTTTCCGCCAATCTAGAAACGGTGCCAGATGCCATCACCCATCCCAAAACCATGGCTTGGTGGCAAACCCAACCGGAAGCTTGGGCCGCCTGTCGTCAGGATTTGCAACCGCCAGAAATAGCGATGCAAAACTATTCAAAATGGCTGAAAGCCTTACCCGGACAGCCGGTATTTCTGGCCTATCCAGCCACGTTTGATTTCATGTTTATCCAGTGGTACCTGATTCGGTTTACCGGCGAAAGCCCGTTTGCCCAATCGGGATTGGACATCAAAACCTATGCGATGGCAATGCTGAAGACGCCCTATCAGGAGAGCAGCAAGTCGCAGATGCCAGATCACTGGTTCGATCCCGGTCTACCCCATACCCATGTAGCGCTCGACGATGCCAAAGAACATGGGGCGCTGTTTTGCAACATGCTGGCCGAAAACACAAGAGTTCAAACTAATTAAATTTCGAGTTGAGGTGAATTATGCAAAGTCAATCCACGAGTCAAATTCAATTGGTTTCTGGGCGGGCTGTACCGCTGGTGGGTAATGATATCGATACTGACCGGATCATTCCGGCTCGTTTTTTGCGCTGTGTCACGTTCGATGGACTGGGGGCGCAAGTATTTGCCGACGATCGGGCGCAGGCGAATGGTCAGCATCCGTTTGATCAGCCTCAGTATCAGGGAGCCGAGATTTTGGTCGTCAACCGCAACTTTGGCTGCGGCTCCTCGCGGGAACATGCCCCTCAAGCGATTGCCAAATGGGGCATCAAATCGCTGGTAGGCGAGAGTTTTGCCGAAATCTTTTTTGGTAACTGTGTGGCGATGGGCATCCCCTGCGTCACGGCAGCTCCAGCCGATGTTCAAACCCTCCAGGACTGGATCGCGGCTAATCCCCAAACTCCTATCACCCTAGATCTACAAGCAATGCAGGTGCAGTTCGGCGATTCGACCATTCCCGTTTCGATGGGAGAAGGTTCCCGCAACATGTTTCTCAGCGGCACTTGGGATGCCTGTGGACAACTCGTGGCCCAAGCCGAACAAATTCGCACCACAGCCAGCAAACTGCCTTATTTGGGCTGGGGACGGGCAAGTTAGGTGCGTCATACAGTGCGTCATACAGTGGACCCTATCAGCCCTATCAGTATCAGCCCTATCAGTAAGAGACTCGATCGTTTCGGATCAGGAAGCGTCCATCAAAGCGGATTGGCAGCGGATTACCAGACATAGGAGCTGTTGCTGATCCGGGTTGCTGGGCATGGATATGCAAATGTGGCTCATTGCTCACCCCAGAATTACCAACTTCACCCAACCGATCACCAACCTTAACCTGTGCACCGCTCTGCACTGTAAGACTGTTGGGACGGAAATGGGCTAACACCACATCCACATTACCGGTACCACCATTGCTAGTCTTTAAATTGTCACAGCGCAGAATCAAATGATTTCCAGCGAGATTAGAGCGGTCAACCTCAGGAACCGACATATCTGGCAGCCCATCAATCACGGTCACAAGTTTGCCTGAGCAAGGTGCTACGACTGGTTCACCGTAGATATGATATGCACCTGGATCGCGGGGTACGATCCCCTGTGCTCGCAGACCAAAGCGATCAATTTTGACAATATCCAGCCCGTAACTATTGCCTCGATAGGCACGGAAGCGGGGAATGGTTGGATTGAGTAGCTTCAAGTGGGCATTGAGCCGGATATCGCTGCCGCCGTTAACGATCAGATAGTTACCGTTGAGCAGAGGAAAGGCAAGCTCGACAGCAGTTTCTTCCGGTTGAAACCGACCCGCTAAGCTTTGTGCTGCTTCGTTCGCAGCATAAATTCCAAAGGCCACGAAACCAATAATGGCAATCCAAGCTAACCAAGCAGACGGCACGAGGCGGCGCGACTTGTAACGGCGAAGTCCGACAATCAGGGCAGCCACAAACAGTAGACCGTAAAGATAAGGCGTCCACCAGGGTGGAAAAATCCAAAGCCCGGTTCGAGCTAGGGCCAATAACCCAAGCGCTGTTGCAATAGCTTGCATCCAAAAACCAAGTAAACTCTGAGGTGGCACGATGGCAATCCAGCCAATCAGCAAAAGCGGCAGCAGCAACTGTAGCAAGATAATTGCAGCAAGCATACTGGCCGAACTCCTCGATCCTGTCTCCTGACAGAACCAATACAACATGGTATGAAATTCAGTATCGATCGTAGCGAAGCCTCTACTGGATGGGAACCGCCTACTAGTTCCACTAAGATGCATTTACTGAGACCGCGAAACAAAGCGATACCCCAAAGTTTTACTGGTACAGTTTTTGAAGCTAAGGGCAGATTCAGGGCATACTGGAGATCAGCCGGATCACGACTGGTTATCTCGACTCAAATCGGAGCTTATAGGTCTGCATTATACTTTCGTGGTCAGTAAAAAACCTTTACTTTTTTCTGACCTCCTTAATAAATCGATGTTGAAAATATAAGGTGCGTTTAGTTGGCTCCAAGGCCACAAATGTTACCCTATATCGGTAAATCCCAATCTGTCGATATTGTCATTGTCGAGCAGCCGGTTCGACTGAACTACCCCCTTTCACGGATTCTAGGGCTAAACCATGATTGAAATGAGAGTCGCTGGAATTGCCTTGGATGCGGTGTCCCGCCATCCGATTGTGCTCCTGAGAGATGCCTCCGAGCGTCGTCAGTTGCCGATTTACATCGGACAAGATCAAGCCAGAGCAATCATCAGCGCATTAGAAAACCAAACTCCTCCCCGTCCCCTCACCCACGACCTGATGGTAAACCTGATGGAAGAATGGGATATGGTGCTAGAGCGCGTTGTAATTCACTCCCTACAAGACAACACCTTCTACGCCATTTTGATGATTCGCCAAGGCGAAGTGAGAAAGGAAATTGACTCCCGCCCCAGCGATGCAATTGCAATTGCCCTGCGCACCAGAAGCCCAATTTGGGTGATGGAAGAAGTGGTGGCCGATGCCTCGATGCCGGTAGATCGCGATGCCGATGAAGCCGAACGCAAAGCCTTTCGGGATTTCCTCTCGAACCTACGCCCAGAGGATTTCAAACAAGGTGGCCGCTTCAGCAAGCGGGACGAGAGCTAGCAGGCCAGACGCCAATCTCCATGCGCTACCGTCGCTTTGGTCAAACCAATCTCCACCTGTCGGTGTTTTCCTTGGGCACGATGCGCTGTCTAGCATCGGAGGAAACGGCAGTACAGACGATTCGGCGAGCGGTTGAGCTGGGGATTAACCATCTAGAAACAGCCCAAGCCTATGGAAACAGCGAAATCTATTTGGGAACTGCCCTAGCGGATTTACCTGTGTCGCGCCAGCAGATCCACCTCACAACCAAAATTACGCCCACGCCCGATGCTGCTTCGATGGCTCGTGCGATTGATCGCTCACTGGACCGATTGGGAGTTGACCAGATTGATTGCTTGGCGATTCATGGGATTAATACCTGGGAGCATTTGGCTTGGATTGAAGATGAACAAGGCTGTATGCAGGCCGTTAGACAGGCGGTGGCTGATGGGCGAGTCAAGCATGTCGGCTTTTCGACGCACGCGCCTCTAGAAATTATTTTGCGAGCGATTGCTACCGACCAGTTCGAATTTGTCAACCTGCACTATTACTTCTTTAACCAGCGAAATCAGGCGGCGGTGGCGGCAGCGGCAGCGAAAGATATGGGAGTTTTTATTATCTCGCCAGCCGATAAAGGTGGGATGCTGTATCGCCCTCCGCAGAGATTGATCGATCTGTGTCAACCGTTCTCACCCCTAGAGCTCACCTACCGCTTCTTACTCAGCGATCCGCGCATCACCACTTTGAGTGTCGGGGCCGCCCATTCGAGTGAGTTGAATCTGTCGGTAGCGGGTCAGGACGGTGCGTTGACCCAAACAGAAACAGCCACTCTGGAACGGTTGCAAACCCATCTGGAACAAACGCTTGCCACCGAGCGATGCAGCCAGTGCTATCAATGTTTACCTTGTCCTGAAGATATCAATATTCCCGAAGTTCTGCGGCTACGCAATTTGGCTGTAGCTTACGAAATGATTGACTTCAGCCAGTACCGCTATCGCATGTTCGAGAATGCGGGCCACTGGTTTCCCGGAACCAAAGCCAACCGCTGCACCGACTGTGGCGACTGTTTGCCCCGCTGTCCGGAAAACCTGGCGATTCCTGACCTGCTGCGCGACGCCCATGCGCGTTTGAATGGGGAACCTAGGCGCAGACTGTGGCAGTGACTGCGGCAGTTTTCTATCTGCTAATGGATTTCTAAATGGTCTCTGTCCGCTTAGATCAAAAACAAAGAGACTACAAGCAGGTAGGCGCTGATGCATCCAACCCTAGAAGTCCGGTGGTTTTTCCGGGGCAGGTTACCTGAAGAATTCTACCGCTGGTTTCCCGAAGCAGGGGCCGATAAGCCCGAAACCCGAACCGATTGGTATCTCTATTCACCCGATCGCGGGTTAGGCATTAAGCTGCGGGAAGGCGGGTTAGAGATCAAGCAGCGGTTGGCAAATCAGGGTAAATCCAAGCTGGCAAAGCGAGTGCGAGGACGGGTAGAGCAGTGGCTGAAGTGGCACTTTCCGATTGAGCAAACAGCAGATGGCGCAATGGCTGAGTTGGGTGAATCCTGGATGCCGGTCGCTAAAAAAAGATGGTGCCAGCATTATGCCTTCACCCCAGATGGTGCGATTCAACGGGTAGATTCCGAAGATTCCGAAGAGTTGATGCAACAGGGCTGCACGCTAGAGCTATCCGAATTGCAGGTGTGGAATCAGGACTGGCATAGCCTTTGTTTTGAAGCCTTTGGTCCGCCGGAAATGCTGGATCAGATACTGACCAACACCGTTCAGCAGGTGCATCACGAGATCGGGCTGCCGGTTCTGAAGGCGCGTGATTCGTTTGGCTATCCGGCTTGGCTGCATTGGGTGCGACAGAAAGCGCCATAATGGGCAGCAGTATTTTCTGCTGGAGTAGGGCGCTTATTGTCCGGCATTCAGCACTTGGGTCGCTGTTAGCGTCAGCTCTGGGAAGCTAGGAGAAACAATGGCATCGCTATCTCGGAAAGTTCCAACTTCGCTATAGGTGCCGTTTTGCAGTTCTAGAACTGTGACCGCATGCTGCTGCGGATCGATCAGCCAGTATTCGGGAATGCCTCGGTCTTGATATTGTGCTCGTTTGGCGATGTAGTCCCGCTCGTACTGCAATTCACCGGGGCTGACGACTTCCACAACCAAAAGCGGCGGAGCCATCGACAAGCGAATCGTGTTGCGGCGTGCCAACTGCTGGATATGCTCTTCTTGAATAATTGTCAGGTCAGGATAACGATTTTTCGGTTCTCCCCGTACTTCTAGCTCTAGCCCATGCCCTCTTATCCGCCGGTAGCCGACAAACGGCAAAAATACAGTAAACAAAAAATTGGCAATTTCAACATTAAATCCGGCTTCGGGTGGCACTTCAATCAACTCTCCATTGAACAGCTCATACAGATAATCGGTACCATCGTCGTAGGCGAGGTATTCCTCAAAGCTTTGAAAGCGGGGTTTAGTCTGGAGCATGATCAGCTTTTCCTGGTCTATAGGGAAGGGATGCATCAGTAGTTCTCCGGCGTTAACACCTGCTGGGCCGTCAGCGTCAGGTCAGGAAAATTGGGTGAAGTAATGCGGTCCTGACCTCGAAAGGTGCCGACTTCACGATAGCTACCGTTCTGGAGTTCTAACAGGGTAATCATCTGCTGCTCTGGATCGATTAGCCAGTATTCCAGCACGCCCAAGGACATTTTTAAGGTCTTTAAAGCGTTGTTTGGCGCTTGAGTCATATTGCCTCTCAGCATGGCCTTTCTAGCTGTTCTAATCTTCCAGATTGTGGCGCTGGATTAGTTCCCTGGTATCATCATCTTCTAAAAATCAATCGATTGCCGTTCCTACAACTTTGTTCATTGCCGTTTCCTTGACGCCTGCAATCCGCTTCAACAGGCTGTAGACCTCCTGAGACACGGTAACTCTAATTTTTTGATCTGCTTTTCGAGGACTCATGCCGCACTCTAATCCGACTGCTAAAAGTAACGTTAGAGAAATTTTCGCAAATTGCTACCTGAGAACTGCGCTGTGGATCAAGATCTGGTAGGGTTTTAGGACACTGTTGTTTTATACCCGTAATCCAGGATGAGCGTAGCGTCATTAAAAGGTCGAGACCTGCTCAGCATGGCGGATCTGAGTGCCGCAGAAATTCATGAGCTGTTGGAACTGGCCGCCGATTTGAAAGCCGGAAAGGTCAATCTCCGCTGCCAAAACAAAGTGCTGGGGCTGCTGTTTAGCAAAGCCTCTACTCGCACTCGCGTCAGCTTTTCGGTAGCGATGTTTCATTTGGGTGGGCAGGTGCTGGATCTGAATGCCAGCGTCACCCAGGTTGGGCGCGGAGAGCCGACAGTTGATACAGCGCGTGTGCTCGACCGCTATCTGGATGTGTTAGCCATTCGCACCTTTGAGCAAGCCGAGCTAGAAACCTTCGCCAACTACGCCAAAATTCCGGTGATCAATGCCCTCACCGATTTGGAGCACCCTTGTCAGGTGTTGGCCGATCTGCAAACCGTGCAGGAAGAATTTGGCCAGCTAGCTGGCCTCACCCTCACCTACCTGGGCGACGGCAACAATATGGCGAACTCGCTGCTGCTCGGCTGTGCGCTCACGGGGATGAATGTCCACATTGCCTGTCCAGAAAACTTTCAGCCCGATGCGGCGATTGTGGAGAAGGCCAAGTCGATTGCAGGTGGCAAATCCGAAGTGCTGATCACCCGTGATCCAGAGGCTGCCGCCAAAGCAGCGCAGGTATTGTATACCGATGTTTGGGCCAGCATGGGGCAGGAAAGCGAAGCCGCCAGCCGCGTGCCCCTATTCCAACCCTATCAAGTAAACGACAGCCTGCTGAGTTTGGCCGATCCCAAGGCGATTGTGCTGCACTGTCTGCCCGCCCACCGAGGCGAAGAAATCACCGATGCCGTAATCGAAGGCTCCCATTCCCGTGTCTGGGACGAAGCTGAGAACCGAATGCATGCTCAAAAAGCTCTGCTAGCAAGCGTGTTGGGAGCAGAACGGCTTTAATAGAGTTTTGAGTTTTGAGTTTTGAGGTTTAAGTTTTGAGTTTTGAGTTTTGAGGTTTAAGTGTTGAGTTTTGAGTTGCGATATGGGTACCGGCATTGCGGCCAACACCAAAGTAGATGTTTTGAGTTCTAAGTTTTGAGGATTATCAAGCAGTTGATGGCTAATCCCATTTACCTTTGATTGGGCTACAGATCACCAAGCTCAACAGGCTAGATTGTGCAGGGTCCGTAACTCAAGACTACGTGCTCTGGTTCCGCTGATCGTTCGACTGATTTTTCTGGCCCCATAGGCTTTGACCTGAGCTGTGTCGAAGGCTTGACCTGAGCTGTGTCGAAGGCTTAGTGCTCACACCGAAGGCTCACCGAACGCGCACAGGCTACGCCACCAAACCTCAAAACTGGTATAAGTCAAATTGACTCAAGCGAACTTGGGCAGCAGTTAGATGCCTCAGTATTTTCTACCTTTTCTACAGCAGCTCGCAAAGCTTGATAGGGAACTGTCTTCTCAAAACTTGTTCCACCCCTTCACACCAACTCAAAACTCAAAACTCAAAACTCAAAACTGATCCAGCCATCCCCACACATCAATCGCTAGCCGCTGCCCTAACTGCAGGAACTGGCGAATCTGATCCAAACTCCAATCGGGCTTTTGGTTTGAGTTCTGCTGCCAGAGCCGGAGTTGGGGCAAGACGCGACGGTGCAAGCCTTGCAGATAGATTTCCTGCGCTCGGTCCACCGAGAGATGCAGATGGAAGCGGTTGCTCAGCTCCAGCAAGCGGTCGATCCATTGGAGATCGGCTTCGGCAGTGCTGGGATTGAAGTTGTGCAGCAGATGCCAGAGCGCCCGTAGAATCAACCGTTCCAAGGTTTGTTTGATCTGGAGTGGCTTGAGCTGGCAGCGCATGTGATCTGCTTCTGCGGCGATTGCCTCCAGTTCGGCTAAATGGCTGAGACAAAGTTGGGGATTGGTGGGCGGAAAATCGCTGGTTTCCCGATCCAAAGCCTGTAAGGTAACGATCGCGCGGTGGCTGATGGCAATCTCTGCAGCGACCTGCAACTCCTGAGGCACATCCAGCCCATCTCGGTGGAAGGCGGCAATGATGCCGTAGTTGTCGCGGTAGACCTGGGTGTAGAGCTGATCGAGACGAGTCAGGGTTTCCCGGCTGAGTAGGCGCATGATTTTGTGCCGCTCTTCGGCAAATAGGTCGCGCAGACTGTAGGATTGATGGCCCAGATAGCGGGTCATCGCCAAAATCATCTGAGCCGCACTCGCCTGCTTCAGGGTGTCAAACAAGACTTCTTTCATCTGGCTATAGGCGCGGCGTCCGCTGAAGGGCTGGATACAGCAGTGGAAATCCCAGCCGCCCAAATGCAGCACCGCAAACACCAATATCTTACGTTCGCGGGTCATCTCTGAAGTGAGCTGGATCTGGCCAACGGCTAGAGTAAGGGTGCCTAAGCGCTGAAGCTGATAATCAAGCTGCTGCACGGCATAGCAGTACACCCGCTGCTCAGGCGCATAGGCGGTAAACAGGGAAGTCATGGCGTAGTGGGCCGCCACCTGCTCTAGGCTGATTTGGGCCGGGATCACCAACTGGCGATAGACCTCTGCGCCATTCTGAAACAGATCCACATTGCTAGGAGCCGCCCCCAGCCGTTTGATAAACGCTTTCTCTAGCTGGACGCCTGCCACATCGCCGGCTAACTCTAGGGCACGGGCCGCGTAGCGCAAAATCTGGGTGCCTTCCGGACGGGAAATTTCATCGAAAAACCAACCGCAGCTTGTGTACATCAAGAGGGCATGGCGCTGCATTTCCAGCAGCCGCAGGGCATCGACTCGTTCGGCAGCGCTGAGTTTGTGGGATTGGTGCTGAGTCAGAAAACGATTGGTGCAAGTCGGACTGCGATCCAGGATCACCTGAATATAATGATCCCGAGCCTTCCAGGGATCCAGGAACAGCTTTTTGCCGTGCTCCTCATACACTTTGCTCAACTGATCCCGCAGCCAATCCAAGCTATCGCGCAACGGTCTGCGCCACTGCTGATGCCAACTGCCGCCCCCACCACAGCCGCAATCCTCCTGCCAGCGATCAACGCCGTGGGAGCAACTCCAAGCCGTGACGGGTTTTAGTTCTACTTCCCAGGCGGGCGGATTCAGACTCAGATAATGGGCAAAGTTGGTGACGGTCCAGCCGCGACGCGGAAATTCCTCGGTAAAAGCATAGGCCAGCGCCTTTTCGGTGCCGCCCTTGTGATGCCCGAAGGTTTCGCCATCGGTGGCGACCGCAATCAGTTGGGCGGGCTGATCCCCTCGTACCGCTTGGGCAATTCGCCCGATAAAGTGACTGGAGTTACTCAGCACATCGCTGAAGCCCATATCCCGGGAAATCGGACCATCGTAGAAGAAAATGTCGATGTAAGGGCGATCAGAAGAGTTTTGAGTTTTAAGTTTTAAGTTTTGAGTTGAATGAGCAGTAATGTGATCTTTTAACTGAGAACTCAATGCTGTAGAGCTTTGTTCCGAAAGGGTGAATTCAACATTTTTTTTCAAGTAGCAACGGTAGGGGCGAATCGGATCAATTTGGCTGCCGCCGACTTCAGTCCAGTGGGGATCGGGGTGGTCTGCGGTGGGCAGGGGACGACAGCGCTGGGCTTGGGACGGTGCCAGAATGATGAACTTGATGCCTTCAGCGACTAGGGCTTCCAGGGTGGCATAATCAACGGCGGTTTCGGCTAGCCAAATGCCTTCGGGATCGCGGCCAAATCGGGATTTGAAATCGGCTTTGCCCCAGCGAATCTGGGTGTATTTGTCGCGCTCGTTGGCCAGCGGCATGATCATGTGGTTGTAGACCTGCGCGATGGCGTTGCCATGACCGTTGAGGCGTTCGCAGCTTTTGCGGTCGGCTTCCAGGATGCGCTGATAGGTTTCAATGTCGTAGCGTTCTAGCCAGCTCATCAGGGTGGGGCCGATGTTGAAGCTGAGATACTCGAAGTTGTTGACGATCCCCAGCAGCTCTTCTCGGTCGTTCAGCACTCGCGCAAAGGCATTGGGACGGTAGCATTCGTGGTGAATCCGTTCATTCCAATCATGAAAGGGAGCGGCGCTGGGCTGGCGTTCGATCGCGTTGAGATAGGGGTTTTCGCGGGGTGGTTGGTAGAAGTGTCCGTGAACCGTGACATAGACGCCAGTGGCTGCTGTCTGCTCATTTGTCTGCTCATTCCAGACTTGAGATTTCAATGCTGAAGAAACAGAGTCAACAATTTCTACTTGGGGTTCTACTTGGGGATCATGGGTAGCTACAGCATCCACGCCTTGAGGTAGGGGAGCAAGGATATTTGCAAACTCTGAGTTGTGGTGAGAAGTCATGAATGTTTGTCCAAATGCAAAAATGGAAATGATAGGCAGAGCAATGGCAGGCAGAAGGTATTAAGCCTGCAAGGCAAGAATGACAATTCAGGAATTGATCACAAATCAATATTTAAGCAAAATTGATACAGCAATCGATACAGTATATTACAACCCATAGAGAAGAACCGGGGAAACTGCATAAAAGGATGTAGCCCTTGAGCCGATTGATTCTACGCAGCATCTAAAGAGCGCTTTTAATGTTGTAAAACTTTGGCAAATCTTCCAAATCTGGTCAATAGATTTTCTAGCTGGTTCTTCTAACTGGTTCTGAAAATTAGATGGGTGAGAGCCAGAAAATGTTGACTGATGTTTCTTGATGTTTCTTATGGAGAGTGACAAGTTCATCATTCCCAAAGCTGGCTAAAACGCATGTTGCCTTTTCCAGCCTGATGCTTTGCTTATAGTCCTCATTGATCTTAAACTAAACGACCCCTTCTGCTTGCGGATTAACGATTTACAACAAGAAGTATCGAAACTTTATTTTTTGCAATAAGCAATCTTGATTCGCTTATCCGAGCCTTTGAAAGGATCATGCCTCGGCTATCAGCGTTTTGATCTCAGTCTTTGGGGATCAACAGTGAGTACCACAGACCGAATGAATTGAATCTTTCTATAAGTAGGTAGGCTAAATTAATCTTCGCTCCACAATGCCGGGTCTCGACTCCGCTCAACCCTCTGCTTCCCGAAACGTTGCGCATTGAGCGGAGTCGAAATGCGTCTTCTCAATAATTGCGCCCACCTACTTAGACACAATTGATTTACACATAGCCAAATTTCTATAGACGCCATAGCCTAAAATCCGCATTTTGATCCGGATTGGCTGTTCTCTACTTCTTCTTGTGAAGAAGCCGTGAAGAATTCCTTGATTTAATTTCTCAAACAAGAACTCAAACAACTGTTTTTTATGCTGAGCTACAACTCAGTGTTTTAGTCTACAGCGAGTTCGATCGCTACGGCGTCTGTATTGGGTTTATATAAATAATGCTCTTTATAGAAACATAATGAGGTCGTGAGTTTCCATGTCTCAAGTTAGCGCACCATTGAATAACTTAGCAGGATTGATTTCAGCCACCAAAGATCAGGTTTCTTCTGATTTAGTGGGTGAAACAGTGATTCTCAACTTAAAATCTGGCGTCTATTTTGGACTGAATGAAGTTGGTACCACTATTTGGAACCTAATTCAACAACCGCGAACACTTCAGTCTATTCATACATCTCTTCTGGCGGAATATGATGTTGATTCCGAGCAATGTATGCAAGATTTGATCGCCATCCTGCACGATTTACAAGCTGCTGAACTAATTGAAATCACTCATGCAGACGTTGAATAAAGTTCTCCAGCTCAGTTCTGCCGAGCGGTGGCTGCTGTTTGAGACGCTAGTTTTACTGAATCTGATCCGATTGGGACTTGTATTTGTGCCATTTCAACAACTGCGTCGGTTGCTTGCAAGGGGCGTGGTTCGATCAGATCAATTAATGCACCGGGTTTCTCCAGAGCACATCGTTTGGGCGGTGAATGCCGTTTGTTCTCGCATAGCCAATAAGGCAAAGTGCCTAGCGCAGGCATTAACTACTCAGGGGCTGCTGTCTCGCTATGGCTATACCTCTGAGCTTCGGATTGGAGTGGCAAAAGATTGTTTTGGCAAGTTAGCTGCCCATGCCTGGGTTGAATATCAGGGGCGAATTGTCATCGGTGGAATACCCAATCTGCAAACCTTTACACCTCTGCCAGCCCTGGAGTTAGACCCATGAGCGGAATCGCAGGAATTTACTGTCTAGACGGACAGTCTGTCCAGCATAGTGATCTAGCGCGAATGACGGATGTTCTGTCCCATCGAGGACCAGACGGAGCAGAGATTTGGTGTGGCGGGTCAGTCGGGTTGGGGCATCGGATGCTGTGGACCACGCCCGAATCGTTGCTAGAGAAGTTACCGCTAGTGAAAGGAAATCTTACCCTTACTGCAGATGCTCGAATTGACAACCGAGAGGAACTGATTCCGGCATTGGGTTTTGCAAACTATCCAGTAGATAAGGTAACGGACAGCGATCTGATCCTGGCCGCTTACGAGAAATGGGGAGAGCAGTGCCCCGAGAAACTGCTGGGCGACTTTGCCTTTGTGATTTGGGATGGTCGAAACCAGCAGCTTTTTTGCGCTCGGGACCATTTTGGGGTGAAGCCGCTCTACTACTACCATCAGCCGGGCAAACTGTTTGCCTTCGCCTCTGAAATTAAGGCGTTGCTAAGTCTACCGGGCATGCCGTGCCAGATCAACGAAGTCAGGATAGCCGATTACCTCCTGCAACGTTACGAGGACAAAGCCAGCACGTTTTATCAACATATCTATCGTTGTGTGCCGGCTCACAGTCTGCGGGTTACGGCTGAGCAATTGTCGCTTCGTGCCTATTGGCGACTCGATCCGCATCGAGAATTGCGTTTGTCCTCAGATGAAGAGTACGCTGCCGCCTATCGAGAAATCTTTACCGAAGCCGTGCGCTGTCGATTGCGCAGTGCCTTTCCAATTGGCTCGATGCTGAGCGGCGGCTTGGATTCCTCATCTATTGTCTGTACTGCTCACTCTCTGTGGGATGTAACTAGAGGGGATTCTCTCAAAACTTTTTCGGCCATCTTTGATACGGTTCCTGAAAGTGATGAACGGTTCTACATTCAGACTGTGTTGGAGCAAGGGAACTTTGAATCTCACTATATTCATGGCGATCAGCTCAGTTTTCTTGACAGCATTACACTCACTTTACCTTGGCAAGATGAACCGTTTGATGCACCAAATTCTTTAATCAATCTCGAAACTTGGCGCATTGCTCAACAGCAGGGAGTTCGCGTCTTGCTTGATGGATTGATGGGAGACAATGTTATCTCGCACGGATACGCTTATCTGAATGAACTGGCTCGTACAGGACAATGGCTTACACTAGCTACTGAAATCCGAGCATTGGCGAAGCAACGCAACCGCTCACCTTGGGCACCTATACGGCGCTTTATTTGGAATGACGGCGTTAAATCTAATATTCCTCCTGCTCTACGACAACGCTGGCGACAATTGCGGGGATACCAGGAGCCTGTTTGGAAACCAGATCCACTGCTAAATCCTGAATTTACTCGGCAAGTTGGACTGAAAGAGAGAGTTCAAGAATTTGCTGCTGGCGAATGGCGAACTGAGCGTGAAAACCACCACCAAGAACTCAACAGTGGTTTTGTACCGCTGTCTATGGAAATGTTCAACAAAGGAGTTTCCGCTTATGCCATTGAAGCGCGATTGCCGTTTACCGATCGCCGCTTAGTGGAATTTTGTTTAGCCGTTCCAGCGAACCAGAAATTGCATCGCGGTTGGAGCCGGGTGATTGCCCGCCGAGCAATGGAAAACTGCTTGCCAAAGGCGATTCAATGGCGGCATGACAAAGGCGACCTCGGCGTCAATTTGATTCGAAGAATATTAACAGAACAAAGCAAATTTGAAGAGTTCATGCAAAACTATCCGGCGGAACTGGAAGCGTATATCGACATATCCACGCTGCGAAAAATCAGCCAGCAATTTCTAGCTCAAGGTGAACATTACCAGCCCGGTAAAATTCATCAACTCCTTCTAGTGATAACCCTGGCTCATTGGCTAAGATATGTCAAAAGTTCTGCTGGCTTAGTTCATGAAGCAGTATTTTTATCATGATGAGGAGGTGATAACACAACAAATAGGTTAATGACAACCCGTTCATTAAATTGGTCAATTCAGCACATAATTCTGAGGTACTACCATGCAAAAGAAACGCTATGCTAAGCCTGAACTCACTGTTCATGGTGATGTTGAAAAAATTACTCAGGGTGAAGGATCGGGACTTGTAGACCTTTTTGTTTACGGTCTCTCTGATCCAATCGGCAGACCTCCTAAAACAGGTAGCCGATGATGTAAATTTTTGAGTATTGTTAGTAATCTGAGTAATTCCTCTAGTTTATTAACAATTTCTCTGTTTCAATTTGCTCAATTTTCTAATAGTTTTCCAACTAAGTTATCAGTTGGAACGTCATAAATTTCCCTGTTGAATCACTCTAACATTTTGGTTCAACAGGGTTTCTTTAGAGGCTTTTCAACATTCCTAATACCATAAAACCTAATACCATAAAAGCATGTTTTCCTATACCGCTTACGGTTTGAATATTGCGTCCTATCTTCCTTTGCCGGAACTAACAGTACATGGAGGAGAGGCAGATGTTGCGATTCAACCCGGACCTGTGCAACATCCTGCCAATGCGGTTCGATCGGAACAATGTATTTGGGCGTCAAAGACCGAAGCCATCTTCCATTGGCATGACATCGGCACTTTTCTAGTCCGGAAAGGACGGGAAATTATTGTAGATGCCATTCCCGAAGTCAATTCCGATGTCCTGCGCCTGTTTCTGTTGGGGTCAGCCCTGGGAACCTTACTGCATCAGCGGGGCTTATTGGTGCTGCACGGCAGTGTGGTAGCTAAGGCGGGGAGTGCCCTTGCTTTTCTAGGGGAGAGTGGCTGGGGCAAATCCACCATGGTGGCAGCACTGTGCAAGCAGGGATATCATCTAGTTGCCGATGATGTGCTGGCGATCGGGTTTGATGACAGCAATCACCCTATCGTTTTTCCTGGCTCGCCCCAGGTGAAATTGTGGGCAGATGCCGTAACTTCTCTAGGAGACGACCCTGCTGCCCTGCCGAGAATTCGTTCGGAGCTTGAGAAATACGCGCGGCGATTCGAGCAGGGATTCTCGACCGAGCCTCAGCAACTCGCTCGTCTGTACATTCTGGGCGTTGGTGCTGCGCCTGAAATCGAACCAATTGCGGCTCAAATCGCATTTAAGGAGCTGATTTTTCATTCCTACGCCGTGCCGTTTTTGGGCAGCGCTTTCTCTAATTCGAGCCACTTTCAGCAATGCGCTCAATTGATCAACGCTATCCCCATTGCACGTCTGAAGCGGCATCGCTCGCTGCTAGCATTGCCGGAGATTGTGCAGCTAGTTGAAGCCGATGGTGCTGGTTATGCCCAGCGGGTTGCTGTTTAACATCGAAGATCCATGCCCAGAAAACGCCGCTCATCTATTTCATCTAATATTCTCTCTAATATTTCCTCTAAATTTGTCAGCAAACTGGACCGGCTCTCTTACCTGCCGGCAACCTTTCAGCTGATTTGGCAAGCTGCCCGTTATTGGACGCTGGCTTGGGTGATCTTGCTGCTGCTGCAAGGGTTACTACCAGCCGCGACTGTCTATCTGACCCGAATGCTGGTGGACGGTTTAGTTGCCGTAGTCGGGGCAGGCATTTCCTGGCAAGCAGTGCAGCCGGCGCTCCTCCCCATCCTGCTGATGGCGGCCACCCTGCTGTTAACCGAGGTGTTGCAGAATCTGATGGACTGGGTCCGCACGGGGCAAGCAGAACTGGTCCAGGATCACATTAGCGGGCTAGTGCACGAGAAATCCTATACCGTAGACTTCGCCTTTTATGAATCCTCTGACTACTACGACCGCCTCAGTCGCGCCACCAGCGATGCCAGTGGACAATCCCTGTCGTTGATCGAAAATGTCGGGAGTTTGCTGCAAAACAGCATTACTCTAGTGGCAATGGTGGCGATTCTGCTACCCTACGGCATCTGGTTGCCTGGGTTGCTGCTGATCAGCACATCGCCCGCTTTCTATGTCATGCTCCGCCTCAACCGCCGCTATCACCGCTGGTGGGAGCAAACCACAACCGATCGCCGTCGCCTGCAATACTATGAACTGCTGCTGACCAACAATGCTCCAGCGGCAGAAATTCGGGTATTCAATCTGGGACCTTACTTTGAATCTGCCTATCAGCGGTTGCGACGGCGGCTGCGACGGGAGCGGATGCAATTAGCCAAGCAACAAAGCCTAGGACGGATCGGGGCTGCGACACTTGCCCTAGTCCTCTCAGGCGGAGCACTGCTGTGGATGGGGCGGCAGGTTCTGCTAGGGGCTTTAACCTTAGGTGATCTGGCGCTGTTTTATCAAGCATTCAACAAAGGGCAAGGGTTAATGCGCTCGGTACTCAGCCATCTGGGGCAGATCTACAACAACAGCCTCTTTCTCAGCAATCTGTTTGAGTTTCTCAAGCTAGAGTCTCAAACGAACTTGCTTCCTGCAGACCCACCTCCAGTCGAGCTTTCGCCAATCCAAATTCAGCAGAGCGTCCGGTTTCGGAATGTGCGCTTTCGCTATCCGGGCAGCGATCGCCCGGTGTTAGACCAGTTCAACCTCACCCTACCGGTTGGTAAAGTCGTTGCAATTGTGGGTGACAACGGCGCCGGCAAAAGCACGCTCGTGAAGCTGCTCTGTCGCTTCTATGACCCTGAAGCGGGTGCGATTGAACTAGACGGTACCGACATCAGAACCTTTCCGCAGGCTGAACTACAGCGGTTGATTACGGTTCTATTTCAGTTCCCAATTCCCTACTTTGTTACCGCAGCAGAAAATATTGCCCTGGGCGATCAAACCGTTCCTGCCACCGCCGCCGCGATTGAAGCAGCCGCTCGCAGTGCTGGCATTCACGAACGCATCGGATACTTACCCCAAGGCTATGACACCCTTATGGGCAAGTGGTTTCCGGGCGGAGTGGATCTGAGCGGCGGTGAATGGCAACGGCTGGCGCTGGCACGCGCCTTTTTCCGCCGTGCCCCCCTCATCATTCTGGATGAGCCAACAAGCGCAATGGATCCTTGGGCAGAAGCCGACTGGCTAGACCGATTTCGGCAATTGGCGAATGGGCGCACCGCTCTCGTGATTACCCATCGCTTCACCTTGGCCATGCGGGCAGACGTGATCCATGTGATGCGGCAAGGGCAGATTGTGGAATCGGGCAATCATCAGGAGCTACTACAGCAGGGAGGACTGTATGCCCAATCCTGGAAAGCACAAATGGAAGCTTGTCCTCCGGCTCCCATCCGAAATTAACTCTCAATATAGTAAAAATGACACTAGACTCAGGTTTAACAGATTCATCAACGCCAGAAGCTGCAGAGGAGTAGTGGTGACCCGTGCCGTTCTGATGCCCAATGAGGTAGAAAAAGCCAAACGTTGATGACCATGGAAGAATACTCTGAAATCAAGCTTTTGCTGTGCTGTGCTCGTGTGCAAATGGACGCAACCACAGCAGCTCAGATTCCCGCCCTCCTCCAAGCTGGCATTGATTGGGATTTGCTGCTGCAAATAGCAGTGCAGCATGGCGTGGCACCCTTGCTGTATTGGAGTGTTAAGTCTGCCTGCCCAGATGCGGTTCCCCCTGCGATTCTCCAACGACTGCAGCGCCTGTTCCACATCAATGCCCAGCAAAACCTGCTGCTGACCCAGGAACTGCTGCGGCTCCTCAGCCTATTTGAAGCTGAGCAAATTCCGGTTTTGCCGTTTAAAGGTCCAATTCTTGCCCTAACCGTTTACAAAAACCTTTCGCTGCGCCAGATCACCGATCTGGATCTGCTGGTGGATAAGTCGCATCGCTCTCAAGCAATCGAACTGTTGATGGCGCAAGGCTATAACCTCCGGATTGAGGTGCCTTGGGAAACCCATCTGATTCGAGAAAACGAACTGTATAACATCGATTTACACTCAACCCTGGCTCCCAAACACCTCTCCTATCCACTGCAAAATCGAGAGGTGTGGCTGCATCTGGAACCTGGCTTGATTGGTGGAAAGCCTGTGAAGATGCTCACTCCCGAAATGGATCTCTTGATGCTGTGCCTGCATGGCACCAAGGAAGGCTGGCACCATTTGAACCGCATTTGCGATGTAGCGGAACTGGTGCGAACCAAGCCGCTGAACTGGCAGTTGTTGCAGCAGCAGACCGAACAGTGGGGAATGCGCCGACTCATCAGCCTAGGGCTATTGCTGGCTCACGACCTTTTGCAGGTAAGCCTACCGCAACCAGCAGCAGAGTGGATCGCTCGCGATCGGACAATGGGTTGTTTGGCTAGGAGTGTTAAGCAAACGCTGTTCAGTCCTGCCACTGGGCGAATTGGTGAAGTGGAGCGGAGCTTGTTCCACATCCGCACGCGGGAGCGGTTCCAGGATCAGTTTTGGAGCTGGTGGGGGTTGATGGAGCATTCAGGTTGGATTAAACCGACTGCTGAGGATCAAGCTTTCGTGCCATTGCCCCCTGCCCTTTCCTCGCTCTATTACCTGATTCGCCCATTCCGGGTGCTGAGAAAGTATGGAACAACGCTGCTCCGGTGATAGGGCATTCATCACCGCTCATCACCAAAAAGGAGCAAGGGGATAGCAACCACCCTGCTCCTCAAAAAACCTTCTGAGTTTCTAGCAAAACTCAGATTAGCAATCCCAACCTAGCAGTCATAGTAGAGCGCAAACTCGTAGGGGTGAGGCCGCAGCCGCATCGGGTTCACCTCGTTGTCGAGCTTGTACTGAATCCAGGTGTTGATCAGGTCTTCGGTAAAGACGCCGCCGGTGGTCAAGAAGTCATGATCTTTCTCGAGGCACTCCAGCGCATCTTCTAGCGATCCTGGCGTAGAAGGAATCTTCGCCAATTCTTCGGGGCTGAGGTCGTAGATGTCCACATCCAGCGGTTCGCCCGGATCGATCTGGTTCTTGATCCCATCGATACCGGCGCAGAGCATAGCGGCAAAGGCCAGGTAGGGGTTCGAGGTAGCATCCGGACAGCGGAACTCCAGACGTTTTGCCTTCGGGTTCGAGCCAGACAAGGGAATCCGCACCGAAGCTGAACGGTTGCCCTGCGAGTAAGCCAAGTTCACTGGAGCTTCAAAGCCTGGAACGAGGCGCTTGTAGGAGTTGGTGGTGGGGTTGGTGAAGGCGAGCAGAGCTGGAGCATGCTTCAGGATGCCGCCGATGTACCACAGCGCCATCTGGCTCAGGCCGGCATACTTGTCGCCACCGAACAGAGGCTGCCCATCCTTCCAGATTGACTGGTGCGTGTGCATCCCCGAACCGTTGTCGTTGAAGACTGGTTTGGGCATGAAGGTAACGGTTTTGCCGTACTTGCGGGCTACATTCTTGATGCAGTACTTGTAGATCATCAAGTTGTCAGCAGACTTGACCAGCGTATCGAAGCGGATGCCCAATTCGCACTGACCACCTGTTGCTACTTCATGGTGATGCTTTTCAATCGGTACACCGCACTCAGCCATCGTCAGCAGCATCTCACTGCGCATGTCCTGGGAGGTGTCGGTGGGAGCAACAGGGAAGTAGCCCTCCTTGTAGCGAGGCTTGTAGCCCAGGTTGCCGCCCTCTTCCTTGCGGCCCGAATTCCAGCGGCCTTCGACTGAATCGACGTAGTAGTAGCCTTCGTGCTGGTTTTGGTCGAACCGGACATCATCAAAGATGAAGAACTCGGCTTCAGGACCAAAGAAGGCAGTATCGCCAATGCCGCTGGCGGTAAGGTAGTCGAGGGCTTTTTGGGCGATCACGCGCGGGCAGCGAGAATAAGGTTCACCAGTCCGGGGTTCCTTAATGCTGCAAATGAAGCTCATGGTCGGCTCTTTCATGAACGGATCGATCCAAGCTGTGTCCGGATCGAGCACCATCGACATGTCCGACTCGTTGATGGCTTTCCAACCGCGGATACTGGAGCCATCAAACGCCACACCATCGACAAAGCTGCTTTCATCAATTTGGTTTTCGTAGACCGTCAAATGCTGCCAAATTCCCGGCAGGTCAATAAACTTGAGGTCAATCAGCTTGATGCCCTTCTCTTTAATCAAGCTCAAGACTTCTTGGGGGGTTGCCATGACTACTCCTTAAACAATCTCTTAGGCTGTCTCTTGATATGCACGCTTACTCGCAGAGAGTATTTACTCAAAGGGAGTAAAAATATTGGGCTGGCGCTTGGATTTGCACTGAAGCCGATCGTTGAAGCCAATATGATATAGATGCGACTTTACCCCATTGATTCAGCAGCAGCTCTCGACTCAGCGATTACCTTGCTCCAGCAGGAGGAAACATCCTCAACGAACCGGACTTCAATTCACCTGAATCATCCTAGGAACAGGCTTACACAGATTTTGTATTCAAAACTACAAATCAATCTTTTTACTTGATTAAACTTGCTCAATGGGTTATTGACCTAATCTGCCAAGTGGTACTGCCGGATGTGTAGGAGCGGTTGTTTAGCGCCTCAGCTGGTTGTAAATCGAGGTTTTGTGGCTTGCAGAACCGATGGCGCTGCTGTAACTACTCGTGAATCCCCAGGCTTACCAAGACAGTTAAGATAAGAATCTTTACAGTTCTTGGCTTGCTTCTCAGGTTTGGACGCAATTCTGTCAAACGCTGCATGATAAACTAAATGGCGATTGCCAGTCTTCATGTAGCCACATGTAAGGCATTAAAAATTAGGTCAGGGGGCAGGCATCTTGTCTGCGGTGGGCAAGGCGCTCATACTACAGCATCCCCGCTGATTTTTAATTTGTCTATGGCCTACAGGCAATCAAGACATAGTAAACAGACTACTGATAACAAAACTTGGGAGACGAAATCTGATGCGGGATGCGGTGACCAGCCTGATTAAAAACTACGACAGCACCGGTCGATATCTCGATCGCAACGCCCTGGATTCTCTGAAATCTTATTTTGAGAGTGGTACAGCTCGTGTGCAAGCAGCAGCCGTAATCAATGGTAATGCCGCTGCCATCGTCAAGCAGGCAGCGTTACGTCTGTTTGAGGATATTCCAGAGCTAATTCGTCCGGGTGGAAACGCTTATACCACTCGTCGCTATGCGGCCTGCCTACGCGATATGGACTATTACCTGCGCTACGCTAGCTATGCCCTAGTGGCAGGCAATACCGATGTGCTGGATGAGCGGGTGCTCTACGGTCTGAGGGAAACCTACAACTCACTGGGTGTACCGATTGGTCCGACCGTTGTTGGTATCCAGATTATGAAAGATATCGTTAGGGAACGAGTCGCTGAGGCCGGAATTGCCACCGATGCCTATCTGGATGAACCCTTCGACTACCTGACTCGCGAACTGAGCGAAACGGACGTTTAGACGAGCGAGTTGAATTAGCTAAATCAATTCATAACAATTCATGACAGGGATGCCAAAATAGGCCCCTGTTTTTTGTTGATTAAGGTTTTTTATTATGGGTCAGTTGAAACCTGAAACTCGGCATCTCTGCCACGTTATAGGCTTGGGATGATGCCATTAAAGCTGATCGAGCTGTTGTTTCAGTTCCTCCAGTTTCACATCAATTGCAGCACAGCTAAAACGAGGTTTTGAGGAATCAGAATCAGGAAGCTGAGGAGCAAAACCTAGTAACTGTGCTTTTATTGCTGCCAGTTCTGCATCAATATCACTGCCTGACTCTAGCATTGCCTAGACTGACCTAATCATGTGGATGGTTTGCCGAAGCTTAAGTATCCGAAGCTTAAGTATCCAATGCTGTGCGATAGGCGTAATGCAGCCGCTTGATGTAGTTCTCCATGCTAAACCGCTCCGCGTTAAGCCGACCTGCTTCGACGAGACTCTGCCGCAGATCCCTGTCGCCCAACAGAGTTTCGAGCTGCTTCGTAATATCCTTAACGCTGTAGGGATCGGCATAGAGGGCCGCATCTCCGCAGATTTCGGGTAAACAGGAGACGTTGGAGGTAATCACCGGGCAGCCGAAGTTCATCGCTTCTAGAGGCGGCAGACCAAACCCTTCGTAGAGGGAGGGAAAGACCAGACAATAGGCTCCGCTGAACAGATAGCGCAGGCTCTCCATCGTCACATATTCCAGCAGTTTCACCTTTTTCGTCGATTCTTTGTCATCGCTCAAGAATTGGGCCTTGCCCAGCTCATCTTCCCAGAGCCAACCCTTTTTGCCGACGATCACCAGCGGCATATCGGTGTCAATCGAGGCATAGGCGTCAATTAAGCGACCCACATTTTTCTTCGGCTCGATCGCGCCCACAAACAGAATGTAGTTTTGGTACTTTAGGCTGTAGCGACGCAGAAACCGGGCGATCTCAGCGTCGGTGGCTTCTAGCGGCTTGAGAGCAATTGGCTGGTAGGTAACGATGACTTTGGCGGGATCAACATCGTAGTAGGTGAGGATATCTTGCTTGGAGTGCTCGGAAACGGTGATCGTAACGGCAGATTCCTTCAAGGTATCTTTGATTTTGTTGTAGAAGATCTTCTTGCCGTCAAGGGTGGCGTAGGGCAATCGCAGCGGAATCAGATCATGGACAGTGGTAATTTTCTTCGCGCCCCGCACCTGCATGGGCAGCGGATAAGTGGCGTGCCAAATGTTTACTTTTTCCTCAACATTGATGCTAGTCGTCAACCGCAGGCGGTCGTATAGTCCATTCGCGAGGTCATAGCAGTAGGGCATACTGAACGATGTGGCGTACTTGAGGAAATCTTCGGTGTACTGCCCTTTCTTGACCACCAATCCGGCAAAGGACTTTCTACGCTTGGCCCGATAAAACGGAGAGGCTGATTTCAATAGCCATTTGGCTAAGCTTGGCCAGTCCTGTCGCCCGCCTTGATTGTCGAAGAAGAAGATTTCGTCGAGAATTTCGTTGTTTTTGTAGCCGCTGCGGCTGAGCAGAATGTCTACCTTAGCTCCGAGGCGATCCAGCGCTTCGAGCAGACTGAGACCATAGGTTTTGATGCCGGTGCCCTTGGTGAGTTGCAGGTTGAAGGCATCCACCAGAACTTTGACTCCGGCCAGGTTCAAGTCAGTCTCCAACTCTGGAGCAGGTGCTGTAACCCGTTGATTGTCGGTTGATAGTCCCATTCGCCATACTCCTGCAAAATAGCCACAGTGGTATATGATGCCATCTTTGGGGACGGGGGGGAATTGGAGATGGGGGGGTGAGGAGTGAGGAGTGGGGAGTGGGGAGTGGGGGGTGAGGGGCTTCGACGCGAGCGCTCAGCCGAGCGGTGGGGAGTCAGGAGGATTTTTGCTTTTGAATTCTTAATCTAGCTCTGTTATCGCTAGGAATTAGGAACCAAACTTTACCTAGCCTTAACTGATGCGGGAAATTCTGCTTCTGGCTCCTGAATAGGTCAACCGAATTATTTTTAGACTTACTAACCCGAGCGCTTTATAGTCAACACCCTCACCCCCTACCCCTCACCCCCTACCCCTCACCCCCTACCCCTCACCCCTCACCCCTCACTCCTGTCTCCTACAAAAACAACCTAATCACATCGCAATATATCCCGGAAGCTGTTGGATTCTGTTGAGCCAGGTGATGAGGTTGAGATAGGGAGATAAATCAATCTGACTGTCTGCGGCTCGGTAGATGTAGGGATAGCAGGCAATGTCGGCGATGGTGGGATGGTGGCATTCTAGCCACGGTTGATTTTCGAGATGCTGATCCATTACCTGTAATAGCTGCTTGGCTGTGCGCTCGGCTTTAGCTCGGTCGATTGGCACACCGAGTAAGAAGTGGCGTCTAAGAGCTGTGAGGCTATGTTCAATTTCGTTGGCGGCAATTGATAGCCATTGCATTATTTTAGCCATATATTCGGCGTCGATGGGCAGCCAGTTGTTATCGTATTTTCGGGCTAAATAAACTAGAATTGCCTGTGAGTCTCGAATATTCACGTTAACATCTACTAGAACAGGAACTTGTCCCATTGGGTTAAGCTGCAAAAACTCTGGTAAGCGGTGCTCTTTGGCGGCCAGATTAATGCCAATCCATTCGTAGGGCAGATCGAGCAATGATAGCATCAGGCGCACTTTGTAGACATTACCGGATTGGTGGGTACCGTATAGTTTGCGCGAAGATTCAGATCGTGGACTTGGAAGCATGATTGTGCGTGGTTGATTTTCAGCGATGGATCAAAGACTGCTCACCTGCATTATTATCCCTGAATGATGCGGCAACTACTCTGAATTCAGACGGTTCTCCGTCGCTGATAATTTGAGCGAAGTGCGTCACCCTATAAGAGTGAACTGATTTTGATGACACTGTGCTAAATTTAACGACTCAAGCATCGCCTGTTGAAGCATCTATGCGAGTATCGTCGCCAGTCACTTCAGGGGCGCAACCGCGTCTGTGGATGCCGGAGCGGGTTTTGGTGACGCCTGCGGCCCTAGAAGAACCTTGGGGTCAGCAGATTTTGCAGCGTGTAGAGAAGTTGGGTTTACCGATCAAGAAATTATCCCAGAATCGACTTACCGGACTGCGGGGCGAGGACGAGCGCCAGACCTACAGTATTTCTAAGCGCACTCTGGCCGTAGTGACAGCTCCTGCTAGCCAGATGAAGCTGAGTCCGATTCCGCCTTCGGCTGACTGGCAGTTTCATATCGCTGAGGGCTGTCCGGCCCACTGTCAGTATTGCTATTTGGCTGGCAGCCTGCAAGGGCCGCCGGTGATTCGAGTTTATGCCAACTTGCCGCAGATCTTGCAGAACTTAAGCAAGTATGATGCTTCGGGTACCCCGACGAGTTTTGAGGTGAGCTGCTACACCGATCCGCTGGGCATCGAGCATTTGACCGGCAGTTTGGCGGAATGCATTCGCTATTTTGGGACCCGTGAGCAGGGCTATTTGCGCTGGGTGTCGAAGTTTGATGCGGTGGATGAGTTGCTGGATTTGCCCCACAATAGTCATACTCGCTGTCGGGTGAGTGTGAATGCAGCTCCGATTTCCAAGCGGATGGAAGGCGGCACGGCATCGGTTCCAGCGCGCCTTCAGGCACTGCGACGGCTGGCTCAGGCTGGCTATCCGATTGGGCTGGTGATTGCGCCGATCATGCCGATTGAGGATTGGGAGGAGCATTACGACCAGCTCTTTAACCAGATTAGTGAAGCACTCGATTTTGACTGTGACCTGACGTTCGAGCTAATTTCTCACCGCTTTACGCCTGGTTCTAAGCAGGTGCTGCAATCCTGGTATCCCAATAGCCAACTCGACCTCGATGAACAGGGCCGCGTAATCAAGCGCAATAAGTTTGGTGGCATCAAGTATGTCTATGACGGCAACACGATGAAGACACTGAAGCGCTACTTTGAGCAGCAGATCGCTCACCGCTTGCCCAGCGCTGAGATTCTGTACTGGACCTAGGTTTATACGACGCTGTGTTGGATCAACTGCTACAACGTTTATGGCGTTTCCCGTTCCCTTTGGTATTACAAAGCCTCTGGCTTTGGACGGAAGTGCGGCAAAGAAGTGATGCAGAACTATACCCATGCGAAATCGATTTGGATCGATTTGGATCGATTTGGATCGATTTGAGTTAAGCCGAGCGTTACGCCTTGACTTGCTATCGCAATTGATTAAACGCTAGGCAGCAAAACAATGTTCACGCTCCGCAAAACTTAGCAATAAAGCGCAGCAATTTGTAAAGCGAACCTAGCTAATTGGCTAGCATCCTGTCGATCTAAGCGTGTCACAATACGGGTGCATCTACTTGCGTCTCTCGTTCTAGACTAAGCTTGCCTATTGTTCTATCTTGCTTCACCGAAACGGCTATGAACGACTCACCCGTCACGATCGATGTCATCAAGCAAGTCAAACCTGGCTGTGGGTCTGAATTTGAACAGGCACTGACTGACTTAATTACCGTCGCCGAGGGGTTTGATGGGCATCTCGGTGCGAATGTGTTCCGTACCGATTCAGAATATCGGATCGTGTTCAAATTCAATCATCTATCAAGTCTGCAACAGTGGGAAGCTTCAGCAATTCGCCGCAAGTTGCTCGATCGAGCCGAACGCTACACGCTTGGAGACAGTAATGTACCTGCACTGCTACGATCGCTGATCTCAACTGTGCTGCTATGAACCTTGATGACTTATGGAGTGATGCCGCGCCTGACCAAATTATTTGCAGCTTGGCTTTATCCCAAAACCTGAACAATCTTGGAGATCACCAATGACCATTTTAGTATCTGGTGCAACTGGAAACATTGGTGGAGAAGTTATCCGTCATTTATTAGAACGAAAAGCCTCAATCCGAGCACTCGTTCGCGATCGTCAAAAAGCAGCCAACCTCGAAGCACAAGGGGTTGAACTCGCACAGGGTGATTTCAACCAACCAGAGACGCTAGAGGCAGCCTTGCGAGGCGCTGAAACTGCCTTTCTGGTGATGCCGAATGATTCGCATCAAGTTCGACTCGAAGGTAATTTTATTGATGCTGCAACACGGGCTGGCGTTCATCATGTCGTTAAGTTATCCGTGCTGCGATCGGGCGAACTACCGAGCACCTTCCAACAATGGCATCGCCAGATTGAAGAACATCTCGAAGCATCAGGCATGACCTGGACTCATCTACGCCCGAATATGTTGATGCAAAACATGCGCTGGTTCATCGAAACGATGGTGCAGCAGGGTGCGTTTTATCACTCGATCGCAGGCGATACCCCAATCTCTCACATCGATGCCCGTGACGTTGCTGCCGTCGCTGCCCTTTGTTTGACTCAATCCGGACATGAGAATCAGGCGTATGCCCTGACTGGAGCAGAGGCGATTTCCTTTGAGCAAGTCACACAATACTTTGCGAGTGCCTTGAGTCAATCGCTGCAATTCATTCAAGTTGCACCTGCGGATATGAAAGCGGCTCGACTCGCTAATGGTGAACCCGAATGGTATTTAGATGCAGAAGCACAATTGTTTGAGTGTTGGCAATCAGGAGCGGGCGCAATGATCACTCCAACATACTCAGATCTGATGCAGCGATCACCAAATACCTTTGAATCCTATGCAAGAGAATACGTTCAGGCCCGCACGCAAAACTTCCAATCCCCTGCAGGAGCTTAGTCATGCAAACTGCTTTTGGACTCAACATTCCAATGACGCTCGAAGAGGTTTGTCATCCTGAAAGAATGGCGTTGCTAGTCTATGATATGCAGGTCGGGGTCGCGCAACAGTTACCTGGCGCGATTGAGTTTATTCAGCAAGTCAAACAAGTGGTTGAAGTCGCGCGATCGCACAAAATGCGAATCTTCTTCTCTCGTCACACCACACTCCCCAAGGAAATCGCCGGGGTCGCACAACTCAAAGGCGCGATGGCATTGCAGCGAGCAGCAACCGTTGCAGAGGTCGAACCCAATTTCTTACCTGAGTCTGCGGCTCATGCGATCGTGCCTGCTCTCTCTCCCTTACCGTCAGAAGTTGCATTCGACAAACTGATGCTATCGGCGTTTGTTGGATCGTATCTAGATTTGGCACTGAGAGATGCACGGATTGAAGCGATTGCAGTCGTCGGAGCCGTTCTCGAATTCGGAATTGAGCCGACAGTCCGAAATGCCGCAGATCTGGGCTATACAACAGTCTTGATTCAAGATGCCTGCTATTCGTTTTCGGAGCAAAATCGAGCGAGATCGCTGCAAAATCTTCAGTCTGCAAGTTTAATCACCGATAGCCATACCTTCAAGACCACCTTAGACCAAGTGCATGAAGTGCTATGAACCAGAAAGTTTGCGCGATCGGCAGTTCAGCAAGTTCTTCCAGCAATGCGGAGCAATCACAAAGGCATTTGCGGGCGAGAGAAGTACGAAGTCAAAAGCTGGATTGACCCAAAACTCTGAACAGACCCGACCTGGAGTGATGACCACAATTAGGCTGATCAGGAAAACCGTCAGCCAGCCAGCGAAGCATGTCATAAAACTACTCCAAAAGCGCCGCCTTCAAACTGCGACAGTAGGTTTCGATTGCCTGCAACCCATGCTCTGGTGATCCTTCGGCCAGCCGTTTGACAAAGGCGCTGCCGACAATCACCGCATCGGCTCCCCATTCCATCACCTGTTTCGCCTGACTGGGTTGAGAAATTCCGAAGCCGACCCCAATCGGTTTATCAGTCACGCCTCGCAGGTCGGTAATTAGCTCCTGGACGCGAGTTTCAACCTGGGTTCGCATCCCAGTGACGCCGGTGACGCTGACCAGATAGATAAAGCCTTGCGAGCGTGCGGCAATCTGGGCGATCCGTTCTTTTGGCGTCGTGGGGGCAACCAGCAGTGTAACTTCAATCCCGGCATGGCTAGCAGCCTCCAGCACACTCTCAACTTCCTCTAGCGGTAAATCCGGCACCACTAGTCCCCTGGCTCCAGAAGCGGCAATGTCTTTCAGGAAGGTTTCGACGCCGCGATTCAGGATTGGATTGTAGTAGGTGAACAGGATAATGGGCGCTTTGAGTTTGGGGCTGACGGTTTCCAGCATGGCCAGCACCTGCTCTAGGCGCGTACCGCGTTGCAGGGCGCGGGTGGCGGCAGCCTGAATCACCGGACCGTCGGCTAGGGGATCGGAATAGGGCACGCCCAGTTCAATCAAATCGGCTCCGCTGCGGTCGAGCAACTGAAGCGCCTGCGCGGTTGTTTCCAAATCGGGATCGCCGGCTGTAATGAAGGGAATCAACGCGCATTGACCCCGATCGCGTAGCGCGTCCATGCAGCTCGAAACTGAAACCATAGCTATAAAAATGCTGAGATGAGGATTGCACCAAAATCCTTTGGCCGTCCCTCATTGTACAGCGCCAGGGTCAGGACAGGCGAGGATATGCAAGCTATCCCTGCTGCTTTTCGGCTTCAACTTCGGCCTGGAGTTTCTCTAGCTCTTCCGGCGTCATTTCTTCTAAGCGCTTTTGCAGCACCGCATCTTCGTAATCCTTAAGCTGCTGATTGTAGGTCATGCGTTTGGTCAGCACGCGGGTCAGATAGGTGATCACCCAGACCATCAGGCCACCCACCAGCAGCACCTGACTCCAGATACCAGCATTGGTACTGTCTAGCCCCAACCGCTCCAGCAGCAGATAAATACCACCGCCCGCTAGAAAAACGGCCAGGCCGATATAAATTACATCAATTCGACGCATGAATCCCTTAGTTGGCTACTGATTGGCTAGCTCATTTGCCGAGGTTGGGGGCGGAAGTTGAGAAGAGGGCTGAGCAACAGCAAACCGGGGAAAAGCAAAAATACAAAGAAATACATCAGCAGCCGCTCCACCGACCGAGCCGTGTACCAGCGGCGTTGCAGGTAAAGATACAGCAAAGCAGGCAGGACCACAAGGTAAGCGCCACCCACGGCGAGATATAGCAGCGGTACAATCGGCAGAGTCATAGGCGTTTCCCAATTCAGCTCAACAATTCCCTCAAACTTTCTTTATCTTACCGTCTTCCGAAGCACTCGACGGCAGCGTCAAATCGCCAAAAAACTGATGGTATCAGTTAGACCGGCTTATAGGACTTATAGGAGCAGTCACCCTTGGGAATGCAAAGAATAGCTAAGCGGGCTTATCTTTCCCCTAGAGGCGTCTCAATATATAGATATGACTTACCCTCTGCCAGTCCCAACTACGATTGACTCGGAAATTGGCCCGGATGCATGCTGGCACGACCGAGTCCAGATTGCCCTGGCGATCGCCGACGAAGCCTTACTCAAATCGCTGCTCATCGACTGTACGCCGCCGCTCGTCCAAGCCCATCGGTTGGCTGGCGTGCGCTCCACGATTGGCGTGCCGGTCGCCGCAGACCGAGTGGCCGATGGCACGATTGAATTTGAAGAAGTTCACTGTGTGCTAGCCGAGTCGCTGGATCAGCTAGAGCAGGGCGTGGCCGAATACACGCGGCGCAACGGCAACGAACGCGGCTATCTGGATTTGACCCACTACGAGACGGAAACCCAGATCCTGGGGCAGTCGATGTCAATGACCCACGCGATTTCGTTGCTTTCCCATGCGGGCTACGGCGCTTCTCAGGTGAAGCATATTCTCAATTTGCCCTACGATGCTTGGTACAAATCCTGGTGGTACCTGGCCGACGAATGGGGCGAATTCACGATTCCGTTCTTGCGGCTGTTGCGCACCCGGCGCTATACCGACGGCACCTACACGCTGCAATACAAAGACTTCTTTGCCCAGGAGCAACCTCGCTGTTTCAAGAGCCGCAGTCAGCAAGTGCTGGTAGAAATCATGCCAGAGCAGCATCAGTTCTCGGCCACCCTAGCCAAGCTCAACTCGGCTCGTCAGCAAACCGGCATCACTCAAGCCCTGGTAATCTGTGACCGCATTTCGGACTTAGAGGCGCGGGGGTTTATCAGCCAGGGGATTAGCCTCTACGCAGCGCAGGAAATCGCTCTGCCGGTAAGGGCCAAATGTGACAGGTGTGCTACCCAGGATTGCCCAATGCGAGGTAAACCGGATTCGCCGGTGTTGTTGTGCCAGCGGTTTTGCCTAAACCCGGAGTAGCTAATCTCAAATCTGATTGATCCACCTGCGCTACTACGATGCGACAGCAAACTCTGTGTACTGCCTCATCTTGGGTTCATGGAATGCCAACACGATATCTTCTTTCGGAACCCCTTCACGCATTAAATCAGTTGCAATACCATCTTCGGTCCAATCCTCTTCGATCCAAAATTTACCATCCCGAATCCGAACATAGACTGTCATTCCAGTAACACGTTCTCCATGCTGCCAACCAAGATTCATCCAAATGTAATGAGCTTTAGCCTCATCCACAACCAAAAACGTTTCAATGTCTGAGTTGGGATGGCGGTTACTCAGTTCTACATACTCAGTCAAAATGCGCTTAATTAACGTTGGATACTCAGTTAATTTATCCATTGCAAAACCTCCTCTGTCTCTATGTCTACAACAATAATTGGAAGTTGATGCTTATTGAGAATGAATTGAGTTACATCCTGAGTAAGGAAAGTATTATAAGCAACCTTACTGACAGCGATATACAGCTTACGGTCTGGAGCTGTTTCCTCTATAAGATAGCGATAGATGTCATACTGACCAAGAACCTCTTTCAAATCTTTTATTTTTGATGTGCCAATAAAGCTTTTTACTTCCACAACCAGCTTCTGCCCATTCCGTTCAACCGCAATCGGACGTTCAGCACCAAGATCGGCATATAGCACAGTTCTTTGATATCGAATGACGTAAGGGTCATCTGTAATCAACCAGCCATCCTTAATGAGCGCGTTTTTTACGGCGTTATGGATAATATCTAACTTGGGCATAGATACAGTATAAGTCAGCTTAGTTATTGATCAGGATACAACTCCACGTAATGGAACCTGGCTAAACATCCATGAAATGCTGTATAGAAATTGCCCGCAATCTGGTTATGGTTGGGGGTACCGCCGGTTATGGTAATAATTTCACCGTTGATGTATTTGTGGCGCTCCTCTGAGTGCAGCTCCAGCTCTAAATCGTCTTCTGGTGTATAAGCTTGGATTCGCATTGCCATGAAGTCCCACGGTGCTGATGTGGCTGGTAATTGAATTTTGCTGCTTTCAAACCTTCATCTCAGCGACTCTAATGGATTCAGCCAAGCTAGAACCGTTTGCCTTAGTTGATTCAAATCGCGGTAGAACTCTTGTTTGAAAAACTGGCCGATGGCGTCGAAGGGGGTGAATTCCTTGCCAGCCTGCCAATTGATATCTTGACCGAGCGGCGTCAGGTGGTTGCCCCTGAGGATTTGAACGCTAGTGAGGTTAGGAAAACGCTCTAGCAAAACGCCGTGCAGAGAACGAGTTTGGTCAATGTCATCATTGGTGAATTTAATTAAAAGATTACGCGGCACCTGATATTGTTCTAGAATTAGCTGGTTAGTTTCTTCTGGCGAAGGCGTAAACTCAACATCGAATGCGGCGGCGAATTGAGGTGGCAACGGCGAGTTGAACTGAGAAGCCAATTGAGATGTGAATTTAGAAAACTGAGTAAATTGCTCAACTAACGGAATCGAGCGTTTTGCCGGATAGTTGTTAAAAGAAATCAAAATATTACCAGCCCGCTCCTGCGGGAACAAACTGCCGATCAGCAAATGCAGCTTGCAGCCCATACTGTGACCAATGCCGTAAATGGGCAAGTATTGGCGCAACACCTCGGTAGTCAGATAATCCAGCGCCAGGTTGGACATCCGCATCACCCGCTGGGCGATTGTAGTGTGATCCAACGTATTCACAAACGGGGTGGCGACAATCGCATATCCCTGGGCCGCCAATGCTTCGAGTATGGCTCGATAGGTGACTTGGGGAGCCGTTGCCACAAATGCCCCGCCCAAAAAATGAATAATCGCAATCGGACGCGGGGGTACCAACACCCAGTTACCGTAGATTTCCTGCCACTCCATAACCTGACCCAGCTCGGTTTACATATCTTTAATTTTAGAACTTCTGGGCTAGACAGGGGGTCGCTGAGAGTTGTTGAGAAACTCACACTAGAGAATGAGCTAGCCTGTATGGTTGAAAGCAACCAGTTTTTAGCAGCACTCTCACCTACAGAACCACGGGCAATGGAACCTTCAGCCAATTCTGCCGCTCTCTCTCCCACCAAACGAGCCTTACTGGCCTTGCAGCAGCTCCAAGCCAAGCTCGATGCCCTCGAAGCTGCTCAACAGGAACCGATTGCGATTGTCGGGATGGGCTGCCGGTTTCCGGGTCACGTAGAAACCCCAGCCGATTTTTGGCAGCTTTTGCAAACCCAACAGGACGCGATTACCGAAGTCCCCAACGACCGCTGGGATTTGGGCAAATACTATCACCCAGACCCCGACCATCCCGGCACGATGTTCAGCCGCTGCGGCGGATTTTTGCCGCATTTGCTGGAGTTTGATGCCGCCTTTTTTCGGATTGCCCCCCGCGAGGCAGTCAGTCTCGATCCGCAGCAGCGTTTGTTGTTAGAAGTGAGTTGGGAAGCGTTGGAACATGCGGGATTGGCCGCCGATCGGCTGGTGGGCAGCAACACGGGCGTCTTCGTCGGCATTTGCAGTATCGACTATTGGCAGCGGCTGCTGAACCGTCACCCCAGCGAGATCGACGCCTACCTGACAACCGGCAATACCCACAGCTTGGCCGCCGGACGGATTTCCTATGTGTTTGGCTTCACGGGTCCCAGTTTGGCGCTCGATACAGCCTGTTCCTCATCGCTGGTAGCAGTGCATACCGCCTGTCAGAGCTTGCGGCAGCGAGAGTGCGATTTGGCCTTGGCGGGAGGTGTGAATCGAATTTTGGAGCCAGCCAGCAGCATTAATTTTGCTAAAGCGCGGATGATGTCGATCAGCGGGCGCTGTAGAAGCTTTGATGCCGCAGCAGATGGGTTCGTTCGCGCAGAAGGGGCTGGCATCGTGGTGCTGAAACGTTGGCGAGATGCGGTGCGGGATGGCGATCGCGTCTGGGCGGTAATTTTGGGATCGGCGGTAAACCACGATGGGCGAGCAGGCGGCTTAACCGTACCCAATGGCTCAGCGCAGCAAGCGTTATTGCGACAGGCACTTCAGCAAAGTCGAGTTCAGCCAGCTCAGGTGAGCTACATCGAAACCCACGGCACCGGTACTCCGCTGGGCGATCCGATTGAAGTGAATGCAATTGGCGCAGTCTTGGCTGACTCGCGACCCCAGCCTCTCTATTTAGGTGCGGTCAAAACCAACATCGGTCATACCGAAGCGGCGGCTGGAATAGCGGGTTTAATCAAAACTGTGTTGGCACTTCAGGTCGAAGCAATCCCGGCCAATTTGCACTTTCAAACCCCTAACCCTCAGATTTCCTGGGCTGAACTCCCGGTGCAGGTGCCCACTCAACTCGTTCCCTGGACTCAAGGAACCATGCCTCGCATAGCTGGAATTAGCGCCTTTGGCTTCAGTGGGACGAATGCGCATGTCATCATGGCCGATCGACCACCGGATAGCAATTCTGTTTCTCCTGATAGTTCTCGTCAATCGGCAGAACTGGCTAACCCACCTTACTTGTTCACTCTATCGGCTCGAACAGAAACAGCTCTGCAACAGTTAGTAGAACGTTACCGTCAATATCTGCAAACACATTCCTCAATCTCGCTAGCCGACCTCTGCTACACCGCCAATCAGGGACGGGCACAGTTCAATCATCGACTGGCAATTTTGGCCGACTCGCTGCCCGATCTCCAGCAAAAACTGGCGCAAATTGGCACAGGTTCACTTCCAAGCAGCGTGTTTCAAGGTCGAGTCACCCAACCTGTTCTGTCATCAACCGACGATACCG
Organism: Leptolyngbya sp. NK1-12; assembly: GCF_032598965.1. Taxonomy (NCBI): domain Bacteria; kingdom Bacillati; phylum Cyanobacteriota; class Cyanophyceae; order Leptolyngbyales; family Leptolyngbyaceae; genus Leptolyngbya; species Leptolyngbya sp. NK1-12. The sequence goes on from NZ_CP053586.1 coordinate 1,929,762, forward strand.
CCTTTCCCGATTTGCAAAGCTTGGCGCAGCATTACGTGGCCGGAGCCTGCATCAACTGGACCGCTCGCGGCCAAACGGTTGTTTTACCCACCTATCCGTTTCAACGACAGCACTATGGGATTGAACCAACTTGATACAACCTGATACAAGAAACCTGATACAAGAAACCCGATACAAGGAACCTGATACACTGGGCAAGGGTCAACTGCTCGAGCCAGTTTTTAACTCGATAAATCCTTAAAATTGCGAAATCGCGCCTATGAGTCTTCTTCCGCCCCGCTTGCGTCTTGTTTACCTGTCTGCGCTGGTTTTGCTGCCCGTCCTGTTGCTACCCCTGAAGCTACTCGCTGAGACTCCTTTATCCCAGGTCGCTCGATCCCCTTCCCAACTAGTGGCGTTGACCAGTCAAGAGCAAGCGGCGCTGCGGCAGGGGCGAGTACTGCTGTCGGGCGATCAGGGCAACTACACGGCGCGAGTTATGGCCAACGGTTCGGTCGAAACAGCTTGGGCGGTCCTGACGGACTACAATAATTTCGCCAACTTTCTGCCCAGCGTCGAGTCGAGCCAACTGCTGGAAAGCAACGGCACCCAAAAAACCTTTGAACAGGTCAACGTGATTCGGATTTTTCCCATCACCCATCGAGAGCGGATTGTGATTGCCGCTTCCGAAACCTATCCGACCAAAATCAGCTTCAGCATGGTGGAGGGCGATCTGGAGAAATTGCAGGGAGCTTGGTACGTGACGGGAGCCGGCAGTCAGGTGATGATTACCCATCAGGTGATCGTGGAACCGGCCTCAAATCGCAGTTTGTTTTTCAATATATATAAGGACAATTTGCAAAAAACAATGGCGGCCCTAAAACAAGAGATCGAGCAACGGGGACGATGAGCTGGCAGCATGTGATTGTCACGGGTGGATCGAGCGGGATTGGCAAGGCAACCGCAGAGCTGTTTGCCAGTCGGGGTGCCCATGTGACGATTATTGGCCGCGATTCCAACAAACTAGCGCAGGCACAGGCTGAAATCGAGGCAAGGCGAACCCAACCTACAACCGTGTTGCCCCTTGCTGCCGATGTCGCGGATCGAGAACAGGCACAACAGGCGATGCAAACCGCAATTGCCCAACTGGGCGCACCCGATGGCTTAGTCACCTGTGCCGGAATGGCCCATCCGGGATACTTTCGGGAACTGCCACTGGAGATTTTTGAACACACAATGGCGGTTAACTATTTTGGTACGCTCTATTGCCTCAAGGCGGTGCTTCCGGCGATGGAGCAGCAGCGGCGCGGCCATGTGGCAATGGTGTCGTCGGGAGCGGGGTTGATCGGGATTTACGGCTACACGCCCTATAGCCCCAGTAAATTTGCCCTACGAGGTTTGGCCGAAGCAGTGCGGGGTGAGCTGAAAGTGTGGGGCATTCATACCTCGATTGTCTATCCGCCGGATACCGATACGCCTCAACTCGCCGCCGAAAATCGCACCAAACCGCCCGAAACCAAGCGCATCACCGCAACCGCAAAAACCTGGAGCGCAGCGGCGGTGGCCCAGCAGATTGTCAGCGGCATGGAGAAACGAGCCTTTGTGATTGCGCCCGGACAGGAGATGGCTGTACTGGCAAGATTACACAGCCTGATTGCCCCCGGACTCAACTGGTACTTTGACCGAATTGTGGCTGAAACCCGCTCCAGTCAGGACTGACAGCCTTTGATGAATTTTTTCCTTAAGAAAGTATAAATCAGCGTCCATTGTACTAAGCCTGTGATACACTGGTGCGTCATGCGGTTTTCCCGGAGCCAACGTTAGTAGACTCACTGAATTCCGTGATCTCCGTCATGGGTTTTCTACCCAGGAGATTTTAGACTCGCTAAACGAATAGACTACGATACCCCATCCATGCAATCCAGCCAGCAACAACGATTAATCGAATTCCTAGAGCGCGATTTGGCGATTCCCACGAGCGCCATTGCCATTGGCTTGCGTCATCAAGAACAATCAGTGCCGTTACCAGACAACCTGCTGCCCATGGTGTTGTGGCAGTACGGGTTATTGACGATCGAGCAGCTTGACCAAGTGTTTGAATGGCTAGAACATGCCTAGGCAAATGCCGCAATTGCTAATTATAGAGACTATTAAAATCCGTATTCACCCGCACGCCTGGTTGTGCGTCTATTCGCAGCTTTTGAGTGTAAATGTACTGTTGAACATTGCAAATTACGGCTTGATGAATTTCAAAGGCGCATAACTTGATGTGATTTTGAATCCTTTTTTGTAAACGCTCAAGACCATACTGTTGCTTTTGAGGATTGATAACTCTAGCAATATCGTTAGTATAAAGCGATGCAACATCGTTGAGTCGGGTCGATTCTGAAGCTGATTGATAGCTGGTTGATAGGTTGATAGCTGGTTGATAACTGGTTGATAAAAGAACGAACATCTTCTTCTAGAGCCGGGGAAAACTGAGACCGAAGGTATCAATGTGCTCCACGATTCCGTTCGACCGCACCATAATTACTTTTTCGTGCTGTCCGTTCAGTTTTAAGCATCCTGACTTAGATAATCTCAGTAGATCGAAAATGAGCCAGATTGCATCGTCATGCTTGGGTCAGTCCCCCTTTCCTGAGAGGCCCGCAGGGCTATAATGCCCCTAAACCCAGCGGGAATGCGCCTTCTGCGTAGAATAAGGGGGACTTCCAACCACGGCTGGCCCGATTTCAGTATGGGCATCGCCAATCTAAATTTCATTTCGGCACACCCACCCCTACTCCTAACTCCTAACTCCTAAGTCAACGGAAATTCCTCAAATTCCGCTAGCATGGACTATTGGCATCGAACGTTGAGCCAAACTGCCCTTCCCTACCTGCTCTATCCCAACCTGAACTATGAACTCAACCATCGCCCAACTCAAGGAACGCTTTGAGCAAGCCCTGGTAGCTGCCTTTGGCGACGAATTGGCTGGAACTGATCCGATCTTAGTGCCCGCCAGCAATCCTAAATTTGGCGACTATCAATCAAATGTGGCGATGTCTTTAACTAAGCGATTGGGGAAACCACCCCGCGCCATTGCTGAAGCAATTGTGCAGAATTTAGAGGTTAGCGATCTGTGTGAACCGCCCACAATTGCCGGTCCTGGTTTCATCAACCTCAACCTTAAGCTGACTTACTTAGAACAGCAACTGCGGCAGATGCAGGCCGATGCGCGGCTGGGGATTCCGCCCCTCAAGCAGCCCAAACGCACTATTGTGGATTTCTCTAGCCCCAATATTGCTAAAGAAATGCATGTCGGCCATTTGCGTTCCACGATTATTGGCGACTCGATTGCTCGGATTCTGGAATTCTTGGGCCATGACGTGCTGCGGATTAACCATTTGGGCGACTGGGGCACCCAGTTTGGCATGTTGATCACCCACCTGAAGCAGGCCTACCCCGATGCCCTTACCACTGCCAACGCCTTAGCCCTGGGCGACCTGACAACGTTCTACAAACAGGCCAAACAGCGGTTCGATGAAGACGAACAGTTTCGGGAGCAATCGCGCTTAGAAGTAGTGGCACTGCAAGCGGGCAATCAAGAGTCGCTCAGGGCGTGGCACCTGCTGTGTGAACAGTCCTTTCTCGCCTTTCAGGAAATTTACGATTTGCTCGATATCTGTATTACCAATCGAGGTGAATCGTTCTATAACCCCTTGCTGCCCGCCGTGGTGGAGGATCTGGAGGCAGCAGGGCTGTTGGTAGAAGATCAGGGAGCCAAGTGCGTGTTTCTGGACGGTTTTACCAACAAAGAAGGCAACCCTCTGCCGTTGATTATTCAAAAATCGGACGGCGGCTACAACTACGCCACAACCGATCTGGCAGCTCTGCGCTATCGCATCCAGCAGGACCACGCCGAACGCATTATCTACGTCACCGATGCAGGTCAGGCGAATCATTTCATGCAGGTGTGGCAGGTAGCCAGACGGGCCAACTGGATTCCCGATTCGGTAGAGCTAGTGCATGTGCCGTTTGGTGTAGTGCAGGGCGAAGATGGCAAGAAATTCAAAACTCGCTCTGGAGACACGGTGCGGTTAAAGGATTTGCTCGATGAAGCGGTGAGCCGTGCCCGCACCGATCTGGAAACCCGGCTGCAGGAGGAAGGGCGGCAAGAGTCGGAGGAGTTCAAGTCTCATGTAGCGGAAGTGGTGGGAATCAGCGCCGTTAAGTATGCCGATCTGAGCCAAAATCGCACCAGTAACTACATCTTCAGCTACGACAAAATGCTGTCGCTCCAGGGTAATACAGCACCCTATCTGCTCTATGCCTATGTGCGCATCCAAGGTATTAGCCGCAAAGGCGGTATTGACTTGAGCCAGTTTGCAACCGATTGTCCGATCGTGCTGCAAGAAGAAACCGAATTGGCTCTCGCTAAGCATCTGCTTAGTTTCGACGAAGTCCTGAGCGCCATCGAGGAGGATTTGATGCCAAATCGGCTCTGCCAATACCTGTTTGAACTGAGCCAAAAATTCAATCAATTCTATGATCGCTGTCCTGTCTTACAGGCCGAAGAGCCACAGCGCACCTCTCGCTTAGTTTTGTCTCACCTAACGGCCCGCACCCTGAAACAAGGACTGGCACTCCTCGGCATTGCCGTTCTAGAACGCATGTAGACCGGCTAGATCTTCTTCTAGATCTCCTTTGTGCTGCGGGCGGCCAGCACCCTGAGGGACGTTGGTTTCAGGAACAACCAGCTGACAAAGAAAAATGAGGCAGTAAACAACTGAACGATATCCAGCGCAGACAGGTAACCATCGGCGAATGAGGCAAAACTGCGGTCAATGATGCCAAAAATCCAGGACGAAATTCCCAGGAGCCAAATGCCGTTTCTCAAACTAGCCAGAAACGAAAGCAATTCAAAGGACGGACCAGTGTTCATAGATTTAGCTCCTTGGAATCGAAGAAATCGAAGTATGGTTGGTCTACAAGGCACGAGTCAACTTCAATCAGTCTTAAGCTCGCCTAGTCTTAAGCTTGCCTAGTCTTAAGCTCAACATCCCAGCGCCCTGCTTCGGCACCCCCTAGATTAAAGTTTAAGAAATATAAAACCTAGTTGACTTTGAACCAAAGTAATACATACTCTCAGCCGCAAGATGTATTCTGACTTACTTTCTCGAAAATAAAAATCGCTGCTCTAGAAATCACTGTCGTCGTACTCCCGCTCTTTATGCTCCCGATGCTCCCGGTGTCGGAAAAGAGTGGCCGGCTTGGTCTAGTACCAATACCCAGTCTTGGCCGCGACCATTCGTGGTTGGAGCAAAGGTTGTACTCGACGCCGACGGCTCATCCACTCTAAATGTATCGATCGATGTTGCTATTCCCTGGCGAGGATCGTACCAGGATGCATTCACCGAATCGCCTTTTAGTTTGGTCAGATCAACTTGAATCGGCTTACCCATCGGCGTATACAAAAATGCAAAACTGCTATCTCTGGCAATCGCCGCCCGGATCATCTCACCGCCTTCTCCTGGCTCTCCAGCGATTAGAGACTGATCCGGCACCAGTTCGGTGTAGGGGCGGGATTCAAACAGCCGGCGCAGATAGCCCATTTGGGTTGCACCCGGGTGGTTCAGTGCCTCTTGCCAGGGAGTTCTCGCCGCCGAGATGGGTCCGCGTCCTGGTTGCCACATTTGCCAGATATTGTGATTGCCGTAGGTGTGTCCACAGGCTCCCGCTAGCATTGACCAATAGGCTGCTCGCCGCACATCAAATTGATCAAACCAGCCATTGTCAGGATTCCAACCAATCGGATGATCTTCGTAGCAAGGCTCGCCGTCCAGGGTCGGTTTGACTGGCTGCAACCCATAGTTGGCTTCGGTCGTCTCATAGTTGGGAGTGTCGGCTTCGCTATGGCCCGACTGAAACATATTGAAAGCGAGCCAGTCATCTTGGTGGAACCAGAGAGCAGAATTACTGCCGCCAACCGGATGGTAGGTGATCAGATGACGACCCTGATCGCCTCGCTGCAACCCTTTAGCCATCGCTCGAATGATCGCGAAGTGCAGCTCGGTTTCTGGATTGCGATCGCCGCCTAAAATCCAAATGATCGGCTTGTCGCGATACCGTTCGCCCAGATACGCTCCGAAGATTTCAGCATTATCCGGGGTGAAAACCTCCGGACCGTTGCCCCATTTTTGGTTCCACTTATCGCCCCAGGTGGGCAGCATGCCAATATACAGCCCCAGAGCTTCTGCCTGATCGACAATGTAATCCACATGCCGAAAGTAGGCCTCGTTGGGCCGGGTAGGATCGTCATTTTGCAGGGGCTGGTGTCCTTCCGGGTTAGGTTGGCGTAACCCATCCAGCTCGGCCAACACCACAGCCTGGATCACCGTAAACCCTTTGCTGGCTCGATCCTGGAGATACAGAGTTGCCTCATCTCGATTCAGGCGGTGAAACAACTCCCAGGCCGTATCGCCCAAGTAGAAAAAAGGCAGCCCGTCAGCAGTGATCAAAAAGCGCTGGTTGGCATGAACTCGCAAGCTGGGGGTTGAATTAGAGGCGGCTGGAGTGCAGGCTTTAGCAAAGGAAGCCAGAAATGCGATGGCTGAAAGGCCAAGAAATTTCCGTCTGGACCAATGAAGGTTGGGTCTATTCATCCTGAATTCTGAAAAGTGGTGGTCAAAATTCTGATGCAGCCCTGTCTACCAAGTAACCTAGGCCAGTGTAGCCTGCTTGAGTGAGCCGCCGCCACCGATCCACTGCTACCCGCCTACCGCCATCTATCCTGACTCATCCGCCCAGAAAATTGAACAGCGTCGCTATCTGATCCACCACCCGACTGGCAAAATTCCACTTCGGTAGGCGAAAGCTAACGGGTTGAGGACGCAGGCGAGCATCAGCAGCAATCTGATAGTCCTGCGCTTCCAGAGCACGGGTAATGGCCAACATACGGCGCTGCTGATCGCGAGTGATGCGTTCGGGGGTGTTGCCTAAACCAGGAGCATTCCAGCGTTGGGTCTGCGGATCAAAAAACGACTGTACCCGCGCCCAGAGAATCGCATCCGCGCCTTGTTTTCCCATCCGGTGAGCTTCTGCCAGCCATTCGATATAGCCGTCCGTATCCAGCACAGCTTTGGGAGCTTGATTCGCTAAATCAATCGCGTTCAGAGTTTCTTCCAAGGTCAACTTCATGCCTCTGGTCGCTGCTTTTTCCTGGATGACCTGCGCCTGCTTTTTCAACCGTTTGAGCTGTTTAGCATCCGCCTCTTGGGGAGAAGCCGCCCCATGCTGATAGGAGAAGGTGCCCAGATTCCAGACGCCGTTTCCTGGATCGGAGTGGCCGTAGAAGCCGTCGGTGGATTTGCCGTCCGGTGTGCGTGTGCCTTCCGCATTGCCGACCGTCACCGCCACTAGGGAATCGGAATCGCCAGTGAACAGGTCGGATAGAGTGAATTCGGCTGGCTGTTTGGTTGAGGGAAGAGGGGGCGATGGGGGCGATGCGGCTCGTGAGCCTCGCCGAACGAGGGGAGATGGGGGCTGAACTGGGTGGGGAGTAAGCGGTTGATACGGCTGGGGAGGGGCTGGTTGAGTTAGGCCAAAATCTACCCCCAGATCGGTTGGGATTGGCGTGGCAAATTGAGTGGGGGAGGGGGCGGAGGGAGCGGATGGCGGCTCATGAGCGTTGCCGAACGAGGGAGGTGGAGGTAGGGGGGCAGCAGAGGATGGAGATGGAAGCGGCGGCGGCGGCAGTTCGACTGGTTTTTGATCAGCAGCGCCCACTGGCACATCTACGGCATGGGCAGGAATTTTGAGCTGATCGGGTTGGAACTCACGAGTAGGGGAGGCAGGGGCGGTAGAAACGGCAGGATTGAATTGGAGATCGGATTGCCGATCCGGAGCCGTTTGATTCACCGCAGCATTCCAGTTGGTAGGGTTGGGGTTGGCTAAGACAGCAGGAGTTTGGCTCAGCATTGCCGCTAGCCCTGCTAAACAGATCAACGCTTTATTCATGACGGGTTCAATAGTTGTTCCAAAATCGACTCAGAGGGTTCAACAATAGTCCAGGTGCCTTCCGGCAATTTCCTCAACGTAGCGAAGTGCAAATACTGTCCTGAACCAATCGCAGTTCCTTGCTTGACTTGACCCAGACGTGGCCGCTGTAGACCACACAGACGAAACAGATAGGCGGGGACATCCGGACTGGAAAACAACACACAATCTCTGACATTCGGCTGTACTCGACCATCGAAGGGAGCGTACACCTTTCCCCCATCCAGCTCAATCGAAATATCGCCCAGCCCTGCCGCAATCTGATAGTTGCCGACGCTATCGCCGGGCTGCAACTGCCAGGTTTGCTGAATTTGAATCGTTCTGGGAGATTCTGTCACCACGGGTCCGGTTGAACAACTCACGCTGGCACAACTCACACTGGCGGCTAGCACAATCGCGGCTCTCCGCCCGCGTCTGCCGACCCAATTCCAGCGTCCCATGCCAGCACTCCCTACCTCAGATTTAACCCTCCATATATAACAATTTTCTAGGGTTAAGGAGCGAGGTCAGTCGGAATGCGGTGAAGTTATCGCATGACTCGAAACTGATAACCAGCGTATTCTTCGCCTTCAAACAAAACCACCAGCCAAGTTTGCGGATCAAAGGCCAAGCGGTAAACGGATCGTTCGGCTGGCACGCCAGCTCGGATCTCTAGGTTAGGAAGCTGGCAGTAGGGCATCTGCAGAATATCGAGAACCGCTGTTTTGGTGCCTCGTTCCGGTATGGTCAAAAAGGATGCCAATTGCTCTCTAGAGATGGTGGCATCGGCATTCACGGTTCCAGCACAGTTTTCTGGACGGCGGTTGGCGCGTTCAAACGAAATACTTTCCCGCACATCCATCGTTAGACCAGCAATCACAGCCAGTGCGCCACCCATGAGAAACAGCCTCATGCCGAGCTGCTGATGGGGTTCAGGTCGTTTTTTCATCTTTCCCTCCGACCTTGGATTTCACGAATGATTTTGTAGATTCTTTTTCTAACGGTTTTGTCAATGGCCCTGAAAATGATTTAGTTGATGGCCTAGTCAATGATTTAGTCGGTGGTTTTGGATCCGCAGTGGGTGCCATCGAAGCAAAGCAGGAAACCACAAATAGCAGCCATGCGGCACCAAGTAGCAACGGGGTCATAATCTTCCTCCAAGTAATAGACCAATCATGATCGCGAACAACCGATAGCCCCAGGCAAATCCGCTCTGAGGCATGACCGTAGAACGGTAGGCAGCTAACAAGGCTGGTGTCACCATCACCAGCAGGCTCGGAACCCAGAGGACGGGATAGGTGGCTACAATCCAGTCCAGAAATACCCGTAGCAATGCTGACCCCACCACTAGGCTGGCCGCTTCTCGCAACGTAAACGGCGTTTCGGTAGCTGTCGCTCGTCGTCCTGAACCGCGGTATCTGGGACGGGCCGTTGAGGCGGGGTGTCCGATAAAAATTTGACCGATTGGTGCCATCACCAAACTTGCCACGCTGCTGATGATGCGGAGCGGCGTTGTGACTAACCACCACAGACTTTTGACTAGACTTTTAGCCAGTCTTTGAGCAAGGGTAAAAATCGGCGAACTTGATTTATGGCGACGTTGACGCAGGGATTGGGCCAAGGATTGAGCATCGCCGTCAGGCGGATGACTTGAAACGACCGGATCAATTGCGCGCGAGGTTAAAACCAGCGTTCCATTATCGTTAACTTCGACATAAGGAACTTCGGTTTCGAAATATTCACAAATTAGCTCATTCGTGGATCTACGTTTGGCCTGATTGGTGGATTCGTTCTGTTCCAGCTGCTCAGAAATTTGAATCAATTCCAGAATCACCATCTCTTGTTGCGAAGCAAGATGATTAATCTGCTTTGCCTTTTCTGCTAATAAATGGCGCATAGCATTCCTTTGGGATTGGGAAGCGGCTTGTGAATATTGAGCCTGTACTTGCTTAAATCGCCGTACCGTTCCCATTGACTGTTGCTGCAACTGCTCGACCGTATTTAATAGCTGGGAGGATAATGCTGGATTCACTGTTCGATTCTGATTAGGCAACGGAAAGCATTCCACTGAACGTCTCTGAGTCGTTTTCTGAGTAGGCTTCTGGGGTTTGCCTGCACTCGGCTGAGGAGTTGGGCGCACAATTGTGGGTGCAATCGTGGGTGCAATTGTGGGTGCAATGGGAGCACTCGGTGCTGCCGTCTCAGAAGATTGATCAGGCTGTAGCAAAGTTACGGATCGAGACGAATCTTGATCAGCTCGAATGGAGCGTAGCTCAGCCTCGATCGCTTTGATTTCTGCGTGCGACTGTCTCATAACTATTCCTGTGAAGGGGGGACTGCAAAACCTGGGATTAGACAAACCCAAATGAATGGTTAACTTGCGGTGACTGGGCCTCACCTGGCCTTTCTACTAAGGCACTCGGTCTGCTAGTACTCAGCACACTATATTTAGTACTTCTGTACTGCTCAATGTCCTAAATCCTATCACAAATAGTTCAACTGTACTAGTACAAAAAAGATTTTTCGCAGATTTTAGCTGACCTCGAATTTCCCACCCTGACTTAGAAGTCCAAGGATCCACCGCTACATTGCAAGCCGCAGCAGGGTTTCTAGCTGCATCGGGTCAATCCAAACATCTTCTGTGCGGGGATTGGGATACAGCAACTGATGCCAGAACACGCCCAATGGTGTACTACCCAGCAGGTAATAGTACTCCAACTGCATTAGATTACTCAGCAGCCAGTAGCAGGGATACACATAGTAGGGCGAGAACAGTTCAACGACCTTGGTTCCTGGTTGACAAAAGACGATATTGGTTAAACCACTACCGTGGATTGCCAGCACAACTTCAGCCTCAGCCAGCAGGGCAGCCTGTTGGGCTACCGATAGCATTTCTAGATGCACCGACTGAAATCCAAACCGCTCCAGAACCGGCCAGCAATCTGCTTCGTTAATCCAGCGGCGGTTCGCTGTACTTTGCCGACTCAGATATAGCCGTTTTCTCGAAGTTGGGCCGCAAGTTGGGCCGTTGGCAGCCGCAGCTCGGTTCGGTAAAAACTCCCGTCGCAGAAACTCACAGGCCCATCGCGGCATCCAGGCTGGAATGCCAGGAAACGACGGCACGATCAGACGGGTAGCTTGCAGGTGCAGCGCTGATTCAAGCGATAAAAGTTTGGCAGCCGGGATCCCCAACTGCTGCAAGGTTTCCTGCTGAAACGGCAGGTGATGACTGACTAGAAAATAATCGATCGCCTCAAAATCCATGCGGCTGCGGCGCAGCAGATCAATGCGCGGCAACACATCCAACATCCAGTGAAAGTACATGTTATCCGTCAGCCCCGACAGTACTGCTACCGTTGCGGTAACCGATTTGACGGGCGGCAGTGGGCAAAATCGAGCCGAATGACGACTGGGATGTTTGTCCGGGTGCCCCGGACTCAGCAGCGGAAACTCGACGGACAGATCGCCCAAGAGGTGACCATCGGCTGTAAACAAAGCCGTACTGCTTTGATCCACCGCAAACCAAACGCGCCCTGCTGGAATTTGGGCCACAAAACTAGCGGGCAGCGGCATAGCTCGGCCAAACCGAAAGCTGAAGTGCACCTCTGGATCGAGGGTATGGGGAGGCAAGAGTGGAATTGTACTAGCCGGATCCAGCGCCTGATAGCAATCAGATGGCTGAGTTGCGGCCCAGTCTTGTGTCGTTGTAAACAGGGGAGTTGGCTCCGCTGGCACAGAGGCTGGCAGGGCTGATGGAGGGGCTGGCCTAGTCTGGATAGCCTGCCGTTGCAGGATTGCCTGCACAGCGGCAGCGAATTGGCAAACTGCCGCTGGTTCATCGGTTGGAAGCAATAGCGTCTGTAACAGTTGGATATGCAGGGCTTGATTTTCATCGATCGTTTCATCGATCCGATCTGCTGGCAAGGATGGGCTCCAGGCGAGGTAAGTGGCGGCAAAATTTGACTGCTGCACAGCGACTCGAAGATGCTGCTGCGCCAGTTCGGGTTGCTTCAGACACAGCCAAGCCCATCCCAGATCGGCATGGAGCATCGGGCAATTGGGGTGCAGTTGGACTGCCTGCTGGAAGTGGGGCAGGGCAGTTTGCCAATCTTGTAAATAGCCGAAACAAATGCCCAAGCAATAATAGCTTTGCCAGTCCGGCGCTAGGTTGACTGCCTGCTGGGCTGCCGCAATCGCCTGCGGATAATCCCCCAGCTTTTGCCACACCTGACTCTGGTAGCGGTAAGGCTCTGCCCAGGTTGATTTTGTCCAGTTTGATTCTGTCCAGCTCGGCGAGACCCGGTTTGCCTCTGCCAAACTTGAGTGCATATCGATCGCCTGCTGCCACCATTGGATCGCTCCATCTAAATCACCCTGTAATGCCACTGCCCGTCCCAATAGCACATACAACTCCGGCTGATCGGACCGGATTTCTAGGGCTTGATGGCAAAGAATTTCGGCTAGATCGGGTCGGCGTCTTAGCTGCTGTAGAGCTTCGGTTTGCAACAAATGCTGTAGAGCAACGAGTTGTTCTGCTTCGTGGTCTGCCTCCAACCTCAGCATGGCCGTCAGCCAGACTGATTGAGCCTCGGCTTCGTTGCCTTGCAGCAAATGCAGTAGCCCTAGCCGCCAATAGGCAGCCAAAACTTCAGGATGGGCTAAAATTGCCTGTTCGCATGCAACAATCTCTTCGAGCCGAGCGGTCTCGTCACAATCTATGGACACATCTGAAAATGGCGATGGATCATTGGACATTGATGGAAGGCAGAGGAACTATTTGCAGGCTATACCATTTTAGATTTTGTCAAATTCTGGATTTTGAATTGATAGCCTTGCGGGCATGGCTGCGCTGAGGATGACAGAAGCTAAACAGCATAGTGATTTCAAGCAAGTGATTTCAAGCAGGCGATGTCAAGCCGCGTCTGTGGTGACGTTTTCTAGTGGTGTCGTTTTCTCAACGAGGGCAGATTAGTAGATACCATCAAAGACGTGATTACAGCAAATGAAAAATCACTCAGGAAAAAATCATGTTTCCCCAAGATGGCTCCGTTACACTACGATCAAGATTTCTGGATGGACTAGCCCCCAATCTGTTCAGATTACAAGCAATACGGACCAATCACAGACCGATCAAACAGCCGCTCAACTGTCACTTTTGCCTCTAGTTTTCTTTAGCCAATGGGTTCTCTAGCATTCTCATGCGGATTCGACACGGTATTTCGCCATCTTTCAAACAAATCGGGCTAGAGCGCACTTCGCTGCAACTGCGGCTGACCGTAGGTATCACCACGATCGCTCTGTTAGGTATTGGCAGCATTGGTACCTGGACAGCTTGGCAAATGCGAAAAATGCTGGTTGTTGATCACAAGGAAACGATGGCGACAGTGGCCACCCATGTGAGTCAACGGCTTGCAAAGACTGACCCTGATGCATGGCAGCCCGTTTTGGATGAGTGGGCGTCTCCGAATCTGTGGCTGGCTGCAAAGCGGTTCGAAGATGGTAAGGTACTGGCACGTTCTGGTCCTTTGGTTGATTTTGCCGCCAAGATGCCTGCTATACCGTGGGCGCAGACTTCCAGCAAACCAACCGTGCAGCGCATTGACGGTCGCCAGATCGTTCTCTGTCGTAAACCTGTGACTCGCACTGGGCAACTCTTAGGAGAACTGTATCTCGCCCGCGATGTCACCCATGATTACAATGTGCTCTCAACCCTGATCAACACCCTGCTGTTTGCCACCCTGCTAGCGCTCGCCGTGATTGCTGGACTGATTGCCATGTATATCCGCCGTTCGCTGCGCCCCCTGCGGCAAATGAACCAGATGGCTAGCGCTCAAGTGGGTAAGCCACAGCCGCTGTCCCTGCCCGCTCAGCCAGTGCCCGTTGAAGTTGAGGGATTTGTGCAGGCCATGAGCAGTCTTTACAATCAGTTGTCGGAAACCGGAGAACGCCAGCGGCAATTTACCAACAGTCTTTCTCACGAGCTGCGGACTTCCCTGAGTTTGATTCAGGGCTATGTGCAAAGCACCTTGCGGCGAGGTGACAATCTCACCCCAGCTCAGCGTGAGGCGCTAGAGATCGCAGCCTCGGAGACGCACCGCATGATTCATCTATTGAAAGATCTGCTCGACCTAGGCCGCATGAACAGCGGCAAGCTGGAATTGTGCCTGAAGCCAATTTCGCTGAACTCGGTTGTTGAGAGTGCAATTGAGCTGGTCGATCCAGAGCAACAGCGTTTAATTGAAGTCGAAGCTCCAGCCCCTGTGGTTGCCCACGCCGATATGGCCCAGATCAGTCGAGTCTTGATGCATCTGCTCAAGAACGCCATGCAGTATTCCAAGCCCGATCAGCCGATTCAACTCAAGCTATATCAAACCTCGGTCTGGGCCGTATTGCAAATTCGCGACTATGGTTGTGGCATTCCAGCCAGCGAACACTCCTCGATTTTCGATCCGTTCTACCGTGTAGAAGCCTCACGTTGCCGCAGTACGGGCGGAATTGGCTTGGGCTTAGCGATTGTTAAAGCCCTTGTGGAAGGTATGGCGGGCAAGGTAGGGGTAGAATCTACTCCCGGTGATGGCAGTACCTTTACTGTGAAACTGCCGCTCGCGCCTGAAGTGAATCAGCCTAAATCCTAACTCCACGATCGGCCATGAGCAAAATCCGGAAATCAGGAAAAAGGTTAACAGAATCGTTGATTGAATCAGCAAACCGCTATGCTTTTTCTCATTAGTCAACCCCTAGTCAACCAGTTATTAAATTCGTCATTAAATTATTTCGCCAAAACAATCCGTTTAGAAATAGCCAACTTATCTAGCTTTAATCCAACGTGATCACATCCGAGGACAACAATGACAGCAACAATTCTATTGGTCGAAGATGAAGAGAGATTGGCTCGGTTTATTGAGTTAGAACTTAGCAGTGAGGGTTACAACATCAACGTAGCCCATGACGGGTTAACTGGATTAACTATGGCCCGCGAAGCTCCGCCTGATTTGCTGATTCTAGACTGGATGATGCCCGGCATGACCGGATTGGAAGTTTGTCGGCGGCTGCGAGCTACTGGCAGCAAGGTACCTGTTATTCTGCTCACTGCCAAAGATGAAGTCAGCGATCGAGTCGCTGGCCTTGATGCCGGAGCAGATGACTATGTGGTTAAACCCTTTAGCATCGAAGAATTACTGGCCCGAATTCGCGCCCATCTACGCCGCAACCAGGAAGACAACCCCGATCTGCTGCAATTTGAGGATTTAACGCTGAATCGCCGCACCCGTGAAGTGTTTCGCAACGGCCGCACCATCGAACTGACAGCCAAAGAGTTCGATTTGCTCGACTATCTGCTCAGCCATCCCAGGCAAGTGATCACCCGCGATCAAATTCTCGAAAAAGTCTGGGGCTACGACTTCATGGGTGACTCCAACATCATCGAGGTCTACGTCCGCTACTTGCGTCTGAAGCTAGAAGAAAAGGGCGAAAAACGCTTAATTCAAACTGTGCGCGGTGTAGGGTATGTGTTGCGTGACTAGCAAACGTGACTAGCAAAACGGCGGTTCAAAATACGGGCGCAATCGCGAGCTGCCACATCCGATAGCCTCTAGCATTGAGATGAATTCCATCAGTCGTGAGCTGGGCTTGGAGATGGCCGTCTTCGTCTGAGAAGGCCGGTTGCAGGTTGACGAAATAGACGCCTTCCTGCTCGGTGAGGGCTTTGATGTTGTAGTTGAGCCGCCGGATCCGGTTAACCGGGATCTCTTCGAGGCGAGTTGGCAAAATGGAATGGATGTAGATTCGCGTATAGGGGTGGGAGGCGCGGATGCGATGAATGATTTGCCGCAGGTTTTTCAGAATTTCTCGGTTGCTAACTCCCTGCCGCAGATCATTGATACCAACCATTAGATAGATCGAGTCTGGATTCGTGCCATCGAGAACCGACAGCCGTTTTAGAACACCGCTGGTGGTGTCACCAGAGATGCCCTGGTTCAGCCAAAACCGATCGCGCGAGAGCTGCTCGGCTGGAAACCATTGGGCAATAGAATCACCCAGCAAAACCGTCAGCCGCTGGGAACCTTGCCCCTGAGTGACCGCTTTAGCTTCGTAGGCCAACAGCTTCAGCCAATCTTCGTAGCTAGGACGATAGGATGCCGTTTGCCAAACGGGTTTGAAACTGTCTGCGGGTAAGCGAGTGTACAGTTGCCCAGACCGGAGCGCGGCCAGACGCTGGGCATAGAGCTGACTGCCGGATGCAGGTTGACTGGGCGTTTGGATGGAAACTGATTTCGTCCCTGGGCTGAACTCGGGTCGATGGGCAGCGGCAACTGGTGTAACGGTGGTTGAAGCGGTGTTAGAACTACAAAGCTGATCTACGGTCGATCGGCGATTCAACAAGGCATCCCAGAACTGCTGGGGCGGTGTTGCTGGTTTCCAGCCGGGAACCTTGCCTTGCATCAGTAGGCTTGCCGTGAGAACACACAAATCACTCATCGCTAGACGCTTCTTGTCGATACGATTATGTGTATATTCACAGAGGCTTAGCTTGGCATCAGGAAGGTTGACAGTAAATTTACGGGTTTGCTCAGAAATATGTCACTTGTGTGAAATTTGGCCAAAGCAGTCGCCGCTCGCAGCACAAACCGCGACAATGATTTGCCTACAGCGTTTTATCACTCATGTGAGGTATAGGGGGGTGTGGGGGCTTCGCTCCCACGCAGAGGCACTGTCCCTGTACACCGTTTTTCGTACTTCACAAGCCTGAAAAAGGCCGCATTAAGAAAACAGGTCAACTCTAATCCAGGCCGAAGAGAGCAAAATACCAAGCAGCATCAGTAGTTGAATCTGCCAGGGTGCTACCACGATGGCAACGACCAAACTCACCAAGGCAACCGCCATGCAGCCAACTGCGACCTCTACAGACCTCGTTTGCACCTTCTCATAGAGAAAAGCAGACCCTAGCATAATCATCAAAGCCGTAATAAATCCCATTTCACCATCTCTCCTTCATCGCGTAGCGCCTCTAAAGCGCCAGGATGTCTGTTGAGAACTCACTGTTGAACTGTTAGGTCGAACTGTTAGGTTGAACTGTCAGGTTGAACGTTTAGGTTGACCGTTAGAACCTACTTCATCATTTGGCTGAAGGTTTGGCATAACTTTGGATCCATCTGAGGTAACCTCCTCTCCGGACTAATCGTTAACGAATCTCGTCAATCACCACTTCAGGTGTTGTGAATCACAACATATCACAAACTCAAACAACCTTGTAGAATCTTTAAGTCCGCCCGAAGAGATTTCATAAAGTTAAAAATCGTTGTCTGGTAGAAACTTAAGCAAAATAAGAAATAGTGCCCCTTAGTCCAGGACGATCATGCTTACCTATCTTTTAGCGATTGTGGTTGGTTTAGGTAGCTTCAGCCTCTACATGGCCGCCTTTTTCTTTCCAGAAGTGCATCGCAAATATGATCTGATCTGGAGTGGCGTGGGCATGTTCTATGCCTTGGTGCTATGGGTTTGTGCCGGGCGGATTACGGGCGGCGTGCTGTTGGGGCAAGTGGCAAGCGTGGCGCTATTGAGCTGGTTCGGCTGGCAGACCCTGAAACTACGACGCGAGCAAACTCCTACAGCCCAGCAAACCCAACTGCCAGAAGCTGCCACCTCTGCCTCAGAGGTGGTTCAACTCATGATTCAGCAATTGCGGGCTAACCTCCAGCAAAGCGCCGACCGCTCGCCTCTAGCTGCTCAGTTAAATCGCACCATTGATCGCCTAGAAGAAGGATGGATTGGGCTGAGTAGCTGGTTCAAAGCCCTCACCATTTCTCTAACGTCACCAGAGTCAAATCCCACCTCCCTAACTTCCAACAGCCAGAAGACGGTTCCATCTCGCGAGCCTTCTGCCGAGTGGGCCGAATTAGAACCCGAATCCTATCCCGATCTCGATACTATTGACGGAACCAGTGCGGAGCCGTCCTATCGGTTGGATGCCAGTAACTCGAAGAATGGCGAGAAGCGATGAGAGGACAGGAGTCGGGAGTCAGCAGGAGCAGGCGTTGGAAGTTAGAAGCGATCGTATTTTGCATGCTATTGCTAGACCTGTAAACATACTTAGCCTGTATGCAGGCTTTATTCATCGTTAAGTAAGACAACCGAATCATTCAGCAAAGTTTTCAACTCCGAAACAGGCAGTTAGGTACAACACCTGATATAACTCGTATCTTGCACCTCGACATATAAATGTTAAATCCTAGGAAATGCATGAGGAACTGGAGACGATATATTTCAAGCAGTAGTAGCAGCGTTGCGAAGCAAGACGAGAAATAATGCGTTGACTGAATTGAGAGATTTAATGGTCTAACGACAAGTTCAGCGGATTTTGAGAGCGGCAAATACTTTCGAGCCTCAACCAGAGTTTACAAATTTGCTCTCAAAATTTCGTTGCAACGACTTATTATGCCGCAATTGTACCTCTCAACTGAGGAATAAATTAAAATTTCCACCCCTTCCTCAGTCACAGCAACGGTGTGTTCAAACTGATGAAATTGCCTGCCAACACCATGTCCAACCATATCTCGAACAACTGAGGACCCATTCGCTTCAGCATATTCCTGGATTGCAGCACCGATATCACCAATTCTTGCACCGGGTTTAATCTCAAAGATTCCCCGCATCATTGATCGGTGAGTGACTTCAACCCATTTCCGGGCTATTGCTGATACCTTACCAACCAGAAATCTTTTAGACGTGTCG
This sequence comes from Leptolyngbya sp. NK1-12, assembly GCF_032598965.1. Lineage (NCBI taxonomy): Bacteria > Bacillati > Cyanobacteriota > Cyanophyceae > Leptolyngbyales > Leptolyngbyaceae > Leptolyngbya > Leptolyngbya sp. NK1-12. The sequence goes on from NZ_CP053586.1 coordinate 1,948,488, forward strand.
CCATGATAACCGTCTAGGATTGGCGTCACATCGATATTGATAATATCCCCGTCTTTAAGAATTTGCTTTGGGCTGGGAATTCCGTGACAAACCACTTCATTAATGCTGGTGCAAATTGCACCGGTGAAAGGGGGATGACATTGCTTCTTATTCTGTTACATAGCCCTTACATAGCCCTACTCGATGGTCGCCTTTGACAGTTCCACCCGTTCCCGGCTGGCGTTCCGCACAGTATCCACGATCTCAGCTAGCTTTTCAGCCGCTTTACCACTGCTAAGAATTGCTTTGGCTGCCCCAAACCCAGATTCTAGATCGGCGCAATAACCACATTGCCAGAGGTAAAAGCCACCGTTCCAGATCGCGGCATCCATCAAGTCACTGGGCTGGCCTTGTAGGACGGTTTGCATCGCGGCCACTAGTTCCGGAGTAGGCAACAGCGGCACTTCTAACCCGGCAAAACCATAATCGCGGGGATGGAGCAACAACCGCTCAAAGTTTGGTTCTGCGTCGGGTTGACTGAGGCCGACAATGCAGGTACGGTCGCGGGGTAGGTCACAGCTTCCTTCCAGTCCTTTCACCGTCATAAATCGCTGGGTACCGCGCAGGGCAAAGGCGGCTCGCGCCATTTCTTCGGTGGGCGGATGGACGAAGCCAGACACAAGCAGGGCTTCTCCGGCATAGGGGCACCAGAACAGCTCCACAGTTGCAAAGGGTGGGCGCTTACCAATTTGTTCCCGATAGGGGACGAGCGCTTCGGCTAGGGGAAAGTGAGTGGGCAGATAAACGAATCCCAGCAGCGTCTGGGCAAATACCTGCTGTACCTGATCGAGCGACAGCACCGTCCAGTCTACGCCCAACTCCTGCCAGATCTCTACCAGCGGCACTCCTTCTTTGGTGGGCATGCGTCGCCCGCCATGCATCACCACCGGGCAGCCCACTGCCGTTAGGATCAAAGCCGTTAGAGGCGATAGGGGCGAGGTCCGTGAGCGTCCATCATAGGGAATGCCCATCACCACCGCTGGGTAATTGGCCTGAATCGCCGTTAGTTTTGGCCCTAGCTGATCGTAGGCATCCAGCATCCCCGCCAGTTCTTCACCGGTGGGGCGTTTAATCCGATGGGCAATCATGAAGGCACCAATTTGGGCGGGTGTGGCCGTTTGCGTCAGCATCCAGTAGGTGGCGTTGGCCGCCTCAGTCCGGGTCAGGTTTTCGCTGGTGTGGGAACCGCTGCCCACTTTACGCAGCAGATCACGAAACGCATCACTCATTGGCAGTTAGGGAGGCAGTTAGGAGAAACAACAGCAGATAGAAAGATGGATAGAGAAAGGTAGTAGGAATTCAACCATTACACATGAAAGCAAAGTCAGAGCCAATCCTTAAACCAATCAAAGCAACGGATTGGTTTCTAGAGAGGCCAGAGGAGGTTGGGGCAGGGATTGATCGGCCAGCAGCTTTTGCACCAGCGAGCGAAAATGCTGAATCGGCGGGATTTCTAAGCGGTCCTGCGTGGTCACGAGCACCACTTCACGGCTCAAGTGGGGTTCTTCGGTGGGACGCACCGCCAGCGTCGGGTCATGGGCCACTTCCATCAGAGCCGAACGGGGCAACAGGGCAATGAATTCTCCCTGCCGCACCATGCCACGAAAGCCATCCAACGTGTTTAGTTCTACCAACGGCTTTAGATCTAGCGCATAGCGTTGAAACTGTTCTTGCACCAAGCGCTGCATGCCATAGCCGTCTTTAAACACCACCTGCGGATACTGGGCCAATTCTGCCCACGGCACCTGCTGATAACGGGTGAGGGGATGGGTAGCCGCCATTAGCACTTCAACTGGTTCTCGATAGAGTGGATCCACGACCATTTCGGGACTCGCAGTGAGAAACCGATTATTCATCACAATCGCCAAATCCACCAGTCCATCTCGCAGCACCTTCAGGGCGCGATCGCTGCCCAAGGACGTGACCCGCAACTGCACGGCTGGATAATCTTGACAGAATTTTTGCAGCACTGGCGGCAGAAACTGAGCCGAAACCGAGTGAATTGCGGCTACGCACAGCTCAGATTGACGGCCTTCTAGCAATTCAGACAACTCGTCGGTGGCCGTTTGCCATTCTTGACAAATCCGCCGGGCACGGGGCAAAAAGCGTTCTCCTGCCAGAGTGAGTTTTGCTTGCGAGGTGCGATGAAACAGCGGCAGGCCCAGTTCGGCTTCCAAACTTTGAATCTGGCGGCTAATTGTGGATTGGGTGACTCGGCATCGCTGCGTTGCCTGCTGAAAACTCCCGGTCTCAGCCACTGCCAAAAAAGCTTGCAACTGTTCCAGGCGCATAGAAAGTCCTCAAGGATAAAGGGGAGGAGAGACGGCTAGACCACTCTGCCCGTAGAGCTAAGGTAAGGGAATTGGAGGTGTCACTTCGTATCACCAATTACATCTTTTCCTCAGAGTAGCGCCTAGGGTCGCAAGAATAGGCGGCTTGTTACTGATCCACGCGAAGCCGATCAATTCGTGAACTAACTTAAATTATTGAGGGAAAAAATAATTTATTTGTAGCATGGGTTGAAATAACGCAATTCGGTTGCTCGCCTCGCTCGATCCAGGTCATTCGTTTGATGGCTCAATTGATGGTTCGATGCGATCAGTAAAGCTAGGGAACCCATCAATCGGCAAGCCCCACTCTGCGATCCGTTGCCGCAACCAGCCAGTCTTGAGCCAGCGTTCGACCGCTTGATTCACCTCTCGCCGCAGTTCATCGTACTGGCGGCCTTTGGGCATTGCAACCGCCAGAGCTTCAGCCGAAATCAAAGGCGAAATCAAATGATAATCAGGATGCTCCTGCACCCAGCCCGTCAGCACCGTGGCATCGGCAGCAAAGGCCGCGACTTGACCACTCTCTAGCAGCTCCTTGGCCGCTTGATAGGACTCGACCCCCTGCAACCGCACTGAGGGTAATAAAAAGCGAACCGCAGGGATGGTATCCGAACCGAACAAAACCGCCACGGTTTGCTGCTGCAAATCTCGCAGACTCTGAATCGCAACATCGCGGCTGACAAAGGCGGTGCCATCAATATAGTAGGGGCGGCTAAAATCCACCAAGCGCGAGCGAGCATCGGTAATCGACATCCGCGCCACTAGTAAATCTACTTCACCATTCAGCAAAACATCCAAGCGATCTTGATTCAACACTGGCTTCAGCACCACCTCGGCCTGATCGCCAATCAACTCAGCCGCCAGCTGACGGGCAATATCAATCTCAAATCCCTGCAACTGATTCTGGCTATCCTGAAAACCCAGCGGACGCAGATTATCCTTAACGCCCACAATCAAATAGCCGCGATCTCGGATCTGATCCAGCTCCGCCGCCTGCACCGCCACCCCGCCGTGTCCAGAGCCGAGCAGCGCCAGCAAAAAACCTACCTGCATCAGTCGTCTTGACGCCGCAAGTAGGTTGAGATTAATCAATCGTCTCAGCAAGTTAAATTCTATCCGGCATTCAAAACTGAGAACTTAAAACTCGGCTAGCCGTCAAGCCTTGCCAGCAATTTCCACCACTTTGCTGAATCCAGCCGGATCGAGCACGGCCATTTGCGCCAGCATTTTGCGATTGATCTGGACATTTGCCTTCTTCAAACCGCCCATCAGCTTGCTGTAACTCATGCCATGCTGACGAGCCGCGGCATTAATTCGAGTAATCCACAGCCGGCGAAAATCGCGCTTACGCTTACGCCGGTCCCGATAGGCGTTGCGCAGTGCCTTCATCACCTGCTGGTTTGCGGTGCGGAACAAACGCGAATGGGATCCCCGAAATCCCTTCGCTAGTTTAAGAATCTTTTTGCGGCGTTTCCGAGCAACATTGCCGCGCTTTACACGAGTCATGCTTCAACTCCAATACTTTAAATAGTTTTAAGTGTTAAGTGTTGAGTTTTGAGTTAAAAGCCAGACTAGCTATCTATTAACTCAAAATTCAAAACTTAGAACTCAAAACTTGATTTACAGTCCAGGTACGGGTGGCGGACAACAACCCGATCCCATAGAAATTAAGCTCTAAGTTTTAAGTGTTGAGTTAATGAGCAATTCCCTAACTCAAAATTCAAAACTTAAAACTCAACACTTTTATTTAGAGGTAGGGCAGCATCAACTGCACATTTTCGGCGTCGCGTTCGTTAACGACCACCAATCCAGTAATCCGACGCTTACGAGTCGCGGATTTGTGCTGCAAAAGGTGATTTTTGAACGCTTTCCGGCGTCTGAGTTTGCCGCTGCCGGTCTTTTCAAACCGCTTAGCAGCCGCCTTGCGAGTCTTGAGCTTGGGCATGGGTTTGCCTACAGTTGTTCAAATTTTGACACAGTCTACTATCTTACAATCGGTTCTGCTGTTACCGCAACGTTCTGAGTCATCTAACATCGCCTACTCCAACTGCTTGAGCAACTGACGAATTTGCCAACCTTGCTGAAGATCAAGCGCTTGGGGAAAGCTCAGCTCGATCGGCATCGCAGCACTGGCTTGCACCGCTCCATTTACCAGGGTCATCTGACGGGTGCCAATCGCGTCGATTTGGGCCAACAACTGAGCCGGATTGGGGTCGCTGGCAGTTTGACTCAAGACTACCCCAACAGGTACCGTCGATCGCCGCAGGGCCGCCAGTTCCGGAGGACAGTCATCGAGTTCAACCTTGAGGCTACGAGAACTCATTTCGGTAGCGATACCGGGATAGTACCGCTCGTTCCAGTAGATCTGCGCCGCGGCTCGGATTTGCTTACGAACCGGCGCACTCTTAGCGGGTTGGACCTCCCGGAAGACTCGACCGAGGCCGCTGATCAGGAACTGGAACGAGTGCAAGGGCCGATCCACCTCCTGCCGCTCTTGGGTATACCACTGATTCACATCAGAATAGAGGACCAGCACCAGCGCATCGTATTGACTGGGTGACACATCAACAAAATCCACAGCCAATAAGGTTTGATTGGCATCAGCAGGAATGCGGCGAATGATTTGACCCGTCAGCCGGACCCGTCGGCCAAAGTCGCCAATCAGCTCTAGCTCGACCACATCCGGCAGGTTGGGGTTGCCCTCGACTAGAATTTGGGCACCGCTTTCACTGACATCGAGGGTGGTGCCGCTGAGGCGGCTATCGTCGGTAGTTTGAATTTCTGCCGTGATCTGGCGGTGCAGACGATGGGCACGACGCAGTTGGGGCTGCTCTAGACCAACCAACAACGCGGTGCCCAGCAGCACCAGGTTAAACAGCGCCCAGAAGGCATTGATCACAGTTGCTTCGGTAAACTCAGGCCGCAGTACCAGCCAAAAGGGCACCGCCAGCAGCGACAGCACCAGCAGCAACACCAGCAAAAACGGGATGCGGGTCGAACTCCAGTCGAAATAGCGCTGAGTCACCGATACACCTTTGTCGGTGACGTTAAACCGCCCTAGCTTGGGGTTAATTACCGCCAGCATTGTCACCATGCCGTCCTGGAAGGCCATCGCGTATTCAAAAATCTCGTTCCAGAAGGAAAAGCGAGCGCCTTTATTAGTGATGTGGTTGGCATTCAGACCCAGCACAATGTGGGGAATCGCATAGGCCAAGGTTTCTACGCCCAAACCGCGCACCAAATTGAGGCCAAACAGCAAAAACAAAATCGGAGCCAGGGCATACATCAAACGGGGAAAGCCGAAGAAAAAATGGCTGGTGGCCGAGAAGTAGCAGAGCCGCTGCGGAATCGTCAGCTTTAGCTTGGGGTTAAACAAGGGATTTTCCAAGCGCAGAATCTGAGCCATGCCGCGTGCCCAGCGCACCTGTTGCCCAACATAGGAGGAAAACCGCTCTGGAGCCAGTCCCGCCACCATGATCTTGTCGTAGTAGACCGAGTCGTAGCCCTGGGAGTGTAGCCGCAGTGAGGTATGGCAATCTTCGGTGACGGTTTCCACCGCAATGCCGCCTACTTCCAGGACATAATCCTTGCGGACCACCGCCGCTGAGCCACAGAAGAAAGCCGCGTTCCAAAAGTCATTGCCCTTTTGAATCACCTTATAAAACAGTTCGTTGAGGGCAGGGATGCGGCCCTGGGTGAGCAAGTTGCGCTCAAACGGATCGGGGTTATAGAACCAGTGGGGCGTTTGCACCAGCGCTACTTTCGGGCTATAGAAAAAGCCCACAGTCTGCTGCAAAAACTGCCGCGACGGAATATGGTCACAGTCCAGAATCAGGATTAGCTCGCCTTGGGTCAGATGCATGGCGTGGTTGATGTTGCCCGCCTTGGCGTGGTCGTTGTTGTCGCGAGTAATCAGGGTGCAGCCCAGTTCCTGGCACATCAGATAGAGCTGCTCGCGCCGTTCCGGGAACTTGCGCCCGTCATCTAGAATGTAAACCCGCTTTTTGTCGGCGGGGTAATCGAGCGCCAGGGCCGCCAGGGCCGTTTTGCGCACAATCGCCACGTCTTCGTTGTAGGTAGGAATGTAGACATCGACGCTGAACAACTGAGCGGCTGGAACCCCACGAATATCAACGGGTTGCCGGTCCCGCAGCCGCAGGGTCTGAAAATAGGACAGCAGCAGGGTGGCAATCGCATACAGCTCCGCCGCAAACAGCAGCAAGCTAAAAAAGCCTTCCAACCAACTGTCTAGGTTCAGCGTGTAGGCCGTGCGGTAGAACAAGTAGCGCAGCGTCGTGACAATACTCAGCCAAGCCAAGATTAAATGCAGGTATTCGCTCACCCGCTGTTGGGGATGACGATGTTCAAACCGCAGCACCAGGGTACTAAACAGAATTAACCCCACTGCTAGCACCAATTGCTGCCAGAGTTGCAGCGGCGTCACGATTAGCGGAATCGACATCACCAGCAGCAGAATCACCAGCCAGAACAGATAGCGTTTGTCAGCCCAGGGCAACAATCGCTCTAGACCGTTCGGTAGAGCTTCCAATCGACGAATTAACCAAGGTGGACGATAGGACGGAGTAGTGGTCATAGCTCAACAGAATGAATGAATGGCTTAGACATCGCCGGAATTGGCAACCCGATTGAGGAAAAGCTGGGACAGAGCATAGAGCAACAGCGCCAAGCTCAGCATGCCGACCAGCAACAAGAACCAATAGTCTTGCAGGAACAGAATCAACTGATTAAACGAATTGCTTTGCTGAATCCGCTGGGGCGGCGCTTCTTCCAGGAATTTCAGGTTGTAGCCACTAGCGTCGTAGGGAGACGGATTCGGCTGGTTGCGGCTGACGAGCACCGTGTCGCCCCGAATTTGGGAGAATAACGGATCTTGCCGCAGTAGGGCTTGCACCTCTTGTAGTCCGGCTTCGGTTTGGGCGGTCAGGGCCAGCAGCACTCGCTCCCGATTCCAGGGCGAATTGTTCGATTTCAACACTCCTTCCTGATCGGGTAAGGCATACACTCGACTGCCGCCCCAAAACCGGCTAAAGGCTGCCGCCAGGTTGAAGCCCTGATCTTCTAGGGCTTCGGCAATCGGAAAGCGGCTACCCAAACCAATGCCAGCAATGTGCTGCTGATCGCGTACTGTTGGCGGTAGTTCGCCCGTATACACGTCGTATTTCACCGAATCGGCCTGACTGAGGCGACCCAAACGTTCGCTCAAGGCTAGCAAAGTTCCCACTTCGGCATCGTTAGGATTCGCAGGCAGCACCACAGCCATGCCAGACAAATCCTGCGGAGCGGTGAAGGGAAAGCCAGTTTTGAACAGCTTCAGGTCGGGTAGATTTACCACCGTGTCCCGCACTAGCTTGAAGCCGGTGTCGCCGTGCAGAGTCCCCCAGAGCTGCTGATCGGTCTCTAGGCCACAGACGCCCAGTTCTCTGGGATTCATGACAAAGTTGACGCTGAGGGTAGAATCGGGCTGGATCAGGTTTTCTGGCAAATTGACACGGAAGGTCTTTGGTCCGCCAACCGTGGAGTCGAGCCGCTTAGAACCAATCGTGACGCCGTCGATTTTTACCTCTACTGCCGAGGTGCGCGAGTTGACTTGGGGACTGTAGCTATAGCGCAGAAGCATGGTGCTGCCGCGCAGAAACCGATCGTCCGGCAGAGCACGGAAGGGAATGTTGATTGGGGGCGCATTGGTGCCCCGCACGGTGACATCCTGAAAGGGCTGGCGGTCGTATAGGCTCAGATCCTTGAGTTGAAACTCGTTTTTGGTCGGCAAATAGCCGGCCCAGTTGCGCGGTTCGGGTGTGGGCACCTCGCTGAGCTGGTCTACGGTCACGGCCTGCCCGGTGCCAATTTGCTGATCGCGGGACTGCACCAAAAACTGCACCGCCTGCCGCACGCCAGTAGCTCCGTTCCCCGTGGCGATCAAAACCGGAGTGCCTTTGTCCTTTAGCGTCGTCAGCATCAGCAACCCGACTTCGTTCGGCACCGGATTCTGATCTCCGTCAAGCAACTGACCGTTCTTCACGGGAAAGGGCAGCGACAGGGTGCTCAAGATTGGCTGCTCGGCGGGTGTGCCGATAACAATCAAGCGATCGTCCCGCTGGAGTTGGGCGGTGTCGTCGGCCAGGGTTGTTTTTAAGGGCCGGTAATCAACTTGACGGGCGGCGGCGGTTTGGAAGCGGGCGGTGGCGGTTAACCAATCGCTACTGTAGGTTTTGGGCCGCAGATAGGTGAGGTGGTTTGGCTCTAGACTGAGCGGATCGAGAAACGGAAACGGATAGCTGCTGAAATTGAGCGCCACTGGCTGAGGCCGGTAATCCAGCACCAGCTTAGAATCGGGCAGGATTTCGGTCCACAGCATTGGGTCGGCTGGGTTCGAGCAGGTTTCCGCGGTCTGCTGTTCGGCCAGCATCGAGATTTCGTTGTAGTCCTGGATCAGATTGGCCGGAATCGTGAAGGTGGCTTCGGCAAGCTGGGCATTTTTCCGGTCCAAATTAATGCTGCCAATGCTGGTATCATTCACCCGCACCAGTAGTTTTGATTTGTCTGGCAGCAGCGAGGGCGAATGCTGATAGCGCAAAATCACCTGGGCGTCTTCGATTTGCCAGTTGCGAGGCCGGGTAAAGCCGATGCGTGTCTCTGGATAGACGCCTTGCAGCCGTAAGCGATTGCCCACCACCGGACTGCGGTTAAACTCCATCACGTATTGGCTCAGCGGCTGGGTGGGTCTACGAGTGGCTCGCGCTCTAGGTTGGCTCGAAGGCTCGGCAGCAGGACTTTGATTAGACGGCTCAGACGAATCAGACGGAACAGACGAATCAGGAGCGACCTGAGCGGTTTGGGCTACTTCTGTCGAAGCTGGAGCGGGCGTAAAGGAAGCGGGTTCGTAGAGTGGATCGACCCTCACCCCCGACTCAGGATAATAAACGGGTGGCTCAGTCGATAGCTTGGGCAGCACGATCTGCGGCTGCGGTTGATTCTGCGGCTGGCTTTGGGATGCAGCGGTGTTTGCATTTACGGTCATCCCATTCAAGCTGACCCCAATAAACCCAATTACCGCCAACAGCGACAGTACTCGGCGAGAATGGCGTCCTGGACGGTTCCATCGTCGCTCTCCAGGCAAATTTGACAATCGATCAAAAAGGAAACGGAACATAGTCTTAGTTAGGATTTGCGTCAGTTTGTTAGCAAACGGTGGACTAGATAGCTGAACGAAAAGCGTGTAGGAGTAAATCGCGAAGAAATCTTGAATGCCCATTTAATGGATGCACCTATTGGATGCACACTCAGGCGCGAACCGGCCTGTTTAAGCACGAAACCAGTCGTCGGGCAGCGTTTCGACCGGAAACAGACCTAGCCAGCTCAGGTTCTGCACGTAATAGGCCGATTCGTTGTCCCAAAACCCGTTACGGTAGACCGGCAGCAGCTTTTGCTGATAGATCGCCTCGGCCAAGGCTGGATCTGTGACTCGAAAGGCGGCATAGAGCATGGCGTATTGGGCGGTGGATTCGTAATCCACCATTGGTTTGCCGGTCAGGTCGATTTGGGCCGGGATAGCCTGATTGGTTTGCCACTGCTGCTGCAAGGGCCGGAGCTGCTGCAAATATTGCTGAGCACGCGGTTCGTTAAACCAGGCAGCATCCAGCGCTACTCGCCACCAAACGCGGTAGGCATCAAACCCATAGCGGCTCGGCAGCTTGTCCGTCGGAGTTGGCGCTACAGTGCCCGTGGTCGGATTCAGCATCAGCCAATCGCTTGGTAGCCCAGAGGCCGACAGCGGGATGGCAGCCTGCAACACCCGATAGCTGCTGTCGATTACGCTACGCCAATCGCGCTCTGAATCGATTTGGGCAAACAGGCGAAAGGCATAGGGTGCAAAGTAGGACGGATTCAGGTACACCCGGTCAGGCTGGGGCTGAAAGGCGGTTTGCGGGCCGGGTAACAAATAGCGGCCAGATGGACTCGCCAGCGTTGACAAGCGCCACAGATCCTTCAGCTTTTGCCGAGCCAGATCGAGGTAGGGGGGATGGTTCCAGCGTTGCGCCGCGAAGATCAGGGCGGTGATGGCGTCAATATCTCCATCGCTGGCGAAGTTGCCGTCGATTAGCCCCCAGTTGCCATCTGGCTGTTTGCCCCACTTCCAGGCCCAGAGCAAATCCGAGCGGCTGCCATCGAGGTTACGGCGCTGGAGGTTGGTTTCAGACCATTGCAACACCCGGTCGAAGGTATCTCGGTCGTCGATCCAAACGGCTCGCAGCAGGGCGTAGGCTTGACCCTCGGAAGTAGAGCGGTCCTCGGCTTCCCGATCGATCACGCGCCCATCGCCCTGAATGAATCGGTCTCGGTAGGCCCACCAGCTCTGCTGAAACAGCTCGTTGTTGAGTTCGATGGTAAAACTGGACGGATTAGAACCAGCAGCAGTGCGCGAATCGGTCCTTCCACCCTGATTAGCGTTGTCTGGCAGCTCAAGCACACAACCAGACACCAATCCACCGATCAACAGCAAAACCGTAAACCTCTGTAAGATTGGCATGGCGTTATACCAATTCCCTAAACGACTACACATCAGATGCCGTAACTGTATGCACTGAATGGGTTTCACAAACGAATTGGCATTCCTCCTAATAGCGCTCCCAAGGCGGCTGAAAGCCGCGCTGCTGCAAGAAACCTTCCTCGATCCGCTGCTGTTGCACGGCCAGACTCGGATCCGGAGGGGTCTGCTGTTGCTGCAACTGTTCCAATTGCCGCAGGGCTGCCAGCCGTCTGCCGTTGACCACCTGCAAATCCACCAGCGCCACTTGGGCAACGCGATTGTTGGGTTCCAAAGCCAGCACTTCGTTGTACAGCCGAGCTGCCGTATCGTACTGCCGCTGCTGAAACCGCACACCCCCCAAGGCCGACAGCGCATCGACGTTGTTGGGATCTCGCTCTAGCAGGGTTTGGTAGGCTCGACCTGCCTGCCGCAAATCCCCCTGCTCCTGCGCCAATTGCCCCTGCACAAAGTAGACATTGGGATTGTCGGGGTCGCTGGCAATCAGCTGATCCACATATGCCTCAGCCGCTGCCGGATCGCGGGCTGCCAACACCTGCACATACCGCACCTGAATGCCGATGTCGTCTGGGTTGGTTTCCAGCAGGCTGACATAAAGCGATTCGCGCTGGGGGCTAGGCGGCAAGGCGGCCACGAGGCTAAAGAGTTCGGGCGGCGTGTCGCTAGCCGGTCGGGTAGTCGTCCACTGGTTCAGCACGGCTTCGGCTTCGGCTTCGGAAATCAAACCAGCCTGGTAGGCTAAACTGGCTCGGCCCAAGGGTTTCGCCGCATCTTGGGAATTGCGGGCAATCAGTTCGTCGTAGATCGCCACTGCTTCGGGCAGACGGCCCTGGGCTTGGCGAATTCCGGCTAACCCCTGTAGGGCGCTGTTGATGATTTCGGCATCGTCTGGATTGCTGGCAATCACAGCTTCATATCGGCTGGCGCTGGCTTCCAGGTTGCCCTGACGGCGATCGGCTTCGGCCCGCAGCAACTCACTCAAGAGGGCAGCATATTCATCGTCGGTGGTGCTGATATAGCGCTCTAGGGATGCTTCTGCGGCAGCATACTCCCCTAGCTGCACCTGCATTTGGGCGATCCGGTAATACAGGCGCGGTTCATTCACTCCTGCCTCTGCCAGAAATTCGTAATAGGGCAACAGCGAGGGATCGGGCGAATCTAGCCGCACCAGTGCGGTCGCGATTACACGCTGTTGAGAGCGGTCAGTAGGTAAGGGTTGGAGGGCGGCTTCTAGGCGGTCGCGTAAGCTGGCGTTCGAGATCAGGCCAAACTCGCGCTCTAGTATGGCCTCAGAAATTTGAAAACTGCGGTCGTTGGGCTGCTGCTGCAACAACTGCCGATAGACCTCTAGGGCATAGAGCCGTGCCTCTATCTGAGGAAACCCACTTAACACATCAGCAATTTCTCGCCCAATGCTGACGGTTAGATAGTCCCGCTCTTGCGACAGAATTTCTTGGAATAGGGGAATCGCCTGATCGGTGTAGGCATCATCGCCGCTGTAGCGCCCAATCGCAATCAGCGAACGGGCCAAAATCATGCGCGAATCCCGCCGACCTCGTAGCGGAGTCAACACCGCAATCGCCTCCTCAAGCTGACCGTTGGCCGCATAGTTGACGCTGAGTTCGGCCCGCTGACGAATCGTGACGCCATTCAGCTCCTGGGTTTGCCCCAGCTCCCGCTCCAGGATGGAAATCGCCGTGGCCGGATTGCCGGTTTCCCTCAGAGCCACCGCATAGGCCGTGGCCGCACTGCCAGTGATGACGCCACCAGTCGCTTGATAGCGCTCGAACAATTCCAGGCTGAGCGAATAGTCGCCGTTATAGGCATAGACCTGCGCCGCTCCCAGAATCACCTCCGGCGTCGGGTTGGCTGCCAGCACAATCTCATAGTCGGCAATCGCTGGCCCAAACCGGCCTTGATAGCCATACAGCAAGGCCCGCTGACTGCGAGCTTCCAAATCATTGGGATTCAGTTCCAGCAGTTGATTCAAAGCTTCGATGCCCCGGTCCTGCCATTCGATCCGATAGCCGCCCAGAATCCCCAGACTCAGCAGCGCCATGCGGTTGTTGGGGTCAAGCTCCAGCACGCGGTTGTAGGCTTGAAAGGCATCGTCGATTCGGCCCTGCCGCTGATAGGCCATCGCCAAACCCAGCCGCGCCTCTACCGATTGGGGATAGTCCCGCACCGCCTGTTCAAATACCGCAATGGCTTGATTCACCAGACCTTGATTCATCAGCCGATAGCCGTCCTGAATCGCCGCCTGGGCCATCGCGGGGGAAATCATCACCACCTGAGTCAGTGCCAGCGGTATGCCCGTTTGCAGCAGCAGGCCCAGCGTGCAGCTCAGACTAGCCCAAGCGCGCTTAGGACGATGTTTACGTCGCTTCATGCTCATCGCGTCCTCCGGGGGGGTACGAGGTCAAAGTCAGTCCGGATGCGGAAGCCAGCAATCGTTTCCGAGAATTCATCCAGCCCCTGGAAGGTGACGCCCAGCCGCAGCCAGGGCAATATCCGAAAATCGTAGAAAGCTTCAAACACGTCAGGATTGTCGCCATCCCGCAAATCGTTGTTCGAGAGCAGGCGGCCATAACCCAGCCCCAGTCGGTCATCCTCCATAAACAGATCCAGCAGGTTGATGCCGAAACTGTAGGTGGTGCCGCCCCGGTCCAGATCGCGGTTTTCGTACCAGCCGTAGCGAGCAAACAGGCCCAGATTAATTTCTGGAATGAAGAACTCGGCATTAAGGCCATAGGCATCTTCCCGGTCGCCATCCCGTGGCCCAAACTCACCGTTACGGCGCTGCAACTGAAAGATTTCTTCAAAGCCGGTATTAGCTCCAGCATCTTCCGCTGTAACATAGGTGCCGCGCACAATCAAGTTGCCCAACCGGGCACCAATTTCGCCGGCAAAGGCATTTAGCTCAAAGTCGCTGATGCTGCGATCCGAAGAAAATACCGCCGCCTTGGCCTCGACTTCATCGATGATCGTCCAGTTCACGACTGCCCCTTGCCGTGAGCCTAGCCCTGCTGCCGATAGGGCCGGGTTGGTAGCAAATACCGGATTAAAGAATTGCTGAGCCGAGTCCTTAGCGAAACTATTGCGATCAAAATAGGAAGTCAGGTCAATTTGACCCACGATTAGGCGCAGATTCGGATAGTTGGGTACTGATGCCGCCAGATACAGCTCGTTTACCTCTAGGCCATCGTCACCCGATTCGCTGAAAATCTCGCCTTCGGTAAAGTCGAGGCTACCGCCCACCTGCAACTCTGGCAAAATCGGATACACGCCCGTCACCCGCAGGCGAGCTGAGTCTTCATCGCCTTGAAACAAATAAACCCCTTGCAGTTGCAATGAAGGGGGAGTCAGCGCACGACGAGATTCTGTATCTGCTAATTCAGCAGCCGTTTGAGATTCAGTGGGTGGGGTCTGAGCAACAGGTGGTACGGCAGGCTCAGGAGTTTCACGGCTAGGGGTTACACCAGGAGTTGCAGGACTAGAGATAGGTGGTGGCGGCGGCACTTCGCCTGCCGTTCCCCTCGGATAGGTAGGGACAGGAAGGGGCGTGCGTGCTACATCGGGACGCGGATAGGCTGAGCGGGGCGGAATTGCAATGTCGGGTACAGGTGGGTTGAAGTCAAACTGCTCGGTGGGGTTGCAGTCTGCCAAACACTCCTCTGAGCTAACCATTATGGGCGCTATGGTTTGGCTCTCAGGCATAGCTTGCCCAACTCGATCAGATGCTTCAGTTGACTGAGCCGCTACCTCCCCCGAGACTGCTCCTGGCTGGTGCGGAAGCGGAGCCTCAGCTGCAGTCTGATTAACAGCGCTGTCAGGAGGTACCGATTCAGATCTGGCTAACCGGTTCAGTTCAGAGGATGAAGCTGGAGTATCTTGGGTGGCTTTAGCATCAGGTGAAATGCTGCTCGCCAATTCAGCAAAACCTGCGGTTTCTACATCGGTTGCAGGGTTAGCGTCTGCTGGCAAGGAGATGGCTACTACAGTAAATCCCAGGTAAACGACCCAGGAACTGATAGTCATCCAACCGTTGCAGAAAACGGTCTTAGACAGACTAGGCATGATTACTTTACAAAGTAGTAAGGTTAGGGCTTTGCGTCGGAATTGCTAGCAAACGTAAATCGGCTTTGCAACCCGAAGGAAAATCAAAAGGCAAACTAAATGCGTTTACACGCAGAGCGCTACTGTCCCGATAACCGAATCTAGTGGCTGAAACAGTGCTTGAGCATTGCATCGCCATTAGCAAAGGGTTCAAGCTAGGCTTAAAGCTGGTGCATGAGCCACCCGACCCCGTCTGCGGGTAGGTGATTAAAAACCATTCAGGTCAACCAACTTGCCATCCGTATAACCCTCAATATCTATGTCGTTCAATCATCTTTTTTCTCAATTCACGCTGCCTTTAACTCAGCTACGGCAGCTAATTTTGCTGATCGGACTGATGCTGACCCTGATGGTTAGTAGCGGCTGCACTGCACTCAACCGCCTCAATCCCAAACTGTCAGCTCCGCCCCTCGAACTATCGATTGTGCAAATTGAACCTAGAGGTGGCGGCAGCTATAGCGTTTCAGGAAACACAACCCTACCCGACCAGACCCGAATCACGGTTTCAGCCATTCGGTTGTTTAAGACCACAGCAGCTGGCAGTTCCAACTATGCGATCCTGGATCGGCAGATTGCAGTAGTAAACCAAGGCAGTTGGGAAACTCGACTTAACCTCTGGCAAGCGTCGCAGAACGGGCAATTTCAAGAAAGCTGGCAGGCCACCCGTGAACTCGACCAACGCAGCGATCCCGAACCTAGCGTGACATTTCTGGCAACTCTAGAGCCAGCCAATCAAGCAGCGACTCTACAGCAACAGGTTGAAGCCCTTGACCCATCGACACAAACCGCCATTGCACGCTTTACCACTGATGGAGAACTATATTTACAGGCCAGCAACACGCTGACCGTACCACCGCCACCAGGAAGGCCAGCAGACTCAGCCACAGAAACTTCATCGAAACCGATCCAGCCTCAGACAGTTAAACCCAACTCAAACTCAGCTGCATCTGAGAGCGGGCGGCAGCGTCAAATCGATACACCCCTTGCATCAGATGCATTTTTGCGCTGAGCCATGCCTCAAGTTGAAGTCTCAAACGCAACTTGAGAATGCTCATTTTTGCCTTCGCCGTTTGCGGAGTGGCCCCGCTGACGCCAGTTTGACCCTTCCGGCAAAAACCGTTCTAGACCAGAAGCTTGCAGGCGAGCCGGTGAAAATTTCAGCGTTTCAATCAACGTTTCTTGCTCATGGAGTTGCTGCTTCAGAGTAGACATCTCACTCTCAGCTAAATTCAGCTTGCGTGATGATTGACACCAACGCATCACGGCAAAGTTGGTGGCTCCAGCTCCAATACTCAGCGCCAACACCAAGCCCATGTAGGGTGCGGCTAGTTCTTTAAATTGTCCAGTAAAAACCGGCTTTCCTTCCAGCTGAATTGCAACCGGCTTAGAGCCAAGGGTAGCTAGGGGAATCGTCGCTGCCGCAAAAATTGTTCCCGCTAGGAGAACAGAGGACAGCAGATGCTTAGAAAAACTCATGGTTTATGCCTTGACGTGAATAGATTCAGACAAACTCAACTCCACATACTCCAGGGGTTCAATGCGACCCTTTACTCCACTATCAACAGCACACACGTTTCTGGCAGACTTTAATCCTTGATTCCGAAAGCATCAAACCCAGTTCTAGATTCCGTGATTTGACGTAAAGATTCTACCAAAGTTAAAGATTTTGTTTAAATATTTGATGAAAATTATTTGGATATTCACAGAGTTTTTTCCCTCCAAACCTCACAAGACTCAAGACTTTTCGGAAATTACGTACCCTGATACAACCGCCACTGAGGGGTCTCACCTCTCTTGCGTGTAATTTCACGGAATTATTCGCTTGATAAAAATTGATGGCAACCAGTTTCTCCGTACTCGTTCTGCACAAAGCCGAGTTGCCATCTCCCCCTATAGAGCTACCCTCACAGCTACCTTTACAGCCGCTACACCGATCCTCTAAAGTCCAAAAGCGAGTCACTTCACAAATCACGTGCTTTAGTGCTACCAATTGCCGCAATTTTTCTGTCGCTGTAGATCGTTAAGGAATTTATGGTGTTTGATTGGCTTGACCTCAGCCATTTCATTATGTTCGGCCTGCTGTTGGGATTTGCCGTTGCCCACAGTGGCCTTGCTGCCTTGCGCCCGCGCGGCGAGAAACTGATGGGAGCGCGGCTCTATCGGGTCCTGTTTGCATTGGTCAGCATTCCATCCGCTGGGGTGTTGATCGTTTTCTTCATTCAGCATCGTTACGATGGGCTGCGGCTGTGGAATCTTCAAGGAATTCCCGGCATGGAGTCTACAGTTTGGATTTTGTCAGCAGTTTCCTTCCTGTTTCTTTATCCAGCCACGTTTAATCTGCTGGAAATCGCCGCGATTCAAAAACCGCAAGTCCATCTCTATGAAACAGGCATTATCCGCATTACTCGCCATCCCCAAATGGTAGGACAGGTAATCTGGTGCCTTGCTCATTTGCTCTGGATTGGTACCAGCTTCATGGTTGTGACTTCAGCTGGTTTGATCCTGCATCACCTGTTTGCCGTTTGGCATGGCGATCGACGCTGGCGCGCCCGTTACGGTGAATCCTTTGAAATCTTGAAATCTCGCACTTCGGTTATTCCTTTTTTAGCGATCTTACAAGGGCGGCAAACCCTTGAGTGGAAAGAGTTTCTGCGTCCTGCTTATCTCGGGATCGCCTTGTTTATCCTGCTATTTTGGTGGGCACATCCAATAATCATTCGTGCGTCAGGCAGCATAGGCTGGTAGCATGATCCCAAAGCGAGCATTAAGAACTCTATAAAATAAACGAGGTGTCATGGCACTAGCAGTTAACGAACTGACCTTTAAACACGAAGTTTTAGCATCATCAACACCTGTTCTAGTTAGCTTCTGGGCACCTTGGTGCGGGGTCTGTCGTCTAGTAAACCCAATGCTGGCCGAGCTTCAGACTGAATGGGGCGGGCAAATTAAGCTCGTGAGTATTAATGCAGATGAGAATCTACGCTTGGCCAGCGCCCACAAACTCACTACCCTACCCACCGTGATGCTGTTTGATCAGGGCAAGGTGCTTTGCCGCTTGGATCAGTTCAAAGGGCGAGAAGATTTTCGCCGGGCTGCCACCGATTTACAGACAGTCTTGCAGCGAGTGATGTTGCGCTACAGCTATTCTGCTTAGCTTGGTTTACTAGAGTTGCTTAAAACACCAGATCCAAACCAAGATCCCGCAGATCGAAGCGGTAGAGAGCGCCATGATCGTGATCCCAGGTAGCAATCAGCAATCTATCTCCTTGCATTGTTGCGATAGCCGTAATCGCAGCCGGACTATGGATTGTGCCAATCTGTCGCCCTTCTTGATCCAGAAATACAATTCGCCCAGCGGCTTCGGCCACAATGTAGCCCCAGTCTGTTACCGCTAAAAAAGCAGGGGTAATTTCTACCCAGAGCCGTTTGACGCGATAGGGTTTGAGATCAATCAGTAGCAAGGCTCCGGCATGATCCGCATCGGCTGCCAGCAATTGATAGGGATTAGCAGTGAGAATTACTGTTTCCAAGCGCACAGCTAGAGGCAGCGAACCGAGCAACGCGCCGCGTCGAGTAAAAACGCGAATCGTGGTTCCGGCAGCTTGCTCCTGCTTGGAAGGGTCGGAGGCAAAAGCTGGAGGGTTAGTCGTAGCAATTGCTAAGTGGCGCAAGTCCAAGGGCAACAAGCTTGCAGATTGCATATCTGGCAGATGTAAGGCCACAGGTTGGGAAGCAACGGCAAAATTGGGGCGTTCTGCGATCCGTTGCCAGTGCAAGTGGCTTTCACCTACAGAAGAAACTATCGCCGCTAGCCAGCTTCCGTCTGAGCTAATCGCAACTCGACTGGGTTGCGGCCAAACGGAAATTGGTTGAAGCGACATGCGACCCTCGCTGGTCGAGGAAAATGGCAGCAGTTGGACTGCTTGTGCTGTCACCACAAAACACCCCTGAGGCCGTACCAATAGTTGCTCAATGGGTTCTCCACTGACCGTAGCAATAGGCTGAAACGGTTGTTCCGACTCAGTTGATGTTGCCGACAAACGGCCCCTTACCTGCTGAAGCTGGTGTCCAGCAGCTTGGTACACCACCCAAGAGGCAGCAGTGCCATCAGTCCAGTTGGCAGGTGGAGCCGCAGGCACCGTGTCTTCTGGCTGGACAACGGCAAGAACCGTAATTTTTTGCTTGAGTGGGGTTTGCTCCTGCGGCTGGAACTGGCACTCAGGGGGTAACTCCACTGTAAAAAACAAAGGCGTTGGCGCGATTGGCCAATCCATCCATGCCTCTGCTGACTCGGTTGAGGCTTCTGGTTTAGCAATTGCGTGGATTGCGGCTAGCATCTCGCTAGCGGAATGAAACCGGCGAGCCGGCAGCTTTTGTAAAGCTTGAGTAATCAATGGCTGCCAAACACTCGGAATCGTATCTGGCAGATGGAGGGGAGTGTTTAGATGGGCCGACATGAGTTGAGCCGGAGTGCCGGAAAATGGCCGATAGCCAGCTAGCAGTTCAAACAGCAAAATCCCGACCGAGTACAGATCCGACGCCACCGAATATTGACCATAAAACCGCTCTGGAGCCATGTAGGCCGGTGAACCCGTGTTGCCATCCTGCCGCACAATTTCACGACTCAGACGCGCAATGCCAAAATCCGAGATCCGAGCCGTCCAACCGCCTGCATGCACATGCAGCAAAATGTTTTCGGGTTTGATGTCGCAATGGACAATGCCGCGACTGTGGGCATGCTCCAACCCTGCTAACACATCTGCCACGATCTTCAAACTGTAGGGCACAGCTAGACGGGATTCTTCAGTCATTAATGTTCGCAAGGTTCCGCCTTCGCAGTAGTCCATTACCAGATAGCGCCCGGTTGCGGTGTGCTCCAGCGCTTGACAAGTAACGATATTGGGATGCTGCAAACTTAATAAAAATCGCAGTTCTCGCAGAAACTTATGGGTTGGGAACCGTTCATGAGCTAAACTTTTTAGCGCCACCAAGCGACCAGTCGGGCGATGCACTGCACAATATACCTGCCCGAACTGTCCCTGCCCAATCAGACCTAGCAGACGATACTTGGAACGCTTTATTTCGGTTTCTGATGGATGTAACACCTGTAGAAGCTATTGATCCAGGGTGAGAGCAGCATGTCCTCTCTACTCTCAAGAACCGACCCGCGCGTGCTTTCTTCTATTGTGCCTCGCTTTGAAGATTCTCGAAATTAGAGGTTTTAAGGCATTAGTTGCAAAGCCTCAAACCCACTCAGCAACTCATAGCCCAGACTGGCATATCTGCTGCATGATGGCATCGTGGTCTAGATGAGTCACCATTGTTTCCACCGGCTCTAGCCGCTGCGGCAGTCCCAGTAAAAAGCGATTACAGTCAGCTCCCATCGACTCACAGCTAGTTTGAACGCAGTGCAGTTCTCTACCCGTAAGGCGACTGAAGAAAGAGGCCAAAGCTCCTGCTTCTAAATAGCAGACCGGTTGATTTTGGCTAGGAGCCAGCCGCGCAAAGGCAGAATTCCAGGTTTTTACAATCAAGAATCCCCGCTGCTGATAGGTCTGATCCAGATCGATCTTGCCCCAACCATGCGCAATCCAGCAGGCTTGCAAGGCTTGCAGAAATTCGATCATGGCAACATCGGCAAGTGGTGTTCCATAGTAGCCGCTGATTTGTTCACAAAACCGGGTATAAAAACTTTTGCCCCACCATTTGCCGCAGTTAAACAAAACCAGTCGAGAGGCTTGGCCAGTCTCTTTGTCTAGCCCCGAATAGATCGCCTGGATTAGGGTTTCTGGCACTGCCAGCAGCCGATCACCCTGCCGGTTTTCCAGTAGACCTACCTCTAGGTCACCTCGGACATAAACATCAGGCGCATAGAAGTTACCCGGAATCCGGTTGTTTGTCAGAAGATCAGCAACAGAAATCATAGCAATTGAAAAAACTAGGAAAAACTATACACTCAAACCTCGACGCCCCGCGTTCAACGTCGCCCACCAGCGGGGTTCATTGATTGGGACAACAACGCTTCTTGCGCTAACGCCAGACCGGGACTAAGGTAGCCCATTTGCTTGGCCGTCAACATTTTCGCCAATTGCTGGTTCAACAAACGATAAAGCTTCGCATCAATTGTCTTTGTATCGTAAGCCTGTGCCAGCGGCCCCACCCAATCTAAAAACCGTTTCTGAATCAAGCTCTCATCGTTGATCAATAAACTCAACGCACAGTAGCGCAACATCAGCAGCGCATGTTTGATACAGCGTTCCAAATTCTCTTCCGACTCCTCAGGTAGAGCGGCTTGCAGTTGGTCAACAACCGCCTGCATAATCTCCAGCTCGCGGTCTCGTAGGTTGCGATAGGTGTCCAACCGCTCTGGCATGGAAGCAACATATTGGCTAATCAGCTTCAGCTCTTCAACTTTGAGATAGCGATTTTCTGCTTGATCAAAAATACTGGCAAGTTGTGGATGCATAAGCGTAGAAGGGCAAAGATGGACTATAGAGAGAAAAGGCTAATGCTAGCCAGTACGAATCTCACTCAAACAGGCTAGAACAAATCGCACTAGAACAAATCGGAAAAATCCTCCAGCGTAAACCCATTCGATTCTGAATTAGGCATTGGCTCGATTAAGGGTTGAGGCGTGGGTCTGGTGCCATCTCCAGCCCAGTTAAAGGCGCTGAAGAACTGGTCTACGGTTAAGAATAAACTGAGGGGCTGAGGGTCGGTTTGGGCATTTACTAGACGCAAATGCTGGATTTCTGGTGGCTGATCTTCCCAGTTGATTGAGCCAAAAAACTGCTGCACCGTTTGTTTCAGCCAAGCCTGCGGAGAGTGGGCAGCCGCACCATTAGTCTGGAGAAGGGCAGCCTGATTCATCGTAAGACCTCACCAGCTCGTAGACGTTTTTCAATATCGCGGGCTGTTGCCCCTTCATTCATCCAAAAAGCGGCAGCATCAATGCGATCCTGTCCGCCCAACAAAAACTTACAGTAGGTTTCGCCCATTGAGTAGCACTGAATCTCAATGCAGCTTAGCTGTTTTCGCACTAACTCAGTAAAGAATCCAGCGAACAAACCAGCATAGAGATAGCAAACTGGTTTACCCACATCACCTAGGGTGCGGGCCACGGCAGAGTCAAAAATGTTGATGAACATAAACCCCTGCTTGCGATCGCCCATATCGACTTCCCAACGCCCCCAGCCTTGAGCGGTGAAGGGCCACCACCAGGTTTCCAATAGAAATAGCAGATTGGTTTGGCGGATGTTTTGATCAAATTCTTTTTCAAACCATTTTTCGAAGAAGAAAGCATCTTTTTGGCCCCATTCGCAACCAATCGTATACATTGTGGCAGCCGAAGCATCTCCTACTTCCTCTTGCAGTCCCTCAACCAAACCCACAATAAAATCTTCAGTTGTGAGAATGTTTTGACTTCCGTTCCAATCGATAATGGTGCCTTTATCGAGATCGAATTGAAAAAAGCTACGAAAGTCGTAATGGTTGTGCTTCTTAGGGTGCTTATGCTTCGTGTCGTCGATAGCCGGTGCGATGCTCATAGGACGGAGTAGGGTGAAGGGGTAAAGAGTAAATCAACCTCAAATCATGGAGTAGCAAGATGGGGAAATAGCACTCAACCACTCTAGGCTCCAAACGTCAGGTTTATACCATCCAGCCAGCTAAGCTGTCGGGCCAAGAATCCGCCGGTTCGATTCCAGCAGAGGACAAACCAAGTTAGCCTGTGGCGGAGTGAGATGTTGTTTGATCACGTCTTGAAGTGCGCTGTACATGATGTCACAGACATGGGACTTGCCCAAGGAGCGCATAATCGTTTGTAGCCAAAGCAATAATTCCTCTTGCAGCGCGTCTGGATCATTCAGTAAGACGGCAAGGGCCGTAGCGCGTAATCCATAAACCAGGTCCCGAACACATTTGCGAGTTAGATCTTCCTGGTTTTTACCCACAAATACGCCAGGGTCAATGGCCCGCATCTTGACACAGGCTTGTTGCACAATTGTAGATTCCAGTTCCTGAAGCTTTTGATAGGTTTGGACACGCAGATTGAAGGAGCGGACATAGTCAATTACAAACGCTAACTCTGCATCGCTGGCGTATCGACCATCAAGCTCACGACTCAGGCGTTCAAGCTGGCTTAACATGAAAAGAATTTCTCAAGGTCAGAATCATTTAGGGGTTTAGTTCCACATCATAGAAGCAGAAACTGCACTCAGTATTCCCTCCGTTATCATTCTCAACGCAGCCGCAGTATTAAGTTTTAGCAGACTGCATTGAGTAGAATTAAGCATCGCTGCTATTGGAGAAGAAATCTCGGACGTTAAAGCTAGTGGTTTTTTCGATCTGCTTCAGCATCGAGCGGGTGATCAATTTACCTTCTTCCACCAGCACTTCCCCGGTAACAGGGTGGAGGAGATTTTGCTCAGCTCGCCGTCCGATCAACGCTTCAATATCCTGAATCGAATTGACATACATACCAGGCGGCAATTCGACCACAACTCCGTTCGATAAAACCCTAGCTTGACAGGCCAAACGGGAATTAGGCTGACAGGAGGTAATAATTTCTAGCGTCCGTTGCTCACGGCGGTTGATCGGCGTTAGGGCTTCCATGCCTTGCCTAACGTAGACATGACAGGTGGCACACATGCCACGTCCGCCACATTCGCGTAATACATCTAGGTCTTTGGAGATTAGAACCGATAGTAAATTGCCGTTGGTTTCCACCACGGTTTCTTGGGCAATCGGCTCTAGCCGGACAGTCTTTACCATGTAATGATGCTCCAGAGATCGAGGGAGATTGGGTCAACGAGGAGAGTCAAAGGGGACGAATAATAGGGCGTTTTGCTGCTCGTCCAGGGATTGCCGCACAATTTTGGCAAAATCGCGAATTACTTTAGAACAGCGTTCAATAAAGGCCGCGACCCAGGCTTGAATCTGGCGATGCTGCTCGCGAGTCAGCAAAGGTAGCCGCTCTGAAGGAGCCTGTACCGAGAAGGTGATTTGGGCTGAGCGCTCAATTTGAAAGTGATTCAGCCAGTCCACTGTCGGTCGAGTGGTCTTCCAATAATTCACAACAACCAGTGTGCCCAGATATTGACTCGTCAGTTGACTGAGGGCATTCATGGCCGCCAAAACATCCTTCAGGCTAGCAGATTGTAAACTAACCGACTGCAAACTAGCCGCCTGTAGACCGTCTTGGGCGCTAGAAGATGGCAAGTCTGGTAGCGCAGCGGCGCGCTCAAGAAATTCGGGTGAGTCTGTTGTTCTGGGTAATGCCAATTCCGGCGGCGTTGAAGGGGTATGCTCGCCTTCTGGCACTGCTGGCACTGCTGGCACTGACGGCACTGCACCTCCTGGGTTGGCGAGGGACTTAGGCGGGTCAATAGCTTCGGGGAAAGTGGAGTCTCCGGATGGGACTAGGGGATAGGAAGAAGGCGTAGCTGGAATCGGAAGTGTAACTATCGAGCTTGTGGCTAAAGCGCGAAATTCGCTAACTAGCTGCTGATTCTGCCCAATCTGCAATTCGAGCAACAACCGCCGTACCGCCTGGGTATAGGTTAGGGACGGCAGGTCAATGCCTGTTATCACCAACAGCGTAATGCCCTGATTCAGTTTGTGTAGATAAACTCGATGCAGGTGAAATTGAAATTCAAACGAATTGAACCCTTCCGGCGTGGTCTCCAGGACTTGCTGAATACTCTGGGCAATCGTGTGCTGCTGAGAGCTATCTAATCCAGCGTCAAACCCATGAAAGTATGGAGGTGCCGCCCCATCAATTAGAGCTACGCCCACAATTCCTGGTACATTCAAAAAATCCTGAATAACCTCCTGGTTCATAGGCGTATTGTCGAGTTTCCCCATCGACCTAAGATCCCCTATTCATTATGATTCTTTATAGCTAGATCTTTTGTCGAGTTCAGACGATTTCAGACTGATCGCAGCGGATCGGCTGCCGTTAAACCCAGGTTCTCCTGCATACTTGGTGTGTACTTCTTAAATTCTGGACAGTCTCCTCATGCTTTATTTGGGAAATGACCAGCGCAAGAGGTACAGTTGACCGAATGTTACGGCTCTCCTTCCATATTGGATTTAACAGCCATGTCTGATCTCCCTTTTACTTTGGATCAGTTACGCATTCTTAAGGCAATTGCTGCCGAAGGAAGCTTTAAGCGTGCGGCTGATAGTCTCTATGTTTCCCAACCTGCTGTCAGCCTACAAGTACAAAACCTGGAGCGGCAGCTTGACGTACCCTTGTTTGATCGCGGCGGGCGACGTGCTCAACTGACCGAAGCTGGCCATCTCTTACTGAGCTATGGCGATCGCATCTTGAGCCTGTGTGAAGAGACCTGTCGCGCTATCGAAGATTTACAAAACCTGCAAGGCGGCACCCTGATCGTAGGGGCGAGCCAAACGACGGGTACCTACCTGTTACCGCGCATGCTGGGTCTATTCCGGCAAAACTATCCGGATGTGGCTGTGCAGCTTCATGTCCACTCCACCCGGCGCACGGCTTGGAGCGTTGCCAATGGGCAGGTCGATTTAGCCATTATTGGCGGTGAGGTGCCGCCTGAGCTTCAGGACTCGCTGGAAGTGATTCCCTATGCGGAGGATGAAATGGCGCTGATTCTGCCCGTTTTCCATCCGTTTGTCCGCCTAGACCAAATTGAAAAAGACGATCTGTATAAACTGCAATTCATTGCGCTCGATTCCCAGTCCACGATTCGGAAGGTGATCGATCAGGTGCTAACTCGGTGCGGCATCGAAACTCGCCGGCTCAAAATCGAAATGGAGCTGAATACGATTGAAGCAATCAAAAATGCGGTGCAGGCCGGACTAGGGGCTGCTTTTGTTTCTATCTCAGCGATTGAAAAAGAACTGCAAATGGGCGTGCTGCATCGTGCTCGCATCGAAGGTGTAGTTGTCAACCGCACCCTCTCGGTCATCTATAATCCCAACCGTTACCGTTCCAAAGCTGCCGAAGCCTTTACTCGCGAGATTCTGCCCCAGTTTGCCACCTATGCCCCGCCGCCCGAAGATAGCCTAGAGCCTAAGCCAATTACAGAGCATCCCCTCCCGCTAGAGGTCACGCCCTCCCACCCAGGCACTAATTAAAGCCATTCCTGCTTTCTAGGCTCAGAATCGGCTAGGGCAATCATGCGCTAGAGACAGAATCCGCTAGGGATACGATCTAAATCTGCAAATGTTTGGTTGCGGTTTAGGCTAGTTTTAAGAAGCATCCAAGCAGACCAAGGCGAGTCGAATCAGAAGAGGCATTAGAAGCAGCACAGCACTCGTCTATTGCTCTGTTCAGGTAGGCTGATTTTGTCTTAGTCCAGGCTTAGTCCAGGCAATATTCATGGAAATTTTCTGCACTCGTCCGAGCTGTTCCCGACCGCTCAATCAGTTCCCTGATCTGGACGATCCCGCTAGGCTCAAAACCGTACCTCACAAATTTTGCACCGCTTGCGGTATGCCGCTGATTTTGGATAATCGGTATCTGCCGCTCAAGCTGTTGGGCAAAGGGGGATTTGGGGCTGCCTTTTTAGCCCGCGATCGACGCACGCCTGGAATGCGCTATTGCGTTGTCAAGCAATTTCAGCCCGCTGGCAATCCCACACCAGAACAACTCCGAGTTGCCCAAACCCTATTTGAACGAGAAGCAGAGGTTCTGGAAGACTTAGGAATTCGCCATCCCCAAATTCCTGATCTGCTGGCCTTCTTTCCGCTGGATGTGACTAGTCCGGGTGGTGGCCAATCCGAGCAGTTTTTCTACATCGTGCAGGAGTTTGTCGATGGGGAAGACATGGAAGCCGAACTGGCGCGACGGGGCCAATTTTCTGAAGCAGAGGTCTTAGAAATTCTGACCGAGATGCTGAAAATTTTGCAGTTTGTGCATGAGAACCATTCGATCCACCGCGACATTAAACCCTCGAACATCATGCGACGACGTGATGGCATGTTGTTCCTGCTCGATTTTGGAGCCGTCAAACAGGTGACTGCTGCTGCCGCCGCCAGTCAACCCGGTCGGGCCTCTACAGGCATTTACTCACTGGGGTTTGCTCCACCGGAACAGATGCGCGGTGATCAGGTTTATCCAGCAACAGATTTGTATGCCCTGGCCGTTACCTGCATTACGCTGCTGACGGGAAAACAACCAAATGAACTGCACGACACCTACAGCGACTCCTGGAACTGGCGCTCCTATGCTCAGGTGAGCGATCGGCTAGAGGCCGTCCTCAATCGCATGCTGTTGCCGACACCCAGCCAGCGGTTTCAATCCGCAAAAGACGTTTTGGCTGCGCTTCAACCCCTGCAATCCGCATCTCCTCCAGCCCAACCCGCTCCAACGGCTCCAACTCCCGGCAAAACGGCCCTGCAATCTCCATCCCCATCTATTCCACCAGCTTCTCAACCAGTGTCCCAACCGATCCAACCGTCCCGATCTGTTCCTAAACCAGCTCCGCCTACAGCCCAATCTCCACCGCCAATTCCAGCTTCACCTCGTTCGACCTTTACGCTGTGGGAGGTATTGTCTGGAGCAGCCTTTACTGGTTTTGAAGGAGGACTATTGGCGATTGCTACGGCCAGCTTATTGGGAACGATTGGTCTATCACCGCTGTTTTGGCTGATTTTGCTGGCGGTGGTTGGCAGTATAGTGTTTGCCCAAACTCGCCGCTGGATCGAAAAAATAGACTTGGTGATTGTTGCAGGTCTGACGCTGCTGCTGGTATGGTTTTTCCCGTTTAATCTGCTGCACCAAATTGTGCTGGTAGCACCACTTAATACCCTTGCTCAAACGTTGGGACTTGGACCACGCCTGATGGTGTTGCTGATCGCCGGCTTTGCTTGCCTAATTGCTGTTGCCGCTACAGCTACATTTCGTTTGGTTTACAATCTTCTGTCTCGACTGCTGTAACCTCTTCGACTAGCCAACTTCAAGCCCAATCTTTCAGATGATTAGGATAGAGTTTGAGCTAAACCTGGACCGAGTTGTATAGATCAAGGCGTCGATAAGCTTCATAAAAATTATAAAAATCGTATTGAATCCGGTTGAACCTATGTCTCGCAAAAACGAAACGCCTGTTCTCGTCCTTTCTCTGTTGATCACCCTGGGACTGATTGGTGGTGTCGCCTGGTGGTTTACACGGGGGCTATTCTCTGGGCAGAACGGCGCTCAATCCAATTCATCGCTCAACTCTCAAACCGGCAATGGTCAGGCATCCTTTACCGACCGATCGAGTACAGGAACCAGGGTGCTTAACCCCCAATCTGCCGCCGCCGAGAAGTTGGCCGGTGCTCAAGCGATGGCCAATCGCAACTACACCCAGGCCGTAACAGACTTTGAAGCGGCGCTGCAAACCAACCGCAACGATCCAGAAGCGCTGATTTATCTAAATAATGCCCGCATTGGTGATCAGAAAGCCTACACCATTGCTGTGTCTGTGCCGATGGCGACTTCTACCAATCCGGCCCTAGAGATCTTGCGTGGAGTAGCCCAAGCCCAAACCCAGATGAATCAAACTGGAGGCATGGGTGGCGTACCGCTCAAGGTAATGATCGTCAGTGATGATAACAACCCAACCGTGGCGCGACAGGTCGCGGATGCCTTGGTTAAAGAAACCGAAGTTCTGGGGGTAATCGGCCATTTTGGCAGCGAAGCTACTCTAGCCGCCGCTCCCATTTATGAACAGGGCAAGCTGGTGATGGTTTCTCCTACCAGCACATCGGTGCAGATTTCCAACGCAGGCAATTTCGTTTTTCGCACCGTACCCAGCGATCGCTTTACCGCAACGGCCCTATCTCGGCACCTCTTGAATAACCTAGGTAAACAAAATGCCGCGATTTACTACAACTCAGCCAGCGACTACAGCCGCTCCCTCAAGGACGAGTTTGTTACTGCGCTAACGAGCGATGGTGGGCAGGTGGTAGCTGAATTCGACCTGAGCAGTTCCGGCTTTAATGCGCTCGACACCGTCAAGCAGGCCAGTCAACAAGGTGCAGAAGCCCTAGTTCTGGCGGCCAATACCGCCACGCTCGATGCCGCCCTGCAAGTGATTGCCGTGAACCGTCGCACCCTGCCTCTACTGGGGGGAGATAGTATCTACAATCCCAAAACACTGCAAGTAGGAGGAGAAAATGCCGTTGATATGGTAGTCGCAGTTCCCTGGGTGCTGCTATCAAACCCCCAATCGGAGTTTGCCCGAACCGCCAAAACCCTCTGGGGTGGAGATGTCAACTGGCGAACTGCAATGGCCTACGATGCTACCCAGGTATTAGCCACAGCAATTGGAGCGAGTCCCGACCGTACAGGTGTGCAGCAGAGCCTCGCTAGTCCTGATTTTTCCTTAGCTGGTGCGACCGGCACAGTCCGATTTTTGCCGTCAGGCGATCGCAATCAGGCGATGCAGCTTGTAGTCGTGAAACCAGGAGAACGATCAGGTTACGGCTATGATTTCGTGCCGCTGCCTTAACGATTTTGTCATTCCTCGGCTCCTCTGCCGGCAGCCAGAACAATTACTCAGACTAGTTTTCGGATTAGTTACTGCGAGAAAGCGATTCAGAGGGCAAGCAAAGCAAGTTGTCACCGTAGGTGCGGATCAGACCCCGCTGCCGCAATTTGCCCATCAGACGGGTTACCGTGACACGAGTAGAGCCAATGGCACTGCCGATCTGAGCATGGGTGAGTGCCCAGGGCAAACAGTAGCCCTCTTCGCAAGGTTCGCCAAATTCTTCGATTAACAGCGTTAAAAAGCCCAATAGACGGTCAATGGTGCGGCGCTGACCAAGCGTACTAAGCCACAGCAGCTTACGCTGATGCTGATAACGAAAAGCATCGAGGACTTCTCGCCGGAAGTGGGGCCAGTTGTCTAAGTCGTGCCAGTACAACCAAATTACCGAGGTTTGATCGACATGGGCAAAGCTTTGAATCGTAAATGGTGATTGCGCCACAATTTCAAAGGGCTGGCCAGCACCCACAAATCCTAAAAACGCTTCTTCTGAATTAATTCTCGGTACTCGAGATGAGCCAGAAGTAGCGCTAACCTGAGCTTCTCCTACTAACCGTACCGCGCCTCGCTGCACTAGATAAAGCAAGCCCGCTCGCGTTGGAATTTTCTCATCCTTGCCGAAGGTGCGACAGCGATAATGCTCCTGTGCCCAGTCCAGAATGCGTTGCCAGGTCAGGAACGGACGAGAGGCTTCAGATGGCGATGGTGATGACACTGAGAACATAGGAGAGAGGGTTTACAACCAGTTGAGATGGGAGGAATCCGCACCAAGGCTAAAAGGCTAACTGGAGCAGCCCACCTCCCTGTTTTCTAATCAATTTTCTAATCAATCAATCAATCAGCGGACCTTAACTCAAGATTAGCTTAACTCTAGAATTTTTTAGAATTAAGACTCTACTAAGCTTAACTCTACAATCAATTAATGAAACAGAAAAACTACGGAGTTAAGAATACCAAATCGTTCCTAATAATTCCTATTATTTCTAAGCTAGCTCTTTCTAGACGGAGTATCCTCCCGTTCTTTGAAAAAGCAACAAACGTTTAGAATTTGGATCCCTGTTCAACTCCAGCCTTCAGCAACTCTCAGGCATTGGTGTGCATTCACGAACTCTACCTATCCTATATCCAGCCCTACGTTGGTTAATAGTTAATAGGCTACAAAAAAGTCTTGATTGGCAAGAATTGCAGTGCCGAGGCCCCAAGGGTTTCGACCAAGCAGCTACTTCTCTATCCCAGTCTCAGACCCAGTCACAGAGCTTGGGGGGCCAGTATTCTGAGTTTCAAGCCATACCACTGAACCGGATCAAACTTACTAATGAGCTAGCCAATGAGCTGGAATATGTTTCGGCCCTAGCCTTCAAGTTGCAATCGCTACAAGCCCAACCGGCTCTGCTTCTGGCTCAGAAAATTGCAGCCAACCTTGCCTTACCCACCTGGTTTGAGCCATCGAGTCCTGCAGCAAACCTCTGGACTGAACGGATTTGGCGGCACGTTGTGATCTCAGTGCGTCCGCCAGGGTGGATTCACCTGCGGTTGAAGCATGCGGGGGTAGCTGAATGGTTGCAGGGTTTGGCGAGTGACCCTGGGGGGGTGGGGAGTCAGGAGTTAGGAGTCAGGAGTCAGGAGTCAGGAGTCAGGAGTCAGGCCAGGAGTCAGGCCAGGAGTCAGGTTTGCCAGAGCGTCAGCCGACGGGAGTTAAGCGCCAGTGGGTTCGACCATCACGCTTCTGAGATTTTTGCGGCTATGCATGCTCATGCTCGTTGCTGCTCTCTATTGCGCTGGGCGGCTCAGGAGGAGTTAATTCAAATCGCCGTGGATGAGGCAAGGAGTGAGGCGGGAACTGAAGCTGTGCTAGAGCTGAAACAGCCGATTCCCTGGTTGGATGCGAATCAGATGCTGCGCGGTCAAGCGTCCGAATGGAACTTGATTCTGCAAATCAGCGACACCTTGGATAATTTGGCACAGCCTCAAACTGCTCGGCAGACATTGAAGGTTCTGGCTAATTTGAGCCAAGCGTTTCAGGTATTTCATGCTCAGAGTCGCATCTGGGGAGATGACAGACGGCGTGATCCAGCACCAGAGTTGGTACAAGTGCGGCTTGGCTTGATGTTGATTACCCAAAAAGTTTTGCATCATCTGCTAACGCAAAGCTTGAGCCTAAAACCGCCTAGCGATCTGTAAACCCCTGAACAAATAAACAAAGGTTATATTTCTGATGCAAAATATTTGTCACATCTATGCAACGTTGGCGTCAAACGGATGACAAAGACAATCAAGGTCTGTTATGCTTAGTGTCGTGTGAGGAGCGAACCAGCAAGGGCACCGAGACGAAACACGGTCAGTCGTCGGTGCCCTTTCTGATTTTTAAATCCTCTATCGAATCCTCCATCGAAGGCTGATATTGCTCTGAACTTAACCCTGAACTTAACCCTGAACTGAAGCCGGATTCAGACAGTGCGATCAGCCTGGGGAATGTAGCTGGCTACGACTCGGCCAGCCCCCCGCAACTGACGATAATAAGCTTGACTGACGGCATCCCCCTGTTCTGACAACACATCAATACCGATGCCGTTCCGTCCCTGATCTTTGCCAGAACTGTGAATGTAGTACCCCTCACCCAGGTAAAGGCCAACATGGGTGGCGCGGTCGGGCCGACCAAAGAACACCAAATCTCCTGGCTCTAGCTGGTCTAATTGAACGGGCCGGACGAAAGCTTCCTGCTGATAGGCATCTCTGGGCAGCCAAATGCCGGCTACCGCAAAGGCCGTTTGCATCAGACCCGAACAATCGTAGTTGGGTCCAACCGTACCGCCCCAGAGGTAGTGATTCGGCTGCATCATCGCTTGGTGCGTATAGGCAATTACCTGCGGTAATCGAGCGCGAATTTCTGCTTCTGTCAATACCAGGGGTTGATAGGTCGCTTCTGCCACCTCCAGTAAATCCAGATCTTCGGTGGCGATCCAACCCGGATAGTCATCTTCACAGAGCTGCACAGGAATGGCCTGAGCTTTGCTGTTCAGTTCTATCCCTGTCGCTAGGCGGAGTTGCCGTCCTGCCACCGCTTGGGTTGCTAAGCTTTGCAAGGCTGGAGCATCGTAGAGGTTGAGATTGCCCAGACAGTGATATTCCAGAAGCTCACCTGCCGCCAGCGCAGTTTGAATTTGCACTAAGGAAACCATCAGCAGCAACCATCCATCTCGCTAAACCAAACTTGAAGCGAAACGCGGCACAGAACTCACCAACGTAGCGCCCACGCTCGATAATAAAACTATTCGATCACACAATTCGGCTATCCATTAGGCTAGCTGCTAAACGAAGCCGCATCTCGGTTACTATGCTTTTTTTTCATCGCGACGAGGCGTTAAACCAACTGGGTGAACAAATTCTAAAAGCAACCTGGGCCACCTTTCCGGACCTGGCGCGCAATCAGATTGCCATGACCTGGATTGTGTACGACGAGCCGGTGCCGGTCAACACAGGCGGCGCACTGAGGCCCGAAGAGTTCTGGCGCTATCCGGTGCGGGGGTTTGCCTATCGCGGCTCTGAGTTGTTCTATCCAGCCAGCATTGTCAAGCTGTTTTACCTGGTGGCCGTGCAGGAATGGTTGGAGCAGGGCATGATTATGCCGTCGGCGGAACTGGACCGGGCGATTCGCGACATGATTGTCGATTCCAGCAATGATGCTACTAGTCTAGTGATGGACATGCTTAGCGGCACGACTAGCGGCCCAGAGCTGCCACCCGGACCGTTTGAAACCTGGCAATACCAGCGCAATATCGTTAATCGCTATTTTCAGTCGCTGAATTGGGTTGAGCTAGAAGGGATTAACGCCAACCAAAAAACCTGGTGTGATGGAGCCTATGGACGCGAGCAGGTCTTTTTGGGCGAACAGCGGCAAAATCGCAACCAGCTCACCACAAACGCCACAGCTCGATTGCTGCACAGCATTGTGGGCGGCGTCGCTGTCTCTTCAGCCCGATCTCAGGCGATGATGGCCTTGCTGAAACGCAGCCTTGACCCCGCCGATCTGGAAGCCAATTCAGAAAATCAAGTCAGTGGTTTTTTAGGCGCAGGCTTACCACAAACGGCGCAGCTTTGGTCGAAGGCGGGCTGGATGAGCCAGGTGCGTCACGATGCGGCCTACATTGAAATTCCCGGATTACGGCCCTATTTGCTGGTGGTGTTCACCGAAGGCAAGACCCAAAGCCAGAACGAGGCGCTGCTGCCCTTTGTGGCGCAACAAATAATGAAAGCGATGGAGACATTGGCTTAGTAACCAGAGGACTGACTTACAGCCTTTTTCAGGCTAGTGAAGTCCGAAAAACGGGGTGCAGGGACAGTGCCCCACACACCTCGTACCTCACATGAGTGAAAAACCCTATAAACCAGTTCTTAGTTTTGAGTTTTGAGTTACGGAACCTGCACAATCTAGCCTGTTGAGCTTGGTGATTTGTAGCTCAATCAAAGGGAAATGGTATTACTGACAAACCAGCGAGTTGAATACTTGATTGGCCTGCTCTGCTGCCCGATCTCCCAAGGCGGAAATCACGACAATGTGGCTTTCGTCGTCTAGCACCCGCTTTGCTTCGTACTTAACGGCAGGTAGAGGCGCAGCATCACTGGCAACCGTCAGGCTGCCCTGCTGGATTTCCACTGGCGTAATCATGCCGCAAACCGGCTTTTCTTCGGTGCGGGCCTCGTTAACCTGAAATGTGGCTGGGTCTTGGAAGGAGAAAGAAAAGCCTGAGAACAACTCGTTTCGCGGTTCGGGGCTGGGATTCGGCTCTTCGGTTGCCGTTTCTGGAGCTACGAGCGGCATCCGAGCTAGGAACAGCTCCACTGTCGGAATAGACTGAGGGGACTGAGGTGACGCCCCCGGAGACGTGGCTGGAGTCACCGTCGCAATGCTCGTCACCACCGCCATTTTGCCGCCGCCAATGTTGGTGCCAAAGAAGCCTCTGGAGCCGCCAGGAATCTCGTAGGTCATCAGACTCTGAGCAATCGCCTCGGCCCGTTCCGCATCAAAGGCATTGCCCAGCGCTTTGATTCCCAATCCGGCTAGACCTGCAATTACCAGCAGCACCGCTCCAGCCGTAATTGCCACCCCTTCCCAAATGCTGACCGGATATTCAACCGGTGTTTCTACAAAATCGTTCATTAGGTTACGTCGCTGAAATGCCACCAACAAGTTACGTTACGAACCTGAATCCCATTTCTTCTCCAGCTTACCCAGCCGCACTCTCTTTCACCCAGACTTGCATATTCAGCAACTGCATGGGGCCAAACTGGGTTGCCAGGGCCACGTCCGCCGCATCTCGCCCGTAGGCAATCGCAATTCGATTTCCGCGGGGCTGGGCTTGGGTGGCGTCGAAGGTATACCAACGGCCTTGAGTTTCATCGGTGGAGTTGAGTCCCACATAGGCTTCAAACCAGGCGTGTAAGTCCATTGGGTCGAGTTCGTGCAGATAGCCTACCACCATGCGAGCTGGAATATTGAGGCTGCGGCAGAGGGCAATTCCCAAATGGGCAAAGTCGCGACAGACACCTACTCGTTTTTCTACCGTATCCAGTGCCCAGGTTGAGGCATCGCTGGTGCCATAGGCATATTCGATGTTCTGCTGAATCCAACTACGGATGGCTTCCACCTGGTCGTAACCCGGAGCGCGATTCCCCACTATCTCTAACGCTAGATCTGCCATGCGATCAGCAGGACAGTAGCGGCTCGGCAGCAAGAATTGCAGCACACTTTCTGGCAGGTATTGCACTGGTACATACAGTGCTCCTGGTGCCACATCGATCGCGTCTGCCGTTTCGACTACAGCGGTGGACTTGACCTGAAACGGACCGGGAGGCACAATCAGCCGCTGACAGAGGTTGCCATAGCCATCGGTGTATTCGATCACGGGCACCATGGGGTTGAGTAGATACTCTTCCCGACTCACCCATTGCCCATAGCCGCTTCTGGGCCGCAGCATCAAAATTACCGGCGTGGGTACGCTAGCTTCAAACGAAATCTGACAGCCTGCTTCTAGCTGCATGGAGTCTCCTGATTCTGCTTCTGATTTGCAGGATAGCGAGTCCAGCGAAGCGGTGCAACGTCTTACTATCCTTGAGCAGCTTTAAGCTTTGCACAGAACAATAATTTTGAGGTTGGATGCAGTGAGCAGATTCGGTGAATCGTATAGTAGACAGGAATACTGAGAATAGCCAGTCAAAATCATAGATGAGCAAGCCTTCTCCTCAACCACCTGCTCAGCCAGATCCCAACCTTCCGGTATTAAAGACAACATCAGGTCGGTTCACTCAGCAAGTTTTAATGCATATTTGGGAACCCCTGGATGTTCTGGGACGAGCTTTGATGGGAGATTTGTGGCGAACCGTTTATCTCTCAGTCCAAGATGCAATTGCGCTTAGCACACTGCTTCAACTTCCTGGACTAGTAGGTCGCATCATTCTTGGTAAGGATTTCGCTAGTCTCGACGTATGCTGGCAAGAGAATGCGCTAGGAGTACTGCGTTATGCTTGTTTTATCATCGTCATTTCTGATTTTTTGCTGTGGACTGTTTTAGCTGGTCGAATCATAGGACGTTTTTGGGCGGATCTGCGAGAGTTATGGCGAGGCAATAGAAATGGCTCCAACCAACCGTAGGGAAGTGACGCTTTACGAAGAAGCCAAGACCGGTCTCAGGTCCTTAGTGCAGCAAACGGCAGTCGTCTTCATTGGCTTTGTTGTGATGTTGCTGCTGACTGGAGGTGCTCCATCTGGCTTTGTTGTTGCTCTGAGTTTTTGTCTCGGTACTGCTTTTGTGGCTTGGAAGGAGCAGAAGCGAATTTCTAGATTGAGATCAACTGAGGATAAGACTGCTGCGGGTTCACAGCCTATAAACATTCTCTCAGTCAATCATCAATCTGTGCGTAGAAGCAGTAAGAACAGCGGTACTAGACCCCGGACCAACTGGAGTACTTCTTCACAGTCAGGAGATACAAATACTCAATCTTCTAATTTCCCTGACAAAAAACGACTTCAGATACTACCTACGGGCGAAATAGTTGTCACTTCTATACAAGTTCAAAATCTTCTGATGCCTGCACCAAAAGAGTCAGTAGTTGAAGTTGCATCTGAGCTTCGGCGTCTACTAGAGCAATTTTCTCAGGCTGCCCCGAATAACACAGTATCTGAGCGGATGGTAGTCTTTACAAAAGTCATAGAAGAAATTGAAAGGCAGCCTCAGTTCAAACAGCAGTTGATCAAAGTGATGAAGTCGGGGGGAATAGAAGGCTTAAGAGAATCGATCGAATATCCTGATGTCAGCGTTTTATTGGCAGCACTAGAGACATACACCAATTCCTCAACGCAAATCGATTCCTAGGAACCGATCGAGAAAACGAGTTCGCCAGGTCAGCCGCAGGATAAAGCACCATTCGATCGCCACTAGGCCGATAAACAAATAGTGAATTGGGTCGAGCGGATAGAGTTCAAAAAAGCGACGCAGCGGCGGCACGGCTACAATCAGCAGATACAGCAGCAGCAGCAGCAGCGCCACGATGGTATAGCGCCAGTCTCCGCTCAGCGGCTCGCCTCCCACCCAAGCCCTTGTCGGCGGCTTCAGGAAAGGAATTAGCAGCAGTTCGCCCATCACCAAAATGGCCACTAGCGCACTGCGAGGAATGGCATGATTGACCTGGGCCAGGGTGGCTCCCGGCGGCAAATCCAACACCGCCACAACCAAGTAGAACAAATACACCAGCAGCGCCACCAGCGTCAGGGTGAGGGTGGCTGGAATCACGAAATGCAGCATCGAGCGGACCATACTGCGGCGCGGCAGCAGGCCCGGTTTGGCCCAGATCGGAATACACATCGTGGGGAAGCCGACCCCAATCAGCGCCACGATGGCGCTCTGTTTGTTTTGCAGCGGAAAGCTGTCCGTCACCAGCGCGATGGCAAAAATCAGCAGCGTCACGCAGAAGGTGCGCACCAGAAACAGCTTCAGCACATCCTGAATGCCGTTGCGAATCCGCTGCCCTTCCAGAAAGGCGCGAGGCAGAGCTGCAAACGAATCCTTCAGCAGCACAATGTCCGCCACGCTGCGAGTTGCCTTACTGCCGCTTTCCATCGCAATCGCCAAATTCGCCTGCTTTAGGGACAGTACATCATTGACGCCATCGCCAATCATGGCCACATAGCTGCCCAACTTGCGCAACTGCCGCACCAGCATCGCCTTTTGCTCTGGGCTAATCCGGCCAAACACAGTACAGGACTGGGCCGCCTGGGCGAATTGAGCACTATCCATCTGGGCGAGCTGCGCGCCAGAAATTACCGTGATATCGCCACTCAAACCAGCTTGTTTCGCCAGAGCCGCCACCGTTTGGGGATTGTCGCCAGAAATAATCTTGACGCGAATCCCAGCCTTGGCAAAGCCAGCCAGCGTTTCATAAGCTTCGGGACGGAGCTGGTCACTGAAGCGCAGAATCCCTAGCGGCACCAACTCCGACGGCAGTTGGGGCAGAAATTCGTCTGCATGCAGCGCGGTTGGATTAGGACTATAGGCAAACAGCACCACCCGCAAACCTTGCTCTACCCCAGACTGAATGTAGTCAGTCATGTCGGCACTCAGCAGGCCGGTGGTGGTCAGCAACACTTCGGGAGCACCCAGCAGATACACCCCCCGCCGATCGGCATCATCAAACGCAACCGCACTCCACTTGCGGGCTGAGGAAAAGGGGACTTCGGCTTTCAAATAGCGCTTTTGGCCCGGACAGGCGGCAGCAATCGCTTCGCTGGTGCGATTACTCGTACCCAGGTTGGCGGCAAAGTCACCCAATCGCTCGCGCAACTCAGCTTCTGAGATCCCAATCGGGTAAACCTCCTGCAAATGAATCTGGTTCGTGGTCAGCGTCCCGGTTTTGTCGAGGCAGAGCGTATCGACATTACTGAGCGATTCCACCGCATTTGCCTGCTGAATCAGCACATCCTGACCTACCATCCGCACTGCTCCTAAGCCATAGGCCAGCGTGATCGCCAGCAGCAGACCCGCCGGAACTAGGCCAGCAATCACCGCAAACCGCTGCACAATTTCGTTCACCGAATAGCTGCTGCTGAGGTAGCTAATGCCCACGAGCGTCCAAAGGAAGCAGGCAATCAGCATGAAAATCCGAATCACTACGTTAATCTCGACCTGCAAGGGCGTCAGCGAGCGGCGGAACATACGTGCCCCGGCCATTAGCTTGTAGGCCACGGTTTCGCTACCCACCTTTTGGGCCTCGTAGCACGCGGTGCCGCTAACGCAAAAACTGCCGGAATAGACCGGATCGCCCGTATGTTTGGGAATCAAATCCGACTCGCCCGTCAGCAGAGATTCATCCACCTCCATACGGCCCTCGCCCACCACCTGCCCATCCACCACAATCTGGTCGCCCGCCCGCACCAGCAGAATGTCACCCCGAACAATTTCACTGGGGTCAATTTGCCGCTCGCGGCCCTGGCGAATTACAGTCGCTTTGGGCCGGTTCAGCAGGGCAATCCGGTCGAGTTGGTGTTTGGCCCAGCTTTCCTGGTAAATATTGACCAAAACGCCGCCAAAAATCACAATGATCACCAAAATGCCATCACTGAATCGCCCCAGCCGAAACATCACCAGACTGATGGCAAAGAAGATGGTATTGATGACCGTGAAGAGATTTTCTTGCAGAATTTGGCGATAGGAACGGCTACTTTGCAGTTTGGCCGTATTCCCTTCTCCAGCGGCACGTCGTTTGATTACTTCACGTTCGCTGAGTCCGCTGAGTTCACTAACGCTAAGTTCATTAATGGTTTTACCTACAGGAGCGGGGCTGTCATCGACTGGGTTAGTCATGCATCACTCGTTGGGAGATCGATTCAGGGTTTGATGCAAGGTGGGAAGCATCAAGGGGATAATACGGAAAAATGCACTGCTCAATCCTTTATACAAGTATGCCCCCTGAAGTCGTTGAGATTCTCTCAGCCGATGAGCTGCGCCGTACCCTGACCCGCCTAGCTTCTCAAATTGTAGAGCGCTCAGGCGACCTGTCGAAGCTAGTGTTACTGGGCATTTACACTCGTGGCGTACCGTTAGCAGAACTGCTCGCGCGGCAAATTGAAACCCTAGAGCGGGTCTCCATTCCGGTTGGCTCGCTGGATATCACGTTCTACCGCGATGACCTTGACCAGATCGATCTGAGAACGCCAGAACGAACCGACATCCCGTTTGATCTGGCTGGCAAAACCGTCGTCCTCGTCGATGACGTGATCTTCAAAGGCCGCACCATCCGCGCTGCCCTCAATGCCATCAACGACTATGGCCGACCCGAACTGATTCGACTCGCCGTACTAGTCGATCGCGGCCACCGAGAAGTTCCCATCCACCCTGACTTCACCGGCAAAACGTTACCTACCGCCAAAGAAGAGAAAGTAAAAGTTTATTTGCAATCCACCGACGGACGAGACGGTGTCGAACTCATTAAGAGAAGGTTTGAGGTTTGAGGTTTAAGTTTTGAGTTTTGAGTTTTGAGTTTTGAGTTGGCTTATGGTGAGAGTTCAGCATGAGTACTGCACCTTTGGCTTAGCTCAGGTCTTAGTTTATTGGCTTGAACTGGGTTCAAATTAAGAAATTGTCCTTGGAGATGAAAGCTAATCTCGGATTTGGGGATGCTACTGAGAAATAAATGAACCTCGAAATCTTGTTTCGCACTAACTACATAACTCAAAACTCGATCCGCCTGACCACCGGAAGCCAAAACTCAAAACTCAAAACTCAAAACTCAAAACTCAAAACTCACTAAAGCTTCCTCCCCCCACAATCGTGACAATCTCTAGCCGATCGCCATCCTGGATTTGGGTTTCGCCCCAAAACTGACGGTGCAGAATTTCGCCATTGTATTCCACCGCCACCAAGCGGGGATCCATACCCAACTGTTCCAACAGGTCAGGCAGGCGAGTTTGAGCCGGACATTGCCGCGACTCGCCATTCACCTGTAACGTCACTAACTCACTCATTGCCTCTCCAGTTTATTTGACCGCCCGAATCGTCTGCACCCGCTGCATTTGCGAGACAAAGAACTGCGTCATCAGGGTGGGCTGCTCCGCCTCCATGATCGCCCGAACGACAGCAATCCGCTCTGCTCCAGCAGACAGCACCTCGGCCAGATTTTCCGCATTGATGCCGCCAATCGCAAACCAGGGCACTGTGGCATGTTTGACGGCATAGCGCACATACTCCAATCCAGCCGCCGCTCGACCGGCTTTGGTAGGCGTTTCGTAAACTGGACCGACACCAATGTAATCTGCCCCTTCTTCGATCGCCCGCTGCATTTCTTCTGGGTTAGTTGTGG
This sequence comes from Leptolyngbya sp. NK1-12, assembly GCF_032598965.1. NCBI lineage: Bacteria > Bacillati > Cyanobacteriota > Cyanophyceae > Leptolyngbyales > Leptolyngbyaceae > Leptolyngbya > Leptolyngbya sp. NK1-12. The sequence goes on from NZ_CP053586.1 coordinate 1,989,398, forward strand.
AGCGGCCAATGATCCGCTGGGAGCCGAGCAACTGCCGCGCTAAGGCAATCGGCACATCGGTTTGGCCCAAATGCACACCGTCCGCCTCTACGGCAAGGGCCAGATCCACCCGGTCGTTGATGATGAACAGGGCATTATAGCGGTGACAGAGCTGTCTTAGCCTAGTGGCGGTGCTGATGCGGGTCAGGTCGTCTGCCGTTTTGTCCCGATATTGGACCAGCGTTAGCCCACCCTGGAGGGCCGCTTCCACAACGGCCAGCAGATTGTCAACCGGCGAAGTTACCAGGTAGAGATAGGACTGTTTGAGCTTTTGGTGCCGCTGATGGCCCGTCAGATTGCTTTCCAGCGTGTAGACTCGGTAGCGCATCTGCTTGCACGCGGTGGCCATTGGCTCGGAATAGAGTTTGCCGTATTCTTCCAGAACCCTCAGCGCCTCTTGGGTGCGGCAAAAGTTGCTGCGCAGCAGTTCGGTGATATTGGCTCGCTGCTGTTCGTTGGGATGGGTCAACTCGGTGCCCGGATCGTTCGGCGTGTCTCTAGCGGACCGAATCTCTTCTCGATGCCACTGGCCCAGTTCTTGCCGCAGTTGCTTGCATTCCTCAGTGAACTGGGCTTGATTGAGGCCAAAGCGACACCATTCCTCGATAATGCGCAGTCCTTCGCGGGCGCGGTCTAGATTCGCATCCAGAATCCGCAGAACCGTGGGTTGGCCTACCCCGATCGATTGAGGTAAGGAATCGAGTGGATTGGACTGATTGGTGGGTTGATTCACAGGTCCAGAATTTACAGGCAGAGAATTTACAGGAACAGTAGGTGGATAGGTCATTTGCATGACCGGCTTGGGCGAGCGGAAGAGTATATGTTTCATGCTACGTTACGAGCTGCGTGACGGTTGATCCTGACGAAGGTTGATTTTAGAAAAGCCGCTTTCAGGGAAAACAGCTTTAGCCAAAAAAATTTAGCGCAACTTGTTTCTGTCAGAGAAAAATCGTGCAAAATTTAGTAAATCTACTTGTATACGCTACGGAAAGGGTGAGAACAGCAATTTGTTGCAAAGTCACTCCAGGGTTAGCGTCTGCCAGTAGATCTCACATGCGTCACTGGTCAATTCATTCACCGTTGCCGCCGTTTTCTTTAATGGGTCTTAATGGGTCAGGAGCAGGTTCATGTCGTTGAGTTCTCCCCACCGCAATGGTCTACTGGTTTTTCAGCTTTTTTTCCAGCTTTTTGCCGAGTCCAGCTTTTTGCAGAACAACCTGCGCCACAACCTACGCCATACTCTGCACCACAGTCGATTGATGTCTCTTCTAGTCGGAGCGTCAACGGTGCTGCTGGTAGGGAATCGCCCAACCGCCGCTCTAACGCAAGCGCAGACCCATCCCAGCGCTGAGGTGGCCCAGCGAAACAGTAATCAAACTCCCACCACGCCAACCCAGCGAACGATCTGGGTGAATGCTCAAGCCGGCAATGATCACAAAGCCGATGGCAGCGAACAAGCTCCCTTTCGCACCCTGACCCGCGCCCTAGAATCCGCTCGCCCCAACACGGTGATCCAACTGGCGGCTGGCACCTACAGCACCGAGACCGGCGAAGTGTTTCCGATTGTGCTGAAGCCGGGGGTCACTGTTCAAGGCAACCCCGATCATCTAGGACAAGGTATCGTGATTCGTGGCGGTGGTTCCTACAGCAGTCCGACACTGGGCCGCCAAAACGTCACCTTAGTTGGAGACAATCGCGCCACGCTCACGGGCGTTACGGTCACTAACCCCACCATACGAGGACATGGATTGTGGATAGAAGCGGGAAGTCCTACCATCCGCCACAGCACCTTCATCAACAGCCGGAATGCCGGAGTGGTGATCACCGGCAGCAGCACAGCGATTGTCGAACATAATTTGTTTGTTTTGAATCGGGGCAGTGGTCTGGTGATTAGCGGTCATGCCCAGCCAGAGGTACGCCAGAACACCTTGCAGCGAACCGGCTCAGGCATCACGATCACAGAGAACGCCGCGCCCCAAATCGTCAGCAACCGCATTAGCCAAAACCGAGACGGCATCGTGGTCCAAGGCAACGCTCACCCACTCTTGCGCGGCAACACCATTGAGGACAACGACCGAGACGGTTTGATTGTGATCGCTCAGGCCCAACCCAACCTCGGCACCGATAAGGAACCCGGCAACAATTCCTTTATCAACAACCATCAGCACGACATTAATGCTCTGGCTACTAATCAAATTCTGCCAGCCTATGGCAACCAAATTGCCGCTGACCGCCTGACCGGAGAGGTCGATCTAACCGGCAAAGCTCCCTTGATAAGTGTCACAACTATCGCTTCAGCGGCAGACCGTCTTCCCGCCACTCAGGTGCCTCGTTCGCCCCAACCCTCAACCCGCTCACGGCCAACTCCAGCTCCCACTACAGCTAGCCAGACCACTGCTCCATCCCCTAGCCTGATTTCCAGCCTGCCACCCGCTCGGCCTCAACCGCAAACCAGTGATCAGACCAATCCTCAGAGTAGTTCTCCAGCCCAAGCGCAAACGAACCCGCCCATTAGTACTCTCAACAATTTCCTGAACCGTGGGCAGAGCAATCCTCAAACCAATGCTCAGACTAATTCGCGTCCGAATCGCTCGGTTGTTCTAGCGAGTGCAACAACTGCGCCAACCCGTTCAACCAACTCGGTACCGATTCCAGTCCCAGCACCTGAAACTACATCTCCTGCGGCAGTTCATCTTACTGTGCCACCGCCAGAACGCCCCAGCACCCAGTCTTCTATCTCAGCTTCTCGCCCTACCGGGAACCAATCCTTGAATCGAACCCTAGCAGCTTCAACCCAAACGGCCAGGGCAATCGAGATCGCCGTTCCCCCACCTGAGCGCCCGCAAACGGTGCCCACTACCGCCCCTCAAGTCCCACCTCAATTGGAAAATGTAGTCATCACGGCGGCAGCCAGTTTACCGCGTCAGAATTTTGCCGCAACGCGGCCTGCTGCTCCTAGTTTAGGAGGCACTCCCATCAATATTCCAGTGCCGCCGCCAGAACAGCGACAAATCTCGACGCGGACCGCTACCAGTTCTACCGCTACCAGTTCTGCTACTGGTGCAACCCGAATCTTGCCAGTACCGGCTGGAGAAATTCCTTTGGGCAATACGAGTGGGATGGCAAAAATCAGCATTGGCGATTCGAGCCGGAATGGCACGCTGTTGGCTCGGCATAATCTCCAATTTCGTGTGGTGGTTGAAACCGCAGATGATTCAGCCCAATCTTTGGTGCAATCCCTTGTGCCTGGAGCATTTGTCACTTCGTTTAATGGCCAGTCCGTAATCCAAATTGGAGCGTTTAGTAGCCGGGAAAATGCGGAAGCCGCGGTGGAAATGTTGAGTCGCAGTGGATTACGGGGTATTATTCAGCCAATGGAATAAAAGTCTCAGCAATTTGGTCTGAGTGCTCATCCTCGGGCAGACAAGGGAGAGCATTAATCCAATGGCTATTCGTAAACAGCATGATGCGCTCAGCGCTAGTTTCATGGTTCTGAGCTTTGCCACCGCAGCTCTGCTGATTGGCATGCAGATCACGGGTGAGCGAAGCAGAAGTGTGGCGACGAATTCTAGCTCTCGTCCTGCGACTAGCTCGACAGTGGCTCAGCGCACCCCTCCAGCTACGCAAACATCAACAGCCCAGAAACAGTCACAATCTGCCGCCCAGCCTAACTCCGCTCAAAGTGGCCTGGACCAGATTTTATCCGCCTCCCATCCGGTCGCACTGATGCGGCAGTCCCGGCTAGTGGTGGATTTGAGCGAACGCCAGGTTTCTCTCTACCAGGACGGCAGGTTGCAGGTCAGCTATGCCATTGCAGTGGGGCGAGAAGGTTGGGAAACCCCAGCCGGTGAGTTTCGGGTGATCAATATGCAGGAGAATCCGGCTTGGCAAAATCCGATTACCGGCGAAACCTTTGCTGAGGGTATAGACAATCCGCTCGGCTCTCGCTGGATCGGCTTTTGGACCGATGGTACCCATCAAATCGGCTTTCACGGCACCCGCCAGGAAGAGTTTATTGGACAGGCTGTGTCGCATGGCTGTATCCGAATGCGCGAGGCCGATATTCAGTCCCTTTATACCCAAGTGGCGATCGGCACTCCGGTAATTGTCCAACCCTGAAGGTTCGGCTCTCAAAAATCACTCAGCCCAGCCTTGAAACAGAGCGCCATCTAGGCACCATTTGCCGTCCTTGCGGATTACGGTTATCCCTCTCTGGTTCGGTTTTGCCCAGATAGGCGAAACGATAAACTAGAAGAGTAACAAATTTGTAACGTTTGGTTAATTTCAGTGGGTTAGCCATTCCGGGTCACTAACGAGTCACTAAGAAACTGGTTGCGATAGTTTGCCACTGGGGTGACACGGTTCCGGCTGAATGAAGAAATAGCTTACAGTCGCGGTTGACCCCCGAACCCAGCCAAAGCCGGTACGTTTCACATCAGCTTGGATAGGCGAGGGATTATGCTCAAAACATTGTCTAGGTTTATCAAACCGTTTATTAAGCCGGTAATTGCTGCAACGTTGGCGATTGTGCTCGTGTTTGGTCAGGCACAGGGCGCATGGGCTGCCGGTAGCGGTGGCCGGATTGGAGGCGGTGGCTTCCGCATGCCCAGTCGCACGGCACCCCCCAGCCGCACCTACACACCTTCTCCCGGTGGCTATGGCGGCGGTTATGGCGGCGGCTATTACTTTCCGGGCGGCGGATTTGGCTACGGCTATCCGTTTCTTGTGCCTACCTTTGGCATCGGTGGTGCCTTTACCGGGTTGTTTACCCTGTTGATCTTTATTTCTATTGCAGGCTTCCTGGTGAGGGCGTTTCGTTCTACCCAGTCAAGTGACGGCTTAGAGGGTTACAGCTCTAACCCAACCGTGTCTCTGACCAAGCTGCAAGTGGGCCTGCTGTCTCAAGCCCGCAGCTTACAAACCGACCTAAATCGGATTGCCGAAATGGCCGACACGGGTTCTTCCGAAGGCTTGGCCCAAGTGCTGCAAGAAACAACCCTAGCGCTGCTGCGGCATCCCGAATATTGGGTCTACGCGGGTCAGCAAAATCAGCTCACGTCGCTCCAGGCGGCTGAAAATCAGTTCAACCGATTGGCCTTGTCCGAGCGCAGCAAATTTAATGCTGAAACCCTGTCGAACGTCGATAATCTGCTGAAGCAGGCCGATGCGAAAGCAGCTCTGCCATCATCGGGTGAGTTGGCAACCCTGGATCAGGCTCCGGGCGAGTACATTGTGGTGACGCTGCTGGTGGCAACCCAAGGCAAGCTAGAACTGCCGCGGATCAACAGCTCGCAAGAGCTACGCCAAGCCCTCTCTCAACTCGGTTCTGTGCCTAGCGACAAGCTGCTGGCCCTAGAAGTACTCTGGACACCGCAGCAGGAGGGTGACACGCTGTCGTCAGACGAGGTGATTGCCCAATATCCGGATCTGGCCCTGGTGTAGGAGGCTTCTAGACCGATTAATCTAAATCTGAATCAAATTTCTAGATCGGAGTTGACTGGTTCAACTCCGATTTTTTCTATGTTTGGGCTAGCCTTGCCAACTCCCCGGTACCAATGGGCCAGCCGCGCCGGAGAAACGCCTAGAAAATAGGCTGCGATAATCAGTTGATTAATCAGCGTCGTGCGCCAAACGCCTAGAGTTTGCCATCTGCGTCCTGAGGTGATCACGGCTGCGGGAGCAATCGCAATTTTGCCGTAGCGCTGCAACCGTCGCACTAGCTCAAAATCTTCCATAATCGGCAGTTCTATAAATCCGCCTAGCTGCCGAAAGGTTTCTGCCGTCAGGAAAAGCGCCTGATCGCCGTAGGGCAACTGCAACAGTCGAGAACGCCACTTCACGGCCCATTCAATCCAGCGCAATCCCGGTTCCGGTCCAGCAATCTGCAGCTCAAATGCACCAGCAATAATTTCAGGCTGGGCTAAGGTTTGGCGCACGCAGGAAACAAATCCCGCAGGCAGAGAAGTATCGGCATGCAGAAACAGCAGCACCTCACCTGTGGCCGCCTTTGCACCTGCATTCATTTGTACCGCCCGCCCCTGAGCCGAACTAACCACTTTGGCGCCCATTGCCTTGGCTTGTGCAACCGAGTCGTCTTGGCTGCCTCCATCGACCACAATCACTTCCACGTCCTCCTCTTGAAGGGAACGCAGCGCAGTTTGGATGCGATTGGCCTCATTCAGCACCGGAATAATCACGGAAAGAAATAGCCGTTGGTCTGGCAGGATCGGCTCCGACGCTGCTTCTGGTTGTGACTGACTGACCTGCTGAACTACCTGCCAAATCGCTAAGTCTTCAGGCCGGTCCACGTCCGACAACATATCCAGATAAGCCACGGTTAAATTCAGCGACTCCGCGATCTGCACTGTCTGCTGCAAAACCAGTTCGCTACTCCAGGCAATTGTTTTGAATAATTGGGGCACAAATTGGCTCAGCCCAATCAGGTAATAGCCGCCGTCGGTAGCTGGTCCCAGCACCAGATCTCGCTGATACAAGGCACGAAATGCCTGTTCGAGCTTGGCCGCATCGAGTTGCGGACAGTCTGTGCCAATCGCCACCACCCGCTCCATGCCAGCCGCAAAAGCCGCTTGAATTGCATAAATTAATCGTGCGCCCAAGTCCTCGCCCTGCTGTGCTTGATAGTTCCATTCGCTACCTAGCCAGCTTTGCATCAGCAAGCGGTCCTCTGCTTCGGTTTCTGGCGCAGTTCCGGCAAACCAAATCTCGACTGTAACCGGATAGCTAGCCTGCAATTGTCGCACTTGCCCTAAGGTATGCTCGGTCATCTGGCGCTGGAGATCGGCAGCTCCTGTGGCTCCAAGGGCTGGAATTAAGCGCGTTTTGGCTTTGCCCGGTTGGGGATAGCGCGTGAAAATAATCAGACAATCGGGTTTAGTCAAGGTGCTGGTCAAGGTACTAGTCAAGAGAACTTTGGTTGAACGCATCCATCCCCATCATTTCATCTCTAGCTGGATCCTGGCTGGAAACGACATGAGAATTGGCTGAGAGGATTCAAGCTTCTCTACTGAGAACTGGTATAACTCACCTGTTCCAGCACCAACTGCTCGACCTCGCCCCGACGATACACCCAAGTGCCGTCCCGTTTGCGCCCAACAAACCGCGTGGAAGCGCCAGCCGCATCTAGTTTGACTTTGGCCTCCTCTGGTGCACAATTCAGCAGCTTAGCCGCCTCCTTTAACGGAATCACCTGGCGGGCAAACCGCGCTAGCAACACGTCATCCTCTTCGTTCAGCAGTTCGGTGAACAGCCGCTCAGCTAGCATCCAGCAGGCTAGCGTATCCGCCTCAGCCCGGTGGGAGCGACCCACATCAAACTGAAAATGCCTGACCAAATGGGGCAATTTCCGCGAAGGCAGATCCGGCAGCATCAACCGAGCCAGCTTGACCGTACAGAGTTGTTCTGTCTCAGGCCGGACAAATTGAATGCCCAATCGGTCAAACTCAGCTTGCAAAAACGGATAGTCAAACTCTAGATTATGGGCAGTCAACACACCGCGACTGAGCAACGGCAGATAGGGGGGCAACACCTCAGCCGCCGGAGGTGCCGCATCGACCATCGGCTGCTTGATACCCGTGAAGTGAGCCAGCCGCAGCGGAATCTGGGTCAGCGGATTGATTAGATCCGTTTGCTGAATTAACACCCCTTCTGCCAGCGTCGCCTGCAAGACCGACACTTCCATGACTCGATGCTGCCAAGCATGACGGCCCGTCGTTTCCAGATCAACAACGGTAAACATCTGCTGGCTCAGATTGCGGTAATAGGTCAAAAGCTGAGTGGATAGCACAATGCGCGATTATCGTGACAAGTCATCTTGCATCATAATGCAGAGTTAGGAACAGAGTTGACCTTCAACCCGATCACCCAGACCCCATGGTTTCGTTACAAGCAGTGTTTGATCATGTATACGAGCGAGGCCGATATGGTGCCCGAATTGATTATCATCAGCCGGTTCCATCGCCAAACCTATCAGAGGCCGATCAGCGGTGGGTCGATGAATTACTCACATCTGTTCGAGGCAGGTAAGTAGCCATCATGAACTGCGTATATGCTACCAATAAAAATCGGTGTTCGTTATTCGTTGTGCGCGAGGGAGAAGCAATCAACGGGGGACAACTGACGCGCAAATAGCGCGCGCAAATAACAAAGCAGCAGGAAGCGCATTGCATCAACGCCATTCCCACTGCTTTAACTTGTTCTACAGCTTCACTTTGTTTGAAGCTCTGCTGTTAACGGTTACTTTTTACCACTCACTACTGCGATGACACCGGCGCTTTCCGCTTCACGGGTTTCGGCTTCGGTGCTCCTGGCCGGGTTCTGGTTTCGTCTCCAGCTGGATCGTCTGTGTAACCATGCTCCACCCGCATCCAGCTTGGTCGGGTTTGGTCATAGGCCATTTGCAGCGCCGCCGCCGCAATGGTATGAGGTTCAAACTCTTCGCTGAGCTGGGCCACAATCGGCAAGAACGAGGCAATCCGCTCTCCAGCCAGCGCTTCCCGGAGCTGATCTTGCAGCTTTTGCAGATGGCGAGCCTCGATCTGGGCGCGAGTCGGAATGGTGCCGATTTCTAAGCGCTGACGAATATGGCGCTCGATGTCCCGCAGTTTGCGCTTATCGAGCGGGTGAATCAGCGAAATCGCCGTGCCTTCCTTGCCAGCGCGTCCAGTGCGGCCAATCCGATGCACATAGCTCTCCACACTGTCAGGCAAATCGTAGTTGATTACATGGGTCAAATCGTCCACATGCAGACCACGAGCCGCAATGTCGGTTGCTACGACCCAGCGCACCTGCCGTTGCCGGAAGCGCAGCAGTAACCGTTCCCGCTGAGACTGGCTCAAGTCACCGTGGTATTCATCAACGCTGTGTCCTGCCGCCTGAAGCTGACGAGTCAGTTCTGCTGCCGCCTTGCGAGTGCGGACAAAAATCAGGGCCGACTCTGGATCTTCCATTTCCAGGATCGGCTGTAAGGCTCTCGCCTTGGTCCAACCGCGTGGCACGATATAGACCAATTGATTGATTTTGGCCGGTGCCGCCTTGGGCTGCTCGACGTTGATCGTCACTGGCGAACGGAGGAACTTAGCGGCCAGTTCCCGGATCGAGGGTTCCATCGTGGCCGAGAAGAAGGCGGTTTGCCGCTCTGCCGGAGCTTGGGCCAGAATTTTCTCGACATCTTGAATAAAGCCCATATTCAGCATTTCGTCGGCTTCATCCAGCACAATCCAGCTCAGCTTGTTCAGCTTTAGGTCGCCGCGGCTGAGTAGATCCAGCACTCGTCCGGGCGTGCCCACAACGACCTGGACACCCTTCTGCAAGCGGCGAATTTGCAAATCAATCGACTGACCGCCATAGATGGGCAGCACATGCAGCCGCCGATCGTCGCTAAAGGTGCGAATCGACTGATAAACTTGGACCGCTAATTCGCGTGTTGGGGTCAAAATCAGCGCCTGCACAGCATGATTGTTCAGATCAATTTGCTCTAGCATGGGCAGCGAAAAGGCCGCCGTTTTGCCGGTACCCGTCTGCGCCAGACCCACCACATCTCGCCCGGAGAGCAGATGGGGAATGGCCTGTGCCTGAATCGGGGTAGGACTCGTAAAGCCTGCCTTTTCGAGATGACGCACACGCGCTTCTGACAGACCGAGACTATGAAAAGAGAGAGTCATTGAGGCTCCTTAGACAAGGTGAACAGTGGCGCGGAGTGCGCCTTTCAGTTGGGTAGGGGTATCGGCTACACGACCATAGAGGTCGTAAACATCTGCGTCCAAAATTTCGACTGGGACAATCGATCCCAAGCGAGCGTCGCCTTGGACGTAGACTAAACCATCGACTTCAGGAGCAAATCGGGCCGAGCGACCGACTAACTCCCCGGTATCTGGGTTCTCCTGCTCAATCAGAACATCGACCACGCGTCCCACTTCCGCCCGGTTTTTCTGGAGCGAAATGGGTTGCTGTACGGTCATCAGGGCATCGCGGCGTTCGTCCATCACTGCTTGAGGAAGCTGATTTGGCAAGTCATAGGCAGGCGTGCCCTCTTCTGGCGAAAAGGTAAACACGCCGACATGGTCAAACTCATGCCGCTGGACAAATTGCAGCAGATGCTGGAAGTGGTCTTCCGTTTCACCCGGAAAGCCGACGATAAAGGTGGTTCGCAACACGGCATTGGGGATCGCCGTCTTAATGCGTTCGATGATGCCATCGTTGACGCGCCCCTGCCAGGGCCGATTCATTGCCCGCAACACTTCGGGATGGGAATGCTGAAGCGGCAAATCGAGATAGGGCAAAATGTTGGGCGTTGACTGGATCGCGTCTAGCACTTTTGGCGTTAGGCCAGTTGGGTAGGCATAGTGCATCCGAATCCAGGGCACCTCGACCTTACCCAGGGCCAGCAGCAGTTCCGCCAGCTTTGGTTCGCCGTACAGATCCAAGCCATAGTTGGTGGTGATTTGGGAGATCAGAATAATTTCCTGGACCCCTTCCGCCGCCAACTGTTCCGCTTCGGCCACAATCGACTCAATCGAACGGGATCGCTGATTGCCGCGCAGATGGGGAATGATGCAAAACGCACAGCGATAGTCGCAGCCTTCGGCTACTCGCAGATAAGCAACACCTTCGGTGGTTGTGCGATAGCGAGGCGTGGTTTCATCGGCAATGTAAACTGGCTCAGCCGAAACTTCCTGCACCCGTTCGCCGGTTTCCGTTCGCTGAATCACATCCACAATTTTGTGATAGTCCCCTGTGCCGACTACGGCAACCGCTTCCGGAATCGCCTCCAGCAACTCCTGCTGAAAATGCTGCGCCATGCAGCCAGTAATTACCACTTTTTTATTGGCTTCGGCCAGCTCTACCAGGGTACGCACCGACTCTTCCCGTGCCGCCTGGATAAAGCTACAAGTGTTGACAATGACATAATCAGCCAGCTCTTCATTGGAGTCTACTTGATAGCCTGCCTCTACCAGCAGCCCCAGCATATGTTCGGTATCGATTCGATTCTTTTCGCAGCCTAAATGAGAGATGGCAATCGTTGGTTTGTTGCCCATGCAGTTAATCGTGTGATTGGAACAAAGAAGTCTAAGTTAATGAAACTGTAGCGATCGCGCCATCAACGGACTAGACTTTGTCCCTCGCTCACCCCAATTGGACCAATTGGATGAACACCGTTAACTGCAATCGCATCACTTGAGACGATCGTCAATAATCTTAACACAACCGTCAGCTTGAAGATAACATAACTACATAATTTCGATAGGTTTGGCTTGTTCGCATTTAGCGATTGGAGTCTGGCGATTGGAAGCAATTAGCAAGATTGACGATTGAAATCGCGGCATAAGACCAAGTCTATTTTTTGGGGTTGGAGACCACACAGGCAGGGTTTTGTCCGGGTAGATGCGGCTTGAAGTGTCATCAAACTGTCATCAAACTGTCATCGAATAGAGTTTGTCCCTCTATCAGGATAGAAGGGGTATGGATTGCTGTTAGAGTAAGTTTATAGAGGAGAACGGCAGTCGCTGCTTTTTTCCCATTTTGTTCACGCCATTCCTGAGTCCGAAACTGCAATAAACCTGTGGACTTAAAACAGATTTTCAAAACCGCGAATCCCATTGTTGGTGTTGTTCATTTACTGCCACTGCCCACCTCGCCACGCTGGGGAGGCAATCTTAAAGCCGTTATCGATCGAGCTGAGCAAGAAGCAACGGCTCTGGCATCGGGCGGCGTCGATGGCATCATAGTCGAGAATTTTTTTGACGCCCCCTTTCCCAAAGAGGCAGTAGATCCAGCCGTGGTTAGCGCCATGAGTCTAGTGGTGCAGCGGTTAATGCATTTAGTCACCCTGCCGATTGGGATTAATGTCTTGCGCAACGATGCCCATAGTGCAATGGCGATTGCGAGTTGTGTCCAGGCTCAGTTTATCCGCGTTAATGTGCTGTCGGGTGTGATGGCGACCGACCAAGGGCTAATCGAAGGACAGGCGCATCAGCTTCTACGCTATCGACGTGAACTGGGTAGCGATGTCAAGATTTTGGCCGATGTGTTGGTGAAGCACGCTCGTCCGCTGGGTTCGCCCAATTTGACGACAGCCGTACAGGAAACAATCGAACGCGGCTTGGCTGACGGCGTGATTCTGTCGGGTTGGGCTACAGGGAGTCCACCCAGCTTAGAAGATTTAGAGCTAGCCAGTGCTGCCGCGAACGGCACACCCGTATTCATCGGCAGTGGAGCTAGCTGGGAAAATATTCCTCGGTTGATTCAGGCCGCCGATGGCGTGATTGTCTCCAGTTCTCTAAAACGCCGTGGTCAGATCGAGCAGCCGATTGATCCGATTCGCGTTAGTCAATTTGTAGAAGCGATGCGCCGTAGCCTCTCATTGAAGCAACAAGCACCGTCTGTTGCTTCGTCAACCGTTGCCGTTCCTTCCTGAAGCCGTTCCTTCCTGAATTGGAAGCATGAATGGGCAAAACAGACCGTGGGAAAACTGAATAGAGTTGGAACATAGCGTTTGAATAACAGCTCACTTTTAAAAGTTTGAGGCAGAATAGCATCTAGGAATTGGGAAGCCAATTGCCATGTTGATGACGATTACGCTTGAACTTCTAGAAACGCTGAGCCAAAGCCTATGAGTAGCCGCACAAGGACAAGAAGCCGTATGAGTAGCCGTCGCAAATCGATCCCCTGGATTCATCGCTGGTCGCGTCCGATCATTGCGGGAATTGCCACGTTGGGATTGCTCAATACCGGATATCTGACCGCGACCAAATGGTTCGGTGGCGCAGCAGCCTGCCCCACCAGTGGGTGCCAGCAGGTTTTGTCAAGTACCTACGCCGAAGTGTTCGGATTACCGCTTTCCCTGTTTGGGTTTTTGGCCTATGCCGGCATGCTGGCGCTGGCGCTGATTCCCTATGCCGTCAGCCCTGAAAAGGATAAGCCTCTGCGGGTGGAACTGGAAAACTGGACCTGGTTGTTCCTGTTCTTGGGCGCAACGGCCATGCTGGTGTTTAGCGGCTACTTGATGTACATCATGGCAGCCAAGTTTATCGCGGTTTCGGGCTGGGGTGGGGTTTGCTATTACTGCGTAGCCTCGGCGCTGTTTGCCTTAGCGATGTTTGTCTTGACCCTAATTGGGCGAGAGTGGGAAGACTCTGGGCAGTTGGTGTTCAGTGGTTTGATTGTGGCGATGGTAACGCTGGTTGGCACGCTGGGCATCTACAACTTGGGCAACGCCAGTAGCACTGATGGTTCTTCTGAAACCACCTCTGCCTTTGCCACCACCACTACCTCTGGCCCCTCTGAAATCGCATTGGCAAAACACTTAACGGACACCGGAGCCAAGATGTACGGCGCGTACTGGTGCCCCCACTGCATTGACCAGAAAAAGCTGTTTGGCAAGGAAGCCGCTGCTCAAATGCCCTATGTGGAATGCGATCCGGCTGGTCCTAACTCTCAATCAGGCATCTGCCAAAGCAAGGGCATCAAGGGCTATCCGACTTGGGAAATTAATGGCCAAATGGTTTCCGGCACCCAAAGCTTGCAAAAGCTAGCCGAACTTTCGGGCTATCAAGGACCGCAGGATTTCAAAAACTAGAAAGCTTGACATAATTCACTCATATACTCATCCCCGGTTAGCCATTGGTCAATCGGGGATTGTTTTTGAGGAATAGCCAACCGGTGTAACAATCCTTTAGGAATCACCGTGCGAAGGAATACAGACTGGCAGCAGCACAGACCGTACCTTTAACAACATCTTTTGTTTCTTCTGATGCAATTTAGCCAGCATGTATACCACCGAAACATCCCCCCACAACACCGCCTTTACCCTGCCCCGTAACTGCACCTTTACTGAAAGCGATTGGCGCATCTTGGCCCCTTTTTGGTATCCGGTTGCTTTTTCTCACGAGATTACCGACAAACCCTATGCTGCCCGTTTACTCGACGAACGCCTTGTTCTATTCCGCGTCTCGGATGGTACGGTGGTGGCCGCCCGCGATATTTGTCTCCATCGAGGTGTGCCGCTCAGCTTGGGGTGGTTGGAAAACGACGAGCTGGTCTGTGCCTATCATGGCGTGCGCTATAACCAACAGGGCCAGTGCATTTGCATTCCGGCTGAACCCCATGCTGCCATTCCCTCGCGCCTGAAGCTGACTACATTTGCCGTGATGGAGCGCTATGGCTTGGTTTGGGTGCGGTTGGTAGACAATGGCGAGGTGCATTTTCCCGACCTGAGCGCATGGGATGATCCTGACTATATTCAGGTGTTACCCAATAGCGTCAACATCGATGCAGCAGCCGGTCGTCAGATGGAAGGGTTTCTAGATGTCAGCCATTTTGCCTTTGTGCATCAGGAATCCTTTGGTGAGCCTGACAATCCAGTTGTGCCCGATTATCCGGTTGAGCGGACCCCCCACGGGTTTCGGGCCAACTATGTCAGTACAGTCAGCAACTACCCGCATGGCCTCAAGCATCTCGCTCCAGAGGGTTTCCTTTGGCGCAGACTGTTCGAGGTGTGGTTGCCCTTTACTGCCAAACTGACCGTCACCTTCCCGAATGGGCTACTTCATATCCTGAATGCCGCTTCGCCGGTTTCAGCCCGCAAGACGTGCCTGTTTGTGCCGATCTGCCGCAACTTCGACAAGGATGCTCCTCTACAGGACACGCTGGATTTTAATCATCAGGTCTTCGGTGAGGACCAGGCGATGGTCGAGCAGCAGTATCCAGAAGATTTGCCGCTGCGGCTGCAAGACGAGGTTCACATTGCCGGTGACAAAAGCTCGATTACCTATCGCAAAGCGTTGTCTGCGCTGGGCTTGGGGTTAACATTCACGGCCTAACGGTTTGAGTGGCTTGAGTTGGCAGCGGCTTCACTCCAACTGATAGGACCGCCAAGATACTACCGTCACACCCGTCAAGACGAGAGCAATGGCCGGTGCCACACTGGGCAACCAACCGGCATGGGTGAATATGATAAAGGTTGTTCCAACCAGGACAATCAGCATCCCAGCCGTCCCCATAACAAACAGGAACGGATGCCGCACAAACCAGGCTAGACTACCGCCGACCATTGCCCAACCGCCAATCCACAGCAATTCTGCCCAGTCGGGCCAAGCCCAGATCAGAGGCGTACCGTCTAACGCCACACTCAGGATCTGGCTGACCATTTGGGCATGCACCACCACACCGGCCATCAGGTGCTCTTCCGACTTGCCGCTGCTGAAGGGCGTGTAGAACAAATCCTTACCGCTGGCTGCCGTGGTGCCAATCAAGACGACTTTGTCTTTTACCCAAGCGGGGTCTACTTGACCGTTCAAAACCTGCGTGAAAGTAACTTGACGAGCGGGAGGCTTGGGCGAGCGGTAGTTGAGCATCACCTGATATCCGGCGGCATCAAGCTGTTGATAGCCCCCAAAACTGGGGTTGAGCGGCCAAAAGTTTACGTCTCCAAGCTGCATCACCTCCGCAGAACGGTCGCTTCGTTTGGGGATCAAACCGCTTGGCTTCAAATAGCGGGTTGCCAATCGCAGTGAAAACGAGCTAAACCGCTGTCCGGCATTGGTGCCATACAGCAGGCTCCGTCTGAGCACATTATCTGGATCAATAGGAAAATCATTGAACCCCAGCCGTTCTGGAGGTACCCCAGCCGGAGGCGGAATATCAAACTTTGATTGACCGTTGCCCAGCTTCATGATGGTGATCACATCCGCAAACTGCAACTGCTGCATTAGCTCAGCATGACCCGGTTCCTGTGGCAAATCCCGGTGCAGATCCAAGCCAATCACTCGCGGCTGGTACTGACGCAATTTTTGAATCACCTGAGCTACATCCCGGTCGGAAGGCGTGCCTCGCCGCAGCGTTTGCAGGTCAGATTCAGTGATCTCGACAATCAGCAGCCGTGGGTCGATGCCAGCATCCGGACGCCAGCGCACCCATTGGTCGTAGACCGCCAGTTCGGGAGCCTCTAACCAGGCCATCTGCCGCAGTCCAGCCAATAGCCCTGTCACCGCCACAGCCGCTACCGCCACTATCTGGATGCCCTTCCTCAACTGACTGCGCCAATTTTTCACCGGACGCACCGGCGTATCCACAATCGTCCGGTCCATCTGGTCGGCAATCGGATGATGCAGCAAGGCCGTAGGCATCACCAGCGAAGAGGGCATCATCGTTGATTCCAGCGGAGCCTCCGCCAGCCGGTCGAGCGCTTGCAACACCTCCTGAGCCGACTGATAGCGCTGACTGAAGTGATAGCGCACCATTTTTTCCAGAATGCTTCGCAGACCTGAGCTGATCATCGCCTGGGTCTGCCAAAGCGGATCTCCCGTTTCTGGATCGGCCAAGAGCTGAGTCGGTTGGGTACCAGTCAGGGCTTGAATCACCGTCACGCCCAAAGCGTAGATGTCGCTGCAATAGCGCGGGCGTCCTGCCAACTGCTCGCTCGGCGTATAGCCCTGCGTCCCAATGCCGACCGTAAACTTCTGTTCGGTTTCGCTTAGCAATTGGGTACCGATTTCCTTCACCGCCCCAAAATCAATCAACACAAATTGGCCGTCTGCTTTGCGCCGAATCAGATTGCTGGGTTTGATGTCGCGGTGGATCACCTGCTGGGAGTGCACAAAGACCAAAATCCCCAAGACGTCGCGCAACAGCTCAATCGCCTCTGCTTCCGTCAGGCGATGGGCCGGAGATAATTCCTCGCTCAAGGGTTGACCGTCGATAAACTCCTGAACCAGGTAAAACTCGCCATTCTCTTCAAAAAAATTTAAGAAGGTTGGGATCTGGGGATGTTGTCCCAGTTGCTCCAGCATCTTGACTTCGGTATCGAACAAGCGTCGCGCAATGCTGAGAAACTGCTGATCATCTTTGACCGGCTTAAACTGCTTCACCACACAGCGCGGCAGCTCTGGGTTTTCAGTGTCTTCGGCCAGGTAGGTTTGACCAAACCCCCCCGCTCCTAACACTGAAACCAGTTTGTAGCGCTTCCGCAGCAGTGATTCCAGCATGAACCTCCCCTACCCGTTGATCATTGATTGTGGCACAGGGCAGGGGCTGGTGGGGTGAGGGGATAGGGGTAGGGGGTAGGGGGATAGGGGTAGGGGGTAGGGGGTGAGGAGATGGGGGTAATGGGGAATAGGAAGGTTGGTCATAGTAGCAGCAGTCAGGGAACTACTTCTGGGCTGGGTTGCATGGTTGGAACTTCGGTGGGCTGATTGCGCCATATTGCAGCCCGAATCCAGAGGAAGAACAGGATTAGCAGCAGCAGCACCCAAAAGTCTTTCATGCCAGAGCCACTTGGTTGCTCCTGAGCCGTTGGTTCAGACGCTTTGGAGGATTTAGAGGCCGCAGATTTCGCAGATTTCGCAGATTCTGAGGCCGAGGCAGGCACCGGTTCAAATGGCAGGAGAACGGGGGGTTTGGAGGCAGATTTTGAACTAGAAGCAGGAGATTGAGCCGAAGCCACCGCCAGCTCCCAGCGCGGATCTTTATCCAGAAATACGACCTGCACGGTTTCGCTCCGGATATTTTCAGCAATCCGCTGGGCTTCCTGATACCTGCTTTCTGAAGGAGGAGCCAAGCCAATAATCAACAGCTTGGGTTTATTCAGCAGCTTTTGATAGGCTACCCCTTGCCCATGCGCTTGGTACATTGCGCCGCGATTTAGGTATTTTTTAATCTCAATCACCATATCCGGCGTGACCAGATCGGCCCGCACTCCGTTACCACAGACGACTTCCCGCTCAAACGAGATGCCCTGCTGCTTCAGCCAGGTTTCGATGTATTGGCGAATATCTGCCTCTTGCTTTAGTTCCACAAGTCGCTGACCGTTAGTTCGCTATTCACTAGCTACAGCGTTTTTCACTCATGTGAGGTATGGGGGATGTGGGGGCTTCGCGCCCACGCAGGAGCACGGCCCCTGCACCCCGTTTTTCGTACTTCACTAGCCTGAAAAAGGCTGTATATGATTATTCACTCATTACAGCAAATTTCGTGAGCAAGATTTCGTAGTGCTGGTGTTTTACCTGATCTGCCGGGAGAGAGACGCTTGTACTGAGGGGCCTGAACAATCATGAGGTTAATCGACTGAATGGGATAGAGGCAATTTGATTTTTCCTGATCTGGGTGTGCAAAATCTGTAAGTATCCAGTACCACGCTGTATTCGTACCCTCGACCAATGAAAGCCTCTGCTGCACTGTTGTCAATTGGGTTGTTGAGTTCTGCTCTTATGACTGTCACCGTGATTGGCCGTCTAGCCTGGAACAGCCTGACTGAGGTCAGCGAATCAGCTCCGACCACTCCATCACGGTCAACCGTTGCTACAGCTCCGACCGCTGGACAGGTCGTCCAATCGCCTCAGGTGAATCAAGCAGTTAGTCAAGTTTCCCCAGCACCTACTGCTCCAGCTTCTAACGCTTCCAACGCTTCGACTGCCGCATCCAATCCTCTCTCACCTGCGGTCAACTCATCCCAAAACCCAGCACGCATCGCACCCTGGACCCAGCAAGAGAACGACTATTTGTTCGATCTATCTCAAGCCCTACAGCCGGTTGAGCATCATCGTCTCAGCGCGGCAGAGCAGTTGCAAGTAGCCCGCAATATTCAGGCTTGGGTCACGGCTGGAGCAGACTATTGGGGTGTGCGAGAACAGTTTGACCGCACCTACCGCCGTGCTATCGCCGGAGACTATGCCCACAATCGGGATGTATACATTCGCTTTGCCACGGCCTATTTTGCGCCAGAACTATTGGCTCGCGTGATGCAGCCGCCTAGGGTAGTCCGGACTCCTCCAGGGCCGCCCCTGTCAGTTTATCCAGGACCCTACCCAGTCGATCCCTATGCGGATCCCTACCTGTATCCGTACCCTGACCCCTATCTGCACTATTCCGATATACCTGATCTGGGCAGCCCTTACCCAAACGAAATCGCTCCCAATCCTGGCCCTAATCAAGCTCCACAGACTCCTCAATTGCCGAATCTCACCGAAGTGGCGCTGTAGCAAAGCACTAGAACTCCGGTTCAGGCTCAATGGGTTGGGGATAAATCGCCATCCAAGCGGTGGGGTAGGTTCGTGCGCCCAGACTCTCGGCCCGAATCCGGGCATAGTTGCCGCGTACCTCAACCACTTCCCAAATCGCCATCAGCTCGGCTCGCGATAGGTTTGGCTGAGCTTGTAACACGATCCAATTCCCTACCGCCACCGTTGATTGAGCTGATAAATTCAGCGGTTCATGGGCAGTGAGGTCAATTTCTGCCAGCGCATCCAGATCAGATGTTTCATCGCTTGAGTCAAACCAATCCTCTTCCAATTCCGACGAATCGATTAGGCTGAGGCTGGTACTTGCTTCAATTGGTTCACGATTAGGGCGCTGCAACGGTGCTTCATTTGGCTGGGCAGCACCAGCTCGCAATTGCTTCAGGCGCATGCGGGTAGGTTCTGGCGTGGCGTCCCAGACTTGCCGCTTTTGGGCAGGCGTCAAGGTTTCTAATAAGGCCAGTTCTTCTAGCGAATCAATCACCTCTAGCATGGTCAAGACCGTGTGCAAACTAGAGGCATCTAATAGTTCTTCTAATTCTTCGCTGTCTGGACTGGCATCCACTGTCGGGTTTGACCGAGCGTACTCAAGTTCTGACATACTCCTGCTCGGATTGATCCTAAAAAGCTTTGAATAAAGCAAAACCAAGACAGAGTGACGTTAAACACTCCCTTTTCCATCTTGACCGATCAAACCCGAAATGGACAGTCTAAATAGTACTTTTGTATTATTTTTTGAGTCCTTATCTAAATTTTGCTGCCAAACTTGAGCCGGTTTCACCAGTGACTACCCAGAGAGTCGCACGCGCCGCATCCCGCACTACTTTGCTGAGGGGTTCGGGTGAGCGGGCCGAGGGTACTGCGACGGGGCGAAAATCAATGCCGCGACTGCCGAGCACAATCTCGCCAATCACCTGAGCGCGACGCATGTGATAGTCCGAGGTGATTAGGTAAACGCTGCGAATATTGCGAGTTTTGAAATAGTCGGCCAGGGTGGTGAAGTTGGTGACGGTATCAACCGCTTGATAGTCTAGATGAATCCGATTGGGGTCAATGCCTGCCTCGGTAAACACCCACTCTGCATACTCTGGATTACTGCCAGAAGAGACCCAAATCGGCAGATCGGGATGCTGTTTGGCAAACTCAGCCGCAAACCGTTCTCGTTCTGCTGCTCCACCCAAGACCAAGACCGCCTCTGGTTCCCGCCATAAGCCTTCTACCCGCTGGTAGCCAAAGCCAAACAGCAGGAGTAGCGCCAGTCCTGAAACGAATCGACTGACGTGCCGAAAAGCCCGCTTTGGCCAAGCAGTTTTAGTTCGATGTGCGGCTGATCTCGATCGCATGAGTAATCGCTCGATGAACAGAAAGGAACAGATGCAAAAACACAGAAATAGCTTACAGCAACCTTCCAGATTTGAGCGCTCTATTCTTCATAAGAATTTGAATCATCGAAGGCCACGATTACTACGGTAATATTGTCTCGTCCGCCCCGTTCTTTTGCCGCGTTCACGAGGGCTAAGGCGGCCCGGTCACAGGCGCGGATAGTTTTGAGATGGGAGGCAATCAACTGGTCTGAAAGTTCTTCGGTCAGACCGTCGCTACACAGCAATAGCCGATCGTTGGGCTGCAAATCAAACGGCTGCACATCCACTTGCCGCACATCTTCCCGACCCAAACATTTCGACAAAATATGCCGCCAGGGATGAATCCGGGCTTGGTCCGGCGTCAAATCTCCCGACTTCATGGCGCGAGCCACCCAGGTATGGTCTTCGGTAATTTGATGCAGTTTGGCTCCCCGCAATCGATAGAGCCGCGAATCGCCAATATGGGCGCACCAGGGCTGATCATCTCGAAACATCACAGCTACAGCCGTCGTGCCCATATCGGCCCGCTCTGGGTGTTTGCTTTGGTCTTGCAAAATCTCGACGTTGGCCTTCAAAAAGGCGTTCTCTAGCAGCAACTGAGAGGATTCGTCCGAGTCCCAGTGTTCATTGAGATAGGTTTGAATGGCCTGCGTTGCGATGCGGCTGGCTTCCTGACCCCCTGCATGTCCGCCCATGCCGTCCGCCACGATAAAGAATCGACCCTTGGGATCGATAAAATAGTCATCTTGATTTACTGCGCGGAGAAGTCCCGGATCAGTCAGACCCGTGAATAAACGTTTCATAGCATGACCCTGGCATCGCAGATGGGGGTGATGTTAAAACATCCGATCCGCTCGATCAAGGCGAATCAGCAGCCGAATAAAAGCAATCGCTGAGATTAAAGCAGCTATAGCCGCCAGTATAGCTAACCAGATGTATTGATTCACCAATAAGATTGTGGCAGATAAGGTGAATGCCCCGATCAACAGGGTGTAGTTTGTCCCCATGTTGACTCCACTGATTCGGCGCAGAACGCGATCGGTTTCGGTGGACCGCACCCGGACTCGAATGTCGCCTCGCTCCAGCTTATCTAGCGTATCTTCAATTCGACGAGGCAATCCTAGGGCAGTGGTGCTGACCTGCGCCGCCTGCCGGCCAATTTCACCGAGCAATCCTTCCGAAATACTATTGCGTGAGCCATTGCCATTGGTCATAAGCTGCATTGCAAACGGTCTTGCAACCTCCATAAAGTTAAATTCTGGATCTAAGCCTTTGCCGACCCCTTCTAGGGTAGAGAAGGCCCGCATCACAAAGGTGAATGTAGCCGGGAAACGAAACGGCTGATCAAAAGCAATTTCGTAGAGATCATCGCTAATCGCCGCGACGGATTGCTCCTCAAACGGCTTATCCATAAAGTGATCGAGCATGTACTGCACTGAGCGTCGTACCGGCCCCATATCGTTGGCAGGAGCTAAAGCACCCAGATCAACCAGCGAAGCTACCACCTGCTCGGAATCCTTCTGGGCAATGCCGAAAAACAGATCCATCAGCTTTTCTCGTGTCACGGGCTGCACCCGGCCCATCATGCCAAAATCATAGAAAATCAGGGAGCCATCTGGACTGACAGCAATGTTCCCCGGATGCGGATCGGCATGAAAAAAGCCATCGTTTAAAAGCTGCTGCAAATAGGCTTGGGCACCCAGCTTCGCCAGGTTCTTCCGGTCTAGTCCAGCGGCTTCCAGCGCTTCATAATGGCTGATCTTGATTCCTGGCAGATATTCCAGTGTCAGCGCCCGCGGCGAGCTGTAGCGCCAGTAGACTCGCGGCACGCGCACCCAATCTTCGTCTTTAAAGTTGCGGCGAAAGGTATCGGCGTTGCGGCCTTCATTCAGGTATTCAATCTCTTCCCAGAGGATGCGGCAACACTCCTCGTAGATACCTATCCAATCACGGCCCCGGCCCCAACGAGGGTGGTTTTGAAAATAGCGAGCAATGCCTTTGAGAATTTGCAAATCGATTGTAAACAGCTTTTTTAAGCCGGGACGCTGCACCTTCACCACGACCTCAGCACCAGAATGGAGCTGGGCACGATGGACCTGGCCTAAGCTAGCTGCCGCAAGCGGAATCGGGTCAAAACTGCGATAGAGTTCTGGAATGGTTCGACCAAAATCTTGTTCAATAATTCTTTCAACCTGCTCGTAGCTAAAGGCTGGCACCTTATCTTGCAGCTTCGAGAGTTCTTCAACATACTCGATTGGGAACAAATCAGCCCGCGTCGAGAACATCTGCCCCACTTTGATAAAGGTTGGTCCCAAATCCAGTAGCGTCTCCCGAATCCAAACTGCGAGCTTGCGTCGCCGTTGCGCTTGGCTGTCTTCAGTCAGGCCGTTGGGATAGGTCCAGGCTTTGTTGTAGGCCCACTGAGCCGCCATCAGCTTCAGGACAAAGGCCCAGATGTCAATGTAGCGACGTTGGCGTGAGTAGTTCTCACGGTTCCAGCGATAGGATTTATCGCCATAGGATCGGATTCGATACTGTGCTTGGGCGTCGTCCATGTCAGTCAATTCAAGGGTACTCATCTGAGCCGGGGCAGCAGAACCCGTCGGTACTATGTCTGACTCAGATTCGGTCTCAGCTAGAGCAGGTATGGGGCGGTCGGAAAAAGCAGCCACGCAACTCCTTCAAACATCAGGTGAACCAAGCCAATTCGTGTTCGTAACTGTTCTAAAAGTGCCCTTAGGAAGAAAGGCGATTGCGATAGCGCTGTAGCTCCGCCCGCAGTTGGGCTGTTTCAGCCCGCAAATCATCAATCACTGCCTGGAGGTCTTCTGGTTTCCCGGTCGTCGTCAGCCCTGTACTACTGGTCGGTGTGCGTCCTTGCATAGCCAGCTCGGCTTCCCGATTGGCCCGCTCCATCACCTGAGTGGTAAATTGCCGTAACCGTTCGCGTTGCTCGGCGTCGAACTTACCTAATTCACCCAGGGCATTCGTAACTACGTTCTCAACTTCCTCGCCAATGGCTTCTGCGAAAGCTCGACCGACAAAAAAGGCATGAACTAGAGGGTTGTTCATATGAAAGAATTTTGAAGAATCTTATACAAGCTCAGCAAAGATTATAGCTTGCCTGTCCTTATCATGTTTGCTGGGATTGGGATAGACCCGCCCCAAAGCCGGGCAGACTTAAAACCGAATCAGCCAGTTGCTAGATTAAACTGACAGGCGCGGCTATTTCCCTGATCGTGACAATGAAACTCTTGGATCGCTTCACTCGTTGGTTAGAAACCCATTGGGTTAATCCAGCCTACAGCGGTTGGCTGCTGGGCGGGTTGGCCCTCTTCTTTTTTGCTGCCGCAACCAACACGATGGCAGGCTGGCTCTACGTGATCAGCGCGGTTATGGTTGCCCTATTGGCTTTGGCGGCCCTGTTGCCCGTACAAACCTTGCGCGGCATTCGCTGCCAGCGGGCGGCGATTCAACCTGTGAGCGTGGGGGAGGCATTGGTTCTAGAGCTAGTCGTCGAGAATCAAACCGCCCATGTCAAACCGTTGATTCAGGTGCTCGACGAATTGCCTGCACCATTGACGCCGATTCGCACCGCCATCGAACAAATTCCACCCCAAGACAGCTACCGTTGGGTGGTGGAGTTACCGACTCAGCAGCGGGGCATCTATCGCTGGCAAACCGTACAGTTCCGGACGGCTGCTCCTCTGGGATTGTTTTGGTGCCGCCGCAATCAAACCGTCAAGGCCAAGGCAATTGTTTACCCAACCGTGCTGCCGCTGACTCAGTGTCCGCTGATCGATGAGATGGGGCAGGACACCAATCAGCCAATCAGTAGCTACTACCAGTCCCGCTTAGCCACCGAAGGCATCACCCGCACGCTCCGACCATATCGTTGGGGCGACTCAACGCGGTTAATTCATTGGCGCAGCAGTGCCCGCTATGGTGAGCTGCGCGTCCGGGAGCTAGAAACCTATACCGGCGGTCAGGAGCTGGTGATTGGCCTGGATAGCGCTCTGGCATGGGATAGAGACTGGTTTGAGCAGGCGGTAGTAGCAGCCGCGTCTCTTTATTTCTATGCTTTGCGGCGGCAAGTCAACGTAGGATTATGGACAGCTGGCACCGGTTTACTCAGAAACGAACAGGTGGTGCTGGAGGCACTGGCAGCAATTCAGCCCAACGAATCCCGCACCTTTGAGCGCCCCCATTTGCCGCTCTTGTGGTTAACGCCATCTACCGCAGGTCTGTCGAGTTTACCCGCAGGCAGCCGCTGGCTTTGCTGGCAAGACCCCCCTAGCCTCAACCCTAGCGTTTCTTTCCCAGGCAAACTGATTCAACCCCAACAGCCCCTCCAGCCCCAGTTGCAAACCCCACTCACCCGCACCCCTAGGGACAATAACTCAAAACTCAAACCTTAAAACTCAAAACTCTTTCACCTCCCTCCCCCCTCCAGAAACAACCCATGAGCGAAGAGATGCCGCCAGAATTTTGGCAAGGAATCGAGGAATTTAATCAGCAGCAATTCTATGCCTGCCACGATACTTTAGAGGCCATCTGGATGGAAGCCGTAGAGCCTCAAAAAACCTTTTATCAAGGCATCCTGCAAATTGCAGTAGCGCTCTATCATTTAGGCAATCAGAATTTTCGAGGTGCAATCATTTTGCTAGGAGAGGGAATGAATCGCTTGCGACATTACCAGCCCAGCTTTGCCGGAATCGACGTGGTCCAACTGCTAGAGCAAAGCCGAGCGCTCCAAGCTAACTTACAAGCTAACTTACAAGCCAGCCTGCAAGCTCAGGAACAACGGTCGTCCGGTTCCCATCAAGACTTACAGGGAGATCTCCCTAGTCAGACTAGTCAGCCAATTCCGAATCTGCCGCAAATTCAACGAGTTGTTTCAGAAAGCTAGACTCGTAAGAAATTGCACACAGAAGCGCCACATAGACACCTTTACCTGCTCTATGTCAGGATAGAGGCTTAAAATTAATCGATCTGCGATCTGCAACAAGGTTCAATAAAACAAGTTCAATAAACAGGTTCAATAAACAAGTTCAATTGCCTGACTGGTAACGTTCCACCTCCTTCCCTCTGGTTAGCCCACTACTAGGCCACTACTGACACAGCTATGGTGTTATCTCGATTTCTCTCCTTACCCCATCTTCGCCGGATTGGTGCAGTCGGCTCTGTTTCGGCCCTGGTTGGTCTGGTTGCCAGCTCCACCGCACCCCCCTCAGCCATAGCGCAAGTCACCACACCCGGTCAGGCATTGACGTTACGGGCCGATGTGCAGGAGGCCAATGCGATTACCGGCGTGATTACCGCTCGCGGCAATGTGCAAATTAACTACCCAGCCCGTCAGATCCAAGCCACCTCGGTCCAGGCGCAGTACTACAGTCGGGAAAAGCGGATTGTACTGCAAGGCGATGTTTACGTTCTGCAAGCTGGCAACAGCCTCCGCGGTGAAACCGTTACCTACTTGATCGACGAGGGCCGCTTTGTTGCCCTGCCTGATAGCGGCCAGCAGGTTGAATCGATTTACTTAGTGCAAGATGCGCCTCCAGCTCAAGGTGTTTCTCCCCCTGGCGAACCGCCGTTTAATCCCAAACCCGAGTTCAAACCACCGATCAGCCCTCCATAGCGTCGATTAAGCTAACCAAGCTCAACCAAAAGTCCAATTGACGCAAAAGAGGGGTAACTGCCTTTGATACAATCGAAACCAATTCTTGCCTGCACCCGTGCTTTGGGAGTGAGTCCTTGAAGATTGTGCTGGAAAATATTCATAAGTCCTACGGTAAGCGAGTTGTGGTCAATCGGGTCCACCTCTCGATCGCCACAGGCGAAATCGTGGGCTTATTGGGACCCAATGGAGCAGGCAAAACCACCACGTTTTATATTGCCACTGGCCTGGAAAAACCCGACCAAGGGCGAGTCTGGCTGGATGACCGAGACATTACCGCGCTGCCAATGCATGAGCGTGCCCGGATGGGAATTGGCTACTTGGCTCAGGAACCCAGCGTGTTTCGCAACCTCAGCGTTCAGGACAATATTCTGCTGGTCTTGCAGCAAACTCACGTACCGTCCGAACTGCGCCACGAGCGCCTTCAGTTTTTGCTGAAGGAATTTCGCCTGGAAAAGGTAGCTCGCACCTTGGGTGTGCGGGTTTCGGGGGGAGAGCGCCGCCGCACAGAAATTGCCCGTGCTCTGGCCGCTGGCATCAACGGACCGGAATTCCTGTTTCTCGACGAACCCTTTGCCGGAATTGACCCAATTGCTGTGGCCGAAATCCAGCAGATCATTGCCCGCCTGCGGGAACGCCAGATGGGCATCTTGATCACCGATCACAACGTGCGCGAAACCCTGGCAATTATCGACCGAGCCTATATCATGCGGGATGGACAAATTTTGGCATCGGGCAGCGCTGAAGAACTCTACGCCAATCCACTCGTGCGGCAATATTACCTGGGTGACAGCTTTCAAGTTTAGCGGGGATTGGTTAAGGTTCAAGCCAAAGTTTACGTTTCAGCTGGGTGTTTTTGTTGGTAGGTGCTGTCTGTAAATTTTGTTTGGTTCGCTTTTAGTTCGTTCGCTCCTAATTTTGCTGCCTTTATGACGTCCGGCTTTCCGAAAACGCCTCGCCTTTCCTTTCCTCGCTGGCAGGGATTCCCCAATCTGCCGGTAATGGATCGCTACATTGCCACCGAACTAATCCCGCCGTTTCTGTTTGGTGTCGGGGCATTTTCTTCCCTGGGCGTCTCAATTGATGCGCTGTTCGAGCTGATTCGGCGGGTGACAGAGTCGGGTTTGCCGATTTCGGTTGCCGTGCAGGTGCTGCTGCTAAAATTTCCCCAGTTCATCGCCTACGCCTTTCCGATGTCGATTCTGTTGGCTAACTTGATGACCTACAGCCGTCTATCAAGCGATAGTGAGTTGACTGCGCTCAAAGCCTGCGGCGTCAGCGTTTACCGTATGATTTTGCCGGCTCTGCTCGTGTGTTTACTGGTAACGGGGTTGACCTTCGCGTTCAACGAGCTAATCGTGCCGTCGGCTAACTACCAGGCCACCCTGACGCTTGCCAGAGCACTCAACGATGAAAATCCATCCTTTCAGGAGCGCAATATTCTCTATCAGGAATTTAGGCAGGAAGAAGTAGATGGCGAAAAAGAAGATACGCTTTCCCGTTTGTTCTACGCCAAAGAATTTGATGGTGAACGAATGCGCGGCCTGACGATTCTTGACTTTTCTCAGGAAGGCTTAAATCAAATTGTCAGCGCCAAGTCTGCCACCTGGAACGGCAGCGAAAAAGCTTGGGACTTCCGCAATGGCACGATTTATGTCGTTTCACCTGATGGCTCCTTCCGCAATATTGTCAAATTTGAGGAGCAGCAGCTAAAACTACCTCGTGGCCCACTCGATCTGGCGTCCCAACCCCGCGACTACGACGAAATGAATATTGCTCAGTCGCTAGAGTATCTAGAGCTATTGCAGCAAAGCGGCAGTGAGGACAAGATCCAAAAGCTGAAGGTGAGAATTCAGCAGCGCTATGCCTTGCCCTTTGTCTGCGTTGCGTTTGGCCTCGTCGGGGCCGCCCTCGGCTCGCGGCTGGATCGGGGTGGACGCTCAACCAGCTTTGCCATCAGCTTGGTGATTATTTTCACCTATTATCTCTTGACCGTAATTTTCGGCTCTATCGCTCAACTTGGGATGATTACTCCCTTCTTGGGAGCCTGGTTACCCAATATCTTCGGCCTCACTGCCGCCTTTCTCTTACTGGCCCGCTCTTCTCGCTGAGCTGAGAGTACTCTGGAGTTGAGTCCATCGCGTCAGTGAACCGAGATTCAAGATTCCGCAAAGACCTCACACCCCCTGCTAGCTCGTTGTTGCTGCTGTCTACAATAGAGGGAGTCAGCGTTAGAGGCAGGTAGAGCAATGCCAACCCAACGATCATCGGCTACAATTCGTGCTCTGAAGGCGAAATTGCAAGTGCTTAGCAAACCCAGCGTCTGGGCAGCAGCAATGGTTCTAGGGCTACCGCTACTGTTTTTGGCGGACTACTGGCAACATCCAGAAAAATTCAGCCTCGCCACCTCCGGCGCTAATTCAAATACAGCCGGTGATATAGCTACCGATCTGGCCACCGAAACCGATGCGCTTCCAACCATCAGTGATGCCAGCACAATTCTAGACTTGCCGGATGCAACCGACCTTTCAGGAGCCAATGCCTTGCCCTCTGACGCATCCTCCCTGAAGGTGGATCTGCTGACTCGGCTACTATCCAGCCCATCCTCGAGTTCAGCCTCCAAGCCATCTGCTGCTCCCAAATCCAGGTCGAATTCGCAGCCACGCGCTAGCCGCAATCCCTTTACTGCAGGTTCCAGTCAACCTGCCACTGCTGAGTTAGATAATCTCTTTAGCGCCGATACGACTACACCTACCAATTCAGCATTTCCTTCACAATTGGGCACCAGCTCAGCTGCAAATTCAACTGCCGAGAATCCACTCCAGGTTGCGATTCAGCGCATCTTAGGTCAACCTTCAGCGAGCGAGCAAGCAGCCCCAGCTAATACTCAAGCGGATGTTCAGGCTAGTTCCGAGACCGAGGCAACCGCACAGACCGGTTCCAATTCAGCAACACCCGCTCCTACTGGTGGCCAAGGCTATGGGCAAGGCTATGGGCAACCCAGTTTTTCCCAACCCTCCTTCTCCCAACCATCAGGCTTTCAACCCTCCTACGTACCGCAGACCTCGCCTGCACCAGGCACTACTGGCTACACCCTACCGCCTGCCTTTAGAACTCCCACCAATACACCGGGCTTTTACCCCAACACAACTTCACCCAACTTCACTACACCGCAAATTGCCCCTACCGTACGAACTCAACCTATCCCCGGCAGCTACAGCGGCAGCTATGGCAGCACTCCCGGCTATGGTACGACCGCACCCAGCCCGTCCCCTAACTTTTCAGCGCCCAGTTCTTCAAACGCTCAGTCGCAGCAGGCTCCCTTTTCGGTGCCGCGCACACCGCCAGGGCAGTATATTGGCGGCGGCGAAATCAATACCTTCTCGAATCCGTAAAGTCTAGAAAAGTCTAGATGAGAGACCATCTCATTCCCCTGGGTAAGCTACCGTGTACACACAAGTCTCTCAGCCCCCTGAATCCCCCAATTTGGGGGATTTTGAACAGTTTGGTTGCCCCAGAATCTAGCCCTAACAGGCATTCAAGAAAGGGGGCTAGGGGGCGATTCGACAAGTGCCGACCTAGCTTTGATCACTGGTGTGTTAACCCATGTGTGTTACCCATGTGTGTTACCCAGTAGTCTGGGTGAGGGGAGGTGCCGGAAGTGGAGGGGGATCAGCCGTTTATGTTTGTCATCGGCTCAGGTTGAGCCGACCAATCACTCAGACAACCTGCTCAATCCTCGAAGTGTTTGATAATCGCTTCAGCAAATTCAGAACACTTGAGTGGCGGTTCCACTGGGGGTTCCATTAGGCGAGCTAGGTCATAGGTGACTTCCCGGTTCGAGATGGCGGCTCCGATGCCCTGCTTAATTAAATCTGCCGCCTCTTGCCAGCCCAGATACTCCAGCATCATCACACCCGAAAGAATCACTGAACCGGGGTTGATTCGATCCAGTCCCGCATGTTTAGGAGCCGTGCCGTGGGTGGCTTCAAAAATTGCGCAAGAGTCACCGATATTGGCTCCTGGACCCATGCCCAAACCACCAACAATCGCCGCTGCCGCGTCCGAGAGATAATCACCATTCAGGTTCATCGTCGCCAGAATCGAGTATTCATCCGGGCGGGTTTGGATCTGCTGAAAAATACTGTCGGCAATCCGGTCGTTTACCATCACCTTATCTTTCCACTGGCCGTTGCCGTGGGTCTCCCAGATCGAATCTAGAACTGCCTGCACCTCGGCACAGACCTTTTGCTTTTTCTCGTCGGTGAGGGCATCATAGCCCGGTTCAATTTGGCGGGCATTGTCTTCGATGCTGAGGTCGGATTTGCGTTCTTTGTTGCTGAGAATCCAGGATTCCCGTTCTGTGACGCATTCGGCCCGAAATTCGCTCGTCGCCAACTCATAGCCCCAGTCGCGGAACGCCCCTTCGGTGTACTTCATGATGTTGCCTTTGTGCACCAGCGTCACCATTTGCTTGGGTTTGGGCAACCGCAGGGCATGGCGAATGGCTCGCCGCACTAGCCGCTGAGATCCGGTCTTGCTGATCGGCTTAATGCCAATCCCCGCATCGAGGGGAATTTGCTTCTTGCCATGTTCTGGCGTGGCCGGAATCAAATCTTCATTCAGGATTTTGATCAGCCGTTCGCCGATTTCGCTGCCCTGCTTCCATTCAATGCCAAGGTAGATGTCTTCCGTGTTCTCTCGATAGACGATCACATCCAGCTTTTCCGGCGTTTTGTGGGGTGATGGCGTACCCGCATAGTACTTACAGGGACGAATGCAGGCATAGAGGTCAAAAATCTGGCGCAGGGCCACATTCAGCGAGCGGATGCCGCCTCCGATTGGTGTAGTCAACGGCCCTTTGATGGCAACACCATAGTCTCGAATTGCCGTCAGGGTATCTTCGGGCAAATACTGGTAGGTGCCATAGAGTTCACAGGCTTCATCCCCGGCATACACCTTGAACCAAACAATTTTGCGTTGACCGCCGTAGGCTTTTGCCACAGCCGCATCAAACACTCGCTGCGCGGCGGGCCAAATGTCTACCCCCGTCCCATCACCTCGAATAAAGGGAATAATGGGGTCATCCGGCACCACAGGCTCGCCATTGCTGAACGTAATTCGGGTTCCGGTGGTTGGGGGAGTAATCTTCTCGTACATAGCTGCGGCAGCTCCTGTTCAGCAGTGCAATAGTTCAGACAGTAGATTACCGGATCTCTAGCCCTAGAATGATCCGGTTTGAACAAAAGTGAGGTGAATCGCTCAAATCGATCCCATCTGCTAGGCTGAGAGACAACTGGCTCTGCCCTCACTTCCAGGTCTGATTGTCCCTTAACTGCGCCGATTCCTGCCGCTTGGTTCCGCCAAATCTAAAGTTTTGTTGAGATTGATATGATTGAGCAGGAGAAAAACCGAATTTTTCTGAAGATATGCTGCCGAGATCAGCCATGTTCAGCTTTTTTTGAGCAATCGAGCTGGTAAGGCGGGGAAAACCTAGTATTTGACGTTTATAGTCTAGGTTGTCGAGAGTCAGATGAAAAAAGTTTTAATCGTTGATGATGATATTACCTTAAGGACGGCGCTGACCCGCTATCTGCAAAATCGTGGCTACTCGGTGCAGGAAGCTACTTCCGGTGTCGAGGGATTAAATTTGTTTGAGCAAAACCCACCTGATGTCGTTGTCTCCGATGTGCTGATGCCAGAAATGGACGGTCTGGAATTTTGTCGTCGTCTGCGCGCCACCCGCTCCGGTCAGCTCGTGCCGTTTATTTTCCTCTCGACCCGCAAAGACGTAGACGACCGGGTGCAGGGGCATCAAATGGGAGCCGATGATTACCTGGTCAAACCGTTTGATCCAAAAGAACTGGTGGCCAAGATCGAAGCCCAGCTCGAACGCTCACGCCGCATCCACGCCGAAATCATTCGCCTGATGCAGCAATCCCATTTTGCCAATTCGGCCACTCCCCCTACCCCGCCGGAAGTACCACCCTCGCCGCCTCAGCCCCTGCCGCTGACTCCAGCCGAAGAGAAAGTGTTCTGGGAAGTGATTCAGGGCTTCACCAACAAACAGATTGGCGACCGGCTGTTTGTCAGTCCTCGCACGGTGCAAACCCACCTCAGCAACATTCTTAGCAAGCTGCATTTGGAAAGCCGCTCCCAACTGATTCGCTATGCCTTTGAGCGGGGCTACCGTCCGCCAGCCGAAAAATCGGAAGCAGACTGACCGCTGCCAAGGCCAATGCTGGTAAGACTGATTCGCGTCAGAGATTCATAATCCTCGGTAGGGCGGGGCATGCTTCCCTCTACAATGAAGATTGAATTGTTTCTGCTGAGAAACCCAAGCGGCGCTCCTGCCCAGACACTTTGCTGCGGATACCCTGAAGCCAGCTTTTTGTAGTTTCTGAATCATGCCTGACGTGCAGTCTTCTAACCTTACTTCTGCCAATTCTGCGGCTTCTTCTGATCCAGAAGTCACGGAATTTATCGCCAAGTTTCTTGACCGCCTCAAGTCGGAATCTCTGAAAAACCAATTGCAGCTCGTCGAAGAGTTAGCCAGCTCAGGCGAAGCTGGATTAGCGGTGCTGATGCGCTTTTTGCTCGACCGGCAGGAGCATCCCGGCATCATTGAGGGCAAAGTTTACCAAACCCTGGTGGCCGCAGAATCCACGACAGCCCAAACCTTTTTGCAAACTCACTTTCCCCAGGGGATTGTGCCCCTGCGTTCCGACCGGGGAGTGGACTATGCGCCGCTGCAAGCCCTGTTAGCCCAGCAAGATTTTCAGGCTGCCGACCGGCTGACGCTAGAGAAGATGTGCG
Source organism: Leptolyngbya sp. NK1-12 (assembly GCF_032598965.1). Taxonomy (NCBI): domain Bacteria; kingdom Bacillati; phylum Cyanobacteriota; class Cyanophyceae; order Leptolyngbyales; family Leptolyngbyaceae; genus Leptolyngbya; species Leptolyngbya sp. NK1-12. The sequence continues at coordinate 2,022,322 of NZ_CP053586.1, forward strand.
AACTGGCAGGTCCGCAGGCCGTGCAGCGCAAATGGCTGTATTTCACCGAAGTCGAAAACTTTCCGGTCGTTGACCTTCAGACGATTAATTCACTGTGGCTAGTGCATTCTGAAGGCAAATTTGGTTTTTCGGTGCAGCGGGAGCTGTGGCTGGCCGCCGGCAAAAACTGGGAAAGGCTCTGGTACCAGATCGGCTGGAAAACCGGCAACAACTGGACCCGTTATCCACAAGAGTTTACCTGGAATCTGAGTGCACCCAGAGGCCATCTACCCCTTTCCAATCAACTGCGAGGCGTGCGGGTGATTGCCGCGTTGCTGTCTCATCCAGCTTGGGAGTAGGAAATCCGTCCCATGGCCTGCCCTGCTAACCAGCCGGTGGTCCAAGCACTCTGAAAATTAAACCCGCCAGTCACCCCATCGATATCGAGAATTTCGCCCGCGAAGTAGAGACCCGGACAGAGGCGGCTTTCCATTGTTTTGAAATCCACTTCCTTGAGGCGAACCCCACCGCAGGTAACAAATTCATCCTTAAACACACCTTTGCCTTGCACCGAGTACTGGCCCTGCTGAAGTTCCTGTACCAACTGGTGGATTTCCTGCTTCGACACCTCGGCCCAGCGCTGTTCAGAGGCAATCCCAGCTCGCATCACCAAATACTGCCAAAGGCGACGCGGCAACTCAAATTCGCTGTGGGCTACGACAGTGCGTTTGGGCTGCTGCTGTTTGAACTCGAATAGCTGCTGGCGCAGGGATTCGTACTGGTAGTGGGGCAGCCAGTTGACCTGTAGGGTGACTTGATAGCGCTGGTTGTAGAGTACTCTAGCTCCCCAAGCCGATAGTTTCAAGATGGCCGGGCCGCTGAAGCCCCAATGGGTAATCAAAAGAGCACCCGTTTGCTCTAGTGGCTTTTGATTAGGGAATCGCAACCGCACCTGGACCGACTCCACTGCAACCCCCGCTAAGGCCCGCAGATCTGGATCGGGAATCGTGAAGGTGAACAACGACGGAACGGGCGGTTCAATCGAATGACCCAGTGATTTGGCTAACTCATATCCCTTAGAACTGCTGCCGGTGGCCAACAGCAGCCGATCGGCAGTCAGCATCTGACCCGACTTGAGCTGTACCGCAAAGCCTTTAGCGTTTCGCTCGATGCTTGTGACCGGAGCGCCAGTGTAGATCTGCACTCCTTGCTGACGAGCTGTTTGAATTAGGCAGTCCATAATTGTGCCAGAATCATCGCTGATCGGAAACATGCGGCCATCGGCCTCGGTTTTCAAGACGACGCCATGCTTAGCGAACCAGGCCACAGTGTCCCGAGGCTGGAACCGACTGAAGGCTCCGCGTAACGCTTTTCCGCCTCTGGGATAGTGCTGCACTAAAGTAGCTGGCTCAAAGCAGGCATGGGTGACATTACAGCGTCCCCCGCCAGAGATCCGAACTTTGCTCAGCGGCTGATGGGCTTCCAGCAGCGTGATGTGAGTATGGGGATGGGCTTCAGCACAGGCAATTGCCCCAAAAAAGCCTGCGGCACCACCGCCGATAACAACAATTTGAAGTGATTGCAATCGATAAAAGTCCTAATACGTTCAGTCATTCAACGGAATCTGTTGTGATTCTATTGCTTGATTCTATTTAAATTTGCCGTAAAGATGTATGGCGCGAACTGGTGTAGGGAATACTAGCTATTAAGGTGTTGTTTGAAGGTCCGAATCGTGAGTTCGGCAGCGCCCAATCAATCCCACTGCAAGGCTACAACTAGCAGCAATCCAGGAAGATTTGAGCATGTCTCTAGAGAAACTCCAACCTGCAAATCCTCGTGATGTTAGCGTCTATGCTCCGTACTACCAAGGCCGCAAACGGAGTGCTTTACCCCTAGCAATTAGCCTATATCAAACTGGAAATTTAGAAGGATTTCGCAAAATCGAAGGTGGAGAAAGTATTCCCTTTATTGCAACCTGGAATATCTCTTCAATTCCGGCTGACTTGACTCGCTGCCGCATGCAGTTTGACGGCAACGCCGAGTTGAGCTACGAGGTTACAATGGCAAACTTCGAGTTTGTTGATTTCCTGATCGAAGTGCTGTTTATCTTCAAGAGCACACGAGTGGCTGATTTTTCCCAAGCCTTTTATCGGAAACTACTGCGGCTGGATGATTGAGTAGAAGTCATTCAACCCAATTAAACAATCAAGAAGTGTGGGCATCTTGCCCACCGCAGGCGAGACGCTTGCACTACAAACTGTTCAAATGATTAGATTGGCTTACTAATTGAGTCAAACTCGATACAACCGAGATCAGCCGGGGGTAGGAAGTTCTGTCCCCGGTTTGTTTTGCAAGCCATACTGGTTATTACAGGTATGGAGGGGTGATACTATCAAACGAAACGTTTTCTTGAGCTAGTCGTTAAAAAGCAAACGATTCCATCATCCTTTTCAAGTTACGTTAGTAAGTCAGTTTAAGTTAGGAGCAGAGATGTGCCAAAGTCCCCAAAGTTTCTCTTCGTTGGGTCATCTGAAGCATACAGCGGTAAATCAGCCATTGTTCTAGGGATCGCGCAGCAGTTGCAATCAAAAGGGTTGGACATTGCCTATGGGAAACCGCTGGGCACCTGTTTGACTCGCACCCAAACCGAGGTAATCGAAGAAGATGTGCTGTTTATGGCTAACACGCTCAATCTACCAAAAGAGCGAGTCTTGCCGATGCTGCTTCCCCTCGATGAGATTACCATTGCTGACTACATCAGCAGTGAAGGCCAACTCAGCTATCAGCAGCAGTTGCAATCCTATAGCCAATTCTCCGCCAGCGATTTAGTGGTGCTGGAAGGAGCCGGAACTCTACAAGAAGGCAAACTATTCGATTTAACGCTGCCCCAACTGGCCCAACGGCTAGATGCCTCAGTCGTGCTAGTGGCTCGCTACCATTCAGCGCTGATTCTCGATAGCCTGCTAGCCGCCAAACAGCAGCTTGGCTCTCACCTGATTGGCGTCTTGCTCAACGATGTTTTGCCCGATCAGCTCGAACGAGTCCACAGCCAAATCCAACCCTTTTTACAGCAGCAAGGGATTGAAGTTCTTGGTATCCTGCCCCGCAATGATCTTCTTCGTAGCGTGAGCGTGCGGGAGTTGGTACATCAACTGAATGCCGAAGTGCTCTGCCGCCCCGACCGGCTTGATCTGATGGTTGAGAGCCTCAAGATTGGTGCCATGAATGTCAATTCGGCCCTGGGGTATTTCCGCAAAGGTCGCAACATGGCCGTCGTCACCGGCGGTGACCGCACCGATATCCAGCTTGCCGCTCTAGAAACCTCAACTCAGTGCCTAATCCTAACCGGCCACCTGCCGCCTTCTTCTACCATCCTGACGCGAGCTGAAGACCTAGAGATCCCGATTCTCTCGGTCGATCTCGACACCCTCACAACCGTGGAAATCGTCGATCGCGCTTTTGGCCAAGTTCGTCTGCATGAGCCGATCAAAGTTCAGGCCGTCTATCAAATGATGGAAAAGCACGTCAATTTTGATCAGCTACTGACCAAGCTGGGTTTAACGCCGATTCCAACAGCCTAGTTCAATCAGTTTTGAGTTTTAAGTTTTAAGTTTTGAGTTTTAAGTTTTGAGCTTTAAGTTTTGAGTTGGGATCGGTCATTCAATCAAGTTGATCTCAACTCAAAACTCAAAACTTGATTTAGTCGCTTGTAACATCAGCAGGTTCAGCAGCGCCGGTTGCTTGGGTACCGTTAAAATAGGTTTCTAGAACCTGTCGCACCATTGGGGCTGCTACCTTACCGCCGCCACCACCTGAATTTTCGGCAAAGGCCACAACCACAATCTCTGGTTTATTGGTTGGGCCATAGGCTCCAAACCAGGCATGGGAGCGCCGGGGTGGATCCTCTGCCGTACCGCTCTTACCCGAGATCGGGGGCAGATTGGGCACATTAATCGCCTGACCCGTGCCGCCGGTAATTACCATGCGCAACCCTTCCTTCAAGACATCTAGCGTTACATCGCTGATATTGAGCGTTTCTCGCCAGTTTTTGGCATCTTCGTTGTCATACAACAGATGGGGATGGACGCGATAACCACCATTGGCTGGTACCGCAAACATAACGGCAACTTGAAGTGGACTCGATTGCAAATAACCTTGACCAATCGACATGTTAACCGTGTCGCCGGCGTACCAGGGTTCCTTGAGTTCAGCTTGTTTCCAAGTTTCATCTGGTACTAATCCCGCGGCTTCTTCTTTGGCAATTTCAATGCCAGTTTTTTGCCCGAACCCATAGCGTCTTGTCCACTGAATTAGATTGTTTCCACCCATGCCAAGGGCCGTTTGGTAAAAGAAGGTATCACTACTCCAGGCCATTGCTCCTCGAAAGTCTAGAGGACCAAATCCAGCCCGGTTCCAATCCCAGAATTGAATACCACCCACCTCTAGATAGGGAAAGGTGCTTAGCACTGTGTCTGGCGAGTATTTACCCGACTCAATCGCTGCGGTCGTGGTAACAATTTTGAAGGTGCTAGCGGGTGGATAGCCCTGGAGGGCACGATTCACAAACGGAAATTCTTCGCTTTGCAACTGCTGCCACTGAGCATCGGTAATGTAGGTCGAAAACAGATTGGGGTCAAAGGCCGGACGGCTGACCATTGCCAATACGGCTCCGTTGCGGGGATCCATCGCCACAATTGCACCCTTGCGGTTTCCCAAGGCTCGTTCAGCAGCCCGCTGAATGTCTAAATCAATTGTGAGCTGCACGTCATTACCGGCTCTGGCTTGTTTTTCACCCAAAATCCGTAACACTCGACCGGCACCATCCACCTCGACCTGCTGGCCGCCCCATTCCCCCCGGAGCTGCTTCTCAAAGGCCGCTTCTACGCCCATTTGTCCGATCACATCCCCTAAGCGATAGCCTTCATTCTGCTTTGCCTTCAGATCTTCGTCGGTCATTTCGCCCGTGTAGCCCAGCACATGAGCCGCCAAATCGCCATAGGGATAGTTGCGCACGGCTTCGGCCTGCACCTGAACGCCTTTCAGCTCTTGGCTAAACTCTGCCAATGCCGTCACCTGAGCTGGACTCAATCCCCTAGCTACCCGCACTAGCACTGGAGAACTATAGCCGGCCTGCTCTAACCGATCCTCAATGTTCTGACGGGGAATGTTGAGCAGCTTGGCAAGGCGGGGCAAAATCTGCTGCCATTCTTGCCGTGAGTTGGAGATTGGCCAGAGAAACACCGCATAGGACAAGCGGTTGCCTGCCAAAATCCGACCCTTGCGGTCCAAGATATTGCCTCGTTCTGGCTGGCGAGGAATCAGGCGAACCCGGTTGTTATCCGCTAGCTGACGATTGCGCTCGCCTTGAAATAACTGGAGATAGGCTAAACGGGTACTAATACCGCCCACCATCACCAGCGTCACAGCCAACATGACAAACAGCGACTGATAATGGCGGCCTACTGTGCGAGCGCTCGACTGTTTTGGTTGCTGCGAAAGGGGAGAATTTTGCGTCAGATTCATAAGCTAGCTAAAGCAATCACCAAACTCAGTTTTGGGAATTCAACGACGATGATGGTTGGGATACAAGAGTCAGAAGCCAGGAGTCAGGAGAGGGTCTGACAAGGAGCTATCAACGCTTGATAAGAAATTTGATGACACCGCTGGCGCACCAAATTTCTACTATAGAGTGGTTTCAAACCAATTGGTTCCGTGAATTGCATTTCACGACTGATTCAGCACGGCTTAAGTGCTGCACTCAAGCACTAAATTCAAGCATCAAATGAACGGGCTAGATTCTTCACTCCAGCAGTTTTAATTTCAGGAATTGGCTTAAATTGCCAGCCGAATTTAATCGAGGGTATGCTAAGGGACAAAAAGCAAAGGAGTGAAGCAGTAAGCAGTATGAGTAAGGCATTGATGCCATTGGCTGTGCCACTCCGCGCCACTTAAAACATTTCAGACTGTTTGAGGAGCGCCCTTTGAATCAACTCGTAGAACCAACTCGCAAAACTTAACCGGAACTTAACCTGAAACTTTGAGGGGAACTGGCTACCTATGTCTCAGACCGTTATCCAAAATCAAGATGTTGCTGAAACCGGTACCAAGCTTGATGTTGAACTGCGCAAAGTATTCAAGGTATTCAATGGTGAAACAGCGGTACGCGGCATTGATTTAGAGATTCATCAAGGCGAGTTCTTTAGCATTTTGGGACCATCCGGCTGCGGCAAAACTACCACGCTGCGCATGATTGCCGGCTTCGAGGAACCGACCGGCGGCGAGGTGCTGATTCGCGGCCAATCGATGGCGAACGTGCCGCCCTACAAACGTCCAGTTAACACGGTGTTTCAGAGCTACGCCCTGTTTGGACATATGACCGTCTGGGACAACGTGGCCTTTGGCCTGCGGTTGCAAAAAAGCAGCAAATCTGAACTACAAACGCGAGTCGGGGAAGCACTGCAGCTCGTAAAGATGGAAAACCTGGCACGGCGGTATCCGGCTCAGCTCTCAGGAGGACAACAGCAGCGGGTGGCGTTGGCGCGGGCGCTGGTAAATCGGCCTACGGTCGTTCTGCTAGATGAGCCACTAGGAGCCTTGGACCTGAAACTGCGCAAAGAAATGCAGATGGAGCTATCGAACCTGCATCGAGATTTGGGCGTCACTTTTGTGATGGTGACCCACGACCAGGAAGAAGCCCTCAGCTTATCGGACCGGATTGCCGTGATGAATCAGGGCCGAATCGAACAGATTGGCAGCCCCAGCCAAATCTACGAGTATCCACAAACTCCCTTCGTCGCCGACTTTATTGGCGATACCAACCTGTTTCAGGGGCAAGTTGAAGCTTCCTATCCTTCAAGTTTGCAGGTTGTTACCCCAAACGGGTTAACCATTCAGGTCAAGCCACAGGACAATGGGCAATTATCGCCCGGTGATTCAGTAGTGGTAAGCATTCGGCCTGAGAAAATCCATGTTAGCTCCGGTGCAGCCCCTGAACAGATGAATTACTACGATGGCGCGCTGAAAAACGTGATGTACATGGGCACCCATGTACACTATGTCGTGGAACTCAACAGCGGCGATACAGTAACCGTGTTTCAAACCAATCGAACCGTAACTCTGCCCAGCCTCAACTCCCCCGTGCGGATCTACTGGTCCGCCGCAGATTGTATTGCCCTGCCGGTTTAACTTGCGTGCTCGAAATGAACTAGAGTGAATGTGTACGTTACCCAGTAGGAGTTAGGAGAGAGTAATGCCTCCGACAAATCCCCAGAACTTTTCGGTTTCTGCGACCACCAGACGGCGGTTTCTGCAAGCTTCAGCCGCAGCCGTGTCAGGGATTGTCCTTTCCAACTGTGCCCGTAATCTATCCGGCTCGAATGCGCCAGGGACCGCTAGTCCCGAACAGACCAGTTCTAGCCCTAGCGATTCCACCCTCCGCATCTTCACCTGGGCTAACTACACCGATGATGAACTGCTGAAAAACTTTAAGGACAAAACCGGCATCCAGGCCATTGTCGAAACGTTTGATTCCAACGAAGCCATGCTGACCAAAATGCAGACGGGCGCTGGAAAAGCCTATAGCATCGTCTTTCCATCAGATTACAAGGTGGAAGAAATGATCAAAATGGGGATGCTATTGCCGCTCGACAAATCCCGCTTGAAGGGAACCGAGAACCTGATGCAAAACTGGCAAAACCCTGGCTACGATCCCGACAACACCCACAGTATTCCTGCGGTTTGGGGCACCACCGGCCTGATTTTCGACCCAGAAAAAGTCAGCAGCGAGGTCAAAGGCTGGGATTACGTTTGGGACAACGTGGACCAGCTGAATCGACGCCTCTCGATGATCAACGATGTGCGAGAAGTGTTTGGCGCGACGCTGAGGTATTTAGGCTACTCCTACAACTCCACAAAAGCCTCAGAAATTGAGGCAGCTTACGAGAAACTGCTAGAGCTGAAGCCCGCTATTGCTACCTTTTTGACAAACGGCTGGGAAGATCAGCTAGCGAGCGGTGATTTGGCCCTATCCATGGCCTATTCCCAAGACGCGCTGAATTTAATCCAAGAAAGCCCCAATCTAAAATACATCGTGCCTGAAAGCGGCTCATCGCTCTGGACTGACACAATGGTGATCCCCAAAACCGCTCCCAATCCCGATGCCGCCTACGAATGGATCAACTTTATGCTGGAGCCAGAAAATTCGGCCCGATTGGTAGAACGGCTAAAAATCTCGACCCCGAATCAAGCTGCCTACGAGAAACTGTCCAGTGACCTGCAGCAGAATGAAAATCTGTTTCCTTCCAAAGCAGTCCTTGCCAAATGTGAAGGCATCGTTCCCCTGCCTTCCGAAGTCACCGAACTCTACGACCGCTACTGGACGCAATTAACCAGCACTTAAAACTTTTCTCGCCTCTGCTGTCTATGTCACTGACCACCACACCTTCTGGTGCTGAACCTACTCGAGCGCGCTCAGGATGGCATCCAGCTAAGTTGATTCAGCCATTTGTGCTGCTGGCACCGGCAGGAATTTGGCTGCTGCTTCTGTTGGTGTTTCCGACGCTGTTAATTCTAGAACTAAGCCTGATTCCAGGATTTCGCTTGGGGCAGCCAGCCGGAGCCTATGGCCTGGGCAACTATCTGGAGATTTTTCAACCCGTTTATTTTCAGGTGGTGCTGCGGTCGCTATTCTTTGCGGTTGGCTCCACGCTTCTCTGCCTGCTGCTGGGATTCCCAGTTGCCTATTGGATTGCGATTAAAGCTCCCAGACGCTGGCGCAATTTGCTGCTGGTCAGCTTTATCCTGCCGCTGTGGACCTCTTCGCTACTGCGGGCCTATGCCTGGATCACAATCCTGCGACCGAGCGGATTGCTCAACTCGCTGCTGGGAGTGTTTGGCTTACCAGGGCAGGATTGGCTGAATCGTAGTCCAGCCGTGTTTATTGGCATGGCCTACAGTTTTTTGCCCTACATGGTGCTGATTCTCTATGCCTCGTTGGAGAGGCTGGATCGGCGATTGCTAGAGGCCGCGGCTGATTTGGGAGCTACTCCCCAGCAGTCGTTTTGGAAAATTACCGTACCCCAGACGCTACCTGGTATTGCTGCCGGCGGGTTACTGGTGTTTATTGCCAGCCTGGGCGATTTTGTGGTGCCAGAATTGCTGGGAGGTGCGTCCAGTATGACGGTTTCCCGCTTGATCTACAATCAATTTTTAGGCGCGACTCGCAATTGGGGCTTTGGTTCTAGCCTCAGCATAATCTTGATTTTGGCCGTTAGCATCGCGATCGCACTGTTGCTAAAGTATGGCGATCGCAGCTCGGCTCAACCCTAAAATTACCCCTCTCAATTTCTCCAGTTACCCAAGGAGCGTGATGTGACTTCTCTGCCTTCTCCACCCGGCTCAAAGCGTTCCTTTTCCTGGCAGTTTGTCATCACCCTACTGATGTACAGCTTCATGTACATCCCGATTTTAGTGCTAGCGTTTTACAGCTTTAATGCTTCGCGCTTTAGTTCTACTTGGGGTGGATTTAGCCTGCGCTGGTACAGCAGCCTGCTGAATGATTCTCGCATTCTCTCAGCCTTGGGCGACAGTTTGAGAGTGGCGATTTGCGCCGTGGTGATTTCGGCAGTAGTAGGTACGATGATGGCCGTTGGGCTTGCCAAGTATCGGTTTCCGGGCAAGGGACTGTACCGGGGTGTCTCTTACCTGCCGCTGATCATTCCGGATATTGCGATTGCAGTGGCGACGCTAGTGTTTTTGGTGTCGATTGGGGCCTCCTTGAGCCTCTGGACGATTATCGCCGCTCATATCGTCTTCTGCCTTGCCTATATTGCTGTTGTGGTCTCCACTCGGCTGACCGGACTCAATCCCCATTTAGAAGAAGCGGCTCTCGATTTGGGGGCAACGCCATTTCAAGCCTTTCTGAAGGTGCTGTTGCCCGAACTGATGCCCGCGATCTTTTCCGGCTGTCTGCTGGCCTTTGTCCTCAGTATGGATGATCTGCTGATTGCTAGCTTTACTGCTGGTGGGGGAGCCAACACACTGCCAATGGAAATTTTCAGCCGCGTCCGGACTGGTGTGAAGCCGGATATCAATGCCCTCAGCGTGATTTTGATTCTGTTTTCCGGGTTTTTGGCTTTCCTGTCGGAATACATCCGCTTCAAGAGCGAGCAGCGTCGGCTGAGACAGTAGCCCCATTCAGCAAGTTCATCAGGTATCAATAATAAAAAATAATAAAAATGGCACGATCAGCGAATGATCATGCCGGTGAATTTGGAGTTTTATGTCAGAAGCGTGAGGTGCTCAAACGTTAGCCAACCATATTGCCAAAGGTTTGCAACACGCCCGACTTAAACACCTCATAGATGATGTAGGCAAAAGCTGCACCGCCAATACCGCCAATCAGGAAGCTGCCGGCAAATTCACTCCAGCCTTCGGAGTGCTCTAGGCTAGCTGGAGGATTGGGATTAGTCACTGTGCCGATCGGCTTCTTGGGGTTTGAACCCGCATACAGCGACAAACAGACGGTGAGAATCACTACGAGAATCACCGCTTCAATTAACCCTACAACATCCGAGACGCCGGTATTGCGAAACTGGCTGGTGTAGGCAAAGGGGCCAAACAGTAGATAGCCGTGGGCCATGCCAACTTCCAAGCCGCGCCGCTGTGGGGACAAGCCCTTACGGTAAGCCGGCAGATTGTTGATCAGTGCCTTTGTAAAATCAGACGAATTGATTGGGGTAGCGAGATTCCCTACTTGGGGATCGCCAGCAGCACTCACCACTTCCTTGTTAGCTTGTGCCTGTACGCCTGAAGGCAAGTTTTGCATCTTGATTTATCTCCTCTCCAAAAGCGATTTATCTATGATTGGATGAAATGGCTTGAAATGGGCTTAAATGCCGCTAGGATCTTCCCGCTCGATATAGATGAACAAAAACGCCATGACGACTGCGGGAAATACCCAGCCGATGATAGGAACAAAAATGGAAGGCAAAAAAGAAGCTGCCATTAGTTCGACTCTCCTGGTTGAAACAACGAACCTTAGAGCCAAATTTACTGTGAATTGGCACCAAATACCTGACTGCTAAGAAATTTTAACAACTGTGATCTTTACTCAAGTTGATTAGCGATTAAATCTCCAGCCCGTCGAGGGAAAGCGGCGACAAATCGGGCGGCACAATCGGGCGCGTCAGGGTGACTTTGTCACTTTCTCGCTGGGTGGCGATCTCCACCGCAATCGCTTCGAACTGCACTTTGATGCATCCGGGCGGCACCATTACCTCGGTCCGAGCCATTTGATTGCCAAACCCGTCGGGTAGAAAATCAATAATCCAGCGCGGTGTGCCGATCAGTTCTCGCGTTTGCCGGTCTCGCAGCCAGAGTTTGACATACACCCTAGCCTCCAAACTGGGCAGCTTGACCGTAACGACAAAAGGCCGTCCGGCAATCATGTCTCCGGTAGGCAGCTGTAGACGGGGTGTTGGAATTGGTTCATCCTCAGGCAGCACCGGTCCCAATGGCGTTTCTGGTTCGGGAGTTGCATCCCCTGGGTAGGTTGGTCCCACTCGCTCATCCTCGACCACAATTTCCTGTGCCGCCAGCTCTGCGTCTAATCCCAGCGAGTAGGTAGGAACCGCCATTTCGGTTGGGGATAGGGAGAGGGTACTGGCACTGGCTTCATTCGACTCAAATGCACTCAAGGCAGCCGCAATTTCGGGATTGGTGGCTAACGCTTGCAGACGCTGGAGGAACCGATGTTGCAGATTCAACGCCCGGAACGAAACATCCTCTGGAGCAGTGGATAAATCAGCTGGTCGCGGTTGACGCTGTCGCCAAATCGGTACCCGTCCACCCAGGTCGTCCCAATTGAGGAATAAATCTGAGCCATCTAGCCCTGTCTCTGACGGCACCCTAGACTCCTGATCGGCTCGCTCAACATTCGACTCAGCCGTTGACTGAGCAGAAGCCTGTTCCGAGCCTGACGGTTCTGACGCTAACTGAGAAACCGATTCTGAGCCTGATTGATCCGCTTTCGCTGCATCTGAATCGGCTCGCTCTGAACCAAGCTGTAGCATTGGCTCCCCTTGCAGCAAATCAGCCGCCGACGTGGAAATCGGACTTTCTTCTGGCTTCAGATTTTGCTCAGGCTGAGGTGCAGTCTCAGGGACAGGCGGAGTGGCGTTGGCAGGAGTAAATGCAGGCAGTTGTAACGATGCATGGGTGCGGGTTGGGTCAGTAGGTCGGAGTTGGGGCGGTAACGGCTGTTGGGAAGAGCGCTGAAAGGTTTTGCTGGTCAGACGGTTCAACTCAACGGCAGGCACAGGCTCGGCAATTACTGGCATGGTCCCCGGCGGCAAGGTTTCTACATCCGGGAAGTCGTTGGCGATCGATTCGATCAGCTCATGCAGATCGGTGGTGACATTGAAGGAGTGAATCGCCAGCACCTGTTGGATTCCCTGAGCAGTGCCCCGGAAGATCAGCTCGCCCAGCACCAAATAGGTTTGGTAATGTTCCGGCAACGAAATTTGACCAGAGAAGGGAAAGGGAGGAACCCGGTTGTCAATCGGGTAGGCTTCATCCATTAAAATTGCCGAGGTCTGCGGATCGTAAAGCCGGACGCGCAGTTCGGAAATCGCGATGGATGCTGGAGGCAGATCGGCAAGAAACTCGACTCGACCGGTTAGATTCAGAGATTCACCCCGCTGAATCACAAAGGTTTCCTGCTCCAGAATCACCTGGAGTTGGGGCGCTAATCCGGCGGCCGGAGAGCTGAGTTCTGCCCGCTCGATGGCAGGTTCCGCTGCGCTATGGATTTCGCCAGTCTTGGCCTCATCCGTCAACGAGGTTTCGCTGGTCAAATCGCTGGTTAGATCGGTCAAGTTGCGGAAGATCGAGTCAACGAGCTGTTCTGACACCTGTTCAATCTGCTGTAGCGCTTGCGATAGGTCGGCAGCAGGCACGGCTGGCTGATCGAGGCTGGCTTCTGAACCGACGGTCTCACTAACAGGCTCACTAACAGGCTCACTAACAGGGGTTGGATTAACCTGTTCCTCTGGTGGACTAGCAACTGGTTGGTCAATTGATGGTACCGCTTCGGTTGCTGCCGCCAAGGGAGCCACCTCCGGAACGGGGGGCGACTCGACCTCAGGCATCGGATTGGCTTCAGCGACTGTCTGCACCGTTCCAGCAACGGCCTCATCGGTAGGTTTCTTCATCGTTTCCGTAGCAGTGCCCTGCCAGTCAGGGTTCCACTCATCGGCGGGCTGTTCTTGCGGCACCACATCCAACTGGACGGCATACTGCCAGTTTTCACCCATCATCTCGGCCATCACATCGCCAGTGCAACGCAACTCCCATAGGCCCGGTTGCAAGCGAGTAAAGGGCAAAATCACAATCAGGCCATCGGGATTGGTTTGGCTAGAGCGTTTGCGGACTCGGCGCACAGGGGGAGTTTCGGTCGTTGCATAATGAGTGACGCGAATCTCCGTCGCAGTATTGGCCCGGTGCGAGCGAGCCACGACGCGATATCGTCCTTCTAAGATTTCGACGCTGGGAGATTCCAAAGGTAACCAGGAGCGATCGCCTTCCTTCTGGATCAGAAATTCCCAAAACTCCATCTGAACCTCCGGTGAGTGGGGAGCTAAGCAGTGAATAGATAGCGATATAGCAAATCAAGCCAAACTAAATCAAGCCAAACCAGAACTACGACGCACACTTTATCACGAGACTTTGAAACACAGCCGTTAAATTTTTGCCTAAAACTTTGCCTGAAAGTTTGCCTGAAAGTTTGCTTGAAAATTTGCTTGAAAACCATCCGGCCCATTTCTGGCAATCTTGCATCCCTGACTTTGGGTTACAAGTCTACTGCATCTGCGACATCCCGCATACGGTAATCCATAAGCGGTCAGAAAACGATCAGAAAACGGCCAAAAGTTCTCACCCGATAGTCCTCACTACCCGACCCTGAATCGTTTGCCCCAGCCAGGGAGTGTTGCTAGAGCGCGACTTGAGCGTCTGTGGACTGACTTGCCAAGCTGGCTGCGGATCAAACAGCACCAATTCGGCTCTTGATCCTGGCTGGATCGGCGCGAGTGGCTGCTGTAAACACTGGGCTGGCTGATTGCTGAGCCACCGCCACAACTCCAGGGCCGACCATTCTCCGGTTGCTACAAATCCTTGCCATAACAGAGGCAGCGCCAGCTCTAAACCAATTGCACCGGCAGGCGACTCTGAGAAAGCCACGGTTTTTTCTTCGTAGGTATAGGGGCTGTGGTCGATGGCGATGGCATCTAGCACCCCATCCTTGAGGCCCTGGATTAAGGCCGTCCGGTCTGCTGGATTTCCTAAGGGCGGCTCTAGATGCAGGCTGGGGTCGTAGGAGCGAACTGCCTGAATGTCCAACAGTAGATGCATCCAGGTGGTGCTAGCAGTAATCGGCAATCCGCGCGCTTTAGCGGCGGCTATTAATTCCACGGCCCGCGCCGTCGATACCCGCATCAGGTGCACTGGCGTGCCAATCATCCCTACACATTCCAGCAACGCTGCCAACGGAGCAGTTTCTGCCATCACTGGGATGCCTGGTAGTCCCAGTCGCATCGACTCTCGGCCTTCTCGCACCACGCCATTCCCTGCCAGCGCCCGGTCGCAGCACCACAGGGCAATTGGTTTGCCCAATGCCTGCCCATATTCCAGGATCCGCCGGATCAACGCCCAATTTTGCAGTGGTTGTCCATCGGTAAAGCCAACAATATCAGTCGCAGCCAATTCTCCCAGCTCAACCATCTGGTCGCCCTTTGCCCCAAGGGTCAACGCGCCCCAACAGCGTACCTGAGCCACCTTATTACTAAGTTGAGCACGCACCCACTCCACCGCTGCCGGATTGTCGATTGCCGGTTGGGTGTCGGGGAGTAGATTGAGCCGCGTGAAGCCGCCTGCTGTGGCTGCTTGCAGCAGCGAATCCAGGGTTTCTCGATCTTCAAACCCCGGCTCACCGGAATGGCTATAGAGATCGACAAGGCCGTGACCCAGTATCAAGCCTGTGCAGTCCTGAATTTTGGTGTCAGCTGAGGTTTCGTGGATAGCAGACTCAATGGCGACAACTCCACTAGCCTCAATCAGGACATCAGCAACCCGGTCGGTATGGGTTAGAGGATCGAGCAGTCGAACTTGTCGCAGCAATTCACGAGTCATCAGAGCGCTCCTGCCGCCGTTTTATCCAGCACACCACCACCCAGGTGACTAGTAATGTTCATCGCCTGAATCGCAGGTTTGGCGTTGATGCCATGGGGATAGTCAATCACCGTGACTGCGCCATTGCCCTGCTTAAAGGTCCAGAAATGCTCCGGTCCCTGACCAACGAGAGCACAGAGGAGAGCTTTATTGACAGCATCGTGAGCCACCACCAGCGTGGTTACCGGACGATCGCTGGTCTGCTCAGGCGTGGTTGCCACAATTTGCTGCCAAGCTTCGATGGCTCGCTGCCATACCTGCTGTAGATTTTCGCCTTCAGGCATCTGCACCGTTTCGGGTGCCCGCTGCCACTGTTGCAACTCTCCTGGATAGGCAGCTTCAATTTCCGCTTCTAGCTTGCCTTCCCAGAGGCCATGGCTAATTTCACACAGCAAGGAGTTTAGCTCCAGCTCTACGCCCGGATGGCGTTGCAAAATGATTTCGGCTGTTTCTTTGGGGCGCAGCATCGGGCTGCTCACGGCTCGGTCAATTGGGATAGCAGCCAAAAATTCAGCGGCTTCACGCGCCTGCACCCGACCCTGATCGTTCAGCGGCACATCAATTTGACCTTGAAAGCGTTTGTCGCGGTTCCAGTCGGTTTCACCGTGGCGCACCAGCAAAAAGCGGGGACCTCGCTCACCTTTACGCCGTTTAGGCAAGGGTTGACCCAGATGAGCTGTCAGGTTCAGGGATTCCATTTGCACCGGATCGCCCAAGCCGTCCGCAAAATTTAGCACCGAGATGCCGCAGTTGGATTGATTAAACGATTGGTAATGCTCTGGTCCCAAACCAATCGCCGTGTTCACCAAACTGCGATTAATCCCGCTATGAGCCACAATCAAGATCGTTTCGTTCTGATGCTTGGGTAACACCGCCTGCCAAAACCGCCGCGCCTGTTCATAGAGAGCCGGAACCGGATAAAACTCCTGCACGCCTTCGGGGGTTTCCATCTCCATCTTCAGTTCATGCGGAGCTTCCAACCAGCAGCGGTAGCCCTCTGGAAACTGTGCTGCTACTTCATCAAAGCCGAGTCCTTCCCACTCTAGCAGGTTAATTTCCTTCAAATCGTCCGAAAGATATAGGGCTGGCGGCTGGTGACCATTGGTATTGAAACTGGATAAAATCAGCTCTGCGGTTTCTTTAGCCCGCTGTAACGGACTGCTATAGGCAGCGGCAAAGCGAAGATCCTGCAATGCGGCTCCTACCTGCTGGGCACCCATGCGACCCGCTTCGGTCAAGGTAGACAAATCACAATGACCTTGGACTCTCCGTTCTACGTTGAACGTACTTTCTCCATGTCGAACCAGAATGACGCGAGTAACCAGGGTTCCGTCCTCCGTTGAAGCTAAACATTAGAGCTAAAAAATCAACAAAATTTTACCTCTTTTGGGAGAGGAACGGGGGAGATAGGAGAGAAGGCTCAAGACAGCTTCATGCTTCTGTCCGGTAGATACGAAACGATTGATGCGAAACTATACAAGGAGCGCAGTCCATAACATCTAGGGAAATGGGATGACCGTATCACTGAAACGTCTATTCTTGGTCGCCATTACGCTGTTAGTCATTCCCCTGCTGGGGTTATCGCTTTGGAGCAGCTTAACCGAACCGCAAATCACTGACCGGCTCCAGCTTTACCAAACTGACTTATTGCTGCATGTTAATGAGTTGCAGGTTGATGACCCTCAGGATGCGAATCTGCTAGCCGCTCGCAAGGCCGTTCTGGGTAATGATCCGCTCAAAACTGCGCTAGAGCAATACCAAGACGTGCGCCAGTCAGCTGCTACCAATTTGCAAAAGTTTCAACAGCAGCTTCCTGCACCTGCAGCTTCCGACGACCCGATTGCCGCACCCACGGCTCCCATTCCCTCCACTCAGGATAAACTCCAAAATAGCCAAACCCTGACCAACATTCAAAAACAGTCCGACCTGCTCCAGCAGTTGGACCTGCGGATTGGACTGCTACAGGCAGACCAGGACAATATTCAGCCAGCCCTCGCCACTTGGGCTAAGTTGACTCAATCCGGCAATCCCCCTAGTCAATCTGCTCAACTGGCGAATGTGCTGACCGGTCTCTGGAGCGAACCGCCCCAAATTTTCCCAAACGCCGAAGAGTTATTGCAAAAACAGCTAGAAGGATGGTTTCGCTACAAAGCCCTATCCCGACTGTATCAACTTCAGCAGCGTACCGAAGCCCTGAATACGCTGGAGGATCAGGAGCAGCAGGTCGCCCAACAAACCCTGGTAAAACTCGCCTTGGTGAGCACAGTACCGACTTTGGGAGCGGTTATTGGCGTGGCCTTGATCGTTTGGCTGAGTATCCGCTGGCTGTTAGGAGCCGGGCAATCCCGCGAAACCACCGGCAGTCTGGCGTGGCAAGTGCCCTGGGATTGGGAAGTGATTGCCTGGGTGCTGATCGTCGGGTTCTTCTTTGCCGGACAAATTGCCATTCCGGGACTATTGGGAATCGGCAGCCGCATTCTGAGTCAGGTGGGGATCAGTGCCTCTTTAGCCGCTGTGGGTGGACGAGCGAAGGCTTTCTACACGCTCACGTATTATTTGCTCATGGCTGGCACCGGGCTGTTTGTGCTGTATCGCGCGGTCAAGCCTTTTTCTCCTTTAGCCAATGACTGGTTTCGCCTCACGGGTAAACGGAACTGGTTTCTCTGGGGGCTGGGCGGCTATTTTGTGGCGCTGCCGCTGATGTTTGCAGTGTCGTTGGTGAACCAACAGTTTTGGCAGGGGCAGGGAGGCAGCAATCCACTGCTACAAATTGTTTTAGAAGAAGGCGATCCAGTAGCGCTGCTAATTTTCTTTTTCACAGCTGCTGTGGCCGCTCCAATTTTTGAAGAAACCCTGTTCCGGGGATTTTTGCTGCCGTCATTGACCCGGTATTTGCCGGTCTGGGGAGCGATTGGCGTCAGTAGTCTGATTTTTGCGACAGCCCACCTCAGCCTGTCAGAAGTACTGCCGCTGACTACATTGGGCATTGTACTAGGCACAGTCTACACACGCTCGCGGGGGCTGCTAGCGTCCATGCTGCTGCATAGCCTTTGGAACAGCGTCACAATGATTGGTCTGTTCATTTTGGGCAGCGGCGTTGAGTAGAAAATTCGGCTGAGGCGGCACTAACTGCGCAAAGCGTTTGCTTGAACCACCGCCACGGCTCGTCTGCGGAAAGGTAATTTGGTTTCTCGTGGCTGCGGCTGCGGTTCCTTTGGCTGCACAGCTGTCTGCATCGCTAACAACTGCGGCACGGTGACAAACCGATAGCCCTGCTGCTGCAAGGCGGTAATTAACTGCGGTAAGGCTTGTACCGTAGGC
The DNA here is from genome assembly GCF_032598965.1 of Leptolyngbya sp. NK1-12. NCBI lineage: Bacteria > Bacillati > Cyanobacteriota > Cyanophyceae > Leptolyngbyales > Leptolyngbyaceae > Leptolyngbya > Leptolyngbya sp. NK1-12. Next base: position 2,040,847 of record NZ_CP053586.1, read on the forward strand.
GATTGGTTCGCTGATCCTCGATCGTGCAGCAAAATGATTCGGCCAGAGCGGGTGTTTCGCAGCACATTATCCAGCAACAGCGGCGCAGCCACCAGCGAATCCTGCGAATCAATCGACCAAAGCATGACGGCGTACTGCTTCTCTTGGGCATAGGATACCAGTTCGTTATCAAGGCGTCCGTCGGCTGGGCGAAATAGGCCCGTCTTGGTTCCTGTGATCTCGTGAATTAATTTTGCAGTTCGGTCAATCTCCGCCTTCGGGTCAGCCGCTTTACCGTTCTCGAGGGTGCGGTTCCAGCCCCGATTACCAATCGCATGACCTTCCTCGACCATTCGCCGCGCCAGTTCCGGCTGAGACTTCAAATTAACGCCAGCAACAAAGAACGTGGCTGGAATGTTGTACTCCTTGAGAGTATCCAGAATCTGCGCGGTGGTTCCCGCCTGCGGCCCGTCATCAAAGGTGAGGGCAATTACCTTTTCCGTCTCTGGCAAATCGACGTGAGAGACCACCTGGCCGCGAAATCGCTCCGGTACAACAAAATTGGTGTATCCCGGCGGAGAGGGTAGCCGGAGCATTGGCTCAGAACGAGGCGGATTGGCAGCAGCAATCGCGTTACTGGCACTTCCTGCTAGCATAGGCGCATCTTTAGGGGCTTCTTGAGACCATAACCGTCCCATTTCTCCATAAAACAAGCGATAGCCGATAAAAAAGCCTGCCAAGGTAATGCTGCTCATGAATAGCGAGCGAAAGGTTCTGAACTTAAGCTGATTCATTGCCTGCTGGTGCCGCAGAGTCACTTGCTTAGTCCGCCGCAGTCGCGCCGTTGCCGGAGAATTGATTTGCACCGAAAGCTGCCACAATATTCTGGAATCACCCGCCACGCGCGCCACAATCCGAACCCCGGAAATTACTTCAGAGTTGAGCGTCCACAATCGGTAGCAAATGAATCGTACCAGTCGGTCTCGTAGCCGCAAACAAGCCTCCCGCTGACGCGGCGTGCGGAAATCAACCAAAATTCTCAAAAACCGATCGGTGGCAGGCAATACCTGCACATCCACGCCTTGCGGGCTGAGAAAACTGTTCATCCAGTAGGTCAGGGCGCGACAATTGCCCGCCTGAGCTAACTCAAGTAGGGAAGGGTGACGGGTAGATCCTGAAGTAGTTGCGTGAGCCATGCTGTCCTTAAAATCAAATGCAAAGAGTTCAACTGAACCATGAACCAACGAAAAATTTGATGATCGCAAATTCTACTCATAATCCTCAAAAAGATCTCCAAATCTAGAGTGCAACAAGCAAAAAAATGTTAAAAACATCCTATAAATAGCGCCTACTGAATTTTGGAGTGGAGGCTAAAAATATCGCTAGAACGGTGCTTAAAGGACTGCAAGACAAGGCTCACAGCTTTGCATAACTGGTGAGGGAGTGTAGTTAGCAAGCACTGGGATGAAACATTTCTGTCACGTTTCTTTATTAACCTGTTCATCAATCGTCACCAGGTTGTACCAGTTCTTAGTTTTGAGTTTTGGTGGCGTAGCCTGTGCGTTTGGCGATAGCCTGCTGTTGGGCATAGCGCATAGTTTTAAGTTACGGAACCTGCACAATCTAGCCTGTTGAGCTTGGTGATCTGTAGCCCAGTCAAAGGGAAATGGTTTACTGGCCTAGCTTCCGGCTCTTGTCTCCTGGCAATGCCACGAAGTTACAGCCCAGATAGTGGCACACAGGGTCTAGTCACAGATTGTGATCAACAGCCATAACCGAGACAAGAGCTGGTAGAGAAGTCTCTTACACTCTATTCCTCACCTGACCCACGTTCTCACTCATCAAGTTTTTTCCAAGTCACAGACTCGATCAACGAACAAAGTCACCCGTAGCTGAGTCTCAAATTACTGTCCTGCTACTGTCCTGTAGCCAGAAAAAACTGTCCTACAACCAGAAAAATCAGGAGCATCTCTACTGGCGGTTGCAAACGGTGTGTTAAAGGAGTGGTGCATATGAAGAAAGAGCGGTTTCTCAGTGCTCTATCTTTGACCCTGTTGCTCACCAGTCTCAGTGCTGTAGCTCAGGTTCAACAATCGGTTGATCCGATTGCAGAGGTTACTGCCGCCGGCTGGATGAGTGCGTATCCAGATGGCAAATTTCATGGAGATGTGGTTTTAAGCCGCGCCGAACTGGCTAGCATTTTGGTCAAGGCGTTTCAACTCGATCGGCGTCAAGCGCTAGCTGAGCCAATTCAGCTCCAGGATGTGCCAAAAACCCATTGGGCTTATAACGACATCCAGACTGTTCTGCGCAATGGCATCATGGCGGGCTATCGGGAAGGCCGCTTTTTCCCGGAGCAGCGGGTTACGCGAGCAGAAGCGTTTTCCATCATTGCTCAGGCCCACGGCGTCTTTCAGTTTCCTGAGGACACTGTCAGCCAAATTTTATCGGCCTATCCCGACGCGGCTGAAATTCCCGTTTGGGCCAGAAAATCAATGGCAACGGCGCTTTATGAAGGGTTTGTCAACCTTCAGGCTGACCAGCAAATTGCACCTCTTGCTCCGATGACACGGCAGGATGTTGCCCACGCACTTAGTGTATACTTACGACGGCAACAGGCCCCAGCCGATTTACCCTGGCCCGCCAGTCCTCTCTGAACTCTGAGGCCACAACTCATCAGCCCAGATTTCATCGAACTTTAGCGAAATTTCAGCAGGATTTGCCCTTCCCTTAACCTACAATAGCGATCCCCTGCCTATGCTAGAGGCAACCCAGCTACCCAAAGTGCGACCTTTCGGTCGTTCCGTCTGAAAAGTTAGAAGGTGAAATCATGTCCACCTTGTTCGTATTCCGTTCACTGCTTTCCCAAACCTCTCCCTCCAACCCGTTACAACCCATTCGTCGCTGGATTGATAGCTTAGAAGTCCGCAATGTCAAGACCGCCCGCTGGATCGCTAAATTGATCCCGGCCCAATGCCCCTTCGAGCGAGATGTTAAACTCCTCGGTCGCACAATTGCTCATATTCCCCCTCTGTGCAAGCTCAATCCCCTCTATGAACAGTTTGTAACGCTACGATTTAGAGCACTCTGCTATCTGGCAGATGAATGTGGGGAAGATATCCGTTCCTACTGTTAGTTCTATTAGTCCTAACTGTCCTAACTGTTAGTCAACTCGTCAACCTCCTGGTAGTCAGTCTATTCATTGCCATTCCTTCCATCAAAAAGAGTGGCGATCCGACTTCTAGAACCGTTAAGTTAGGGATGGCAACTGTCTACGCTACCTCTGTAATCGTGAGTGTAGCTGCTGAGAGTTCGCCTCCCTTAGTTTTAGCTGGACAATTGATGAATTTGTTTGTGAAACTCCGCTTTGTCTTGGTGAGTCTGCCGCTGCTAGCAGGCTGTAATGGGCCTCAGCCATCCACGGTCGCCGAATCCCCTACACCGACCCCAACCATCAGCCCCAGCCCCGCTCCAGCCACACCTCAAAGTCAGCCAGACCAATCCCCCGCCACTGTCGCCAGTGAGACTGAAGATCGGCTGATCTCTCCCAGAGGAATTGGCGCAGCCCAATTAGGGATGTCCCTAGGCGAACTGAAGCAAAAACTGGGAACTGAAGCCGAATTTACGGTAGAATCGCCCTTTATTGTGGACTTTGACGCAATTGCCGTGCGTCAGGCTGGCGAAGTGCAGTTTTATATTCTTTACCTAGCAGGTCAGTCGTTTACCGACCAAGATGTCATTCAGGGCATTTTGACCGACAATGCCAAATTTCGTACTGCCGAAGATGTCGGGCCTGGCACTTTGATTGCTGACGCGGAAGAAATCTACGGTAACGTCACATTGTCCTACAACACAGACAACGAATCGCGGGAATATGCTCGCTTTGCCAATCAACCGGCTGGCAATCTGTCCTTCAGTACCGGTAACGGCAACGCTTCCTTAGCTGGGATCTATGCTTCGCCCACCAGTGATTACAATGAAACAGAGCAATTCAAGCCCGATGCTGCAATTCAATCCATTCTGGTGGTGTGCCTAACAGAAGACTGTGTTCAAACTTCCCCTAGCAGTTAACGAAAGAGTTAACTCTGCAGATTATGTCTCAGTTTTTCACTTCACTAGTTCTAGCTATCTGGATTAGTGCGATCGCCTTAATCGCAATCCAGAACGCCACTCCCATTTCTCTCCAATTTTTGAACGTCCAATCGGTTGAAATCCCGCTGGGGCTAATTCTAGCTTTCAGTACCTCGCTCGGTCTGATTGGGTCAGCCTTGGCAATTGGCATTTGGCGCTCTGGAAGCTAGCTCATTGACTACGGCTTTCCACTGCTTGACTACTGCAACGAATAAACCTGACCATCGATCAGCAGGTGGGTGATCCCCTTGGCCTGGAGGTAGGGGGAAACCTTCCGGAAAATGCGACCATCCGGCACTTTGATAATCCGCTGCATTCGTCTCAAAAACCGCTTTGCCACTCGATGATTATCAAAAATCGGCAGCGTTCGCTCCTGAACTTCGGCAGAAGAAATCTGCACCAGCTCCGAAAAATCCTTTAGAGGACGGGTGATCAGTTCCGATGAGCGATCGACCACCACGTAGCAGGTGCGAGGAATCAAGGCTTCAGTCAGGGGCAGAATTTGCAGTTTACCAGCGGGCTGTTTGGTGCCCAGGCTCACCAAGTCATCTTCCCCGTCTAATTCTGCCTCGTCAAACTCGTCATCGTCGAGGTCATCTTCTAGGTCATCGAGGTCGTCTTCTAGATCTTCGTCAAGGTCCTCGTCTAGTTCCCCATCTAATTCATCCTCTAGTTCATCCTCGTCCAGCTCTTCCTCAAATGCCTCAGCCGCAACCAGCGAAGCTTCTTGAACCGGGTCAAGACTTTCGGGCTGTAATTCTAATTCGCTGAGTTTTTTCGCGCCTGGAGCCAGATCGAGTTGGGAAAGATGGGCTGCAGAGGCAGCAAGCTGTTCTGCTGAGATCATGCCGGCTGTAGACCGTTTGCGCTGACGCCGTTGGGGACTGCCCACCACCTGCTCCGGCTCCGCAATCACGGGTTTGGTCCGTATTTCCGGCACTAGCAACTCCTCAGACAGACCGGGCAGCATGTCTTGGTCTGGTGACAGCCTGCCTGTCCCCTGTCGCTTCTTCTGCACCAAGGATTCATACTCCTGTTCCGGTAGACTCTGCTTCAAAATCCGGCTAATCGTACTGGTGCTGACCCCATACTGGGCCGCCAGCGACACGGTCGTCTCATCCGAGTGCCGATAGCGATCAAGAATTTCTTGCTTATCCAAATCAGACAATTTCTTAGCAGCCATGCCGGGAGTTCCAAACAGCGATGTCGTCAGCTCTCAAATTGTAGCAAGCACAACAGCGTGCCTTCCGCTTATTTCCAGCTTGTACTAACAGGTTTTGACAACTTTCTGACTAACTGCTGACAACTTTATGTCAAATTTGGCAATTCAGCGGCATGAATTAGTTTTTATGAGCGTCTACGTCGGGTTTGCCGCCGCGTGGAAAGGTCGTATTCCAGGGCCGCACCAATGGCAAATAGGCAACCGCTGAAAATCCAAAATACTTCCGGCAGAGCACCCGTTTGATAATCAGGAATGTAGTTGGTAGCGTAGTTGAACCAGATATCGGCGATATAGAAAGAGAAAGCCGCCAGAGCGATGAAGCGCCAAGAGAGCGAAAACCGTCCGCCCCAGAAGGCCAACAGCAGCGTTGAAGCCATTACCACCAAGATCACGTCTCCAATGATGTAAAGCCACTTCAAGGGAGCCGCAATCGGAGCGAGTTGTTCTTCCACAAACGTCACCCAGGTGGGAGCACCCGTCCCTGCCTCTGCTGGCACCTCAGGCACTAGTTCAGTAGCAGTGTCAAGAACTGCTATATCGGGCGGAGCCGTGGCCGAGATGATCGCAATCGCAACACCGCCAACGGCAATAATGGCTAGCAAAATCCACTGGAGAGGAGTCAAATTCAACTCTCTGGAAATCACTGCCCGCAACATACCCCAGCCCAGAAAGATGTAGGTGAGGATGAAAAATAAGTCACCCGGCGACACTTCCGGCTCTTGCCCCAGTGCCACCTCCCAGTAGGCCAGCAGCAAATTGCCAATAAAATAAGAAAACATCCCTAGCCCCAGAGCCAGCCAGACCGTACCACCGCTGACAATTTGACTACTGCGCCAATTGCGAAAGCACAAAACACCAGCGCCTAAAAACGCCATGTTTTCCATAATGTAGGTAATTTTTTGATACCATTCCGGACGCTCTGTCCCTGGCGCTGAAACACTAAATGTCAGGAAGAACAACAGAGCCAGCACTGCCCAAGCGGCAGCCGCCAAGACAACACTCTGGACTGATAGTAGGGACGGGCCACGCAAGGAGGTTTTCTTTTTCAAGGGACTGTTCCTCAAAAGGCTTTATATAGAGGGGGCACCAGGAACTGAACCACAAACCGGCCCAGGGACATGTGGCCAAAACTTAGACAGGCCATCAGACCGTTCCCAGCTAGCACCTAAGGCAAGGCAGTCAGTTTATGAAGCGCTCGCTAGCTTCACAGTGACTAGATTCAAAGCGAATAGAGGCTCGACAGTAGTCAATCATGTCTTGAGCATTACCCATTATGCCCAAAGTCGAAAAGCTAAATTCGTTTCCCGATCGGCTTTTGGCGAAAATTTAACCTGGACTGCCGATCGACTGCATCGCAGCCTGTTGACTACTGCCAAAGTTTGCCTGCTCCTGACCGCTTCAACCAAGTCAAAAAAAAGGCCCGTTCCTTTAACGGCATATCCTGTAAACTTTCCATTGCCCGCTCTACAAAATTACTATTGCCGAAATGCTGCTTCCCGAGGCGGTATAGTTCTTGCAGCAACCGATCGAGATGCACTTCTTGCCAAGCCGGAACCTGAACCAGGGCCAGTGGATCGGTCGTCAATAGTTGCTCTAACCCATCGGACGAATCTGCTTGAGGTAAGCGGTATTGCTGAAACACAGCCATCAGCTCTTTACGAAAGGCAGTGCTTTGCCTCGCACCCAGCAAATCCTCAATATCGATATACACAGCTTGCAGCAGTAGCAAACAAGCCTGCACACAGCAGGGCGGAATCACACCAGCCGTCTCCTGCACCTCTGCGGTCTCGGCATTGAGCTGTTCCAGCCGAATCTTACCCCAAACGCTGTATCGTTCTGGCTCTTCGAGTAAAACGCAGGCTTTGCCCCGGTTGTCGGTCAAATCTCGCCAGTAGGCGCGGGCTTCTTCTTCCTGAGCGGCATTGAACACGTTGATCAGACGAAACGTCTGTCCCTGATATTGGAGAATTGGAACCTGCTGATCTTTTTTGGGATGCTGAATGCTGTAGATCTCAACATCCTGCCGTTTCAAGATGAACATGGTGCGGTCAAGCAACTCCTAATCAGGATTGAAATGAGCCAGGAAATAAGCAGTTAATATCGGTGATATAAAGACTTGTTCCAGATGGTATGAGGTATAGATGCTATAGTGGTGCACGAGGGAAGCCAACCACACGGGGATTTGCCTCTAGGTTGCCCAAAATTTAGCCAAATTAGTCAAGTTTAGATTTAGTTGAGTTCAGATTAGTCCAGTTAAGTTAGTCAAATCATAACCGGCTAAACCATCACCAGCCTAGCTAACCTTTGACTGGTCGTCATCCTGATTCTGCTCCAGTAGCTCAGTGGATAGAGCAACCGCCTTCTAAGCGGTCGGCCACAGGTTCGAATCCTGTCTGGAGCGTTTGCATTGGTCTAGTCAAATGATCGAGTCAAACTTGGTCAAACCTCATGCAAAAAAGCGCTGTGATTTAAGCGAAAATACAGAATTGGGCTTCGGCATCAGGAAGCACCAGCGGAAGGAACGGTTGCCATGAAGAAATTAATCAAAGGACTGCGAGAGTTTCGGGCCAATTACGTTTCGACCCATCGGGAATTGCTAGAGCAACTTTCCCACGGGCAGAAACCACGAGTGTTGTTCATCACCTGCTCGGATTCGCGCATTGATCCCAACCTGCTGACCCAGACCGATGTAGGCGAGCTGTTTGTGATTCGCAATGCTGGAAATATTATTCCTCCCTATGGAGCGGCCAACGGCGGCGAAGGCGCTTCGGTCGAGTATGCGATCCATGCCCTTGGGATCGAGCAAATTGTAGTCTGCGGACATTCCCACTGCGGGGCCATGAAGGGGCTGCTGCAGTTGGGGAAACTCGAAGAGCAAATGCCGCTGGTCTATGACTGGCTCAAGCATGCCGAGGCAACCCGCCGTCTTGTTCTCGATAACTACAGCCACTACGACAGCGAAGAACTGCTCGAAGTGACGATTGCGGAAAATGTTTTGACGCAGATCGAGAACCTCAAAACCTATCCGGTGGTGCATTCGCGGCTGTACCAAAACAAGCTCAAAATCTACGGCTGGATCTATCTGATTGAAACCGGCGAAGTGCTGGCCTACGATCCCGAAAGTCACGCCTATCTGCCGCCTCAGAGTCAGCTCCCGGAGTACGAACTCGAAGAAGGACCACCTCGTGGCCAGTACCGCAAAACTCACGCACCTCCAGTAGCCTGCTCATTGCCATTTGCCGAGTCAGCCGAGCCGGTGATTTCGGGACCGGATGCTCTACGAGAATCGGAAGCAGCGTCAGAACCGCTGGAAATTCGTTCTAAGGCCGCAGCCCCTAACGGCAGGAATACAAAACCAGCAAACGCGCCAAACCGCGATCAGGCCGACCTGACACCGCTGTGGCTCTCACCAGAGCAAGCCGAACGCATCTACCGGGGTAGTACCAGTACCGCTAAGCGGTAGGAGTTCCGGTTTAGCATTGTATTCAATCAGCCCTTGAAAATTGCCTCTAGCAGTGGTTCGGCTCCAAATCGAATCGGATCGGTGCAGGGTAAGCCAGTTTCTTCCGCCGTTTGCTCGATTGCCTGTTGAGCTTCGGTGGGGCTGAGGTGGAAGGTGTTGAGCGCAATTCCAGCTACTCTAGCCGGGGCAAAGGCACCTCCAGCAGTAGCAACCGTTTCATACAGATCAATCACCTTCGGCAGCGGCGGAATCGTCACATGGGGAAAGCTCTGGATCTGGGTTTGTCCAGCTCGATGCACCAGGATCAAGTGGGTGGGTTGACTGCCGCGCATCAGCGGTAAGGTGGCCGTCGAGGCCGGATTGATGAACGAGCCTTGGCCTTCGATATGCAGAATGTCGTGATCGGCTCCGTATCGCATCACGATCTGCTCGACGGCTCCAGCCGCAAAGTCAATTCGCACTGCATCGAGGGGAATCCCATCGTGGCCCAGCATTAGTCCGGTTTGCCCAGTTGCCAAAAAGCGAGACTTGAGGCCGCGCCTCAGCGAGACCCGATTCAGCTCCAAACTGGTGGACATTTTGCCGACGCTCATATCGGTGCCCACCGTCAGCACCCGCAAACAAGGCAATAGCCGCGCCTGACCACTCCCCACGGTTAGACCCGCTGGTTCGCACCGCAGATCCCAGATCCAGCGGTTCGGATGCACCAGGGTTGCCAATTCTGGATCGGTCGCCATCAAGGTATGTAAGCCATTTACCACCGAAAGACCTGCGGCCACGGCTTGTTTCACTTCCTGCCACCAAGCGTCTGGTAAGGCACCGCCTGAGGGCGCAATCCCAATCACTAGGGCTGTCGGCTGATAGGCAAGGGCTGCTGCCACTGAAGCTACAATCGGAACTTGGCGCTCAATCCCAGTTATTTCCGGCAACGAACCACCTGCGCACTCGTGGTCAATCACCGCTACAATCGGCAACTCGCTGTAGCGCAACAGGGAGAGTCCGGTTTTGCCGCGAGACCCTTGAGTTCCTTCATGCAGCAAGATGGCAATGCGGTCGTCAGATGTTAGCACGCTGTACCCCCAGTCCTGGTAAATCGTTGGGCATGAGACAACCCGCCTGTAGCGATGCGCCCACGAACGGATCGTCCACTAGGTTAAGATGACTATCTAAATCTAGATGATCGGCATAGGCAGCGAGTTGGGCGGCGGCGGTGTTGGCTAAGGCACTATCGGAATAGCAGCCGAACATAATTTGCAGACCAAAAGCTTGGGCGGTGTGGACCATGCGCAGCGCTTCGCTGAGACCGCCCGATTTCATTAACTTAATGTTGATGCCATGCACCCGATCCGCTAAGGCCGGAATATCGCGGCTGGTAAAACAGCTCTCATCGACAAAAATCGGTAGAGGCGAGCGGGCATAGAGAGTAGGCAAATCGGCTTCCTGGCCGCAGGGCAACGGTTGCTCAATGTAGGTGACGCCCTGATCGGCCAACCAGTGGCTCATAGTCAGCGCATCAGCCAAGCTCCAGCCGCCGTTAGCATCAACGCTAAATTTCGCATTGGCGGGGGCAACGGATTGTACCGCCTTCAGCATGGCTTGATCCGCCTCAATACCTGCCGGACTGCCGAGTTTCACCTTCACGGCTTTTAGATCGGGCACCTGTTGCAGCCAGTTTTGCATCCGCTGTTGGGCGGCCTCTCGGCTGCTAATCCCAATCGTGACCGAGGTTGGACCAATCTGCTGCCGATCCAGTCCCCAAAGCTGCCAGAGGGGTAATTTCGCCTGTTTGCCTAACCAGTCATGCAGGGCTAGATCAATCGCCGTATGAGCCGCCGACAGCCGCAGTTTCGATGACAAGATTTGCTGGATCTTTTGTCGTTCTAGTGGTGAGTAAGGTTCTAATAACGCAGCCAGTGGCTGGAGTTCGGCCAGAATTGCCGCTGTAGATTGGGCTGGAGTAGCAACGGAGAACGGCGATGCCTCGCCCCAACCCTCGATGCCGTCCTGCTCGATCCGGACCCAGATATTTTCAGTTGCAGCCGTGGTGCCTCGGCTAATCGTCAGCGGTACTCGTTTATGCACCGCGAAGGTTTCAACAGCAATGCGCATGGGGTAAATACAGCCTCTGGCTCAGCTTATCAAGCTCAGTACTATAGAGTGATAGCAGCGAACTTGGCAACTCGTTCAGGTATCTGGCAACAATCCATGATATGATTCCCTCTAAACTTTCTGAAGGCGATTTAGACTACTTAAAGCTAGGCTGCTAGTTGAGCTATGTGTCTAGTTGAGCTATACAGCAAACGCTAGGGTTTCGCGAGCGACAGCGGTTGGGACTCGGTTGATAGGGTCAGTCCGCTTTCCAGGTAACGGTGGTGTGAGTGAGTCGGAGCAAATCCATGAAGTTATCAGTTGTTATCCCGTGTTACAACGAGCTGGGCACGATTGGCAGAGTGGTGCAGGCCGTCAAAGCTTCCCCGGTAAAAGATCTGGAAATCATTATCGTGGATGACTGTTCGACCGATGGTACTCGCGATCTACTGCATTCTGCGATCGAAGCCCAGGTGGATCAGGTGATTTATCATCCCAAGAACCGAGGCAAGGGAGCGGCACTACGGACCGGGTTTGCGGCGGCTACCGGAGATATTGTGGTAGTCCAAGATGCCGATCTGGAATATGACCCGCAGGAGTTTCCCGACCTGATCGCGCCGATTCTGGCCGGTAAGGCGGATGTGGTATTTGGTTCGCGGTTTGCCAGCGGGCGTCCGCATCGAGTTGTCTATTATTGGCACATGGTGGGCAACAAGTTTCTCACCACGCTCTCGAACATGTTTACGAACATCAACCTGTCGGATATGGAAACCTGCTACAAGGCATTCCGGCGCGAGGTGATTCAATCGATCCGCATCGAAGAAAACCGCTTTGGGTTTGAGCCAGAAATTACTGCCAAGGTAGCCAAAATGGGGTGCCGCATCTACGAAGTCGGGATTTCCTATTACGGTCGCACCTATAAAGAGGGCAAGAAAATTGGCTGGAAAGATGGATTTCGGGCAATTTACTGTATTTTGAAATACAATCTGTTCAGCAAACCCAGACCGATAGAAATCGATCCCTTTTCGGGTAGAACGCTTTACGACTCCCAAACCCTTTTGAAGTAGATGGGTATCAGTAAGCAGCTCCACCGTTGAGATCGGGCTGCTGAAATTGAGGTGCGCCCGTAAGCTGCAATTTTTGACAGGAGAGCATAGACAAGGTGAAGAAGTTTCCTGAAGCGGTCATTTGTCTATTGCTTTTTGCTGCCTGCGTGTTGGTTTACCAGCTCAACGGGCAGATTGGTCTTGCCTCGAATGACAACATTCCCCACACGCTGCTGGCCTTCAACTGGCTGGAAAACGGGACGCTCAACTTCGATAATTTCAGAGACAGTTATCTGTTTGTCGGAGAAACGAATACGCCTTACTATTTCTCGGAAGCGCCCAACGGTCATCTCACCTCGACCTACCCGATTGGCACCAGCATTGTCACCTTTCCGCTGTATCTGCTGTTTTTTATTTACCTGAAACTGGTCGGCTTGGTGCAGGCTCTGGGCGGTGACAGTTCGGCGCTGGCCCTCAACCTGACGGACGAAAGCTTTAATGAAACCAGGCATTTTTTCGGCAAACTAGCCGGCACTCTTTGTAGCGCGCTTTCAGTCGTTTTGTTCTACCTGAGTCTGCGGCTGAAGTTTAACCAACCCGTTGCCCTGCTCACAAGCTTTACCTACGCCTTTGCCACCACCACCTGGGCGCTGAACTCTCAAGATCTGCGGCAGCATACGGTTTCCAACTTACTGCTGACGGGCCTGATGCTGTGCCTGCTCAAAGCCAACCGTACTACAGGCCAGTCGCGCCATATTCTCCTAGTGGTGGCCGGATGCTTCTGCGGACTCTTGCCCAGCGTGCGGCTGACCAGCGCGATTTTTGCAGCAGCGGCAATTGTGTATAGCGTTTATATCTACCGCCGCGAGAGTATTTATCTGCTGCTGGGGCTGCCCTCGATTCTGCTGAACTGGATGTGGAACAGCTACTACTTTGGTTTGGCCAACTTTGGTCGGGGCGGTTACTCGCAACAGTTTGAGTCGGGAGCATCGTCCTACAATTTTTCGCCGCCGCATATCATCGAAGCCTTTTTTGGTCAGTTGATCAGCCCCAGCGATGGCCTGTTTATTTTCTCGCCAGTGCTGCTGTTAGCGATTCCCGGCTTCTATCTGGCATTTCGGGGCAGGACGGGAGCCGATGAGAAACTAGTGCTCTGTCTCGGCTTTGCCTGTATTGGGCTGTTTTTGCATTACTGCATCTATGCCCCTTGGGACGGCGGGGGAGACTCCTATGGGCCGCGCTTTCTCACTGATATTCTGCCGGTTGTCTGCTTTTTGGTGGGGTATAGCCTGGATGCCATCCTAGCCAAACTACCAGCCCGCTCGTTCCGGATCACTCCCCTACTGGCTGTTTTTTTGCTGACGCTGTTTCTCTCCACCGCCGTTCAATCCGTCGGAGCCTTTACCGATGTCTCTTGGGGCAAAGTGCCGTTGCCGCTAATCAACAACCCCCAGCGTCGCTGGTATCTCACCGATAGCCAAATCGAGCGGCATTCCAGAAATTTGATTGCCCAGATTGCCTCACCAATTCACGACTCAGAACTTTATTTGCAGCAGCTGAACGGCAAACTCGATCAACTCGAAACTATCAGACGCAACGGCACGATTGAAACGATTGGCGACCGCTGGACCGTGCGAACTGGGGCCAAACGAGTTCTGCGAGCCAGCTTGACGAATACGGGACAGTCCACGTGGTTCGGCTACCAGACAGGCTTAGAAGAACAGGGTGAAACCCGACTGTATCTGCGGATGTTTAACGCCGCCGGAAATCCGGTTCGCTTGAAACAAGATAATTTGTTTATCTCTGGCCGCCCCCAGCCCGGAGAGAGCGCTACTGCAATCGGGCAAATCATCGCGCCAACCAAGCCGGGAGACTATCGGGTTGTGCTGTGGCTGATAGCAGAAGGACTGGAAGAAGCCGTGGAAACCAAACCACCACTGCATGAATTCACCCTGACGGTGCTGCCGCGCCAAAAGAAAAACTGAGCCACACAAGTTCTTAGTTTTGAGTTTTGAGTTTTGAGTTTTGAGTTTTGAGTTTTGAGTTTTGAGTTTTGAGTTTTGAGTTTTGAGTTTTGTAAGTCCTTCGGACCGGCTTTACCAACGCGCAGCGTTTCCGTTCGCGCAGCGTTTCAGAAGGAAGAAGGAAGAAGGAAGGGTTTTGGATGGTGTGATCTATAGCTCGATTAGTAGGAAATGGTATTAGCGGTAATTAGAGATTTCTATCAAATTGCCATCCGGATCGCGCAGATAAATCGAATCCATCGGTCCAAGTGCTCCGGTGCGCGGCACAATCCCTGTTTCCAGCATCACCCTACAAGCCTGGATGTGCTCGATCACCTGGGACAACGGAGTTTGGGTGATAAAACACAGATCGGCTGAACCTACCGTAGGGTGGGCTGCCTTCGGCTCAAATTCCTGACCTGCCTGATGCAGATTCAGCTTTTGCTGCCCAAATTGAAGTGCCTTGCGATTCTCGCCAAAGGTGACTACCTCCATGCCTAAAACGGTGACATAGAATGCACAGGTAGCTTGAATGTCGCGTACTGTGAGCACTAGGTGATCAATCCGGTCGATGTTCATACACTCAAACTCAATGGCTCTACCCATTTTGGCTTACAACGAAGATTCTATGCCCCAGTCAACTCAGGCCAATCGGTTCTTAGCCGCTCGGCAGCATGACTTGGCGCTGGAAGTGGCGAATCGAGGGAAGTTAGCGATTGAGTCCTATTGGGCAGAAGTTGCGGTGACAACAGTACAAGCCTATCAAATGCATGAGTTTCATCCGCTGCATCCCGATCTGGAGCACCGGCAGCAAGCGATTCGGCATGGGCAGGAAACGCTAGCGCTAGCCGCCCAGCTCAAAGCACCGCGCATTCTCACCGTTTGTGGGTTCGGACAGGATATTGCCGATTCCCCGTTTGAACGCACGCTCGACTTTTTCGCAGAATTGGGCCAAGCCGCCAGAGAAAAAGGCATCGAAATCCTGATTGAACCCCTCAGCTCCAAACGGGCCGCTGCCATGACCGATCCGCACGAGATTGTCCACCTGATCGAAGCGCTACACCAGCCCGATGTATTTGCCCTCGCCCTCGACACTGGCCATTTACTGGATAGCGGCTTTGAGTTGAATCAGTTTTTTGCTCAGTGGCAATTTCCGATCCGCGAATTACAGCTCAAAGGACCAGCCTCCGCACCGCCGAATCCAACCCTGCCGCTGACGCAATGGCTACAATCGCTGCCCGCTTTGCCCGATGTCCTTTGTGTCGAGCATCGCCAGCCAGTTTCAGTAGCTGATTTTGAGCAAATTGTCGCTTGGCTGCGCCAGAGCATCGAAGTTCTGCTGTAGGTGGGACCGCTGTTGAGCCAAGAGTCGGGTATGGTGAAATGGAATTGCTTCAGTTCTGCTTATGGCTAGTTCCATTGCTTCTCGGTCCGCTCGCCTTCAGGGCTTTGTAGTCACGGCTGAGCAAATGACCCAAATCGAGTCACGGGTGTTTGCTGCCGGGATGCCGGTGGCGGCCTTGATGGAAAAAGTGGGCGGGCTACTAACCAACTGGATTCAGGCTCACTATCCACTCACTGCCATCAATCGGATTGGCGTTTTGGTGGGTCCGGGCCACAATGGTGGCGATGCCTTAGTGGTGGCGCGTGAACTGCACCTCAGGGGCTACGACGTAGTCCGCTACCAGCCCTTCAGTAAACTCAAAGACCTGACCCAAGCGCACGCTCAGTACGCCGATAGTTTAGGAATTGCCGTCACTCCGCTCGAAACCTTGCAGAACTGCGATTTAATCATCGATGGGCTGTTTGGGTTTGGCTTGACTCGCAGCTTAGAAGGTGAAATTGCCGCTGCAATCAATCAAATCAATCAGTGGCAGCGGCCGGTTGTCAGCATCGACTTACCTTCGGGACTGCACACCGACACTGGCGCAGTTATGGGAACCGCGATTCGGGCCAGCCACAGCCTTTGTTTGGGCCTCTGGAAGCGAGCCTTTCTCCAGGAAACCGGATTGGATTCCATTGGTGAGGCCGAACTGATCGACTTTGGTTTGCCGCTGGCTGATATTGAAGCCGTTTTAGGAAAACCAACCCTGCAGCGCATCACAGCCGATTTAGCCCTCAGCGGGCTGCCCTTACCTCGGTCGGCCACAACCCATAAATACAGACAGGGTCATTTGCTGCTGATCTGCGGTTCGCGTCAATATATGGGGGCTGCCATTCTAGCCGGACTTGCGGCTCGTGCCAGTGGTGTTGGCATGCTGACGATTGCCGTTCCCGAAACCCTGCGTCCGCTGCTGATTCCCCAACTGCCCGATGCCCTTGTCGTCGGCTGTCCCGAAACAGACAGTGGTGCGATTGCCGCTCTGCCCGAATCGATTGATCTATCCAACTATCACACGATTGCCTGCGGTCCGGGTCTGACAACTGCTGCCATTGCGGTGATCGAGCAAGTCCTGACCTCCGCTTGTCCATTGCTGCTAGATGCGGATGGCTTGAATGGTTTGGCGAAGCTCGGCCCCTCAGGACTGAAACAGCGATCTGCTCCAGCGATCTTGACACCCCACTTAGGCGAGTTCAAACGTCTGTTTCCCGACTTAGCCGACTCAATCGCGGATCGAATCGCGCTGGTTCAATCCGCCGCCCAGCAAGGCGGAGCCATTGTTTTATTGAAAGGAGCCAGAACCGCTATTGCCAATCCTCAAGGGCAGGTATGGTTAAATCCAGCCAGTACGCCTGCTCTGGCACGGGGCGGCAGTGGCGATGTTTTGACGGGTCTGATGGGTGGCCTCTTAGCCCAAGGTCAACAGCACGGTACTCCACCGGAAGCAAGTGTCTACAGTGCGGCTTGGTGGCACAGTCAGGCGGGATTGCAGGCGGCCCAACAGCGCACGGAGCTGGGAGTGGATGCCTCAACGCTGATTCAGTTTTTGATTCCAACTCTGTCTCAGTTCCAGGGTGATGCCGTCAAATCACCCGGTGAGGTGATCCAGAGAGGCGAAGTTCAGCCCTAGGTCGGCCTTCTAAAGTAAGGAAAGATAAGTGACGTTCATAACTAACCCAGCAGGGGCTGCTGGGTTTTTTGTTGTCAGTATTTGGCGGCAATGCCTTGAGTCACCCAGTCAGGTGAACCCAATAGACGAGCCTTAGTTCAACCAGGCAGATGAAGTACAACTCCAGGTCAGTCTCTTAGAGTAAGGAAAGATAAGTGACGTTCATAACTAACCCAGCGGGGGGCTGCTGGGTTTTTTCTTTTTTAAAATTCTGCCCAAAGCTCACACAATTCATCATCGACACTTTATATTTCTCCCCTCTGATTACACGGAGGCCAAATCAAGAGAATGATAGATTAGGGACGGCATCAAGAAATTCAACTAGAGTAATCCAACTAGGGGAAATAACTGTGGTGGTCACGGGACTGGGTGTTGTGATGAAGTTTGGTTTACTGGTAATTGCTCTCCTGCTATTAATTCCAAGCGCAGTCCTCTGGGTTGAATGTTTCGCTGCTTTGCTCCCAAATCGCCGAGCGGAACAACGGAGCAAGGCAAGACCCACAATCGCGGTTTTGGTACCCGCTCACAACGAGGCATTGGGCATTGCTCCTGTCCTGAAGCAGCTCCTAGCTCAACTGACGCCTACGGATCGGCTGATTGTGATTGCCGACAACTGCTCTGACGACACAGCTACCATTGCTCGCTCGGTAGGAGCTACAGTGATTGAGCGGCAAGATAGCGAGCGACGCGGTAAAGGCTATGCGCTGGATTATGGTCTGCAATTTTTGGCAGCGGCTCCACCCGATGTAGTGATTGTGGTAGACGCCGATTGTCTGGTGCAAACCGGAACGCTGGATCAGATTGCTGAAGCCGCTTTTATGTCTGGGCGTCCGACTCAAGCCGTGTATTTGATGGAACAGCCTGCTCAACCTCGGCCCAAGGATGCGGTTTCGGCCTTGGCGTTTCTGGTGAAGAACTGGGTCCGGCCTCAGGGCTTACATACCCTCGGTTTTCCGGGAATTTTAACCGGCACGGGCATGGCCTTTCCCTGGTCGGTAATTCGCAGCGTCTCGTTGGCTAGCGGCAACATTGTAGAAGACATGCAGCTCTCGATGGATCTGGCGATTGCCGGCTATCCCACTTTGTTTTGTCCAGAGACAAACGTGATTGGGCTGCTGCCTCAGCAAGAACAGGCGGCTAAAAGTCAGCGCACCCGCTGGGAGCACGGCCATCTGCAAACGATTCGCTCCCAGGTGCCCACTTTGCTTAAAGCAGCGATTCAGCAACGGCGTTTAGATCTGTTAGCGATTGCCCTCGATCTGTCAATTCCGCCCTTGTCATTGCTGGTGATGCTGTGGGTTGCTTTTACGGCACTGATCGGATTAGCAGGACTATTGACCGGCTTCTGGTTGCCCACTGGAATATTGCTGCTGGCCGGGCTGATGATTTTCACTGCCGTCTTAGCAGCTTGGTTGAAATATGGTCGCACCAATTTACCTGCTGCGACTCTATTGGCAGCTCCATTCTATATTCTCTGGAAAATTCCACTCTATTTTGCTTATCTCATCAAGCCCCAAACCCGCTGGGTTCGCACTAGCCGTGATCCGGCTGATTTGTCCAAGCCATAATCGTTGGATGTGAAATGACTAAATCACAGTCAATAGATAATTGCCCATAACTAGTAGAAATGAGGCTGCCATTTTTTAGCTCTATTTTAAAAATCCACTTGCCATTGTTCTTTGATTTGGCTGATCTATTCGTCTGTGATTCAACTGTTCCCTATTAATATTCACTTTATGGTCTCTACAACAACCGCAAATCAATTATGAAGACTAGGCAAAGCGGTGATTGGTATTCCTGTAGAATCCCGGAGACATTCGCTAGGATATTCTGGGCTGAAATGGGCTAGAGGAACCAAAAGAATATTCAGAGAGATTAGAAAATCAAGGTTTGAGACTTCGCTTATTAGCTTTTATGTCTTAGCTTCTCAATGATTTCATACAGTCAATAGTCAGCCAGTAACGATCTAATCGAGAGTCAGCAACTAGAGTGATGACAACACCGATGAACGGAAATAGGATAAATTCCATCAAATACCTTTCGTCAATTCTTTTTTATCCGGTTTGAACACAATACAGCAACCGGACTAAAAACGCTAATCAACGCACTGCTAACCATCAATGGTATTGCAATTTACTCAGATCAGGGTTCCACATAGTTAACTCATCAGCGAGGGATTTGATGAAGATTATTCCAACTGAAATTTCTGACGTATTGATCATTGAACCTCGTGTTTTTGGCGACGAACGGGGGTTCTTCTTCGAGAGCTTCAACGAAAAAGGATTTCAGGAAAAAACCGGTCTGGATATTCGCTTCGTGCAAGATAATCACTCGTGTTCTGCTCAGCATGTCTTGCGCGGCTTACACTATCAGATTCAGCAAGCTCAAGGTAAGTTGGTGCGCGTCATCTCCGGAGCCATCTTTGATGTAGCTGTAGATATTCGCAAAGGGTCTCCCACCTTTGGGCAATGGGTGGGCTGCGAGCTGAGTGCCGAAAATAAAAAGCAAATTTGGATTCCCGCCGGATTCGCCCACGGATTTCTTTCCCTAACAGACCGCACCGAAGTGTTGTACAAAGCCACCGATTTCTATGCCCCAGCCCATGAACGCTGTATTGCCTGGAACGATCCAGATCTAGCGATTGCATGGCCCCTGACCGCAGAGCCGGTTGTATCGACCAAAGATCAGGCAGGTTTACCCTTTAGGAGCGCTGAGGTATTTGCATGACGCGAATTTTACTGATTGGGCAGGACGGACAAGTCGGGCAAGAGCTGTTGAAAACGCTGGCTCCCCTCGGCGACGTGATCGGAGTGGGACGACAACAGCTCGATTTGGCCCAGCCAGACCAAATTTCCCAGCTTCTCGAAGCCGCCCAGCCGCAGCTGATCGTCAATGCCGCTGCCTACACCGCCGTCGATAAAGCCGAATCCGAGCCGGAACTAGCCCATACCGTCAATGGCACAGCTGTCAAACAAATGGCCGAGACCGCTCAGCGCCTAGGCAGACCTCTGATTCACATCTCCACCGACTATGTGTTTGACGGCAGCAAGAATACGCCCTATCTCGAAACCGATGCCACCAATCCAATTAGCGTCTACGGCCAGTCCAAGTTAGCCGGAGAAACCGCCATCCTGCAAGTGCGGCAGCAGTACCCCGACTTTCGCTATCTGATTCTCAGAACCGCCTGGGTTTATGGTGCTCTCGGCAAGGGGAATTTCGTCAAAACCATGCTGCGGTTGGGGGCAGAGCGGCAGGAGGTGCGGGTCGTGGCCGATCAGGTTGGAACTCCCACTTGGGCTGCCGATATTGCCAAGGCAATCACGGCCTTCTCACCACGATTGTTAGACCCAGCCCTTGACCTCAGCGGCATCTATCACTTCACCAACAGCGGCGTCACAAGCTGGTACGATTTTGCCCTTGCCATCTTCGAGGAAGCCAAATCCCTCGGTGTGTCGCTTCAGATTCAGCGCGTGGTGCCGATTACCACCCCAGAGTACCCCACTCCGGCCCAGCGTCCGGCCTATTCGGTGTTAGCCAATCAAAAGATTCAGTCCGTTCTCCAGTCCCCGGCCCCCCAATGGCGACAAAGCCTCCGGCAAATGCTCAGCGAACTCTACCTCAGCAATTAGTCCTCTATGAAAGCAATTATTCTCTCTGGCGGTAAAGGCACTCGTTTGCGTCCTCTCACCTACACAGGCGCGAAACAGCTCGTTCCTGTAGCCAACAAACCCATCCTCTGGTACGGCATCGAGTCGATTGTGGCGGCAGGCATCACTGAGATTGGCATCATCATCAGTCCGGAGACCGGCGAAGAAGTCAAGGCCAAAACTGGTAACGGAGAACGGTTTGGAGCCAAGATCACCTACATTCTGCAAGACAAACCGGCAGGACTGGCCCACGCCGTGAAAGTCGCCCAGCCGTTTTTGCAAGATTCCCCCTTTGTGATGTACCTAGGCGACAACTTGGTGCAGAGCGATCTGGGCTTGTTTTTAGAGCAGTTTCGGGCCGCAAATCTGGATGCGCTCACTCTCCTCTGTCCGGTCTCCAATCCCAGCGCCTTCGGGGTTGCCAAAGTAGACGAGCAGGGGCGGCTGCTACAACTGATCGAAAAACCCAAAAATCCGCCTTCCAACCTGGCATTAGTCGGCATTTATATTTTCTCGAACATTATTCACAGTGCCATTGCTTCGATTCAGCCGTCAGCGCGAGGAGAGTTGGAAATCACCGACGCCATCCAAGCGCTGATCGATCAGCAAAAGGCCGTAGAAGCACGGCAAATTCGCGGCTGGTGGCTCGATACTGGGAAGAAAGACGACCTGCTGGAAGCCAATCGGGTGATTTTGGACACCTGTTTGCAGTCCGAAGTGCTGGGTGAGATCGACGAAAAGAGCCAAGTTATCGGACGGGTGCAGGTTGGCCCCGGTTCTAAAGTGATTAACTGCACAATTCGCGGTCCGGTGACAATCGGCAGCAACTGTCATCTAGAAAATTGCTTTATTGGCCCCTACAGCAGCGTTGCGGATCAGGTGACGCTGATCGATGCCGACTTGGAGCACAGTGTAATTTTGCAAGGCGCGAAGGTCGAGGGCATTCACCACCGAATTGTTGATAGCGTGATTGGTCAGCGTGCCCATCTCAAGGAAGCCCCACGCCGTCCCAAAGCTTTGCGATTCATGATTGGCGATGATTGCCAGATCGAGCTGAACTAACCTGAGATTCACCGAGACTGGGTTCCTTGACATTGCTACTAGCTATTTCTACTAACACTGCCAAACACCACTGAAACGACTGAAACCTATGGCTTTTGAAGAAACGCTAACAAGAACTCCCCGGAAGCTGATTGTGACTGGAGGCGCAGGCTTTATTGGCTCCAATTTTGTCCACCACTGGTGCCAGACCTATCCCGGCGATCGAGTCGTGGTGCTGGATGCCCTCACCTATGCCGGCAACCGCAGTAATTTAGCCGGATTAGAAGGCAAAGCTAACTTGCGGTTTGTGGAAGGCGATATTTGCAACCGTTCCTTAGTGGATAATTTGCTTGTAGAAGAAGACATTGACACAATTGTTCACTTTGCTGCTGAGTCTCACGTAGACCGCTCAATTTTAGGACCAGGTGCCTTTGTGCAAACCAATGTCGTCGGCACCTTCACCCTTTTGGAAGCCTTTCGGCAACATTGGCTCAGTGCCGGACAGCCCAGTTACTACCGCTTCCACCATGTTTCAACCGATGAAGTCTACGGTAGCCTCGACCCAACCGATCCGGGCTTCAGCGAAACCACTCCCTATGCGCCCAACAGCCCCTATTCGGCCTCCAAGGCAGGCAGCGATCATCTGGTGCGGGCATACCATCACACCTACGGTTTGCCAACGCTAATCACCAACTGTTCCAACAACTACGGCCCCTACCACTTCCCCGAAAAGCTGATTCCCCTTATGTGTATCAACATTCTGATGGGGAAACCGCTGCCCGTCTATGGGGATGGTCAAAATGTGCGGGACTGGCTGTATGTCGGCGATCATTGCAGTGCTATCGATACGGTAATCCATAAAGCCAAGCCTGGAGAAACCTATAATATCGGTGGTAATAACGAAGTTAAGAACATTGATTTGGTGCATATGCTCTGTGAGTTAATGAACGAGCTAGCCCCCGATCTACCCGTTCGCCCAGCTCAGAATCTGATCACCTTTGTCAAAGATCGCCCTGGCCATGACCGCCGCTATGCCATCGACGCGACCAAAATTCGCACCGAACTGGAATGGACACCAGCCGAAACGCTTGAAACCGGGCTGCGGCGAACCGTTGAGTGGTTCTTGAATCATCAAGGCTGGTGGCAGCCGTTGCTCTCGGAGGAATACCAGGCTTATTATCGCCAGGTATACGCTGAGAGTAAATAAAACAGGTGTTTTATATCATCAATCCCAATGCGATGAGCGGCACCTCTGACAGCATCAAATTAACTTAACTAAGAACTGCTTTAATCATCAGAAAATAGGGCGCGACAAAATAGCCGTTCTATCTAATTGGTTCAAGAGGCAATATACCAGTAGCTTATTAGTAAATCCTGAACATGGAGGGTGAGCATGAACTTCAGGCAGAAGCGATTTGAGCTTAAGAAGGTTGTTTCTCGACCGATTGGTTGGGTGGCGCTATTTATGTTGGTTTTGTCTCTAGTGTTCGCCTGTTCCTCCCCAACAACTTCCGCTAGCTCCTCTGAGGTTTATGACTCCTCGCTGCAGTATGCGGCCACCGATCGGTTAGGGATAGGCACTAACCTGGGTGGCATTGCTGATTGGTCAACCGAAATGCCCTTCATTGATGCATTTAAATCAGCCCGCACCTGGATTACGCAATGCCAGCCCAACACTCCTTGTAGTGATAGCTGGGACACAAACGAATACGACAAGCTCGATCTCGATGAACATGGTTGGGTGAAAAGCTTGCCCAAGCCTGAAGATCCGCCAGAGTATAGCCAGGTTGCCACCCTGCTCCTACACGAAGTTGATCGCTATCCGGGTGGAAAATATGTCGTGCTCTATGAAGGCGAAGGCACGATTGAATATAAATATGATGCCCGGAAAGACGAAGCCGCCTCAAGACCCGGACGAGATGTGATTGATGTGACACCTTCTTCGCAGGGAATTTTATTGGTAGTCACTGCCACCGATCCCAACAAAACTGGTAACTATATTCGAAATATCCACGTTGTTCCCATCGAGTACGAAACCAGCTTTAAAGATGAAATTTTCAATCCGCTGTTTCTGGAACGTATCAAGAAATTTGGTGCAGTTCGCTTCATGGATTGGATGGTAACTACCAATTCTAAGCAACGTGAATGGAAGGATCGACCCCAGGTAGAGGATGCTATCTATTCCCCTGAAGGTGCCCCGATTGAGATCATGATTGAGTTAGCCAATCGGCTGCGGGTTCATCCCTGGTTCAACATGCCGCACCAAGCTACCGATGAGTATATGCGGAATTTCGCCCGACTGGTCAAAGAACGCCTCGATCCAAACCTTAAAGTCTATGTTGAATTTTCCAACGAAGTTTGGAACTGGATGTTTAGTCAGGCCACCTATGCGCTAGAGCAGGGCAAAGCGCGGTGGGGCGAGGATAAAGGTGATGCCTTCATGCAATGGTACGGGATGCGCACGGCTCAAATGGCCGACATCTGGAAGGAAACCTTTGGCGACCAGCGCGATCGGGTAATTGCGGTGATGGGCACCCAGACCGCATGGCTGGGCCTCGAAAATAGCGCCCTAGACTGCTCGCTCTGGGTAGCCGAAGGCAATAAACCCTGCTATCAGCACAACATCGATGCCTATGCCATCACCGGCTACTTTGACGGCAGCCTCACCTCCGACCAACACCAAAAAACTGTGGAATCTTGGCTAGAAACAAGCGATGGCGGCGTCAGCCAAGCCCTAACCCAACTCAAGCAGGGCGGCATCCTCAAGAACCCGCAAAATCCGCAGGAGACCCAACCAGACGGAGTGTTGGCAACGATTGAGCTGTTCAAATACCATCAACAGGTGGCTCAGCAGAAAGGCTTACAGTTGATTGTTTACGAAGGCGGCCAGCATCTGGTGAATTCTAACAGCGAAAAGCTGACCCAATTTTTCATCGAGCTGAATCGGCGTCCGGAAATGTATGACCTCTACACCACGGTGCTAGACGCCTGGAAACAAACCGGCGGCGGTATGTTCATGAACTATACAGATATTACCAAGCCTAGCAAATGGGGCAGTTGGGGCGTACTAGAGCACGTGGACCAAGAACATTCACCCCGCTATGATGCGTTGATTGATTTTATTGACAAGAATGGCTTGAGGTAGGAGTCAGAAGTTATTCTGTAGATATCGTGCTTACACCACAATGGAAAACAGAGTGAGACTAATAAGTAGAACAACATAATTAAACATGAAACCTAAAGGAGGTGTTGTTGCCGCCCTTCGGGCGGCAACAACACCCTGATCTTGGTTTTGATTAAGTTGAATTACTTAGCCTCAAACTGAGCCATCGCATTCCACTAGTTTTGACAAAATCGCTATCGCTAGAGCGCACGGGGTCACGGTAGATCTTTCGTGCCGCAATGCGTTTCCCTCAGCAGCGCTCAACGGTGTCATCGATGCCCATGGCTACGTCGAGCTTAGAAGAAACTTAAATTGAGAAACTATGAGATGATTCTGAGGTGAAATAGTGATGGGGTGAATCTCAACAGGACAACCTGTTTTTTGGGATTGGGCAGTGTGTCAAAGCAAACTCAGCCAGAAAAAGGATTTCCTAGTTCGCCTCAGCAGTATGAAGAGGGAAATGCATGAAGATCTGGCTATCAAGAATAGCAACGGTGACGTTGACAACTATTTTACTCAGTTTCAATGGCTACGGCAAAGCTGAGAGTAGCGATCAGATGGTAACGATTGATACGGGTACACTTAAGGGGACGGTAACCAACAATGTGCTCTCTTTCAAGGGGATTCCCTATGCAGCACCACCCGTAGGTAATCTGCGTTGGCGAGCGCCCCAGCTGGTTCAACCCTGGTCTGGTGTACGCCCAGCTACCGAATATGGGCATGACTGCATCCAACTACCGCTTCCCGGCGATGCAGCCGCTAGCGGTGGCCCCATGTCGGAAGACTGTCTGGTGCTGAATGTTTGGCGACCTGTTGCGATTGAACCGGATCAAAAACTGCCGGTTCTGGTCTGGATTCATGGCGGTGGTTTTCTCAACGGTAGCTCGGCTGCCCCCATCTATGATGGCAGCGCCTTTGCTCAGCAGGGGCTAGTGGTCGTCAGCTTCAACTACCGCTTAGGGCGTTTAGGGTTCTTTGCTCATCCAGCTCTCACCGCAGCAAACGAAGGGTCTCTCGGGAACTACGGCTTGCTGGATCAGTTGGCGGCTCTGCGATGGGTGCAGCGCAATGTGGCCGCCTTTGGTGGCGATCCGAGCCAAGTCACGATCATGGGGGAATCGGCAGGCGGGATTTCAGTAATGCACCACCTAACTTCGCCACAGTCGCAGGGGCTATTTCACCGAGCGATTGTGTTGTCGGGCGGCGGGCGTACCTATCTGGTAGGTTTGCGCAAGCTGAGTCAAAGCACTCCAGAATTGCCGTCTGCGGAGGAAAGCGGCCTTGAGTTTGCTAGAAGCGTTGGGGTTACTGGCACCGGACCCGAGGCATTGGCAGCATTGCGTGCCCTACCCGCCGAACAGGTGAATGGTGATATGAATATGGGCGCGTTACTGTCGAAACCACCGACCTATGCCGGCGGCCCCATCTTCGATGGTGACCTGATCACAACAACCCCAGGAGAAATTTTACAGCGAGGCGAAGGGGCAGACGTCCCCGTCCTGATTGGCACCACTAGCGCCGATCTGCCCGTCACCTTCCCGCCCCTAGAAAACCCGTTTTCCTACTTTGGGCCAGAGGCAGCACAGGCCATCGCTGCCTACAATCCCGATGGTACCTTGCCTCCAGAGGTGATCATTCCGACCATTGCCGTTGATATCACCATGCATGAACCGGCCCGCTTCGTAGCCCGACAGGTGACAGCAGCCGGCAATTCGGCTTGGCTCTATCGGTTTGGCTATGTGGCGGAATCTCTGCGTCCAGAGCAGCTCGGTGCCGAACATGCCAGCGAACAACCCTATTTGTTTAGTACGCTGGACGCTCGCTATGGTGAGGCCGTCACCGAGAACGATCGGGAAATGGCGCGGCTGTTTCACACCTACTTCGCCAATTTTGCCAAGTCCGGCAACCCCAATGGCGCAGGCTTACCTCCCTGGCCCCAGTACGACTCTACCAAACCCGATCTGATGCTGTTCACCCTCGATGCCAATGCCGTGATCCAACCCGATCCCTGGACCGAACGCTTAGATTTAGTTGAACGAGCCGCAGATGCTCAAAGCTCCCCGCCTAATGCTGTCCGTGACCTAGGCGGCACATCCTGGCAACTCGTGCAGTTCCAGAGCGGCGATATATTGTTTGGGAGAGATAGGCTTGGTTCTAGTTGATCTGCTCAACTGTCAAAAGACATGCTCACGTTTTGGGAACGGGCACTGACCGATGCCGCCCAAGCTGAAGGCTGAACCATGAGCCGCTACTGGACTAACTTTACCAAGAACTATCTAGCTTTCTTTTTCTGCAGCTTAGATGTTCCTGTCCCAAATCCTTTAGTGGATGCTGGAGGCAGCTTCGACGCCTTTGACCGTAGCCGTTCTGCATCAACATGATGACGCCGCTCGTAAGCCTCTGCCCGTGAGATCAGGCCCAGGTCTCGCTGCACATCAATCCAATCTCCACAGATAGAAACATCAACCCATTTGGCTGCATAGGCCCGCTCAATTTGGGGAGCTGTATCTTGAGCCTGCAAATCTATCAGGCAAGAGATGATCATCCCGTTGAATTCTCGGCTGTTTTTAGAAAACTGCTCAAGCCGCTCTACCAAAGCCACGATGCAGTCTTGCCGCACCTCTGGGTGAGCCTTACCCAACTTAACCAGGATATTCGCAGCTGTCCAGCGGCAATAGAAAGCATTCTCAGGGTTTGCCAGAAAGTCCTTGACCGGGGCAAGTACTGCCGGACCAATCAGCGCAAAAACCGCAGGCATCTCTTCTCTAAACCAGTCGCTGTCCTCCATTTGATTAAAGACAGACAGCAAGGGGTCGATGGCCGCCTCTGCCTTGAGTTGCCCCAGAGCGCGCCAAGCATGAACCGGAGCCCAAACCTCCAGGCTTTCTGAATTGGCCCAGTTGAGGTCTTGGTCGATTGCCATCTGAATTAGCTCAGGAATATGGTCAGCAGTCAAACCGAAGACTTCGGCATAGTCAGCCCACTTATTGCGCAAGCGCAGGTGTTTTTCTCCAAGCTGGAGCAGGGCGTCAACGAGAGGAGAATAGGTCACAGTTGAAATAGCTTGGCAAGATAGCTTTGCATTATAAATGCTAGCCCTAAGCAATCACAAAACACCCACATTTTGCCCTATAAAGCTGGAGGTGCGGCTCTAGTTGCTCAACCAGTCCCAAGCGACTCTAATCCGAGAGATAGACTTTTCCGTCATACTTCCGCTTAGCTCCACGTGGCCTTTGCGCTCCAGCGTAGAGCGCGCAGAGAGATAAATCTGTCTACTTGGGCACGTTAATAGGGCATGATTAATAGCTGGCACTGATAGCCGTAGTTCCTATGACAAGCGCCCCCTCCCCTCCCACCGCTCTGTACTGGCAGTACCTGAGTGGATTTTACCCCAACCTACCGCCAGAGGTTCTAGCCTCATTCACCACCTGCTGGGAACAAACCGTTTGGGATGATCCGCAAACTCCACTCGACTGCAACAATCTAGCTGTGATTGCCCTGATTGAAGCTGAGCAAGCTGAAGGAGACCTGAGGGCAATGGGGTTGGAAATGGCGCTGGCGGCGTTGATGCAGGGCGTTGAGATGGAACCTGGTCATCCGCTGTGTGTAGCGCATTTGGCTCTAGTGCGCAGTTTGATTGGGGAATCAGAAGCCGCATTTCAAACCGCATTTCCGGCCCTGATCGATCTGCTGCAATTTGCCTACACGGGTGAGGTATTTCCGCTGGGGCTGATCTACTGGCCACAAGGCGATTATCATCTGCTGGCCGACCCAACAACAATTGAGTCCATCTTCGCAGCGGCAACAGGGGCAGATCAGGCCATGCGGCTCTTAGCAGCCGTGCTTTGCCATTGTCAGCTCGTGTTCTATGGGGTGAGCGGCAAGCGGTTTTTGCAGCTGGCGGCCCAACTTATGCCCAACTCAGCCCGATTCAACCTGATGCTGGGATTAGCCCACCTGATGCAGCAGCAGTGGGAAGGGTTGCTCTACCTGCATCAAGCTCGCACCATTGCTCCTGAATTTGCTCCTGCGGTTCAGGCGCTCTATTTGGCCTACCGCCCCCTGCAACCAGAAGTAGCCGACTTTTGGCTACACCATGCACGGGAATTAGCCGAGGCACAACCTCAGTCGCTCGACTGGCGCTGGACCAGTCTCGATGCAAACAGTACCTTCACTTACCTGCCGTTTGAGCGCACGCTGTTAATGGCCGTAGAGCCGAATTTGCGCAGCATCGTCACCAGCGTTTTGTTAGCCGAAGCAGACTGGTTTGAGGCAGAAATGGAGTTTTGGCGCGAGCAGCTCCAGCCAGGGATGGTTGTGATCGATGTCGGAGCAAATGTTGGCGTATACACGTTCAGTGCTGCCCAGAAAGTGGGTTCCAATGGGCGCGTGTTAGCTGTAGAGCCGTTTTCTGGCTGCATTCGCTGTTTGCAGGAAACGCAGCGGCTAAACCAACTAGATTGGGTGACTGTTTGTGCCGGAGCCGCCAGCGATCATCACGGTACCTCCTATTTGGCTCTGCAAGCGGCCAGCGAACTGAATGAAGTTATTAGCGAAATTGATCCTACCCTGGGCGAAGCATTTGAAGCCATCACCTGCTTTCCTCTCGATAGCCTGATCGACTCCGAAGGAATTAATCGCTTGGATTGGCTAAAAATTGATGCGGAAGGCCATGAGATGCAGGTGTTAGCCGGCAGTGATCGCCTCTTAACCGAATTCGCTCCCGGCATTATTTACGAAAATATCGCTGGAGACAAGGGCAGCAACACCGAGGTTGCCGCTTATCTTCAGATCAAAGGTTATCGACTGTTTCGCTATCAACCCTATTTAAAAAATTTGATGCCAATTGAATCGCTAGAGCAATTACAAGGCAGTCTCAATATCATTGCGCTACCCAATCAATCCGGCTAATATCAAGTCGGATGAAACATCCGCACTATCGTAAGGGCGAAACATTTGCAAAATAAATCCAAGGCATAGCTACAGAGCTTCTGACGCAAATGCTTCGCCCCTACGCTGCCACATCTGCTCATAGGCGGCTTCCAGGTCACACGTAAACTGTTTGGCGTTCCAGAGGGGGGCTGTTTGGCGAGATTGCCGCAACTTCCAGGCAATGTTCTGCCGCAGGGCTACATCCGTACCCAAGCGAATTCCCCATTCAATATACTCCGCATCTGTCCAGGCGATTCCCTCAGTAATACCCGCATTCATCATCATGCCGTAGCTGTTGCGAGCTGCAAACTGCTGACCCACTTTGGTGACAATCGGAATGCCCATCCAGAGGGTTTCGAGCGTGGTGGTGGCCCCGTTATAGGGAAAGGTATCCAGCACCACATCAGCAATGCCCAAATTAGCGCGGTGGATTTCTTCGATGGGCACATGGGGCAAAAACCGCAGTCGATTGGCTGCAACCCCCGCTTCCTCAGCTATTTGCTCAAAGATAGCTTGTGTATTTTGCAGATTACCCAAGCCTTTGATTAAAAAATAGCTGTTCGGAACCTGGCTCAGGATCTGCATTTGCAAGCGAATGGTTTCGGGATGGCGTTTGACAATGAACTGGGAGCTAAAATAAACCACAGCATCAGCAGGAATATCCAGATCTTGGCGTCGCAATGTTGGCACTTCAACCTCAAAGCCATCCACCGCAATATAGGTTTGGGGTAATCGCCAGATTTGCTCACTGTAATAGTCTTGGGCATGGTCAGGCAGTACATAGGGGTCGGCTAGAAAATAGTCGATAGTGGGCAAGCCAGAGGCATCTAAGCCGAGCCAAGTCACCTGGATGGGGGCAGGTTTCAACGCCATCACCGCCATCGTCTGGTCGAACGTGAGGCTATCTAGATCAACCAAAATATCGATTTCATCAGCGCGAATCGTTTTAGCCGCTGTCATCTCATCGCTTGTCAAACAGCGCCACTGGTCGGAAGCATCCGCAAACCACTGGCCCGTAAAACCGCTGGCCTCGGTTTGCTGGTTGAAGTAGGTGTAGATCTCAAACCGTTCCCGATCGTGATGCCGAAAGATCCAGCGCGACAGCCAGCCTACCGAGTGGCGACGCAAACAGTTGGAGATGTAGCCAATCCGAAGCTTTTGGCGCTCGGTTCGGATCAGGGGCACCCGCGGATAGGGGCGATAGTCAGGCAGATGTTTCTCAACATAGGCATCGACCAACTGCTGACACGATCGCATGACTTGATTTTGCAGGCGGCGCACAGTCTGGGGATCATCCTGGAAATAGGGGTAAAAGAACAGACAAACGCTCAACAGCACCGATTCTGGCGTTTGATCCGGATCGATTTCGGGTTGCTCCAGCCACGTATGGAGTAAGGCCGTCTGCTGATCGAGCGCTGCTTTTGTCTCTGCCCATGCAGCTCCGGCAAACAGTAGCCCCCGCAGTAACAAGGCTTGGCTGATCAGCTTGTCTCGCAGTGTGGTCGAAACCCTAGACGCCTGTTGGGCAAACTCGATGCCCTGTTCGTATGCTGCTGCAAACTGAGCAATGGTAGCCAGTCGCCACAGAGGGTTGGGTCGATGCGGATCTAATTGCAGACAAAGCTCGGCATAGCGACGGGACAGAACCAGATCGGCAAACAAGGTAAATAACTGATGGGAGGTGGTCAGTAGCCGATCGCTTAACTCCTGGATTTGAGCTGTGGTCTGGGCCTGCGCCAAACTGGCAACGACCAATTCCCACACCTGCGGATGGTCTGGAAACTGGCCAAGGATTGGCTGAAGCACAGCTAACAGCAAATCAAAATCAACCTGAGATGCCTGAAGTTGAGCAACCAGTTCCAGATCAGCAATGCGTTCAGGGGTAAATTGTCCGGCCTGCAACAGTTGCCGCAGCAAGTGTAGTGAATGATTGGCCTGGTGGGGAGCCAACTCGCGAATGTGTTGCCGTAGTGCCCAAGCAACGGTAGGGCGGTCAAATTTTTCCTGCTGGTGGGCTGCTTGCAGAAGTATTTCGACTAGTTCGCAGATCCATGCTGCCTGCTGCTCTGGAGTTTCTGCCTCGGCTATCACCAGCGACCAGGTCAGCTGGGCTTCAGCCTCTTGTCCATCGAGCAGATAGGCTAGCCCCAACTGCCAGTACAGAGACGGTTGACCCGGATACAGTTCGATTAGCTGCTCATAGCAGGCCGCAGCCTGAGCGTACTGTTGTTGCGATAAATAGCTTTCTGCTTGTAACTGGAGTGGAAGATCGGAAGGAAGCATTTGTCACTTAATTCAGCCATCAGCTCGTTTGACCCAATTGAAATCAAGTATGCCCTGAAAGGGAAATCAAGAGTACTTTGACCCAGATCTTGCGCAAGGATCCAGATCTTGCACCAACCTGAGTCAAGCTAGCATCTCAATTTCTATCGCCAGAGTCATGATTTAATGCAGTTCTCGCTGGTATAGTTTAGAGCTGAATTAAAGTAGTTAGAGAGTTGAATAGTAGATACTAAATCAGAGGTAGGTTAGCGATTACAGTTAGTGTACCGTTAGTAATAACATAAAACTTTTCAACATGAATAACAAACAGACCAATAAAACCAAGCCAGATCATATTTCATCAAACGATACTGAGCCACAGGCCAAATCAGATCGTAAGCGGATTCTAACGGCTCCTCTCCCTGATCCAGTCACTAAAAATATTGAAGCTATTATTGCGCTACATACTCAAGAAGCGAGAGAGATTCCGACGCATGAGCGAATTCTGGAAAATATTGCTACCTTCTTTGGAAAACCGATCTTTTTGTACAGTCTATTGTTGGCTCTGGCTATTTGGGTACTAGACACGGTTTTTGAGCAGGCCCTCCCACTGGACTTACCACCCTTTACCTGGGCAGGGCACGGACTAGACGCAGCAGCCTTGCTGATTTCAACCGGAGTGCTAGTGCGGCAAACTCGGCAGGAAAACTTTGCTGAACAGCGTACCCAACTGATGCTACAGATGAACCTGCTTTCGGAACAAAAGATTGCCAAAATTATTTCGCTTCTAGAAGAGCTGCGGGCCGATCTCCCTGATGTTGCCGACCGCTATGATCCAGAAGCTGAAGTAATGCAGGAAGCGGCTGATCCGATTGCCGTTCTAAACGCCCTACAAGAAAACTTAGCGCGAGAACTCACACCAGATGGCTCGACTGAATCTGAATCTGAATCTGAATCTGAAGCACCAAAACTAGGAGAGCTTGAGTTAGATGGGATTGATCCTGTTGATCAGCGTGGGCATGCAGAAGAAGCCATCTAGCAATTCTTCCTCTCATCAAACCTTTAATGTTGTGCATTATACAGTCAAGATATGTCCAGCTATACCAAGCTGTAGAACGATTTAAATTGGAGCTGTAGTGAATTGTCTTGAAAAGCAGCTCGATTAGGTTTTCAGCAGCAAATCGATAGAGCCTAGCCATTTGTCCTCTGTCTTTAGAAGGAGATTGGCTCTGTAGCAGGATAGATGCTCCTGACGACTTATTTCCCGTATTATCACAATCGCAAGTAACAACTTCTACTTTACTCTGGAGTAAGCGAATATGTCCGAAACGAATGGCGTGATGATGCAGTACTTTCACTGGTACTGTCCTGACGATGGTAGCTTGTGGAATCAGCTCGCTGAATCTGCGGAAGAATTAGCAAAAGTTGGGGTTACGTCAGTGTGGTTACCGCCAGCCTACAAAGGCACCGGCGGCGGCAGTGATGTAGGCTATGGTGTCTATGACCTGTTTGACCTGGGCGAATTTGACCAGAAAGGCTCGGTGCGCACCAAATACGGTACTAAAGAAGAGTATTTGCGAGCTATTAAAGCCGCTCAAAAGGCTGGGATTCGCGTCTATGCCGATGTGGTTTTTAACCACAAATTAGGAGCAGATGCGCAGGAAGAAGCTGAGGCCACACCATTCCATCCAGAGAACCGCAACGAAACGATTGGGGAGTACCAAACGATCAAAGCCTGGACTCATTTTACTTTTCCAGGTCGCCAAGGCAAATACTCTACAATGGAATGGCACTGGTGGCATTTTGATGCTATTGACTACAACGTTTACAACGAGTCGGAGAACGCCATTTACTTATTAAAAGGGAAAGACTTTGATAATAACGTTGACCTGGAAAAAGGTAACTTTGATTATCTAATGGGTTGCGATCTGGACATGGATCACCCTGAGGTTTGCGCCGAGCTGAAATACTGGGGTGAATGGTATGTTGATACAACCGGCGTGGATGGGTTCCGATTCGATGCGGTCAAACATGTAGCGGCTGATTTTTTCCGGGAATGGCTGGATCACGTCAGTGACTATGCTAAGCGCGATCTGTTTGCCGTAGGCGAGTACTGGTCCTACGATGTGGAAGCCCTGCACAGCTTCATCGAAACCACCAAAGGCAGGGTGACGCTATTTGACGCCCCACTCCACTACAATTTTCACGTTGCTAGTCAATCGGGCAATGACTACGATATGCGTCAGATTTTCGACAATACGCTGGTACAACAGCAGCCCGCTCTGGCCGTAACGCTGGTAGATAACCACGACTCTCAACCCCTCCAATCACTGGAATCGGTGGTAGAACCCTGGTTTAAACCATTGGCCTATGCTTTGATTCTGTTACGCCGCGAAGGGTATCCCTGCGTCTTTTATCCCGATTACTACGGTGCCCACTACAAAGATATTGGCAATGATGGCAACGAGCATGAGGTTTGGTTAGATCAGCACCAGTTCCTGCTTGACAAGATGCTACACGCTCGCCAGACCTACGCCTACGGCGATCAATACGACTATTTCGACCACGCTAACTGTATTGGCTGGACGCGGTTAGGTACTGAAGCGCATCCCGGCGGCTTGGCTGTGGTGCTGAGCAACGGCGACGCAGGCAGTAAATACATGGAAGTCGGCCAACCCAACCGCACCTACATCGACATCACCGAACATATCGAAGAACCGATCACAACAAACGAAGAAGGCTGGGCTGAATTTCTCTGCCCTCCTGGTTCAGTCTCG
Source organism: Leptolyngbya sp. NK1-12 (assembly GCF_032598965.1). Classification (NCBI taxonomy): domain Bacteria; kingdom Bacillati; phylum Cyanobacteriota; class Cyanophyceae; order Leptolyngbyales; family Leptolyngbyaceae; genus Leptolyngbya; species Leptolyngbya sp. NK1-12. Next base: position 2,075,651 of record NZ_CP053586.1, read on the forward strand.
ATCTGGGTGCCGCAATCCTAGTAGATGCTGCATTCAGAGCAGGGAAGCAGGAAAGTAGGGAAGTAGAGGCGTTGCTGAATCGGCAAATGATGCCCTGCTCACGTTCCTGAGCGAGATGCTCACACTGTCCGGATCGTTGCCTAATAGTGCGAGCATCTTGCGGTTTCATATCGCCATTCAGTAATTCCAAAATAGATTAGGTAAAGGAGCGCCAGATGACACGCTCCTCCCCCTTCTCTACCTTCCCCATATCCCCTATCTTCCTACTCCAATCCGCTTCAACATCGCCAGATGCTTCTCCACCGGAGCAATCGTATTGGCAACAATCATGCCGCTCGCTGCAACTGCAGGTAAACCGATACCAGGAAAGGTAGAGTCACCGCAGCAATAGAATCCAGCTAGAGGTGTTGCGCCGGTCGGGAAAAAGCTTTTAGCTGCCGAAATGGCTGGGCCGTAAGAACCCCGATGGCGACGTAAAAAGCGTTCATGGGTCAAAGGTGTTCCTACCAGCTTCACTTCACAGCGCGACCGAATATCTGGAACAATCCGCTCTAGTGCTTGCCACATCACCTCAGCTCGCTGTTGCTTTTGTTCAGCATAGGCAACGCTGCGCCGATCCAATGTTTGCCACAAATCATAGGGTTCGTTACCAGGAGTGTAGACATGAATCACATGTTTACCAGATGGAGCCAGGGATGGATCGAGAATTGACGGAATCGAGACCAGCACCACATTCTGAGGAGCCGTAATGCCTTGGCTCCAGTCATTCACTACAATGTAGTGACAAGCCAAATCAGGCAGCCCTGCTGCATCAATGCCCAAATGCAGATGCATAAAGCTATCGCAATCAGGTGTAGCTTGGCGTTGGCGACGAAACGAGTCAGGAATGGCTTCGGCTGGTATCAGCTTCAGAGTATCCCAAACAGAGACATTAGAAACTACCGCTTGCCGTGCCCGCAAAATTTCCCCATTGCGCAACTTTACTCCAAGCGCACGTTGACGTTCAACTACAATTTGCTCTACATGGGCATTCAGCAACAGGGTGCCACCATGCCGCTTTAATCCCCGCACTAGAGCATTCACCAATCCCGCACTTCCACCCACCGGATAATCTAATGCAACCTGGGGACGGTACCAGTCAGCAAACATGAACGCTACCTCTGCAGCACTGGTGTCACTCGCCGGCAAACCAGAAAGCAAAAAGCAAAGTAGATTTAGCCAATTTAAGATAAACGGATCAGTGATTTTGTTGTCTATGATTTTAGTAAAGGCTCCGGTTAATTTCGTCATCTGCGGCGCATAACGAACTAGAGCTGGAGCAAACTGCCCTATGGTGCGGACGGCCTGCCAATCCCAGCGGAGAGCGGCAGGTGGAAGGGCAATGGCTGCAGCTTGGAGTGGTTCCATGATCTGCTGCAAATTTCGCCATTCGCTCACAGCCTGCCCGCCTCGCAGTCGCTGTAAAACGTCACAGAACTGATCGGCTCCTACAGAGGTGTCAAAATCTCCTTCGGGTAACCGGCAGCCCCAGGTCTCATAGGTAAGACAGGGCACTTCTTCTCCAATGGCGTCTAACACCTGCCGCAGCGGATTAGGAGACGGACTGGACAATCCAGAATAGAGCGACGGCCCCGAGTCAAACTTAAAGCCATTCCGTTCGAAGCCGTGGGCTGCACCGCCTGCAATCGAATGGCTTTCACACACGGTAACTTGGAAGCCATACTGAGCCAACAGAGCCGCACAGCTCAAGCCACCAATGCCGCTACCAATTACAATCACATCTGTTTGCATCGTTCCTGCCTAACCCTGCACTGAATGGGTTATAGCATGGTTGAGGACTAGGCGGATTGATCATTGGTTATTCGGTTAAGTAACCTTACTCAAACTTTGACAAACTTTGGTTCTGTACTCATCCGAACGAATTGCTTCCCATAATCCAATTGTGGCCGGTTCTGGCTCGGTGGCTAATTCTTGTTTCAGCAGCTTACAGCAGCGGTCATATTGCTGCAATGCCTCAGTACGCCGTCCCTGCTGTGCCAAAATTCGTATCAAGCACCGATGGGCGGCTTCGTTCCAGGGTTCGAATTGAAGCTGCCGCTGCACATGTTGCTGTGCTTTCTGGTAATTCTGCTGGTGTTCATAGTAGGCAACGAGTTTTATATAGGCGTTGCTCACTAACTCATGTAAGCGTTGATGCTTCAAGAGCATCCAGGTCTCAAAGGCTTCGCTGCTCGGTAGATGAATTTGTTCAAGAAATGGTCCACGATATAATGCAACAGCCCGTTCTAAACCAAATACGCTGGGCGGGCAAAGTTCGCTGGCTGGTTGGGAATGATTCAGATATCGATCAATTAACTGGGTAAAGATCGTAACATCCAGGCTATAATCCCCTACCGGATTAAACTGGATAGTATTACGTGTAGTCAGAAACAACGGTGAGGGAGCCGCTCTATCTTCTAACATGTGGCGTAGTGTAGATAAAGCTTTACGCAAATTGCTGCGAGCCTTTGACTCACCCTGTTCGGCCCACAACAACGCAGCGAGCCGCTCTCGGTGATGCGGATAATTTGGCTCGGTTGCTAAATAGGCCAATAGTGCTCGTACTTTCTCATAGGGAAATGTGACAATTGGCTGTTGATTTAGCGTCACCTGCATTGGTCCCAGCAATCCCAATCTCAGATGAGTCATGATGGTGTGTCTCCTGAGGAGCTAATGAGCAAATCATAGTTTAGGTTAAGAGATCTCAGAACTGAAACTGTAGTCGGTTTTTACGGGGAACTATCAGGGGTGCTATTAACTTTCAAACTTAAGATTAAACGATTGTATGAAACATGCAAGCCGGAAAAGGTCAGAAAAGGTCCTACAAATGGCTGCATAAATTGATAAAGTACCCATTTGGGTACCAGGAAAATTTTAGGTGACAGAGATTGCTTGGTTTGTTTAATCTAGGAACGTTAACAGCCCTGCATTCTGCAACAAAGATTTCAAAAGCGAGGCAAAGATTTTGCCAATTCACGCTGCTGTGAACGATGAATTCACGATCGATTGCTACGGTGGGGATAGCTCGAATAACCTATTACAGCAAAAACAAGGAGCGATCGCTCTAAATCAACACTTTGACATATTCAAGGAGAAATTCAAATGACCAGAGAACAACAGAGCGGTGGGGAAATTTCGTCACTCAGCCTGAATTTAGAATCTACACATAATGGTGGAGAAATTCCATCAGCGAATCTGGATTCAGTAACTATACATAACAATGAATACAATGGTGGAGAAATTCCATTAGCGAGTCTGGATTCAGCAGCTCCACAAAGCGGTGGAGAAATTCCATCAGCGAATTCGGATTCAGCACTCAGTAGTGTACCGCTTCAGGAAGTGAATGGCATTGAAACATCAAGTGGGTTGCAGTCAATTCTGGTGGAGTTGAAAGTACCGAGAAACCAAGAAATGGCTGCGATGCAATTAGTTCAAGAGAGAACAATTGCTAGCTTCCAAATGGATACAAATTACGACCCAATCCCGATGAATCCATCTCCAGAAATGGCAGTTCAGTTTGCCGAGGATGAGGAGATTATGATTGTGCGCGGGCAAATTGAAGCGAGCCGGATCCCGGAACTAGAAGCACAACCGAATGTGATTAAGGTCTACCGCGATACTCCGATTGCTCCTTTTATTAGTACATTGCCGGAACGACAGAGTACTCCACTAGTATTGTCAACCGCAGCCGCTGCAACCTGTCCGATTGGGACTTGCGATTGTGCTTCAGGAACTGCGAAGGGAACAATTGCCGATGTCGCGACCTACTTGGGTGTGGATCGGATTTGGGCAACTGGCCACCGGGGTGAAGGGATTGTGGTCGGCGTGGTGGATGGAGGAATTACGGCTGAAGGTCGCCCGGTGCTGGCTGGTGAAACCTCGCGTCGAATTCCACGAGTGATTGGCGGTTGGCCGACTGCGGACTGGGGTACACGGGCATCTGCCTGGAGTGAACATGGCAACATGTGTGCTACTGATGTTTTAGGCATGGCTCCGCAAGCGCGAATCTATGACATCCGAATTTCAGGCGGGTCTACCTCGGCCACTATTTCGGCAGCCTTAGCTGGGTTTCAATGGGCCATCAATCAGCACCGAGTCGATGGTACTCCCCACATTCTTAGCAACAGTTGGGGAATTTTTCAGGAAGCTTGGGACAGCGTCTATGCCCGCGATCCGAATCATCCCTTTACGCGAAAAGTAGTCGAGGCGATTAATCAAGGCATTCTGGTTTTGTTTGCGGCTGGTAACTGTGGTGGTACCTGCCCGGATGGTCGATGTGGTTCTGATTCGGGTCCCGGCAGAAGTATCTGGGGAGCCAATGGACACCCGATGGTGATGACTGTGGGAGCCGTGAACCGCAATGAGCAGTTTGTGGGTTACAGCAGCCAAGGCCCTGCTGCCTTAGATCCCCAAAAACCTGACTTTTGTTCAATTACTCACTTCCGGGGTTATTTTGGCAGTGACAGTGGCACCTCTGCGGCTACACCGATTGCGGCTGGCGTTGTCGCGTTGCTGAAACAGGCCAAGCCTGCTATGACTCAAGATCAAGCCAAGCATGCCCTTCGCAGTACCGCTAAGGATATTGGCGCTGCCGGTTGGGATCAGCATTCTGGCGCTGGCATTATTCAGGCTAAGGCTGCGTTTGACTACAGTCCGGCTCGCTTTAATGCGGTTTGGGTTAAGAGCAATCAGGATCGGGTTGCGGTGTGGGGTTGGGCACGCCAGCACTTTGATGGTCGCGCTAAAGAATTACATGCCCAAGGCTATAAGCTAGTTGACCTCAATGCGTTCATGTTGCCCGAAGGCGATCGCTTCAATGCGATCTGGGTGAAGACCAATGAAGATCGGGTTGCGGTGTGGGGTTGGGCACGCCAGCACTTCGATGGTCGCGCCAAAGAGCTACAGGCGCAAGGCTATCGCCTGGACAAGCTGAACGCCTTTGTGTTGCCGGGACAGGGGGAGCGCTTCAACGCCATTTGGGTTAGAAACAATGAGGATCGAACGGCAGTTTGGGGCTGGGCACGAGAGCACTTTGATGGTCGCGCCAAGGAACTGCATGCTCAAGGTTACAAACTGATCGATCTGAATGCCTTTATGTTGCCCGAAGGTGAGCGCTTCAATGCAATTTGGGTGAAGAACAATGAGGATCGGACAGCCGTGTGGGGTTGGGCACGAGAGCACTTTGATGGTCGCGCCAAAGAATTGCACGCTCAAGGTTATCGCTTGGTGACTCTCAATGCCTTCGTGTTACCGAATCGGCAAGGCGAGCGCTTCAATGCAATTTGGCGGAAAAGCAGCGAAGATCGTCCGGCCATTTGGGGTTGGGCACGAGAGCACTTTGATGGTCGTGCCGCCCAGATGCAGGCGCAAGGCTATCGCCTAGCCGATCTCAACGCCTTCGTGCTTTCCTAAGCTTGAACCAATGCACTGGTGAGGAGTTGTACCGCTGTGTTCCTTTGCTGGATCTCGTAGGAGAGCGACGACAGAGATCCAGACAGTGCAGACTGCATGACTCAGACGGTGTGGAGTTTTTGTCGCTTCCTCCACTTTGTCACCCCCAACGGCAGGCTAAACCCTGCATCAGAGCGGTCAGAGGTGGTGAACGTCTGATCAGACTTTGCAGCAACCGACTTCAATGGAGATAGGAGCATGCAACAAATCGAGAAATTGCAGTTTGGGTATTCTGATTTTCAGGAGCTTGTTAGAACTGGTACCAGTCTTTTTAGTTTAGGACAATCCACCACGCCATTAATCCGAAACAACTCCTCGGAGAGGCTTTTCGCTAACGTAGATTCCATCGGACAACTTACCGTTCGCTTCTCAGATTGAAACCAAGTGGTCGCTTCTTCTAACTGGCGTACTGAGTAGGTCTCGTTGGTCAGCATTCGGATTAGCAGGTTTTCCACAATCAAGGCTTGCGAATCACTTAAAACTAACATTATGTCCTCCTCTATCGTCATAGGAGCTTAGCCCAGATACCACTGTGATTTCTGGACATCTTTGTCGTTGTCAATAACATACGATGAACCGCGTAAAATCGTATGCTTGTTTAATCCTGAGAGAAAATCGAGTAAGCATCAATACTTACTTACTCGTGGCTAAAGGCAAGCGCAAACCAGAGGTTCGAGCCTATGTAGAGGAAGACTTAGATCGCCTGATAAAAACGATCGCAAGTCTAAGGGGTATCTCTGTCTCTGAACTGTTGAATCAGGCCATAGAGGTCTACCTGCAACTCCCAGAAATTCAAAAACTTGTAGAGCGCCATCGATTAGATCAAATCGAGGATGACTAGCCGGTCATGTGCGCCCTAGTTTCAGCAATGCCCATCCACCGCATTTTCTGGCATAGTTGAGTGGGATTGACGAGAGGGAACCGCCATGACCCAGGATGCAATCAATCAACCGCTGGCTATTAGCATTGGAGTTGCCGTACCGGAACAGGTCCAGTCGGTACCGTTGGTGGATTGGCTAAATCGAGCCGCTGCACAACCGACAGGGATCACCTATCTCCTACCTGATCAAACAGTCGTGACCCAGACCTATGCCGAATTGCGGTATCAGGCAGCCTCTGTGCTTCAAGGATTGCGGCGGTTGGGCTTACAGCCTGGAGATGCGGTGATTCTGCATTGTGCAGTCAGTTCCGCTCTGCTAACGGCCTTTTGGGGCTGCGTTTTGGGTGGCTTTGTGCCGGTGCCCTTGGCGGTTGCGCCCGACTACAGTGCTGAATCCAGTCAAATTCACGGAAAAGCAGCCCTTTTGCGCGATGCGATGACTCTGTTAGAAAATCCGCCCATCCTGACCGAGCAGGCGTTACAGCCTCAGCTTCAGTCATTCTGCCAGCGAGTGGATTGCCAACCTCGTGCGATCCTGACTCTGGAAGCCCTGTTAAACGAGACGCCCGCCACTGAATTTCATGCCGCCGATCCTGATAATTTGACCTTGCTGTTGTTCACATCGGGCAGTACCGGAACTCCGAAGGGCGTGATGCTAAGTGGGCGAAATCTGATGGTCAGCGTCTATGGCATGGCAACCGCGAATCGGCTCACATCAGACTCGATCAGCCTCAACTGGATGCCCCTGGAGCATGTCGCGAGTTTGGTGATGTTTCACCTGACGCAGGTGTATCTGGGCTGTGATCAAATTCATGTAGCAAATGAGCTGGTACTGCAACAGCCGCTGCGCTGGTTAGATTGGATCGACCAGTACCGGGTGACGCATACTTGGGCACCTAATTTTGCCTATAGCCTAATCAACGACCGCGCTGAGGAAATGCAGTCACGCGCTTGGGATTTGTCTTGTTTGCGCTGGATGGGCAACGGAGCCGAAGCGGTGGTAGGCAAAACGACGCGGCGATTTTTGCAGTTATTAACTCCCTATGGCTTGAATCAAACTGTAGTCAGTCCTGGCTATGGCATGTCGGAAACCTGCTCTGGAATTGTGCATTCGCATCAGTTTGCGCTCGATGTAACTTCAGATGAAGATACATTTGTGGATGTGGGTCTACCAATTCCAGGAGTGACGCTGCGAATTGTAGATGAAAACAATCAGGTATTACCAGAAGGGACAATAGGACGCTTGCAGGTGCAGGGATTGACGATAATGCAAGGCTACTATCGCCGCCCGGATCTGACCACAGCCGTATTCACACCAGACGGTTGGTTTGATACAGGCGATTTAGCCTTTTTGCGGGCAGGCCGCCTGACGATTACCGGACGCCAAAAAGAGGTGATTATCATCAATGGTGTCAACTACTACAGCCACGAAATCGAAGCGGCAGTAGAACAGTTAGAAGGCGTTGCCGTTTCCTTCACAGCGGCTTGTGCCGTGCGTTCACCGAATGATTCCACTGATCGCTTGGCAATTTTCTTCAGTCCGCTCACCGAATCCGTGGAGCCATTAATCAAAGCAATTCGGCGACAGCTGATGCAGACGATGGGCATCACACCGAGTGTGGTGATTCCGCTGCGGCGGATCGATATTCCCAAAACCAACCTCGGTAAAATTCAGCGACGGCAATTAGTCGAGCGATTCGCGGCAGGTGAGTTTGACTCGCTGGTGTCCTCGCTTGCTGCAACCACGGCTTCTCCACGAGATCAACCTCAGAATCAACTAGAGCGTCAGATTGCCCAAATTTGGCAGGATGTCTTGCGGTTGCCTGCTGTTGGTGTACAGGACAACTTTTTTGAGCTGGGCGGCAATTCGGTATTGCTAATGCAGGTGTTGCAGCGGTTACAGACCGAGCTAGTCCCCTCTCTGACTGCCGTTACCCTGTTTCAGTATCCTACGATTGCGGCATTGGCGCGCCACCTCAGTCGGGTTGAACCGCCGCGAATGAATCCGACAAAGCGGGCTACAGCCGTTGGTAACGCGGATATTGCTGTGATTGGCATGGCCTGTCGGTTTCCAGGGGCGAATTCAATCGAACAGTTTTGGCAAAATCTCTGTGATGGCATCGAGTCGATCACGTTTTTCAGCGATGCCGAGCTGTTGGCTGCTGGCGTCGATGCCAGTTTGGTGCAGCATCCCAATTACGTCAAAGCCAGCCCGATTCTCGATTGCGATATCACTGCCTTTGATGCCGAGTTTTTTGGCTACAGTCCCAACGAAGCTAAACTGCTCGATCCACAGCAGCGATTATTACTGGAATGCGCCTGGGAAAGTTTAGAAGATGCCGGATATAATCCCCTCGCCTATAAGGGTGCAATCGGCCTTTATGCCGGAGCCGCGATGAACACCTATCTGCTGAATCATGTTTATCCGAACCGCGATCAGCTCGATGCCAACGATTCGCTGCGGGTACTCAGTCTCAGCTCGATGGGCGGCTTTCAGCTCACAGTTGCCAACGACAAAGACTATCTCACGACCCGCGTTTCCTACAAGCTCAACCTGACCGGACCCAGCGTCAATCTACAGACAGCCTGCTCGACTTCGTTGGTGGCGATTCACATGGCGCGACAGAGTATATTGAATGGCGAATGTGATATGGCGCTAGCAGGTGGCGTGGCGGTGCATACGCCTCAACAAATGGGCCATCTCTATCAAGACGGCATGATTTTGTCGCCGGATGGTCATTGTCGCGCCTTTGATGCCCAAGCCGCAGGCACGGTTTTTGGCAGCGGAGTCGGAATGGTAGTGCTGAAGCGACTCGAGCAGGCGATTGCAGATGGCGATCGGGTATATGCCGTGATCAAAGGCTCGGCGGTTGGCAACGATGGCGGCCAAAAGGTTGGCTATTTTGCTCCCCAAGCGGAAGGACAAACTAGAGTAACGGCAGAAGCATTGGCGGCTGCTAATATCGATCCGACCACAATTGGTTATGTGGAAGCGCATGGCACAGGAACCGTATTAGGCGATCCAATTGAGATTTCTGGATTAACGCAAGCGTTTCGGCTCAGTACATCAAAGCGGCAATTCTGCACAATTGGTTCGGTGAAAACAAATGTAGGCCATTTGAATACAGCTTCTGGCGTTGTCGGCTTCATCAAATCGGTACTCTGCCTCTACCACAAGCAAATCCCGCCTAGTCTGCATTTTGCTACCGCCAATCCCCAAATCGATTTTGCCAATAGCCCCTTTTATGTCAATACTAAGCTAACACCCTGGAAACCAACCAATCATCCGCGTCGGGCTGGCGTCAACTCCTTGGGAATTGGCGGCACCAATGCCCATGTAATCTTAGAAGAAGCGAATTTAGAAACAAGCAATCAGCCTTCAGGCATTCCAGCCACAGACAAACCTTATGTCTTCACCCTGTCGGCTAAAACTGAAACAGCTTTGCGAGAATTGGCGCAGCGATATGTAGATCACATAGAAAGCAACCCCAATGTATCTTTGGCTAATCTATGTTTTACGACCAATGTAGGCCGAGCACATTTCGAGCACCGTCTTAGCTTTGTTACGACTTCTCTAGCAGAATTGCAGCAAAAATTGGCTCGAAAATTAACTGATTGGGCTACTACAGATATCGATATATTTCAGGCTCAAGTTGCTTCATCCAGTCAACCTAACATCGTCTTTTTATTCACTGGTCAGGGTTCCCAGTATGTTGGTATGGGACGGGAGCTGTATGAAACCTCGCCAGTCTTTCGGGACGCACTGGATCGGTGTGATCAGTTATTGCAGGCGGAGTTGGGTGAGTCGATTTTGGCGGTGATGTGGGGAGATGCGGCTCGTGAGCCTCGCCGAACGAGGGGAGATGCGGCTCATGAGCGTCGCCGAACGAGGGAAGATCGGTTGAGTCAGACGAGGTATACGCAGCCGGCTTTGTTTGTGTTGGAGTATGGGTTGGCGCAGGTGTGGTTGTCTTGGGGGGTGCGGCCTGGTGCAGTGCTGGGGCATAGTGTGGGCGAGTATGTGGCGGCTTGTGTAGCGGGGGTGTTTAGTTTGGAGGATGCGCTGAAGCTGGTGGCAACGAGGGGACGATTGATCCAATCCTTGCCGGCTGGAATTATGTGTGCAGTCATGGCAGATGAGGCGAGGGTAAATCAACTGATTGAGAAATTTAGAGATGAAATTAGTATTGCTGCCGTAAATGGAGCTGAGAATGTAGTGATTTCCGGCTCCGAAAACGCAATGCAGCGAGTTATGGCTGACCTGGAAACCCAGGGCATCAAGACCAAACAGCTCAATGTCTCCCATGCCTTTCACTCGCCGATGCTGCAACCCATCTTGGCGGAATTTGAGCAGGTTGCCCAGCAAGTTACTTATCATCTGCCCCAAATCGATCTAGTCTCTAACTTGACTGGTGAGTTCGCCACTGAAGCGATTGCTACTCCCGCCTATTGGTGTCAGCATCTTTGTCAGTCGGTACGTTTTGCGGACGGCATAGCCACTCTACACAACGCGGGTTATCAAATTTCAATTGAATGCAGCCCCAGTCCAATCCTAACCAGTATGGCCGAATCCCTAATATTCTCTGCTACATCACTGCTTCACCTCTACAGCCTTCACCCCAACCAACTCAACTGGCATTCTCTCTTGTGTAGTCTAGCCCAACTCTATGTACATGGTCTTTCTATTGACTGGGATTCTGTTCACGCGCCCCATCGCCACCAACGCATCTCTCTCCCCTCCTACCCCTTCCAACGCCAATCCCACTGCTTCCCCCTCCCTCTCCTATCTCCCCTCGTTCAGCGAGGCTCACGAGCCGCATCTCCCCACCCCCTCCTGGGCTACCGCATTCCTTCTCCCATCCAAGCTGCTCTATTCCAAGCAACAATTTCCCCCACATCTCCACCTTTTCTGCGCGATCATCAGGTCGATCAACGTATCGTTTTCCCCGCCGCTGCGTTTATTGAAATGGCGTTAGCGGCTGTACGCGCAAATTCAAAGATACAACCAAAATTGTCTTGGATTTGTTTGGAGAACCTGACGATACAACAAGCTTTGATATTAGCTGAAACGAGAACGGAAACACTCCAGTTGATTCTAGAACCTACAACTGACTTTAAGATTTATAGCTTGCAGCCCGATTTAGAGAATTGGCAACTGCACTGTACTGGATGCGGCACTCTCCTAAACGAATCTGAGTTCCCGCAGCCAATTGATCTTGAAACATTGCGATGCTCGTTTTCTGAAACCTATTCGGCAAGTGAACATTACCGCTACTGTCAACAGCAGGGATTGAATTATGGTAAAAGCTTTCAAGCGGTACAGCAGATTTGGTGGCGCGAAGCCGAAGCGCTAGGAAACATCCAGCTTCCTGTCTCAATTGCACCGGAACCCTATTATTTGCATCCGGTATTGCTCGATGCGGCCTTTCAGGTAATTGCGGCTACACTGCCGATAACGGCTCGATCTGCGACCTATTTACCCGTTAGCGTAGCTCGTCTGTCCTGGTTTAATCAGCCTGCTGAGCCTCAGATTTGGAGTCATGTCAAGCTTCTTCCTTGGCAAGCGGATTCCCAAATCACTTCAGAAAGCCCTGCCACTCTAATGGTCGATATTCAGCTTCTGAATGCAGCTGGGGAGCTAGTAGCCCAAGTTGAGGGCCTTACCTTGCAACGAAGCTGTGAAATCCATCAATCTACTCAGGTAATGTCTACATTGATATCCACACCAATGTCTACAACCAGTGCTTGGCAAAACTGGCTCTACCAAATCGAGTGGCGGCCCCAGCCTCAATCCACACAATCAGAATTTACCGATGTCGGCACATGGCTGATTTTTGCCGACCAGCAAGGCGTCGGTGCACAGCTCGCGGCACACTTGGCAAATCAAGCGCAATCATGCTATTTGGTCTATCCGCAGGGTTCTTCATCGACTCTAACTGAAACCACGCCCAGCTATTGCATCGACCTCACAGATCCCACCGCCTTCGAGCAATTGCTGGTCCAGGTCGGACAACCCATGACCCTAAAAGGCGTGATTTACCTCTGGAGTTTAGACGTCCATCCAGACCTCGAAATCGCCGCTGCCGTTGAGCAGAGCTGCCGTGGCGCACTCCACCTGATCCAAGCCCTAGCAACCGTCGTATTTCCCCAACCGCCCCACTGTTGGCTCGTCACCGCTGGAGCGCAGACCGTCGGCACCCGTCCCCTCACTGCTCCCGCCCAAACCTGCCTCTGGGGTCTAGCCAAAACCGCCATGCTAGAACACCCCGAACTTCCTACCATTTGCATCGACCTCGACCCCCAACACCTCAATCAAGCCCCCGTCAAACTCCTAGCCGAACTCCACTCCAGTCAACCCTACGCTCAAATCGCCTACACCCAAACCACCCGCTACACCGCCCACCTAGTCAACCTTGCACCCCCATCCCCCCTCGTTCGGCGAGGCTCACGAGCCGCATCTCCCCCACCCCTCCACCTCACCCTCTCCCAACGCGGCACCCCCGACCACCTCACCTGGCAGCCCACCCAGCGGCAGACGCCCCAACCCGACGAAGTGGAAATTCGCGTCCAGGCGACGGGATTAAATTTCCGCGATTTGCTGAATGCGTTGGACCATTATCCGGGCGAAGCAGGACCATTGGGGCTGGAGTGTGCCGGAGAAGTCGTGGCAGTAGGAACAGCGGTGCAGGACTTCAGGATTGGCGATGCGGTGATAGCAATTGCGCCGGGTAGTTTCAGTCAATATGTGACTGTGAAAGCAGCCTTGGTTGCTCTCAAACCAGACTCACTGGATTTTGCGGCAGCAGCTACCATTCCCACCGCATTTTTGACCGCCTATCATGCACTAATCGAACTAGCCCAACTGCAAGCCGGAGAACGAGTGTTGATTCATGCCGCGGCAGGCGGAGTTGGTCAGGCCGCAATTCAACTCGCGCAGCAAATCGGAGCCACTGTATTAGCCACCGCTGCTCCCAGCAAATGGGAATGGCTGCGCTCCCAAGGCATCCAGCAGGTCTACAGCTCCCGCGATCTAGACTTTGCAGATGCCATAATACACGATACGAATAACGCAGTCGTAGATGTAATTCTGAATAGCTTAACAAATGAATTCATTCCCAAAAGTTTAGCCTTGCTGCGTCCGGGCGGGCGCTTTGTTGAAATCGGCAAAACTGGAGTTTGGCAACCCGAACAAATCGCCGCCATTCGGCCTGATCTAGATTACTTCTTGGTCGATTTAGTCCAACAAACCCAAGACCATCCAGAGCAAATCCAAGCCATGCTGAGGCACCTGTTGCCCCAATTCGCCTCCGGCCAGCTTCACCCCCTCCCCCACACCCTCTTCCCCACCAACCGCACCATCGAAGCCTTCCGCTGCATGCAGCAATCCAAACATATCGGCAAGATCATCATCACCCACCCTCCCCACCCTCCCCATCATCCCCACCTCTCCATTCACCAAACCGGCAGCTACCTAATCACCGGCGGCTACGGCAGTCTCGGCCTCCAAATCGCCCGCTGGCTAATCGACCAAGGTGCCACCCACCTGATTTTAGTCGGACGCCACGCCCCCTCCCCCCCAGCCCAAGCCATTCTGCAAGAACTCCAACAGCGCGCCACGATTCACCTAATCCAAGCCGACATCAGCAACCCTACCGAAGCCAAATCCCTCCTCTCCCCTCGTTCGGCGAGGCTCACGAGCCGCATCTCCCCCATCTCCCCCATCTCCCCCACCTCCCCCACCTCCCCCCTACACGGCATCATCCACGCCGCCGGTCTGCTCGACGACGGGATTTTACTGCAACAAACCTGGGACCGCTTCCAGACGGTCATGGCTGCCAAAGTCCAGGGAGCCTGGAATCTGCACTGCCTGACGCGAGCTTGGCCGCTCGATTTCTTTGTCATGTTTTCGTCTGCCGCGTCGCTAATTGGTTCTGCCGGACAGGCCAACTATGCCGCAGCGAATGCGTTTCTAGATGGGTTAGCGGCAATGCGACAATCGCAAGGACTGCCTGGTTTGAGCATCAACTGGGGCGCGTGGAGTCAGATTGGCATGGCAGCGCAATTATCGTCTGAGCGATCGTTCGATTCGCAGCAGGGCATGGGGGCCATTGCGCCAGAGCAAGGATTAGCCGCGTTTGAGTATCTGCTGAGCCAGCCTGCCGCCCAAGTTGGAGTTTTGCCGATTGATCAGGCCAATTGGAATCCGCCGGCCACACCCCTTTTCGCGGAGTTCTCTGACCTTGCGCTAGTGAAAACGCCATCGGCATCTATGCAGTCACTTTTGATCGACCAACTCCGGGCAGCGCCCGCAGCGGAACGGCAGGTGATACTGATTGACTACCTCACGGCCCAAGCCGCCAAAATTCTGGGTGTCAGTCCGGCAGGAATTGATCCGCAGCAGGGCTTGTCAGAACAGGGCATTGATTCCCTCACCTCAGTTGAGCTACGCAACCAGCTCCAAACCCAGTTAAACTGCCGCCTACCGGCTACGCTCTTGTTTGACTATCCCACCATCGCGGCTCTGAGCGATTATTTGCCTCAAATGATTTTGCCTGCGTCGGGTCACCCAAGCGCTCCAGACAGTAAGCCACCAGCCGTGTTTGCAGTCGAGGCAATTGAGAACCTTTCCGAAGCCGAGGCCGAAGCCTTGTTGCTGCGAGAGCTAGACCGCCTCACGGATTAGGATTGGGCAACGCTAACGCAGTTCTGAGAGCCTCAATTTGGGCGGGTACGAGTTGGTAATAGATCCAATTGCCCCGGCGTTCTCGGCGCAGCAAACCAGCTTCATGCAGCACTTTCAAATGATGGCTGACTGTGGGCTGAGATAATCCCAGCGGTTCGGTCAGTTCGCAAACGCAGGCTTCCGCATTCGGTTGGGCGGCAATCAAACTGAGGAGTTGCAAGCGGGCCGGTTCCCCCAAAACGCGAAACAGCGCAGCAAGCTGTGCGGCTTCATCTGGTTGGATGCCGCTTGACAAGATGGGAGTACAGCAGACGAAAGGAAGGGCGGAGTGTTTGGCGCTTCTATTTTTCATATTTCTATATTGACATCTATCGATATCTTTACCAGAATATCGACATCAATCAATATTGATGTCTATCAATATAGGAGGAACCCCGATGTCTCGTGTACAGCTAGCCCTGAATGTGAGTGATGTCGATGCGGCTGTTGATTTCTACAGCAAGCTCTTTCAAGCCGAACCTGCCAAGCGACGCCCTGGCTATGCTAATTTTGCGATTGCGAACCCGCCGCTGAAGCTAGTGCTAATCGAGAACGCTCAGGCTGCCGGATCGCTGAACCACTTGGGGGTGGAAGTGGAAACTACCTCTGAAGTGACCACGGCAACCAATCGGCTCAAGGCGTTAGAGCTATTGACCGTCAGTGAGAATCAAGTGGACTGTTGCTATGCGCTGCAAAATAAAGTGTGGGTAGAAGATCCAGACGGTGCCCCTTGGGAAATTTATACGGTTTTAGCCGACTCCACGGCACAGAGAGAGATACAGCCAACTCCGGTTAATGTGCAGGAACCCAAAGCGTGCTGTTCTGGGCGCATTGCTTAATTGTTGCTTGATATTGTTGCTTGATTACGAATTCAAGGGGGCAGGTTCTTGCCTGTTCCCCATCCCCCTTTAGAATGGAAGCAGCGAACTCTTCGCAAAAGGTGAACTTACCCATCAACCAAGTTTGATTAATTCTCATCAATAAAATTTGATGCAAAAGCTAAATTCCTATTCCTCTAAATCGATTGCTGCTGGATTTCACGCCCTATCTGAGCCATTGCGCCTGCAAATTCTCGATTTGTTGCGAACCCAAGAGCTTTGTGTTTGTGAGCTGTGTGAAAAGCTAGATGTGCCCCAATCTAAACTGTCGTTTCACCTCAAAACTCTCAAAGAGGCGGGATTAGTACATGCACGTCAGGAAGGACGCTGGATTTACTATGGTTTGAATTTAGCGCAGCTTGTAGCAATGGAGCAGTACCTGGCCGAGTTTCGCCGCTTCAGCGTTTTGGCTCCGGCTCGACCCTGCGACGAGTAGCTGACTAGATAGTTTAGGCAGAATTTTTCAGTAAATTTAAATTTTTGTGTCACTTGCGGAGCGAGTAATCTGCAACACTTGACTCATCAAGTTTAATTGATGTATTAATATCTCAGCTTGCTATATGTAGGGCTTTACTTAGGCATTAGCTTCATTTCACTTCCTCTTCCCCTGCGGAGGCTGTATGGTGTTTCAACGGAATAAAACGTTTAGGATTCCAGTTTCCATAATTGCGGCTGGCCTGTTTTCTGCCTGTTCTACTCCCACTACAACGACACAAGGTACGGCTGAACCGTCGCCTGCTGACCAGGCCAGCGCACCCGCTGAACCTGCCGGACCTGCGGTTTCCACCCCCGATATTGAAGTTGATGGCTCCAGTACGGTCTTTCCAATCACCGATGCGGTTGCCAAAGAATTTCAAAAAGAGAATTCCAATGTAAACGTAAAGGTTGAGTTCTCTGGAACAACGGGTGGATTCAGGAAGTTCTGCGCTGGAGAAACCGATATCAGCAATGCGTCCCGGCCGATTAGCTCTGAAGAAATTGTGGCTTGCCGAGAAGCAGGCGTGCGCTATATCGAAATTCCCGTCGCCTTTGACGCATTGACGGTTGTTGTGCATCCTGAGAACACCTGGGCACAAACCTTAACGGTGTCGGAACTGAAAACGATGTGGGAACCTGTCGCCCAAGGCAAAATCACCAACTGGAACCAGATTCGCCCTGATTTTCCCGATCGTCCCCTCAAGCTCTATGGAGCAGGCACCGATTCGGGCACCTATGATTACTTTGCTGAGGTGATTACCGGCGGGTCGGATTTGCGTCCTGACTTCACCAGCAGTGAAGATGATGATGTTTTGGTGCAGGGTGTAGCCAGCGATCCAAACGCCCTCGGATTTTTCGGTTTCTCCTACTTTGAGCGCAATCAGGACAAACTAAAAGCGGTGGCAATTCTAGACGATACCCAAGGTCAGGCTAATCAAGCCGTTGCTCCCTCTCGCGAAGCTGTGGAGAACGCTACCTATGTGCCGCTATCCCGTCCGCTGTTTATCTATATCAATGGTCGAGCCTCGCAACAGAACGTAAATCTGCGCGATTTTGTCACCTTCTACATGGTCAATGCACCGCAGATTGTCGAGTCGGTTAACTATATTCCGATGCCGGGAGATGCCTATGAGATTGGAGCAGTTCACCTCTATAAAGGCGAGTATGGCACTGCCTATGACGGCAAACCCCAGCCCTATCTGACTATCAAAGAAGTGCTGCAAAAGGAACAGTCACTCTAAAAGACAAATGGGTAATCAATTGGAGAAGACGAAAATCATGTCTGGTTTTACAGACGAAGAAATAGGATGTTTCTTAGATAATTACTGAATCAGGCATAGTTATCTGTATTAGTGAAGCAAATCGGCCAGTAGAAAACCAGCATGAAATTGTTTACATCTCCAGAAGCTATCGCAGAAGGTATCGGTACATTTGTTTTAGTATTTGCTGGAACAGGTGCCGTCATGGTCAATCGAGTCAGCGATGGTGCAGTTACTCATCTGGGTATCAGTTTTGTGTTCGGATCTGTAGTTGCAGCGCTGATTTATGCCCTTGGTCATATTAGTGGAGCGCATTTCAATCCTGCGGTCACATTGGCCTTTTGGAGTAGTGGATTTTTTCCGCGCTATAAGGTAGTCCCGTATATTGTTAGTCAATGCGTGGGCGCAGTTCTAGCCTCGGTCATGTTGCGACTTTCCTTAGGATTGACCGCAAATATGGGAGCCACCCTACCGTTGAACGATAATTGGCTGCAATCATTCGTCCTAGAGCTAATTCTGACGTTTATTTTGATGTTCGTAATTTTTGGCTCCGGCTTAGACCGACGCGCGCCCATCGGCTTTGCCGGATTAGCGATCGGCCTAACAGTAGGACTAGAAGCCGCCTTCATGGGACCAATTACAGGAGCCAGCATGAATCCTGCCCGCTCTCTTGGCCCTGCCTTGGTTGCCTCGCTGTGGAATCATCATTGGCTCTACTGGGTTGCGCCCATTTTGGGTGCGCAGTTGGCTGCTCTCGTCTATGGGCACCTCTCGAATGGATTTCGAGATTTGAAAGATTAACGTTGAAAGAGTGATGTTTCGCTAAAACCACCAAAATCATGAAAAAAGTCATGTTTGTTTGCAAAAAGAACTCGGCTCGCTCCCAAATGGCGGAAGGTTTTGCTAAGACGCTGGGAGCTGGCAAAATTGAAGTCACTAGCTCTGGGCTGGAAGCCAGCCAAGTGCGCCCAGAAGCGGTTGCGGCGATGAAAGAGGTTGGCATTGATATCACCGATCAGTATTCCAAACCGTTGAGCGACTTCAAGGCCGAGGATTTCGATGCTGTGATTTCCCTGTGTGGCTGTGGCGTGAACTTACCGCCGGAATGGGTGACGCAAGAGGTATTTGAAGACTGGCAGTTGGATGATCCTGCTGAGCAACCAGAAATCTTTCCGCGCGTGCGCGATGAAATTAAACAGCGAGTTGAGAAACTGGTTGACACCTTGAGTGCGGCACCTGCAGCTTTCTGAATCCTGCTATGGCACAACCAGGTCAATCAATCGCAGACAACCTCTGGTGGGTGATTTCGGGCAAGCTGGCGGGAGTACGCAAACCTACTCCAGAGGAAATCGCTGAGCTGAAAGCTGCCGGCGTGGGAGCCATTGTTTCTGTGATGGACGATCCTGCTAATCTAGATCTCTATCAGCAGGCAAATCTTCCTTATCTCTGGCTGCCCACCAAGGGCGGGACAGCGCCCAGTCGCGAGCAGCTCCAGAAATTGCAGGATTTCGTCGATCAGCAAAACCAGCTCGGGAACGCTGTGGCAGTTCATTGCACCAGCGGCAGACGCCGGACCGGAACGATGCTGGCTGCCTACCTGATCCAATCTGGCTCCTCCTATGAGGATGCGATGCAGACCATCCTGCTGGTTAACCCCAATGTAGAACTGCGCGAGGCCCAAACTGAGTTTTTGCAAGACTTGGCGGAAAGAAGCTAAATCCATGACGAATTTTGATCACCCACCCAGAATCTTGTTTTTGTATGGTTCCTTGCGGGAACGCTCCTACAGTCGCTTGTTAGCGGAAGAGGCCGCTCGCATCATTGCGGAATTTGGCGCAGAGGTCAAGTTCTTTGATCCGCGCGAACTCCCGATTTATGGTAGCGTGCCCGATACCCATCCAAAAGTGCAAGAACTGCGGGCCTTGAGTCAGTGGTCAGAGGGACAAGTGTGGTCCAGTCCGGAAATGCATGGCAACATCACCGGGATTATGAAAAACCAGATTGACTGGATTCCGCTGAGTATTGGAGCTGTACGACCGACACAGGGAAGAACGCTGGCCGTTATGCAGGTGAGTGGAGGATCACAATCGTTCAATGCAGTGAATACCCTGCGCATATTGGGCCGCTGGATGCGAATGGTGGCGATTCCAAATCAGTCTTCGGTTGCTAAAGCTTATCAAGAATTTAACGAAGATGGAACGATGAAACCATCAAGCTATCGAGATCGGGTAGTTGATGTGATGGAAGAACTCTACAAATTTACCTTACTGTTGCGTGACAAGGTAGATTATTTGACCGATCGCTACAGTGAACGCAAGGAGAAAGGGGTTGAAGAAAGTATGAGCGAGATTGGCAAAGCGATCAATGGTGTTCACCTAGAAAGAATGTAATCTAGGGTGTGCTCGTATCTTGGAACGCTTCCAGTTAGGAAAGTTTCAATCTCTTTGACAATCGCTGCTTTAACCTTCTGACTGAAACTGGGTCAATAACCAGGCTCCTACCTGAGATTGATCGGTTGCTCGACTGCGACGCAGTGCTTCTTCTATAACGGCAATCGTTAACCCTGGTAAAACTTGCGATTCTCGAATTCGCCGACTGCCCTGATCGGCAATAGCATAGGCAAGAACCTGAGCATTCTGCACATCCAAGACCCAATATTCATCCACGCCCAGCTCTTCATACAGTGCTCGTTTCGTACCGACATCGTCCAGTAATGAACTCTTGGCAACCTCAATCACCAGATTTGGAGCAGGATATCGATCCAAATCGACAATTCCTGTACTCGATGGGATGGCTTGAGCGCGCTCACGAAGGTAATAGGACACATCCGGCTGACAGTCTTGCACGCCTGTTTGACGCAATGTTGTGGTATCTAGTCCCGTTGCTGGAATTCCCTTAAGTGTAGTGAACAGATTCACTACAAAAATAATGATCACATGATCCTTGCCATGCTCAAAACTGACCAGTAACATCTCGATTCGCATGTGTCCTTTGTAGTAATACCCCTTGGCCTGTTCATAAATGGGATCTGCAATGAGGCGAATATACTCGTCCCAGGAGGCAACAGTCCAGGTATCGGTGAATGGTCTGGTTTGTAAATTCCTCATTTCACACTACCGCTGCACATCATTTGATTTCATTGTATCCAGGTTGATAGATAGGGTTATTAACCCGAGACCAACTCATCCCCCCAATCAACAAGTTCTACGCCAAGCGTATTGCCTTAAAACACCGTTCCATCACTCACGATGCGAATTGGTGGCTCACCATTGGGTCTCAGGGAAGCGGCGATGCGGCGTCCTGCCGCCCAAGTGCCACCTTCCAACACTTTGGCTAAGGGTAATTCTGCCGCAGTTAAGTTTTGCCTTTGGCGAATGGTTGCGGCAATCTGGTCAAGCAGCACAACGGTTAGCGCCCGCCATTCTACGATTACCTCTGAGCTGGGGACATGGGGTTCACTGAGGACAATGGCCTGTTTGGGTTGCAGTAGGCCGAGATCAAGGCAGAGTCCGCCGTTGCGGTATTCAGCTAAGCCGGTGAGCTGATCCAGATCGGTGATTTCCAACCCTAGATCCTGCAAAGGTTCTAGCAGCGAGTAAGTGAGCCACTGGGACAGCTTGTGAAACGGTACGAGTTGCGAACCCAAGTCCGTATTTGATGAACCAGAATTTGGCAAACCAGAGTGCCGCCAAACATCACCCAGGTTCACTCCTGCAAGCGTGGTTCGTCCCGGCCAAATCTCGCTGAAGCCCAACAGCACCGCCTCGAATACGGTATGAGCAGGAAGCTGGCCCTGTGGCGCTTGGAGCAGCAAGTAGTCCACCAAGCCGCCCGGACGCCCCAGTTCACCAAACAGTTCTGGAGAGCGAGCCAGAACACGACCGAGCTGCTGCATTAACTGCAAGCGGCCCTCCAAGCCGACTAAGGGATTTGCTGCTGTGACCTGAAAGCCGTTTGCTAAGGTTTCTAAGGTCAACTGCTGCAGACCCACTGCATCAACTCGAAGCTGGTCTGGCTGGCTGGCAAAGCCGCCGTTCAAAAACAGACAATAGCTGGCAACCGCCAATCCTTCCGAGCGCTGAAAGGTTTGTCCAGTTTCGGTTTCTGTGTAGGTCCAGGTAGCGCCCGCGCCCGCATCCAGCAGCACACTCGTAACCGCCAAATCAAATTTGGCCCTGGCCTGTTCTAATGGCGGCAGGTGAGCCAGTTTCTGATCCAGTTGGGCCAATCGATCCACTCCCCCCGCCTGAAAATGCCGCCAGCGGCTATGGAACGGCACCTGCCAATCTGGATAGTTAGTCTGAATCTCTTGCGTCACATAATCTGCCACCGCACCCAGCCGCTCTAGATCGCAGCGAAAGTAAGCCAACCGATCCTGTAAGCAGAGTTCAAACAACTGGCCGCACCGCTCCCGAATCGCCTCAGTAGAGCGCAGATAACGAACTGCCGCCTGCTCCAGCGTCAGGTCCGACATCCCAGCCTCAAAATCAGCCATACCTACCCCTTCACTCCTCGTTCAGCGAGGCTCACGAGCTGCATCTCCCCTCGTTCGGCGAGGCTCACGAGCTGCATCTTCCTCATCCCCCTCACCGCGTCCCATACAACCGGTCCCCCGCATCCCCCAATCCAGGCACAATATAGCCGTGGTCATCCAGACGTTCATCGATGGCTGCCGTGTAGATGGGGACATCCGGGTGCTGCTCATGGAAATGCTGAATTCCTTCTGGAGCGGCCAGCAGGCAGACAAACTTGATCGAGGCGGGGTTCGCTTCTTTGAGGCGATCGACAGCTGCGACGGCGGAATTGCCGGTTGCTAGCATCGGGTCCACCACCAACATATCGCGGTGCTCGACATCGAGGGGCAGCTTCAGGTAGTACTCGACCGCCGTCAATGTGGTTGGCTCACGGTAGAGGCCGATATGGCCCACTTTCGCGGTGGGAATCAGCTCGATCATGCCGTCCAGCAAACCCTGCCCCGCCCGTAAAATCGAAACAATCACCATTTTTTTGTCGGCAGCCAGCATCGGAGCTTCCATCTCCGCCAGCGGCGTTTTGATCGTCTGCTTTTTTAGCGGTAAGTCTCGCGTCACCTCATAGGCCAGCAGCATGGCGATTTCTTTTAGCAGGCGGCGAAAATCTTGTGTATGGGTTTCGACCTGCCGCATGATCGTCAGCTTGTGCTGCACTAGGGGATGATTGATCAGGATGACTTTTTCGGATGAGGGATCAGAGGATGACGGATCAGATGACGTGACGGGCGGAGGATCGAATGGCATGGTAGAGCTAGGGGATGAAGGAACAGAAAAAGCGCGACCTGGCAGTCGAGCCAAGCTTAACCTAACCCAGCCGCCAGCCAAGGAATGTTACCAACGATGAAGTTGATAGAAATTAAGTTTAGAATACGATACATCGCTGTAGGGGTTGCACTGCACCATGACTGAAGATCTTGCCAAATCTAACGGGTCTAACGGTAAGCCTACTAAATCCAAGCACATCATCCTCACCTCTCACCAAGCGCGGGGCAGCACGGTGGTGCCGATCCAGTGGGGTGCTGTCGATCCGCAACAGCGAGGCCCGATCCTGGGGTCTCTCCGCAGCCCCAAACACCGGAACGTGATTGGCACCCATGCAGGCGCTTATGGCGTTTATCGGGCATTGGCGGTAGCCAGCGGGGTGCTCGATCCAACCCACAAGGCCGACCTGACGAATACGGCCCCCGTAGTCGAGATTGGTCCCCATCCGAGTTGGGGTGATCCCGATAAAATTGTCTCGCTCGATCCGTTTGGGGCGATGGTCGGCGAGGTGTTTACGGTCTACAGTGGCGAAGATTACGACATTTTCCCGACGATTGCCATCACCAAAGCCCACATCAACATCCCCGAACTGCGGGACGAAATTGCCGCAGGACGACTCCAAGTAGATGGTGCCATTCTTAAACCCGACGGGAGTTTAGTGGTGACAAAAGCGGCGATCGATCCGGTCTGGTATTTGCCGGGAATTGCCAAACGCCTGAACATCGAAGAATGGGAGTTGCGGCGGGTATTGTTTCAGCAAACCGGCAATATGTTCCCAGAACTGGTAACCCGTCCCGATCTGCATGTGTTTCTGCCGCCGATTGGCGGTACCACGGTGTACATTATTGGCGACACCGACGCAATTACCGACCCCAACCGGCCGCTGGCGGTGCGCGTCCATGACGAATGCAACGGCTCAGATGTGTTTGGCTCGGATATTTGCACCTGTCGGCCCTATCTGGTGCACGGCATCGAGGTCTGTATTCAAACCGCGCAGGAAGGCGGAGCCGGGATTATTATCTACTGCCGCAAAGAAGGCCGAGCCTTGGGAGAAGTAACTAAATTCCTGGTCTACAATGCCCGCAAACGTCAAGCAGGCGGCGACCGCGCTGATGCCTATTTCCTGCGAACCGAGTGCGTTGCTGGCGTCCAAGATATGCGCTTCCAGGAGCTAATGCCAGATGTGCTGCACTGGCTGGGCGTCACCCGCATCGATCGCCTGGTTTCGATGAGCAACATGAAGTACAACGCCATCACCAATGCCGGCATCGAAGTGGTCGAACGGATTCCAATCCCGCCGGAACTAGTTCCAGCCGATGCTCAAGTTGAAATCGAAGCCAAAAAAGCCTCCGGCTACTACTCTGACAGCGGCGTGCTGGCCGAGGATGAGTTGGCGCAGGTGAAGGGACGGACATATTGAGGGGTGGAAGTGTAAGAGTGTAGGGGGGTAGGGGGTGGGATACTGAGCAGGGTTGATTGTGAGGCATCTGGTGAGCGTAGTAACTAGTCACCGGCTGCGTTGGGTGGTTGAAGTCGTTTTTGAAACACCAGCGATTGCTTGATCATCCGGTAGCCCATGCGTTCGTAAAAACGGTGGGCCTGCTGACGAACTACATTCGAGCGCACCATTACTTCGGAGCAGCCTTGAGTCATGGCCCAAGCTTCGAGCTGGTGCAGTAACTGCCGTCCAATTCCGGTACCGCGAACAGTTTCATCCACCACGAGTCCCAAAATCACCACCTGAGTTGGTCCAATCAGCAGGGCACATCGCTGCCCATGAATCCAACCCACGACGCGATGCTGCTCAGCTACATAAACCTGATGGTCGGGATGGGACAAAACGGCAGCTAAATGCTGCTGCATCTGCTGAACTGTGACAGTGTAACCGAGTTGAGTGCAGAGTTGCGACAAAGATTCAGCATCGGCTAAACTGGCTACCCGCAGCATTATTGGCGTAGATTGGGAAAACTCTGGCTTCATTACTCGTCTCATGATTTGATTCATGACTTTTGATTCATGACTATAGCAGTCCTTCTATGGCTCCGTTTTTCCAGGTTCTCAACCCCAGACATTTGCTGCGTCAGTTGGCCATACCACTACTGTTGCAGTCCGGTCCACTCCCTTCTCGTACCAAACTTCCGGCTGGTCAAACCTTGACCTGGGGCACCACGTTTAGTCAATTGCAGTGCCGCTATCTGGGCCTCGACTATCGAGACGCCTTCCGGCAAATTTGCGATCTGGGCTTTAAGCAAATTCGCCTATGCAGCTATTGGAACGAGATTGAACCGCAGCAGAACCAGTATGACTTTTCGATCCTCGATTGGCTGCTGGAAGAAAGTGAGCAACGCGGGATTGGTGTAATTTTAGCCGTTGGCATGAAAGTACCACGCTGGCCAGAATTTCATTTTCCAGAATGGTTGAGTCAACGCTACGATATAGGTCCAAGTGAAATTGCTGTGGATCAGCGCAGTCCAGCCATAGCCGAACATACGATTCGCTTTGTGGATGCGGTGGTGAATCACATGCGTCATGCTAGTGCGATTCGATATTGGCAAATTGAGAACGAGCCGTTTACCCGCTTAGAAATTACCGGAGGACGGTTTCTCAGTTCCGAATTTGTCAGGCAAGAAGTGGAGCTGGTTCGATCGTTGGTCCTGCCCCAGCACAAAATTCTGCTCACGGGTTCAATCTCACTGCCCTTAGCCAATGCAGTTGAAGACGAAGTAGCGTTTCAGGATTGCCTCAGTCTGGCTGATGCAGTTGGAATCAATGTCTACAGCAAAGTGCCAATCGGACAAAGCCAGTATTACTTGGAACCCCAGCCGCCCTTTTGGCAAACCCTGCAAACTTGGCAGGCCCAGATCGTTGCGCGGGGCAAAGCAGCTTGGATCGCGGAAGCACAGGCCGAACCCTGGGAACCCAATCAACTCGTTGCCCTCCGGGGTATACACCATCCCAGTTGCTCACCAGCCCAGGCCAGGGCCTTAGTGCAAAGGCTATCGACGCTAGGTTACGGAACAATCCTGCTGTGGGGCTGCGAGTATTGGTATTGGCATGAGCGGCAGGGGCGTTCGTTTTGGTGGCAGGCGATGCGGCGGTTGCTTCAGTCGAATATTGGCGATACCTCTAAGAAAAAAGGGGAAAGGTAGGCTACCCTTTCCCCTGACCCCTTGCTTTCTCTAGGCAAACTTTAGGCAAACTTTAGGCAAACTTCTAGGCAAAGTACCCAGTCACAGGCAGAGCACCTGCCGTAGCATGGGCCGCAGGATTCGCAAGACCCGTGACGTTGACCACCAGATCGCGACTGCCGTTGAAGGCTCGCACGCTATCGTTCACCGACAGGTAGGTACTCTTTTTCCACTGAAACAATACGGCTTCATTGGCTTTCAGGTCCTGCTTACCAGCCGTTTTTTGGTTCTTGTCGGCATAGGCAGATTTGAGAGCCGCACTGAGATTATTCCCGTCCACCTTACCCGCATTAAACAGTCCTCTCGGACGCTGAGTAGTTGCCAGATTGTTGTCGTAATCGAGTTGGAGGCGGTCGCCTTGCAGCACGTTCAAGTCAGTGATGCGATCAAGTGAATTAACCCGCGATCCGGCAAAGGCATCGAGTTGGGTTGGGCCACGGTAAAGCACGCGATCGGCTCCGGTTCCAGTAGTGAGCTGGTCGGCTCCTAATCCGCCCGTGAGCAAATCGTTGCCTGCGCCTGCCAAAATCGTGTCTCTACCAGCGGTGCCTGTAAGCGTATCGTTGCCGGGAGTGCCGTTGATAGGATTGGCCGGACTGCTAGGAGTTCCCGGACCGCTAGGGTTACTGGGAGTACTGCCGACCGCGCCGAATTCAAAGGCGCCAATATCGGGCTGACCGTCGCGGGTAAAACCTCTGGCATCGGTTGAGGGAGCGCCACTGACGCCCGCATTGATTGCAGGACTCCCGGATAACAGGGCATGGGTTAATAAACCACCGCCATTGTCCTGAAGCGGACCGAGTTTGGGATCGATCACCCGCGCATTCGGCGTTACCCGATCGTCATTGGCCAGGGCATTTTGAATGTTGCCGCCTCCGTCGGTCAGCTCGCGGCTGGTATGCTGACGGATGTTCCAGGGGTTGCCGCCATTCAGGGCCGTATTTTTGTCAAAAATCGTGTTTTTTACCGTCACCGGGGCCGAGCTAGCCAAAATGCCACCGCCGACCCAGCCAGCCTGGTTGTTGGCAATTGTACTGTTGACAATCGTAGTCGCAGCATCATACAGCGCCATCCCGCCACCGTTTCGACCTGTATCATTTTGGGCAGGCGTAGTGCTAAATATTGCCTTGTTTCCAGAGAAGGTACTATTCGTGATTGTAGAGGGTGCTCCCATCATCCACAAACCGCCACCCTGATTGGTGGCGCTATTATTCACAAACGAGGTGCGATTTAGTGTTAGACCCTTATTCAAACCATTACTCAGCACCACCAAACCGCCACCATTACCGGCATTGCCGCGCGGCAGACCCTGGACCTGATTATTCCTAAAGCTGGTGGCTTCGATAATCACATTGTCCTGATTGCCGGTATAGAGATAGGCTCCGCCGCCTTCTCCCAAGCCGCGATTGCCTTCAAACACACTATTGACAATCCGAATCGTACCGGAAGCTTCGTTGACCGCGCTGGCTCGATCGGTAAAGAGAGCACCGCCATAGCCGCGCAGAAAACCAGTTGCTGAGCCATCGATAAATTTAGCCGTTGTGGTGCTGTTGTTGATAAATTTCGAGTTTTCAATCGTCAGTTTGCCGTTCAAGCTGTTGATCGCGCCGCCATTGATGCCTTGGTTGTTAGTGAAAGTACTATTGCGGACGATGAAATTGCCGGGACTGACAAAAGCAATTGCGCCTGCGCCTCGCTCGTCGTTGCCCTGAGTCGCCACATTGCCGTCAAATTGGCTGTTGATTACCGTCAGGTTGTTCTCCCATTTGCTAAATACGGCACCACCACCTTTATCAGCTCTGTTGCCCGTGAATTTAACATTTTCAACCGTAATATTCGCTTTGTGTTCTCCCAGAATCGCTCCACCTTGATCCGAAGTTTTACCATTGGCAAGCGACAAGTTTTTGATTGTGACGTTCGTAGGAAAGTCCTGATTGGAGTTGACCAACAGAATCCGAGAGGCATTGTTGCCGCTGATGGTCAAGTTAGCCGCTGTCGCTCCATTGATCGTCAGGTTTTTACCCGGTGAAATTTCGATCTGTCCGCTGGTTAAGCGAATCGTTTGATTGGCGAGGCTGGGAGCAAACTGAATCGTATCGCCAGACCGGGCAGATGCAATTGCCGCTCTCAACGATCCTGCACCACTGTCGGCGGTCGATGTAACCGTGATAATTGCCATGATCTATCCTTCTCAACAACTCGATAGACTTGAGCAAGCTCCGTCTGTACAAATGCAGAAGCTGCTCAAGGTCGTTTCAGATGCAAATCAGATCGGAATCAGCCGAGGGGCCGTTTCTTTGGGCAACCGCAAGGTACTAGAAGCTGATTTAACCCGTGCTGCTGCTGTCGTCTCATGCCACCTCAAACCATTCGCTCCAATCCCGCCTTGTGTGTTGGTTTCTATGATTAGTTTGCATGGGGCTTGTATAGCTTTTTCCACTCTGGTAAGGTACGAGGGGTGTAGGGGCTTCGCCCCCACGCAGGGACACAGCCCCTGCACCCATTTTTTGTACTTCATTAGCCTGGAAAAGGCTGTATACGGGATTTTGATAAGCAGAATGAGCATGATCAGACAAATGGCCCTGCGGTTGCTTCAGCAAACAGGTCTATAGACATGCTTCACTTCAGCTTTTCTGCGATTCAGGATGACAACCGGAAAAATTCTTGTGATGATGTGATGAATATTAAGTGACCTGAATCACTCGCAGTTGCGTCAACAGATCGATTTCCCAAACCTCTGGTGATATAGGTTACAGAATGAATATTTTATGTATAAAAAATTAGACGCATTTGTGATCTACATTACCGACGTTGTATCTGTCTTTTGATGGGATTCTTAAAAATTTCGGAAAAGATAGCATTTGTAAGCTGGATAGCATTCTTTTTCAAATCGAAAGACCTATTTTAAGGAAATCCAGAAAAACCAGGACAGGGAGCCGTATTCAGCCATGCTAGCACCACCCCATCGCACAAAAATTGTTGCTACGATCGGTCCCGCCAGCCGCTCACCAGAGATGCTCAAGCAAATGGTACAGGCTGGAATGAGTGTAGCCCGGTTAAATTTTTCCCACGGTAGTTACACCGATCACGCCCAAACCATCGCGCTGTTGCGTTCGGTGTCGGAAGAGTTGGATGCGCCGATCACGATTCTGCAAGACTTGCAGGGACCCAAAATCCGGGTGGGAGACCTGCCGGATGGCGCTATTAAACTCACCGCAGGCGAACTGCTCACCCTAGTCCCAATTGCCGAATTTACGCAGCGACCCGATACCGTTGGTATTGACTACCCGTTCTTGGCAGAAGAAGCCGAACCGGGCACCCAAATTTTGCTGGATGACGGCTTGCTAGAACTGCAAGTGAAATCGATCGTAGATAATGGCGTGCAGTGTCTAGTGATCAAAGGTGGATTGCTGAAGAGCCACAAAGGCGTCAATTTACCCAGCCTGAATCTAAAGCTGCCTTCCATGACCGAAAAAGACCAGCAGGATCTGGAGTTCGGCTTATCGCAGGGGATCGATTGGGTGTCGCTCAGCTTTGTGCGCCAGGCCGAAGATGTCCAAGCATTGAAACGATTTCTGGCAGAGCGCGGTCATACTGACCTGCCGGTACTGGCGAAGATCGAAAAACCCCAGGCTATCCAAAATCTGGAACCAATTCTGGGCGAATGTAACGCGATCATGGTGGCACGGGGGGATTTGGGCGTCGAAATTCCACCAGAGCGAGTTCCTAACCTGCAAAAGCAAATTATTCACCGCTGCAACCAGCTCGGCATTCCCGTGATCACCGCTACCCAGATGCTGGAAAGCATGATTCAAAATCCGCGTCCCACCCGTGCCGAAGTCAGCGATGTCGCTAACGCGATTTTGGACGGAACCGATGCGGTAATGCTGTCTGGCGAATCCGCCGTAGGAGCCTATCCGATCGAGGCCGTGGCGATGATGTCTCGCATTGCCCATGATGTCGAGAAAGACCTCAAGTTTGAAAACAATCCGGCGATTAAGAGCGAAATTCCCAATGCCCTCAGCGAAGCCCTGAACGCGATTGATGAAGTGTTGCATCTGAAGGCGATTGTCGCCCTCACCAGCAGTGGCGCATCGGCTCTACTGGCCGCATCCGAACGCCCCAAAGCGCCTGTTATTGCCGTCACCTCGAATGAGACTGTCTACCATCGCCTCAATTTGGTCTGGGGCGTCAAGCCACTGCTGATCGAGCAAGAAAAGGAAACCTTTGAGGAAGCACTGCATCAGGTGGAAACCTGTCTGCGTCAACGGCATTTGGCCTCACCCGGCGACCGGATTCTGGTAATGGGTGGCATTCCAATGCGGCAGGCGGGCGGAGCCAACTTCTTGAAAATTCACACAATTTCTGCCTAGATCGGTCAAAAAATAAGCACACAGGACGAATGGCAAATCATGGAAGCGTGCTACAAGGTGAGAAGCAAAATGGATATTCGCGACGCTGATTCATGACGCCGATCCATCAAGGTTAAATCATGGCTAAATTGATTCTAATTCGGCATGGGCAGAGCACCTGGAACGCGGCTAACAAGTTCACAGGCTGGGTCGATGTTCCCCTCAGCCATCAGGGCATGGAAGAAGCTCAGCGGGCTGCTCAAAAGCTGAAAAGCTATCCGATCGATGTCTGCTTTACGAGTCTGCTGATTCGCGCCATTCAAACCGGATTGATTTGCCTCGTCGAATCAGATGCGGTCCGCAAACAGGGCAAAAGTCCAGTGATTCACCACGAGGCGGATGATCCCGATTGGCATGGCTGGGACCAACACACAGGCAATCCAGAGGAAGAAATCCCGGTTTTTACCGCCCAAGCGCTAGACGAACGGTTTTACGGCAATTTACAGGGCTTAAACAAGGCCGAAACTGCCGCCAAGTATGGAGCAGAACAGGTAAGGCTATGGCGACGCTCCTATGCCGTGCGCCCTCCCGGTGGCGAAAGCTTGGCCGATACCGTAGCCCGGACGATTCCTTTCTTCAAACAGCGCATTTTGACCCACCTGAAGCAGGGCGATCACGTTTTGGTCGCCGCCCACGGCAACTCACTGCGGTCGATCATCATGGATCTAGATCAGATTAGCGAAACGGAAATTCCCCTGTTGGAACTGGCCACCGGCATCCCGATCATTTACGAAATCGATCAGAAGGGTAACGTGGTCAGCAAAGAAATTTTGGCGGATGACGCACCAGTTGTCGTGCCAGGGACTGCACCAGCTGTGTAGTTTCGCCTAATCCTTCTGGATTAGCGCCAACCGCAGCCCCAGGCCAATCAAAATCGCCCCCATCAGCCGATCCAACCAATGGGAAATCGAGACAAACCGTCGCTGAATCACTGGCTGAGACATCGTTATCGCAACACAGGCAAACCAGCCAAACTCAATTCCAGCCACCGTAGCACCATAGAGAATCTGCACCCATAAAGGCGTGTTGGGCTGAATAATCTGCGTAAACAGCGCTAGATAAAACAGCGTTGCTTTCGGGTTGAGTAAACAGGTGAACAACCCCATCCGAAATGCTGAACGATTGTTCAGCGCTACTTCCGGCTGTAGGGTTGATGCTTGCTGCGGTTTAGTCCGCAATGATTTGATGCCAATATAAACGAGGTAAATCGCGCCAAGCCATTTCAGTAGCGTGAACACCAAAATTGATTGAGAAATAACCACACCAATCCCAATCAAACAATAGGTCATGTGAATTAAATCGGCGATCGATAAACCCAATGCCGTATACACACCTGCCCGCCTAGAATGAATCAGACTATTCCGCAGCGTAATGAAAAAATTCGGTCCGGGGCTGATGATAACGAGACTAGCAATCACAAAAACAGTAATCCATTCAGTCATAGGTGAAAATACAAAATTAGGAATTAGAAGATCGATGTATAGCCGTCGCTGCAACAGTTAGGACAGAGATTAGGACAGAGATATTGTTGTGGGCGCGCTTTGCGCCCACCAACGTTCTATCTTTTCTGGCAACTACTATAGGTTACACTTTAGAATCCAGCAGTTTTGCAACAGAAAAAGGCTGACGAAACGAAAAGGCATAGGGCGTCGGACCCTGTTGACGCAGATATTCTAATCGTTCCTTGGCCTCCAAAACCGTGGGAATATGGCCCGCCGGAATCCACCAAAGCGCTACGGTAGGCTGGGGGACTGGCTCAAACCACTTGCGTCGGTCACGCATCGCAACCCCATGCTGGCTCCGATACACATACTCAAACAACGCTTCCAATGACTCCCAAACCGAGAGGTTAAACAGGATGCGCTCATTGTCGTAAGCCCGAAGGTCAGTCGCATTTCCAGCGTCGGTTTGCAGTCGCCACACAAACCCTGGACTGGCATCAGCAATCGCATTTACCGCTTCAAGTTGGGCAACAAAATCAGCCATGAGTGGATCGCTCAAGGGAGCACGCATCGTGGCAATATTAACTTGGGCAAGGTGATGGAGAGGCATTTTGTTGGGGGATGAATTTGGGGAGGAGGTGGGAGTCAGGGGTCAGGGGTCAGGGGGTTGCCAGTCCATGTAGGTTGAAAATTTGGCGTTGCTGAATTGGGGTATGAATCGTGGCGTTGCTGTAACGTTGGTAGCCCCCTAAATCCCCCAATGCTGGGGGACTTTGAAAGGTCCGGTTCCCCCCAGAATTGGGGGGCTAGGGCTTCAACGTGAGCTCAGCCGAACGGGGCAATTCATACCTCTATTCAGCAACGCCGAGAATTTAATTTGGTGATCTATAATCTGCAATGTAGGCGTCTCGTCCATGACCAGCAAAATGCTTGCATTCCAATTTCGTTCACAGCGCTGTATGCCGTTCATTCTGGCTCCTGACTCCTGACTCTTGAATTCTCAACTTTCGCCCCAAGCATAACTGAATCAAGTCGCCCGCAGTAGAGCCAATTTGCTCTAATTTGAGCAGTACCATTTTCGTCAGATAGGTTTTATGCTCTGGTTGCCGATTGACCGCAACTCTTCGACACCGCTGATTCGCCAAATTTATCTGGAATTGCGGCAGCAAATTTTGCAGGGAACGCTAACTGCCGGTCAAAAGCTTCCAGCCACGCGAGCTTTGGCAACCCAGTTAGGGGTTTCGCGGAATGTGGTGCTAGAGGCTTACGATCAGTTGATAGCAGAAGGCTATCTGGAGAGTCGAGCCGGATCAGGCACCTATGTAGCGCAGGGAGCCACTTGGTCGGTGTTGCCGTCCCAACCGAGATCAGAACCGGCCTCTGAACCAGATTCAGCCGATTGGATTGATTTTCGTTCTGGGATTCCTGACCTTGAACGGGTTCCTTCCAAGCTGTGGGGGCAGATCACTAAACAGGTTGGGGCAGCAGCAGCGGCTGAGGTGTTTGGCTATGGTTCACCCGAAGGGCGGCTCGAATTGCGTTCAACCCTAGCGGCCTATTTGCAACGAACTCGCGGCGTGATTTGCCAACCGGATCAAATTATTATCACTTCCGGAGCGGCGCAAGCCTTTGGTCTCGTGGCTAAACTGCTGGCGGCTCCAGGCGACACAGTAGTACTGGAAGATCCGACGCCTCCAGAAATTCGCCATATTTTTGCAGCCCAAGGGCTTACGGTACAAGCCGTTTCGGTAGATGAGCGGGGTCTACAAACAGACAAGCTCTCTGCCATACCAGAGCCTCGCTTTGTTTTGGTAACGCCTTCCCATCAATTTCCCCTAGGCAGCGTGTTGCCAATTCAGCGCCGCATCGAACTGCTCGAATTCGCTAGAACGACTGGCTGCACAGTAGTTGAAGACGACTACGACAGTGAATTTCGCTACGAAGGAACGCCCGTAAGTTCGCTACAGGGACTCGATCCAGAACGAGTAATCTATATTGGCACCTTCAGCAAAATTCTCGCACCTGCTCTGCGGTTAGGATATTTGGTTTTGCCGCCGGCCTACGTAGCTGCTTGCCGCGAGCTGAAGCGGTTGAGCGATTTACACACCTCTAGCCTGGAGCAGATCACCTTGGCCCAGTTCATCCAAGCTGGACATCTAGAAAGGCACATCGCCCGGATGCGCAAGCTCTATCGTCAGCGCCGTAATGTCCTGAGACAGAGCCTTTTAGAAAATTTTTCCGATTGCGTCAAGATTTTAGGAGACTCCACAGGTTTGCATCTCGTCGCAGATTTTAAGAATATTGAGTTTACAGCAGAAGTGATGCAGAGAATCAAACAGAAATATGTTAAGGTTTATCCAGTCTTAAACTATGCAATTGATCCAAATCAGCATTCTCAGAAAGTTGTTCTAGGCTATGGAAATTTATCAACTGACGCGATTCAAACTGGCATCGCTCGCCTCAATCAAGCAATCTACAGCACAGCTAGTACAATACAGTGAACTTGAAAGTAAACTTGAGGGTAAACTTGCGCTGATGCATAGCCTGTTCAATGCATATTTTCATTTTGCCTAGAAAGATTGATTTAGCCGGTAGCGATCCGTCAACTTAGACAGCAGCTTCCTAATTAGAAAACCGTAAGCAAGCGGTACAAGCCATCACGAGGCAAAGATTTGCGCCTGATCCTGAAACGCTTTGAACTCCAGCGCATTGCCACTCGGATCTTGAATAAACAGTGTCGCCTGTTCTCCAACTTCGCCCGCAAAGCGAATCTGCGGTTCAATCAAGAACTCGACTTGCCGTGATTTCAACTGCTCTGCCAACTCATGCCATTGCTGCCACTCTAGAATCAGCCCAAAATGGCGAACGGGCACCTGCTCTTTGTCCACCGGATTGGTTGTTGCCCTGCCGCACTCTTCTGGCTTCAAGTGAGCGGTGATTTGATGTCCGTAGAAGTTAAAGTCAATCCAGCGGTCACTAGTGCGGCCAATCGAGCAGCCCAATAGATCGGCATAAAAGGCGCGAGCCTCTGCTAAATTTGCCACTGGAAATGCCAAATGAAAGCGGGGGTAAGTCATAGATCCTAAAGAAGTTGATGTACAAAATTCATTCAAATTATTTCTTACTATTCTCAAAGCCCATCAAAACATTCACCACATTCGTACCAATTTCCTCAACTGCATATCCGCCTTCCATCACAAATAGTGTTGGCCTAGCCAAGCTCGCAATCCCCTCACCGATTTTGCAATAATCTTCACGCTTGAAGCGAAACTTTGAAATTGGGTCTTGTTCAAACGTATCGACTCCCAAAGAAACAACTACCACATCCGGGCCGTAGGCTTGAATATGCTGAATTGCATCCGCAAATGCGGTTTGATAACTAGCCCAGTCCGTTCCCCACCGCAGTGGATAATTTCGGTTATAGCCTTCGCCCGCACCGACGCCAACTTCATCCTCATAGCCTAAAAAGTAAGGATATTCCTGACTGGGATGGCCGTGTAGCGACAGAAAAAACACATCCGAACGGCCGTAAAAAATAGCCTGGGTGCCGTTGCCATGATGATAATCCACATCCAAAATTGCTACCCGCGCCGCACCTGCTTTGCGAAATGCCTCAGTCGCCACAGCCGCATTGTTGAAAAAGCAATAGCCGCCGTAGAAATCCCTGGCCGCATGATGGCCGGGCGGACGGCAAAGGGCAAAGGCAGATCGTGCACCCTGCTGCATCTGCTGTTGAGCCGTTAGGGCCACATTCACGGCGGCAGTAATCGCTCGCCAAGTTCCAGCCGTAATCGGCGTTCCGGCATCAAAGGAATAGTAGCTCAATTTACCATCAATGGTTTCGGGAACTCGGTCATGCCGCATCGTGCGAGTCGCCCAGTTCAGCGGTAGGGCATCATAATCACCGTGAGCCGCCAGCCATTCTGACCACGCGGTTTGCAAAAACGCCACATAGCCCGGATCATGGACCCGCAGAATGGGTTCCAGCCCATACTCTTGAGCTGGCAACACCGCTCCCAGCTTCGCCTGCTGCACCTGCGCCAACACCATCTCCGCCCGACGCGGATTCTCAAACGGCGGTAGCAACTTGCCGTCGATTAGCTCAAATCGAGCATCTTGATAGCGGTGATCCTGGCTGTAAATCGTCAGCATGAACCCTCGATTTTCATCCTTTTTGATTTTGTGACTTAAACCGTCCAGCCTCGAAGCTGCGTCTTTCCAGATGTTTGGTTTTGCGGCCACTGACCCGCTGACACCACATCCGAAAACTCGAGGGCTGCATTTCCCGCCGCATCAAGGCAATCACCTGCGGTTCACTCAAGCCAAACTGATGTTCAATAGCTTCAAATGGAGTGCGGTCCTCCCAGGCCATTTCAATCATCCGGTCAATCGTTTCGCTATCAAGCTGGGGCAACTTCATGGATTTGACTTCTTGCAAGAAATTTTGCTTCCATCCTATTCTAGGAAGGAAGAACGGCATCGTGGGTACGCCTTAGCCTGTATGAAGTCGCAGGAATTAAAACTAGAAGAGTTTTTGCGAGTCACACTAGCCGCAGCCGTGCTGGTGATTGGCAGCCGCTGGCTTTTGAGTAACACCTACCTGGGCAACTGGGTGCAGCAAGCCTGGATTGCCGGACAGCAACAAGTCGAAACCCTGATCCGCCAACGGCGCGCTAGCGGTGGTTACACTCCCCTCGGCACTCCCACCCCGATCATGGAAGCCAATCGCTCAGTAGTGATGCTGTCAGGTCGGCAGTCGATTGGTTCAGGCGTAATTCTCAACTCATCCGGTTTGGTGCTGACGAATAGCCATGTTGTCCGCAATGGAGGTAACCGCTGGGTCGTGCGTCTGTCCGACGAGCGGGAATTACCTGCCTACGTGGTTGCTACAGGTAGCCGCGATGCTGGCATTCATTACGATCTGGCGCTAGTACAAATTGAAGGTGCCAGTAATCTGACACCGGCTCGCTTTGCCGAAGATCGGCCCCAAGAAGGCGAACCCGTTTGGGCCATTGGTGCACCCTACGGACGGGCCGAAGTCATCACCAAAGGTGAACTGAAACGAGTCACCCGCGATGGCATTTTACTCACCAACACAGAAGTACATCCTGGCAATTCAGGCGGACCACTTGTAAATCAGACCGGAGAGGTGATTGGCATCAACACCGAAATTAACCCTTCGATGCCCGCTGATGCCACTACCGCCTCGATTTCAGTTCCTGTTGTTCAGGAGTATTTGCCAAGGTTAATGGAGTAAACGTTAATGGAGTAAACGTTAATGGAGTAAACGTTAATGGAGCAAAGATGCAGAGCTAGGGTGGCTTAAAAGGAAGGCCTCTAAACAACCAGTCAAGCCGTTGCCCAGACTGGAACCACCATTCAGCATCTAGGATCCGGCTTGAATTACCTGAAAGGAGCAACTGTTCAGTCTCTAGCTGAGAAAGCACCCGTTTGCTCCAATGACTATGCTGACAACCATGCCAATAACTTACATCAGCATCAGCACTTCCGTGAGTAGAACAATCAAAACCCGCATCTACTGTGGTATTACCATCATTAATCCCAGAATCTTCTATTTCTTGATCGCTAGAATCCACTAACTGCGCTGAATTACCATCTAGTACAGCTAATAAGTTTGTAGAATCTTGATCGCATGTTTGGACTGGTTCTATTCGGGTGTATTGGTCAGATGGATCTAAAGGGTTGTTAATCAGATCCTGATCCTCTGGAGCAACTAGAAAGTTTGGATGCCATAGATCTTTGTACCGATAGAGTGAAGCTCCTCCGATTCCGTATTGAATTAGTGCTTTAAATCTTGCTGTAGCTTGAGCTGGTAGAATATTCTGATTGAGCAGATCGGCAATAGCCTGTCTGATCCGTTCTTTTGTATTCTCAGATCGTTGTTGATTCCAGGTTAGAGATTGCTGTGATCCAGGTGATTCTGTGCTCTTTTGGTGTTGAGCATTGTTAATACAAGAACTAGTACCATAAGGAAAGTAGTGGCTATTTTCCACACATCTTGCCCACTCTGCGGCTCTATGTTCGATCTGATGTTGATGCTGACACCATTCTTGATATCCAGGAAGTGATCTGGCAACAGCTACGATTTCATCAACGAGCGATTGTCCAATCAAAGGTGTACTGCCTTCCAGGATATGGTGGAAGATGTAAGTTCGCATGGCAATCCGTCCGAGCAAATAGTTAGTCTGCCCGTAGCCGGTCCAACCTAATTCGATCTCCGCATTTAGATCGTTGAGAAACTTAGCAGCCTTGCCGGATATCTGGTACCGCTTGCGTTGGTTCTGCTTGAGAATCCGGCTGAGCAGTCGGGGTGGAATTTCATTGTGTTGTTGGCTGTTCTGCCATTGCTGCACAAAGTTGAAGCGATCCGTCCAAACAGGTTCAAAGTCCTGATTCAGCAAGTATGACCCCATCTGTAGCGGCAGCCGATGGGCATTAAATAAACTCGGTTTTCCTTGGGTGTTTGGGCTTCTGTGATTAGGAAAGACTTCTAGACAACCTGGTTTTACGCTAAAACCAGCATTCTCTAGTAAAACGGTGAGGGTTGCTCCCAGTTCCCAGGTTTTTTGAGCTGACTGAAACGGAAAGTAAATATGTAAACCACCGCTATAGCTAGACGTACAGATTAGAGAGCGAGTCAGGCCCAGCGGTTCGAGCACACCCAGAATCCGCCGCACCGCGAACCCGTCCCGATCTGGGTGATAAGGGCTGCCGGCATCGATATCCAGTAAGCAATACCGCGTTTTTACGCCAAAGCGAACGCCATAGAGATAGCTACTTTGATTTAACAGGCGATTCGTTAGGGGATGGCGGCTTTCGGTTTGCCAATGTGGTTTTGTTCCTGGTTCCGGATGGGGTGCGTAAATGTAATCAAATCGATGTGGAAATAAATCAAAGAAAGCCTGATTGCTCTCTTTGGCCAGACAAGGTTCTGGAGGTGAGGCTAGAAACATCCCACTCCACCTCCAGGTTCTGAAGAGGGGTATGCTGCTCTGCTAAACCCCCTAATTAATCGAAACAAAACGAACGACTCTATACCAGAGCCGAAAAAGTTGCTAGAATTTTCAGACATAACAATCCAAACCTCACTCACTCAAGTGAGGTACAACCAACTCAGAAACCCTTTAGCTAACTGTGGTAGGGAGGCCAGAGGGTTTTTTATTACGTTTCAACAATCTAAAGTCCGCCAATCTTCAATCCAGCAGTTCCAACAATCTCAAGGCAGGACGGACTCAACGAACCCAGAATTAGCGAAATTAACCACCTCCTAGCGCAAGCTTGATTCAGACTTAATCAGAATTGATGAGAGGTTAGCACCGAAAAATTTTGATCTCAACTGTTCCTGACGAACAATACGCCGGAGTAATAGCCTGATTCTTCGCCGGAGTTACAGGTATAAATTATCCGTCGGAGTTACGGGCTGAGGCTGGGTAATCCGCCAAAGTTACAGGTAAGAACGAGGCCAGCTTTCTGTGCAGTGGGGTATGATGAGTTGCCTTCTGCTCTGGATTGAACTTGATCCAAAATCTTGCGTTCCCTGACGCAAAAATCAACGCCGGAGTTACAGGCCGTATCTAAACCATCCGCGCGAGTTATAGGCTAAAACCATCCGCCGGAGTTACAGGATCAAGCGATCAAATCATCCGCCGGAGTTACAGGATCAAACGCTAGATGTAGCGTGTAGGGAAAAATGTTTCTGTTAGACAACTAGATGTGTGGGTTTACAAAAAGTACTGTAGGATCAGAGCACTACAGATAGGGTCAGCTCATCAGCGGTTCGTTGGGGCTGCTCGAAGCGGCTTGATATCTGCTGTAGTAAGTCTTGCCGTCCGGTTTGGTTTCTATGCAAAGTGCCCTAAAGCTCAAAGCCTCTACTCCTGGTGTTGAAAAATCTGCCTTTCCTGTTGATGGTCAGCTTTTAATGGTGTTGCCACGAGCTGCCGCTTCCATCAAAAATCCCGATGTGCATCTGCCCATTCTGCGCTCGGATGAAGAAGGCTATTATCTGGAAATGCAGGTTGAGGCGGATAGCAAGGAAACCAGCGAAGTCGCGGTAATTCGCCGAGTGCCGTTGGAAAACCTTTCGGCGGAGGAGTGGGAAGAGCTGAAGGCGCAGTATGCAAAGCTTGATTTGCAAGCCTGTACCGACCAAGGCATTAGCAAGGGGCTAGAAAAGATTCAGGACCGCAAAATCCAGCGGTTGTTTATGGCACTGCTCACTTTCCTGAATCCGCGTCAAGTGTCGATTGTGCTCTATCTCTACAAACTGGCGGCTCAACAGGGCAACGGTCCGATAGTTTCGTTTCGCTCGAATGATTTGCTGGAACGGCTGGGTTATACCCGCACCAAGGATGGAGGCTTTGCCTCCAAATTGCGTTCCCAGCTCAATCGCGATCTGGTGGCTCTGCACCGCACCGAACTCGTATTGGCCCAATCGCTGCAAAAGGGCAATCAGGTAGGGGCCAAAGTGATGATCAAAAGTGTACTGCGTATCAAGGATTACGAAATTGACAATGTCCCCAGAGATTTTGACCTAGCAAAAGCGGCAGACTATACCTATGAATTAGCCGACGCTTATACGGTCTCTTTGGAATTTTTTGATGGTCCCGGACGTACGGGGGATTACGTGCTGTTTGCCGGTGATATTGATATCAGTCAAAAGCTGGGCAGCAATGCAAAATGTGACTACAAAACTAAATTATTGATTTATCTAGCCAGCCGCATGAAGTGGGATGCGTTACGAGATGGACAGTACCTGATTATTTCTAAACAATATCTGTTCAAAAATCTGGATCTACTGGGCAGTAACTCGTCTCGAAATAATCAAATCTTTTGGCGCACGGTAGAAGAGTTGCGGCAAGATGGCTATATCTTGGGAGCACAGGAATTACCTGGGAAAAAACGTGCGAGCAGTATCCAGTTTCAGGTGAACCCAGAGAAGATTTCTTGTCATTATTAACCTATGCAGGCAGCCTAAGTTGGCTGCTGAACGCCAGTTGCATCGACCAAGGATAGCAATTTGGATTCAATCCTTTGCCTCCAATTACCGTTTTGATATTACTGAATTAACTCAACATTTAGCGTAGAAATAGACCAAGGTTTATTACCCCTAGCGCATATGCGTCTATCCAGGAATCAACGGTAATACTTTAGTTCTATAGTTTTTGGGTTAATTCACCTATAAAATTGCTTTCCCGTGAACATTTAAAAACTCACATTTTTGTTAAAAGAGACTGCAATTTCCGTAAAATTAATATCTAGTGTTGAAATTTTAGCTATAAGAGATGCATTCATCCATTTAATGCGTTTCGAGAGCAGTGGAGTCTCTGTTGGAAATGTTGCCTAGAATGATCGAACTAGGCGGCAGTGTGACTTTTGGAGTGGCTGGAGTATTTGTCGGATATTAGGTTGGACTATGAGTTCCAGTTAGGTGTAACTGTGAACCAGGATGGAGTTCCAGAAGGTAATATTTTATACTGCTTATAATAAGGAGTTAAGCAAAATTCCGGCGTTCGTTCCTGTAAAGTTCGTCAAAGGTCATATGAGCAAGTGTTCCTGTGGGGACTCCTGTAGCGGCAATTGCAGTGCGGGTCCTTGTATCAAGATTAATGATCTGCCAAAGGGAGAGCAGGTTGTTACTACGATCAAGCGTGAAGATATTCCAAAACCTCCGAAGAAGGAAACTACACCTCTGTGGGTGTATATTCTGATGGTTTACCTTGCCCTAATTTTTCTTTGGGCTTTGAAGGATAGCTTCCATTCGCCCTATCCCTATCCGCCTGATTCCCATTTACCGCCACCAAAGCCCTATCCACCTCCTTGCATTCCGCATCAAGATCCGTTCTGTCCATGAGGTCGGGGCGAAGCATTTGCTGATAGATCTATATGCTTGCACTCTAGACTATTTGGCAAATGCTTCGCCCTTACAGGAAGTAGAGGAGTTAGGTTAGCGTCCTGGGTGATGGACGGTTGTACCTTCCAGGGTGATAGTTCAACCATCAAACCCCACGAGCAAGCTAACTTACTCCCTACCCCCTACTCCCTACCCCCTACTCCCTACTCCCTACTACGCCACGATCTGAAACGCCGCTGCTGTCAACGCCGGGGCTGCTGTTGCAGCATTATTGTCACTGTCGATAACGGCCAATACTCCTCCATCACCAAAACCGCCAGCTGAGCGATTAGCGTTAAAGAAGAGGCGACCTGAACTGCGGCTGTAGACAATGCGTTTGCTGCTGGTGCTGGCCAGAGCATCGCGGCTAACGATCCCAATCGAGGTGGGAGAAATGCGGCCAAAGGACGTGCGGTCGAGCACAATTTTGTCCACCCCACGCTCAAAGTCGATGATCCGATCCAAACCAAAATCTTCGGCAGCAAAGGCTTTGCCAGAATCAAACACAAAGGCATCTTTGCCGGTGCCACCGCTGAGGAGATCATTGCCTGCACCGCCGTTTAGCAGATCATCGCCACTACCGCCGTTTAGCGTATCATTGCCACCGTTGCCGAAGATGCGGTCATTGCCGCTTTCACCCGCTAACAGTTCGCCGTCAGCGGTTCCAATTAGTTCATCATCCAGGTTAGGAGTCGGAGAAGGCGCTGGAGCCGGAGCCGGAGAAGGTGTCGGTGATGCAGTGGGTGATGCGGTGGGTAAAAAAGACGCCGGATTCAGATCGCCACTGCCAAACTTCTGAGTCCAGTAGCTGTTGTAGTTGATGGAACCAGTGTCGTTCGCTAAGTAGAAATAACCGACGCCCAGTTCTTTGTATGTACTATTTAACATATTGGCCCGATGTCCGGGACTGTTCTTCCAACCTTCCACTACAGCTTCTGGTGTGGTGTATCCAGCAGCAATGTTCTCCCCCATGCTTTGAGCTTCATAACCAACGGCTTTAGCTCGATCCCAAGGGCGAGAACCATTTTTGCCAGTATGAGAAAAATAATCTTGGTTCGCCATGTCTTCGGAATGGCCCTGAGCGGCAGCATTTAGCTCGGCGTTTAACTTCAATCCAGGTAAACCATTCTCAGCCCGAAATTGGTTGGTGAGTTCGAGTACACGGGTGGTGAAAGCAGTGTTGGTTGTCGCCATTATTTTTACTCCTTCTGATCAAATGAATTCAGCAAATTGATCCTCAAGCTGGTAAATTGCGTTTGCTGAGCTTGCTCTTACCGAGTTCAATCTTGCTGCCTGATCTAGCCGAGAAAATAGTTTGAGCAGAACACTGATTAACAGTACGAATTGCCATTTCACTTTCCGGAGTAAATGGGGGATGATTAATTTCTACAATCAATTCCAATCACAAATTTGTGATTCTCGATGACTTGTCAAAATCCCGTAAAAGTTCTGTAGTAATGCTGTTCTTTATAACTTGATTGTTGATGCTACTCGAAATGCTACAGAGACAATAATCGGTATAAAACTGGATGCAATCAGCGCCTTCATCGTTCCTTAAATATCACTTAAGAGCGAGCGCTTTATTTCATTCCTGTGAGATAGTCAGTGATCTGAAAACCTGCTCAGAAATACTGAGATTGGAGAATTGCTATGGACGTAAAAGCTGCTGTTGCATTGGAGGCTGGCAAGCCGTTGAGTATCGAAACTGTGCAGCTCCAGCCGCCCCAGGCTGGGGAAGTGCTAGTTGAAATCAAGGCAACGGGAGTTTGTCATACAGATGCCTTTACCCTCTCTGGTAGCGACCCAGAGGGCTTGTTTCCCACGATTCTGGGTCACGAGGGCGCTGGAATTGTGGTGGAAGTAGGGCCAGATGTTAAGTCAGTCAAGCCAGGAGACCACGTCATTCCCCTCTACACGCCAGAATGCCGCAACTGTGAGTACTGCCTTAGCGGCAAAACCAATCTATGTCAGGCCATTCGCACCACGCAGGGCAAAGGACTGATGCCCAACGGCACGAGCCGATTTGCGCTAAATGGCCAGATGGTGCACCACTACATGGGCACCTCAACCTTCGCCAACTACACCGTACTACCGGAAATTGCGGTTGCTAAAATTCGCGAAGATGCTCCCTTTGACAAGGTTTGCTACATTGGCTGCGGTGTCACGACCGGAATTGGTGCGGTGATCAACACGGCCAAAGTAGAACCGGGTGCAAATGTGGTGGTATTTGGGCTGGGGGGCATCGGTCTGAATGTGATCCAGGGGGCACGCATGGTGGGCGCAAACATGATTGTGGGTGTGGATATCAATTCCAGTAAACGAGCGCTGGCCGAAAAGCTGGGCATGACTCACTTCGTCAATCCTCAGGAGGTAGAGGGCGACTTGGTGCCCTATCTGGTAGATTTGACCAAGGGCGGTGCCGATTACAGCTTCGAATGTATTGGTAACGTCAATGTGATGCGACAGGCGCTGGAGTGCTGTCACAAGGGTTGGGGCGTCAGCGTCATTATTGGTGTGGCTGGAGCTGGGCAGGAAATTAGCACTCGTCCATTTCAGCTTGTGACGGGTCGAGTCTGGAAGGGGACTGCGTTTGGTGGCGCAAGA
The DNA here is from genome assembly GCF_032598965.1 of Leptolyngbya sp. NK1-12. Classification (NCBI taxonomy): domain Bacteria; kingdom Bacillati; phylum Cyanobacteriota; class Cyanophyceae; order Leptolyngbyales; family Leptolyngbyaceae; genus Leptolyngbya; species Leptolyngbya sp. NK1-12. Next base: position 2,120,210 of record NZ_CP053586.1, read on the forward strand.
GGCCGCACGGATGTACCCAAAATTGTCGATTGGTACATGAATGGCAAGATTAACATTGATGACCTGATCACCCAGGTGATGCCAGTTGAACAAGTCAATGAGGCTTTTGACCTGATGCATCGCGGCGAAGGCATTCGCACCGTGTTGACGTTTTAACAGAATCTGGGCAGAATTCCACTCACTCAACTGAATGGTGATTTCAATGGAGCTTGTTAGTCAATACCGCTGCTTTGGCGGCACGGTGGGTTTTTATCAGCACACTTCGGCTGTCTGCAATAGCGAAATGAAATTTGCGGTCTATTTGCCGCCGCAGGCTGACTCGGAGCCAGTGCCAGTGCTGTATTACCTCTCTGGTCTTACCTGTACCGAAGAGAACTTTACTACCAAGGCAGGAGCGCAGCAGTTTGCGGCAAAGTACGGTCTGATCCTAGTCGTGCCGGATACAAGTCCGCGTAATACGGGCATTGCAGGAGAAAATGACGACTGGGATTTGGGCAGTGGAGCTGGCTTCTATGTCGATGCCACCGAAGCGCCCTGGAGCCGCTACTACAACATGTACAGCTATGTCACCCAAGAGTTACCGGCTCTGATGGCGGCCCACTTTCCGATTCAGGCTGAACGGCAAGGCATCTTTGGCCATTCGATGGGTGGACACGGAGCCTTGATCTGCGCCCTGAAAAATCCGCAGCAGTATGGTTCGGTGTCGGCCTTTGCACCGATTGTGGCTCCGATGCGCTGCCCTTGGGGACAAAAGGCATTCTCGGTCTATCTAGGATCTGACTCGTCAACATGGAAGGCTTACGATGCCAGCGAATTAGTGCTCTCTACTCAACTAGAGCATCCGATTTTGATCGACCAAGGGACTGCTGATTCGTTTCTGGAGAAACAGCTGATGCCAGAGCGATTTGAACAGTCTTGTCGCCAAGCAGGACAAGCGCTGACTTTGCGGATGCAGAGCGGCTATGACCACAGCTACTACTTCATCGCCACCTTTATAGAGGACCACATCCGCCACCATGCCGAACAGCTCTGGGGTTGACCCTTAACCTTCAAAAACCTTGGATTGAAATTTGATCACCTAAATTTGCTGATCGAAATTTGATCCAACTTCATCTGAATTACTAAATTAAAGTAGAACAACATAATTAAACATGAAACCCAAAGGGGGTGTTGTCGCCGCCCTTCGGGCGGCGACAACACCCTGATCTTGGTTTTAATTCAGTTGAATTACTTACTAAGCAGAAAGCCTGAGTACGTTATAGGTATCAATTGCCTCAGCTTGGAGCTGGGTAATCGCGTCGTGCAGGGCTTCTGGAACCGGCAGCCCCATCGTGGTCAGCATGGTTTTGATCCGATAACGCCAATCATGCCTCAGCATGCACTCCTGCTGGTTGCGTCTGGCATTGAGAGCCAGGGTGGTTTCATCGGCTAGTAGGGCCTCAAAGAAGGGAATCCAGTCTGTTGGACTATCTGGAATCTCGATCGTGCTGTTCTCCCAATCCATGAGTTCCTGAACGCCCTGCTCAAACGGTCGTTTGCCTACGATGGTGCAGCCTGCGGCCCAAGCTTCAAACCAGCGATATAGCAGCGGCGAGTGACCGTTGAACCGAGATAAACGGCTCGCTTCAAAGCAAAGGCTGATTTTGGAGCGGCTCAACAGCTTCCGCATTAGGGTGATATGCTCTCGTGGGTTCTCGACTTCTCCCGTTGTAAAGGTAGAGTGGAAGTACATCCGTTCGGTTGAGCCTTGGTTGAAGTGGGCCTGTAGACAGCGGTGAACTGCTTCGTTGCCGCGACCATAACTGATGATGTCAATCCAGCGGTGAGTGCCCGAAGCGTAGGATTTGGTGGTATTGGCTCCTAGGGGCAAAAATGTCGTGCTGATAGAGCTAATTTTGGAAATCTCAGTTGCTAACTCCTGGCTGATTACAAACAGATGATCTAACCAGGCTGCAATGGTGGGATCGAGCCAGGTTGGTTTAAACCCGTCGAGCAGGTAGGCAATCCGCAAATCAAATTGCTTCAGCAGTGGGGCAATCGTCAGCAGTGCTTGCAGAAAATTAGGCGTGAGGCCAATCACCAACAGTACATTCGTGCCTTGAGGTAGCGTCGGCAGATGCTGTAGTTTGTACCAGTGCTTCAGCAACCGATTCAATCGCAGCTCAAAGGGTTCTAGATTGTCTTCAGGAATACCAAGCTGATGCAGCCATTTCAGGGGAAAAATTTTTTCTGGATAAATCAGAGTTGGATTGAGTACTTCTGTCAGGGTTTCCTCAAGGCTGTGGTTAACCGACCAGCCAACATGGCTACCCTTATGCCCTAGTTCTGACAGAACAAATAAATTCATGCTTACCCTCGGTCAAGGCTAGATGCAAAATGGATAGGGAATAGGCAGCCATCAAAAGCAGCGAGAAAAGCAGCTCTGATTGTGAATATTGGCTCAACAGGGATACTCCTGGTTCCAGCGCCTCATATTTGGTTTCCTGCTCGAATTTAGCCTGAAAACTGGTTGAAGTGCTGCTGCCAGAAGAGATATTCGAGGCTGGAGGTTCGAATTTGCTTGCTGAAGAGCAATGGGCGACTTGCTCGAAACCTCGTCAGGTTTGAGAGCAAAATCGAAGTTTGGAACACTTTGGAACACTATTGATTTGTCTACTAATTATCTACGTCTACCCGCTCTTCAGATACGGAAAGTATCTAAAAGTATCAAGAAGGAGTGTATCCAAATCAGAGGAAGAGTTGGCCTAGCACTACCAGCTCCTTGAGTTCAACACACGAGACACCCTGATAATTTCCCACAACATGATTTGCAGAGTTTCAACATTCTAGTGGGGATCACGCAGGAAGAGCGTTTAAGCACTACCTCTTTATTCAAAATTGAAGTGTCAATAAAGAGATCGATTCTCAAATTGACATTTGCTCTAGATTGCTCTATCTGGCTCAGATGGGTGCTCCATTGACGCCGCTCTCCATTGATATAGAGCAGATCAATAGACTGCATAGAAATAGATCTAGCGTTGAGTGGGATTCAGTTGAGGATTGTCTGTATAGTTCACGGCTCGGTGAGCAATATCGCGGCGATAGTACATTCCTTCAAGCTGGAGGCACTCAATCGCGGCATAAACTTGCGTCAAAGCCTCCCGAATTGACGGGCCAACAGCAGTAACGCCCAAAACTCGCCCTCCATCGCTCACCACCTGCTGTTGCTTCAGTTTAGTGCCAGCATGAAATACGGTAGCCCCGGCTGTTTCGGCCTGACTGATGCCGCCGATCACATCCCCTTTGCGATAGCTGCCCGGATAGCCCTGGGCGGCCACCACTACACAAACGGCTGCTCCCGAATTCCAGCTCAAGGGTGGCAGTTGCTCTAGTTTTTGCTGGGCGCAAGCTAACAAAACTGCATCGAGTGGTGTTTCGAGTAAGGGTAAAACAGCCTGGGTCTCTGGATCGCCAAAGCGGCAGTTGAATTCGATCACTTTGGGATTGCCTTCTGGCGTAATCATCAACCCCGCATACAGGACACCCCGATAGTCGATGCCGCGTTTTCGCAGAGCCGCCAGGGTTGGCTCAAGAATTTCCTGTTGGATCCGCTCCATCAGAGCGGGTGAAATAATCGGAGCGGGGGCATAGGCTCCCATGCCGCCCGTATTGGGGCCAGTATCGCCTTCGCCAATTCGCTTGTGGTCTTGAGCAGGCAAAAGGGGCCGAATTGTGATTCCGTCGGTGATCGCTAGAACCGAAACTTCCTGTCCATTCAGGCATTCTTCGATCACAATTTGCTGTCCGGCAGCGCCAAACTGACCACCAAAGGCAGCTTCAATCGCTTCAATCGCTTCCTCAATCGTGGCGGCAACCGTGACGCCTTTTCCGGCGGCTAAGCCATCGGCTTTGATCACAATCGGGGCACCAGTGGTTTTGACATAGGCAATTGCCGGTTCTGCTGTGGTGAATACCTGAGCGGCGGCGGTGGGAATTTTAGCTTCTTGCATCAAGGCTTTTGCCCAAGCTTTGCTGGCCTCAATTTGAGCACCCGCCTGCGTAGGACCAAATACTGTTAGACCCTGACTTTGCAGGTAATCAGTGATCCCGGCGGCTAAAGGTGCTTCCGGACCCACCACAACTAGCCCAATATTATTAACCAAGGCAAATCGGCCAATGCCTTCAAAATCTGTGCTAGACAAGGCCAAATTGCGACAGCGGGGCAGTGTGGCTGTGCCGCCATTTCCTGGAATACAAAATACCTCTTGCACCCGTTCAGACTGCAAAAGCTTCCAAGCAAGGGCATGTTCGCGCCCACCGCTGCCAACTACCAAGACTTTCACGCTCTCACCCTCACTGGAACTGTGCTTGAAGTCGCAACAAAACTGCAACTGATTATGTCATACCATCGAGATGGTTCCCTAGTCAGGGCAATTGATTTTCCGGATTAATCCGGCCTTTTAACTCAGCTTATTCAATCAAAGCCCATTCAAGTTCATTCAAGACAAGCCCAATGCTACAACTTTGCTTTAGGTTCCTGCGCTATCGGCAGTTGAGTGTTCAAACAAGTCTAAAAAACTGGCGGCGGAGTATGGTAACGCTTGGATTCCTGCTGCCTCTGATTGGCTCTGTCAGCTATGCTCAAACGCCTTCTAACCTGGAACCCACCCCCGAAACCGCTCCTGAAAGTACCGAGACTACGCCATCTCCCTCCTCTCCCCCCTCTTCTTCTTCTCCGCCCCTCCCCCCCGCTCCCGTCCCGGATGGCACCGTCCTCAATCCCCTCGAACCCCAGCCCGATCCGCTGCTGCCAGAAATGGTGGTGGATCGGCCCCTCAATCCCCAGGAAAAAAATGTGCTGCGGGCGGCCTTGAATGAATTGCAAGCCCAAGCTGAAGCAAAATTACAGGCGGGTGATTTACCGGGGGCCTTGGAGCTATGGAATCGGGAATTGCGGCTGCGGCGGTATCTAGGCCCCGAAGAAGAAGTGGCTGCCCTGACGCGAGTTGGAGAAGTGGCATGGCGAGAAAGTCAGGCCACCGAATTGCGCTTTATTACCCTGCGGCTAGAGCAAATCGAGCAGGAAGTGTCGACTCAGCCGGAACCTAACTATGACCTGCTGTTGACCCTGGCCCAAGCCTACCAGACCGTGCGAGCGCGGAACCAGTCGGTAGCGCTTTATCAAAAATTGCTAGAGCGGGCTAAACAGCAGCAAAATACGGCTCAGCAGCAGCAAATTTTAACCGCCGTTGCCGAACAGCATCTTGGCTGGTTTGACTACCCCAACGCTGCCCTCGCCTACGAGGAGTTGCTGACCCTGGCCCGCTCAACTGGCGATCGAGCGACTGAAGTGACGGCGCTGGAAAAGTTGGCGTACATCTACAAACAAAACAACCAGCCGGAACTGGCGATTACTGCGCAGCAGCAGTTGGTGGAATCCTATCAAAAGCAAAATAACTTTGTGCCGATTCCGGCGCTTAAAATTGCCATTGCCGATAGCTATGTGCTGCTGAATCGGCCTGACTTTGCCGCTACAAATTACCAGGAAGCGTTTGCGGCGGCTCGCTCGGTGCAGCAATATGCCTATGCCAGTGATGCGCTCTCTAAACTGGCAACCCTCTATCGCTCGCTGAACCGCCTTGATGACGCCCTGATTGTTTACCAGCTCTTGCTGGATGTAGAACGCCAGTCCTACAACTCGTTTGGCATGATGACGACCTATGATCAACTGGGACAGCTCCACCGCGATCGGGGAGACAACCCTCAAGCGCTGGCGGCTTTTCAGCAGGGGTTGCAGATTGCTCAGCAGTTAAACTACAGGGTGGATTATTTCAATCAGCAAATTCAGCAGATCGCCCAGTAGATGATGCTGGTAATGTCGGTAATGTCGGTGATGAATGGACGGTTAAGCTCGGTTTTGAACTGGATCGCGCAGGAAGTCAATCACGACGGCTAAAAAATGTTCAAACTGAGCTACCTTCACTCGCTGTTGCATTTCGATGAACAGTTCAGGCCGCTGAGGCTGACTAACGAGCATGGTCAAGTAGACAGCGGAGGTGATTACAATCGCTTGAACCAGTTTATTCAGCATATTATTCAGCATGACAAACTCTCCTCTACCACAGCCCATATAATGCGCTCTAAAAACAAGTACGGGCATCCGCACTTCAACCCATTTTTAAAGTTGGCGATACTTAACTGCTTGCGGATAGCAGCTCAGAGAATACACGAGTCCTCCTCTTAAGTTTGCGATCATAGCGGATACAACGGGGGATTGACATTTTGATGATTAGGCCAATCGCTAATCAGATGGTCAATCAGAGGACTGAATCCAATTTTAGAATCCTTCAAAACCGAGAGTTCAGATTAGTTCAGACTTGCAGCAGGGGAATTCACCCGATAAGTTGAATAAGTAAGACACACATTTAAAACTTTAAAACCTCTTAGAAGCCTACATGTTTTCAGCCTCCAACCCACCCATTGCTGCCATCAGCGTTACCGAATTAGCAGAGCGGATGACAACCCAGCCTGGTCTCCAATTGATTGATGTACGTGAGCCAGATGAAGTGGCGATTGTCAAAATTGACGGATTTGTTAACTTGCCCTTGAGTCAATTCGCGAATTGGTCGGAACAGATTCAGACCCAGTTTGACCCCCATGCCGAAACTATTGTGCTGTGTCATCACGGAATTCGTTCCGCTCAGATGTGTCAATGGTTACAGCATCAAGGCTTTACCTGTGTCAAAAACGTGACTGGTGGAATTGAGGAATATGCGGCAGTTGTGGATTCCACCCTTGCTCGCTACTGAGGCTGACCCAAGGCTGACCCAAGGCTGAACTGAAGCTCGAAACAAGGCGCATGCTTTGCCGAAACCGAACAAACGGCACCCCAAAACCAGCTCAACCCGATTACAGTAGTGTCATAGGTGCTAGCATCACTGGTTCAGTAGGTTTGGATAGATCAATCTAAATCTGGCTGGATTTGAATTTAGAATCTGCTCGATAAATAAATCTGTTTATTGTTTCTACTATGTCCACGCCATTCAAGCTCAGCGCTCGTCAACAACAGGTGCTTGGAGCCACAGTTCGTCACTATATTGCCACTGCTCGCCCGGTAGGGTCTGAAGCGTTGGTAGACGAGTTTAATCCGCGAGTCAGTCCGGCTACGATTCGCAACGCGATGGGCTATCTGGAAAAATCTGGCCTGCTGTATCAACCCCACACGTCAGCGGGACGGGTGCCTTCAGATTCGGGCTATCGGATTTATGTGGATCAGCTCGTGACACCTTCAGATACGGTGGCGCGACAGGTGGATCAGATTCTGTCGGACCAGCTCAACTGGGAAGAATTGAGCATCGAAGCGCTGCTGCGGGAAGCGGCTCAGATTTTATCTACTTTGAGTGGCTACATTGCGCTGATCACGGTGCCCCAAACCAGTCAGTCCCAACTGCGCCATTTGCAGCTCGTGCAGCTCGATCCGGGGCGCGCCATGCTGATTGTTGTGTTGGATTCCTACCAAACCCAGTCCACGCTGATGTCGTTGCCCCAGCCAGATCCGGATCATGGCTCAGATCAAGCCAGTGATGCTGACCATCTTGACCGGGAACTGCAAATTCTCTCTAATTTCCTCACCGCTCATTTGCAAGGCCGCACGCTGGGCGAAATTGCCATCCTAGATTGGAGTGAGCTGGGCCGCGAGTTTGAACGCTATGGTGAATTATTGCGCACCTCAATGGCCGAACTGAACCGCCGCTGTCAGCTCTCGGTTTCCACCCAAATCCTGATTCGAGGCGTAGCTGAGCTATTGCGACGCCAGCCAGAGTTTTCAGAAGTGCAGCAGGTGCAAACAATCCTGCAGGTGCTAGAGTCGGAAACTGACCAGCTCTGGCCGCTGATTTTTGATACGACTGGGCTGGATGAGTCTGGCAGACGAGTTACGGTGCGGATTGGGGCAGAAAATCCGCTGGAACCGATGCGGACTTGCGCCTTGATTTCGGCCACCTACCAGCGCGGTTCGGTGCCTGTCGGCAGTGTGGGCATGCTGGGGCCGACTCGCATGGTGTATGAGAACGCGATTGCGATTGTGGAAGCAGCAGCCAACTACCTGTCTGAGGCGTTGAGTCAGGAGTAGGGGCAGCAGAGCGGCTGAAGTGCAAACTTGGCTTCAGAGCGGCTCACAATAATGCGGTAGTCTAGTAGATTGGACACGCTGTTTATCCCAGCGACATTACCTTGGTCACCATGTCTGAGCCATTACTAACTCCAGAATCCAACAGTGCTTCGACCAATGCCTCAACCGTGGCGAATGGGGCACCTGACGCAATGGCGGCCGATCGTAACGCCAAAGCCCGCCAGCTTCTGGGCATGAAGGGAGCGCAGCCCGGAGAAACCTCGATTTGGAAGATCCGCTTGCAGTTAATGAAGCCGATTACCTGGATTCCCTTGATCTGGGGTGTGGTTTGTGGCGCTGCTTCTTCTGGCCATTTCACCTGGACAATCGAGAATGTGCTGATTGCGGCGGCCTGTATGCTGCTGTCGGGGCCACTGATGACGGGTTACACCCAAACCCTAAATGACTTCTATGATCGCGAAATTGATGCAATCAACGAACCCTATCGCCCGATTCCCTCAGGGGCAATTTCGGTACCGCAGGTGGTAGCCCAGGTTCTGATCTTACTTGGAGCAGGAATTGTCTTGGCCTATGGGCTGGATGTTTGGGCCGGTCATGAGTTTCCTACCATTACCACAATCGCAATTGGCGGTGCTTTTCTGGCCTACATCTACTCGGCTCCCCCGCTAAAGCTGAAGCAAAACGGCTGGTTAGGGAACTATGCCCTGGGTGCGAGCTATATTGCGCTGCCTTGGTGGACTGGCCACGCCTTGTTTGGCGACTTGAATTGGACGATTGTGCTGCTGACCTTGTTTTATAGCTTGGCTGGCTTGGGCATTGCCGTGGTTAACGATTTCAAGAGCGTCGAGGGCGACCAGCAGCTTGGCTTAAAGTCCTTGCCGGTCATGTTTGGGATTACAACGGCGGCCTGGATCTGCGTTTTGATGATCGATGTGTTCCAATCAGGTATCGCTGCTTACTTAATGGGAATTGGTCAAAATCTTTACGCGGTGCTGTTGATCTTGCTGATTATTCCCCAGATTACGTTCCAGGATATGTACTTCCTGCGGGATCCGCTGAAGAACGATGTTAAATACCAGGCCAGCGCTCAGCCGTTTTTGGTTCTAGGCATGTTGGTAGCTGCTTTGGCGTTAGGACACGCAGGCGTATGATTACCCGATTTTTGCTGAAGCAGCAAGGCGCTGCGGTTGCGTTTTATCTCAAAAGAGACTAACTTTGGATGAAGTTATATCAAGGTTGGTTCATTTTCCGGCTATGATGCCCGATTTTTTGCCTTCCTAGCGGTATGGACAGGCGGTACAGACATCAGGTTTGCCCTATGCGACGTCCTAGGCAGCGAGGATTCCAGTGAGGACAACTCACGTGTAGTGGTTTGTGAGGCATTGCAGTGACAGACTTTCTAACTAAGCTGAGAGCAATCTCAAAATCCAATCGGAATTCTCCTACCCCTTCAGCGACTTCCGACTCGACCGATTCGTCTACTCAACCGAATGGGCATAAGTCCAATGGCCACAAGTCCCAGATGCGAGGAAAAAAGCTGGGGATGGTGTTGCCAGAGCGGGCGAGAACAAGCCTAGATGGGATTTGGCAAACTCTCAAGGAGCCTGGCTCTGACGGAAACCGCCCCCTCTATCAACGCTGGTGGGCTTGGGGAATTGTGGGTTTGGGTTTGGGCCTGGGCGGTTCAGCTATTGCGGCCTGGAGTGCCATTGAGGCAATCAATCGCGATCTCCCCAATACCTCGGATGTGCTGACCTATGTTCGGACTGGCTCCCTCACGATCAAAGCTGCCGACGGCACGATTTTGCAGCAAGTAGGTCCGGCAACCCGTGAGAAAGTCAGCCTGCAACGCATGCCGAAAGATTTAGCGGACGCGTTTATCGCGTCCGAAGATCAAGACTTTTATCAGCATAGCGGAGTAGACTACGATGCGATTGTTCGCGCTTCGTTAAGGAACGTATTGGCGCGGGATGTGGTCGAGGGGGGCAGTACGATCACGCAGCAGTTGGCGCGGATTGTGTTTCTCGATCAGGAGCGCAGCATTGGCCGCAAGCTAAGGGAGGCTTTACTGGCCCAGAAAATGGAGCGGGAGCTGAGTAAGGAGCAGATTCTGGAGCGCTATTTGAACCTGGTCTACCTGGGTTCGGGGGCTTACGGTGTGGCCGATGCCGCCTGGATTTACTTCAGCAAAACCGTCGATCAGCTCACTTTAGGCGAAATGGCGATGATTGCTGGCATGGCTCCTGCTCCGAGTGACTATTCGCCGTTGATTAACCCCGATGTAGCCCGTCGTCGCCGCGACATTGTGCTGGAGCGGATGTTTGATGTCGGGTTTATTACAGCCGCAGAAATGGAGGCAGCTAAAGCCAGCCCGATTGCGGTCAAACCGGGCGAGCAAAAGTATATCAAGAGCGAAGCGCCCTACTTCACCTCCTACATCCAGCAGCAGTTGCCTAACTATGTCTCGGCAGAAGAATTAGAGCTGGGCGGCCTCACGGTAGAAACCACGCTGAATCTAGAATGGCAAAAGCTAGCCCAGGAGACTGTCAATTACGCGATTGAAAATTACGGTCCGGGAGAGGCGTTTGAGCAGGCGGCTCTAGTCTCGATTGACCCGCGCACCGGCGAAATTAAAGCTTTGGTAGGTGGGGATGATTTCGGTAAGAGTCAGTTTAACCGCGCTACCCAAGCCCAACGTCAGCCTGGTTCTACCTTCAAAGCATTTGTCTATTCTGCGGCGATTGCGGCTGGATTCTCGCCTTACCGGGGCTACATCGACGGCAAATATGTGGTGGATGGGTACGAACCGCAAAACTACGGCAAGAACTATCGTGGCTCAGTGTCGATGAAAGACGCCCTCACTGCCTCGATCAATATTGTGGCGGTGAAAGTGTTGGTGGATGTGGGCTTTGATCCTGTAGTCGATCTGGCGACAAAGATGGGCATCAAATCCAATCTGCTGCCTGCCTACTCCTTGGCTTTGGGCACCTCAGAAGTGAACCTGCTGGAGCTGACAAACGCCTACGGTACCTTTGCGAATCAGGGCAATTACGTCGAAGCCCACGGCATTACCCGCGTCTATAACCGCTTTGGCAAGCTGATCTACGAAGCTGAATTCCAACCCCAACGTGCTCTAGATGCGGATAGCGCTTCGATCATGACCTGGATGCTGGAAGGGGTGGTGCAAAGTGGCACGGGACGCAATGCCTATCTGCCCGATCGCTCTGTGGCTGGCAAGACGGGCACATCAGAGAAGCGGCGCGATTTGTGGTTTGTGGGTTATATTCCCCAGCTTGTGACTGGAATTTGGTTAGGCAACGACGACAGCAGCCCTACGTGGGGCCAAAGCAGTACTGCCGCCCTCACCTGGTACGACTTCATGATTGAAGCGACCGAAGACATGCCGGTAGAAGAGTTTCCCGACATTCCCGATATTGAATCCCATGAGGGCAGTATTAAGGCCCAGCCTGTGAAGCCCAAACGGGTTTATGCCAGCGACAATCCTTATCCATCGGGCGGCAGCGGCAACAGTGAGGAATGGAGCGACAACGACAGTAGTAACCAAGGAAGCTGGAGTGATTCGGGCAGTGGTTATTCGTCAGACAGCTATTCGTCAGACTCCTATGATTCCTATTCCGGTGATGACTCCTCCAGCGACAGCTCTGGGTCGTCTAGTGAGCCGGCTCCAGCCGAATCAGCCCCTCCCCCGCCAGCCGAATCAGCTCCTCCGGCAGCCACGGCTCCAGCCGAACCTGCTCCCCCGCTAGCTCCCGTTGAACCTCCGGTTGCCGAACCTGCTCCGGCAGTTGAAGCCCCCATTATTGAGCCACCCCCACCTGCTCCGCCTCCAGTTCCCACCATTCCTGAACCCGCTCCCCCACCCCCGGTGGCTGCTCCGGCGACGAATCCCTAGCCTTCTCTACAATTTGCTGTTGCAGACAAGCTGACTGTGTCTCTACAGGTTTCCTTTACAGGGTCGGTTACGAATTCATCTACATAAGGGTTGAACTAGCAAATACCGATCAGGAGAGAGGTGAGAGCAATAGAGATGCGGTAGAGTGAATGCAGTACAGTATTAAAGAATGTAAAGGGAGCTGGGTTAAACATGACTCTACTTCTGCAAGTTGCAACCGGTGAAGCTTCTTCTTTCCCGTGGGCCTTCACAGCAGTTTACGTCGTTGGTTTCATTGCCGCTGTCACCATTGGTTCGATTGCCTGGTACAACTCAAAGCGTCCGCCGGGTTGGGAAGATAAGCAGCGCCCGGATGTGGTTCCTGAAGTCAACGCAGAAGATCCAAAGGTTTAGCTATCTAGTTCTCTTGGGTTTAAGAAACACATAGGAAACGAGATTAAAAGCTAAGCGCTCCGAGTAGGTTTGGCCATTTGACCCTAGCCACTTAATAAACCAACCTTGATAGTAGAGATGCCGTGAATGTATCTCTACTTTTTCATCGGTTTCTATTTTCTTGTTTTCTGTTCTTCTTGCTAGAACTGAGCGAGTGCTAGAACTGATTAACTAGAACTAATTAACTAGGACTAATTAAGCTAAGTGCATCTTCAGCACTGACTTGGGAGCACGCCGCACATTACAGCGAATCGTTTCATGCCCAAGGCGAGTGCAAGCTTCATAGCGATGGCAGCCTGAAAACCCGTAATACTTGCCATCTACTTCTAGTACATCAATCGGTTCCTGTAGCCCAATCTGCTGAATCGACTCCATCAGCGCCTTCACCTTTTCGGGGTCATTTTGCCGATAAAGCGGACGATTAATTTCGCGAATTGGAATGTCCTGAACTCTCATACCCAACGTTTGTCAACTACTCCTATATCATAATCATAACGAGTACGACTTGCAAGAAGGGCAGGTGTAGGATCCGAGACGCTTGCACTACAGATCGTTCAAATCAATTATTAGATTGACTGATTCAAATCCGACTAAACGCCCTAAATTTACCTAAATTTAAATGCCGCGTTGTACGGGCGTTTCGCCGAAATGCCTCTACGCGAACTCTGGCTGATCAACCGGATTTGATATGACTTAAGCATCTCCCCTCGCCGAACGAGGCTCACGAGCCGCATCTCCCTCACAAATACTCCGCCGGATCCACCGGCTCTCCTCCCAGGCGAACTTCAAAATGCAAATGCGGTCCCGTCGAGAGGCCAGTCGAACCTACCGCTGCGATCGGAGTCCCCCGCTGAATCACTTGCCCTTCTGAGACATAAACTTCACTGGCATGCCCGTATAGAGTTGTGACATTATTGCCGTGATCAAGCACGACGGTCTGACCATAGCCGCCGTACCAGCCCGCAAACAGCACCTTCCCCTGCATAGCAGCCCGAATTGGAGTGCCATAGTCAGCGCCAAAGTCAAGACCGCTATGGAACCGGGCGTAACCCAGAATCGGATGGATGCGATAGCCAAACCCGCTAGTCAAAATGCCATCGCAGGGATAGCTCAACAGTCCTTTGCCGCGCTTGAAGGGAATCCCAGCATTGAATGTGCCCAGCCGCTGCTGAATCAAAATGGCGATGTTATGAGAATCTTTAGCGAGCTGTTCTTCGGCGGCCTCTAGGGCTTTACGGTCTAGGCGCAGGCGGTTGATTAGCGCCTGTTGCTGTTTGGCTTCCTGCTGGTAGTCCAGTTTTTGCACTAGAAGTTGCTGAGTCAGCAGGGCAACCTCGTTTTTCTGGCTCTCTACCTGCTGGCGTTTTTGGTGGATGCTGTCGGTTTGGGCTTTTAATTTGGCGAGAATCTGGCGATCGGCTTCATAAACGCGGCGCAGTTGATAGCGGCGGTCGAGAAAATCGTTCAGGTCCTTACTTTGGAGCAACACGGCCCAGCCGTAGCTACCACGCTGCTGCTGCAAGAAACGCAATCGTCCGACTGTGGCGCGCTGCTGGATGCTGTAGGTTTTTTCAGCCTGCGTGAGTTCCTGTTCTAGGCGTTTGAGCTGCTGGCTTTGGAGCTGAAGCCGCTTTTCGTTTTTGCTGATTTCGGCAGCGGTGGCCTTAATGCTGCTCTGTAAACTGCTTAGCTCCTTTTGGGCCGATTTTTCCTGATGCTGGATGCGATCCTTCTGGTTATCGATATGCGAACGTTCGGTTTCAATTTTGCGCTGCTGCTGCTGGAGTTCTTCTAGCGAGCCGGTCGGTGAGGTTGAGGGAGATGGAGATGGAGATGGAGATGCTGGAGAAGGAGCGCTGGCATGAACCGTAGGACTGAACCAACTGGCGGACACCACCAGCAAACTGGCCAACGCAAAACTACCGATCAGAGTTAGAAGCCGGTTGAAACGAGATTTGAGGATCGGTTTTCTGCTAGCTTTCCAGCTATGAGCTTGGAGAGTGGACCAGATGGAGGTAAAGACTTTTCCAGTGGTAATCATGCTCAGCAATCTGCCCTAGTAGCCTTGATTGAATGGTTCAGGTGAACAGTATCAAGTTGGACTGAATCAAGTTGGACTGAGGGCAATTATGCCAAAGACTAGCAAAATCAAACCGGAAATTCTGTTTAACCATTTCAAGCGATTCGGGTTGAAGTGAGCGCGAAACAGGCTGACGCTACTGCTCAACATCAGCCACCAAAGCGCTGAACCCAAAAACACGCCCATCACCAGCACCGCAGCGCTAGCGTAATCTGCTTGATTGGTCGCTAATCCCAGCCCAGCAAACACGGCTACAAAGGAGATGATTGTCGCTGGATTGGTGAGGGTGAGAAACACGGTGGAACTGTAGGCAGCGAACAACCCCTTACCGCTGCGTTCGACAGTGGCTGCTGCTTTTGTGGGTTTAGACCGCATTGTTTTAATCCCCAAGTAGCAGAGAAACAGCCCGCCGATTAGCCTCAGCCAACCAGCCTGATTGACTAAAAACATAGAAATAAACGTCAGTCCAAATCCGGCGATAGCCCCATAGATCGCGTCGGCAGTGGCGGCTCCTAGTCCGGTCACTAGTCCCACCAGCCAGCCTTCAGCAAGGGCACGGCGGATACACAGGATGCCAATCGGTCCGACGGGCGCGGCGATGGATAAACCGATGATGAGGGCGCGCAGGAAGGAGGGGAGCATGGGTGAAGGGGTGAGGGGTGAGAGGGTGAGGGGCTTCGACGCGAGCGCACTGCCCCCATGGGGCCAGAAAAATCAGCCGAGCGGTGAGGGGCTTCGACGCGAGCGCACTGCCCCCATGGGGCCAGAAAAATCAGCCGAGCGGTGGGGGGTGAGATTTTTGTTTCTTAGCTTTGGGTTTTGTAGATGGGTAGGTTTGAGGTTTCTTTGACGGTGGAGAGGACGATGGTGGTGCGGGTTTTGAGGATGCCGGAGAGTCCTTTGATTTCGTCGCTAATTAGGCGTTCTAGGTCTTTGGTGTTGCGACAGCGGACTTTGAGCCAGTAGTCGTTTTCGCCGGTGACGTGATGGCATTCCTGTACTTCTGGGAGTTGCTGAATTTTTTGCAGAAAGGCGGCGCGATGGCGGGCATGTTCTAGGTCAACTGCGATGAAGGCGGTGAGTTCGCAGCCTACGGCTTCTGGGTTGATCTGGGCGGTGTAGCCCTGAATTACCTGACGCTCTTCTAAGCGTCGGACGCGATCGGCGGCGGCGGGGGCAGAGAGTTCTAATAGCTGCGCTAGTTCAGACCAGGTGATCCGTCCTTGGCTCATCAGGTATTGAATCACTTTTGAATCTATCTCATCTAAGCTCATAAACTTAATAAAATCAAGTTTGAAGTCAATAAACTTTAGTTTAATAGAAAACTTCTGTTTTGAACTTTGGAAGTAAAAGTTCGGCCTCTGTTGGTGGTCTGATGTAAACGGCGATTGGATGAAGTAGATTTACCGATTCGGGCTGTCAGAATAGGGAGAATTCCTTTACCTGCACGCCACGGATCAGGCAATTACGAAAGTGAGCGGCTTCAGGAGCGTTATCTTGCAAGTCAGGTGTTAGTTGTCAGGCGTATCGTTCGGAAGGTGTGGCTTCTCACAGTCGTGGTCTGTTTGGCTTCAGTGTGCAAAAACTTCAAGCAACAGACAGGTTTTGCCAAAATGGTTCGAGATTCCCCCAAAACTGGGGATTTAGGGGGCAAACAATCTGTCTACACACAAATAAAAAACACAGAGACTTATGCCCCTGTGTATTGCGTTTCAATAGTTTGAGAGATAACTTGAAATGCGCTTTTGGAGAGTTTTGTAGAAAACTTACGTAGAGAACTTACACCGACTTGCCGCAGGGCAGATTGCCCATGAATCGTGAGCCAAACCGCTCAGGCACTGCCTGAGCAGCGGAAGAAGCAATTGCGGTCATTGTGCTTACCTGTGAATGTTGAAATGTGAATGTTGAAATGTGAATGTTGCAAAAGAAGGTGAGGAAACCTCCTACAGTAACCGTAGGCAGCGACTGCAAGAGGTCATCGCGATACTGTCTGCGGACAGAAAACCTGTCTACCGACAGAAAAATCGGAAAGTGCCGACTTTCAGGTGGTAACGCTAGAGTTCCCTGGGCCAATTCGGCAATAACAGGCTGGATTTCTCCTGATTAATCTTCAGCTTCTTCACGCACTTCTAAGCTGCAAATCTCTACTAGTTTCTCCTTCTTGGGCAGCTTCACAGCACGGTCGCCCGGACCATCTTTGCCATAAAGCTTGACCTGCTCGACATCGATCCGCACTAGCCGATCCTCATCGGTTAGGACGGTGACGGCTGAATCGGGGAGGGCTGGAGCTGCGCCGATTAGGTGATCAGTTTTAGTCGTGAACTGCATTGCGTAGGTGCCCATATCGCCGCGCTGGCCGGGTCGCAGGCTGCGAATCTTGATGCGTTTGGCATAGCCGAGCGCGGTGACGATCAGCAGCTCATCTTCAGGATTCAGCACCACACAGCTCACCAGTTTTTCCTGTTTGGTTAAGCGCAGGGCTTGTTGACCTTGGGCAGCTCGGCCCATTACCGGCACATTCTCGTCGGTGACGGCCAAGCGCAGGAGTCGTCCGGTCGAGGTGGCGATCAGCAACTGCTCGTCGGTGACGGCCAAATTGGCAAACCGCAGTTCATCGTCGTCCTTCAGCTTCAGGGCAATCAGGCCGCGTCCGCTCAGGTTTTGGAATTCGCTCAAGGGCAGGCGTTTGATCCGGGCTTGGGCCGTCAGCATGATCAAATCCAGCTCGGCGGTTTCCTCAGACAGAATAAACTGGGCGGCAATCGTTTCTGGTGCGCCTTGCAGGGCCGCGGGCAGCAGACTGACGAGCGGCGTGCCCTTCGACTGGCGGGCGGTTACTGGCGGAATCTCGCCAATGCTGATCGTGAAGGCTTTGCCGCTGCGGGTTAGCACAAGCAGCTCCTGATCGCTGGTGGCTTCTTCCACCTGAATCACAAAATCTTGGCTATCGGACTCCTGCTCGGCTCGCTCTTGCCGCTTTTGGAAGGCTTTGGGGGAATAGCGGCGCACATAGCCTTTGTAGGTGAACTCCAGCACCACTTCCTGCTCCGCCGCTTCTTCGGCCACAATTTCGGCCAGCTTGGCGGTTTCCTCAGCCTGTTCTTCCTGGCTCAGCAAGCGAGTCCGACGCGGATCGGCGAATTTTTTCTTGAGGCTGCGCAAGTCTTTCTTCAGGGATTTGAGCAACTCTTTGCGATTGTCGAGCAGGCGCTGTAGCTCCTCCATGCGGGTAATCAGCGTGTCGTATTCGTCTTGCAGCTTTTGCCGTTCCAATCCGGTAAGGCGGCTGAGGGGCATCGACAGAATAGCGCTGGACTGGCGTTCGCTGAAGCCAAACTGCTCTTGCATCGTGATTTTGGCGGTACCACCATCGGGTGAGCGACGCAGAATTTCGATAATCGCATCCAGTTCTTCTAGAGCGTCTAGTAAACCTTCCAGCACATGGGCGCGACTCTCGGCTTTTTCCAGCTCGTGGCTATACTGCCGCGTCAGGGTTTCTTCTCGGAAGGTGAGGAACTGCTGCAACAGCTCCCGTAAAGGCATTTGCCGGGGTTGGCCGTCAGCGATAGCGAGCATGATTACGCCAAAGTTGATTTGCAGTGGCGTTAGCTTGTAGAGTTTGTCGAGGATCAGGGCGGGTTGGGCTTCGCGGCGCAGTTCAATCACCACCCGCATGCCGTCGCGGTCGCTTTCATCGCGGATATCAGCAATCCCTTCGATGCGGCCCTGGTTGACCAGTTCGGCTATTTTTTCAATCCAGCTTGCCTTGTTGACCTGAAAGGGCAATTCGGTCACGACTAGCGCTAGGCGACGATGCCGTCCCCGACCGAGGTAGATTTCCTCTAGCTTCGTGACGCCCCGCACGGTGATGCTGCCCCGCCCTGTGGTGTAGGCTTCCCGGATGCCGCTGGTACTAACAATTTCGCCGCCGGTGGGAAAGTCGGGAGCCGGAATCAGCTTGAACAACTCATCATCAGGCAGATCGGGCCGGTCGATCAGGGCAATTAACCCATCGATCACTTCACTTAAGTTGTGGGGCGGAATATTGGTCGCCATGCCGACGGCAATCCCCGAGCAGCCATTCAGCAGCAAAAACGGCAGTTGGGCTGGGAGGACAATTGGCTCCTGCTGCGAGTTGTCGAAGTTGCCAATGAAATCAACCGTTGCTTCGCCAATTTCGGTCAATAAGCCTTCGTTGCCGATCGGGGCCAGCCGGGTTTCGGTGTAGCGCATGGCGGCAGGCGGATCGTCATCCACGGAGCCAAAGTTACCGTGCCCTTGCAGCAGCGGATAGCGGCTGGAAAAGTCCTGCACCATCCGCACCAAGGCATCGTAAACGGCTTGATCGCCGTGGGGATGGTATTTACCCAGCACATCCCCGACGACGCGGGCGCATTTGCGATAAGGCCGGTCTGGAGTTAGGCCCAACTCATGCATGGCGTACAGAATGCGACGATGCACCGGCTTAAGGCCATCGCGCACATCCGGTAGTGCCCGTCCCACGATTACACTCATGGCATATTCCAGATAAGACCGCTGCACTTCGGCATGGAGGGCGGTGGGAATCACTTGCCCCGGCGAAAGAATGCTCAACTGATCAGCCATGAGTTCCGTTCCTTTTTCGTTACTTGACGCAGAGTTTTCAGGGGTTAGGGGTTGTCATTCCGGACAGGATGTCCTAGCGTGATATCACAAGCGGAGGACGCCAAATACATTTCACAGTAATTTCACAGTATTACTAAATTACCTAGCATCAAAAGAGATAAACCGTGTCCATCCTGAGATTATGAGATTAGGTAGGTAGGGTATAGATGTTATGAAAACGGTTCTGATTGTTGAAGATGACTTGATCAACGCGCGGGTCTTCTCCAAGATTCTGACAAAACGGGGTGGGTTGGAAGTTAAGCATACCGAGAACGTGGACGAGGTGATGAAAATTGCTCAGGCCCGTGAGGCGGATATTATCTTAATGGATGTTTCCCTCTCTCATAGCATCTACCAGGGCAAACCCGTAGACGGAATTAAAATTACCCAGATGCTGAAGGCCGATCCGCAGACCTCCAGCTTACCGATTATTCTGGTGACGGCTCACGCCATGGAGGGTGATCGGGAAAACTTCCTACAGCAAAGCGGGGCTGATGATTACATTTCCAAGCCGGTTGTCGATCATCAGCAGTTCGTTGACCAAATTATGGCACTGCTCCCCAAGGAATAGCTTTAAGGATAGTACATAGATACTATTTTGCCAAACTTTGCCAAACATTTGGGATTCTTGGCCCTCTAAATCCCCCTTCGCGAAGCATGTCCCAGGACGCATCACTGGGGGCTTCCGAACCGTTCTTATACCGTTCTTATTCAGTTGCGGGTGGGAGGACAGATAGACAGGCTGGGTGCGAAGACTCCGTGCAAAAACTCAAAGACTCAGAGACTCAAAGACTCAGAGACTCAAAGTATCAGGGCTTATCAGTCGTTCAAAGTTTCCTGGCCAACGCTAGTAGAATCAAATTGCTCAAAGTCCCCCAAATTGGGGGATTTAGGGGGCAGAAAGACTTTGAACAGGAGCCAAAGATCTGATTCATGTATAGGGCAGCCTTGAATGCCTTAAAGAGGGGATCCGCTTAACGGAGATCCCCTCTTATAGTTGTGAAGTTATAGAGTGTGGGCATCTTGCCCGTATGGCAGGTAAACTGCCGCAACAGCAACCTTTAATTCAGCATGCCCCCAAAGAAATCGAGGGTTTCCTTCAAGGCCACGATAAAGGCGTCGATCTCTTCCCGCGTGTTGTAGAAGTAGAGGCTGGCTCTGGCGGTGGCGGAAACACCCAAGTAGCGGTGTAGAGGTTGAGTGCAGTGGTGCCCAGTGCGGATGGCAATGCCTTCCTGGTCCAGCAGGGTGGACAGATCATTCGGATGGACGGCACCTGTAGTAAAGGCGGCTAGAGCGGCGCGGTTACTGGCGTCGGCGTTGGGTTTGGGGCCATAAAGCTGAACCTCTGGAATCTGCATCAGCTTCTCGAACAGGTAAAGCGTCAGCTCCTGCTCATAGGCGTGAATTTTGTCCATGCCAATGCGGGTGAGGTAATCCACGGCTGCACCCAGGGCAATCGCTTCTCCAATGGCAGGGGTACCGGCCTCAAATTTGTGGGGCAAATCGGCATAGGTCGAGTGATCGAGATATACATCGGCGATCATTTCACCGCCGCCCAGGAAGGGAGGCATCGATCTCAGCAGCTCTAGTTTGCCGTAGAGGAACCCAATGCCGGTCGGAGCGCACATTTTATGTCCGGAAGCGACTAACCAGTCACAGTCCAGCGCCTGCACATCGACGGGTAGATGGGGAACGCTCTGGCAGGCATCCAGCAACACTCTGGCCCCGTGGCGATGGGCGATGGCGGCAATTTCTTGCACCGGGTTGATGCAGCCCAGGGTATTCGAGACGTGAACCGTCGCGACTAGCTTGGTTTTGTCGCTGATGAGCGACTTGAACTGCTCTAGGTCAAACTCCTGGGTGTCAGTTAGCTCCACAAACTTGAGCACGGCTCCGGTCCGCTGAGACACGAGTTGCCAGGGCACCAAATTGCTGTGGTGCTCCATCACCGTCAGGATAATTTCGTCTCCGGGCATCAGCGTGTTCATGCCCCAACTGTAGGCCACCAGGTTAATTGCCTCGCTAGCATTGCGGGTAAAAACAATTTCATTGCGGCTAGCGGCATTGATGAACGCAGCCACCTTGTCGCGGGCCGCTTCGTAGGCGTCGGTGGCTAAAGCGCTGAGGGCATGAACGCCTCGGTGGACGTTGGAGTTATAGCCCTGGTAATAGTCCTGCAACGCTTCTAGCACTGCCGTTGGTTTTTGTGAGGTAGCGGCATTGTCGAGGTAGATCAGGGGCTTACCATATACTTGCTGATCCAGAATGGGGAAATCAGCACGGACTTGAGCAGCGAGTGTTCTTTCTTGAGTGAAGGTCATGGCAACAGCGGGGAGACTTGGGAGTTTTGAGTTTTGAGTTTTGAGTTTTGAGTTTTGAGTTTTGAGTTTTGAGTTAAAGCTGGGAGGTGAGGGTTTGGCGGAGGGATTCTAGGGGAATTTGGCTGAGAATTTCGTAGGCGAAGGCATAGACGAGCAGTTTGCGGGCGCTGCTGGCGTCGATACCGCGACTCTGGAGGTAGAATAGCTCATCGGTTTCGAGTTGGCCGACGGTGGCACCGTGGGTGCATTTGACATTATCGGCTACAATTTCGAGCTGGGGTTTGGTGTCTACTCTGGCTTTAGGCGAGAGCAGCAGGGTGCGGTTAAGCTGGCCAGCATCGGTGAGTTGGGCAGCTTTGGGCACAAACACCTTACCGTTAAAGATGCCATGTGCTCTATCGTCGATGATGCATTTGTGCACCTGGCGACTGGTGCCGTAGGGCTTGCTGAGGGCGATGGAACTGTGGGTGTCGCCAACCTGTTCGCCCTTGAGAACGGTGAGGCCGTTCAGGACCGTCTCGGTTTGTTCGCCGGTCTGGTAAATGTTGAGATTGTGGCGGGAGAGCCGAGCACCGAAACTGACGGCAGTACCGATGTAGCGGGAACTGCGAGCTTGGGAAACGGCGGTTTTACCGATATGAAATGCCGATTGACTATCGCGCTGGATCCGGGTGTGGGTGATCTGCGCGTTATCGGCCAGCCAGATTTCTGCCACTGAGTTGGTGAAGTAAACCGATTCGCCCAAGCTGATGTGGTCTTCGATCACGGTCAGGCTGCTGTTCGGTTCGGCGACCACCAAGCAGCGGGGCTGGATCAGGACTGGTTGACTGGCGGTAGAGACAAACAGCAAGTGAATCGGGCGGTCTACGACCAGATTTTTGGCCGCAAACACGAAGCCAGCATCGCTGAGTCCAGCCGTGTTGAGGGCGGTAAACACTTCCTCCGCACCGGACTGCTGCCCCAGGTAGGTTTGAAGCTGCTGGTCAGAAGCGCTGGACAAATTGCCGACCGTCAGTCTGGCTGGAAGCGCACCGAGATCGGATAACTCTGGGGCATAGAAGCCGTTCACGAACACGAGGCGAGCTGTGTCGGGCAGCACGAATCGGGCAATCGCGTCAGGGGTAACTGCACTGCGCTCGGCTGCCGCTAGCTCAACCGCGAGCAAATCGGATAAATCTGTGAACCGCCACTCTTCATCCCGCGTCGAAGGAAAGGTTTGCTCTTGCACCCGCAAGGCGGCATGGTCCCGCAAGGCTTGCAGTTCTGAAGTTTCGGTGACAGTCGATTGGGCCAGATCGAGCAGCTTGGTCAAATAGGTGGCCCGTGCCTGCGCTGCACTCGATACGGGCTTGCTGAATTCTAAATTGGCGGGAGAAACCTGGATACTCATGATGCCACTGCCTCCGCTTCTAGCACCCAGTCGTAGCCGCGTTCTTCTAGCTCCAAAGCCAACTCCTTGCCGCCAGTACGGATGATGCGTCCGTTGGCCATCACATGCACATAATCCGGCACGATATATTCCAGTAGCCGCTGATAGTGGGTGATGATCAGCATGGCGTTGTCTGGCGTCGAGAGTTGGTTGACGCCGTTTGCCACGATTCGCAGCGCGTCGATATCGAGACCCGAGTCGGTTTCATCTAGGATGGCGAGTTTTGGCTCTAGTACGGCCATTTGCAGAATCTCGTTGCGCTTTTTCTCACCACCCGAAAAGCCTTCGTTGACGCTGCGGTTCAAGAAACTGGCGTCCATTTTGACGATTTCCAGCTTTTGTTCTACTAAATCATCAAAGTCGAAGGCATCAAGTTCTTCGAGTCCGGCATGCTTGCGCTTCGAGTTGTAGGCCACCCGCAGAAAATCGAGATTGCTGACACCGGGAATTTCTAACGGATACTGAAAGGCGAGAAATACACCAGACCGCGCCCGCTCTTCTGGATCTAGCTCTAGCAGATTTTGACCCAGATAGGTGACTTCGCCGCCCGTGACCTCATAGTCGGGATGACCGGCCAGTACTTTCGAGAATGTGCTTTTGCCGGAGCCGTTCGGTCCCATAATGGCGTGAATTTCACCCGCCTTAATCTCCAGGTTCATGCCTTTCAGAATCGGCGTATTGTCTACATTGGCGGTCAGATCCTTGACCGATAGAATTGTCTCGCTGGTTTCAGTAATCACGTGCTTAACCTCTCAAACGACCTCTCAAACTGCGTTCCCTATTCCTGATCCAAATTTTGACTAGAGCATAATTGATTTCTATAACTGTCCGATTCGCTTCAGAATTCTGAATGCATCATACAAACTATTCGTTTGATTCCTGGTTGCAAACTGGTCTGAGGTGGCATACTGCCAGGTTTCGCCTCGGATCAATTTAACAAACATAAAATCACCGCCATTGGTTAAAAGACCGTAACTAGGGCGCTCTGGCTGAAAGCTTGCGATCATATAGGACAGGAGTTGGGCTAACCCTACCTCTAATGAAAATGAAAAGGACAATCGCTTAGATTCGATTATCAGCAACCAAAAGTTGTTCTTCAAAATAACAATATCGAGTGTGCCTCGAATGACAATGCCTTCATCTTGCTCTGAAATTTCGATAGAGCGTTCAGTTTTAACTTGAAAAGGCGGCAAGTAAAAGTCTGCTAAGAACAGCAAGGGAGCAACAATCACCATTTGGACAGGTCTCTCAAGCACAGGCAAAGCGTCTCGCAGATTTAAGTAACCCGCTTTCACCTTATCGAGGTACTGAATTTCAAACTCGGTCAGTTCGGGTAGGTTTTGCTGCCATTCCGCAAAAAACGACCTACTTTGGACCTCTGCCAAGCCAAAGTTATCAATTAAGTCCCGTAAGGTGACTGCCTGTGCTTGAAGAAGTTGAACCATTATCCGACTGAACCCTCTAACTTGAGCGCCAGCAGCTTGTCGGCTTCAACGGCAAACTCCATCGGCAGTTGGTTGAACACATCCCGACAAAAGCCGCTGATCATCATGGCGATCGCATCTTCCATGGAAATGCCGCGCTGAGCAAAGTAAAAGAGCTGGTCTTCGCCAATTTTGGACGTAGACGCTTCATGTTCCACCTTGGCGCTGTTATTTTGCACCTGAATGTAGGGGAAGGTATTCGCGCCTGCATTGTCGCCAATTAGCATTGAGTCGCACTGGGAATAGTTGCGCGCGCCTTCCGCCTTTGGCCCAATCTTGACCAAGCCGCGATAGCTGTTTTCGGAATGGCCTGCCGAGATGCCTTTAGACACAATCGTGCTGCGGGTGTTCTTGCCGATGTGGACCATCTTGGTGCCGGTGTCGGCCTGCTGCCGGTTGTTGGTCAGCGCCACCGAGTAGAATTCACCCACCGAATTGTCGCCCACCAGCACACAGCTCGGATATTTCCAGGTAATCGCCGAACCCGTCTCGACCTGCGTCCAGGAGATTTTTGAGTTAACACCCTGACACAAGCCGCGCTTGGTGACAAAGTTGTAGATGCCGCCCTTACCTTCGGCATCGCCCGCGTACCAGTTCTGCACGGTGGAATATTTGATCTCGGCATTGTCCAGCGCTACGAGTTCAACTACAGCCGCATGCAGCTGATTTGTGTCGTACATGGGAGCTGTGCAGCCTTCCAGATAGCTGACATAGCTGCCTTCTTCGGCCACAATCAGCGTCCGCTCAAACTGACCCGACTCGCCGTTGTTAATCCGGAAGTAGGTAGATAGCTCCATCGGGCACTTGACGCCCTTGGGGATATAGACAAACGAGCCATCGCTGAACACCGCTGAGTTGAGCGCCGCGAAGTAGTTGTCGGCCACGGGCACCACGCTTCCCAGATACTTCTGCACCAGCTCCGGATGCTCTTGCAGCGCCTCCGAGATCGAACAGAAGATGACGCCATGCTCGGCCAGTTTTTCCTTGAACGTAGTGGCAATCGAAACGCTGTCAAAAATCGCATCTACCGCCACGTTCGACAATCGCTTTTGCTCCGAGAGGGAAATCCCCAGCTTCTCGAAGGTTTCCAGCAGGGTTGGATCGACTTCGTCGAGGCTTTTCTTCTTCTCTTGCAGCTTGGGTGCTGAGTAATAGACGATGTTTTGGTAGTCGATTGGCGGATAGCCGACTTCGGCCCATCGAGGTTCTTCCATCTTCAGCCACTGCCGATAGGCTTTGAGACGAAACTCCAGCATAAATTCCGGCTCGTTCTTTTTGGCCGAAATCAGCCGAATTACATCCTCGTTCAGACCGGCAGGAATGGTGTCGGACTCGATCTGAGTGACGAAGCCGTACTTATAGGGTTGGTTAACAAGGGTGTTGACCGTGGTTGACATAGCGTTCTCTCAGCGTCTCAGCAAGGGGGAGTAAAGTTCTAAGTTTTAAGTTTTGAGTTTTAAGTTTTGAATTCTAAATTTTGAGTTTGGCGTTGATGTAGCTCGGTCTACTAACTCAAAACTCAAAACTCAAACCTGATTTCTAGTACTGGTTGGTAACGGCGCGGATTTGTTCGATGGAGATTTCCTGTTTGTCTCCAGCAAAGTCGTTGTCGGGCGTCAGGAACAACATGCAGTGACACTCTTTGCGCTCGCGCATCGGTACACAAGGGCAATTCCAGTAAGCAGCTTCAGCTTCGGCTTTTTTGTCTTCGTAATGACGGCAGGGGCAAAGCGGCGCACCTAGCTCGTCCTTGTGCTTAGCCAAACCTTCGATCACGACAGCGGTCACGCCAGGATCAACACAAAAAAAGGTTCCTGTCCGCTTGGCGTACTGCTCGGAGAAGTTCCGCATTGCTTCTAGGTTTTTATCGGTTGCTTGAGTCGTTTGAGTTGATGTGTTCATGAGAATCGGCGACAGGAGGACCAAATAGCTCGTATAATTAAAACAACTTACTTGTTGCTTTAGTCCATTGTAAAGTACTTTAGCAACAAAAAGGTTGTCAAAGTCAATTTTAGACTTTTCTGGTTCGGTTTTTTTGGCTTAAAGTTTTGTAAAGGCTTTGTTTTATCTTGTATCCGCCAGTCGCCCACGACCGCCTCGTGAATGACGATGACAGCTACTCAAAATCCTTCCACTAAAGACGATATCCTCAACTTTCTGCTCAAGCAGGGGCATGCCACTGCTCAGGAGTTGGCCGAGCACTTTGATATCAGCCCTCAGGCTGTTCGGCGGCACCTTAAGGATCTAGAAGAAGAAGGTTTGATTCAACATCAGGTTGTGCAGGCGGGCATGGGGCGACCGCAGCATACCTATGAGCTGAGCCAGAAAGGACGCGAACGACTGCCAGCCCACTATGATACCTTTGCCCTGTCGCTGTTGGATACGCTGGCTGAAACCGTCGGCAAAGATCAGGTGCGAGACATCCTACGCATGCAGTGGCAGCGCAAAGCCTACGAGTATCGCCAGAAAATTGGTGCGGGTTCCTTGCAAGAGCGGGTCGCCAAACTTGTAGAACTGCGTCAGGCCGAAGGTTATATGGCCGAGTGGCATCCGGTAGACCCCAATCCTCAAGAGGGTGCCTCCAGCTACATCATCACCGAGTACAACTGCGCCATCTCCCAAATTGCCGAAACCTTTCCCAGTGTCTGTGGCAATGAACTGGAAATGTTTGCCCTAGCGCTGCAATGTCAGGTCGAGCGCACCCACTGGTTGGTGAATGGCGAACATCGCTGTGGCTATCTGGTGCAGGAGAATGCGTGATTCCTGCTAATCTTCGACCCCCTAAGAGAGATTACCCAATGGATAAAGTAGCTCAATATCGTCAGCTCATTCAACAGCTTCTGATTCAACGAGCCAAACTGCGGGCACCAGATGATCCGGTTGTCTCCCAACCGATTTTTGATACTGAGCGCGATCACTATCAGTTGGTACATGTCGGTTGGAAAGACAACAATACACGCATTTACGGCTGTGTGCTGCATCTCGATATTATTGATGGCAAAATTTGGGTGCAGTATGACGGTACCGAGGACGCGATTGCAGATGATTTGGTAGCGTTAGGCGTTCCGAAGCAAGACATTGTGCTGGCTTATCATTCGCCTGCTTTGCGGCAGTATACCGAGTTTGCTGTCGGTTGAACAGCACTAGCTCTAGCAGAATTCAGAGCAAAATCGTTTGTAGCTCAATCCTGACTTCGGGAAACGCTAGCGGCGCGATGGCCTCTGTCGCTTCTAAAATTTGCTCGGATTGGTAGCTGTCGCCTTGAGGGTGGCGATAGACAATTACCTGCTGCTGCTTCAGATTGACAACCCAGTATTCGAGAATACCTGCTTGGGCGTAAATTTTGGCCTTACGATTACGATCTTGATTTAGCGTTGGGTCGGCAATTTCGATCGGCAAAAACACATCTTCAGGCGTGGGATGCCGATCGCGGTAGCGGTTTGGGTCGATGCGAACCACGGCAATGTCGGGTTCTGGTTCCGAATCGGGCGCGATTGTCAGCGGCAGTTGGGTTCTGATCCAGGCTTTGCCTGCAAACAACAAAACGAATTCATTGCCGAACGAGGACGTATTGGAAGCATGAGGCGGATCTTGCGGGACCATTTCGACAATTTGCCCATCGAGCAGTTCAACATGATCGTCTGAAGTGAGAATGCCAGCCGCAATCAGGCGATGGTACTCCTCAACGCTCCAACGCTTCAGAGGCAAGTCAAATAGAGATTCGGCAACCATAGTTCAAATTCGCCTACCTCCTTTATTTATAAGGGTAGAAACAGTACAAGCCCTTTCCATTCCTCTTGCTGACTACAATCAATAATTAGCATTAATTCATCAATTGCCTGTCTAATTGGCATCCGATCATTAATCACGAATAATCCAGCCATTTGTTGTCCCTGCAACAAGCGTTCATAAGCAAAATTCGGCATTGTTGCACGATCATGAGTTAAGACAATTCGTCCATTGTGTGCCGCCCAATCTAGAATTGTTGGGTCGTCTACTTCCTGCAAGCCAACATCCTGAACGCGCAACAAATCAAGATTGGGTTGACGAAGAAATAGTCCTCGAACAATATCGCCGTTAAAGTTTTCATCGCTCAGTAACCTTAACATAACAAGACTCAACAAGACTCAAAGCCTTTGTTGCCCTAAGAGTCTTGAGCGAATTAAACTCAGGTCTGGCTGAAGTTCTGATAGTCGTTGGCGAACAGAGTCTGCTAACTGCTCGCGCTCGTTCAAGTAAGATTCTATTTCCTGCTGGTGGCGAAGATAGTATCCAATCGTGGTGTAAACATCAGATAGCGAAAGTGTTGGGTATCGCTGCACAATAGATTCTGGAGATGCACCATCCTGAAATGCTCGGATGACCAACTCAAGTAGAACCCTTGAGGTACCAACTCGAATTGCCCCTGACTCATCAATTCTCAGCGGCGGGGCTTCACGTTCCAGAACAAAACTCACGATAATTCTTCCTGAATAAAGAAAACAGGATCTCAACTAGAACTGTTGCTCTAACTGCTTTAATTGTACCTATTACGCTGGTTTGCTTAAGCTGTTCGCGAGGATGGTGTGGAGCTAGAATAGCAAATTTTTGAGAGCTACAGTAATTTCGGGAAACGCCAGCGGTGCGATGGTATCGGTGGCTTCAAGAGTTTGCTCGGATTGATAAGTATCGCCTTGAGGATGACGGTAGACGATGATCTGTCGCTGGTTGAGATTGACAACCCAGTATTCCAAAATGCCAGCCTTGGCGTAGAGTTTGGCCTTATGGTGGCAGTCGTGGCTCAGCGTCGTGTCGGCAATTTCGATCAGCAAAAACACATCTTCAGGTGTGGGATGCCGGTCGCGGTAACGGTTTGGGTCGATGCGAACCACGGCAATGTCAGGTTCCGGTTCAGAACTAGACGAAAGGGTGATCGGAAGCTGCATCCGTATCTTGGCTCGTCCTGCGAACAGTGCTTTGAGATAGTCTGCCCCTTCATCGGTGGCAGAGGCATGAGGCGGATCTTGCGGGACCATTTCGACAATTTGCCCATCAAGCAGTTCAACATGATCGTCTGAAGTCAGAATCCCAGCCGCGATCAGGTGATGGTACTTGTCCACGCTCCAACGCTTTAGGGGGAGATCGGAGCTTGGCACCGTCCTATGGTCAGAAGAATCAGTGATCATGGCTAGACGCTCTCCATCGATGGAATCAGCCTATAAGCTCTACCTTACAATAGGCGTAACGGCTGGTTTCTTGAAGTTGCAAGCCGCATTTTGTGACTATGACCTCGACTCAAGCATCGCTGCAAGCGCTCTACGATCAAGACTTTGCCGCCTGGATTGAGGCGACTGTTGCCTGTCTGAAAGCACGCGATGTTAACAATCTAGACTGGAATCACTTGATCGAGGAGATAGAAGACTTGGGCAAGTCGCAGCGGCGAGAATTAAAAAGCCGACTTGGGGTTTTGCTGATCCACGTACTGAAACGCTGTTACATTGCTTTCCCAGAAGACCATCGCGGCTGGGGCAACACAATCGATGAGCAGCGTCGAGAGTTAGTTCTGCTGCTGGAGCAGTCTCCTAGTCTAAAGCGCTATCTCGCGGCTGAGTTTGATGAAGTTTGGACCTATGCCCTGCGTCAAGTTCGCAAGGATTATCCTGCCGTTGAGTTTCCTGATGATTGGCCGTTTAGCCGCGAAGTTGAGATGTTGCTGACTCAGGAGTTTTGGCAGAACTAGTGAACTCGCTGGGTCCGGTTTGAACGGGTTCAGAGTTTTCTGGATCAAACATGACATAGAAGGCGCCTTGCTTGACATAGCGCTGAAGAAACCGCACATGGGCCTCTGCGTCGGCTCGATGGTAGGTGCGGCCAAGTTCTTTAGGTTTGTGATCGGGAAAAATAGCGACGATGACCCAGGGGCGATGGGAGGTGTTCATAGCAGTTGAATTCTGTGAAGCGTTAGGACTGCTCTGAACAATAGGAAATTTGTAGGATTGGAGTCAATAGTTTTACTGGAATCTCTCCGGTAATGATCGATTGGCTTTCACCTGCAATAAGTTTTATGAATTTTCAAGTTGCTTGAGTACTTCCAAAAAAATATCGCGTTGAGCCTTGCCGCCCTCTTCCAGCATCCGCTTGATTGTCATAGCGTAGCTGAGGGTGTTTTCGTATTGAGCAGGCATTCCTGGAAACTCGATTCCAGATCCCCAACGCTCTACGGTGTCTTCTTCCAAGCCAATCACACGCGCAAGAAGCTTGACGCACTGTTTGCGATAGCCTCTGGCTCGTTCGTCTTCCTCGGTGGCATTGAACCAGAGACGACAAAACTGTCTAGGTTTCATTTGTTGCGGTAGATCATCGGGAGTGAAGCATAATCTACCTTGACGCTTTAACCGCAAAATTTCACACCTACTCAAGGGGAAGATTTACGGTTAATGTATCACTGATTTGCTAGAAAATAACTGGAAATATTCCGGTAAAAAGTTAAAATTATTGCTGCTTAAGAGATTTATTGTTGTAAGTCAAGCTTGATTCTTTGCTGATTTTATTCTGCATCTGCTCCATTTCCTCAAGCAGCCGCAGCTCTGAGAGCAAGGGAAGAAATCCTCAAAAGAAATTGGATAGCAGTGGTGGCAGAGGCTAAGAATAATGTTAAAAAACTCAAAGGGCGCAAACACTTCACTTGGTCGGTACATTGAGATCGTCGATTGTCTAAGTCGGTTGTCTAACAGGCAATTTGTCATGCCTAAAAAGATTCGAGAGTTAAACAGGAAAGGGAAGTCACACGAACTGGATTCATCCCTTTATGCCGGAAAGTTAACGATTTCTGGAAAAGACGGAGCAGATGCGAAACGATACCAGGAGCAAGCAGTAGAGCAGGCAATCAAACAAGTTAAGCGGAGTCAAGGCGATGAACAAATATAAGTATCAAATGGTAATCCAATGGTCTGATGAAGATGCTTGTTTTCTAGTTGGACTTCCTGATTTTCCAGGGCAGCGTTGGCGCACGCATGGAGATACTTACGAATCAGCCGTTGCTAATGGTATTGAAGCTCTAGAGGCATTAGTCTTAGCTTACAAAGCGACTGGAGAACCCTTGCCAGAACCGAGTCTCGCAGCTTGAGAGTACTGATGTAAAGCACTGATGTAATATTAATCTTTTCCTGAACTGTAACTCTCCTTTTCATACTCTGCTTTTCATACTCTGTGTGAGCTAGCCCTGCTCGGACGAATACAATTTAATTTAATTTAATGCTGATTAAATTCCAGAAGCTAGATTGGCGTTTACTTTAACAATGGCTAAAATCCCATATCTCTAGACTCAGGAGTCCGAATCTTTTGTCTTCAGCCTTCAGGAGGCATTATGAAACTCCACACCGTTGAGTCCAGCATGATTCAAGCATTCGGCTATGATGCCGAAACCAAGACGCTGCTAGTGATCTTCAATAGTGGCAAGACCTATCGCTATTTCAAGGTGCCGCCCAAGATATACAAGCAGCTTCTGGCCGCTGATTCAAAGGGAAGCTACATGCGCGATTTTGTGATCGATCAATACCCCTACGAGCTAGCGAAAAAAACGAGGCGGTGATCCCAATGGAAAAGGTGAACTTAGCGGAAAAGCTGGCGCTGTTTCACGACTACTGGCATCCGCGTGTAGTCGGCGAATTGAACGGGCAGCAAGTGAGGCTGGTCAAATTTCAAGGTGAATTTGTCTGGCACCAGCACGACCACGAAGATGAACTGTTTTTAGTGGTTAATGGTCAGTTTCGCATGGAGTTCCGTGATCAGACAGTGGAACTCCACGAAGGCGAGTTCATCATTGTGCCAAGAGGCGTGGAGCATCGCCCCGTGGCGGAGTCAGAAGTGTCTGTGCTGTTATTTGAGCCAGCGTCGGTGTTAAATACTGGAAATGTCAAGAACGAACGAACTGTTGCCGAACTGGAAACTATTTGATTATCTAAAGTAATAATGTCAGACTCTCAACTGCCGGAATTTCTCACGTTTGAAGAGGTGGCCGAGGTCGATAAAGCCTTGCTGACAGCTCAGGATAAATTTTTGGCGCGAGTAGCCCTCTACTCACTGCGGGTGCTCAAGCAAATTGCCGAGGTGGAGAATCTGCCCGTAGGAGCCGTCACCGATCAGCAGATTGCTGAATGGATTGCTGAAGATGCAACGTTACGGCAAGTGATTGGCAGTGATGCCTCGTTCCAGAATTTCTTCACCCAAATCGTGTTGTCTTCCCTGAAGCAATTGCAGCAGATTTCGCACGATACCGGCGTAATGCTGGACTCCTTGACCATTCCTCAAGTGGTGGGTTGGTTTGAGCAAGACGCCAAACGCCGATTGGAGCAAGGCTGTCTTTAGTAAACCGATTCAGTCCATGGCGGTTGAAACCGCTGCTATACCAACAAAATCGGCCTACGCTGACCAGCTTGGCTGGTTGGTACCCGCGTAGGCCGATTTTGTCTATGTAGAGGTGTTTTGACTGCCGTTGCTAATGAGATGCTAATGGGATTCAAACACTGGTTCAATTGGATCTAGTCGGAAAATTGACTCCAACTCATCTCGGTTGTTGCTGAGCGGATCGGGCATCGATCGATTTAAATAGATGGCGCAGATATCTTCGGGTAGGGCTAGCTCTAGCTGTTGGTAACTGTCGGCTAGTTCCTGCTGCACCTCCTGGGACGAGATGACTTCTCCCTCGGCTTGTAGATAGGCCGAAATCCGGGGTTCGCTCCAGTGAAACGTTTGCGCCATCAATATAATGAACCGCTGACGGGGAGTGAGACGATCCAGAGCTTGCTCAACAAAACACCAGAAGGGCGGTGAAGCCGCGGGCAGGGAGTAGTTAATCTCTTCTACGGCTGGCAGAGCGACCCGATTGATACAGAGAGCCGTAATTTGAATTAACCAGCTTTGCAACGAGAAGGTGGGGCTTTGGACGAGCTTGCCGTTTAAATCTAAGCCACCAAGCTCGTAATATAGGTGCCGCCAAGTCACGGCAAATAAATAGTTTGCTTGGGCCGGAGAGCGCACCGAGTGCTGGATCAGCGAATAGACAATTGGGCTGTAGCGACAAAAGATGGCCGTAAAGTACTTGCCACTCTCTGGATGGCGCTGAAACAGGGTTAACAACTCGCGGTCGCTATGGTGATGCAGCGTTTGCACAAGGGGATGATTACATTCAGGGAAGGAAGGAATCTGCATGGTTCTCGACACAAATCACCACAGAATAAACAGTCAGCCGCTAGACGCGACGAATAGCTCCACATCATACTGACAAGTGCAAAAAGTGACACATTTTTGGTAAAACTTGGTTCACCTCGGCAATTACGGATTTGTAATCGTTTTGGCAGGTAAAGAACTCTGCTTGGCAGCCTCTGATTTTTCTAAGTTCTGCTATAGAACTAACTTGATAGTGATGAGCAACCTCGTCAGAGCTTGACGAAACAATCAGCAGTTCAACCTCGGAGTCTTAAGACAGGCTTATGCTAATTAGCAGATCTTCTTGTCGTCCGGCAGACCATAAGGAAAACCATGCAACGGTATACTAAGGCTGGAGGCTAGCGAAAAAACTTCACAATAACTCAGTACGCCAGCCATACGGTCCACTCAGTTCAGCAAGAAACATGAGTCCAGGAATTGATCTACAAGCCAGCTTTATTGAACTCCTTGAAGGGTTTGGTCTGACGCCCGGTGTGGCCAAAATCGTTTGGATGCCGCTGCCGATGGTGGTGATTGTTGGAGCCGTCACGGTACTTGCGCTCGTCTCGACCTGGTTGGAGCGAAAAATCTCAGCCGCGGCTCAGCAGCGCATCGGTCCAGAATACATGGGACCATTTGGCATGTTGGTTCCGGTGGCGGATGTGCTTAAGCTCCTGTTCAAGGAAAATATGTACCCGGCAAAGACTGACCCGTTGCTGTTTGCCGTCGCGCCACTGTTGGTGTTCATCCCCGTCTTTTTGTCGTTTTTGATCGTGCCGTTTGGGCAAAACCTGGTGATCACCAATCTCAATATCGGGATTTTTCTCTGGGTTTCCCTCTCTAGCATTGCGCCGATCGGTTTGTTGATGGCGGGCTACTCCTCGAATAATAAGTATTCACTCTTGGGCGGTTTGCGGGCAGCGGCTCAGTCGATTAGCTACGAGATTCCGTTGGCGCTGTCGATTTTGGCGGTCGTGATGATGTCCAATTCCCTCAGCACGATTGATATTGTCAATCAGCAGGCAGACTATGGCATTTTGAGCTGGAACGTCTGGCGGCAGCCCGTTGGGTTTGTGATTTTCTGGATCGCGGCCTTGGCCGAGTGTGAACGGTTGCCCTTCGATTTACCTGAAGCGGAAGAAGAGCTAGTAGCGGGCTACCAGACCGAATACAGTGCGGTCAAGTTCATGCTGTTCTATGCCGGTTCCTATGCCAATTTGGTGCTCTCGGCGCTGTTAGTAGCGGTGCTGTATTTGGGCGGCTGGGAGTTTCCGATTCCGGTGAGTATACTCGCTAATTGGATTGGAGTGAGTGAATCTACCCCCTGGCTTCAGGTAATCACGGGCACATTGGGCATTGTGATGACGCTGTTCAAGGCATACCTGCTGCTGTTCCTGGCAATTCTGCTGCGCTGGACGGTGCCCCGCGTTCGGATTGATCAATTGTTAGATTTAGGGTGGAAGTTCTTGCTGCCGGTGTCGCTGGTAAATCTACTGCTGACCGCTGGGCTAAAGCTGGCATTTCCCGTTGCCTTTGGCGGCTAGTTCTAAAAGTTTTGAGTTTTGAGTTCTCAGTTTTAAGTTGAAGTAGCCGACTCCAATTCTGGTAGTTCAAAACTCAGAACTCAAAACTAAACTTCACGTCAGAGTAGGCCGCCTTCAGTTCTGGTAATTCAAAACTCAAAACTTAAAACTCAAAACTGATTCATCTAAAGAGCCTTATGCTGAAATTCCTGAAGCAAGTCGGTGATTACACCAAAGAGGCGGTTCAAGCTGCGAAATACATCGGTCAAGGGTTGTCCGTTACCTTCGACCACATGCACCGTCGCCCGGTTACCGTTCAGTATCCCTATGAAAAGTTGATTCCCTCCGAGCGGTTTCGGGGCCGGATTCACTTTGAATTTGACAAGTGTATTTCCTGTGAAGTCTGCGTGCGGGTTTGTCCGATTAACCTGCCCGTTGTGGATTGGGAATTCAACAAAGAAACCAAGAAGAAAAAGCTGAACCACTACAGCATCGATTTTGGCGTTTGCATCTTCTGCGGCAACTGTGTAGAGTACTGCCCCACCAACTGTCTGTCCATGACCGAAGAATACGAGCTGGCCACCTACGACCGCCATGAGCTGAACTACGACAACGTAGCGCTGGGACGGGTCCCCTACAGCGTGGTTCATTCTGACCCGATGGTGACGCCAATTCGCGAATTTGCCTACCTGCCGAAGGGCGTCCTCAGCGGCCATGATCTACCTGCGGGTGCTCGACGAGCTGGTAGACTGCCAGAAGAAATTCTGGAAGAAATGGAAAACACTAAATAGAAGTAAATAGAAGTAAATAGAAGTTTTGAGTTTTGAATTTTAAGTTTTGAGTTAAGGTTACTGATTCCACTCCTTAAAACTTAAAACTCAAACCTTAAAACTTAGAACTTTTAAAAGGGGAGAGGCAACGTGAGTTTAGCTGAAGGGGTTCAACTGGTTTCGTTTCTAGTGCTGGCAGCCATGATGCTTGGGGCGGCGCTGGGTGTAGTGTTGTTATCCAATATTGTGTATTCGGCATTTCTGCTGGGTTTGGTGTTTGTCTGCATCGCGGGCATGTATATCCTGCTGAATGCGGGATTTGTGGCGGCAGCTCAGGTGCTGATCTATGTGGGTGCCGTCAACGTGCTAATTCTGTTCGGGATCATGCTGGTCAACAAGCGGCAGGATTTTACGCCCGTCAAAAATGCCTGGCTTGGTAAAGCGGCCACCGCAGCGGTTTGCGTCGGTCTGTTTGCGTTGCTGTCTACCATGATTCTGGCGACGCCTTGGGCAATTTCAGGTGCAATGCCGATTGGCGATGAGGCCATTGTTGAAATTGGTAAGCACTTCTTTTCCGATTACCTGCTGCCGTTTGAGCTAGCCTCAGTACTGCTGCTGATGGCTCTGATTGGTGCAATTGTCTTGGCGCGGCGCGACTTCCTGCCCGATGAGCTGTTAGACCGTTTGCCGGAGCAATCCGATGCCCTAACGCTGCCCGAACGTCCGCGTGAGTTAATCTCTGGTAGCAAAAAGTAGTATCTAATCAACATTCCACCTTAGCCCTTAAATCGATTTCATTCCGCTTATGCAACTGCAATATTTTCTGCTGCTGGCTGCTGCTTTGTTCTGTATTGGCATTTACGGATTGGTGACGAGCCGCAACGCGATTCGCGTGTTGATGTCCATCGAGCTACTTCTAAACTCTGTGAACCTGAACCTGATGGCGTTCTCCAACTACCTCGATCCGCAAAACATTCGCGGCCAGGTGTTTGCTGTATTCGTGATCTCGATTGCGGCGGCAGAGGCAGCCGTTGGATTGGCGATTGTCCTCTCTATTTATCGAAACCGCGATACCGTAGATATGGAGCAGTTCAATCTGCTGAAATGGTAGAGGGAGCAGTCAGCAACTGGGAGTGGAGCTAAAGCAGGTTATTATCAGCTACAAGGCAGGCGATAGCTTCAGCCAACGACGCGCTGAGGAATGCGCGAGTCAACTGGAAAAGCGGGGCTGTCGAACTTTGGTGGGACCCAGTGGTGCCAAGGATAATCCCTATCCCGTTTTTTTGGCGTCGGTGCAGCAACCGATTGATTTGGCGATTGTGCTGGGCGGAGATGGTACGGCGTTGGCCGCAGCGCGACACCTAGCTCCGGATGGGATTCGGATTTTGGCCGTCAATATTGGCGGTCATTTGGGCTTTTTGACCGAACCAGCGGAAGTCTTGCAGGACTCGGAAAAGCTGTGGGACCGCTTGTTGGCAGATCAATTTGCGGTGCAGCGACGGATGATGCTGCGGGCCATGACTTTTGAAGGCAACCGCATGGATTCAGAACCAATGAGCGACTGTTTCTATGCCCTCAACGAAATGTGCGTCAAACCGGCTTCAGCCGACCGGATGCTGACCTCATTTCTAGAAATGGAAATTGATGGTGAAGTAATTGACCAGTATCAGGGCGATGGGTTACTGGTGGCAACACCGACTGGTTCTACCTGCTATACCTTAGCGGCAGGGGGGCCAATCATTCACCCCGGTATGGATGCGATTGTGGTGACGCCGATTTGTCCGCTGAGTTTGTCCAGCCGTCCGATTGTGTTGCCCGCAGGGTCTGTCGTTAGTATCTGGCCGCTGGCCGATCGGGAATTAAGTACTAAACTGTGGATGGATGGGGTATTGGCGACCGCCATTTGGCCAGGACAGCGAGTCGATATCCGCATGGCTGAGCGTCCGGCAGAGTTCATTTTGCTGCGCGAAAACTATTCCTACTACCAAACGCTGCGCGAGAAGCTGCAATGGGCCGGTGCCTTGGTGCGCTACAACAATAACCACCGCAACTAAGAGTACTAAGAGTAAGTTGGGTATCTAGGCAGTCAACGATGGGACCAGAATCAAGAAAAAATAGCCCTACTCTTGCCACTTGTCCATAGTCGTATGCTAATGTGGAATACGGTGTGCGAAACGCACCAGACGGGTCGCTAGCTCAGCGGTAGAGCACTCGGCTTTTAACCGATTGGTCCTGGGTTCGAATCCCAGGCGACCCATAAAGCTGGACATTTAGCATCAGGAAGCATAGAGCAGTTCCTCCAATAATCTCTTTAATTTGGGGTTTTAGTAACTCTATCGCGAACTCCTCGACTCGTAATCATTAAATCTTTGCTCACCTCTAAAATTAATGGTCTAATAGAACCTCTACCTTGCAAGCATAGAACCTGCTCATGGAAACCATGCAAGCCTGTTTTTGTAGGTTCGTTTGCGGTTTCCTACACTGAAGATAAAAAGAACCACCACCACTTGTGAAAGGATTAAGGGGACTAAGATGTTGAACTGGATTAAACGAGTTGTTCGGCAACTATTTGGGCGTACTCAAACAAGCAAGACGAATCACTTGATCACCCTGAGCAGTAACTTGGCTGGTGCCTTTGGCTTTGGGTTAAAGATATCGCAGCCTGAGCCGGAAGCCGACACTTGGACTAGCGAGAAGTTGGTGCAGATGAGCGAGAACCTGTCCCACATTCACCCTGGCTTGTAGAGGTAAACTGCCCACGACTAGCTAACAGTTGCTAAAACTCCCAGGTCAGCCAGAATACTTTGAGCGGCAGCTTCGCCCGTTTCGCAGGCCCCGTTCATGTAGCCCTGGGAGCCAAGCGAGCAATGTTCTCCAGCAAACCAGAGATTGCCAGCCCGCTCAGCTTCTACGCCGCCAAATTGGGTCCATTGGCCAGGTAGGTAACAGGAGTAGGACCCCAGGGCATAGGGTTCGGCAGCCCAAATGGCACGCAGTGCTCTGCCTCGTGAAACTCGACTAATGCCCGGAAAAATTGCTTCTAGATCTTGACTCAAGCCTTTAGCCTGATCGTCTGGACTGCCTTCAGCTAATAAAACACCCTGCTGGCCGCCTCGTAGATCCGTCACCCAACCGCCTGGACCGGGATTGTAGCGAGCACTTTCCCAGGTATTTTGAAAATCCATATCGGTATAGACGCTGATCGTGCAGCCGTAGCGCGTCCGCCAGATGCGTTCTCGGAAGGGAACTGCGAGCTTAGAAGCGGTGCCGTAGCCCAATTCGCTGATCGCCTGCCGCTTCACTGGAGGTAGATCAACCGCCAATTCAACTTGCCGCAGAACGCTAAAGGGTACCGTTAGCAACACTCGACTGTAGTTGCGCTCTCGGCTGGTCCCGTCTTGGCGGAGGCTAACACGATAGCCGCCATCGCTGGCCCGAATCGATTCGAGAACGGTTCCGTAGACAATGCAGCTATTTAGTTTTTCCGCCAATTTCTTCGGAATCTGGTCGTTGCCGCCCACTACATGGTAGCGTTCATCACTCAGGCCATAGGTGCTCCATTTGCCCACTTCAGCCCCGATCAGAAACAGCATGTTTAGGCAGGATTGACTGTCTGAATCGCGCCCAAACTCGGTGACATAGGCGACCTGCACGAGTTGCTTGATTAGCGGGCTGATCGGTTCCGCCTCTAAGTACTCGGTCAGCGACATCCGATCTAACTGGATTGCGTGGGGGCTGGGTTCGTGGTAAGTGATGTTTCGGGTGTTTAGAGTCTCCAAGTCTGCGTTGATGCGGTGGGCCAAGGGGGCGAATTCTTCAATTACTTTGGTTTCACTGACTCGCTGCCCTTGAAAGAACAGAATCTCCCGTTCTAAGCCCGCGTCGGCAGCTCGCAGATCGGCCAGTTCTAGTCCCAGTTCTGTTGCTAAGCGGCGGACGTGGGTATGGTGCGAATCAATGAATTCTCCGCCCAATTCTACAGTGCCTAAACTGCCAGGAAAGTTAGTTAAACTTACGAGCCTCCCCCCGATTCGATGGCTGGCTTCAATCACATCGATAGGTACTCCTGCTTGCTGCAACCGATAGGCGGCTGTTAAGCCCGCTATGCCTGCTCCCACAATTAGTACTGGGTCGTCTCCTCTAGGGGCACTAGGTTGTCTGTCGTTAAACTTGGCTGGGAAAGGTTGCTGAGCCAGTGGCTGGAGATCTGATTTTGGCCTTAAACCAGCTATGCCGATGGCTGCAAGGCCACCAAGCACCTGTCTGCGAGAAACTGCACCCTGAAGTGACGCCTCGATTTGAAATGGAGAACATTGGGTTTGAACCGATAGGCGCGAAATTTGATAGGCGCGGCGGACTAGCCGCATTAGTGCTGTGCGAGACATAGGAGCAGAAATAATGGAAACGAAATAATGGAGATATTGATCGAGCTTGATCGCGGCTGAATTACAAGGCTGAATTGACTGTAGGACAACTTTACCGAAGCGCTAAGAGACTGTTTGTAAATGAATTTTAAGAGGCTAGAATCGACTTCACATCTGATCCTCCCTAACCCTCCTACCCTAACGGGAAGGCAAAGCCTATAAAAAGGAGGGAACCGAGTTAAATCTCTGAAGTCCCCCTTTTTAAGGGGGATTTAGGGGGATCTCAATCTTTGTTTACAAACAAGCGCTAAGACTTTAACAGTAAGGAAAAGTCAGGCGGTTTTCTATTGGGAATGCTCCTACAGCATCAATCACCCAACTTATAGCTTTCTCAATCACGAATCGCCCAGACTTTCTGCTAGCAGAAGTTGCTTAGTAGGTATCGAAGATTGCAATGCCTTGCGGCTTCGTTACTCCCCTATCGGGTTGCGGTATCCTGGAATTTTGAGCTGCTGAGGCCAGTCCATGCCGTGGTTTGTCAAAATTGAAACCGGAATTGTTGATAAAACAACATTTGATCGGTTCGTTCCAGCTCATCAAGACTATGTCAAGCGGTTAATTCAGCAAGGACACCAAGCGAAAACGGGATATTGGGCTGAGCGGGGTGGTGGCATGATGCTATTTCAAGCGGCCAACTTAGCCGAAGCAGAGGCAATTGTGGCACAGGATCCGCTAATTCAAAATGGCTGTGTAGATTACCAGGTGCATGAGTGGTGCATTGTGGTGGAATAGCGGATTAACTGAACAATCTTTGCAGGGAAATTAACTTTAACAACGCTTTAGTAACAGCATGAGTGATTCAAGTGACGGCTTCAAAATCGTAGCGGATAATCGACAGGCTCGCTTCCAGTACGAAATTTTGGAAACCTACGAAGCTGGAGTGGAGCTACGTGGCACTGAAGTGAAATCGATCCGGCAGGGTAAGGTGAATTTGCGGGACGGCTATGCGCTGATTCGCAACGGAGAAGCATGGCTGCATAATGTTCACATTTCGCCCCATGAAACTGCCAGCCAGGTATTTAACCACGATCCGCGCCGGACTCGCAAACTGTTGCTGCACGGGCAGGAAATTCGTAAGTTAATTGGTCAGGTTGAGCAGAAAGGACTGACGTTGGTGCCGTTAAAGATGTACTTGAAGCGCGGTTGGGTCAAACTGACGATTGCTCTGGTGCGCGGCAAGAAACTACACGACAAGCGAGAAGATTTGAAACGCAAACAATCCGATCGGGAAATTCAGCGGGCGCT
Source organism: Leptolyngbya sp. NK1-12 (assembly GCF_032598965.1). Taxonomy (NCBI): domain Bacteria; kingdom Bacillati; phylum Cyanobacteriota; class Cyanophyceae; order Leptolyngbyales; family Leptolyngbyaceae; genus Leptolyngbya; species Leptolyngbya sp. NK1-12. The sequence continues at coordinate 2,161,774 of NZ_CP053586.1, forward strand.
GAAAAACTACTAAAAAGCTACGGAATGCCGGCTGAATTTCCAGGCTGTATTCGGCTGATTGCTTGTAGAGGGGGTTGTTTTCCTGTCATCAAGCACTGCTACTAAATGCCACTGTAAATTTAATGTAACGAATTATTGCGATTTCACTAGAAAATGTGTTAATATTTTGTTACACGATCTTGGGGCATCCAGCGCGGTTCAGGATAGGGAACTGCTCTGAACAGCGTCGTGGAGTATTCCTAGGTATCGGGTTATCTCCTCCCAACACAGCGAGTTTGGCCAGCCATATATGGGCTGGCTTTTATCACAAATTACCCTGTTTTTGTCAATAGCAGCTGTTAAGGCCGTTTGATTTAGGCTTGATTTAAGCGTAAGAGTTTGATTGTAGCGGTCAATCTTTATGCCTTACGATTGAATTCTTAGCAGGTTCACCAAAGTAAAATCTTCAATGAATTCTTGTAGATAAGCTAGCTCCAAGCCCGACACCGTGATACCTTAATGAGTGGCGCAAAGATGTTTAGGCGGTTCAACCAACGTCAACGTTCTATTTTTGCTATTCTTATTATCTTGGTGCCGCGAAAGGCTAGTTCATTCGCTCAGTTATGTAAATTTTGCATCCCATTCGGTGTAATAGCAGATGGGAAAGTGTATACAACGTTGAAAAGTCTCTTTATAAAAGGTGCATTCCTCAGTAGTATTGTCAAAAGCCATACTGTTAGGTTTGACCGAGACATGCCGAGCGAATTGATGCGTTTCGAGAATCTAACGTTAGTCCTCAGCTTGTATCAGAATGACTCTTTGTTTGAAATAGTTTCTTATTGAGCCTCTGGAGGTATTCTTTTCCATGTCCATTCGGTTGTATGTTGGCAACTTGCCTAAAGATCTAGAACGTCAGGAATTGGAATCCGTTTTCACCGAGTTTGATAGTTCTATCTCAACCAAGGTGATTACTGACCGCAAGACTGGTAAATGCCGTGGATTTGGCTTTGTCACTGTCAAAAATGAGGAGCAAGCCAATCAGGTCATTGAAAAATTCAACGGGTTTATGCTCAAGGATAGCCCGCTCAAGATCGAGGTAGCCCAGCCTCGCAGTAAGGGTAAGGAAGAGGGCGAACAAGCTGCTAGTGTTGCTCCGGCTGCGAATGGGTCGAGCAAGCGCAGCAAGGGTGGCAATAAGTCGCGCAAGTCCTCCACCTCTGGTGAACCAGACGCTGTACAGCCCGATCCTCGCTGGGCGCAAGAGTTGGAGAAGCTAAAGCAACTCCTGGCTGCGCAAACGGCTAACTCTTGATTGCTTCGGCAGGATCTGAATATCTACCCATGAGGTGAATAGGGGTAGGGCGGTGTATATTGGCTGATACTCTCGGCAGAGTCTTCGCAATTGTGAGGGTGCGAAGGGTGCAGTCAATATACCTGCTCTACCTCTTCAGTTTGGATCTGTGTCTTTAGATCTGTGTCTCGGTCAGGCGTAAAAGGCTGACGAGGAGAGAGTAAACTAATTGAAAGAAATTGAGATTAATCCCTAAATTGACACCAGCTAGTCCGAATCGGTAAAAAAGGCTCTCACTGTTTGGAGTAAGGCTTCGGGGTGAATGGGATGCTGCAAAACTTCATTGGCGCCGATCGCCTGCCACTGTTGTGCTCTAGTCGCTTCATGATTGCCAGCAGTTATAGAAACAGTCGCGGTAGGAGAGTCTGGAGTGGGTGGGTTGGGAACCAGAGCTAATACTTTAAGATGTTTGGTGCTAGGATTTTGCCGCAAGCTGCGGATCAGATGCGAGCCATCCATGTCCGGCAGGCGCACGTTCAAGATCACGGCGGCAGGTAGAAGAACTTCAAGTTGATTGAGGGCGGCAGCTCCTTCCAGCAACCAGATCACTTGATAGCCCGCTGCTAGCAAAAGATCGCAAACAAAATTGGCGCTATCCTCGTTTGGATCAACTAAAACAATTCGACCTTGGCTGCTGATTGACTGATCGAATTTAGCGGTCTGGCCTGTACCAGCAAGTAAATGGTTCTGCTGGACGGGTAACTTGACCGTAAATACCGAGCCGACACCCACAGTGGATTCAACCTCGATCCAGCCGCCGTGCAGTTCTACAAGCTGTTTGGTGAGTGCCAGCCCTAGCCCTGTCCCCTGATATTCGCGGTGGTAGCTAGAGTCTAACTGCTGAAATTTTTGAAACAGCAGCGGTAACTGAGGTTCGGGAATCCCAATGCCGGTATCTTTAACTTGAAAAATTGCTAGCTCCGGCTGGACAAAGGCCCGTAGCGTCACCTTGCCACCTGGAGACGTAAATTTGATCGCATTACTCAGAAGGTTAAACAGAATTTGCCGCACTCGCCTGGGGTCAGCAACGAAGGAGTCCCGCTGGGGTTCGATGCGTAAATCGAGTTCTAGCTCCACTTCTTGCAGCGATGCTTGCCCTTCGAAGGCTTTCAGGGTTTGTTGGGCAATTCCTGTCAACGAAATCGGCTGTAGATTTAGAATCATCCGTCCAGCTTCTGCTTGGGATAAATCCAAAATGTCATTGATCAATGACAACAGGTGTTCCCCACTTTCATGGATCGTTTTCAAAAAGTTTTGCTGTCGGGGTGTTAAAACATCTTTCGACCATCGTTGTAGTGTGGCTGACATGCCGATGATACAGGCAAGCGGTGTACGTAATTCATGGCTGACTGCTGCTAGGAATTCACTTTTAGTCCGGTTAGCAGACTGGGCTGTTAGCAGAGCATCTCGCAGATCTTGAGTTCGTTCGATCACGCGCTGTTCTAAAGTTTGTTTTTGCTGCTGCACCTCGGCAAAAAGCTGGGCTTGGCTGATGGCAATCGCTAGATTCTCAGCAATTTGTTGGAGAAATCGCCGTTCGCTGTCCTGCCAGCGTCGAGGTTGAGAGCACTCATGGGCAATCAGCAATCCCCATAGCTGATCCTGGAGTCGAATCGGAGCAATCAGCTTGGCGCGGACCTGGGCACGGCGCAAAAACTCTAGCAGACAGGGGATTGAGTTGTAGCTGACTTCCACATCTTCGATGGCGTCGGCAATTTCTAAAAGCCGCCAGTCTTTGTGGCGCAATTCCTGTACGAAACAGTGAGCGTCGGATAAATGCATCACCGACGGAATCTGATCTGAGGCCCGTGCTTCGTAGATCACTGAGCCATATGGAGTAACCTGTCTAGCGCTTTGTTCAGCTCCTTGTCCAAAATTTTGTTCGATGTTTTGTTCAGGGTTTTCAGAGGCATGTATAAATTGCTTGCTCAATTCGATTCCGCCCACTGTTTCGCTTAAGGTTTCGTCCCCAGCGAACGTCTCTCCTGCGACTAAGGCCGGATCGGGCATGGGAAGGTCAAATTCGCTTAAAGGTGTAGCGCTGGGTGCATTAAATTGGTAGATGACCAGCCGATCGGCTTGCAGAAACTGGCGCACTTGCTCTACGGCTGTTCTCAGAATGATTGGCAATTCCAAGCTCTGTCGGATTTGCGACGTAACCTGATTTAAGAGTCGTTCCTGCTGGATTTGCTGCCAAAGTGCGGTTTCGGCAGGTTGGCAATGGGACGGCATCGTCAGGAGTGAAACGAGCTTTAGTGTAAACTGGCTTTGCTGAGTTGGGTGATTGGGGCCGATGGTAGCAAGCTGCTGTTTGAGGGATTCACTCCAATCTACAAGCGGATGCTGCTCAAGCAACTGCTGGGCAAACAGGCGAATGCTGTCGGTAGTGAAAGTTAGTTCGGTTTGATAAATTGTTCCAGTGGCCTGTCCGCAAAGGAGGGCGCTAAACGGTTCTGAAAGCACCAGCACAAATCGATCAACCCGCTCAATGGGATGGGAGGCAACCGCTTCAGTCAAAACCAAAGCCTGATTTTCCTGAGCCATTTGCTCAAGGGCTTGCTGGACTTGATTCAGCGCCTCAACTGAGAGTAGTTGCTTAGAGAATGAAGAGTCAGAAATCTCCATAATTTTGTGTATGCTGGTTCTTGGTATGCTCTCCCAATTGAGGTTGCTGCCTGTTAGGTAAGCCGCAGGCTAAATCGATTGCCTAATTGCTAAGTTGAGCATTCGTTACTTGATCTATTCTAGTGTGGCAGCTTGCTCAAGCTTCTGAGGGGAAATGGATCGGATCACTCGGAATTTTCAAACAATATCACTTCTTTTGGTGTGATTTTGCTAATTTTTGCAGGGATTTAGAATTGGCTGAAACTAGCTTGGGGAATAGGTGGGGAATAGGGCACCTACTCCACAGATGCAGCATTAACCCTCCGATCTGCCCTACAATTTTGAAGGATTCCTTAAAGCACCTACCCCCTGGACTGAGCCAGTTCAGCTTTGTTCCAGGCTGGTTGCCCCACCTCAAGCAACATTATTAAATTGCTGTTAAATTTACCGTTTCATGACCGCTCCATCTATGACTGCTGCAACGACTTCTGCTCCTAATTTTGCCTCCCAGTTAATCAATGGTATTTTGGCCGTAAAGCCCTTGGCCCAGATGGCAAAACACCAGGCTCGCACCATGATGATCAAACGAGCTGAGTCGATAGGGGTTTACTGGCGGCAAGAAGTGCAGGCACTACGGTCTCGCAATGGGCAATGCGAGTTTTCTCCAGCTTGGGAGGCCGAACTGAAGCAAATTGAAACTGCCGATCTGGTTTATCCCGACTATTATTTGACCTCGTTCCATGCTTATGACCAGGGCAACCTCAGTTGGGATGCGGCGCTAGAAGTAGAAGTGGCCGCCCATGCGGTTCACGCTCGGATCTGGCCGGAGGCAGGTGCTCAAGGAGATGCTATGCTGCGGCAGAGCTTTCATCGGGTGTTGCAACAGCAAATTGCTAATCCGCCACAGGATATTGTTGATCTCGGCTGTAGCGTTGGTATGAGTACGTTTGCGCTGCAGGCAGTTTATCCGCAGGCCAGAATCACGGGCGTTGATCTGTCGCCCTATTTTCTGACAGTGGCTCAATATCGCTCAAAGCAGCAGGCAATGCCGGTTACATGGGTACACGCAGCTGCAGAAGCCACCGGCTTACCAAATGCTTCCTTTGATCTGGTTTCAGCTCACTTGGTGTTTCATGAACTGCCCCAAACTGCCGCGATTGCAATTCTGAATGAAGCGAGGCGGTTATTGCGCCCAGGTGGCTATCTCGCGATTATGGACATGAATCCCAATTCAGACATATTTGTCAAAATGCCACCCTATGTTCTAACGCTGCTCAAAAGTACTGAACCCTATCTTGATCAATACTTTGCTTTGGAGTTGGAGCAGGCGATTTACGCAGCAGGCTTTACAAAACCGACGGTAGTCTGTAACAGCCCTCGCCATCGCACGTTGGTAGCTCAAGTCAGATAGAGGCGGGCATTTTGAGATTTGATATTGCCTCTCCATACTGTATTTACTCCTTCAATTACAGATTGTCTCTAATTGATTCGTATTTGCGTTGCTCTTTTTTAGGAAAAACTATTGTAGATATGTTTTAAATTCGATTTACCTGATATGTTATTTCTGTTTGCGATGCTCGCTAGCGTCTGCTTATTTTCAGAAATTGAAATGCTATCGTAGCCCTTTGGGTAAGCGAATAGTAACAGTTGTGCCTACATTTTCAATGCTGTCAATACTGATATCACCACCATGCAGCTTAACGCAGGCTTGGGTGATGGCTAGACCCAAGCCCGTTCCAGCGATAGCCTCGGCATTACTTGCTCGTTGAAACGCTTGGAATAACTTCTCTTGGTCTGCTAGAGGAATCCCAATCCCCTGATCCTGAATAGAGAAAATCAAGTGAGAAGTAGTACCGCTCAAGTGCAGCTCTACTTTGCCGCCGTTTGGTGAATACTTGATCCCGTTAGACAGCAAATTCACCAAGATTTGGCGCAGCAGATCTGAATCACCCCAAAAGCCTTTAGTGTTGCCGCTGACGCGAAAAATAATCTCATACTGTTCGCCAGCCAGCCAGCGTTGCTCCTCTACAACGTCAGCCACTAATTCCAAAATGTTGAGCGGTAGTGGTCTAAAACCCATCTGTCCCAGCTCTAGCTTCTCCAGCACGAGTAGATCCTCAACTAATCGCGTCATGAAGCGAGCTTTGTCTTCAATCGTGGCGAGAAGGTGCTGCTGCTGCGCCAAATCGAATTGTTCGCTGTAGAGTTTGAGGGTAGAAGCCGCGGCTAAAATCGCCGTCAGGGGGTTGCGATACTCGTGAGAAACCGTTGCCACCATTTGCGACTTAAAAGCATTGAGCTGCTGCGCCTGCTCCAACGCTACCTGCATTTGGCTAAACTGTTCAGCTTGCTGCAAAGCACTTCCCAACTGAGTGACCAGCTCTCGCACAATCTCAACTTCATCGCTGTGCCACGGCTTCACAGCACTGTGCTGGGCCACGAGCACACCCCATAATCGCTGTTCCTGAATGGACTGTTCCTGAGTTACCTCGGTAGATGATAGAAAAAGCGGCAGAATTAGTTTGTTTTGCGTCTCCCAACTCCATCCAATTGGGTCAATGGCGGCATTAGCTGGGTCTGCTTGATGGATTGCCGCCTCGATGGTCTCGATCCAGAGATCGCTAGAGGAAGGGGATACAGTTCTAGTGCGTCCGGCTGCTGTGACTTGTTGCCATTTGATGAGGTCGGGTGGTTGAGTTTCGCCATACTGAGCCTGATAGACTGCCACCTGATCACATTCCAAAAGCTGTTGAATTTGAGTAACGGCAGTATGCAGTACCTGTTGGCGATCCAGAGATTGCCGCATATGCAAGGCAATGGTGTTGACGAGCCGCTGCCGCTGTTCAGTTTTATTGAGCTGAATTTGAGACTGCCAGTGCTGAATGGCATTGCGGACCGTGAGCTGGAGTACGTCGGGCTGCAATTGCTGCTTGATCAAATAATCTTGAACACCTTTCTTCATGGCTTCGACGGCCACCTCTTCGGCCCCATAGCCAGTGAGCAAAATTACGGGTACTGGATCGGGTTGGTGCTGCTTCAGGGCATCGAGGAATTCCAATCCGTTCATCGTGGGTAAACAGAAATCTAGCAAGATAGCGTCGCAATTGCGTTCTTGACACAGCGACAAGCCATCTTCTGCCGAATCCGCTTCCAAAATTTGATAAGACTGTTGTGGATCTTTGAGCAAATACCGCCGGCAGACTTCTCTATCTTCTGCACAGTCATCCACAATTAGCAGCGTGCAGGTTTCTACCATAGTTCACCTGGAGAAGGTCACTCTCCTCTATTAAGGATGTCACAACTTGCAGAGTCTGGGAAAAATCTATTCGTAGTAAAAGCAAAATCTAAAATTTCTTCAATTTGAGCAATAGTTGCTTTAGAGGCAAGACAGCGTGGATGCAAGCTAGGGCCATAGGTTAGCTGTCAAGGTTATGAGCGTGGCCTAGGATGGTCACCATTCATGATTGGGATGGCTGAATTGGAGGCATATTGGCCTCTAACCAATAGTCAACAAAGGCTTGAATCGTTCTTTGCAGTTCGCGGGCATCCATGGGTTTGATCAAGTAGCCGTTTGCACCATTCTGGTAGCAAAACTCAATGTCCTTTGGGTTAGACGATGTCGTAAACACAACGATAGGAATTTCCCGCAAGCTTTGGTCCTGCTTGAGTTGGGCCAGGACATCACGGCCATCGGTACCGGGTAGATTTAGGTCTAACAAAATTACCGATGGTAGTGCCCTGTCCGACTCCTCAGATTCACCGACTTGCTGCAAAAAATCCAGCACCGAATCGCCATCGGCACAGCGGTAAATCGGGTTTTGCACCTTCATTCGCTGCATCAAGCGCTGCAACGTTACGAAATCTTCGTCGCTGTCCTCGGCAACTAGTAAAGGCTCGTAAGATTTTACCGTCATGAGATAAATCTAAAGATTTTATTAAAAAGCTTATCCCATTCTAGATCTCGTAAAGTTTTGTAATCATTTGTTAAGTTTAGCAGAGCTATTAAAAAGCTTAATCACTCCAGCGTGAAATAAAACACCGACCCCTCACCATAGTTGGAGTTGACCCACATTTCGCCGCCGTGCCGCTCGACAATCTTTTTGGCAATGGTCAGCCCTGCGCCCGTGCCACCGCCGTACATGGTTTGGGGATGCAGTCGCTTAAACAGCCGAAAAATCGTTTCCAGATGACGTTCCCGAATGCCAATTCCGTTGTCGCGCACGTAAAAGATTGGCTTGGTTAGGGTTAGGGGATCAGCGCTGGGCACTTGCTCGATTGCTTCAGCAGCGTCTAGGTAGCCAATCTCGACCCAGGGCTGAGCCTGATTGTTGTATTTATCAGCATTACTGAGCAGATTGCTGAATACCTCGTTGACCAGAACCGGATCGACGTTGACGGTTGGCAGAAGGCGCGGAATCCGAATGTCAATCCGGGCTTGGGGATGGCTGATCCGAAATACGTTGATCACTTGCGTTAATAATTCATTTAGATCCGTCGGCTGGCGGCTCAGGTCGGTCTGCCCAAGTTGGGAAAATTTCAGCAGCACGTCGATTAAAGATTCCATCCGCTGGGTCAGCCGCACCAAGGTTTGCAGGCGATCGAGGCCAGCCTCGTCTAGCAGTTCCTGATAATCTTCCATCAGGAAGGTGGCGTAGTTATGAATTCCGCGTAATGGCTCCTTCAGATCGTGGGATGCAGCATAGGCAAAGGATTCTAACTCTTGGTTGCTGCGCTCTAGCGCCTGATTCATGCGGGCTAGTTCATCGGCCTTATTCAGCACAATGCCGACGATGGCGTTGCGCAGGTCTAGGGCATTGGCCAGTTCGCTAGGGTGCCAAGGTTGGGAGGTCAGCCGCACGGTTTCTTGCCACTGCTCGAAGGAGCGACGGGGTGACAGAGTGAGATGCCCATCAGCGCCGACTTGGAGGGAGGCGGTTGGATCACCAGCCCAATTCACGGTGCGCAGCACTTCTGGACGAAACCACAGAATGTAGTAGCGCCGCACCTGCGAGATGCGCAGCAATAATAAACCCGTTGCGGTTTCTTTGTAAGCTTCGGCAGCCGAGTACTGTTTGGGTAACGAATCGGTGTGAAACAAAGAGTCGCTGACCTGAGTGGTGGCCCACTGAATCAAATCCTGGACTTGCTCTAGGCTGGGTGTGGCTCCCACCAGGGTAATCTCGTCGTCTAGGCAAACCGCCGCGCCTTTGGCATTCACTAGATCGAGAATCCGAGGGGCGGGATGGACGAGGGCTGTTTTCAAATCCTCGGCTTGGGCAATCGATTCAACAAACTCGGACTGGCGGCGTTTGAGCTTAACAATTGCATCCAGTTCTTCATAATTGACTTTATTGGCCAGCTCTGCGGTAATAAATTGTCCCAGCAATTCACAGACGCTCCGCACGGCACCTGGTATGCGTTTGGGCGTTTGATGATGACAGGAAATAAGGCCCCAGAGCTGTTGGTTATTTAGCAACGCAATCACCATCAGGGCAGATACCCCCATATTGCGGTGATACTCGACGCAGCAAGGATCGGTACCGCGCAGGGTAACAAAACTAAGGTCAGGGGGCTGATGCGTTAGGGGGTTCTCCGTCGGCATCAGGGGCACTTCCGCAGCAGATAAATCAGGAATGTAGCGCAATAACCCCTCGGCATAGAGTCGGCGAGACGGTTCGGGAATGTCGGTAGCCGGGAAATGCAAACCAAGGTATGGGCTTAAATCAGGCCGCTTGGCCTCGGCAACGACTTCACCGGCTCCTTGAGCATCGAATTGATAAACCATGACACGGTCGAATCCGGTTAGCGCTTGAATTTCTGCTGCCCCAAGCTGAAGGAAATCTGACAAACTAGACACCTGTTGCAGTCGGCCAATGGCGCTGCGGAGGCGCAAGTGGCTCACAGCAAGGCTATGAGGGTTGGATTCGGCCTGCAGTGGCTCCAACTCCAAAAGGACAGACTGTTCGTTGTAATGAAAGTTGCCTTCCCAGTCGCGCTGGGGCGTGTGGGAGCGCAAGTACGGCAGATGGGTGGGCTGATTTGTGGGTAGAATCTGCTGAATTAAAGCAATTGAGTCGGGTTCAAGCAGATTGCTTAAGGATTGACCCAACAAATCCTCAGGTAAAAGATTAAAATGATCCGAGAGATTAGCGCTTACCTGCTGAATTATTAAGTCAGGGTAGCTCAAGATGAATAAAACGCCATGAGACTGCACCAAATCTGAACCAATTTCAGATTGATAAAGGTCACATTCATGGTCGGTTATAGAATCCGTCTTGGGATATACAGCCTCAGACCCAGTCATACCCTAGAATCAGCACGATTAATTTTTACAGCTTCCTCTAAACCCTAACGAATATTACGCTTGGTTAAGGGATATTGCTAAAGGTTAAAACTAATAGCGTTTCCTATTTATCATCTTCCATTAAATCTAAAGAAAATGTTAAATTTTTCTGAGCCATCGCATAGAGGTGTAGTTGCATGGATTCCTCCATCCTACGGTTGGTTTGGGACGTGATCGAAGAAACCCAGAGTAGCGAGCTATTGAGCCTGCCAGATACCGCTTTAGTCAAACTGCTATTGCAACGAATTTCACGCAAGGTGCTCCTCACGGGTGAGGAGGTCTGTCATCTCTACGATTACATCAGCTCTAGGATTCGTCTTATTCGAGATATTGCTGAATCCCGGGGTGCTGCTTAATCAATCAAGCTTAATCAATCAAGCTGCCTGATAATCCTTGACCAATAAATAATCAAAATCTGCCAGCCATAAAAGACGAGTGAACTATGATTCAACTAATCCCCCCAAGACCTTTTCAACCCAGTAGTAACGGTCATGCCTACGCTGCTAAACCGTCATCTGCTTCTTCTGGCGAATTTCAAGGAGTTGAACGCACAGATCGCGGTCGAGTTGTCGTGTTCATCGATGGAGCCAGTCTGTTCTATGCGGCGATGCAGATGGAAATCGAGATTGACTATACGCGGCTGCTGAGTTGCTTGGTCTCTGGTGGACGGTTGATTCATGCCCATTTCTATACGGGGGTAGACCCCAGCAACGAAAAACAAAAGGGATTTTTGTACTGGATGCAGTGCAATGGCTATCGTGTTGTGGCAAAAGAGTTGGTTCAGTCCACTACAGGAGCCAAAAAGGTCAACTTAAATGTCGAAATTGCGGTCGATTTGGTTAGATTGGCTCCCTACTGCGACACCATGATTTTGGTTAGCGGTGACGGTGACCTCACCTGTGCCCTTGATTTCGTCAACTATCAGGGCGTGCAAACCGAAGTTGTAGGGTTGCGTTCCATGATCAGCGAGCACTTGATCAATGTGGCTGATTACTACACGGATTTGGCGACAATCAAACAAGAGATTCAAAAGCGCCATTCTAAAGAGTTTCATTAAAGTTTCACTAGTTCAATCTTCAGGAGCCATGCTTCATCCTAGGTAAAGCTCGGCTGGTTCAGAGCAAACATGTCAGAATAATCATTAGAACAAACGTAAAGATTTGTAATGACATGACGGCTTCTGCTCCTTTATCAACCGATGGTTTGGCGGCTCCGCAAGTTTGGAGCTGGCAGGGGTTTCCGATTTGCTATCAAACCCAAGGACAAACCGGACCGGCGATTGTGCTGATTCACGGTTTTGGGGCTTGTTGGGGCCATTGGCGTAAAACGATCCCAGTGTTGGCGCAAACTTGCCGTGTTTATGCGATTGATCTGATTGGCTTCGGCGCATCTGCTAAGCCAGTCCCCGGTCAGCCGATTGCCTACACCTTTGAAACCTGGGGCCAGCAAATTGTCGATTTTTGCCGTGAGGTGGTTGGCTCACCGGCAGTATTGATTGGCAACTCGGTGGGCTGTATTGTGGCGATGCAGGCAGCGGTAGTAGCTCCCGATCAAGTGGTGTCTGTGGCGCTATTGAACTGTTCGCTGCGGTTGCTGCATGACCGGCGACGGGCGGAGCAACCTTGGTATCGTCAGATTGGTGCGCCGTTGCTGCAAAAGCTGCTGTCAATTCGCGGCGTTGGGCATAGCTTCTTTCGGGCCATTGCTAAGCCGAATACGGTACGTAAAATTCTGCTCAAAGCCTATGCTCGTCCGGAAGCGGTTACGGATGAATTAATCGAACTGTTGATGGCTCCTGCCTCTGATCCGGGTGCTGCCGATGTATTCTTAGCCTTCACGGCCTACTCGCAAGGGCCTCTGCCCGAAGATCTGCTGGCCGTATTGCCCTGTCCTGCGTTGGTGATTTGGGGCGAAGCCGATCCCTGGGAGCCGGTCGCACGGGGACGGGAATTTGCTCACTATCCGGCAGTGCGAGAATTCGTTTCATTAGCGGGTGTGGGTCACTGTCCGCAGGATGAAGCCCCGGAACAAATCAATCCGATTTTGCAGCGCTGGATTGAGCAGGAAGTTTGAGCAGGAATACGGTGGACTGTGACCAATCTTTATCGTTTGGTTGAATCACCCGTGTAGGTGAGGTGGGTTTTGTCTGTGTAGCTGCGGTTTCAACCGCCGGATTCATAACCGCCAATCTATAGAGTTTTGCCAGCCAATCAACGTTAAAATCTGTAACCGGACCTGTATTAGCAAAACGTTGTAACAGCAAAAGGACGAAAATCTATGCCTTTATCAGTTGGCGATACTGCCCCTAGCTTTACGGTTAAAGATACCAACGGCAACACGGTTTCTCTGTCAGACTTTGCGGGCAAAACCGTCGTGCTTTATTTCTATCCTAAAGATGACACGCCGGGCTGCACCAAAGAAGCCTGTGGTTTCCGCGATGCCTATACAGACTATCAGGGCAAAGATATTGTCGTGTTAGGCGTCAGCATGGATGACGAGGCTTCTCACCAACAGTTCACTCAGAAGTTCAACTTGCCGTTTCCCTTGTTGGCTGATGTCAATGGCACGATTACCAAAGCCTATGATGTCGATGGTGGTGGTTATGCCAAGCGCGTTACCTATGTAATTGATGGTTCAGGCAAAATTAGCCAGGTCTATACCACTGTTAAAACGGATACCCACGCTAGCGATATTTTGGCTGCTCTGAACGTCTAGCGTTGCCCTAAACTAAAGCAAATTTAAGAATTTGAGCAATCTTTTAGCTGGGTGGGTTTCGTGCCCGCCCATTTTTGATCGGAAATTCTGAAATAATTTTGAAATGGCTTTTGACCCAGCCGCAAGCATGGGAGCAGTCGGTAGCAAGCCCTAGTTGATGGTGCATGATGCAAGTATTGATTACTGGAGTGGCAGGATTTGTTGGCTATCACTTGGCACAACGGCTGCTGAGTGAAGGGGTTCAGGTTTACGGCATCGATAACCTCAACGAGTATTACGATGTCAGCTTGAAAAAGGCTCGCTTGTCGCAGTTGCAGCCGCAAGCAGGCTTTACATTCGAGTATCTGGATTTAAGCGATCGGGCGGGGGTTGCCAATCTGTTTGCTACTCATCAATTCGACTGTGTGGTGAACCTAGCGGCTCAGGCGGGTGTGCGCTATTCGCTGATTAATCCCCACGCTTATGTAGACACCAACCTCAGCGGCTTTGTCAATTTGCTAGAAGGCTGTCGGCATCAGGCGGTAAACCATCTGGTGTTTGCGTCGTCGAGTTCGGTGTATGGGGTGAATCCTAAGGTGCCCTTCGCCACTAGCGATAGCGTAGATCATCCGATTTCCCTCTATGCGGCCACTAAAAAAGCGAATGAGCTAATGGCCTACACCTACAGTCACCTTTACCGCATTCCCACTACTGGCCTGCGCTTCTTTACGGTCTATGGCCCCTGGGGTAGACCGGATATGGCCTACTTCAAATTTGTCAAAGCCATCGAAGCAGGTCAGCCGATCGAGGTTTACAATCACGGCGATATGCAGCGGGATTTTACCTACGTCGATGATGTGATTGAAGGCATGGTGCGGGTGATGCGGCGTCCGCCCACTGAAACTCCTCCTCCAAGCCAGGCCAAACTCCCTGACGCTTCGCTCAATTTAACGGCGGCTCCCTATAAGCTTTACAACATTGGCAACAATCAGCCCGTTGCTCTGTCTCGCTTAATTCAAACCATTGAAACAGCCCTTGGCAAATCGGCTCAGAAGCAATTTCTGCCGATGCAGCCGGGAGATGTACCCATTACCTATGCCGATGTGGATGATTTAATTCGGGATGTAGGTTTTAAGCCTGCTACACCGCTGGAAGTCGGCATTCATCGCTTTGTGGATTGGTATCGGTCCTATTACTAGCTGGGCTATCTGCGGCCTTGAAACTGTCGCCAAGCTTGAATATTTCGTTGCGCTTCGGCATAGGCTGCCGTATTTTCCGGAATTTGCTCCGCAATTGCAATTGCCTCTCGGGGATTGGCTCCTGCCTGAGATTGGGCGATTTGCAGAATTTGGAAGCTCCATTGCTGGATCATGCGGTCGGCCTCGGAGCGGGCTGGATTATTCTCCGGAACCTGACTGGCAATCTCGATCGCGGCCACCAGCATCGCTGGGCTGCCTATATTAGCCGCATTGTAGGCTTGCCGCAGATAGTCTTGCCCCTGAAACTGACTGCGCCACTGCTGAATTTCGGTCTGGGCTTCATCGTACAATGCTCGACCTGAGCTAATCCGTTCGGCAACGGCAATCGCTTCTCCAATGTTGCCCTGACTGGCAAGCTGTCGTGCCTGATCGAGATAGGGCTGATCTTGCAGTTGCTGAAGCTGAGCCGACCAGTTGTTGACTTCAGTCTGGGCTTCATTGTACAGATTCCGTCCATAGCCAATTTGGCGAGCCACATCAATGGCGGCTTCCAGGTCTCCGCCACTGGCTAACTGTCTGGCCCGATCGAGCAGGGGCTGGTCTTGCAACCGTTGCATCTCGGCTGTCCACTCGTCGATGCGGCGGCTGGCCTGGTCATAGAGCGAGCGACCGGGGCGAATTCGACTGGCTTCGTTAATCGCGGCTTGCAGATCTCCGGTACTGGCGAACTGGGTGGCGCGATTTAGATAGGGCTGGTCTTCCGAGGTTTCGATCTGGGCTTGCCACTGGTTGATTTCCTTTTCGGCCTCTTCGCGACGCGGATTGCCAAATGGGATGCGCTGTGCCTCGGCAATGGCGGCACTCAAATCTCCGACAGTGCCCGGTTGGGCCATTTGTTTGGCACGCTCTAGAACATTGACATCCTGAATTTCCAACTGCCAAGTGCTGACGAGCTGCTGTGCTCTGCCGTAAAGGGGCCGATCGCGCTTGATTCGCTGTACGTTGATAATGGCGGCTTCCAGGTCGGCAATCGTACCGCCCCAGGCTTGGGATTGGGCCTCGGCAATCACATCAAAGTCACGAATTTCTTCCTGCAGGTTAGCTTTGTCAGGAATTTGGCGGGTGATTTTCAAGGCTTCGTTATAGTCGCGCCGGTCGAGGGCTGCTTCGGCCAGATTCAGCATGTCCCGGCCAAATTGAGCGATCAAATCCTGCGCTTTGGTGTAGAGGTAGCTTTTAGGCTGGATCGATTCGACGAGTTTAATCGCTTCTAGCAGGTTGGTGAGGCTGCCCTGGTCAGCTAGACTCTTGGCTTTATCAATTTTGCTGCTGTCCTGGCGGGTTTCGACAATTAGATTATTCAGTTCGCGGTATTTGGTATTCTCCCAATACTGATTGCCGATGCCCAAAAGCTGGGTAGCAATTCGGAACGCTTGCCGCAATTCCTGATTTTTCAGGGCTTCTTCAGCCTGACGATAGATGTCTTCTGCCTTTTTCCAAACCGATTCCCAGTGAATGATTGTGTCTTCCACCAGGGCATGGGCAGATGTATTCTCAGGAATCTTTTTAGCCGCTTCGATCGCCTTATCTAGATCGCCATCCTGAAAGGCTTCTTCGCCGAGTTCCAGAATTTCCTTTGCCCAGTCCTCGATATTGCGATCAATTTCGGGCCGTAGCGGATGGTCCTTCGGCAGGGCATTCACCAACGAAATGGCGCGCAGCAAATCTTTGACCGTGCGTTTCTCGGCGGCTAATTGGGCACAGTAGATGCGTAAAGAAGCCGATGCCGTGGGCCAAAAAATGGCAGGGCAGTTGGGCAAGGAAGGTAATCTCAGCAGGGCTGTAGCCGAAAGGATGCCCAACCCGCTAAAGGCTACCATCAGCGTGATTCCCCAGAATTGCCAGCTTCGTGGCAACCGGAATCGTCCTAGTCGTCTTGGATTTGGGGCTGGCGGACTGGGCGGGACCACAGCCTGATCCGATGATGGGTTGAATTGCGACGCCACAACCGACTGGGATGGCGGATTGTTGATGGGATGGTGTCCCTGTTCAGAAGAAGTGGATGAATTGGGGCCAGGTGTGATTGCAGGACGGGCTGGAGAAGAAGGACGGCCTGACGGCGGCACCTTGCGCGAATTGGATTGGATGCGATCGCGATTGGGACGATCGGGTGTTCTGTAATCTCCGGCCATACCTCACCCCAAAAATTCCAGCAGCTTTGCTCACACCCTAATAGATCCTGTCGTTCGGTAATCTAGGCAGTAGCGTATGAACAGGCACATGCCAACCAAAGCTATGCCAATCAACAGCTCTTGACATCCTACCCCTCAATTCCCTAAAACACCAGTGCTTGGGTTGAATTGGGTCATAAAATGCACGGATTTTCGAATTTCAGCATCAAATCACACTGGATAACGATGCACCCAACCAGCCCTGAAAGTTCTGCTGCTGCGTCGCAGAAGGATTTTCTACAGCCGCAAGCTGAAAGTTTTTGGGACGCGGTGCCGCTAACGTGACCGGGTAGGTTCGCAGCTCATCTTGATGAAACAGGGTGAGCTGAATTGTATCGCCAGATCGGTAGTTCTTCAACCGATCGCTGAGCTGATTGGCCCGCACCCGAATCCCGTCAATCGCCAGCAGCTCATCATCGGGGTCAATCCCGGCCTGCTGCGCTGGAGAACCCATTTCGACAAACCGAATCAAATCGCGGCCATTGTCACTATTGACAGTTAAGCCCAAAAAGGGTGGCAGTCCGTCTGTATTCTCAGCCTGAACTCGCAGCCCAAACGGTTCCAGATACTGATCAAACGGTAATTCTTCGGTGGTATCCAGGTAACGGTGGAAAAAGTTGCTTAGTTCAATCCCTGCTACCGATTCGATCACCGCCTGAAGCTGGTCTGGCGTAAAGCCGATCTCTGGTTGACCGAACTGCTGCCAAAGCTGCCGCAGCACATCATCAAGAGAACGCCGATTGCCGTGTCTCGCCCGAATCAGCAGATCCAGCAGCAGCGACACCATTGCGCCTTTCAAATAATAGGAAATTTGATTGTTGTCACTATTGCTATCGCGGCGGTAAAGCTTAATCCAGGCGTCAAAGCTGGATTCGCTCAGGGGCTGCACTTGCCGTCCGGGGATGGTCAAAAAGCGGCTGATGTCCTTACTCAACAGTTTTAGGCAGGTACGGGCATCGTAAACACCGGCTCGCAGGGGCAGCATTGTGTCGTAGTAGCTGGTGGTGCCTTCACTGAACCAAAGCGAAGGAGTGTAGTTTTCGCCATCGTAGTCAAACACCTCCAGGGCTTTGGGCCTTATCCGCTTCACGTTCCACAAGTGGAAAAACTCGTGGGCCACGAGCTGCATAAAGCGGTGATACTGTTCATCCGGCTGGAAACCAAAGCGCGGATAAATCAGCGAGCAAGAATTTTTGTGCTCTAGGCCGCCGAAGTTCTGAGCTGACAGGTGTAACAGAAACAGATAGTGCTCGTAGGGCAAACCGCCAAACAGCTCGGCTTCAGTTTGAACGATTTTTTGGGTATCGCGGATAATCTGCTCTGGGTTGGCGTTACCCTGTCCCCAAATCGCCAGTTGATGCGGCTTGCCCAAGACTTCAAATTCGTAGAGCTGATGTTGACCAATTTCAAACGGTGAATCGACCAGGGTGTCAAAATCTGCCGCCTCGAAGGTATGGACCTGATCGGCCACGGGAGATAGGGCTGTCGTTACCTGCCAGTCAGAATGGGGTGGTTGAATCGTGACGCGGATTGGTTGCTGCCGGAAATTTGGCAGGTAAAAGAACAGGGCAGCACCGTTGAAATAGCCGTGGCTAGCGTCTAAGTGGTTCGTGCGTACTGTCAGTTCGTTGGCAAATACGCGATACCGCACCGTAATCTCTGAAATGCCTGCTGTATCGATTTGCCAGTGATTTTTGCTCAGCTTGCGCCAAGTTAAGGGTTGCTCAGCGGCGGCGCTAAAGTTTTGCACATGGCGAGCATATTCTCGCACGAGGTAGGAACCCGGCGTCCAAACCGGCATCTTTAAGTCGAGGGTTGGGGACTGCCAGCCCTTGACCTGAAGCGTGACTTCAAACAAATGGGATTCAGGTTGCGGCATTGCCACCCAGTAGTGGAGGGTGAGGCGCGTTTGGGTAGCAGCACTAGGACGAATTTGGGTAATTTCGGTCATGCGAACATCTCGGCGATCAGGATCAGGTGAGGCTCAGTCTCTCAACCCTATCAACTAATTGCAAAAACCGACAACCAGTGAATTCAGGCTAGATTCTGCCGGCTAAATGAGCGAGCTGCTTCATATGAACCAGATAGATCGCCTGTCGTCCTGGTGCCATCCGAATCCAGCCTTTACTGTCTAGCTTTTCCAAAATTTTGTTGGTTTCATCGACCGTAATCTCACTGACATTAGCTAGATCTTGGCTAGGGATGTGAAAAATCTCGGTTCCGTAGGGAGTAGGCGTGCCGTAGCTTTCGCCTAAGCCCACCAGGGTATTGGCAAGCTTAATCGCTGGTGGCTGGTGGCGCAACTGAGAGCGGTAGTTGGTTTGGCGTAACCGTCTCACCATCAGTTGCAGCATCCGATGATGCAATTGCGAATCTTTGAAGAGGGTTTGGATAAAGCGTTGGGCTGCAATGCTCAAGAGCCGGACTGAGGAAAGGGCAACCACATCGGTAGAACGCGGCGACTCATCCAGAATCGCCATTTCACCAAAGAAATCACCCCGACCCAGAATGGCCAGCGTAATCACTCCGTCTCCCACATGCCGCCGCACCTTCACCCAGCCCGATTCCACAAAGTAAACGGCATTGCCCCAAGCATCCTCCATCAAAACAGCGCGGTCTGCCGGGTACTCGTGTTCAACCGCAATCGAGAGCAACCACTCAACTGTTTCTGGGCTGGCCGCATTGAACAAAGGAAATAATTCACTAAAAGCAGCAGTTTGCATGAAAAGTGCTTGGGATACAAAAACTAATACTTGTCCGTCGTCAAACGGTTCCGAAAAACTTAAAGATGCAGATTCCTAAGGAAAGCAAACCTCATCATCTGCTAGCAGGATTGAAGAGCAGGGAATAACCACTTAGACTTATGTTACCCAGAAATCTCCGTAAATCTGCAATTATGCCTAGGTTTAGGAGACAAATGACAGCCTAGCCCAAACAGAGTGAGGACTGCGGCACTAATCGTTCAATAATTTGCTTCAGCACAAGGGCAGTCCAGTCAATGTCAGCCTCGGTGGTATCACGCCCTAGCGTCAAGCGAATCCCTGATTTAGCGGCCCGTTCACTGTAGCCCATTGCTAACAGCGTTGGGCTGGGGACCAGTTTGCCGCTACTGCACGCTGAGCCGGAACTGATGGCAATCCCGGCTAGGTTCATTTGCCGCACAAAGGTTTTGCCAGTCAGCTGGTCTCCATCCGCACAGCGGAGATAAAAGCTGACGTGATGGGGCAGCCGCTGCCGCCGATCGCCGGTAGGAACCAGAACATCAACATTTGCCAATTGCTCAAACAGTCGGTCACGCAATTTCGTTAAGCGCTCGGTTTCGACAGTCAGTTCTGCGGCGGCTAGTTCTGCAGCCAGACCAAATCCTGCCAAATTGGGAACGGCCTGGGTACCAGAGCGAATCTGAAATTCTTGTCCGCCTCCGGCCAGTAGCGGCACTAGTTCAATCCCTGGTCGCACATACAGTGCCCCTGCTCCCTGCGGTCCGTAAAACTTGTGGCTAGAAATCGACAGCAGGTCTATGGGTAGGCGCTGTACATCAACAGCAAGCCGTCCGGCCACCTGAACTGCATCGGTATGAAATACAGCCCCATGGGCCTGCACGATTTGGCCCAACGTCTCGATTGGTTGGAGGGTTCCGACTTCGCTGTGCCCATAGATGATCGAGACCAAGACGGTATTGGGCCTCAAGGCCGCCTTCAGGTCTAGCGGGTCAATTCGACCTTGGGCATCGACAGGTAAGCGTGTCACCTGCCAGCCTTGTTGTTCCAAAATTCGTGCCGGTTCGGCTACGGCAGAATGCTCGATGCTGGAAATAATCAAATGCTGCGGCGTGGCATAGCGACGAGTGACGCCGAGAATGGCCAGATTGTCGGATTCGGTGCCGCCAGATGTAAAAACGATTGCGTCGGGTTCTGCGTTCAGAAGGGCTGCGACTTGCACCCTGGCTTGTTCCAGCCTAGTCGCGGCTCGTGCTCCCCATTGGTGCAGGCTGGAAGGATTGCCCCACTCCTCGGTCATCACGGTTTGCATTAGGGCAATGACTTCGGGGCGGGCGGGTGTGGTTGCACTGTAGTCTAAGTAAATTTGCATGGCTAATTGGGTAGCGCCCCAGGGCATTGGCTTGGCATCGAGAACTCTAGGAGGACTTTAGATCGGGGGGGTAGGAGAAAAGCTTGCCTATTGCTGGCTGGCTTCTGGCTCAGCAGGTTCTTCGATCTGGGGAGGATGGCTGGTAATCTCGGTGGGTATCAGGGGCAGGTCTGGCCGATGGTTAGTGAAGCGAGCGGCTGGAATCGTTTCTGTCAATTCTTTTAGCGCTGCTTCTCCCATCCGTACTTGCAGGTTGGGTCCAGACCGGGCTAGCCGCAGAATCGCTCCATCGGTGATGGTGGTTTGGGTAATTCGTTTACCGTTGAGGTAGGTGCCATTAGTGCCTAGATTGACCACTTCCCACTCTAGACCAATCCGCCGCAGCTCGACATGGTGGCGAGAGACAACGGCGCTGTAAAGAATTACCTGATTGTCGGTCGAGCGGCCAATCCGGATCACAGTCTCGTCGGCAAACGTCCAGACTTGAACGGGAATTTGCTTAATCGGATGCAGAAGGGAAAGAATAATCACACAGGCAAGCCAGAGTTAAAGAGAGCAGCAACTGAGCGTGACTGATCAAAAGCGTGACTGATCAAAACAGGTTAAAGCGGTAAACTCTTTTATATCCTATGTTGTCCTGTGGATAACCAGTGCAGCCAGTCAGGAAATTTGGAATAAAAAAGTGACTTTGTCGCCTTTGCCGAGGGCAATCCGATCCCCCGGACGCAGACGGTGACGATTGCCGATGGGTAGCGGGGCGTTGTTGATGTAGGTGCCGTTTGAGCTGCCCACGTCTTCGATGTAGTAGATGTCACCCTCAACTCGGATATCGGCATGAATCCGCGAAACAATCTCGGAATGGGGAAAACCTGATACATCAACGTCTGGCGGAATTCGGTCATTCGGTTTGCCGATGTGAATCACCGCTAGGTTGGTAGGCAGTTCCACGGACGTGTTCGTCTGCACATGCAGCAATCGAGCCACTTGGGTTTGCAGTTGGGTTTGGGATCCAGTAGAAGCAGGAGCCATTGCGGGTTGAACGCTTGGTTGAACGCTGGTTGGTTGAACGCTCGGAGGACTAGAAGAAACCGTTGGGCTGACCAATGCCTCTTCAGGCAACGCTCCACCGTCAGGCACTCCGACCGGCTGGGGCTGGGGCGAACCCATCACGAGAGGATCGGGTTGAACTAGGGGTTCAGGGACCACCAAATCGGGCAGATCAAAATCCGGTGAAATGGTAGCGGGTAGCGGCTCCTCTGCAGAGGCTGGCACCGAAGGTGGAGTGGAGTGGGTCACCTCAGTAGCGGCGTCTTGCAAGTTAAACCCGCACTGTCCACAAAAACTAGCATCGGCCTGGACGGAGGCCCCACAATTTGGACAGGTGGTCATTGCTGGTAAAGGCGTGTAGCAAGCCTCACACTGAACTGCTGCATCCGGATTCTGGTGATTGCAATTCGGACAAACGATCATGCTCTTTCCCCTGGAGCTTCACTGCGGCCTTAAGACGACATTTAGAACACACCCTGAAATACCTAACATTCGCTTCCATCATACACCTTAGGCCAGAGACAAATTTTCACCCGCCGCTTGATCGAGCAGCCACCAAAGTTCTCCCTGTGGTTGAATTAGCCGAGCTGGATAGGTCATTTCATCCGCAACTGGGGCAAAAATCTCCGCCAAGGCTGGCTGTTTGCTGGCTCCTGCCACCAAGAAAATGACACAGTGAGCTTGATTGATAAAGGGAACCGTGAAGGTGAGTCGGGGTTGTCCATCTTTGTTCCCGACGGTGACCAACGAGTGGCGGGCCAACAGGGCTTCAGTGTGGGGAAATAGAGAGGCGGTATGACCGTCATCACCCATACCTAGCAGAATCACATCGAGCCCCGGAAACGAACCAGGCTGGACCTGAAAAAACTGTCGTAACTCCTGCTCATGGGTTTGGGCGGCCACGGCTGGATCCGCAGCGTCAGTTGGCATTGGGTGAATATTGATTGCTGGAATCGGCACCTGATTCAACCAAGCGGCGCGAGCCATGCCTTCGTTACTGTCGGGATGGTCGGGGGGCACATAGCGCTCATCGCCCCAAAACACATGGATTTGGTCCCAGGGTAGATCTTGCTGAGCCATCGCTTCATACAGGGGTTTGGGGGTGCTGCCGCCCGATAGGGCAAGCGTGAATCGACCGCGCTCAGCAATAGCGGCATGCAGCTTCTCTAGAATCAGCTCTAGACAGCGCTGAATCAACGCCGGTTTGTCTGCTAGTACCTCAACTCGCTTAGTCATGCTCTACCTCATGCTATCCGTATCACTCTACTCAACTTCGCTAGGTCGTCTCAAAATCGATCAGGATCACTTAAGATTGCGAGATTGCCAAACGTTCGTTGCGTAAAGTTGAGTAAAATTACAAGCTGGTTTTGTGTTTTTGAACCGTCCCGTAGCCCAAATTGCTATGGTTGCCGCCAAGTGCTCTCTAGGACGCTGTTGCATTTCGCTGACCAAGGGGCACTCTATAGCTTGAATCTGGTTTGAAGCTGTTGACTGTTGGACTCAGGTTTGAATCAATTTGACCAATTTTTTTGGATCGACTTGCATCAACCGATTTGCTCGCAGCGATTTCATGCCTGCTAGTTTTATACCCATCGGCCCGCATGATCAAGGGACCAGCATCGTGTTTAATAAAGCCTGAGACCTGTTTAGCCTGTCCCTGATTCAGGCTGTACGAGCTTGAATCAGGCTCGGCTCAAGCGAATTAATTAGAATAGGCAATTTATTACGCCAGTTTAATCAAGTTCAGAAGTCAAGTTCGGATTTATTCTTGCCATGACCTCCAAGAAAGTATCAAGCAGCCGTTCCGTGCCGTCGCTAGTCGCTCTGATCCTCAAGACTGCTGGCGTGGTGATTACATTGGCTGCCCTGTTGGACATGTTCATCCTGCCGTTACCCTATCAATTTCTGGATCGGTCGTGGCAGATTAGCTTTGTCACGGCATGGGTCGAGCGGGGGATTGTGCCGCTGGTTGGGATTGTGCTGTTCCTGATTGGCTTCGCGGTTGAAGGTAGCTTAGAAAAAGAAAAGAAATCCCTTTGGCAAGATCCTCGCTTTTGGGCCTATGTCTTGGCGAGTCTGCTGGGATTGCTTTATGTGCTGATGTTCCCCTTGCACTTAAACAATGTGCGGCTGGCTAATCAAAGTGCCATTGAGCAGGTGAATCAGCAGGCTACCGAGGCGGAAACAGAACTTAATAACCAAGTCAATACAGAAATTGAGTCACGTCGCCAACAAATTAGCCAACTCCTAACGGCTAGTGACAGCGAAATTTCTCAATTGGTGCAGGCGGGTCAGCTCACCCAGGAACAAGCCACTTTGATCAAAGGCTTCAAGGCAAATCCGAGTTCGGTAGAGCCGTTCCTCAAGAAACAGGAAGGCGAGTTGCGCAACCAGGTGCAAACTGAAATTGGCATCCGGAAGCAGAAAGCGCAAGAGTCTCGCAAAACGGAAGACCTGAAATCGGGACTGCGGATTGGGCTGAGTAGCCTGCTGTTGGCCGTGGGTTTTATTACTGTGGGCTGGACTGGGTTGCGAAATCTGCGCCGGAGTTGATGCTTTGTGCTAAATCTTCTTGGCCTCCTAAATCCTATCTTGACTTCCGATTTCTCGGTGGAGCCGTACCAATTCTTTTCAGGTGAAGATAGAGTCGCCGGTTGTCAAATTGTAGGTTAGAAACCTAGAGAGACTAATGTACTTCAGTTTCTCAAAGTCCTCCAAGATTGGGGGATTCAGGGGGCCGTTCGTCTTCTTACTGCCAATTAGAAGTCATGTTTTCGATTTATATTCTTACTTACAACGAAGAGTTAGATGTTGCCGCCTGCATCGAATCGGCTCTACTTTCCGATGATGTGATTGTGGTTGATTCTTGCAGCAGTGACCGCACGGTTGAAATTGCTAAACGCTATCCGGTGCGGGTCGTGGAGCATGCCTTTGAAAGCCACGGCAAGCAGCGGACTTGGATGCTGGAATCGGTGCCGCCCAAGCACGAGTGGGTTTACATTCTGGAAGCCGACGAGCGAATGACGCCTGAACTATTTCAGGAGTGCTTGCAGGCGATTCAGACTCGGGAGTCGGTTGGCTACTACGTGGCGGAACGAGTCATGTTCATGGGCCACTGGATTCGTCACTGCACGCAGTACCCGCGCTATCAGTTGCGCCTGTTGCGGCATGGCAAGGTTCGGTTCACCGATTACGGCCACACCGAACGCGAAGTTTGTGACGGACCTACCGGAATCCTGCGTGCTACCTATCCGCACTATACCTGTGGCAAGGGCTTCAGCCGCTGGATTGAAAAGCACAACCGCTACTCGACCGATGAAGCGATCGAAACGCTGCGCCAGCTCGAAACAGGTTCGGTCAACTGGCAGGCTCTACTGTTTGGCACGACTGAAGTGGAACGCCGCCGAGCACTAAAGGATCTTTCGTTACGTATCCCGTTTCGGCCCTTGGTACGCTTTTTCTACATGTATATTCTGCTGGGTGGCTGCTTGGATGGGCGAGCGGGCTTTACCTGGTGCGTCCTGCAAGCTTTTTACGAGTATTTGATTCTGCTCAAGGTCTGGGAAATCCGGCACATGCCAGTGCCAACCTTAGAAACCAATTGGGCTCCAGCGAAGGCTCCGGACCTAATAACAACTCGCTGCCCGAACTAACCGCGAGTTGCGTAGGCGCTCATGGGTTCCTTGATGAACCGGATGTATAAATGGCGGAACGTGGATTTGAGCACGCGGGGCAGGGCAAAATCGATCGGCATGAGCTGAGCTGGTAGCTTCCAGTCATCTACTCGCAGTTCGGCAGGTGTTAGCAGCGGAAACTGAATTTCGGCCAGGTCGGGACACAAGCCAAGCCGCTGAGATGCCGCTACGGTGGGGATGATCGCCGGATCGACTGCCAAAACTTCTAGCATGGCTCGATCGAGGGCAAATACATCAGCCGATGCACCCAGCACACCCAAGAGACGCGGTTCGCCGTTACTAGGTCCATTGCCCTCGTGGCCAATAATGCCGTCTAGAATCGTCAGGTCGGGGCTGATTGTCCGCGCCGTTTCAACCAGCATGTTGCCAAAGCGAGCGCTGTCTTTTCCGGCTTCCATATGCCACCAAGCTTTCATCTTGCCAGGAACACAGCCAAACAGATTTTTCACGCCCAATGTCAGGGTGAGCTGCACATGGGATTTCACCTTGGGTAAGTTGATCACTACATCGGCTTCCATGGCTTCTTTCGACAGCAGCAGGTGGTTGAACTCCTGACTCACCGTTTTATAGCGTCGGCCTTGGAAGTCGATAATCGGCAGCTTCAGCTCGTCCAAAATGAACTGATAGCCATTGGCAACCGCTACACCTCTGGCGCTCCCAAAAGCAGGACTATCGCCCAAAAACGGATGCCCGCCTGCTTCCTGCACCAGCCGCGCCACCCAGTAGACGAGTTCTGGACGAGTTGTACAGTCCTTGCCCGGTTTGGCTCCCGTCAGCAAATTGGGCTTCAACAGCACCCGATCGCCTGGTTTCACAAAAGCCGCTATGCCACCCAAGGGATCCAACACTTGTCTAAGAGCTGCTTCCAGCATTGGCTGTTCATAAGACGTAGCTCGCACAAAACTCACGCTAGCTGCCATGCGACCCCCTTGCTCAAATCTTGCTCAAATGTGGAATTGAAGAAAGTGAATCTGGATTCTTTCCTATCTTAAAGTGCTGGTAACCCGTAAAGCCGGGTTTGGTCAGTGTAGGCGCGGTTTGAACCGCCAGCTTCTTAGCGGCTGCGATTTAATGCGGTGATCCGTTCAGCGTTGGAGAAAATGCCTTCGCCTTGCAGTTGGGTCAGAGATGGTTTCACCTCGACTTTGACCACATTGGCGATATTGACCATCACCGTCTGCTCGTCCAGGTTGAGAATCCACCAGTCTTTTTGCAAAATGTGGCGGACTTCAATCCGCATGTCGTGCCGGGTCTCATCTTCCAAAGCTGCCGGAATCATGAAGGATTCGGTTTGGCCATTGAGATAGTAGAACGTAAGCTGAGTATAGTCTGACTGACTGTGCATAGCGTGACTCCAGAATTGCAGCGCCTACCCTAGATTAATAGCTCAAACCCGGATCATTGGCTCGATTGCTGCAATAAACTTCAGGATTTTGGCTCACAGTTGCTGATGTACGGCGAGAAAACCGTCCTACTGGTGGACGCAATTGGGGCGTTGGCAGCGCAAAATTGCCAAAGTTGGGATTGGTGTTGCCTAAGCTGGTTTGCCTCACATTCACCTCCACGAGCAGCCGGATACCAATTTCGACTTTGAACCTTCGTTATAAAGGGGAACCTCGGAACTTATGTCAGCGTCTTCTAAAAACGGAAGTCCTCAAAGTCAAGTTCTGCGCATGAGTAGTGAATCTCTACCCGTATCTTGGTCAGCAGTTGAGGCAATCGCTCCTCACACATCGGTTTCCGCTGAAAAACTCTCGAATTACGATCTGATTTTGCAGTGTCAGGCAGGGTTCCGCCCCGGCAAAGCCTTATTTGCTGAACTGATGCGGCGCTATCATC
Source organism: Leptolyngbya sp. NK1-12 (assembly GCF_032598965.1). Taxonomy (NCBI): domain Bacteria; kingdom Bacillati; phylum Cyanobacteriota; class Cyanophyceae; order Leptolyngbyales; family Leptolyngbyaceae; genus Leptolyngbya; species Leptolyngbya sp. NK1-12. Next base: position 2,188,848 of record NZ_CP053586.1, read on the forward strand.
CCCATGTAGAAAAATTGCTCTACCATCTAGCGCCTGATTGGACCGATCGGGCTGACCTAGCCCAGGAGGTGTGGATTCGCGTCTACCGCAACATCAAACGGCTACAGGAACCAGTGAAGTTTCGCGGCTGGCTGAGCCGCATCACCACTAACCTGTTCTATGACGAGTTACGCAAACGCAAGCGCAACAGTGTGCCCCTCTCGTTAGACGCACCCTTGGCGGTAGAGGACGGAGAGCTGGACTGGGAACTGGCTTCCGATACCCCAGGACCGGCTGAAGAGTTGGCCACTCAGGAATTTTACGAGCAGCTTCGCCACGCGATTGCCGATCTGCCAGAAGTTTTCCGGACTACGATCGTGCTACGCGAAATTGAAGGTATGGCCTATGAGGAGATTGCTGAAATTACCGGAGTTTCGTTGGGAACGGTCAAATCTAGAATTGCCAGGGCGCGTCAGCGGCTTCAGGAACAATTGCAGCAGTATCTCGATGCGTAGCAAATTTATCACAAGCCGTCTAAAGTATGAAGTGGATTTGACCCTACACCCCCATCCTTGTTTACGGGTGTTATAGTTGCGACGGATGGATGATTCCAAGTTCAGTAGCCTTATCTAAGGAGTGATCAGTCATAGACCGTGATTCTGCCTAGTGCAAGATACCCAGAGTTTGGCCGGCTCATTACACTATTTAGAGACTCTAATCGGAGACTTGAGGTAATTCATTAATATCGGCTTCTAATTCCAGAGACTCTCAACATGATCAACCATCTTGATGAATTTGACGAACGCAACAACCCCAAAGAGTCGATCAATACTGAGCAGAGCAACGAATGCCTTATTGCCGAATCCAGTGCTGAAGCTCATCCAGAGCTATGTTCTATAATGCAGCGCGACCGGTTTGAGCTACTTAGCGCTTACCTGGATGGCGAGGTTTCGGCTAACGAGCGGCGGCAAGTTGAACAGTGGCTGGCTACGGATGCCAAAACGCAGCAACTCTACACGCGATTGCTCACCCTGCGACAGCGGCTGCATACGCTACCCATCACTCAGTCCGAGCAAAGCGTTGATCAGCTAGTTGATCGGGTGACAGCGCGGATTGAGCGTCAGCCGAAACGGTTAATCTGGGGTGGTTTGGCGGCAGCGGCTGTCCTGATTGGTGCCCTGTTTAGCGCCCTACCGCAAAACAATTACGCTCCGTCGATAGCCGACTCGCTGACACCCAATGAGGATGTCCCCAGCGATGGCTTAATGATTGCGATCAACCACCCACCCATTGAAATCCCTAAGGCTGCCGTTGCTCCTGGTGTTCTTCAGGACTCTCCCCAAACGATTCGGTAGTTACAGTCTTAGTTGCTGGATTGATTCTTGGTTTGAACTTGTGACGTAACTATAGAATCCTACAGGCGGTACTCTGCTTGGCTACCCGTTGGGCTACCCCAGCGTCCTTGAGGCAGCAGAATGCCGCCAAGTTTGTTTACCAGCGTTTTGTCCATCTGGTACACCCAAGCCTGTCCTAGAGAGCGGTGATTCAAGTCAAATACCTCTGCCGCCACGCGAACATATTCATTCTGCTCCGTAGGCCGATTGGGATCATACTCTTCGAGCTGATCGAGGTGAGTCAGTATCGCTGGATCGGCAAACGAAAGCAGGAAGCCATATACTAGACTATTGCCAACCGTCATAGCTGGGTAGCCAAAGGGTAAATCGTACAGTTGGCCGATCATAATGGCTGCTTGTGCATGCAGAACTCGGCCTTGGCAGTAGTGATCATAGTTAATCTCACCGGGCTTCAGCGTGCCGTAGACGAATACTTTTAGTGGATTAGATTCAGCCTTTTCCATCTCGGTGAAGTCATTGATGCGGTGTGAGGTGGCTAAAGTCGCAAATCAAGTTGCCTGAAGAGGAACCAAATCTCTTTGCTATCCGTCCCCTGCATCTTTCACCCTTCCTTTAGAATGGTGTAGAAACAGCTCACTCATCCATAGGAGATCAGTGCGTGGAGTCCCGTTATAATCCGGCAGCAATTGAGGACAAATGGCAGCAGCATTGGGCCGAGCAGGGTGTGGACCAAACCCCGGAAGCGACCGATAAGCCCAAATTTTATGCGCTGTCGATGTTCCCCTATCCCTCCGGCAACCTGCACATGGGGCATGTCCGTAACTATACCATCACCGATGTGATCGCGCGGGTGCGGCGGATGCAGGGCTATCGAGTACTCCACCCCATGGGTTGGGATGCCTTTGGGCTGCCAGCCGAGAATGCCGCGATTGATCGAGGCGTGCATCCAGCCAAATGGACCTACCAGAATGTTGCGCAGATGCGGGCACAGTTGCAGCGCTTGGGGTTGTCCTATGACTGGCAGCGGGAAGTCACCACCTGCTCGCCCGACTACTACCGCTGGACCCAGTGGATTTTCTTGGAGTTTTTGAAGGCGGGCCTCGCCTATCAGAAAGAGGCGGCTGTGAACTGGGATCCGGTTGACCAAACGGTGTTAGCCAACGAGCAGGTAGACAGCGAAGGGCGTTCCTGGCGATCCGGCGCTATGGTAGAGCGGCGTCTGCTAAAGCAGTGGTTCTTCAAAATTACCGCCTATGCCGACCAGTTGCTCAAGGATCTGGAACAGCTCGATGGCTGGCCGGAACGGGTGCGGTTGATGCAGGAGAACTGGATTGGCAAATCGACCGGAGCCGAAGTGGTATTTACAACCGAAGCCGGAGATGAGCTGCCGATTTTTACCACCCGTCCGGATACGCTTTGGGGCGCAACCTTCATGGTGCTGTCGCCAGAGCATCCCTTAGTCGAGAAATTGACTACAGCTAAGCAGGCAAAGCAGGTCAAAGCCTATCAAGCCGAAGCAGCAAGTAAAAGCGAGATCGACCGTACCGCTGAGGATCGGGAAAAAACCGGCGTCTGGACCGGCAGCTATGCGATTAACCCAGTGAATGACGAGCGAATACCGATCTGGATCGCCGATTATGTGCTGATGGGTTACGGTACCGGCGCAATTATGGCGGTTCCAGCCCATGATCAGCGTGACTTTGAGTTTGCCAAAAAATTCAACCTGCCGATTAAAGTGGTGGTGCAGCCGCCGGATCAGACCATTGATGCGGATACCATGATTGAAGCCTATCCCCATGATGGCGTCATGGTGCATTCTGGTCCCTTAGATGGAGTGCCTGCTGGCAAGGGAGCCGGTCAAAGTGTGGAGGCGGCAGTGCAGTGGTTAGAGCAGCATGGCAAGGGCACGGGTACCGCTAATTATCGCCTGCGGGACTGGTTGATTTCCCGTCAACGCTACTGGGGCTGCCCGATTCCGGTGGTGCATTGTCCGAGCTGTGGGATTGTGCCGGTCCCCGATGATCAGTTGCCGGTTTGCTTGCCTGAAGACGTAGAGTTCTCTGGACGCGGCCCCTCTCCGTTGGCGAAATTGGAATCCTGGATCAATGTCCCCTGCCCGAGCTGCGGAGAACCGGCCCGTCGGGAAACGGACACGATGGATACATTCATTTGTTCGTCCTGGTATTACCTGCGCTATCCGGATGCCTGCAACGAGCAGCAAGTGTTCGACCCGGCCAAAACCAACGACTGGATGCCGGTGGATCAGTATGTAGGCGGCATCGAGCATGCAATTTTGCATTTGCTCTACTCGCGCTTCTTTACCAAGGTGCTGCGGGACCGGGGCTTGCTCAACTTTGATGAACCGTTCAAGCGCTTATTGACCCAGGGCATGGTGCAGGCTGCCGCCTACAAAAACCCGAAAACCGGCAAGTACTTTGCTCCCAGTCAGCTTGATTTGTCGAATCCCACAGATCCGGAAACCGGCGAACCGCTGGAAGTGGTCTTTGAGAAGATGTCGAAGTCGAAGTATAACGGCATTGACCCAGAGCAAGTGCTGGCGAAATATGGAGCCGATACCGCACGCATGTTTATCTTGTTCAAAGCGCCGCCGGAGAAAGATCTGGAATGGGACGATGCCGATGTCGAGGGTCAGTTCCGCTTTTTAAACCGGGTATGGCGTTTGGTGACGGAATTTGCTGAGCGCAACGCAGTTCAACGGGCGGGCCAGAAATCAGGTCAGGGGCAGTTGAGCAAGGCAGAAAAGGATCTGCGCTATGCCATTCACTATGCGATTCAGCAAGTGAGTGAAGACTTGGAGGGCGATTACCAGTTCAATACTGCCGTTTCGGAGCTGATGAAACTGAATAATGCCCTCAGCGATGCGACCTGCAAGGATTCGCCTATCTATGCAGAAGGGATTGAAACCTTGTTGCGCCTATTGGCCCCCTTCGCGCCTCACTTGGCTGAAGAACTGTGGCACAGCTTAGAGCGTGAAGGGTCAGTGCATCAGCAAGCTTGGCCGCAAGCTGATCCGTCTGCTTTGGTGGTGGATGAAATTGCGCTGGTGATTCAAATCATGGGGAAAACTCGCGGCACGATTCAGGTGCCTGCTCAGGCCGACAAGCAGATGCTGGAGCAGTATGCCCGCGAATCGGAATTAGCACAAAAATACATTGCCGGTAAAGATATTAAAAAGGTGATTGTCGTGCCTGGTAAGTTGGTGAATTTTGTGGTGGAATGATGCCGGGAGGGTTGTCATGAAGCCACGTCAGGCCATCTATTTGCTGCTAGGGATCGGGTTGAGTATCAGCGGCTGCACTTCGTTGGGTTCGGCGAAGCAGGCCGCGACTTCAGACACTTCGCTGACTGCCCCTGTGGAATCGCCAGCAGAATCGCCAGTAGAATTGCTTGCGGAAAATGCTGGTCCTAGTTCTGTAACCGAAAAACTTCGCCCTGATACGCGCATCATGCCGATGACGATTGAAGGGGAAGTCGTTGAAATGGAACTGCGCCTGTTCGATCAGTCCGCGCTGCCATTTACCACCTATGTGCCCAAAAAAGATTTTCAGGACAAGGTCGATAGTTCCGATCAGGGTACGGTAGCTCAGTTTATTTTCAGTCCCGGCGGCAAAAAAGACGAGACTGCCTATGTGCAAATCTTCATGCCGTCTCGCCGCACCACTGTGGAAGAGATGCGCGAACTGCTGCTGAGCGAGAATGGCTTGTTGGCAACTAATAACTGGGAATTGGTCGATCGCACCGATATTGTCAGCTATGCTTGGGCACGAGAAAAGCTAATCTATCAGCAGCGGGCTGACAAAACAGATTATTTTGGCTCAATTTATATCGGCGATTACCAAGGGCGTTCCTTCTATGCCTTGACCCACTATCCAGCCGAATACGGAGATGGGTTTGAGCCACGCTCGACGATTATGCTAGAGAACCTGCAATTTCGCGACGAACGCTCTTGATAATGCTCGCCTGAAGTGGTTGGATCTAGTAGACCATTCTCAATCCTTCTGAGTTGCAGCCGCTAGCTCAGCCACTTCCGATTCAGTCAACGACCAGCCGAGCGCTCCGGCGTTTTGCTCAACTTGGTTTGGGTTTTTGGCTCCCGGAATTGGGATCACGTTGCCCTGGGCAATTAACCAGTTCAAGGCCACCTGGGCAGGGGTGCGGCCATGCCGTTCCCCAATCGACTTCAGCAGGTTAATCACCGGCGCTAATTTTTCTAAACCACTGCGGCTGAAGCGCGGATCGAGCTTGCGGGCACCGGTTGGCGGGGTGTAGGTTTCGGGCGTGTATTTGCCAGTCAGCAACCCTTGGGCCAGTGGGCTGTAGGCCAAAATCGTCACACCTAGCTCACGGGCGGTAGACAGAACCCCGTTTCGCTCAATTTGGCGTGCTAGCAGGGAATACTGCACCTGATTTACCGCCAGAGGCACACCCCGATCGGCCAGCAACCGGTGCGCCTGCCGCATTTGTTCGGCTGAATAGTTGCTCACCCCAACTGCTTGAATCCGACCCTGCTTCACTTCATCAGCTAGAGCGTTCATCAATGTGGTCTGTCCCATTAAGAAATCAAACGGCCAATGCACCTGGTAAAGCGTAACCGTAGGTAACTGTAATCGTTTCAGGCTAGCGGTGAGGGCATCGGCTACCGCATCGGCATTAAACCGCCAGGGCAGGGGAAAATACTTGGTGGCAATCGTAACTGGACGATCGGTTTGCTGCATAAACTCGCCCAAGAGCCGCTCTGATTCGCCAAATCCATAAATTTCAGCCGTGTCGAAAAAAAGAATGCCCGAATCGAGAGCGGTTTTAAAGGCCGCCTGCAGATCGGCAGCATCGTATTCCTTACCGTAATTCCAGAACAGCTTATCGCCCCATGCCCAGGTGCCAATACCGAGGGGCGATACTGCAGGACCATTCAAACCAAGGGGTACTTCCATGCGCTTCTAATGACTTAATACAGCTTAATATTTAACATGTCTTAATATTTACCTTAGCGAATTCGAGAAAGTCATGCATCCGATTCGAGTGGGATTAGTCGGCACTGGCTATGCCGCCAAGGTGAGAGCCGAAAGTCTACAAGCCGATGCGCGCGCTCAGCTTGTAGCTGTGGCTGGTCATACAATCGACAAGGCTCGTGCGTTTAGCGAAACCTATGCAGCCCAACCGGCAGCCTCCTGGATGGAACTAGTAAACCGGGCTGAACTGGATCTGCTCGTAATTGCCACCATTAATCGCGATCATGGTCCGATTGCACGGGCAGCCTTGCAGGCAGGCAAGCATGTGGTGGTCGAATATCCCCTGGCGCTAGAGTGGGCTGAGGCCGAAGCGTTAGTGAGTCTGGCGCATCAGCAAAACAAACTGCTGCATGTCGAACATATTGAGCTGCTCAGCGGCATTCATCAGGCGGTACAAACCGCGTTGGCGGAGATCGGCACGCCCCTTTATGTACGCTACACCAACCTCAACGCTCAGCGTCCTGCGCCGCAGAAATGGACCTACTCATTGGACCAGTTTGGCTTTCCATTCATGGGGGCTGTTTCGCGCATCCATCGTCTCACGAATTTGTTTGGACGGGTGGCAACGGTGACTGGGCAGGCGCGGTTTTGGCATGAGTCTGCTGAATCGGATCAGTATACCTCCTGCCTTTGTACAGCTCAACTGCGGTTTGCAAACGGGTTGGTGGCTGAAGTGGTTTATGGCAAGGGTGAAGCGATCTGGCGCAGTGCTCGCACCCTAGAAATTCACGCGGCTGAAGGCGGGATTTTTGTCGATGGTGAGCAAGGCACGTTGGTCCAGGCCAACCAAACCCGTTCGCTAGAAATGGGCAGTCGGCGTGGCCTATTTGCCAAAGATACAGCGATGGTGCTGGATTACTTGACCACCGGAGCACCGCTTTACGTGTCTCTGGATGCCAGTTTGTACGCTCTCAAAGTAGCGGACGCGATTCGCCGCTCGGCAGAAACCGGCAGAACGATCGAACTGGAATAGGAGGAATGAGCGCACGGCTCAACTCTGCTATCTATCTAGCTGTCTATCTAACTGAATCTGTCTGAATCCGCCAGAGCCAATTATTGAATCCTTCTGAAAGGGTCTCAATCTCGTAAGTGGTCTGCTGGTCGAGCTGCTCTAGCCAGGGAGCCAGAGGCCGGGGATTGAATAGGTAAACGTCGCTGAACCCATCGGGAATAGGGGGCAGGTAGGGAGTATTAACTAAATCCCGATCCGAGTTTTGGCAGGCATAGCACTGGGGCCGTACTAGTAGCCGCACGTTTGGCTCTAGGTAGTAGCTGAAGGCCAAGAGATCGCCGACTTCAGCATCGCTGACCACCAAAGGCTGCTCGCTCTGATTCACGATTTCGGCTAATCTGGGCAGGCTGCTGTTGTGCACTTTATGCCACCAAGTGGGTGACTGGATAATCAAGATCGATGACAGGATACCAGCCAGAAGCACCAAAACAGCAACGGCTTGTCCGCATCGGTCTGGCCAGCGGTTTTTTTTCGCTTCTGGAGCTGTTGGAGTCAAATACCGCGATAGCAGAAAGGTCATCGCCAACCCAAACCCCACGTAGACCGGCACTTGATAGCGCGGAATCGTGGAGCGCAGACCGCCTAAGACCAGATCGGGCAGCGTCAGCGCCAAGGCTGGAACGGCAATCAACGTGAAGACAAAGAACCAGGTGCGGAAGGAAGTGCGTCGCCAAAGAATATACAGTGCATAGATCACCGACAGCCGCACAACAACCTGAAACAGCATAAACAGATGCCACAGTCCAGGCGGCAGCGTTAGTTCACCCCGATCCACAAAGGGTATGCGCGAGTGGTAGCTCCAAAGTTTAATTAATTCAAACAAGCTAAACTGATTTTCGACCGTGACCCAACTTGTGACCGTGTCTACCTGCGAGGTTTTGGTGGCCAAGACAAACAGCCACGGCCCGAATGCAATCAGACTGATCAGCAACGCAATCACAAATCGTTCCAAACTAACTGTCCAGCGACGCTGCACTCCCAAGACATAAACCGCATGGGCAATCGCAACAATGGCAGAAAACAGAAACGTATAGAGATTCAGGGTCATGGTGAAGGCATAGAGCAGCCAGCTCGTGGTCGTTTTTACTCGCAGTGCCCGCAGTAATGTGGCGCTAGACACGAGCGTCATCACAACCCAAAGCACGGTAGGACGAGCTTCTTGCGCATAAATAATCTGGAAGGGCGAAACCGCCAGTAGCGCCATGCCCAGCCAACTTGTCCAGGTAGAACGATACAGCTCCCAACACAGCCATGCCATACAAGGAAGGGCCAGAATGCTCAGAGCAATGGAAAACGAGCGAATTGTCGCAACCGAATCACCAAACAGGCTGGCCCAAACTCGCACCAGTACGTAATAGAGTGGTGTGTGCTGCGGTTCTTCCTCGGCTAAGCCGCTGACCGTATCGCTCAGTTCTCTGTTGGGATTAATCTGTCTGTATTTCTCAAACGCGGCGGGGGCAACGGGCGGCTGGGCAGTCAAGGCTTGAACAACTTCAGCTTCGGTATAGCCTGAGATGCGTAGTGAAGTGAACGCTTCGTCATACCAATACACGTGATCGAGCGTGACACAGCGGAAGATTAACCCGGCCACTAGACATAGGCCAATCAACCAGCGCCATTGCCCAAACGGTGCCCACCACCGCAAAGAATCTCGTTTCTGCATAATCTGTCCTTGATTAAGTCTGTCTCAAGCCATACTGGGTTCAGCTCGCTCATTTTTGCGTACCGTTGCCTGGTATTTGAGAAACGGCAGCGGCAACTCTTTTCTGGTTTAGCTTTAATCGCGGCAGAGTGTCAGTAGTCAGCAGCAAATAAGCGTAAGAGCGATTAAGAGCCATTAAGAGACTGTTTGTAAATGAATTTTAAGAGGCTAGAATCGACTTCACATCTGATCCTCCCTAACCCTCCTTAAATAACGTGAGTTCGGGTTAAATAGGCTCAGGCAAAAAGGTATCAGGGATGAGGGATGGTTTCTTGGGCTGATGGCAGTAGGCAATTAATCCACAGACCAGATTGACCAAGCAGTTGACGGGTGAACGATGACGAGAATGCTCAATCTGAGAAATGTTCTTCAACTGGTCAATCACCGATTCAATAATGGCTCGTCGCCGTAGGAGCAGCTTATCTGCCAATGGCATCAAGCGGTTCTTCATATTCCGTTTGAGCTTGGTAATCAGTTGAATTCCCCAATCGTGCCACAGTTGCAGGGCGAGTTTCTGGGAGACATAGCCCCGGTCGCCAAACACTTTGCCGAAAAGCTGTTGCAGCAATTGGGGAACTGGCTGACGGTCATCGACATTGCCAGGGGTGAGGATCGCGTTGAGCAACTCTCCTTGCTCGTTCATCACCAGATGCAGCTTAAAGCCGAAGAACCAGTCCACCGACGTTTTGCCTCTAGCAGCTAGAGGCTTGAATACCTTGTGAGAGGCGATGCGGCGGTTATGGCAAACCTTGATACTGGTCGAATCCATAAAGCTGATGCCCGTACAGCGTCCGAAGCAGTGGCGCAAGTAGGCGCACAGGGGAATGAGGGTCGATGGCATCCACTCCACGAAGCGTTGGTAACTGACTAATCGAGGAAAGGCTTTGCGCCAGTAACGACAGACGAACTGGGTATAAAACCACTTGAAGTTGCGATAGGCCGACTGATGGAAGGCAATCAAGATTGTCATCATCTCGCTTAAGCTGCGGCTGCGGGAGCGGGAACGACGCTGTAGTCCTTCGCCCAATAAGTGCTGCTGCCAGCGCGGTTCAAACCATCGGCAAAAATCATCGACATGGCAAAAAAGGGCTTCTAAACTAAGCATAGGGTGGTCAGATGCGTTGAGAATTAGGTACTTTCAACTGTATCTGTTCCACCCTTCCTTATCCCGAACTCACGTTAAATAAGGAGGGAACCGAGTTAAATCTCTGAAGTCCCCCTTTTTAAGGGGGATTTAGGGGGATCTCAATCTTTGTTTACAAACAAGCTCTAAGTCATTCAACCTTGAATGGAGTGGAGATATCTTGCCCTTTGCAGCGAAAGCCCGCCCTACAGGATTCGCCAGGATTGGGATAATCAGCCTGACCCAGAAGAACCTAAGAAGAACCTAAAAGAAAGTTCTGTCGTCATAGGAGAATGAGGTAGATCGATGCGAAACCTGTAGGTATGAACCCTAGCTCCCTTGGTTTGGCGCAGGGCTGAATTACTCTTGCTGAATTGATTTTGTTGAACCAGCCTGGTTTTGAGACGTAATTCTTCCTATTTTTGATGAATCCATTCCCCATTCGTCCACTGCTAGCTGTTTCGACGGGTAGACTACAAATTCCTGCCGCGGTTGCAGCTCCAGGAAGTTGCCAGTTTTCACTGGTGATTCCCACCTATAACGAAGGGCAAAATATCGCGGCTGTGGTGCACAAGCTCAGTGAATTGCTCGATCCAGTCCTGCTAGGCCGCTATGAGCTGATCGTGGTGGATGATGATAGTCCGGATCGCACTTGGGAAACGGCGCAAGCCTTGACCGCCAGCTACCCTCAACTGCAAGTGATGCGGCGACAAACCGAACGGGGATTGTCTACGGCTGTGATTCGCGGTTGGCAGATGTCTAAGGGCGAAATTCTGGGCGTCATCGATGGCGATTTGCAACATCCACCAGAGGTGCTGCTGAAACTGCTATCGGCAATCGAACAGGGCGCTGATTTGGCCGTGGCCAGCCGTCATATCGAAGGGGGTGGTGTCAGCGAGTGGAGTCCAGTGCGGCGATTTCTGTCGCGGGGAGCGCAGGTGCTGGGGCTGCTGATTTTGCCGAGTGTGGTGGGGCGGGTGTCTGACCCGATGAGCGGTTATTTCCTAGTACATCGCCGTGCCATTGCCGAGCAAGAACTGAATCCGCTGGGCTACAAAATTTTGCTGGAAGTATTGGGGCGGGGAAACGTTCAGCAGGTGGCGGAAGTTGGCTATGTGTTTCAAGAACGGCAGGAAGGCGAGAGCAAAGTAACCTGGCGGCAGTATGTTGACTACCTGCTGCATCTGGCCAAACTGCGCTCTCGTGGACGTATTTCTCGGCTGCGGCAAAAGTATCAGCTTCCTGTGCAGCGCTTTTTGCGGTTTGGCTTGGTGGGCCTGAGCGGTGTGTTTGTAGACATGGCGGTGCTGTATTTGCTGAGCGATCCAGCAACTTTGGGTTGGGGCCTAACCCGGAGCAAAATCATTGCCTCAGAAATTGCAATTATCAATAACTTTCTCTGGAACGATCGCTGGACCTTTGGCGATATTTCTAGGCAGCAGTCGGGCTGGAAGCAGCGGCTAAAGCGGCTGCTCAAGTTCAACCTGATCTGTCTGGCTGGGCTGATTCTGAACGTGCTTTTGCTGAATTTGCTATTCAACGGGTTTGGCCTCAACCGCTACTTGGCCAATTTGATTGCGATTGCTGCCGTTACGCTGTGGAACTTTTGGCTGAATTTGAAACTGAGCTGGCGTGTGACCGATACAGGGGGCGCATAAGCGGCTTGCGCTGTGGCTCTCCGAGGGTAATCACTGAACAGTTGAGCTGTTTCACAATTGGAACGGTAATGCTGCCTAGGGTTAATTCACCAATGCCGCTGCTGCGTCGTCGGGAGGCTCGCAGAATTACTAGATCGTAGGCATGAGCTTGCTGCACAATGGTGCTGACCACATCTTCGGCTTGCAGAATTTGAATTTCAGGTTTAACGGCGGCATTGGCCTGAGCAGATAGCCAATCCAACTGCGACTTGAGCCAGGTCATTCGGTCGGGTGAGCTATGGGGGTCGACCACATGCAGCAGGGTCATCTCGACTTGATTGGCCTTCGCTAAAATTGACGCAAATCGAACTGTTTGTAATGCTTTACGGGCTGGTGTTTCAACCGGAACTAGAATGCGACGAATCGTAGCAGCCGGTTGCAGGAGGCGAGTGACGGCTACTGGACAGTGAGCTGACCAAAGTGTGCGGTCGATTAAACTGCCAAATAGACGAGCACGTAATCCAGCGGTTTGCCCCCATCCCATCACGATCAGACTAGCTTCCTGTTCCCGACTGGCGCGGCTAATGCCCTGGGCCACGTTGTCATCAATTCGTAACAATGGTTCGACGACGGCCCCAAATTCCTGTCCTAGCTCGGTAGCGCGTGCCAATAGGGCGCGACTGCGCTGCAAGGCCTGATCAAGTTCTGGTGCATCCATGTGCGCATGGGCTGGGGCAACGGCGAGTGGTACAATTCGGCCTGCTGCATGTTGGGCAAGTAGGGCAGCCATTTCTAGGAGATTGCGCTCGGTGTTGGGGTTATAGACGGGAACAACAATAGTCAGTTGCTCTGGCTCCAGTGCTACCGATGGGATTTCAGGTTGTTCGATTTCTAAATCCAAAAGGGGTTCGCTTGTCGGTGTTAAACCGGCAGCAGCACGAGCCGTAATTAAAGGCCCCAGGGTCGATGTAACCAGCATCAGCACGATGACGCTATTCAGCACGTCTTCGGTCAACATGCCTTCCCGGTAGCCAACAAACGTAGCTGCTAGGGTGGCTGCAACCTGTGGCATTGAGAGAGACCACATCGTAATACCTTCCCGCCAGCTATAGCGGTAGGCCAACTGGGCCAGCAAAGCAGCGAGAAATTTGCTGCCAATCAACCCGACCAGAATCGTTAGCGTTAGCCCAATTGCACCCATGCTGCGCACAAAAGCAGGTAGGTCAATCAGCAATCCGACATCCACAAAGAAAATCGGAACGAACAGCACTGTGCCGACAAACAGGATTTTTTCTTTAACTGGACCATCACCCACAATGCTGTTAACGGCTAATCCTGCCAAAAACGCCCCGACGATTTTCTCCACCCCAATCAGTTCTGCACCTAAGGCCGAGACGAACACCACCAGCAGCACGAACAAAAACTGATTGCCCTCTTCATCGCCAGACCGCCGAAAGAACTCTTTGCCCAACCAACTGAAGCCAAACAAAATCACAGCCGAATAAATCAAAAGGGCGAGCAGCAAGCTCCCCAAGCTGAGGGCGCTAAAGTTACCTTTGTTGATTCCGACACAGACGGCTAAAACCAGTAAAGCTCCAACATCAGTGAAGATGGTTGCACCGATCGTGACGGTAACAGCTTCGTTGTTTACCACGCCTAGCCGACTGATGATAGGGTAGGCCAACAGTGTGTGGGAGGCGAACAAGGAGCCAATTAAAATCGAAGGATTCCAATCAAACCCGAACAATCGTCCTACAATCGTGCCGGTAATTAGAGGAACAGCAAAGGTAAGAAAGCCAAACCCGGCGGAACGGTACTTGGTAGCGCGGAACTGCGCTAGGTCGATCTCCAGCCCTGCCATGAACAGCAGATACACTAGGCCAATGCCAGAGAGCAGCCGCATGGTTTCGGAGTCGTTGTCCAGTACCTGAAGACCGTTGGGCCCCAACAGGACTCCAGTCAGCAACAACCCTAAAATGCCTGGCAATTTCAAACGCTCAAAAATCAGCGGCACGATCAAAATGATTGCCAGCAGAATCGCAAAGGAGACAATTGGCTCTAGATGCATAGATTCCTAGTTCAGGAAGATAGGTTGATGGCGCAAGCACGGCACAAGTACGGCATGACTGCGGCACAAGAAGAGCTAGGCCGCAAAAGGCTGCTTGCGGTGACACTACCTTAAAAGCATAGAGGCAAAAATCTGTTTAGAGATGTACTTATGGATGGTATTTATTCACAGATGAATTTGGCTCAGAATAGTCCGCAGGCGATCGTAATCATCTTTTAACAGCAAGCTGAGTGTTCGACCGGCTTGCACTAACCAGTCTCGATCGGCCTGCCGCAAGCGATAAATCTCCCGAATTGCAGCCGCGGTCAAACTATCAACTGGAGCGCCGTTGACCTGAAGCAGTGTTCTGAGAAAATCGAGCTGCTGACTGAAGTGAACAATTTCTTCCGGTTCACAGTAGTAAACAGCCTGATGCACCTGGGGTGGCCGGGGAGGCAAGTGCTGGTACACCGTTTCGCTGAGGATGGCCTGATGGCTGAAGCCATTTCGTTCTGTTCGCGGGACGGAGTCCATTCGCGGTTGCGGGACGGAGTCCAAAGGTGGCTGATAGCCCACAATTGCAGCTCGGAATTCGGTTTTGAGCATGGCAAAAATTTGCGGCTGCTGGTCCCTTAACTCTTGCAGAGACAGCCCCAATGCCCTAGCCCGATGGACCGAATCGATTGGGCTTGTCGTGACGTGGTAAACCACCGCATAAATTTGGTTACCTGAATCCTCGTCCCTCGCCTTAACCCAACTGCCAAAAGGTGGCATTATCGCAAAGCTGAGATCGTCTGGCTCTAGACATTGAGCCAAAAATTCAGCCGTCGCGGTTTCAACCACCTCTGCAATATAGTTGGGATGGCGATCTTGGCTACTGAACTGAGGCAGGGGCAACCGCATGGTAAACCGTTAAAAACTACTTTTTGGCTCGTCCGGCGGTCGCGTCTACCAGTTCTAATTCGGAAAGCCGGAACGTCACCAGTTTGTCCCAATTGCCACCCTCAAACAAAACGGCTGCGTTACCGCTGCTGATCCGCTGCACTAATCCTTGATAGCCGTAATAAATATCGTTGGGGTTCTTAATGCGAACCGCAGAACCAGGCAGAATCATTGTGGTTGACCCAATTAGTATAAGCGTTCTTCCTTAGAATACGGCATTTCGTCAGTGGGATTAATCCATCGATTGATAAAAATTTGCGATGGTTATCCCCAGCAAAGCTGTTCAGTTGTAGCGGCTTCTAAAGCTCTGCTGTAACTACTGGGTTAGAACTTTAGCCGATGTCGGTAATTACTCACCGATTCCACGATTCCTAAGGCAATAAAATTGGTCAACAGCGCCGAACGCCCATAGCTCAACCAGGGAAGCGGGATGCCAGTGATCGGTGCCAAGCCAATAGTCATGCCAATGTTGATGAGCACCTGAAAAACAATCATTGATAAAACGCCAATTGCCAGCAGCGAACCAAAGTTGTCCTTCGCGTTTTGGGCAATGATGACTAAGCGTAAACAAATCAACCAAAAGACAAGCAGCACGATAATGCAGCCAACAAAGCCAAATTCCTCACCAATCGCAGAAAAAATAAAATCTGTGTGCTGTTCTGGAATGAAATTGAGCTGTGTCTGAGTCCCTTGATTTAAACCGCGTCCAAACAGTTGCCCTGCTCCGATGGCAATCCGGGACTGAATCAAGTGATAGCCGCCGCCTAAGGGGTCTTTGTCTGGATCTAAGAACAAGGTCAAGCGATCTCGCTGGTATTCTTTCAACACATGCTGCCAGATAAAGCTACCTAAGCCGCCTGCCACTAAGTTGACGACGGCTGCCATAAAGCTCCCCGAAACAGCCCAAGGTAGGGTCCGCCAGCCGATCACAGCTACCAGCCCCACCCAAGCCAGCCAACCGGGCAAAAAGACGCCAAACAAGATAGCGGCAACAATTGGCGAAATCAGTAGCACCAACCAGCCTGGATTCATATTGGCCCAGTAAAGCATCCCCAGGGTAATCGCGCCAAACACTAAGGAGGTACCCAGATCGGGCTGAAGCATAATCAGAATCCAGGGAACAGCGGTGATTGCTAGGGATTTGAGCACCATCCCAAGCGATCTAGCACCATGTTCGTGCAAAACGGCTGCCAGTGTAATAATCACACCAACCTTGGCAAACTCCGACGGTTGCACATGGAAATTGCCGATCGCTACCCAACTTTGGGCACCGTTGGCCGTCGTCCCAATAAAAATCACCAGCAGCAAAGATAGATTAGTGATGCCGTAGATAATCCAACGCCACTGAATCAGGTTCTCGTAACGCCAGCGGGCGATCACTAAAGTAATCAATACCCCCACTAGTCCCGTAACCCAGTGCTGCCACCAAATGGTTGCGCCGAGATGGAGTTGGGTACTGCGGATGGTGATGCCGCCGAACAGGGTTAATCCCACTGGCAGCAACAGCAGCAGCCAATCCAGTTCTTGCCACGGCTGTATCAGTGACTTCCAGCTAATCCGACTAAGAGATTTTTGCAGCATCAGCAGTTGATGAATGAGGACAGAGGGTCGATAACTTCGTTACTCCTTAACTAAGAGCGGCAACTGAAACTCTAGCCGCAATCTGCTGAGCAATGGCCGTCAGAGCACGAGCAGAAGCTGATTCTGGCTGTTCAATCACAATTGGTACGCCTCGGTCGCCGCCTTCGCGGAGCGGCATTTCCAGCGGCACACACCCCAACAGCGGTAAGCCCAATTCCTTGGCTGTTTTTTCGCCACCTCCAGAGCCAAATAGGTCATACTGACGGTCGGGCAGATCGGGCGGAACAAAGTAGCTCATGTTTTCGACGATGCCGAGCACTGGCACCTGCATTTGCTGAAACATCCGCAGCCCCCGCCGCGCATCCTGAAGCGCAACAGTTTGAGGTGTGGTGACAATCACAGCTCCGGCCATCGGTACGGCTTGAGCCATTGTCAGCTGAGCGTCTCCAGTTCCGGGCGGCATGTCTACTATCAGGTAATCCAGTTCACCCCAGCTGACTTGATAAAGAAACTGGCGGATAATCCCATTCAGCATTGGACCCCGCCAAATTACAGGCTGATCCGGATCAATCAAAAAGCCCATTGAGACGAGTTTGACGCCATAGTTAAAGGCTGGCTCCAGCACTTCTCCGGCTGCCCCTTGCTGCACCATCACCTTGGCATCCGACAGACCCAGCATTGTAGGGGCGTTCGGTCCGTAGATATCGGCGTCGATTAACCCCACCTTGGCTCCGCTCTGGGCTAAGGCAACTGCCACATTCACAGCCACCGTACTTTTGCCGACACCACCTTTACCGCTCGAAACGGCCAGAATGTTTTTGACGCCAGCAATACCGGTACGATCGGGCAGGGCTTTTTGCTGCGGAGTTTCTGCGGTGACATCTACCGTGACCGACTCGACACCCGGTAAGGTTTTCACCGCTCGCTCGCAGTCTTCTACAATAAACTGACGCAAAGGGCAGGCCGGAGTCGTCAAAACCAGCGTAAAACGCACATCTCCGTCTTTGACCTCAATATTGCGGATCATATTCAACTCCACCAAACTTTTGCGCAGTTCAGGGTCTTGAACCGGGCGTAAAACCTCCAGAATTCTGCTGGTATCAAGCGTTGTCAACATGGTGTTCTCCACCCTAGTCAGCGATGCTAGGGATATGCGTTAAGTATTAATTCCCAATGCCAATTTTAGCTTTAGCTTAGACCCGACCCAAGCACCGTGGCGCTGAGAATTTTCTCAATGCCTACCATTAACAGAACGGTTCCTAGCCAATCCAAACTAGAGCGCTGTCTAGTCTTGGTTGGATCCTGATTAGGTTGTGCTTGAGCCTGTTCTGCTGCATGGGCTAGCTCGCTGGCCACCTTGGCTGCATAGGGACGAATAATTGACCAAACCAGGGGCGACAACCACCCGCGTAGCGTCACGGAATAGGACACATAAGTGCCACAAACGGTGGATTCAATTCGATAGGTGACACGCTCTTCCAGTCCTGGTAATGCTAACACCCGCACGGTCAACATTTCCCTAGGCAGAACTCGCTCCACAAAGATCTTGATCGGGATGGGAAAAAAGCGGCTCACGGCTTGGTAGATCAAGCCTGGTTTGGGAATTAGCCCATAAGGTACATTGGTTTTGGCGAGTAAGGGATGCCAGGATACATCAGCGAGGTTGACCACTTTGCTCCACAGCTCGTCTACGGAAGCTGAACTCAAAACCTCGTAGGTTCCAGCAAGGGATGGTAGCTGTAACTGCCCTGCGGGCAGAAAGATTGGCTTAAAAAAGTGGATGACTCTCGACCAGAGTTCCAGCATTGGAAAATTTCTCCTAGCGCCAAATTAGGCAGCACAGATATTCAGTAACTCGAAGACCAAAGCGGATAAACAAAACAATAGACAAAACAAGTTTGCTAGGTTTCCAAACAAGCTAATCCAGTCTTGGTCCTCTCGCTTTTGTTTGAGCCCTTCAATTTAAGACTTTCAAGCTGCCTGACTAGACTCTATTTGCTCAACTTCCCATTGTAATTCAGGTAGTCTGAAATACAGTGGGTTAACGTCATTCGACACATTTCATTAATAGACTTTACTATCTCGCCATAGTAGCCTCTATAATGGAGGATTGTGTTTATTCATTTTTTGCAATTGAATTATGGCGCGTAAATGTACACTCACGGGTAAGCAAGCGAACAACGCTTTTGCGATTTCTCACTCGCACCGCCGGACCAAAAAGCTGCAAGAAGCCAATTTGCAGGAAAAGCGGGTTTGGTTTCCACAGGAGAAGCGTTGGGTTAAATTGCGCCTCTCTACTAGAGCCATCAAGACACTGGAACGGAAGGGGTTATATGCGATGGCAAAAGAAGCTGGAATTGATCTTAGTAAGCTGTAGAAGCTGCAGGAGCACAGTTCTTTTGTGCTGTTTGTTCGACTTTAGTTTTATAGGTTTCAAAGGCAGCTGATACAAGGCTGTCTTTTTTTGCATAGCTAGTCTAAAGGATGACTCTGGTATAATTTCTTGCAAGTATTCACTTAATTTTTATATTGCCTCTTTTGAGGCTGGCACTTGCGCGGTTATAGAGGTAATTGAGCTGTATAAGCAACTACAAATGGTTGGGTCGGGGATTGGCCGGTCGCAAGAGTTAGCTCTTAGGCAGGAAGCCCCGCACTGTATCTGAAAAGTCAGCGCGTTGAAAGCTTTTGGAAAGCTAGTAGTCAGGCTTGCAAAAGCTGCTAGAAAATAGCGGTATTTTTTCCAAGCAGGCTGATCGTTTCTCTCCTGCGAGTGGGAATCATGAAGCCTTGAAGGTCGGGGTGTTCTCTAGCTGTTTGTCGATAGTGACTCTTGCACATTCAAATGGCAGATCAAATGGCAGAAACAGCAAAAAGCTGGCGCTACAGAATTAACCAAGCCTTAGGTTGACCTGCCTAGCAGTAGGCTGGAAGCACTTGCCCCGTACTTCTACTATGAGCTAGTTAGCGCTATTGGTAGTTTCAACTTGTTTTAATTATCGTGGATTCTCTGTTGATGTTGGCTAACGGTGCAGCGTTGAATGATTAGGGCAGTGATCGTTCAGGGGAGGGTCAGCCTGTAAACTTTTAGGTGAATTCGCAACCCATGTCTGAGCATCCTGCGTATATCCCTATATTTGGTGTGCAATCAGTTTAAGTCTCTATCGATTCTTGTATTAAATTTCTAACATCAAATCCTGGCATCTGCCGTCTCAGTATCCATTTGACAGAAAACACCTATGGCAACTCGAAAGGTAATCAGGGCCGCCCAAATGCTTCTCCGGCAAATGAATCGCACGACTCATAGGCTGATCAAGGGACTTGTGAGTTGGCTCTTGCGCGGATTACTCATTGCCGGTGGCCGTCCTCGCCGAGCTAAGGCAGGATTTGTGCTGCCAACTACGGTTCTGCTGCTGCTTGTGGTTGTGCTGACGGTTGGGGCGATTAGCTATCGCACCTTCACGCGAACTCAGCAGACGATTTCGGAGCGGCAACAACAGGTGATCTACAATGCTGCTACGCCCGTGATTGATCGAGCCAAGGCAAAAATTGAGTTCTTGCTCGATACGGGCAAAGATAGCCGAGGCAGTACGGTCACGGCTGAGGACCGCCTGTTCAGCATGATGCGAAACGATGGCAAGGAAGTGGTGGCCCTGTCAGTTGACCCCTACACCTTTGATGGCGAAGAGCGGGTAGATATTAATGGGGATGGTGAGACTGACAATGCTTGGCGTTACCGAGTAGACCTGGATGGAGATGGCAACGTCAACTCTCCTGGCGATAGAGATGGTTGGGCCGTTTACTCGATTCTTTTTTCTACACCGAATAATGATGGTGGTGTTAGTCTCCGCGATGCCCGTCGAGAAGCTTGGGAGCGGCGAGCTGGAAACCTAGAAGTTCGGAACGCGCCGTTGAGCAATGCCAGTCCAAATCAGGTCTGTGCCCGTGCGAGTGCTAATGGAGGAGGGACTCCCGATCCGGTAAATGGGGAAGGGTGGTTTCCTGATCCGGGCGGCAGTAGCAAAATTCGTAAAAACTTTCAGGTGACGGCCTATGTGGTGCCTGACAATCCTAGTGGAACGGTTGCTACGCTGGAATTTCAGCAGGACCGAGAGGCCAATCAAGGGTTTAAGTGGGCAGCTTGGTTTCGCAATGATCTAGAGATTTTCCCCGGTGTCAGCTTCAACTGGAATGGAGCGATGCACACCGAAGGCAGCCTGATTGTGGGGACCAACGATCTGTTCCGCAGCTTCCTGGTTAGCTCGCCTCAATCCTGTATCAACAGTCCAGAAGCTTCCGAGATTACCGTTAAGAAGAACGAAGAGAATGAGCCGATTCAAGGCACTCCCAAGTTCACAGGCCGGTTCTTGGCTGGGTCAATTCGGGACAATGAGTTTCGCGGTGCTCCCAAGTTTGATGTGGAGCCAAACCGAACCGTTGGCATGCCTCCCAACAGCGACTCGGTGGCCGAAGGTAGCTTCAGACCAATTGACTTTGCCTTGGAGCCAGTCACGCTTCAAACCCAAGGCTTGTCTGTACCGCGCAATCCTCGCACGCTGGCTCTAGACGATGATCCCAACTGGAAGGCTACGGATCTGAATAAAGAAGATCAGGGACGGCTGCGCACGCTCAAGGAGGTCAGCACGCCCTATGTAGACGACACCTTCCGGGCCGACAACCGCTGGGGTCCTAAACCTACCTGGGGCCGAGAAGGGTTACCGATTGGCGTCACCTCAAAAGAAAATGCAGGTTCGGGCAGTACAGCTCAAATTGGTGACCTGATCACGGGCGCACCCGAATTGACCGGCAGCGATCCGAAGCCTGGTGAAGATACTGCTAGCGTTGGGTTGGATGGCTACTGGGAACGACGGGCCAGAGTGGAAGGTCTGCGGCTGATTGTCGGCCAACGCCTTGAATTGGGCGATCCGGCGGGCTGGGGTGGTCCCGGTGGTGGACCGAGCAGTGAAGTGCCCATCAGGGTCGAGAATGAGCCATTGCGTCCGTGGAATGAAACTTGTTCTGGCAATCGCTGTAACGAGAAGCGGCAGCGCAAAACCCTTTGGGATAACCTGGCGGCAGTGCAGGCTACGGCGGTGTACCACAATGCCACCGACACCAGTGCCGATGCCCGCGACTTTCCCGATGCCTGCTTGGTGACCACCGTTCACCCTGGTACACCCACGACGCTCGACCGCAGCGCCACCTTTGAGAACTTGGCGTTTGGGCTACCAGCTGCTGCGATTCCTGGCTACACCGATCAACCCAATCCGCTGATCATTAGCGACTTTTTCCGCGGACGCGGCACCAATGGCTGGGAATTTCAAACGCCCAGGCTAGCCGATTTCAGAAATCCGAACAGTGCGCTGATGAAGTCCCTGAGAAACTTGGCTTACTTCGCAGGCGATCCGAACGGTGGTGCTCCTTCGTTTAGGCCCAGGGATCAAGCTAGACAAGTCAACCCCTATCCCAGCTATGCCATGTGGGGAGACTTCTCGATGCTGCGCCAGGTGTTCCGAATTCTCGATGGTGGCACCAGCTACGACCGTCTCAGTCCGGCTGACAAAACTACGCTGCACACGGCAGCCTGTACGTTGGGGATGCTGGCCTACAACCTGGACTATCTGGAGAAGCTGAACGTCTACAATGTAAACCCGGCTCTCGATCCAACCAGAGGAGTACCAACTAGTCCCGGCCCCCTGCGGGCGTTAGCAGGCTTTACGGATGCCGAAATTAACCCAGCGGGAGCAACTGCCACCGAACTGACGGTCAACAATGCACTTCTGGCTGACCCCAGGTATAGCGCAGGACTCAGAGGCCGCATCCGGGTGATTGACCATATCGCTGATGGCCTGATTACGGCTGCTGATGTCAATCAAATTCCGGCGGCGACTCGGCCTCCCGCTGCCTTTGTGAATAGCCTGAGGGACTTCAAGGCTAATGCGGTTATGAGTACGGCTGTTTGGGATAAGCGAGGCTCAAACAACCCTGAAACCTATGTGCGGTTGCTAGAGCGCTGGCGCGATAATTTGGCTGATCCGGCTCAGAAAACGGAGATGAATCGGATTATCTCGTTGGCGGAGTTAATCATCACGAAAGAGCAGGTAGCCCGCGATCGCATCTGGGGATTTCAAGGAACTTACGGGACTCAATCTGGCACTGGTATCAACCAGCTTTCGGTCAGCACATTCCCGCTCGGTGACTGTGGTTTCTCGAACCCTGCGGCACCTGCTCCCAATAAAATTGCTGGCTGGTTGACTGACGGTCCGCAGATTACTACCAAAAATGCAACAGGGGCACTACGCTCCCTGGGAGCTTTACCGCCCGATCCGTTGGCTCAGCTTTGTTCCTACCGGCCCCGTTATCCGATCCTCTACTCGCTCTTCCCGGCAAAGATGGCAGATGCGCTCAAACCGCCTGCTAATCTTGCCGCCGGTTATTCTGGTGGGTTCATTAACCATCCGGACATCACCAATGCGACTGAACGCGGCAGAACCCGCGATATTGAAGACAGCACAGCTAGAGTGGGCCGCTATATTCTCACTGAAAACGGCGGTGCTACCTATGCCGTGGTCCGCCCTTCTGATGTAGCCCTGCGTCCGAAGCGGCTGGCCCAAGGCGGAGTGACATTAGGCGGTGCCAATCCCTGGGTACTTCCGGCTAGGGCAGGTGTGCCTGGTGCGGGTCCGACACCTAACAGCAACAGTTTCAATTTGATCAAGGTGTGTCGAGAGCGCTGCTCGGAACCTGACAATATCAACAGCACATTCCAACGACCCAGAAATGGCAGACTGGTGCGAGTGGCCTTTAAGGACAGCGCTTTCTACAACGGTCGAGAGATGATGCCAGTGCGTGCCCTCAATCTCGACTTGCGGCTGATGGCCGATAGTAATCACCGCGGTGACCTCTGGCTGCCTCAAAAGGGGATTATCTACGCCTATCGGGAAGATGCAGTGTCTGAAGCGCACATCGTTCGCCCTCGGACAACGGGCTGGACCTCCTGTGACACTGATACGGAGCTGCAAGGAGGCGGCTGCCCGATGCAAACGGCCGATCGGTCGGCCCTGGATTCTAGAGATCCGCCGCTCAATCCCAAGAACTTCATCACTCCCAAACCGGTTGATTACTTCCCCGATCCCGATCGACGGCCCTATGGCTTCCGGTTAATCCAGGGCGAAAATCTGAAGCGGAATGGGGATGAGGGTCGTGGTCTATCGTTCATCAGCGATAACCCGGTCTACATCCAAGGCAACTTTAACGTGCACCAAACTGCCGGCGGAGAGCCGTTAGAAGAGTTTACGCAGCTCCTGGCTGCCGACTACTCTAACTTCTATCAACGGTCTGAGCGGGATCTCAGCTTTGCCAACCGGGACCGAGACCAGTGGCGGCCCAGTGAAGTGGTGGCAGATGCGGTGACGCTGCTTTCCACCAGTTTCTGCGATGGCAGCATTGAGGACGGTTTGTCGAATATTGGCAATCCTGACTTACCGAACTGGTTGAGGAATCGATACGGCTGCGGCAACAGCACACGCACCTCCTACTTTGCCCAAAACCGTCCCAAGACCAGAATTAACAATGCCGCCACTGGGCGAGGAGTTGTTTGGGCGCGGTCTAACCTAATCGACAGTTTGCCTTATGGTGTCGGTACCAGGTTAGGCTCTGGCCACAATCTGGATCAGGGCGAATCACCCATCTTGATTTCCCGCAATGGCGACCCTGTCAATTGGCGTGATATTGATGGCAATTCGGCCCTCTATTCTGGCGATTATGTAGCCATCAAGGATGGTGGTGGTAAAAACCCCAGAGATGGAAAAGCACTGATTCCAGCAACTGATAACACTCGCATGAACCTGATCATGGTGAGTGGACTAGTGCCATCCCGGACCGGCCAGTCCTATGGAGGGTTGCACAACTTCCCTCGCTTCCTGGAAAACTGGAATCGCAAGAACCTGTACATGTCTGGTGCTTTCCTGCAACTGACCTTTAGCACCTACGCTACGGCTCCCTTTGATCAAGAAGCCTGGCAACCGGGTGCTCCGGCTCCAACTACCGGCAATAACGCCAATAACGAATGGATCACCTACTACGATCCGCCCAACCGTCGTTGGGGTTACGATGTCGGGTTGCAGTATGCCCCGGCTGGCCCTGTAGCCCAACGATTCCAGTTTGCGGAGGATGTGCGCAGTGAGTTCTACAGCGAACCGCCAGCGAATGATCCCTACGTAGCTAACCTCTGTAAAAGCTTGACGTCCGAGAAGCCTGACCTGAATTGTCCTACTTAGTTGCTGCGGAGAACGCGAATCATGTCAGCGTCTAATCCTCTATCTCAAAATTTTTTGCTGCTGTGGCGTCTCTCAAAAGTCTCCCGTCCTGGCAATCGTTCTCCGGAACAGGGCCTGACGATCATGGAATGCTTGGTGGCAATTCTGTTGATTGGGCTAACTGTGGCGATGGTGACACCGCCCTTGCTGATTGCCACGGCTACACGGGTGCAAAATCGTCGAGCCGAGCAGGCCATCCAGCTTGCTCAAGACGAGATCGACCGCATTAATACCCTAGTCCAGCAAGGCAACCATGAGAGCCAGCGGCTTCCGGCTGTGGTGAACGCTGCCAATCTCAAGACTGTCGGCCCTCCAACTGGACTGGCCAACCAGCTCAAAACCACCCGTCGAGATGGAGCGGCTTGTCCCCCTGGGTCGCCGTTCAACGGTGCTTCTCGTTATACCAATCAGCAGATTCCGGTCAATCAGGCCATACCGATCGATGTGGATGGGGATTGTAGACCAGAGTTTTTTATGCAGATTTTTCGGACGAGGGGAACGTTACTCCAGGCTGAACTGGATGAACCGCCTAACGAGCAGCGCCCCGCCAGGTTTGAAGTTGGCATTCGGGTCTATTCCTACCCATTGGCCCAGCCCAACCTCGGTGCGTTGAATCCCCAGCCTGAGCCAGCTCCCCTCCTGATATCTGATCGCCAAAGTAGAAAGCAGTCAGAGAATCCGATGGTTGTGGTTTATAAGCAAATGATTTGGGGTGAGCAGGCTGACGTGGTTTGTGAATCGGTGAGCAAAAGCATTGATACCTGTCCGCAGTAGCTACGGTAAACGCTTTAGCTGGCTTGCTACGGGTTTATTTCTTCTTTGTTCTGCCTGTTATTGCTACATCTGCATCTATCGTTTGGACTACAAAGCTAAACCACTATGGCTAATAGATTCTGGCCTCGCCTAAAAAAGCTGTTCCTAAAATCTGATTGTTTCAATGCTCCTGACAATACTCGCGGGTTCACGCTGCTGGAACTGTTGGTCGTGACTGCCATCGCTGGCGGTATTGTGGCTGGACTCACCTTCATTGTGGTGCAAATGATGACTGCGGATCGGCGCGAATCGGCTCGCTCTGAGACGCAACGAGAAATGCAGCTTGCCTTAGATTACATCGCGGCTGAACTGCGAGAAGCCATCTATGTCTACCCCGGCGAGTATTTAGCCTGTACCCGAAGTCAACAAAAACAGGCTTGTGAACCTCTATCCCAGTTTTTGCCTGCTCCTGCTCCAGGTGAAAATAGGGTTCCGGTGTTGGCTTTTTGGAAGCAGCAGCCGTTTCCACAGGAGATCAAACGACAATGTGCTACTGCTGGACGTCCGCCGGACGGAGTTACTTGCTTAGCTGGGCAATCCTATGCGTTAGTGGTGTATTTCTTGACCAAAAACGATCCGAATAACGACACCTGGAAAGGCAAGGCGCGAGTTACTCGCTATGTTCTCAGCCAATTTAACTCAGACGGAACTCGAAACGCTGGTTATGTCAATCCTGGTCAGTTCAGTAACTTTACAAGCTGGCCCTATGGCAACAACAGCGATGGTCGATTCGTTAACCTCCAATCGGCTCGCCCAAACGGTAGAGCCGATACGTTGGCCGATTTTGTTGGTTTCGATTATTTAGATCCCACTGTAGCTAATGCAGCTGGACAAACTGGGTTCTGTCCCAACTCCCCTACTAGCACCGTCACCTACAGCATTTCTCCCCCAGCGAGCTTGTTGCAGGGAGACTTTGCTAACGTGCGAAGTTTCTACGCTTGCGTTGCTGCTCCGACCCAGTCGGTTAGGTCAGGAGGGCAAACAATTTCACTGCCGGATCCAACCCAATACCGCGATGTTGTTGTGTACCTCAGAGGCAGCGCTACTGGAAGACCGGGAATTCTACCCGATAGAGATGGTCTCTTTCTCAGAAGCAACGATCAGGATATTTTACCGGCGCTACAAACTCGAGTCCTCAATCGTAGCGTTCTGGGCCGCAAACCAACACCGTAACGTTCAAGGCCACTAAACCGACAGAATGAACAAATAGATTCCTATAAGCTTCCTTTCAATCCTTATCGCACTGGAGTTGAACCCTCAATGAGCAAATTAGCCCCATACCGCTCTACTGCTGGCTTTACGCTGGTTGAAATGATTGTGGTGATCATGCTAGCCGTGATTTTGGCGCTGATTGCAGCTCCGGGTTGGTTGAGCTTTGCCAACAGCCGCCGCGCCGAAGCCGGCAGAGAGCAGATCTTTCAACTCCTGCGGCAAGCCCAGACCCAAGCGATTCGCAGCCGCCAAAACCAAGTAGTCAACTTTATTGCGCCTCCAGATCAACTGCCTGTGGTTGAAATTGCAGGCGTTGCTCAACCAGTTGATGGGCAGAATCCCAGCAGCCAAGTTAATTCCAATTTGCTGAAGCTAGAGGTCAGCCCCAACGCTAAGCTGGGTTGTGCACCCGATGCGGTTGGCTGTGTGGTGTTCAACGACCGGGGTAACATTGCGATGGAAGCCAATCAGCTAGGGGAAAACGGCATCGTGATTTCGGTATCTTCTCCGGCGGATAACACCAATATCAACAGTAGGCGCTGTGTAATTGTAAAAACCCTGTTGGGGGCGATGGCGACCAGTAGCGGAGAGGATTGTAAACTATCGTAGACAACGCTCAGCTAACTGAACCAACTCTTGCTAGAGCGATAGCCAAATTAACAACCAGCCAAACGACTAGCCAGGACAAAAAGCTCAGACGAGTCAGGTAAATCGCCTGCCTGATTTTCTCTGCACTGATTGGATTGAGCGGATCCCCCAGCATGGGCTTGGGTTTAATTACGCCTTTGTAGCGGTTGATGCCGCCGACCTGTACTCCTAAGATAGCGGCATAGGCGCACTCACTCCAGCCTGAATTTGGGCTAGGGTCTTTAACAGCATCCCGCTGGCAGAGTTGCCAAACCCGTTGGGGAGAACCAGACCAGAGAGCTAAGGTCAGCACATGCAGTCGGCAGGGCAGCCAGGTCAAAACATCTTCTAAGTGGGCACTGAACCAGCCGATGTGGGTATAGGGAGGGTCACGATAGCCGACCATTGAGTCTAGGGTGCTAGCAGCTTTGTAAGCGAGTGCCATTAGTGCGCTGCCGATTGGTAAACTGGCTCCCAGAATGGCGTAGAACAAGGGAGCCATAACGCCATCGGTGGCATTCTCTGTCACGGTTTCCAAGACGGCTCGCAAAATCTCCGCTTCTGAGAGGTCTGCTGTATCGCGGCCCACATATCGACTCAGCTTGGCTCTGGCGGTAACCAGGTCTCCTACTGCAAGGGGTTGGAGTACATCCTCAGCGGCTTGGCGCAAACTGCGTCCGGCAAAACAACTGGCTAGCAAAATGACAGCTACCGTTAGTCCGAGAAAGGGATGCAAATCGCTTGCGAGTGCAATCATCAACCAGCCTATGAAGCTACTCAAGCTGATGGTGAAAACAGCCAAACCGATGCCAGCCAGTCTCAATAAGTTGGGTGATTGGAATTGTCGTAAGCAAAATTGACTGTATCGCTGAATGCCCCATCCCATCACCTGAACCGGATGTAACCAATTCCAGGGATCGCCGATTCCGTAATCTAGGAGAGCTGCTAATACTAGAACCGCAGGAGTATAAAGACTGCTCAGAGTTGGTCCAGACAATGATTCAATCAGCTTAATCAATGATTCCAGCAAGGGTTCAATCAACCGTTCAATCGACACTCAGACAACGGCTCTTAAAAGCCAAGGTAAAAGGCAAGCACTAATACTAGTTGTAGCGTTGAGATTCTTTAGATCACTTAACAAACCTCTAGGTGTGGAATTTACTTGATCTCTACAAACCAGATCATGGCATAATGATGCGACTGTTTTGTGGCATTGGTGGTCGTTCATGGTTCATGCATTTCACTCCTCGAATCCGATTCATCTTGTCAATCCTACCTTTACAGCAAAGCCAGGTACAGTGAAGCCAGATCGGTCCGCCCTTGCTGAGGATGAGCTAAATCTAGTCGCCCTAAGTGTGCAACTTCCTGACCCTGAAGATGATCAACTGCCGGAGCTAGAATTTTGGCAACAGATTGATTCGGCTTGGCAAGTTTGTGACCGCTTTGATCTCCAAACTGAGATTTGCCGAGGCCGAATTCTCCGAGCGGTGCGGGATCGAGAAAAGCGTGGTGGGGATGGGCGGGGAACTGGATTTCTCAATTGGTTAAAAGACAGAGAGATTAGCAAGACTCAAGCCTACTCGCTGATTGAGCTAGCAAATAGTGCCGACACCCTGTTAGAAGAAGCCGTTTTACAGCCTGAGGAGGTCAATTGTTTTAGCAAACGGGCCTTTATCGAAACCGCGCGGGCTGAACCAGAAGTACAGCAAATGGTGTCAGATTTGCTGAAAGAGCCAATAGATGCCGCCAGCCCAAAACGGCGTATTACTCAGCGGGAAGTGCGGCAGCTCCAGGATGAATGGACTGCGATGTCTTCGGATTTATTGCCCCTCGCCATCAGGGAAAAGGCGGCCAATAGCACGATTCCGGCCCGCTACTTAACTCCGCTGGTGCGAGAAATGGAAAAACTACCCGAACCGCATCAAGCCGTTTTGCAATCAGAAGTGGCTGCTAATCCCGATGTGGATACAGTCAAGCAAGTCACGGCTGAGGCGCGCTATCTGGCGAAATATTTAGCGGCAGCGACTCAGGTTCAGGCGCTGAATCAGTCTTCGCTGGATTTAGAAACTGCCCTAGGGGAAGCGTTGCGAATCGGTTGTCTGAGCAGTACGGCTGACTTGGTGAATCAAGCTGCCCAGCTAGAGCAGACGATTGCCAAGCTCTACACGACCTGGAGACGGCTAAATCGCCTCGCCGAACGGGTTTACCTCGATAGCGGAGCCAGCACGCCCCAGTTGCGATTGCTGCTAGCTCAACTCCAACCCCTTTGCAACGAGCAGTTAGAGCTAAATTTAGGCGATCCCAACAGCAATTTCTCGCGGATGATTCGCCTGCACATTTCCACCGATCACCTAGATGATCCGATTGACGCATAGATCTCTCAACCTGATTACAGTAGGTTAGGAATGAACCATTCTCGTTATCAGGCTGCCCTACCTTGATGATCGCTGCCCTCAATCTACCTTCATTTCTGTGGCTCTGGAAAATTGCCGCCTGGTCAATGGGACTATCGTTGTGCGCCTATGGACTGTTGGCGGCAACTGGCACATGGCTGCTCGTAAGCCGCTCTGCCCATCAACCTCGGCCATGGTGGTTGCGGCCTCTGCATTATGGCATTGGTGGAACTATGGTGGGTTTGGTGCTGCTGTTGCTAGCAATTGGCATAGTGGGTACGCTGGGGCACTTTGGTTCGTTGGGCCATTCGGCTCACCTGCCTGTGGGGTTACTAGTGGTGGGGTTGACCTTGCTTTCGGCCTGGAGCGCAACTCAGATCAGTCCAAAGCGACCTTGGGCGCGATCGCTTCATCTAGGCACCAATTTGGTGTTG
Source organism: Leptolyngbya sp. NK1-12 (assembly GCF_032598965.1). Lineage (NCBI taxonomy): Bacteria > Bacillati > Cyanobacteriota > Cyanophyceae > Leptolyngbyales > Leptolyngbyaceae > Leptolyngbya > Leptolyngbya sp. NK1-12. The sequence goes on from NZ_CP053586.1 coordinate 2,219,050, forward strand.
CTAGTTGGCTTTATCTGCGTTTCTTTAACCGGATGGACCGTAGTGCAAAAGTATTTGCCTTGAGGTTGCCTGGAGAACTGGCCCTTTCCTTGTTACACTGAACCTTAGATAAGCAATTATTACGATTTGTAAACTAAGCAATCTGTGTCTTCTCCTAAGCTGCCGGTTGATCAAGAAGTTTCGAGGGCAAAAGAATCTGCGCAAAGTGGGTTAGAGCTGTCAGAACAGCGTGTATTTCGGCTCTCTCCGCTGATTCGGCTGACGTTGCTCGCTCTCTACGTGGCATTGACTCTGCCGCTGCCGTTTCTAGCTCAAGCCACAGAAGCGCCTGTCCCTCCTGCGGTTCTGCTAGTGGGGGTGGTAGTTGGTTTGATCGCCCTATATGCTGCTTTGAGCGAACGAGTCATTGTGGATGCACAAGGGATCCAGGTGGCCTATCCTGGCTGGGTGCGTTGGCTTTGGCGGAAAGGTTGGTATTTAGCCTGGAGCGATATCGAAGCTCTAAAGCCCCGCTCAACTGGACAGGGTGGCATTGTTTATTACTTCCTCAACCATGCAGGAGCAGCCTACCTGTTGCCGATGCGGGTTGCTGGTTTCGCAGAATTGGTGCGACTGGTGCAGGCCAAAACCGGAATTGATACGCGGGATGTGCGTCCGCTCGCTCAACCCTGGATGTATTTGTTTTTGCTGGGTTTAACAGTGATGCTGTTGGCGGTTGATGCTTGGACAATTGCGGTGGCTGCCAATCAACTTTAGATCTTCTGCAACTGGAGCTGGACATAACCCCTGAAAACCCAGCTTGCTCAAGCTAAAATGCAAACGTTGCAGCTTAATGGAAGCCGCTTGATTAAATCTAGTTCACATAAAAGTCAGCTTCGGTTGGAACAAGTCAGCCTCAAAGCTCCAATTGGCTCTCACTATCTTCTCAACGATATTTCCTTTGAGGTTTTTCAGGGGGACTTTCTGGGGATTGTGGGCGCATCAGGGGCTGGAAAAACTACTCTACTGCGGCTGTTGAATCGGCTGACTGAGGTAAGCCAGGGCAAAATTCTTTTTGAAGATCGAGAGATTCGTCAGGTACCGGTAGTGCCATTACGTCAACAGATTACGCTGGTTCCTCAAGAATCAAAACTGCTAGGAATGACGGTGCGCCAAGCGCTAGCCTACCCGTTGGTGCTGCGAAAACTGGATCGCAAGACGATTGATCAGCGGTTACAGGCTGGTCTTGAACAGTTTCACATCCCCAGCGAATGGCTGGACCGTACCGAAGTGCAGCTTTCAGTTGGGCAGCGGCAGCTTGTTGCCATTGCTCGCTCGCTGATCCTACAACCAAAAGTGTTGCTGTTGGATGAGCCAACCTCGGCGCTAGATGCCGGACGAGCTGAGTATGTTTTATCAGTGTTGCAAGAATTGACGAAAACCACTGCCCTAACCATTTTGATGGTGAATCATCAGTTAGAGTGGGTCGAGCGATTTTGCAATCGTTTGTTGGGGTTGCATCAGGGACGAGTGACTCAAGATTTACCCACTACGCAGGTGAATTGGTCGGAGGTGAAACAAATCCTAGTTGACGCCGAAGCGGAAGCGGCTGAGGAGTGGGCCTGATCTCCACGGTCCCTACTGATAGGTTGCAGTGAGTTGATATTAATGTCGGCCTAGATTGGAATTGGGCTAACCAGCGCTAAGATTACATTCAATTTCCGCTGAATCATAATTATGACTACTCCTGAGCAGAATCAGGCTGAAGCTTCTCTGCGAACGTATGCAAGGCATTTTATTAAGAACGGTACACAAGATGAACGTGACGCCATAGTCAGCTCCTATCGCGTTCGGAGGCTAAAGTTGCGACCAGAGCAGGTGCAAGCGATTGTGCAAGAAATCATCGAAGAGCGGAAATCAGAAAATCAAATCGGAGAGTCTTTGCCATCTGAGGATCGATCATCCTCCCCCGCTTCCACACCGACCCAGCGGACTGGTCAACCCACGCGATCTGGCCAGAACCAGCCAATAGAGGCAACCGAATCAACTCCAGACCAATCTTCGACCAAAAATTCGGTGACTCAATCTACCAATCGAATTGAGGCAGCATTACAGTCAAAAACAGATCCAGAGCCGTCTGTCAAAAGTGCTGAAGTTGATGTTAGTCAACCTGGCTCTAATACTAGTCAGCCTGCTGCAACAACTCCACCCACAGCATCTAATTCAACAAGTTCCATCTCAACAGCACCCACTAGTATGCCACCCAAGGATGCTGAGTATCTCAAGCACCTCGAGGAATATGAGGATGCGTATTTGGAGGCGATGCAGGCAGACTTAGAGGCGCTACGGAGAGGCAAGTTGCCACCAACTGAGGACTCGAATGCCCGACTGCGAAAGCTGATAGAGGACTATGACCTAAGCAAGAGTGATGTCGCAGATAGTATGGTGCGGGCGAGTCAACGTTTTTTAAACAGTAGCTCATCGAGCAATCCATCTAGCCCAGCAGCGTCTGGATCTGCTGAAGCGAAAGCTCAGGAACCTCCTGCCCCGACGCTCAATTTACCGTATCCAGAGCTGTTTGAGCAGTTGGAGAAGGATCTCAAGAATAAGAACTATAGAAATGCGGATGCTGTTACCTTCGCTATTCTACAGAAGTTGATTAATCCATCTCAAACTTGGCTAAATGCGGCATCACTGGAAGAGTTTTCCAAAACTGTCAAGCAGGAGCAGCAACAGGCTATTCAGAAAATTGACCAACTCTGGACGCAAGCCAGTGCCGGAAATTTTGGCTTTAGTCGTCAACTCGGAATCTTTAGATCCCTTGAGGGACCTGATCGCAACAAGTTAAGCATTGATTATCGGCAGAGGCGAGCACAGGCTTTGGTCTTTAGCCAGCAGGTTGGCTGGTGGATTGAGGAATTGCGCTTCTTTAAATTCTACGACCAGCACTTAAACTTCACCGACGCTGCTCCGGTTGGGCATTTGCCAGCGCTCTGGTTTTGGGAAATGCCTTGGCTAGCTGCCCTAGGACAGGGTGGAATTCATCTATTAGGGCTACGAGGCGGTTATCGAATTGACGCTTCTAGAATTGATGCGTTTATGCATGTGCTGAGTTGCAGTGGTGTTACGCCTGCTAGCCACAGCCAGCTCTCATCAACTAGGCCACCTCGTACAGTCGAAAGGTCCCGAAAGTCTAAAAACGTTTAGAGGCGGTGTGAAGCTCGACTAGTGAATCAGCTGTGCTGTCTGCAATAGACACTCCCTGCCAAAACTCTAGCTGGCGGCCCAAAGCCGTGCCTGTAGGTAATCAACACAGATATCGAGAATTCTCGATTTACAGCGTTTTTCACTCATGTGAGGTATAGGGGCGTGGGGGCACTGCCCCTGCACCCCGTTTTTCGGACTTTACTAGCCTGAAAAAGACTGTAACTAATTCTCTACTATCAGAAATTAGTTAATTATTGAGCCAACTTACTAATTACTAGAAGAAGGGAAATTATTAGTTTGAATGCCTATCAAGGAAAAGTGAAAATCTCGGGGAGAATCTAATATAGATGATTAATTTTAAATGGTCTTCTCTTATTCAATTAAATTTAAATAGATTAATTCATGTCTTAATTATTTCATGATGAATCTATTTATACAAGTTACTGAAATAAGAAAAGTCTGTGTGAGAAGCCAACTGAATGTGCAACAGGATACACCGAATCAGTAAGTAGGTTAGGTAATGCTCAATTCATTTGGCTAATATCCGTCAGAAAAAGGCAGGTCGGCAGCTCCCTGTATTGCTTGCAGTACGCCTCCCGTAGTATTCTGTTGCTTTAGTCGGTAGGATAGAAAGTGATAAGAAATAACCGGTGTTTCTAAGGGATCGCGCTCATTATTCCAATTGGGATTGGGTCTATACTGGTATTCACTGAAACTCTATTGATCAGAATCGGAAAAGCTTAAAGCTAAATAGATTTAAAAGCCTTGTAAAGGCCGATGTAATCCTCATATAGAATTCACAAAAATCCCCTCTTTAAACTAAGCAATAATGATATTTATAAATTACTAGCCCCTTTTAAGAAGTTGCTTCTCAATCAAAAACTCGCCCTTCTCTCATTCAATAAATTGGCGAATTTGAGTAACTTTTAGGGAATGTTAGGTTCAAGTCACATGCCCCACGGTGTGAGTTCTCTTTTTGAAGATCAGTTGGTCTAATGCTGACAACGTCTGTAGTTCCTGAAAGCTACTCGTTAAAGACGGCTTCTCACACATCGTATTCAGCCCGGTTTTTAGCCAATTCTCTAGCTCAACACAATAAGGTGTGATTACCTCAGATGAAACCGAATCCTTTAGAGCAACAACCGCTTAGTTCTGAATTTGCCGTCTACGATTGTGAAATTCGCCTGAAATTTAGACTAATTGAGGAAAAGAAGATTTTAAACAACCGCGAACAGCTGCTAGAGCTGCTGCTGGATGCCTTTTCCTACGGTGCAGATGAATATATGGAGCCAATCCAAGCCCATGTAGAAGCGCATGAAATACCAGAAATGGAATCTTCTCCCCAAATGCGACGTCAGTTGATTCGTTTGCGTAATTCGGGTGGTGATTTGGGCTAATTCCATCCAGTTTGGCCAAACCTAACTCAGTTAGCTCGACGTTAGGTGCTTTGAACGATATCCTGTAATGCCTGCTTCACTGTCGGGTACTGATAGGTAAAACCTATTGCCTGGGTTCGCTTTGGCAGCACCTGTTGGCCTTCCAGAACCACCTTGGCGGCATCGCCTAGCAATAGCTCTAGGGCCGCAGCTGGTACAGGCAGCCAAGAAGGTCGATGGAGGATCTGGCCTAGGGTATGGCAAAGTTCTGCCATCCTGACGGGTTCTGGGGCTGTAGCGTTCAAAACGTCCTCCATGGTTGGCTCAGTCAAAGCTCTCAGAATCAGATTCACCAAATCGTCAATGTGAATCCAGGAAAACCACTGTTTACCACTGCCGAGGGGTCCGCCTGCAAACAGACGAAAGGGCGTCAACATCTTAGCCAGTGCTCCTCCGTCACCTAAGACAATTCCGGTGCGCAAGATGACGAGGCGAGTTCCGGTTTGCTTCACTGCTTCGGCGGCGGCTTCCCAGGCTTGGCAAACTTCAGCCAGAAAATCTTGTCCTGCAGGGCTGGTTTCATCGAATGTGGCGGTTTCGCTGGTGCCGTAATAGCCAATGGCGGACGAGTTGACCAAGACGCTGGGTTTAGGATTGGCTTGAGCAATTGCTTCCACAATCTTCTCGGTGCCAATTTTGCGACTGTCGAGAATTTCTTGTTTGCGTTCTGGGGTCCAACGGCTTTCAGCGATCGGCGCGCCAGCTAAATTCACCACCCCGTCACAGCCGGCAATCTCGGCCTGCCACGATCCAGACGTAAGGGGAGTGTAGGCGATAATTTCTACATTGGGAAAAGCCGATGCTGGAAAGATTTGCTTAGCTCGATCGGCGTTTCTGGTCAGTACCAAAATTTGATGGCCGGACTGCTGGAGCCGTTGCACAAGCCGACTGCCGACAAATCCAGTTGCACCTGTTACTGCTACTTTCATCTGGTTTTCCCCCTGCTAATCTTGGTCAGTCGTTCAAGCCCGGTTTTAAGCCCTAGGTTTCAGCAAGTTGGTTGCAAGCGTCAAACTTGAAGTTTGGATGCGGCTATCATGACTGGGGTTCACCGTAGGCCATACCGTTGACTTCAGCGTAGCGATGCATAAAGCGCATGAACCGTTCCCAATGTTCGGCTTGGTCAATTTCAAAACGGCATTCGACTCGCTGTAGGTCATCGCCTTCCGGTCCGCCAAAAATAAACTTCATTGATGACGGTTCGATGCTAATTTGGCCCTCATCATCGGTTAGCAGCAGCGCTTTGGCAAACCGATTGGTGTAGCTCCTGAACCGTTCAATTGACCGCAGTACCGTAAACGTCATTAGAACTGAGCGCACACCTGTAGCTCGGTTTTGCCGCAGGCTGACATCACTGAGGTCTTCAGGAATGCCCTCAAAAAATTCGATGGAAGGAGTTGAGGCAACCATAGGAAACTTAACAAACCTATAAGCTTCAGTATAAGGCGGTTAGGGAACTCGCCGAAAGGCAATCTGCGGCCTGCAGGTTTTTGCTCAGTCTTGGGTGTGGCTTAGAAAGCGGCAAAATCTTCTAAAGTGAGAAACAGGTAAAGTGAGAAACAGAACGAAGTTCGGGTGGGCGATTCTTGCTAGATGGATTAACACAAGATGGATTGACACAACTGACGGAACCGACCTTGTGGCTTCAAATTGGCATTGCGGCGCTCTGGGTTGGCTTTGTGGTGCTGATAGCCTTTGGGCTGCGGTACTGGAAACTTGTGGATGCGGAAGTGATTCGCAAAGTGGTACATATCGGTGCCGGAAATGTCATCTTGTTTGCTTGGTGGTTGCGGATTCCGGCTGCGGTGGGAATTGGTGCGTCGATTTTGTTTAGCGCGATTACGCTGCTATCGTACCGCTTTCCGTTATTGCCTGGGATTGACAGTGTGGGGCGCAAGAGCCTGGGAACTTTCTTTTACGCCATTAGTATTGGTGTGTTGATTGCCTGCTTTTGGCAAAACAATCCCCACATTGCTGTGCTAGGCGTATTAATCATGACCTGGGGCGATGGCTTAGCCGCCTTGATTGGGCAACACTGGGGCCAGCATCGCTATAAGCTGGGCGGCATGCAAAAAAGCTGGGAAGGCTCGCTGGCCATGCTATTGGTGAGCTGGATAATCAGCAGTTTGATTCTACTTAACGTTTACGGATCAGGCTGGCAAGTTTGGGCTGTTGCTTTGGTTGTGGCAGGGGTTGCCGCAAGTTTGGAGGCGTTTTCAAAACTAGGAATTGATAATCTGACTGTGCCACTGGGAAGCGCTGGAGTTGCGTTTTGGCTCAGTCAGATGCTTTTAGCGGCGTGAACTAACGCTTTAACCCCAGCCATCAATAGCCACTAACCAGTTGGCTGCTCTATCGATTGTGCAAGTGCGGGGGGTGGCTGAGTCAGTTGATCGAGCATTTCCAGCATTTCGCGTTCAAAGGCTAACTGTGCCCGATTAGTTCTGCCGCCGATATAGAAATTGTCTGCTGTGCGCAAGGCCCAAATCTGAGAATGGGACACGTAGCTGAGCACGACACCCAGCATCAGTAGGCCAAAGCCAGCATAGACGATGGGAATCCCTGGATCGGCTTTAATTTGCAGTCCAGTGCTGCCGATGATTTCAACAATTGAAAGGGTCGTGCCGTTTACGTCAGTGGACATGCCTTGACGGACAGTAGCAATCAGTTTGCCCTGCATATCGTAGACCAGCAAAATGCCCTGTAAATCCTTTGCAACCACAGAAACGCCATCGCTCAGATCCGGCTTAGTCGGAATCCAGGTGCCCCATAGCCGACCTGCTCCACCCGTATCGAGTTGGGCCATCGGCAATTGCAGAACCGGACTATTGTTGAGGCGAAACCGCACGGCAGCCACGGCCCAATCAGCCTGATAGAAGGTAACGCCGTTGTGACGCAGAGGCTTGTTGACGTGAATTGTTTGCCGATCGACTTCTTCGCCTGCTTGATTCAGAACCGAAAGGTCGGAATAGAACTGATCGATTGTGCCGTCAGGCGTGTAGTCAATCCAGAAGCGATTGACCTTGACTGACCAATCTTTAGGAATTTGGCCTGCCGCCCACGGACCAGCATCGAAAATATTGCGCACCTGAAAGGTCTCACCGCTGGGCACCATTTCCTGCGCAAAAAAGCCGGTCATTGCCCCCCAAATTGCCCCCAACAGAATTAGCAGCATGCTGGCATGAACAATGATTGGCCCAATCCGTCCCACAATACCTTTGTGGGCATAGAGTTTGTCGCCGTCCTGAAAGATCTTATAGCGACGTTTTTGCAGAATTGGGATGAGTTGATCGAATGAGGCTTGCGGTACTTCAGCGCTGAGGGCAAACTTCTGAAACTGGCGCGGTTGGCTGTAGAAATTCCAGGTGCGAGAAAACCAGCGCAGAGCCGGAAGCTGGCGTTGAAAGGTGCAGGTCGTGAGGCTGGCACCAAATAGAATTAACAGGGCCAGAAACCACCAGGTACGGTAAACGTGATCTAGTCCCAGAGTGAGGATAAAACTCCAGGTGAGAAAACCAAACAGGGCAGGGTGTTCTGGATAGTTGGCTTGGTAGAACGCTAGGGTTTGTCCTTGTTCAATCACCGTGCCGGTGACGCTGAAAGCCGCGATTGCCAACAGTAGCCCGATGGCTAGCCGCAAGTCGGCCAATAGGGGCACCAGTTCACGCTTGAAATAGCGACGAATGGCTCGATTCAGGTTAAACGGCTGGATAGACGCAACACTAGTGGAGTCTGGAGCCGAATTTTGAGCCGAGTTTTGAGCCGCATCAGAAGAAGGATCGACAGTCATGATGATTAAAGGTGATTAAACAGTCCTAAACAGTCCCTGTAGGAAATAACCGAAACAACAGCGAAAAGACGCCAAAGCCAACCAGCAATGCTCCACTTGCTGGCGTAATCCACCCAGACCAGCGGCGTACTTCTAAAATCTTTTTAATTGAAGCCGTGAAGGTGCCTGCCAAAATCAGGGGTGCCACATAGCCCGTCGCATAGGCCAGCAGCAGCACACTGCCCAAGGCCGGATCTTGTGTGGTTGAGATCCAGGCCAGTAGAGTTGCCAGCACCGGAGTACTGCACGGAGAAGCCACCAAGCCAAAGGTCAGCCCAATTAAGTAAGAGCGCACCCCTTCAGGCAAATCGTTAGAAATCCATTCCATCCCACCCCAAGCAGGCAACCTCAGCGGCAGGGCTTCTAGGAGATTCAGCCCCATCAAAATAGCAATGACGCTGACTACAATCGGTAAGCCGATACCCACCTGACCATACACCTTGCCAACAATTGCAGCAGCAATGCCCAACCCAGCCAATGTAGTCGCTAGCCCTAGGGCAAACCAAGTCGATTGAATGGCCGCCTGCCAGCGAGTTTTTGCCTCGTAGCCGCCAATGTAACCAATTGTGATGGGCAACATCGAGAGCATACAGGGAGTCAAACTGGTCAGCAGTCCCGCTCCAAAAATAATCCCAACGCTGAGTGGTGTCAGGTGGGTGAGCTGCGTAGACACTAACCCATCGGCAAAGTGCTCAAGTTGATAGAGTGTAGTTTGTAAGGCATCAAGCATAGGAACTAAGGAAAGTAAATTGGAGCTTAGTCGAGTCGTACAACCGTAGAGACAGGGAACGGGGCGATAAAGACAGTTATGCTAAGGTTTATGAAGCTTTCTCATCTATTCTACCTATGTCTGATCCGCAACCGACGCCTGCACTCACCGCCGAGTTTTGGGAAGGACGCTATCAAGACGGTACCGATCGATGGGATTTGGGTCAGCCCGCACCGCCGTTTGTCAGTTTGCTGCAATCACCCCAAGCACCCGCACCCGGACGAATTGCGGTCTTAGGATCTGGACGTGGACATGATGCTCTCCTGTTTGCCCAACATCGATTTGAAGTGGTGGGATTTGATTTTGCGCCATCTGCGATTGTAGCGGCTAGGGCAGCAGCCCAGGAACGAGGGTTATCAGCTCAGTTTCTACAGCGCGATATTTTTGAACTAGACACTGAATTTGCCCATCAGTTTGACTATGTGCTGGAACACACCTGCTTCTGCGCCATTCTGCCAGAGCAGCGAGGTGACTACGTGCGGTTAGTGCAGAATCTGTTGCGCCCCGCAGGTGAATTGATTGGCTTGTTTTGGACACATGGCCGGGCAGGGGGGCCTCCGTTTGGAGTATCTGTGACAGAGCTATATCAGCAGTTTCAGCCTGAGTTTGAAGTGGTTTTGCTAGAGCGAGCTACCAATTCAGTCGAAGGACGCAGAAATGAGGAGTACTTAGTGCGATTGCGAATGAAAGTTCAGCAAAGTTAATTTGGCCTTTGCGTAATTGGGCACCTGCAATCAGTAGCTACTGACAGAAATCACTGATTGTAAGCTGGAACTTGCTATGAAACTCCTCACAGCTTCTGGACTGCTGGCCGCGTTGCCCATTATGGTTGCTGCTCCCCACGCTGCTTTGGCCGAAACACTACAGAATATTCACACTCAGCCATTCGCTACAGTTGCCTACGCCGAGTATGCTGACTATGCCACGCTGGTGAGCTACGACCCCGCCTCTCCGATTAACGTCCGGGATGGAGCAAGTACGCGGGCCTACATTCGTCACATTGGTTATGCTGGCGATCGGGTAGAAGTGTTGGATCGCGTCGTGAGTGGCGATGGCTACATGTGGTATTTCGTGCGGTTTACTGTTTCCAACGCGGCCGGCTGGATTCGGGGCGACTTTGTTTCCCTCGATAGTGACCGTTATTAAGTGAGCCGCACTACTAGCAAGAATCAATAGCAAAAGAGGACTAGTGAAAATCCAGCCCTCTCTTTCACGGATTGAATTTTGAATTAGCTGCTAGGACATCGTCTGAATAATATAGTCGAAATAGGGAGCGGCTTCGGTGGCATCTTCGTCACTCATTAGCGCCAAGGCCGCATTCTTGAGGCAGCGAATCGATTCCACCATGCCAGGAACTGGCACCCCCAAGGAGTTGTACATCTCTTTGACGCCGATCAGGCCGATTTTTTCGATCGGCTCTTTATCGCCTGCCAAAATGCCGTAGGAGATCAGACGCAAATACCAGCCGTAGTCGCGCAAACAGAGGGCACGTTGCTTATCACCATAGGCATTGCCACCGGGCGCAATAAAGTCAGGCCGCTTTTTCCACAGTTCCTTGCTGGCCTCTTGAACAATTTTCTTTTCGTTGTCTGCCAGGGTTGCCGCGATCCGCATCCGCTGGCTGCCGGTTTGTAAAAAGTTTTGAATGCTCTTCAACTCGCCACTGCTGGGGTAGCGGAGTTCTTCGTCGGCATTGAGAATAACTTGGGTTACTACGCTCATAATTTAAGGAGATGACTATTGCAGTGATTCAGCTATCGGTCGTATTTTAGCGACTTTGGGGGACCGAAAGAAAGGATCAACGCCAGTTGAAATTAGAAGTAACGAAAAATTACTTTAATGTTGCCGATGCTCCTAATCTGGTTTTAGTGCTTCAAATGCAATAGCTCTCGCAGGGCTGCAAGCAATTTAATCCTGGCAGAACGAATTTCTGAGTCGGGGCTAAGCACAAACTGCCACCTCACGCGAACGCTGAACAGAGGTGTTTGCACCTGACCAATCACCTGTACCTCGGTTTCACCAGTCGGCAGGCTTGTTTCGGTACTCTCTTGCGGAATTGCCTTCATTCCTTTTGCTTCGGCGGCTAAATAGCTAGCAATCGCTTCTCGTCCTACAATCGCTGACTCAAATGGCGGCAAGAGCTGACCCTCGACAGCGAAAAGATTGGCGACAGCGGTAAAATTGGCCTGATTGAAATGGTCGAAGTAAGACAAAACTACAGCATTGGTGAGGAGCTGCAACGGTTCTGTTAGGGCTGGTTCTGTTCCCGGTGCCATTCTAATGGAATCTCTCAGTTCCTGATTTGATTCAGTTGGCTCAGTAGTAAGAGGGTCGAGGTCAGCGTGGGTCATTGTAATTCTGAGTAACCTTTTTAAACTTTTCTGAAGCTATCAGTTTGTGCAACGCCAAACCTATTCCTAGAGTCAGAACTTTTGTCTAGTTTGTGGAGAATTTGGCTCAAACCAACAGGTTTAAAGTGGGCAATTCAGGGCATACTATCGTCATCCCTTTCGGATAGGGAGAGCAGCCTCCTGGCAGAAATGCTGGGGGGCTTTATCGTGGGTAAGAGCCAGGAGTTAGGAGCTAGGAGTCAGGAGTTAGGGGGTGGTTGAAGCGGTTGGCAATTTGCGTTTTGCTCCTTAAGCTTTGCCTCAGCGGGTTTGCTCATATTGTCAGTCTTGTTAGTTAGGGTTGGAATCCGGGCACCTTGGTAGCAGCACACCATTCGATCGACGCCCGGTATTTCGCGCCGGGTTTTTTCTTGCGGATCTCTTCGTCTGGTTCTTTCAGGCAACAGAACGCCAATCCAGGCAGACGAGCCGGCTGAAGAATTGGTAGAATCTATAATTCAGGTAACTCCGGTTAGATCTTCAGGTAAGCAAAACTGGCCTGAGTTAGAGCGGCGTCTGCAACAATGCCGTCTGAGTATTAATCTGAGTAGCAAGCATCAATCTATCTCTCATCTTCGCGCTGGGTAAATTATGACTGAGTTTCCCCGTCGGTATCACATCACTACGTTTGGCTGCCAAATGAACAAGGCGGACTCGGAACGGATGGCTGGCATTCTGGAAGACATGGGGTTTCAGTGGTCAGACTCTCCTGAACAAGCGGATTTGGTTCTCTACAACACCTGCACGATCCGCGATAACGCCGAGCAGAAAGTGTATTCCTATCTCGGTAGGCAGGCCAAGCGCAAGCATGAACAACCCAACTTAACTTTGATTGTGGCGGGTTGCGTCGCTCAGCAAGAAGGGGAAGCCTTGTTGCGTCGGGTGCCGGAATTGGATTTAGTCATGGGGCCGCAGCATGCCAATCGGCTGCAAGATCTGCTAGAGCAGGTGTTTAACGGCAATCAGGTAGTGGCTACCGAGCCGGTTCATATCTTTGAAGACATCACCAAACCGCGTCGGGACAGTACTGTAACGGCCTGGGTGAATGTAATTTACGGCTGTAACGAGCGCTGTACCTACTGTGTGGTTCCCAGTGTGCGCGGCGTTGAACAATCGCGTCCACCAGAGGCGATTCGGGCTGAGATGGAGGAGTTAGGGCGGCAGGGCTACAAAGAAGTGACGCTACTGGGACAAAATATCGATGCTTACGGGCGGGATTTGCCCGGTGTGACGCCAGAAGGTCGGCATCAGCATACACTGACGGATCTGCTGTACTACATTCACGATGTAGCGGGAATTGAACGGATTCGGTTTGCTACTAGCCATCCGCGCTACTTCACCGAGCGGTTGATTCGGGCCTGTGCTGAGTTACCCAAGGTTTGCGAACATTTCCATATTCCGTTTCAGTCGGGCGACAATGAGGTGCTGAAGGCAATGGCGCGGGGCTATACCCGCGAAAAGTACTGCCGCATTATCGACACAATCCGCCACTACATGCCCGATGCTGCGATTAGCGCCGATGCGATTGTGGGATTTCCGGGTGAAACCGAAGCCCAGTTTGAAAATACGCTGAAGCTGGTCGATGCCATTGGTTTTGATCAGCTCAATACGGCCGCCTATTCGCCGCGTCCGGGTACACCGGCTGCCCTGTGGCAGAATCAGCTGAGTGAAACGGTCAAAGCGGACCGATTGCAGCGTCTAAACCATTTAGTGGCGATTAAGGCTGCCGAACGCTCCCAGCGCTATGTGGGTCGCATCGAGGCCGTGCTGGTAGAGGATCAAAACCCCAAAGATCCGAGTCAGGTGATGGGTCGCACCCGCAGCAACCGCCTTACTTTCTGCACCGGCAATATTGCTGAACTGAAAGGCCAAACCGTGCGCGTCGAAATCGCCACTGCTAGGGCCTTCAGTTTGACGGGCGAGCGGGTTGATATGCCGGTTGCTGGAGCAACATGCTAGACTGCTGCCAATGTGCTCCGCACGGTTCAGAGGACCAACGAGTTGATTAGCTGAATCGAGTTAGCTGGGTTGGTTCGCATAGAACTGCTCTAGTTGGAATTGCTCAAAACTGCCATGCTAGTTGCATTCTTGATTGTGATTTTGGGCCTGACGCCTTCTCTGCTGTCACTGTGGGTGATGCGCCAAGCCGACGCCCGCTCCCAAGCCCGCTTGCGGCTTGCGATGGAGTCGGTGGCCAATCGTCCGCTAGCTGGACTGCGCTTACCGCCTGATTTCCACTACGTTGAGGGAATTGGCTACATGATTGGCGACTTGTCTTGCCGGTTCAACGCCCGTTCTGGCCATATTCGCTGTGCAGTGAATCCGTGTGGTCCCTGTGAAGGGTGTTCCCACTATCAGGAACTGCCAATCCGGGAGTTGGCCAATAATCAGCAAAACTAGTTGGCAGGGCTAATCAGCAAAGCGAATTGGCAAAGCGAATTAAATAGCAAATACAGGCATCAATTGCCCGCTTGATCAACTACTCGCAGGCGCTGCGTCACAGCTGTAATACCGTCATAGCGCACGATCACGGCAGAAATCCAACGATCGTCTGGGCTTTTAGGGGCTTGCCCTACCTTAAACAAACCACCTGAACTCAGCAACTCCAGCTCAACTGGGGCGGGATTCAGGTAATTCTCGACGCCAATCGGTTCTTCTAGGGCCGCTCCTAGCAACAGCCGCTCACCCAGGGGTTCCATCACAACTGCATCGAAATCAAATTCCTGACCGGGAGTTACCTGCTCCGGTAGATTAAAGCTAACTGTGGGTGGATTGTCGCCAGCAGTGAGTTCGCTGCGTTCGCTCAAAATTTCTTGCTCCACGATTTGATCATTTTGCAGGCGTTGACGCGCGGTAATTGTGGCTGAAAGGTTGAGATCGCGCCGTTCATCGGGATAAACCCCAGTAATAGTGGTAGTAGTGACGGTGGTGATCGCGTCGCCCTGCCGTTCCCAACTCTCTAGTGTGGTTTGGTACTGCAAATCAGGATAGCGTTTCCAGAGATCTTCGAGAGTTTGCTTCAGGGTGTTGTAGGTCAACCCATCGGCGCTAGTAAAGTTTGGGCTGTAAAAGCGCATCACAGCGGCCAAGTCTCCGGCAGAGGCGGCTGTGTCGATTCGGCTCAGCAGATTTGCCAGTTCGGGAGGAGGAGGTTCTGAAGCAGTGCTAGGCACTTGAGCGGCAACCCGATCGGCCCAACTACTAGCCCAACTGAGGGCTAGCCCCAGCGTCAGGGATGTGAACAAAAGGCGCAGCCGCCGAGACCGGCATCGGGATTGGCCCAACGACATGGATGCAGATGGAATTGACTGCAACTGAGAAACAAACTGGGGAATGAAACGGTTCGGCATGGGTAGGGGGTCCGCTCAAAAAACGCTAGAAATTACTTTGGCTTGGGAATCGGCTTGGGAATCGACTGAGTATTTGGCCCAGTATCTCAGGATTCGCAACAACTGAATCAGTAGAGAATAGGTAGATGAGGTAGGAGATTCAGTAATTCAGTCAGTAAAGGTTCACCGGCTCGAATTTAAGGTACATTATTTTAGCCTGCGCTTGAGTAGAGATCTAGGTGATTTAAATCAATAATCTGCTCTAACCTGTTCCGGCTTAAACGCGAGCAATTACGCAAGAATTCAGGCTTGAGATCTATGGAGCGTCCAGTCTTGGTTGCGACTTCAAAGTCGGATGATTTGCCTAATCCCCAACTAAAGCGACCCAAGTTGCTCATTGCGGCTAGTGGAACTGGGGGCCATTTGTTTCCAGCCTTAGCGGTGGCAGAAGCGTTGCCAGAATATCAGATTGAATGGCTAGGAGTGCCCGATCGGCTGGAAACGCAGCTTGTACCGGATCGGTTCCCACTACATACGATTTCGGTGGGCGGCTTTCAGCAGCGGTTGGGCTTGAGCACGCTCCGCACCTTCAGCCGGCTGGTGCTAGCTATTTTCAAAGTGCGGCGACTGCTGCAACGAGGTGGATTTGAAGCCGTGTTTACAACCGGTGGCTACATTGCGGCTCCAGCGGTGGTTGCGGCTCGGACACTGGGCTTACCTGTGGTTCTACATGAGTCGAACGCCTTACCGGGCAAAGTAACCCGCTGGCTGAGCGGTTGGTGTACTGTGGTGGCGTTGGGATTTGAGGTGGCGGCTTGCTATCTGCCCAAGGCAAAAACGGTATGGGTGGGAACGCCAGTCCGAGATCAATTTCAAACGGATCTGAGCCAGCAACCCCTATCGGGCCTCGCTGTTCCCGATGCGGTGCCGCTGATTCTAGTTGTGGGTGGCAGTCAAGGTGCTGTAGCCATGAATCGGCTAGTGCGACAGGCGGCTCCAGCTTGGTTTGGGGCTGGGGCTTGGGTCGTGCATCTGACAGGCGAAAATGACCCTGACGCCAATAGCTTGAGTCATCCTCAGTACATTGCTTTGCCCTTTTATCACGATATGGCCAAGTTGATGCAGCGGGCTACGCTGGCAGTGAGTCGGGCAGGAGCTGGAACGCTGACTGAGCTTGCCATCACAGGTACACCAGCGATTTTAATTCCGTTTCCCTATGCGGCTGAGGATCACCAGACCCACAACGCGAGAGTGTTTGAGTCTGCTGGAGCAGCTTTCCTGTATCAGCAATCTGAGTTGACGCCAGAACTGCTGCAACAACAGGTGCTAAACCTGCTGCACTCTTCGGAGCAACTGCAAAGCATGGCCGAGGCCGCTAAAAAATTGGCCGTAACCGACAGCGCCAAACAGCTCGCTGATCTGATCCGCCAATTCAGTCTAGTAGCCGATTAACTGATTGACTGCCAAAACTCTGATCGCTGGCGGCTCCAAGCCGCACCTACACAGACAAAACCTGCCTGCGTGGGTTACTCAATTCAACAGCAACTAGAGTGCAGGATAAAATGCCTGCACCCGCTAGGGGTTTGTAGGTATTAAAAGAGTTTTGGCAAATGATTCAGATAAGCAACTTAGTATTGCTTAATTTGTGTAATTGTTATTGAATTAATGATTCTTTTTATAAAGATGTTTTACTCAAATTATTTACTCAAATCACGGTAGAGTGCTGAATTTAGTGATTCAAGCGAAATCCGAGCTAAGTGGATGAAGAGCGGGATCTGCTTAATGATGGAAGACTGTAAAGAATGATAGAGTGTGCGTCTGTGTTTCAGACTCGGTCTCGTATGATTGAGATGTAAGCTCAGTTTGAACTAAGTTAACGGTTGGTTCTCATCATTGGTTCTCATCAAATTTTGATCAGTTAGTTCCAGGATTTAACTCCAGGGTTTAACGTTTCCCAAATTGTTCTTCTAGATAGTTCAATCTGAGTGGCGAAAAAACGATTTTCAGCTCAAATCTAAGCTTCAAAGAATGGCTGAATGAATAACTGCTTGTCAATTAGCGAGATGGTTTAAATCGCACTCAAATTGAGCTGTTCAACAGGCTTAGATTGAATTGTTTATTTCTTCTAACCTGAGGTCAGAACTATGAATATCTTCAAAGTTTTTGGTGATACTATTCGCTACCTGTACGAAGGTGCTACGGCACTTTTCAGCCCTGACCATGATCACTATCCCAATATTGGTGTACAACCCTTTACTGGAGAACCTTATTCTGAATGGGTGCCCCCCGCCGATCAAAAACTAAAATAGCAATCTATCGATCAACCTATGCGTATGCGCCTGCTGGGTAGGAAATTACTCTTGCCCAGTTTGTTGGTCAGTCTGTTGTCACTCTATGAATTGGCTTTGATTTATTTGCCCATTCGATTCACTAGAAGCCTTGCTCAAACCAACAGTAAATCTAAAATCAATGTTACGTTTGGGCAATGGTAGCCAAAATTTGATATCGGGGGGAAGTCGTTCGGCTTCCCTTTGTTATTGTTTTGTTATTGTTATGGGGTTATTGTTATGGGCTATCAACTTGCTCTGGGGAACCGAGTATATTTAGCCAAGCGAGCATATTTAGCCGGCCTATTTAAACACCAGGAACAGGTTTGCGTTTTTGGCGATTAGCTTGTCTCCACTTTTGCATCCAAACTACCTTTTTAGGGGCTGTGCTTTTCCAACCGGCCTGTTCTAATTGGTTGGGGCTAGCAGTTGTCACCATCTCATAGCGAGGGCAATAGATGACGACCATGTGCTGATTGCTCATCGTGACATAGCAAGGACCCCAATCCAGTCCTTCGCATTCAACGGTTTGTCCTTCTTCCCAGTTCATTGACCTAGACCTTCAACTTAGCCATCTGCATGGTTGCACTATAGGTTGACAGAAGCAGTCGAGACTTCCTACGCCTATATCAACCAGATGGGTGACATGGAACCACTGCTTCTCCTATCATCGCAAAAACTTCAAACAAATCAGACATTTGTGTTGCTCGATACGATTAATTTCAGGAGATTTTGACATTTAAATCAAATAATTCAAACATTTGACTGTCGGTAGGTCTGGTTTGTCCAAAATGTTGGTCATTCTGCAATCATAGAAAATTCAATGGGGGTTCTTGTTTGGAAATCGTTAGGGAGCGCGACAGGCGGCAAATTGGGTTTTTGCCAGAGACAAGTGAATATCCTTGTTTGTGATTAATTGAGGTTGGTAAATTTGTTGAACCCTAAGTGTTTCTATTTGATGTAATTTTGTTACGAGCTGGGGCGAGGGATTGAACACGAAATAATTCTGGCAGGATGATAATACGGTGCCCATTTGCTCGATCGGCAGAAGTTGGATGTGTACTGTGGGGCTGAGACTGTGGCTCAGCGATAGCAAGTTCATTGTTTGACTGGGTTCCGCCACTAAGATCGGGCTAATAGCCTGATTCACCAGAGCGGCAATTTCAGGATTATGGCGGTTGTGCGCTTTTTGATAGTCCGGCGAGCGGTTTAGGTTCACCCAGGCGGAAATGAGGCTGAGGCCAAGCAGAAAAGCCGTGATTACGAGCCACTGACGCTGTAAGCGAACCGGCGTTTCTGAAGCAGATTTTTGAAGATAGCCAGGTAAACCTGATTCAGCACAGCAGTAGGCAACGGCCAGCAATACTCCCAACTGACTGGGAATCAAATAGCGGGGGGAGGCAGAAGCTTGGCCCTGGAAAATTAAATCGAGCAGGATCAAGGTGAACGGAATCGGTCCACAGAGCGCCGCTAAGAAAAATCCGACTCGATGCGGCAGTTGAGCCATCCGGTAGAGTGCTATTCCCATTACCGTTAGGACCATCGCGGCGATCGTAGCCTGGAGCAGCGCTACCCAACTCCACTGCGCCACCACCGGCACATCAAAAAACAACACGGCAAAGCTATAGAGCCAAATGGCGATCATGGCGAATGGCTGTATGGGCGTGCGCATCCAGGTAGTGTTGGTGGTGAGGGCATCCGACTGATGCCAGATTACCCATACCCAAGGTAGAAAACCCACTAGAGCAACGCCTATGGCCCATTGATAATGCCGGAGGATGGAACGGTGCGGCTGGACTGTGAAGACATACACCGCTTGCCCAACCGCCAGCAAAACCGTCAAGAGCGATGTGTAGAGGCTAGTCAGCAGTGTCAGGGCATAGATCGCCCAGCTCAACCAAGTATTTCGCCGCCCGGCTCGCAACAGGGCACCACTGCAAAGCACGATCGTCAGTAACCAGAAGCTGTAGGGACGTGCCTCTTGGGCGTAGGCCACGAAGAACGGAGAAACGGCCATCAACGCAGCGGCCGTCGAGCCGATTGGGGCAAGGGCTGGTGTTGGACTGCATGGACGAAATACTTCCTGGCAGAGCCAAACCAGACAGGGCAAAACCAGGAAACTGCACAGCACTGAAAAACTGCGAATTGCGCCAACCGTACTGCCAAATGCCTGCATCCAAAAGCGGGTCAGCAGAAAGTAGAGGGGGGCATGTTCTGGGCTGCGCGTCAAAGCATTAAGCGTCTGAGAAAACGATCGGTCGGGGGATAGGCGCTGGTAGGCTAACAGCTCTGCCGGACTGTGGAGTGAACCATCGGTGAGCTGGGCCGTCACCTCGGCTTTGGTGTATCCGCTGGCTCGCATGGCCGTAGCAACCTCATCGACCCAAAAGATTTTCTGATCCAAATTTGCGATGCGAAACACTACTCCTAAACTCAGCAGCAGGGCCAGCAGCATCAGTGACAGAGTGGTCAACGGTCGAGTTCGCGACTTACGGGTTTTTGGCGTCTCTGAGCGATTGTCCATTCCCTTACCGTTTGTGGGGGACAGGAGCGCCCTGCTGTCGTTCGATTTGCTGTTGCCAGAGGTTGAGAAGACGGTCCACGGCAGCGTCCCAGTCATAGTTAGTGGCGTGGGCTTGGGCGGTTTGGCCCATGCGTTGGCGCAATTGGGGATTCTCGACGAGGCGCTGAAGTTTGGCAGCAAAATCCTGCCAGTTGCGGGGCTGATACAAAAAACCAGTTTGTCCTGATTCGATTGTGTCGATGACGCCGCCTGCGGCTGGGGCGAGTACGGGCACACCCGCAGCAAAGGCTTCCAGTACAGTCAATCCTTTGGTTTCCTTTTCGGATGTGGTGATGTGGATGTCGCTGTGGAGCAGTAAGGTGGGAACCGCGTTGGGGGCAATCCGGCCCAGAAAATGAACGGTTAGGGGCAGGGTGCTGAACGCTTGGGCAATTTCGGTCTGCATGGAGCCATCACCGGCAATCACCAAGGCAATTTGCGACAACAGGGTTTGGTACTGGGCAGACCGAGCGATTTGAGAGAATGCTGTCAGCGCAAACGTCCAGCCTTTGTCGGGGGTCAGTCGGCCTAGAAACAGCAGTTTCACCCTGGGGTCGGGCGGGTCAAGGTCTGGAATGTTGTAATGGCGAGCAAAAAAATCAGCGGATTTGAGCTGAGGGTCGAACTGGGCTAGGTTAACGCCCAGCAACTCGGCCTGGATGGCATTTTTGATGCCCATTTGAATGGCCTTCTGGTAGGTAATCGGGCTGCTGATCAGAGTTGCACCGTAGGCGTTGTAGATGCGAGCCACAATCCGTTTAGAAATGAATTGCATGCCACGAATGATCAAGGCTGGCAGGGCAAAGTAGTCTTCTAAGTACTCAATGAAATTGGTGTGCAGGAAACTGACGCAGGCAGTGGAGTAGTGTTTGGCGAAATCCACGGCAGGAATTTTGTCAAAACCTAACTGCAACCGCTCTGGCTCATCGACATGAATGATATCGGGC
Source organism: Leptolyngbya sp. NK1-12 (assembly GCF_032598965.1). Lineage (NCBI taxonomy): Bacteria > Bacillati > Cyanobacteriota > Cyanophyceae > Leptolyngbyales > Leptolyngbyaceae > Leptolyngbya > Leptolyngbya sp. NK1-12. The sequence continues at coordinate 2,239,826 of NZ_CP053586.1, forward strand.
TGAAACTGGGCTAGCGCATCTAGGAGTTGGGGATAGGCGGTTTTAGTGACGTTACGGTCAAACTCCAGGCCCATAAACGGAGAACTGGCTAAGGGAGTTACCGTCACCCCCGGCAGAATTTCCCCGACATACTTTTGCCAGTCGGGATAAATGGCGGCAGTCGCACTATAGTCCGGACAGAGCAGCAACACCTGATGCCCCCGTTGGCTTAAGCGCTGCACCCGGTTAAAAACCGTGATTGTGACTCCATCAATAACGGGGAAAAAGCCGGATGTGAGAATGGCGACTTTCACAGGCAGCCTCCTGTTTTTTTTATTGAAGCAGATGATGGGGGGATGCGGCTCGTGAGCCTCGCCGAACGAGGGGAGATGGGGGATGAAGAAGTAAATTGGCTTAAAGTGTTGTAAACTTTTGTTAAGATTTTTAGGTAATAGTTTGTGGGGCGACTCGATGACAACTCACTCTGGATTTGGCAAATCTCAATCTCGGCCTCAGGTTTCTAAGCGGGCAACAAAGCGGGCTGAGGCGTCTAAGCAGTTGGATCAGATGCGGGCGGATGGGGTGCCGGAGTTTGAGATTTACTTGCGGATTCGGGGGAAGAAGAATTGGTATCCGGTAGGGGTGATTGCGGTAAAACGGTCGAGCCAAATTAATCAGGCAATTTTTGGCAGTCAGGAAGATTTGCTTCAGGGGGCGTTTCGCCTCTATCCGGTGTTGCGGAAGCATCAGCAGCATCTGGAGTATGGCTACCGGCTGAAGGAATATAAAGATGAACCGATTCAAGTGGCGGTGCCACCTCAGGCAGGTAGCAAGGCCGGTTTGCAGACGGTGTTCAACCCAGTAAAGCATCAAATTGATCAAATTAAGGCCCGGGTGGCGGGTTTGCTGCAGCGGGGGTAGGGACTAATCTTCATCCACACCCTCTCTGGACAAACTTGAAACAATCAAATGAAGAATCAAAACAAACAGTAAAAACAAACAATAAAATTTAAAACTTCGACAATCTACGGAAACTTCTAACAGACAGCCGTGTGACATCCGCGTGAACTAAAATTGGCTGAATTCCATCATTGAATTGGTTCGGTTCAATGCAATCGATTCGAATTCGGCTTTGATGGTGAGGGAGTCTGCTGGAATTGGTCTGGTATGAAGTTAGAACCCATTGCGATTATTGGGATTGGCTGTCGGTTTCCGGGAGGTGTATATAGTCCAAATTCGTTCTGGCAATTGCTGCGGCAGGGGGTAGATGCCATTACGGAGGTGCCTCGGTCGCGCTGGGATCCGGCGAAATTTTACGATCCGGACCCCAATAAACCCAACAAAACCAATACGCGCTGGGGTGGGTTTGTAGAGGCGATCGATGGTTTTGACCCACAGTTTTTTGGGATTGCGCCTCGCGAAGCCGTGACGATGGACCCGCAGCAGCGGCTGTTGCTAGAAGTCACTTGGGAAGCTCTGGAGGATGCTGGGCTGATACCAGAACGGTTGCGTGGCAGTCAGACTGGGGTCTTTATTGGCATCGGCACGCATGACTACTCGATTCGGATGTGGCAGCATCCGGTGAACGATCCCTACGCCACGACTGGGACGGGCAACTGCATTGCGGCCAATCGTATTTCCTATGTATTTGACTTCAAAGGCCCCAGTTTGGCGGTGGATACGGCCTGTTCATCATCGTTGGTGGCGGTGCATCTGGCCTGTCAGAGTTTGTGGTGTGCGGAATCGAGCTTGGCGCTGGCCGGCGGGGTGAATCTGCTGCTGCTGCCAACCGTGACGGTGGGATTCAGCAAGGGCGGGTTCATGTCGGGTATGGGACGTTGCAAAAGCTTCGATGCTTCAGCGGATGGCTATGTCCGCAGTGAAGGGGCCGGCGTGGTGCTGTTGAAGCCTCTGTCCCAGGCGATGACAGATGGAGATTTAATCTACGCCGTGATCCGCGCCACTGCTGTGAACCAAGATGGATTTAGTAACGGACTGGCCGCTCCCAATTCTCAGTCTCAGGCTGCTGTTTTGCGAGAAGCCTATCGTCGAGCTGGGATTGCGCCGAATTTAGTGCAGTATGTGGAAGCCCACGGTACCGGCACCAAACTGGGTGACCCGGTAGAACTAGAAGCGCTAGGAGCTGTGTTAGGAGAGAATCGCACCCGTGATTGTGCGATTGGCTCAGTGAAGACCAACATTGGCCATGCCGAAACGGCGGCTGGAGTGGCAGGGTTAATCAAGGTGGCTTTAGCCCTGAAACACCAGCAAATTCCGCCTAGTCTACATTTTCAAACGCCCAATCCCCAAATTTGCTTCGAGCAGCTAGCTCTGCGGGTGCAGACGCGCTTAACGAAATGGAACGCTCAGCAAGGAATCCGGATTGCTGGCGTCAACTCGTTCGGCTTTGGCGGCACCAATGCCCATGTTGTAATAACGGATGTCAAACCTAAACGCAAAAAGGCGACCAAATCCCAGAGCCAAATCGATCGCCCCTGTCATCTCCTAGCACTATCGGCTAAAACCGAGGCAGCCTTGCGAGACCTAGCCCAGCGGTATCTGGAGTGGGATGCCTCCCAGCTCGCCAATCTCTGCTTTACGGCCAATGCCAAACGTTCGCACTTTTCTCAACGGTTAGCGGTGGTGGCTGAGTCAGCAGAGCAGTTGCAGCAGCAGCTCAGAACGTTTGTGAGTCAAGCTGCAAATCAAGCATGGTTCGGCTCGGTGGCCATGGGCCACGCGACGGGTTCAGTAGAAATTGCCTTTTTGTTCACCGGCCAGGGTTCCCAATACATTGGCATGGGACGGGAGCTGTACGAAACCTCTCCTACCTTTCGAGCGGTACTGGATCAGTGTGATCGGCTGTTGCAGGCGGAGTTGGGTGAGTCGATTTTGGCGGTAATGTGGGGAGATGCGGCTCGTGAGCCTCGCCGAACGAGGGGAGATGGGGAAGGTAAGAATATAAGTGTGCTTCCGACTCCTGATGCCTTGGATCAAACTGGCTATGCGCAGCCAGCATTGTTTGTGTTGGAGTATGGGTTGGCGCAGTTGTGGTTGTCGTGGGGGGTGCGACCGAGTGCGGTGCTAGGGCACAGTGTGGGGGAGTATGTGGCGGCCTGTATTGCGGGGGTGTTTAGTCTGGAGGATGCGCTGAAGCTGGTGGCGGCAAGGGGACGATTGATGCAGAAGTTGCCGCCGGGGGCAATGATGGCGGTGATGGCAAATGAAACATTGGTGAGACGTTGGATTCGGGATGAGCAACAGGTAGCGATTGCGGCAGTGAATGGTCCTGAGAATCTGGTGATTTCGGGTGAACCGGAGGCGATCGCTCGGATGGCAGCGCATCTAACAGCCACAGGCATCAAAATAACTCCGCTGCGGGTTTCCCATGCCTTTCATTCGCCGTTGATGGAGCCGATGCTGGCGGCGTTCGCAGAGGTGGCGGCTCAGGTGTGCTATCGGGTGCCTCAGTTGCTGCTGGTTTCTAACCTTACAGGTGATGTGGTCGGTGCAGAGATTGCGACTCCAGACTATTGGTGTCGGCATGTGCGGCAGGCAGTTCGATTTGCTGATGGTTTGGCAACCTTGCAGCAACACGGGTATGAGGTGTTCCTCGAAATTGGTGCTAGCTCGTCGCTGTGCAGTATGGGTCGTACCTGTCTGCCCCAGCCAGGAAACCTGTGGCTGCCCAGTTTGCGATCTGGTCAATCGGATTGGCAAGTGCTGTTGCAGAGTTTAAGTCAGCTTTATGTGCGAGGGGTAAAGGTCGATTGGGATGAGTTTGATCGGCCCTACGGGCGACAGCAGATTGCGGCTCCAACCTACCCGTTTCAGCGGCAGCGCTATTGGTGGGAACCTGATGTGTGCGTTGAACAAACTGTGTCGGTGTCGGCACCTACTGGAGAAACGTTGCATCCCCTGCTGGGTCAGGCAATGACTTTAGCGAACCAGCCAGAAATCTATTTTCAGGTTGAGATTGATCTACAGGAATTGGTATATCTTCAAGATCACAAAATTCTGAACAGAATCGTGTTTCCTGCTGCGGCTTATGGGGAAATGTTGCTGGCTGCTGTCACAAACCTGAAGCAGAACGAATTTGTGATTCAGAATCTGACTATTGAAAAGCCTCTATTTTTGCAGACTGATCAGATTAAAATTCTACAGCTTAAGCTGACGTCAACCGATTCAGGATATAAAGCTGAGATTTTTGGTTGTGACAGAAATGTAAACATTAAAGCAAATTTTATTCGCTACACGACTGCGATTCTGTCAGCCTCAGCCTCAGGGAATCTTGCGGTGCCGAAGTGGCGTGATTTGAACGCTCTGCAAGCGTCGATGCAGCCTACTGCACCCAGTTCTGATTACTATCAACAGTTGAGGAGAGAAGGATTAAACTATGGCCCGTGCTTTCAGGCAGTGCAGCGGCTTTGGCGCGGTAAAGCACAGGCTCTGGGTCAAATTCAGTTACCATCAGGTTGCTCTCTAAAAGAGGGCTACCGGCTTCATCCGGTTTTGCTCGATGCCTGTTTTCAACTTGTGGCAGCCGTAGTCGATCCAGCTGTATCAACCCCATTTCTGCCGGTTAGCCTTGGAAGTCTGCAGCAGGTTGCGCCTGTGACTGAACAGATTTGGACACTGGTGGAACTGGTTGAGAATGTTGATGCGCAGCAGATTAAGGCCAATCTCTTCCTCATGGATGCAGCAGGCAATCTGATCGCAACAATCAGGGAATTTTGTCTGCAGGCTGTCAGTTCTCGCTCGCTGCAACGTCTGTTTGGAGCAACTGAATCGATTGAAGATCACTTCTATGAAATTCGCTGGCAGTCAAAACCGTTACGTCCGTCAAGTGCAGAACAATATTTGGTAGAACATTTAGTAGAACAGCAAATAGAACATCAATGTCTTCAATCTTGGTTGATTGTTACTAATCATGTTACTAATCATGTAACTGATCAAAAAGTTACGGATGAACCAGAAAAGGACTTAGCAGCCGAGCTGGTCCTGGCCCTACAGCAACAAGGGCATCACTGCACCTGGATATCGGCTGAGGAGGTCGGCCCAATTAATCTGGCAAAACTGGTCCATCCGCCAGATCAGGTGATTTACCTTTGTCAGCCTCAGCTTTTATCTAGCCAGGAGTTGATGTCGATTCAAGAAAAAATTTGTGGTCAGGCGCTGGCTTTGATCCAAGCTCTGGCCCAGAAGCGATGGACTCCCAAACTGTGGTTCGTCACCCAAGGGGCACAGGCTATCGAGGTGGGAGCGCAGGCATCCTTATCTCAGGTGCAGCAAGCGGCATTATGGGGATTGGCACGTGTGGTTCGACTTGAGTATCCAGAATGGCAATGCACCTGTTTGGATCTCGATCCGATGCAGCCTGATGTCACAGCTTTGCTACAGGAATTGCTGCATCCAGCAGCTGACGAGGTCGAAGATCAGATTGCCGTTCGCCAAAATCATCGCTATGTAGCGCGGTTGGTGCGTTGTTCAGATTCATTGCACTCTTCAGCCCTACCCGATCGGGTTTATGCCCATAAACTACCTCTGCCCGATTCCGAAGCATTTCAGCTCAAAATGAATGACTATGGCATGCTGGATCAGCTCCGTCTAGTTCCGGTCGAACGGCAAGCGCCAGCGGCGGCAGAAATAGAAATTCAGGTGCGGGCGGCGGGGCTGAACTTTCGCGATGTGCTGAATGCGCTGGGGGTGCTGCAGCCCTATTTAGAACAAATGGGCGTTGTGGATGCTGCTCAAATACCGTTCGGCTGGGAGTGTGCCGGTATTGTGACGGCGGTAGGGAAAGATGTTCGCCATTTGCAGGTGGGCGATGCCGTGATTGCCGTGGCGGCAGTGGGCAGCTTGGGACAATTTGTGACCGTGCCCGCTGCGTTTGTAAGCGCCAAGCCGGAAGCCCTTAGCTTCAGCGAAGCTGCCACCATTCCCACGCCGTTTCTGACAGCCTACTATGGCCTGCATCATCTGGCTCAGATCAAACCTGGCGAGCGCGTCTTGATCCATGCGGCGGCTGGCGGAGTTGGATTAGCCGCCGTTCGGTTGGCGCAGCAGGCTGGCGCTGAAGTGTTCGCTACTGCTAGCCCTGGCAAGTGGGCTTTCCTGAAATCGATCGGGGTGGCGCATGTGATGAACTCCCGCACGCTCGACTTTGCCGCTCAAATCCGGCAGCTCACCCAAGGCCAGGGTGTGGACGTGGTGCTCAATAGCTTGAACGGCGAATTCATTCCCCAAAATTTAGCCATCCTGGCTCCCCACGGACGGTTTGTAGAGATTGGCAAAGTCGGTATTTGGCAGCCAGAGCAGGTACAGCAAGTTCGCCCCGATGTTGCCTACTACCCCTTCGATTTGCTAGAAATTGCCCAGTGCCGGCCGGCCTTACTGACCTCGATGCTGCACGATCTGATGCCCCAATTTCGGCAAGGTGTTTTGCAGCCGTTGCCCTACACTAGCTTCGCCATCGAGTCTGCTGTTAGCGCCTTTCGCTACATGGCCCAGGCCAAACACATTGGCAAAGTCGTTCTTAGCTTACCGATCCGCCCTCCCCTGCCCGTGCGCTCCAGCGGCAGCTACCTGATTACCGGTGGCTATGGCGGCTTGGGGCTGCAAGTCGCCCGCTGGCTGATCGACCAAGGCGCTACCCACCTGATTTTAGTCGGACGCCGTGCCCCCTCTCCCCCGGCCCAAGCCATTCTTCAGGAACTCCAACAACGCGCCACCCTTGATCTAATCCAAGCCGATATCAGCAACCCGATCGAAGTCAACTCCCTCCTCTCCCCTCGTTCGGCGAGGCTCATGAGCCGCATCTCTCTCGTTCGGCGAGGCTCACGAGCCGCCAACTCCCCGCTACGCGGCATCATCCACGCCGCTGGCCTGCTCGATGACGGCCTTCTGCAGCAGCAGAGTTGGGAGCGCTTCCAAGCCGTAATGGCCGCGAAAGTTCAGGGAGCCTGGAATCTACATCAGCTCAGTCTTGATCAGCCGCTCGACTTCTTTGTCTGCTTTTCTTCCGTCGCGGCGGTGCTGGGTTCGTTGGGACAGGGCAGCTATGCAGCCGCCAATGCGGTTCTGGATCGGCTGATGCACTATCGGCGACAGTTGGGACTACCTGGTCTGAGTGTGAACTGGGGCGCTTGGGCCGGAGTGGGGATGGCGGCGCGGTTGGGGCCAGTGCAGCAGCAGCAGATCATTCAGAGTGGAATGCGGTTGATCGATCCTGTGGAGGGAGTGCGGGCACTGGAACGGTTGCTGCAAAGCAATGTCACGCAGGTGAGTGTACTGCCAATGGACTGGCCTACCTTCCAGATGCAGATGCCTAACCGGACTTTGCCGCTGTTGCGGGACGTTGTGTCAGAAGTACCAATGGCTGCATCGCAGTCGAGTCAGTCACCAACCAGTCAATCACCGCCAGTCCCCATATCACCAAACCCCGTATCACCAAACCCCGTATCATCCAATCCAGTTTCATCCGTGTTGCGGCTCGCTTCAGCGGCTGATCGGGCTGCGACACTGCAACATCAGATTCGGGAGCAGTTGGCGCGAGTGTTGGGCTTTAGTTCAGCAGAAGCAGTTGATCCGCACGAGAATTTTGGCGATCTGGGCATGGATTCGCTGATGGCGGTCGAGTTTAGAAACCGCTTGGAAGCTAGTCTCGGCTGCCCAATTCCGCAAACCCTTGCCTTTGATTATCCCACCGTTTCTCTGTTGGCCGACTACTTGATGCAGTATCTCAACCAGGAGGGAAGCCAACATTCTTCCAGGAATGGGGCGGATGAAATAGAATCGGCCCCAATCGCAGCTAATGCACCAAGCGCTGCGTCACCTGAGGACACACCGAATTCTGAAGTTGAGTCGGCTAATGAACTCAGCACGAAACCAATTTCTGAGTCAACTGCTGAGTCAATTTCTGAGTTAGCAGATTCTCGTTTAATGGAAGCTGAGCTTGATATTCCAGCCGCGTATCATCACTTTGAGCTAACACCCGAATATCTCAATCTGCGCTCGGATCTGGAACGGCTGGAACAGCTCGGCAATCCGTTTTTTGAAACCCACGAAGGCATTGCCAGAGATACAACTCAAATCCACGGTCAGCAACTGCTGAGTTATTCCAGCTACAACTATCTGGGTCTATCGGGCGACCCCTTTGTCACCACTGCGGTAAAGCGAGCTGTAGAGACTTATGGAACATCAGTTTCGGCCAGTCGGGTTGTGGCTGGAGAACGCCCGATTCACCGGGAGCTGGAACAGGAAATTGCCAGCTTTCTAGGAACGGAAGATTGTATTGTTTATATTGGCGGACATACCACTAACGTCACCACAATCGGTCATTTATTTGGTGAAAATGATTTGATTATTTATGATGCCTTGAGCCATAACAGTATTCGGCAGGGCTGTGAACTGGCAACGGCAACGGCAATTGAATTTCCCCACAATGATTGGCAGGCATTGGAGGATTTGCTCGCGCAAAAGCGTCGTTGTTACCAAAAGGTGTTGATTGCAATCGAGGGAATATACAGTACTGATGGCGATTTGGCTCCACTGCCCGAGATCGTAGCGCTCAAGCAAAAGTACAAAACCTTTTTACTGGTGGATGAAGCCCATTCGATTGGTGTTTTGGGGCCGACTGGACGCGGCATTGGTGAGCATTTTGGCATGCTGGCGGCACAGGTGGATCTGTGGATGGGGACGCTGAGTAAATCCTTGGCAAGCTGTGGTGGCTACATTGCCAGCAGTAAGGCAATGGTGGCATACCTAAAATACACAGCTCCTGGATTCGTCTATAGCGTTGGTATGTCTCCGGCCAATACAGCAGCGGCCTTAGCAGCACTCCAACTGCTCCAGCAAGAACCAGAGCGAGTCATCCGGTTGCAGCAGCGCGCTCAGCTTTTTCTGTCGCTGGCCCAACAGCAGGGACTGAATACCGGCAACAGTCAGCAATCGCCAATTATTCCTGTAATTGTAGGAGAACCGCACAGGGCTGTAAAACTCTCCCATGCGCTGCGTCGGCGTGGAATTACTGTTCAGCCAATGGTGTATCCGGCGGTGCCCTACCATGCGGCCAGATTACGATTCTTTATCACTTGCCTTCACAGTGCTGATCAAATTACCTCTACGGTGAAGGTAATAGCAGCAGAACTAGAAGCGCTAAGCAAAAAGGAATAGGGTTTGAATGAGTAAGCGGTATCGTGTGGTTGCCCTGCCAGGTGAAGGAATTGGTCCAGAAATCATGAATGTAGCGCTGTTGGTGCTCGACTGTGCAGCTCGGTTACATCATTTCTCCGTTCAGATTAACTGGGCGCTAATTGGCCCGCCGGCCTTGGCTGCTTGCGGTAATACTTTGCCCCAGGAAACCGTGCAACTCTGTCGCAAATCCGATGGCATTGTGTTTGGGGCTGTTTCCCAAGGGGGATTGCTAGAGCTACGCAAACAGTTTGATCTATTTGCCAATTTGCGCCTGGTTCGCCCTTCTCCTTTTCTATTTCATTGCTCGCCGTTGAAGACGGAACAATTGCAGAGCGTTGACATTCTATTTGTAAGAGAACTGGTGAGCGGAATCTATTTTGGTCCATCGGGGCGAGGAATGGATAGCAATGGAGAGTATGGCTATCATACGATGCAGTACTACGATTGGGAGATTCGCCGGATTGCTAAAGTCGCTCTACGTCAAGCTCACTATCGACAGGGTTTGCTAACAGTCGCCCATAAGGAAAATGCGTTGCCCCATATTCCCTGGAGCCAACTTGTGGCCGAAGAGGCGCTGATGTTTCCCAATGTGGTTGTTGAGTATATGTTAGTTGATAATCTGGCGATGCAGCTAGTGATGCGACCTCAGCATTTTGATGTGATTTTGGCTGGAAATTTGTTTGGCGACATCTTGAGCGATATCGGTGGGGCGTTGGTAGGCTCGGTTGGTCTGTTGGGTTCGGCCAGTTTGAACGAAGATGGATTCGGCCTCTATGAACCGATTCATGGCACTGCTGCTGATCTTGCTGGTAAAGGAATTGCCAACCCACTTGGAATGATCAACAGTATTGTTATGATGTTGCAGCAGTGGGAAGAACATGCCGCCGCCAATTTAATTCTGCAAGCGCAGGACCAGCTTTTATCCCAAGGTTATCGCACGGCAGATCTGTGGTACCAGCAAGCAGGGTCAGCAGAAAAGCTCGTTACCACGCAAGAATGCGTCGAGTATCTGATTGATGCGATGGAGAACATTTTTCAGTCGGTTTGGAGCAGGAATTAGTGGATGAGTGGATAGATCAGTCACGAGCCATGAATACAGCTATGAATTACTATGATGATTTAGGATGATGATTGAGCGAGTTCTAAAACTGGGCGATGACATCAATACGGATGATATTATTCCGGCTAAACGCGGTACAAATTCTGATCCTGATTACTTAAAACACTATGCTCTGGAGCATGTAATCGGTGAGGGCAATCTGCTGAACTACGATATCATCGAGGCTGGAGAAAATTTCGGCTGTGGCTCTAGCCGCGAGTTTGCGCCGATTGCGATCAAAGCAGCTGGTATCAAGAAAGTGCGTGCTCGCTCGTTTGCTGAGATCTTCTACCGCAACAGTATCAATATTGGCTTGCCGGTGGAATGGATTGATCAGTCCCGGTCCCATCCGGTTGAGGAGGCGATTGTGCGGGCGGGTGGACTGCTTGCCTTTAATCAACAGCGTTTGGATGGGTGTGTTGTCCTTCCTAAGGGTGAAACGCCACCGCGACCGATGACGTTAGCAGAAAAATTGTTGGCCCGTGCTGCTGGTCAAGCCTATGTGCAGCCGGGAGACGTGGTGTTCATCCAGGTTGATTTGGCGATGTCCCATGATGCGATTGCTGGCCCGGTGAGTGAGCTGTTCTATCAACAGTTTGGTTCAGCGGCGCGGGTATGGGATGCCAATCGGGTGGTGCTAGTTGCCGATCACTTCATTCAGATCAACGATATTCGTCCGGATGCCCAAGCGATCGACATGCATCAACAAATGGTTCAGTTTGCCCAACAGCAGGGCTGCCATTTGCTGGATGTGGTTTCGCCCGGTGATGCGGCAGGGATTTGTCATGTGCTGCTGCCGGAACAAGGCTTTGTGCAGCCGGGGATGGTGATTGCGGGAACCGACTCCCACAGCTGTACCTATGGCGCGTTTGGCTGCTTCTCGACCGGGATTGGCAGTACCGATATGGCGAACCTGCTGGCAACTGGCGATATGTGGATTCGAGTTCCAGCCACGATCCGAATCGAATTGACCGGCAGTTTGCCGCCATTTATTAGCGCAAAAGACATCATGCTGTTCATCTTGGGGCAGATTGGCTGCGATGGTGCCCTCGGTTGCGTGATCGAATTTGGTGGTAGTGTTATTGAGCAATTGGAAATTGATGAACGGATGACGTTGGCGAATATGGCCGTTGAATGTGGTGCGATCTGTGGTGTGATTGAACCTGATGAAGTGACGTGGAATTATCTCTCCAATCGCATTGCCAGAACAGCAACTCAACTCGATTGTTCGTTAACTAGCGATCCGGATGCGGTCTATCAGCGAGTTTATCAATTTGATCTGAGCCAGCTCCAGCCTCAAGTGGCTTGTCCGCCCAAGCCGGATCAGGTGGTTACGGTGAGTGAACTAGGTCATGTTCCGATTACGCGCGCCTTTATTGGTTCCTGTACCGGCGGCAAACTGTTTGATCTGGCTGAAGCAGCAGCGGTATTGCGCCAGCGGCGGGTGGCTGCCAGCGTCAGTCTGTTTGTTGTGCCCGCGTCCCAGCAAGTGCGACAAAAAGCTGAGGAGTTGGGATACTTACAAATTTTGGAGCAAGCTGGAGCACAAATTCTCAAGACGGGCTGCGGAGCTTGTATCAATGCAGGCTTGGGGGTTCTAGGTAAAGCGGAAGTGGGTATCTACGCTACGAATCGAAATTTTAAGGGCAGAAGCGGTGATCCCAGCGGTCAAAATTATCTGGCGTCGCCACGAATTGTGGCGATCTCGGCGGTGCGCGGCAAAATCAGCGATCGACTAGAGGATGAGTAACTCAGACAACTTGCATCATGAAGTGCAAATTATAGATGAGAATGTATGGTAAATATTGCTGGTGTTGGAGCTAATCAATTACTGCCGTTAAATGTTGTCTTTTCCTGATTTTGTCCGAAACAGCGCTAGCTTATAGTGTAGCCCTTTCACAACAGGGTGTTCCATTCATCCTCTATGCCCCCTAGAGGTTTAAATTAATGAAAAAAATATTGTTCCTTGCTGCCAACCCAAGGGGAACAGCCCCTTTGCGTTTGGATCAAGAGTTGAGGGATATCGATGAAGGGCTGCGCCGCTCTAGACAGCGGGATGCAGTTGTACTAGAGCAGCGTTGGGCTGTCCGTCCCAGAGATATTCTTCAGGCAATGTTAGATATTGATCCCCAGATTGTTCACTTTTCGGGTCACGGTATAGGCCATAATAGAAGCAAAACGCCTGCTGAGTATGGAAGTAGACACAACGCTAGCACTTCAGCCCATCAAGATAGAAGCCTCAGCCCAGTTCTAGAAGTAGCCCCAAGCGGATTGTTTTTCGAAGATGACTCAGGGCAAGCCATTTTAGTGGACGGTGCGGCCTTGAGCGGATTGTTTGAGCTGTTTGCGGCTCAAGTGAAATGTGTGGTGCTGAACGGTTGCTATTCCGAAGTACAGGCAAAGGCGATTGCTCAGCATATTCCCTATGTAATTGGCATGAGCAGTGCGATTAGCGATCAGGCGGCGATTGAGTTTGCAGTGGGTTTTTATAAAGCGCTGGGAGCAGGCCGCACCATCGAGTTTGCCTATAAAGTTGGCTGTAATGCGATTCAAATGATTGGTGTGCCTGAATGCCTGACGCCTGTACTGATGCAAAAAGCCAAGTCGGCTAAAGCTAAAAAACAATCTCGCCCAACCAATTCTTCTCCCCAAGCCTCGCTAGCCGAGTATCCGTCCGGTTCGGTACCGCTGCAATCGTCGCTCTATCTCGAACGCTTTCCCAACGAATCCCATCGTTATCAGTCAATTGAGGCACCGGGACAATTACTCCGGATCATGGCTCCGCATCTCATGGGCAAAACTTCACTGATGTCCAGGATCCTCAACTACGCGACGCAGCAGAAGTATAAGAAGGTCTATCTCAGTTTGGGAGATGTGGAGCAAAAGGTGCTGACAGATTTGGATAGTTTTCTGCCCTGGTTCTGTGAGCGAATTGGCGGCGAATTGGGATTAGAGCAACCTAGCCCAACTGGCCATTCCAAAATCTTGGGATCGATTGCGACCTGTACCGAGTATTTTGAAAAATATGTCTTGGCGCAGCTCAATAAGCCACTAGTGCTTGGCGTCGATGAAGTGGATCGCATCTTTTCTCGGCCAGCAATTGCTTCAGATTTTTTTGGCATGTTGCGCAATTGGTTTGAGAAAGGCAGAGATGATGCAATCTGGAAACAGTTGCGCATGGTTTTAGCCTACTCAACTGAAGATTACAGTCAATTTAGAATTAACCAATCGCCGTTCAACGTGGGTGAACCCCTGAAACTCAAGGAATTTACCCAGCAGCAAACGCAAGAACTGGCAAATCGTTATGATCTGAATTGGGGATTTCATCAGGTTGAGCAACTGATGGCAATGGTAGGTGGTCATCCCTATTTACTGCGTCTAGCCATGTACTACATCAAGCGGCAAGATGTCACTCTGGAGCAATTACTGCGGGAAGCGCCTACCGAAGATGGAATTTACAGCGATCATCTCTATCGCTACTGGAATAGTTTGCAAAAGCATCCACGCTTGGCTGAAGCCGTGAAGCAAGTAATGTCCTCTCCTCAACCGATTGAAATCGAGCGGTCGTTGGCAGACCAGTTGCGCAGTATGGGCTTAGTTCAATATGTCCAGCGGGATAACGCTGTCCTACCAAGCTGTAATTTATATCAGCTTTATTTTAGCCGCTAGATTGACGGCAAAAATATATTCGTTGGAGAAGCGCATTTGTATAGCGTTTAGTATCCTCAGTATTGTTTGAATTTGCTTCAGGTTTATTTCCTATTTGGCGTGCATTTTGTTGCGCATTTTATCGTGCTTTCTCAATCAGTCCGTGTAGAGGTGAGCCAACCTCACAGCCAATCAATTTGATTTGTAATCTACTCAGTCCACTCACTCAACAAAGGGTAAAACATTATGGTGAACCAAGCCAGCTATCGTTATGAAGTGGGAGGCAGTCTTTCCAGTGATGCTCCGACCTACGTGACCCGCCAGGCAGACCACGACCTCTATGATGCTCTGCGACTGGGAGAATTTTGCTATGTATTAAACTCGCGGCAAATGGGAAAGTCCAGCTTGCGAGTACGAACGATGCAGAAACTGAGAGAGGCCGGAGTTGCCTGTGCCGCCGTGGACTTGACTGGAATTGGTGGACAGGCCAACACCGAAGAGCAATGGTATTGCGGTATTGTGAATGAATTGATCAAAGGTTTGCAGCTTCCCGAATCGTTTGACTGGCGCAGTTGGTGGCGTGATCAAGCACCATTGGCCCATGTACAGCGCTGGGGTTTGTTTTTGGAAGAAGTACTGTTAGCTTCGATTGACGAGAATATTGTCATTTTCATTGACGAAATTGATAGTGTTTTGAGTCTTCAGTTTCCCTTCGATGATTTCTTTGCCTGTATCCGCTTTTGTTACAACAAACGAGCTGATGAACCAGACTACGAGCGGTTGACGTTCTGTTTGCTGGGCGTGGCTACTCCTTCCGACCTGATTCAAGACAAGCGCCGCACGCCCTTCAATATTGGTCAGGCAATCGAACTAACTGGCTTTCAGCTTCAGGAAGCCCAACCCCTGATCCGGGGACTGGCGGCCCAATCGAGCAATCCGGAAGTGGTGCTGAAGGCCGTCTTAAACTGGACCGGAGGACAGCCGTTTCTCACCCAAAAAGTCTGCCAATTGATGCTAGACAGCGAGGCTCTAATTCCTGCCGGACAAGAGGCGGAATGGGTAGCATGGTTGGTACAAACCAAAGTGATTGAAAACTGGGAATCACAGGATGAACCCGAACACCTGCGCACGATTCGCAACCGAATTCTCCGCAACGATCGCAGCGCCGTTCATCTGCTGACGCTGTATCAACAAATCCTGGAAGCAGGTGAAATTCCGGCAGACAATAGCCGCGAACAGGCCGAGTTACGCTTGTCCGGAGCGGTCGTAAAACAGCAGAATGTACTCAAAATCTACAACTCGATCTACCAATCTGTATTTGACCAGCAGTGGGTGGCAGGTGAACTAAAGAAACTCCAGCAGCGTCGCGTGATTCGACAACGGTACGAGATTATTGAAAGCTTGGGCAGCAGTGATTGGCTACAGACCTACCTGGTGAAGGATCTGCAACATCCTGGCAAAATCCAATGCATTTTGAAACAAATTACACCGCCCGATGACGATGTTACCCTAACCCGGATGAGTGACCTGTTCACCCAGGTTTATCTTGATCTGCAACAGCTCAACAATCATCCCCAGCGGCAGATTGCTAACCTGATTGCCTGCTTTGAGGAAAAGCAACAGTATTATGTCGTTCAAGAATATGTTGAAGGCTATAACCTGGACCACGACATCAAAGCCGGTAAGCAGTGGGATGAAGCTGAAGTCACCAATCTGTTGATCAGCATTTTGGAAGTTGTGGAATTTGTTCATGCCCAAAATCTGTTTCACCTAAATCTCAAACCTGCCAATATCCGCCGCCGCGAGCAGGATGGCAGGCTAGTGCTGATTGATTTTGGTATTCTTAAGGGCATTGGGGCACTGGCAGATAATTCTAGGCAAATGCTGCAACCGCAGTCGGTGGGTACATTGGGCTACATTCCGTCCCACGATGCCGAGTCTTGGACTGAAGTGGGTCTGGATATCTACGCCGTTGGCATGATTGGGATTCAAGCTTTGACTGGGATTGAACCCAAAGATCTGGCTGTCGATAAACTAACCAATGAGGTGATCTGGCGTTTTCATACCCCAGATCAGCCGATGGCACAGGCCAGTCCCCAGCTCGCCGCCATTTTGGATCGGATGATTCGGCATTCTGCCAACCAGCGCTATCTCACGGCGTCTGAACCGTTGCAAGAACTGCGGGCACTCAAACTGGAGCCTGATGCTAAACCGGGCTGGACTAACAATCGACGGCTGTTGATCGGCTGTGCCTTAGGTTTGCTGTTGACCAATGGCTTAGGCTTCTGGGCTTACCGGCATCAGTTGGCGCATCAACAGGGCAATCAAACGACTCAGAAAATAGCCCAACTCACCCGAGACTGTAAGCAATCACTCCGCTCTGAATCGGCTGGGAATAACCCGGTGAATGCCGAGATCACCAGAATCGCTGGCAATGTAGCCGCGGCTTGCAAACAGTTGGTTCAAGTTAAACCCGACCAGCCGGATGTATTGGAAAATAAGGGGGAAGCCTTACTGCTGCTGAGTCAAAGTTCGCGTTTGATGAACCAAACGGCAGATACTCAGAAGTACTTAACCGAAGCGGCACAGGTATTTAATGCAGCTACTCAGATCAACCCTACAGCCCCTCGCCCTGTGTTCTACTTGGGGCTGACGAAGCAATTGGTCGGTCGGGGCGGCTATGAGCCATACTACGCCAAGGCTTCCCAGCTTTATCTCCAGCTACCTACCAATCAAATTGAACGCAAAGATTACCCAATATTGGCTAAATTGGCTAATTTCGCCGTGAATCAAGCAGCTACATCGACTGCAAAAGCGGCCTACATCAGCCGAGCCGATCATCTCTATGATGACGCGATTCCGGTTGCGCCCGATGCCCATCGCGTTAATTTGCTCTACAACCGGGGGGTTCTTAATGCTAAGGCGAATAATCTCTCCGCAGCCACCATTATCCTCGGCAAAGCTTTTGAACTCGAACCTAATCATCCCTATGCCAAAAAATACATAGCAGCCTGTATTGGCACTAATCGTGGCAACAATCCTACCGTTTGTGATCAGCCTAATGCTGGCCTACCCTCGACGCTGCCAACCTACGCCTGTGCTGAATATCCCACCTTGGCACTGACCAAACTCGGTGCGGCTAGGCCGGATGATTTGTGTCAGTAGGGGCGAGGCATTTGCCAATATAGTCGAAAGCGCAAACAGAAAATGGTATCAGCAAATGCTTCACCCTTACACTTTTGGTGCCGTAGCCTGTGCGTAGCAGGCAGCCGAATTCTAATCATGCTCGTTACTCAAACTCGCTTCGACCTCCAACAGCCCTTGTTCAATCATCTCCACGACTTCTGTGAGCGAAAATGAGCGCTGTTGCTGAATCGATAGCACTTTGATGGTTGAACGCAGTCGCTCATACTGGTCGCGGCTGAGGGGCCGGCGCAGATAGTGCTCAAACAGGTACTGAAAATTGCTGGCTCCGCTGCATTTGCCAAACCAGATCTCGGGTTCAGCGTAGGGAAAGATGACATAACTGTGGCGGTCTCGCAAAATCGAGTTGACGTGGATGCCGGTCTCGCAGCGTTGAGCTGGGCGCGAGTAGGGCGGATGGGCATGCAGGTTGAGCTGATCGAGCAAATCAGTCACATGGACGAGCGCATCGTAGTCGATGCCATCTACCTCCCAACCAAAGCGGAGCCGCAGACCGTTTAATACCTGCTCTAGAGCCACATTCCCGGCTCGCTCACCAATGCCGCCAAAGGTGCCAGAAATGCCCATAGCTCCGGCCTGAACAGCCTGGATCGTATTTTCTAAGGCTAACCCCATGTCGTTGTGAAAATGAACCGATAGTGGTGCATGTTGGGTGTATTCCAGCAAGTCATGCATCCAGATATAGGTTTTTTCAGGTGTGAGGATACCAACCGTATCACAGAGGAGGAACTGCTGTAGGTAAGGTTTAAAGCTGTGAATGCACTCGACTAGGAAATCAAAATCAGCACGGCTAGCATCTTCTGCTGCAAAACAAATCTTTAAGCCTAAACTGGCTGCATAGCGGAGGTGCTTGAGCACAGTTTCAATCATGCTTTGCCGAATTCGATTGATCACAGACTGAGGAATTATATCGTCAATTGTTTTAGTCGCATAGATTGGATGGCAACGAATAGCCGCATCTCGCAAAAAAAGCAGCCGATCGGAGACGGCATTGAACAGAATAATTTGTCCTACGCCACAGGCTTTTGCCTGATCAATCAATGGCCGTGCCATCATGGTTGAAGCCACAAGCTGCTGCCTCAATCCTTCTTGAAGCAGCGTTTTCACCAGATGTTCCTCCGTAGCGTGAATGGCTGGCATTAGGGCAATTTGATGCACACCCGTTGCAGCGATCCGATGGGCTAAGGTTCGCTTGGTTTCGCTCTCAAAAAAAATGCCGACCTGCTGTTCCCCATCGCGCAGTGTTTCATCTGAAATCTGTAGGTGGATTGTCTCCATGATCCAAAGTGCTGTGTTTCAGGCGGTGAAGGCACAATTGTTTTAGCAAAATGGCAGGTTTACAAGCGGTCAAATCTAGATTCTGCTGTATTTTACCGCAACCAGATAAAACAATGGTTGTTTATGGCGGTTGGGGTGTGCAGACTAGGACAGAAAATATGCATTCTCCTTCGCAAAGAGCGCGTAGAATTTTGAATGTGGCGCGGAATTGGGACGACTACTTTCTGACTCCTGCTTCTTGACTTCTGGCTCCTACTTTCTGACTCCTGCTTCTTGACTTCTGGCTCCTGACTCCTGTTATTAAAGTCATCTGCTCCCAGTATGGATACTTCTCTTCTTGCTCAACTCACTGCCGGTTTGGTCGAGTCGGGCAACCGACAGTTGGTTCAGTCAATTCTGGGCACCACCAATCCGCGAAAAATTGCGCAGCTCATCCAAAATTTTTGTCAGGCTCACTGCCATCAGCAGATTGCTGCCTGCGAGTTTTGGGAAGTCAGCGTTAGTTTAACCGTGGGGCTACGGCTGGAAAATGCTCAGCGCATCGTGCTCAAGTTTCGTAGTTGCAACAACATCACGCTCGAAACTCTACAGGCGGTTTGCCGAATTCAGCAGGCATTGGCTGAACAAGGGTTCCCGGCAGCCAGACTGGTGCTGTGGCCCCGTCCCTACGCCAATAGTCTAGTGTCGATTGAACAAATGCTCGATCAAGGCGAGAACAGAGATGCTCATGATCCGTTGATTCGAGAAGCAATGGCAGAGGGATTAGTTCAGCAAATTCAGTTGGCCCAGCCATTCGTTTACCAGGCTGGCCTGCCGCGTAGCCGGTTTCATCCCACCCAGCTTTGGGAAAAACCCCACAATGCTCTGTTTGACTTTGAACGAACTCGCCGAGGGGCCGAATGGATTGATCAAATTGCTAGCCGCGCTCAAGCGATTCTACGAGCCTACGAAGCACCGCTTCAGATCGGTCATATGGATTGGAGCGTCAAAAACATGCGGTTTCAGCAGAGCCAGATCAGCGCGGTGTACGATTGGGACAGTTTACGGTTAGAGCATGAGCCGGTAATTGTGGGTAATGCTGCCAAGGGGTTTCTCGTCACTTGGTATGTTGAGACCGGAACGATGGTACCGACTCCAGAAGAAGTAAACCAGTTTGTGCGTGACTATGAAACGGCCAGAGATCAGCCTTTTACAGATGTTGAACGAAAGGTGGTCACGGCAGCCTTAATTTACTCGATGGCCTATACCGCTCGCTGCGAACATGCTCTTGACTCAACAGGCAAAAAGCTAGACGGCAGTTTTCGAGCTGCTTTACGAAACGCCTCGGCCTATGGGTTTGGATAGTCACTAGCAGCATCCGCAGATGAATCGCGGGCTAGACCAAGCAGTCCACTAAAGTAGACTAGATGACTCAAAAATAGAACAGAGCTAGATTTCAACCCACCATTTGATGAGTTTTCTCCAGTAGCCCGCAGTTGACTTGCGCATGGACTCAAACCACAGTTGAATCTCTCCTGCAATTGGCATACAGCGTTTTTCACTTATGTGAGGTATGGGAGCACTGCCCCTGCACCCCGTTTTTCGTACTTTACTAGCCTGAAAAAGGCTGTAGACTCAGTTACTGTTGCTTTGGTACCCCTACTACAACTCCTGGACACATCCTGCCGTTATGATGACGATGGTGCCAACTAATCGAACCAGTGATGGAGTACGTTATGGAGTATGGGTATGAAGGTCATCTATGATCCAGCCACCGATGTCATGCGGATTGTGTTTCGTGAGGCAATTGCCGAAGACTATAGCGAAGATCGACCGGGTGTAAAGGTTGATTATGACCTCGAAGATAAAATCATTGCGATTGAAATCCAGAATGCCTCCCATTTGGTAGATGATCCGCGCACCCTCAACCACGAAGTGCTGGAGTAATATCAATTCGTATGAATTAGCTTCCTATCCTTCTGCTGATAGCAACGGCTCCACTACGGGCTGCGGTTCATTGCTGGTTTTCTTGACGAACTGTAATTTGTGATCGTCTACGTCAATCACAACCGTATCGCCCTCTACAAAAGCACTTTCCAAAATCTTGGTGGCGAGGGGGTTTTCTACTTCTTTTTGAATCGCGCGCTTCAGCGGACGTGCTCCATACACCGGGTCATATCCCACGTCGGCAATGTAATTTTGGGCAGCGGTGGTAAGTTCCATGCCGATTTTTTGTTCCGCCAACAGACGCCGCACCCGCTGCAGCTGAATGCTGACAATTTGACGCAGCTCCTTGAGGCTGAGCGGATGGAACAGAATAATATCATCCACCCGATTCAGAAATTCAGGCCGGAAGTGGTTGCGTAGAGCAGTCATGACGCGCCGCTGCATTTCTTCGTATTTCTCATCGTCTCCAGCGATATCCAGGATGTATTCACTGCCAATATTGCTGGTCATTACTACAATTGTGTTGCGGCAATCGGCAACTCGGCCTTGAGAATCGGTAATCCGGCCATCATCGAGCAATTGCAACAGAATGTTGAACACATCGGGATGGGCTTTTTCTACTTCATCGAGCAGCAGCACCGAATAGGGATGCCGCCGAATCGCCTCGGAAAGCTGACCGCCTTCTTCATAGCCGATGTAGCCCGGAGGCGCTCCCACCAAGCGAGCCACCGAGTTTTTCTCCATATATTCCGACATGTCCAAGCGTACCAAGGCATCGTCAGTGTCGAACAGGCATTCGGCCAGCGCACGAGCTAGCTCGGTTTTGCCGACTCCGGTGGGTCCCAGGAACATAAATGAACCAATCGGGCGTCCGGGGTCTTTCATCCCAGCACGGGCACGGCGAATCGCGGCGGCGACGGCTTCTACGGCTTCCTGCTGCCCAATTACCCGCTGATGCAAATAACTTTCGAGCTGCAATAGCTTTTGCCGTTCCGATTCCATCAGGCGGTTAACGGGAATGCCGGTCCACTTAGCGACGATTTCGGCAATATCGGCCTCGGTGACTTGTTCCCGCAGCAGGTTGGTGCCCCGCGACTGCATTTCCAGAAGGCTGGCTTCTTTGGCTTCTAGCTCCCGATGCACCGCTTCCAACCGGCCATACTTAAGCTGGGCGGCGGTATTCAGGTCATAGTCGCGTTCGGCTTTTTCGATCTGGCGACGCAACTGTTCTTCTTCTTCTTTGAGGGCGTTAATGGCCGAGATCAGCTCTTTTTCCGATTCCCATTGCGAGCTAAGCTTGGTTTGCTCCTGCTTCAGTTCGGCGATCTCCTGATCGATTTTTTCCAGCCGTTCGCGGGAGCTGCGGTAGAGGGTGAGCGTTACCGAAGACTGGCCTTCGCCTTCAATCGACAGTTTTTCCATTTCCAATTGCAGTAACCGTCGATCGATTGTCTCTAGTTCGACTGGTTTGGAGGTGATCTCCATTTTCAGTTGGGCTGCGGCTTCATCGACCAGATCAATCGCCTTGTCGGGCAAAAACCGATCGCTGATGTAGCGGTCTGACAGAGTCGCGGCTGCCACGAGCGCCGAGTCGGCAATTTTGACGCTGTGATGGACCTCGTAGCGTTCCTTCAAGCCGCGCAAAATCGAGATCGTATCTTCAACGCTGGGCTGACCGACATACACCTGCTGGAACCGCCGCTCTAGGGCCGCATCCTTTTCGATATGCTTGCGGTATTCGTCGAGCGTGGTGGCTCCGATACAGCGCAATTCACCTCGCGACAGCATCGGTTTGAGCAGGTTGCCGGCATCCATCGTGCCCTGCGCCGAGCCAGCCCCGACCACGGTATGCAGCTCGTCGATGAACAGCACAATCTGCCCTTCCGACTGAGTTACTTCCCGCAGCACGGCCCGCAGCCGGTCTTCAAATTCGCCTCGGTATTTGGCTCCGGCAATCAGCGACCCCATATCGAGGCTGATCAAGCGTCGGTTTTTGAGGGATTCGGGCACATCTCCGTTGACAATCCGCTGGGCCAACCCTTCGGCAATCGCGGTTTTGCCGACGCCCGGTTCGCCGATCAAGACCGGATTGTTTTTCATCCGGCGGGACAGCACCTGCACCACGCGGCGAATTTCCTCATCGCGGCCAATCACCGGATCGAGTTTGCCTTGCCGAGCGGCCTCGGTCAGGTCGCGGCCATACTTTTCCAACGCCTGATAGCTCGATTCGGGATTCTGGTCTTTCACTTTCTGGGTGCCGCGCACGGTCTTGATAGCGGTTTCTAACTGCTTGCCGTCTATCTCAAAACCGCGAAACAACCGCCGTCCGATCCGGTCATCGTCGGCCAAAGCTAGCAGCAAATGCTCCACCGAAATATAGTCGTCCTGAAGCGTTTTGCGGACTGTCTCCGCCTTATCGAGCAACACATCCAAGCCCTGTCCCAGGTAGAGCTGCCCGTCTGAAGCGACGCGGGGTTGACGCTGGGCAAAGCCTTCTAGCTGCTGCTTGAACCGAGCCACATCAATACTCGCCTTGGTCAGCATGGTCTGGGCGGTCCCTTCCTGCTCTAGCATCGCCAGGATCACATGCTCCACTTCTAGCTGCTGATGCCGGAAGCGCCGGGCCACATCCTGCGATTTGACGATCGCCTCCCAGGCTTTTTCAGTGAATTTGCTAGGGTCAGTGGGCTGCATAGCTTAAAAATTACTCAATAGTTAATATTCGATGCTTAGCGATTTCAGTATAGCAATCAACCGATCCGAGCCAGACTGAACCAAAGGAACAGAGGAATTGGATCGAGGGGTGCGGTTGCTGATTCATTCCAGCATTATTTCAAATTCAGCTCCAAAAAGCGAAGGGCAACGGATAAAACAGTTGGGATGGGATTGGTTAGCTGCTACTCCCTGAGCGGATGAAACGGATGCGCTTGGAACTTTAATCCGGTTCTAATCGGAAACCCCAGCAAACTTAAGCCTTCTATGTCCTCTGGGTCCTCCGTGTTTCTGTGGTTCTCTTCCTAGGACTAGGATAGGCCCTCAATCCAAACTTTCATCTGGCAGCACTTCTGGTGTTATTACCTCAGTTGGTGTAACTTCAATTGGTTCAGCCACAGGTTCAGCTATGGGCAATTGACGCAGATCGGGCAGTTCGGCCTTTTCGGCTTGGCCCACCAGTTCCTTTTGGGTTTCCTTCAGCTCGATCGGCAGCGAAATTGGCTGAGCTTTCTCGATCCAGCAGCTCGCTGTCGGCAGGGTGTCTTCCAAATCCTCCAGCGGTCGCGGAATCACCATCACGGCATGCAGTTCACCAATGCGGTCGGCTTCGTACATGCCCGCTTCTACCGCCATCGCCACATCTGAGATATTGCCGCGAATCACGACCGTGCAGAGGCCATCGCCAATAATCTCGTAGCCCGACAGGTACACCTCTGCCGATTTCAGCATCGCATCGGCTGCTCCCACCATCGCCGGAAAACCGCGCGTTTCCAGCAGCCCCACCGCCTGATTACTCAAGCGGCTGTAGCCCTGCTCTGCCGCAATCTGCGATAGCCGACCGCTGATCGGCAAGACCATTTCCAGATTGGCGAGCGGACGCGAAATCACGGTTTTGTCTACAAACTGTCCGAATTGTTCGGCAATTTCTGCCCCCGCTTCTACCGCCAAGCGCACATCTGCAATCCGCCCCCGCACCACTGCCGTACAGTAACCACTGCCAATTTTCTCGTAGCCCACTAACCGCACGGCGGCGGCCTTCAACATATTGTCTGCAACGCCGACAATGGCAGGAAAACTGCGGGTAGAGACCAAGCCTAAGGCGCTTTCACTGAGAATGGGTGGGCGTTGTGATGTCATGGTGGATTAGGGCGGCGGCTCAGGAGGAGTTTGATTCAGCGATCGCCGATGGGGAAACATCGTGATCATAATGCGTTCCACATAAGCTTGACCATAAACCTGAGTCAGGGTTTGCTTAGATGTCTCGGTGTCAGCCGTCTTAGCCGCCTCAGCAGATTGATCAGAATTTGACGTTTCGCTGACTGGCTTGGTATCGGTTGGTTCGGCGGGAGGTGGTTCGGGAGTAGGGGGTGGGGCTTCGACGTGAGCGCTCAGCCGAACGGGAGATGGGGGAGGTGGCGGCTCGTGAGCCTCGCCGAACGAGGGAGGTGGGGGAGATGCGGCGGGAGGGAGGGAGACGGAGCGGCCAGTTTCGCCTAGGAGGGAACCGGGCGGCACAATTTGGTTGGGTTCGACTGAGCCATTGATAATTGTGGTCAAGGCTCCGATGCAGGCATTCGCTCCGATCTTGCCCTGCCCTACTATCAGCACACCGCTACCAAGCGTCACTCCAGCTTCGATTTCTAGCCAGCCTTGATGGGCATGCAGCACCGAGCCTTGCCCAATACAGACTCCACCCGCCACGATCAAACGACAGCCCGGATCCGCTTGCAGCAGCACTCCAGGTGCAATCGCCGCACTCGGATGAACGATTACATCACCACTGATATAAATGTGGCAATCATCGATCAATTCTAGAGACGGCAATTGCATGGGAAATTTCCTGACTCAACGCAGGCGAGAAAAAGTCTTGAGTTTCGAATTTTAAGTTTTGAGTTTTGAGTTCTAACATCGAGACCTTTAAGGTGGCGCCGGAGGTGAGTTTCTTTGCTTCCGCACTCTTTAATAAAGCTACTGTGCACCCATCAGTCCTCCTCAACCTTAGTAAGGAGGAAAATTAGGCGTACCCTGTCATCAAGACCCAACTCAAAACTCAAAACTTAAAACTCAAAATTGATTTCTAGGGTCGCTGCACAATCACTTCAGCCACTCGGCGTTTTGATTTGGTGTCTACACCCACTAACCGCACATACTCACCGCTGTTTTCCGCCAGACAGCTTTCCAGCGCGGCGATTACTTCGCTATCGCGGGTTGATTGAATCGGGGCACAGCTCTTCCAGGAGCTAGTTTGGAACCGACGTGCATCGGCATGTTCTGCTGCCACCCGGTAGCCTTGGGCCAAGAGTTGCCGCACCTGGTTCACCACATCTGCATTCAGCCGACCGCTGCCAGTCGCACTAGCCGCACCGTAGCTGCCGTTGCTATGGCTGTAGCTGCTCGATTGGGGCGCAGGGGTATAGCCGTTACTGGGGGCCGAGGCTCCGTTTGCCTTGTCGCCGGGACGCTGCACGATCATTTCCGAGATGCGCCGCTTTGCTTTTGGATCGATGCCAAACAAGCGCACATATTCGCCGGTATGTTCGGCCAAACAGCTCTCTAGGGCGGCAATTGCCTCGGCGGGACGATTGGTTTGAATCGGGGAGCAGCTTTGCCAGGAGCTGGTTTGGAATCGGCGAGCATCGGCATGTTCGGTGCCAATCTTGAAGCCTTGATTGATGAACTGATGCACTTTTTCGATCACCTCTGGGCTGAGCTGCGAGGAACCACTGTAGCTGCCGCCGTAGGAGGGCTGGGAGCTAGGAGCGCTGTAGCTAGAAGAACCATAGCTAGAGGAGCTATAGCTAGTTGGGGCTGCCTTGGATGCGGTTGCTCCTCGCATTCCCGAACCGTCTGGACGCTGCACAATTACTTCTGAAACACGCCGTTTGGCTCTGGGATCAATGCCAAAAACGCGGACATATTCGCCGCTATGCTCAGCGACACATTGCTCTAGCGCATTCAGCACATCCGAATCACGATTGGACTGAATTGAGCCGCAGCTATGCCAGGAGCTGGTTTGGAAGCGGCGCTTGTCAGCGTATTCCACTCCAACGCTTAACCCCTGGGATAGGAGTTGGCGCACGTAATCGACTATTTCCGGAGCTAGACGAGTGTTTTGCATAGAACTAGAAGTAGAACTAGAAGGACTAGAAGGATCGGAAAGACGAGCGGAGGACTCAGCCGCCGGATCGCCGTGGAAGCTTCGCTCTAACTGCTGACGAATGGGCATGATGCGGCTGATCTGATCGGCATTGTGATATCCAGCTCGCATCGCGTCGTTGAGACCCACCATATAGGCGGCAAAGCGTCGGTCATTGTCCTGCACATCGGGCAAGCGGTCTGCTTGTTGCTGAGAGGTAATCACGGCACCCGAAGGTACAAACTTACCCGGTGGAACCGCCACATCCTGGATCAGGGCATGCATCATCACAATGCAACCATCGCCAATCCGGGCATTAAATACGGTTGAGCGAAAGCCAATAAAACAGTTGTTGCCCACATAAGCAGGACCGTGGATCAGTACCATGTGGGTGAGGCAAGTATTTTCGCCAACCCAGACTGAATAGTGCTTTTGGTCATCTCCAACGACCCGGCCCTGCTCCAAGCCATGAATGACAACCCCATCCTGGATCTTGCTACCGGCTCCAATGTAAAAAGGACTCCCTTCATCTGCCCGAATGGAAGTCCCCGGAGCAATTAAAACGTTTGCACCTACCTTGACATCCCCAATCAGATTCGAGAAGGAATGTACATGGGCAGTCTCATCAATCTGAGGTTGAGCCAGACTCTTCGACCCAGGCGTCGGAGCAGCAGCACCACGGACTACCATATCAGTATCTCTCTTGCCTTAAACAGCAGCGAAGCCAGCCGTTGACTATGTAATCAACACACTGGAAATCAACACCGAACGCTCAAATCATGTTTGTACATGAATGTTTGTACATGAGTGCTTGTATAGGGGTATCAGTGCAAGATACCGCCCACCAAACCCAAATTATTCCAAATTATTGCTGCCAATTTTGCCAATTACCCACTGCCAACCGTAATGACCAAGCAGTCAAAATCGCGAGGAAAGCGTCACCTAGTTATGCAGCCAATCAACACCACCAACCTTAACCCTAGACTCACCTCGGAAGCAGTTCTAAGTTCCAAATTTTGAGCACGAATCAACACAATGAATTCAGAACTCAAAACTCAGAACTCAAAACTTTACCTATCGGTCTTGGTCCCGCTTACTGTAGAGCCGTCGATTCTCAACACTTACCGTATCGATAATGCCGACAACCAGCGCATCAATTGGGCGAGACTCACCTCCTTGAATTTGACGGGCAGCACTGCCCCGGCTGACCAAAACCCACTCATCAATTCCAGCCCCCACACTATCGGCAGCGACTTCATAAGCGGGTAACAACTGGCCTTCCGAATCGAGAAACTGCACCAGCAGAAACTTGACTCCCGTGAGACTAGATTCCTTTTGCGTGCTGACAACGGTGCCACAAACCTTAGCAATTTGCATTAGCGTTGGGCCAGCGCTTAGGAGCGGCTAATCGGACGAATACCGCTGACGCTCTCCCGGAACGCTTCCACCGCCTCGGTGTAACGAATCGGCAGTACATACTCCAGGTTCTCATGGGGACGGGCAATGATGTGAGTAGACAGCACCTGTCCGCCATTCACACGCTTAACGTTGTCGATACCAGCCGCAACCGATGCCTGCACTTCCGAGACATCGCCCCGGACAATCACCGTAACGCGACCGCTTCCGATCTTTTCATAACCAACTAGGGTCACGCGAGCTGCCTTGACCATTGCGTCCGCTGCTTCTACAACGGCAGGGAAGCCCAAGGTTTCTACCATTCCAACTGCAATTGCCATGATTTATCTCCCTTCCAGTTTTATGTAATCAAATCACGCTGAAATTAAACCCTCAGCAAGGGTTAAGCACCCAGCCGTACTAGGCACTCAAAGCTAGGAACGAAACTGCTCAACCGCCTCGGTGTAGCGAATCGGCAGTACATATTCCAAATTCTCATGAGGGCGAGCAATGATGTGGGTGGACACAACTTCACCACCATTCACCCGCTTCGCGGACTCAATCCCGGCTGCTACAGAAGCTTGCACCTCAGACACATCACCCCGGACAATCACCGTAACGCGACCGCTACCAATTTTCTCGTAGCCCACCAACGTCACCCGCGCCGCCTTCACCATCGCATCTGCCGCTTCCACCACAGCGGGAAATCCCCGCGTCTCAATCATTCCTACAGCAATCGGCATCGTTTATCTCCAACAAGAGAGGATGAGTAACTTGCAAAACCTGAAAACTTTGACGGAAAGGCCGATCTTGATTTTCAGAAAAGCACCTTATAATTCCCAAGCTTAAGAATACAGGGCTGGCTGAAACCTTGACAATATAACTTAGGATGATTATTTTTATAAGAAATATAATTTCAACTTATCTATCCAGTCTGAGTTTGATTTACCTTTGGGCTGTGGATGGACTTCCTGCTCGTGGAGCCACTGCTCAGCCATTGGCCGCCGCTAAAACGTTCTCGCTGAAGGGTTGCCTAGCGGTTACAACTGTAAGAATTGCCGTTGCTGTCTCACAAGAATAGAGCGCCGAAACTAGTTTCAGCACAAACCAACGAGAGATTAAAACTGCAATCGCCTCCAGTCAAATGGGGCAAAACAATTCAACAAAAATCGCTCAACGAAGTGCATAGCAACTCAGCAATATCGACTGAGTTTATGCTTTGAAATTATACCATCTATAAGGAAGACTTTATATTTCCCTTCGTCTGCAAGCTGGATAAAACTTCTTGCAACGTTTATTCAAGTTAAGCTCGATAAAATTATCAAATGGAAACAATCTAAAACTTTGATTTGCGAAGCGCTAATAATTTTTTAATAATGTTAATTAGGTTTTCCACTGGTTTGCGCCTTGACAAAACTTTTTGCCCTACCTAGCACTGTCTACTGGCTCATTTGTGGTATGGCTAATATCTTGTCTCTTTCAACGACTGGCTTGTAAACCTGTATATCTATATTTCCATGTATAGTCTATTGATAGATGGATGATAGGCGGACAGATGGATGATAGGTGGGTGCCCTGCTGGTGCAGTTAATTTAATCGCAGCAGACTAGCAGCAACGTGAGCTGAACCTGGCAAAGTTTGCCGTCTCATAGTTAGGCAGCCGGTGATTAGCTGGCTTCTAGTCAGTGGCTCCAGTATAAATGTTTAAGGCTTGACAATGGTTAGCACACAGTAACCTTGTCATTCCTGATTTTAGAGCAGCAAGATTTTATAGGAAGCACGGTGTGATGAATCAGCTCCTTTATCAGACAAGCTGGTGGGTTCCGGTCTACGGTTTGTTGGGTGCCATTCTGACCCTGCCTTGGTCGGTTGGGTTGGTGAAGCGAACCGGGCCTCGTCCGGCAGCCTACTTTAACATTCTGATGACGGTTTTAGCGCTCATTCATACTGGGGTACTGCTGTGGGCAGTCTGGGACCTAGAACCGGAGCGGCTGTTGGTACCGTGGCTCAGTTTGCCTGGGTTCGATCTCTGGCTCACCTTTGTCACCTCGCGCATCAGCGTGGGAGCGGCGTTTTTCATCACGGCTCTCAGTTTGCTGGCCCAGGTTTTTGCCCTTGGCTACCTGGAGAAAGATTGGGGACTAGCTCGGTTCTATGCGTTGATGGGCTTTTTCGAAGGTGCCATGTCCGGTATTGCTTTGAGCGACTCCCTCTTCCTCAGCTATGCCCTCCTGGAGATGCTCACCCTTTCCACCTATCTGCTAGTGGGCTTTTGGTATGCTCAGCCGCTGGTGGTTTCCGCTGCACGCGATGCCTTTTTGACGAAACGAGTGGGCGACCTGCTGCTGCTGATGGGCGTGGTGACGCTTTCGGTGATTGCTGGCAGCATGGATTTTACCCATTTAGATCTGTGGGCTAAAGTTGCGAACTTAAGCCCTTTAGTTGCCACGTTGCTTGGATTGGCTTTGCTAGCCGGACCTACAGGTAAATGTGCCCAATTTCCTCTCAACCTCTGGCTGGATGAGGCGATGGAAGGCCCCAACCCGGCGTCGATCTTACGGAACTCAGTGGTGGTGGCCTGCGGAGCCTACGTGTTGATCAAGCTTCAGCCAGTACTAGCTTTGTCGCCAACCGTGCTCGAAGTGCTGATGATTCTGGGTGCCTTGACTGCTGTTGGAGCATCATTGGTGGCAATTGCCCAAATCGACATCAAACGGGCCATGTGTCACTCGACGAGCGCTTATTTAGGGCTGGTCTTTCTGGCGGTAGGTACCCAGCAGGACGAGGTGGCACTGCTGTTTCTGCTGACGCACGGCGTTGCTAAAGCGCTGCTGTTTATGAGCATCGGCTCGGTTATTTTGACTACCAGTACTCAAGACTTGACCGAAATGGGCGGACTAGCTCCTCGGATGCCTGCGACTACAGCCGCCTATGTGGTGGGAGCATTCGCCATGATCGGCTTACTGCCGTTGGGCTGCTTTTGGGCCATGCTTCAGTGGTCTGAAGGGGTCTGGGCTACTGCTCCCTGGTTAATTGGCATTTTGCTGTTGGTGAATGGACTGACCGCTTTTAACCTGGTGCGAGTGTTTGGTCTCGTCTTTTGGGGAGAGACCAAGCCCAAGACTCGTCGGGCACCGGAAGTGATGTGGCTGATGGCCCTACCAATGGTGACCCTGACCATCGCGGTGCTGCTCTTGCCGTTGGTGCTTCAGCAGTGGCAGGTGTTGCCGAGTTGGCAGCAGGTCAATCCTACTTTGGTCGTTTTGCTGGTGCTGTCAGGAGCAGTGGGTACTGGTCTGGGCGGTTGGCTCTATCTCAGTCCACGAGTGGCCAAGCCGGTTGGACTGGTTTGGAAATCGGTGCGTGAGGTGTTGGCCTACGATTTCTGTATTGACCGCCTCTACAAAATCAGCGTTGTTTTGGGTGTGGTGCAGGGAGCACGGCTGACTGCTTGGTTTGATCGCTACATCGTCGATGGTTTGGTAAATTTCGTTGGAGCTGTCTCGATTTTCAGCGGCGAGACTTTGAAGTACACCATTTCTGGCCAGTCGCGCAACTATTTGCTGACGCTGTTTGTCGGCGTGGTTCTGGCCTTCATGGCTCTAGCCTGGTCCTATGGGAACTGGTACTTCTAAGTAATCTCATGAGTCATCTAACCTGGTTAGCAGCGTCTCGCTGGGAGCAAGACATTCACACTCAATGGTTTCTACAGATGGTTTCTACATAGGTAGATCAACCACTAGCCAATCCTAACGGTAAATTCGGCCAATTAAGGAGTGACCGCAGCTATGCTGAGTATTTTGATTTGGGCACCGATTCTAGGCGCAGTGCTGATTGCCTGTTTGCCTGAGGCGATTGTGACGCAACGCGCTCGCTCGATTGCCCTAGCCGTTTCCAGCATGGTCCTCCTCTGGTCGTTCTACATCGCCAGTCAGTTCAACCTGAGTGAGCCGGGATGGCAGTTTCAGGAATTCCTCCCTTGGATCGAGAGCTTGGGCTTAGGCTATCAGCTGGGGATGGACGGTCTTTCAATGCCGCTGGTGATGGTGAACAGTCTGCTGACTTGGCTGGCTATTTTTAGTAGCGACCGGCAGATCAACCGGCCTCGGCTCTATTATGTATTGCTGCTGATTCTGGGCGGTGCGGTCGCGGGTGCATTTCTGTCCCAAAACCTACTGCTGTTTTTCTTGTTCTACGAAGTCGAGCTAATTCCGCTTTACCTGATCATTGCCATCTGGGGTGGTGCAAGACGGGGCTATGCGGCAACCAAGTTTTTGATCTACACGGCGGTTTCGGGTGTGCTGATTTTGGCGGCCTTTTTTGGTCTATCGCTGCTGAGCGGTCACTCTAATTTTGATTACGACCTGTTGCGCTCCCAAACCCTGCCCTTGGCAACCCAGTTGATCTTGCTGATTACGCTGCTGATTGGCTTTGGCATCAAGATCCCGATTGTACCGCTGCATACCTGGCTGCCCGATGCTCACGTAGAGGCTCCGACCCCGGCTTCGGTGTTGCTGGCAGGCGTTTTGCTGAAGTTAGGCACCTATGGTCTGCTCCGATTTGGCTTAGGTTTATTTCCCCAAGCTTGGCAAACCATTGCCCCTGGTTTGGCGGCGTTAGCAGTGGTCAGTGTGCTCTACGGTTCCTTTGCGGCGATTGCCCAAACGGACATGAAGAAAATTGTGGCCTACAGTTCGATTGGCCATATGGGCTACATCATATTAGCGGCAGCAGCTGCAACTCCCTTGAGCCTGATTGGTGCCATTGCTCAAATGATCAGCCACGGCTTGATCTCGGCCCTGCTATTTTTGCTGGTGGGTGTGGTCTACGCCAAAACCGGCACGCGGGATATCAACGTACTGCGGGGATTGCTCACGCCTGAACGCGGTTTGCCTGTGGTTGGCAGCTTGATGATTGCTGGAGCAATGGCGAGTGCAGGCATTCCCGGCATGATGGGCTTTATTGCGGAGTTTATTGTCTATCGCAGCAGTTTTGAGGTGTTTCCAGTGCAGACGCTGCTGTGCATGGTAGGTACTGGCCTGACTGCCGTTTATTTCCTGATCATGATCAACAAGGTCTTCTTTGGTCGCCTGCCCGAAAGTCTGGCCAACCTGCCGCGCGTGCGCTGGCAAGACCGCATTCCTGCCGTAATTGTCACAATGCTGATTATCTTTTTTGGAGTGCAACCGAGCTGGATGGTGCGCTGGAGCGAAACTACTGCAACTACATTGGCAACCAATCAGGGTGGTTTACCAGCCTTTGCCGTTGCGCAGCCACTTCCTAGTCCTGCTTCCCTGGTTACCTTGACTGATGTGGATGGCTAGCTTCCTAGCTCAGTTTGCTGTTCTTGATGCCTGCTTTGTTCCTATCGTTTCTCGTTTCCACGGGTTTCCACTATGGTGATCGCAACTTCTCCCAAAACCCATCCGTTGGCCCACATTATCGAGCGGTTAGAACAGGGGGGTGCCCTGCTGCCGGAGTCGCCAGAAAATCTGGTAGAAGTGGTGGGCATCCTCAAAAGCTATGGCACGGTACTAGATGCCTATCAAATCAACCTGACCTACATTGCAGAACACCAATTTTTGGTACTGTTTCCCTTTTTCAAGTACTTCAATGGCGAAGTCACTCTGCAAAAGCTATTGAAGCATTGGTGGCACGACCGGATCAACTACGAATTTTCCGAATACTGCATGAGAGCCATGTTCTGGCATGGGGCACAAGGCTTAGACACCTACCTGGATAGTCCAGAGTTTCGTCAGCGGGCCACCGCCGCAATCCAGGCCAAGCTACGCGGCAACCTGTGGATGGGCAGCCTCAATCGCCTATTTCCAGAATTTTTGATCGAACAGGTGCGGCTGCTCTGCTACTACAGCGCCCTGGGCCAGTTCTGGAACGTGATGAGCCGCATGTTTCTCATCCTCTCGGATCGCTACGATCGCGGCGAAATTCGGTCGATTGCCGATGTGGTGGACCATATCCGTGAGGGCCTAGTCGAAGCCGCTGCAAAGCCGATTACCTATGCGGTGAACATCAAAGGTCAAACTTACGAAATTATCCCCCAATCCGTAGGGCTGACCTTTTTAATGGATACGGCAGTTCCCTATGTGGAAGCCGTTTTCTTTCGGTCATTCCCCTTCTTTGGCACCGTCTCCTACAACGCTCAGGCGCATCAAATCTCACCCAGTCAGGCCGACTTCAACTATGGGGCGCTCTACGCGGATCCCTTGCCGATTGGTGGAGCCGGTATTCCTCCCACGCTGCTGATGCAGGATATGGTGCACTTTGTGCCGCCCTATTTGCAGGAAGTTTACATGCGCAGCATCCGGGGCCAGGACGATCTGCGCGTGAAGATTTGCGAAAGCTTCCAAAAGTCGATGTTTTGCGTCACGACCGCTGCCATTCAGGGCTTGGCTCCCTATCCCCTCAGCACCACCGATCCGGAGCAACGGCAGGCAAATCGCACCTATCTAGAGCAGTGGATGGATCGATTTGTGGATTCTCGCTTACAGGCTGTAAATTAATCAGACTCAATCAGTAGCTCAATCAGTAGCTCTATCAGTAGCTCTATCCGTCAGAAGAATGAGATGGAGCTATCACTGGTCCTCTAGTTGAACGTTTTGGTTGAGCGCCAGCACCTCAGCGCTGGTGTTTTCTCTGGCAACCCGCACCAGCAGCCCAGCCGCAACCAAGCTGGCAATCATCGAGCTGCCGCCATAGCTAAACAAAGGAAATGGCAAACCCGTAGTTGGTAGTGCCCCGGTTGCCACGCCGATATTCAGCAGCGATTGCCCTACCATCAAGATCATGATGCCAATGGCTACCAAACGATGCACCGGATTATAGGCTCTAATTGCTACCCGCAACGCCAGCGTCGCATAGGTGGCGAGCATTAGGAATAATAACAAGCAGCCGACAAAGCCAAATTCCTCAGCAAACACTGAGAAAATAAAATCTGTGTATTGAATCGGCAGATAAAATAGCTTCTGCTGCGATAGCCCAAACCCCGTTCCCCAAAAGCCACCCGAACCAATCGCCAGCAGGCTCTGTACCAACTGATAGCCATCTTCTTGCGCATCAACCCAAGGATTCAGGAACGAGGTCAACCTACGTCGTTGGTAGGCCTTGATGCTGACACTCACCACCGCTACGAGTACACCCGCCCCAGCCGCCGTTCCTAAATAGCGGTAGGGCATTCCTGACGCTAGAGCCAGCAACCAGATGATGATGCCGCACAATGCCGCCGTGCTCAGGTTCGGCTGAACCAGAATTCCGCCCAGGATGATCATAAAAATGCCGAGCCAAGTCAAGCGCACGGTCCAGGAGAGCCGATCCCACTGCCCAAACACACGCGCCCCCTGCAATACCAAAAACGGCTTGATCATCTCTGAGGGCTGAATCGCCGCAGGTCCAATTACCAGCCAGCGCGTCGCTCCATTCACCGTTGTGCCAATTCCCGGAATCAGCGTCGCCAAGATCAGCCCCAGGAAAATCATGATGCCCCAGTCAGCCAAACCCAGCGCATAGCGCATCGAAGAGTGGACCAGGATGTTGAAGCAAGTCAAGCCCAGAAAAATCCAGACGAGCTGACCTTTGAAGAAATATAGGTTATCCCCCCGCTCGGCACCGGCTGCCACGTAGGACGCCGAAAACATCACCACTAACCCCACTGACAGCCACAAGAAAGTCAACCAGCGCAGGGCACGCGCCTCAAATGACCAGGTTTGAGCCGAGGGATCATAAAACGGCAATAGGAAGCGAACGATTGAAGCCATGCCGGATTGACGATAATGAGATGGATGGAAACTAGATGCAGCAACTCGTAGGATTCTAGGCTGACCAACCAAGACAATAGCTTAGTAAGACAGCCTTTTGCAGAAGATGCCTCCATAGGGTAGCTCAAGTCTAAGGATTTTGATCCAGCCCCGAATTAAAGTTATTCAAACTTACTTGTGGATTCTTACTTGTGGATTTGTCGATAGGAGCCGCCTTCTATGCCTAGAGCAACGATTATTCAACCCGATCAGTCCTACACCTTTGCCGACTACTTCAAACTCGACTTTGCTCCGCAAGATATTTTGGCCTATTTCAACGTTTCTCTCCAACGTCGCTCTCTCGAGTTACCTCGTTACTCTGGCACCCTAGATCGCCTCACCGACTTAACTGCCCGAATCGAAGAAAGCCTTCCTCGTCTGAGCCTGACCAGTGAGATGGCACGACGAGAATTCTTGATCGCACCTGTGTTGATGGATGTACTGCACTATACTCAGGCCACCCTCAACGTGGAGTATCCTGTTGCCGTTAGCAACCAACTTAAAGGCTCACTGGACTACTTGCTCCAAACTCACCAGACATTTCTCGTGATAGAGGCGAAAAATGAAGATCTAGAACGAGGTTTTATTCAGCTTGCCATCGAACTCATCGCCCTCGATCAATGGATAGACTCCGAACAACCGATCTTGCAGGGGGCAATTTCAACCGGAACGATCTGGCAGTTTGGTCAGTTTGATCGGCAATCTCGTGAAGTAACTCAAAACCTCGATCTCTACCGAGTTCCCGCTGATTTAGAAGATCTGTTGCGAGTTCTAGTCAGAATTCTGGAACCCTCTAGAGAGACTTAGCTGTAATGAATGGCACGGCAAGTTGTTAAATGTTGCTGCTTTAACTGTTGCCCTTTCCCAATACAATGTGCGGCGAGGGCAAGTTGGAACCATCGTTGAGATATTGGCAAGTGGCACAGCCTTTGAGGTTGAATCCAGCGATCGCAATGGACGGATCTATGAATCGATTAAGCTACGTTCAGAGCAAATCATCGTCTTGGATTTCAAGCTGGCAACAGCCGAGCAAACCCTTTAACAAAAACTTTAAGAGGATGCCCGAAAAGTGCGTCAAGGCTCACCCCTCCCACTCTTCAAACACCCTCTCAAATTTCTCTCAAACGTTGAGATTTTGCTTATTAGATTTTGCTTGACGCCGCAGCCAGAGCTGAAATTCGTCTAGATAGATCCAACTGGAAGAGAGCTAAATAGAACTACGCCAAGCCCGTATTGACTCCAGGCTTACCCGTTGCCAATTCAACCTTAACAATTTTGCCACCCATCTTCATGATGCGCTGCTGCTCCTTGAACCAGTTATCGTAAGGAACTAGTTTGGTGAAGTAGGTGTTTTGCAGTTCCCGCTGCGTGCGAATCCGGGTTTGGCTAGGAACGCAAGCCGTGATTTTGAACATCCGCATGGGGCCGTCACTCTCCTTGTAAACTGAAAAACTTCTGTTGAATTTAGACTTTTAGACGTTATCTAAAATCACTTCAGCTAATTACGCTAAGCCTGGGAATCTAGGGCCAATCTTAGACTGCCATAGCCGCCTTAAAACAGCCATCGACGATCTAACACTCACACCAGACTTCCCAGACTTCAACAAGTTTTGAGTTTTAAGTTTTGAGGTTTGAATTAGATGGAATTTGCACCATCACTCAAGACTCAAGACCCATAACTCAAGAAATTAGCTCAAGCCAGAGCAGATGTAATCGAGGTAAACGCCCATTTCCTTACCAGCGTCAGCACCCACCAAGCTAGCAGTGACTTCTTTGATCGCCTGGATTGCTTGCACGGTAGCGGCAATAGGTACACCCAGCGAGTTGTAGGTTTCCTTCAAGCCGTTGAGCACGCGCTCATCCAGGATGGAAGGATCGCCAGCCAGCATGGCGTAGGTAGCATAGCGGAGGTAGTAGTCGAGGTCGCGGATGCAGGCTGCATAGCGACGGGTGGTGTACATGTTGCCACCGGGACGGGTAATGTCAGAGTACAGCAGAGACTTAGCCACTGCTTCCTTGACAATAGCAGCCGCGTTAGCGCTGATCGCCGTTGCAGCCCGAACACGCAGCTCACCGCTGGAGAAGTAGCTCTTCAGCTTGTCCATAGCGGTGCTATCCAGGTACTTGCCCTGAACGTCAGCAGAGTTGATAACAGAGGTAATTGCGTCTTGCATGATTTTGATTCCTTAGATCAAGTCGTTGTCCACAGTTAAAAAAGTTTTAAGTTCTAAGTTCTAAGTTTTGAATTGAGCTAACTCAACACTCAAAACTCAACACTCAAAACTTAGCCTTGTATTACTGCATTGCACCGATGACGTAGTCAAAGTAGGTGCCTGCTTCAGCAGCATCATCGCCAGACAACAAGGAGGTTGCAACGCTCTTCATGGCACGAACGCCTTCAGCCACTGCATCGATGGGAGTACCGAGGGACTTGTACATTTCGCGCACGCCAACGATACCGATTTCTTCGATGGGAGTTACGTCGCCAGAAACCACTCCATAGGTGATCAGGCGGAGATAGTAGTCGAGGTCACGCAGGCAGGTAGCAGTCATTTCTTCGCCGTATGCGTTACCACCAGGGGAAACCACATCAGGGCGCTTTTGGAACAACTGATCGCCAGCTTGCTTGACAATCCGCTCGCGGGAATCAGTCAGAACTTGCGCAATCCGAAGACGACGCTCACCAGAGGTGACGAAGCCCTTGATCCGATCCAATTCACCGGGGCTTAGGTAACGGGCCTCGGCATCAGCGTTCACGATTGACTTCGTGACAATACTCATCGATGGATTCCTCCGAAAAGCAAAATGTAACCAGAGATGATTAAACTTGCGTTCACCATTGAGAATGACGGAATCTGAGGCAGTTAGAGCTACACCACAACCCAGGTGAATTCGTTTGGCTGCTAGCTCCGCTCAAATCTGACATCCTTGCCAACTTGACTTTACAGCTTGACATTTCTGCCAAATGTGATAGGAACTTGCAACCTGCCTCGACCCTTCATCCGCGGAATATGGTCTGAACACAGCCATCTTCCGGAAACATTTTCCGGCATTCAGTTCACATTCTTAGGCGGTTCGCAATATTTTGTAACAATATTCCTCAGACAACGCGGCAACGACGTTAATCAAGTTTTCAAATAGTTACAAATACCCATCAAGATTGTTCTGGGACTTTCTAGAGGTTGCCGTCTCCACTCTGGCAATCAACCTTGACCATCAACTTGACCATCAACCCTGCTAATTCACTTTTGTTAACCCAGAGCTAAACCTGGCAGCTTGCGGCTATACCTCTGATTCGGATGCGGCAACAGCGAGAACTGCGGGAATACTAGATGCCAACCCTAGAACTTACTAGAACTTATTCAGTCAGTTTGCTCGATATCTAAACATCAAGCCATTCCTTGTTGAACTCGGCGTAGTTGAACCAATTAGTTGAACCAATTAGTTGAACCAACTAGAAGACTTGTCGAACTTGATTGAATCGACTTGCGGAACCATACAGCCGAACTATCCAAAAGCAGCCAGTAATCAGGACATGATGGACTTCACCGTCGCAATTCCAACCTATAACGGCGAACAACGCTTACCCGATGTTTTGAGGCGATTACAAACCCAAACTGGGCTTGAGGCGGTCAATTGGGAGGTTTTGGTTGTAGACAACAACAGCCAGGATCAGACTGCCGCAATTGTTGAAGCGTTTCAGACGACATTTTCCTGCCCACTCCGCTATTGCATAGAACGCCAGCAGGGTGCTAGCTATGCTCGCCAACGAGCGGTGCGAGAGGCCCACAGCGAGTTGATCGGATTTCTCGACGACGACAATTTGCCCGATCCAGGCTGGGTGTTGGCGGCCTATCAGTTTGCCCAACAGCATCCGCAAGCTGGTGCCTACGGCAGCCGGATTACTGGCGAGTTTGAAGTGGAACCACCGGCTCATTTTCAACGCATTGCCCCCTTTATGGCGATCGTAGAGCGAGGTTCCCAACCCCATCGCTATGAGCCTGAGAAAAAGCTACTGCCCCCTTCGGCTGGGTTAGTAGTGCGCAAACAAGCTTGGCTGGCTCATGTACCAGAGCAAACCCTATTGAACCGTTTGCACTTCAAGCGATCTGACGGCAATGATTGCAGTGAAGATATCGAGGCATTGTCCTACATTCAGCAGTCGGACTGGGAGATTTGGCACAATCCTGAGATGCGCATTGTGCACAAAATTCCGGCTTGGCGATTAGAGCGTCACTATTTGCTGCCGCTATTTCGCAGTATTGGTTTAAGTCGCTGTGCCACGCGCCTAGTGAGTATGAAACCCCAGGAACGCTGGTGGATGACAGCAGCCTATATGGTCAGCGATTTGCGGCGGGTAGTTTTGCATATGCTCAAATATGGCGCTCAGTTCAAGACTGATCTAGTCGCTGCCTGTGAGCTAGAACTTTATTTTGGTATTTTGATTAGTCCGTTCTATTTATTAGCTCAGCGCCTCTCAAAAGAGATTGACTGAAATATCAGCTGCAACTTCATTTCTTTATTTCTGGATTTTTGGCTGCATATCATGAATACACCACTGATTTCCGTTATTATTCCGGTATACAATTCTGCAACAACTATTGAAAGAACGATACGATCTGTTTTAGATCAAACTTATACTCATTTTGAATTGCTGATTATCAACGACGGTTCAACAGATCGAACTTTAGAAGTTGTTTCTAGTATTCAAGATGAGCGGATAAAAATATTTTCCTATCCTAACTCTGGTGTTCATGCCAGCCGTAATCGGGGCATTGCTCAAGCAGCAGGAGACTATATCACTTTTATTGATGCCGATGATCTTTGGACGGCGGACAAGCTGGCAGCTCAGCTCAATGCTTTGCAACAAAATCCTCAAGCGGCTGTTGCCTATAGCTGGACTGACTATATTGACCAGCAGGATCAGTTCTTACGCAAAGGAACCTACATCAAAGCGAATGGCAATGTCTATGCTAAGTTGCTAGTCACAAATTTTTTGGAGAATGGTTCCAATCCGCTAATTTGCAAATGGGCCTTTGCTGAAGTGGGTTTGTTTGATTGTGTCTTAAAAAACGCGGGTGATTGGGATATGTGGCTCCGGCTGGCAGCTCGCTATCCGTTCGTTTGTGTGGCGGCTCCGCAAATTTTATATCGGGTTTCTCCCAAGTCTCTCTCCACCCACCTTTGGAGTATGGAAACTTGTTGTATAGAGATTTTGGAGAAAAATTTTGCTACGGCTCCAGCTGAGCTTCAGCCATTGCGAGGCCAGTGCTTTAGCAACTTTTATCTGTATCTAGCCCTAAAAGCACTTGAAGCGAGTCAATCTCGCTCCAGCAGCCTTAAAGCGATTCACTACTTGTTACAGGCTGTGAAGTATGATCCTTCCCTGCCCCGCCGCCGTCAGTTTTTAACCTTATTAACTTTGGTAAAAGCATTTTTAGGGGTTTTATTTTCACCACAAATTGCTCGACAACAGCTATCGCTCATCAAAAAGCAGCGCCAAGTCATAGCGCAGTAATGATTGCAAAACAAAATTGTAGAATAACGATTGGCTCTATATAGCGATCTGATTTGAGCCATAGAAATTGGAATAAGAAGGCGACTAAAGAACCTGACTAGGCCATGATGCTCTATAGGCTTTGCGCAATTAGTTGATCAATTCAAGGAATAAATTGATAATGTAAAGTCAATTCCATCATCCTCGTTTTGTAACAGAGGAGACACCATTCTTTCAAGGATTTGAATATGCCAAAAACCAAACAGCGGCCCTCTGCCGTCACCATTGTTTCTAAAGATGCGCTCGAACAGGCTGGTATAAGGTTACAAGAGTTGCCGGATAAACCCAAGGAATTTTGGTCTCTACGGGAGGCGGTCGCCATTTTGCAAGAGGATATTACAGACGCGCTCAACCGGGGATACACCTATGACGAAATCGTCAAACTCCTGGCTGGTAAAAACATTTCCATTACCGCTTCTTCGCTCAAACGCTATCTAGCGACCGCAAGGCGCGAAGGGAACGCCAAAACTAGAAAGCCCAGAAAACCTCGCAATCAGGCCCTAGCCGTTACACAACCAATGGCTACGACCCCATCTGCTGCCACGTTTGGGGCGCAATCGGCTCAACCGCAGGTCAGGAAAACTACAACCACTCGATCAGCAGCTAAAGCGGCTCCTGTTAGTAAGAGCCGTGCTGCTGTTGGCAAGAAGGCTTCTTCCTCCACTACGGGTAAGCGAGGGCGTAATCCTGCATAAGTAGTGCGCTCAAGTCTCACAACGGGCATACTGCCTGTGCGTAAATTCGAATTCATCGGTTAGGCAGCGTCAGCCGATCACGGCTTTTGCTTAAATGCCCTACTGAACTTGTTTCTAAATAGTTTGATTTGTATCGTTAGCAGTCATAGCTACGCTCTCATCTACCTCCGCTACAGTTCTGACATTGGTTTGCCAAGGCTTCACGAAAACATTGAGTGTTAAAACCACAGCAAAGGAGCACACCCTGCTTAAGACCTATTAAGACATCAATCCGGCAACTGATGTAGTTTTGATCGCCTGCTTGAGATGATCGGCTAGGCGCAGTGAGAGGGCGACAATGGTCAAGGTTGGATTGGCAGAACCTCCGGTCGGAAAGACAGAGCTACCGGCCACATACAAATTGGCCAGCTGATGCACACGACAGTTTTGATCTACAACTCCCTGCTTGGGGTCTGCATGCATTCGAGTTGTGCCCATATGATGCGCCACACCTGAGGGAGAACATAACGCTGGTGCTTGAGCTGCATCATAGGTCAGTTCACCAATTCCAGCGTTCGCCAGCTCCTCTGCCAGCAGTTTTTGATTATGAGCTGCACTGCTTCGATCTATGCTTCCCCATTGCCAGTGCAGCGCTGCTTTTGGATAACCAAACCGATCCCGTTCCGCACTCAGAAACACCCGATTGCTGGGGTCGGGAGCCTGCTCAGTTTGAAAAAAGAACTGAAACATGCGGAAACGCTGTCGATTGTCAGGCATTTCTGACCAGCCGCCCCGACCAAACCCGTGCAGCAAGGACTGATGTTGGGTCGCCGCAAGATAACCGGCTCGGGCGATATAATCCAAACCACCCAAAATGTGCCACAGATGTTGAGGCAGCTGATCGGGCAATTTACCTCGCACGCCTGCTTCGGCCACGGTTTTAAAGGCAGCGATCGCCTTAAACTGTCTCCAACTCGGTCTAGGAAAGGCGAGAACAGCCAGGTTGAGTAAGTGCTTCTGCTGCATCAGGATTGGACTTGGAGCCAGCTTGCCCAAGATGGGCGTGTTATCAACCCACCGCAGATCGTAAAGCGCTGTTTTGTTGAACAAGTTCGGATCACGGGGCATTAACATCCCTGCATCGACGAGGGGGTGATCCATAAAATACCGCCCCACTACGTCATATTGATTGCCGAGACCAGCAGGCTGTTGACGATTGGAAGCTAGCAACAGGCGGGCATTTTCGATGCCTCCCTGCGCCGAGACAAAGAATTTAGCCGCGATCCAGAACTGCTTTCCGGCAAAGGTAGAAACCTTAACCCGCGTCACTGCCCGCCTGGATTCATGCGCTTCAATTTCCACTACGGTCGAATCAACACAAACTTTAATGTTGTTCGCTTGGGCTAGGGCGTTTCGGTAATCTTGGTAAAAAACCTGGCGTGGTCCGAACTGGAACACAGCCGTTTCGAACCGATCGGGGTTGAGGGGAAGCGGTTGACTGTCTGGTCGTTGCCAAGCTTCAGCATCATAGGCATAGGGACCGGCTTGACAGACCGCCTGTGCCCGCTCATAGAACGGATCGAGATGGGACTTGGGGAAGGGCCAGCCGCTGTAGGGCAGCCAGTCTCGCCGCTCAAAATCAATCGCATCCAAAGGCGCATATCTGACGCCGATGGTTGACCGATCAAGCTTAATTGCCCAGATATTCGAGTTACCTCCGAATTGGCGATGGCGCGTTGCTTGAGGTGAGAGAAATGGCTCGCCATAGGTTTGGCATTCACTCAGGGTTTGAATCGCCGCTTGTGAGGTGGTATCTCCACTCTCTAGTAAGTAAACTTCTGTAGTTTGGCCTAGAAATTCACGCGCCAAGGTAATTCCGGCAGGGCCGGCACCAATAATACAAATCTCGGTGTTAATGACTGCATTCTCAGCAAATTCATTTGCGTTTATCAGCATACTTGCTCCAGCATAATTTTGGCCCAAGCTCATCTCAGACTTATAGCGATAGTCAGTTTGGTTGGGACATTTTTGTGGGGGCGCGGAGCGCCCCCACAAAAATGTCCGTGGCCTAACTTATGTGACTGAAACTGTAGGTTCCAATAATTCGAACGCAAACTTTCACAGCAAAGCTCACTGGGGAAAGTGGAAATTCCCCTAACCGTCAGCTAAGTTTGTGTATTGATGCGAATATCTCTCAAGCGATCTGCTCCGCACCCTAGACCTGATGGTCTAACCTTATTGAGAAATTGCCAGAGAATACTCAAACCCCTGCAATTGGGGAAATCAGGGGTCTCCAGTCAGCCTCAAAGCCCTATTATTGCTCCCCTTTATTGCTCCATAGTACGCCTGCTCTAGGCAGATTTTCAGCAGGGCACTAGTTTTCTGATTTTTCTGGTGCTCTGCCAGAAGGCCAGTAGCCCGCATTGCTCCTGATCCCTCTAGGCTGTAGTTTGCAATTCTCTCAGGACGGGTTCAGTGGGTTGAGACTTGCCGTACTCGTTGGAAGAGGTGC
This sequence comes from Leptolyngbya sp. NK1-12, assembly GCF_032598965.1. Classification (NCBI taxonomy): domain Bacteria; kingdom Bacillati; phylum Cyanobacteriota; class Cyanophyceae; order Leptolyngbyales; family Leptolyngbyaceae; genus Leptolyngbya; species Leptolyngbya sp. NK1-12. Next base: position 2,283,955 of record NZ_CP053586.1, read on the forward strand.
TGCTTTAAGTGGCTCATTTAAAGTATTTCCGTCTGAGTGAAAGCAGGCTCGATGCTCTGCTAGCTGCTTAAATTGACATACCAGATCCTGAACATAGGCTTCGCTGGTATGTTCCTGCAAAATTAGCTCATAGCCTCGCTGGGCTTGGGCTTCTGCCAGCTCCGGGTTGTTGATGAAATTGAGGATGGCCTGCTTCATGGCGGTAGCATCTCCGGGAGCTACACCCGTTACCACACCCAGATCAATCAAACGTTCTGCCAAACCGGGCGTGCGTGTGATGATTACCGGACGACGGCAAGCTAGCGCCTCCATCAGAGTCGTTAAGCCAGCTGAGTAGGTATTGTAGAGTAAGCTGATCACAACCATATTAGAGTTGCGATAAAGCTGACGAAACTGCCGCCATTCTTGAGGATGGGCCGTCATGTTGGATGGCATCACCTCTGGAAAGGCTACCCGGGTTTTGGCTGAAGCGTTGGGAGAAACAGCGCAAATATTCACATCCACATCTAGATCACAGGTGGCCTCGGCCAGAGTTTTATAGTCGCGCTGCTCTAATCCTGCACTCGCAATCAACGGTCTTTGCTTTTCCAGGGTGACAGGACCGGGGCAGAAAAACCGCACGTCGGTTTGTTCACGTACCACATGCACTTTTTCCTGAGGTAGCTGCAGGTACTGCCGCAAATAGTCGGCTTTAAGCTGGGTGTTGGTTAGAAACAGATCAACCGACTGAGCCAAGCGAAATAGTTTCAAAAGGGCGCGCACACGCAGGCGTTTCGGCTCCAGAATGTAAACCACCAGCTTAGGACGGTTGGCTTTAAACCCAGCCAGAATTGCTAGCGGAAATCCGACATCTTCTCCGGTGCAAAAGACCAGATCGTTGGCTGTCAGCTTGTTGATCAAAGAACGGGCCAGCGCCCAATGTTCTGGTTCGCTAGTCAGTTTGGCGAGGCGGCGATCGATCCAAGTAACTGCTTTAGCGTCGGGGTGGTGAACCGTGGCATCTAGCTCCTGACTTAGATCCCACATAGTGTGGCGTGGGCATTGGTCTAGCTGGGCGTCACGGTGAAACTTGCTCAGGTCAACTGAGCGGCTCAAACAAATGTGGTATCTCATGTAACCGATGCTCCAATTGGCTCTCTTTTGGCTCTCTTAAGAATTGTTCGGGAACTGCTCTCGAACAATTGCTAACAAAACAAATGAATTCAATGAATCATGAACTGCCACTAAAGCTAGGTGCGGAAGCCAATGGGGGCTATGCTCCTCAACCTCTGCCTAGCGCAACAGGTAACCTAATCTGAACGCTGTGTGGATCGCTGCTGTGGCTGATCAAAATGCCTTCAGCAATGCAACGATACGCAACCATAACAAGACAATGCGTACAATCTCAGCCATGGCAACCATTCAGTAACAGTTGTCAGGAATGATCCAATCTAGTAAATATTCAGTTATTTAGAATGCTTCTAAACCGGTTTTTGTAAAGCATCTGTGATATGCACCTAAGTCTAAATTACGTTTATCTCCCTAGTCTGGCAATTGGCTGACAAAAAGTTCAAATCGACTTCATCGGAACTTTAATTACCCGTTAACCTTCGTGGTAGTGTCGTGAGGCAATTACCGAGACGGCAATTACCGAGACGGCAATTATCGAGACGTCCGAAAACTTGGCACAGCGATTCCGGCTCCTATTTGCCCCCCTTTCCTTTAAAGCGACCTGTGATTTCAATCTACCGAGAAGGAAATTTGCTACCCTGATCTAGTTCAACCTTACTAGTTCAACCTTCAGTGACAAAACAAGCCCCTGAGAAGCAGCCAAACCAGACTCAGCCATTGCAGCCTCCCACACTGCGACCTTACCAAAGCAAGCTGATCAAAGATCTCTATATTCAATTAGGCCAGGGCTATCGCCGTGTTGCCATCATTGCTGGAACAGGGGCCGGTAAAACCGTGATTGGCGGCAAAATCTGTGCTGATACGGCTGCCCGAGGATTGCGGCTGATGTTTTTGGTGCATCTGGATGTGTTGGTGGGACAAACCTACAAAAAAATGCAGGCGTTTGGGTTGCGCTGTGGATTCATTAAAGCAGGCTGGCACGAAGACCCAGCGGCTCCGATTCAGATTGCCAGTATCCAAACCATGGAAAAACGCTCCTGGTGGCGCGACTGGAAAGCTAATGTCGTGTTTTTTGACGAAGGGCATACCACCGTATTCAGCCGGATTGGACAGGAGATTATTTACGAAACCCATCCCAAGGCTGTGCATCTCGCTATGACCGCGACTCCCTATCGACTGGGGCGGGAACAGTTGGGCGACCACATGCAGACCTTTGTGGCATCCCCCATTCCAGCCGAACTTCAGCGTATGGGCTATCTGGCTCCAATGCAGTATTACGGTGTGCCCAGCGGCTCAGAGATTAACCTATCCGAGGTGCGGACCGTGGCCGGAGACTACGATGAACGGGACCTGAAGAATGCCTGTGACCGACCGGAACTGGTGCAGCGGATCGTGGAAGAGTGGCATCGCCTTACGCCCGGTAAACGCACGATCGCGTTCTGTGTGGATGTGGAACATGCGCGTCACGTTGCCGAAGCCTTCAAAGCATCTGGAGTTGCTGCCGCTGTAGTGGATGGCAGTACGCCCATCAAAGAACGGCACCAGCTCTACCAGGATTTGGGAGCGGGCTGGCTGCTGGTGTTGACCTCCTGTAATGTGATCAGTATCGGGTTTGATGAGCCGAGTGTGGAGGTTGGGCTGCTGCTGCGTCCGACTCAGTCTCGCGCTTTACACTATCAGCAGGTTGGCCGCCTGTTGCGCATCTCGCCTGTCACCGGTAAGACCTGCGGCATTATTCTGGATCAGGCTGGTAATCTGCGCCGCTTGGGCTTCCCAGAAGATATCAAGGCATACCATCTGCCCACCAGCAAAGAACCCGGCACAACAGAAACCACGCCTACCAAGCAGTGCCCCCACTGCAACCGCCTAGTTTGGGGGTTTGTGATGACTTGTCCTAGCTGTCGCTATGTTTGGGAAACCGAGCCACAGATTCGCACCGATGAGTTAGTGGAGGTTTATAGCGAAGAGTTACTGCACCAGATCGAACGCCGCAAAATGTACGAGTTCTTTCGGACCCAGCGACAAAAAACCTTCCGGGAAGGATCCGCCCCCAACTGGACCAAACGGGTATTTTACGAACAGTTCGGCTGTTTACCGGAAACAGACTGGTGCCTTGGCTCCATTTTTGGCGACACACCCAGCCTAGAGGACAAGTACGCCTATCGAGACTATCTGATCCAAACGGCGCAGCGGCATGGCAAATCGATTGCCTGGGTAATCGAAGAGTTTCAGCAGGAGTTTGGCTTTGATAGCTGGCAAGATGTGTTTTTGCCGAACTGAAATCAAGATTTTGGTAGCAACATGAGAAGAGGGAGGCAGAAGCCAGGAGCCAGAAGTAGGAGCCAGAATCGTTCTTGCTTCCAAGCAAGCAGATCTGCCCGTTGATGCTCCGCTGCCGTTACCTTGCTACCAACCCCACTCCTGATATCAACTCCGACTAAACGCCCTAATTTAGACGCTGTATTGTACAGGCGTATTGTACAGGCGTTTTGCCAAAACGCCTCTACGCGAACTCTGGTGGATCAACCGGATTGATATGGCTCCTGGCTCCTGTCTTCTCACAATTTCCCCATTCAGGACTGCTACGTTTTACTGCTATTGCTGCCAGCAGAGAATTTTTTCAGTACACTTTGAACGATCCACTAGTGAGCGTGTGAATCTATGAGAGCTTGCCTTCCCGGCGTTGTTGCCTTGACCTTGCTGGTAGCAGGAGGAGGAATGCCCGCTGCCTATGCGGAAAATCTGGAACACACCCAGCAACTGCTGACTACTAAAGAATGTCCTGGCTGCGATCTCAACCGAGCTGGATTGGTCTACGTCCAGCTGATGGGAGCCAATTTGGCAGCGGCCAACCTGATCCAGGCCAACTTTAGCCATGCTAATCTCAGTGGGGCCGATCTCAGCCAAGCCCAACTCAATGGGGCCGTGTTGTTTGGAGCTGACCTGACGGGAGCTAACCTGAGCGGAGCCAATTTGCAAGGGGCTGACCTGAGGGAGACGATTCTTACCAATGCCAATCTAGAAGGCGCTAATTTGGATGGGGCCAACCTGTTGGGTGCGGTGGGCCTGCCCTCAAACCTGGCAACGGCAGATAATTACTATCGCTGGGGCATGGAAGAAGCCGCTAGAGGTAACTTCCGGGGAGCCGTGAGCTACTATAACCAGGCGCTTGGCATCGAATCGGACTTTGCCCATGCCTATTTGGCTCGTAGTATTGCCCGCTTCCGGTTGGGCGACCGAGCCGGTGCTCTGGAAGACGCCAAATATGCCGAGCAGCTCTACACCGAACAAAATCATGAGCGAGGCCAGCAGATCGCATCTCAGTTTGCCCTCGGCATCGAGGAGGCAGAAGAAGCCTACGCCAAACAACAGCGAGGGGGTGGCGGCGGTGCGGGCGGCAATATCCTGAATGTGCTGAGCGGCTTAGCTGGATTCGCGCTGCAGGCGTTGCAGTACATGTCCTTCTTTTAATCGCTGGGTTGAATGGGTTGCTGCTAAGCGCCTCGTCGAAGTGGAGGACTGCGATAGTGTTGGCTGACCGACCCCGATATCAACTTGATCGGCTTGGTAAATCTGCTGATTTTGCCATCAACGCTGCTGTAAGGATAGACGCTAGCAACGAGATTGATAGAATATTAAAACTTCATGCAAGATGAATGTAATTCAACGTCCTCTCGTGCTGAACCTGCTTTGCTAGCTCTGCTAAACCAAATGCGCGAACTCATTGCCCGCTGGTGGTCGGAGTTTACCCTACAAACCCGACTAATGGCGGCTGCCACGCTGGTGGTCTCCTTGATCATGAGCGGCTTAACTTTTTGGGCGGTCAACACGATCCAGCAGGACGTTCGCCTCAACGACACCCGCTTCGGTCGTGATCTGGGACTGCTGCTGGCGGCCAATGTGGCTCCCCTGATCAGTGAAGATAACCGCACTGAACTGGCCCGGTTTTCCCACAGTTTTTACAGCAGTACGTCGAGCATTCGCTACATTCTCTATGCCGACGAAGAGGGCGATATTTTTCTGGGTATTCCCTTTTCTGAGTCGGAGGTGCAAAATTCGCTGACGATCCGGCGACGCATGCAGCTTCCCGACAACTTCTCGGAGAAATCTGACGTGCCGATGGTCCGCCAGCATTTAGCTCCCGATGGCGAAGTTACCGATGTGTTTGTGCCGATCAACCATGACGGGAAATACTTGGGCGTGCTGGCGATTGGCATCAACCCCAATGCCACGGTCGTCACCTCGTCCCATCTGACGCGAGATGTCACGATTGCGGTATTTATCTCGATTTGGGCCATGGTGATTCTGGGAGCCGTGTTCAATGCCCTGATGATCACCAAACCAATCAAAGAACTGCTGGTGGGTGTGAAAAATATCGCGGCAGGCAACTTCAAGCAACGGATTGATCTACCGCTGGGTGGCGAGTTGGGTGAGCTGATCCTCAACTTCAACGAAATGGCCGAGCGGCTAGAACGCTACGAAGAGCAAAATATCGAAGAGCTGACTGCCGAAAAAGCCAAGCTAGAGACGCTGGTGGCCACCATTGCCGACGGGGCCGTTTTGCTTGACACTAGTATGCGCGTCATCCTGACCAACCCTACTGCCGAGCACATTTTTGGCTGGGATGGTAAGTCAGTCAACGGCGAAAATGTGCTATACATCTTGCCCGACGCGGTGAAAGTCGAGCTGACCCGCCCACTCTATCAGTTGGTTTCTGGCCATCCGCCCGAAGACATCAAAGACGGAGCCGAATTTCGGATCACGATTCCAGAACCGACTAGCCGCACGGTGCGGATTTTGCTCACCACGGTGCTGGACCAGTATCGGGAAACGGTGAAGGGAATTGCGATTACGGTGCAGGACATCACCCGTGAGGTTGAGCTGAATGAAGCCAAAAGCCAGTTCATCAGCAATGTATCCCATGAACTGCGCACGCCCTTGTTTAATATCAAGTCGTTTATTGAGACCCTGCACGAGTACGGCGACAGCCTCAGCGAGCCAGAGAAACGGGAATTTCTAGAAACGGCCAATCGAGAAACCGATCGCCTAACTCGCCTAGTTAATGATGTGCTGGATTTGTCGCGGCTGGAATCGAATAAGCGCTATCAGTTTGATGCAGTTGACATCATTCAGCCGATCGAGCAGACCCTGCGGACCCATCAGCTCAACGCTAAAGATAAAGGCATCGAGCTAATTCAAGAAATCGAGCCAAACTTGCCTCCGGTACGCGGTAACTATGACTTACTGCTGCAAGTCTTTTCTAACTTGGTGGGCAATGGCTTGAAGTTTACGCCTGCGGGTGGCAAAGTGGCGATTCGGGCCTATCGGTTAGAGTCGAGCGAGCTTCTGCCTAGCCATGTGCGGATTGAGGTTTCGGATACGGGGATTGGCATCGACCCAGAAGACCAGAAGGCAATTTTTGATCGGTTTTTCCGAGTTGAGAACCGAGTGCATACCCTGGAAGGGACTGGCCTAGGGCTATCGATTGTGCGCAATATTATCGAGAAGCACCAGAGTCAAGTTCATCTAGTCAGCGAAGTCGGTGTTGGCACTACCTTTTGGTTTGACCTGAGCGTGATCCCAGAGAGTTGTCCCTTAATTGAAGCTAAAACGCAGGAAGTGGGGAAGCTTTGAAGCAGTTTTGAGTTAAGCAGACCAATAGCAAAGTACCAATAGCAAAGTGAGTGGTTGAAGCAAAAGTCAGTCTGTGAAACCGATTCTCGCTACCAACCACTCACTGGATTTAGGCTATGAAATCACTCAATCAAAGGTCGAAATGAACTGCTTACGGCATCGGATGAAAGAGCAGATCGGGGAAGAACCGATTGAACTCAATCAGGATGCCAGCGGTAATGAACATCCAGACTGTAAGCAACACAGGAGCAGTGGATAAATATTTCAGCAGATATTGCATAGCGAACTCCAAAATCAAAGGACTGGGGCTACTTAGCGGGGTGAAACGGGAATTTCACTGTCTTTTGCAGTCAATTCACCGGTAGTAAGCTCTTTCAGCGCTGCCAATGGCCAAGCGAAGCCAGTCAGCATGAACTTGATCGCACGAGGCACGTCGATGATCACTTCCTTTATTTCAGGATCCTTCTCACCGCGTACCGAGATCAGATAGGCACGACCAACCCAGCCGATCCAGCCTGCAATATAGAGGAACAGGATACTAGGAATCAGGAACTCACCGGCATGGCTAAGGCGGCCATCTACAACCAGGTGAGGCAGGCCTTCGGGTCCACAAAGAACTTGTGAGTTAGCGTAATTTTGAAACCGCTCTTTCGCTTGAGGCGTTTTCGCATTTGCCGCACGTTGCAAGAACGCTTTAGATTCGCCACAGGGGGTCAAACCAGCCACATCTGCCGATGCAGGGGCGGTAAACGTAACCCACAGGAAAAGGACGAGCACTAGAGCAAACAATTTTCGCATGGAATTGTTTCCCTTTATTTACAAAAAGCAGAGATTTCGTACAAAACGTTAAGTAATTCGCACAAAAAAATTGGGCTGTGAGAGCAATCATACCCCCAAGGTCTGCCCAGTAAAGTTAAGCTCTTAAAAGAAGTTTACTTAATTGTTGGCAATTGTCGGCGACAGCCCGGAGTTTGCCTATTTACGTCCCTGGTTTATCCCTATGTCAACCGTCTTAGCAATTGAAACAAGCTGCGATGAGACTGCTGTAGCCATTGTGCAAGAGCGGCAAATTTTGAGCAACGTCGTCTCTTCCCAAATTCAGGTGCATCAGCCCTATGGTGGCGTTGTACCAGAAGTGGCGTCGCGACAGCATGTAGAAATGGTGAACTGGGCGATTGAGCAGGCTCTACAGCAAGCCGATTTGGGTTGGTCTGGCATTGATGGCATTGCGGCCACCTGTGCCCCGGGGTTGGTTGGAGCCTTGCTAGTCGGGGTGACAGCGGCTAAAACCCTGGCTCTGCTGCATCAAAAACCGTTTTTGGGCGTGCATCATCTGGAGGGCCACATCTATGCCTCGTACCTGAGCGAGCCGGATTTGCAGCCTCCGTTCCTCTGTCTGCTGGTTTCCGGTGGCCACACTAGCCTGATCCATGTCAAAGACTGCGGCCTCTACCAAACCCTGGGCCAAACCCGTGATGATGCCGCCGGAGAAGCGTTTGACAAGGTGGCTCGCCTGCTGAATCTCGGCTATCCTGGCGGTCCAGTGATCGACCGACTAGCCCAAACCGGCAATCCTGGAGCTTACACCCTTCCCGAAGGTAAAGTTTCCTTACCGCAAGGCGGCTACCATCCCTACGATTCCAGTTTCAGCGGCTTAAAGACGGCGGTTCTGCGGTTGACTCAATCGCTGCCGCCCGCCTCTTTGTCCGTGCCGGATCTGGCGGCTAGCTTTCAGGCGGCGGTGGCTAAAGCCTTAACTAAGCGCACCATTGCTTGTGCCCTCGATCTGGGGCTAACCACGATTGCGGTGGGGGGGGGTGTAGCGGCAAACAGTGGCCTGCGGCAGCATTTGCAAATGGCGGCCACCGAGAAGGGACTGCGCGTCTTGTTCCCACCGCTCAAGTTCTGTACAGACAATGCTGCCATGATTGCCTGTGCCGCTGCCGATCACCTGAATCGGGGGCACCAATCGCCGCTAATGCTGGGAGTCCAGTCGAGAATGTCCCTAGCCGATGTGATGCAGCTTTATCCAACCACGAGGATTGAGCTACTGGAATTGCATCACCCGATTGCATCGGGCAGCTTGAGTTGATATGGTTAGGAGACCGCATATTTACAATCTTTCAAGCTCTGTTTCAAGTCATTAATTTCAATCTACTGATTTCGTTCGGCTTATTTCGTTAGCTTTCATCCAGCTTGTAGCCATTTTTCATTGAGTGAACCATAGAACCCGTGCGTTGCATCTGTGCTTGGATTGATGCTTTCAACCTTGGGTTTATGCTTCACTGAAAAACGCCACAACTGCTGCGAGTCAGAGAGGACTAGAAATCATTCTTGGTTAGATTAACCGTTTAGCAAGCTGTTTCTACGCAGAACTCTCGCCCGCTTCGCCGTATGGTTGTGGATGATATCTATTGGCTGGATCAAATTCAACCGTCCTGCCGCAGTGCGGTCGGAGATAAAGCCTTTTATCTAGGACTGCTGATGCAACGGGGGTATCCGAGTGTCCCCGGACTGGTGGTGTCGGCAACAGTCTTGCAGCAGCTTTTAGCTCACATGGACTGGCAAGAGCGGATGTTTGCCGATCTGCCCAACTCATTTCTTTATGTCGATGCCAATAATCCACGCCAGCTTCAAAGGATTGCGCAGCAAATTCAGCACGCAATTCAAGCTGCGCCCTTACCGGAAACTTTGCTAGATGCTTTGCAGACAAGCATGCAGTCTTGGCAATCACCTGCTGTGATCGTTCGACCTTCCTTTTCGCTACAGCCTGGGCTGGATCCAACCATCAGCTACCGTTCGATTGGGCTATTAAATTCGCATATTTGCAGACCAAATCGAGAGGCGCTAGCCCAAGCGCTGAAGCAAACTTGGTCAGAGTTATTTCGAGCCAGAAGCTTGTTTTACTGGCAGCGGCTGGGCATTCAAATTCAGCATGTGCAGCTTGCCTTGCTGGTACAGCCCATGCAGTCGGTACTGGCCGCCGGAGAGTCGCAAATTATCGGCAGCCAAGTGCAGGTGCAGGCAGTTTGGGGTTTGGGTCAGGCGCTTCTACAAGGCAGTGCCGATCGCTACTCGTTTGATTTGCAGTCCGGCTTGCAAACCCATCATCCAGGACAGCAAACCTATGCCTATCGAGTGGCCGCAGCCGATTCAACTGTTCCCCTAGCCCTCTCAGCTTGGTTGCCCGATGTGCAGACCTGCCTCCAGTTAGAGTTGCTTTCGTCTTCCCAGGCTAGGCAGCCCGTTTTGCCCCCAGTCCAGCTCCAACAGCTCGCTCACTTGGTTCAGCAGGTGCAAACCGAGTTGGGCATGCCCTTGGCGTTGGAGTGGATGCTGGAGGCTGATTCTACCCCAGCTCCGTTTCGTCTCGTTCAGGTGATGCCCCAGTTTGGCTCTCTCCGCCGGTTAGGGACCCAGTTTCGATCCAGTAGTGCCTTATCCTCCCAACATCGCCTGATCGGGTTGGCTGCTGCCCCTGGAAAAACCGTTGGAACGGCCTGGTTAATGCAATCAGATACTGAACAGCCTACTGATTTGGAGACCATATCAGCAGGAAGTATTGTGATCACTGCGATGGTTACACCAGAGCAAGTGAGGCGGCTGCAGCAAGTGGCAGGCATTGTTACAGAACAGGGCGGAATGACCAGCCATGCGGCAATTTTGGCGCGGGAGTTGAGCATCCCGGCAGTGGTTGGGGTTGAGCAGGTCACCCACCTGATCCATTCGGGGGAACGAGTCGCCATCGATGGTGATCAGGGCGAGGTCTATTGGGGTGACTTCAATTTACCGTCTGACTGGCAGAAGCCCTCACATAGTGAACCCCTGGCTGTTTTTGCAACTCCTCGCGCAAATGCCGATCTTTTAACGACTGGGCAAGCAACAAAACTGGCCGCGCCGCGCACCCCTCGAACTCGCCTATTTGTCACCCTCAGCCAGCCAGAGCATCTGGCAACTGTAGCGACTCTGCCAGTTGACGGTGTGGGATTGTTGCGCTCCGAGCTGATGTTGCTCGATCTGTTCGAGCAAAGGCATCCAGAAGTTTGGTTACGCCAGCAGCCAATCAGCGAAATTATTGAGCAGATCAGCCAACGGATCCAGCCATTTGCTGCCGCGTTTATGCCCCGTCCTGTCTTTTATCGCTCTCTAGATTTGCGCTCGCATGAGTTTTCAGCAACCGCTTCAGAAGCCCATCCCCATCCCATGCTCGGCATGCGCGGAGCACTCAGCTATCAGTTCAACCCCGATCTGTTTCGGGTGCAGCTAGCCGCTCTGAAGCAAGTGCAGCAGCAAGGGTATCGCAACCTGTCGCTACTCTTACCGTTTGTGCGCACGGTTGAGGAATTTGTATTTTGTCGGCAGCAAGTCGAGCAGGTAGGATTAACCCAAGAACCACAGTTTCAGCTCTGGATTATGGCTGAAGTGCCTTCAGTGCTGTTTCTGCTGCCCGATTATGTGGCTGCTGGTGTTCAGGGTATGGCAATTGGAACCAATGATTTAACCCAACTGCTGCTGGGCGTCGATCGGGATCATGCTCAGATGGCAGCGGCCTTTGACCCCCATCACCCGGCTGTAGTGCGGGCAATTCAGCAACTCGTGCAAACTGCCCGTCAAGTTGGCATTGCTTGCTCGATCTGCGGCCAAACCTTTCAGCACACCAATCTGCTCTCGGCTCTATTGGAGTGGGGCATTACCGCTATTTCGGTAGATCCAAGTGAGGTGGAGCTGGTTTTTCAGGCCATGCAGCAACTTTATGAAACAAGTGCCGGTTTAGATTCTGATTAAATTCTGATTAAATTCTGATTCACATTCTGGTTAACGGACAAACTAAGCCGGTTTTTGAAAAATCATCAGGTGCTGCTGGGGTAAAAAATTCTGAGTTTCTTGCCAAATCAGTCCTGCCGCCCCCATTTCCTTGCGCACCTGCCGCTGGGTCATCTTGTGCAGGGCTTTGATTGGCACAAACGGGTTTTCGCCACGATATTCCACTAACACGACTCGTCCACCTGGTCTCAGCGCTGCCACAATCTGCTGCATCATTTCCTGCGGATAGGCAAATTCGTGGTAGGCATCCACCATCAGGGCCAAATCAACCCTATTTGCTGGCAGGTGAGGATCGGTTTCACTGCCCAGAATCGGTTCCACATTCTCAGCTCTGTTTTCCTGCTTCAAGAAGTTGAGAATTTCGATCATTTCAGGCTGAACATCAACTGCAAACACCTTGCCCTGCGGCAGATAGGAAATGAGCCGAAAACTAAAGTAGCCGCTGCCCGCACCAATGTCTGCCACCACATCGGTGGGTTGAAGGTTGAGGGCTTTGACCACTTGATCGGGCTGTTCCTCCACCCTTCGACTTGGACGCTCCAACCAAGCTGCTCCCTGATGTCCCATGACTTGAGCGATTTCTCTACCTAGATAGAACTTGCCAATGCCATCCGGATTGTGAACCAATCGTTGCTCATAGGGTGTTGTTTCCGATGACAATAGCCGATTTGCCAGTCCTGGATGGCACCCTGCTAACAGCACGCTGATTATCGCCAGTCCAACAACTCCAATTTTGACTAACAGATGATTCATTGAAAACACATGCATGAGACATACTCTATATACTACGCTCACGACATCAAATGGTTCGCTTTGCTAATGCAAAAAGGTTGGTAGATTCAGAAGTTTCTGCATCATAGGATTGAACCAGAGATGACGTGATGAGATAGAAAGAAGCATAAAAAATATAAAAAACAAATTGTAATGAAAAACACAATAAATCTTTCTTGGCTTAATCTGTAAGCCAGAACTTGTCAAACTGAGCAATAATCGAGTTATGTCTGGCTGTAAATATATAAGCCGTACATGGTCTCCTGCTGGTATCTGCTGCTCTGCTGCTATACTCTAGAGCTTGGTATACTCTAGGGCCTGGGCTTTAAATCCTTCAATCGATGGTCCCTCAACGATTGCTCCGATTTCTTCGCGAGGACAGGCAATGGCACAAATTGAACTCTACATGATTCGTCATGGGCTAGCGGGGGAACGAGGTACCTACGCCAACGATGACGAACGTCCCCTCACCGAAGAAGGAATTCGGCGCACTCGGCGAGTTGCTAAACGGCTCCATGCCTTAAATATTCGCTTTGATCGAATCTTGACTAGTCCCTTAGCTCGCGCTCGTCAAACTGCTGAGATTCTGCAAACCTACAAACTAGGCCAACTAGAAGAGTCTCCCCACTTAGCGCCCGGAGGAGATTTGAGCGTTTGGTTGAGCTGGCTGCAGCAATGGCGGCAGTCGGGTGGTGACTGTTTAGCGATTGTGGGACATGAACCCGATCTGGGCGAATGGGCAGAAATTCTCGTGTGGGGCAAACCGCAGCAGCACCTGATTCTGAAAAAAGCTGGCATCATTGGTCTGATTTTACCCGAAGCGGACTCGCCGATTGGACGCAGCCAGATGTTTTGGCTGACACCGCCACGCTTTTTTGTGGATTGATGTGGATTAATATCAAATCCGACTAAACGCCCTAAATTTAAATGCCGCGTTGTACGGGCGTTTCGCCGAAACGCCTCTACGCGAACTCTGGCTGATCAACCGGATTTGATATAACTAGAGGGATTCTCAAGACGGCTTTCGAGCTACGCGAAGACCAAACGGGAAACTCGTCTTAGCCATGCCACAAATCATCCAACTCGGCATAGTCGGGTAAGGTAGGGGCAATGGGTTTGCCGTCGCGGAGCACAATCCGGTCATGCTGAGAGCGGGCTAACAGTTCACTCCAGTAGCGGGCCTTGAACAGAATTAAATCGGCAGGTAGTCCGACCCCAATTCGTCCACAGCTCGGGAGCTGCATCAGGTCGGCTGGAATTGTTGTTACACTCTGACACCAATTGCTGTAGGGCGCGTCGAGTTGGGCGATTCGCACGGCTTGGGTAAACACCTCCCAGCCATCGTGATCGCCATAGGCATAGAAAGGATCTCGACAATTATCGCTAGCAAAGGCAACCGGAATGCCGAACTGCTTTAGCTCATGAACCAACGTCACACCTCGCCAGCGAGGAGTTTGGGTTTTGAATTGCACGAGGTGTGCCAACTGTTCACCCGATGAAGCTTGGATAAACTGCTGCGAGGCCATCTGGTTTCGGTCTTGCAGATACAAATTGCACATCGGCAGACTGACAATTCCAATCCCAGCTTGTTTCACTAAGGTTAAGGTCTGCAACACCTGCTCCAGCGATTGCACAGCCAAACTACAGCAATGCCCACAGACAATCTGGCCTGCAAATTGATGCCGCAATGCCGCCAATGCTACTCGCTGTAGGGCCATATCGGCTGGATTGCCGCTCTCATCGGTATGAAAATCCAGATCCAGGTTGCGTTCCTTCGCTAAGGTAAACACGCGGTCAAGCTGCTGATCCAAGTCCTGACTCATTGGAGGCAAACCGCCCAATACACCGCCGATCTCGGCGATTTGGTCAGCCAGTTTTTCCCCATCTGGGGTGAGATAGTAGTCGATAAAAACGAGTGGAACGGCCTGCAGCCTCAGTCGGTCGATCCAGTCTTGCTGTAGGGCTGCGAATGCCTCTAAACTGATGCTACCCTGTTGGCCAAAAGCATCAATATGGGTACGAATTGCTCTAGTGCCGTGGGCATAACTGCATTTCAACCCAAACTCCATGCGACGATACACATCCGAGTGCTGCCAGTGTTGACGGTCAGTTTCCGTTTGATTTAGGGCCGAGGCAAATGTACCGTCTAGATTAGCCGTGCGTGGCCAAATATGGCCTTTGTCGAGATGGGTGTGCATATCTACAAAACAGCACCACACCATGCCCAACTGCAAATCCACAGCGGGAACTGCCTCATCTATGTGAAGGTGCCCAGAGGGAATGATTTGGTTGATCACCCCATTTTTGATTTCCAAATCCAGCCGCGCTAACCCATCGGCTAATCCATTAACCGACTGGTTTGCGGTTGGAAAGTCAGTGGTATTACAGTCGGCTAATAACGGCATTGGTATATGGGCATTCTGCAACCAGTAGTGATCGGACGTTGGCAGCAATACCATAGAAGATTAGCCCCGTAATAATCTATCGATTAACAAGCGATTAGCAAGCTGTAGCAAATGTACTTTCCTTTAGTTCTCACGTTTCACAGCACTTTCATGCCAATGGCGCAGCAAGAAATCGGATAACACGGTTAAACAGGCAAAAATCAATATTCCTAATACCGTAGTCATAAACAGAGCTGCGAACATTCGAGGAATTTGTAAGTTGAAACTAGACATCAAAATTTGATAGGCAATTCCTGATTGAGTTCCGCCCGTGCCGGCCACAAATTCTGCCACCACTGCACCAATCAGAGCCAGCCCTCCACTAATCCGCAAACCTCCTAGAAAGTAGGGCAGAGCACTGGGTAGGCGCAAGTAACGCAAGGTTTGCCATCGCGATGCTTTGTAAAGCTGAAATAAATTCACCAGATTATGATCAGCGCTGTTTAATCCCAGCGTAGTATTGGAAAGGATTGGGAAAAAAGCCACGATCCAGGCGCAAATTACCAAGGATACAAAAGTAGAACTCTCTCCTGGAATCACGCGCCGCACCCAGAGAATAATCAGCGGTGCGATTGCTACAATTGGCGTTGTTTGCAGAATCACAGCATAGGGAAAGAAACTGCGCTCAATCCACTTGCTTTGTGTGAACAAGATGGCGATCAGCAACCCTGAAATGACTGCCGCAATAAATGCCACTAACGTAATTTTGAATGTAATCAGTAACGACGGAAACAAAACGCTCCATTCTTGAATCAGCGTTTGCCCAACTAAGAGGGGACCGGGCAGCAAATAGGGAGGGGTATTGGTAACCCGGACTCCTACTTCCCATAAAATCAAGACCAAGCTACCCACTAGCAGCGGCGCGATCACATCCGGCGACAGCAACCTGGCTAGCCAACGAGAAGCAGCAAAACGCCTGCGATTGTCTAGGGAATGAGTCTGCGGCTTAGAAGCACGATCAACAACACTCACAGTTGGAGTCCTTATAGTGGCTGTAGTTTGTCATTCCCTATCCTAACTTTCCTGATGACTGAAGAATGGCTCATCCTGGCCTGCAATGCATCATCAGTTAATTTTACAGGGTTAATCCTCTAGGGTTGATGCCCATCAGCAACCTCTTGCAGCAGCCGTAACGGACCAATCGCCTTCAAGCGCTCGAACTGGTCCTGGTCGCGGACAAACAGAGTGCCAGCAAAGCCTAGCGAATTGACCGGAATCGATGCAAATTGCTCTTGCTTGCGAGGCACCATCAGCATCCACTGCCGCGTAATTAGCAAATTGTAAGCACCTTGCAGGCTGTGGTCAACCGGAGAATACAACTTTAGAGCTGTGAGCAATTTGTAATAAGCCTGTAGCGTGGCCTGAGCCGCCTGCTGGGGGGATGAAGCTGCACCATCTAGCCGGATCACCGCATGGCGAAAGGGAAGATCGGTACTGCTGCCAATCTCGGATGGCCAAGTAGCCGTCATCAAAGCTGGCTCAATCGGAATTCTGTCCCCGTCTGGAATTAATGGTAAGGGCACGAGCTGCAAATGCTTATGGCGCTGGCTAGCTCCCGCTGTTTTGCCAGAGTTGTAAAATCCCATGCCATCGATCTCGGCCAACCCCAGCCACAGGGCTTCAAAATCGGGCTGAGTTAGCAGGGATTCTTGCTCTTCAAACTCGCGGGTGATCAACAACAAATGATGATCAACAACGTTGTACTTATTCAGCAGACACACATGAGTGCTAGACAAATCCGCCACAAATAAATCTGGATCGTAGGGCAGAAATGGGTTGAAGTCTTTTCCGGCTTTGGCCTGTTGCTCTTGCTGTCGGTCTGCCGCTGCCTTACGCGCCAAGTTGTCAAGCACTCTCACCAAAAACCGAATTCTATTTTGATCAATAAAATCAGATCGAGTTGGAATCGGTTGAAGCGCTCCACACGAAAGGGCATGCCGAGTTTGAGCTACAACTTTGGCCCACAGCGTACCAGGCTGTAAACCCGGTTGGTTCCACAACTGCCCTGCCATTTCGCCCATTTCGATTAAACCGAATGAATCATCAACTACTCTCTATATTTCCATTAAACCTGCCCCTCTTTTCAACGGATCACTGAAATCGGATCACTGAAACGAATCACTGAATTGGCTTCATCGATCCGCTTTAATCCTTGACCAAGAAATTGTTAATGACGTAGGCATAGAGTGTAAATGTGGCCAAGTATAGAAAGTACCAAAACAATATAAGAAAAAAATAAGAGCCGGTCTCAGGAGTAGGGTTTTCAGATAGGTTTTGCCTCCCTTGACAAGTGGAATGTCCCACGGCAAACTTGCTTGAGGGGCAGCCCCTATTCAGAACTCCTCTAATTCTTGAATTTGTTGGACTCTGTGCTTTAATTCCTAAAAAGAAAGCTCTGCGACAATTTTTCAGTAAGATAACTGTGCTGAAAAATTGTATAAGACGGTCAAGAGAAGTGTTTCTTTTCAGCTATCTTATATTTAGGCTGAACTAAGTTGTGTGTTTTCAGGTATTTTAGTTGCTTAAACTATAGATTGTCCCGGATCAGGCTTTGAATTGCCTGAAATATCCTGTTGATTCTCTATACTAACCCAATCAATATTCACACTTCATTGCACCTGATGAGTTGCCTATTTGACAGGTGTGAGGTAGATCACATAGAGGCTACTCGAGTGGATTAACTCGGCTTCAATGACTGAAAATTCTCACGTACAGAGACGAAAAAGGGGCGTCATCCTGAGTCCTCAGGGTTGGCAACGGCTACAGCTAGCAGAACAGCAGGCAGCCGAACTTAACAACGCCGGTAAAGCTTACACATTGGAACAGTTGGGCGAACAAACCGGACTTAGCCCCAACACGATCACCAAAGTTCGCCGGCGGCGGTTGGCTGTTGATCGCCAAACCCTAGAATTTTACTTTAATGCTCTCAAGCTGACGCTGCACCCGGACGATTACATCAGCATGGATACTGATGTAGTCACCGGATTGCAGATGAAACCGATCCGGGGGCACCTGCCGCTCGACTCACCAATTTACGTGGAGCGGCCTCCGATTGAACCTCTAGCCTACGAGGAAATTCTTCAGCCAGGTGCGCTAATTCGGGTTAAGGCTCCGCGCCAATTTGGTAAAACCTCCCTGATGGTGAGAATCTTGGCGGCTGCTCAGGAAAAAGGTCTGCAAGGAATTGTGCTGAATATGCAACTGGCCGATGCCACGGTTTTTCAGGACCTGAATCGGTTTCTGCGCTGGTTCTGTGCAGTGGTGACCCGCAGCTTACAACTGCCCCATCGTGTGGATGACCACTGGCATGAGGTGTACGGCGGCAACTACAACTGCACCGATTACTTCGAGAATTATCTGCTCCCGGAGCTAGACGAACCGCTGGTGCTGGCATTAGATGAGGTTGACACCATCTTCGATCATCCCAACATCGCGACGGATTTTTTTGGCATGTTGCGAGCCTGGTACGAAAAATCGCGTTACGGCAATGGCAGCAGCCTGATTTGGCAGCGGCTGCGCCTGATTGTGGTGCATTCTACAGAGGTTTACCTGCCGCTCAACTTGAATCAGTCACCATTTAACGTTGGCTTGCTGTTGGAGTTACCCAATTTCACCTCAGAGCAAGTGCAAGATCTGGTACAGCGCTATGGGATTGAAGCCAAAGATGCCACTCCTAACCTCATGGACTTACTAGACGGTATCCCCCATCTCACCCATCTCGCTCTGCATCATCTCAACCGCAGAGACATTACCCTAGAGCAACTGAGCCAACCTGAAATTGCTGTAAACGGCATTTTTAGCGCCCATCTGCGCCGCAGATTGTCCTATTTACAGCATCACCCCGAACTGCTAGATGCCCTAAAGCAGGTCATGTTGGCTGCCGACCCTGTAGAGCTGCATCCGCTGCAAGCTTTTACATTGCAGAGCCTAGGGCTGATTCGTCTCACTAATCTCAAAGCTAGTCCCACTTGCAGGCTGTATCGAGATTACTTTACGCAAGTGTTACCCATTTTGCTGTAGAGCTGGATCCGCTATGTCAGGATGGAGCAGGTAAGTTAAAGTAGGCATAATGTAGTTTTGTAACGATATCCCTCGGTAACGCCTATGACTTCCGTACTATCAGTCGCGCCTGTAGCCATGGCAACTGCTCCTACGGTAGCTCCTGACCGAGCCAGTCAAGTTACGCAGAAGCCTTACCCAAACTACAAGGTGATTGTGCTCAACGATGACTTCAACACATTTCAGCATGTAGAAGAATGTCTGATGAAGTACATCCCGTCCATGACCATCGACCGGGCCAAGCAGCTTACCAAGCAGGTTCACTATGAGGGGCAGGCAACGGTTTGGGTCGGTCCGCAAGAGCAAGCTGAACTCTATCATCAACAGCTCAGCCGGGCTGGTCTGACGATGGCTCCCCTGGAGCAAGCTTGAGGTTCGCAAGATGGGAGCAGGTATAAGAGTAGAATCGCTTAAAGGACGAGTAGTTTGGAATCATTCCACCCATCTACCGGGGCTGATTCCGGTGCTGGAGCGACTAGCCGAACAGACTGGCATTGGTACAATTACCCCAGCTGTAATCGGTCGCACTAAGGCCAATACGCCCAAATTGCTGCTCAAGGTTTCTGTTCCCATTCGCGGTGGCTTTAAGCTAATTGCCCGCAAGGGTAAAACCTTTCAAGAAGTGTTTGTATTGACGCGCCTGAGCCAGACAGAATTAGAGGCAACAATTGCCCAGGTGCTAAGCCGAGCCGCCTAGGGGTTGACCCGCCCATCGGGGAGGGTAGCACCCTGTAGAATTGCCCCCGCTAGATTTGTGCTGCTCATTTCGGCTCGGGTGAGGTTGGCGTTGGTTAAATCGGCTTTCGTGAGATTGGCCCTAGCCAGATAGGCATCCGTAAGATTTGCTTCCTGCAAAATGGCTTCCCACAAATTAGCGCGGCTTAAATCTGCCCGCCCCAGTCGAGCAAATGCCAAATTGGCGCGAGCTAGATGGGCTTTACTCAACTTAGCGTCGGCCAGCAGCGCCCCCTGCAGATTCACACTGGCGAGGTCGGTTTCTACTAGAACCGCGCGTTCCAGTTTGGCATTAAATAGGTTTGCGCCCCGCAGAATCGCCTGAGTTAAGTTGGCCTCGGTCAATAGCGCCCCTTTGAGGTTGGCTTCGCTCAAATCGGCCCCGCTTAAGTCGGCTCCCCGCAACGTGACTTCGCTCAAGTTGGCACCCCGTAGATCGACTTTTGACAGATCGGCTCCCGTCAGGTTGGCTCCACGCAGATCGGCTTTACGCAGCGTTGCTCCTCGTAAGTTGGCCGTGTAGCGGCGATTTTCTTCTCGTAGATTAGCGCCCCGTAAGCAGGCTCCGGTCAAGTTAGCCCCGCCTAGATCGGCATGACGCAGGTCAGCATCGATTAGATTGGCATCGAGCAGGTTCGCTAGGGTGAGATCGGCACTGCGCAGGTCTGCCCCTTGCAGAACTGCACCATGCAGATCTGCATCTCGCAACAGGGCACCAACCAACTCGGCTTGACTCAAATTGGCACCGCTTAACTTTGTAGCGACTAAATTGGCTTTACTAAGTTTGGCTCGATTCAGGTAGGCCAAAATCAACACAGCGCTGTGCAAATCGGCTTGGTTCAGGTTCACCCCGATCAAATCTGCCTTAGTCAAATTAACGCCCGTTAGATTTTCACCCTGAAAGTTTGTTTCACCAGCTGCGTACCGTTTCAGCAATTCGTTGGCCTGGAGCATAGCAGGATTTTAGTGGCGGTTTTAGTGGCGTTCGGGTAAAGTCACTTCGTTGGTATCGGTTTTCATGCGAGTTACATCTGCCGAGGTGTGGGCTGGCAGCGGTACAGCAGCTGGTAAAACTTCTATATAGAACGGCTCAATCGCTCGGATGATGGCTTCTGCTACCTGGAAATAGTCTTCTGCACCTAAGTGTTGGGCAATTTGTTTCAGTTTGCTAGCCGCTTCCGAAAACAGCTTATAAGACACAAACAGAATGCGCAGCAGATCATCTAGCTCGTGGACTTTCAGCATGGCTTCGTGGTCGGCATTCCACTGAAACGCTTCATGCAGCAAGGAAAACAGCAGGATTTTGGCCTTTAAAGGATTAGTATCCAGCATGATTTCCAAGCGCAGATTAAACCGATCGGCCGCTTTTTGAGATTGAGCAAATGATAAAACCCGCAGTGGTGGCCTAGCAGGGAGGTTTGTTCTAACCTGACTCGATTGCGGTTCCGTGGTTCTAGCGACGGCCGAGCTGTTTGGCACAACCCGCAGCAGACTTCGAGGCGACAGTTCTGCGGTTTGCTGGTCTGCCCGGGCTGTTGCAGGCAAAGGTGAATCGGAAAGGTGCGCTGTACCTTTGGCCTCGGTGCCCTTAATATCAATGCCCTGTCGCAGTTCGGTGATTGTGCTTGGTCCCCAACCAGAAGCCTCACTAGAGGCAGCCGCAGCGCCAGCCGCTTGATAGAGCACTTGGAAGCGGTCGCTCATCAGCTCAGCAATGGCTCTATATTCTTCTGGCTTACTCAGGGCGCTTGCCACTTGGCTCAGGATAGTGCGCAATGTTTCAGCCGTTGGGGCAATTTGATGCAGTTCTTGCACTAGTTCTGCCAAGTTAAGCTGAGCCAGTTTGGTGGCGTTGTTCTCCCAGATGCTGCGGCACGTCAGCAGAAGCAGTTTTTTGATCCGGGTTGCCTCGGCTTCTTGGGCTAACTGTTGGGCTACCGCTTGGTAAGACGCCGGGCTGGTAACTACCGTTCGATGCTGTGGCACTGCTGCGTAAACTGCATGAAACCGGGTGATGATTGTGTTCGCCAAAATGGTATATTCAGCCGCTTTGTTCAAGGTAGCAACGGCTTGATTGATCTGATGCTGAAACTGTTCAAATGTTGGCGCGACTTCAAACAGATGCTGCACTAACCCTCTCAGGGCAAGACGCTCTAGCCGCTCCTGGTTACTTTCCCAAGTTCCAGTGCAGACATACAGCAAAAGCTTTTTGACTCGGATCAAATTTTGATCCTGCGATAGTTCATTCGCAAGCTGATCAAGCAGGAAACTCACAGAAGAATAAACGGGTGGAGAGGCACTGAGAACCATGATGGGCAGCCCGATAGATGGAAGATGCTCTGCCCCAGAATTCCCATTTATCTAACGAAGGCTAACGTGAGAGATTGTGATTTTTTTATCAAGTCATACGGATAAAACTAATGAACCCCTGTTTAGGATAGAAGCCACTATTTAGCTGGGAAGACTGTTCGAGAAGCGGCTTTGTACAGGTTTGGTCAAGATGCAAATCAAACATCGGTTTCGTTCCAAGCGGAGATGGTACGGAGTTGGGGCAGCGGTCCTGGCTGGATGGCATTTGGTCAGCAGTGGTCTGGTAGCCGGTTTGCTTGAGTTAGCTGCTCAGGTATGGGGAATGGCAATGGCCCAACCTTGGCTGTTGGTGTCAGTGATGCTGCTTGTGGCTCCTGGTGCAATTGTCTTGCTGCTGCGACGACACATCTTACGAGCCGATAACGAGCGGATGGCTGGGGTTAGCTGCCGGTATCTTC
Source organism: Leptolyngbya sp. NK1-12 (assembly GCF_032598965.1). Taxonomy (NCBI): domain Bacteria; kingdom Bacillati; phylum Cyanobacteriota; class Cyanophyceae; order Leptolyngbyales; family Leptolyngbyaceae; genus Leptolyngbya; species Leptolyngbya sp. NK1-12. The sequence goes on from NZ_CP053586.1 coordinate 2,306,300, forward strand.
AAGGATTAAACGGACTGTCCGTTCTGATCTGGTTGGGTTGGATTGGGCTGTCGCTGACGGCAGAAAGCAGACATTTACTCAACTCAGCGTTGGGAAGCGAGCAAAATCTCTGGCGAGCCAGTTTCGAACTGGGATTGGTGGTGGTTCCTCCCGTCGGAGCGATTGCAAGCTGCTATCGTCTGTCTTATCCGGTGTTGGTTCGTATCGGCCAGCCAGTCTGGACTCAAAGTGAATGGGTATGGCAGGTGGTCTGGGAGCAGTTTCGAGCCTTTGTGCCGTTGGTTTTGTTTTTTGGCGGTTCTCGCTTCGTATTTACCCAGCGGTTTGGCTTGGCTGTAGCCTGGTTGGGTGCTGCCTGCCTCAGTCGCATTCTCTTGACCGAATGGGCTGAGCGCACCAGCAGCCCAACGCTGCAAACCTTAACATCCGGTGAATTGCGCGACCGCATCTTTGCCCTAGCCCAGCGAGCTGGCATTCCTCTAAAGCAGATTTATTTGATGCCATCGGCTAAAGCCCAAGGAGCGAACGCGTTTGCCATCCAGGGGAATAGTTTGCTGCTGACTACCGACCTGCTGCGCTATCTCAACAAACGAGAGATCGATGCCATTGTTGCCCATGAGTTAGCCCATTTGCAGTACCGCCATCCGCAAATTTTGCAGGCGATTTTGGTGGCAGTTGTGGTGGCCATCATGATCAGCACCTCGGTGGCGGCGATTGGGGGGACCAGTCTACTGCTGACTCCGGTGGCTGGCATTGTGTTGCTCTGGCTCTATTACGCTTACGCTCGCCGCTTTGAGTATGCCGCAGACCGTCAGGCTGCTTGGTTGACCTGCGATCCAACTCCCCTGATCACTGGATTAGTCAAACTGGCGCACCTCAGTCATACTCCGCTCGATGCGGCCCAGTGGGGAGTACTGACAACCCATCCATCGGTGCAGCAGCGTCTGGCCAACTTAGGGTACTACTACGACATCAGCCCCAATCAGATCCAGCAACTCCTAGCCTGCCTGGATTGGCAGACAAACTGCTACGCCCTACCTGACCAGAAGGGGCTGCTATTTTCAACTTCGTTTAAGCAAAAAGCTGCTTTCTGGTTCACCAGCTGGGTGGTGGGCAGTCTGGTTTTACCGCCAACACTGGCCGCCGTGATTGCTCAGCAACACTGGAGCCTGACAGCGCATGGGCTGCTGCATTTAGCTGGCCTGGTAGGTATGCTTGCCCTTCTGTACATCGGACTCAATTGTGCTCCCTTTTGGGGCTATGCTAAACTCAAGCAACATCTGCGGCAGAAATTGCAACCGAACTGGCGGCAATCGGGAATCGCTTTAGCCGATGGCCTGTTTGTCGGATTGGCTCCGGCTGCCTCTAATCGCCTCTATGAAGGGGCTCCGGCCTGGGATATGGGATTTTTGACATTGTGTGGTGATGTCCTCTGCTATGTTGGGGAACAGGCTCAGTTCGGTCTACAGGCTAATCAAATTACGCAGATCTCTTACGCTAAAAACAGTTTAGGCTGGTGGCCGACTACGGCGCTGGAGTTGACTTGGCAACTGCAAGGGCAACCGTGCAGAAAGTTGAAATTGCAGCCCTATGACGTGTCCTCTAGGCGGCAATTAACTCATCGCGTTCAGCAACTGAAGCAACAAATCGAAAGTTGGCATGCCGAATTTATGCCATTCCCGCAGGAAGCAACGCCGTTATCTCATGTTGCCTTGCCTCCACCCAACTGGGGGGCTGTTACGAGCCAAGCTGTAGATCGTCGTATGGCGGCCCAACAACTCTGCCGCTATCTGGGATTGTTGGTTCCTGTAACTGTCGGGGTCAGCATCGTGCTGCACTTGCCTTGGGGATGGCAGCCGGGGAGTTGGCTTTACATCATGATGGCAGGAGTTTTGGGAGCTATCATTCAGGTTTTGCCGCTGTGTTTAGACTCAGACCCTTGATCAGCTTTTAAAATTACCGGCAAGAGGACTGTCCAAAGTGCCTCTTATGGCACAAGATAGACCGATAAGCGAACAACCGATCAGCCACTAGCGTGTTGGCGGAGGAGACCCAGGATCATGAGCGAGGCCGGAGCACAGGTTTGTCCCATTTGTGGTGTAAAAATTCTCAAACTGATTGGCGGTGACCGAGTCCTGTTTTCCTCTGGGCCGCCGGGTACCCGATCGCTTCTGTGGGCAAAAGTTTGTCAATACACGCAAAAACCCGGCTGCATTAACCAAGATGGAGGCAGCGGCAGCACGGGGCAACGTCTCCCTTAATAGCTCCCCTGATTTGTCCTGAAGCTGTGCCGAACTGCAACAAACATCGCACCCTAGCTGTCAGTCTCCAGCTGTCAGTCTCCAGCTGTCAATCTCCAGCTGTCAATCCATGCTGCTAATCCAAAGATTGGGCTATAGATTGGGCTATACTGACAACCCTTGCAGCAGAGTTTTGTAGCTAGGAGAGCAAGCTGCTGTTTCCCCAACTGATTCCCCAACCGAGAAAAGCAGATCATAATGGAAACATGCAGAAATTGGTTTTCAATCACAAAGATACCGTTGCAGGTCGGGCTATATTTTTGGGGGAACGCCTAGATCTAAAAGCGTTAGAAAAAACCGACTATTTGGCGACATTGCCACTTGCTGTGTCGGCGGGCGAACAAGGATGCGTCGTGCTGTTTCGCTATGGAGCGGTAGTATTGTATGGCTTAAGTCCGGTGGAAGAAGCCTCGTTCTTGACCTATCTCAAGCCCCTCGTTGTTGAACCGTTTGCCTCACCCGAAACCGAAGAAGTAGTGCTGAAGCTAGACAATAGCGGCGGTGGTGGGCGGGTGGAAAATGGCACAATTTGGCTTCAGAGCTTTAGCATTGAATGCTTACAGATTGTGGCCGATGTGCTAGCCAAAAGCGTAGTGTTAGCCCACTATGAAGTGGGAACGGGCAAAATTTTTGACCAAATTGAACCATTCGCAGAAAGCTTGCAGCGCACTACGAAAGACGAGCGCTGGGGCAAGGAACTGCTGCGGCAGTTGGGTCGCACCCTCTCGATTCAGCACAAAATTGTGGGCCGGGTAGAAATTATCGACAAACCTGATTTGTTGTGGGACGCGCCCGATTTAGAGCGGATCTATATCCGACTGGAAAATGAATATGAAATTCGAGAGCGCCATTTAGCCCTGGAGCGTAAATTGGGCCTAATTTCAACGACGGCGGAAACCGTGTTAGACCTCCTGCAACACAACACCGGCCTGCGAGTCGAGTGGTATGTGGTGATTCTGATTGTGGTGGAAATTCTGCTTTCTTTCTACGATGTATTTCTGCAAACCTAGCAGGTTATGAAGCAGTCTATAAACTGGTTGATGAATTGAATTATTTATCTAGCCAATTCGCCTCTAGTTTCTTGACGGCCCACAAAATTACAACCGTGACTGTGGCCGCCACCAAGCTCATGAACCAAAGTCCGCATCCGGCGGCTGTACCTAGTGCGGCTGAGACCCAGATAGCAGAGGCGGAAGTTAATCCCTGGATTCGTACCGTTTCTGAGCGGTCACGAGAAACCGCAAAAATCTCGCCAGCTCCTAAAAAGCCGATGCCGGCCAGCAAACCTTGCATAATGCGGCTAACGGTATTGGGTTCAGCCTGCACAATGCCGGTTTGAATACCAGTGAGAATAAATAGAGCAGCTCCCAAACTAACCAGCATATGGGTGCGTAACCCCGCCGGTTTGCGATCCAGCTCCCGTTCAAACCCAATCATGCCACCGACTAAGAGAGCCAGCCCCAGCCGCAGCAGCACCCCTACCCAATCAGTCGGATTAAGCAACTCAAGGCCAGTGTTGAACATAGAAACTAACTCCAGTCTTCGCGTTGACTACCACGCCCGCGATATACCTGAGCCGTTTGGTGAATTTGGCGGGTCTGCTCGAATAGGGTTGCTTCGGTGAGCTGCCACCGGTTCAGCACTTTATCGAGATCGGCCTGAATATCGCGGGCACCAGGAAAGTTTTGGTAGCGGATGCGGAGCCGCGCCAATTCCGCTAGGTTGTAGTCTGTGGGCTGACTGTCTAGCAGCGTATTCACGATCTGACGGTCGTTACTCCACTGGGGGTGCTGTTGGTCTTTGTTGCGAGAGTCTGAACTAGGAGCCATAGCGAGGGTTCAATGATGCTTCGGTGAAAAATGCGTCATCCCATCCTATCGGGAATTTGGTTTTGTGGAAGTTAATTTTGGAGGAGCTAGAGAATCGGCTTCACCATCCAGACTGATTGGGGCCGATAGCCGAGTTTTTCGTAGAGTTGTAGAGCCGGTTGATTGTGCTGAAACACCTGTAGCCCAATTTGCTGATCGCCTCTGGCTTTGGCCCAAGCTTCGGCATGGTGCATCAAGGCGGAACCAACGCCCCGACGGCGATAGGCCGGAGCAACGTAAAGTAGAAAAATATGCGAGTAGCGATGCCCCGTTACCTGGTCAACCGCAATACCCAGCCAAAGGCAGCCAATCAGAGCCGTAGAATTAGATCGCTGTCTGGTTTCAGAGGAGCTTAATTGGTTCAGGTGGCTAGGAGCAGGAGATGATTCTGCTGGTGCCACTTCAGCCCACCATAGGGGAGTTTCACTGGAAAAATACTGGTCTACGGTTTGGGCCAGGTGTGCAAAGGTTTCACCCGGATAGAGTTCCTCATAGGTTCGCTGCATGAACTTCACGAGTAAGGCTCGATCCAGGCTGGTGCCACGATGCAATATATAGCCTAATTGAGCATCCACTGCTGATACGACTGATTCAGCTAAGCATTTAGTAAATTCGGCTAAACGGCAAAATTTAGCTAAAACGCATCCAGCTCGACATCGAGTGGCAGTCCCTTTACCAGCACCTCCAAGCTCGACGGCACTTCGGCGACGGGAAGCGAGGCGGCTTCAGATAGCTCGGCTGGCTGCTCTAGCTCGGAGATGGGGGCGGGGGCAGCCATGTCGCTGGGTAGGAAAATTCTGGCTCCAACAGCCACCAAAGCTACCAGAAACACCAGCACAATCAGGAGAGGCGCAATATATTGACGAAAAAATGCCATAGCCAGGAATTGATTAAATTTTCAAAGGAGCTGATTTAGATATAGCAACCCAGAAGGGCTGGAACCATCCTTCCAGAGAGCGGGTTCCTCGACTTGAAGGTAAGCCGATCCACACTCGCTAGCCCTTACTTATATCCCGTTAGGATTTGATTGAATTCAAGATATGTAAAGCTCTGTTTTCTATCCTACACTGCCTCAGAGCATCGGCATAGGGGTGATTCAATAGGGTTTTCAATAGGGAGGGTCGTCGTTGTTCCCCAGTCCCAGGCGAGCCATTGGCGGAACTTGGAAGCGGCTGAGCCGACGCAACCATAAACCAGCCAACACTGCAATAATCAAAGCGATCCAACCCAACGTGGGCTGCAGCAAAAGAAAGCCACCTGTGGCAAACATGACACCAAACAGCAGCAAACAGGCCGCCACCACCTTCAGTAGCTCTAGCCCCAAATTTTGAGCCGGAGGCAGTCCTGTGCGCAATTGCTGCCGCTGCCAGCCCGGTCCACCCGGACGAATTTTGCTGTAGAAGGCATCGAGGGTCACATCTGATTCGGGCGGCGTCGCAAACATTACGGTGAGCCAGATCGCTGCCGTCAATAAAGAAGTCACGATTAACCGCCAGCCAAAATCTTCGATTCGCAGCAGCGGCACTACGCTAGTAAACAGGCCAATCAAAAATCCCGCCAGCATCGCCGCCAGTTCCGCTGCTGCATTCACTCGCCACCAAAACCAGCGCAAAATTAGCACCAATCCGGGACCAGTGCCAATCGCAATCACGAGACGAAACACAGTGGTAATGTCTTGCGAATAAAAAGCCGCCACTGCTCCCAAGGCCGTCACCAGCACCGAGGCGATGCGTCCAGCGTTGACTAGCTGGGTTTGGCTGGCACTGGGATTGATGAAACGTCCATACAGATCATTAGTGAGATAGGACGCACCCCAGTTGATCAGCGTCGATACCGTACTCATAAAAGCAGCCAGCAGCGACGCCACCACCAAGCCGAGCAACACCGGCGGCAGAAAGTCGAGCATCAGACGTGGATAGCCTAGCTCCCGGTCCTCTAAATTTGGGTAGAGCGCCACGGCTGCGAGGGCCACCACTACCCAGGGCCAAGTCCGAATCACATAGTTCAGAATATTGAAAAACCAGGCCGCACGTTCGGCTTCCCGTTCATCTTTGGCCGCGGCCAGTCGCTGAATAAATTCACCTCCGCCATCGCTGCGCCGAAACGACCACCACTGGACGAGCATATAGGCCGCAAAGGTGCTGGCGGTAATTCCAGCGGCATCGCTCCATTTGAAGCTGAATCCGGACAACGTCAGCGGCACAAACGCGAGTAGATCGGTAGAAGTCGCCTGCTGAGCCTGTTGCAGTAAATTTGCCATGCCGCCCATTTCGTTGATCGCCGCAACCGCCACAATCACTGCACCAATCAGCGCTAAAAAGAATTGAAAAAAGTCAGTGATGACCACACCCCACAAGCCAGAAAAGCCAGCATAGATCAGCACAAATACACTCACCCCAATCACGCTCCACAGCTTCAAGCTGTCGCTGGCCGGAATTCCCCAACTTTGCCAGATTTGCAGCGCGTCAATCACTTTTACCATCGCCAGCATGGCGTAGCCGATGCCAATGCAGTTGATCGGGACAGCAAACAAAAACGCTTTGGTCGCCCGCAAAATTGCCGCCATGCGTCCGCCGTAGCGCAGTTCGATTAATTCTGCATCGGTGACAATTTCTGAGCGTCGCCATAGCCGCGCGAATACATAGATCATGACGATATGGGCTACGCCAAAGCTCCACCACTCCCAGTTGCCCGCGATCCCGCGATTGCCGACGATTCCAGCCACATAGAGCGGTGTATCGATCGAAAATGTGGTGGCAGCCATACTGGTTCCCGCCAGCCACCAGGGTAGCGCCCGACCTGAGACAAAAAAATCCACCATGCTGCCAGAGGCTTTGCGGGTCAGATACAACCCCAGCGCCATGCTCAACACCAGATACAGCAGCACAATCAGCCAGTCAATCCATTGCATAGAGTTGCTTCATTCCAGGATTCAGCTATCTTCGCACGAAGGGGGAGCAGCATAGAGCAGAGGAGATCAAGCAGTAAGCAGCTAGTTCCAAGCGTTAAATTTCATTGGCGTGCCGCTAGAAATTTCAGGATAAGTTTCAAGGCCAGCTTGCTTTCAAGCAGAATGGAATTTGGTATCATCAAGTCCGCTGTTGCTTGGGACGCTATTCTTGCCGCCAATGCTTAAACCCTCTCAGATTCGTGCCTTGTTTAAGATATCTCAGGCGATTGATTCGGTGACAGAAAAACTGGGTCGGCTCTGTGATTGGATTGTGATTTTGCTGGTTGCGGTGGGTTTCTATAATGTGGCCGCACGCTATATTGGGCGCTTTATCGGCATGAAATTATCCTCTAATGCCCTGATCGAGCTGCAATGGTATCTATTTTCCTTACTATTTTTTCTGGGGTTTGCCTACATTCTCAAACATGGAGCCAATGTCCGAGTTGATTTTCTTTACGCTAACTGGAGTGAACGGCGACGAGCGCTAATCGATTTAATTGGCACGGTGTTATTTTTAATTCCCTTTTGCATCATCGGTATTTGGGTCACCCTCAATCCGGTGATGCAATCTTGGGGCCGGCTGCCTGATGGCTCTTGGGGGCAGTGGGAAATGTCATCCGATGCCGATGGTTTACCGCGTGCGCCGATTAAAACCATGATTATCGTGGCGTTTGTGCTGCTACTGCTGCAAGCGATTTCCCAAACTATCAAATATCTGGCCGTTGTGCTGGGGTATAGGGATGTGGCGCGATCGTTGGCGTCGGAGACTGAACAAATTCCGTTTGAGTAAATGGATAGATGGGTTACAGTAAAACACGTTAGTTGATATAGAAACGAATTTATTAATTAAAGCTATGGGATACGAGTGGCTAGCGATTGCAATGTTTGTCGGCTTCTTCCTCATTTTGATGAGTGGCTATCCGGTAGCATTTTCCTTTGCTGGAACGGCGATTGTGTTTGGCGGAATTGGGTTAGCAGTTGGGGCGTTTGATCTGAATCGATTGCTGCTACTGCCCAACGTGTGGTTTGGCACCATGTCCAACTTTACGCTGCTAGCGATTCCGTTTTTCGTGTTTTTAGGAGCCGTATTTGAGAAATCGGGGCTGGCCGAAGAACTGCTGGAGACTATTGGCATCCTAATGGGACCGCTGCGGGGCGGCATGGCCCTGGCGGTGGTGGTGGTCGGGACGCTGTTAGCAGCAACTACAGGCGTCGTGGCGGCAACGGTGATCATGATGGGTATGCTGTCTCTGCCGGTGATGTTGCGCTATGGCTATGACAAACGGCTGGCGACGGGAATTATTGTCGCGGCAGGCACCCTGGCCCAATTGATTCCGCCTAGCTTAGTCCTGGTTGTCTTGAGCGATCAAATTGGTGTATCGGTTGGCGATCTGTTTTTGGGAGCGCTGATTCCTGGTCTGATGCTGGCAGGGTCTTATGCGCTGTATGTGTTAGTGGTGGCTTTACTTAAACCTGAGACAGCTCCAGCATTGCCCCTAGAAGTACGGCGAATGGACGGCAAAGTGTTGGCCGCTAAGGTTGTAAAGGCGGTTTTGCCACCCTTGCTGTTGATTTTTGCAGTGCTGGGCAGCATTTTCTTTGGCATTGCCACACCAACCGAGGCTGGAGCTGTGGGAGCTGTGGGAGCCTGTGTGTTGGCGGCTTTGAATCGACGGTTGAACTGGAATTTGCTCCGCGATTCGGCGCATGCGACGGCTACGGTTACGTCTCTAGTTGTGATAATTCTATTTTGTTCTGCTTTCTTTAGTGTTGTATTTGATGGACTGGGCGGTAAGACGCTGATTACTAACCTGCTGCTGAGTCTACCAGGTGGCTACATCACCTTTATGATCGTCAGCAACATCGCTATTTTTTTGCTGGGTGTATTTCTAGAATTCGTCGAGATTTGCTTTATTGCCATGCCGCTGTTTGTGCCTGCGGCTCAGCAATTAGGGATTGATATGGTATGGTTTGGCGTAATCATGGCAATTAATTTGCAAACTGCGTTCATTTCACCACCCGTTGGGTTTTCTCTTTTCTATCTACAAAGCGTTGCCCCTAAAGAAATTAAAACTATTGAAATCCATAAAAGCGCAATTCCCTTTATGATTTTGCAGGTAATTGTCTTGATTATTGTGATTTCCTTCCCACAAACGGTGCGTTGGCTAGTTGATCTCTCGTTTCAGTCCTGATTATGTGTTTTTCGCTTACCGCAACTGGGTCTGAGCCAGCATCCAACCAGCTTGCACCAATCGCAGCAAAACGTTCCCTACTTAACAAAAAGAGAAGGGAAAATGTATTCTATAATACTGATTTTTTCCTCTTGATTAAAACTATGCTTTTTCTTCATAGAAGATTTAGCTAAATCTATCGTGACCATGCGGGCGAAGCACCTAACGCCTAGTAAAGATGGGGTAGAAGCTAAATGAACTTGTAGCAGCGTTCAGGGTGTGGTTTGTTCAACTGAACAACAAGCAGTGCTGCGTTCATTTAAAGGCTTATACAACTCAATGGCTGGGTGCAGGTGGAGCCAAAGCCCCTCAGCCTGGAAGCAGAAAGAATCCAAGCAGAAACAAGTTTTTGCGGTGAAAAAGCGTGATCGCATTATTGCGGTCAGGGTGTAGCCTGCCGAATTCTCTGTTGTACTTTCCTAGGAACTTTAGATTATGGCATTTCAACCGATTGGACCTGCCTTTCCCGTCGATGCGGCTAGTGCTGGCACATCTTCTAACACCCCTTCTAATGTGGCAATCGCAGCAAATGGTGATTTTGTTGTGGTTTGGGAAGGAGAGTTAGATTCACAAAAAACCGTCTATGCGCGTCGCTTCAGAGCCGATGGGACCCCAAAAGACACAGGCGATATTCTGGTCAAACAAGGAGCTGAAAAGCCGACGATCGCGATTGCTGCTGACGGTAGCTATGTCGTAGCGTATGTTGAGTCGGAGCAAGTGTTCTTCCAACGCTATAGCGCCGCCGGCACGGCGGTTGGCACTGCCGTAAAAGTTGGTTCGAGCGATGCTCCGCTCCTGACGCCTACTATTGCCACCTTGGGCAATGGTGGTTTTGTAATTGCGGGTCAAACGATCGATGAGTTTGGCGTAGAATCGATTGTGCTATTTTCCTACAATAGTGCGGGTGTGCTGCAAAACACCGCCACTATTACCGAAGCAGATGCTGGACCCGATGTTGTTTATCAATTTAATCCTGCGGTTGCTGTAGCTGGCAACACGATCATCGTCAGTTGGGAAGGTGGAGTGATCACCGAAGGTGGAGTAGATAATGAAGTCTTCTATGCCCGATTTGACGCCAACCTGACAAAGATCGGAGATGAAACTGTAGTCGTTGCCGATCCACTCAAAAACCAGTTTGCTCCGGCAGTGGCTGGTGACGCCAGCGGTAAATTTGTGATTGCTTGGCAAGACGAGATCAGCGATTCCAACTCGGACGTCTATTTTCGTCAATTTAATGCCACAGGAGCACCCCAAGGCACTAGTCAAGCCGTTGCTACTACAGCCGATTTTGAAGGAGATCCGCAAGTTTCAATGACAGGGGATGGGCGGTTTGTAATTGCCTATGAAAAGTTTACTGATGAAGGTCCCCAAGCATTTTATCAAGTCTATTCAGCCACTGGAACTAAAGTTGGCTCAACACAGCCAGTTGTGGGTCTAAGCGGGGATGATCCAGCAGTTGCAATCAATCCAAACGGCGATCGGTTCGTGATTACAGCCCAAACGGTTGAAGAAGGCGCTGAATTCCCCGATGCTCGCGTGTTTAGCGTGGCGACTCCTACGATTCAATTCGACAAGGCGATCTATGAAATTGGCGAAGCGGGGCCAGCCTCGACCCTGATCTTGACGCGCACAGGGGATACTTTCGCCGGTTCCCAGGTAACAGTTACCATCACAGGTGGTACCGCGACCGCAGGAGCTGATTATACCAACACTGGATTTCCGCTGACGGTATCGTTTGCAGCCGGTGAAACGAGCAAAACTGTTTCGTTACCCATCCTGCAAGATACGCTAGTAGAAGGCACAGAAACTGTCACCTTCTCGATCACTGGCGTCACGAATGCAGCGGTTGGCACAACTGGCACCGCCACGCTAAACATTCTCGATGACGAGACTAGCCCGATTCCCGGCCCCAGCCCAGCCCCAGCTCCGACCCCAGCCCCAGCCCCAACTCCCGGCCCTAGTCCAATCCCAACCCCAGCCCCAACCAATCCGTTTATTGGTGGTCCTGGCAATGACACTCTGATCGGCAACAATCAGAGAAACATTATCGTAGGTAATGAGGGTAATGACATTCTGAACGGCAGAGGCGGCAATGATCGTCTCACTGGCGGACCGGGCCGCGATCGATTCGTGTTTGATATTGGCCGACGGTTTAACCAGAAAGCAATGGGCGTGGATGTGATCACCGATTTCACGCGCGGTGAGGATAAGATTGTGCTCGACCGCACCACCTTCACTCAGCTCGAACGCAATCGATTGACTAGTGCCGATTTTGAAACAGTGAAGAATCGCCGCGAAGCCCAAACTAGCGATGCGCTGTTTACCTACATCCGTAAAACCGGCGCACTGTTCTACAACGAAAATCGTGACAATACTGGATTTGGCCGAGGTGGTAAGTTTGCCGATCTCACCAATGGCCTGAACCTGGGCGTGAAAGATTTTGTTGTGGTCGCTTGATCGCAACCTGATTGAGCCATGCTGATGTGGCGTGGCTGAGCGAGTTCCTGATGCAGATTAAAGGGCGATTGTACTCCTGATTTGGCAACAAATCGGAATCATCGCCCTGTTTTTGATTCGCAGAGGAAGGCGAACTAGCTGTGGTCAACCCGTAATTTGATCTGGATCGACACCCAATTCCCGCAATCGTTCTGCAAGTCGTTCAGCCCGTTGCCGCTCCTGCTCAGCCCGTTGCCGCTCCTGCTCAGCCCGTTGCCGTTCCTGTTCGGCCTGTTGAGCAATTTCCACATAGCTCAAGAAGCGCTGACCATCGGGCCGGTAGATTTGCAGTTCTGGGCCAGACAAATCAAACCGAATGCCGAGCCGCGGACTGACCCAGTTCTCGATCGGATCAATCACATCTAGCGCACCATCTACTCTCAACCAGCCGCTCAAATCGCTATGTTCAGGATCGTACAGGTAGTATTCCTCGACGCCGTAACGGTTGTAGAAGACCTGCTTTTTGTTCATCTCCGTTAGCTTGTTGCTGGGAGACAAAATCTCGAAAACTACCTGGGGCGGAATGTTGCCTTCCTGCCACTGTTGATAGGAGCCGCGCTTGCCTTTGGGTCTGCCAAATACCACCAAGACATCGGGAGCGGTGCAGAGGGCGTTGTTGCCTTCAACCGGATACCACAGCAAATCTCCGGCTACAAATACATTCGGGTCATTTGCAAACAGCCAGTCTAGGTTTTGCTGGATGATCACAATCCAACGAAATTGTTCGGTATTATCGGCCATTGGCTTACCGTCGCTTTCGGGATAGATTAGCTTTGAAGAGGATTGCAGTTGAGAAACCATCGCTCAACCTCAAGAACATTTGATCTTGCTCTTAACCGTAGCACAGTTGCAAAAGCAATTGAACTTAGACAAACGTAAAATCCTCGGCAGTAATCAGGCTAGCGGGAACCCCTTCGAGGCGAGCCAACGTCTCGCCCTGAATCTTAATCACCGTGGTTGACGGTCCTTGGGCATTAATGATGAGATTTTCGATGGCAATGGCACCGGCCAAGCCCAAGCGATCGATGCCGTCCTGAAAATCGAGAATCGTAGCAAAGCCGCTACCTCGCTGAAGCACAAAAACATCGCGGCCCTGATCGCCGCGCAGCCGGTCTCGGCCTGTCCCGCCGCGCAGCGTATCATTGCCATCACCACCGACCAATTGGTCAGAGCCATCGCCGCCGACTAAAGAATCCCGACCGGCTTGACCCAGCAATTCATCGGCTCCAGTGCCGCCTTCCAGCGTATCATCGCCTGCTGCTCCAATCAGCCGATCGCGGCCATCACCCCCGCGCAGCAAATCACGGCCCTCTTGTCCATTGAGCTGATCGTTGCCGCTATCGCCATTTAACTCATCGTCACCAGTACCACCCACCAGACTGTCATCACCGTCACCGCCAGAGAGCCGATCCCTGCCTTCGTCGCCAAACAGGGAATCGCGATCGGCTTCGCCCCGCAACTCATCATCGTTTCTGCCGCCGCGCAACGTATCTCTACCGTCACCACCCCGCAGCTCGTCGCTACCATCATCGCCCCTGAGCGTGTCGTTATCGTTATTGCCGTTTATGCGGTCGTCACCCGAATCACCGTTGATGGTGTCTGAACCACTGCCGCCATCGAGCTTGTCATTACCGCTATCACCCCGAATTCGATCATTGCCGCTATCCCCTTTAACGCTATCATTGCCATTACCGCCTCGTATATCATCCGCACCATTATCGCCACGGATCTCATCGTCACCACTATCGCCTCTGATGTTATCCCGATCGCTACCACCGCGGATCTCATCATCGCCACTATCGCCTCTGAGAGTGTCCCGATCGCTACCACCACTAATGTCATCATCACCGCCCTCGCCGCGAATGTTATCATTGCCGCTGCCACCAATCAGCCGGTCTCGCGCCCCGCGGCCTTTGATTTCATCATCACCTCCGCGCCCATCGATGAAATCCCGATTATTGGTGCCAGTCAGCCGTTCATTTCTAGAGGTGCCGATGATGTTTTTACCACCAAAAATATTGTTGGAACTGCTAGAGCGGGTTCTGCTGCCTAACAAATTATCGTTCAAGAAACTAGCAGCAAGGGAAACTTCGACGGAATCATCATCGAAGTCGGAGATAGCAGAGAAGAGAGGGGAACTCATAGTTAAGACACACCTAGTTAAATAGGACGGTTTATCTTATTCTAGGGATTCCAAGAACTTATTTCTAAACAATCACGAAGTTTTTTGGTTTAGTTTGGCTCAATATTGCAGCGTTGTGTGAATCATCGTTCAGACAAACGTAAAATCATCGGCGGTGATGAAGCTAGCGGGAATACCTTCGAGGCGAGCCAGCGTATCGTCCTGAATTTTAATGACGGTTGTTGCCGTGCCTTGGGTAACGATGGTCAAGTTCTCTATGTTAATTGCACCGGCCAAACCCAAACGATCGATGCCGTCCTGAAAATCGAGAACACTGGCGAAGCCGTCGCCTCGTTGCAGCACAAAAATATCGCGGCCCTGATCGCCCTGGAGCCGGTCCCGCCCCTGCTCACCGCGTAGCGTATCATTGCCATTGCCGCCTACGAGCTGATCGGAACCATCGCCGCCGACTAAGGTATCCCGACCGTTTTGGCCCAGCAATTCATCGGCTCCAGTGCCGCCTTCCAGCGTATCATCGCCTGCTGCTCCAATCAGCCGATCGCGGCCATCGCCCCCGCGCAGCAAATCGCGGCCCTCTTGTCCGTTGAGCTGATCGTTGCCGCTATCGCCGTTTAACTCATCGTCACCAGTACCACCCACCAGACTGTCATCACCGTCACCGCCAGAGAGCCGATCCCTGCCTTCGTCGCCAAACAGGGAATCGCGATCGGCTTCGCCCTGCAACTCGTCATCGTTTCTACCGCCTCTGAGCGTATCTCTGCCGTCACCACCCCGCAGCTCGTCGCTACCATCATCGCCCCTGAGCGTGTCGTTATCGTCGTCGCCATCAATCCGGTCGTCACCCGAATCACCGCTGACGGTATCTGAGCCACTGCTGCCATCTATATTGTCATTACCGCTGTCGCCGCGAATCCGGTCATTGCCGCTATCGCCCTCAATGTCATCATCCCCACTACCACCACGAATATCATCCGAGCCGCTGCCGCCGCGAATGTCATCATCCCCACTACCACCCTCGATCTCATCCCGACCGCTATCGCCACGAATGTCATCATCGCCGCCATCGCCTTCGATCTCATCATCCCCACTGCCGCCAATCAGCCGGTCTCGCGCCCCGCGTCCTTCAATTTCATCGTCGCCGCCGCGTCCGTCGAGCAAATCGCGACCGTTGGTGCCAATCAGCAGATCGTCGTCAAAGGTGCCAATGCGGGTTCTGCCGCTAGAGAAATCATCGCTAAAGAAGTCATCAAAAAAGAAAAACCCAAAAAAATCATCGTAGAAGAAGGAATTTGTGAGGAAAGGAGAGGCACTCATGATGTGAAATGCGCCTAATCAGCGTGAAGAGAGTTTTGATTCTATTTTAAAAATAGAAAAGCGCTAGAACAATCGTCCTAGCGGTTGAACCTGGATTTCAATTAGCCCAGCCTAAGAACCAGCTCTAGAGCTTAGACAGGAGCAGTAACCAGTCCTAGGCTACCCAGCAATTGGAAAATTAGACTATTGACGATGGACAGAACAATTGCACCTAAAATAGCGCTAACCAGACCATTCCGCAGCCGAAATCCTTCGACTAACTTAGCAGTGAGGCCAAAGATAATTGCATTGATGATAATCGCAAATAAACCAAAGGTGATGAAGGTAATGGGTGCTCCTAGAAACCGGAGAATTGGGCCAAGAAAGGCGTTTAATAAACCAAACACAACGCCTGAAAGCAGAGCTTTACCGGGGCTGTCAACCTCTACGCCTAGGAAGGGAATGTAGGAAATAATCAACAAACTAATAGCCGTCACAACAGCGAAAATCACAAAACTCAATATGCCACCCATGTTTAACTTTCCTTAATGCAAAAAAGTTTTCAACCATAGTAAAGAGCAGAGACCGTCTGGTGTCAACAAAATCCCCGATCTTTTAATGTTTCCGTTAACGTTTCGAGGCTATTGACCGACGGGTGGCGATGCCACTGGCCTTCAGCAGGTCCACCACAGTGGGACAGTAGGTGGGTAAGCCAAAGCTAGCCGGACTGACCGGATTTTGATAGGTGAAGTGGCGGTAGTTGAGGCAAAACCGATCCCACTCCGCCATTTGAATCCGAAAGACTTTGATGATCAAATTCGCCAACTGAATCGACAGCGGAATGCGAAAATAGATGCGTTTGTGCAAGTAAGCACACACCTCTTCCACAGCCCGATCCACCGTAATCGCCGGATTGCCCAATACCACTTCATGGTCAGGGCCGGGTTCCGGCGGCTCTTCCACCAAGCGCAGCACCACCTGCGCAATGTCCTGGGCATGCAGAAAGTGAAAGCTAGCATCGGCTTTGAGAAAGCGAATCAAATCGATCCAGCGGGTGACATCCTTGATCCCGGCCGACACAGCCGAGTAGGGCTTTTGGGCATCGCCCCCAAATACCAGCGTTGGAAACAAGGTGGTGATCTGCGGCGAAATCGCCAGTTTAGCAAGCTGCTGATGGCAAATATACTTGGACTTGATGTAGTCGGTGCCGAGCGTTCCGGCCTCTGGCAAGGGCTGATTCTGGCGGTCGAGAATACTTGCCGTCGAAAAATACAATACCTGTTCACAGACCAGCGGATCGAGCAGGTTCATCAAGCGAATCGTTTTGGTGACATTGGTATCGTAGGTTTCTTCAGCTCCACCCCAGGCCGTGGCGGTCAGAATCGCGCAGTCAATTGTTTTCAACAGCCGCTCTACCCGTTCAATGTCCTGCATATCGCCTTGGATCAGGGTGATACCAGGGCGAGCATTGTAGTCAAACTTCAGCTTTTGCGGATCTCTCACGAAAAAAAACAGGTCATGCGGCGTTTGCTGAATCAACAAATCCGCGATGTAGTGGCCAATACAGCCACTCGCACCAGTCATAAAGATCCGCTTCATAGAATAAAGTTTTGAGTTTTAAGTTCTAAGTTTTGAGTTTAATCTGCTTACCCAAAACTATGCCTTCTGCGCCAGCCTCGCCAACAAAACTTAAAATTCAAAACTCTACTTAAAAATCCGTTCTTAAAGAAGCTTTGAGTTCTCAGTTCTCAGTTTTGAATTGTTTCACCTGTCCTTCTTGCTTTTACAACACCGCAGGCAAACCAAAATTCAAAACTCAAAACTCAAAACTCAAAACTTTACTAAACCGTTGCCAGCAGGTGATCCACTTGCTTAGCGGTTTCAAAGAAATAGGCGGCATTTTCTTCGGGTGTTTTGGGCAGGATACCGTGGCCCAGATTCAAAATATGGCCCCGATCACCCGCTTTGCGAATTGTATCGAGAATGCGCTCCCGAATAAACGGTTTAGAGCCAAATAGAACGCAGGGGTCAATATTGCCCTGAACGCCAATGTCATAGCCCAACCGCCGCCGCGCGTCCGCCATATCCACGGTCCAATCAACGCTGACGATATCTACACCCGACTCGCCCATTAGCTCCAGCACGCCCGCACTGCCGCTGATGTAGAGGATCAAGGGAGTATCGGGATGGGTTGCCTTCACCTGCTGCACCACCCGCTGCTGATAAGGCAAAGCAAACGTGCGATAGTCTTGTGGGCTGAGCTGACCGGCCCAAGAGTCAAACATCTGCACCACCTGAGCGCCCGAATCAATCTGATACCGGACGTAGGTGGCAATCGAGTCAGCAATGTGGCCCAAGAACTGATGCAGCATCGAGGGTTCGGAGAAGGCCATGCTCTTGATCGTGGCATAGTCTTTCGAGCCTTTGCCCTCGATGGCGTAGGCAGCCAGCGTCCAGGGTGCGCCAACAAAGCCCAATACCGCCGCTTCGTTGCCGACTTCATGCCGCAGGGTTTGCAGAATTTGGCGAATAAAGGGCAGCGACTCCTCCGGATCGAGCGGACGCAGATTATCCACCTGCTCCTGGGTGCGAATCGCCGGTTCGATAATCGGCCCCTTGCTTTCGATAATTTCAAACGGAATGCCCATTCCCGGCAGCGGCGTCAAAATGTCGGAAAACATGATCACACCATCGGGACGAAAGGCGCGCCAGGGTTGCAGCGAAATCTCGACAGCTAGCTCGACATTTTCTGACCGTTCTCGAAATGACGGATACTTATCGCGCAAATCTCGGTAAACCTGCATGTAGCGACCGGCCTGCCGCATCATCCACACCGGCGGGCGGTCCAACTTTTCACCCCGCGCAGCTCTTAGTAAATAAGGAACTTGATTTGATCCGATCATTTCAACCCCGTTACCAAATAAACGAATTCTTAAGCGCATTTGCTAGCTTACCACCCAGCGATCCCCCACCCTCAGCATCGACTCAGCAAACTGTTACAAAATTTCAGACAACCGGCGAACGACAGCCACCAAACGGCAACTATTGTTTACAAAAGTTTTTGTTTTCTAACTATGTATCTCTATTCTGTTACATCTGCTACCCTCAACAGCACCTGAGCTGCTGATAATGAAGCTTCTCGACTCATTTTTTGGTTTTTGGTGCATTTTGCAGGAATTTTGGCTTAAACCTATGGCAATCAACCGTCGATCTCTATTAAAGCTCACTGGCTACTTCGGTGCCGCTACCGCAGCCAGTTTGAGTTGGCCGCAGTTGAAAAAGCTAGAGGCTGCCGAACTGCCGCCAGAAATGCCGCCAATCATCATGCAGCTCGACTGGAAGTTTAATGTTCAGTTTGCTGGCTTGCTGCTGGCCGATTATTTGGGACTCTACCGACAAAAAGGTGTTACTGTCAGCCTTAAACCTTGGGAATCAGACATGATTGTGCCAGACGTGGTGGCAGCCAACCCGATGATGATCGGCTGCTCGGAGCAAAACCTGATCCTGGACGCGCAGGCCAAAGGCGCACCCCTGAAAGCGATTGCCACTATGTTCCAAGCCTCGCCCTATGCGCTGATGACCCTGCCCAACAGCAACCTGACCACCCTCACCGATCTAGTCGGTAAGAAAGTGGGCGTCCATGCCGATGGCGTCAAGGTGATGGAACTGGTCAAAGGCGTGAACGGCCTCAACTCCGAAGCGATCGAAATCATCGAAATTCCCTACGAAAACAAGCTGGATCGGCTGATCAACGGTGAACTCGACGCGCTGCAATGCTATGCCGTAGATGAGCCGATTGGTTTCGCCCAACGAGTCGGAGAAGCGCCAATTTTGCTGCCAATGGACCAGTATGGCTACAAAGCCTATGCTCAGGTGTTCTTCACCACCGATGCTCTGCTGCAACAGCACCCCGAACTGATCCAAGCCTTTTTAGCAGCCAGCTTCGAGGGGTGGCAACGCGCCCTAGCCGACATTCCGGGCACCGCCAAACTAGTAGCCGAAACCTATGCGGAGAAGGGTAGCAAGTATACTGACGTAGATTATCAGCAGAAATCTTTGGAATTAGTTGGCGAATATGTGATGCGCGGCATTCAACCCAGCCAAATTGGCCTGATTGTGCCGGAGCAATGGCAGCAAACTACGGATCTAATGGCACAATATGGGATTATCGCAACCGCACCTGGTCTGGAGGCTTCGCTGGATTTGAGTTTGTGGACAGGAAATGAGTAGGGTGGATCGGTGTGCTGGTTCGGGCAGAGCAGTTGAATGAAACTGAGCCTGAACAACTCGATAAAATAAACGCAAGCCAGCGCCATAGCTCCACCTGCGATGTAACCTGAATAGGAGTAACCGATGCAAGCCACGGAAAAGTCTTTCTACACTCCAGCCGAGTATTTGGCTCTAGAAACGACGGCTGACTACAAAAGTGAATATATCGACGGCTTAATCATTCCAATGGCAGGCGGAACCACGAACCACAATCGAATTGCTTTGAACCTGAGTTCAGCTCTAAATTTTGCATTTAGGGACATCAATTATGAAGTCTTTATCAGCGATGTGCGGCTGTGGATTCCTGAGAAACGCATCTACACTTACCCAGATGTAATGATTGTTGCGGGCGAACCGGCCTATTTTGAGAACCGTACCGATACAATTCTGAATCCCCAGGTGATTGTGGAAGTACTGTCGCAGTCCACTGAAACCTATGACCGCGAACGGAAATTTGCCGCGTATCGGACCATTCCCACGTTTCGAGAATACCTGCTGGTTGACCAAACGAGTATCCTTGTTGAGCAGTTTACCAAAGCAGGCGAGAAGCGGTGGATCATGCAGGAGTACGACGAAACCGACGAGCAGATTAGCCTCGAAACCGTTCCATTTCAAATCAAGCTGACGGACCTCTACCGCAAAGTTCAGTTTGAGGCAATCGAGCCAGCGTTGGAAGAGAACCCCGCCACCAAAACTGGCTAACTTCTGGTATTGTCTGCCGCTTTGTGATACATATCTGGCTGATGCGGTGTGCATGGAAGCCACGACCCAATGACCAAACTGATCATTCAAATCCCCTGCTACAACGAAGAGCGCACGCTGGGAATCACGCTCTCGGCCCTACCGCGTCAAATTCCGGGCATCGACACGGTCGAGTGGCTGATTATCAACGACGGCAGCCGCGACCGCACCGTGGAAGTCGCCAAAGAGTTTGGGGTGGATCACATCGTTCACTTTCCGACCAATCAAGGCTTAGCCAAGGGCTTCATGGCCGGACTGGAAGCCTGTTTGCGAGCCGGAGCCGACATTATTGTCAATACCGATGCCGACAACCAATACTGTGCCGACGACATTCCCAAACTGATTCAGCCGATTCTGCACGGCCAAGCCGATATGGTGATCGGGGCACGCCCGATTTGGGACACGCGCCATTTTTCGCTGACCAAAAAGCTGCTGCAAAACTTTGGCAGTTGGATGGTCCGCCTCGCTAGTAACACCAACGTCCCCGATGCCCCCAGCGGATTTCGGGCCTTTAGCCGTCAGGCCGCGATGCAGCTTAACGTGTTCAACAGCTACACCTACACACTAGAAACCATCATTCAGGCCGGACAAAAAGGTATGGCAATTGCCTCGGTGCCAATCCGCACCAATCCAAACTTGCGCCGTTCCCGCTTGGTTAGAAGCATTCCCTCCTATGTGTTTCGGTCTGCGATGACGATTTTGCGGATTTTCATGCTCTACAAGCCGCTGAGGTTTTTTACCTGGTTGGGAGCCGTTCCCTTCGGTCTTGGTACGCTGCTGGGTATCCGCTGGTTGCTGCTGTTTTTCCTGGTTGACCCGACCCGCTCCCGTGCGCCTAGCTTGATTTTGGCGGCGATTTTGATTTTAATTGGCTTCCAGCTCTGGATGTTTGGCCTGATTGCTGATCTGATGGCTGCCAACCGTCGTTTGCTAGAAGAAAATCGGCTGCGGCTGCGGCGCATCGAGTTTGAGCGAAACCAAGCCGCCTCCAAACATTAATCTCGCTAAAATCAGAGCAATCGCGTTGTGGAGCAGCCATGACTTCCACCCTTCCCAATCGCAAAGCTGAAATTGTCTATCCCAGTTCCGACGGCGAACCCTTGGCAGAAACCTCTGTTCATATCGATGCCATCATTAATGCAGTTGTGGCCCTGCGGCAGTACCTCGCTGGACAGCAGGCGATTGTCCTGACGAATCAGTTTCTCTACTATGCCGAGGGCTTTCCAAAATTGCGGGTCGCTCCCGACATTATGGTCATCTTCAACGTCGCTCCCGGTCCTAGAGACAGCTACAAAACCTGGGAAGAACACCAAATCCCCTCGGTGATTTTTGAGATCACCTCCGCCAGCACCCGCGACCAGGACGAGACGTTTAAGAAAACCCTCTACGAACAAATGGAGGTGCAGGAATACTGGCAATTTGACCCCAAAGGCGAATGGATTCCAGAACAGTTGCGCGGCTATCGGTTGCAGAGAGAAGCTTATCTACCCATTACCAACAGTTGGAGCGAACCCCTGCGGCTGCGGCTCGAAGTAGACGGGCAACTGATCGGCTTCTTTCGAGAGTCGGGTGAAAAGCTGCTGGCTCCCAATGACCTAATCGAAGCCCTCCGCCAAGAAACGCTGGCCCGCCAGTCTGCCGAAGTTCAGCTAGAACAAGAACGCCAACGAGCTGAACAGGAGCGCCAGCGGGCTGAACAAGAACGCCAGCGGGCTGAACGGGCAGAGGCAGAAGTGCAGCGCTTAAAAGAACAACTCCGAGCGTTGGGAATTGAGGAGAGTTAGCTGGATTGAACGTGCTGCTGATATTAGGTGGGGAGATTGATGATGGTTGAGTTGACAAATCCTATAGGGGATAGAATCACAGCCTCTGCTGGTCAGATTGCAGAATTTTGTCAACGTTGGAAAATCATTGAATTTGCTTTCTTCGGTTCTGTTCTACGGGATGACTTTCGCCCCGATAGCGATATTGATGTTCTCGTTACCTTTTCACCTGACTCTAGCTGGAGCTTGTTTGACTGGGTAGATATGAAAGACGAACTTGAAGCTTTATTTGGACGCAAGGTGGATATTGCCGATAAAGAAGGGCTTAAAAATCCCTATCGGCGACAGGAAATTTTACGGACTCAACAGGTGATCTATGCAAACAAACAACCGTGATGCAGGATCGCTTTGGGATATGGCAAATGCCATTCGTCGAATTCAAGAATTTACAGCAAACCTGACCTATGACGCTTATTTAAACGCTTATTTAAACAGCGTACTTATCCAAAGTGCAGTAGAAAGACAGCTATAAATTTTAGGTGAAGCTGCTCGCAGACTATCAGACGAATTTCGACAGGCCCATCCAGAAATTGATTGGCAAGAATCATTGGGTTACGAAACATCTTGATTCATCGTTACGATGAAATCCGTCAACAAACGATTTGGGAAGTAATCATCTCAGAGCTAGAACCGTTACTTACCCAATTGGAATCCTTGTTACCTTTATTACCCGATGAACAATAAGCATTGCTAAGGAAGCTTTGAATATTCTCTCCCATCAGCTTGAGAAGGGTTGGCCGGTTTGGGGATCTAATTCTTCGCAGGCGATCAACATCAGCTCTCGAAACGAGTAGGGTTGACCTGTGGCAGGATTGCGGCAGATTTCTAAGTCGGCTAGTGTCATGATCATTGTGCCATCGGGCTTATCGGTCTTACCGTTCAAGAAGCGAGAAATACTCCATTCATTGCTAATATGTCCTTGCTCAGCCAGCTTTTGCATAAAGGTTTTCTGATCCCAGCCCTGCTCCTCTAGCGCTTTTCTGGTGACATTGCCTAAGTTAATTACACCTAAACGGGTAAAGTTTCGACCCATAGCTCCAGCCTTACTGCTGGCTTTGATCTTAGTAATTCCCCATCACCGTCGAAAATTATTTGCAAAATTGCTTTTGCAGATTGCAAAATTGCAAAAACAGGGTTATGCTGTTTTTGTTGTGATCAAGCGCCTTGTCCGATGAGCTACTACAGTCGCCTACATCCTTGGTGCGTCATTCGCTGTTTACCCGAATCTCAAACCTTGATTATTGCTCGGTTCCGCAAACGCAGTGATGCCGAGGAGCACTTGAAGGCCATGCAAAAACTGATAGCAGATGGAGTGTTCGAGCTTGTATTTGATGTTGAAGTGCAGGAATCAGAAGCTGAGGAGAAACAGATTCAGACACAAAAATCGATTCAACCTTCGTTTTGATTGAACGATACACTGGGCTAAAGAGAAACAGCAAAAAACTCCTATGAGCGATACTGACCAATCAGTACAAGTCACCGTACTAATCCCAAAAGATGTTTACCGTCAAGTCACCGAAACCGCAGCCGGTGAACAACGACAAATTGAGGATTTCCTGGGGATATTGATCGCTGAAGGACTCGCTTCTCATGTGACAGTTCGACAAATTATGGAGACAGTTTCTGCGCAGTATCGTGATCGCTTAAAGCTAACCGGTCACTTGGGTCAGCCACCTAATGAAGTGTTGCAGCACTTGCAAGATCTTCGAGAGCAAATTGCAGATGAACTCTATCCTGACTGAATGGGTAGCTCTGGATACAAATCAATTTATTTTTGCATTGTGTCAAGATCCAGCATATCCAGCTTGTGAAGTGCTTTTATTTGATCAGCTTCACAAATTAAATATTTATATGCCTCTGCAAGTTCTGATTGAGCTGCAACGCAACCTCACTTCCGATGAAATGCGGGGCATTTTTTTGGCTTTGAATCGGGCAAAAGCAATTCGATGGGACTATGTACCTGCTTCGTTGGAAGCAATTGCTCGCTGGAGAAGTCAAGGTGCCAAGAAAGGAGATGCAGTTATCGTCGCTCATTTGGAAGCAGCCAGTATTAAGTATCTGGTTTCCGAGAATCGCCACTTTTTGAAGGAGGTAGCAAATTTACCGTTTCAGGTGCTCTCAAGTGTAGATATTGTGCAAATCTTGCAGTAGACGAGGTTGTAATGGACAGTGAGTGGACATTAAGCATAATCGTCTATCGTAGGAATGTTCTGCTGTTTGCCTCCTAGTCATGACTGGATTTGAACCGCTAATTGGCATAGGTACATCGGCGCTGGCGGCGCTTGTGACTGAAATTGTCAAAACCAGAGGTGGTAAGCTTCTTGACCAACTTGATCGCGATATTCTTAAGCCTAAGCTGCAACAAGCGATCCAGCAGTATGTCCAACAGTACGAACAACGGCACGGTACGTTAAAGGTTGCTTGCGTTCGGATGGATGCTCCGATCAGGCTAGAGGAGCTGTACACTGCCGTTCAGCTTTTGGATCGATCGGAACTGCACTATTTTAAGTCCACCGATCCGCTGCAAGATTGGTTTCGTCAGAGCGGCAAGCGCAGCTTTGGGTTTGGCAAAGAAAATAGAAAATCGGGTCTGGAGGTGGCAAATCAGGAACAGTACCTGATGGTGTTGGGCGGTCCGGGTGTGGGCAAATCGACGTTTTTGCGAAAGATGGGGCTAGAGGCGCTGAGAGGGAAACAGGGCGAATTTCAGCATCACTGTATTCCGGTATTTTCGGCGTTGCAGCGGTTTAAGTCAAACGAGATTAGCATTGAGCAGTTAATTGCCAGAGAGTTTGAGGTGTGTGGATTTCCAGAAGCCGCCGAGTTTGTGCAAGCGGCCTTGGAGAAAGGTAAACTGCTGGTTTTACTAGATGGGTTAGATGAAGTGCCGCTGGACCATCTCGATCGAGCGATTACGCAAATTCAAGATCTGGTCGATCGCTACAGTCAAAATCGCTTTATTGCCTCTTGTCGAGTAGCGGCCTACAAAGGTGGATTTCCCCGCTTCAAAGATGTAGCAATGGCGGCGTTTAAGGATACTCAAATTGAGCAGTTTATTCGCAACTGGTTTCGTTCGGCCAAAGATCAAGAAGCTAACACCGCCGAGCAGTGCTGGGAGTTGCTAAAGCGGTCTGAATATGCGGCGGCCAAAGAGTAGCCCAAACGCCGTTACTGCTGACGCTCCTCTGTGCAGTCTATGATGAGGCGATGAATTTTCCCAAAAATCGGGCAGCCCTCTACGGCGAGGCGTTGGATGTGTTGCTGCGAAAATGGGCCTCTGAAAAGCGAGTTCAGCACAACCCGATTTATCAGGAACTCAGCATCGAACTGGAGCGGGAACTGTTAGCCGATATTGCCTTCGACAGTTTCTCAGCAGATCAGCTATTTTTCAGTAAATCGGATGTGATTGAACGGATTAGGAAATTTTTGGTTAGCAATTTGAATGCACCCCAACATCTGGACAGCGAAAAGGTGCTGGAAGAGATTGAAAAGCAACAGGGCATTTTGGTGGAGCGGGCCAGAGATGCCTATTCGTTTTCCCACCTGACGTTTCAGGAATATTTAACGGCGCAGTATATTGTTGATAACCAGCAGCTTGAGTGGTTGGTGACGAATCATCTTACTGATGAGCGCTGGCAGGAAGTGTTTTTGCTGGTGGCAGGCTTGGGGTCAGGACGGAAAGGCTCAGATTATCTGCTGTTGCTGATGGAAGACCAGACCCGCACTCTGCTAGATTCGCCAGTGGCAGAACCAAAACTGCGACCTTTGCTGCAATGGGCAGAAATTGCAACAGCCAGTTCAAATGGAAATTATAAGCCTGTGGCACGAATGTTGACGGTGAGAGAAGACTGAAGCAACACTTTAATCACACATAGACAAAATCGCCATTCACCGCATCCTTGTCTAACTAAAATATCGTTACCTGTATCGCCATCGAGGACATCAAGTCCTGAACCACCCAGAATAATGACATTACCATCACTATCCAAATAGACATCATTACTAATATCCAGGAATACGTCGCCCAGCTTGTCATTTCCGTTGCCACCGTAGACTGTATCATTTCCTAAACCGCCATTCAGCGTATCATTGCCATCAGTGCCACTGATAGTATCGTTTCCGGCAAATTGAATCAACGAAGCTGTATCTAGCAGCAGCATCAACAGCGAATTCATAATAGATCCTCTCCTGAGAAAAGAGAGTTAAGAATTGCAGTCAAATTGATTGAAATTGGTTATTGGTCCTTGATTCAGTAGGTCAATCGGGTAATTTGGCAAACCCATGATGCGGACCGCTTGTCCGTTAGCAGGTAGGATGCCTGCCCTATGGTGTGCGTTGAATTTTGTTTATTTGCTGAACCAATAACTCTGAACCAATGGCTCTAAACCAATAACTCCCCTGTCCAGTGGTAAAACCGCTCTAGCCGCAACGATTACGCACTGAGGCAGATTGATACATCCCTGAGTGCAAGTTAGCACTAAGTAGGGAAAATTACGGCAGGATCAGTTAATTTTTTCATGAAGCTTGTCGCATTATTGCTAGGCTCATAGGCTCCGAGCGGACCAATTTCAGCAAAAATAAGCCCCCTGACCGCAGCGGCAGGGGACAGTCTGTGAGATTTTTGGTGTTGCTTTGATAACTTACTTCGCCGTCAGGCGAGTCAACACCTGATTCGAGCGTTCTACAAACGCCTTCATGCCGTCTGCATCAAAGCCCTTCTGCGCCATCAGCGCCAAATCGTAAACATGCTGACAGATCAGGTTGGCTAGCTCTGCCGAAGGTGACTGGCCGTCTGCTTGAATAATGCTGCCCTGACTGATGCTGACCAGGTTTTGAATCAGGGGATGGGAGGTGTTCACCAGCAGCGTGTGCTCTTCTGGGAACTCGACCGCTTGCTGAGTCAGCAGGGCATTCATCTCGCGCATCCGGCGCAAAACTTCGGGTAGCAGCACCATTGCGGGTGGGGTAGCTTCGGCATTATCGGCCTTGAGCGCTTCGGTGCGGATGGTCAGCTTCGGCTTGTTCAGCGCTCGCTCAAACAGCTCCTTGATCAGTTCGCTGCGGGTCTTGTTGGTGTTAGGGTCCACAATCTCGCTGGGCTTGTCCTTGTCGATCAGGGCCTCATCCAGATCGGCATCGACGCGCGAGAATTTCACATCCGGATACTCCCGCTCCAGGAAACTGATGAAATGGGAGTCGATAAAGGAATCCATGAATAACACTTCTAAGCCGCGGCTCTTGTGCAACTCGATGTAGGTCGCCTGGGAAGCCTCATCGGTGCAGTAGTAGACCCGGTTTTCGTGGCTGGCTTTGTTGCGCTCTAAATATTCCTTCAGCGTTGTGTAGGACTTGCCATCCAGGACGTTGCTTTGTTCCGGCTGCTCGCTAGGAGCAGACACCTCTTGCCAGACATCGCCTTCCCCAGACTGGACTTCTACCGCTGGCGCGTCTGAAGCGGTGGGTGCGCTCAAGTCGGCCGTGGTGCGGAAAATTAGAATATCCTCGACCTGTTTCTTAAATTTGTCGTCGTTCATTGAGCCGAACTTAACAAAGGTGCCGAGGTCTTGCCAGCAGCGGATATACTGCGCCCGGTCGTCGCGGTAGAGTTCCTTTAGCCGGTCGCCGACCTTTTTAGCGATGTAATCAGCGATCTTGCGAACCGTGCGGTCGTTTTGTAAAAAGCTGCGGGAAACGTTGAGCGGGATGTCAGTACTATCGATTACCCCCCGTAGAGGCAGCAAAAAGCGGGGGATCACCTCTTCGCAGTTGTCGCTGACGAACACCTGATTGCAGAACAGCTTGATTTGGCCCTTAGTGACATCTACGTCTGGCTTCAGCTTGGGGAAGTAGAGAATGCCGTTGACCACGAAGGGATAGTCGGTGTTCAAATGCACCCACAGCAGCGGGTCTTCCTGGAATGGGTAGAGGTAGCGATAGAACTCAAGATAGTCATCCTGGCTGAGGCTGCTGGGCGACTCCTTCCAGGGTGCTTTCTGGCGGTTGATTTGCTCTCCATCTAGCTTGATCGGGAAGGGCATGAAGTCGCAGTATTTCTTCACCAACTGGTTGATCCGGTAAGATTCCAGATACTCCTGCTCTTCTTCCATCAAGGTAAGGGTGACGGTGGTGCCCACGCTGGAGCGTTCCGAGTCGCTTAGTTCAAATTGGGTTGAACCGTCACAGGACCAGTGCACTGCTTGAGCACCTTCTTTATAGGACAAGGTGTCAATTTCAACCCGCGATGCCACCATGAACGACGAGTAGAAGCCCAGACCAAAGTGACCGATAATTTGCTGGTCGCTGCTGTTCTTATACTTTTCGACAAATTCCTCAGCGCTGGAAAAGGCAACTTGGTTGATATACTTCTTCACTTCATCGGCAGTCATGCCAATGCCCGTATCCGAGACCGACAGCTTCTTGTTCTCCTTGTCGATCGTAATCACAATTTCCGGTTCGCCGATCTCGCCATTGTACTCACCCGACCGAGACACCATTCGCAGTTTTTGAATCGCGTCTACGGCGTTAGAAATCAGCTCTCGCAGAAAGATTTCGTGATCGGAATAGAGCCATTTTTTGATAATCGGGAAGATATTTTCAGTATGGATAGAAATATTGCCCTGTTCCAGAATCGTTGTCATACGTCTGTTTCAAGATAGAAGGACAGTTTGCAGTCAATGCTCATCACTCAAGCATCGCTCACCCAAACTTCTGGGTTGGAAAGTATGGGTTGGCCTATGCTCCACCAGCGTTGATTCGCGCCACAAGTACCAGATTGCTATCCATTTTAAGCAGAAAGGCTGAGTCCCACGCGAGATCGGATTTCCCTACAGTTGCTCTTCCGGTAGAGGCGACACGCATAGCCGGCCAGCTAAGCTTATAGCACAACCGAGTGAGGTGGAAGCCCTATGAACTACTACCTGGGGTACGTCATTGAAGCGGTGGAGACAGAGCAAGGCTGGGTTGGGATCTGGCATCACCAGCTCGTGGGTCGAATTGAGATTCAGTTTTTCCCGAATGCCCAGGCGGCCTTAGTCTTACTGATGGAGCTGATTGATCGCGATGTGGCTGCCAGTAGCTTGATGAAGCTGGTGGATGAGTGGTTTGAGGCAGGGCAGCTCGACGAGTTGGAGCACCATCAGGTCACAAACTCTCTGGTTCAATCGGTTTTGGCTTTATTAAATTAGTTTAATTAAGTCGGTCAACCGAATTATTTTTAGATCCTAAGTAGGTAAGCTAAATTAATCTTCGCTTCACAATGCCGGGTCTCGACTCCGCTCAACCCTCTGCTCCCCGAAACGTTGCGCATTGAGCGGAGTCGAAATGCGTCTTCTCAAAAATTGCCCCCACCTACTTACAGTGTGGGCATCTCACCCACCGCGAGCGGGACGCTCGCACTCTACATACTGTTTAATTTGGTTGAATTACTTAGAATTTAGTCAAATCATTAAAAGCGTCCATGTCGTCTGCTCCCCCGCTGGTTCTAACACTAAAGCTAGATGCAATTCTCTTTAGCGGTTTGAACCAACTGCGGCAGCAGCATTTTCCGCCAGAGCGGAATTTTTTGCCGGCTCATGTGACGCTATTCCACCACTTACCAGGTGAGCAAGAAGTTATTATCCAACAAGATCTGCAAACCCTCTGCTCACAGACAGCAACTTTGTCCTTGAGGTTACAGAGATTGCGCTTCTTGGGTAGGGGGGTTGCAGTAGAAATTGACTGCCCTGAGCTGGTGCAGTTACGCAATCGGTTGGCTCAGGCATGGTCTATCTGGTTAACACCTCAGGATCGGCAACCGTACCGGCCCCATATTACGATTCAAAATAAAGTCACTCCAGATGCTGCACGCCAGCTTTATGCTCAGCTTAACCAAACGTGGCAACCCCTGAATGGACAGGGGGAAGGGTTATTGCTGTGGTACTACAGGAATGGCCCCTGGGAGAAAGTCGCTGAGTTCAGCTTCTGATTAATGCAGATGATTAAACTTAAACAATGATTAAGTCATTCAATTGAATTAAAACTAAGATCAGGGCGTTATCGCCGCCCGAAGAGCGACAACAACACCTCCTTTGGGTTTCATATTTAATTATGTTGTTCTACTTAGAACAATGCATGAAATAACTTAACCCTGCGACAGAGTCGTGCTCCCCGGTTTCATTTCTATACTCAAAGAGCAGAACTCTATCGGTTCTGCCATGATGTTCATGATCATGACTCCGTTGCCCCCTACTACTTTTTTAACGGTAGGGGGTGCTTTTCAATGGCCGTATTTCAAAACCCATTCAATTCAAAAGAGCCTCTATAACAGAGGCTCCTTCACAAAATCAGCAGGTAATTGACGGTCGCGTTTAACTTCTTATCTGATAAGTGGCTATGGCATCAATGGCAGCAAAGAAGGCAACAAACAGCCGTCAGCTCCATTAGATAGCACTACGACGTGCCAACGCATAGTAGATGAACAGGGCAATAATTGCACCGATGACAGCAACCACAATACCACCAATACTCAGACCTGTTGCCGTTAGAGCAAGGGTCCCAGTAGTCAACAGGTTGTAAAGGCTACCGCCCACAAACGCACCGATCACGCCCAAAATTAGAGTGCCGAGAATGCCACCGCCCTGATGGCCAGGATAGATGGCTTTGGCAATAGCACCGGCAATAAGTCCCAAAACAATCCAAGCTAAGATGTTCATGACGATTCTCCGTATATCGTTGATGATTCTAGAGTATCGATCATCCTGTTCAGAAGCACCCTTCTAGAGCATGAGCCTGTATCCTACTAAGGTCGTAGTTTTGGCAAGATTGTTTGGCGAAGTGTCTGGCAAAGTGTTTGGCAAAAATGCGGGAGTAGGGCGGGATTAAACGCGATTAAGGATTGGCCGCAGCAGTGTGGAGGGACTGCAACAGATTGGCTTCGATCTGGTTAACTGCTGCCATTACGCCTGTTTCCGAATCGGTCAATAGCGATCGTTTCATATCTTGCAGGTAATCCAACAGGTTGGTTTGCAGGACCGGGCGATCGGTAGCAACCGTGTGGTTGTAGTCCCACAAATCCCAGAGCAAAATCCCCACCCCAACTAGTGGATCAATCAGCGAGGTGCCAAACTCAGCCGCGACGGTAGCTCCGGTTTTGGCCGCCATTTTGGCTGCTGCCTTACTTGCTAATGTGGATGTGATCTTGCTGCCAATTTTGCCGACCGACACGGCCACCAGCGGTTTGGCCAACAGATAGCCGCCTCCGCCCACGAGCAGCTTCAACGATAAATTAGAAATATTGCCTTCAGTGTCGTTGATCGTGGTGGAAATATCGCTAAGGTAACGGTCCCATTGTCCCTGCGGTACTCGATATGCGTTGCGCACCCCCTCGATGTTTTTCCCCAATTCGGTCAAGTAGAGATTGACCGTTTCGTTGGTTAGCAGCTCTAGCCGCAGTTGGGCATTGCGGGGTACCAATACCCGTTTGGCAAATTCTCGCTGAAATTCGGCTGTAAAGCTCTCGGCCACTGCTGCTTGCGGGCCGAGGCTATTGGGTTGCAGGGCATGGTAGATGGCAGATTTGGCCAAGGTGAAGGGAGCCGTGAACTCCAGTCTTTTTTGATTGAAAAAATCAAAATACCAGTCAAGAAAGTTTTCAACTCGCGGTTCTAGTTCAGCTTGCCAGCGATCAAGTTCGGCGGCGGCATAGGCTCTGGCGGTATCATGGGCCGCTCGAACGGCGGCAGCTACAGCTTGGTCCAACTGACTCAGATCGGGTGCAGGTTCCACCCTGACCACCGCAGGTCTATCACCTTGAGCTGGACCCGCAGCGATCCGGGGGGCAATGGCCTGACCTAGGACAAACTTACCAATCAGCGGAATGACCACCACAATGATCACCACGGTCCAAATTATGGGTTTGAGGGCATCGATCAATTGACTAACTGCCCGAATCCGTTCGGTTTTCTCGGCATAGGTGCCCTGGTTGGCTGGAGGTGGTGTTGCGGTGGGGGAAGCAGCGCTGCGCTGGTTGGCTGTAGGATTTTGGGGTGGCGGAGCAGGGGCAATTGGCTCGGTTAGAGCGCTGGATTCGGATGTTGTGGCATTTTGGTCAATTGAATCTTGAATAGAATCTTGAATAATTGACTTCTGGCCAATTGACTTCTGCCTGAGCGAATTCTGCCTGAGCGAATTCTGGCCAATCGAACCTTGACCAACGGCATCGTCGTTCACTGGGGGCAAGGGGGCTGAGGCGTCTTCGGCTGGTATCATAATCTGAGTATTGCTCTGAATATTAATGTGAATATCTGTGAATATCTGTGAATATCTGTGAATATTGGGATATTTAGAGCACTTACAGCATCTCAAGGGCTGTGGGACGAGAAGGCGGTGGAAAAGCGGCATCGAGGGACTTCAGTTCGGCCGCAGTTAGATGCAGATCCAGGGCCGCGTAATTCTGGTTTACATGCTCAATTCGGCTGGATTTGGGAATCACAATTACGTTGTCTTGCTGCAACAGCCAAGCAATCGCAATCTGGGCTGGTGTGACATTTCGCTGTTGGGCAATTGAGCGCAATTGAGGATGGTTGAGCAGCCGACCTTGCTCGACTGGCGAATAGGCCATGATTGGGATTCCCTGCTGCCGGCACCAGGGCAGGAGATCCCACTCGATGCCGCGTCGCCTCAGGTTATACAGGACCTGATTGGTGGCAATGGCTGATCCTCCTGCAAGCTGCACGGCTTCTTGCATATCGGCTACATCGAAGTTGCTGACGCCATAATCGCGAATTTTGCCAGTCTGCTGGAGTTGCTGGAAGGCGGCCAGTGTTTCGGCTAGCGGCACCGAACCGCGCCAATGCAGCAAGTAGAGATCGAGGTAATCGGTTTTGAGCCGATGCAGGCTACGCTCGCAGGCGGCAATCGTTCCCTGGCGGCTGGCATTGTGGGGATACACCTTGCTGACCAGAAACACCTCGTGCCGTCGGTTGGCAATCACTTCGGCAATCACTTCCTCTGCACCGCCCTCCCCGTACATTTCTGCCGTATCGATTAGGGTGAGACCCAGATCTAAGCCATGCCGCAAGGCTGCTATCTCTGCTTGGCGCTGTTGAGCCGTTTCGCCCATTCGCCAAGTGCCAAGGCCAAGAGCTGGAATTGAATGACCGGAGGCTAAACGAAAAGTTTTCACGCAGATCAACCTCCAAACAAAAGGGAGCAAGCGTTTTGTTTTCGTATCACAGCCAGCCGTCGAGCCAGCCAAAACGAAATAGGCCATGCTTTACACCAGCTCTATGATCCAGATTAGATCAGCTTAACCTGCGAATGCAGTAGGCTGCATCTTCACGCCAAAATCGCCGTTCATAGATGTGTGGGCGATAGTTTGCCGTTAGGGATAGTAGTTTCTCGGCAAAGGCCGCCTACGCAAATCAAACCTGCCTCGGTAGTTATAGGCTTTGCCACGACAGATAGGACATTGTCGTGGCGACGGTATAGCTCAGCTAAACAGCCGATCGGGCTAGCTTTGGTTCGTAGCGCAGCAGTTACTCAAACAGGAACCGCTATGCCTATTGGCAGGCTATCGCCTACGCATCTAGAACTAGGTTTGCTGGTGCTTGTTGCTTTAGCGAATTAGCATCGTCATGTACTTATCTCGCCCAAAGGGAGCGGGAATCAGCGGCGTGAAGCGGCTGCGGTCGGTGGCAATCCGCCTGACATAGAACTCGTTGATCTGGTGGATGAGCTGGTCTCTCGTGCCGATAATCCAGATTTGCACGCCAGCATGGTCGCCTGCGTCTAGCAGTTCGTTAAATTCAGTGGTCATAGTAGTGTAGCCTCGTTTGTTTGATTTCGCTCAAGAAATCGCTCAAGGCACCATGCCTGACTACAGGACGCATCAAACGAGGCTGCCTAGACGGTACCGCTGCACAGTACAATCAACACAGCCTTGCTCTCTGCTCCGATCAGAGAGTCAGGTGAGCTGGTCCTTAAGTGTTGCGAGCACTTTTGGATCAGCGCCCGAATCGCCTGCCTTGAGCGGCCCACTAGCCCTCTTCGGGTCCGAGAAAAACTAGTATCGCAAAGCATAAACCAAAGCAGTGAGAAATACAAGCGTGAGATTGTAATTGTTCACAATGCGTGAACGTTGCTTGCAGTAAAACACTCGCTCAGCTCAACCCACTGCTGCACCGCTGCCATCTACCAACTCAAAACTCAAAACTCAAAACTCAAAACTCAAAACTCAAAACTCTCCTACCCATCCAACGGGCTTCTGACACCGCGCCCCCCTCGGTTGAGGACATGAGTGTAAATCATGGTCGTTTTCACGTCCTTGTGCCCCAGCAATTCCTGCACGGTGCGGATGTCGTAGCCGTCTTCTAACAAATGCGTCGCAAAACTGTGACGAAAGGTGTGGCACGTCACTCGTTTCTGGATCTTGGCTTGCCTCACAGCACTTCGCACAGCTCGTTGTATGCCGGTTTCATGTAGGTGATACCGTCTTGTTACCCCACTTCGCGGATCATGGGATAAGCGATCAGCAGGAAATATGTACTGCCAAATCCATTGACGATCGGCATTGGGATACTTTCGCTCCAGAGCAAAGGGCAAGTACACCGAGCCATACCCTCTTTCCAAGTCTTGATTGTGCAGCTGCCGCACTCCCTGCAAATGCACCTGCAGCGGTTCTATCACGCGACTTGGCAGCATTGTCACCCGACTCTCCCTGCCTTTGGTATCGCGAATCAACAATTGACGCTGGGCAAAATCAACATCCTTCACTCGGAGTTGCAATCCCTCGCTGAGACGCAAACCACTGCCATAGAGCAGTTGTATCAACAGCTTATACACCCCATAGAGATGGGAGATGACTTGATGAACTTCCTCCGGCGTTAACACTGTGGGCAAGTAGCGCGATGGCTTTGCCCGCACCGCATTAATCCCAGCTAGCTCCTGCTGCAACACAACTCGGTAAAGGAAGATGATTGCGCTGAGGGCTTGATTCTGCGTGGATGCCGCGACGTGTTCGTTCACTGCCAAGTAGGTTAGGAATTGGGTTACTTCTGGCGTACCCATCTCACTGGGATGCCGTTTGTTGTGAAACAGGATGAAGCGGCGAATCCAGTGAACGTAAGTCTTCTCAGTACTGTAGGAATAATGTTTAACTCGCAGAGCATCGCGCACTTGGTCAAGCAGCTTTCGAGGACGTGGTTCCATCGGTAGAAGAGTACCGTAGTATAAAAAGTGTAGTAACAGTATAGCTGTTCTACTGAGTTGCTAAGATAGATACACAGAATTTTGCTGTATATCCAGCCCATTTGGGGGAGATATCCAGCAAGGCTGCTGTTGATCTACCGGTTTTGGGGAAATATACAGTAGGCAATCTGTTGATTTACCCTATAGGGGGAGATATACTGGTAAAGCTTGTATAATAAATTGTTATACTGCTCCATCTATCGGTAAGGAAGTGGCTCAAAGTTACCTGTTCAGAGTTCGATTACTTTAGAGGTGGTCATCTAGGGAGTGGTGATTTGGATTTGATTGACTCGCAAGGCAAAGAGTTTGGCAATGTAGCCTTCTGAAAAGGAGGGACGCTGCAATGAATAACCCGCAGGCAAAGCCCAGCCAGATTCCTGGTGCGCCTAAACCAAAGTAGAAGGCAAATACATAGCTCAAGGGTAGTGCCAGCAACCAGTAGGAAAATAACGTAACAATTGTTGCCCAACAGCTGTCTAAAATTCCCCGCAAAGCACCTAAACTGACCGACTGAACGCCGTCACAAATCTGCATCATGCCTACAATCAAAAACATGACGCTAGCTAGTTCAGTGACCTGAGTATCTGCTACAAACAACTGCGCGATCGCCTTTCCCGATATGAGCAATCCAATGGTAATGATGACCATCCAAGCGACAACAACACCATTGGCTGCATAACCAATTCGCCACAGTCGCCTATACTGGTTTGCCCCATAAGCTCGTGCCATGCGAATACTGACTGCTGAAGCCATTCCCAGTGGAAGCATATAAAGAATACTAGCGACGCTAAAGACAATTTGATTTGCAGCAAGAGCAGTTGCACCTAGCCAGCCCATAAAAACTCCTGCGATCGACGTAGCTCCACCTTCTAAAAAGTATTGCAACCCCATTGGAAAGCCTTCTCGCACTTGTTTGACAAAAACAGACTTTGACAAGCGCGATCGCTGACTCCGATAGCCTTTCATTCTTCTAGAAGTAGAGACATGGATTGCTAATGCCCCAAAGCAAATGCACATGGCTAAAAAGCTGCCTAGCCCTGCACCTGCAATTCCCAGTGCTGGAAACCCAAAATGACCAAAAATCAATACCCAATTAATCGGTACATTTGCGAGTACCCCTACACCCATTAATCCACAGGCAATCCAAGGGCGATCGGTCGCATCGTAAAATTGTTTGAGAGTCTGAAATAAAGCTGAAGGAATGATTGAAGCTGCCATCCAAATCCAATAAGGACGAGCGACTTCAACGACGGCTACAGGTTGATTCAACAAACGAGTCAGTGGGAAGCACAACATAATTAGAACTGAACTGATTGCAGCAGCAATCAAAGCAATCAATAAAGAATGCTTCAAAATAGAGGCTACATCTGTTTTATCTTGCTTCCCATGTGCTTGAGCAATTAGAATTCCTCCTGGCATTAAAAATCCAAAAGTTGCTGACTGTACTAAAACGAGAAAAGTAGTCGTCAGTGAAACAGCCGCAAGTGAAGTCACACCGAGATGACCAATCATCAAGCTATCGGTGAGACTCAGCATCATTAAGCCCAGTGACCCAGCAACGATCGGGACAGCAAGACTGGTCAACGGTCTAATTTCTTGCCGCAGCAGTTTCCATGTCATAATTTTGCAAAATTTGAGATTGGGAAAAACGGTTAGGCTGGACAGGCATCAACCTACCTGGAAGTCCTTTGTAGACTTAGTTAGCGATTTGAATCTTCAACTCTTCTTGCCATTGAGATACAGGTTTCTCCCACTCTTCTTCCCACTTTTGAGCAATCAATTGCTTGGCGTTTTTGCCCATTTGCCAACCTTGTTCAATGGTTGCAATCAGAATGGGGAGAGCTTCAGGTGATGACACCATAAAGCCAACTAGACCACCGACGAGCGCCACCAGTGCAGAAGGAAGCCGAAACTGTGCTAGATAGAAAGCTTGTAAACCCAGTTCACCCAACGGAGAAGTATCAAAACCCGTCACAACATGCCATAAGTCGTGGGTGATTTGGTAACGATACTCCACGTAACTCACGTCGGAGTCAACACGCTCCCAGGAGAAGAGGCTAGGATCGACGTCAAGGGGTTGCAATCCTGCTGCTTGCAGTGACGTTGCATACGTATAGCCCAGGGAATTGCGCGGCAAATCTAGAAGTAGCTCTAGCGGTGGAATAGGTGCTGAGTAGCGCTCTTGAATAATTGTGCGAGCCGCACTATCATTTTGCTGTAATTCATCTACTGCTAATTGATAAGCAGGGGCTTTGACCAAATAGTTGACTAGCTCCGAAAATCTAGCATTGATCTCATCAAAATTATCGGCATGTTCAAGGTCTGCTTCGCCATCCATCTGAAATGTGTTCAAAATGGCAGTCATCAGATTTGCCTGAAACTCTTCTGATTGAGTCGCTACAGATGTGTTCAGTGTTTCCATATCATGAGCCTCCAAATGGTTAAGAGTGAGTGAACAAAACTATTGAGCAGAGTGAGTTGTCTGGTTTGGTTTCTGTGGGATTGCTAATAATTTCCTCAAAGTGAAATACACCAAGGGAAATAGTAGCCAAGCGAGATCTGACCAAGCAGGTGCGAACAGGGCGATCGCAATGGCTACCATCGCGCAAATTGGCTCAATTAAGGCTTTAACCTTCATTACTGTGATCGTTTGAGCATCAAGACTTTCATCGACTAGGCGATGCTGGTACGTTGCATAGTTCCAACTAGCAAATGAGAGAACGCCAATTAACGAAATATTGACCGCAAAACAAACTTTGGCGATCGAGTTATCTGAAAAAACAAGCGCCAACTCGTTGGAATAAGGCACAAGAAACAGACACATCAAATACAGCGTGTAAATCCATAAATGAGCCTCATTAGTGCGTTTGTAGTAGGAAAACTGTTGAGTGTGAGCAATCCAATACACTGCCACAAGCACAAATGTAATCAGATAAGCTCCTAATGGCTTGAGTTGACTCACCAAAAACTGATTGATTTCCACCTTTGCTAGCATTTCGGCATGTTCCGGTAAATCAAATCGCCAAAACGTTAGAGCCATTGCTAATGCAAAAATGAAATCGCTCAATCGAGCCAAGTGGGTTAGGGCATTTGAGTTTTGTGCGTCCTGATTCGTGTGCATTTGCCTTGACATGGTTTGAGCTTGCTCATTTAATACTAAACCATCCAGACGGTATAGCGTCAAGAGCAAAAATGTACTAACTGGACGGTTTTTGTATTTTGATCGCTAGACGGTCTAGACGGTACAATAGAAGAGCTGGGTCGCTGTGAACTAGAAGCGCTGTGCTGGAACTTGGATGAACCTTATGAAAACTGCTAAAACTGCCAAAACT
Source organism: Leptolyngbya sp. NK1-12 (assembly GCF_032598965.1). Lineage (NCBI taxonomy): Bacteria > Bacillati > Cyanobacteriota > Cyanophyceae > Leptolyngbyales > Leptolyngbyaceae > Leptolyngbya > Leptolyngbya sp. NK1-12. Next base: position 2,344,970 of record NZ_CP053586.1, read on the forward strand.
GCCGAAAAAGCTTCTCCACCTGGCAAAAAACGTTCTGAAACCCGCGATCGGCTGATTCAATGTGCGATCGATATCCTGGTCAGCCAAGGCAATGAAGCTCTAACGCTAGATGCAGTCGCTCACGCAGCCGAGGTGAGCAAGGGTGGTTTACTCTACCACTTCCCCAATAAAGAAGCCCTAATCACAGGAATCATTCAGCATCTCATTGATAATTTCAATGCGGCAATTGAGGCTGAACTGGCAAAGGAAAAGGGAGACGAACCTGGAAAATGGCTACGCGCTTATGTCCGTGCAACCTTCAATAGTAGTCAGCTTCCTCTAGCTCTGGGTTCAAGCCTCTTTGCAGCAGTTTCTATATCACTCAATCCAGAAACCGCAAAACAGATCGATGCCCAGATCAACGAATGGCAACATAAGCTGTACAACTGTGGGCTTGATCCAGTCCAGGCTAGTATTGTGCATCTGGCAGCAGAAGGGCTATGGGCAACAGAGATGTTTGAAATTAATTCCCCCAATCAAGCACTTCGTAAGCAAATTCTTGAAAGATTATTAGACATGACTCGTGAAACTCATTGAGTTTTTTCTTATTGCATGAGACCTTGTGTGGCAACGCAGTATAACAAGTCGATGAAGCGGACGGAACAGAGATCCTGGTCAGGTTGCCAAATTTATTTGCCGCCGCTTATCTTGGTCGTTAGCTGGCTCCGCAAACAGTCTTTCCACTCGTTCACAAAGTCATTCACTAGGAAGGCAAAGCACCGCGCAGTGGGTTGGTGAGGACAGGAGTTCGAGGTTGTCTGTGGTGTCGCAAAGCACCCAGAGTCCGGTAGGTGAGGACGGTGGTTTTGGGATAGCTTGGGAGTGGCAAGGTCAGAGTTAGCCAAGTCAGTTGATGCGTCTCACAGCTAACAACGCTGTTGCAACGGATTGTCGGGTCTGGCTCGTGGAGTAGCAAAGTCAGTTTGCAACCGCTGAACAGCACCGTTGGGCTGCTTAGTCTTTCGGTGATGGAAGTACATCCAATTTTCTTGTCAGTGTCAAAGCCAACGCGATTTTAGAAATGTCACAATGGTAGCGGAGTATCAATTTTGGGCTGCTACTGAATCCTATGTTCATTGAGCGCAAAGTCAATCAAGCAACTAATAAGGTCGAGTTATGGGAGTGCGAGTGGGAATATCCCGAAGGCGCTCCAGCCAAGAAGATTTTTGTCAGTAGGATCGGTGAGGAACAGCCCCTAGCACCGGAAGGCAAAAATTCTTGGAGTCAGGTTAACGCAATTTGTTGGGCATCTGGGCGCACACTTGGAAATATTGCTGTTTTCTCTAAATCCATACTTGGAAATTTCCCTGCACAGGCGGGTGATGATGCGCTCTTACCTTGCGATTTTGTCCACGCTGGAAAGTTCCGGCACGGTGCTGATCGTTGGTGGTGTCGGACTCACCAAACGCATTGGGGAACTAAAGCTGATCAAGAATCATATAAGCAATCGGGAGTAATGCGTTGTGCTAACCACTCCCAACCGATGAACTATACTCTGGCTCCATTGGAAATTAATGTGGCTGATTATGCTGAGGTAGGTATCTGGTGCTCACTTCCAACAGGGCTGTCTACCAAATCAATCGAGTCTCGTGCCCCAAAGATTCTTGTTCATTTGCGTCCCAAAGCACAAGGTAAGAAGTTGATAGACGCTGACTTTGAAGCTATTTCGTTGCTCTACCACGAAGATTTGGGATTGTTTGCCAATGCCGAAATTACTCGTGTTAACATCACGCCACCTGCTGCATTCGAGTTTGTGTGTGCTGTAGAAGAAAATCGAGAGATGACCTGCATCAACTGCTCACAGTGCGGCTATCCACATTTGGATCTAGGCGATTTTGCACGGAAGCCCCATCGAAAACATTTCTGTGGTAATTGCGGCTGTGATAGCACTTGGAGTTCTGGACATATTGTGTCAACGCCTCTCAAGCCTTTGTATGATCAATTTGCAAAGAACACACAGTATAAGGAGTCAGACAGGGCATTAAATCTGGACTTAGATAAATACTCAGGCTGTGATTACGAAATCTGGACATCTACTCCAGCAATCGTGTGGTCAGCAGATCGTCCGCAGGAAAGGGGAATTCATGTTCACGTTAATAATGGCACGAAACGAATTGTTGATGATACGTTTAGTACCGTCATCCTCAATGGTAAAACCCTTGAACGGAAGGATGTGCTTCAAGCAATGTTCGATCGCACAATTACATGAGATAAAACTATAGGTCTGCAATCGTGCAACTAATAGTTTGACTACATGAAGCAAGAGAGCATGGAGAACTATTCATAAAATCTGTATTGAGGCAATTTATGTTGAATGTCACTGTTGATGAAATACAACGCGATCCTCTAAAGTATCTTCGTCAGGTAGAGGCAGGTGAAACGCTTGTTATTGTTCGATCTGACAAGCCGATTGCTGAACTTAGACCTATTGCTAGTAGTAAGCAGTTGCGACCATTTGGCTTATGTGCAGGCGAATTTACCGTTCCAGATGATTTCGACGCTCCTTTGCCGGAAGATCTACTCAACGCATTCGAGGGCAAATGAGGATTTTGCTAGATACGCATATTTTTTTATGGTTCATCAGTGGTGACACCCAATTGTCAACGGACGTTCGGGATGCAATGCGTGATCCAGACAACGAAGTTTATCTAAGTTCAGTTTCAGTTTGGGAAGCAATTGTTAAATACCAGCTAGGTAAGCTACCTCTGCCGGAACCTCCCGAAACATATTTACCTAGACAACGTAACCTTCATCAAATTGCCAGCCTTGCTCTTGATGAAAGCAGTGTAATTCAACTGGCTAAACTGCCACCATTGCATCGTGATCCATTTGACAGGATGCTCATCTGTCAAGCATTACAAAATGGTTTGACCATTGCGACAGTAGATGCAGCAGTTCGTGCCTACTCAGTTAGCGTCTTGTAGCAGCGCAGCCCAACACTTCATGGCAGCGGACGGACGAAAGCTGCTGGTGCTGAGTTCGAGTTTATCTGCCGCCGCTGCATTTTGCCGTTAGCCTGCTTCGTTTCTGGGTTAGGACGGTATATGAAGGTCATCTGCCAGTGTCTAGGTGTGTTTAACTTGCAAGTACTTCTGGGCACTATTTTCTAAGAGTATGAGTTTACGTAACGAATGAAGCCTGGAGCCTGCAAAAATGCTTGGTTGGATTGTTTGGGGATCTGGCGGTGATTCTGTAGATTTAGGAGTTGTTGATCATCGTCACTGTGACACCTGCGAGAGAGTACGTCCTTTCAAAATTCTTCTCCAATATCGATATGCCCACATCTATTGGGTCTTTTCATGGGTCACTGAGAAGAAATATGTACTTGTTTGTGATGTTTGCCATAGAGGTTGGGAACTTAAGGCAAAAGAAATAGAAAAAAACTTTTCTAAGCATCCCATTCCTTTCATGAAGCGTTACGGATGGGCATTTCTTGTAGTTCCCTTTATATCGTTGATTGGATTTGCCGCCATCGCTTCATATTTTGAGTCACCCAATTCGACATCAAGTTTACCTACAACAACTACAAATCCTTCTGTATCAACTTCAGAACAATCACCTCGTTCTGCACCAACTCCGACTTATGTTCGTTCGCTTGTTACAGAAAATGGCTATCCTTTTCCAGCAACATCGGGTTACATTGACGGCTATTCACGTCAAGCTCAAGATGGCTATTCATCCGTAACTGTTGATAACTCGCAGAACGACTCGGATGTATTTGTTAAGCTCTTCTCACTTGACACTGCTCCTCCAGCACCAGTTCAAGTATTTTTTATTCGCGCCCGTGAAAAGTTTACTGTTGAAAACATGAGGGCTGGAAATTATGATATTAGGTATCGTGATCTTGATTCTGGAGCATTAGCCCGTACTGACCCCTTTGATCTTCAAGAACTTAAGGATCAGGAGGGAATTAGATACAGCACAATTACGTTAACTTTGTACCGAGTTAGTGGTGGAAATATGCAGATCCATACCATTTCTGACCAAGATTTCTAGTGCATATGCTGGCTCACACGGACTCTGAGCCGGACAGCTAGCTCAAACTCCCGGTACGTTGGATTTTTGTTAAACTGTGAGTAGAATTTACCATTCTGTACAGGTCTATGCGGTCAATTGAGCAACTGACAGAAGAACTCCTAGCTCTTCCTAGCGTGTCTAGGGCGATCTTAGCGGAAAAGTTAGTCGAAAGCTTAGAGTTCGATACTGACCCAAAAATTCAAGCAGCTTGGACTACTGAAGCAAAGAAACGGCGGGATGAGGTTCGGGACGGCTCTGTGCAACCGATTCTAGGAGAAGAAGCTTTGGCTCAAGTGAGACGGTTGCTGGGGCAATGAAATATGCTTTTCACCCTGAAGCTCTCACAGAATATGCTGAAGCTGTTCAATATTATGCAGAACAACGGGCTGAGGTGGCACAAGCATTCATTGATGCTGTTGAGGATGCAGTTTATCGTATTAGGGAATCTCCTACTCGCTACATTGTTGTTGAGGAAGATGTTCGGCGATGTATGACACGCAGGTTTCCGTATGGAGTTCTCTACACAATTGAGCCGGACTACATTCTTATTCTGGCGGTGATGCATTGCAGCCGAGAACCTAGATATTGGAAAAGCCGTAGATAGTTGCAGGTGCCAGCAGGCTAACACTGCGCTGCAACGGACGGAATAGAAATTTTGGTAGGGATGCAAAGGTTATCTACCGCCGTTGAGCTTCACCGTTAGCCTGCTGAGTTATCGATAGGAACTGTAGCGCAAAGTGAATTTACAAGGCGGTAGTTGGTAATTGCCAAGGCGATAGCTAGGATCATTCTTAGTGAGTTAATGCAACGATTAATCTATGTGGACTGCACAAACATATTTAGGAGCGCATGTAGCCGCTGCAAGGTACTTCATCTATCTCTGATCCGAGGACTACATTCCAGAGCAGCGAGATTTTCAAGAAGCTGTGATTGAGAATCTCAGAATGCTGGGAATTCGTACAGGGAGTGATTCAGCTATTTTTGTCCCTGATGATTGCGCCAAAGACTTTATCAAAATGGAGTTGTTTAATGTCTTTAGAAGAGAGATGATGGAGAAAATCTTCAGGAAGACACCGGGTTTATTGTTTACAGACAAAAATCTAGGGGTTCTTAACCCTGCACGAGATAGATGGGTATATCTGTCATTAGAACCTTATATCGAGGATCGGGCTTCTCAAAGATTGCCTAAGTTCTTTAAACGTATGGAAGAAACCATTAAAGCCTCGGATGACCTCCTCAAGGATATCTCCGGTCCAAGATGGCGTTCAATCTGGGAAGTTATGAAGGACACAGTTATGCTTGAACCAAATTTCTCTGGTGTTGGCGTTGATCTTAAAGCTGCTCGTTCCAGATTTTTGGTGACAGCCAACATCAACTAGAAAGAAAATATAATTGATGAATACTAATAGTGATATGGAGATAGATTTTCACGGATTTCCTGACACTTTAAAGAACAAAGAGGTCACTTATGCAAAACTCGCGTCATGTTTCTTTACTAACAAGTGGACAAGATCAAGTCCTAACCATTCCCCATGAACTTGCCCTGCCGGGTACAGAGGTTTTGTTACGCAAAGAAGGTCATCGCTTAATCATTGAACCCATTCCTTCCAGTTCACTACTTTCTTTACTGACTACGTTGCAAGACATTACGGATGATTTCCTTGATATAGATGAGGGGTTACTTCCCCTTGATGACATCACATTTTAGTGCCACTCAATGACCTATCAGTACCTGCTTGATACCAACATCCTGTCAGATTTGGTCAGACATCCTCAAGGTCGGATTTTCCAGCATATTGTAGATGTCGGGGAAGACAGCGTTTGTACTAGCATCATTGTGGCGTGTGAACTACGATTTGGAGTGGTTAAGAGTGGTTCCTCCCGTCTGGTACAGCAACTAGAACGCATCCTTGAAGTTTTGACAGTTTTGCCGTTGGAATCACCTGTAGATGAACACTATGCTTCAATTCGTACAAATTTGGAGCAAGCAGGAACCCCGATTGGTCCGAATGATTTACTGATTGCTGCTCATTCCCTAGCTCTTGATCTGACTCTTGTTACAGCAAATACTCGTGAATTTGACCGTGTGCCTGCCTTGAAGTTAGATAATTGGTTGCTTTGAAAATACAAGATTTGGCATAGGATGTCTTTAGTTCAAGCGAAGAGAACACTCGGAAGCGGCGCAGGCTAACACTGCGTTGGTGCGGACGGCACAGAAGCTGTTGGTAGGAGTTCAAGGCTGTCTGCCGCCGCACAACTTCACCGTTAGACCGATTAAACTGTCGGTGAGGGCATGCTTGAGAATTGATTGTTATGTACAGTTCAGAGGTCATCTATGAATGTGATCCGAGTTTTGAACTTGTGCGGTGGCTTTCTGTTTGGTTGTGGACTTTTAGTAGGTATAAACGCAATAGCAAGACAGCACGAGCAACTGTCATCTGGTACAATACTTAATGCAGAGAATGTTGGGAATGGAGGAGCACTGATAGATTCTGGAGAAAATGAGCAGCTATTGATAAATCTTATGATAATTCAAACTGGTGTAGGTGCTGCATTAGTTTGTTTGCGAGAAAAAAGTGACAAGTAGTTTTTGTTAGAATCAAGATGAGTAGTGTAATGTAGCTTTTTCCCATTGGAGAGCTTACTCCAGTCACAGCATTTCTAGAGGTGACGGCATTTTCGCAAGCAGTAGCTTGTTACTCAGGTAATTGGCTAGAAGTAGGTTTCTCTTACGTAGCTGCTTCCTATACTGCCAACTGTTTTCTGACTCCATCTGAGGGCGCTAGCTGCACCTCCGCTAGTGGTAGCAGAACCTGTTTGTTGCCAGGGCTAATTGGACTGGGACTTAATCTTTGGCGCAAACGAAGAAGTGAGACACAAAGAAACAGCCGTCGATAGCCCCTTCAAGCTAAAATGGGATAGTCAGCTCGTAAAGAGGCTACTCTATGTCAGTTCGCCAACGACGGTATCCCAAAGAAGAATTGGCTCAACGCGGCAAAGAACTCTATGAGTCTCAGATTCGCCAGCAAGTCGAGCCAAATAACTTTGGCAAAATTGTGGCGATCGATATTGAGACAGGGGCATTTGAGGTTGCTGACGATACCCTAGTTGCCTCCGATCGACTTCTGGAGCGATACCCTGATGCCCAAACTTGGTTTATTCGCATTGGACATCGTGGAGTTCATCGCTTTGGTTGGCGTGGGACGGCAGACAAGGCATGATGACAGGAGTTGTGAATGCAAGTGGCGAAGCAATGCTTCGTGTCGTCGTGGGCGATTTGGCAGCACAACGGATCGTTATTGATGCATTAATTGATACAGGGTATACAGGAAATCTGACTCTACCACCATCTACAATCGCAGCGCTAAATCTACCTTGGCGTGGTAGCGAAGAGGGCGTTCTTGGCGATGGCAGCACCCAAATGTTTGATGTCTACTCAGCAACCATAATTTGGGACGGAGAGTTTAGGACAATCAAAGTGAACGAGTCAGACACAGATCCTCTGCTTGGTGTGGGGCTATTGTACGGCTATGAAGTTTGTATTCTGACAATCAGCGGCGGTACTGTAACAGTCAAAGCGTTGCCCAAGTGATATAGCGAGCAGCGCGGTCTAACAAGTCGTTGGATCGGCGTATAAAGATTTGTTGCTTCTTTTAAGTGTTATCTGTCGCCGCTCAACTTAGCCGTGTGCGATTCGTTCATCCTAAATGGGTAGAGATACTCAGGGACGGATGGCGAGGATAGAACCTCGACAACTGAATCACCGTGAGGGTGAAAGTCCCTCTCTACAGGTGCAAGTAGTAACAGCATCACCCCTACGGTAGCGACTGGTCATCAATCCGTAAAGCGGGGAGAAAAGGCGATAAACTGGAAGCCTCATCTGGTAGCCGCCGAGCATGAATCTATGGATAGCGCAAGCGAAGCTATGTCTGAACTGTCGTGAGTTGAACCCAGCCAAATCAGGCTGACAGGCTGGAGCCAAAAGGCAAAGGATATGGGGCGGGCGTTTACGGTTGCGACCCGTATGCACTCCCACTAAACCCGGCAGAAAGTAGCGTTCTAAGGATTCGATTACGGTGATTTGGAACGAAGTAACCGCTCATTGGCTCTTTAAGCAGGTCGATGCTCAAAGTAGGTGCCAACCGCAAGCCATGAGATGGAGAGATGGTCTAAGAAGCCAATGTCCAGAGTAATATCTGGGATATGCAGACGTAGACCCGATAGTTTGGAATGAATAGGTACAACTAGCAGTTGATAAGTCTAAAGCACAGTTGATGAAACTGATGATGGAATGGAGATTTATCCCCTGGCGAAAGCTGGAGCGACGAGTCTTTAAGCTGCAAACGCGCATATTCAAAGCCTCACGTCGTGGTGATATGAAAGCAGTTCGGCGACTTCAGAAGACACTGATGCGGTCATGGTCAGGCAAGTGTCTGGCAGTGAGGCGGGTGAGTCAAGATAATCAGGGCAAGCAAACGGCAGGGGTAGATGGCATCAAATCCCTCACGCCTGATCAACGGCTAGCGCTGGTGAATCAACTGAGGCTTTCCAGGCGGGCAAAACCAACACGCCGGGTTTGGATTGCCAAACCGGGAGGTGAAGGAGAAAAACGCCCACTTGGAATTCCGACCATTGCCGACCGCGCCCTACAAGCCCTGGTGAAATTGGCGCTGGAACCGGAATGGGAGGCTCGATTCGAGCCAAACTCCTACGGGTTCCGCCCCGGACGCGGATGCCATGATGCGATTGAAGCCATTTACAATGGGATTTTCCTGAAAGCCAAATATGTGCTGGATGCGGACATTTCCCAATGCTTCGACCGCATCAATCAAGAAGCTCTGTTAGCCAAGATCAACACGTTCCCGACATTACATCGCCAGCTTAAGGCATGGCTGAAGTCAGGTGTGATGGATCAAGGACAGTGGTTTGCGACATCTGCCGGAACACCCCAAGGCGGAGTAGTTTCTCCGCTATTGGCAAACATTGCCTTACATGGCATGGAAGAACGAATCAAGCAGGCATTCCCCCGATGGGACAGCCAGCGAGGGGGGCATTGTCAAGTGCCTCATCTGATTCGTTACGCCGATGACCTGGTGGTGCTTCATGCAGACCTGACTATTGTGCAACAATGCCAACAGATGCTCTCGGAATGGCTCACGCAGATGGGGTTAACGCTGCACCCCAGCAAAACTCGAATCACTCATACCCTCCACCCGCATGAAGGGAATCTTGGATTCGACTTCCTCGGCTTCACCGTGCGACAATTTCCGGCAGGAAAATATCGCACGGCTCATGATGCCTATGGAACACCCTTGGGGTTCAAGACCTTGATCCAACCCAGCGCAACGAGCATCAAACGACACCAAGGGAAATTGAAACAGATCATCGAGCGGCATCAAGCGGCAACCCAGTCGCAATTGATTGCTGCGCTCAATCCGGTGATTATCGGATGGTCAAATTATTTCTCCACAGTGGTCAGCTCTCAAGCCTACCAACGGTTGGATCATTGGCTGTATCTTCAGTTAAAAGACTGGGCAACGCATCGTCATCCTCGTAAAAGCCAGCGTTGGATTGCCAACAAATACTGGCACATTGACCGAGGAGAAGGATGGACGTTTGCAACGGTTTCCCCAGATGGCATTCAACGCTTAGCAGTACACAATCACACCGCGATAAAGCGGCATATCAAAGTCCAAAGTACTCGCTCTCCGTTTGATGCCGATTGGCTCTACTGGAGTATCCGCATGGGGCGACATCCTCAAGTCAATGGGCGGGTAGCTTTGCTACTCAAGCGACAAAAAGGAAGCTGTCCACTCTGCCGACTGTTTTTCAAAGATAGAGATTTACTGGAAATCGACCACATCATCCCTCGCTTAAAAGGCGGTAAAGATGAATTGAACAACTTCCAACTTCTCCATCGTCATTGCCATGATGTCAAATCTGCCAACGATGGCAGATGAGGTGTAGATGACAACTACCAAGCTATTGAGGAGCCGGATGAATTGAAACAGTTCATGTCCGGTTTTGAAGACCAGCGAGGCTGTCGCCAGCCTCGTTGAGTTTAATTAGCTGGCTTCCCATCGAGATCTTGCACTTGTCTTTCAAAGTTATCTTTTAGGCAAAATCGTTTAAGGAGTGGTAGTTGAGAGCAGATGAGGTATGGGTGATCTGTGTTCCGAAAATGACCAGGCAAAAACAATTAACTGAATAAAGGAACTTATTCAAAGAGGTTAATCTATGGCTAGCGATAGTATTACTACCCTTGGTCTGATATTGCTCGGTATTTTACTTGCAATTTTAAGTTTCATTGTTATATGGTACTTGCCTTCTTTTTCTCGTAAGGTAGGAAAAGCAAATGCTGATTCTGATAGTCAAACTCTCAACAATTCGAGTAGACGAGTTTCCAAGGCCACCTTGGTCTCCTTGCAACTTGATTCTCCTCCGGCTACCAATGTTGGAGGGGCTGTTCCTAAACTGGCGTTGGTGAATCAACTTAGATTGCAGCTAGGAGAAGTTTCTGCTGCTCGTAGTTTAATGTGCAGTGCCGAAAATGCACCAAGACTGCTAGCCAGCGAAGGGGAAGATCCTCAAGTCAGAGCTTTGAGCATTGATGGTAGCACTAATCAACTATGGGAGAATCTACAAGCGTTTGAAGGTTCACCAATTTCTTCTCAGTTACCAGTGCCGAGCGCATTCGCTAACGTACCAGTCCCAACACTTCAAGCCTTTGGAGAAGCTATTGTAGCCGTTCGCCAGCAGGCGTTAGATCAGCTAAATCAGCAGCAAACTGAAACCACACAGGGTGTTCTCGTCAGGTCGAGTCCAGTTAGCGAGATAGCCGCAGCATTAAATCTTCTAAATGCGGCTACCGTAGCTACTAAAACCTTTGAGAATAATATTAAGGTTACTCCAATTGGTTATCTTCATCTTGAACGGATCGAAATGAAACCAGTAGGTGTCGAACGAGGTGAACTGATTGCAACTATTCCCTTAGCTCCCTTAGAAAAAACAGCCGTCGTTCATAAGGAATGGTCAGTCACCAATAAGGAGTTCACGTCAATTGTGACCGATTCCCTGGAAAACTACAGTGAGACGGGAGTTACAGAAAACACAGAATTAGCACAATCGTCTACTGCACAAGCCACACACAACAACCAATTTAATGTCAATGGCACGGTGACAGGTAATTACGGCATCGTTACTCCCATTTCTGCAAACGTTTCAGCTACAGTCTCAACGGGTTTCATTACTCAGGATCAAAATTCAACATCCACTAGTGAAAGCCGTAAGCACGCGATTGCAACTACTCGAAAAGCTTCTACTCGCGTTAAGCAAGAGCATAAGGTGACAATTTCTACAACGACAGTTACTGGTACATCAGAAACAAGTACGCGCATGATTGAGAATCCTAGTCGAACCAACCCGATTCGGATTGACTATTTCAGCATCATGCGTAAGTGGCACGTGGGACTTTATCGATATGGTTTAAGGCTCACGTATGACATCGCAATTCCTCAACCTGGAGCGGCAATGCGCAAGATCTATGCTGCCATTGACGAGTTGCAAAAGCAGATGAAACCTTTTGATTTTCCTGTCACCCACGCTGAAATTACTCTTGATAACTATCTCGACTTAGCCAATAGATATGATGCGCAAGTACCACTCCCTCCACCTTCTAGAAGTCCCATAAGGGTAAGCCAGACTCCGCCTGTTGGTGAAGGTTGGAATCTAGTCTCTTTGGGATTTGGAGTTGAAGCAGGTTATCAGATATCAAAGGTCCACATATTTGCTGACTTAAAGAGATTTGATACTGATCACGAAGTACCTGCACTAATAGTAGAGGGAACAGCACCTATAGTGAGCTTTAACCAGGGTAGTCCTAACCCTCCAGTGGTTGTCGTGCAACCCGGTACTGATATTGTTGCAATACATGTTGACGACGCAAAAATACCTGGCTTTCTTGAAGGCGCAATGGGATCCCAAAATGTCACTTTTAACATTTTCGAGGCTGAAAAGGCATTCATAGGACTTACTGTTGACATCGAGCCTACTGAGGAAGCTAAACAACGCTGGAAAAATGATGTTTGGAACGCTTTGTACAATGCCGCGCAAACAAAATACTACACCGAGCAGCAAGAAATTCAGGGAAAGATTACGGCATTAGAGGAAAAGATTTTCAATGTTGATACGCTAACTCTTCGTAGAGAAGAGAACGAAGAAATCATGAAATGCGTATTGCGATGGTTGCTCGGACCTAATTTCGATTTCATGCCCAAAGATGTAGTTGATCAATTTGCAGATCCTAACAGTAATATAGACATCTTTCATGGAACAGTAATTGACGCAACTAAAGGTGACGGGCTGAAGGTAACTGCTACGGGTTGGCAACCTATGTTCCTATACCAAGAAATGGTGAAGTTTATTAACCAAGCCATTGAATGGGAAAATGTGCTGTATTTCCTTTACTCCTATTTCTGGGATGTGCAGCCCAGTTGGGACTTTATTAGACAGATACGGCATCCCGATTCGACGCGACAGGCTTTTCTGAGAGCTGGAAGCGCTAGGGTTGTATTAACTGTGAGGCAAGGATGGGAACAAGCTTGGGTGAAATTTGTCGAAGCTGGAAAAATCGGCTTGCCCTCCAACCAAGTTCCCTTGCCCTCTGACCACCCCTATCTGTCTATAGCTACAGAAGTTCAGCTTTATAACCAGACCAATTATCCGGGCATTCCCCCAGCCAATCCTGGTGGTGGACCTCTACCCGACAGTGGTGCTTACGCTGCCAGCGAATCGAGCGAGAAACTCACGTCGAGTGCTGGAAAACCTGTAACTATCGCAGTTAAATCGAGTGCTGGCTTCATTGTCGGCTACACGGCAATCATCGACACATGGGACACAAAGATTGTGAAGGATGGCAAGACTGTCACTGCACAGGAAACTCAAATCATACTAGCAGTGCCTGATGCTACACACATTACTGTTGAGCGAATTGAAAACCCGCATGATGGTTCGCAGAAGCCGTTTCCTATTATGCAAGGTGGTGAGAAGGGTCAGTTGATCGCCGAATGGTTTGAATACACGCCAACCTCTGGAACTGATATTGCTGTGACCAGTAATCTGGCGACGATCGCTTGAACTGAGGAAGTTTAATTATAAAAGCGGATAGAAAAATGGATTTGACAATCTACGTAAGGGATGCCGCATCTGCCCCTATTACCGGAGCAGAGGTTTTGGTCAAAGTGCCAGACATCCAAAGGCAGGGAAAATCCAACGGGCAAGGCAAGTTCCCAGGTGGTACTCTACCTTCTAATCCATTTCATGTAGTCGTCACCCACCCCGATTACCTTTCCGAAGAGGTGGAAGTTACTCCACCCGCCAAAGGTGCCCCCTTTCTTTGGGACAACCCTGTGTGTAGCGTCGCGATGTCTGGTGTAATTACCGTCCACTTGTCAAGGCTACGTGCCTCCCCAACCTTTTCCATTTCGGATTCAGAATTGGAACGTCACGGTCCATTCAACCCCCAAGCCGTCTTCACTTGGACAGACCACGGCGGAAACAAAACTGGGCGCTACCTTGGAATGTCTAATAATCAGGAATCGATTGTGTGCATCAGCCACCCGCTCTTACCAAATAAGCCTGGAGAAGGCTGGGATCGATTTAACCACGATAAAGAACCAGTGAAAATAGACCCTAGCAAAACAGGCAACCTAGTCTGGCTAGAGTGGGGACTCGGTGAAAAACAGCCGCGTTTGCTGGTCGCTGCATGGGTTCCGCGCTTTCGCAGTGCTTCTCCACGCAAACTTGATTTCGTCATTTTCTTTTCGCCAAATACCAGACCTGAAGCGGGATATCCACCTGATCAGTTCCCATGGCTGGCTCCGTATCCCTATTCTGCGCTTAAAGGGGGACCAATCCGCAAAGATGGACCGCCCGCTCTTGCACAACCATATCCGGGGCTAGGGCATCGTTACCTTTTCCGAGAAAAATGGCTGATATATCAAATGCTAGCTGCTCAGCGCCAAGCCATCGTTTTATTTCCAGTCCAACCTTCCAATGATTGGGGGCCGTTTCAGGAGGTGTCTGGACTTGCTCGTCTCGTTGCGGAGGTAACACATTTTCTCCATCGCACAGCGATGACTTCTGGTGGCAACAAAAGTGATGAGGAAGATCTGGCACCTCAACCACGCTATCGCTTCTATCGCAACGCCGTGCATGATCCATTACCGCCAGCTCAACGAATAGTTCTAAGTGGCTTCAGCGCCGGAATGTCTCCAATTGTGCGCATGCTTACCACAAGATACGGACAAAAATTGATTGATGGGCGCTTTAATAACACGTCGCTAAAATCGCTATTTGATGCAGATGTCGCCCCATTCCTTAACACTTGGATGGAGGTGTGGGATCACGATGCGCCTAATCGTGCGCCGGATTACACGCGGACTGCACTCGATAAATTCGCTCCAGGATGGATGAGCCAAAACGAGCAGCGAATATTACGCTGCTACCAGTCAGGCTATACAACTCCCCGCGACTGGATTCAATCAACGCCGCTAGCGAAATTTACACCAGGATCCCTAAAGTCGCCGAGTTCTGTCGGTGGACGAATAGCATTAGAGCGGCACGCTGACACTCGTTGTTCCCTAGTTTATTTCGATTGCGGATACTTACATCATAATGCTACGGTTCCCTCAGTAGCCCCGGCATTTTGGATGGTCGGGGAAAAACCGAACGATCCCTGTGGTGCCGACCACCAGGCTGTGCCGATGGTGACATTCGGTCATGCTGCCAGCTTGAGTGGACTCGGTCGAGTGTAAGTGCGATCTCTGATCGCGTATTGTTCATTCACTTCTGCTACTTAAGCGATCGCCAGCTAACACATCACGGCAGCGGACGGACGAAAGCCGCTGGTGCCTAGTTCAAGGTTATTTGCCGCCGCTGCGTTTTGCCGTTAGCTGGCTTCGCACACAGGTCTTACACTCGTAGATGAGGACGATCGATTGCATCGGAAGAGTCCATTGGCGATCGGTGAGTGGTTTGAGATAGAGTGATTGGTGGCGATTGGTGGCTGGTAGTTCATGGCAATGGAACAACAGCTATTTGCGAGTTTGCAAAGTTCTCTGCCACTGTCACGTTTTGCTGTTATATTGCTCGCTATTACCTGAGATACCCTATATGCCAATAACCAAACACAATCCAACAGGGCTATTTCCGCAGTACCGAAACTATAGCCATGCCGTTGAAGTAAGCGGTGATTCGCGCATCTTATTTATCAGTGGTTTGAATGGATATCTAAGCGATGGAATTACCATGCCAGATTCATTTCAAGAACAAGGTGAGATAATCTGGAATTACATAGGGACAATCTTAAAATCCGCTGGGATGGGTTACGAAAACATAGTTTCTTTACGAACTTATCTATCAAGTCCTGAGTATGATGAGCCAAACGTCCAGTTAAGGATGAAATATCTAGGTAATAATGAACCTGCCTTAACGGTGATCTGTTGTCAACTTTTGGAGTCAAAATGGAAGTTGGAAATTGAAGCTGTTGCTGCAATATAGCAAGTCATTGTTTGAGGTTGGAGATGTCTTAAGGCACTCAAGAGATGACTGACGAGGGCAGTGGTGAGGCGTAATCGCTGAGTGGGGAAGATTGAGAAGGGCGATCGGTGGTGTGAGTCAGCTAACACGTCATGGCAGCGGATTGACGAACGCCTCCCGTGCCCAATTCGAGGTTATCTGCAACCGCTGCATTCTGCCGATAGCATTCCACGTGCTGGCGCACCTTCAGGGTGAAAGAAATTAGATTCGTGGATGAGTATTTATGCTTACTGAAAATCTAATTTCTTAGGAGCGCCTCACTAGGGCAGGTTTGCCCTGTGCACGAATGGAAGAAACAAGTCTGTACTCGATTTATTGTAGAGACAATCCTGAGTTAGGAAACCGAGCGGTCAATAGTATCATCAAGGGTCTGATTAGGAGCGTGGTTGTGGGGCGTACTGGCAATGAGATTGGTGAAGGTGGCAAAGCCTATCCCGTTTGAGAGATTAGCTGTTCAGCCCGCCCCAACTTGGGAGGTTAATCGTAATGAGGAGCGTTATGAAAAATACCTCGTCCATCGCAAAGCGTAAGTTAGCTCAATCTCCAGCCTTGCCTGCCCAGCTGGCTCATCTTGAGCAACTCAATCTGCATGCAGCGGGAATTGATGTGGGTTCTGCTGAGCATTGGGTTTGTGTCCCTGCTGGAAGAGCCGAAGTCAATGTCCGTGCCTTTGGTTGCTTTACCCCAGACTTACAAGCGATGGCAGCATGGTTGCAGGGGTGTGGGGTGACAACAGTCGCAATGGAATCAACAGGAGTCTACTGGATTCCAGTCTTTCAGATTCTGGAGTCCAGCGGGTTGGAGGTCAAACTGGTGAATGCACACCATCTCAAAACGGTGCCTGGACGTAAGAGCGATGTGCTTGATTGTCAATGGCTCCAGAAATTGCACACCTATGGTCTGTTAGCTGGCTCATTCCGTCCTGAGGAGCAAGTATGTGTGCTGCGAAGCTATGTACGTCAACGAGAACGACTGATTCAAAGTGCGGCTGTGCATATTCAACGGATGCAACATGCCTTGATTCAGATGAATCTGCATCTGCACAAGGTGATTAGCGACATTACTGGCTTAACGGGGATGTCCATCATTCGAGCAATTGTTGCAGGAGAGCATGACCCTCAAACCTTAGCTGCCCTCAAGCACTCGCGTATCCGCAGTAGCCATGACGAAATTGCCAAAGCGCTCAGCGGTAATTATCGAGCAGAATTGGTGTTTGTTTTGCAACAGGAGTTAACGCTTTACGATCTGCATCAACAGCAGATTGCTGCTTGTGATGAGCAGATCGAGCAGTGCCTGTTGAAGTTTGATGCAAAAACTGAGCAAGCACCACCAGAGGCAAAGAACAAGCGGCGTAAGACCACTCAAAATGCTCCTGCCTTTGATTTGCGTGGGCAGCTATATCGAATCAGCGGCATCGATTTTACTCAGATTCCTGGGCTTGATGCGTTGAGCGTCCAGACGATTCTCTCTGAGGTGGGCTTAGAGTCCAATCGCTTTGCCAGTGTCAAACACTTTTGTTCCTGGTTGGGATTATGTCCTGGGACGCGCATTACTGGGGGAAAGTCGCTGAGTTCTCAGACACGAGTAGTGGTGAATCGAGCAGCGAATGCTTTTCGTTTAGCGGCTCAAGCTGTTAGCCATAGTCGCTCAGCCTTAGGGGCATTTTATCGACGCCTGCGGTCTCGTTTAGGCGCACCTAAGGCAATCACAGCAACGGCTCACAAGATTGCTCGTCTGTTCTACAAGCTATGGTCTGAGGGCGGAACCTATGCTGACCCTGGAGAAAACTATTATGAGCAGCAATACCGGGAACGCCTGGTTAAACACCTGAAGAAAACAGCTCAGTCTCTCGGTTTTGAAGTTGTGCCCCACTCCTCCACTGAAAGTGTTTCTTGAGAGCTGGCTTTGTTCTGGGCTAGGGCTGGCACAGGGAAATAAGTTGTTAGTGTTCAAAATCACGAAGCAACAACGCGCGTTTGAGCTTGTGCATGAGATTTAGGTTTCACTACAATTTCCACATCGCGCCCCAACGCATTGAGAAAGCGAAACAACCGTGCGGTTGAAAAACCTGATAGTTTTCCATTGATTAATGCCGAGATTTTAGGTTGGTCAATTCCTAATGCCTCTGCTGCCTCAATTTGGGTCATTTGTTGAGTCGTAATGATGATGCTGATCCGCCGAGCAAGTTCTGCTTTAACCAGCAGTTCGTCAGCATTTTCCAAACTCAAATCTGCAAATACGTTGCCACTACTAGCTTGCACTCTAATTTCTTCAGTCATATTTTACTCTCCCTGGTGTTTGCTGTAATTTTGCGAGTAGTGTTCCTTGGCTCGTTTCAGTCTTGCTTCGATCAGGTCAATATCCTGCTTAGGCGTAGCAATACCTTGCTTTGATTTTTTCTGGAAAGCGTGTAAGACGTAGACTACTCCAGCCAGTTTTACGGTGTAGACGGCTCGATAAGTATCTCCGTCAAAATCTTCTACAATTTCCAATACCCCGATTCCCTTAAATCCTTTGAGTGGTTTGGCTGAAGGATGCTTTTCACCACATTGAGCTAAGTACAATGCGTATCCAACGGTTTGCCGCACATCCTCTGGAAACTCCTTCAAATCATCCAGAGAGCTTCCGACCCATTCAACTGGCTTTGGCGATGCATTCATACCTCAAATATGCTAGTTTTGGCATACTATTGTCAATAGCTACGTTACATCTGTTACAGCCATCCAGCTAACACATCACGGCAGCGGACGGACGAAAGCCGCTGGTGCCTAGTTCAAGGTTATTTGCCGCCGCTGCGTTTTGCCGTTATACGACTATGAAGCCGTGAGCCTGTCAACAGGATTTTAGCTTTCGGTCGTTAATCAAATATCAACTTTTTGACAGCATTAAGTTCTCATCTTTTACCAAGATGAATACAGTCAATGTATTTCAAGTTCACAATTAATTGTGTCAGGTTGTTTCTAACCGACTATCCGAATTGTCAATGCTGTTTACATTTTCACATTTGAAGCTGTAATCACTGCATTGTCTCAAGAGTCTTTGCAAAGTGCGTGGCTTATTCGCTTAGTCAACTTCTTGTAAGTTAAGCATAACTGCAAGCTCACGCACTCAAAAATCTCACCTAACCCATCAATCATCAACTTCTTACCCAGTCAGTTTCTTTCCACCAACGCTCAATCACCAAACACTCATCATGCGTTGCTAATGCTTAGATTGTTTATCAGCTCTGGGTTCCAAGGTTGTTTGTCTCTCAGCATTGCCCAACATCTCACCAAAAGCTTTCGAGCTAGCGCCACAATCGCCGTCTTCCTGCGAGTTTTCTGCCCTCCACAGATACGTTCGAAGGTCTGTCGTGCCCAAGAGTTGAAGCGAATCAGCATCCATGCTACCTCGACTAATGCTCCTCGTAGTAACCTGGACCCTCTGCGCGTAATCGCTCCTAATCGATTCGTTTGCCCCGATTGTCGCTGGTCAGGCACTAAGCCTGCGTAGGCAGAAACTTGCCGAGCATTGGCAAAGCGCTCCGGTTTATCCAACGCGGTCACAATCACTTCTGCGGTTCGTCGTCCCACTCCTGGAATTGTCATCAACAGTTGAACCCGTTCTTCTTGTTTGGCAAGTTGATTGAGTTGCTTCTCAACTTGGTCGTGTTGCTCTTCCAACGTATCGAGCAGCGTCAATTCCACATCCAGCTCGCCTTTCCATAACTCGTCAATCTGGCACTCGGCTAACGGTTTGCGGTGTTTGCTCAACTCTGCCAACCCTTCCAGCGTCCAGGCTCTGGCACGAGCAGGCAGGGTTAACCCTTGTGCCATCAAGAGTGCCCGAATGCTGTTCCTGATTTGGTTCATTCGCCAAACCAGAGTTTTGCGGTATTTCACCAAGCGGCGGTACTGGCGGGTTTGGGCGGCTGGAACATACACTGGGCTAATTTGCTCAAGCGCAGCAAGTTTAGCGAGTTTGAGCGCATCATCTTTGTCCGTTTTGCGCTTCACGTTGCGCCATTGCCATGCTTCTTGATTCGGGTTAGCTACCAAAACTTCGTAGCCGTGTTCCTGGCAAATATCATGAACCCAGTTGCTGTTGGTACAGGTTTCAATCACCACCTTCTGCGGCTGTTTCCGTTGCAGCAAGTCTTCAAGCGCAACTTGCTGCATCGCGATCGTCTCATACTCGGCTTGGTTGGTTTCGGTATCGAACAAGCAAGCCACGCTCTTGAATTTTCCCAGGTCAATTGCGAGAATCTTCATATCAGCCTCCGAGGTTTATCGTTGAGTGGAAGTGAAACGTCCTATCCTCAAGGGTATCGGAGGTTTCTTCTTACCTCTCACGGCTTGCATAGATTCTCCTGAAGTGTTGGTTGGGGCAATTATTTGGAAGCGATCTGTTAAAGCCCGAACAGTAAAGTATTGTGAAATCATTGGTGGGATAATCAGCAATAAGCTACGGTCAAGTCGTTCTTTTTTAGGGCAGAGCAAATGGTTATCTCTTCATTACTGCTTGGTCTGTTTGGTGCAGTCGTTTTTCTGACCATTTGCAAAGCGATGTCTGAAAAAGAATCACAAATACTTGCAACCGGACTTGTAATTGCTGCGCTCATCTATCTAGGATTTGCTGTGATTGGAAATGTAAACGCAGCCTGGATAGTAGTAGAAGTGACAGGCATTGAAATATACAGCTTATTAGCTGTGTTGGGATTACAGTACTCAAACTGGTGGCTCATGATTGGTTGGCTGCTACATCCGGTTTGGGACGTATGGCTACATCTTTTTGAGCAGGGTGCAAGCTTTACTCCAGAATGGTACGCTCTGGGCTGTATGAGTTTCGATTTACTTGTAGCAGCGTATATTTGTGGGGTGCAGTTTGGATTATTTCGTTTGAAAACTGCCGAAGTAACAAATCATATTGGGAGAGGTCAATCACCAATGAACTCTGAAATCAAACGCCAACTTTTGCTGAAGCTCCTTCTTATTGCTTGTGTTGTTTCTACAGCGATCCATTTCACAGACAACTATCTTTACATTGAGCAGTATCCTGAACCAGACTGGATTACTCCATCTTCAGTTTATGTGTCGTGGATTATTTGGACAGTGATTGGAATTGCAGGTTATTGGCTATATAAAAATCAGCGATTTTGGTTGTCATACGTCTGTCTATTGTTCTATTCATTTTGTGGGCTAGATAGCTTGGGGCATTATTTGTATGGAGCAATGTCTGAATTTTCGCTAAAAATGCACTTCTTCATTGTGACAGATGGGTTAGCAGGATTAGCAATTTTGGGATTTACGCTGTGGTCAAGTTTGATTCTGCGAGAACAGTTCAAAGAGACCGGTACAAGCGTTTGATTGACATAAAAGCGGCGGCATAACAATAAGCCCTGAGGAGGACGGGGTCAAGCATAAGTAGAAATAGAATTTTCTACTTATGCTGATAGTTTAGTTTTGACACCGTAAACTAATCAATTCCACAAGCAATCGTTTTACTGACTCAGAATTGATTTTTATTCTGGTTATAAGCACTCATTCTTTGATTCTCAGTCTGTTCCTATTTTTGGTTTTTAGATCCTCCCTATTATTGATATCCTCGCTTAACAGACATTGCAATTACAGCGCTAGATTCTGTACCAACGAGGACTTCTTCTTCTTTAGCACGAGAAGATACTTCACCTCATCATACGGTTCATCATCTTGCCAACAGCGAAACAAAATCCGAATCCACTTGAACGCGAGTGCCCGCATTGCCATCGGATGAGTCTTGCCTTTTTTGCGCTGTAATTTGTAGAAGGCATCTGCCCACAACGACTGTTGGCGGGACTGGTCTGCCCACTCAACGAATGTTTGTCGCAAAAAGTCGGGCAACTCCAACGCCAATGTACCCAGCACTTGTTGCCACTGCTTTCGGTCACAGGTGCAATTCCGCTGTAACGCAATAAATCTTGTGCTTGGGGGTATCGAGTTCGGTCTTCTCCAAATGCCACCAGTAAACGCGGAGCAAGATGTGGCCCTGCACCTGGCAAGTTGGCAAAGAACTCGGCATCGGGATGGTCTGCAAACAAGGCAGCAATTTTGTCATTGATCTCATTTAGCGTTTTGAGCAGCCCTTTTAACTGGTGGGTCAAAGCTTGTACCAACCATTGCGAGGGGACGACGATGGCAGCATCTTCAGTCAAAGGACTGCCGTGAGCGATCTGCTCAATTGGCCGTGCGATGGCACGGCGTCTGACAACTTTATGGCTAGTGAAAAACTCGGTTAATTGCTCTGGTGTGGCAGCTTGCGCTGCTTTGAGTGTAGGATAGTGTTCCACAAATAGGCAGAAGACTTGCGTATCTTTATCCTCGAACCAATCCAATACTTGAGGATAGTCGTTTTTGAGAGCGGCTGTGATCCGTTGGTTAAGCGAACTCTCTCACCCACAAGCATTCTCCGCACTTCCGTCCATTGCCGCAGTGCTCGAATCTGGCTGCTCTCTGGCTGCCACGCTTTGAGCTTCTCATCATGTTTGAGCAACAACTCAACCAAAATCTGAGCATCAATCGGGTCAGACTTAGCACGGCTGAGTTTGAAGGCTTTGCGTTCGCGTAGCGGCTGCTTTGCAGCTTAGTTGGCAACGGTGCGCGGATGACCGGATACAACACCAGAAAATCGAACTGACACAGCACATAGATTAACGGTCCGCGCTTGAGTTCGGTAGCGATAGCAATGCGTCGTCCATTAGACCTCCTGCATGAATAGCCAGGAGGTGTGACAGTTTGCAGTCGGAGCAGGTAAAACAAGCTAGATTCTGGATGAGAACGACATCCAGAGGTAGCAATGCGATATCCCGAATTGGAGCATCTCTCGAATGCTGAGTTCAAACGCTTGTGTGGAGTAAGCCGTGAGACGTTTGGCGAGATGGTGGAGGTGTTGCGCCCCCATCTGGATCGGCAAGGGCAACGCGGTGGACAAGCCAAACTCAGGGTCGAAGACCAGTTACTTGTGGCGTTGGAGTACTGGAGAGAGTATCGCAGTCAATTCACATTGGGGTCAGTTGGGGAGTCCACGAAACCACCGTTGGACGCATTGTTAGAAAAGTCGAAGACCTGCTGATTCAATGTGGCCAGTTCCGACTTCCCAGTCAGCGTCAGCTTTATCAACCGGGGTGGGAGTGGAAAGTGATGGTGGTAGACGTGGGGGAGATGGAAAGTGAACGCCCCCAAAAAAACAGCAGGGCTACTACAGTGGCAAGCAGAAATGCCATACGCTGAAAGCCCAACTGTTGGTGGAGTTTGAGACTGGTCAGGTGATTGCAACGGCTGTGAGCAAAGGGAGAACGCATGACTTCAAGCTCCTCAAGCGCAGCCGCTTGCCGTTTGTATCCTCCCAGTTATGTTTAGCTGACCAGAGGCTATCAAGGCTTTGCCAAGCTGCATCCGGGGGCTTGTACTCCTACGAAGAAACTCCGCAAGCAATCTTTGCCCAAAGCAGAGAAACAACATAATCGGGCATTAGCCAGACTGCGGGTACGAGTTGAGCATGTGATTCGTCGCTTCAAGATCTTCCGCATCTTTTCAGGACGCTATCGCAACCGCAGGAGGCGGTTTGGCTTGCGCTTAAACCTAATTGCGGGTCTGCTCAACTATGAACTGGCACATCCCTCCTGATTCGTGCAGGAGGTCTATTGAATTGGTGTCTCTTCCATGATGGTGGGGTTGAATCATTTGAACGTTGAATTGAGCTTGAAGCAAGTTATGCAAGCAAAACTGAGATGCTGTTGTGTATCACACCGGCAACAACATCAAAAACTTTGCTGCGTTACTTCTCATGAGAAGTCAGCAAGATGCGGCTGAGAGCAACATCACTCTCAAACTAAAGCAGCAGAATCTGAACGCAAGAAATAATCAACTGATTAGAAGTCACACATATTGATTATTTAGGTGAAGAATTTAGGTGAAGAAGAGGCACATAGACCAAAAAGATTGCCTTGAACACAGATTGAACCCCACTCACTGGGCAACCTTCGGCAGGAATGCTCAACTTGCCGGTAGGACGAAGCTAGGAGCTAGTGATGTTGGTTCAGCGGGGTGTACCGAGCGTTCAAGCATTCTAAATTGAGAAGAGCTGATGTGGCTGTGGAGGCTGCAACTAGGGCAATCTGAGCAGGCTACTCAATTTGATGCTGGATGACTGAAGTTCTTGACGGTCTTAAATTATACAACAAGCTGTAAACGCAATACTGAGATTAGATGAAGCTTAGATGAAGTTTGATTGGGTCTTGGGGTGCTGCAACTAGCGCAGCGATGCCTCTAACTACCTGGTTGATGGGACTGGTCCGCCGATAGTAGCAGTAGTCGAATTGGGTAAAGCTGATCCTTCGATTTATGCAATGCCGCCCTTTGCCTCACCTAATTCCTGCGTAATTCCTGACACTTGATAGACAAAGCTCAACGTTGCCCAGGCATTGACATCAAGCGCATACATATCGCTGGGCACCTCGCTAATTGGCAGCAACTCACTACTGGCCTGATGCAAATCGTGCAGGATCGCCTGCACCACGTCTAGTGGGTTAAGCAGGACAGCCACTTCTTGAGCCGGAATCTTTCCTGGCATCTCGGCTAGAACCTGATAGGTTTGCGTGAAGGGCGCTCGGCTACAGACCAGATGAGTTTCCGCTATACCAGCCGGAGGTTGAACTAACCAGTTGGCTGCATGGGCTTGGGGCACCGTCACCGTCTCACCCGGCGCAATCGGGTTAATGACGGTTGTCGAGGTTGGAGCAAGATTGGGATAGAAAATCAAAGCATTGCCTTTGGTATCGAGGCCCAACAGCAGAAAGTAAACCGGATGCTCGCTGTAGTTGTAAAGGCGATATTGAATCTGACTGCCGACGGCTAGCGTGGGTGTCCCTTCGGCCATCAGTAGGGTTGCGACTTTGGTGGTGGGCATGGTTCGCTGGGCACGCACCGTTTCCTGTTGCAGGATTAGACGTTCCTGTGGGGCTAGAATTTCTAGCGAAGCTCGGACTCCCAGGCGCGATGAGCCTTGATTTTGGGTCAGCCGCAATAGTTTGATTGCCAACAGGGTTTTGAGCTGGGGGGTGATGCGATTGACCGCGGTTTTGACCGCCTCAGCACCCTGATTCAACGTATTGAAAATGGCCCCTCGACCTGGGTAAAACAAACCGTAACTGCTTTGGCTCGATGGATTGGTCTCCTCGTCTAGGTTAGGGGTGTCATCATTGGCCAGTAGGGCTTGAGACGACAGAGCAGCCGCTAATAAAGGCCTAGATTGGATTTTGCCAAACAGAAAATCGGCGGGCTGTTCACCAGCTAGCACTGAGGACACACGCGGGATCGATGCAAAGGCACTGGTGGCGTCAACCCGCTCAATCCGCTCTAGACCTGTGTCGATTGCCACCGTCAAACCAATGTTGCGCGGTAAGATGCGTACTGCTTCCTGCACGAGCTGGCCTACCTGGAGGGGAGTCTTGCCGTCCCAGGTTCGGGCTTTGGCGATCAGCCCCTCGTGGCTGCGAATCTGTAGCAGTGGAGTGTTATCAGTACCGGCTAGCGAAAACAACGATGCACCCACATTTTCCAGCACCCCTGCCGGCAAACCCGCCAACCAGAGCTGTGCTCTACCATCGTCGTCCAACGCCCGAATCACGCCATCCGCTCCAGCAGAGTTGAAACTGGAGACAACCGGCAGTTTCTGCTTTTGGGCTGCTTGTCCACCAATTGCAGGCTGCTGCTCGATTCCTGCCGTTTGCTTCACAGTACCCATCGCCTGACTGAAACTGATCCAGAGAGTCGTTGCCGGCGAGGCCCACCAGAGCTGCTGGGTCAAGGCATAGGTAAACAAACCAGCGCTGAATCCGTTCCACTGGGCTTCGGTTGCGATGCGATTGGCAGCGGCAGCCTGCAACACAATGCCCGGTAATAACCCTGAGCGCCACTGCTGGTTGATTTGGGCCAAAGAAAAGTGCGTTTGGCGACTCAAGCGTTCCTGTAGCTCTTGCTCAGCTGCAGTCAGCATGCCCGTGGGTGCGTCCGGTCGAGAGCGAATCCGCAGATTGCCTTGCAGCGTGCGGCCCAAGCGGGTGTAGGCCGTATCTAAAACTGTAATCAATTGGTCTGTGGGAACGGTGCGCAGCAATAACCCCAAGGTATCCAGCATCAAATCCTGAATTACCGGATGATCTGCCGTAGGCAGCAAGCCATCAACCGGCACCAAGCTCTGCTGAAAGTCTGCTCCGCCTTCGAGCTGAACTTGGCTACCCAAACCGCTAAAGTGAAACAGCACCACGTCGCCAGCCGTTACCTGTTGGGAGAGCAGCAGCAACGACTCCTCAATTCCTTGCCGGGTAGCCGCCTGATCGGTGAGGGTGAGGATGTCACTCGGCTGAAAGCCAAAGCGGTGGATCAGCAACTCCTGCTGGAGTTCCACATCCGTGACACAGCCATTCAGAGCCGCACCCCGCACTGGTGTGTAGTCACATACGGATTCCGGGTATTGATTGATCCCCACCAAGAGGGCCACCTTACGACGAGCCGGTTGAGCCAGGACCTGCTGACAGCGGTCGGCCCACACTAGTCCGGCCTCACTGAGGCCCAGTGCTGCCAATGCTACCCCTGTCTGCTGTAGAAACGTCCGTCGCTTGACTGCCATGACTTCTATTTGAACACTAAACCGGGTTTCTCGGCGGCAATTTGAGACAGATCAAACCCGAAGCGATCGGGGCATCCGACTCACCTCTAGGTTGGTTCCCTAGGCTCGATCTGTCTAGGCTCCCTCTAAATTCATTTAATCAAAGGACGCTACACACCAACGGTGATTTGCATCGCTCTTGCCAGTTCTGCGGCCACCTCAGGGCGGGAAAACTCTGGCGGTGGTAATTCTCCGCGTCGCAGCATCTCCCGCACTTTGGTTCCCGACAGGTGCACCCGCTCTTCCGGTTCACTCGGACTCGTTTTTGTGGTTGCCATCTGGCCGGTACGTTTGCAGTAAAAGGCATGTTCAAACTTCATGGGCTGAATGCCTAACTCGCCCGGCTCAAATTCATCGAAAATGTACTGAGCATCGTAGGTACCATAGTAGTCGCCTACCCCTGCATGGTCCCGACCAACAATAAAGTGGGTACAGCCGTAGTTTTTGCGCACTAACGCATGGAAGATCGCTTCTCGCGGGCCGGCATAGCGCATCGCCGCTGGGTTAATGGCCAGAATCACCCGCTCGTGGGGAAAGTAGCGTTCCAACAAAATCTCGTAGCAGCGCATCCGCACATCGGCGGGAATGTCGTCTGATTTTGTCGCTCCCACCAGGGGATGCAAAAACAAGCCATCAACCGTTTCTAGCGCACACTTGATAATGTACTCGTGTGCTCGGTGGATTGGGTTGCGCGTCTGAAAGCCGACAATCGTTTTCCAGCCCTTATCGCGGAACAAGGCGCGTGACTCGACCGGGTCAATCTGGTAGGTGGGGAAGTAGGGATGGGGATGGCGCTCCAGTAACCAAACTTCGCCAGCTAGATTGATCTCCCCCTGGTTGTAGAGCACATTGACGCCAGGATGTTTTTCCTCATTGGTGCGGTAGACATGCAGCGCTTCATGCAGCTTGTCGTAGGGATATTTCTCGCTCAGATGCAGCACGCCTACAAACTGCCCGCTGGGATCATCCAGACGAATATTGCTGCCGAGACTGAAGGAAGCAGCCAAGTCAGAGGCCACCGGCAGAGTAATTGGAATCGACCAAGGCAAGCCGTTTGCCAAGTGCATCGTGTTGACTACGCTGTCGTAGTCCGCTTTGGCCATAAAGCCGGTCAGGGGACTAAAGCCGCCAATAGCGATGAGCTGGAGGTCAGACAGGGCGCGCTCATCGAGGGTGACACGGGGCAGGTGGTTGGCTTGGTCAAGAAAGTGGGCCTTCTGTTCCGGTGAACAAATGCGATTAATTAGCATCCCACCATGCGGGGCGATGCTGTCTGGGTGATGGCTCATAAGCTACTGTCCTCCGGCCAGAAAAATCAGAGTTTCTTCAGATTCATGCAAACAGCACAATCCTATCAGAAGCCATGCACCCTCGCAGCCTGTGAGTTCTCAGCTATACAGAATTTCTGGATTCAATCCAGCAGCAAATCATCAAGCGTGGTCGTTCTCAATCACACCGCCGCCGAGCAACAGGTCACCCTGATACCAGACTGCCGCCTGACCAGGCGTCACGCTGAACTGGGGCTGATCAAACACGACCTTAACCCGATTGTCTGCTAGCGGAATGATGGTAGCGGCTTCGGGTCGAGAGCGGTAGCGGATTTGCACCTCGGCTTGAATTGGCGTAGTCGGAGGGGCAATCGACACCCAATTGACCCGCTGCACCGTAAATTCTGGCGTTTGAGCCGCGTCTCGATCGCCCACCACCACCAGATTTTTGCCTGCGTCGATGCCAATCACATAGAGTGGACGGTCTGCTGCAATCCCGATGCCCTTGCGTTGGCCAATGGTGTAGTGATGAATGCCGTCATGCTGGCCCAACACCCGGCCCGACTGATCAACAATGTCGCCTTTTTGCGGTGCCAGATACTTGTCCAAAAAGGTCCGCATCGAGCCATGCGCTTCAATTAAGCACAAATCCTGACTCTCCGGTTTTTCAGCCGTGTGCAGGCCAAATTCAGCCGCCATCTGCCGCGTCTGGGCTTTAGTTTGGTCACCTAGCGGAAAAACGGTATGTCCCAGAATTTCTTGGCTCAGGTCGTAGAGAAAATAGGACTGATCTTTGCTGGGGTCAACCGCTCGCCGCAATTGATATCGTCCACTCGTCGCATCCTGGCTGATGCGGGCATAGTGGCCTGTGGCAATCCTGTCGATCTCCAACTCCTCGCGGGCATACTGCAACATCGGCCCAAACTTCACCGCCTTATTGCACTGAGAACACGGCAATGGCGTAATTCCAGCCCCGTAGCCGCTGACCAGATAATCGATAATATTTTTTTCAAACAGCTCACGGGTATCAACAATATGGTGCGGAATCTCTAGCTCCTCGCACAGGCGGGCCGCATCCAGCATCCCCTCAGAGCAGCACTGTCCCTTCCCCTTCATCAGCCAAAGGGTAAGACCAACCACCTGATAGCCCTGGCGATGCAGCGTCGCGGCTGCCACCGAGCTATCCACCCCGCCAGAAAGTCCGACTACGACCTTGTTCATGGATCCGACTTGAAGAGTTTTTAAAGAAATAAAGTCTTTACAAAATACTTCTTCCAGGCTAGCACTTGCGGGGAGAGGTGGGGGAGGTGCGGCTCGTGAGCCTCGCCGAACGAGGGAAGATGGGAGAGAATTCCTTTTGGCTTCTGGCTTCTGGCTTTTGACTCCTGGCTTCTGGCTTTTGACTCCTCCTCCTACGAAAGTTAGCGACAAAATTGATTCGCCTTTTGATTTCTATGTTACGATTAGCGCCATTTAGGTGAATTTTTCTCTATTGAACTCCATATCTAGCGGAGCTGGTGCGCTATGACTCACGTTTCTCCTCAATTCGACTCTACATATACTCGATATACTCAACCACGGTTCAGGCAGGCAGCTAGGGCAATGCCTTGGGTTTGGGGCAGCTTAATTGGCAGTGGCTTACTTGGGCTGGTTGCAGATTCTACAGCCTGGGCTGGGCCGTTGTTGAACGACTCCAGCCACGTTCTGGTTGCCCAACAGGTTGTAGATGGACTGCCGCCGCCGCCACCGTCTTTTGGCCAAGATGCAGGCAGCGTAAGTCAGGCCCAGCAGTATCTCGTGGTGGTTAACGGCGATAGTCAGGATTTACTGGTCCAGATACAGCAAATTCAGCCAGCAGCCTCGGTGCAGGAATACAACGGGCAGCGCTTTATTCAAGCTGGTTTATTCAACGACGTGACCACGGCGCAACAGCAGGTCTCGACTTTAGCGGCTTCTGGGATTAATGCCCAATTAGTAGCCGTTACCGGAACCAACACCTCGCTTGTGAGTCAGGCTCCTGCTGGCTATGATACTAATCCAGGAACTGGCACCTTACCGCCGCCAGAAGTGTTTCCCACTACCCCCGTAGCGCCTGGAGAAATGCCTCCGCCTTCTGGGGAAGTCGAGTTTGGCTCACCTGCCTCGCCCCCACCAGTGCTTGAAGAAAGGGGATCCGGCAGCAGCCGTTCCTATTACGTGATCATTCCAGGTGGCGGTAAGGATTTAGACGGCATTGTTAGCCAAATCTCTCGCCTGACCAGCGGAATGGGGATTGACAACATGGTTCAGACAAGCACCTCCAAAGGGTCGCATGTCCGAGTCGGGCCATTCAACAGCCGGGGAGCTGCTAGCCGCTGGAGCCGCTATTTCCGTGATTTTGGCTTAGATGCACGGGTCGGCTATGGCCGCTAGGACACTAACCTAAGCGCTGTGCTATGAGCAGGTGCTGATTCCTGACTTCTGGCTCCTAACCCCCACCAACGTTCTGCCCTTTGAGCGAGTGTTGGGCGGTTTGGGTGAGGTGCTGCACCGTGGTCGCGTCGGGAAAAGCATGCGGAGTTTGCATCAACAGCCACAGCAAATACTCAATATTACCTGCCGGACCGGGTAAGGGTGACCAGGTTAACCCACCGAACTGCCAGCCCAGTGACTGAGCTGCTGCACACACCTGCAAAATTGCATCGGTTTGGTCTTTGGCATCGCGCACAACGCCTTTTTTGCCTATCCTTTCCCGGCCCACTTCAAACTGGGGTTTGACCAGCAGCACCACTTCCCGTGGCGGTTGCAGCAGACTCCAGAGGGTGGGCAAGATTTTGGTCAAGGAAATGAACGATACATCTACCACGCCTAAATCAGGATGGGGATGGTCGGGGCCATACAGATCCTCTGCGGTCAAATAGCGGATATTGGTGCGTTCTCGTAAAATCACGCGCGGGTCTTGCCGCAGCTTCCAGGCAACTTGGCCATAGCCCACATCAATGCCGTAAACCAGTTTGGCTCCAGCTTGCAGCAAACAGTCGGTAAACCCTCCAGTTGAGATCCCGCCATCTAATCCTATGCGTCCAGCGACGGTAATGGAGAACTCCTGCAGCGCCTTGGCTAGCTTTTCTCCACCCCGCGACACATAGGGCGACCGCGCCTTCACTTCAATTTCCAACGTCGGGTCCACTTCGGTGCCCGGTTTGTCAATCACTTGTCGATTCACCATCACTTCTCCAGCCCGAATCAGCCGCTGGGCCTGCTGGCGGGACTCACAGAGGTTGCGTTCAACCAGAAGAGCGTCTAGACGTTGTTTCAAAGTCAGCTTCAACCAAAACTTCAACCAAAACTTCAAACAGGCGGAAATTGGAGCAGTCCACCGTTTCTCAGCGGCGCTCTTACTATGGTAAAGGTAAGCGAGGACAGGGAACATGGGTCAGTTCACCGAAGACAAAACGCTAGAAGCAGATGGAGTGTGGCAGCAGGGGCAGCTCCTAGAGGTCACGATTGTTGATTTGAACCACAATGGCGAAGGGGTTGGGCGCTGGCAGGGACGAGTCGTATTTGTGCCAGACACAGTTCCGGGCGAGCGGGTGTTGGTGCGGCTGGTGCGAGTCAAACCCCAATATGCCCAGGGTAAACTGCATGAACTATTAGAACCCTCTCCGCATCGGGTGCGACCCAGCTGCATCGTGGCAGACAAGTGTGGCGGCTGTCAGTGGCAACATGTGGACTATGGGCAGCAGCTCGCCGCTAAACGTAATTTGGTGATTCAAGACCTAGAGCGAATTGGCGGCTTCAGTCAGCCGGTAGTGGAACCCGTTTTAGCCGTGGCGGATCCGTTGGGGTATCGCAACAAGGCAACCTATCCGATTAAAACGACCCAGTCTGTCAAAGCAGCCAGTCAGGTGACAAACTCGAAGACGAACTCTAAACCAGCTAGAGCAGTAGTATCATCGCGGCGCAGCAGTCAGTTACCCCGTCCAGTTCTCAAAGCCCAGTTGCCCCAGCCCAGCCCTAGTGCTCAAGTTCAGGCAGGCTATTACCAAAAGGGCAGCCATCAGTTAATCAATCTGAATCAGTGTCCGATTCAAGATCCGCGACTGAATCCGTTTTTGGCTGAAATTAAACAGGACATTCAGCAGCAGGGATGGTCCGTCTACGATGAAACCACTCACCAAGGCGAGGTGCGCCATTTAGGATTGCGGATTGGTCGACGCACAGGTGAAGTCTTATTGACGCTGGTTGTCCGCAGCGGTGATTTACCCAATCTGGCACACCAGGCTCAAACCTGGATGCAGCGCTATCCAGAACTGGTGGGCGTTTGTCTCAACGTCAATCCGCATCGCACCAACACCATCTTCGGTTCAGAAACCCGCTGCTTAGCTGGTCGCCCTTATTTGCGTGAAATTTTTGCCGAACTGGAATTCCAGATTCAGCCTACAACGTTTTTTCAGGTCAATACAGAACAAGCCGAAGCGCTAGTAGAGGTGATTCAGACAACGCTAGAACTAACCGGCTATGAAATCCTAGTGGATGCTTACTGTGGTGTTGGTACGATGATGTTGCCGTTAGCCAACCGAGTGCGGCGGGCGATTGGAATTGAAATTCAGCCAGAAGCGATTGAACAGGCCAAGCGAAATGCAGAAGTAAACAAAATTAACAACGCCATCTTTTATGTTGGTAAAGCCGAAGAGTTACTGCCTGAGCTGCCGCTCCAGTCAACGATGGCGATACCCGATATTGTACTGCTGGATCCACCTCGAAAAGGATGCGAACCAGCCGTGATCGAAGCTTTGCTGCACCTGCGTCCGAAACAGATTGTTTACATTAGCTGTAATCCAGCAACCCTGGCCCGCGATCTAAAACAGTTAAGCCAAACCTATCAACTGAGGCGAACCCAGCCGGTTGATTTCTTTCCACAAACTGCCCATGTGGAATGTGCTGCATTTCTGTCGCTGCCAAGTTAGAGAAGTCATGTTGGGCAGACCAAACATGATTCCATCTTGAACAGAAACAAGTTTTCTCAAACTTAAAACAATTTTGATTGCGGAATCTTACGATACCAGGATGTTAAGCATGCAAACGTTAATAATCCTTCCAAGTGAGGAACCCTAACGGGTGATGCCAATTGAGGCGAGATTTGTCACGATCGAACTAAATCAGCTACCACCCTGAAATTTACGAGGTCAATCATGCTATCCAACCTGCTTGGAATCCCAGATTCTGCTCTAACCATTGCAGCAATCAGCATCGTTTTGTGTCCAACGCTCTGCGGTGTATTGGCCTATCAGGTCAGCCGCACTTACCAAACGCTACGTAATGCGAACTAGATTAGTTGATCTATAAATGAATCGGAAGCGGACTGCTTGGAACTTAATATCCTTCAGTCCGCTTTTTTCATGCTTTGGAGTATCTTATCCACCCTGCTGCAATTGGAAGAAGTGACCAATCAAATAGAGAGAACCACAGAGTACGAGAGTTCCTCCTTTCGTTTGAGTCTGAATTGCCGCGTCTTCCAGCGCTAGCATCACATCGTCATAAACCGTGCAGCCAGCCAGATTGGAGCACATGGTTGTCGCTAAGGTTTGCAACTGAGACAAATCAACCGGAATGTGATCGGGAACGGGCACCAGGTACAGCCAATCGTTTGGACGCAACAGCGCTTGAAACACATCGGCGTGATCTTTATTGCCAATCATGCCCATGACAAAGTGAATCGGCTGACTCTGAGTTTGATCCAGGTAAGTCCGCAGCATAGCGGCTCCGGCTGGATTGTGCGCTCCGTCAATCAACAGACGATGACCCCGCCACTCGAACCACTGCAATCGTCCGGGCCACTGGGTTTTTGCCATCCCCTGCACAATTTGCTGATGATCGATTTGCCATCCCTGTTGCTGTAGGATTTGCAGCGCCGCGACGGCCAGAGCCGAGTTGATGCGTTGGTGAGCACCCAATAGCGGCAGAGGGTATTGCAAACCTACCAACATCAGACCTGAGCCAGGTTCAGAACCAGTTCCGACGAATTCTGCCCAGCCATTGCCCAAATCACGAGACGGTTCAATCCAAAAGGCCGGACAGTGGAGTTCGGTCAATCGCTGTTGCAGAACCTTCACAGCTTCGGGGGGTTGGGGTGCAATCACGGCTGGACAATTTGGCTTCAGGATACCGGCCTTTTCGCGACTGATGTCAGCTAGGGTGGGGCCGAGCCGCTGCCAGTGTTCCCGACTGAGGGAGGTGATAATACTGACCAACGGACGGTCGCAGACATTAGTAGCATCGAGCCGCCCTCCCAATCCCACTTCGATGACGGCAATATCTACCTGCTGCTGAGCAAAGTAGAGCCAAGCTGCCGCCGTGATCACCTCAAACTGGGTCGGAGACGAATGGTTGGGATCAATCGCGGCTAGAACTTGCAGCAGAATTTGATGGAGCTGCGTGGCAGGAATTTCCTGCTGGTTAAGGCAAATTCGCTCACACCAGCTGACCAGATGAGGAGAGGTGTATCGCCCCACCCGATAGCCTGCCTGATCCAGCACTGCCGATAGATAGGCACAAACCGACCCCTTGCCGTTGCTGCCTGCCACATGCACAATCGGCACCTGCCGTTCTGGATGACCCAATGCCGCCAGCAGCCGTTCAATACGCTCTAACCCCAACTCGACCCCAAAGTGGGTGAAGCGATCCAGCAAGGCGTTGATTTCGAGCAGGGTTTGGTCGTGGGTCATGGGTTAGACAAATTGAGTTAGACAAATTAATTAGGTATTAGGTATAGAGATCAAACAAGATCAACCCATCAGCTTCAGGATCTTAGCGCCGATCGGCATTTTCTACGGAGAAACCGATCGATGCGGGGAGCCGTTAGGTACAGCAGCAGCAGCACATTCAACCCGATCTCGAACTGTTGAAACTCTCTGCCGTAGTAGCGATCATCCCAATAGCTGACGGGACTGGAAAAGCGAGTCGTCCAGTCGAGTGGGAAAAACAGCAGGGGGCCGTCATCTGCATGGGTGAAAATATCGATGGTCGCATGGAGACCGCAGGCCAGCAGAAACCAGAACAGCCAACGCGAGCGCGAGCCAATGTTGCGACGGGTGCGCCAAACCAGCCCAATCCCAGTGAGCAGAATCAGGGGTGCATGCAAAAAGTTGTGAGCCGCGATCCAAATTGGATCATGAAAATAGAGGTGGTCAAACATCCAGTCTGCGGTGGCCGCCGCACTCCAGCCCAGTATGAAGCGGTAGTAGACGATGCCCGCAATCGATAGGAGCCAGAGCGGCAGGTCAGGAGCCACCGAACCCAGCAGAAATGCACTTTTGACGATAGGCACTCTGGGCAGCGCTTTGTCGAGGGCCGCGGTCATCAAGAAATGGGAAGGCGTATTCATACAACAGGTGACAAACTGGGTGGCAAAGTTAGGTAGCAAAATCAGGGAACAAAACTAGGCTGCCAATTGAGGCAGCAAACTGGGACAAAACCGAGCAAAAAAACGATTTCGTTAATCTGCTCTTTAAGTTGAGATTTTAGGTTGGTATACAGGCTTACACGCTAATCCCGATCTTAAAACGAATGAGTGAAAACTTGGTTTCCCTAAAGCGCTCTACCTCCACCCGCTGGCGACCCAAACGATCGCTGAGCAAATGGTTTGAACAAATCGCCAAAGTTGTTTTCGGCAGCTTCGCCCTGATTTCTATTGCCACTACTGCCGGGATCATTCTGTCGCTGATTTTTGAAACCATCGAGTTTTTCAAAGTCGTTCCCATCTGGCAATTTCTGACCGACACCGAATGGACACCGCTGTTCGCCAATCCGCAGTACGGCATTTTGGTCCTGATTAGTGCCACACTGCTAACTGCCGTGATTGCTCTCTCGGTCGCCATTCCGCTAGGATTGATGGCTGCTATTTATTTGAGTGAATATGCACCGACCCGGTTACGTCGTTGGTTAAAGCCCGCCCTGGAAGTTCTGGCTGGTGTTCCCACTGTCGTATATGGCTATTTCGCGCTCTTATTCATCACGCCTACATTGCAAACTTTCATTCCAGGCTTGGAAACCTTTAACGCCCTCAGCGCCGGACTGATTATGGGCATTGCCATTTTGCCCACCATTGCTTCCCTGAGTGAAGACGCTATCTATGCCGTGCCCCAGAGTTTGCGACAGGGAGCCTACGCCTTGGGAGCCATGAAGCGAGAAACGGTACAAAACGTTATCCTCCCGGCTGCTTTGTCAGGTATTGTGGCCTCCTGCATTTTGGCTGTGGCCCGTGCCGTCGGAGAAACCATGATTGTAACGATTGCCGCCGGACAAAACCCCCGCCCAATCACACCCGATCTGAGTTTTCTCGACCCCCGCCTGGCTGTCCAAACCATGACTGCCTTTATTGTGCAAGTCAGTTTGGGAGATGCCCCAGTCAATTCGATTGAGTACCAAACCATCTTTGCTGTGGGAATGACCTTGTTCTTGA
This sequence comes from Leptolyngbya sp. NK1-12, assembly GCF_032598965.1. Taxonomy (NCBI): domain Bacteria; kingdom Bacillati; phylum Cyanobacteriota; class Cyanophyceae; order Leptolyngbyales; family Leptolyngbyaceae; genus Leptolyngbya; species Leptolyngbya sp. NK1-12. The sequence goes on from NZ_CP053586.1 coordinate 2,381,018, forward strand.
TCACGCTAGGTTTGAATATTTTCAGCTTCTGGTTCGTCAACCGCTTCCGGGAGAAATACGAATGACGCAGAATCGCCTACCTACCGTGTTGCCCCTGCCATCGGATTCAAACAACTTCCAATCCGATCTATCGGGCCGCTATCGCCTGGATCGCCTGTTTGCGACAGTGGCACTGATTGCTACGGTGACAGCCTTGCTGGTGCTGCTACTGCTGCTGGTCGATGTGCTAATCGATGGCTTACCTCGGCTCGACTGGCAGTTTCTCACCAGCTATCCTTCCCGGCGTCCGGCCCAAGCCGGCATCCTGTCGCCCCTCGTCGGTACGATCTGGTTACTGGTATTAACGGCCCTAATTGCGGTTCCGATCGGTGTCGGTGCCGGCATCTTTCTGGAAGAGTTTGCGGCCGAAACGCAACTCGCCAAGCTAATTGAAATCAACATTGGCAACCTGGCCGCTGTACCGTCAATTATCTACGGACTTTTGGCCCTACAGGTATTTGTGCGGCTAATGGAGCCGATCACCGGTGGGCGCAGTGTTTTGTCTGGCGGGTTGACTCTATCTCTGCTGGTTTTGCCAATCATCATCGTTGCCACTCGCGAAGCCCTGCGAGCCGTACCCAGCAGCATTCGAGAAGCAGGTTACGCCTTGGGAACCACCCGCTGGCAGGTCGTGCGCGATCACGTCTTACCAATGGCGTTTCCCGGTATTCTCACTGGCACGATTCTGGCCCTCTCCCGCGCCATCGGCGAAACCGCTTCCTTGATCACCATCGGCGCACTCACCTTCATTGCCTTTTTACCACCACTAATCCCAATCACTGAAGGACTCCGCTCCCCCTTCACCGCCCTACCGATTCAGACCTACAACTGGATTTCCCGGCCCCAACCCGAATTTCACCAAAATGCGGCGGCGGCCATTATTGTTCTACTGGTCGTGCTGATGCTGATGAATACCACCGCTGTTTATTTGCGTAACCGCAGTCAACAAAATCGCAATTATTAGCCAGGAGTCAGAAGCTAGGAGTCAGGAGTCAAAAGAAACTCTCCCCCATCATCCCTCGTTCGGCGAGGCTCACGAGCCGCATCTTCCCTCGTTCGGCGAGGCTCATGAGCCGCATCTCCCCTATTCCCTTCCTCAACTATGACCTTCACCCTAACCTCTCCCAACACCGCAACTGATATTGTGCTTCAAGTGGAGAACTTGTCAGTTTACTATCGTTCGTTTTTAGCATTACGAGACGTGCATCTCGACATTCCTGCCCAGCAGGTAACGGCATTTATTGGGCCATCGGGCTGTGGTAAAAGTACTTTGCTGCGCTGCTTCAACCGGATGAACGATTTGATTTCGGGAGCGCGAATTGTTGGCAAGATTAACTATCGCGGCTTCGATCTCTATCATCCCAGCGTTGACCCCGTTGATGTGCGACGACAGATTGGCATGGTGTTTCAAAAACCCAATCCGTTTCCTAAATCGGTCTACGAAAATATTGCCTATGCGATTCGGATCAACGGCTATCAAGGTGATGTTGATGAGTTGGTTGAGCAATCGCTGCACGATGCGGCCTTGTGGGATGAGGTGAAAGATAAATTGGCAGAAAATGCCCTTTCCCTCTCTGGCGGTCAGCAGCAGCGACTTTGTATTGCTCGTGCTCTGGCGATTGAACCGGACGTGATTTTAATGGACGAACCCTGCTCAGCCCTCGACCCGATTTCTACGGCCCGCATCGAAGATCTGATCAAAACCCTGCAACAGCGCTACACAATTATCATCGTCACCCACAACATGCAGCAAGCTTCCCGCGTGTCACAAATGACGGCCTTCTTCAATACTGCCATCAGCGACACCGGGGAACGCTCCGGTTACTTAGCCGAATACGGCCCCACCGAGCAGATCTTTTCCCACCCCACCCAGCCAGCGACCCAGGACTATATCAGCGGACGATTTGGTTGAGATTCTGGTATCGTATGCCTGTAGTCAGTTAGTCCATCGCACCCGGAGAAGCAAAGACGCCATGCGCTGGCAGCGGTTCTTTCTACTATTGATTGTGGGATTGGTTCTAAGCGTGGGTCTGGCCTGTGGGCAGTTTGTCCAGGCTCCTCAAGCATCTGAGTTCCCGCCTAGTGTGCCGGTCGCTCCAGCTGCAACAGCATCACCCCTACCGCCCGAAACCCAAGCCATCCTGGCCAGTGCCGGACCAGCGGGCCTCTACAATCCGTCGCGGGGGGATGTGCGCTTGGTGGTGATCAGTGACTTGAATTCGGCCTATGGCTCAACAGACTACGATCCCGAAGTGGACAAAGGCATCAATCTGCTTCCGTTCTGGCAGCCTGATCTGGTGCTGTGCAGTGGCGATATGGTGGCTGGACAAAAGCCTTCGCTGACGCCCGAACAGATCCGAGCCATGTGGGCTGCCTTTGATCAGCATGTGGCCGCGCCGCTGCGGCAAGCCCAGATTCCATTTGGCTTCACGGTTGGCAATCACGATGCCTCCAGTGCCCTCAGCATTAATGGGGAATTTCTGTTTCAGCAAGAGCGAGAGCTGGCTAGCGCCTATTGGAATGACCCCAACCACGATCCGGGCGTGCAGTTTGTCGATCGGTTTCAGTTTCCTTTCTATTACAGCTTTGAGTACAACGACATTTTCTTTCTAGCCTGGGATGGCTCCTCCAACCAGATTCCTCCCGAAAAATTGGCCTGGGTGGAGCAGACCCTGGCTAGCCCCAGAGCGCAACAGGCCAAACTGCGCTTCTTGATTAGTCATTTGCCGCTGTATGGAGTTGCCGTCGGACGCAACGAGCCTTCGGAAATTATGGCAAATGCCGAGCAACTGCGGCTCATGCTGGAGAAATACAACGTTCATACCTACATCAGCGGTCATGCTCACGCCTACTACCCAGCCCACCGGGGCAAACTGCAATTGCTGCATACGGGCATCCTCGGTTCTGGTCCACGACCCTTGCTAGCAGGTGAAGCTGCCCCACGTAAAACCCTCACTGTAATTGATGTCCAGTTTGACTCACCTGAATTTACCACCTACACCACCTACGACATGCAAACGCTTCAAACCGTCGAGTACGAAGAGCTACCCCGCTTTTTGACCGGAGTCACCGGCATGGTGCGGCGACGCGATGTGCAGGAGTTGAATGCGGCAGAGCAACGCCTGTGTGAACAACAGTTGGGGCGTGCTCTATGTGCAGCATAGATTTGTGCAGCTTCAACATGCAGCTTAACGCAATTTAAACTTGAGACTCATTCCCCAATCAGGGAAAGCACGGATAAATTCGTCAAAACTTCATCTTTCTAATTTGGAACTTAATCAGTTTCCCACAGTGTTAACGGTAATGTAGTAGGTGGGATGCATCAATCAGCTTTGCACTTCAACGCTACAACGGCAGTACGACGCGCCCCCAAGGCTGCCTAGTCGAGCAATGAATTTAGCATTGATAAGGTCGAACGAGCTGAATACTGAAAGGATCTGAAGTATTTCCGTAATTGAACGCGGTTTGCTCAGATTCGTCAGCTTCATCAGTGGCGGTCTGTTTACGATTACATGCCGTAGCTTTGCCGTGGCTGTTCTATTTATGGGTCATAAATATTCTCCTATGGATTCGGTCAATAGCCGAGCAGATTCTTCATGAAATCATTTATTTATTCACCTATTTCTTTGTCAAGTATGTAGATCCCAGCTTTCTCCGGAACTTTCTTTTTCTAGTTGTATCCAAATATAGAAATTGTTCCAGTTGACGCTCAAGGTTCGAGATTGATTGCTGGAACAGAGGGTGCGACTCAGGCCACAAGCCCCTGCGAAATTTGTAAATTTGCAAGTTTCAACCCAATTACTTTTATCTAGTTTTTGAGTGGACATCGATGACTATTAGTTTTGTAGGCACTCGCAAACCCCAGTTAACTCGGCTAGAACCTCTTCCCTACCCGGTTTATTTTGTTAATAAAAACGTTAAAAAGTGGCGCAGCTTGATGGAGTCGGACGAGCTGCCCGAAAATCTGGAATCCGTCTATGAGTCCTGCATCGAGGGGTTGGATATCTGGAGTGTGCAAACCTATGTCCACCTGAAGCAGCGCGGTCTGAACGTGCATTTGGTGCCCCACTTTGTTCCAGGCCAGATCTGCGTAGTCAGCTATCACCATCTGATGCTGCGCGACCTTCCCTTCAATAGTTACGTCGTCGCCTGCCGGTTGGATTCGGCCCGCCCAGCCATTTGCGAGCAGCAGACAGTGATGAATCGGCTCTGCGTCGAACAAGCAACCGATCACCTGATGCACCACTGGCCGCAGCCCACGCTGCAACCCCGCGATCCAGCCCGTGGTACCCGACTAGAAACCCTATCGTTCAAGGGCGGTCCGCTCAATCTGGCTGCTCCGTTCCGCGATCCGGCTTTTCTACAGCAGCTCAACGAGCTAGGCATCGAACTACGGTGCAGCACCGGTGATTGGCTGACTCAGTTCCGCGATTGGGGCAACTACACCGAATCAGACGCGGTGATCGCCGTGCGCAACCTGACCCAATATGACTACCGAGTCAAGCCCGCTGTGAAGCTGATCAACGCATGGCATGCCGGTTGCCCAGCCCTATTGGGACCAGAGCCAGCCTACCTCGACATTCAACGCTCTGAACTCGACTTCATCACCGTTTCGACGCCTCAGGATGTGATTGGTGCGCTGCGTCGCCTGCAGGAAAATCCAGGTCTATATCAAGCGATGGTTGAGAACGGCTTGAAGCGAGCCGCAGAATTCAGCACCGATCGGATTGCCCAGCAGTGGCGCGACCTGTTAGCAGGACCGATTACAGAAGGCTATGAGCGCTGGCAACGGCAGTCCACTCTGCAAAAGCTCTGTCGTCCATTGCAGTTTGTCCAACGTGCCCTCCAGCATAAGCGGGAAGTCAAGCACTATCTCTATCACCGCGACAACGGCATTCGTTCCAGCGGTGCGGAGGTCAACCTTAACGGCCTTGACTCCTATCCTGCGAATGGCCTGATCACTGCAGAGGCGTAAACCCAAGCCAGCCAACGATTTGCTGGCCCTGTGGCGAAAGCACCATATCAATAAATTGCTTCACCGCAGGGCTGGTTTGCTGCGGCACAACCAGATAGGCGACCGCAAACTACAGGATCGCCGCAGTGGGGCGATGCTGCACAAGCCGGGGCAATAAGTCCGCTTGGCTGGCTTGCAACTAGTAGTTCTTCGCTATGCTTTTCTCAAGCCTGTTTTCACGCCTATCATCATGATCACCACAGCTAAATGGACGCTTGAGCAATATCACCAGATGATCGAGGCTGGCATTCTAGAGGGTCGATCGGTCGAGCTGTTGAATGGAGAAATTATCGAGATGCCGCCAGAGCGAGAACCCCATGCGAATGGCAGTACTGAAACTCGTGATTATTTGATTGCGCTTTTAGGTGATCGAGCGCAGGTTCGAGAAGGCCATCCAATTACCATTCCCAGCAGCAACTCGGAACCAGAGCCAGATTTGGCGATTGTGCAGCGACGCGTGGGGGGCTATCGTGATCATCATCCCTATCCCGAGAATGTTTATTGGCTGATTGAGTTTGCCAACGCCAGCCTCAGAAAAGATTTAGAAGCCAAAGCCGATGCTTATGCTGCCGCAGGAATTCCGGAATATTGGGTCGTCAACCTCAAGGCGAGGGAATTGGTTGTGATGCGCGATCCGATAGCTGGCAAATATCAATCGCAAATTACTTTGACCAATGGTGACATCAATCCATTGGCGTTTCCCGATCTGTCGGTTTCAGTGCAGCGATTGTTGAATTAACCAGTTCTTGCCATGTTCAATGAATCAGGCATATTTATCGCCTGCATGCGGTTGGCGTGGCCGGAGTCAGCACTTGGCGTCGGATCATGCAACCGGCCCGGATGAAGTGATTAGTCCATTGCTGTGCCCCAAACGCCTACGATAAACTGACATTTATCGTTCGTTATGCTGTTAAAAGCTCACCTTATTATGGCTCAACATTCCTACTTATGACCCAGGCACGGCAATTTACCGGAATTATTGAACGCGAGGAAAGTGGTTATTTTTCCTTCTGTCCTGAACTGGATATTGCCAGTCAAGGCGACACGGTAGAAGAAGCCAGGAACAACTTGATCGAAGCGATTGAATTGTTCTTTGAAACGGCTGATCCTAGCGAAATTACCAACCGATTACGAGGGGAAGTGTTTATCACTCGGCTGGAGGTCGTGATTGGGTAGGCTGCGGGTTTTGTCAGCTCAGGAAGTTTGCCGAATTCTAGAGCAGCATAATTTCGTCAAAGTTCGGCAGCGAGGTAGTCACATCATCATGCAAAAACGAACCGAGACCTCGACCATAACCGTACCAGTTCCCAACTATTCTGAAATTCGCATGGGGACGTTGCAATCAATTATTCGGCAGTCTGGGCTGCCCCGGTCGTTGTTTGAGGTTGCTGAGTAGGTGCAAAGCCGGTTGGCATCCCCCCACCACGTAACGAAATCTTCCATCATCGCAGACCCTGGCATTTCAACTTGAATCAGAGACAGCAAAACGATCGGCTCAATACCAACTAGAATAGTTTGGATTTAGCATAACTCTGGCTCTGAATCTATGCCTCGTCGTACTGACATTCACAAAATCCTGTTAATTGGCTCTGGTCCGATTGTGATCGGGCAAGCCTGCGAGTTTGACTACTCCGGCACCCAAGCCTGTAAAGCGCTACGAGATGAAGGCTTTGAGGTGGTGCTGGTCAACTCCAACCCGGCCACAATTATGACCGATCCGGAAACCGCCGATCGCACTTACATTGAGCCGCTGACACCAGAAATCGTTGAGAAAATTATCGCCAAAGAGCGCCCCGATGCCCTGTTGCCGACGATGGGCGGCCAAACTGCGCTCAACTTAGCCGTGGCTCTAGCCAAGAACGGCACCCTAGAGAAATACGGCGTTGAGCTGATTGGGGCCAAGCTGCCGGCGATTGAAATGGCCGAAGACCGCAAGCTGTTTAAAGAAGCAATGGAGCGGATTGGCGTCGGCGTCTGTCCCTCTGGCTTGGCGGAAACAATGGCAGAAGCCAAAGAAATTGCCCAGCAGATTGGTTCCTACCCGCTGATTATTCGTCCGGCCTTTACCTTGGGAGGCACCGGCGGCGGCATTGCCTACAACCAGGAAGAATTTGAGGAAATTGCCCAGTCGGGTTTGGATGCCAGCCCCGTCTCGCAGATTTTGATCGAAAAGTCGCTGTTGGGCTGGAAAGAGTACGAGTTAGAAGTGATGCGCGACTTGGCCGATAACGTCGTGATCATCTGCTCGATCGAAAACCTGGACCCGATGGGGGTGCATACCGGCGACTCGATTACTGTGGCTCCGGCCCAAACCCTCACCGACAAGGAGTACCAGCGGCTGCGCGACGCCTCGATCAAAATCATCCGTGAAATTGGCGTCGAGACGGGTGGATCCAACATCCAGTTTGCCGTTAACCCCGACAATGGCGAAGTGGTTGTGATCGAGATGAACCCCCGGGTTTCGCGCAGTTCGGCTCTGGCGTCTAAGGCGACCGGCTTCCCGATTGCCAAAATGGCGGCCAAGCTCGCTGTCGGCTACACCCTGGATGAGATTCCCAACGACATCACCAAGAAAACCCCGGCCAGCTTTGAACCGACGATCGACTATGTGGTAACGAAGATTCCCCGCTTTGCCTTTGAGAAGTTTCCCGGTTCCCAGCCGGTGCTGACCACCCAGATGAAGTCGGTGGGCGAGGCGATGGCAATTGGCCGCACATTCCAGGAGTCGTTCCAGAAGGCGCTGCGGTCGCTGGAAACCGGACGGGCGGGCTGGGGCTGCGATCGCAACGAAAAATTGCCCAGCTTGGAACAAATTCGGGCCGGACTGCGGACTCCCAACCCGGAGCGAATCTTCACGGTTCGCCATGCGATGCAGATGGGCATGAGCGTAGATGAAATCTATGAACTCACCGCCATCGACCCCTGGTTCTTGGACAAACTGCAAGAGCTGCTGGAAACCGAAAAGTTCCTCAAGAAAACGCCGCTGCAATCCCTGAGCCGTGACCAGCTCTATGCGATCAAGCAGCAGGGCTTCAGCGATCGGCAGATTGCCTACGCCACCAAAACCAGCGAAGACGAGGTGCGCGCCTACCGCAAGAGTCTGGGCATCCTTCCCGCCTACAAAACTGTGGACACCTGCGCCGCTGAGTTTGAAGCCCTGACGCCCTACTACTACTCCACCTATGAATCCGAACTGCTGGAACTGGGCGAAGACGACGAAGAACGCACCCAGGTCGAATCCGAGGTGCTGCCCTCGACTAGGCGCAAGGTGATGATTTTGGGCGGTGGCCCCAATCGGATCGGGCAGGGCATCGAGTTTGACTACTGCTGCTGCCATGCCTCCTTTGCCCTCCAGGCCGAGGGGTTTGAAACAATCATGGTCAACTCCAACCCGGAAACCGTCTCGACCGACTACGACACCAGTGACCGCCTCTACTTTGAGCCGCTGACCAAAGAAGATGTGCTGAATATCCTGGAAGCCGAGCAGCCGGAAGGCGTAATCATCCAGTTTGGTGGGCAGACGCCGCTGAAGTTAGCCGTGCCGCTCCAAACCTATTTGTCCAACAATCCCGACGTTAAGACCAAAATCTGGGGCACCTCACCCGACTCGATCGACATCGCTGAAGACCGAGAGCGGTTTGAAAAAATCCTGCGCGAACTCGACATCCGCCAGCCCGCCAACGGCATTGCCCGCAGTTTCGAGGAAGCTCTCCAGGTCGCCAAGCGGATCGACTACCCAGTAGTAGTGCGGCCCAGCTATGTGTTGGGCGGTCGAGCGATGGAAATTGTCTATTCCGACGAAGACCTGAATCGCTACATGCGCTACGCGGTCCAGGTGGAACCCGATCACCCGATCCTGATCGACAAATACCTGGAAAACGCCATCGAGGTGGACATTGACGCCCTAACCGATGCTGAAGGAAATGTGGTGATTGGCGGCATCATGGAGCACATCGAACAGGCGGGCATCCACTCCGGCGACTCGGCCTGCTCGATTCCGACCGTCACTCTGGCTCCCGACACCCTCGACACCCTCCGCACCTGGACGAAAAAGCTGGCCAAAGCCCTGAATGTGGTGGGCCTGATGAATATCCAGTACGCGATTCAAGGCACGGTAGACGGCGATGTAGCCTATATCCTGGAAGCTAATCCCCGTGCCTCGCGCACCGTACCCTTTGTCTCAAAAGCGATTGGCGTGCCGTTGGCTAAGATCGCCTCGCGGATAATGGCGGGCAGCACCTTGCCAGAGTTGGGCTTCACTGAGGAAATTGTGCCTCAACACATCTCGGTAAAAGAAGCTGTGCTGCCCTTCTCCAAGTTTCCGGGGACAGACATCATCCTCGGTCCGGAAATGCGTTCGACCGGCGAGGTGATGGGCATCGATACCGATTTTGGCAAATCGTTTGCCAAGGCCGAACTAGCCGCATCTCAGCATTTACCGATGCAGGGTACGGTGTTTGTCTCGATGAATGACCGCGACAAAACGGCGGCGATTCCCGTGGTTAAGGATCTGATCGACTTGGGTCTGAAGGTGGTGGCAACTGCCGGAACTCGGCAAGTGCTGCGAGACCATGGCCTAGAGGTGGATCTGGTGTTCAAACTGCACGAAGGACGGCCTCATGTGCTCGACTGGATCAAAAACGAACAGATCCAGCTGATCGTCAACACGCCCCTCGGTGAAACCGCCCAAGAAGACGACCGCCAGATTCGCCGCGCCGCCCTCGCCTACAAAATCCCCATCGTCACCACGATTGCCGGAGCCAAAGCCACCGCTGCCGCCATTCGCTCGCTTCAATCCCAACCGCTAGAAGTCAAAGCAATTCAAGAATACGTTGGATAAAGTTTTGAGTGTTGAGTGTTGAGTTTTGAGTTAGGGGAGGGGAAGTTTTAAGTTTTGAGTTTTGAGTGTTGAGTTTTGAGTTAGGGGAGGGGAAGTTTTAAGTTTTGAGTGTTGAGTGTTGAGTTAGGGATGAGTAAGGAGTGGAGGGAAGAACGAAATTACATTCTTCTAGCTCAAAGCACTGCTCTACCCAACTCAAAACTTCGAACTCAAAGTTCAAAACTCAAAACTCAAAACTCAAAACTCAAAACTCAAAACTCAAAACTTAATTAACTACACTGTCCATCCGGTAATTGCACTGCATTGTTGCCGACGCCGTTTGGTCCGGTGCGGGAAATCCAGCCGGTGCCGTTGGGGGCGCTCACCTCGGTCCAGATGCGGCCATCGCCCGTCGTTTGCTCGCGGGGTGGGATGGTGGTGGCCTGAATCACGGAACCAGCCCCATAGACGCCTAGGGCCGGAGAGCTGAGGCTTGGGGTGGTGCGAACAGTGAGCTGGGGAGATATCACTCGATAGCAGACTGGTGATCCGGGGGTGGGTGTCGGCGTAGGGGTGGGAGTTGGCGTGGGAGTTGGCGTGGGCGTGGGAGTCGGTGCAGGAGATGGGGTCGGCGTGGGCGTGGTGCAGGGTTCTACTGTGGCCGTGCCGATCCAGCCGAGAACCGGCTCTTTGATTTGTGCTAGTCCGGTACCAACAATACCCGTTAGAAAAACGCCTTGCGTCGGAGCCGTCAAAGTGCGAATTCGGCGTGTCCGTGCGGCATCGGCATAGATGTCTAGACTCTGCTCTGGGCTGTAGCGACAGACTCCAATCAAACGCGGCTGCTCAGAAAGCCCGGAGACGACGGGTGGCTGGGTTGTCTGGGCTTGTAAAGTCTGGGCTTGTAAAGTCTGGGCTTGTAAAGTCTGGGCTTGTAAAGTCTGGGCTTGTAAAGCCTGAGCTTGTACAGTTTGTGGTGTATCCTCCTCTGCTTCAGCGGGCACGCTCACCTCAACTGGCGCTGCATTAGCTGTAGTACTCAAGCTCAGAGTTGTGCTAACTGCCGTACCTGTAACCGCAACCAGCGACAAAGCGGCTCCAATTTGACGAATTCTAAATGGCTTACGATCCATAAACACTCCTCAGCATCACCCAAAATCAATTCTGCTGGAGAGTTTACCACGAGGACGAATCCGGCGATTGAGGGGTGAGGAGCAAGCAGCAACTGGTTTTCTAATCGCTGGCTGAGCAGGAAAAACCGATTGCGCTACAACCTGCTGTAGGCTATAGGATATTTGTACTGATTTGGCCCATGGCATTTGACATCAAATCCGACTAAACGCCCTAAATTTAAATGCTGCGTTGTACAGGCGTTTTGGTAAAACGCCTCTACGCGTAAATACTTGGCAGAAAAGTATCCAGAGCGCTTTGCAGCTTGGCTGCTAGATGAGCCACCGCTCACCGCCGAAGTTCTAAAAACCGAGTTGAGTGTTGAACCGATTCGGGCCGATGCCGTGCTATTGCTCAGCGGTCAACGTATTCTTCACCTGGAATTTCAAGTTCAGGTTGTGACCGAGCCTGCCCTGCTGCTACGCATGTTGGACTATTGGGTGCGGCTGTATCGCCGTTATCGCATACCGATTACGCAGGTGGTCATTTTTCTGAAGGAACCTCCTGCCGCTACTATGATTGAAACTTGTTTCCAAGTCGAAGCAACTTATCACGAGTATCGAATCGTGAAACTCTGGCAAGAAAGCCCAGAACGATTCCTACAAGATCCAGCCCTCTTGCCGTTTGCCCCGTTAGCAGCTACAGAACAACCCGAGCAACTCCTTCAACAGGTAGCAGCGCAGGTGAGTAGAATAGAGCCAGAACGTCAGCGTCGAGAAATCGCAGCTTCTGCCCAAATTTTGGCAGGCTTAAGGTTTCCTAAAACACTCGTTCGTCAACTGCTGCGAGGAGGGTTTATGCGTGAATCTGTGATTTATCAGGATATTTTGGCAGAAGGACTGCAACAAGGACTGCAACAGGGATTGCAACAAGGAGAACTCAACTTAATTCTGCGGCTTTTGCCTCGTCGAGTTGGGATAGTGCCCGTCGAAATCCAAGCTCAAATTCAAAAGCTATCAATTGCTCAGCTAGAAGCGCTGGCAGACGCCTTGCTCGATTTCACTGACCTAGAAGATCTGACCGAATGGCTGCAAACCCACGCTGCTAATTCAACTGGCTCTCCTGAAGCTTGAGGACAGCATCAAATTGCCAAGCTTTTAGAAAATCAGCAATCCAACTATGTCTTATCTGTTGCCATACCCGTGAACTAGAAAGAATCGAGTTGCCCAATTAACTCAATTTGCTCAGGGCTTATTGCTCGCATCACAATAGCTGATCCTGACTGGGGCACAATTGTGCTGATGGCAGTAATATTCACCTGATGTGTCACCATCACAATCACGCCTGCATTATCTCGATTCTCTAAAATAAATTGACGCAGTTGTTCCGTTTGAGCTTGTTCGCTACTGCGATCTTGAAAAAACGAGTTGAGTACTGGAAATGGTTCGACTGGTCCTACACTCATTAGTCTTGCCGTCTCCAAACAGCGACACCACTGGCTAGAAAGAACTCTGGAAACAGGAATGTTTTGTTGCCGCAAGATCTCACCGATGCGAATCGCCTGCTGTTGCCCTTCCGTTGATAAGTTGCGTTGGGTCGAGCAATCATCCAGACGAAAGTTGGCTGGATCGCCGGTTCCCGGTGCCAAAGCATGACGCAAGAGGAGCACGTAGCCTTTACCCTGTCGTAGCTGATTCCAGAGTGTTGCTTCGGAAGTGGTCGGAGAGGAAGAAGGTGTGGGAGATGCGGCTCGTGAGCCTCGCTGAACGACGGCTCGTGAGCCTCGCCGAACGAGGGAAGGCGACGCGATCGCAGTGGGTGTTGTCGATGATTGGGGAATATCTGAGGATGAGTCTTTGCAGCCAGATGCTATTAATAAGGTGATTGCTAGAGTAATAAAAGCAATTGTTTTATGTAACGACTGCATGAAAACAACTTTATTGATAACAGAAGAACGCCAGAAGATCATTAGGCTGCAATAATTCGACGAATTTGGTCGGCCATGGTTTGGCTGGCAGAGTCGGCTGTGACAATCTCAATTTGCTCGTGACTTCCTGCCCCTAGACTCAACTCTACGGCCCGTTGAATCTGCTCCAGTTGCCACACGGAGCCTTGAGCAACATCTGAGGTGGTTCCCAAAGAGCGAAGAATGCCCAGCGCGACTACGTCAACCGCCACCCGATCAGTACCCGCCAAAATCACGCCCGGTTTAGCAATGCTGCCGGATTCTGGTCCACCGTCGGTGAAGGCTTCCACACCGTCTAGCAGCACCAGGACCGGATTATAAACCTTGTTGGCTTCGGCAATCATCAGGCGTTGATGCGGTGAGGAATGTAACTCACCCATGTAGTTGTAAGAATCACCAGGAACATATTTGGCAACTAGTCCAACCACATTCTTGAGCGAGAGGGTGAAGTGGCCACCAAAGCGATGGGTTTTTAGACAGCAGGTGTTGACGACTGCTCCAGCTTGGAGAGCAGGCCGAGCAAAGGCAAATCCTTTAGACCAGTGGGTGCCTTCGGCTGGAAAATATTGCCAGTCTTCGCGCTCTAACTCGTCCAATACAATTGCCTTGAGTCCATAGCGATCGGCTAGCTGGAACACGCCTTTGGTCTGCATAGCCTCGCGGGTGTTTGCCATCCCAGAGCGATCGCCAATCGTAATCGATCCAGCTCCGGCATTTTGCAGTTCCTGCACCAAGGCTTCTAGAAGAGCGGTATCGGTGGCGGCAGGGGCGGGGTCGGCGGTGTTGTAGTTGGGTTTGAGAAATACGGTTTGGCCGCTAATGCCTTCGGGTTGCAGCAGGTCGATCGCTCTGCGAGTCCCCGTAACCCGGTCTTCGCTACGAACCAGAACCACGCGACTGACTTCTGAGCGATTAGCGGCGATGGCGGCAGATGGTTCAGGACTGACTGGATTCGCTGGAGCAATGGAAGCCTGTTCAGGTGAGGTAGTTGCGGCATTGCAGGCTGTAGAAACCGCAGTGCTGCCTAGTGCCAATCCCGCAAGCTGTAAAAGTTTTCGTCGGCTGTAACCTTGATAGGAGTTAGAAAAAATAGACATGGCTAGCACTCACAGCAAACTGCTAATGCTAGCCTATCGAATTTGCTTAGATTTTGGTTGTGCTCCGGGCGTGCTGCCAACTGACCCTTGCGATACCCAACCCAAATTTCCTATTGGCTATCGCGCATGGCTGCGGCTTGGGTCGCCCATTGGGACACCTCAACGCTGACGTTACGACAGGCAGGAGCAGCAACATACTGCCGATTTTCATCACGTCTGACCTGACACACTTCTCGATAGGCAGGCGGAAAATGATTGGGTTCATCAGAGCTAACTGAACCGCGATGCAAACCCACAATGTAATAGTTACCATCATCGAATAGGGCAATTAGGGCACTGCCAGATGCGCCGCCCATTGAATCGCAGTTGTGGAGCTGGATGCCCTGACCAACCTCCTGAATGCTGCATCCCACATGCACACCTGCGGTTTCATTTTCTGCTCCAAATTGGCGGTATTGCTCTGTGGGAAATTCTCCGGAATATCCAGCAAGGCGGAGTTGATTATCGAGCTGGCTCATCACGTTGGGCTGAGTAAAGTCGAGAATACGCCAACCCAGATAGCCATAGATATCTCCGAGGCGCTGATCGAGTTTGAGCAAGGCCCAGTCATCTGCCATATTGGGAGAATTGGATGGACTGGCAGATTTCCAGCCATAGTCGTAGTCAATTACCGTTGCCGTCCGGGTCGATACACCTTCGATCAGGCTGGGTTTGAAGCGGATTTGAATTCGACCATTTTGTTCAGTCCCACGGGGAATAATCGGCTGATAATTGGCTTCTTCCGGTGCAAGGCAATGGGAATTGGTCAGAACTAGATCTGGACCTATTAACGTTCCTGTACATTGTCCGATCTCTTCTCCATCTACGGCCCAATCAATGCGGCCAATCGCTGACCAGGGAAAGCTGCGGTTGAGTACGGGTACACGCTGATCTCTGCCAATAATGGCGCGAGTATCGTCACTAAAGGGCAAGTCGGACTGCTCTCGATCGGGCGGACGATAGGTGGCGGCATCGGTAGCCGGGTTGAAGGCGATGGCGATTGGAATGGGTGCGAAATGCGCTGTGGTTGGACTGGCAGATTGTGCCTGCATGGCTGACCAATGTCCAACAATAAGCACAAGCAGGAAGCTAGACAGTAAAAGGGTTGGGAATCGCTTCTTCATTGACTCTCCTCACAGGTAGACGTTCAAACTTCAAATATATGGGGTGGATGATTGCCAAAGATATGCTAAATCCATCGTGAAGCTAAACCAGCCAAAGATTTGCTGAGTATCAATTTTGGATACGCCATTCACCCTGAATTGTAAAAGCAGCCCAAAGCTCCGGTTTCTTGTAGGTCTCCCACATCTGAATCTGAGCTTTTTGCAGAGCAGCGGTAGGTGATAGGTTCTCTTGCAAAATGCCCTTATAGAAGCGCACCATCAGCTCAGCGGTTTTGGCATCGTTGACATACCACAGTGAATTGACAACCCGTTTTGCTCCTGCATACATGAAGCCTCGTGTTATGCCGATTAGCCCTTCGCCGCGCACATTTTCGCCTTGTCCGGTTTGGCAAGCACTCAGCACCACCATGTCGGCATTCAGCTTCAGGTTGAAAATATCGCGTAGACGCAGCATGCCGTTTTGAGTATTGCCCTGGGGATCAACCAATGACAGAACCAGCATCGATAGTTCAGGGTTTTTCTCATCGGCAAAGCCATGCGTGGCAAGGTGAACGATGCGATACTGATCGAGTTGGGAGCTAGCCTGAGTCATCCAATCGTAGTTAGCGTCAAAGCCAAACACGGCTGATTTCTGGTCTGCATCAGGCACGAGCGAGAGAATACTTTCCGCTTCTAGCTGAGTACAGGGTAGGCGGTCGATATTTGCCAAATTAAAAGACCGCAAGGTGCTAGCAAGTTCAATCGGTAGATTGGGATTAGCTTGACCATGTGCTGAGTCCGAGGGAGAAGCAGAGTTGATGGTAAGCTCACAGATGTCTTCAGCGGTGGCAGGCTGTTGAGTAACGCGAGTTTCATCGGCCCGAAAAACCGGATCGGCAAGCAGGGCAATGGTTTTGGGTGCAGGCTGACGGTTCTTAAACTGTTGTCGCAGTATAGCAATGGTGCTGGCAGAAGGGGTGTTGACGATTTCGTATTGGGTGATCAACGGTGTGTAGCGTTCGGTGTTGGGCAGAGGTAGAGCTGCGAAGGGAATCGTATGGAGAATGCCATCGGCAGCAATCAAAAGTCGCTTTTTGCCCTGAAGTTGGGTCATAATCGACTGCTGAGTCTTGGCGTCCTGAAAAATCAGCGAATAGAGCTGATCACCTGTGAATTTAACCTCTTCAGGTTCACTACCGGGCCGGATTCCAGATCGTTCAACCTCACTCAGAAATTGCTTAGCAGCCTGTTCGATCACCTTACGTCCGGGAAGCGTGTAGGTCGTTATTTCTCCTTCGTGAGGCACGACCCAAAGGTAACTCTGCTGTTCACCAATCGCGTACTGCAGTAGTACAGTCTCATCATCGAGAACGTCTCGCTGGATCTGATCGAGCGTCAAAGGTTCAGGATAACGAATCGCTGCGTAAGCCGGATCTTTCTGCTTGATTTGTGGTTCAACGTTGTCCTTGAGTTCTGCCTCTAGTTGGATATATTCCTGCTGATGTTGTTCTCGAATTTCATCAATTTGAGCAGTTTGAATTAAGTTCTCACGTGCAGAAAGTTGTGCCTCTAGTTCTCGTTTGCGTTCGTATAATGCTTTTAGTTCAGAATCATTAGTTGCTTGGCTTGGCTCAACGTTAGATTCTGCAAGAAGTTCGATTAGAGTGCGAGCGCGGGCACGCTCACTAACATTGAAAGCTTCATAGCTATAAGAAGGATTCTGTTTACTTAAATGTGTCAATATGTCGATGTGAAGATGATAAGAGCTTTGCCTGTTGGAGAAGAAACTAGTGCGAAGATCTGGATTATGTAAGTTTGCAGAGCTTCTCAAAGATTCAATAATTCTAGTAGATTCATTAATATACTCTAGAGCTTTTAAGGAATTGTTCAAAACTAGGTAATGGATTCGAGCCAAGGTATATTGTGCTGATGCCTCT
The DNA here is from genome assembly GCF_032598965.1 of Leptolyngbya sp. NK1-12. Taxonomy (NCBI): domain Bacteria; kingdom Bacillati; phylum Cyanobacteriota; class Cyanophyceae; order Leptolyngbyales; family Leptolyngbyaceae; genus Leptolyngbya; species Leptolyngbya sp. NK1-12. The sequence goes on from NZ_CP053586.1 coordinate 2,398,142, forward strand.
GCTGTTGGATCTCGACTTAACTGTGCTAATGTTAAAAACTCTTCAGCATAGGTAAGATTCTTTTGAGAAGCACTTGTATTCCAATCTTTTCTGGACAAGTAGATTCTTGTCATATTCTCTAAAATAGACATTTGAGAGTTTAAATTTCCTAAGCTTCTGGCAATGTCTAGTGCTTCTTCATAAGTTTTCAAAGCACTCTCATAATTTCCCTGTCTATTTTGCAGTTCACCAACAAATGAAAGCGTCTGTGCTAAATTCGAGCGAGATCTTGACTGCCTTGCTAACCTGATACCCTCCTCTAGAAATTGCGATGCTTGCTGCTCGTCATTCAGCGCAATATAATTATGAGCAATTTGTATTGCAACTACCCCAGCCGCATCTTCTTTATTCTCTAATTTCAAGAAACAGCTTAAGGCTTGTTTATGATGTTTAAGAGACTCTTGAAAATCTCCTAGTCGAACATAAATTTGTCCGAACGTGTGGCTAATAACCCCCTCTAAAAAATTCGCTATCTCATCATTCGATCCTGGTCCAGCACTAGGACGAGAACTTGCCATTTCTTGAGCTAGTGTCAAAGCAGCAATAGCTTGATCCAAATCACCTAGAAGTCCCGCGTAAACTGAGGACTTACTAACAAGGGCAATTGCTCCATTTGCTCTAAAAGACGACAATACGATACAAACACTGTCTATAGCCTCATCCCATCCTAAATCTACTTTTTGACACACCCCCTTCAACAGCACAGTTTGCCAGTCAGTTATTGACTGCAACCGAGTTGATAAATTTGAAAAAATGATTTCCTCAATGCTCTCAATTTGCGCTACTGCCTGATCGTAGAAATCAAGTGCATCTTGGAATCTACCTAGAGCTTCGGATGCACGACCGATCTCCAAAAACAACTCCTGCTTTTTATGTTCCCTCAAGCCTGATGAGAGAGACTCCGATAAAACAAGCGCTTTATGAAAATATGTAAATGACTGCTCTGGATTATTCAGAGACAATGTAAGACTTGAGAAATAGATTTGACCGATGAGTGTATTTATAGACACTTGCCGCTCAAAGTTTTCCAAAAGTTGAAAATGCGTTAGAGCTTGCTTAAGCAATGGAATTGCGTGTTGCAACGACTCAATATTTCCTTGTTGATATAGCCTTTCTCCTTCTCGATATAATCGATCGGCTTCAACCTCAGTATCACTCTGAGCTACGATTGCTCCATCATTTCCCGCAGATCGATCGCCCTGCGCTAGCACGGTTCCCGCTTCAGAAAACAGAATCACCCCCAACAGGAACGCCAGAATTTGCTTCAGCCACTTGTGCCGCTGACTCAGCCTGCGATTGCCCATTACTCCAGCCTCAAAACACCAACTGCCCGCATTCTAAAGCCAGTGATTGGATTAGGAAAGCGGGTTTTCAAAAGCGTAACGATTGAAAGGGTATTCAAGCGAGCAAAAAACCGATCGATCCAGAAATAGTAGCATTCACAGAAATGAGCAGTGAGTATAAAACTATTTTGAACCGATCGATTAGGAAATATTTTGTTTGAACGTTTGCTTAAGCGCATCAAGACAGAAACATCAGCTTTGTTGGCTCATGAGTCTAATAATTTCTTGGGCAAGATTCTTGCTCCACAGACTGTCAAAAGGACAGAGGATTTGGCGGTTTTCAGGAGAGAGCCACATCAAAGCATCCTCTATATCAGATATGCGGTAGGTTTCATTCAGGAGAATGCAGGTCAATAAACGATTGACGACAATCGCCTGTTCATCGGTGAGCACAATCATCCGCGATCTCTCCGCTTAGCTTTGGACAAAATCACCATCGCTTTATCGATATCCCGAATTTTGATACTACGCAAGGCCGTGAGGATCGCTTTCGGGATCGCCACCTCATTATCCGACAAAGTAATCATAAGCATGAACTCCTACGTTTAGTAAATTCGCACTAGAAGGCATTTGGCTTCTGTAGTCACTTGACTTCTGTAGTTTATAGCCTATGGGAAAATTACTCAAGTTTTTAATGATGTTTGTTTAAGCAAAGTGAATGCCTAAGAGGGACGATCAACAGCAATTGAGGTCAACTGTCAATAAGGACGTTTATAACGTCTTGAAACGGCTTGCAGGAGTCAGGGGAGTAACATTAAGCCAGGTAGTATCTGAGGCGATTGACCGATATCTGGAATCAGAAGATATTAGGGAAGAGATTGAATATCACAAGCTAGATGGAAAAGAAGAGGATTGAGACAAGCGAGAGTCTGTCAGAAGTTTTGTGTCAATTCAGCTTCTAGCTTCGTTCTGTCCCACCTGCAACTGGAGTGTGGGCTAATGGAGCAAGTCTGCTCTACGCGCAGTCTTCCCCCAGGGTGGCAGACTCAGGCAGGGGTTCAGTGCGCTTTAGCGTACTTTATCTGTTAGCCCGCGATTGATCTGCGGGTGAGCGAGTCAGGCAGTCGAGCTTTATTCCAATCCTAAAACGTCATTGATCAGCACTTCGGAACCAGCAATCGAATTGAAAACAGGATTTGAGAATTAGTGAACGCGATTGGCTTGTAGCGCTTCAAAAATCGAGTTCGGCAAACAGTTCAGCTGCAGGTATTTCCAAGCCAGGAATCACTTCTTCACCAGACAGCGTATCGGTGATTTTCAATAACTGCTCCGGTTGGGGTTGACGATAGACTAAAACCGACTGTTCATCTGGGTTGATCACCCACGCCAAGCGACAGCCATTCTCAAAATATTCCACTAGCTTGTTGTGAATTTCTTCAAATGTATTGCTGGGGGAAATCACTTCTACGGCGAGATCGGGCGCGCCTTGGAAAAAGCCTTTAGGTAATCGGCGAACACCTTGAAGTCGATCTTTGGACACAAATGAAAAATCTGGAGAGCGCTTATTGCCGGTTTTCATGCCAAAGGCAGTGCTAGAGTCACAGACAACGCCTAGTTTTTGAGATAAAACATAGCCGCCGACCAAAATATTGAGAATACTGGCTATGTAGCCATGCTCCATCCCAGAGTTGTCCATATCAACCACCTCGCCGTCAACCAGTTCGTAACGCCCTCCTTCTGGTAACGCCATGAATTCCTCATCCGTCCAACTTTTCTTCTCTACGGACTTCTCTACAGACTTCTCTACAGAAACAGACATGGCTAGCACTCACAGCAAACTGCTAATGCTAGCCTATCGAATTTGCTTAGATTTTGGCTGTACTCAAAAGCGCGTTAGCGGCACGGCTCGAAGTTACTCGTGGGTGCGCCGGGACTGCTGCCAACCGGACCTTGAGATACCCAACCCAAACGGTCGCCGCCACCTAAGCTGGTGTAGAAGACGCGGACAAAGGTGCGGTTGTTGAAGTTTTGGCTGGGCGTAGCTGGATTGGTAAAGAAGACCTGGGAGCCAGCACCTGGACCATCTTGGTTGCCGTTGGGCGTATTCGGGAAGCGCTGGGGTGCTCCACCAGGGCTTTCGTAGGCAGCTAGTCCGTTGGGGGCTACCGCTCGTCGAATCACATAGCAGGCTCCTTTAGTGGGCGGCGTGGGCGTTGGGGTGGGAGTGGGCTGGGCGTTGCAGTTGGTCAGCAGCGTGGCCGTGGGTACATAGCCGACGACGGGTTGGCTGATCTGCACATACTGCACCTGGCCACTGTTGTTGTAGGCAATCACGCCAGTCAAGGTAATGCGCGTATAGGGCTGAATGGTCGTCGTGTAGCGATTACGGGTCACATCGGCTGAAACATTCAGCGGCTGAGCACCGCTAGACCGACAGGTACCAATAAAGCTGGCTCGTTCGTAGAGCTGCGGTTCGGCCTGATTTGCTTGGGGTGCGGCAGATGGCCTAAAGGGTGCTTCACGAGTTGCCGGAGCCGGAGTGGGTGCCGGAGTGGGTGCCGGAGTGGGTGCCGGAGTCGGGGCTGGGGTTGCCGGAGCCGGGGCTGGACTGGGAGCTGGAGTTGCTGGAGTCGGAGTAGGGGTTTGCGCCACTAGATCCATCGTTCCCTGCGGCTGATCGGCTAAGGGAATGCTTTGGGCGGCGGCCATACTGCCCAACGGGCCTGTAGCAGCGACTAGAGATAATGCGAGACCTAGTCGTTTTAGTGGTTTGCCATCAATAAAATGCATCTTAAATCACTCCTCGATATCACCGAGATCTGCCGGAGAGTTTACCATGATGCAGTAAACTTGCGATGATTTCTTTGACCAGCAAACCAATTCCTGTTATGTCCGATTCTGTTATGTCCCAGCAATATCCCAGAGATTTGATTGGCTATGGCCGCAATACGCCCGATCCCAAATGGCCGCATCAGGCGCGGGTGGCGGTGCAGTTTGTGATCAACTACGAAGAAGGCGGCGAAAACTGCATTTTGCATGGCGATGAGGCGGCAGAGGCGTTTCTCTCTGAGGTGATTGGGGCGGTACCGCTTCAGGGTGTACGCCATATGAACATTGAGTCGATGTATGAATATGGCAGTCGGGCTGGGTTTTGGCGGCTGTATCGTTTATTTACCGAGCGGCAGATTCCAGTCACCATCTACGGGGTGGCAATGGCGCTAGAGCGGAATCCAGAGGCGGTGGCGGCGATGCTAGAGGCCAACTGGGAGATTGCTAGCCACGGCTATCGCTGGATTGATTACAAGTATTTCTCAGAACAAACCGAACGAGAGCATTTGCGCAAGGCGATCGATATTCACACGCGCGTTACTGGCAGTCGGCCTTTGGGTTGGTACACTGGCCGCAACAGTATCAACACGCGCAAACTGGTGGTGGAAGAAGGCGGATTTCTCTATGATGCCGATAGCTATGCTGATGATCTGCCCTATTGGACCTATGACTACGGCAAACCCCATCTGGTGATTCCCTACACCCTCGACAACAACGATATGCGCTTTGCCACGGCTCAGGGCTTCAACTCTGGCGATCAGTTCTTTGCCTATTTGCGCGATGCTTTTGATGTGCTGTATGCCGAAGGCGAAACTGCGCCCAAAATGATGAGCGTCGGTTTGCACTGTCGCTTGGTGGGCCGTCCGGGACGCGCGGCTGCTCTGGCTCGCTTTCTCGACTATGTGCAACAGCATGACCGGGTTTGGTTATGTCGGCGGGTTGATATTGCTCGCCACTGGCATCAGCATCACTCAGCAGAACGTTAGGAGTAGAATTCCTTCCTCCACTAGGAACTCTGATTGTAGAACGCTGTCTTGGCTGTGACAGATTGCGAGTTTGGCGGCTGATGTTAAAAATTCTAATCTGCCAAATTGGCACCGCCGAGCCGATTGAATTTCCGATAATAGCCAGATAAACAAGACAAGAGTGTCATCGTTAGCCTTGGATGACACTTTAGCTTGCTGAACTCTGTATCACTAAACAGGAGATCGGTATGGCTTTTACATATATGACTAATACGCAACGCATTAGCAAGATTGAGTTCACGAGTAACCCGGAACTCTGTAACATTGCTTTTGCCGATCCTGGTCCTAATTTCAGCCCGACTGTGCTGATTTTTGGCATTCCGGCAGCTACGGCTAGCACCATTGCCGTGAACTTCTACTTTACGGGAGTTCAAAGAATGCTAGCGATTGTGACTGAAAATCAGCCCGCTAAAGTGGGTAGCAATAATTATTTTGAGGCAAGGTACGGGGGCAGAGTTGAGATTAGTTGATAATTCCTCGTGAAGACAAACTGAGATACGCAAAAAGGGCGCGAACTGCGCCCCTGAGGATGATGAATTGAGACCATTAAACCGGGAAATTAGGGAAGGTTAGGGAGCAAGCGCGTTCCCTCGGAGCAAACTCCCGATCGTCTTGGCGGTAATTTTGAGCTGCACCAATGGATTGGCGGGCACTACCGTTTTGTACAGGTAGCTGTCAAATGTCAGCCGCTGCACGTCAATATCGGCGCACATTTCCACGAAGGCTTCGCGGGTGGCATCCGAGCGGTAGAACACAGTTTGCAGCAAGTCCAGCACTTTGTAAGTCATGCCGTACTTCTTGTCCCAACGCTTCAGGTAGACCTTCAGGTCATCTTCGCTGGGAATGCGCTGACCGTTTTGCGACAGTTCCACAATCGTTTCAGCGCACATGCGGCCCGACTTAGCAGCAAAATAAATGCCTTCGCCGGAGGACTTGGTGACATAGCCCGCCGCATCGCCCACCAGCGCCACGCGACCAACCACCCGACGCGGTCTGGGGTGTTCGGGAATCGGATGGGCTTCGACTTTGATGATTTTGCCACCTTCTAAGCGATGGGCCGCCCGTGCCCGGATGCCAGCTTGCAGCTTTTTGATGTCGGCTTTGTTCACCTTCATCGTGCCGGTACCAACGGCGACATGGTCGTATTTGGGGAAGACCCAGGCGTAGAAGTCGGTGGAGACATCATCACCCACATACATCTCGGCTAGCTCTTCGTAGTAGGCCATTTTGTCGTCGGGAAGGCGAATCCGCTCTTGGAAGGCAATGGCGTAATTGTAATCTCCGGCGTCAATTGCTTTGGCAACGCGAGAGTTGGCGCCATCGGCTCCGATCACCAAATCTACTTGGAGTGTTCTGGCGACCCCTTCCACGCTGCCATCAGAGTGATCGGCATAGTGAATGGTGTACGCGCCCGTATTGTTGCTCGGTAGATCGAGGGCGTGAACGGTGCCATTGATCAATTTGGCTCCCAACTTGGCAGCCCGGTCACGCAAGAAGCCGTCTAGCACTTCCCGGCGACACATGCCGATATATTCGTCTTCCTTCAGGGTTTGCCCAATGTTCACCTCAATGTTAGAGGGTGAAATCATCTTCATTTTCCGCACGCGACGGTCAATGATTTCGGGCGGGATATCAAACTCGCCAACCATGCAGAGAGGAATTGCTCCACCACAAGGCTTGGCGTTGTCTAACTTTCTTTCAAATAAGTAAGTTTCAATTCCAGCTTTGGCTAATGTCTCGGCAGCAGATGAACCTGCCGGACCGGATCCAACAACAGCAACCCGCAGTGTCAAAGGTTCTCTCCTGATCTCCTAAGGCTACGAAGGGCATCGTATCACGGAGATCGCAGCCCTTTTCGATCCATTAGGGCGAATCTAACCAAATTGATACAGTCCTTAATAGATTGCAACGAAAAGCGCTACAAAACAGGTAAATGGGGCTGTTTGCCTACTCTGTCAAGCGTTCTTAACAAATAGTCTGAATAGAAGAAAATTGATAGGCGGCCTGAGTTTTGGCTAGGGGCGATAGACTGGAGGTGCTGCGTTATCCAGCAGGTGTGAGGTGATAGCGTTAAACCTCAGTAAACTTCATCATGCGATCCAAGAGCAAGTAGCAATATTTCTTCTTCGCCAGAATCTGAATTCTCTACAAACCTAAAAACAATACGATTGCTGTAGTCGATTGAGCAAGCCCACTTTTCAGCTAGATCTCCTTTCAGCTTATGGGTTTGCAAACTGGGGTGAAATGGATCGGTCGATAATTGCTCTAAAGTTTGCTCAATCGGTTGTCGCAGTTGAGGATTACGACGAACCAACCGTTTTAGCTCTCGGCTAAAGCTTGAACTCCAAACAAGCTGCATCAGTCATCCAATTCTCGCATCAGATCCACAACTGAGCCACGGTGAACCTGATCTGCACTGTATGCTTGTTCAGACTCTGCAACTCGCTCTAGCAAAGCTTCTCGTCGCTGTTGCCTGAGCCGCTGCTGAATAATGTTGACCAAAACTGCCTGCTCCTCCAACGGTAAGGCTTCAACGATTTCAAGGACTTGCTGAAATGAAGAGATATTTTGCATGAGCAACAGAAAGCCTAGATATTCTTAATCTTACACAATTGTTCTTCAATCCATTGTTCTTCAATCCATCGATGCCGCCGCAAGGTGGGCCTAGCGTACTGCTAGTCTTCAGGTAGACCTTCGGTATATTGATTGATTGCCTCTACCATACCTTCTGAGTAGGGTTCTAAAATTGTTGCACAGACATGCAGTTCAGCAAGCGCGTCAGAGAAGGCTTCAGATTGGGCATCGGCAGTTTCGAGGATTTTGACCGCAGCTAAAGCCTTAGCGAGATAGGAGTGATAGTCTGCTAGATGGCGTTTAAGGCTGGTCAAAGATTTCTCATCGGTTACGGTCATCGGTCTGGCCTCCAAGATTCAGAAATACTGAGGAACTGCTGAGGAGACACAATGGCGATTTCGCTAAACCGCTCTAATACCAACAAATCTAAGTCGCCTGTGACAATCACCTCGGCATTAGCAGCGACAGCCGTAGCAATGATTTTGATATCTTTTGGATCACGCAATTGTGGAACGTTGACTGTAGCTGTTGAGCAGGATTGAGATAGTTCTTCTGCAATTGCAATTAAATCTGAGACTGTATAACTGCGAGTTTGAAGCCGCTGTTGAAATTTTGCCCGTTCAAGAGTAGTTGCCAGTTCGAGCAGAATGTCTTCGGAAATAAAGATGGTAATTTACCGATTACGAGCAAGCTTTGGCAATTGAGCCGGAACGCCACCCCAGAGTAAGGCTGAAATCCAGACGTTGACATCTAGAACTAGCCTTATTGCTGAGTCCAAAGTTCTTGCCGCACTTCTTTTACAACTTCGCTGATTTCCTGTAGTGTGGGTTGCTCTGGATCGGGTTCGAGATGATCAAGCTCCTGAAGAAACTGGTCTATGTTGATCTCAGTATGCTGTTTCAAAACAATGACTTTCACAGTTTCCCCGTTGGCTAACTGCTGGCGATATTCTTCAGGAACGATGATCGCGCCATTCTCCACTTTGGCTTGAAATTCTACAGGTGTCATGTTGCTAGTGCCTTGAGCAATTGATCTCACTCCATTCTACCAACCTCCATCCAGCGGCATCGCAGCAAAGTGATCCTGCAACAACTTGTGAATGAACCGATAGCGTCCGCCAACTCGTTGAATTGGCAAAATGCGATCAATATGTCTAAATTTAGGAATACCGTTTGCGTTTTCTGGGTTTGAAATTTAAGCTTATGTCAAGTTCAGACAAATCTTGAACTCTCATGGTTTCTTCCTGAGCTTCTAAACCTTGCTGCTCCCAATTGACAGGTGAATTTCTAAATCCAAGAATTTGATTAATTTCGTTAGCTTCTTCCTCATCAATATCAGAGCGATAAGCCACCCTCCAGCCAGCAGAAAGGTCATTACTCTCCAAAACATTATTGAAACGGCTTGTTATCTTACTTATCTCAATCGGCTGATTACCCCATCTAACTTTCACCATTCCATCAGAAACAGAATGATTACGCCATTTGTTGAACTTATTCCAGTCAATTTCTAAAGCTAATTCAACTACTGCTAAATCCTTTGAATTGAAACCGTACAATAAAACTTCGGCTATCCACTGCTTTTCAATGCCTAGTCTAATGGAGTTCAAAGCGTCATCAGAATTTTTAATAATTGCTTTAAGAAGCTTTAGTGACTGCTCTACAAGAAGCTCTATTGCTTTATGTTTTCTGGCTGAATCAAATTCTGTCTTGAACTCGTATTCAAATGGTTTACTATATTCTGTGGCAGCAATCCACTTCAGTAGCTGAAGCACATTGATTAAGGTGCCAATTCTAGATGTATTTATATTGTGTGGGTTGTCAACTATAATCTGCCTTAATTCTTCAAGCAAATCCTCAGCTTGTTCCTGTGAAGGTTTAGAAGCCAAAGTGAATTTGCCAACTAAAGAATTCAATACCGCATTAATCCTTTCATAATCTAATTCCACAGGAGATTTCTCAATTATTTTTAAGAGATCTTGTACTTTACCTAAATCAGGGTCAATTCTTTTTCTTACTTGCCTTAGATTAAGAGAAAGTTGATCTTCTTGCTGTTGTAATATTTCGAGAACTTTGTCAATATCCTGACTCTTATTTTCAGCCCCGCTAGTCAGAATTTCTATAAGTTTTCTCAGTAAGCTAACCTCTAACGCTTGCTTATTTAAGCGGCTATACTCCTGATAGCTAATACTGTTTATCTCTAGATCTTGTTTGGTTAAATTGAGCTTCTCTTTAACCTGCTGCTCAATCTCATGCCAAAGTCTTTCTAAAAGGTTTTTATTTCCTCCAGATGGACTTGGCATAAGAGCAATCGAAGCTATAGGCATCCTAAATAGGATGTGAACAAATGGTAGGCTGAGGACGTGCCCCAAACTTTACCCCCTCAGCCGATGGAAACGCTCGAACAGTTCATTCAAAGTAACCCACCTCCGTTGGAACTCAAGCGTGCACTCGCTGTGCAGATGAGTCAAGGCGGTCACAGCTATCGGGAGATCCGTGACATTCTGCAAGTGTCGGTTGGCTTCATCACAGCTAGCCATCAACGCTACGAATGCTCAGGTGTGGAGGGACTGCGCTCCAACTATTGGGGCACCCAAGGCTATCTCGATTGTGAGCAGAAGCAAGCGTTGTTTCGGTGGCTCGACGGGCAGGATGCTTGGACACTCCAGGAGGTAATTGACCACATTGAGGATGAGTATGGGGTGGTCTACCAATCACTCCAGAGCTACTATGCCCTGCTCAGAGACGCTGGCTTCAGTTGGAAGAAGGCACAACCGGTTCACCCTGACAAGGATGAAACTCTGGTTCAGGAAAAAAAAGAGAACTTGAAGCGCTACTGGCAACGCATCAATCTGAGATCGCCGATGGACAATTAAGAGTTTTATTTCTCGACGAATGCCACCTGTTGTGGGGCGATATCAGTGGCTATGGGTGGAGCCGCCGCAAGCAACGGGTGGATGTGGAAGTCAAGTCTACCAAGCAACGACAGACCTACTATGGGGCATTGGATTATCTCACCAAGCAGTTTGTTGTCAAAGAGTACAGCGCAGGCAACGAAGAGAATACGGTTGCCTTCCTACAGTATCTCCAGTCTTTGTATGTTGAGAACACGCGCCTGGTGATTGTCTGGGATGGGGTGAGCTACCACCGCTCAAAGGTGGTGCAGGAATTTCTGGAGCAGACCAATGGAGGCTTACCGACTGAGGCGTGGAAGATTACCTGTATTCGCTTAGCCCCTAATGCACCTGAGCAGAATCCAGTTGAGGATGTTTGGTTACAAGCGAAGCAGTTTATTCGCAAGTATGCACGAATGTGTAGAAGATTTGGGTCGGTCAAGTTTCTGTTTCAATTGGTCACGCATTGTCAAACCTTTGCTTTCGCCAAGGCGTTTATGTACGGCTACTGTTCATCTCCTATCTAGGATGGCTGTAGGATTAGAGCAAAAATTCGCTTAAATGGGAATGCACATTTTGAGAAAAGATTGAGCAAAAACCACCAGCATAGGGCAGCTACTAGAAAAAGTAATGCTCCAATGTAATTAATCACCTTTCTAGCTGGAGGTATGTCTTGAGACTCTATTGAAGGAAGTTCATTGAATCGAGTTGTGATATTTAAGTAAAAATTTTCAACATTTATTTGATCACGTCCTCGATTGTTATACTGTCGCGTCATGCTTACGAACCACCAATCCTAGGATCACCTTCAATCTTCTCAATATTGATCTGGTCGCGTCCGTAGTTATTGTAAATTCGACTACCATGAATAGCTTGATTCTGGATGTTGATAATCTGCTGCGCCATCTGGCGGATTTCAGTGGCGAAGGTTTTGTCCTCGTCCATTGCATCCTTTAGATAGGTTTCTAGTTCTGCAAGGGCAGGCTGTGAACCGTCTGCTTCAATAGCTTGAATTGCTTTCTCGGCTTTGGCATCACCCTGAAACTTCGCCCTAATTTTGCCCCGCAGATTTTTCACTAGCTCAATTGCCCCACCCACGGAGCGTTTTGCCGCTTCACCTGCCCCTGCTTTCACAAATTCGTCAAACGCCAGCTTTGCGATTGTGCCTGCTGCCAAAGTTGCTAAAGGTCCCATCGGTAGATTTCTAGAAATACTAACTCTGTTCTACTCGGAAAGTTGATGAAATTCCAAATTTCCGGTGATGTTTAAGGCTTTTACGCCCCCTAAATCCCCCATTCTGGGGGACTTTGAGCAGAGATAGCGAATGGGGGGAGAGGGGCAAACTTGTAGAAAATTACCGCCTATTGGCTCTATGGCTTCTCAGCGCATTCGGGGCACAACTCCCAATCTCATTGCTGCGGCTCGACAGCTTCGACTCAATCTTACTCCGGCTGAAAAGATACTTTGGGAAGCGCTGCGGCGGCGACAACTCAGAGGTTGGAAGTTTCGCTGTCAGCATCCTGTGGCGTCTTTTATTGTTGATTTCTATTGCCCTCAGTACCGACTTATCATTGAGTTAGATGGTGCAATCCACGATCAGCAGATCGAGTATGATGCTTCCCGAACTGAGCAACTGCATCATCTGGGCTATCGAGTTATCCGCTTTCGGAATCAAGAAGTGCTGTCAGATTTAAGCGGTGTTCTGCAAACAATAGTCAACGAGATAGAAAAGCTAACTTCTCAAAGTCCCCCACAGGTGGGGGATTTAGGGGGCTGAGAAGGTTTAGTCCTCCAGGTTATAGCGCTCTATCAGTTCTCTTGTGCTTTCCGATTCCAGGTATTGATCAATTGCTTCATTGAGTACCTTGTTAAGGCTGCTTTGCTTTACCCCTGCAAGCGCTTTTAAGAGTCGATAGACTTCTTTATCTACTATCGCTCTTACCTCCTGCTTATCTTTTGCTGTAGGGGCCATCAAAAAAGGAGTAGACAGAACCTAGTCATTATGCCGTATAGTAGACTCTACTACCGTCAATACGACATATGACGGTAAAACAAACATGCTATTCAAAGTTATGCTGATGATTACCCTATCCAATGATGAGGTAGCGCTTTTGAAAGCCATCCTCATCGCCCTGCGCGGCATCAAAACTCAAGATATCGATAAAGCGCTCGTGATCCTGTCTAAAGCCGAAAAGCGAGGTCGCCTATGATTAGGCTCACGGATGAACAGGCGATCATCGTCCATCGTTTGCTGACTTGCATAAGGAACCAGAGTTAAGTGGTCCGTATGTGTTTGATGAAGCGTATGGTATACAAACAATGCCCACGGTAATTACTGTGGGTTTCATCTTTAAGTTTTCTTAGCGTTGTCCCTATTCTCAGTGAATTTCGTTTAAGAAAGAACTGACGCTTTGCCCGGTATCAGCCGTACTGCCATGAAACTAGCAATTTGGTTAGGAGCTTTGTTGGTGGCGCTCCTGCTTTGGCTCAACACACCCGACGCCGTGTGGCCCTATGTGTTTTATCTGAGAGTGCCACTGCTGATGGGGATACTGCTGATGGGTTTGCCAGTGCTGGCCCTAACCTGGCTGCGGGCGATGCTGCGCAATCTGTTTGTGCTGCGCGGACCCTGGCAGATGGCGTTTGTGATCATCAGTGCGGTAATGGCAGGAACGTCAGTGATGATGGTGGCGAATATCATCCTGCGGAATGCGCCTGCCCGTTTTGAGGTGCCTAGCTGGATAACGATACCAGAATTTTGGCAGTATGCTTTGGCAATTCTACTCAGTTTGCCGGTGTGTATAACAGCGATTGTGCTCTCTAAAGAGCGAATGGATATTTCTGCTGATGCCTCGATCGAGCATGAGAAACCGAAGCGGCAATCTCGAATGATGGGTGTGGCAATGGGTGTGGCGATCAGTCTGGGACTGTTGTTTGGCATCAGCCAGATGCGCTATTGGTTAAATAACAGTGTGCCGTTGAATCAATTTTTGGTGAAATTCATTACCCTAGTCACCAAACAAGAAACCCAGGGCTACATCGATCCCCAAACCGGCAAACTGGCAGCTGGCCATCTGACGGCTCTAGCCTTTTGGTTAATCGGCTTTGCGATTTACGGCTTCATCGCTTGGCGGTTTCAGCCCAAACCCAAGGCGCATCGTTCAGAAGCTCCGGCTCTCCTCTATGTGATGGTGTTGCTCTCTGGGGTTACTCTGCTGTTCGGCGGCATGACTTTCTTTTTCGATTTCTATCGTCTGCTGCCAATTGTGCTGTTTTTGGTTGCTTCTGCCGTCAGCTACGGTTTGTTCCGTGTCGATCATTTCTTTAAGCTAAAACCGCTGCCGCAGTCACAATCTGCTGAGGTGCTGTCAGACTTCGCAACGGTGCTGGATCGGCGATTGGCGCATCAGTCGGGTGAAAAAACGCTGGTTTTGGTCTGCGCTAGCGGAGGTGGGATTCAGGCTGCGGGCTGGACAGTGCAGGTATTGACCGGGTTGCAAACCTTGCTGGGTGACTCGTTTACTCAGGCAATTGGGCTGATTAGCTCGGCGTCGGGCGGCTCGGTGGGCACGATGTACTTTCTCGATCGGTTTAATCTAAACCACCACGCGCCCGATTCCAGAGATCTCGCGTCGATTTTTGAGAGCGCCACGAGCGATAGTTTGGATGCAGTGGGTTGGGGCTTGGCCTATCCAGATTTGTGGCGACTAGTGGGCTTGCCATTCCTAATCCCAAAACTCTGCGACCGAGGCACTGCCGTAGAGACCGACTGGCGCGGCGAACTGTACCATCCCACAGCTTCTTTAGCGTCTTGGCGTACCCAGGTGCTGGCAGGCGAGATTCCGATTCCGGTCTTCAATGCCACTTTAGTTGAAGATGGACGCCGGTTTTTGATTTCGCCACTCACATTTGTGGGATCTCTCAGCAAGCAGTTGCCCATGTCAGACATGGCTGCTCACAAATTCAGTGATTTCAACACACTCTACGGCGACTACGACATCAGTGTGGTAACGGCAGCGCGGCTGTCGGCTACGTTTCCCTACATTTCGCCGATTTGCCGCAATAACCTCGACCTCAAGGGCAAGGACTATCACTTAGCGGATGGCGGCTATTTCGATAATTCTGGCGTGTTTACCGTGGTGGAGTGGCTGAATAGTCTGCTGTCGGCGAACCAGATACCCGATATCAAGCGGATTGTGCTGCTGCAAATCAATGCCTTTCCCCAGTCGCTGCCAACGGCGGCTACTAAAGCAGGAGATGTGAGTCGTGGTGGTTGGGCAATGGCACTGTTGGGACCCCTGTTGGCTCTGTTCCGCGTCCGGGATTCGACTCAAACTGCCCGTAACGAGACCGAAATCGAACTGCTGGGTCAGCGTTGGAGTAAACATGGTGTGGAAATCCAGCATTTTCCCATTTCGTTTCCGTCATTTGAAGAGATGCAGCGGATCGAAAAAGAATTTGCCCCACCCATGCAGCGACCTTACTTCTTCAATCGAGATGGACGCTATAATCCACCGCTTTCCTGGAAGTTGACCCATGCTGAAAAAAGGGCGATCAAACGCGCTTGGGAACTGATTGCCTGTGATCCAACCGGCCAAGTGCAGCGATTGCGCCAACAGTGGCAGAAATGGCAGCAGAATTCTCAGTGATATTTCCAGTGACAGAGGGGAGAAATAAGCGATAATTCTAGCTGTGCTTTTGAGTACCGATCCCGCTGTTTTTTCCTGCTCTCTGCTATGCCCCTAAAGCCCTCCCAAGTTCATGAAATCCTCAATGCCAAACGTGAAGAATTTGCCGCCTTCAATCAAGAAACCTGGCAGCAGTTGCAGCAATATCGCTCGGTGCTGGCGAACCTGAGTGCGGCGGGTGAGGCCGATCTCAAAGCGCGGGCGGCGAAGCATCCCGTTGAGTTAGGGGCAAGGCTGCTGGAATCCTTGGATAAGGCAAATAACGGCGTCATTTCAGCCAATCTGGTCTGGCAAAATCGGGAGCAAAGTTTGGCTTGGGTGCGGCAACGCTTGACCGGCATTACCACCTTTGCTGTGGATGGGTCCCAGATTTATCCCGGTAAGGATTTGTCGCTTCCCGTGGCGCTGGTGCAGGTGGGCTGGTTCGAGAATCCCCATTTGCCAACCGGCGAGTACGAAAAAGATGTGGTGCTGGATGTGATGACTCCAGCTGATTTGCAGGTAGGCAACAGCGGCGAGCCGGTGGATCGGCGGGTGAATATGCGCCGCTTTCAGATGGAAATTGAGCGCTTGATTGATTACATCAAAGCCCACGCCAAAGCCAAAGATTGCCTCGTGTTTCTGGATGGCTCTCTCGTTGCTACCTTCGCCGAAGCCTTTGAAGCCAAAAGCCGCCGGTTTTATGTCGAGTGTTTGCTCGATCTGCTGGCAACGAGCCAAACCTATGAGGTGCCCTTGGTCGCCTATATTGACACCTCCTATGCTCAAGATTTGAGCGTAATGCTGCGGACGCTGTACGATTTGCCCGACTCTCAATCGATCCACGATGCCCAGTTGGTGAGTAAATACATGGAGTGGGGCGACCGGACGCCGCTGTTTCTCTGTCAGCGCTCTGGCATCCTGGCCGATTATGGCGATCAATCGAATCAAATTGCCTTCACCTATTTGAAAGCCAATCGCGACAGCTACCCGGCCCGTCTAGAAATTCCCCTCTGGGTCTACCAGGCTGGTTTGCTGGACCGGGTGATCGACTGGGTGCGGGGTGAGATCATCATTGGCAGCGGCTATCCCTATGTAATTGAAACGGCAGATCAAACGGCGGTGCTACAAGCGGCAGATCGGCAAGCCTTTTTCAAGATTCTGCAAGACTGGGCCGAGACGGAGGCGATTAATATGCACTTTTCCCGCAAGATGGTGAGCAAGATTCGGCGACGGTAGGGTGAGGGGAGATGGGGGAGATGCGGCTCGTGAGCCTCGCCGAACGAGGGAAGATGAGGGAGATGGGGAAGATAATGCTTGAGTAGATGTAGAGAGAACGGTTCTATCCATAAACTTTATGCTAATTTATAAAGGCTTCATCCGCATTCTCCAATTGCAGTCTGGCACTACAAATGGTTCGGAAGTCCCCCAGAATTGGGGGATTTAGGGGGCTACCTCCTCCGCACAATCTCCAGCGACACCTGGCCACTGAAGTTGGGAATGGGTGGCTGTAGCTTAGTCAGACGAACTTTGACCTGTTCCACGGCATTCGAGGTTAGCACCAGAGCCGCGATCTCTTCGGCTAGTTTCTCGATCAGCTTGTGCTTGGCGATTTGAATCAATTGTTGGATTGCCGTGACCGCTTGGGAGTAGTCGTAGGTGACGGCTAAATCATCGCTTTTACCGGCTTCAGATAGATCTTTCCAGACGGTTAAACTCACCTCGAACCACTGCCCCAGCACCTGCTCTTCGGGCAAATATCCGATGTAGCCGTAGGCCCGAATTCCTTCGATGTGAATGCAGTCTGTGGCAGACAGACTATCTCTGTCAGAAGCATGAGAAATCATCCGCTTAACCTGTGAATGCGATAGAGTCAATATTAAGCAAAATTAAGCGAGTTTAAATTTCTTCAGTCTATGAATCGCTCAAAAGTTGTTGCGGTAGTCACCGGAGCCATCGCTATTCTGCTCAGTATTGCCTACCTGTTGATTGTGCAGTTTCTCGATTTTCGCGGCGAAATGGTGCCCGCCCCCACCGATCTATCTCAACTAGAGAAACCCTCAATTCCAATCGTGGCCGAAGTAGAACTCGCTCACATGGAGCGTGATTTCGCCATAGTCAGGCACCCAAGCTAACCACTCGTCATCGGATTGTTTGCTCAGCAATAGGGCTTGATCGTAGCTCATAGAGTCGGGGAGCAGAATCAACTGAACCCACTGAGCTAGCCGGTTTCTTGCCAGTTTACTAGCTCGCTGCCCCTGCTTAGATTCAGACGGTTCAATGGGTTGCATTGGCTTGAAGTAGCGTTTCATCGCCCCAACTCCCTGCGGGGAATCCAATGATTTCTGTATTCGATGATACAAAATTCCGTTCTCGCCTGGTCCGCTGGTGGAAAAACTGTCGTATAAATTTACCTTGCACCTAACCCTAGGGTTATTTGGGGCCTTGTGTCCTTTTTCATACTGTGTTTTACACCGTGAATGAGACGCTCATCCTGTTCAACCTCAGAACGAACAGCGTCCTGGGCAGACTTAGGCGTTGGCGCGCCGTCCTTTAGTGCCAGTGCTAGAGTGAGAGATAAGGACTGGATTGTTGGATTAGCGACTAGTAACTAATCGCCACAGACCTAAACAGACCTAAATCGTTGAATCGCTCAGCATTTCCATGAATACAGCTTTAGTTCAAAATCCGCTTCTGATCGGTGAAGGCTTACCGCCCTTCGAGCAAATTCAGCCCGACCATGTTGTGCCAGCCATTACTCAGCTTTTGCAAGAGCTAGAAGCTCAGCTAGCTGAGCTAGAAGCGAACGTGGTACCCACCTGGGAGGGCTTAGTGGTGCCGCTAGAACAAATCGAGGAGCGGCTGTCCTGGAGTTGGGGCGTTGTGGGTCACTTAATGGGCGTGAAGAATAGCCCGGAACTGCGGCAAGCCTATGAAACGATGCAGCCAGAAGTGGTCAAGTTCTGGAATCGCCTCAGCCAGAGCCAGCCGATCTACGCAGGGTTTAAGGCGCTGCGCCAAAGTGAACTCTGGTCTACGCTAGACGAAGCTCAGCAGCGGATTGTGGACGCGGCCTTGCGAGATGCCGAACTATCGGGCGTGGGATTAGAGGGCGAAGCGAAAGAGCGCTTCAATGCGATTCAGCTAGAGCTGGCCGAACTCTCGACTCGCTTCTCAAACAATGTCCTAGATGCCACCAAAGCCTTTAGCCTGACGCTGACCCAACCCGACGAAATTGCTGGCCTGCCGCCGAGTTTGGTGGCTCTCGCGGCCCAAGCGGCTCGTGCGGCTGGAGAAGAAAACGCCACGGCTGAAACTGGTCCCTGGCGAATTACACTCGATCTGCCTAGCTATATGCCGTTTATGCAGCACAGTCGTTGCCGCGATTTGCGCGAGAAGCTGTATCGGGTATTTGTCAGTCGGGCTTCTAGCGGCGAGTGGAATAATAGTCCTTTAATTGAACGCATTCTAGAGCTGCGGCAAGAACAGGCGAAATTGCTGGGATACCAAAGCTATGCCGAAGTCAGTCTGGCGGCCAAGATGGCTTCTAGCGTCGAAGCGGTGGAGAAATTGCTGGAAGAACTGCGGCAGGCTAGCTACGATGCGGCAGTTAATGATCTGAAAACTCTGCAAGAGTACGCCAAATCCAAGGGCGAAACCGAACCCCTCCAGCACTGGGATATTTCCTTCTGGGCCGAGCGGCAGCGCGAAGAAAAGTTTGACTTTAACGCCGAGGAACTGCGCCCCTACTTCCCGCTAGAGCAGGTGCTGTCTGGCTTGTTCGATTTGTCTAAGCGTCTGTTTGGCATCACCATTACTCCGGCAGATGGCGAAGCTTCGGTCTGGCATCCGGATGTGCGCTATTTCCAAGTGGCCGATGAATCGGGAACGTCGATTGCCCACTTCTTCCTCGATCCCTACAGCCGTCCGGCAGAAAAGCGGGGCGGAGCCTGGATGGATGAATGCATTGCTCGTGCCAGAGTCCGGTACAGCAGCGGCACTTCAGTTCGTCTACCTGTGGCCTATCTGGTCTGTAACCAAACGCCGCCGGTGGATGACAAGCCTAGTCTGATGACTTTTGGCGAAGTGGAAACCCTGTTTCACGAATTTGGTCATGGTCTACACCACATGCTGACGCGGGTTGACTATCCGAAGGCATCGGGGATTCGTAACGTTGAGTGGGATGCGGTGGAACTGCCAAGTCAGTTTATGGAGAATTGGTGCTACCATCGCCCTACCCTGCTCAGCCTGGGTAAGCATTACCAAACCGGCGAACCTCTGCCAGAGCACTACTATCAGAAGCTGTTGGCGGCCCGCACCTACATGAGTGGTAGCGCTACGCTGCGGCAAATTCACTTTAGCTGGGTTGATCTGGAACTGCACCATCGCTATCAACCCGGCGGCGAAACGCCCGAACAGGTGCGGCGACGCATTGCAGAAAAAACCACGGTGTTGCCTCCCCTGCCGGAAGATTCTTTTCTCTGCGCCTTTGGCCATATTTTTGCCGGGGGCTATGCGGCGGGCTACTACAGCTACAAGTGGGCAGAAGTGCTGAGTGCTGATGCTTTTGCCGCCTTTGAAGAAGCCGGACTCGATGATGAGCAAAAACTGGCTCAGGTTGGGCATCGCTTCCGTGATACGGTACTGGCCCTAGGTGGCAGCCAGCATCCAATGAAGGTATTCACGGCGTTCCGAGGCCGGGAGCCGAATACGACGGCGTTGCTGCGGCACAATGGGCTAGCGGCATGAGCGCCGGATCAAATAACTGTTTACGGTGTAAACAGCAAAAAGCTAAACAGCAAAAAGCTAAAAGTAAAAAATAAGGGATGGCTGGCTGATTGTGGATATCCGTTCGACTGCATCGGATCGGTTGTCGTTGTCACCAACTCGGGTGGCGATTTTAGGAGCAGGTCAGTGGGGGGCCGCGCTGGCAATGCTGGCTCGGAACCGAGGTCATCAGGTGCAGGTCTGGTCGCGTCGGGGAGAAACCACCTTGGAAGCGGCTTTGGCCTCAGCAGAGATCGTGATCGCGGCGATTTCCATGAAAGGTGTGCCCGAAACCGTTGAGCGGGTACGAGCCTCGATGCTGCCGGATACGGCAATCTTGGTCAGCGCAACCAAAGGATTGGATCCGGCTACGCAGCTCACGGCCTCACCTATCTGGCAGGCAGCTTTGCCTAACCATCCGATTGTGGTTCTCTCCGGCCCCAACCTATCGGAGGAAATTCAGCAGGGCTTGCCTGCGGCCACGGTAGTTGCCAGCCACGATCAAGCCGCGGCGGAACGGGCTCAGGCGATTCTGTCTTCAGATCGGTTTCGAGTGTACACCAATACGGACCCACTTGGTACCGAGATGGGCGGCACGCTAAAGAACGTGATTGCAATTGCTGCTGGTGTCTGTGATGGATTGCATCTAGGCACCAATGCCCGCTCTGGATTGATTACCCGCGCTTTAGCCGAAATTATCCGTGTCGGTACCCATCTAGGAGCCAGACCAGAAACCTTTTTTGGCTTGGCGGGTCTGGGCGATTTGCTAGCGACTTGTACCAGTCCGCTTAGCCGCAACTACCGGGTTGGCTATGGATTGGCACAGGGCAAGCCCCTAGAGCAAATTCTCACCGAACTGCAAAGCACCGCTGAAGGCGTCAGCACCACCAATGTCTTGATTGAATTAGCGGAGCGCAAAAGCATCGCGGTTCCGGTTTCGCGGCAGGTCTATTTGCTGCTCAATGACAAAATTACGCCCAAACAGGCGGTAGAGGCTTTGATGGAGCGAGACCTCAAGGCCGAGATGTATGGATAATCTTCTATTCCAACTATCATGTCAAACTCAAATAAGGCTCCGCCTTAGAGTAAGACGAAGCCTAGCGTTCTGATATACCGCAGTTTGTCACACATATTGAAAAAAGATTCATTTGTTAGGTCCAGCAATCTTGTTTGGATCTAGCAATCCTCAAGTGCCAAGACGCTAACTTGCAATCGCCTTAGTAGTAGCAACCGCTCCGGCATGGACGATAGTACACCGGATAAGCGTAGTAGTGGCGCGGATAGTAGCAAGGACGGACAACCACCCGACGGCAGCAGCCACGACCATAGCCGTAGGCCGAAGCAGAGTTAGTTGTAGCATCGAGAGCAGTAACACCAGCGGTAACGCCTGCGGCAATCAAACCGGTAGTCACCACAGCCTTCAAGCTGCCGAGATTCAACTCTTTCGCTTCCGACTGTTCTAGGTTTTCTGCACCGTGGAGATAGGCAAGGGTTTCCATAGCTTTTCCTCAAAACAACTGATTCAACGATTTGACAATACTCAACTCTCAATCAATTTTTAGTTGATTCAGAATTGAGTTTGCTTGGTGCCTCATAGCGCCAATACAAGTCAATGCATTATGCAAATTCTCTGTAAAGTCCCTATAAGGACCAAGTGAATCCAGGCTTTAATTCCCGGATGCTTCTTTCGGTAAATAGAAGCTTGAATATGACGTAACTTGTAAGACAGAAGCCGATTGTCCCTGATGGTCAAAACTCTATCTAACAGTAAGCAGAACAACTGAATAACTCAAGACAGAACTTTCTTATCGCACTTCTAGTGCTTCTATCGTTAATCACCAAAGTCAGTCAAGTCAATATCAGCGACCACACAACTATGAGCAAAATATAAACGCTCCAGTTGGCTTATCTAACTGAGTTCAAAGGCTTCGCCCCGCCTATCGAAGACGAAGCCTTAAGAGGATCTGATATACCCGCATTAATTGAGGTTTGATCAGGCGAAAGACTCACTCGCCTGGGTAGAAAAATCTACCGTCGAACTAAATCGCCATCCGAGACCTTCAAAGCTTTAAACCAAACTTCTCTAGTGCTCGGGTTGGGGCTTAGTAGTAGTAACCGCGATAGCAGGGACGATAGTAAACAGGATAGGCGTAGTAGTGACGCGGATAGTAAACCGGACGGTAGTAAGCACGGTGACGGTAGGTCACTGGACGGTAGTAGCCGTGGTGACCGCCGTAGTAATGAGCAGAGGCAGAATCTGCTTGTGTCAGTACACCGCCAGCAGCGATGCCCGCAGCAACCAGACCTGTCGTTGCCATTGCCTTCAAACCGCTGAGATCCAGCTGTTTTTGTTCAGACTGTTCGTAGTCTTCAGCACCATAGAGATATGCAAGGGTTTCCATAGCTTTTCCTCAAAGTAAGGATAGGTTGACCTAGACGAACCTCACCTCGACTCGATAGGGACTATCAAAAAGAGATTTGGTTCGCTCTCAGTCCTCGTAGATTCACTACCAGGATTGAGATTCCGGGTGGATTGACCCTGGATGCTTTTGACTTCACACAATCTGAATCCGCGTCAGGAAGAAAATTGATAAATTAAAAATTCTTCCGTTGCTTTTTTATGAGTAGCATAATTAAATCGTCTAGCCTACATATATTTGTACTAATTTTTCTTCTAAAAAGATATTCAAACGGTTGAGAAAACGAAGAAGTTTCTACATGTAGAGTAGAAAGAGATAGAAGTTTTTCGAGCCACTCTATATTTAGAGAAGCTCAAACTATGTAAATCTTGACAACTGTTTTTAAGATTTTTCGAGAGAATTTATGTCCCCAGTTTATTACGGATTTTTCTACCTTGAAAAATATTTCGGTAGAGACCGTTTTTCGCTAAATCATCATGAAACCATTAGTCTCTATGGCTTTGCCGCTCCGGCAGCAGCAGGAAGAGCCAAAAATTCTTTCTATAAAATAAATTATTGGCTCTGATTCAGATGGTGATTTTCTGCTGTTGAATGGCTTTCCATTTGGTTGAATCGAGCTTGATGACTGCGATGTTCGTTTGAGTAGATTGATTGGGTCAGATAAATTTGAAAAGCAATTGCAATTAAAACAATCGCTCATTTTTCAATTTGCGACTAAAACCGCTGTAAATATTAAGAACTCTACTAAATTGTGTCTCTCAATTAGTTGATTTAATAGGCTAAACGAGCGTTTTCTAGGGAGTTTAAGTTGCGGTTTGAGATTAAAAGCGAATCATGCAAAATAGTGACAATTTATTACTGCTGTTTCCGCCCAATTGAAGCGAATTGCATAATTGACTAGCATTCTCCTGGGTAGCAACCGTTACTTGTATCTTTGCGCTCAACTTGTGCTCAACTAACATCAACTGACATCAACTGACATGAAATGGCTGCTGTGCTGAACTTGCGAAGTTGGTTATCACGTCGTCGCTATCTGGTCGGACTGGCAACTCTTTGTTGCACCGCTGTGGTGTTGGGGAATCTAGTGGCTTGGCCTCAGCCGCCAATTCGTTTAACTATGCTGACTTCGGCTTTGGATGCGGAGCAGGGGCGAAGTCTGGTGGCGGCGTTTGAAGCGAAAAATCCCGATATCAAAATCGATGTAATTGAAGGCCCGACCGGCTCGAATGCCATCGAAGACCTCTACACCACGTCGTTTCTGCTGGGTGGCTCGCCCTACGATCTGGTGATGATGGATGTAGTCTGGCTGCCCAAGTTTGCCGCCGCGGGCTGGCTGCTCGACCTGACCGATCAAATTCCTGCTGCCGATCTGGCCGATTTTATGCCCGCAGACTTGGACGGAGGACGCTACAACGGCAGGCTATATCGGTTGCCAATTCGCTCCGATGCGCAGCTTTTGTTTTACCGGCAAGATTGGCTACAACAGGCGGGCATTCAACCCCCCGAAACCTTCGACGATTTGATTGCAGCCTCGCAGCAGCTTCAGCAGGCAGGCACGACTAAATGGGGCTATGTTTGGCAGGGGCGGCAGTTTGAAGGGCTAACCGCCGTTTTTGTCGATGTGTTGGCGGGCTATGGTGGCTTTTGGGTCAATCCCAAGACGTTAGAAGTGGGGTTAGACCGTCCAGAGGCCGTTGAGGCGGTCCAGTTTTTGCGTCGCACCATCGAGCAGGGCGTGTCGCCACCGGGAGTGAGCAACTACCAGCACGAAGATGCCCGCCGTCTGTTTCAGGCTGGTGAAGCCGCGTTTATGCACAACTGGCCCTATGCCTATCCGCTCAGCAATGCCGACGATTCGCCGATTAAAGGCAAGTTTGCGATCAAAACAATGGTGCATGCGCCCGGATTAACGAGCGCGGCCTGTTTGGGCGGTTGGGGGCTGGGTGTGGCGAAATCAACTGCCCATCCGGAAGCGGCCCTGCGAGTGGCCCAGTTCTACGCCAGTCCGGAAGCCCAGCGCTTATCGAGTTTAGAAAATGGCTATCTGCCTACCCGTCGCTCGCTCTATAGCGATCCGGAAATCGTTGCCAAGTATCCCTATTTCCCCAGCATGATGGGTGTGGTCGAAAAGGCCGTGCTGCGTCCGCCGATTGCCCAATACGCCCAAGCGTCAGATATTTTGCAGCGTTATTTGAGTGCGGCGATTACCAACCGCATGGATGCTGAAGCGGCAATGATGGCGGCTGCTACCGAAACGCGAGCGTTACTGGCCCGCAATTAATAGCCCGCAATTAATAGCCCGCAACTGAGACTGATCCCCTGCTACAGGTAACATGAACACTACCCTCCGCGACCAAGAACGACGCACCGGCTGGTGGCTGCTAACTCCAGCCCTGCTGCTGTTGCTGCTGATCTACGCCTATCCGATTGCCCGTTCCCTTGGCCTCAGCTTGGTTACCCAGAATCTGGGCACTGAGCTACAGCCGGTTTTTGCAGGTCTAGACAACTACAGCCGCATGGCTCTAGATGGTCGGTTCTGGCAAACCATTGGCAACACAGTTTTTTTCACAGTTGTTTCGGTGATACTAGAACTGCTGCTGGGACTGGGAATTGCTCTCGTACTCAACCAGGCGTTTCCCAGTCGGGGTGCAGTGCGGACTATCGCCCTCTTGCCCTGGGCCTTGCCGACAGCGCTGATTGCCACCACCTGGACCTGGATTTTTAACGATCAGTTTGGCGTCTGGAATGACATTCTGCTGCGTCTGGGTCTGATTCAAACCGGCGTTAACTGGCTGGGCGATCCTAACTGGGCCATGTGGACCGTGATTGCGGCTGATGTTTGGAAAACCACCCCCTTCATTGCGATTTTGTTGTTGGCGGGCCTCCAGTCGATTCCACCCGATCTGTACGAAGCCCATGCCCTAGATGGCGCGACGCGCTGGCAAAGCTTTTACCGAATTACGCTGCCGCTGCTGCTGCCGCAAATTCTGATTGCCAGTTTGTTTCGGTTCGCCCAGGCGTTTGGCGTTTTTGATTTGGTTCAGGTGATGACTGGCGGTGGCCCAGGTGGGGCGACGGAAACCGTTTCGCTCTATATCTATGCCACAATCATGCGCTATCTCGATTTTGGCTATGGAGCGGCATTGGTAGTAGTGACGTTTGTGATTTTGAGCTTGGCGGTGGCTCTCGCAACCTGGGGTTTGGCAAGATTGCGGGCAGTCCGAGCTATAGGAGACCCGAGATGACACTGGTGCAGAAAGACGCTCCCTTAGACGTAGCTCCTCCGCGCCGATGGGGTTTGGCAGTGGCCGTGGGGCTGCTGGTGATCTTTAGCCTTGCTCCCATCCTTTGGCAAGTGCTAACCTCGCTCAAAACCAATGCCGATATTGCGGCGGTTCCCAATGTCTACTTTCCCCGTCAGCTAACGCTTGAACACTATATCGAACTGTTTCGTCGGCGTCCGTTTCTCCGCTATATGCTGAATAGCGCCTTTGTGGCGAGTGTTTCAACCCTGCTCTGTCTGCTGATTGGCACTCCTGCTGCCTATGTCTTGGCCCGATTGCGCCTACCAGGTGAACGTTTTATCCTAGCTGGAGTTTTAATTGTCACGCTGTTTCCCTATATTCTGCTGTTTCTGGGCCTGCTGGAGTTGGTGCGGGCGTTTGGACTGGCCAATACCTACCTGGCCCTAATCGTGCCCTACACGGCCATGAACCTGCCTCTGACCATTCTGGTGATGCGTAGCTTTTTCCAGCGGCTTCCTCGCGATCTGGAGGACTCAGCCAAAATTGACGGCTACAATACCGGCCAAATGCTGTGGCAAATTCTGCTGCCGCTCACCTTACCTGCCCTGGTCACGACTGGCATCCTCGCCTTTATCGCCGCCTGGAATGAGTTTATTTTTGCATTGACGTTCATTACCCGCGAGTCGATGAAGACGGTGCCCGTGGCCGTGGCCCAACTCAGCGGTACTGCGGTGTTTGAAATTCCCTATGGTGCTCTGGCTGCCGCTACAGTTGTTGGTACCCTACCACTAGTCATCCTGGTGTTACTATTCCAACGTCGGATTGTGCAAGGTCTCACGGCAGGTGCTGTCAAGGGGTGATGTGGCTCTGGTTGGCCTATGGTGCAGTAAGGGCGAAGCAGTTGCTGATAAATTATCTGACTCTGCTATGGACTATTTGGCAACTGCTTCGCCCCTACTGCATCAACCGAATCTGACATAACACCTAAATTGAAATACGCGCGTCGCACAGGTTCCGCCAACAGAACTCAAAACTCAAAACTTAAAACTCAAAACTCTTGAATTTGGTCATGGCTAAACTCGAACTACGAAATCTCAACAAAACTTACACGCCCAGAGTGGTGCCGCTTAAAGAGCTGAGTTTGAATGTGGAGAATGGCGAGTTTTTGACGCTGCTGGGGCCATCCGGATGCGGTAAATCAACGACGCTGCGATTGATTGCTGGATTGGAGCAGCCGACGCGGGGAGAGGTACGGATTGGTGATCGGAATGTGACGCACCAGCCGCCCGGTCAACGCAATATTGCGATGGTGTTTCAAAGCTATGCGCTGTATCCCCACATGACGGTATGTGAAAATATTGCGTCAGGGTTAAAATTGCGCCGTATGGCCTCGGCTGAAATTCAGCAGCGGATTGGTGAGGTGAGTCAGTTTCTGGGCTTGGGTGAATTGATGCAGCGCAAACCGGGCCAGCTTTCGGGCGGGCAGCGGCAGCGGGTGGCTTTAGCGCGGGCGCTAGTGCGGCGTCCGGATGTGTTTCTGCTGGATGAACCGCTGAGTAACCTGGATGCCTTACTGCGGGAACAGGTGCGGGCCGAACTAAAGCAGATTTTTGCCGCTCAACCTACTCCGGTAGTTTATGTAACTCACGACCAAACCGAAGCGATGACGCTTTCAACTCGTGTCGCTGTACTGAATGACGGCTTTTTGCAGCAGCTTGATTCGCCCAAACGCATTTATGTGCGACCGGCAAATCGGTTTGTAGCTGGTTTTATTGGCAGCCCCCAGATGAATCTACTGCACCTGAAGTGTGAGGGCGGATTTGCCCAATTGGGGCGCTGTAAGCTGCCGCTGCCTAGCCAAGTCACGGTTCCTCCCGAAGTGATATTTGGAATTCGGCCTGAGCATGTACGGCTGGTGCGTCCGGGGGATCAGCAGGTGCTTCAAGGACGAGTAGTGCTAGTGGAAAATTTGGGAATGAGCGATTTGCTGACGGTGCAGGTAGAAGGCACTCAAGGAACCCTATTGCGAGCACTGCTGCCTCCGGACCAATCCTGGAGCGGTAAACAAATTAGCCTCGCCTTGCCGCCAGAAGCGCTGCATTGGTTTGATGTCCAGACCGGGGATCGCTTGCCGGATGCACTGCCCTAATCCTTTCGTGAGACAACGTTAAACAATCGGCCACACTGTTCAACCGTGTGCAACCCGTAGCAGCAACCTCCAGAACTTAAAACTATCAGGACTTAAAACTATGCGCTCTGCACAGGTCACACCACCAAAGCTGAAAACTCAAAACTCAAAACTAAGAACTCAAAACTAAGAACTAGTATTACTAGGTTTCAACAGCAGAAGGCTGTTCGTCTCCGGTGCTTTTGGTAGCAGGGAGTTCTAGGCAATAGCCAGCACCATAGACGGTTTTGATGTAGCGAGGATGGCGTGGATCTGGTTCCAGCTTGGTTCTGAGGTGGCGGACATGCACACGGATGGTTTCAATATCATCGTTGGGATCATAGCCCCAAACCTCTTTCAGAATTTCGCTGGGAGAAACAGTCTGGCCGTGGCGTTGCAGCAAACAGTGCAGCAGTTCAAATTCTAGATGGGTCAGCTTCACCGTTTGGTCAAACCAAATAGCTTCGAGCCGCTCTG
Organism: Leptolyngbya sp. NK1-12; assembly: GCF_032598965.1. Lineage (NCBI taxonomy): Bacteria > Bacillati > Cyanobacteriota > Cyanophyceae > Leptolyngbyales > Leptolyngbyaceae > Leptolyngbya > Leptolyngbya sp. NK1-12. The sequence continues at coordinate 2,426,525 of NZ_CP053586.1, forward strand.
GTACAAGGGTGAGCGGACCATAGTTGAGGATTTCGGTGTGCTTCGCCGCTTGGGGAATCCGATCGGTGCGTCGCAGCAAGGCCCGCACGCGGGCTAACATTTCTTCGATTTCAAAGGGTTTGGTCAGGTAGTCATCGGCCCCAGCATTGAAACCTTCAACTTTGTCTTGCGTTTGTCCTAGGGCAGTCAACATCAGGACGGGAATGTCGGCAGTGCGCTCATCTCTGCGTAGGCGCTGACATACCGTGAAGCCATCCACCTTGGGTAGCATCAAATCGAGCAGGATCAAATCAGGCAAGAGCTGGAGCGCTAGTGCCTGACCCTTAATGCCATCTGCTGCCTGACTGACATCATATCCAGCCATTTCTAAATTTACGGCAACCAGTTCCGAGATGGCGGGGTCGTCATCAATCACAAGTATACGGGGCATCACTTATAAGGCAAATTAACGACCGCGGTGAGTAGTTCAGAATCTTTATAAAAAAGAAAGATTCCTGTAAAGATTATAAGCAAGGATTCTAAATTCTTTCTAACTATGTCAGATGTATTAAGTTTTGTCTGAGATCTAAAGCTTTTTTAAGAACTACAAACAAAGTTGTCTCGCTGGTTTTGAATTTGAGACGTTTCACTTAAATTGTCTTTCACGATACTCAAATTTAGGACTTATTGGCAATTCAGCCAACTTAGCTCAATTAGGTAGCCTGAATACATGGCCTAAACAGACTCAGCAGATCGCAAATCCTGTTGAGATCCCCCCTAGCCCCCCTTACACAAGGGGGGAACCGGGCCAACCGTGGTTTGAAGTCCCCCTTCTTCTACGCCGAAGGCGCATCCCCGTTGGGGTTTAGGGGGATTATAGTCCTGCGGGCATCGCAGAAAAGGAGGATTGTGCTATGCACACGCTGCGCGAACAAACCCAAGTCTAGTGATTCAACCGAATTCATTTTTGATCTACTGAGTCTCAGTAGCCGCCGCATGGTGAGCAAGCGGATGATTCAAGTCACCTCGACTCACCACCTCCTTGATTGCTAGCGCTACAAAAGCTAAGGCCATCTATGCTTATATAAATGCAGTTAATATATGACTTTTCTTATTGAAACTTTACAAAAACGGGGTATTCAAGCCAATAATTGAAGAACAGGCAGGAAGACAAACCGCCTGAACCTCTGATCACAGCGCTACAGGAGAGTCGGATATGGTGGCACTTGCGGAACGCACTCAGGCCAAGTTGACGCTACAAACCCTGGAGATTGCTCAAGATACGACGACAATTCGTTCCTTGGATTGGGATCGGGACCGGTTTGATATCGAATTTGAGCTACAAAATGGCACAACCTATAACTCTTTCTTAATTCGTGGAGAGAAGACGGCCCTGGTTGACACCTCCCACGAAAAGTTCCGCTCCCTGTACCTGGATCAACTGCTGCGACTGATTAACCCAGCAGAGCTAGACTATCTAGTCATCAGCCATACCGAGCCTGATCACAGTGGTTTGGTGCGGGAGGTGCTGCAACTCGCTCCCCAGGTAACGGTTGTCGGGTCCAAGGTGGCGATTCAGTTTCTTGACGATCTGGTACATCAGCCCTTCAAGCGCTTGCTGGTGAAGAATGGCGACCGGCTAGATCTGGGCAACGGCCATGAGCTGGAGTTTGTTTCTGCGCCGAACCTGCACTGGCCCGACACGATTCTTACCTACGATCACAAGACGCAGATTCTCTACACCTGCGATGTGTTCGGCATGCACTACTGCGATGACAACCTCTACGATGAGGAACTGGAACTGCTGGAGGCCGATTATAAGCTCTACTACGATTGCCTAATGGGTCCCAATGCCCGCTCGGTGCTGGCGGCCCTAAAGCGGATGAAAGATCTGCCGGAAATCGACGTGATTGCCACCGGGCATGGTCCTCTGTTGCGCTACAACATCCCCGATCTGGTTGGCCGCTATCGAGATTGGAGTCAGGCTCAGGCCAAGGCGGAAACCACGGTCGCTTTGTTCTATGCGGCAGACTATGGCTACAGTAACGAACTAGCGCAAGCCATTGCTCACGGCATCAACAAAACCGGCGTTGCGGTGGAGCTGATTGACCTGAAGATGGCCGATCCCCAAGAGGTCCGGGAAATGGTGGATTTGGCGGCGGGGATTGTGATTGGCATGCCGCCCCAGTCGGGTGAATCGGCAGCGACAGCTCAGGCCGCCCTGAGTACGCTTCTGGCAGCCGTGAATTCCAAGCAAGCGATTGGTTTGTTTGAATCAGGCGGTGGTGATGATGAGTCGGTCTATCCGATTCGCAACCGTTTCCAGGAGGTGGGCATGAAGGAAGTCTTTCAACCAATTTTGATCAAGGAAACGCCCAACCAGGCCACCTATCAGCTCTGTGACGAAGCTGGCACCGATTTGGGCCAGTGGCTGACCCGCGACCGCACTGTGAAGCAAATGAAGGCGCTCGACAATGACCTTGATAAAGCCTTGGGACGCCTCAGCGGCGGTCTGTACATTATCACAGCGAAGAAGGAAGAAGCTTCCAGCGCTATGCTTGCCTCCTGGGTGGCTCAAGCCAGTCTGGAACCGCTGGGTATCACGATTGCCGTTGCCAAAGACCGGGCGATCGAGTCGTTCCTGCATGCGGGCGATCGGTTTGTACTGAATATTTTGGAAGAAGGCAACTATCAGCAGTTGATGAAGCACTTCTTGAAGCGATTTGCTCCCGGAGCTGATCGCTTTGCTGGAATCAAGACCTATCCCGCCGCCAATGGGTCACCGATTCTAGCAGATGCGTTGGCCTATCTGGAGTGCGAGGTGATCAGCCGGATGGAGTGCAGCGATCACTGGATTGTTTACAGCACGGTTGATATCGGACGTGTGGCCAAACCCGATGCCTTGACGGCAGTGCATCACCGCAAAGTCGGCAATCATTATTGATGTCTGGCAGTGATGGCCTTCAGATATTCTGGCCCACCGGGATCTCAATCACAAATTCGGCTCCTTGGTTAGGGGCAGAGCGGCAGGTCAACCGTCCACCATGCCGTTCGGTGATGATCTGATAGCTGATCGACATGCCCATTCCTGTGCCCTTACCAATTGGTTTAGTGGTGAAAAAGGGATCAAAGATGCGCGCATGCACGACTGGCGAAATGCCGGGGCCATTATCCAAAATCGAGATTCTTACCCACTGGGGATCGAGCAGCTCGGTGCGGATGTAGATCTGTGGTGCTGGAATCTGGGCTTCTTCCAGAGCATCGATGGCGTTGGACAAAATGTTCATGAACACTTGATTCAACTGCCCTGCATAACATTCGACTAAGGGCAGGTCGTCGTATTCCTTGATTACTAGAATTTCCAGAAAATGGGGCTTGGCCTTGAGGCGGTTTTGCAAAATTAGCAGCGTGCTGTCGATGCCTTCATGGATATTGACCGCTTTCCGTTCGGCTTCATCCATGCGGGAAAAGGTGCGCAGCGAGGTGACGATCTGCTGAATCCGGTCGGCCCCTACCTTCATGGAATTGAGCAGCTTGGGTAGATCTTGCTTGAGGAACTCCAGTTCGATGGCGGTGGCGGTGGTTTCAATCTCCGGATCGGAAGTCGGGTAATGCTGCTGGTAAAGATCTAGGAGTTCCAGCAGATCCTGGATATAGTTAGTGGCGTGGTTGAGGTTGCCGGAGATGAAATTAACCGGATTGTTGATCTCGTGAGCCACGCCGGCCACTAGCTGACCCAAACTCGACATCTTTTCGCTCTGAATCATCTGGGTTTGGGTGCGTTGCAGTTCTTGCAGAGCGTCTTCTAGCGCTTTGGCTTTGATCTGGTTTTGGGTGGCAAATTGTTTCAAGGCATCTTCGGCGGTTTTACGATTGGTAATGTCGTACAGGACGCCGCAGAACACGATTTCGTTGTTCTGGGTTTTGGTCGGTAGGGATTCGCCGCGCCACCAGCGGACTTCTCCATCGGGTTTGATCAACCGCCCTTCGTAAACCCAAGGGATAAGCTGTTCGCCAGACTCAGCAATTGTTTGGAGATAGGAGTCGCGGTCGTCTGGGTGCTGGCAGTTGACAAAGGAATTCATGTCCTGCATGATTTCGGCTGCCGTAATGCCGCTAATGTCATAAAACCGCTCGCTCATGTAGTCTACCGCCCACTGGCCATTGCGGTTGCAGAACTGGAAAATCGCTCCTGGCATGGTAGCGGCAATCGTTCGGAAGCGGGCTTCACTTTCGGCTAGGGCCGTTTCAGCGGCTTTGCGGTCACCAATTTCTCGCCAAACCGTATAAAGAGTCGGGCGTCCTTCTAGCTCAATCACCGTCAGCACCACTTCGACCCAAAAATCTTCGCCATCGGCGCGGCGGTGCATCCACTCAAACCGATGGCTGCCTTTTGCAAAAGCGGTGGCAATCATTTCGTTGGCTTTCTCGAAGGAGGGACGACCATCGGGCTGAACGTCCGGCGACAGTACCGAAGGGTGGAGCTGCAAGACCTGCTCTTTACTCGTGCAACGCAACATTTCGATCGCGGCTTTGTTGCAGTCGATAAACACTTCGCCATCGAGTAACAAAATCGCATCGGCAGAGCGCTCAAACAATTCTCGAAATCGACTTTCTGAAGCTTGCAAGGCTTCTACAGCGACCTTGCGCTCAGTAATGTCGATCAGTACTCCGTCCCAGAGGATTGAACCGTCGGCTTGGCGAGTTGGGCGGGCGATGGTCTGTAACCATTTCAGCTTGCCAGAGGCGGTGAGGATGCGATATTCCTGCTGAAACGGAGCCAGGGTCATGGCTGACTGGTACATCCGCTCTTGCACAATTGCCTCGTCGTCTGGATGGATAGACTGGAACGGCTGTTGATCTAGTTGAGAGGCCAGTAGCTCATAGATGTGACGGTAGCCTTCTGAGATATAGGGAAAGGAAACCACACCGTCGGGACTGAGCTTGCATTGAAAAATCACCCCCGGAATGTTGGAGGCTAACCGCTGGAATTGGGCTTGGCTTTCCAGTAGTGCTTGAGTCCGGTCTTCAACTCGGGTTTCCAAATCATCATTGAGCTGCTTCAGAATCGCTTCCATCTGCTTGCGCTGGCTGATGTCCATCAACTGACCGCTCCAGAGAATGGTCTGATTCGGCTGGCGGACTGGCCGAGACGCGCCCTGTATCCATCTGATTTTCCCGGATGGCAAGATAAAGCGCCCTTCCCACTGCCACGGCTCTAGAGATTGGGCCGAAAGGGCAACCGAGTGATCAAAGCGGGGCCGATCCTCTGGGTGAATGATCTCGATCAGTTGGTTGGCGTTTTCCTGAATGGCTTCGGGTGTGAGTTCAAACAGGTCACGGCAACCTGAACTAACGAAGGTAAAACTAAGTGAGCCGTCGGCAGCCATTTGAAACTGGTAGATCATCCCCGGTACGCTATCGGCCAGTTGACGAAACCAGGCTTCGTTGCGCATGGGCAAGTCTAATTCGGGTTTGCGCTGGGCTGGAAGATCGAATTCTTGCATTATCAAGCAGTTCCAAACGGTCAAAGTTTTATGCAGTAAACTTCTCTGTGATAGCAAAGCAGCTTCGAGTAAGTGCCAAAATTCGAGCTGAAGTGATGGGGCTGAGGTAGATGCTGTAAATGTGATGCAGCTAATTTATATTCTTTATATTCAGCCAGAAATTTGAAGGGTTATCAGCTAAATTTTTCTTGCTGCCTAGTGTGCCCATAGGGCTGCACTACTGATCAACGCTAACAGGTGCGGGGCGAGCTGTAGGAGATATCAGGTTGGAATACTGACGTGTTGACTGGCGAAGCACCAGAAAAATTAGACTTTTTAGACTTTAGAGAATTCGGATTAGGCGTAGTAAGCTAGGGGGCGTCTACCATGTTTGCAGGAACGGCAAGAATTTCAAAGCCATGCAGCCTGATACGGAACAACTCCTCAGTACCATCCAGTCATTGATCACCTCCGAGATGGGTTGGCAGCTCAGCTTTCCTGGCCATGAAGATGGAGGCGAACTGGAACCGTTTATCTGGAATGCTGGCGAGCAAGGTGAATTAACGCCGCTGAATTTGGTGCGCTCGGAGGGTTGGTTGCAGGCAATGGCACCAACTGCCGTGCTCGATTCCTGGCTGGCTCTCGAACGCGCAGGCTCGGTGAATGGTGAAACCTGGCTGGTGCCAGATCGGGATGCGGCGGAACTGTTGTTGGATTCGGCTACCTACGCAGAGCGAGAGCAACTCTACCAAACGCTGCTAGAACAGCTGCAAACCCAGCTTCAAGATCTTCAAGGTTGGCAATTGAGCTATGACGCCGACTATGCCCTGACGCTGTTAACAGGTGAGGCTGAAAAGCAGTGGATTGGCCTAGCGCCGAGCGTGCCCCATGCCACGCAGATTGATGACCATGCTCCCATCCAAATGGCCGTGCTTTCTCCATCTGAACCACAACCGATATTGGCAGCCGCCAATTCTCTAGAATCGCCAATTCAAGCCACTCTCGATCGTCTGGATCCGATTCAGCTGTATGGCTATTATGGCGGCGGTTACAACCAAACCCACAATCATCGATTGCAACTGGTGATAGAACCAACACTGGATCAGGTCATTGAACAAGTGATGCTGAAAACTGGGCTACTGCAAATTGGCTCACTGACCGCTTTTCAGCCAACCGTCCACGATTCGCCAGATCCTTGCTTTGAGCAGTTAACTCAGTTTCTCCACGCTCTATCGGAACAGCGAGTGTATCGCTTCAGCTTCTGGAGCAGCGAGCATTTTTACCTGTTTGGTCAACCCACCATTGACTCATCTGGGACTGCGCCTCTGCAGCCCTCATCCGAGCACGATCCATCTAAACGCTCACCCAAAACGGCTACTTGGGCCGGAGTAGTATTGCGCAGCCGTTTCACCTACAATCCCTAGCTCGGCAGCAGCTCAGCAGAACAAATCTACTCGAAACTCTTTGCTAATTGCAGCCATAGCAGAATTAAATTACCGTTTCCAGTCATTGCGCAACAGAGAGGGTTATTTTAGTACTGAGAGACGCAAAAGGAGACGGGTATGTCTGATTTCTCCGATCAACGGTCAGTACCGAAGCAGCGAGATGTGCAAGTTGCGGAAATTGGGACAGAGACACTAGTGTTCCGGTCGCGGAGCTGGACGCGCCTGCGGTTTGAGCGGGAGTATGCGCGTCAGCGTGGTACTACTGCCAATTCCTATTTGATTCAGGCAGCACAAACGGCGTTGATTGACCCGCCCGGTGAGTCTTTCACAGATATTTTCCTGGAAGAATTACAGCAACATCAATATTACCAGCGGATTAACTACATCATTCTCAGTCATGTCAATCCGAATCGAATTGCCACATTGAAGCAGCTATTAATGCTGGCATCCTATGCGACGGTGATTTGCTCCAAGCCAGCTGCCAATGTGTTGCGAGCTGCTTTTGCCGACGAGCCGCTGGATAATCGGGCTGCCCAAGAAGATGAGGCACTGGAATTTGGTATCCAGTACGATGCCGAACGCACGTTTAATCTGCATATTGTGCGGGATGAGGAAGTGTTGAATCTGGGCAATGGGCATCAGCTGCAGTTTCGCTTTGTGCCAACGCCGCGCCATCCGGATGAGATCTGCACCTATGACCCGGCCAGCGGCATTCTGTTTACCGACAAACTGTTTGGTGCCCATGTCTGCGGTGATGAGCTGTTTGATGCCCATTGGCGCAGCCTCAGCGACGATCGCCGCTACTATTTTGACTGTTTGCACGCTGCTCAAGCCCCTCAGGTAGAAGCGGCGCTGGACAAGTTAGAGCCATTTAAGCCCAAACTCTATGCTCCGGCGCATGGACCCATTGTGCGCCACAGCCTCAGCCGGCTGACGTTGGACTACCGGGATTGGTGTCAGCAGCAGCAAAACAAGGAGCTGAACGTGGCCTTGCTGTATACCTCGGCCTATGGCAACACCGGCCTGCTGGCTAAAGCGATTGCCGATGGCATTACTCAGGCAGGAGTAGCGGTCAAAACGATCAACTGCGAATTTGCCGAGCCGTCCGAAATTGCTCAGGCAGTTGAAACATCTGATGGCTTTGTAATTGGTTCACCAACCTTGGGTGGCCATGCTCCGGTGCAGATCCAGACGGCACTGGGGATTGTGCTATCTACGGCAACGAAGTCAAAACTCGCGGGCGTGTTTGGTTCCTATGGTTGGAGTGGGGAAGCAGTCGATCTGCTGGAAACCAAGCTACAGGATGCGGGCTACCGGTTTGGGTTTGAGCCGATTCGAGTCAAATTTAAACCAACCGAGGAGGTGCTCCAGCACTGTGAAGCCGCCGGCGCAGAATTTGCCCAAACCTTGCGAAAAACAAAAAAGGCCTGGTCGCCACGGCAGCAGATGGCTGATGCCCAAAGTGACCGAACCGAACAGGCTGTGGGTCGGATTGTTGGTTCGCTCTGCGTTATCACCACGCATCAAAACGGGCAGGACCAGTCGATCCTGACTTCCTGGGTCTCCCAGGCCACCTTTAACCCACCTGGCCTCACCATTGCTGTCAGCAAAGAGCAGGCGAATACTCTGGCTGATGCAGGAACCGCCTTTGTGCTCAATGTGCTCAAAGAAGGGCGCAACGTCCGACGGCACTTTATGAAGCCAGCCTCGCCTAGGGAAGACCGCTTTGCTGAGCTGGCGACCCACCCGGCTAGCAATGGTTGTTTGGTCCTAGAGGATGCGTTGGCCTATCTGGAATGTACGGTAGATAACCGGATGGAATGTGGCGATCATTGGTTAATTTACGCCACCGTAGATAACGGCAAGGTGTTAGAAACCGTAGGTGTCACCGCTGTACAGCACCGCAAATCCGCTGGTTACTATTAGGATGTTGTGGCCCATAAGTAGCCTATAAGTGGCCTATAAATTGCAGCCTACCGAATGCTGCTGATTTGTGCTCGATAGGATGCGGTATCTAGACCATCGCCGCTATTGGCAGTGGCCGGATCAATCGTTTGGCTGAGCGCTCGAATTCGATCGGACACGGCTGGGTGAGTGCTGAGAAAGGCAGGAACAGACGGCTGATTTTGCAGCTTTCTCATGAAATCCACCATGGCACCGGGTGCATATCCAGCAGCTGTGAGAGTGGTTAAGCCGCGCTGATCGGCCTCGAATTCATCCCGGCGGCTGTTGGGGCGACGCAAGGCCAATTCTACGCCAAGGTTGACGGCTGTATTGCGATCCAATCCTGCTGCTGATACTAGCCCCTGAGCCAAGGCACTTTCTCGCATTTGCTCGATGGCATGTTGTGAGGCAATATGGCCAATTTCATGGCTGATGACACTAGCCAATTGGGCTTCGTTGTCGGCCGCCCGGATTAACCCGGTGGTTACATAGACATAGCCGCCCATGGTGGCAAAAGCGTTAATTTTACTGTCTTCAACCACTTGGAAAGTATAGGGAATATCGGAACGGTCGCTATAGGGCACTAGCCGCTGGCCGATAGCGTTAATGTAGTTGTTAACATTGCGGTCGGAATTGAGGTTGAGTTCCCGACTCACCAGCTGGTCGTTGATCTGCCGACCTAGTGCCACTTCTTGCCGATCCGACAGGGTGGAAAGCTGAATAATTTGCACGCCGCGCAGAATCAAATCGAAAATCGAAACCGCTTGACCGGGTTGGGGTGTGGTCAAAATCAGCCCGGAGGCTACCAGCAAGGAAATTAAGGCATAGGCCCAGCGACGACGCCACTGACGAAAGCTGTTGGAAAACCAGTTAGACATAATCATGCGTGAAATTAGGCGTGAGGCAAGCAATCAATAAACGAAGAACCGAGAATAAGCTCTTTAAATCCAACTGACGTGATGCCAGTCCGTTTGTTGCTTGTTTGTTGCAATTCGGCGTTCCCGGTTCTGAGATACCCGTAGGACTATTTGGGTAATCCTTCAATTCTTTCGGATACCCCGATCCTAGCGCGGGCGCTTAGCGCAGTTGATTGAGAAGAGCTGAAGTGATAATTCCCAATCGAGCCTGGTTTGATGCTCAGGTATAGCCGTCGCCACAGCAATGTCTAATCTCTTCTGGCATAACGCTATATCTAGCAAACGCTATAAAGGCATCTGCAGTGTAGCCCTTAATCAGCTATGAAATCCATTGAGATGTCACAAGCCAAGAACCATTTTGACTCTTGACTTCTGACTCTCCTTCCCACAGCTGCTATGGGATCGCGATATCAATCTCAGTTCGCTTTCTCAAAAATCTGGTAGAGTGCTATCTGAACTTTCAATTGCTCTTCTGCAATCGCGGAGATGACGCGATATGGCGATTTTAGATTCTAAAGGTCGGTTGTTTGGTAAGTTTAGCCTGCTCGATATTGGAGCAGGGCTGATTATTCTCATGGTCGTAGCGGGATTATTTTTGCTGCCCGGTGGTTCTGGCTCTTCGGTGGCGCAAATTGGTGCCTCTACCAAACCGGTGGAAATTGATGTGATTGTCCGGGGTCTGACGGTGAGTGACCCCAAAGCTTTTGTGACCAGCCTGCAAGAGCAGAAACGCACCAAAATTATTATCCGCAATCAGCCCGCTGGGGAAGTGGACGTGTTAGGCGTCAAGTCCTTGCCGCGTTCGGTAGCGGTGCCGCAGCCAGACGGCTCAGTCAAACCCATGCCCGATCCCCGTCCCGAACTGGAATATACCGTCGATATGATGGTGACACTCAAAGGTGAAGCCCAAGTGCTGGAAGATGGCGCAGTGTTGGCCGGCAGTAAGGTCAAGGTTGGAACACCACTAGAGTTAGAGGGCCAAACCTATCGGTTCAATGCTCCAGTGGTAGGCGTGAGAATTTTGGAACCGGAGAAGCCGAGTTGACCCTCTGGATATTGGTTAGGTTTCAAGCAGGTTTCAAGCAGGATGCCGTTGGGGCGGCAAAATCTTGGCTGTCTTTCAGGCGATACCTGATCATGCAACTTTTTGCCTCCGTAGGCGTCTTTTGGAGCTAGTGATATTTACAACTGTGGTAAATCCATGAAAAAACTCTATAGCTTAGGTGTAATGGCCTTGGTTTTACTGATTGCTGCTCCTGGTTTGGCGCAAGCGGGTAGACCCCAAACTCGGGAAGAGCGTATCCAAATGCTCATTGACCAGGCCATTGCCTTGAATCGGGCTAAGAATCTGGCTCGTATGGCGGCTGAACGAGAGAATGGTGGACTTTCTGTCTATCAGGCTGAGGCGGCGATGCATGGCCCTAGTGCAGAATCTCCCTTTGTAGATAACGGCGATGGCACCTTGACGTTTAATTTTGTGGGTGGGCCTCCGGGCTTTACTACTCCTACGGTAGAGAGCGTTGTCACGGTCAACACTATCGATTGGACGATCACAATGGACTACAACGGACCAATCCGTCGCTAGATCTGTTTGAGTTGACGGATCAATCAACGGATCTGGTCTCACCGTCCCCTGCATGGCTGCCTTCGCCCCTGCCTTTACCAAAGTTATTGAGCGAGGCTTTGGCTTCACCGTAGCCTGAAAGAAAGAGCCGAAGCGGAAGAAAATATTCGGCAAAAAGGGCAGGATGGAGAACACAGAGCGGGTTCAATGGTTGCAGCAACACACGCCGTTAGGGGTTTTGTCTCCAGAGGTGCTAACTGCGCTCGTAGCTGAAATGCAAATCGAGCAGATGCAGGAGAACCGGCGTCTGGTGCTGGAGGATACGCCGCCAACGGCTTTGTATATTTTGTACTCAGGCCGATTAGAGGCTTACCATACCAGTGCCGACAGTGCGGCAAAGGCAAGCAGTCTGCTGCCGGGTTCGCTGCTGCATGTGAAAGAACTGTTGCTGGATCAGCCAGCGGAGCGGACGGTGATTACCCTCAGTGATTGTGAGTTGTGGACTGTACCCCGAGAGGCATTTCTGGCTCTAGTAGCTCAATATCCCGAAATTAACCGGGCGTTTTCCCGCTATTTAGCTGCTGAGCTGGATCTGATGGCGGCTCAGCTAGCTTTTGAGCAAGAGCGACAGGTGGCGCTTCGCCCCTATTTGGTGCCAAAGGTCAAGCAAGGCATTGTCGGTTCTAGCCGCTATGCGGTTCGGTTGCGGCAGGCCATTAAAAAAGCCTCTCTCGATCGCCAGCCGGTGTTGATTTTTGGCGAACCGGGTTTGGGCAAGGATAACATTGCTGCCCTGATTCACTTTGGTTCCAACAACCGCAAGCAGCCCCTGATTAAAATCAATTGCGATACGTTGCAGCCGAACGGAGCGGAACTATTTGGCCGTGTCGGAGGCAAACCTGGACTGCTGGAATGGCTGGGCACAGGCTCGCTGATGCTGAATAACGCCCAGGATTTGCCCAAACCGATCGAACAAAAGCTGCTGCATTTGCTCGAAACCGGAGAATACACACCCGTCGGACGAGACGAAGAATCAGTTCCTCCGCGTCGCTCAGAAGCACGAATTCTGATGAACTCTGAGCGCACCATTCCCGAAATTGAAAGCTGCAAAAAAATTGGGGCACATATCATCAAAGTTCCGCCGCTGCGCGTTACTAAGGCCGATATTGCAGCCCAGGTCAACTACTACATCAGCCTCTACTGTCGTTCGCGGGGGTTGGCTCAGCCCAAAGTTGCCCCAGAAGCAATTCGTCGCCTCCAGGGGTACGATTTTCCGGGCAACCTATCGGAGTTAGAGAGTTTGGTCCAGCGGGCGATTATCCAGTCCAATGGTGCGCCGGTACTGACCGAAGAGGTGTTTTGGTCCGCCAGCAGCAAAACGAAGCGATTTCGCGTCAATTTACTGAATGCCTATCCCCAGTTGCGGCAGTTTTTACGCAGTCCCTGGTGGCCAGACCGGATCAACTACGGCTTCACGCTCTGGTTTTTTGCTGTGATTGTGTTGATTGGCCTATTTGGTCCCCAATCGCGAGACCAGAATTTTGTTCTGAATCTATTCTGGGCCTGGTGGTGGCCGGTGATGCTGCTGCTGTTTCCGCTAGTAGGGCGGGTTTGGTGCGCGGTTTGCCCGTTTATGATCTACGGCGAACTGGTGCAACGTCTTTCGCTTAAGTGGTTTCCCCGCAAGCTAAGGGGCTGGCCGCGTCAACAGGCTGAGCAATGGGGCGGCTGGTTTCTGTTTGGTCTGTTTACCCTGATTTTGCTGTGGGAAGAGCTGTGGAATTTGGAGAACACGGCTTATTTGTCGAGCTGTTTGCTGCTGCTGATTACGGCTGGAGCGGTGACGTTTTCGCTGCTGTTTGAGCGGCGGTTTTGGTGTCGCTATCTCTGCCCGATCGGCGGCATGAACGGCATGTTTGGCAAACTGGCGATGATTGAACTGCGTGCCCAGCAGGGAATTTGTGCTGCCACCTGCACTACCTACCAGTGCTACAAGGGTGGACCGGAAAAAGGCGAAGGCATGGCAACAGACGGCTGTCCGCTCTATTCCCACCCGGCTCAGCTTCAGGACAACCGGGATTGCGTCCTCTGTATGACCTGTCTCAAAGCCTGCCCCCACCGCTCGGTAGAACTGAATTTGCGCCCGCCGGGGATTGAACTCTGGACAACCCATACGGCCACGGCTCACGAAGTGGCGCTGCTGTTGCTGCTGTTTGGGGCGGTGTTTTTGCATCGCTTGCCGGAAATCGGTCAACGCTTGGGTCGGAACCTATCGCTCGATGCGGTCGGCGTCCATGCGGGTGTCTCGGTTGGGGCTTTACTGATTCCGGCTCTGGTCGTGTTGATGGCCGATCTAGCCTTACGCCTGCTCAACCGCAATCTAAAATCACGCTCGTTCATTGAGCTGGCCTATGGCTATTTGCCGCTGGTGCTGGGTGGAAACCTGGCCCACTATCTGCGATTGGGTTTAACTGAGGCCGGTCGCTTGTTGCCTGTAACGTTGGCCACCTTTGGCTATGGTCACATTCCTGCTCCTGTGGTGGTGGCTCATCCGGCGGTAATTGCCTTTTTGCAAGGTGTGACCCTCGTGATAGCGGCTCTGCTCAGCGTAGTTCTCACCCAAAAAATCGCCCGTCAACCTTTAACCAAACTGCTGCCTCAACATCTGGCCATTGTGGGTTTAACCGTACTGATGTGGCAAATTATCGTTTAGTTTGGCTAGTCGATATTCTGAGCGACGAGTTTTGTGAAGCGAGTTTTGTGAAGCTGATTTTGTGAACCTAATCCAGAACCTTGATCAAGCCCATCTGCAGGCGATCAAACAGGCGACGTACCTGGGTAAGGGTTTCGGGTGCCAGAGTCAGATCGCTCAGAATGATGTGATGGAACCAAATCCGTTCGGCGGTAGTAATGCGGCCCGTGCTGAGTACGCGACGCACAATTTGCTGAAGCGATTGTTCCGTTGGGGCCAGGGTTTCTGGATTTAGCGTATTGAAGGAAAGTGTCTGTGGCTGCATGATTTCACCAAAGCGGTTTTTTCACCAAAACGATCGAACAGTCCTAAGAATGGATTCACCTTACCTTCAATGATTTACTGAGAAGCTGAACCTAACCTGAGCGCAGAATAGGTTTTTTCTTAGCGAAGCCCGATCAGTGCAAATGCCTTTGGAGAAATTGCTTAGACAACCATGAGTGATCCATTTAAGCTGCCAAACTTTCAGAATCCGGATCTGTTTCAGCAGGCCATGACCCACCGTTCCTACATCAACGAATCCTCCGATGCTCAACTGCACAATGAGCGTTTGGAATTTTTAGGCGATGCCGTCTTGAACTTCCTCAGCGGTGAGTACCTCTACAAACATTTTGCGACCAAACCGGAAGGAGAACTGACCCCCTTGCGCTCGGCCCTGGTTGATGAGCAGCAGTTGGCTCAATTTGCGCTTTTTCTCGGACTCAATCAGCATCTGAAACTGGGCCGGGGAGCCGAAAAAGATGGTGGGCGTCGGAATGCCAACTTGCTCAGCAGCGCCTTTGAAGCAATGATTGGCGCTTACTTCCTCGATACAGGGTCTGATATCAACTTGGTGCGCGTCTATGTTGAACCGCTGTTTGCTGCGGTTGTCGATACGTTAGTACTGACGGCATCGACAGTTAATTTTAAAAGTCGCCTCCAGCAGTGGGCGTTGGCCCATCAACGCGAAAATCCCCAATACATGATCACCGGACAAACCGGACCGGACCACGCTAGAGAGTTTACGGCAGAAGTGTATGTAGCCGGGATAAAATATGGCACCGGCCAGGGGCGGCGCAAGCAGGATGCCGAGAAAAATGCTGCCAGAGCTGCGTTACAGGCTTTAGGCTTGATTGATAGCGACTAAAGTCGCGGCTACACAGACAAAACCCTCCTTCGCGAGTTAGTCAATTCGATTTGCGGAGAGACTGCACCGTTTCGATAAATCCGGCAGCAACCCGATCAATTTCCTCCAGGGTGTTAAATCGACCGATGCCGAATCGCACCGAAGCAAAGGCCAACTCTGGCTCAATCCCCAATGCATTCAACACATGAGACGGTTCGATCTTAGCCGAGGTACAGGCCGAACCAGAAGAAACCGCCACAAATGGCTGTAACCCCAAAAGTAGAGCCTGTCCATCCACTCCAGCCACGCTGATATTCAGGTTGCCCGCTAATCGTTGGGTCGGATGTCCATTGAGCTGAATTCCATCTAGTGGTTGCAACTGTTGCCACAGGTGATTACGCAGGGTGCTAATGTGTTGAGTCTCGGTCTCCAATTCTGCTAGCCCCAGTTCGACGGCTTTGGCAAAACCAACAATTTGGGGTGTGTAAAGAGTGCCCGACCGCATCCCCCGCTCATGACCACCGCCGTGGAGTTGGGCTGCCAGCTTCACTCTGGGCTGTTTTCGCCGCACATACAGTGCTCCAATTCCTTTCGGCCCGTACACTTTATGAGCCGTGAGTGACATCAGGTCGATCTGCATTGCCTCCACATCCAGCGGAATCTTGCCAATCGCTTGGGCTGCATCAGTGTGAAACAGGACGCCATGCTGGTGGCAAATCGCCCCAATTTCTGCCAGGGGTTGCAGTACGCCGATCTCGTTATTGGCGGCCATTACCGACACCAAAATCGTTTCCGGGCGGAGTGCCTTTTCCAACTGCTCCAGATCCACCAACCCATCCGGTTGGACTGGCAACACCGTTACGTCGAATCCCAGGCTTTGAAGATAGCGACAGGGATCGAGCACGGCCCGGTGTTCAGTTGCTAGGGTAATCAGGTGCCGCCCTTGGCTGAAGTAGGACTCGGCCACGCCTTTGATGGCGAGATTATTGGCCTCGGTGGCTCCGCTGGTAAAGATAATCTCTTCAGGACTAGCCTGGATAGGGGAGGCTAAGCTTTCTCTAGCCTGCTGTACTGCCGCCTCAGCTTCCCAGCCATACAGATGGGTAACGCTGGCCGGATTGCCAAAGTGCTGGCTGAAGTAGGGCAGCATAGCTTCCAGCACCCGTGGATCCACCGGCGTGGTGGCGTGACAGTCTAAATAGATCGGACGGTGGGGCATGGTAGGTGACCGATAGTCAACCAAAACAAAGGACTAGCGAGGGGCTAGCGAGGGGTCAATCTTTGAGCGGTGCGTTCACAGTAGCGGTTGATGGCTGGCACCAGGGTTTCTTCGGCGGCTGTTGCGGTTTGCAGAGCGGTGAAAGCCTGTTCTCCAGCCTCTTGATCTTGCTGATTAGCGGCCTCGACCAGATCTCGAATGGCACGGCTGACGCCTTCATACATCGTGACGAACTGGTCCCGGAATTTCAGCAACTCGCTGTCAGTTAAGCTTAATGCCTGCATTTCTCCAATGGCCCGGTCGGCGATGTTGGCCGTGTCTAGCAAATCTCGGATCGAGTCCGAGGAAGGGTTTTGCGAAAGCTGCTGGGCGGCATCAGTGGCGCGATTGGCAACCTGAATCAGCTGATCACACTGGGAGACCGTGGTAGGAGCAGTGGGCGCAACGGGGGATTGAGCTAAGGCAACGGGCGGCCTGCTGCAAACCAAAATAATCGCAATGATACAAATTCCCACAGCTCGAAAAAGCATTGCCATAGCTAACCTTAGTTACCCAATGATGAAATAGGATGAATTGCTGGAGCGGCACTCATCTAGCTGCAATTTGCTGTCCTAGGTGAGCCGCCTGACTCCATACTACCGGCAGAATGGGCTGAACCGTGGATTGACCAAGCAAAACAGCTGCTGCCGCCGCGTGATCCCAGTGGCTGCTCCTGAACTTGCTGCTCAGATCTCTAATTTGCATCCACATAGTCTGTTCAAGATTATGCTGGATCAGGCTTTGATATGGTGGTGAATAGGTTTTGGTATAGGTTTTTGGGGTACAGGTTTTTAGAGGAGTGGGGGTAGTGCTTCAGAAGGCAGATGGATGGGTTAGCTTGTTGCAACAGCTATGGCAGCAGTCGGTGAAACAATCAGATCTAAAACAATTAGTCCTAAACCGGCTGAGGTCGGCGAAACGAGCAAAAGCTCAAACCATGCTGCTAACTAAGCATCCAACGAGGCATCCAACGAGGCATCCAACTAAACTTCCTATTGTTTGGTTCGTGCTGGCGCTGATAGCTACCCTGCTTTTTGCTAGTTTTACCGCACCTACTGCAGCCGAGACTGTGACTGTGCGGGTGAATCGTTGGTTAGCGATACGGCAGTTAAGTGGCGATGTTACCTACTTGCGGGGTGCAACTTCACGACGGGCGCGAGTGGGAGATCGATTACAGCGAGTGGGAGATGGGCTTTCGACTGGGATGGAGTCTTCAGCCAGCTTAGAGGTAGACACCCGGATTGGGACAGTTGAGGTGGGTGAATCCACTAAACTACAGGTGCAATCCCTCGAAGTGACCGAAACTGATGGCCATATTACGCGGCTGCGAGTCGATCAGGGACGGGTGCGGCTCCAGATCCGTCAGTTTACTAATCCTGACTCGCGCTTAGAAATCGATACCCCTGCCGGAATTAGCGGAGTGCGCGGTACCGAATTTGGCGTTAATGTTTTTCCAGACGGCAAAATGGGAGTTGCTACCCTAGAAGGCAGTGTTCTTACTTCGGCGCAAGCCCAGGATGTGGAAGTGCCAGCCGGGTTTCAAAATATTACAATTCCGGGTGAGCCGCCCTCGCCGCCGGTTCCGTTTACTAACGAACCGCGCTTAGATTATCAAATTGAACGGATCATTCGTCGTGGCATTCGACGGATTCAGTTTACTGGACAAGTCGATCCAACCAGTTCAGTATTGATTCAAGGACAGCCACAACCGATTGATCGCGATGGACGGTTTAACCTGTTTTTTCCTGCCCCATCCAGACTACGACTGACGGTCACCGTCATTACACCGTTAGGTCAAGAGCAAACCTATGAATTGCAACTTATCTAAATGGGGATGGCGATTATTACCGGGAAGCATATCAGCGCTGTCAATGGCACTCCTGCTGAAGCTGGGAGCCTTTCAGCCGCTGGAGCAATTGGGCTATCAAGCATTATTTCAGCTGCGGAGCCAGCGAATGTGGGACGAGCGGTTGGTGTTAGTCGCCATTGATGACGCCAGTGTGGCCCAGCTCGGACGGTTTCCCTGGGCGCGGCAACAGTATACCCAACTGCTGCAATTCCTCTCAGACGCCGGTGCTAACATTGTTGTGTTTGATTTGCTGTTTTCGGAGCCAACTGCAGACGATAGGCCACTGGCCGAGGCAATGGATGAGCATGGGCGAGTGGTGCTATCTACTGCCTGGAATGCAGAAGGCATGTCCTTAGACCCAGTGCCAGTTTTGCAGCAAAAGGCGTTAGGAGTTGGCCATATCTCGGTTCAGCAAGATAGCGATGCGATTGTGCGGCAAGTCTGGCCCCAAATTCAGGGAACGTTAGCTTTGGCAATTGTGGCAGCTCAGGCCTACAGCCTGATGCATCGAGAAGTTGCCTTACCGCAGAAAACGGCTCCTATGTGGCTCAACTGGGTGGGAGATGCCAAATCGATTCAGCAGTATTCCTTTGTGCAGGTGGTGCAGGGAAATGTGCCCAAGGAAAACTTTGTTGACAAGATTGTGCTGGTGGGCGTTACCGCAACTGGAATTGATCCGCTCATTACCCCCTATGACCGCAATCCGCCGGCTAGCAGTGTATTGCTCCATGCCACGCTGCTGCAAAACCTGCTGCGCCAATCCCTATTGCAGCCTCTAGGCAAGCCTTGGTGGCTGCTGCTATTTCTCGCTGGCGGACCGTTGTTGAGCTGGAGCCTGAACGAGCGAACCTGGAACCGACAAGTCGGAACTGTGGCTGGACTTTGGGTGGGTTGGCTGGGACTGAGTCTGCTGCTGCTCAACTTCAATCAACTACCGCCGGTGGTGTTACCGCTGACCCTGTTTGCAATTACTGGCGGAGCGACTGGCATTTGTGACCGCGTGCGAGAATCCTCTGCCCTGCGTCGGCAATTGCGCCACCTGCAGCAAGACGAAGCGCTCAAAGCCGAGTTTTTTAGAACCGCATCCCATGAGTTGCGCACGCCCGTTGCCAATATTCAAACCGCAATTTCGCTGCTGCGGATTGCCCGCTCTCCTGAGGATTGGGAAGAATATCTGCAAATCCTCGAAGAGGAATGCCGCCAAGAAGCGAACTTAATCAATGACTTGCTCGATTTTCAGCGCTTGAGCAGTGTGCAGCCGCCGATTCAGCCAGAAACCTATGAGCTACAGGACTGGTTACAGGAAGTGATGGTGCCCTTCCTTGTGCGAGCTGAGGCCAACCAGCAGCAGATTGAGCTACAGGTGGATGGTGGTTCCACCAAACTCACGTTGGACTGGATGAGCCTGCGGCGGATTCTCTCGGAGTTGTTGAATAATGCCTGCAAATATACACCTGCTCAAGAGCGCATTCAGGTCAGAGCACGCCTGGTTACTAACCAGTTGGAGTTAGTGGTGAGCAATTCAGGTGTGACTATTCCCGCCGCCGAACTAGACAAAATCTTTCAGCCGTTCTACCGTATTCCAGAGCTAGACCAGAATAGGCAGGGAGGAACAGGACTGGGATTAGCAATCATTAAACGGCTGGCAGAATATCTGCATGGAGTGGTGGAGGTGACAAACCCGTCCAACGTTTTAATGTTTACCGTGCGGTTGCCCATCAAAGTCGAGCCTATGGCGGTCGATCTCAACCAATGTTGATTCAGGTTGCTTCAGCCAGAAAGACCGACACCTAGAACTTGAGGAGGAATGGGACCTGGACGACTGGAGATGCTGAGGACTGGAGTGTAGATTCAGCAGGGCGGTAGGCTAAAATACTCTCTAGTGCAAAGCCTCTAGTGCAAAGCTGGTGCCAGCTAGTTGTGACATTGGTTGCAATTAACGCAAATTCAGTACCCATTGCTATTGGCTGCTGTCTACTTCACTCTGGCATTCCTATGCCTGCTGATCCCCTATCACCATGACAAACTCCGATCGCAAGCCCATTCTTCTAGATTTTGAAAAACCCCTGGCCGAATTAGATGCCCGCATTCTCCAAATTCGGGAATTGGCGGAAGAGAATGATGTCGATGTTTCCGATCAAATTCGTCAACTAGAAACCCGAGCGGTGCAATTGCGGCAAGAAATTTTTGCTAGCCTAACGCCATCTCAGCGTTTACAGGTAGCTCGGCATCCCCGGCGGCCCAGCACCCTAGATTACATTCAGGCTATTACCGATGAATGGTTTGAGCTACATGGCGATCGCAGCACCGGAGTAGACGACTTGGCTCTAGTAGGTGGCGTTGCCCGCTTAGCAGGCCGCCCTGTGGTGATTTTGGGCCATCAAAAAGGGCGTGATACCAAAGATAATGTGCGGCGTAATTTTGGTATGGCCTCTCCGGGCGGTTATCGTAAGGCAATGCGGTTGATGGATCACGCCAATCGCTTTGGGATGCCAATCATCACATTTATTGATACTCCCGGAGCCTATGCCGGCGTAGAAGCAGAGCGTTTGGGTCAGGGTGAGGCGATTGCCTATAACCTGCGTGAAATGTTTCGTCTAGAAGTTCCTATCCTTTGCACCGTGATTGGAGAAGGCGGTTCGGGCGGTGCCCTAGGGATTGGCGTAGGAGATCGGCTGATGATGTTTGAGCATTCGGTCTACACCGTTGCTAGCCCAGAAGCGTGTGCCTCTATTCTCTGGCGCGATCAGGCCAAAGCAGCTCAAGCAGCAGAAGCGCTCAAAATTACTGCTACCGATTTGAAGGGCTTGGGTATTCTTGACCAAATTCTGCCAGAACCAGTTGGAGGTGCCCATTCTGATCCACTGCAAGCGGCAGCTACTCTGAAACAAGCCTTACTAGAAAACCTGGCCGAACTGACTCGCATGACACGACAGCAGCTTAAGGATTGGCGCTACCAAAAATTCCGTAAAATGGGCATGTTCAATCAAATTGCCGTATAGTTTCGAGTGGGCCGCATTACTCACCCAATAAGTCGATCTGAGTGCAATCATCTTGCCTGCTACAGGAAGACCGATCAGCACAGTGGCTTCTCAATCCGTAAGCCAGATCAAGGGCGGTCATCTGTCTCGCTGTCAATAAATTGCTAGCACTGTAGGATCTAATAAGCGTTGGATCTAACAAACCAGGTTGACCCGCTGAGTTGAGCTTTGAATTGAACATCCCTAACTAAACAGGAGTCAAATCCTCATCGAGCTGAGCGTAGACTGAACAATTAAGAATTTTCGATTGTAATCAGTGCAAACCTTCAAATTCTACAATTTTTGTAAATGTGAGAGACCCTATCGGCGATGTTATAATCAGTCTAGTTACATTTTTTTACACTTCTCTCATTTTTTGACTTGACGGTTTTGTAGTTTGAAAAAGCGTCCTGATCATTTCCCTGATTGCCGCTTTAACCTGGTTGAATAGCCTGTTTGTACGGCTTTAAGGATTTTTTAACCGCTGATGTTTTTTGAGCCTTGATGAGGCTGCATGGATGCTCTCCAGCTCGATGATGCAAACTTCAGCCCGTCTTTTGTGCTGCTTTCCCCTAATTTTCTACTCCTGCTGAACTTGGCAATTGGAAAGGTCTCATGACTTCTTTAATGCATCACCGTGCCCTGATCACAGGTGCAAGCCGTGGAATCGGCAAAGCTACTGCACTGGCCTTTGCAAAGGCTGGGATCGATCTGGTGTTGGTCAGTCGTTCCCATCAAGCCCTAGCTGAAGTTGCTGCTGAGATTGCCCCGCTTAATGTGGATGTTCAACTATTTGCGGTTGATCTAGCGTTGGTTGAGCAGGTGAGACCGCAAATTGAGTCGATTGTGAGCCAATTTCCAACGGATATCCTGGTCAACAATGCTGGCATGGGCTACACCGGCGATCTGCTCTCTACTTCGCTGACTGATTGGCAACAGGTACTGGCCCTCAACCTTACCAGCGTCTTTCAGTGCATTCAGGCAGTGCTGCCAACCATGCGTCAGCAGCAGCAGGGAACCATTATCAACATTGCCTCGATTGCAGGCTATCAGGCGTTTCCAGGGTGGGGAGCCTACAACGTCAGTAAAGCAGGCTTGATTTCCCTCTCCAAAACCCTGGCGGCGGAAGAACGTGCCCACGGCATTCGTGTGGTTACACTCTGTCCCGGTGCGGTAAATACTCCCATTTGGGATACCGAAACGGTTCAGGCTAATTTCGATCGCACTCGGATGTTAACCCCTGAGACAGTGGCTCAGACTATCTTGCACACTGCATTGTTGCCTCCGGGAGCTGTGATCGAAGAACTGACCGTAATGCCTAGTTCCGGTGCACTTTGAGGCGCACTTTAACGTGCAGCCTGAAGTGCAACTGTTGAGCTGGGCGATGGCCCCTTCTACTCGGTTGCTTACTCTTTCAGTCGTTTCACCCTAGAGATATTATGACTATCGCTTCTTCTAACGGAACCAACGGTACATCCTCTCCTATGACACTTCCTGATGTAACAACTGACTCGTCTAATCTCGGCGCTAAAGTGCCGGTCCGCCCCGACCGCATCACTAAGCAAGGTCGTGAGGCTAAACCTCATCCGGTACCTGAAAATGCCAACGAGGAGCTAACAAATGCGGTTCGCACCATGTTGCTGAATGTAGGAGAAGATCCTGACCGGGAAGGGCTGTTGAAGACTCCTAAGCGAGTTGCAGAAGCGATGCGATTCCTTACTAGCGGCTATAACCAATCCCTAGAGGAATTGATCAACGGTGCGATTTTCGATGAAGGCCATAACGAAATGGTGCTGGTGCGCGATATTGATGTGTTCAGTCTCTGTGAACATCATATGTTGCCCTTCATGGGTAAGGCGCATGTAGCTTACATTCCCAATCAAAAAGTGGTTGGGTTGAGCAAACTGGCTCGAATTGTGGAAATGTACTCCCGTCGTTTGCAGGTGCAGGAGCGGCTTACCCGTCAAGTGGCCGAAGCAATTCAAGAAATCCTCGACCCTCAGGGTGTGGCGGTTGTGATGGAAGCAACCCATATGTGTATGGTGATGCGGGGCGTGCAGAAACCCGGTTCCTGGACCGTAACTAGCGCTATGCTGGGTGTGTTTCAGGAAGACTCAAAAACGCGAGAAGAGTTTCTCAGCTTGATTCGCCATCGTCCAGCATTCTTCTAAGCTCAATTCCTGTTGGGTTAGCAATCAAAATCCAGATTTGTGGTGTTTTGATTGTCAGCTTCATTAACAAATTGTGCTCGATTTAGCGGTAGAGATGTTTTCTGACATTTCTATCGCTTTTATTTGTTTGTATCCTGTAGGTTTTAGATTTTTACAATTTATGCGTTTCTATACAGGTATAGCAATTCGATCTTGCTGGTAAAGGCGAAAATCACTGACTGCTTCAGAGACTGTTTGTAAATGAATTTTAAGAGGCTAGAATCGCGCCGAAGGCGCATCCCCGCAGGGGGTTAGGGGGATTTAGGGGGATCTCAATCTTGGTTTACAAACAAGCTCTAAGTAGATCAACATCATTAATTTGAATTAATTTGAATTAATTTGAAGCTCCGTAGCGCAAGCGTCTGGCTGGTACGAGCCTCTCGCCCGCACTGTATCTTGTTTAATTTGGTTGACCTACTTAGAACTGCCTGATTCTTGCTGATGGCTGCTGACCTCGCAATAAAAATCAGGTAGAAATTGACAAGTCCAAAAGCACAGGTCGGTAAATAGGAAATGCAGGGGCAATCATTCTACTGATAGCGCTGTTTGTAGAATTGCCCCCGCATGGCTCTGGGAAACCGGTTTCGCTGAATTCTAGAATCCGCTTTTTAAGATCGGTTGATAGAGTTGTTAGCGGATTCATCAGCCGGGTTACCAAATTGGTAATAAAACTTGCATAAGGACTTTATCTATGATGGCCATGTCTGTTTTGACGGTCCGTGACCTCGATCAATAATGCACCGAATCAAGAACACTGAATTAGTGACGCTAAATCAATAGCATTGGATCAATCAATGCACCAAAAACGCATCAAACCATCAATGCGCTATCGATGCAACCACTTTTGAAAAAAGAAATGTAGACGTGGAATATAGGGAAATCGTGTCGCAGCCAATTCAAGCGGTCCTATTGCGTTGCTTGATAGTGGTTCTGTTCACTGCTTGACAACGGCTCTGTTGTAATTCCATCTCATTCACTGGGTGGTACGGATTGATCGGGTGATATTCAGTATGGGATTGTTCGTTTCTATACGGTATCAGTCTACCCGTAAATTTACGGTCAAGTTCCTATCGTTCTGATAAATTTTTCAAAAATTTCTTGGTTGGCCAATAGAAAAATTGCTTCACAACCGTGTTTAATCACACTGAGTCAACTCAAGAACCATGCAACTGTAAGATAGCGATTAACGCCGATTTTGCTTTAAGCAGGTTTACCTGATTCTGATAACACTTAGACAAAGTTAGACAAAATCTTTCTAGATCTGGGGCTTTAGGGCAGGGGCATCACTCGATCCAGCGCAATTAGGCGATAATCTTAAGGAAACATTAAGGGAAATTGTTCGCTGGCCCTAATCCTGGCTGGTATTGAGCAATTGGTTCTTGAACTCTAGCTACTGGTTAAGCTTCCTATGTGTGCTACCGCTGCTCCTCACGTCAACAGCTCGCTGAGAGCTTGGCCTGCTGGTACTCCTTCTGATCAACTCAAGGCGTATTACCAAGAAGTTCAGGCGATTATTTTAGCTCGCCAAAACCCAATTACGGGTCTGCTGCCGGCCAGTACCGCAATTACAGCCCACGGTAACTATACCGACGCTTGGGTGCGGGATAACGTCTACAGCATATTAGCTGTTTGGGGATTGGCCTTGGCCTATCGCAAGCTGGATGAAAATCCGGGTCGGGCCTATGAGCTAGAGCACAGCGTGGTCAAACTGATGCGGGGTTTGCTGTTTGCGATGATGCGGCAGGCCAATAAGGTAGAGAAATTCAAGCACACCCAATCGCCGCTAGATGCGCTGCACGCCAAATACGATACCAACACGGGCGATGTCGTCGTCGGAGATGATGGCTGGGGTCATTTGCAGCTCGACGCCACATCGCTTTATCTGCTGATGCTGGCACAAATGACAGCTTCTGGCCTCAAGATTATTTTCACAATCGACGAAGTCAACTTTATCCAAAATCTGGTCTACTACATTGGTCGTGCCTATCGCACGCCAGACTATGGAATTTGGGAGCGGGGCAACAAAATCAACCACGGCAATCCAGAACTGAATGCTAGCTCGGTGGGAATGGCGAAGGCGGCATTAGAGGCAATCAATGGTCTGGATCTGTTTGGAGTTTATGGCAGTCAAGCCTCGGTGATTCATGTGTTGCCGGACGAGATTGCCCGAACCAGTATCACGTTGGAGTCCCTATTGCCGCGCGAATCGGCCTCCAAGGAAGCAGATGCAGCGGTGTTAGCCGTGATTGGCTTTCCGGCGTTTGCCGTCGATAATCCAGCTTTGGTGGAACGCACTCGCAGCAACATTGTCACGAAACTGCAGGGCAATTATGGCTGTAAGCGGTTTTTGCGCGACGGGCACCAGACGGTGATCGAAGATGTGACCCGCCTCCACTATGAGCCACGCGAGCTGAAGCAGTTTGAGCACATCGAGTGCGAATGGCCGCTGTTTTTCACCTACCTGATGCTGGATGCTCTGTTTCGCGGTGATCTGACTCAAGCCGAAGCATACCATCAGCGGCTTCAGCCTTTGCTCGTCGAGCAGAACGGACTACGGCTGTTGCCAGAGCTATATTATGTTCCAGAAGACAAAATTGAGGCCGAGCGGGCCAATCCCCATAGCCAGACTCGCTTGCCGAACGAGAACCTGCCGCTGGTTTGGGCACAGAGCCTGTACGTGCTGGGGCAGCTTTTACGGGACGGATTGCTGTCATTGGGCGATATTGATCCTCTGGGGCGCTACCGACGCTCTCACCATCCGCGGCAGCCGTTAGTCCAAATTGCTCTGCTGGCCGAAGACGAAACCCTGCAAGCCGAACTGGCCACCTACGGTATTGACACCCAAACGCCGACTCAGGTTGCTCCGATTCAGGTGCGTCGAGCCAAGGAGTTAGCCGCTATCTATGCTCAGGTGGGTCGTAACGATAAGCTGCCCATGACTGGACGCCCAATTCGTCGTCTACGTAGCCTCACCACCTCGCGAGTGTTCCGCATTCGTGGCGAGACAATTGTGTTTTTGCCCTCGTTTCTCGATCAGCAGCAGTTCTACCTCACGCTGGACTACCACTTTCTAGTAGCCCAAATCAAAGCAGAACTGGCCTACATTCAGCAGCATTGGGATCAGCTCGGTCGCCCTACCATGACGCTGCTGCTCACCCATGCCATGTTTGAAACAGAGCAAAGTGAGGAAATCGAGCAATCACCCCTACTCAAATTGCTGAAAGAGCTGCGGGATGGCAATTGCAATGAGATTGCGGTAAAGCTGGGCCACTTAAATCAGCTGATGCTGACGGCAGGCACCGAACGGGTGGATTTTGTGCATGATTTTGAGTTCGTTCAAGCCTCGGTTCAAGATGCGGCTCCGGTAGCGTACTATCTCACTTTCTATCCGGATCGCAATGTCCCCCTCAGCAGCACGCAGGAATTTATGCTGTCTTATGAAACCAGCATCCCACGGCTGTTGGAGCGCCTGCGCCATTCCCAAAACCTCTATGAGCAGATTGATTTGCTAGAGACCTTGAGCAATTTGGCTGGGTTGGACCTGGATACTGGCTTAGGACCCCAACCCGTGACGGTGGCTGAGTTGCTAGATGAGGTCTACAGCAAGGCGAGCCAATTGCATCTGTGGGCGATCATTCGCCGCTCGGCGGGGCTACTCAATAAAATCGATATTTGCCTCTCGGATGCGGTTACCGATATTCTGGTGCGCGGCAAACAGATCGCTGTCGGCAAGGCTTACAGCGAGGCTTCTCTGATTACTGCCCCAATGCCGCCGGATGAAATCATGGAAAAAATCCAGATGTTTTGCGGCAATGATGTGCGCGATCGCCCTCTGACGCAGGAAATCCTGGTCTACCTCAGCGTTTTGATCAAAACTGATCCCCAATTGTTTAACGGCTTGTTGACGCTGCGAGTAGGCTACCTAATTTTGCTGATTACTAGCGCACTGGCGCGAGAACTGCACGTGACGCCCGATGAAGCCCATGAGCATCTGGTGCAGCTCAGCCCGTTTGAAGTGAAACTGCGGCTGATGCGGGTGTTGGCTGGTTACGATAGCCTGAATCAAACCCTGTTTCAGCAAGAATCGCTGCATATCCGTCAGCAGCAGCCCATTCAATGGGTGGTTTCCCCCGATGCTACTAACCTCTGGTCAGAAGAATCGGCAGAATCGACCCCAATTAGCTGGTGGCAGCAACGCCAACGAGACGGGGCACTGAACCGCGTTCCGAAGGGGTTTTATCCACAAGTCTGGCGAGTCATGCAGCACTGCAAAGGTTTGGTGATCGGCGACAAACTGGACCGCCGCAACCGATTAGATAGCGAATTGCTGCTGTCGGAAATGACGCCCGGTGAGAAAAATTTTGCTCTGCGGGTTGAACACCTGCTCAACAATATTCAAGCGCCAGAATACCGCCAAGTGAACATCGAGGCACTAATGGAGCTAGCGGCAATTGTGGAGCAAAATCCCGAATTGCAAATCGAGGAATATATCGTGCTGGATGTGCTGATTGGGCATGCGGTTCGTCTGGCTTGGTTGGATCAGCCCTCTCATCAGGCGGCTCTGTACGATCAGCAAAAGGGTATGGCGTGGCGGTCGTTTTATGAAACCTCGCCCTATGTCTGCGCTACCTACATCGCTAAAGCATTACGCTTCCTGTTGGAATTGGGCCAAGGCCAGAGTGTTTCCGACCGTGTTTCCGACCATGCTTCCGATAGTACTTCTGTCGATGCCTCTACCTCTGAGCCGCAAGCCCTGAAGCTAAAGAACTAGGCAATTATACTGTCAACACGTTGCTGCTTCGTTGGATCAGCCGTTGGTTCAGCAACTGGATCAAACGCTCGTCTGCAAAGTCGGGAACCACCAATCCAGCTCCAAGCCGATACAAATCTTCTGGATCGTGAGTTGTAGCAATTCCTACCGTAAAAATATTGGCTGCCACGGCTGAGCGTAATCCCGAAGGCGAATCTTCAAATGCGATGGTTTCTTCTGCGGTTACATTGAGGCGACGCAGCGCTTCTTGATAGGGCAAGGGACTCGGTTTCCCCATTGGCAAATCATCACCCAGCACAACAGTGAGAAATCGATGCTGCAAATGCAGGGCATTCAGCATAAATTGGGCATTTTCGCGCGGAGCATTGGTCACGACCGCAACTTTCAAGTTCTGCTCTGCGGCCCAATTTAAAATCTCTACCACACCCGCTAAAGGTGTCAGGGCATCAGCACTATTTCGAAAGGCAGCCTCTTTGCGCTCAATAAAATCGTTCTGCTCAGCCAAACTCAGCTGCGGCAGCAGATCGGCCATGATGTCCGGATTTAGCCGCCCACTAATCTTGGCTTTATAAAAAGCCCGATCAATTACCAACCCATAGTCAAGCAGAAAGTCCTGCCAGATTTGAAAGTGGAGCGAGTCGGTTTCAGCTAACGTACCGTCTAGATCGAACAATAGAGCGTTCAGCATAATTTCCCTTTCGTTCTAGTCCTATGAACTTGCCGCCGATGTAACGAATCTTAACAGGGATAATTTAAGCGACCAGAGTCCATAGACACAGAAAGGCTCAATCTTTATGTAGAAAAACAAAATCTTTACGGACAATGCTAACCAAACGTAGCTCCGTTCCAGCCCCACATATAGCCTTTGGCATCAGCAAACTCAATATAGGTGCGATTGGTCGGCACTCCGAGGGCTGCATTCACCTGCTGACAAAAATCCTGACTCATGGCTTTCGTCTGAGCTGGACTCATTGTCCCCACGCTTTTAATTTCGATATAGCAAACCGGATCGGTTGTGCCTGCAAAGGTCATCGCCAGACCTGGCTCAAAAGCAGCCATCACATAGGATTCTGGCTTACCTGTATGTTTCGCCAAACTAGCAGATAGACGCTTGAGCAAACTTTCAACCGTAGCCTGGTCCGGTGCAGTAGCAGAGGTTTGGACTTTGATTAGGGGCATAGAACATTACCCTCCATACTGCCAGCCTGTACTCTCTAACAGGAGTGGTTCGCCGTCTCGATGCACGCCTGCGGCGATCACTTCTCCGACAAAGACAGTATGATCGCCATGCTCAACTGTGCCCACAACGCGGCATTCGACATAGCCCAAGGAATCAGAAATGATTGGGCAGCCGGTTTCACCCAGGTAGAACTCGACATCCTCAAACTTGTTGCCGACGCGCCGCTGCGGTTTGAAAAACTTTTGCGCGAGTTCTTTCTGACTTGCCTCTAAAAAACTAAGGGCAAACACCTGACTGGACTGAATCATGGCATGGGAGCCAGAGTTGCGATTGACGCAGTTGACTACCAAGGGCGGTTGAAATGAGGCCTGCATTACCCAACTGGCCGTAAAGCCATTCACTTCATCCCCATCTTTGACGCCACAAACATAAAGCCCGTGGGGAATTTTTCGCAGGATGGTTTTCTTAGCCTGTTCGTCTAGCAAGTGATCGTCCTCCCAATGCTACATCGTTCAGTGTACTGCCTTGTCAGATTCTTATGAAGGGCATGCCTGTTCAATCAAGCCTTATTGATTAAGCCTTATGAGCAGTTAGGCAATTTGTACTAGATCTGAATAATGGGTCAAAAGCTGTTCACGCGAAAGGCTGTCGCTGGCATCCTGCGGCGACCAGATCAACTCGTAAATCATTAGATAGGCAGGTGTGATGCCTCCCAAGCGCTGCAAAACGGCAGCCAGCTCTTCGGTGGAATGAACTGGGTTAGCCAGAGGTCGGTCGTCTGCTGTGCCGACTAGCAGTGTCACGACAATATAGGAGGCTGGGTCCGCATCTTTGTCAACTTGGAGGGCTTGGCGACGAATATTGCCACCTACGTTGACCAGGGTTTCGCTGCTGAGCTTACTGCGCTCTTGAATCGAGAGTTGTTCGAATAATTGGGCAGCCTGCTGACGGCTTTTAACGGTTTGGGAATTGACGCGAGCATGGGTCCAGTTTTCCGGAGAGCGCAACAGGGCCAAAACAGTCTCTCGTAGAAATTCGGCCAAACCTTCCGGAGTATTGAGATTGGCTTGCAGGCTAATTTGGGTCAGTTCGTCCTGAATATATCGAGCTTGGGCCAATAGGGCAACCTGAACCTGGGTAACAGTCACAATATCATTGGCTAACTCACTGGCCCCAATCCCTCTAGAACTGCTGCTAGAACTGCTGCGACTGGCCCGCAGGTAGTTCATTAACACCGGCAGCATTGAGGCTCCCAGCAGTAGCACCAAAATCAAGAACAACCCATCTCCTGAACTGCTTGTGCCATATCCTGTACCATAGCCCGGATCGACTGGGACCGGATAGGACTGGGGCGGGACCACAATTACCCGTGGACGACTGTAAGGAGCTGGGTATGGATAGTAGTCTGGACGCGAGGGATAGGAATAATCATAGGGAACAGAATAGTCGTAGGGTGATGAATATCCACCCCTGTACCCGCCGCTAGATCCGCCGCCTGAGGGGGCTTGCTGCGGCGCGGCTGGTCGGTCAAACGAACCTCCCCTTGCCCGTCCTCCGCTTTGGGCTAAGGCTTGATTCGTGAGCCAATTGGGGCCTAACCCATTTGGTAAACTGATTAAGCCACTTACAACACCAAAGGACAACCCCGCGACGATTAGGTGCTTCGCCAACGAGAAGGGGCGGGTAGAATTCATCAGCGCTTCAACCAAACTCAGCTATAGCACCGACGCTACCACACCGATCGGTCAATGCCCTCCACCAGCGGAATGTTTTAAATTTGCGCCTAAATTTGCGCCTAAGTTTGCGCCTAAGTAGGTGCCTAAATTTGCGCCACCGAAACCGCGCTGACATCCACATGGCGGTCGAAGAGAACGCGTGGCCGCAGCAAAATTCGAAACAACAATAGCAAAGACTGAATTTCCCCTGGCGTGTAGCGCTTCTTCCATTGCCCAGGCCGACAAAACAGCATCTCGATTAACTGCCGCTGTTGCATGGTATCGAGTGGGTCGAACATAATGCGCACGGTAGGAAATTCGCCGTTTAATCCCGTTTGGGTTGCTTGTCCTGAAATTGACAGGTGGTGCTCCAAAATCTCTACCCGCACAGGTATGGTTTCGGCTGTCCCAGAATCAGAAAAATTGGCCTCAAGATGAATCGTGGGAAACCCAGCTTGGGTCAGCGCCACTTCGGTGCCCACCTCCGAAATCATGGTTGTAACGCCCCAAAATACCTGCTCTGGTTCCCCTGCGGGTGTCACAGGCCATAGCTTGACCGTGCGCCTCAGGTCGAACCACTCGTAGGGGCTGGGACGGGGCACATCCAGCAAAATCAGCAGGGCAATTCCCAGCATAATCAGGTTGTAGCTGCTCCAGATCCAGCCCAAGCCAATCCCCTTAAACTGACTGGCTACCTCCGGCGGTACTGTGTCCATCCAAGCACCCTTGATCATGCACATGCCAAAATTAACCCAGAGGCTAATGGCTGTGACAACAAACAACATCAAAAGCGGCCAAGCTAAGTTCCAGTTGAAGGAGTAGCGGTTGCTGGCAGTTCCTTTAGGGGTCACTTTGAAGCCTCTAGCAAACGGATTTAGCATCACCTGAATCACCGTTAGCGCGAGCGGAAAACATAAGACCAGCGAATAGATATCAGACAACAGAGCAGAACGAGAGCGATAGTTCAGCCAGGAAAAAACGGCAAGTTGCACTAAATAGTAAGGCAGGAAAAAGTAGAGCAATTCGGCTGCTGTAGCCCGCAAAGGAATCACCCCCAGGAACGAATAAGCCAGGGGCATGAGCAAAAATCCCACTCGCGAAATGCTGGTAAACCAGTGCAATAAGCCTTCCAAATGAGCCAAGCGTTGGATCGGGTTGAGACCGCGAATCGTCAATGGGTTCGATTTGATAAAAAAGGCTTGCAGCGTGCCTCTTGCCCAGCGCAACCGCTGAATCGCGTGAGCTGCAATATTCTCTGCCGCCAGACCCGCACTCAGCTTTTCGTCGAGATACACCAACCGATAGCCTTGGGCCGACAGCCGGATGCCAGTAAAGTAATCCTCGCTCAAGGAATCCGTCACAAACCCGCCCATTGCTTCTAAGGCACTGCGCCGCACGACAAAGGATGTACCCGAGCAAATGACGCTACCTGCCCCATCGCGGATTGGCTGAATTTGACGATAAAAAACTTCTTCTTCGGGCGTTAGAACATTCTCTAGGCCCAAGTTACGGGCAATTGGATCCGGATTGTAGAAGCTCTGAGGTGTTTGAACTAAGGCCACTTGCGGATCTTGGAAAAACCCAATCGTGCGCGTCAAGAAGTTAGTTGTCGGCACAAAATCGGCATCAAAGACCACAATCAAATCGCTACTGGTTTGATGAATTGCATGGTTGAGGTTACCTGCTTTAGCAAAGCGATTATCAGGCCGCGTTAAATAGTGGCACCCCAGTTCGTCGGCTAGCGCCTTCACCTCAGGCCGACGGGTATCATCCAGCAAATAAATCTGCTTATAGGCATATGTCATGGCCTGACAGCCAACCACCGTGCGTCTTAAGATGAAAACTGGCTCGTTGTAGGTCGGGATCAGCACATCAACGGTTGGAGTATAGCGGCCTTCTTCCACATCCATCGCCAGCCAATCGGCCTCCCGTCGTCGGTCGCGTACCCGCAGCATTAGAAATAGCTGAATCGTGCTGCTAGTCAACATCAACAGCTCTAGCAAAAACAGCCCGATGCTGAATACACCGGCTAGGGGCGTACTCACGTTTAAAGTCGAAAGCGATCGCCACAGCAGATAGCGCACGGTCAACGCTAACAGGATGCCAACCACCACAAACCGAGACCATGTTTGCGGCTGCGGAGAGACTTTCATGACAATCAGCACCAGCAGAAACAGGATGACCGTTGGAAACAGGAGGTACTCTCCTGCTACCATTGGCACCTCTAGCCAGAGGGGTGGTCGATTTTGCAGTTCATTTAATTGCTGAAAAATGCGGCTAA